>CAWJJM010000012.1:0-2036331 GCA_963843275.1 uncultured Acidobacteriota bacterium | reverse complement strand
CGGTGCGCCCCCCCAGGAGGAGGTATCCACGCTTAGTTGGATGCTGCGGTCAAAGACGCTCATTTCAGTGGATTCTCTGCGGAGATGTCAGGTTGGGCTTCACGCTCCACCTCGGCTGCGGCAAGGGCCACCCCCAGCCGGAAGGCGAGTTGCGCGATGAACGCTCGAAAATGCGGAGTTGGCTCCAAGCCGCTCAGCGGCGACGCACTGGCGACCGGGCGCTAGGAATGTAGGCGGCCTCCTTGCAGAATGTTCTCGCCGATGATCACCGGGTCTGAATGTTACACGGTTGACGGCAAGCGGGTCTACGTCTCACATCCCTCTGCCGACGACGCCTCGGTGATCGACACCGCGACAAACACCGTCGTCGACACCGTGGCGGTGGGGGACATCACCGTCGGCTCCGGGCTGCTCATCGGCCCCGCCTTCGTTGCCATCTCGGCGTTCGCACCAACCCTGCTCGGCTTCGCTCTAGCGATCGCCGGAGTGGTCGCGTCGAGGTGAGGGTCGGTGGCCGCGTTGAGGGAGTATGAGACGGGGTGCGCCTCGGAGTGAGCGGGGACGGGGCCCGGGTTCGGTCGCCACCATCAGCAGAAGGGCGCCGCGAGGAACCCGCCGTAACCCTCGTCAGTCTAGAACAAGAGTACCGACGACGATCAGCCGGGAATCGCCTCTCCCCCTCCCCCCAGAAACTCCCGAAACCCCGGCCGCAGGAACGCCCCCACCGCCACCGCGCCCGCCGCCACCCCGACGCCCACGTAGATCCCGGGAATCGCCTTTCCCGTCAGGTCTCCCAGGACGCCGCCCACCGCCATCCCGAGCGGCGTCGCGGCGCTGGCGAGGGACATGACGAGGCCCATGACGCGGCCGCGGAGCTCCTGGGGGGTGGCGAGCTGGAGGAGGGTGACGACGGTGACGTTGAGGACCGCGGCGAGGAGGCCGGCGGCGAACATCAGGGCGAGGGCGGCGGCGGGGGAGCGCACCAGGCCGAGGCCGCCCATGGAGGCGGCGGTCAGGAGGAGGGCGGCGGCGAGGGCGCGGGCGCGGGCGGGGCCGGTGAGGCGGAGGGTGCCGGCGAGGAGGAGGCCGGCGATCGAGCCCAGGCTGAGGGCGGCGAGGAGGAAGCCGTACCAGGCGGCGCCCTTGCCGAGGACGTCGGTGACGTAGAAGGGAAGGAGGACGGCGATCGGCATGAAGAGGAAGTTGATGGCGGTGGCGGTGAGGATGAAGGTGCGCATCCCGGTGCGCCGCCAGATCCAGGCGAGGCCCTCGCGGGTGTCGGACAGGTAGCCCCGCGCCACGGCGCCCAGGCCCGGCCGCGCCGCGGGCAGGCGCTGGGGGATGCGGAGGAAGAGCTCGGAGCCGGCGGAGAGCAGGTAGGAGATGCCGTCGACGAGGAAGAGCAGCGGAGCGCCGAGGGTGCGGTAGAGGACGCCGCCGATCGCCTGGCCGGCGAACTGGGAGCCCTGGGCGGAGAGCTGGGTCAGCGAGTTGGCGGCCTGGACGCGGGAGGCGGGCACGAGGTCGGGGATCGCGGCGCTGACGGCCGGGCGGAAGAGCGCGCCCATGATGCCGGCGACGACGGCGGTCACGAACAGGGCCGCGACGACGAGGCGGGTGTCGGAGCCGTGGGTGAAGAGCAGCGCGGCGAGCAGCAGCACGGCGATCCCGCGCACCAGGTCGGCGACGACGAGGAGGGCCTTGCGCGAGTGGCGGTCGGCGATCGCGCCACCGAGCGGGGAGAGCACGACGCCGGGCAGGGCGGCGCTCATCCCCAGCAGACCCATCAGGCTGGCCGAGCGCGTCGCCTCGAGGATCCAGAACATCAGCGCGATGACGTGGGCCTGGTTGCCGACCTGGCTGACGAGCTGGCCCTGCCAGAGAAGCACGAAGTCGCGGTTGAAGAGGCGCTCGCGGGTCGGGGCGGGGTCGTTCACGGGGAGCTTTCTCCGGTCGGCAGTTCGAGGTAGCCCCGCACCAGGCGGGTCAGCTCGGGGACGAGCTCGTCCTCGGTGATGGCCAGCGCCGGGGAGCGGATTTCGCCGTAGAGGGCGAGCTCCTTGAGCAGGGCCTCGAGGGCGGAGACCACGAAGACGGCGGCCCGCCGCGGGTCGGGATGGCCGATGCCGCCGCTCGCGCCCTCCAGCAGCGCGGTGAAGCGGTCGATGACCCGCGCGCTGTGCGCCGCCGCCCGGGCCCGGAACGCCGGGTCGGGACGCGTGCGGGTGTAGGTGAGGATGGCCCGGGTCAGCGCCCGGCGCTCCCTGAGGCCCTCGACCCGGCGGACGACCCAGGCTTCGACGATGTCCGCCACCGGCCGGCCGCGCCAGGCCTCGAGCGGGAACCGGGCGTCGAGCTCCGCCCCGGCCCGCCGGTAGTAGTCGGCGAAGAACGCCGCCAGCAGGGCGTCCTTGTCCCGGAAGCGCCCGTAGAAGGTCCCCACGCCGACCCCGGCCACCCGGCAGATCTCCGCCACCGTCGCCCCCTCCACCCCCGAGCGGACGATCACCTCCCGGACGGCGTCGAGCAGCCGACGCTCCGTCTCCCGGCTACGCCGCTGCCGGGCGGGGATGATGCCGCTCGAGCGCGCAGGGGGCTCGCGGCAGGGTTCGGGTCGGGGCACGCGGGTGCTTCGGGGTGGGGGAAGAGGATCGGATGCCGTTTCCGAATTGGCATTCGGATTCTAGGGCGGGATGCCCTCCGCGGGCAAGGTCTTCCGGTGTCGAGGCTGAGGACCGACGGGGTGGGGGCGCTCCCCCAAGGGGTGCGCCGGACGACCGGGCGCCGGCATCGGGGGCCGCGCTGACGGAATCGACCGCACCGATCCGGCGACCGGCGCTTCGACGCCGTGCCCGGCCGACCGCTGCCTCCCAGGCCCGGACCCGCTGTCGGTTCAGCCGCCGGGGGGCCGGCGACGTCGCCGGCCCCCCCTCCCCCTGCCCGGCCCGCCCGATCCCTGGGCTCTGCCGCGGCGGCCCGCCCCTCCTCCGGCTCCGGTCGCCGGTGGGCCTACTGCTCGGCGGCGTCGGCGTCGCCCGCGGCAGGCGCACCGCCCGGTGCCGGTGCTCCCCCACGCGTCGAGTACACGAGGTCCTCCATCACGAACTGCCAGTACCGCCGCGTACTGAAAACCACCCGGTCAACATCGCGGTAGTCGGCATCGAGCCACACCGGTCCCAGGGCGGAGAGGACGACATCGTCGGAGGCGACCAGGCGGCCGTGGCGGTAGGCCTCGGCGTGGAGGGTCTCGCCCTCGGCGGTTGGCAGGCCGGCGCCGACGGAGGCGCCGTAGAGGTCGAAGCCTTCCGGGCGGGAGAGGGTGACCGGGTGGCCGGAGCAGTTGTAGGCGACGTAGCGGCCGGAGGCTAGGGTGTTGAGGTAGCCCGCGGTCTCGGCGGTGACGGCGTCGAGGGCGTTGAGGTTGTCCCAGTCGAGGCCGGCCGTTCCGGAGGGGATCTTGGCGGTGAACCGGGTGGTCACGGAGTCGAAGCCGAGGCGTTCGGGGCGGCCGGCGCGTGGCGGGACGGGCTCGTCGAGCACCAGTCCGGCGACGTAGACGGGGGCGTCGCGGACCTCGACGGCGCGCTCGAGGCGGTCGGCTCCGGCCGCGTCGCGCACCCGCAGGCGCCAGCTCCCCGGCGTCACCGGGATCTCGAAGCGGCCGTCGGGGCCCGTCCGGGTGGCGGCGCGACGGCCGCCCGGCCCGCGCGCCTCCACCCGCCCCCCGGCGAGCGGGACGAGCGATCCGTCGGGTCCGTGCACGGTGCAGCGGCCGGTCAGGGTGAGCCGCGGGGCCAGTCCGACGGGTGCCGGCGGGGTCTCGGCCACCAGGTCGGCCGGTGCCCCGTGGAGGATCTTCAGGTGCACCGTCTGGACCGCGTTGCCGGTCGTCACCCGCCAGCCCGGGGGCACCAGGGCCCGGAAGGTGTAGTCGCCGGGGCGGCGGATCACCGCGTCGCGCCGCGACAACGACATGTCGAAGTTGGCGAACCCGCTGGCGTTGGTGCGCGCCAGGGCGCCCTCGACGCCCGGTCCCGTCACCTCGAAGGCGACCCATGCGATGGAGCGGTCGCCGAGGTCGAGCCGTCCGTCGCGGTCGTGGTCGCGGAAGGCATAGCCGGAGAGGTGGATGGCCCCTCCGTAGGGGGCGTTCCAGTCGGCGCGGGGGCTGTACGAGCCGCGGTCGCGGTGGGCCTGGCGCCAGCTCCACCAGCGCCAGAGATCGCCGGCGATGAGCGCGAGGCCGACGAGCAGCAGCGCCGTCGCCAGCGGATGGCCGCGCCAGCGCGCGAGCAGCCTCATCGCCGGCGCGACCGGGCTACTTGTCGCGCCGTCTCGACAGGAGCCACGCCCCGCCGATCGCGAGGCCTCCCGCCAGGCTCGCCAGACCGACGCCGCCCGAGCGTCGGGACGATCTGGAACGCGTTCCCGTTCCCGTTCCCCGGCTGCCCCAGCGCGACCACGGGCGCCGCCAACGCCGCCAGTGCAGCGGCACGATTCCAGATCAGAGTGATGGTCTTCATGACGTCTCCTCCTCCCAAGTCCGATGGCGGGAGTATAGGAAGCCCGCCGGAGTGGGTCAACGCAGGGCGGGGCTGCAGGCGGTCCAGGCGGCGCAGAGCCTGGGCCCTGCACCGGATCGTCCCTGGCCGCTCGCTCGCGCCGGTCAGCCCCCCGGCCCCGTGCTCGTCCCCGGCATCCCGACCCCCTCCATCGCCCGCCCGATCGCCGGCTCGTCCTCGGCGGTCGGCACGTATCCCGGCTCGACCCGCCGGTGGGTCTGCTGCTCGTAGGCGTAGCCGAGGGCGAGCATGCGGGCGTCCTGGTCCTTGCCGCCGATGAAGGAGAGCCCGACGGGCAGGCCCTTGACCGCGCCCATCGGCACGCTCAGGTGTGGGTAGCCGGCGATCGCCGCCATCCAGCCGGCGCCCGCCCAGTCGGGCCAGACGTCGCCGTTGATGGCGTCGACCGGCGGCGCCAGCGGCCCCGACGGAGCGACCAGCGCCACCACGTCGTTGTCGGCCAGGAGCTTGTCGATGCCGTCCTCCCGCGTCGCCTTCTGCACCAGGTCGCGGGCCTTCGTGTACTCCTCGCTGTCGAGGCCGCCGAGCTTCTCCGAGGCCTCGAAGATGTCCTGGCCGAACAGCGGCAGCTCGACGTCGGCGTGGGCCTGGTTGAAGGCGATGAGGGAGGCGAGGTCGCGGGTCCCGACGGCCTCCGGGGTGTGGGCGAGGTAGTCGTTCAGGGTGGACTTGAACTCGTAGCGCAGCACCTTCTGGGCGTTGGGCCAGAAGTCGTCGGGGGGCTCGAACTCCTCGATCTCGACGAGGGTGGCGCCGGCGGCCTTCAGATCGTCGAGGGCGCGGTCGAACAGCGCCTGGATGTCGGGGTTCGAGCCCTGGGCGAAGCGGGCGACGCCGAGGCGGACGCCGTGGAGGGCGCCCGGGTCGAGGGCGGCGGTGTAGTCGGTCTTCGCCTCGCCGGTGGCCATCGCATTCAGCATCAGGGCGGCGCCCTCGACGGTGCGGGTCATCGGGCCGGCGGTGTCCTGGGACGAGGAGATGGGGACGATGTACTGCTGGGAGACCAGCCCCACGGTGGGCTTGAAGCCGACGATGCCGTTGACCGTCGCCGGGCAGGTGATCGAGCCGTTGGTCTCGGTGCCGACGGCGGCGGCGGCGAGCGCGGCGGCGACGGCGACCCCCGACCCCGAGCTCGAGCCGCAGGGCGAGCGGTCGAGGATGTGGGGGTTGCGCACCTGGCCGCCGAGCGCCGTCCAGCCGCTGATCGAGGCGTTGGAGCGGAAGTTGGCCCACTGGCTGAGGTTGGTCTTGCCGAGGATGATGGCGCCCTCGGCGCGCAGGCCGGCGACGAGCGGGGAGTCGCGGCCGGTGACGTTCGCGGCCAGGGCGAGCGCCCCGGCGGTGGTCGGCAGCGGCTCCTTCGACTCGATGTTGTCCTTGAGCAGCACCGGCACCCCGTCGAGCGGTCCCAGCGTCTCGCCCCGCGCCCGCCGCGCGTCCGACGCCCGCGCCTCGACCTCGGCCGAGCCGTTGAGCGTCAGGACGGCGCGCAGCGTCGGCCCCTGCCGGTCCATGCGCTCGATGCGGTCGAGATAGCCGACGACCAGCGCCTCCGAGGTGGTGGCGCCGCTCTCGAGCGCCTCGAGGATGGCGGGGAGGCCGGCGCCGAGGACGCCCTCGGGGGCGTAGTCGTGGGGGGCCCCGGCCGGCATCGCCGCCTCGCCGGGCGGCAGCGGCGGCGGAGACGGCACAGGCGGCTCGGGCGGCGCCGGGACCTCGGCGGCCGCGGCCGGCGCTGCCGCGGCGGGAGGTACCGCGGTCACCGTTCCGGGGGCGGTGGGCGCTGCGGGGGCCGCTCCCATCGTGGTACAGCCGGACAGGGTGACGAGCAGGAACGGGACGAGTCGTTTCATCACGGGCTCCTCGAATCCGGAGCGCCGGACCCGCGCTCTGGACGCTGTTCGATCGAACGGAGAGAGAACGCCGCCGGGATGGTAGCAGGAAGTCCCGGCCGAAGAGCGTCCGCGACGGCTCGCGGCCGATCCCCCGCGAGCCGGAAGCCGGCGGCGGAGCGATTCCCGCGGCAGGCGCCGTCTTCCGGGAGAGGGAGGAGACGCTGCGCGCTGCGACCGGACGAGATTGACATCAGATGTTGGACTTCATAGCATCAGGTGCAAATGGCCAGGACGACTCTCGACATCGACGCGCCGATCCTCGACGACGTCAAGCGTATCCAGGAGCGCGAGGGCGGCTCGCTCGGCGCCGTGGTCAGCCGGCTGCTCGCCGAGGCGCTGTCGCTGCGGGCTCGGGAGACGCAGGGCGCGCCCCCCGAGCTCCGTTGGACGCGACGGGAGATGGGGGCGCGGGTCGATCTTCGCGACAAGGAGGCTCTGTACCGCATCCTCGACGCGAGCTCGGCGCCGTGAGCTACTCGGTCGACGTCAACATCCTTCTCTACGCCTCGGACGTGTCGAGCCCGCTGCACGAGGAGGCTTCGGCGTTCCTCGCCGGTCGGCTCGAGGATCCCGATCTCCTCTACCTCCCGTGGGCGACGGTGCTCGCCTACCTGCGCATCGCCACCCACCCGGCGATCTTCACCTCGCCCCTGTCGCCCGCCGAGGCGCTGGGCAACCTCCGGAGCCTCCTCGCCCTGCCGCGGACGCGGCCGCTCGCCGAGGCCCCGGAATTTCTCGACGACTACGCGGCGGCGACCTCCGACTTTCCGGTGCGCGGCGATCTCGTCCCCGACGCCCACCTCGCCACCGTCCTGCGCCAGCACGGCGTCAAGATCCTCTACACCCACGACCCCGACTTCCGGCGCTTCGACTTCCTGGACGTGCGGTTCCCGCTACGCGGTTGAGCGCGGACGCTCCGCCAGCCGCCCCATCTCCTCGAGCCAGGCGAGCCTCTCGGCCATGCTCATCCGGGGACCGTCCCGGACCGACGCCTCGGCCGCCCCTTCCCAGGTGGCGTCGGCCCAGCGGGCGTCGTCTTCCATCCTCGAGACGATGGTCGGGCCCGCTGCGTCGCCGCGGTCTTCCGGACCCTCGAGAAGGCGCGGGTGCACGGCGGCCTGGTCCGCCTCGCGCACGGCGTCCTCCGGACCGCCAGCGCCATCGACCTGAACGGCGATCTGTCGTACGCTGTCGTACATGACGACGCTGACCGTGCGGATCGACGAGGCGATGGAGCGCGAGCTGGCGGAGCTCGTGGCGCGGACGGGGCGCAGCCGGAGCGAGATCGTGCGCGACGCGCTGCGACGGCAGCTCGCCGTGGAGACCTTCGAACAGCTCCGCCGCGAGGTGCTACCGTTCGCCGAGGCTCGCGGGATCCTCACCGACGAGGATGTCTTCCGCGACGTCTCGTGAGGGTCTTCCTCGACACCAACGTCCTGGTGGCGGCCTTCGCCACCCGCGGGCTGTGCGCCGACCTGCTACGCCGGGTGCTGGCCCGCCACGACCTGGTGGTCACCCGAGAGGTCCTCGACGAGCTGGGCCCGGTGCTGGACCGGCGGATCGGGCTCGGGAAGGAGCGGACGGGCGAGATCCTCGCCTTTCTCGGCAGATGGCTGGTGGAGGCGGGGGAGGAGCGGAGGATTCCGTCCTTCGAGCTCCGCGATCCCTCGGACGTTCCGGTGGTCGGCTCGGCGATCGCCGCCGGCGCCGAGATCCTCGTCTCGGGCGACCGCGATCTCCTCGCGGCCTCACTGCCGCTACCGGTGGTCAGTCCACGGGGTTTCTGGGAGCTCGAGAAGGGCGATGGGCCTGCCGGTGCGGTCCACGAGCCGGAGCGCCGCTGAGAGCGTCCTGGCACGGCACTTCCCCCCTTGCCTCTTCGCATTTCCTCGCATACTGTCCGAAAACCACGTAAGTCTGTGAATCCCGGTGGTCGGGTCCGTCTTCTCGGAGGACGGGCTCTCGGGCCTGTGGTGGATCGGGCGGGATCGGGCCCGCCGCCGCCGATCGTCGATTTCGAGCCGTGGGGCGGCGGCTCCGGACGGGAAGGGAGAGGAAGTCATGGCGACGTCGCAACTGAAGCTCCTGGGTCTCGACGACCTGTTGCTGGTGCTCCAGGCGAAGAAGGATCTGGAGGAGCGGGTGGACAGCGGGGCGTTCGCCCTGCCCAAGCTCCAGGTCAAGGGCTCGGGGGCGGCGCTCCAGGTGCTCGACGTGCCGCTGGCGCTCGGGGCGGAGCTCTCGGCGCAGGCGGAGATCACCGCCGCCGGCGCGGAGGTCACCGATCTCTTTGGCAGCGGCGGCCAGGTCGGGGCGCCGGACGGCGGCTCGTACGCAGCGCTCGACGTCGACCTGGCGCTCAGCGCCAAGGGGGAGAGCGACGCCTTCGTGCGGCCGGAGCTGTCGGCGCGGGCGTCGGCGGGGACCACGGCGAGCTACCGGCTGCGGCTGCCGGTGCGGGCCTCGGCGACGCGGATGCAGGCGCTCGAGCAGCTCGCTGCGGCCAGCCGGCTGCCGTCACGGCTCGACCTCGGCGGTCTGGCCGACGGGGAGATGCACGAGGTGGCGTTGCGGCTCGAGCTGGGGCTCGGGCTGGAGGGGAGCTGGGGCAAGGACCTCCACGCCGAGCTGACGGCGCCCTTCCGCGGGCTGGAGCTGGCGGTGCAGCTCCAGGTGGGCGCCGCGGTGCGCGCCGCCCTCGGCCTGTCGCTGCTCGACGAGATGCGCCTGGTGGCGGGGCGCTCCGGCACGCTGGAGGACGACCGGGTGCGCCTGCGCCTCGAGCGGGTCCACGAGCGGCGGCTGAGCTTCAGCGCCGCCTTCCAGCTCGGCATCCACTACGACCTCGGCACCGGGCTGGTGGCGCTGTTCGACGCCACGGTCGGCGACGTCAAGCTGCCGGCGGTGGTCGAGTCGTTCCGCGAGATCTCCGGCGCGCTGGCGAAGGGCAAGGCGGCCGACCTGCGCAAGGCGGTCGACGCGGAGATCGAGGAGCGGATCGGGGAGTTCCTCGACGACGCGGGCTGGCTCGACCGGGTGGCCGGCGACGTGGCCCACGAGCTCGCCCCGCTGCGCGACCTCGGCGACGCGCTCGTCGAGGCGTACGCCGGTCTCGGCGACGAGCTGTCGAGCTTCATGGACCGGATCGCCACCGAGGCGGGGCTCGAATCGGACTCGCGGCTGCGCCGGCTCCTCGACCAGGTGGCCGACCTCGACCCCGACGACCCGGACCTGCTGCCGCTCTTGGCGGGCGAGGAGGGCGAGAAGGCCGACGCCCTGGTCGAGTCGCTCACCGGCGCGACGATCGTCGAGCTGATCCTCGGCCACGACCAGGAGACCTCCGACCGCCTCGCCGCCGTCATCCGCCAGGCGCGGGCGGCGCGGAAGTTCCTCGTCGAGACGCCGCAGAAGGTCCTCGACCGGGTGAACGACTTCCTCGAGCGCACCCGCATCGACAAGCTGATCGACTTCCTGCGCGACGGCGGCCTGACCAAGGAGAAGATCGAGGCCGAGGCGTCGAAGCGGCTCCAGCGACTGGTCGAGAAGCTCACCGACAAGCTGTGGGCCGAGGTGAGCGACGAGGACCTGGCACGGGTCCAGGAGTGGGCGAAGAAGGCCAACGCGCTGCTCTCGGCGCCCGAGGAGTGGAAGCAGAAGATCCGCGAGCACCTCGGCCGGCTCAAGGGCGACCTGGGGTTCGACCTCGGCCTCGAGGTCGAGCGCCTCACCCGCACCCAGGCCGTCCTCGACGTCGAGATCGACCGCGCCGAGGAGGAGCTCCTCGATCGCGCCGAGACGGCCTTCGCGCACGCCTCGCCGCGCGACCTGCTCGGCGAGCTGGTGCGGCGCGTCCAGAGGTCCGAGTCCGACGACGCGGTCGAGTCGCTGCCCTTCCAGATCCGCGAGTGCGTCTTCCTCAGCCGCCGGGTGCGCACCGTCGCCACCTCGGTGATGGTGAGCCTCGTCACGCCCTCGGCCGCCGCCAAGAGCGAGCGGCGCAGCACGCTGCAACGCGTCGAGGAGGCGACGGTCCGGGTGCGTCAGGAGGGCGCGAAGAAGCTGCTCCGCGACGGCCGCTACCTCGCCGGCTTCGCCCGCACCGAGGTGCGCGGCAAGGAGACCAACGGCGCCGCGGTCTGGCTCGACCACGCCTACCGGGCCGCCAACGGTCGGCTCGACGCCGCCTACGGCGAGGTCCTCGACCGCACCCTGCGGGTCACCGCCCTCTACGACGACGACGCGCTGGAGGACTCCGAGCGCGAAGGGATCGCGGTGCTGCTCGAGCAGCTCGGCTTCCCCGTCGCCGTGTCCGACCTGGCCGCCGTCCCGCTCACCGAGCCGGTCACCTGCGGCGTCGACCTCGAGCTCCCCGGCGACGCCTTCGCGGCGCTCTTCGCCGGCAGCGAGAAGGAGTGGAACGCCAGCTTCCTGGGCGCCGCCGAGCGCTGGTTCCTCGAGCGGCTGATCGCCAAGCACTTCGTCAAGCCGTCGGGGGTCGTCGTCGGCGACGTGATGGCGGGGCTGATCCGCCGCGCCGATTTCCAGAAGCAGTGGACGACCTTCTCCGACCAGACCTTCTTCAAGTGGCTCGCCGGCGTCCACGTCTTCGGACCCACCGGCAAGCCGCCGGAGATCCGGCTCGCGCGCCGCACCTCCTCCGGCGCCTTCGTCCCCTTCGCCGAAGGGGGCCTGCTGTGGGCGCTGCGCCACCAGCGGCGCAAAGGCTGGAAGCGCGCCCAGGGGATGGCCCAGCGCCTGCCGCTCGCCGACACGCCGCGCCCCCGTGACCTCGCCGCCCTCTCGCGCGACGTCGCCAAGGCCTTCCAGGGCGCCTCGGTGGGCTCGAACCTCGTCCCCGGCAGCGGCGACCTGTGGCCGAGCGGCATGTTCAGCCTCTGGTGGGTCGTCTACCGCCTCCGCGAGGTGGCCCCCGAGCTCCTCGCCCAGGCCCGCGGCGTCGCCGTCCTGCGCTTCCCGCAACCGGCCGCCGGCGAGGGCGCCGCCGAGCCCGGCGAGCCGGTCTTCCACACCCGCGCCTGGCAGCTCGGCGACACCGGCATCCCCGGCCCCGACGCGAGCACCCTGCCGCGCCTGACGTACGTGGGGAAGTAGGCCCTTTCCGGCCGGCCGCCCGGGACATCCCGCAGCGGCCGGCCGGATTCGAGCTCCGCGCCTACTTCACGAAGGCGTGGAAGTCTGTCTTTCCTGCCATGGACTGGTAGGCGCTCGTGTAGGTGCGCGAGGCCCCTGTCGTCGTGTCCGTGAGGACCACCTCGACGTGCAGCGGGGTCGCGACGCCGGTGAGCACCGCGATGGTCGGCTGTCCGGAGCTGTTCTCGTTGCCCTGGTCGAGCATCTTCAACAGGATCTCGATGTTGTTGACGCTGTTGAAGTAGAAGAACGCCGTCTCGTAATTGGAGCTGGCGAAGCCGGTCACTGGCTTGCGGAACGCCGTCCGATCGGCCGGCCCCTCGTTGAAGGTGCTGCGGTAGTGGACCTCGGCCCGGAAGCGCCCGTCGAGGAGGCAGGCCGTCGTCTCGTCTTCGACGCACGGTTCGGTGGGCGACGTCTGCGGCGCGAGGTAGTCCTGGATCCACGGGAACGTCGACCAGAAGGCGCCGTCGACGACCACATTCTGGTTCGTGCAGGTAGCCGCGCCGTCGAGTCCCGGGCAGACTCCGAGCAGCTGCCCGACGACTTGTCCGTTGGCAAGAATAGCCGGTGCGCCGGAGCTTCCGTGACGCACGTCACCGATGACCTTCTGGGAACGGACCAGGTTCAGAGACGCCTCGCCGTTACAGACAACGTAGTGGCTCGTGACGCTCGTCACGCTGTAGACCTGTGGGGACACGCCGCTATTGTCTGGAAAGGAGGGATGGGAGATGCGATAGAGGGTGGTCCCGGGGGCCACTGCGCTCGGGTTGGCGTTCCAGCCCAAGAGGAACCGCCCGGCCGGCCGGTTCGACAGGCGAAGGAGACTGAAGTCGCTGCTCGCAGAAGTGGAGAGAAGCTGTGCTCCGCTGGTTCGCGGGAGAGCATCCAGGTTCGGGAAGTTCCCTTGGCAGCTCGACGTGGTGTAGTCCCAGAACGCCTCGAGCGATGCGGCCGAGCCGCTCTGATCGATGCAGTGGTTGGCCGTCAGCAGATAGGGAGTTCCGTCCTGATTGGTGTTGTTCAGCAGTGCACCCGAGCAGACATACAGCCCGCCGTTCTTTTCGAAGAGCAGCATCGCGACCGCCTTCCGGTAGTTCGCGATCACCGGGAGCTGTCCGGAGCCGATGCAGCGGGCGTCGGTGATGCAGCTCGTGTTCTCCTCGCCTGCGATGACCGCCATGCTCCCGAACGCTTCCGGCAGGAACTGGCCGATACGGTCGATCTCGAAGCCGGGCGCCGGAACTCCTTCTTCCTTCGGGACCTCGACCTCGAGGCCGATGACCTCGCCGTCGACGCTCGGAGTCCACAAGCCGTCGTCGGCCGCGAGCTCCTGGCCGAAGGGTCCGACGCTGGCGCCGCTCGCCGAGGTGACCCAGAAACGGGTGCCTGCGGGAAGCTCGATGTTCGAAAGATGGAGGCGGAGCCGAGGTGCACCGGCGACCTCCACCTTCGCCGCCCAGCGGGTCGTGTGATCGAAGTGCTGGAGCAGGTGATCGGTAGCCGTGCTCCCGACGACCTCAGCCCCTCTGAGATCGACCGTGACCGGTGCGGCCAGCGGCCGGACGATCCCGATCTGGAGCGGCGATCGTCCCGCCCCGTTCCACGCCCGCGCCTTCTCGAGCTCGTCGCGGGACCCCACCTCCGCCGGCAGCATGGTGGCGACCGGAGCGACCCTCGCATCGGTCGCGACGGAGAGCGGAGCGCTGGTGCGTTCCACGGAGGACCCCGCGGAGGGCAGCAGCAGCGGAGCTAGAGACTGCGCGCTCGCGGGCCAGGAGACGAGGATCGCGAACACCACGGACAACACTGACTTCATGACGTCTTCCTCCATCAAATCCACGGACATCATCCGGGCGAGCCGCACGCTCGCACCGAGCTCGTCGGATGGGATCGAGCGACCGGAACGTACCAACGCGACGGCGTCTTCGCAAGGCAGCAGGGATCTCTCGAAGAGATTCATCCGGTACTGATGCGGGCACCTCAGTCCGGCGACCTACCGCCGTCCCCCGACCAGCGCCACCCGCCCCCGTCCCCGGGGGACGACCTTGGAGACGAGGAGGGCGGGGGCCTCCACAGCGTCGCCGGGGCGTGCCGCCTCCTCCTCGTGCTCCGGCTCATGGGGTGCGGTTGCGTCCGACAGGGCCGTCGTGCCGCCCCCGGGCCTTCCGAAAGGGTGGCACCCCGGCCCCCTGCGGGTGGGTGGCCCGGCAGGGGTGGGCACCACGCGGCCGGGTCGTGCGCGCCGGTCCGCGCTGTGGCAGCGTCGGCTCGTCTCGGCCACGAGGAACCCACGCACGAGGAGCCGACGATGTACGGTCTCGCTTCCGACCTCCGTCTCGCGCTGCGCAGCCTGCGGCGCCGCCCGGGATTCAGCTTCGCCGTGGTCGCCGTCCTGGCCCTCGGGCTGGGCGCTGCGACCGCGATCTTCTCGCTGGTCTACGAGGTCCTGCTGCGGCCGTTGCCCTACCCGCGGCCCGACGAGCTGGTCGAGGTGCGGTGGGCCGGTCCGGAGGACGCCGGCAGCGGCGGCCGGGTGTCGGCCGCCGACGCCGCGGACCTGCGCCGCGAGAGCCGGTCGCTGGCGGGTCTCGCCCTGGTCAGCGAGGAGACGTTCGCCCTGGGCGGCGGCGACCGGCCGGAGCGGGTGGCGGGGGCGCGGGTCGACGACGAGCTGTTCGCGGTGCTCGCCTTGCCGCCGGCCGTCGGCCGGCTCCCGCGGGGCACGGGGGAGAGGGGCGCCGCCGTCTCGGCGAGCCTCGCCGCGCGCCGCTACGGGGGCCCGCTCGCAGCCCTCGGCCGCGAGCTGCGGGTCGACGACGAGAGGTGGCGGATCGCCGCCGTCGTCCCCGATACGCTCGACCTGCCGCGCGGCGCCGAGGTCTGGCTGCCGATGGCGGCGCCCGACGAGGAGGTCGGACGCGGCGCACGCTACCTCCTGGCCTTCGCGCGCCTCGCCCCCGGCGTCGGCCTGGCCCGCGCCGAGCAGGAGGTCGAGGCGATCTCGCGCCGCCTCGCCGAGCGCCACCCGGCGACCAACGCGGGGACCGGGGCCCGCCTGGTGCCGCTCGCGCGAGCGATGACGGCGCCGGTGCGGCCGGCGCTCCTCGTCCTGTGGAGCGCCGTGGCCTTCCTGCTGCTGGTGGTCGGAGCCAACGCGGCGGCCATGCTGTTGGCGCGGATCGCCGCCCGCGGCCCGGAGCTCGGGCTGCGGGTCGCCCTCGGCGGCGGCCGTGGCAGGCTCCTGCGGGCGGTCGCGGTGGAGAGCGTGCTCCTCGCTCTGGTCGGCGCGCTCGCGGGCCTGGGGATCGCCGCCTGGAGCGGGCGTGCGATGGTGTCCCTGTTCCCGCTCGACCTGCCGCGCATCCACGGGTTCCACCTCGGCGCCGTCCCGGTGGCGGTCCACTTCGCCGTCGCCCTCGCGGGCGGCCTCCTCATCGGGCTGGTGCCCGGGCTGCGCGCGGGGAGCCGCGCGTTGGCGCACGTGCACACCGGAGGCGGCCGGTGGGCGGGGGAGCGGCGCACGGGACGGCTCCTGGGCTGGATCCTCGTGCCCCAGGTCGCGGTGACCCTGGTGCTGCTGGTGGCGGCCGGCCTGCTCGTCGGCAGCCTGGCCTCCCTGCTCGCGGTCGATCCGGGCTTCCGCACCGCCGGGCGGCTCAGCGTCCGGGTGGTGCTGCCAGCCTACGACTATCCGGACGAGGCGCGGCGGGCGGCGTTCTTCCGCGAGCTGATGGAGCGCCTGCGCGCGGCGCCCGAGGTGGCCGCGGCGGGTGGCGTCACCAACCTGCCGTTGAGTGGCTCGAACATGCTCTTCCCGGTCCGCCGGACGGCCGGGACGGCGGCGGAGGCGCCGCAGATGGCGAACTACCGGGCCGCCACGCCCGGCTACTTCGCGGCGCTCGGCATCCCGGTGCGCGGCCGCGGCTTCACCGCCGCCGATCGCCGCGGCTCGACGCCGGTCGCTCTCGTCAACGAGGCGCTGGCGCGCCAGCTCTACCGCGGGGACGCGCTGGGCCGCACGGTGGTGTTGGCCTTCGGGGAGCCGGTCGAGCGTCGGATCGTCGGGGTGGTCGCCGACGTCCACCACTTCGGCCTCGCCGAGCCGCCGCGCCCCGAGGTCTACCTGCCGCACGCCCAGGCGCCGTGGCCGTTCCTCACCGTCGTCGTCGCCGCCCGGGAGGGCGACCCGCGGCGGCTGGTGCCCCGGGTGCGCTCGACCGTCGCCGCGCTCGACCCGTCGCTGCCGTTGGATCGGGTCGCCACGCTCCACGACGTCGTCGCGGGCACCACGGCGCGGCCGCGGTTCTACGGTTCGGTGACCGCGGCCTTCGGCCTCGTCGGCCTCCTCGTGGCGGCGATGGGGATCTACGGGGTGACCGCCTACGCCGTGCGCCTGCGCGGCCGGGAGATCGGGGTCCGGATCGCCCTCGGCTCGACCCGGGGCGAGGTGCTCCGCCTCCTGCTGCGACGCCCCCTCGCCCTCGTCCTCGCCGGCGTCGTCGCCGGCTCCGCCGCGGCGGCCCTCTTCGCGCGCGCCCTCGGCGGACTGCTCTTCCACCTCTCGCCGGCGGACCCGCGGGCCTACGCCGCGGCGGCGCTCGTCCTGGTGGCGACGGCGGCCCTGGCCGGTGGCGTGCCGGCGCGCCGGGCGTCCCGTCGCGACGTCGTCGAGGTGCTGGCCCGGGAATAGGGCCCGGCGCGGCGTGCGGGCCGCCGGGCGGAAGCGCTCCCGCCCCCGCGCGCCCTCCGCCCCCTACCCGACGAGCGCCACCAGCCCTCGGGTCCAGGGGACGAGCTTGTCGATGAGGATGAAGGCGAAGGTGGCGAGGTAGGCGAGGCGCATGGCGCGGCGCTCGGGCTCGAGCTGGGCGATGCCGAGGATGGTCAGCAGCCAGCCGAAGCCGGCGATGGCGGCGAAGGGGTAGGTCATCCAGCAGAAGAAGACCAGCAGGGGGTCGCGCCAGCGGGTGAGCGGGAGGCGGCGCGGCAGGAGGAAGAAGACGGCGATCGCGGTCTCCACCACGGCGGTCCACCAGGTGGAGACGTAGGCCAGGACCACCTGGCGGTGGGGCTCGGTGAGCGCGACCGCCGACAGCCCCAGCTTCCCCGCGCCCAGCCGCTGCAGCAGCTCGACGTTGTGCTGGTAGGCGGCCGCCGAGATGCCGCCGCCCAGCCGGGCGAGCTCGCGGAACCGGGTGTCGGCGAGCAGCACGGCGCGGAAGAAGTCGCCGTCGAGGAAGTCGGGCGAGAGCACCACCTTCCATAGCGCCGCCAGGGCGAAGACCAGGCCCACCATCCAGCGCGCGTTGGTGGCCAGGGTCGGTCCGGGCTCGTCGCCGAAGGCGAGCGAGCAGGCCAGCGCCAGGCACCAGTAGACGAGCAGGAACCCGTGGTTGTCGATGAAGCTCCAGGCCGGGATCACCCAGGAGGCGACCGCCAGCGTGAACAGGACCCAGAGGCCGGCGCGGCGGACCAGCCAGGGCACCAGCAGGCCGCAGGCGGCCAGCAGCAGGGCCGGGGCGTGGGCCCACCAGGGTCCCAGGGGCCGGACCATGAAGTAGACGAGGGTCAGCCGGGCCGCGAGGTCGAAGGGCTCGATCTCGCCGAGCGAGCGTCCCAGCCGCCGCCACCAGGCGGTCCGGTCCTCAGGGCGCGCCACGGTCGAGCTCCACGCGGACGCGCCGCCAGGGGCGGACGGAGAGGGTCGAGGTGTCGGCATCGAAGGCGGATCTCCACACCTCCACCCGCAGCGCCCGCACGGTCCTGCCGCCGGGTCGGAGCCGGGCGGCGACCCGGCGCGCCAGGGCGCGCATGCGCTGATCCGTGGGCAGGCAGGCCAGGGCGTAGGTCGGCCCGTCCAGGCTCTCGGGGAGGACGAGCCGTCGCTCCCAGCCGTCTCCCTCGGCGTAGACGCGGACCGGCCGGAACGCGGAGCTGTCGAGCGTGGAGAACATCCCGAAGCCGCCGCCCCGCCACGGCGTCAGCAGCCACCCCTCGGCCAGCGGGATCTGCACCGCGGCCACGGCGAGCAGCAGGTAGAGCGCCGCGAAGCGCAGCGGGCTCCGCCGGCGCGCCGGCGACCGGTGGGGAGGCGAGGTGGCGGCCCGGGCCATGCGGCGCGATTCCATCACATCGGTGCCGCGCTGCGTCCGGGGCGGGCGAGCCGTCACGCCGGCGCCCGGCCCACCCACCCCGACGGGTCGGAGCGGCCCACCCTCCGGGGTTGACAGGGGTGGATTCCGAGGGAATACTCCATCGACGGTTTCTTCAATCTCCGAGAGGACTTGACGTGTATCGATCGGCGTTCGTGCGTCCGGAGGAGTGGGGCTCGGGGCGGAAGGCGCTGGGGTGGGCGCTGGTGCTCGTGCTGGCGAGCGGTGCGGTGACCGCGCCGGAGGTGTGGGCGGCCACCTACTACGTCGACGCCACCTCCGGGGACGATGGGCGCACCCCGGCCCAGGCGCAGAACAGCGGCACCCCGTGGGAGACCCTCACCCACGCGCTCGCCAACGTCGCGAGCGGCGATCGCGTGGAGGTGGCGGCGGGTGCCTACGACACCGCGCTCGGCGAGTCGTACCCGCTGGAGCTGGTCAGTGGGGTGACGGTGCACGGCGCCGACAAGACCACCACCACCTTGCGGGCGCCGGCCGGCACCCCGGTGGTCGAGAACGTCGACACCCCGCTGGCCGCGGGCACCACGTTGACCGGCTTCACGCTGACCCACGAGAACACCTCGCCCGGCCAGACGCTGGTCCACTTCGCGCCGACCACGGTGGCGATGGCGCCGACGATCGACGACAACATCTTCGACAGCCGGGACGCCACCGAGTACGGCCTGGTGGTCGACAGCGACGCGACCTCCGACGGTGACCGGTCGTACACCGGGACGATCAGCAACAACACCTTCGACGGGTTCTACGAGGGCATCTACCTCTCCGCCGACCTCGAGGCGTCGGCTGGCGGCGGCAGCTGGGTCCTCGGCCCGACCGTCTCGGGGAACCACTTCACCAACACCGAGTACGCGATCGACGTCGAGCTCGACGACTACACCGGGGAGTCGCTCACGGACACCACGAAGATCGTCGGCAACGTCGCCACCGGCTCGCGGACCGACGTCTACTACTACGCCGACTTCGAGACCGGCAGCGCCTCGACGCAGCCGCTGGTCTCGGGCAACACCTTCACCGGGGCTGGCGAGGACTCGATCTACATGTCGTTCGAGACCCTGGAGACGGCGTACACGCCGATCCTGGGCAGCGACCACATGACCGCCTCGCCGACGATCACCAACAACACCATCGACACGCCCGCCGGCAACGGCGTCGACCTGTACTACTCCGAGGCCGACGCCGGGTCGGTCATCGCCCACGTCGACGTCTCGGGCAACGAGATCATCGCGCCGGGGACGGACGGCATCTACCTGGAGATCGAGGAGGAGTTCTACCCGGACGGCGACGACACCGACCTCCAGTTCACGATCGCCAACAACTCGGTCACCGAGCCGACCTACGACGGCATCCACATCACCGCCACCAGTCTCGACGAGGAGCCCTACCTCGTCGACTCCTCCACCACGATCGCCGGCAACGTGATCGACCAGCCGGGCTCGAGCGGGATCATCGACGCCTGGAACTTCGACGACGGAGGCACCGGCTCCCTGCACCGGTTGATCGCCGGCAACACGGTGACCCGCGGCGACGACGGCGACGGCATCTTCGCCTACGGAACTTCGCAGTCCTCTCTCGACGCCTCCGACCTCGTGATCCGCGACAACGTGGTCGACGACGGGTTCACTCACGGCATCCACATCGAAGACGATGCGTGGCCGGAGGGGAGCCAGGTGCTGGCGACCTGTAACACGGTGACCAACAACTCGGTGGGCTTCGTCGTGTCGGGCGACTCCACGTCGGCGGGCGAGCCGCCGGACCTCGGCGGTGGCGGGAGCGGCTCGCCGGGTCTCAACTCGCTGTTCGACAACTCGACCGACCTGGAGGCTCGGGTGGACGGCATCTCCGCCCAGAGCAACTGGTGGGGGACGACCAGCGTCCCGACCATCCTCAGCCACATCGGCGGTGCCTACGCCGGCGGCGTGGACTTCTCGAACTTCCTCTCCGGGCCGCCGACGGTGACCGCCACCAACGAGCTCACCGCTTCGCTCGCGGCCGGCGTCATCACCTACACGGCGACGATCGAGGGCACCGGCGAATGCGGCTGCGCCGGCAGCAGCCTCAACGCACCGACGCCCACCCACACCGTCTTCGTCCCGGAGTCGGTCTCGGTGACCGGAGGGATCGCTCCGGCGGTCCACACCGAAGACCCGCTCGAGGTCTGGATCGGGGCGCTCGGCGCGGGCGAGATGGTGACGGTGAGCTGGCAGGTGCAGGTGGACACCGGCTACACGGGCCCGGTCTCGGAGCAGGCGACCTTCGGCTTCTGCCCGCAGCTCGCCAGCGACGTCCTGAGCGACGATCCGGACACCCCGGCGGCCGCCGATCCCACGGTGATCGACGTCGCCGCCCCGGTCGAGGTCGAAGTGCCCGCGCTCGGCCCCGGCGGCATGGTGGCCTTCGTGCTGCTGCTGCTGCTCGCCGCGGGCGCGGTGCTGGACCGCCGCCGCCGCCGGCTCCTGAGGATGTTGTTGCTCGGCCTGTCGCTGGCGGCCGGGGGCCTGCCCGCCGCGGCGGCGCCCGGAGGTCCCCAGGCGGTCGCCCGCCCGGGCCCCGCCGCCGCCGGGACGACCGCCTCGCCTGCGGTGGCGCCCCGGCTGGGCGGGCGCACGCTCCACGCCGCCACGGTGGCGTCGCTGGCGACCCGGGACGGCGCGGTGCGCCTGGCGCTGTCGGACGGCACCGACCTGACCGTGCCGCAGGGCCGCGTGCGGGTGCTCGCCGCCAAGCGCGACGACGCCGCCGAGCGCGGGCTCGACCCCAAGCAGAAGCGCGCTCTGCGCGGCCGGCTCCGCGCCGAGGCGGCGCGCGGCCTGGGCGCCTTGCGCGCCGGGCAGGCGGTGGTGGTCAAGGTGCGCACGCGCGCCGACGGTTCGGTCCAGAGCGTGCTCATCCGGCCCACCCCCGACCTGGCCACCGCGCGGGCGGTGGTGGCGCGGGCGCAGGAGCCGCACCGGGCGGGCGTGCGCCGCAAGGACTGAGCGGGCGCCCGATCGCCCCCCCCTGACGGCCCGTCCGGCGCTCCGGGCGGGCCGTCGGCTTGTTAGACTCTCCGCCCTCCCGATGCGCCGCACCCTCTCGACGCCCCGCCGTCTTCTCCCCTTGGCGGTGCTGTGCGCGGCCCTCGCCGGCTGCGGCGGCTCGCACCGCCCCAACCTGCTGTTGGTGACCTTCGACACCACGCGTTGGGACCACATGGGCTACGCCAGCGGGCGCCGGGGGTTGACCCCGATGCTCGACGCCATGGCGCGGCGCGGCACCTGGTTCTCCGACGCCGTCACCGTGGCGCCCCTCACCCTGGTGTCGCACACCTCGATCCTGACCGGCCTCTATCCGCCGCACCACGGCGTGCGCGACAACGGCCTGTACTCGGTGCCGGCGCGCGACGTGACCCTGGCCGAGCGCCTCCACGACGCCGGCTACGCCACCCACGCCGTGGTCTCCGCCTTCGTGCTCGACAGCCAGTTCGGGCTCGACCAGGGCTTCGACGGCTACGACGACGACCTCTCCGGCGGACCGCAGCGCATCGAGTTCATGTTCAAGGAGATCCCGGCCGCCCGGACCGCGGTCAAGGCGGTGCGCTGGTTGGAGCAGGAGCGCCCGCGCGACCGGCCCTTCTTCCTCTGGGTCCACTTCTTCGACCCGCACGCCAACTACGACCCCCCCGCCGACGTGGCGAAGCTCTTCCCCGACGACCCCTACAGCGGCGAGATCCACTACGCCGATCGCGAGCTGGGCCGGGTCTTCAAGTCGCTCGACGACGCCGGGCTGCTCGCCTCCACGATCGTCGCCTTCGCCGCCGACCACGGCGACTCCCTCGGCGAGCACGGCGAGCGCACCCACGGCATCTTCGTCTACGACGCCACGCTCCACGTGCCGATGCTGCTCGCCGGCCCCGGGGTGCCCGCCGGGCGCCGTGTCGACGCCCTGGCCCGCACCGTCGACCTGGCGCCCACGCTGCTCGAGCTGCTCGGCCTGCCGCCGGGCGAGGGTCTGGACGGGCGCAGCCTGGTGCCGTTGTGGGAGGGCCGGGAGCGCGACGACCGCACCGCCTACCTGGAGGCGCTGACCCCGGAGCTGAACTTCGGCTGGGCGCCGCTGCGCGCGCTGCGCACCTCGCGCTTCAAGGTGATCGACGCGCCGCGCCCGGAGGCCTACGACCTCGGGAGCGACCCGGCCGAGAGCCAGAACCTGGCGGTGGACGGGGCGGCGCTGCCACCAGCCGCCGGTGAGCTCGCCGACCGGCTCGCCCGCGCCGCCGCGGCCGACCCCTTCGCGCGCGGCGAGCAGCAGCCCGGCGACGTGCCCGCCGAGACCCGCCAGAAGCTCGCCGCGCTCGGCTACGTGGGCGGGGGAGCGCGGCCCACCCGGCCCGACGCCGAGCGCGCCGACCCCAAGGACCGCATCGACGTCTGGAACCACTTCGAGGCGGCGCAGTCGCTGATCCGCGCCGGCGAGTTCCAGGCCGCCGCCGACCGGCTGGAGGCGCTGCTCGGCGGCGACCCCGAGAACGTGATGGCGCGGCTCTCCTACGCCGGGGCGCTGGTGCGGCTGGGGCGGCGCGACGAGGCGCTGGCGCAGTACCGCCAGACCATCGTGCTCGACCCCGGGCGCGACAACGCCTACCTCGGAGCCGCCCGTCTGCTCGAGAAACGCGGCGACTTCGACGAGGCGCGCGGCCTCGTCGAGCACGTGCTGGCGATGGTGCCGAAGGACCCCGACGGCTACACCGCGATGGGCGATCTGCTGCTCGAGCAGGAGAAGTACGAGGAGGCCGAGGGCTGGTTCCGCCGCGCCCTCGAGGTCGACCCCAACTCGATGCTCGCCGCCTCGGGGCTGGGCAACTGCCTCAACCGCGCCGGCCGCTACCAGGAGGCGGCGCGGGTGCTGCGCACCGCCTACGACCGCGATCCGACCGATCCCGCGGTGACCTACAACCTGGGGGTGGTCGCCGAGCGCCTGGGGGAGGACGAGGCGGCGCTGAAGCTCTACCGCCACGCCGTCGAGCTCGACCCGAAGAGCTCGATGGCCTGGAACAACCTCGGCTCGCTGCTGGGCCGGCGGGGGCACGACCGCGAGGCGCTGGCAGCGGTGGTCCGGGCCCACGAGGCCGACCCCGACAACGTCGAGGCCACCTACAACCTGGGGTCGCTGCTCACCCGGCAGGGGCGCGACGCCGAGGCCCTGCCGCTGCTCGAGGCGGCGCTCGCCGCGCGCCCGGGCCTGACGGTGGCCGCGGTGACGCGCGCCCGGGCGCTGACCCGCCTGGGCCGGCGCGCCGAAGCGCTCGCGGCGTGGCGCCGGCTCGCTCCCGGCCGGCCCGCCGCCTGGCTCGAGGTGGCCCGCCTCGAGCTCGCCGGCGGCGACCTTGCCGCCGCCAAGGCCGCCCTCGACCGGGGGGTGGCCGCCGGCGGGGAACCCCTGCGCCGGGCCGCCGCCCGCGACCCCCGCCTGAAGGCCCTGCTCTAGCCCGGCCCGGCTCCCGTCGGCCCGGCGCCCCTACCGAGTCGCCGCGGGCCGGTGCTCGTGGCCGCCGCCGACCGCGGCCCGCGCCTCGGGCCGCTCCCGGAGGTCGGGAGGCGCGCCCGGCGCGCGCCGCCCCGCTAGCGCGCCGCGGCCGGGCGCGGCTCGCGGCCGACGTCGTCGTCCGCCTCGTCGTCGCCGGTCCCCGTCGCGTACAGCGCTGGCTCGGCCTCCGGGCGCGGCTCGGGTGGGTGCGCGCCGGCACCGGCCGCCGCCTCGCCGCGCCCCGTGAACCCCGGCAGGCGGCGCCTCAGCCACCCCTGCAGGCCTTCCATGTAGGTGTAGAAGACCGGGGTGATGTAGAGGGTCAGGAGCTGGGAGAAGAGCAGGCCGCCGACCACGGCGAGGCCGAGCGGGCGGCGGCTCTCGGCGCCGGCGCCGGCCCCCAGGGCGATCGGCAGGGTGCCGAACAGGGCCGCCATGGTGGTCATCATGATCGGCCGGAAGCGCACCAGCGACGCCTCGTGGATGGCGGCGGCGGCCGCGGCCCCCTCCTTGCGGCGCTCGATGGCGAAGTCGACCATCATGATGCCGTTCTTCTTCACCAGGCCGACCAGCATGATGATGCCGACGAAGGCGTAGAGCGACAGCTCCTGGCCGAAGACCAGCAGCGTCACCAGCGCGCCGAAGCCGGCCAGCGGCAGCGCCGAGAGGATGGTCAGCGGGTGGATGAAGCTCTCGTAGAGGATGCCGAGCACCATGTAGATCACCAGGATCGCCATCGCCAGCAGGACGCCCATGCCCTGCAGCGACGACTGGAAGGCCTGCGCCGTGCCCTGGAAGCTGGCGGTGACGTCGGCCGGCAGCACCTCGCGGGCGAGGCGGTCGACCACCGCCACGCCCTCGTCGAGCGAGGTGCCGGGCGCGAGGTCGAACGACAGGGTCACCGCCGGGAGCTGGCCGGCGTGGGCGACCGACAGCGGCCCGAGCTCCTCGGCGATCGAGGCCACCGCGTCGAGGGGCACCAGCTTGCCGCCGGCCGAGCGCACGTAGAGCTTGCCCAGCGCCGCCGGGTCCTGCTGGAAGCGCGGCTCGAGCTCGAGCATGACGTCGTACTCGTTGTTGGGCGCGTAGATCGTCGACACCCGGCGGGTGCCGTAGGCCGAGTAGAGCGCCTCCTCGATCTGGCGCGCCGTCACCCCGTAGGCCGACGCCTGGTCGCGGTCGATCTGCACCACCGCGTGCGGGTTCTTGATCTGCAGGTCCGAGGTGACGTCGACGAAGCCGGGCTCCTGGCGCAGCTTCGCCAGCAGCTCCTCCGAGGAGCGGTAGAGCCGGTCGGTGTCGGAGCCCTGCAGCGTGTACTGGTACTGGCTCTTCGACAGCCGGCCGCCGATGCGGATCGGCGGCGGGTTCTGCAGGAAGACCTTGATGCCCGGCACCCGCGCCAGCTTGGGCCGCAGCTCCTGGATCACCTCGTCGACCGACAGCTCGCGCTGGTCGCGGGGCATCAGGCGGATGAAGAGGATGCCGGTGTTGCCGGCGCCGCCGGCACCGCGGGCGCCGACGAACGACATGAACTGCTCGACGTTGGGGTCGGCCTGGATGATCCGCATGAGCTGGAGCTGGTGCTCCTTCATCGACTCGAAGCTGATCCCCTCGGCGCCCTCGGTGAAGGCGAAGATCGAGCCGGTGTCCTCGCTGGGCAGGAAGCCCTTGGGCACCTTGACGAAGAGCCACACCGTCGCCGCCAGCACCACCACCAGGACGCCCATCGCCGCCAGCCGGTGGCGCAGCACGCCGGTCAGCGTCCGGTCGTAGAACCCCAGGGCGCCGTCGAAGACCCGCTCCGACCAGCGGAACAGCCGGCCGTGGCGGATCTTGCCCGGCGGGCGCAGGAAGCGGCTGCACAGCATCGGGGTCAGCGACAGCGAGACGAAGCCCGAGATCAGCACCGCCGTGCCGATGGTGACCGCGAACTCGTGGAACAGCCGCCCGAGGATGCCGCCCATGAACAGCACGGGGATGAACACCGCCGCCAGCGACAGGGTCATCGACACGATGGTGAAGCCGATCTCCCGCGCCCCGCGCAGCGCCGCGGTGAAGGGCGGCTCGCCCATCTCCATGTGGCGGACGATGTTCTCGAGCATGACGATGGCGTCGTCGACGACGAAGCCCACCGACAGGGTCAGCGCCATCAGCGACAGGTTGTCGAGGCTGTAGCCGAACAGGTACATCACCGCGAAGGTGCCGACGACCGACAGCGGCAGCGCCAGGGCCGGGATCACCGTCGCCGAGAGGTTCCGCAGGAAGAGGAAGATCACCAGGATGACCAGGCACAGCGCCAGGAACAGGGTGAACTTGACGTCGTCCACCGACTCCTGGATCGACTCGGAGCGGTCGTAGAGCACCTCCAGCGACACCGAGGCGGGGAGCTGGGTGTGGAAGGTGGGCAGCAGGCGCCGCACCTCGCGCGCCACCTCCACCGTGTTGGTGCCGGGCTGGCGCTGGATCGCCAGCACCACCGAGCGCTGGTCGACGAACCAGGCGGCCAGCTTGTCGTTCTCGACGCTGTCGACCACCCGTCCCAGCTCTTCGAGCCGCACCGGCGCGCCGTCGCGCTAGGCGACGATCACCGGCCGGTAGGCGGCGGCGTCGTCGAGCTGCCCGTTGGCCTCGACCGTGTAGGCCTTGTCGGGGCCGTAGAGCGTGCCCGTCGGCAGGTTGACGTTGGCGCTCTGCACCGCCTGGGTGACCTCGTCGATGCCGATGCCGCGGGCGGCCAGGGCGTCGGGGTCGAGCTGGATGCGGACGGCGTACTTCTGCGCCCCGTAGACCAGCACCTGGGCGACGCCGGTCACCGTGGAGATGCGCTGCGCCATCAGCGTCTCGCCGTACTCGTCGAGCTGCGACAGCGGCAGGGTGGGCGAGGTCAGCGCCAGGTAGAGGATCGGCTGGTCGGCCGGGTTGACCTTGTGGTAGGTCGGCGGCGACGGCATGTCCGGGGGCAGCTGGCGCTGCGCCGCCGCGATCGCCGCCTGGACGTCCTGGGCGGCGGCGTCGAGGTTCCGCGACAGGTTGAACTGCAGCGTGATCTGGGTCGAGCCGATCCCCGAGCTCGAGTTCATCGAGTCGAGGCCGGCGATGGTGGAGAACTGGCGCTCGAGCGGCGTCGCCACCGACGAGGCCATGGTCTCCGGGCTCGCCCCCGGCAGCGACGCCGACACCTGCAGGGTCGGGAAGTCGACGTTGGGCAGGTCGGACACCGGCAGCAGTCGGTAGCCCATGACGCCGAAGAGCACGATCGAGATCATGACCAGGGTGGTCATGACCGGGCGGCGGATGAAGAGCTCGGAGACGTTCATCGCGATCAGCCCTCCGCCGGTGCCGGGGTGGACGGGGCCGGGGCGCCGCGCCGCCCGCCGTGCCGCCGCGGCTCATCACCTCGACCGTCGCCCCCGGCACCAGCCGCAGCTGGCCGTCGGTGACCACGGTCTCGCCGCCGTCGAGCCCCTTGGCGATCACGGCCCGCTGGCCCACCGTGCGGCTCACCTCGACGTCGCGCGACGCGACGGTGCCGTCGGCCTGGACCACGAAGACGTAGGAGCCCTCCTGGCCGGTCTGCACCGCCGGCGCCGGCGCCACCACCGCGTCCTGCTCCAGCCGCAGGTCGAGGGTGACGTTGACGAACTGGCCCGGCCACAGGGCGCGGTCCTGGTTGGGGAAGGTGGCCTTGAGCTCGATGGTGCCGGTCGTCGGGTCGACGGCGTTGTCGATGAAGGTCAGGGTGCCGCGGTGGGCGGCGCCGCCGGGCGGGGTGGCGGTGGCGGCGAGCTCGCCGGCGGCCTGGCGGGCACGGATCTCGTCGAGGTGGCTCTGCGCCACCGAGAAGGCCACGTCGACGGGCTCGAGCTGCTGGATCACGACCAGCGGCAGGTCGTTGACCTTGACCACGTTGCCGGCGTGCACCAGCAGCCGGCCGGTGCGGCCGGAGACCGGCGCCGCGATCGTCGTCCAGCCGAGGTCGATCCGCGCCTGCTCGAGGGCCGCCTCGTCGGCCTCCAGCGTGGCCCGTTGCGACGCCGCGTCGGCCTTGATCTGGTCGTACTGCTCGGCGGTCACGTAGTCCTTGGCGACCAGGTCGGCGTAGCGCTCGACGTCGGCCTGCGCCTTGGCGGCCAGAGCCCGGTCGCGCTCCAGGCGCGCCCGGGCGGCGGCCACCGCGGCGCGGTAGGGCCGCGCGTCGATGGTGAACAGCGGCTGGCCCTTGCGGACCTCCTGGCCCTCCTGGAAGCGGACCGCGGTGACCTCCCCGGCCACCTGCGACTTGACCTCCACGGTGGAGCGCGGCGTCACGCTGCCGACCACGTTGACCTCCACCGGGACGGTCTCGCGGGTCACCTGCCCGACGTGGACGGGGACGGCCGGCGGCGCCGCGCCGGCGGCGGCCGAGGCGCCCTCGCCGCCGCCCGAGCAGGCGGCGAGCAGGGCGGCCAGCGCCAGGCAGGCGGCGGCGGGGACGGCCGCGGCCGGGCGGGCGCGGCGGCGGGCGGGGAAGGAGAGGTCAGGGCTGGTCATGGGTCTCGGGTTCTCCGCGGGAGAGGGTTCGGGCGAGGTCGGGCGCCGGCAGGTTGCCGAGCCGGCCGGTGTCGCGCGCCAGGCGTGCCAGGGCCAGGAACCAGGCGGCGCGCGACCCGACGTCCTGGGCCCGGGCGGTGGCCAGCGCGCCCTGGGCGCTGAGCAGATCGAGGACACTGCCCACGCCGGCCTTGTAACGGCCGCCCGCCACGTCGGCCGACTGGCTGGCGCTGGCCAGGAAGTCGCGGCTGGTGACGACCTGCTCGGCCGCGGTCTCGAGCGCGTAGTAGCTGGTCCACACCTCGAGCATCACCTGCTGCGCCAGGTCGTCGGAGCGGGCGCGGGCGGCGGCGGCGTCGGCCTCCGCCTGCTCGACGTCGTACTTGTGGCGGAAGCCGGTGAACACCGGCACGCTGACCAGCAGCCGCGCCGACCAGTTCTGCGACGGGTCGGAGCCGGGGACGTCGTACCAGATGCGGCTCGTCGACGCCCCCAGCGACACCGTCGGCAGGGCCTCGGCGCGCACCCGGTCGGCCTTGGCCTCGGCGGCCCGGGCGCGGGCGCGGGCCGCCTCGAGCTCGGGGCGCGCCGACAGCGCCTGGCCCAGCAGCCCCTCGATGGTGGCCGACAGCGCCTCGACCGGCACGTCGTCGGGCAGCTCGCCGGCCTCGACCGGCACGTCCGGCGACACGCCGATGGCGGTGGCCAGCGCGCCGCGGGTGGCCGCGAGGTCGCCCTGGACCTGCTGCAGGGCGAGCTGCGCCTGCGAGCGCGCCGTCTTCGCCTGCAGCACGTCGGCGATGGTGGCGACCCCGGCGCGGTGGCGGTCGTCGGTGGCGGCGAGGTCGGTCTCGGCGCTCTCCAGGTTGGCGCGCGCGGCGGCGAGCAGCGCCTTTTCGCCCAGGTAGGCGTAGTAGGCCTGCGACACCTCGAGCACCACCGACTGCACCCGGGCGTTGTGGTCCCAGTCGGCGGCGACGAGCTGCTGGCGCGCCTCCTCGACGTCGGCCTTGCGACCGCCGAAGGAGAACAACAGGTACGACAGGTCGAGCGACGGCCCGTAGTCGGTGAGCTGGAAGGTGAACTGGTTGCCCACCGCCGACTGCTTGGTGCGCTCCAGACGGGCCGAGGCGTCGACCTCCGGGTAGTAGGCGGCCCGCCGCGTGCCGACCTCGGCGGCGGCGGAGCGCGCCGCCTCCCAGGTGGCGCGGGTCTGCGGGCTGTTCTGGAGCGCCAGGTCGACGAGCGTCGGCAGGTCCACCGTGGTGCCCGGGGCGAGCAGCTCGGCCGGGATGTCGGTGCGGTGCGGGATCGGCTGCGGCGCCGGCGCCAGCTCGGGGGGCGGCTCCCAGGGGGCCGAGGCCCGCGCCGGCAGCGGTGCCGGCGGCGCGCTGGTGGCGCAGCCGGCGGCCGTCGCGGCGAGGGCCAGCAGAGCCGCCACCAGGCGGGTGGAGCGGGTCGTTCGCGTCATGCGCCTCCCTCGGCCGGCCGGACCAGCGCCCGGATGCCGGCGGCCGAGAAGCGGACCGTGTGGGCCACGAGTTGCGGGAGATCGAAGCGGAAGGGCCGGGCGCTCTCCTCCCGCGTGAAGTAGTTCGTCAGGTGCACGGCGTGGGTGAGCTGGCCGACCAGCGACTGGGTCGCCAGCTCGGCGTCCTCGCGGGCGAGGCCGGGGCAGACCCGGCACAGCGCCTCGACCAGCGCGCCGCGGACGGGATCGACGATCTCCTCGCGGAAGGTCTCGGGCGCCAGGTGGGGGTCGAGGAGCTCGCGGCTGATCAGCTCCATCCACATGCGCCCGGTCGACTCCTCGACCAGCGGCTCGAGGAACGCGCTGGTGAAGGTACGCAGCAGCAGCTCGAGGGTTGCGCCCCCGCCCGCCGCGTCGAGCGTGTGGCGGACGCTGGCGATGCGCCGCTCGCGCAGGGCCGCCATGCGGCGCCGGAACACCTCGCGGTAGAGGCCCTCCTTGCCGCCGAAGTAGTAGTTCACCCCGGCGACGTTGCACCCCGCCTCGAGGGTGATCTCGCGCACCCCGACCGCGAAGCCGCGGGCGGCGAACAGCCGCTCGCCGGCGTCGAGCAGCCGGTCGCGCGGGCAGCCGGGGACGGGCTGCGCGGCGAGCTCGGAGTGGGGACGGGGCATCGGGCGGGGGGATCTCTCGGCGGTGCGGCCGACGGGCCGGCGGCCAGGGCGAAAACGTAAGTATGAAACAGGTGTTTCAGGGCGTCAAGCCGCGCGGGCGGCGTGGGAGCCGGCTGGAGCTCTAGGGGACCTTCCCCTGCTCGAACTCCGCCAGCACCTTCTCGAGCTGCCGCAGGACGTCGGGCCGTGTGGTCGACAGGTCCTTCGCCTCGCCCGGATCGTCCGCCAGGTCGTAGAGCTCGCGGCTGCCGTCCGAGCCGGCGATCAGCTTGTAGCGCGGGCCGCGCACCGCGGTCAGGGCGCGCTCGAACCGGGTGGTCCGCACGCCGGGGATCTCCCGGTGGACGACGTCGAGGAAGATCTGCGGGTAGGCGAGCTCGGAGAAGGCGTAGCCGGATGCCGGCTCGGCGTCGGGAAGGGTCGGGGCGCCGCCGCGGTCGAGGCCGGCGAGCTCGAGGACGGTGCCGAAGACCGCCGGGGTCGCCACCTGGCCGACGATGCGCCGACCGGCCGGGATCCGCCCCGGTCCCCAGAGGATCAGGGGCACGTGGAGCAGCGGGTCGTAGACCGACAGCTTGTGCCCCAGCATGTGGTGGTCGCCGAGGTGCTCGCCGTGGTCCGAGGTGATCACGAGGACCGTGTCGTCGGCCAGGCCGCGGGCGCGCAGGCCGTCGACGAGCTCGCCGATCTTCGCGTCGACGTAGGCGATCTCGCCGTCGTAGAGCGCGCGCAGCACTTCGAGGTCGGCCGCCGGCACCTTCATCCACGGCACGTCCAGGATGTAGCCGTACTCGCGCGGCGAGTAGAAGGAGCGCAGCCGCTGCACCCGGGCGGGGTCGGCGCCCGCGGGCAGGAAGTCGTCGTCGTACGGCCGCGTCGGGCGGTACGGCAGGTGGGGCTCGAAGTAGTTGATGAAGACGAAGAAGGGGCGGTCGTCGCCGCGGCCGTCGATCCACTTCAGGACGTCCTCGTTGGCCCGCGCCGCGCCCATGTCGGTCGCCGGGTCGTCCGCGGAGATCCCCTCGACGCGGCTGTTCTGGTCGCGCCACAGCTCCTCGAAGGTCGCGAAGCCCTGCTCGAGGCCGGAGTCGGGGTTGGTCCAGACGTTGTTCGAGAAGCCGCCGGTGTGGTAGCCGGCCGCCGCCAGCCGCTCGGCCAGCGTCGTGAAGTCGGCGTCGAGCACCAGGTGGGCGCAGCTCGTGTGGTGGTCGCGCACCGGCAGGCCGGTGAACAGCGAGGCGTGCGACGGCAGGGTCCACGACGCCGCCGAGACGGCCTGCTGGTAGAGCGTCCCCGCCGCGGCCAGGGCGTCGAGGTGCGGCGAGGTCTTGCGCCCGTAGCCGTAGCTCGACAGGTGGTCGGCGCGCAGCGTGTCGATGACGATCAGCAGCACGTTCGGCCGCTTCCGGGCGGCGGCGGGCGCCTTCTCCGCGGCGCCGGCGGGCACCGTCGACGACAGCAGGGCGAGGGCGAGGGCGAGGCAGGCGGCGGTCGGCGCGGCGTGACGGGACGGCATCGGGCTCCTCGGAGTCGGTGGAGGGACGGCTCCGGATGGAAAACCGGACTCTGCGCGAGCTATTTCGGTGCGTCAAGGCCCCCGCCCCGGCTGCTAGACTCGCCCCTTCCCCGTCCCGGACGTCCCGGCGCCGCGGTCCGGCGGCCCGGCTCGGAGCGTCGGCGCCGCGGCGGGCGAGCGTCCTCCGGAGAGCCACGTGAGCGAAGCGCAGGGGCTGCCGCACCATCTCCGCGAGAGCGCCGAGGAGGTGAGCAGCTACCTCGCCGACGGCATCCCGCCGCTGCTCGCCGCCGACGCGGTCTCCCGGCTCGTCCGCGAGGCGCCGCGCCATCTCGACGCCCAGATCCAGGGGTGGCTCTCCTACCAGCACCGGGCGCGGGGCGGCGCGGTGCCCTACGCCGACCTCGCCTTCCACGCCCTGCGCAAGCTGTTCGTGCTCGGCGAGCTCGGCCTCGCCTCCCGCCGCGAGCTCGGCGCCTACCTCGAGGAGCTGATCGGCTCGCTGCTGCCGTTCTGCCCCGAGGAGGACCGGGAGGTGGTGCGCTCCAGCCTCGAACGCCTGCGCCACGCCCCCCACGATGCGGCGTGGAGCGGCTTCGAGGTGGGGCCCGCCGGCGGCGCGCCGGGCGCTCGTGGAACGCTGCCGACCGGCGCCCGGACCGACGCCGAGCTCACCCCGGAGCTGCGCCGCTTCGCCCTGCTGCTCGCCCGCCTGCGCGCCGCGGCGCCGGCCGCCGGTGGGGGCGGAACCGCCGCCGGAGGCGACGACAAGGGCCCGGCGGCGGGAGGCACCGCTCCGGCCGAGCTCGCCGCCGCCCTGCTCGCCGCCGCGGCGAGCTCCGCCCGCGACGGCGCCGAGCTCGGCCAGTACCTCGGCCGGCTGCGCGAGCTCGGCGTCGCCGGCGCCGACCCGGCCGTGGTCCGCACCCTCAGCCGGGCGCTGCCGGCGTGGGCGCCCGACACCGCCCCGGCCGCCGAGGCGCTGGGTGGCAGCGCCCGGGCGCTACGCCGCTTCGTCGACCTGGCCGACGCGCCCGAGGAGCGGCTCGGGCGCTTCCGCGAGGTGATCGGTGCCCTGGTCGACGAGTACAACTCCGGGTCGCTGGCGCGCGCCGTGGCCCTGATCCACGTGGCGACCGGCCTGCTCGCCGACGGCAAGGTGCCACCGGGCGGGGCCGAGCGCCTGCTCGCCAACGCCCACGCCGGCCTCGACGAGGAGCGGCTGCGCGCCGACGTGCGCGACGGGCAGTGCCGGCCCCTGCTGGCGCAGATCCTGGCGTTCTTCCCCGGCCTGCAGCCCGCCGGGCTGCTCGTCGCCCTGGAGGACCAGCCCGACCGCGCCCGCCGTCGCCTGCTGCTCAGCCTGCTGCAGCTCCACGGCGAGGCGGCGCGCCCCGCCGTCGTCGACCGCCTCGACGGCGCCCTCGCCGACAGCCGCGACGTCGCCTGGTTCTGGCAGCGCAACCTGCTGTACCTGTTGCACCGCCTGCCGGCGCCGGCGGACCGCGTGGAGGAGCGCGAGCTCGAGTCGGTGATCCTGTTCACCGGACTCGGCTACCACCCGCGGGTGGTCGGCGAGGCGGTGGTGCGGCTGTCCCAGATCCCCCACCCGCGGGCCGAGGAGGCCCTGCGCGCCCGGCTGCGCGAGGTCGAGGCCGGGATCGACGCCGGCGCCGTGCCGGGCTGGAGCGCCGAGGACACCGGCCGCCTGCGCGCCCTGCTGGTGCCGTTGCTGCTGCGCACCGGGCCGGCGGGCCGGCGGGAGGTCGTGGCGACGGCGCTGCGCCGGGTGCGCGAGGCGGCCGACGGCGAGCGGGTCGCGGAGCTGGGGGAGGCGGACCTCTCCGCCGAGCCGGACCTGGTGGACGAGCTGCTCGCCGCCCTCCGGGAGGCGCTGCCGCGCAAGCTCCTCGGGGTGACGCTGCGGCGCAACTCCGGGCTGGCCACCGCCCTCGTCCGCGGCCTCGCCGGCACCGCGGTTCCGGCGGTGCGGCGGGCGCTCGCCGAGCTGGCGGCGGAGTCCCCCCGGGAGCCCTGGGGTGTCGAGGCCTCGAAGGTGCTGGCCGGTTTCGACGCGCCCGGTGGGCGGACGACGACCGCGGTCGACGAGGAAGCGACCGCGATGCCGGCGACCCAGCGCATGGAGGGCGACCTGCGCATCTTCGGGCTGCCCAACCTGCTGCAGACCCTGGCCCAGAACGAGACCAGCGGCGCGCTGACCCTGCGCGACGACCACGGCGCCACGGTGGGCGTGGTCGACCTCCGCGATGGTGCCGTCGTCTTCTGCTCGACCGGCCGCCTCGAGGGCGACGCGGCCTTCTACCAGCTCCTCGAGCGCCCGCTGGCCAGCTCGTTCGCGCTCGCCGGCGGCGCGCCGCCGGACCGGGCCGGCCGCGGTGCCCGCGAGCCGCGTCCGGTGCTGCCGTTGCTGATGGAGGCGATGCGCCGCTTCGACGAGCTCGAGCGCTCCCGCGCCCTGGTCCCCGACGCCGCGGTGCTGGTGCCGGCCGGCGCCCGGCCGACCGCCCCGCCCGGCGAGCGCGACGGCGCCTTCGTCCGCGAGCTGTGGGGGCAGGTCAAGAGCGGCGTCACCGCCGCCACCTGCGAGGCGGCGCTGCCGGTCGACGCCTACCGGGTGCGGGCGCTGCTCGCCCACTGGCTGGCCGAGGGTGCCGTGGAGGTCTCGCCCTTCGCTGCGCCGCCGCCGGCGCCGTCTCCCGGCGGCTGAGCCGCGGTCCGGGTTGCCGCCGGCGGAGTCGGCTGGTACCCTCGCGGCTCCGAATCCAGGACGTGCTTCCATCTTCCGGAAGAAGCGCCGGGGCGGGCCGATTTCGGGTGGCGGGCGCTTCGGCACGTGAGCCCGACCACCCGCAAGGAGGCCTCATGCGACCTCTTTCGCCGCGGCCCGTCGGCCGCCTCGCCGTCGTCTTCGCCGTCCTCGCCGCCGCCGTCCCGGCCGTGCCGGCGGCGGCCCAGACCCACCTCGGCGTCCCGGTCGAGGACCTGGTGACCCTGAGGACCACTTCCCTGGAGAACACCATGCTGTGCGGGAGCGACTTCCAGAATCTGGCGTTCTTCCGCCTGCAGCCGGACGGGTCGCTGGAGTCGCAGCCCTTCGTGGTCCCGGCGGGCCGGGCCCTGGTCGTCACCGACGCCGAGATCGTCGCCACGCCGGGGAACGCGGTGTCGACCTGGAGCTCCGAGACGGCCCTGTCCGTCGGGCTCAAGCTCCCCGGGCAAGGGGAGACCCTGCTCGTCTCCCCCGTGCCGATCCTCGACGATTTCTCGGGGAGCTCGACGGTCCTCGGCGCCGACGTCCACCTGACCGCCGGGGTGGTGGCCGGCGAGGGCTCGGAGCTCTGCGCCTTCGCCCGACAGGAGACCTCGGGGACCACCGCCGTCGCCCGCGTCCGCTCCGCGATGGTCCACGGGTATCTGACCACCCCGGGCCAGCAGGGACCGAGCTCGGTTCCGGCCGTCGGTCCGGCCGGGCTGGCCCTGCTGGGAGGAGCGCTGGCGCTGTTCGGTGTGGCGGCGCTGCGCCGCCGGCAGGGCGCCCGGCCCGCCGCTTGAGCCACCGGATCGCCACGATCCGCCCCGCCGCCGCCACCCGGCCGCCACCGGGGGGCCGGCGGCGGCCGGCAGCCTCGCGGTCGTGGCGCACTTCGACCTCGGGGGAGAGCTCGGCCGGCTGCGCGGCGCGACGTCGCTGCCGCGGGCGCTGGCGACGACCTGCGGCGGCGCCGCGCTCTACGGCGCCGCCCTGGGGCTGTGGCACGGGCCGCGGCTGGCCCTCTTCGCGGCGCTGAAGCTGCCCGCCGTGCTGCTCGCCACCGGCGCCGCCACGCTCGCCTTCAACGCGCTCGCCGCCGGCGTCCTCGGCGAGCGGTTGCCGCTCGCCGCGGCGGCACGGCTGACCGCTTCGGCCCTCGGGGTGGCGGCGGTGCTGCTCGCCGTCGTCGCGCCGCCGGTGGCGCTGTTCTCGGCCACCGTCGCGCCGCCCTCGCCCGGGGCCCGCCTCGACCACAACCTGCTCTATCTGCTCCACACCGGCGTCGTCGGCGGCTGCGGGTTGGTGGGCACGGTGGCGCTGTGGCGGGCGCTGGCCCGCGCCTGTCGCTCGCGGCGGGCCGCGGCAGGGGTGTTCGCGGTGTGGCTGGCGTCGCTGGCGCTGGTCGGCGGCGAGGTGGCGTGGGCGTTGCGGCCCTTCGTGGGGAGCGTCTACGAGCCGGTGGTGTTCCTGCGCCGCGACGCCCTGGACGGCAACGTCTACGAGTTCGTCGTCACCGACATCCTGCCGTACCTGACGGGCCGCGCCGCCGAGCGCGCGGGCGGCCGGGAGGAGAGCGATGAGTGAGGAGAAGACCCCGCCCCTGGCGACGCTGCTGACCCGCCCGGCCGAGCTCGCCGGCCTGCTCGGCCACGGCCGTGCCGCGGCGACCTTCCTCGCCGCCCTGGTCGCGGGCGCCGCCCTCTACGGCGCCGGCGCCGGGTTCTTCGACGGCGGCGCCCAGGTGGCGCTGGCGGCCCTGAAGCTCCCGCTGATCCTGGCCGGGGCGCTCGCCCTCTGCCTGCCGAGCTTCGTGGTCTTCCACTTGCTGGCCGGGGTGGCGCTGCCGACCGGGCGCCTGGCCGGGACCGTCCTCGGGCTGGGGGCGCTCGCCGGCCTGCTCGCGGCCGCGCTCGCCCCGGTGGGCTGGCTGTTCTCGGTGTCGAGCCGCAGCGGCGCCTTCGTCGCCTTCGTCCACGCGGCGGTGTGGACGGTGGTGGTGCTGCTCGGGCTGCGCTTCCTGCGGCGGGCCCTGGGCCGCGACCGCCAGGCGGCCGCGACGGTGCTGTGGGCCGCGCTGGTGTGGTTGGTGGCGCTGCAGCTCGCCTCGACGCTGGCCCCGGTGGTGCACCGGTGGGACGACGAGCCGGCCTGGTCGACCCGCCGCGGCTTCTTCCTGGCGCAGTGGATCGACGACGCCGACCGCGAGGCCCGGACCCCGCGCAGCGTGCCGGCCCGAGCGCCGGCCGCGGGCACCGGATCCGACGCCCGCCCGGGGGTACCATGAGCCGCCCATGGCGCCGCCCGCCTTCACCTTCCAGCCCCTGACCGCGGCCGACCTGCCGCGGCTCGGCGCCTGGCTCGCCCGGCCCCACCTGCAGCGCTGGTGGCGCGAGCAGGACCTGTCGACCGCGGCCCTGCGCGAGAAGTACCTGCCGCGGATCGCCGGCGCGGACGCGGCGCGCCCCTTCCTGGCGCTGCTCGACGGCGAGCCGGTCGGCTACGTCCAGGTCTACGACGTGGCGGCGGGGGATCCGTCCTGGTGGCCGGACGCCCCCGGCCCGGGGGTGGTCGGCATCGACCAGTTCCTCGCCGACGGCGACCGGCTGGGCCGCGGCCTGGGCACCGCCATGGTGGCCGCCTTCACGCAGCGCCTCTTCGCCGACCCCGCGGTGACCGAGATCCGCGTCGACCCGCGCCCCGACAACCGCCGCGCCATCCGCTGCTACGAGAAGGCGGGCTTCCGCGACCGCGGCCCGATCACCACCCCGGACGGCCCGGCGCGGATGATGGTGCTGGAGCGGCCGGCGGAGCGGCCTTCCACGGGTCGGCCGGGTGGCGCCCGCGGGTCGGTGACCCCGAAGGCGATCTCGTTGCCGTCCGGATCGCGCACCACGAAGAAGTCCATGTAGCCGGTGGTCACCACCGGTCCCGGCGAGCCGCCGCGCGCGGCCACCCGGGCGCGGTGGATCTCGAGGTCGCGCACCCGCACGTAGAGCCGCTGGCGACCCACCCGCTCGCGCTCGGCCGGGGTGGTCGGCTCGTGCAGCCCGAGCGTGCGCCCCGCCGCGGCCAGCTCCGCGTAGTACGGGTCGTCCGCCTTACCGGCGAAACCCACCAGCTCGAACCCCAGCGTGTCGCGATAGAAGGGCGCGCTCCCCTCGACGTCGCCCACCCACAGCACCGGCTTGAGGTCGCCGGTGAAGCCGCCGTGGGCGTCGCGGGCGGCCTCGCCGCCGGCGGCCGCCGGCGCCGCGGCGACGCCCGCGGCGGCCAGGGCGGCGAGGGCGAGGCGGGCCGTGCGGGATCTCGACATGTCGCTCCTCCTTTCGCAGAGTCGCGCCGAGTATCCCACCCGCACGCCACGGTCCGGAACGCGCCGGCTCCGCGACCGTCGCGATAGATTCGCCGCATGCCCGACGCCACGCCGCCCGCCTGCCGGCCGGGCGCCCTCTCGGCCGAGGAGAACCGGCTCCGCTCGCGGCTCTTCGCCACGCTGCGCGCGGCGGCGGTGGAGGAGCGCTCGACCGACCGGCGGCTGTCCTGGACGCTGCGCCGGTCCGACGAGGTGCTGGCCGCCGCCACCCGCCTGGTCGCCCTCGAGGCGCGCTGCTGCCCGTTCCTCGCCTTCGAGCTGCGGGTGCCGCCCGGCGACGCGCCGTTCGTCCTCACCGTCAACGGCCCGGCCGGCACCCGCGCGATGCTGCGCGCCGAGCTCGGCGCCTGAGCGGGAGCCGGCGGTGGAGATCGTGGCCGCGACGGCCCCCGACGAGCTCGAGGAGGTGCGCCGGCTGCTGCGCTCCTTCGTCGCCTGGCACCGCCGGCGCCACCACGAGGACCTGGCCCTGGTCGAGCGTTACTTCGACGCCGCGGCGTTCGCGGCCGAGCTCGCCGGCCTGCCGGGCGCCTACGCCCCGCCGCGCGGCCGCCTGCTGCTGGCGCGCGACGACGGCCGCGCGGTCGGCTGCGTGGCGCTGCGGCCGCTGGGCGGAGGCGTCTGCGAGATGAAGCGGATGTTCGTCGACCCGGCCTGCCGTGGCCGCGGCGCCGGCCGCGCCCTGGCCGAGGCGGTGCTCCGCGAGGCCGGCACCGTCGGCTACCGCACGATGCGCCTCGACACCAGCGTCCGCCAGGCCGAGGCCCAGGCCCTCTACCGCAGCCTCGGCTTCGTCGAGATCCCGCCCGACGCCGACCTCCCCGCCGATCTCGCCGCCTGGCTGGTGTTCTTCGAACGGAGACTCTGAGGGGTGCGGCGGAGCCCGCGGTCTGCCCGCCACCCGGCCGCTCCCGCGCGCCGACCACGGCGCTCCGTCCGCCCGGTGTTCCGCCCTCCCCTCTGGTAGTCTGGGGGCAGCTTCTGCGGGTTCATCGACCGCGGCCGCGACGGCGGCCGCCCATCTCCAGACGGGAGGAGACCATGCGAAGGACGGAACTGGTGTTGTCTCTGGCGGGACTGCTCGGTCTCATGGCGCTGGCGGTACCGGCGGCGGCCCAGGAAACCTTGACCGAGGTCGCGGGTGATCTCAACGTCGTCTCCGCCGCGGCGAACGTCAACCTCATCTACGACGACGGCGAGGCGGACAACGGCTGGCGGCCCGCGCCCGGCACGACCCGCGAGTTCGCGATGCGCTTCAACGCCCCCGCCGCGGGAGTGCTCAAGACCGTGGCGGTCTGCTTCGCCAGGAACTCGGGCGACGCGAGCTCCGGGAACTTCAAGCTGTTCATCTACAACTCGACCGCATCGGGACCCGGCTCGCTGATCTACGCCTTGCAGGGTAACCCCTCCTCCGTGCCGGCGACCACGACCAGCAACATCGTCGAGGACTTCCACACCTACGACATCAGCGGCTACAACGTGAACGTTCCGGCCACCTTCTACCTCGGGATCGAGTTGAAGGACGCGACGAGTGACTTCTTTCTGTGCACCGACTACGACTCTTCCCAGCGCCCGATCTACCAGTCCGTCAACAGTGGCCCCTGGCAGAACTTCACTTCGATCGACGCCATGGCCCGCGCCTTCATGGTCCGCGCGGCGGTGGACACGGGCGGCGGAGGAGCCTTCACCTGCGTCGAGGACCTCTACACCGCCTGCGTGCTGAACGACCGCTTCAAGGTGCAGGTGCGGTACCGCAACATCTTCAACGACGGTCCCACCAACACCTACGGCTTCCGCAAGCCGGTGACCGGCTTCGCCAGCTCCACCTACGAGACGGCGTTCTTCTACTTCAACAGCATCAACAACATCGAGGCGATGGTGAAGATCCTCGACCAGGGGAACAAGAACGGGTCCGGCCAGTTCACCATCGCGGTGCTCACCGGGACGGCGACGCCCTTGGCGCTCGACGTCATCGTCACCGACTCGTGGACCGGGCAGACCAACGTCTACAACAGCCCCTACGGCTCGCAGGCGGGCAAGACCGACTTCCGCGCCTTCCTGAAGACGCCGTAGCGGACGGTGGCGGGCCGGCCGCGGACCGGCCCGCCACCCCGCCGCTCCCGCCGCCCCGGGGCGCCCGCTCCGGGGACGGCGTCCGTCCGCCGGCCCGGTCCGCCGGCGGTTGCTAGGATGGCTCCGACCATCCGAACAACAGCCGCGGCGCACGGGGCGGCCGAGAGGGCTGCCCGCGGGTCCGCGCACGACCAGGGAGGACGCAACGATGCGCGGGTCCTTCACTAAGATCTGTCTTCTGGCGGTGGTCGGGACCGTCCTGACAAGCGGGAGCCCCCGTGTGGCGGCGGGGGAGGAGCTGGAGGTGGTGGGCGCGGCGGCGCAGGTTCCGCTGACCTACGACGACGGGGAGACCGACGCCGGCGTCGGCCCCGCCGCCGGCGGCCGCATCCACCTCGCCATGCGCTTCGACGCCCCGGCGCCAGGGCTCGTCAAGTCGGTCAGCTTCTGCTTTCGCCGATCGCCGGGGGACGCCCCGGACGTCGCCTTCGGGTGGGGGTTCCGTCCCGTCGTCGCGGGGAAGCCGGGACCGCTGATCAACGGCACCGGCTACGGGAACGGCGCCGAAGACATCCCCGCCGGTGCGCAGGGCGAGTTCCGCACCTACCCCTTCTACGAGCCGACCCCGGTCCCGGCCTCGTTCTTCGTCGACTTCCTCCTGCAGGACGACAATGGGGACGTCGAGCTGTGCGAGGACACCGATTCGCCGCAGCGGTCGCTGTTCGTCGCCACCGACGGTGGCTTCGTATGGACGGACTACCAGACCATCCGGCCGGCGGTCCGCGCGTTCATGATGCGGGCCGTGGTGGAGGTCCCCGACGCGCCGGCGCCCTGCGTCGATGACACCACGACCCTGGCCTGCATGCTGAACGACCGGTTCCAGGTGGGGGTGCGCTATCGAAAGGCGTTCAACGAGGGGCCGGCGACGACCGACGCCTTCCGCAAGGACGTGGTCGGTTTCGCCAACCCCAACTTCGAGACCGCCTTCTTCTACTTCAACAGCCCGAACAACATCGAGGTGATGGTGAAGATCCTCGACCAGGGCAACAAGAACGCCGAGGGCGAGCCCACCATCGCGGTGCTGACCGGGACCGCGACGCCGCTGCACGTCGAGGTCACGGTCACGGACACCACCACCGGGGAGAGCAAGACGTACACCAGCGCCTACGGCACGCAGGCGGGGAAGACGGACTTCCAGGCCTTCCTCGAGTGACGGCCCGGCCGTCCTCGAGGTAGGTTGCGGTCGTTCCTCTGGGAGCGCGCGATCCGGACGTCGGAAGCCACGGGGCCCGAGCCAGCCGGCCGCCGCCGACCCGGGCGGCGCTCGCCGCCGCGGCCGCTGCGGGTGGTGGTGGTCAAGCCCGGCAAGTACGCCGTCGACGGCTCGGTGGAGCGTTTCCGGCGCGGCTTCATGCCCAACAGCACGCTGGTCCACCTGGCGAGCCTGACGCCGCCCCGGGTGGCGGGCGCACCGTGCGAGGTGGCGACGGTCGACGAGTACGTCCACACCGGCCTCGGCTACCTCGACCTGCTGCGCGGCGACCCGGCGCGGACGACGCTGCTCGCCCTGGTCGGCGTGCAGAGCCACCAGCTCCACCGCGCCCTCGACCTGGCGGCCTTCGCCCGCGCCCGCGGCGTCGAGCACTGCGTCCTCGGCGGGCCGCACCCGATGACCTGCGACACCTCCGGGCTGCACGGCCGCGGCGTCGCCTTCGCGCTCGCCGAGGCCGAGCTGGTGTGGCCGCGGATCCTCGCCGACGCCGTCGCCGGCGAGCTCGCCCCGGTCTACGGCGGCGACCGGCGCTGGCAGGACCGCCTCGAGCCGCCGGTGCTGCGGCCGCCGGCGCGCCGCGACCTGCGCCGCTACGCCGTGCCACTGCTGGGCATCTACCCGGCCCGTGGCTGCCCCTACGTCTGCACCTTCTGCTCGGTGATCAAGATCGCCGGCCGGCGGGTGCGCAGCCAGCCGGTGGCGACGACGATGGACAGCCTGCGGGCGGCGAAGCGGGCCGGCGTCCGCTACGTGATGTTCACCTCCGACAACTTCAACAAGTACGCCGAGGCGCCGGAGCTGCTGGCGGCGATGGCGGAGGAGCGGCTGCGGCTGCCCTTCTTCGTCCAGTGCGACACCCAGGTCGAGCGCCAGGAGGAGCTGGTGGCGGCGCTGGCGCGCGCCGGCTGCTTCCAGATGTTCGTCGGCGTCGAGTCGTTCCGGCGCGAGGCGCTGCGCGAGGCCCACAAGGTGCAGAACCACCCGCAGCGCTACGCCCGCATCCTCGACGTCTGCCGCGCCCACGGCATCACCGTGCACTTCTCGAACATCCTCGGCTTCCCGTCGGACACCGAGGAGACGATCCGCGAGCACCTGGCGCGGGTCCGCGAGCTCGACCCCGACCTCGCCTCGTTCTACCTGCTGACCCCGATCCCCGGGACCGACCAGTACGCCGACTTCCGGGCCCGCGGCTGGATCACCGAGGAGAACCTCGACCGCTTCGACGGCAGCTCGGTGACCTGGCGCCACCCTCACCTCGGTTCCGAGCGCTGGTCGGAGCTGCTGTTCCGCTGCTACCGGGAGTTCTACGGCGTCGCCGGCGTGGCCGGGAGACTGCGGCGGGTGCTCGGCGGGCGCTGGGACCACCGTACCCGGGGCGAGCTGTTCGCGGTCGCCGGGGCGGCGGTGCAGGCGCGGCTGGCGGTGCGGGCACGGGCCCACCCGATGGCCGGCGGCATCGGCCGCGTGCGCCGCGACCGCGCCGCCGACTACGCCCTGCTGCGGCGCCGCACCTGGGGCCTCGACCGCGTCCCGTTGCCCGACAACCTGGAGCTCTCCGCAGCCGACGAGGAGTCCAACCGCGGCGCCAAGCTGCGCGTGGTGGGGTAGGCGGGCGGCGCCGGCGGACCCCGCGGGGGGTATGCTTGCGCCGCTCCTGCCCTGCGGCCATGTTCCCTCCGACCGTCCGCCGTCCGACCCTGCCGGCCCGGCGCGGAACGCCTCGGCTCGTCCTGCTCCCGCTCGTCCTGCTCGCGCTCGTTCCGGTCCCGGTCGCCGGGGCGGCCGCGGCGCCGGCGCCGGGAGCCCTGCCCCGGCCCGGCTGTCGGGCGAGGCTCTGGCGGCCGGGGAGACGATCGAGCTCACCTTGCCCTGGCGCTTCCGGGCCGGCGACGACCCGCGCTGGGCGGCTCCCGGCTTCGACGACACCGACTGGCGGGCGGTCGAGCCGCTGCTGCCCCCCGGAGATCTCGGCGCGGGCGGCCGGACGGCGGTGGCGTGGTTCCGGCGCCACCTGACGCTCGGACCGGGGCCGGGCGGGGCGCCGCTGCGGGTCCGCCTCGAGGCGCCGGGCGCGGCCCGCCTCTTCGTCGACGGCGCGCCGGTCGCCACCTGGGCGGTGCCCGGCGCCGGCGTCGCCGACGGCGTCGTCACCCTGGCACCGGGACGCGAGCACGTCCTCGCCGTCCGCTACGCCCTCCCGGGGACGGATCGCCGCGCCGAGGCCCGGCGCCGCGCCGGCTTCCGGCTGTCGCTCGAGGCGCTGGGGGCGGCCGAGCGGCGGGCGGCCACGGAGCGCCGGCGCGCCGCCGTCCGGGCCTTCTTCCTCGCCGTCCCCGCCTTCCTGGTGCTTCTGCACGGGGCGCTCTTCGCCTCCTACCGCCCGGCCCGCGAGAACCTCTTCTACGCCCTGTCGATGCTCTGCTTCGTCGGCATCGAGCTGTGCGACGTCCTGCGCGACCGGGCGCCGGGCGGGCCGTGGGCGGAACGGGCGGGACGGGCCTCGACGCCGTTCATCCTGGCCGCCATCTTCTTCGTGCTGTTGACCTTCCTGTGGGTGCGCCTCGGCCGGCTGCCGCGGAGCTGGATCGCCTTCGCGGCCGGCGGTGCGGCGCTGGCGGCCTGGAGCGCGGCCGTTCCCTCGCCGGCGCTGCGCGCCTGGGCCTGGTACCTGTACTTCGCCGCCATGCTGGTGGAGATCGTGCGGGTGGAGCGGAGCGGCCGGACCGTCCGCCGGGAGGGCATCCGCATCCTGCTCGCCGGGCTCGTCGTTCTCAGCGCGCTCATCGTCCTGCAGATCCTCGTCGACGTCGGGGTGGCGCCGCCGATCACCGGTGTCGGCGGCGTCTACCTCTTCGGCATGCTCGCCTTCGCAGTCTCGATGTCGCTGTTCCTCGCCGGCACCTTCGGCCGCACCCGCAGCCAACTGGAGCGCCGGCTGGTCGAGGTGCGGAGCCTCTCCGAACAGGTGCTGGCCCAGGAGCGGGCCGCGCACGAGCAGGAGCTCCGGAGCCGCCTGCTCGCGGCGGAGGACGCCCGCAAGAGCCGCGAGATCGCCGCCGCCCGCGAGCTCCAGCTCTCGATGCTCCCCGCCGAGCTCCCGCAGGCGCCGGGCCTGGAGTGCGCGGCGCGCATGACCACGGCGACGGAGGTCGGCGGCGACTTCTACGATGTTCGGCCCGCCGCCGGCGACGGGCTGCTGGTGGCGCTGGGCGACGCGGCGGGCCATGGCCTGGCGGCGGGCACGGTGGTGACCGCGGTCAAGGCGGTCTTCTCGGTGCTCGACGCCGACGCCGAGCTGCCGGCGCTGCTCGCCGAGTGCGACCACGCCCTGCGCGTGATGAACCTGCGGCCGCTCCACATGTGCCTCACCCTGGTCCGGGTCACGCCGCGCGGCGCCAGCGTCTGCACGGCGGGCATGCCCCCGGTGCTGGTGGCGCGCGCCGCCGGCGGGACGGTGGAGGAGGTGGGCCACGGTGGGCTGCCGTTGGGGGCGGGGTTGGCGGGCCGCTGGAGAGTCGTCGACGTGGCCCTGGCCCCGGGCGACACCCTGCTGCTCGCCAGCGACGGCCTCGCCGAGCTGCGCGCCCCCGACGGCCGCCAGGTCGGCTTCGAGGGCGCCGCCGCCGCCTTCGCCGCCGCGGCCGGGGCCGGTCCGGAGGAGCTGCTCGACCGCCTCGCGCGGCACGCCGCCGCCTGGCGTGGCGAGCGGCCGCCGGACGACGACCTCACCCTGGTCGCCGTGCGGGTGTCGCCGGGCTGAGTCGGGCGGGGCCGGTGCCGGCCCCGCCGCGGTCAGCGCTCCCGGGCCACCACCTCGCTGGTCCACGGACAGTAGTTCCCGACCACGTCGATCCAGTAGTCGAGATCGGCCTCGAGGAAGCTCGGGCAGCCGTCGCAGACCTCGGTGGAGCCCTCGACGAAGCGGACGCTGTCGGGCACGAGGTGCCACGACCACGGGCTGTTGAAGCCCCCGTCTCCCCGCGCCAGGCCGCCGGCGACGTCGCGGGCGAGGCTGCCGCTGCGCAGCAGTTCGTCGGCCTCGGCGATCCGCTCGGGGTCGCGCAGCAGGATGCGGAAGCGCTCGCCCTCGGGCGCGTGCAGCGAGCCGCGGCACGCCAGCACCACGAAGACCGCTTCGCCGGCCGGCGCGGTCGGCGCCTCGCGGTGGCCGCAGGCCGCGGTCGCCAGCACCAGCGCCAGCGCCAGCACCAGCACCAGCACCAGCGGCAGCGTCCGCCGCCGCCGGCGGGCGCTGGCCGGTGGGGAGGCGGGCGGGTGGGGGGCGGGGCAGGGCATGGCGGGCAGCAGCGCGATCTCGTCCAATCTAGCGCGACGGGCCGCGGCGCGCAGGGTGACGGCATGACATTCTGCGGCCGTGGAGCCGGGTCCGGAGGAGCGCGGCCGCGCCGGAGCGGGCGGCGAGCGGCTCGACGCCGTGGTGCGCCAGTACGCGCGCCTGGCGCCGCGCTATGACGCGCGCTGGTCGCACTACGTGAGCGCCTCGGTGGAGGCCACCCTGGAACGTCTCCCCGGCCTGGGAGGGCCGCTGCTCGACGTCGGCTGCGGCACCGGCCGGCTGCTCGCCGACCTGCGGGCCCGGGAGCCGGCGACGGACGCCGCGGGGGTCGATGCCTCCCTCGCCATGCTGGCGGTGGCCCGGACCCGCCTCGCCGAGGCGGCGCGCCTGGTCGCCGCGCCGGCGGAGCGGCTGCCCTTCGCGGCGGCGACCTTCGCTCGCGTGGTCTCGACGAGCGTCTTGCACCACCTCGCCGATCCTGCCGCGGCGCTGGGCGAGATCCGCCGCGTCCTGCGGCCCGGCGGCCTGCTGCTCGTCACCGACTGGTGTGACGACTACCTGGCCTGCCGGCTCTGCGACCGGCTGCTGCGACGGGTCTCGCGGGCCCATCGGCGGGTCTGGGGCCGGGACGACTGCGCCCGGCTGCTGCACGAGGCCGGCTTCGAGGCGGTGGAGGTCGAGCGCTACCGCATCAGCTGGTTGTGGGGCCTGATGACGGCCCGGGCGCTGCGGCCGGGCGTCGCGACCGCCGGTGGCGGAAACGAAGTCGCTCCCCGGGCGCCAGTCCTGCCGTAAGTTCACGTTTCCATGAGTAGGTAGGCGCGGGATTCTTTGTGCAGAGGATCCCGCGTCGCCTGGATCCAGGAAAGGAGGGCAGACGATGCGCGAGCGACACGTGATCCTGCGGAGCCCGCGGGCGAGCACCCGGGACGTCTTCGCCGGCGCGGCGGCGACGGTGACGGCGACCCCGGCCACCGGGATGGAGGTCGACGTCGAGGAGCTCGATCACCGCGACCTCCCCGAGGTCACCGCGGCACCCGACGTGGTGGCGGTGGCGCCGGAGATGCCGATGCAGCTGGTCGAGCCGGTCGCGGAGGAGCCGCCCGCGGTGCCCGCCGCGGCGGAGACCGCCTGGGGGGTCGCCGCGGTGGGCGCCGACACCTCGCCGTCGACCGGCGCCGGGGTGGTGGTCGCCATCCTCGACACCGGCATCGACGCCGCCCATCCCGCCTTCGCCGGCGTCGACCTCGTGCAGCGGGACTTCACCGGCGAGGGAGACGGCGACCAGCACGGCCACGGCACCCACTGCGCCGGCACCGTCTTCGGCCGCGACGTCGACGACACGCGGATCGGCGTCGCCCGCGGCGTGGGCCGGGCGTTGATCGGCAAGGTGATCGGCCAGCAGGGCGGCTCGAGCGTCTCCATCGTCCAGGCCATCCAGTGGGCGGTCGACCAGGGCGCCCAGGTGATCTCGATGTCGCTGGGGATCGACTACACCGGTTACCAGAAGTCCCTGGTGGCGCAGGGGATGCCGGACGTGGTGGCGACGTCGAAGGCGCTCGAGGGCTACCGCGCCAACGTGCACGTCTTCGAGAAGCTCGCCGCGTTGGTGCGGGAGCTGGCGTCGTTCCAGGCGGCGGCGACGCTGATCACCGCGGCGGCGGGCAACGAGAGCCGGCGCGACCTCGATCCGGGCTTCGAGATCGCGGTCAGCCCGCCGGCGGTGGCCGATGGGATCGTCTCGGTGGCCGCTCTGGGGCGGTCGCCGGCCGGCTTCACGGTGGCCGACTTCTCCAACACCGGCGCCAACGTCGCGGGGCCGGGGGTCGCGGTCGTCTCCGCCAGGCGGGGCGGCGGTCTGGCGTCGATGAGCGGCACCAGCATGGCGACGCCGCACGTGGCCGGGGTGGCCGCCCTGTGGGTGGAGAAGCTGCGCGGCGTGGGGCAGCTCACCCCGCTCTTCCTGGCCGCCCGCCTGATCGGCTCGTGCACCACCGACGGCCTCGCCCCCGGCTTCGACCCGGTGGACGTGGGGGCGGGACTGGTGCGCGCTCCGCAGGTCTAGGGCGAGCGCGGAGCGCGCTCCGGGGAGAGGTCCGCGAGGGCGGAGGCGGGCGCGTCCGCCGCCTCGCGGCTCGGTCGGGCGGGCTCGGGCGACCTCGCGGTCGCCCCGCCCGTCCCGCCTCGCGCCCCTGCCGCCACGCCGCCCTCCGCCCTGTCGTGCAGAGCCGTGGCCGGGCCGCGGGCGGCCCCGGCCACGGCGGCGGATCGAGGTGCCTCAGGGCGTCTCGTGGACGATCTCCCAGATGTAGTCCTCGTGCGGCCCACAGATGGCGTCGAACTCGTCGCCGACCTCCTGGTGCTTCTGCACGATCTCCTCGATGATGGCGCCGCGGGCGGCGAGCAGCGCCTTCTCGTCGTCGCCGGTCATCGTCTCGAGGCGGCGGTACTTGCCGCCCACGATGTGCTCGTTCCAGCCCCAGGACTTCAGCGCGCCGCTGGCGACCTGGCGGTCGAAGATCGGCGCCAGGTCCTCGGCGACGATCTCGTCGGCGCGGCTCTCCTTGCCGATGTCGCAGACGTAGTACACCGAGAAGCCGAAGGCGCCGCGGCTGCCTCCGGGCGGCGAGCCGGCCTTGCGGTGCCAGATGTAGTCGACGTGGGCGGGGCAGACCTGCTGCATCTTCATCGCGGCCCGCGGGTCCTTCTGGGCGGCGTCGTCGTTGATCCCGCCGGCGTCGACCAGAGCGTCGAGGCTGGGTGCCGTGAAGTACAGGGCGCGGCGCCACTTGCCGCCGGTGTTGTGGGCCAGCCAACCCCAGCCGGTGATCCGGCCGGCCTCGACGGCGCCGTCCCAGACCTCCTGCGCCGCCGCCTCGAGCATCCGGTCGGCGAGCCACTGGTCGTTCGTCGGGCACTCGAAATACGTCGCGTAGATGTAGGACTCGGCCGGCTTCTGGTCCATCTGGGCGCTCGCCACCCCGGCACACAGCGCCACGCACATCCCCATCGCGATCCACGTTCTTCCGGACATGGAGGATCCTCCCGTCGTGGGGCGACACGGCCGCTCCCCGAGCGGGAGCCGGCGGGCGCGCCCCGTGAACCTCAGACCACAGTTGAACGAATGAAGCGAACGGACGGTACCACAGCCGCCCGATCCGGCCCGGAGGGCGCCGCCGCCCGGGGGATAGGATCCTCGCCATGGACCCGGTCCACCGCCAGCGTCGGGTCGCCGGACCCGATGCCGTCGACGCGAACGGCCACGTCAACAACGTGGTCTACGTGCGCTGGCTCCAGGAGGCGGCGACGGCGCACGCGGCGGCGGCCGGTTGCACCGCGGCCACCCGCGCCGCCGGCGCCACCTGGGTGGTCCGCGAGCATCGCGTCGAGTACCTGCGCCCGGTCGAGGCCGGCGAGGCGGTCGAGGTGCGCACCTGGGTGGCGACGATGGGTCGGGTCCGCTCGCTGCGCCGCACCGAGGTGGTGCGCGAGCGCGACGGCGCCGTCGCCGCCCGCGGCTGGACCGACTGGGTCTTCGTCGACGCCGTCGGCCGCCGCCCCAGGGCGATCCCGCCGGAGGTCGCCGGCGCCTTCCCGCTGGTCCCCGAGCCGGGGCCCGGCCGGCGGAGCTAGGGGCGGCGGCGGTGCCGGAGCGCGATCTCGAGGCCGCCGCGACGGCGGCCGTGCTGGCCGCCGGGCGGGTGGTGCGGGTGGCCTTCCGCGACGGCGAGGCGACCTACCTGGTGCCGCTCGGCTACGCCTGGCTCGACGGGGCGCTCGTCGGGGTGACCGGGGCCGGCCGCAAGACCGGGCTGGGGAGCCGCTCGCCGCGCGTCGCCTTCCAGGTGGACAGCTCCGCGGCGACCGGCGTCTACGCCTGGCGCAGCGTGACCGGGGAGGGGCACTGGGAGATCGTGGCGGACCCGGCGGTGCGGGCCGCGGCGCTGGCCGCGCTGGCGCCGCAGGTCGGAGCGGCGCCGGAGTGGTGGCGGACGGCGCTCGAGCCGCGGATCGACGCCGGGGAGGTGCGGGTCTGGCGCATCACGCCGCTGTGGGCGACCGGCCGAGCCTTCGGGCCCCCCGGCGAGAGCTAGGAGGGAAGGGTACGGGCGGGCCGGCCGGCCCCGCCCGTACCGCCCGGGGCCGGTTACTGCTCGCCCACCTGGATCGCCGGCAGCAGCAGCTCGACCAGCGACACCGCGGGCTGCTGCCCGCCGGGCTGCAGCACCCGGAAGCGCAGGCGGGCGGGAAGCTCCGGCGCCACCAGGCCCTTGAGCTTCTGCCGCTCGTCCTTGCCCTGGCGTAGCTTGCCGCCGAAGCCCCCCAGCGGCAGCTCCTTGCCGCCCGGCAGCACCACGCTCACCTCCACCTGGTAGGGACCGTCGACCGGACCCCAGGGGTGGATCGTCCAGGCGGCGCCGAAGTCGTCGCCGGGAAAGACGATCCCGGGAACCTGGACGTCGACGAAGAAGCCCGGCAGGGTGAAGCCGCAGCCGAGGTTGCGCAGCACGTCGTCGCGGAAGCACGAGCAGACCGGCGCCGTCCGTGCCACGAACGGCAGCGAGCCGAAGCGGTCGACGTAGCAGGTGTCCGACCAGGCCTCGTAGGCGCCCACGTCGACGTGCGCGCCGAGCACCCGGGGGTCGCCGTCGAGGTCGTGGGAGCCGAGACCGTCGGGCGGCGCGTCCTCGCCGGCGTCGATCGCCGGCGAGCCGGGGGCGAGGTGGAAGTCGCCGCCTGAGAAGTCGAAGAACACCGGGTCGACGCCGACCAGGTTCGACGGCCCCAGCGCGGGGCCGATCAGCTCCGGGGAGTTGCCGAACACCAGCGTGTTGGTGACCCGGGGGGCCGGCCCGACGGTGGGCTCGAGCCGCAACCCGACGCCGGGGTGCCGCGCCACGGTCAGGTTGGTCAGGACCACCTCTCCGCCCTCCGGCGCCACGCCGAGGCCGGACCCGCTCCCGCCGGCGACCAGCGAGTCGGTCATCTCGAGATGGGCGCCCTGGGTCAGCCGCACGCGGGCCTGGGCGCCGTCGACGGCGCCGCGGTCGTCGCGCACCTCGAGGCGCCACATCTCGATGCGGCAATCGCCGCAGGAGACGGCCTGCAGGAAGAGGCCCGATCCGTCCGCGGCCGGTCCGCTGAGCTCGTTGTCGTGGATGGACTCCTCGTGGATCGTCGCCCGCGCGTTCTCGAACAGGGAGATGGCGACGCCGCCGCCGAGCGCGGCGCTGACGTCGGCCTCGGCGGTGTTGCCGTCGTAGCGGTTGCGCGCCAGCTCGAGGTGGGCGCCGCCGAACAGGGCCGCCTCGAGGCCGGCGCCGGCCGCCCCGCCCGTCGAGTGGTTGACCAGGTGGTTGTCGAAGACGGCGTTGTCGCGCAGCGCCAGGCGGGCGTCGTCGGTGGCGAAGGCCTGGATGCCGCCGCCGTTGGGCGCTCCGCCCCCCGCGGGCGGGGAGGTCTGGATCACGGTGTTGCCGGTCACCAGGTCGTGCACCAGGTCGATCTCGCAGCTGCCGCGGGCGGCGAGGGCGGCGCCGCCCCCCACGGTCTCGTCGTCGACGTAGCCGCCGGTCAGCGCCAGGTCGCTCACCACCACCCGGCCCGCCACGCAGGAGACCTGGAGCGGCCGGCCCGCGCCCCCGGCGTCGACGATGGTCTGGAAGGGCGAGGTGCCCCGCGAGGTGAAGCCGGGCAGCCACTCGCCGCTCACCCGCAGCACGCCCGCAGGCGTGCCGATCACCACCCGCTCCGGGTACAGGCCCTGCGCCACCCGCACCTCGTGGTCGCCGGCGGTGGCCAGGGCCGCGTCGACCGCCGCCTGGATCGTCGGGTACGCCCCGCCCGGCCCCGCCGTGAAGATCGCCGCCCGGGCCGCGCCGCCCGCGGCGAGCGCCGCTCCCGCCACCGCCACCACCACCGTGTTCCGCCAGCCGTTCCGTGCTCGTCGCATGGTCTCCTCCTCGTCCGGTCCCTGGGGCGGCCGGAACGGCCCTCCCCGTGCATCGACTGCAGACGCCCGGGGTGGCCGGGCGTTACCGGCGGCCTTGGCCGTCGCCGGGGTTGGTGCGATGATCGGGGGCACATGGCCGAGATCGAGCTGTCGGGGGTGTAGCAAGCGCTACGGCGACGCTGACCGTCGTCGACGCGGTCGACCTGACGGTGCGCGAAGGCGAGCTGATGGTGCTGGTGGGGCCGTCGGGCTGCGGCAAGTCGACGGTCCTGCGCATGGTCGCCGGGCCTCGAGGAGATCAGCGCCGGCACCATCTCGATCGGCGGCCGCGTGGTCAACGACCTGTCGCCGAAGGACCGCGACATCGCCATGGTCTTCCAGAGCTACGCCCTCTACCCCCACATGACGGTGCGGCAGAACCTCCAGTACGGGCTCAAGGTGCGCAAGGTCGAGCGCAGCGAGCGCGAGCGGCTCACCGAGGAGGCGGCGGAGATCCTCGGCCTCGGGGAGCTGCTCGACCGCCTCCCCAAGGAGCTCTCCGGCGGCCAGCGGCAGCGGGTGGCGGTGGGGCGCGCCATCGTCCGCCACCCGAAGGCCTTCCTGTTCGACGAGCCGCTGTCGAACCTCGACGCCAAGTTCCGCACCCAGATGCGCGCCGAGATCGTGCGCCTGCAGAAGCGCCTCGCCGCCACCACCCTCTACGTCACCCACGACCAGATCGAGGCGATGACCATGGGCGCCCGCATCGCGGTGATGCAACGAAGGTCGGCTGCAGCAGGTCGGCACCCCGCTCGAGGTCTACCGGCGGCCGCGCAACCTGTTCGTCGCCGGCTTCGTGGGCAGCCCGCCGATGAACCTGCTGCCGGTGCGGCTGGCCGGCGACGGGGCGACCCTCGCCGGCGAGGGCTTCGAGGTGCCGGTGCCGGCCGAGGCGCGCGGCGCGGTGGGGCGGTCGGCGGGCCGCGAGCTGGTCCTGGGGATCCGCCCCGAGCAGGTGCGCGAGGCGGGCGCCGGCGCCGCGGGGGCGCGGCTCCCCGCCGAGGTGGAGCTCGCCGAGCCGCTGGGCTCGGAGGTGGTGGTCCACGCCCGCAGCGGCGGGCAGCTCCTGGTGGCGCGGCTGGGGCCGGAGCGCGTGCCGCCGATCGGCTCGCGCATCGAGCTGACGCTCGACCCGGAGGCGCTCCACCTGTTCGACGCCGCCACCGCGACCCGGCTCGGGGAGGAGGGCGTGGCGGCCTGAGCCCGGACGCCCCCTTCCCGGCGGATTTCCTGTGGGGCGCGGCCACCTCCGCCTACCAGGTCGAGGGCTCGCCGCTGGCCGACGGCGCCGGCCCCTCGATCTGGCACCGCTTCACCCACACCCCCGGCCGGGTGGCCGGTGGCGACACCGGCGACGTGGCCTGCGACCACTACCGCCGCTGGCCCGAGGACGTCGCCCTGATGAGCGCGCTGGGGCTGGCGGCCTATCGCTTCTCGATCTCCTGGAGCCGCGTGCTGCCGGCCGGCCGCGGCTGCGGTGAACGGCCCCGGGCTCGACGTCTACCGGCGCCTGGTCGACGCCCTGCTCGAGGCCGGGATCGCGCCCTTGGCGACCCTCTACCACTGGGACCTGCCGGCGGCGCTCGACGACCGCGGCGGCTGGCTCAACCCCGACGTCGCCGGCTGGTTCGCCGACTACGCGCGACGTCTGCTCCCGGGCCCTCCCCGACGTCGCAGCTGTGGGCGACCCTCAACGAGCCCTAGGTGGTGGTCGACGGCGGCTACCTGCACGGCACCCTCGCCCCGGGCCACCGCAGCGCCTTCGAGGCGGTGCGCGCCGCCCACCACCTGCTCGCCGCCCACCGCGCCGGTGCCGGGGCGCTGCGCGCCGCGGGCGCGGCGGGGCGCGTCGGCCTGGTGGTCAACCTCGAGCCCAAGCACCCGGCCGTCGGACGCCCCGGCCGACCGCGCCGCGGCCCGCCGCGCCGACGCCGCGATGAACCGCTGGTACCTCGACCCGGTCTTCCTCGGCCGCTACCCCGAGGAGCTCGCCGAGGTGTTCGGCGAGGCCTGGGACGACGGCCTCGCCGCCGCGGCGCCCGGGCTGATCGCGCCGCCCGACTGGCTGGGGATCAACTACTACAGCCGCAACGTGGTGCGCGACGACCCGGGGACCTGGCCCACCCGGGCGGCGCGGGTCGTCCAGGAGGGAGCGCCGCACACCGAGCTCGGCTGGGAGGTCTATCCGGAGGGTCTCGGCGAGGTGCTCGCCGCCGTCGTCGCGCGCTACGAGACGCCGCCGCTCTACGTCACCGAGAACGGCGCCGCCTTCGCCGACCCGCCGCCGGGCCCCGACGGCACGGTCGACGACCCCCGCCGCGTCGCCTACCTGCGCGACCACCTGCGGGTCGTCGCCGGCGCCCTCGCCGGCGGCGTCGACCTGCGCGGCTACTTCGTCTGGTCGCTGCTCGACAACCTCGAGTGGGCGCAGGGGTTCTCCAAGCGCTTCGGTCTCGTCGCCGTCGATTTCGCCACCCAGCGCCGCACCATCAAGGCCAGCGGCCGCTTCTACGCCGAGGTGATCCGCTCCGGCGGTGCCGTGCTCGAGGCCGCCGACCTGTAACGCCGCCGCCGGTTGCGCCACTGTCTCGTCAGAGGCTCATCACGCACGGAGGAGACGATGCGACGACATCCGAGGGGCTGCCGGCGGTCGCTGCCGGCGTCGCTGTTGGCGGCGGGTCTGCTCGCGGCCGGCGGTCCGGCCGGGGCGGCGGTGTTCACCGTGGGCGCGGGGGGCGCTTTCCCCACCATCCAGGCGGCGGTCGACGCCGCGCTCGCCGCTCCCGGCGCCAACGAGGTGCGGGTGGCGAGGGGCAACTACCCGGAGAACGTCGAGATCGGCACGCCGCCGGGCACGCTCCGTGTCACCGGCGGTTGGTTGCCGGGCTTCACGAGGCGGGACACGATCTCTTTCGAGACCATCGTCGACGGACGGGGGGCCGGGCGGCCGTTGCAGATCGTCTGTGACTCCGGCCGGGTGGAGGTGGCGGACCTGGCGTTGAGCCACGGCCACCTGGCGGTGGAGGACGGCCAGAACAGCGGTGGCGGCGTGATGGCGATCGCCCTGGGGAGCTGCGAGATCGACCTGGTGCACGACCTCTTGAGCGACAACACCATCGAGCGGAGCGTGCCGAGCGACCTCGTCCCGCAGGGCGCCGGACTGTACACCCACGTCGGCGCCGGCGCCCGCGTGGTCGTGCAGCGGAGCACCGTCTTCGACAACCACCTGATCGATCGGGTCGAGGACGGGATGGCCACGCTGCGCGGGGCCGGGATCTACGCCTATCTGACCGGGACCGGCACCCTGGTGGTGGAGGACGACCACGTCCACCACAACACCGTCGAGACCGCGGGCCGCTCCGCTGGCGGCGGCGGTCTCTACCTGCAGGCCACCGAGGGGGCGCGGATGCGCCTCGTCGCGGACCGGGTGAACGACGACGAGGTGCGCGCCCCGAGCGCCAGCGGGATCGGCGTCTGGCTGGTCGCCCAGCCGTGCACGGACTGCGACGTGCGGGTCGACCGCTTGGAGGTGCGGAACCACCGCGTCGGCAGCGGCGACCAGCTCCGCGTGGAGGCCGACGCCTTCTCCCAGGTGTGGCTGGCCGACTCGTTGGTGGCGCGGGGCAGCGGCGACGGCATCGGCTGGAGGACCTCCGGCGCGGCGTACCTGACCAACGTCACGGTGGCGGGCCATCCGGCGGGGACCGGTCTCGCGGTGGCGCCGGGACCCGGCGCGCCGGGATCGCCGGCCCCCCGCCCGCCCCGGATCGCCAACACGCTGCTCTTCGGCAACGACGTGGACCTCGGCGGTCCGGCCGGACCCTCCTCGCTGCCGGCGTCCAACCTGGTCGGCGTCGATCCCTCGTTCGTCGACGGGGCCGGGGGCGATTTCCACCTCGCTGCCGGCTCGGTGGCGATCGACGCCGGAGACGACACACCGCGCGGTGGGCTCGGCGCCCAGGACCTCGACGGGAACCCGCGGATCCAGGGCGCCCGGGTCGACGTCGGGGCCTACGAGGCGTCGGGGGCCAGGCCGCCGGGCCACGTTCCGGACCCCTGCCGGCTCGACATCTCCGGCGCCGTTCCGTTCGTCCCGGCGACGGCGCCGGTGTGCGCCTGCCTGCGCGACGCGATCGTGCGCGGCCTCGGCTGCGGCTTCTTCCTTCCCGGTCTCGTCGTCGACTTCGAGGTGCCGGGGATCGTCTTCCCGGGCCGCGCCTTCGACGCCACCTGGACGGCGCATCCGTGGGGTGGCGTGGAGGGGCCGTACCGCGCGGTGGTGAGCCTCGTCGTGGGGGACCAGGTGACCCGGATCGACGAGTTCAAGGGCAGGCTGCGGGCCGGCAAGGACGAGCGGAAGAAGTTCCGCGCGCTGGTGGCGCCCGAGCTGCCGGCGCGACTGCGGGTGCGACTCGAGGTGACGGTGCCGGGCCTCCAGGAGACCCTGGTCGGCGTCACCGGGATCGAGCTTCCCGCCCTCCGGCCCGGCGAGGAGCCGTAGCCCGGGCGCGGCGACCGCCCGCCGGCGGTGCGGCGTGCCGCACCCTCGCGCCGCAGCCGGCTCGGGTGGCGTGTCGGGCGGGCGGCCGCCGCGTGGGGGCCCGGAGCGGCCTCCGCGGATCGGTGGTGGCGCGGGGTGGGCCTCAGCCGCAGCGCACCCGCACCCTGGCTGCGCCGTCCGGTGGCTCGGCCAGGACCGGTTCCTCGAGCCCGCGGCCGTCGATCTCGACCTCGACCTCGTCGGGCCCCAGGGTTCCGTCGCGCTCGATCTCGATCTCGAGCTCGGCGCCGCGCCAGGGCCGGCGCATCGCGGCGCGTGGCCAGTGGGGCGGCAGGCAGGGGGCGAAGCGCAGGCCCTCCCAGGTGGGGCGGACGCCGAGCACCCACTCCGCGACCACCCGCGGCAGCCAGGCCGCCGAGCCGGTGTACCAGGTCCAGCCGGCGCGGCCCGGGGTGGGGGAGTCGGGGCCGTCGACGTTGCCGGGCAGCACGTAGGGCTCGGCGGCGTAGCGGTCGGGGTCCTTGGCGGTGGGGTCGAGGGCGGCCAGCAGGCGCGCCACCAGCGCCGGGCGCCGGGCCTTGGCGGCGGCGGCCAGCGCCCACACCGCGGCATGCGTGTAGACGCCGCCGTTCTCGCGCAGCCCGGGGGCGTAGCGGGTGATGTAGCCGATCGTCTCGTCGGGCGTGCGGTAGGCGGGGGCGAGCAGCAAGGCCCCGGCGTCGGTGACCAGGTGCTCCTCGACGGCGTCGAGGCAGCGGGCGGCGCGGTCCGGCGGCGCCACGTCGTGGAGGATCGCCCAGGTCTGCGGGTTGAGGTAGATGCGCCCGGCGTCGCAGGCCGCGGCGCCGATCCAGGTGCCGTCGTCGCGGGTGGCGCGGCGGTACCAGGCACCGTCCCAGGCGTGCTCCTCGACCGCCGCGGCGTAGGCGGCGCCGCGCGCCGCCAGCTCGTCGGCGCGCCCGGCCGCGCCGCGCCGGCGCAGGATCTCCGCCCAGTCGGCGAGCAGACCGGCCAGGAACTCGCCCAGCCACACCGACTCGCCGCGCTCCTCCAGCCCGAGCGCCGACAGCCCGTCGTTCCAGTCGCCACCGCCGATGAAGGGCAGCCCGCGGGCGCTGGTGCGGCGGAAGGCGCGCTCGAAGGCGCGGTCCACGTGGTCGGCGAGCGGCCGCGGCTCCGGATCGTCGAGATACGGCTCGGGGTCGTCGAGGATCCCCAGGTCGCCGGTCTCGCGCACGTAGGCGGCGGTGACGAAGCCGAGCCACAGCAGGTCGTCGGTCATGCGGGTGACGTGGCCCTGCTCGGTCAGCGGGTGCCACCAGTGGACGACGGAGCCGTCGGCGAACTGGTGGCGCGCGTGGAGGTCGATCTGCTCGCGGCAGCGGGCGGGGTCGAGGGTCAACCACACCTGCGAGTCCTGGAGCTGGTCGCGGAAGCCGAAGGCGCCGCTCTGCTGGTAGTAGCCGGCGCGGCCCCACAGCCGGGACGAGATCGCCTGGTAGCGCAGCCAGTCGTTCAGCACCGGGTCGAGGCGCGGCTCGGGCGTCTCGAGCCGGTGGGCGGCGAGGCGCTCGCGCCAGCCGGCCTCGACCCGCGCCAGGGCGGCGTCGATCGCCGCCGGGTCGGCGAAGCGTCGCGCCAGCGCCGCCGGGTCCTCCTGGCGCGCGCGTGGTCGCCAGGACGAAGCCGCCGGCGAAGGGGGCGCCGGGGGCCACCTCGACCTCCGAGCGCAGCGCCGCGACCGGGTCCTGGTGGCGCCCGAAGCGGCCCGGCCAGGGCGCGTCGCCGGCCACCGCGGCCGGCCGCTCCCAGTCGCCGCCCGGGCCCAGGAAGGCCGCCTTGTCCCCCTCGGCGGCGGCCAGCGGCTGGGCGGCGGCGAAGGCGCTGCGGAAGGGGAAGTCGCGGTTCCAGTGGCCCCAGCGCTCCGACGGGGCGTCCCACATGTGGCTGCCGGCGGTGACCGCGCGCGCGGCGGGGTCGAAGCCGGTCTCGAGGAAGAGCTTCTGGAACTCGCGGCGCGGCGCCGGCGCCACGCCGCAGTTCCACTCCAGGAAGGCGGTGAGCGCCAGCCGGTGGCGGCGGCCGTCGAGGCTCTCGAGCTCCACCCGCCACAGCTCCACCGTCGCGGCGGCGTCGACCAGCAGGGTCCAGCGGGCCCCGACCCCGCCGAGCGCCGTCTCGAAGGTGGTCCAGCCCAGCCCGTGGCGGCACAGGTAGCGGTCGTAGGGAGGCCGGCCGGGGGACGGCGCCAGGGTCCAGGGCGCGCCGCCGTCGAGGTCGCGCAGCCACAGGAAGCGCCCCGACCGGTCGGCCGCGAGGTCCTGCTGCCAGCGCGTCACCACGGCGAGCTGCGAGTTGTCGATCCAGGAGAAGCCGCTGCCGGTGGCCGACACCGTCAGCCCCACCCGCGGGTTGGCGATGACGTTGACCCAGGGCCGCGGGGTGTCCGGGGTTTCGATCAGGTACTCCAGGCCGTCGTCGCCGAAGCGGCCGTACCGCGTCGAGCTCATCGGCTTCCTCCGCTGCCGCCGCCCGCCGGCAACAGGTCGACTTCCCGGGGCGGCCGGGGGACGCGCAGCGTCCCGTCGGGCTCGAGGTCGTGGGGCCGGCCGTCGACCACGGCGTGGTCGGCGCGGTCGGCGAGGGGCCAGGTGAACACGATGCCGCCGGGCGGCGCCGCCAGCCCGGGCTCGACGCGGTACCGGACCCCCCCGCCGTGCCGCTCCAGGCGGTAGGTGAGCGACCCCTCGTGGGTCGCCAGCCCGCGCACCCCGACGCCGTCGCCGTCCAGCCAGCCGGCCGGCACTCCGGCTGCGAGCACCAGGCGCCCGGTGCCGCGGTCGTCGTAGGCCACGAGGTCGAGGACCGAGCGGATGAAGTCGGAGGCGACCCAGCCGTGCGGCAGGTCGCCGAGGAAGCGCGGCTCCCGGTAGGTCCGGGTCACCACCTCCGGCCAGCCGTTCCACTCCGGCGGCCGCTGGTCGGCGAGGTAGGCGGCGAGGAGCTGGTGGGCGCGGTCCTTCCAGCCCAGGCGCACGAAGGCGCCGACGTTGCGGATCTCGTAGGGGGTGTAGGCGTCCCACTCGCGGAGGCTGTTCCTGCGGGCGGTGAACTCGTCCCAGAAGCGCTCGAAGGTGGCGACGACGGCGCCGGGCGGAAGGAACGGGAGCAGTCCGCCGGGGTCGAGCGCGACGGTCGTCGAGGTGGGATCGAAGTCGCCGAGGTCGGCGCTCGCCGGCAGGTAGCGCAGGCGGTCGCGCCCGCGCACCCGGGCCATCGAGGCCAGCAGGTCGGCGCGCAGCTCGTCCCGCCGGCGGGCCCACTCGGCGGCGAGGTCGCGGCGCCCCAGCGCCGCCGCCAGGGTCACGCCGTCGTCGAGCCCGCGGTAGGCCCACACGTCGTCCCAGTAGGAGTGCACGGGGTGGGCGGAGTAGCCCTCGTGGCTGATCGACTCCGGCAACAGGCCCCAGAAGGCGAGGTTCGGGGGCTCCCGGTAGGCGGGGGTCCGACGCTGCTGGCGCAGCGCCTCGATGGCGTCGAGGGCGGCCTGGACGTGGGGCAGCATGCGGTGTGCGAAGCGCCGGTCGCCCGTGGTCGCGAAGACCTCCGCGATCAGGTGGACGAGCTCGCCGTGGCTGTCGTTCTCGACCACCGGATCGGCGCCGCGGCGGTCGACGCAGCAGGGCACCTTGCCGTCGGGGTACTGGAAGCCCGCGAACCACTCGGCGAAGTCGCGCGCCACGTCGCCGTGGCCGAGGCGCAGCAGCGCGGTGCCGGTGAGCGAACCGTCGCGGATCCACGAGCGGGCGTAGGCGCGGGAGCCGGGCTGGATGGCGGGGCCGTCGCGGTGGATGAGGATCCAGGCCAGGCTCGAGCGCAGCGCGGACGTCAGCCGGTCGGCGGCGGGCGGCAGGTCGAGGCCGACGGTGTCGACCAGGGCGCGCCAGCGCCGCCGCTCCGCCTCGCGCAGCGTCGCGAAGGGCTCGCCGGCGGCCGCCCGCAGCGCCGCGGCGGCGGGCGGCGCCGAGAGCGGCGCGGCGACGATCACCTCGGTCGCGTCCCCCGGCGCCGAGGTCGAGGTCCCAGGCGAGGGCGCCGGCGGCGAAGCCGGTGGGGTCGTCCACGGCCGCCGCCGCCGGCACGCGACCGGCGCGCAGCGCGTCGAGGAGCCGGCCGCGCTCGAAGGCGACGGCGCCGCAGGCGTCGGCGGCCGGCGACGCCGCGACCCGCGGGGTGCCGTCGACCGCCAGCAGGTCGCCGTCGCAGGCGAGCCGCCGGATCGGCGGCGACGCCCCCGGCGAGGTTGAGGAACTGCACCGGCGGGTCGACCTGGAACGGCCGGACGGCCAGCAGCAGGCGGCCGCGCAGGCGGTCGGCGCCGGAGTTGACGACCCGGTAGCGCACCCGCAGGGTCGACGCCCCCGACCGCCCGGTCGCCACCGGCGCGATCTCGAGGCGGGCGCCGGGCAGCCGCCAGGCGGCCTCCGGGAGCGGCAGGTCGCCGTCGAGCAGGGTGCGGTCGACATCGACGTCGGCCCAGCTCCACAGGCGCCCGCCGGTGGAGAGGAAGGGCTCGAGCGCCGGGCGCTCCGTCCCCAGCCCGACCGCGCCGTCCTCGGAGAACAGCACCTCCTCCGGGTCGCCGTCGACGCCGACCACCGTCCAGTAGACCGCCTCGCCGGAGAAGCCGCGCGGGTAGGCGCCGCGCGGCGCCTCGGCGGCCAGGGCGGCGAAGAGGTCGTTCGGCGAGCGGCCGAAGGCGAGCGGGCGCACCACCAGCTCGGCGAGGCCGCAGCCGTCCGCGCAGGCGCCGGCGGGCAGGGTGAGGCGGATCCAGTGCGCTTCGGCGTCGGGCAGCGGCAGGTGGCTCTCCGGGGCGCCGGCCGGGTCGGGCGGCCGCGCCGTCTCCCAGCTCGTCCCGTCGCGCGACAGCTCGACGCCGTAGGCGGACGGCGCCCGCCCCGGCTCCCAGCGCAAGGTGAGGCCGCCGAGCTCGACGTCGCCCCGCAGGTCGACGGTGAGGGCGGCGGCGCCGTCGCCCGCGGGGCGCCAGGCGGTGGCCGGGTCGGCGTCGAGGGCGGCCACCGCGGGATGGCCGGCCGCGGCGCTCGAGGCCGCCGCCGTGGGCGGTCCGGCGGGCGGTCGTGGCGGCTCGGTGGGCACCAGCTCGAGGCCGGCGATCTCCAGCGACCCGCGGCCGCCGTCGCCGGCGGTGACCGCCAGCTCCAGCGCCCCGAGCCGCTCGGGCTCGCCGCCGCCGACAGGCCCCCAGGCGAAGCTCACCTGGCGCTTCCGGATGCGCACCGGTGTCCAGTCCTCGGGCCAGCCCGCGGCGGGGCGCACGTGCCACCAGACGTTCTCGCCCGACGGGTCGATCAGCTTGACCTCGAGCTTGTTGGCCGGCCCGCTGCCGCGCAGCGCGAAGCGCAGCTCCCAGCTCGGCGGCAGCACGAGGTCGAGCGGGTGGCGGGCGGCGGCCCAGCCGCCGTGGCCGTGGAAGTCCCAGTCCAGGCGCAGCGCCGGACCGCCGGCGGGGCCGGTGGTCGCGGCGAGGTGGAGCTCGACCCCCTCGGCCGGCGCCGCCTCCCAGGCGGCGGGGTCGGTGAGGGCGGCCGGCGGGCCGCTCGCCCCCAGCGCGAGCAGGGCGGGGGCGAGGGTGGCCAGCAGGGCGGCGCGACGGTGCCTCATTCCTTGACCCCTCCCATCAGGATGCCGCGGACGTAGTGGCGCTGCAGCGCCAGGAAGAGCAGCACCGCCGGCGCCACCGTGACCACCGCGCCGGCCATCATCAGCTCGGTGTCCTGGACGTGCTCGCCCGACAGGTTGGCGATCGCCACCGGCAGGGTGTACTTCGACTCGTCGGTGAGCACGATCAACGGCCACATGAAGTCGTTCCACGCGCTGAGGAAGGTGAACACGCCCAGCGTCAGCAGGATCGGGCGCAGCAGCGGCAGCACCACGGTGGCGAAGATGCGCAGCTCCGAGGCGCCGTCGACCCGCGCCGCATCGAGCAGGTCGTCGGGGATGGCGAGGGCGAACTGGCGCACCAGGAAGATGCCGAAGACGGTGGCGATGCCGGCGACGATCACCCCGCCGTAGGAGTTGACCAGCCCCAGGCTGCGCACCTCGAGGAAGAGCGGCAGCACGGTGACCTGGGGCGGCACCACCAGGGTGGCGACGAGCACGGCGAAGAGCCGGTCGCGGCCGCGGAAGCGCAGCTTGGCGAAGGCATAGCCCGCCGCCGCGTTGCAGGTCAGCGAGATGGCGGTGATCGCCACCGACAGCAGCAGCGTGTTGGCCAGCGCCCGCTCGAGGTCGAGGCGGGAGAACAGGTCGCGGTAGTGGGCCAGGGTGGGGGCCGACGGCAGCAGCGGCGGCGGCAGCGACATCGCCTCGCCGCGCACCATGAACGACGCCGACAGCATCCACAGCAGCGGGAAGGCGGTGGCCAGGGCGAACAGCGCCAGCCCCCCGTTGACCGCCCACGCCGCGAGCCGCCGCTTCACCGCCGGCCCCCCAGCCGCCGCAGCCCGACCTGCAGCCCGGTGGTGACCACGATCAGGGCGAAGAGGACGAAGGCGATCGCCGCCGCGTTGCCCATGTTCCACCAGCGGAAGCCCTGCTCGTACATCAGCAGGGTGATCGAGGTGGTGGCGTGGAGCGGCCCGCCGCGGGTCATCACGTAGGGCTCGGCGAAGATCTGGAAGACGTTGACCGTCACCAGCACGGCGACGAAGACGGCGGTCGGCCGCAGCGACGGCAGGGTGATGTCGACCAGCCGCCGCCAGGCGCCGGCGCCGTCGATCCGCGCCGCTTCGTAGAGCGACTCGGGGATCGCCTCCAGCCCGGCGAGGAAGATGACCAGCCCGTAGCCGAACAGGCGCCAGGCGGCGAGCACGCTGATCGCCACCATCGCCCAGGCCGGGTCGCCGAGCCAGTCGACCGCCGGCAGCCCGAGGAGCCCGAGGAACTGGTTGATCAGCCCGTAGCGCACGTGGTAGAGGTAACGCCACACCACCGCCACCGCCACCAGGGTGGTCACCACCGGGGCGAAGAAGACCGTGCGGTAGAGGCCGCGCAGCCGCGCCAGCGGCGAGTGCAGCAGCAGGGCGCCGCCGAGCGCCGCGCCCAGGGTCAGCGGCACGCCCACCGCCACGAACACCAGGGTGTTGCGCAGCACCTTCCAGAACAGCGGGTCGGCGAGCAGGCGGGCGTAGTTGCCCAGCCCCGCCCAGCGGGCGTTGCCGAGGTCGGCGACCGCGTAGATGTCGAAGTCGGTCAGCGACAGCACCAGCGCCGCCGCCAACGGCAGGGCGAAGAAGGCGGCGATGGCGGCCAGCGCCGGCCCGACGAGCATCCACGCCGCGCGCGTCTCGGCGCGCGAGCCGCCGCGCGCCGTCACCGGGCGTCCTCCCCGGCGGCCGCCGCGGCGCGGTCGAGCATCCAGCGCCGCTTGGCCAGCATCGCGTCGACGTCGGCGTCGAGGGCGGCCAGCGCCGCGTCGAGGTCGCGCCCGCCGCGCGCCACCTGCTCGCCGGCCTGCATGATGCGGGTGGCGATCTGCTCCCACTCCGGTACCTTGGGGGTGGGCACGACGTGCTCGAGCTGCACGCGGAAGGCGGCCGCCTTGGGGTCGCCGGCGAGGCGCGTGGTCTCCCAGGCGGTGGGGCGCGAGGGCAGGTCGCCGGTGAGCTCGTAGAAGCGCGCCTGCTGCGCGGGCGCCGACAGGTACTCGATCCACGCCCAGGCCGCGTCCGGCCGTTCCGAGCGGCGGAACACCACCAGGCTCGAGCCGCCGGCGAGCGACGCGCCGGGGTACTCCATGCCGGGCTCGGGCGGCGGCACCGGGGCGGTGGACCAGCGGTCCTGCAGCGCCGCCGGCAGCCGGTCGCGGAACTCGCCGAGGTTCCACGGCCCGGTGATCAGGCTGGCGTAGGTGCCGTCGGCGAACTGCTGGTAGAGGTTGGCGAGGCCGGAGGCGTCGAGCGAGGGCGCCAGCCCGTCGGCGAACAGGCCGGTGTAGAAGGCGAAGGCGCGGCGGAAGGCGGGGGAGCGGAAGTCGGCGTGGCGGCCGCCGTCGGCGAGCAGGTCGGCGCCGGCCTGCAGCGCCAGCAGCACCGGCTGCGGCCACTCGTCGAGCGGCAGCAGGATCGGGTAGGTGCCGGGGCGGCCGGCCCGCCGCATCGCCTCCATGGCGCGCCGCCACTCGTCCCACGAGTGCGGCGGCCAGAGGTCCTGCGGCACCAGGTCGGTGCGGTAGAAGATCACCCGGGTGTCGACGTACCAGGGCACGCCCCACACCGCCCCGTCGAGCACGTTGGTGTCCCAGACGCCGCCGAAGTAATCGCCCGGGTCGATCGCCGGCGAGGCGGCGATGCGGTCGTCGAGCGGCACCAGCGCGCCCAGCGCCGTCAGCTCCGGCACCCAGGTGTTGCCGAGCTGCGCGGCGTCGGGGGTCGCCTTGCCGACGTAGGCGGTGAGCAGCTTCTCGTGGGCCGCGGTCCAGGGGATCTGCTGCACCTCGACCCGGATCCCCGGGTGGCGGCGCTCGAAGTCCGGCACCATCTGGCGCACCACCTCGCCCTCGCGGCCGAAGGCCCAGAAGCGGACCACGGCGGGGGCGTCCGGGCCGCCGGCGGCGCAGCCGGCGGCGACGGCGGCGGCCAGGGCCAGCGCGGCCGCCCGCGCCGCGGCCGCCGGGCTCAGCCCGGGGCGCCGTCGAGCCATCCGCCCGTGAAGCCGGCCCGCTCGAGGCCGCGCCGGAGGTCGGGGTCGCGCCGCATCACCTCCCACACGCGGCCCGAGCGGTGGTTCTCGATCATCAACAGGATCGGCCCCTGGTCGATCCCCAGCCAGTCGCCGTCGAACCAGCCGACGCCGGGGACGACGCGGCCGTGGTGCACGGCGACGTCGGTGAAGTCGAAGCTGGGGTTGAAGGCGTCGCGGAAGCCGTACTCGCCCCACAGCTCGGCGCCCCAGCGGCGGCGCATCTCCATCAGGGCGGCGATCGCCTCGTCGGGCGCGAAGGGCACCGAGCCGCCGGCGGCGGTGGGGGCCACGGTGCCGTCCTCCACGTCGAAACGCGCCTCCAGGCCGCGCGCCGCGTAGGTCCAGAAGCGGCGCTTCTCGCCGTGGAAGTCGTGCTCGAGGTCGGCGGGTCCGTCGCAGGCGGTGATCCCCCACACCTCGGGCCCCAGGCCCTCCCAGCCGCGCGGGTTGGCGATCGCCCAGGCGCGTTGGGCGAGGGTGGCGCGGCGGGAGTTCTCGAAGTAGTCGCTGTCGTGAGCGCGCATGAAGGCGTCGCGCAGGTCGCGGAAGTCGACCCACACGTGGCTGTACTGGTGCCCGAACAACGGGCCGAACTGCACGAACTCGTAGCCCTGGAACCGTTCCCAGCGATAGGTGCGGCTGTAGGCCTCCCAGGCTTCCGCGGCCACCGGGTGGGTGGGCGAGCCGAGGGCCAGGAGGTAGAGCAGCATCGCCTCGTCGTAGCCGTGCCAATCGTAGCCGAGGAAGCCCTCCTCGGGCTTCCAGCCCATCGCCACCAGCGGCGCCCGGGGCTGCAGCCAGGTCCACTCCACCCGCTCGTAGATGCGGCGGGCGAGGTCACGGATCTCGGCCTCCGCGGGGTCGTCGCCGTCGAACCAGCCGCGGCAGGCCAGCACCCCGGCGAGCAGCAGCGTGGTGTCGATCGACGACAGCTCGACCGTCTCGAAGCGCTCGCCGGTGGCCGGATCGAGGAAGTGGTAGAAGAAGCCGCGGTAGCCGCTGGTGCCCCGCGGCTGCGGGCCCTGCGGCGCCCGCCACAGGAAGCGCAGGGTGGCGAGCACCCGCTGGCGCGCCTCGGCCCGGCTCACCCAGCCGCGCTCGACGCCCACCAGGTCGGCGGTCAGCCCGAAGCCGGTGGCGGCGATCGAGGCGAACGACTCGGTGGGCCAGCGGTCTGCGACCAGCCCGGTGGCGGGGTCGGCGCGCTCCCAGAAGAAGCGGAAGGTGCGCTCCTCGAGCTCGTCGAGGAAGGCGTCGCGCGCCGCCGCCCCGACCGCCGCCGGCGCCGGTTGCGCCGGCGGCTCGGCGACGCGCGGCGGCGGGGCACACGCCGCTCCCCACACCAGCGCGGCGAGGAGGACGACGGGGACGCCCCGGAGAGGGAGGAACCCTCCCCGGGACGTCCGCGGTCGGACGGGGGTCCCGGCGTCGGGCGCCGGGCGCGCCGACCTCAGAAGCGCACCCGCGCTCCGACCTGGTAGCGACGGGTGTTGAACTCCGACGTGGGCTTGCCGAAGTTCGGGTTGACGTCGGGCAGCGCCGGCTTGAAGGTCTCGAAGCCGTTGTAGTTGTCGAAGTCGAAGATGTTGAAGCCCTCGGCGATCAGGCTGATGCCGACGTCCTTGATCGGCGGCGCCTCCCACTCGAGCCGCAGGTCCACCGAGCGGTAGGCCCAGGCGTTGGGGATGATGAAGTCCTTCTTCTCCGGGCGCCCCTCGTTCCAGCGCACGTGGAAGACGCCGGTCGAGTTATCGAAGATGGTGTACGGCGTCCCCGAGCCCAGGGTGATGATCGACGAGACCTGGAAGCGCGCCGGCAGCCGCACGGTGCCGCTGGCCACCACCCGGTTGCGCTCGTCGTTGCTGCCCGGGAACAGGTACAGGTCGTCGGGGCTGGCGTAGTCGAAAGCGCCGAAGGCGATCCCCTCACCCGGGTTGTCGGTGCCGTTCTGCTTGGCCTTGGCGTAGGTGTAGGCGAGGTTGAAGCCCCAGCGGCCGTCCACCGTCAGCGGGCGGTCGAGCGACAGCAGCACGCCCTTGTAGGTCCGCTTGCCCACCGGCGCGGTGTAGAAGGCGCGCGCGTAGCCGGGGATCGGGACGTTGCCGCCGAAGCGGTCGTTGTAGGGCGTGCCCGGCGGCAGGTCGGCGAAGAACTCCATGAACTCGTTCTTCGTCCGCACGTCGACGTAGGACAGCGAGCCCAGCCACCTGCCGAGCTGCTGCCGGACGCCGAGCGTCCACTGGTCGGAGCGCGGCGGCCGCAGATCGTTGTCGACCAGCCAGATCTCCGGCCCCGGCGCCGAACCGTTGGCGACGAGCTGGCGCAGCGCGTCGGCCGACAGGTAGGACGGGTCCCACATCAGAGCCGGCACGGCGCAGTTGGGCGCCGGGCTGCCGTCGGCCGAGAAGCAGAACGAGTAGATCTTGAACTGCTGGCGGTAGGCCTCGTCGAAGATGTCGTTGAGCACGACGCGGTCGTAGTAGCGGCCCCAGCCGCCGAAGACCACCGTGTGACCGTCGCTCGAGACGTCCCAGGCGAAGCCGAGCCGCGGCTGGATCATCCCGGTGTAGGCGGGGCGGTCGTTGCCGTCGGTGGTGTAACGGGACAGGTCGAGGAACTCGGGGATGCACCATTGGGTCTGGCCGCCGACCGGCGAGCCGTAGGTGCGGCAGGAGTTCTGCAGCGCCGACACGACCTCCGGCGGGGTCACGTAGTCGTTGTTGAGCATGTTCGACTCGTAGTCCCAGCGCACGCCGAGGTTCAGGGTCAGGTTGTCCATCACCTGCCAGTCGTCCTGCAGGTAGAGGCCCACCTGGGTGTTGCTGAACTTCAGCGTGGGATCGCCGAAGCCGACCCGCGCCTGGAAGGGGAACAGCCAGCTCTCGTCCTGTCGGTACTCGAACAGGCCGTTCTCGAACTGCTTCTTGGTGATCTCGTAGTCGAGCCAGTTGACCGAGGCGCCGCCCTTCAGCGTGTGCGAGCCGTGCCAGTCGGTGTAGTAGGTCAGGTCGTCGCGCAGGCCGATCTTGTCCTGGACGAAGTCCTGGGTGGCGTCCTTGCCGCCGACGTCGAGGATGCCGATGTAGTTCTCGCGCGGCGTGGTGGCGGCGAGCGCGGTGGGGTTCCACTCCAGCTTCTGGGAGGTGAGACTCGCCTCGTTGAAGGCGTCGCCGAGGACCCAGCCGTGCTTGAGGACGAAGGCGTCGGTGCCGATCTCGAAGCTCTCGGCGCCGTCGCGGGTGCGCTGGCCGCCGAAGCCGCGGATCTCCTTCTCCTTGCGGTGGTAGTAGGTGCCGTAGAGGTCCTGGCTCGGGGCCGTCTGCCACGACAGCTTGCCGAAGTAGAGGTCCTCCGCGAAGGGCGAGGTGAGCGTGCCGGTGGAGTAGCCCGACAGGCGCTGCTGCACCTCGGCCGGGGCGAGCGAGAACGACGAGCCGCGGAACACCGTGGCGTTGTAGTCCTGGTCGTTGGCCTCGTAGGAGACGAAGAAGTGCAGCTTGTCGCGGATGATCGGGCCGCCCACCGACAGGCCGTACTGGTCGCGGCTGTAGTCGGCCTTCTCGTCGCCGCGCGCCTTGGAGAAGTCGTCCTGGGTCACCATGCTCTTGTCCTGGGTGAGCCAGAAGACGTCGCCGTGGAAGTCGTTGGTGCCGGACTTCGTCACCGCGGTGATCACCGCCGCCGAGGCCTTCTCGTACTCCGCCTTGTAGTTCTGGGTGAGCACCCGGAACTCCTGCAGCGCGTTCTGCGGGAACGGGTTGCCGCGGCTGGAGTCCTGCATGAAGGCGCCGCCCTGGAGCAGGTCGTTCTTGTAGGACAGGCCGTCGACGAAGACGTTGACGCGCCGCGCGTCCTCGCCGCCGCTGCGGAACTTCTTGCCCGCCGCCGACTCGTCCTCGGTGAAGCGGACGCCGGGGGCGAGCGCGGCGAAGCTGAGGAAGTTGCGGCTGTTCTGGGGCAGGTCCTCGATCTGCTGCTTGGTGACGTTGGTCCCCACCTCCGACGTGTCGGTCTCGACGAGGAGATCGATCGCCTGGCCGACCACCGTGACGTTCTCGGTGTAGACCTCGGAGGGGGTGAGGACGAAGTCGGCCCTGACGTCCTGGCCGACCAGCACCTGGACCTGGCGGCTCTTCGGTGCGAAGGCGCCGGCGGACACCGTCACCGTGTAGACGCCGGGGGTCAGCCCGCTCAGCGCGTAGCGGCCGTTGCCGGTGGTGATGGCGTTGCGGCGGAACCCGGTGTCGGGGGACACCGCCTCGACCTGGGCGTCGGGCAGGGGGCCGCTGTCGCTGCGCACGGTCCCCTGGATCGAAGAGGTGCTGGTCTGCGCCCAGGCGATGCCCGGGACGACCAGCGCGGCGGCCAGCAGCAGCGCCGCGGCCGCGGTGGGACGCATCCCTCGGGTCTGCCTCATGCTTGTCTCCTCTCTACGGTTCGGGTTGGGCCGGCCGCCGAGACGGCGGGCTGAGTGGACTCACGGATGGACAGGGTCGGCGCCACCACCTCGTCGGCCGGCGCGGGCGGGGAGCCCGCGTCCAGGGCGAGGAGCAGTCGCTCCACGGCGCGGCCGCCGACCTCGGCGAGCGGCACGCGGACGGTGGTGAGCGCCGGTTTGAGGTAGCGGGCGGTCGGGATGTCGTCGAAGCCGACCAGCGACAGGTCCTCGGGCACGCCGAGCCCGGAGGCGCGCAGGCCGGCCAGGGCGCCGATCGCCATCGCGTCGTTGGCGGCGAAGACCGCGGTGGGACGGGGGACGCGCCGGCCCAGCTCCCGGCCGGCGGCGAACCCGGACTCCTCGCGGAAGTCGCCGGCCAGCTCGAGCCCGGGGTCGGCGGGGAGGCCGGCGGCGGCGAGGGCGTCGCGGTAGCCCTGGCGGCGTTCCGCGGCGTCGGCGTTGCCCTCCGGGCCGGCGATCAGCGCGACGCGGGCGTGGCCGAGCGCGAGCAGGTGGTCGACGGCGAGGCGCGCGCCGCGCCGGTTGTCGACCCGCAGCGTCGGGTGGCCGCCGCCGCGGCCGTTGAGCAGCACCACCGGCACCCGCCGCGGCAGGCTGCGGAACAGCCCGCGGCTGCCCGGCCCGGGCATCATCAGCACCAGGCCGTCGATGCGGCCGTGCAGGGTGCGCAGCACCGCCTCGGTCTCGGCGCTGTCGGAGTGCGAGGCGGAGATCAGCAGGTGGTAGCCGGCCGGCCGCGCCACCCGCTCGACGCCGCGCAGGATCTCGGAGAAGAAGTCGCCGTAGGTCTCGGGCAGGACCACGCCGACGACGCGGGTGCGGCGCGTGGTGAGGCTGCGGGCGCCGCCGTGGGGGACGTACTCGAGGCGCGCGATGACCTGCCGGACGCGCTCGGCGGTGGTGGCGCTGACCGGTCCGACGCCGTTGAGCACCCGTGAGACGGTGGCCACGCTCACCCCCGCCTCTCGGGCGACGTCGCGGATCGTGGTGCTCGTCAAGTCGCGGCCTCCGCGGACCTGGCTCCGCCCCGGACGGCGGGCGGCGGATGAGACCTCTGGGCTGTGTCAGCGCCGGTGTAACCGGTTACATCGAGGTTACGGCGCGGGCCCGGAGGTGTCAAGTGGGGGGCGCGCGGGCGTCAGCTCAGCCGGGCTTCGACCGCCCGCGCCAACGCCCGCTCGCGCTCGCGGGGCAGGCTCAGCGAGGCGGTGAACAGGGCGAACGACACCAGCTCGTGCAGCGCCTGGCGCAGCTCCTCCTCGGCGTCGCGCACGGCGAGGCCGGAGAGCACCTCGCCCAGGCGTTCGGCGTCGACCGTCAGCTCGGGGGTGACGGCGAGGCGCAGGGTGGACTGGAAGGGGCCCACCTCCGCCCAGCGCAGGACCTCGCTGCGCAGATGGGGGAAGTCGCCGGTCGCCTCGACGGCGCCGCGGATCTCGCCCAGGGCGGCGTCGAAGCGCGCCGCCAGCCGCCGCGCCACGTCGCCGGGGCCCGGCTTGGGGCGGCGCAGCTCGATCGCCCCCTGGCGCAGCAGCTCGTCGACCACCGCCAGGGTCTCGAGGCGGCCGAGCCAGCTCTCGCCGGCGATCTCGCGGACGCTGCGGCGACCGTCGCAGAGGCCGAGCACCCGCCGGGCCGCCGAGGGCAGGCGGGTGGCCTCGACGCCCTCGACCATCGCCGGGCACAGCGCCTCGTCGGGGATCAGCTTGCGGTGCTCCTGGAAGCGGTCGAGGCGCTCGGCGGCGTCGAAGAGGAGCTGCTGCAGGGGCAGGAAGGCGGTGACGCTGGCGGCGCCGGCCTCCCGGTCGCCGACCGTGAACACGTAGCAGCCGTCACCGGCGAGCACGGCGGAGAAGAAGATCTCCGCCATCTGGCGCTCGAGATACCCGAACAGCTCGCGCTCGTCCATCATCCCCTTGTGCACCAGCCCCTCGCCGAAGCGCTGGTCGGACTTCGGCCCGCGCTCGACCTCCTCGGACTGGGTGGGGGAGAGGACGCCGAGCCGGAACAGCACCTTGTTGAGACGGTCCTCGGGGTCGTCGCTGCGGGCGAAGCGCAGCGCGCCGCGGTCGATGCCGAGGACCCGGTGGGTGTCGGCGGCGTAGACGTGCAGCGTGCCGGTCCAGCGCGAGGCGGCGGCCACGCTCACCACGTCGAGGACGGTGTTGGGTTGGACGACCTCCCCCGCCATCAGGATGCGCGCCGGCGGCTCGGCGGCTTCGCCGCCGCCTTCGGTGTCGCCGCGGCGCAGCAGCAGGAGCTGGGCGGAGCAGGCCAGCGGGCGGTAGTGCCCGACGAGGTCGCGCAGGCCGTCGCGCCCGCGGCCGACGAAGGCGGTCATCCCGCCGCCGTCGTCCTCGACCAGGACCAGCCGTTTCCCCTCCATCGACACCACCCCTCGAAATGCCGCCCCCAGCAAGCAAGCGAATACGCTCTCGCATTCTAGTGCAGCCCGGGGCACGCGTGCCGGGCGCGGGTCAATCGCGGCTGGTGGGCCAGGTCTGGGGGCGGCGCTCGTCGAGCAGGCCCTGCTCGATGCGCTCCTGGACCTCGGCCCGGTAGCGCGCCCAGGGGACGGCGCGCAGCCGCTCGAGCTCGATCGGCGCGCCGGAGAACAGGCAGCGCCCGTAGCTGCCGTCGTCGAGCCGCGCCAGCGCCTCCTCGATGAGCAGGATGCGCTCGCGCTCCGCCTCGGTGAGGGCGAACAGGTCCTCGCGCTCCACCGTCGCCTCCGCCTCGTCGAGCGAGTCGCGGGGGTCGCCGTCGACCAGCTCGCGCTCGTGCTCGACGTCGTTCTCGTACAGCGCGAGGAGCCGGCGGCGCTCCCGCTCGAGGGCGGCGCGGAGCTCGCGGCGCTGGGCCGCGGTGAACAGGGACGGCTCGGGGCGTCTGCGGGTCGGCATGGTTCCTCCTCCGGATCGGGGGTGGCGGCCGGGCGCGCTCAGCGTACGGTGCCACGGTCGCGGCGCAACGCCCGGGCGGGTGGCGGGGCGCCCGCCCCCCCGCGGGCGGCGCGGCCACCCGGCCGCGCTGGCGGCCCTTGCGCGAGGCGGTGACGAGGCGGTATTATGCGGCCTTCGTAGTCCAACCGGCCTGAGCCTCAGGCCTCACCCGAGGAGGTGACGCATGATCGACGTCCGTCGTGGGATCGCTCTCGCCGCCCTGGTTTCGGCACTCGTCCTGCCGGCGACCGCGCGCGGTGGCGACGAGCACGCGGAGAAGGCGATGGAGCAGGGCGCGCAGCCGGCGATGAGCGCCGAGCAGCAGGCGATGATGGAGGCGTGGCAGAAGGCGATGACCCCGGGCCCGGAGCACGCCCGCCTGGCGGCGCTGGCCGGCGACTGGAAGATGACGGTGAAGACGTGGATGGACCCCGCGGCGCCGCCCGAGATGGCGGGCGGGACCGTGCACCGCCGGATGATCCTCGGCGGCCGCTACCTCGAGGAGACGGTCGAGTCGACGATGATGGGCCAGCCCTTCGAGGGCCGCGGCCTGACCGGCTACGACAACGTCACCGGCAAGTACTGGTCGACCTGGGTGGACAGCATGTCGACCGGCCTGATGACCTCCACCGGCAGCTTCGATCCGGAGACCGGGATCGGCACCTTCTGGGGCACCTACGTCGACCCGGGGAGCGGACAGGAGGGCCGCAACAAGAGCACCGTCGAGCACGTCTCCGACGACCGGGAGGTCTTCACCATGTACGACGTGAAGGACGGCCGCGAGATCAAGATGATGGAGATCACCTACGAGCGCCAGTGAGGGCCGCGCCGCGGGCCGTCGGCGCTGCTAACATCCGACGGCCCCCGGTCCCGATCATGCCGCCGCTCCGCCGTCCGCGTCCGCCGTCCGCCGTCTCCCCCCGGGCGGCGGAGCAACGGCCATGAGCGGCGGCGACCACAGCCACGAGCACCGCCTGCGCTTCATCCTCGAGGCGCAGGGGCACTGCGACCAGGTGCTCGCCCCGATCGCCGATCCCGCCGGACGCTCGGTGCTGGTGGTGGGGGCCGGCGCCGGCACCGAGATGCTGTGGTGTCTGCGCCACGGCGCCCGCGAGGTGGTGGGCATCGACCCGCTGCCGCAGGATCCCTCGGCGCTCGTCGCCGGAATCGAGCAGCTCGGCGCCGGCGACGCGCCCTGGGAGCTGCTTCGGCTCGGCATCGAGGGCGCCGCCACTCTGGGGCGCACCTTCGACCTCGTCCTCTCCTACAACGTCCTCGAGCACCTGCCGCACCTCGAGCGCGCCTTCGCCGCCTGCGCGCGCCTCATCGCGCCGGTTCGCGGGCGGGTGGCGGTGTTCACCGACCCGCTCTACTACTCCTCCCACGGCTCCCATCTGCCGATGGCACCGTGGGAGCACCTGTGGGGCGACGGCCGCGACCTGCGCCGCCGCCTGATGGGGGAGGTGCCCGGGCTCGACCAGGTCTCGCTCGGCGAGTACCTACGCCACGAGATCTCGCTCAACCGGGCGCGGCTGGACGAGCTGTTGCGGGCGATCGCGGCGAGCGGGCTGGTGCCGCTGGCGCTGGGCGTGGTGCCCGACCGGCGGATCACCGAGCTCGGCGACTACCTGGAGCGGCTGGGGCCGACCGCGGCGGACGCCGGCGTCCAGCCGATCGACCTCGCCGTGGAGGGCTTCTACGCCGAGCTCGCGCTGCCGGGGCCGGCGGCGCCGGAGGGCGCGGACGCCGGCGGCGGGGAGGCCTCCGCTCCCGCGTGGCGCCCCACCGCCGAGGTGCGGGAGGAGCGCCGCGAGCAGCACCGCGCCGCCCTGCAGCGGCGGATCGCCCAGCTCGAGGACGAGCTCGCCGTGGAGCGCGAGCACGTCGAGTGGCACCGCCGGCGGCTGGCCGAGGTGCACGGCGTCCTCGAGAGCGTCGAAGCCAGCTTCAGCTTCCGGCTCGGCCGCGCCCTGACCGCGCCACTGCGCCGCCTGCGTGCCCTGCGCCGCGGCTGAGCGCCGGCGGCGCGCGGCGACCCCGGGGTGGCGCGATTAGAATCGGCTTCGAGCGCGATCCCATGTCCGAGACCTCCGCCCAGCAGTCCGCCGAGCGGGCGGCCCGTATCGCCGGGCTGCGCAGCTTCCGCACCCCGACGCTGGAGGCGGTCGAGCAACGCCGCCTGCAGCTCTGGGTGATCACCGTCCTGCTGCTCGGCAGCGCCGCTCTCGGCCTGATCGTGCTCGCCTTCCATCGCGAGATCGGGCCGCCGTCCTGGCTCGAGCCGCGCGTCGCCCAGGTGGGCTTCCTGGCCCTGATCGCGCTGTTCTGCGCCTACGCGCTGGAGAAGGAGCTGCAGCTCCGCCGCCTCACCGCGCTGCTGGTCGCCGAGCGGGTGCTCACCGCGGAGCTCACCTCGCGGGTGCAGGAGCTGACCACCCTGCTCGAGGCGGGCCGCGCCATCAACCTCGACCTCGACCTCGACGAGGTGCTCGAGCGCATCCTGCGCTGCGCCATCGACCTGCTCGGCGGACGCGACGCGTCGATCATGCTGCTGCACGGCGAGGACGAGCTGTCGACCGTCTACGCGGTGGGGCGCAGCGGGGCGCGCGGCGCCCGGGTGCGGGTGGGCAAGGGGATCGCCGGCCGGGTGGCGGCCAGCCGCGAGCCGGTGCTGGTCTCCGGTCAGCTCGCGCACGAGGACTACGTCGTCCACCCGACGATCGACCCGCCGCCGGCGAGCGCCATGTCGGCGCCGCTGATCCACCGCGGCGAGATCGTCGGGGTGCTCAACCTCAACGCCCGCCAGGAGCGCCACTACACCGAGCACGACCTGCGCGCGGTCGGCCTGTTCGCCGAGCAGGCGGCGGTGGCGGTGGCCAACGCCCAACTCTTCGAGGCGCAGCGGCTGCTCGCCTCGCAGAGCTCCTACCAGGCGCTGCACGACCCGCTCACCCGGCTGCCCAACCGCACCCGCTTCCTCGACCGTCTCCGCGGGGCGCTGGGGCGGCCTCACGGCGCGCGCCGCGCGGCGCTCCTCTTCGTCGACCTGGACGACTTCAAGCGCATCAACGACAGCCTGGGCCACATGATCGGCGACGAGGTGCTCACCGCCTTCGCCGACCGCCTGAAGGGCTCGATCCGCACCGGCGACTCGGTGGCGCGCTTCGGCGGCGACGAGTTCTCGGTGCTGGTCGAGGCGGTGCGGACCACGGAGGAGGCGGCGATGGTGGCGGAGGGGATCCTGGCGGTGCTGCAGGAGCCCTTCGAGGCCGCCGGCCGGCAGGTCCGGCTGACCGCGTCGATCGGCATCGCGCTCGAGGGCCCGGCGGGGAGTACCGCCGAGGAGCTGCTGCGCAGCGCCGACACCGCGCTGCACGCCGCCAAGGAGCGGGGCAAGAGCTCGGTGGCGGTGTACACCGAGGCGATGCACGCCGACGTCCTGCGCCGCCTCGACCTGGAGAGCGAGCTGCGCCGGGGTGTGGAGGCCGGCGAGGTGCAGGTCCACTACCAGCCGATCTTCCGGCTCGACGAGCGGCGGCCGGTGGCGGTGGAGGCGCTGTTGCGCTGGCACCACCCGGAGCGCGGTCTGCTGCCGGCGTCGTCGTTCGTCGCCTTCGCCGAGCAGGCCGGCGTGCTGCGCGAGCTCGACCTGTGGGCGCTGCGCGAGGCCTGCCGGCTCGCCGTGCTCATGCCCGCCGGCGCCGGCGCCCACCCCCTGTCGTTGCACGTCAACCTGCTGCCGACCCGCCTGCACGAGCCGAGCATCGTCCGGCGCATCGCCGACGTGCTCGCCGAGACGGGCCTGCACCCGGGGCGGCTGGTCCTCGAGATCACCGAGAGCGCGGTGGTCGGCGAGGCGGAGCCGGTCGCCACCCGGCTCACCGAGATCCGCGACCTCGGCGTGCGGCTGGCCCTCGACGACTTCGGCACCGGCTACTCGGCGCTCTCCCACCTGCGCACCTTCCCGGTGCACGGCATCAAGATCGACCGCACCTTCACCAACGGCCTCGACGAGGACCCCTCCCAGCGCAGCCTGGTCCGCGCCATCGTCAAGTTCGGCCTCAGCCTCGGCCTGCGCGTCGTCGCCGAGGGCGTCGAGCGCGAGGCCCAGGTCACCGCCCTGCGCGACCTCGGCTGCAACCGGGCCCAGGGCTACCACCTCTGCGAGGCCCTCGCCGCCGAAGAGCTCCTCGCCTACCTCGCCGCCCCCAGGCCCTGACCCGCCAACCCGCCCCCGGCCGAGAGCGGGCGCAGCCCGCGCGAGGCCCCCGGCGCGAGCGAAGCGAGAGCCGCCCCCCCGAGAGCGGGCGCAGCCCGCGCGAGGGAACCGGGGCGAGCGCAGCGACGCCCCGCCCGGTGAGCGAAGGCACCCTCGCGGTGGAGGCGGGGGTGGCTGCAAGGAGCGCGAGCGAGGGGGGCTGAGGCGACCATCAGGTCGCCGCAGGCCCCCCGAGCGAGCAGCGACGCCGCAGACGCCCCCGCATCCGCCGCGAGGGGGTTAGCCGAAGCGGCCGGTGATGTAATCCTCCGTCTGCCGCTTCGCCGGCTTGAGGAAGATCTGGTCGGTGGCGTCGAACTCGATGAGCTCGCCGAGGTAGAGGAAGGCGGTGTAGTCGGAGACCCGCGACGCCTGCTGCATGTTGTGGGTGACGATCACCTGGGTGTACTCGTCCTTGAGGTCCTGCATCAGCTCCTCGATCTTCGCCGTGGCGATGGGATCGAGGGCGGAGCACGGCTCGTCGAACAGGATCACCTCCGGCTCGACGGCGATGGTGCGGGCGATGCAGAGGCGCTGCTGCTGGCCGCCGGAGAGCCCCAGGGCGGACTCGTGGAGGCGGTCCTTGACCTCGTCCCACAGGGCGGCGCCGCGCAGGCTGCGTTCGATGATCGCGTCGAGCTCACCGCGGCGCGTGATGCCCTGCAGCTTGCAGCCGTAGGCGACGTTCTCCCAGATCGACTTGGGGAACGGGTTGGACTTCTGGAACACCATCCCGATCCGCTTGCGCAGCAGGTTGACGTCGACGTCGGGGGCGAAGATGCTGCTGCCCTCGAACAGCACGTCGCCCTCGGTGCGCGCCGAGGGGATGAGGTCGTTGAGGCGGTTCAGGCAGCGGATCAGGGTGGACTTGCCGCACCCGGACGGCCCGATGAAGGCGGTGATGCGGCGCGGCGGGATACGCATCGAGATGCCGTCGAGGGCCCGCTTGTCGCCGTACCAGAGCGACAGGTCGCGGATGTCGAAGGTGGGCTCGGCCGGCGCCGGGTCGGTCGCCCCGCGGGCCGCCGCCCCGGTCTCGCCGCGGGGCGCGGCGCCGGCGGCCGCCGCGGGCTCCCGGGCCGCGAGCTCCACCTCCGTCCCGAGCTCGCGGCTCATCCCGCGTCTTCGGCGGCCGCTGCGGCGCTACGGGCGAGGGCGTGGCGGACGTCGCGTCCCTCGAGGTAGTAGATGACGTCCTCGGCGATGTTGGTGGCGTGGTCGGCGATGCGCTCGAGGTTGCGCGCCACCAGCAGCAGGTGCAGGCAGCGCGAGACGGTCTTGGGATCCTCGATCATGTAGGTGAGCAGCTCGCGGAAGAGCTGCTTGTAGCGCGCGTCGACCTCGTCGTCGCTCCTGCACACCGCCTCGGCGGCGGCGGCGTCGCGCTGCACGAAGGCGTCGAGCGCGCTCTGCACCATCTGGCGCACCAGCCGCGACATCTCCGGCAGGTCGATGTAGGGCTTGAGCGGCGGCTCGAGGTTGAGCTGCTCGACCGACTGGGCGATGTTGACCGCCGAATCGCCCATGCGCTCGAGATCGTTGACGATCTTCATCACCGCCACCAGGAAGCGCAGGTCGATCGCCGCCGGCTGGAAGCGCACCATGGCGTGCATGCACTCCTCGTCGACCTCCATCTCGATGCGGTCGATCTCGCGGTCCTGGGCGACGACGCCGGCCACCTCCTCGTCGTCGCGCTCGACGAGGGCGTGGTTGGCGCGGGCGATCATCTGCTCGACGAGGCCGCCCATGCGCAGCATGTCCTGGCGGATCTTCTCGAGGAGCTGGTCGAGGTGGCGCTCCATGGCGGAATGCTCTCATGCCGAGGTGACGACACGGTGACAGGTCGCCGCGACCCCCTGCTAGGATCGCGCGGTGCCGGTGAGCTCTCCGCCCCCCGCCGTCGCCCCCCCTCCCCTGCGCCGCGGCCGCCGCTTCACCGGCGCCGGGCGGCCGGCGGCGGCGCCCCCGCCCTCGGGGCCGTGGGCCCGCGCCGGGCGGCTGCTGCTGATCCTCGGGTTGCTCTACCTGTTCTTCCTCGGCCTCGACATGATGGGGCTGGCCTTCAAGCTCTTCGGCCGCGGCTTCGCCGAGAACCTGATGACCCGCACCGCCAACCCGGTGGTCGGTCTCATCGTCGGTATCCTCGCCACCAGCCTGGTGCAGAGCTCGTCGACCACGACCTCGATGACCGTCGGGCTGGTGGCGGCGGGGGCGCTGTCGCTCGAAGGGGCGATCCCCATCATCATGGGCGCCAACATCGGCACCTCGGTGACCAACACCCTGGTGTCGCTGGGCCACGTCACCCGCCGCGAGGAGTTCCGCCGCGCCTTCGCCGGCGCCACCGTGCACGACTTCTTCAACCTGCTGACGGTGGCCGTGCTGTTCCCGCTCGAGCTGGCCACCGGCTACCTGGCGCGCTCGGCGCGGTTCATGGAGAGCGTGCTCGAGGGGGCCGGCGGCATCAAGCTCTTCGACCCGTTGAAGACCGCGGTGCGGCCGGTGGCCGAGCTGGTGGCCGGGCTGCTCGGCGACTCCGGCTGGCTGACCCTGGTGGCCGGCGTCGGCCTGCTCTTCCTGGCGCTCAAGCTCCTCGTCGACCTGCTCAAGGCGCTGCTCACCTCGCGGGCGGAGAAGATCCTCGACCGGACGCTGTTCCGCTCGCCGCTGGCCGCGATCGGGGCCGGCACCGCGATCACCGTGATGGTGCAGTCGAGCTCGATCACCACCTCGGTGATGGTGCCGCTGGTCGGCGCCGGCGTCGTCACCCTCGAGCAGCTCTTCCCGATGACGATCGGTGCCAACATGGGGACGACGGTGACGGCGCTGCTGGCGTCGCTCGCCACCGGCAGCGCCACCGCGGTGAGCGTGGCGCTGACCCACGTGCTGTTCAACATCAACGGGGCGCTGATCTTCTATCCGTTGCGCCCGTTGCGCGCCATCCCGCTGTGGCTGGCGCGCGGCATGGGGAACCTGGCGAGCCGGCGGCGCTGGCTGGCGGTGGTCTACATCGCCGTGGTCTTCTTCGCGCTGCCGCTGGTGCTGCTCTTCTTCAGCGGGCACTTCGGCTGATGCCCGGGGCGGGAAGCGCGTCGCGCCGGCAGCGTCGGAGGGCGCGCGGGGCGGGCGCCCCGCGCGCCGGCAGGGCGGGGACGATGGTGAGGAGGAGCAACGCAGCCACGCGCGATGCGGCGGCGCTCGCATGTCAACGAACCTCGCGCACGGGGCCCTAGGAGCCTTCAGGAGACGATCATGTTCGAGAGACTCTTCCGCCCGGCGGCGCGCTCGGCGCTCATCGAGTCGGCGTTCCGGGACATCTCCGAAATGCTGGCGCAGTCGGCGCGCATGCTCGAGCTGGCGCTCGGCGCCCTGCTCGACAACCGCGAGCTCGAGGTGGACCTCGACGAGCTCGACGACGTCGTCGACGAGGGCGAGCGCATGGTGCGCCGGAGCGTCCTCGAGCACCTGTCGTTCAACCCGTCGCAGGACCTGGTGGCGAGCCTGGTGCTGGTCAGCATGGTCCAGGACGCCGAGCGGGTGGGCGATTTCGCGCGCGGCATCCCGGAGCTGCTGCCGCTCGCCCGCGGCCCGCGCGGCGGCCCCTTCCGCGACGAGCTGCGCGCCCTCGCCGACCGGCTCGAACCGATGTTCAAGCTCTGCGAGCAGGCCTTCGTCGAGGGCGACCCGGACAAGGCGCGCCGGGTGATGGCCGCCTCGACCGAGCTCAAGGCCGGCTTCCTCGACCTCACCCGACGCGTGGCGGAGAGCGACCTGTCCGCGGACATGGCGGTCGTCTACTCCGGCGCCGCCCGCAGCCTGCGGCGGGTGGGCGCCCACCTGTCGAACATCGCCTCGTCGGTGGTGCAGCCGTACGACCGCATCCGCCACGGCGACGAGGAGATGTGAGCCGCATGCCGCGCCGTCGCCGCGCGCCGGAGCGCTGAGCCGTGCCGGGGACTCCGGGGGGCGGCCCGCGGCGCCGGCGGGAGGTGTGGGTCCGCACGGCGTCGGGGAGCCGCCGCCCGTTCCTGCGCGGCATGGTCACCTACGAGCTGGTCCAGCGCGGGCTCGCCTTCGACGACGCCTACGCCGTGGCGCGGGCGGTGCGCGCCGCGGTCGCCGACCGCGGCGAGATCGACACCCGCGAGCTCGGCGAGCTGGTCGAGCGCCACCTCGAGGAGATGCTGCCGCCGGAGGCGCGCCGGCGCCTGCGCTCCGGCGGCCGGGTGGTGCCCGAGCTGGCGGTCGTCTACCACGGCGAGCCGCAGCCCTTCTCCCGCGGCCTGCTGGCGCGCAACCTCTACGCCGCCGGCCTCGACCTCGACCACGCCTACCAGGTGGTGGGCCTCCTCCAGGCGGAGCTCCGCGCCGAGGGCGTCGAGCGCCTCACCAGCGACGACCTGGGCCGGCGGGTGGCGGAGCTGCTCGAGCGCCACCACGGGGTCGAGTCGGCGCGCCGCTACCGGCTGCTGCGCAGCGTGCGCCGGCTGCCGCGCCCGCTGGTCCTCTACCTCGGCGGCGCCAGCGGCACCGGCAAGTCGACCCTGGCGCTCGACCTCGCGCCGCTGCTGCGCATCTACCGGATCAACGCCACCGACACCATCCGCCAGGTGATGCGGATGGTCTTCTCGCCGGCGGTGCTGCCCGCCCTGCACCGCTCGAGCTTCGAGCTCGACGCCGACTCCGCCGGCCGGCGCCCCACCCGCCGCCGGCTGGAGAGCGCCTTCCTGGAGCAGGCGGTGCGGGTGCTGGTCGGGGTGCGGGCGGTGGTCGAGCGCTCGGTGACCGAGAACCTCAACGTGGTCGTCGAGGGGGTCCACCTGGTGCCGCCGCTGGTCCCGTTCGCCGATCTCGAGGGTGCCGCCTACCAGGTGATGGTGGTGCTGTCGACCCTCGACGAGGAGGCGCACCGGGCGCGCTTCCTGGTGCGCGACCGCATCCTCGGCCGGCGCGGCGAGCGCTACCTCGAGCACTTCGAGAACATCCGCCACATCCAGGACGTCCTGCTCGAGCGCGCCGAGGCCCACGACGTCCCGCTGCTCGAGACCCACGACCGCGAGGCCTCGATCCAGCACGGCCTGCGCCTGGTCACCGGCCTGCTGCGCAAGCGCCTGCCGCACCTGGGCGAGTCGCACACGCTGCCGGCGACGCCGCCGGCGCCGACGCTGTTGGTCTTCGTCGACGGCCTGCCGGACCGGCCGGTGCGCGCCCTGGGCGGCCGCACGCCGCTCGAGGCGGCGCGCACGCCGGTGCTCGACCGGCTGGCGCGGGAGGGGCGCAGCGGCATCGCCCACCCGGTCGCCCCCGGCGTCACCCCGGACACCGCCTCGGGCTCGCTGGCCATCTTCGGCCAGCCGCCGCGGGCGCTGGCGCGCGGCCCGGTGGAGGCGATCGGCGCCGGCCTCGAGCTCGGCCCCCAGGACGTCGCCCTGCGCGGCAACTTCGCCACCCTCGACGCCGACGGTCGCATCGTCGACCGCCGCGCCGGGCGCATCCGCGAGGGCGCCCCGGAGCTGGCGGCGGCGCTCGACCGCATGCCGCTGCCCGGCGGCTCGCTGGACCGGGTCGGGGTGCGGGTGCGCCCCGGCACCGAGCACCGCTTCGCCCTGGTGCTGTCGGGCGCCGCCCTGTCGTCGGCGATCGCCGGCTCGGACCCCGGCGACGGCGCGCCCCCCGGGCCGCCGCTCTCCCCCGGCCGCTCGACCCGCGGCACGAGGCGGCGGCGAAGACGGCGCGGGTGCTGGCGCTGTTCGAGCAGGAGGCGCGCCGGGTGCTCGCCGACCACCCGGTGAACCGCGAGCGCCGCGCGCGCGGCGTGCCGGTGGCCAACGCGGTCCTGACCCGTGGCGCCGGGCACCTGCACCGGCTGATGCCGCCCGAGTACGGCGGCACCCGCCTGCGCGTCGCCTGCGTCTCGGGCGACCGCACGGTGCTCGGCATCGCCTCGTATCTCGGTGCCGACGTGGTCAGCCGGCCGGAGATGACGGCGAACCTGGACACCGACGTGGTGGCCAAGTTCGCCGCCGCCGCGCAGGCGCTGGAGCACCACGACCTGGTGGTGGTCCACCTCAAGGGCGCCGACATCGCCTCGCACGACCGGCGGCCGGACCTCAAGGTGGAGTTCCTCGAGCGCATCGACACCGCGCTGGGCGAGCTGCTCGCGGGCCGCGAGGAGCCGCTGCGCGTCGCGGTGGCGGCCGACCACACGACGCTGTCGGAGGCCGGCCACCACGCCGCCGACCCGGTGCCCGTCCTCTCCTGGGGCCCCGGCATCCCCCCCGATGCGGTCCGCACGTTCAGCGAACGGACCGCCGCCGGCGGCGGGCTCGGCCAGTTCCCGCTGCAGCTGCTGCTGGCGCGGTTGTTCGAGCCGGATTAGAGGCGGGGGGAAGCGGGCCGCCGGGCGGCCGGGGCCGGCGCGACCGTGCGGGGGGCGGGGGCGCGGGGGGCGTCGGGTCCGGGGGACGTCGGCGCTCCGGTGGGGGATGCGGGGGGGCGCCGACTCGGCACGGCCCGCGCGCGGCCGGGTGTGGTGGTCGCGGAGCGCAGATTCGGGCGCGGTCCCTGACGCCCCCGGACCCGACGCCCCCCGCGCCCCCTCACTGGTCGAGGGTGCCGGCCGCGCCCGCATGGCAAGGAGTGGGATGGAGGGGGGAGAGGGAGTTGGGGAGAGGGGAGGTTGGTAGCGCCGACTCGGCAGGGCCCGCGCGCGGCCGGGTGTGGTGGTCGCGGAGCGCAGATTCGGGCGCGGTCCCTGACGCCCCCGGACCCGACGCCCCCCGCGCCCCCTCACCGGTCGTGGGTGCCGGCCGCGACCGCACCGCTCCTGACGCCCCCGGACCCGCCGCCCCCCCGTGCTCCTCGTCGGCGGAGCGTGGCCGGCCGCGACCGCGCGGCCTGCTGGCGGCGGGAGGCGGATCGGCTCCGGGAGCGGCGCCGCTAGTCGGGGATCTCGGCCTCGACGAGCTGGGCCAGGAGGGTCAGCGACTCCTGCCAGCCGAGGTAGCAGGCCTCCGGGGGGATGACGTCGGGCACGCCCTCCTGGACGATGTGGACGTCGGTCCCCACCGAGACCGCCTCGAGGGTCACGGTCACCTCCATCTCGCCGGGCAGGTTCGGGTCGTCGAAGTCGTCGGTGTGGCGGATGCGCTCGCCGGGCACCAGCTCGAGATAGGTGCCGCCGAACGAGTGGCTGCTCCCAGTGCCGAAGTTGGTGAACGACATCTTGTAGGTGCCGCCGACCCGGGCGTCCGCGTGGTGCACCTTGCCGGTGAAGCCGTGCGGGGGCAGCCACTTGACCATCGCCTCGGCGTCGAGGAACGCCCGGTAGACGGTGTCGGGCTCGGCCCGCAGCACGCGGTGGAGTCGGATGGTGTTGGTGCCCATGGTCCCCTTCCTTTCGCGTTCGTCGGTGTCGCGCGATGCTACAGGGAAACGCCGCGGCCGGCGCCGGCGGAAGCCGCCCTCAGTCCTCGTCCCGCGGCGCCCGGACCTCCACCTGGATGGCGTCCGGCCCGATGCACATGAAGTAGACGTTCGGCCCGCCGAAGGCGAGCTCCGCCTTCATCTCCACCCCCGCCTCGTGGAGCCGCTCGTACTGCGCCCGCACCTCGGCCTCCGTGTCGAGCACGAACCCGATGTGGAAGTCGGAGGGGTAGTGCGGCGGGTCGGACTTGAACAGGTTGCTCACTCCGAGCGAGAACCCGTCTTCGTCCTCCAGCATCGCCAGCTCCCGGCGCCGCTGGAACACGCACCGGAAGTCGAACAGGTCCTCGAAGAACTCCCGCGCCGCGTCGACGTCGGAGACCTGGAGATCCACGTGGTTGAGTCGCATCGGCACCTCCTCGGTTGGCGGGACCGGGCCGCAAGCCGGCCCGACCCCCGGGCTTCCAGCCCACGCAGCTTTCGTGCCGCCCGGCGCCCGGGGGAGGACCGGGCCGCTGGCGCGCGGGGCGCGGGGGCGCCGGTCGCGGGACGCCGGCGGCGGGAGACCGCCGGCCGCACCGATTCGCCACGGTCGGCGCGCGCCCGCGGAACTTCTTGCAGATCCCGCCGGCGCTCAGGGGGACTCGGCCGCGGGTCGGACCGCGCGACGACAGGCCCGGACGCGGCGGCGACGACGCCCCGGTGAGCTCCCGTCGTCCGGGTGCCCGGCGGGCCGCGTGCCGCGACGGGCCCGTGGTTCAGCCGGCGGCGGCGGAGGGGGCGACCGGACCGGCGGGCAGGTGGACGCGGAAGGTGGAGCCTTCGGTGGGGCGGCTGTGGACCTCGACGCGGCCGCCGTGGGACTGGGCGACGTGCTTGACGATGGCGAGGCCGAGGCCGGTGCCGCCCTCGTCGCGGGCGCGGCCCTTGTCGACGCGGAAGAAGCGCTCGAAGATGCGCGGCAGGGCGCCGGCGGGGATGCCGAGGCCGGTGTCGGCGACCTCGAGGACGACCTCGGGGGCGTCGCCGCCGGCGGCCTCGAGGCGGACGGTGACGGTGCCGCCGGGGCGGTTGTACTTGACGGCGTTGTCGAGCAGGTTGAGCAGCAGGCGCTCGAGGTTGGCGGCGTCGCCCTGGAAGCTCGGGAGGTCGGCGGCGACCTCGGCGCTCACCGCCACGTCACGCCCCTCGGCGCGGGCGGCGACCGTCTCGACGCAGCGCTCGACGAGGCGGGCGAGGTCGACGGGGCGGCGTTCGACCGGCACGTCCGGGCTCTCCAGCCGGGACAGGGTCAGCAGGTCCTCGAGCAGGGCCTCGAGGCGGTGGCACTGGTCGAGGATGCGGCCGGTGAAGCGGCGCGAGGTCTCGGGCTCCTCGAGGGCGCCGTCGCGCAGCGTCTCGGCGAGGCCGCGGATGGCCGACAGCGGCGTCTTGAGCTCGTGCGAGACGTTGGCCACGAAGTCGCTGCGCATGCGGGAGAGGCGGGTGATCTCGGTGGTGTCGCGCGCCACCACCACGGCGCCGGTGGCGCCGCCGCGGCCGCCGGGGTCCAGGGCCGAGCCGGCGAGCGCCAGGGTGCGCGGCGAGGTGCCGCCCGCCTCGAGCACCACCTCCTCGCGGCGCGCCTCGCCGCGGCGCAGGGTCTCGTCGATGACCGCGGCGAGCTCCGGGTGCCGGGCCAGCTCGAAGGGGAGCCGGCCGGCGAAGTCGCGGGGCAGGCCGAAGAGGCGGCGGAAGGCGGGGTTGGCGAGGACGGCGCGGCCGTCGGCGTCGACCACCAGCACCCCCTCGGACATCGAGGAGACGATGGTGCGCAGGTGGTCGCGCTCGGCCTCGGCGACGCCCACCTGGGCCTGCAGGCGGTCGGTCATCCGGTTCACCGCCGTGGCCAGGGCGGCGAGCTCGTCGTTCTCCGGCACCGGCAGGCGCTCGTCGGTGCGGCCGGCGGCGAGCTCTCCGGCGCCGCCGATCAGCGCGGTGAGCGGCGCCAGCAGGCGGCGGTCGAGCCAGGCCGAGATCACCGCGATGGCGACCAGGGTCACCAGCAGGGCCACCCCCAGCGCCTGCGCCAGCCGGCCGCGCACCAGGGCCAGCTCCTCGAGCGGCTGGGCCAGCCGCAGCACGTAGCGCCGGCCGGCGGGGGTGGTGAAAGGCCGGGCGCCGTAGACGTAGTGGCGCCGGGTGGTGGCGCTGCGGCGCACCGCGGTGCCGGCGCCATCGGCGAGCGCCGCCCGGACCTCCGGCCGCCCGGCGTGGTTCTCCATCCGCCCCACCTCCGCCCAGGTGCGGTCGCTGTCGGCCAGCACCCGGCCGTCACGGCGGATCACGGTGATGCGCAGGCTGGCGCCGGCGGCCAGCTCGGCGACCCGCTGCTGCAGGCGCTCGGGCGGCCCGTCCAGCCAGGGCGCCACCGAGCGGTCGACGATCTGCAGGGTGTCGAGGAGCTGCTGGCCGGCGGTGCCGCGGAACAGGGGCGGCAGCAGCCCGGCGAGCGTCGCGGTCAGCACCAGCAGCCCGGCGAGCGCGGGCCACAGCGGGGCCAGGCGCAGCTTGCGGGAGCCGCGGACCCGCCAGCGCACCGCGCTCACTCGCGCATCCGGTAGCCGACGCCGATCAGGGTCTCGATGCGATCGGCCTCGGGCCCGAGCTTGCGGCGCAGCCGCCGGATGTGGGTGTCGACGGTGCGGCTGTCGACGTCCTCGGAGTAGCCCCACACGTCGGCGAGGAGCTGGCCGCGGCTCTGCACCCGGCCGCGGCGCTCCATCAGCACCTTGAGCAGGCGGAACTCGGTGGCGGTGAGGGTGACCTCGCGGCCGCGCACCCGCGCCCGGTGGGCCGCCGGGTCGAGGTCGACCCCGCCGACGACGAGCGGCTGGCCCGCGTCGCCGCCCCGGCCGTCGACCCGGCGCAACACCGCCTTGACCCGCAGCACCACCTCGCGCGGGCTGAACGGCTTGGCGATGTAGTCGTCGGCGCCGAGCTCGAGGCCGACGATGCGGTCCATCTCCTCGCCGCGGGCGGTCAGCATCACGATCGGCAGGGCCGCGGTGGCGGCGTCGCGCTTCAGCGTGCGGGTGATCTCCAGGCCGTCGAGGCCGGGGAGCATGAGGTCGAGCACCACCAGGTCGGGAGGGTCGCGGCGGATGGCCTCCAGCGCCCGGTCGCCGCGCCGCTCCACGTCGACGCGGAGCCCCTCCTTGGCGAGGTTGTAGCGGAGGACCTCGGCGATGTCCGGCTCGTCCTCGACGACGTAGACGCGCTCGCGTGCCATCCGGCGGGACACTAGCACGCAGGTTCTCCACAGAAGGTGTGGAAAAGGGTGCGGAAAAACGGTCGAAAAGGCGCGTTTTCGGCCTTCCGGCGGGGGCCTCAGCATCTTGAACAAGAGCTTGTGCAGAGCGACAAGTGCTTTGTTTGTCGCCCTTTGTAAGTCCTGCCCGGGGGAGGCCGCCGCCCCGGGGGAGAGGGCGGCGCCTTTTCCACAGGTCGGGCCTTTGAAAAGGGGGTCACGATCCTGTTAAATCGCGGTGACGGAGCGGCTTAGGGGCCGGCGCGGGACCGCCCCAGGGGATGGCAGAGTCTGCGCGGGCCCCCCCTCCCACGGGGGCGCAGGGTTCCCGCCGGTCGCGGGTTCCACCGCCGTGGAGGGCGCCGCCGGCGTCCCCGCGACCGGACGAAGCGAGACCCGTGAACGACCGAGAGGAGATGCCGATGACCCCCCGTCCCGTCCGCCTGCCGCACCCCCCGACCGTCGCCCTGCTGCTGGCGGTCGCCCTGCTCGCCGCCCTGCCCGCGGTCGCCCAGCCGCCCGGCGGCGGCCCGGGACGCGGTCCCGCCGCCGCCCCGCCGGGCGGGCCGGGCCCCGGCGCCGGTCCCGCGCCGGCGGCCCGCCTGGCCGCCTACCTCGACCTGACCGAGGCGCAGGTCGCGGCCGCCAAGGAGCTGCACCAGACGACCGCGGCGGCCATCCAACCGCTGCGCGAGCAGAACCGCGCCCTCGCCGAGGAGCTGCGGGCCCTGCTCGAAGGGGACGCGCCGGACGCGACCGCGGTGGGAGAGAAGGCGATCGCGCTACACGCCGGGCGCGACCGGATCCGCAGCCTGCGCGAGGAGGAGCGCGCCGCCTTCGAGGCTCTGCTGACCCCCGACCAGCGCGACAAGCTGGCCGTCCTCGCCGAGGTGCGGAAGTTCTTCGGGCCGCATCCCCGGCGGCCCGGCGACGGCGGCCCGGGCGGGCCTCCGGAGGACGGCGGCGCGGGCTGATCCGGGAGCCGGAAACCCATTCCCGACAGCCTTTTCCCGTCCCGTGGGGCGGGCCGTGGCGGCCGCTCGCTGTGATAGTTTGACGGTGGCCCGCGGGGCGGTGGACCGCCCTCGGGCCGCCAGGCCGCCGCGGCTCGCCGCGGCCTTTTTTCGGAGGTGCCGCCGCCATGCCCCACGACGAGAACCTGAAGCGTACCCCCCTCTACGAGCAGCACCGCGCGGCCGGCGCCAAGCTGGTGCCGTTCGCCGGCTGGGAGATGCCGGTGCAGTACACCGGAGTGATCGACGAGCACCGGGCGGTGCGCGGCGCCGCCGGCCTGTTCGACGTCTCCCACATGGGCGAGATCCGGGTCCGCGGCGCGGGCGCGGAGGCCTTCCTGCAGCGGCTGACGCCGAACGACGTCGCCAAGCTGCCGGTGGGGCGGGCCCACTACAGCGGCCTGCTCACCGAGCGCGGCACCTACCGCGACGACATCCTGTGCTACCACCTCGGCGACCGCGACTACATGCTGGTCGTCAACGCCGCCAACGCCGCCGACGACTTCGCCTGGGTCGAGCGGCAGGCGGCCGCCTGGGACGGGGCGGAGCTGGCGGTCGAGGACGTCTCCGACCAGTACGCCCTGGTGGCGCTGCAGGGCCCGGAGGCGGCCGGCATCCTGGCGCGGCTGACCGCCGCGCCGCTCGACGACGTGCGTTACTACGGCTTCACCCACGGCGAGGTGGGACGGATCCCGGCGCTGATCTCGCGCACCGGCTACACCGGCGAGGACGGCTTCGAGCTCTACGTCGCCCCGGATCGACGCGGCCGGGCTGTGGGAGATGCTGCTCGACCAGGGAGGTGGCGCCGGCCTGGTGCCGGCCGGCCTCGGCGCCCGCGACACGCTGCGGCTGGAGGCGGCGATGGCGCTCTACGGCCACGAGATGGACCTCGAGACCACGCCCTACGAGGCCGGCCTCGGCTGGGTGGTGAAGCTCGAGAAGGGCGACTTCATCGGCCGCGACGCCCTGGCCCGGCAGAGGCGGGAGGGCGTCCACAAGAAGCTCGTCGGATTCGAGGTGCGCGGCCGCGGCATCGCCCGCGACGGCCACCCGGTGAAGCTGGACGGCGAGACCGTCGGCCGGGTGACCAGCGGCACCTGGAGCCCGACCTTCGAGAAGGCCCTCGGGATGGCGTACGTGCCGCCGGGGTTCGCCGCCCCCGGCACCGATCTGACGCTCGACGTGCGGGGGCGGAACGTGCCGGCCGAGGTGGTGCCGCTGCCGTTCTACCGCCGCCCGTCCTAGGGCGGCCCGCTGCGAGGGCGCGATGCGATAATGAACGGCGAGCGGGATCGCGCCCGTGCCGTGGTCCGGCCGGGCGCTCTTCCACGGTGGCCGTCGACCAGGAGGGAAGCATGTACCCGAAGGAAAATCTCTACACCGAAGAGCACGAGTGGGTGCGGGTGGAAGACGACGTCTGCGTGCTGGGCATCACCCACTTCGCCCAGGAGGAGCTCGGCGAGGTGGTGTTCGTGGAGCTGCCCGACGTCGGGCAGGTGTTCGACGCCGGCGACGAGATCGGCACCATCGAGTCGGTCAAGGCGGTGGCGGAGGTCTACACCCCGGTCGCCGGCGAGATCGTGGAGGTCAACGAGGCGGTCGGCGACGATCCCGAGGTCCTCAACGACGACCCGCACGGCGAGGGCTGGCTGGTGAAGGTCCGCTTCTCCTCGGCCGCCGACCTCGAGAAGCTGATGAAGGCCGACCAGTACGAAGAGTACGTGGACAACGGAGGCGAGTGACCCCGTGAGCGACAGCACCCACCTGCTCGAGCCGCCGGCCGCCGGCGCCCCCGCCGCCGGGCCGGCCGGCGCCGGCCCCCTCCTCGCCCCCACCGACACCTTCCCGCGCCGCCACCTGGGCTCGGGCGAGGACGAGATCGCCGCCATGCTGGAGGTCTGCGGCGTCGCGTCGCTGGCCGAGCTGGTGGACCAGGCGGTGCCGGCGGCGATCCGCCTCGACGGCCCGCTGCCGCTCGCGCCCGTGGCCGGTTTCTCGGCCGAGCGTCCGCCCGGCGAGCGGGAGTGCGTGGCGCGCCTGGCGGAGATCGCCGGCGCCAACCGGGTGCGCCGCTCCTTCCTGGGGATGGGCTACCACGACACCGTGACGCCGGCGGTGATCCAGCGCAACATCCTCGAGAACCCGGGCTGGTACACGCAGTACACGCCGTACCAGTCGGAGATCTCGCAGGGCCGGCTGGAGGCGCTGCTGACCTTCCAGACGCTGGTGGCCGACCTCACCGGTCTGCCGGTCGCCAACGCGTCGTTGCTCGACGAAGCGACCGCCGCCGCCGAGGCGATGCACATGTGTGTCGCCCTGGCGAGCAAGGAGAAGGCCGACGGCGCCTTCTTCGTCGCCGCCGACTGCCACCCGCAGACGGTGGCGGTGGTGCGCACCCGGGCGGAGGCGCAGGGGGTGGAGGTGCGGGTGGGCGACCCGGCCGGGGCGGACCTCTCCGACGTGGTCGGGGTGCTGCTCCAGTGCCGGCCAGCGACGGGCGGCTGGTCGACCCGCGCGCGATCGTCGAGCGCGCCCACGCCGCCGGCGCTTTCGTGGTGATGGCCTGCGACCTGCTGTCGCTCGCCCTGGTCACGCCCCCCCGGCGAGCTCGGCGCCGACATCGCCGTCGGCTCGGCGCAGCGCTTCGGCGTGCCGCTCGGCTACGGCGGACCGCACGCCGCCTTCCTCGCCACCCGCGAGGCGTACAAGCGGCAGATCCCCGGCCGCATCATCGGCTGTCGAAGGACCGTCACGGCAACGCGGCGCTGCGCATGGCGCTGCAGACCCGCGAGCAGCACATCCGGCGCGAGAAGGCGACCTCGAACATCTGCACGGCGCAGGTGCTGCTGGCGATCATGGCCGGCATGTACGCCGTCTACCACGGCCCCGACGGGCTGCGCGCCATCGCGCGCCGGGTGCACGCCCTCGCCGCGGCGGCTGGCGGCCGGCCTGCGGCAGCTGGGCTTCGGGCTGCCCGACGAGCCCTTCTTCGACACCCTGCGGGTCGACCTCGGCGGCGCACGGCGCCGACGCGGTCGTCGCCGCGGCGGCCGAGCGCGGCATCAACCTGCGGCGGCTCGACGACGCACACGGTGGGGGTCGCCTTCGACGAGGCGAAGACGGCGGAGGACGTCGCCGACCTGCTGGCGGCGTTCGCGGCGGTGGCGGGCGTCGCGGCCCCGGGCGACGCCGAGGCCCTGGCCGCCGGCGCCGACCGCGAGCTGCCGGAGCCCTTCGCGCGCAGCTCGGACTTCCTCACCCACCCGGTCTTCCACCGCTACCACCAGGAGCACGAGATGCTGCGCTATCTCAAGCGCCTGGAGCGGCGGGACCTGTCGCTGACCCACTCGATGATCCCGCTGGGCTCGTGCACCATGAAGCTCAACGCCACGGTCGAGATGGTGCCGATCACCTGGCCGGGGTTCGGCGGCCTGCACCCCTTCGCGCCGGCCGAGTCAGACGGTCGGCTACCGGGAGCTGTTCGCCCGGCCTCGAGGCGCTGGCTCAACGAGATCACCGGCTTCGCCGCCATCTCGCTGCAGCCCAACGCCGGCTCGCAGGGCGAGTACACCGGCCTGATGGTGATCCGCGCCTACCACCGGTCGCGCGGCGAGGCCCACCGCACCGTCTGCCTGATCCCGGTGTCCGCCCACGGCACCAACCCGGCTTCGGCGGTGATGGCGGGCATGAAGGTGGTGGCGGTGGCCTGCGACGAGCACGGCAACATCGACCTCGACGACCTCGCGGCCAAGGCGGCCGAGCACGCCGAGCGGCTGGCGGCGCTGATGGTCACCTACCCGTCGACCCACGGCGTCTTCGAGGAGCGCATCCGCGAGATCTGCGACGTGGTCCACCGCCACGGCGGCCAGGTCTACCTCGACGGCGCCAACATGAACGCCCAGGTCGGCCTGTGCCCGGCCCGGCGACTACGGCGCCGACGTCTGCCACCTCAACCTGCACAAGACCTTCTGCATCCCGCACGGCGGCGGCGGTCCGGGCATGGGCCCGATCGTGCGTGCGCCGCCGCACCTGGCGCCCTTCCTGCCCGGCCATCCGGTGGTGCCGGTGGGCGGCGAGCAGGCGATCGGCCCGGTGGCGGCGGCGCCGTGGGGCAGCGCCTCGATCCTGCCGATCTCCTGGGCCTACATCGCCCTGATGGGCGGCGGCCGGGCTGACCCGCGCCACCGAGGTCGCCATCCTCAACGCCAACTACATGGCGGCGCGGCTGGGCGAGCACTTCCCGGTCCTGTACACCGGCCGCAACGGGCGCGTGGCCCACGAGTTCATCCTCGACCTGCGGCCCTTCAAGGCCAGCGCCGGGGTGGAGGCCGAGGACGTCGCCAAGCGGCTGATGGACTTCGGCTTCCACGCCCCGACGATGTCGTTCCCGGTGGCCGGCACGCTGATGGTCGAGCCCACCGAGAGCGAGTCGCGGGAGGAGCTCGACCGGCTCTGCGACGCGCTGATCGCCATCCGCGAGGAGATCCGCGCCGTCGAGGAGGGACGCCTGGACCGCCACGACAACCCGCTGAAGATGGCCCCGCACACCGCCGAGGAGATCGCCGCGGACGGCTGGAGCCACGCCTACGGCCGCGAGCAGGCCGCCTTCCCGGCGCCCTGGGTGCGGGAACGCAAGTTCTGGCCGGCGGTGGGCCGGGTCGACAACGTCTGGGGCGACCGCAACCTGATCTGCACCTGTCCGCCCGTGGAGGCCTACGGCGAGGAGTGAGGTCGTTCGAGCGCAGCCTGGCGGCGCTCGGCGCGGCCTGCTGGGCGCTGGTCATCCTCCACCTGATGCGGCTGGTGCCGTTGGCCGGCGCCGTGCCTCTCGGCCTCTACGGCCTGTACGGCTTCGCCGCCGCGGCGGGCTGGCTGGCCGGCAACGTCTACGTCCACCGGCGGGCCGGGCGACCGCGGCCGCTGGCCCGGCGCCTGCTCGTCGTCTACCTGGCCGGCCCCCCGGCCCTGGTCGTCCTGCTGCGCGCCATGGCCCCGGCCGCGCAGCAGGCCGCGGCGCCGCTGGTGCCGCTCTACGCCTGCTGCGTCTACGCCATCTTCTTCGCCGTCCCCGTGTCCCTCGCCCCGGCTTCGACCAGCCCGCGGTAGGGCGGCCGCGCGCTCCCGGCGTGCTCAGGGGCACGGGAAGGCGGCGACGTCGAGGACGGTGTCGGCCTTGTGGGACGACGGGTTGCTGTAGATCTTGTAGCGGAACTCGCCGATGTCGTATGCCGTCGCCAGGTCCGCGACGTCGAGCTGGAAGCCGACGTTGGTAGTGGCGGCGTAGAACACCCAGAAGTAGCCGTTGACCACACAGGCGTCGAGCACCTTGACCAGCATTTCCTGGTTCTCCGGGTCGAAGAACCAGAACAGCCCCGAGTCGCGGGTCAGCGGGACCGCATGGGCCGCGACGGCGTGGTCGTCCACGTAGTGGGCGGCGTGCACCCCGAAGCGGTTCCCGGTCAGGCACAGGAGGTCGGGCCGGTGCGGGCAGCCCTGGGCCCGGCCGACGATCTCCCCCCCGGCGTGGTGGACCACGATCTCGAGCTCGGCGTCGAGCAGGCCCCCGTTCAAGCCGCCGATGGGCGGCGGCCAGGTCCAGTTCAGCGACCAGACGAAGGGGCTCACCCCGGTGGGGCTCAGCGGGATGCTCTCCGCGGTGCCCCGCCGGCGCAGCTCCGCTCCGGTGGGACCAGCCAGGCTGTGGCGGCAGGCGACGACGAGGAAGTTGTCGGGCTCGACCGAGCTCGAAGCGGAGACCAGGTAGCGCACCCCGAAGACGCAGCGGCCCTTCTCGACGCCGCCTTCCCGCGGCGGGACGCCGCCCTCGGTGAGCGGCACGAGCATCCAGGTCAAACCGCCCGGGATCGGCGGGTTGAGGACCTGTCCGCGCAGGGCGCCCGCGGGGCGGTGCGCGGTGGTGAGCAGGACGTAGAGCCGCCCCAGCAGCAGGTCGACGGTGCGGGCGGTGGACAGCGGCCAGGTTCCCCAGACCATGCCGTTGTCGACCTCGGGGAAGGTGAAGGCCAACGGGCCGTTCTGGCCGCTTTCGGCGATCCGGACCTCGGCGTGGGTGACCTCGTCCCCGAGCTCGTGGGTGCACTGCAGGCTGAGGGTGGAGCCGGCGTCGAAGTAGCCGTCGACGACCACCGCGCAACGTCCGCTCGGCGGGTCGCCGAGGGCCGGCACGAGCTGGCGGGCGCTGAGTTGGAAGACCTGCGCCGCGGCCCCGGGGGCAGGGCGGCGAGGGCGAGGGCGGCGAGGAAGGGCAGCAGGCGGAGGGGACGGCGCGGCATACACGACCTCCTTTCGCGTCAGGGAGGTCTTCGGCAGCCGGAGCCACCTCGCCCGGCGGGGTACGGAGTGGAGCGGCACCCGCACGAGGCCCCCGACTTTGCGCCGCCGGCTCGCGCCGGGTTCGCCGTTTCGGACCTCGGTCCCCACGCTACGGACGCCGCACTGCGCCGACCACACCCGCACGGGTGGGGAGGACGGGCTCCTCCGCTTCCAGCGACAAGACAATGACGCTTGACAAATAGGCGAACTTACTTTACTCTCCGTGCATGTCAAGGAAGCGCGACATTTCGACCGTGTGAGCTTGACCTCGCGAAACGGGCGCCGGGCCGGGGAATCCACCGCCGGCGCTGGCGCATGGAGCGTCGGAGGGGCGCGGGCCGAGAGGCCGGCTCCGGGGACGAAGGGAGAGAGCGATGAGGAACGCGTTCGGGATCGGGGCGGGGATGGCGTTGGCGATGCTCGCGGCGCGCGGCGGCGGGCGCCGCCATGGTCGGGCCGGAGGGTCTCTGGCAGGGCGCGATCGAGCTGCCCTCCGGCGGGCTCGGGGTGGTCGTGACCCTGGTGCCGGGGGAGGGCGGGGCCTGGTCCGGCAGCATCGACATCCCGGCCCAGTCGCTACGCGGCTTCGCGCTGTCGGCGGTCGCCGTCGAAGCCGACGCGATCCACTTCGAGATGGCCGGGATCCCGGGTCGCCCGACCTTCGACGGCCGGCTGGTCGCCGGCGGCGACGCCATCGCCGGCACCTTCCGCCAGGGCGGGCAGGAGCTGCCGTTCGCGCTGGTCCGCGCCGACGGGGAGTCGGCGGCGTGCCGGGGCGGCGACCGACGCCCCGGCCGCCGCCGGCGCCGGTCCCGGGCGCCGGCGCGGAGGGGGAGTGGCTCGGCCTGCTCGACGCGGGTCCGGTGAAGCTGCGCCTGGCGCTGCATGTCGAACGGCGGCGGCGGACGGGTCGTTGCAGGCCGTCGTCGACAGCGTCGACCAGGGGGCCAGCTCCGGGCTGCGAGCGCCAGCTTCGCGGACCGGGCGCTGCGGCTTCGCCTTCCCGGCGATCGGCGCGGCCTTCGAGGGGACGATGGAGCCCGACGGCAGCGCCGTCGCCGGCACCTGGTCGCAAGGCGGCCGCGCGCTGCCGCTGACCTTCCGGCGCCTCGCCGCCCCGTTCGCCGTCGAGCGGCCGCAGGAGCCGAAGGGCCCCTTCCCCTACGCCGCCGAGGAGGTCACCTTCCGCAGCCCGGCGGGCGGGGTCGAGCTGGCCGGCACCTTCGTCCTGCCGCCGGGCGAGGGGCCGTTCCCGGCCGTGGCCATGATCAGCGGCTCGGGTCCGCAGGACCGCGACGAGTCGCTGATGGGCCACAAGCCGTTCCTGGTGATCGCCGATCACCTCGCCCGCCACGGCATCGCGTCGCTCCGCTGGGACGACCGTGGGACGGGGGCGTCGGGCGGCGATCACCTGGGCTCGACGATCGACGACTTCGCGGCCGACGCGCGCGCCGCGGTGGCCTTCCTGGCGGCCCGCCCCGGGGTCGACTCCGGCGCGGTGGGCCTCCTCGGCCACAGCGAGGGCGGGCTGATCGCGCCCCGCGTGGCCGCGGAGGACCGCCGGGTGGCCTTCCTGGTGCTGCTGGCACCGCCGGGGGAGCCGCTGCCCGACCTCCTGATGCGCCAGGCGCGCGCCGCCTACCGGTTGCGGGGCGTCGACGCGGGGCTGGTCGACCGCGCCCTGGCGACGCAGGCCGCCGACCTGGCGCTGGTGGCGGATCCCGCGTTGTCGGGCGACGAGCTGGCCGCCCGGCTGCGCGAGCGTTCCGCCGCCCGGCGCCGCGAGCTCACCCCCGAGGAGCAGTCCCGGCTGGGGATCGACGACGCGGCGGTCGAGCGCGGCATCCGCCTGTCGACCAGCGCCTGGTTCCGCTCGCTGATGCGCCAGGACCCGGCGGTCGCGCTGCGCCAGGTGCACGTCCCGGTGCTCGCGCTGTTCGCCGGCAAGGACTTCCAGGTGGACCCGGAGGTCAACGCCGCGGCGCTGCGGGCGGCGCTGCGGCAGGCCGGCGACGCGGACGTCGAGGTCCGCATCCTCCCCGGCCTCAACCACCTCTTCCAGCACGCCGGGACCGGCGGCATCGACGAGTACGGCACGATCGAGGAGACGTTCGCGCCCGAGGCGTTGACCGCCGTCACCGACTGGATCTCGGCGCACTCCGCCGCCGGCGGGCCGCCGGCCGGTGGCTAGGGAGCCGGCGCTCCGCCCAACGCGGCGGCCACCACGCCCCCGACCGCGGCCAGGACCTCGTTGCGGGCCGCGGCGGGGGCGTCGCTCCCGGTGAGGTAGGCGGCGACCAGCAGTGGCGCCCGGCCGGGTGGCCAGGCGATGGCCACGTCGTTGGCGCTGCCGTGGGCGCCCATCCCGGTCTTGTCCCCCACCCGCCAGCCCGCGGGCAGCCCGGCGCGCAGCTTGGCGGCGCCGGTGGCGCAGGCGACCATCCAGCCGGTCAGGCGGTCCCGCGAGGCGGCCGTCAGAACGTCGCCGAGGAGCACGGCCTCGAGGTCGGCGACCATCGCCGCCGGGCGGGTGGTGTCGCGCGGGTCGTCGGGCAGCGCGGTGTTGAGCGTGGGCTCGCGGCGGTCCAGCCGGGTGGCGGGGTCGCCCAGGCCGCGCAGGAAGCGGGTGAAGCCCGCCGGGCCGCCGACCGTGTCGAGCAGCAGGTTGGCGGCGGTGTTGTCGCTCCACTCGACGGCGGCGGCGGCCAGCGCGGCGACGGACAGTCCGCCGGCGGCGACGTGCTCGCGGGTCACCGGCGCGTACTCCAGCAGGTCGTCCGGTCCGAACCGCACCACCCTGTCGAGCGACTCGGCGCCGGCGTCGACCCGGGCCAGCACCTGCGCGGCGAGGAGCCACTTGAAGGTGCTGCACAGCGGGAACCGCTCGTCGGCGCGGTGGCGCAGAGACCGCCCGGTGGCGGTGTCGACGGCCGCCACCCCGAGGCGTCCGCCGAGTCGTGCCTCGAGGGCGGCCAAGGGGTCCGCGGCGGCGCGGTCGGTGCGCGGCGGCCGGACGGGCGCGGCGGCCAGTGCCGCCGCCGGGGCGGCCAACAGGGCGAGCGCGGCGCGCAGGACGTCGCGCCGGGAGGGCGGCGGGCCGGGTTGCCGGGGCATCCCGCGACCCTACACCAGGCGGCCGCCCGCGCCCGCCGCCGCGGGCGGTGGCGGGTGCTAGCATCCCGCGCATGGGAGACGGGACGGCCAGCGCGACGCCGGGGAGACGATCGCGCGGCTGACGGCGGACCTCGCCGGCCCACGGCAGCGTGCTGGTGGCCTTCTCGGGCGGGGTCGACTCCTCCGTGGTCGCGGCGCTCGCCCACCGGGCGGTGGGGGAGCGGGCGCTGGCGGTCACCGCGGCCGCCGAGACCCTGGCCGGATCCGAGCTCGACCTGGCGCGCCGGGTGGCCGCGGAGGTCGGCATCCGCCACCGGATCGTGACCTACAGCGAGCTCGACGAGCCGCAGTTCGTCGCCAACCCGACCTTCCGCTGCTACGTCTGCCAGGGGATGCGCATGGACGTGATGCTGCGCACCGCGGCGGAGGGCGGCTACGCGGTGGTCTGCGACGGCACCAACGCCTCCGACCCGGGGCCCGACCGGCCCGGGCTGGCGGCGGTGCGCGAGCGCGGCGTCCACAGCCCGCTGCTCGCCCACGGCGTGGACAAGGCGGCGACCCGCGGGCTGGCCCGCGCGCTCGGCCTGTCGGTGTGGGACCGACCGGCCAACGCCTGCCTGTCGTCGCGCATCCCGCACGGCCAGCTCGTCACCCTCGGCCGGCTGCGCCGGATCGAGGCCGCCGAGGACGAGATCGCCGGGCGCGGCTTCCGGGTGGTGCGGGTGCGCCACGACGCCGGTGCCGCCCGCGTCGAGGTCGGCGCCGAGGAGGTCGCCCGGCTGGCCGCCCAGTGGAACGAGATCGAGCCCCGGCTGCTGGCCCTGGGCTTCGCGCGCGCCGCCTTCGATCCCGCCGGCTACCGCCGCGGCGGCGCCGACCGCGGCGCGGTCGCCGGCTGAGCGGCGGCGGGCGCCGCCATCCCGGCACGAGGAGGAAGAGCCCGATGGATCCCCGACGCCTGCGCGAGCTGCTCGACGGCGTGGCCGCCGGCCGCGTCCGCCCCGAGGAGGCGCTGGAGCGGCTCGCCGAGCTGCCCTACGCCGACCTCGGCTTCGCCAAGCTCGACCTGCACCGCGAGCTGCGCAACGGCCTGCCCGAGGCGGTCTATGCCGCCTCGAAGGACCCCGACGAGCTGGAGGCGATCTGCCGCCGGGTCCTCGCCGCCCACGGCCGCCTGCTGGTGACGCGGGTCGCGCCGGAGGCCGCCGAACGCCTGCTGGCGGCGCTGCCCGGCGCGGCCCACGACCGGCGTGCCCGCCTCGTCACCGCCGGGCCGCCGCACGAGGCGCCCGGCGGCGGGCGCATCGCGGTCCTCGCCGCCGGCACCTCCGACCTGCCGGTCGCCGAGGAGGCCGCCGCCTGCTGCGCCTGGTTCGGCCACCCGGTGGAGCGGCTGTGGGACGTCGGCGTCGCCGGGCTCCACCGGCTGCTCGGCAACCTGCCGGCGGTGCGCCGCGCCGACGTGGTGGTGGCGGTGGCGGGGATGGACGGGGCCCTGCCGACGGTCGCCGCCAGCCTGGTCGCGGTGCCGGTGGTGGCGGTCCCCACCAGCGTCGGCTACGGTTCCAGCTTCGGCGGTCTGGCCGCCCTGCTCACCATGCTCAACGGCTGCGCCCCCGGTGTGGGCGTGGTCAACATCGACAACGGCTACGGCGCCGCCGTCCTCGCCAGCCGCATCGCCGGGGGCCGCCGGCGGCCGGCCGCGGGGGAGTCGGCCGCCGGCGCCGTCGCGGAGGGCCGCCCCGCCAGGGCGGCGGACTGACCTGCCGGCGCTCGGCCCGCTCCGCCTGCGCCGCCGCGAGGTGGCGACCGCGCTGGCGACGGGTGCGGCGGGGCCGCTGCGCCTGGTCGCACGCACCGACGTCGTCGAGCTCGGGCGGTGGCGCGCCGCCTGGGTGCGGCCCTGCCGGGTCGAGGCGCCCGGCGCTGCGGCGGTGCCGGTGCGCGACCCCGGCCGCGCCGCCCAGGTGGCGCTGCTCGCCGCCGGCGCGATCGCCGGGCTGCTGCTGGCCGCCGGCGCGCACGAACCGAGACGAGGAGGAGACGATGGCACACCACGACGCGGCTGACGAGCCCGGTCGGGCGGCCCTCGAGGCCGCCGAGCGCAACGTGGCCCGGTTCCTCGACAGCGCGGGGGTCGAACGGGTCTTCGGCTCCCCGGTGGAGAAGGGGGACAGGGTGCTGGTGCCCGCTGCCGAGGTGGTGGCGGTGATGGGCTTCGGCGGCGGCTCCGGAGGCGGCCGGCGGGGCGGGGAGGAGAGCGGCGGGGGCGGCGGCGGCGGGGGCGGCGGCCGGACGCTGTCGCGCCCGGTGGCGGTGGTGGTGGCCGGCCCGGACGGGGTGCGCGTCGAGCCGGTCGTCGACGTCACCAAGATCGCCCTGGCGGCCCTTACCGCCGCCGGCTTCGTGCTCGCCGGGCTGGGCCGGCTGCGGCGGCTGCGCCGCGAGCTCGAGGAGACGCCCGCCGGCTGACCGGAGCGCGCTCAGCCGGCGGCCGCGGCGGGCCGCAGCCGGAACAGGTGGCAGCCGTGCGCGGGCAGCGCCAGGTAGAGGCCGGGGGCGGCGAGCTCGCCGGCCGGGCGCGTGTAGCGGGCGGGGCCGAGGGCGTCGTCGAGGCGCCAGGCGGCCGCCGCCGGCAGCTCCAGCGGCAGGCGGCACTGCGCCGGATCCCGTCCGAGGTTGGCCACCGCCAGCCGCCGCTCCTCGCCGAGCGTCCACAGGTGGGCCACCAAGCGCTCGTGGCTGGGATTGCCCGGCCACGCCGCGGCCGGGGCGGGGGCCTCCCAGCGCCCCTCGTGGAAGACCGGCGCCGCCAGCGCCGCCAGCAGGCGGCGGTGGAAGTCGGCGAGCCCGGGATCGGGCGGCTCGGCGGGGCGCCGCCCGAGCTGCACCGGCAGGCGCACCTCGGCGCCCTCCGCCTGGCCCCACTGGGTCAGCCGCAGCCCGGGCGCGGCCAGCGCCGCGGTGGCGGCGGCGCGCGAGCCGGCGCGGCCGAAGGCCACCACGGCGCGCTCCTCGTCGTGGTTCTCGACGAAGTGGGCCATCCGCGCCGCCGGCGCCGGCCCGGCCGCCAGGCGGGCGCGGGCCGCCGCCCCGTCGGCCGCCCGCAGCCGGTCGTAGAAGCGCTTGTCGTAGGTGAAGTCGAAGCCCGCCGCCTGCAGCGCCGCCTCGCGGTCCCAGTAGGCCTCGGCGAGCAGCAGGAAGCCCGGGTGGCGCCGGCGGACGGCGGCGATCGCCTCGGCCCACAGCTCGGCGCCGGGGGGCTCCACGCAGCCGCCCCAGGTGCGGGTGAAGATCGCGCTCTCCACCAGCATCGCCATGTCGCAGCGCACCCCGTCGCAGCGCCCGGCGACGGCATCCAGCGCGGCGGTGAGGGCGGCGCGGGTGTCGGGGCGGCGGACGTCGAGCTGCACGGTGTCGCTCCAGCCGTCGAACCACGGGTCGCGGCCGTGGGCGAGGACGGGGCCGCCGGGGGCGCCGCGGAACCAGTTGTGCGGCTCGCGGCGCAGGTCGCGCTCGGCGCCGTGGACGAAGCGCTCCGGGTGCGCCGCCACCCAGGGGTGGTCGAGCGCCAGGTGGTTGGGGACGAAGTCGAGCAGCAGCGGCAGGCCGCGCGCCGCCAGCCGGCGGCGGAAGACGTCGAGGCCGGCGTCGCCCCCCAGCGCCGGGTCGACGCGGTAGCGGTGCACCGCGTAGGGGGAGCCGACCACGTCGGCGGGGGCGAGGTCGGCGAGGGCGCGCCGGAATTCGGCCGCCAGCTCGGGGTGCTCGCGGGCCACCCGCCGCGCCGCCGGGCTGCGCTCCCAGACGCCCATCAGCCACACCGCGTCGTGCCCGTCGGCGAGGCGGTCGATCTCCGCGGCGGGCACCTCGGCCAGCGACAGCGGCCGCGCGGGGCCGGCGCCGAGGCCGGCGAGCCACGGCCAGGCCGGCACCTCGAGCACTACCGGCTGCGGTCGCCAGGCGGTCATCGCGCCGCCGGGTCGCGGCGGGTCGCCAGCATGGCGTCGCCATAGGAGTAGAAGCGGTAGCCGGCGGCGACCGCCTCGCGGTAGGCGGCGAGGACGCGCTCGCGGCCGGCGAAGGCGGCGACCAGCATCAGCAGCGTGGAGCGCGGCAGGTGGAAGTTGGTGAGCAGCGCGTCCACCACCCGGAAGGCGAAGCCGGGGACGATGAAGAGGTCGGTCGAGCCGGCGCCGGCGGCCACCCGCCCCGGGGGCGCCGCGGCGGCCCGCGCCGCGGCCTCCAGGGTGCGCACCACCGTGGTGCCGACCGCCACCACCCGGCCGCCGCGCGCGCGGGCGCGATCGATGGCCGCGGCGGTGGCGTCGGACACCTCCCAGCGTTCGCGCTCCATCACGTGCTCGTGGACCAGCTCCGCGGTGACCGGTTTGAAGGTCCCGATCCCCACGTGCAGGGTCACCGCCGTCCGCTCGATGCCGGCCTCCTCGAGGCGGGCCAGCAGCTCGCGGGACAGGTGGAGGCCGGCGGTCGGGGCGGCGATGGCGCCCGGGTGGCGGGCGTACACGGTCTGGTAGGCGGCGCGGTCGGCGGCGGTGTCGGGCCGCTTGATGTAGGGCGGCAGGGGCACGTGGCCGAGGCGCTCGAGATGGGGCTCGACGGGAACGGAGAAGCGGACGCGCCGCCGCCCGTCGCCCTCGCCGTCGCCGGCGGCGGCCGGCGGCCGCGCCACCATCTCCGCCGTCAGCTTCGCGTCGAGGGTCAGCCGGGTGCCGGGGCGCGCCCGGCGGCCCGGCTTGACCAGCGCGTCCCACTCCGTCGGGCCGACCTTCTCGACCAGCAGCAGCTCGACCCGGCCGCCGCCCGGCTCGCGGCGGGCGAACAGCCGCGCCGGGACGACGCGGGTGTCGTTGACCACCAGGAGGTCGCCGCGGGCGAGCAGCGCCGGCAGGTCGTGCACCCGGCGGTGGCGGCCGGCGCCGGCGGCGTCGAGCACCAGCAGGCGCGCCTCGCCGCGGGGCAGCGGCCGTTGGGCGATCGCCGCCTCGGGCAGCTCGTAGTCGAAGTCGGCGGTCAGCACCGGGGGCTCAGCGCCGGGCGACGGCGTGGAGGACGAGGGCGGCGAAGCCGAGGCTGACGAGGAGCAGCGCCGACGCGGTGCCGAACGGCCACGGCACGCCCACGTGGCCGAACAGCCAGGTGCCGGCGAGCGGCCCCAGCACGCGGGCGAGCGACCCGAACGAGCGCGACAGGCCGAGCGTGCCGCCCTGCGTCGCCTCGCCGGCGAGCTGCGAGAGCAGCCCCAGGCTGGACGGGTTGTTCAGGCCGGCGCCGAGCGCCAGCAGCCCCAGGCCCAGGGCCAGCACCGGGATGCCGTGGGCGAGCGGCAGCACGGCCATCCCGACGGTCATCGCGAGGATGCCGGCCGGGATCAGCCGGCGCTCCCCGAAGTGGCGCACCGCCCAGCCGATCAGCCCCCCCTGCACCGCGACCATGACCAGCCCGACGAAGACGAACAGCCACGAGGTCTGCCACTCCCCCCAGCCCAGCCGCGCCTGGACGAACAGCGCCAGGGTGGCCTCCATCAGCGACATGCAGAAGGTCACCAGGAAGAACAGCAGCATCAACCCGAACAGCGGCAGGTCGCGGGTGACGCGGCCCAGCGCGCGCGGGTCGAACCAGGCGGCCTCGCGGCTGCGTTCGCGCACCGCCAGCGACAGCGACTCGGGCAGCCACACCGAGGCCAGAACCAGGTTGACCAGGGCGAGCGCGGCGGCGCCGACCGGCACGGCGGTGGTCGAGAGGAGGGCCAGCAGGCCGCCGAAGGCCGGGCCGAGCACGAAGCCGAGGCCGAAGGCGGCGCCGATCATCCCCATCGCCTTCGAGCGCTCCTCCTTGTCGGTGACGTCGGCCATGTAGGCCTGCGCGATGCCGAAGTTCGACGCCGCCACGCCGGAGAGCGCGCGGGCGGCGAGGACCACCGCGAAGGTGGGCGCGCCGGCGAAGACCAGGTAGGCGACCACCCCGCCGCCGATCGACCCGAGCAGCACGGGGCGGCGCCCGAGGCGGTCCGACAGCCGCCCCAGCAGCGGCGAGAAGACGAGCTGCGCGGCGCTGTAGGAGGCGAACAGGATCCCCACCTGGAGGTCGCTGGCGCCGTAGCGCTGGGCGTAGAACGGCAGGATCGGGAGGATCATCCCGAAGCCCAGCAGGTCGAGCAGGACGGTGACGAAGATCGCCAGCCGGGCGCGGCGGCGCAGGCGGGGACGCGGCGGTTCGGGAGGGCTCATCGAGCGGCGTGGAGGCGGCGGTGCGGAGCTCAGCCGGGGGCGACCCGCGAGACGACACCGCGGATCGCCGCGGCGAGGGCGTCCGGCACCTCCTCCTGGAGGAAGTGCCCGGCTTCGGTGACGGTGACCGGGGCGTCGGGAAAGGCCTCGCGGTGGCGGTCCAGCGTGCGGCCCAGGATCGGGTCGCGGCGCCCCCAGACCAGCGCCACCGGGCCGGCGAACGTGCGCGCCCACAGCTCGCCGCGGCGCAGCGCCGGGACGCTGGGGTGGTCGGGTCCGTCGGGGACCCGGCGCGCCAGCGCCAGCGGGGCGGCGCGGCGCCGCCAGCCGCGCAACGGCCAGCGGTAGGCGCGCGCGGTGCGGCCGCGGATCGAGGCCGGGTCGCCCTGCACCCGGTGCAGGGCGATCTGCGGCAGGCCGAGGAGCCGGAAGGCGAGGTCGCTCACCACCGGCCGGCGGGCGAAGCGGTGGAAGGCCGTGCCGTGCAGGCGGGTGGGCAGGACCACGGCGGTGTTGGCCAGCACCAGCCCGGCGTAGGCGCGCGGCGCCCAGGCGGCGCCGGCGGTCCCGATCGGTCCGCCCCAGTCCTGCCCCACCAGCACCACGCCGTCGAGGCCCAACGCCCGGACGAGCTCGGCCACCGCCCGGGCGTGGCGGTCCACGGTGTGGTCGGCGAGCCGGGGCAGGGTGTCGGACAGACCGAGGCCCAGCAGGTCGGGCGCCACGCAGCGCAGCTCGGGAAGGCGGGCGATCACCCGCCGCCAGAGAAAGCTCCAGGTGGGGTTGCCGTGCAGCAGCAGCACCGGCCGGGCGCCGCGCGGCCCGTGATCGACGAAGTGCATCCGGCGGCCGGCGTCGGGTCCGGCCTCGAGCCGGTAGGCGCCCCGGTCGAAGGGCATCTCGGCGGCGAGGAAGGGGGGCAGCGGCGGCGGCGGGACGAGCGGCATCGGGGCCCCATTATCCCCGCAGCGGGGGCGCGAAGACAGCACGGCCCGGCCGCCGGGGCGGCCGGGCCGTCGGGAGCGGGGGGCGGGCTCGAGCGGCGCGCCGCCGGCTCAGCGCGCGCTCAGCGCTCGACCTGGATGAGGATCCGCGCCACCGGATTGCGCCAGTCCTGGTTCGGCGTCAGGTCGCCGACGCCCTGGATGCCATGGCCGACGTAGACGTAGCCCTCGGCGCCGTCGGTGAGGCGCTCCTTCGAGCCGTGGCAGGGCGGGCCCGGGACATGGTCGCAGGATTCGTCGTTGCGCTCGCTGCCGGCGTCGTAGCCGATCGCCCAGTAGGTGCCCTCCATGCGCTGGAAGGGGAGCTCGACGGCGTCGAGGCCGTAGAAGGAGTCGTTGGTGCTGCCGAGCATGCCGAGGACGGTGATGCGGTCTTTGGGGTAGTCGGCCTCGATCCGCACCGCCTTGGTCTGGCCCGGCGGGATCGGGCCGCCGTCGGCGATGCCGAAGTCGGTGACCTGCGGCAGGGTGGGGAGCAGGTCCAGCAGGGCGCTGGAATCGCCGTTCTCGGCGATCTTCCACACCTCGGGGCTCGACGGCGCGCCGGGCTCCCAGAGGTGCATGTCGCGGTCGTGGCTGATCACCACCGGCGGGCTCATCGGCTGGCCGCTGGTGAGGTTGGTGACGATCACCCAGTAGGTCGCGGCGTGGGCGGCGGGGGCCGCGGCGACGAGGGCGAGGGCGGCGAGGAGGACGAGGACGGGGGTGCGGCGACGGCTCACGTGCGGATCTCCTTGCGTCGTTCGGCGATCGGCGGCCGGCGCTCCCGGCCACCGACCGCAGGCTAGGCGTCGGCGGTCGCCGCCCCTTCACGCGGAAGTCAACAAAGGGTCACGACGGCCGCGGCGGGGGGCCGCGGAGCCCGGATCCGCCGCCGCCGGCGGCTCAGTGGGCGGGGAAGGGGAGGCGGAAGGAGAAGGCGGTGCCGTGGCCGACGGCGCTCGCCACCTCCAGCCGGGCGCCGTGCAGCTCGAGGATGCGCTTGGTGATCGCCAGCCCGAGGCCGGCGCCGCCGCCGGCCCGCCCGCCGCGGCCGCGGAAGAAGCGGTCGAAGACGCGCGGCAGCTCCTCGGGCGGGATGCCGGCGCCGCTGTCCTCGCAGCGCACCACGACGCCCTCGTCGCCCTCGGCGAGGCCGACCACCACCCGGCCGCCGGCCGGGGTGTGGGCGAGGGCGTTCTCGATCAGGTTGTCGAAGGCGCGCTCGAGCAGCCGGATGTCGGCGCGGACGAAGGGCAGGCGCGCCGGCAGCTCGGCGACCAGCTCGATGCCCCGCTCGCCGGCGGCGAGCCCGAACTTCTGCACCACGTCCTGCGCCAGCTCGGCCAGCGAGACGGTCTCGAGGTCGAGCCGGGCCTCGGCGACGTCGAGCCGGGCCAGCTCGAACAGCTGCGCCACCAGCTTGCCGAGGTGCTGGCTGTGCCGCTCGGCGATCTCGAGGTACTGGCGGCGCTCCTCGGGCGACAGCGCGGCGTCCTTCATCAACAGCGTCTCGAGGTAGCCCTGCAGCGCCGCGATCGGGGTGCGCAGGTCGTGCGAGACGTTGGCCACCAGCTCGCGGCGCAGCTCGTCGAGCTGGGCCAGCTCCGCCATCTGTCCCTCGATGCGCGCCGCCATGCGCTCGAAGGCCTCCTCGAGCCGGTCGATCTCGTCGCCGGCGGGCGGCCCGGGCACCCCGGGGTCGCCGCCGGGGGCGACCGGACCCGGCAGGTAGCCCTCGCGGTGGAAGCCGCGGATGCGGCTGTCGAGGCGGGCCAGGCGGCGGGTGAGGACCCGGAACAGGACCAGGCCGAGGGCCGCCGCCAGCGCCAGGGCCGCCACCGCGACGCCGCCCGAGGTGCGCAGGATGTAGCTGCCGCGCAGCCGGTGCAGGACCGAGTCGTACTGCTCGCCGCCGAGGACCACGTAGAGGTAGCCGGGGCCTTCGGCGTCGGGCGCCGCGTCGCCGCCCGGCGCCGGGATGGGGGCGACCGAGAAGATCTTGCGCCCGCCGCGGCTGCGCGGGTCGTCGCCGCGCAGGGGCAGTCGCCGGTCGCCGGCGAGGAAGTCGCGGATCGGCTGCAGGGAGACGCGGTCGCGGACCACCCGGCCGGCGGGCGCGGAGTAGCCGAGGATCCGCCCGCCGCGGTCGAGCAGGTAGACCTCGATCCGCGGGTTGACCACCATCAGCATGTGGAAGATGTGGTCGAGGTCCTCCTGGCGGACGCCGTCCTGGAAGATCGTGGTGTCCGACAGCAGCGCCCCGGCGAGGTCGTGGTTGAGGCGTTGCTCGGCCTCCTCCTGGTAGCGGCGCACCGTCCACAGGTTGATCGCCAGGCCGGCGGCGCCGACCAGCCCGACGAGCACCAGCAGCACCAGCGACAGGCGGGCGTAGAGCGAGCGCGGCCAGCGGCCGCGGCCGCCGGGGCGGCCCTCAGGCATCGGCCGTCTCCCCGAGGTCGCGGAACTTGTAGCCCACGCCCCACACCGTCAGCACGTACTCGGGGTCCGACGGGGAGCGCTCGATCTTCGCGCGCAGGCGGTTGATGTGCGAGTTGACGGTGTGCTCGTAGCCGTCGTAGCCGTAGCCCCACACCAGGTTGAGCAGCTCGCCGCGCGTATAGACCCGGCCCGGGTGGGAGGCGAACTGGGCGAGCAGGTCGAACTCCTTGGCGGTCAGGCGGATCTCCTCGCCCGCCAGGGTGACCCGGCGCTTGGCGGGATCGACCACCAGGTCGGCGACCCGGTAGGGGCCGGCCGTCTCGCCGGCCGCCTCCTGCTGGCGCAGCGCCTCGACGCGGCGGAAGATGGCCTTGACACGGGCCACCAGCTCGCGGACCGAGAACGGCTTGGTGAGGTAGTCGTCGGCCCCCATCTCGAGGCCCACCACCCGGTCGAGCTCGCTCGACTTCGCGGTCAGCATGAGGATCGGCGTGTAGCGCTCGGCGGCGCGAAGCCGGCGGCAGACCTCCAGCCCGTCGATCCCCGGCAGCATCAGGTCGAGCACCACCAGGTCGAAGGGTTGGGCGGCGCTGCGCGCCAACGCCGTCTCGCCGTCGCCGGCCACCTCCACGGCGCAGCCGAGATCGCGCAGGTGGAGCTCCACCAGCCCGGCGATCTCCCGCTCGTCCTCGACCACCAGCACGCGCTGTCTCGTCACGGCGACGATTCTACGGAGGTGCGTTCACGAAAGGTTCACGCGCGGGGGGGCCGCGTAGAATCGCGCCGGCGCGCCGGCCCGGAGTCGGCGGCCGGGGACGTTCGGCGGGGAGGGCGCGATGCGAAGCGAGAGGCTGCGGTTCCGAGGCTCGAAGGGGGTGGACCTGGTGGGGCGGCTGGAGCGCCCGGACGGCGAGGTGACCGGCTTCGCCCTCTTCGCCCACTGCTTCACCTGCTCGAAGGACCTGCGCGCCCTGGGGTGGATCAGCCGTACCCTGGTCGAGCGCGGCATCGGGGTCTTCCGCTTCGACTTCACCGGCCTCGGCGAGAGCGAGGGCGACTTCGCGGCCACCGACTTCTCGTCGAACCTGGAGGACCTGGCGCTGGCCGGCGACTTCCTGCGCCAGCGCTTCGAGGCCCCGAAGATCCTGGTGGGGCACAGCCTCGGCGGGGCGGCCGTGCTGGCGGTGGCGCGGGCGGAGTTCCCCGAGGCGGTGGCGGTGGCGACGATCGGCGCCCCCAGCGACACCGAGCACCTCGGCGAGATCCTGCGCGCCCAGGCGCCGCACCTCGAGGCGAGGGGCGAGGCGGACGTGGAGCTGGCCGGGCGCAGCTTCCGGGTCCGCCGCGCCCTGCTCGACGACCTCGGCCACCAGCGGATGCGCCAGCACATCGCCGAGCTCGGCAAGGCGCTGCTGATCTTCCACTCGCCGCTCGACGCGGTGGTCGGCGTCGACCACGCGCGCCGCATCTACGAGGCGGCGCGGCACCCGAAGAGCTTCGTGTCGCTGGACGACGCCGACCACCTGCTCACCGATCCCCAGGACGCCCGCTACGTCGGCGAGGTGCTCGCCGCCTGGGCCGGCCGCTACCTCGAGAAGCGCCCCCAGGAGATGGTGCAGCGCCCGGACGAGGGGCCGCAGGGCCAGGTCGTGGTGGTGGGCGGCGGCAGCGGCGAGGGTTTCGCTCAGCAGGTGACCGCCCGCGACCACCGGTTCTCGGCCGACGAGCCGGTGCACGTCGGCGGCAGCGACACGGGGCCGACGCCGTACGACCTGCTGCTGGCGTCGCTCGGTACCTGCACGTCGATGACCGTCCGCATGTACGCCGAGCGCAAGGGGTGGCCGCTCGAGGGGGTGCGGGTGGCGCTGGCCCACTCGCGGATCCACGCCGAGGACTGCGCCACGTGCGACGGCCGCGACGCGAAGATCGACCACATCGACCGCCGCATCCAGGTGCTCGGGGAGCTCGACGAGGCCCAGCGCCAGCGGCTGCTCGAGATCGCCGACCGCTGCCCCGTCCACCGCACGCTGACCGGCGAGATCCGCATCGTCAGCAGCCTGGACTGACCCGCCCGCCGCCTCCCTCCCGGCGGCCCGCCGGGGTCACACCGGTGTCCTCGGCGGGGGACGCGCAGGTCCCCGCCGGACCCTCGCGCGGCCGCCGCGCAAACCCGCAACTCGTTGACACGAGGTGGCTTCCGCAGCGCCCGGCCGGACTGGCACGGAACGTGGTGTTGTCGGGGGCGAATCGGTGGGGCAGAAGGAGTCGTCGTCCGCAATGAAGAGATCGTTCGCCATCCTGGGGATCAGCGCACTGGTGATGACGCTTCCCGGCCTCGTCCCGGAGGCCCGCGCCGACGTCGGCTGGGTGTTCGGCGGCGGGATCGAGATCGCCGGCTTCCACTTCGAGATCGGGCTCGCGCCGGGGGGGCCGGCGCGCGCCGCTCTTCTGGTTCCGCACCCCGGACCGCCTGGCGTACCGGGGGCTGTACTGCAGCGACGCCTGCTATCGGCGGGGCCCGTACGTCTACCACTCCGAGTGGTGCCCGGTGGTCCAGCACTTCCTGGCGCTGCACCGGATCGACCGCGACCGGCTGTTCGTGCGCTACGCGCCGCGCTACGACGGGCGCTTCGCGCGCGGCCGGGTGCACCGCGCGCCGGTGGTGGTGCGGGTGGCACCGCCGGCCCGCTACCGGACCGGGGGGCTCTACCGGCACGAAGGTCGCTACCAGCGGTCCGGCCGCTACCAGCGGTCCGGTCGCTACCGGGGGTCCCCGTCGCGCGGCGCTCGCGTCGAGCGGCCCGTGCGGGGCCGGCACGCCGACCGGGGCCGCCACGACCGCGCCGAGCGGGGCCGCCACCGCGGCCGCGGCCGCGGTCGCGGGCATTGACAGCCGTTTCCTCCTGACCGCGGCGGGGGCCTCGGCCCCGGCCGCGGTCCCTCCTCGTGGCGCCGGGGTGGGGCGAATGCCCCCCGCCTCGCCCCGGCGCTCTTTTTTCCTCCCGGAACGCCCCCCGTGCCGCGCCGCGGCGGCCCGCCCCTATAATCGCCGGGTGAGCGACGAGCCCGCACCGCGCATCCTGCCGCGCGCCGAGCACCCGATCTCGCGCAGGAACATCTCCGAAAACACCCTGAAGGTCCTCTACCGGCTCCACAACCAGGGCTACAAGGGGTACCTGGTGGGGGGTGGCGTGCGCGACCTGATGCTCGAGCGCCGCCCGAAGGACTTCGACGTCGGCACCGACGCCCGGCCCAACGAAGTGCGGCGGCTGTTCCGCAACTCGCGCATCATCGGCCGCCGCTTCCGGCTCGTCCACGTCTACTTCCACGGCGAGAACGTCGAGGTGTCGACCTTCCGGCGCGACCCCGAGCCCGAGGCGCAGGACAGCGGCGACGACGAGCTGCTGATCACCGACGACAACACCTTCGGCTCACCGCGCGAGGACGCCTTCCGGCGCGACTTCACCGTCAACGCGCTGTTCTACGACATCTCCGACTTCTCGGTGATCGACTACACCGAGGGGATCGACGACCTCGACAAGGGGCTGATCCGCGCCATCGGCGAGCCCGGCGTCCGCTTCCAGGAGGACCCGGTGCGGATGCTGCGCGCCTGCGAGTTCGCCGCCCGCCTGGGGTTCAGCATCGAGCAGCGCACGCAGGAGGCGATCCACGCCCAGCGCCGCGAGCTGGAGAAGGCCTCGCCGGTGCGGGTCACCGAGGAGGTGCTGGGACTGCTGCGCTGCGGCGCCGCGGCCGCCGCCATCGACTGGATGATGGAGCTGGGTCTGCTCGAGGTGCTGCTGCCGGAGGCGTACGACATGGTGGCCGTCGAGGAGCGCGGGCTGGGGCGCTTCGACCGCCTCCCGGCGGCGCTCGACGCGCTCGTCGACGCCGGCGGCGAGCCCTCCGATGCCGCGGTGCTCGCCACCCTGCTGCTGCCCCGCGTGCTGCTGCGGCGCTACGACATCGAGGCGGTCGACCAGCGGCCGATGCGGCGCGACGCCCTCGATACGATGATCGGCGAGGTGGTGGCGCCCTTCCTCGGCCGGCTGGCGATCTCGCGCGACCGGTCGAGCAAGGTGGGGGCGGCGCTGTCGGGCTTCCAGCGGCTGTGCGAGCCTCGCCCCGACGCCCGCACCCGCATGCAGCTCGCCCGGCGCCCCTGGTTCGACGACGCCCTGGTGCTGTTCGAGGTGCTGGTGCGGGCGACCGGAGAGGGTGGCGGCGAGCTCGAGGCCTGGAAGCGGGCCCGGGCGCGGCGCGGCGAGGCCGCCGCCGCCGAGGAGCAGGAGCGGCAGGGCCGCTCGAGCCGCCGCCGCCGGCGGCGTTCGCGGCGGCGCCGCCGGAAGTAGTGGGCCCGACGGCCCGGCGCCCCGTCCGGAAAGGCGGTTCGGGTCCCGGGACCCAGCGGGTATGATCGCGCCCCGGAGGCAATGACATGACGACCTGGTTCGGTGACTTCTATCGATCGAGCCTCGGGAAGAAGGCGGTCATGGCCGTGACCGGCGTCCTCCTGTGGCTCTTCGTCCTCGGGCACATGGTGGGCAACCTCAAGGTGCTGGTGGGCGCGGAGGGGTTCAACCACTACGCGGAGTGGTTGCGCGTCGTCGGCTACCCGCTCTTCCCCAAGACGGTGCTGCTGTGGATCGTCCGCGTGGTGCTGATCGTGGCCACCGTGCTGCACGTCCACGCGATGACCAGCCTGACGGTGATGAACTGGCGGGCGCGGCCCGAGGAGTACGCCCAGCGCCAGGCGCTGGAGGCGAGCTGGCCGGCGCGCACCATGCGGTGGAGCGGGGTGGCCCTGCTGCTCTTCGTGATCTACCACATCCTGCACTTCACCACCGGGCAGGCCCACCACGACTTCATTCCCGGCGACGTCTACCACAACGTCGTCTCGGCGTTCCACATCGGCTGGGTGGTGGCCATCTACGTCGTCGCCATGGTGCTGCTCGGCATGCACCTGTTCCACGGCCTGTGGAGCTTCTTCCAGTCGCTGGGCTGGAACCACCCGCGCTTCAACCACTGGCGGCGCGCCTTCGCCGTGGCCTTCGCCCTGATCGTGAGCGTCGGGTTCCTCGTGGTGCCGGTGATGATCTTCGCCGGCCTTCTCGGCTAGGGGAGGTTTCCGTTGACCCTCGAATCGAAGAATCGCGTCCCGGCCGGTCCTCTGGCGGAGAAGTGGCTGAGCCACCGTGACCATCTGAAGCTCGTCAACCCCAACAACCGCCGCAAGTTCGAGGTCCTGGTGGTGGGCTCCGGGCTGGCCGGCGCCGCCGCCGCGGCCAGCCTCGGCGAGCAGGGCTACCGGGTGAAGTGCTTCTGCTTCCAGGACAGCCCGCGCCGCGCCCACTCGATCGCCGCCCAGGGCGGCATCAACGCGGCGAAGAACTACCGCAACGACGGCGACTCGGTGTGGCGCCTGTTCTACGACACCATCAAGGGCGGGGACTTCCGCTCCCGCGAGGCCAACGTCCACCGCCTCGCCGAGGTCTCGGTGGAGATCATCGACCAGGCGGTGGCGCAGGGCGTGCCGTTCGCCCGCGAGTACTCGGGGCTGCTCGACAACCGCTCGTTCGGTGGCGCCCAGGTGTCGCGCACCTTCTACGCCCGCGGCCAGACCGGCCAGCAGCTCCTGCTCGGCGCCTACCAGGCGCTCGAGCGGCAGATCCACGCCGGCTCGGTGACCATGTTCCCGCGCACCGAGATGCTCGACCTGGTGGTCGAGGACGGTCGCGCCCGCGGCATCGTGGTGCGCGACCTGGTGACGGGGGAGCTGTCGCGGCACGCCGGGCACGCGGTCCTGCTGTGCACCGGCGGCTACTCGAACGTCTACTACCTGTCGACCAACGCCAAGGGCTCGAACACGACGGCGATCTGGCGCGCCTACCGCCGTGGCGCCTACTTCGCCAACCCCTGCTACACGCAGATCCACCCCACCTGCATCCCGCAGGCGGGCCACTTCCAGTCCAAGCTCACCCTGATGAGCGAGTCGCTGCGCAACGACGGGCGCATCTGGGTGCCGAAGTCGGCGGAGGACCGCCGTCCGGCCGACCAGATCCCCGAGGCCGAGCGCGACTACTACCTGGAGCGCAAGTACCCGGCCTTCGGCAACCTGGTGCCGCGCGACGTGGCCGCCCGCAACGCCAAGATGGTGGTCGACGAGGGGCGCGGCGTGGGCCCGCTGAAGAACGGCGTCTACCTCGACTTCGCCGGCGCGATCGAACGGCTGGGGCGCCACACCATCGAGGAGCGCTACGGCAACCTCTTCGAGATGTACGAGAAGATCACCGGCGAGGACCCCTACCGGGTGCCGATGCGCATCTACCCGGCGCCGCACTACACGATGGGCGGCCTGTGGGTGGACTACGACCTGATGTCCAACCTCGAGGGCCTGTTCGTGCTCGGCGAGGCGAACTTCTCCGACCACGGGGCCAACCGGCTGGGGGCCAGCGCGCTGATGCAGGGCCTGGCCGACGGCTACTTCATCGCCCCGTACACGGTGGCCGACTACCTCTCCGGCCACCTCAACGAGAAGCTCTCCACCGACACCGACGCCTTCCGCGCCAGCGAGGGCGACGTCCACAAGCGGGTGCGCCGGCTGCTCTCCGCGGACGGCAAGCGCACGGTCGACCACTTCCACCGCGAGCTCGGCAAGCTGGTGTGGGAGTACTGCGGCATCGCCCGCACCCGCGCGGGGCTCACCCGCGCCCTGGAGCTGATCCCGGCGCTGCGCGAGGAGTTCTGGCGCGACGTCAAGATCGTCGGCACCGGCGAGGAGCTCAACCCCTCGCTGGAGAAGGCGGGCCGGGTGGCCGACTTCTTCGAGCTCGCGGAGCTGATGTGCCGCGACGCGCTCGACCGCGAGGAGTCCGCCGGCGGCCACCTGCGCGAGGAGTACCAGACGCCGGAGGGCGAGGCGAAGCGCGACGACGAGAACTTCTCCTACGTGGCGGCCTGGGAGCACCGCGGCGACGGCGCCGAGCCGGCGCTGCACAAGGAGGAGCTCACCTTCGAGGCGGTCCAGCCGTCGCAAAGGAGCTACAAGTGATGCGATTGAAACTGCGGATCTGGCGCCAGGGGGGGCCGCAGGCCAGCGGGCGCTTCGTGGACTACACGCTGGACGACGTCTCGGAGGACGTGTCGTTCCTCGAGATGCTGGACATGCTCAACGAGCGGCTGGAGGAGTCCGGCGAGGAGCCGGTGGCCTTCGACCAGGACTGCCGGGAGGGGATCTGCGGCGCCTGCTCGATGATGATCAACGGCGAGGCGCACGGGCCGCAGGAGCGGACCACCACCTGCCAGCTCCACATGCGCCACTTCTCCGACGGCGACACCATCCAGATCGAGCCGTGGCGCTCGCGGGCCTTCGAGGTGGTCAAGGACCTGGTCGTCGACCGCGGCGCCTTCGACCGCATCATCCAGGCCGGCGGCTACATCTCGGTCGGCACCGGCGAGGCGCCGGAGGCGAACCTCATCCCGGTGCCGAAGGACCTCGCCGACGACGCCTTCGAGGCCGCCGCCTGCATCGGCTGCGGCGCCTGCGTGGCGCAGTGCCCCAACGGTGCCGCGCAGCTCTTCACCGCCGCCAAGGTCGCCCACCTCGGCCTGCTGCCCCAGGGGCAGCCCGAGCGCGCGCAGCGGGTGGTGAACATGGTCGAGCAGATGGAGCAGGAGGGCTTCGGCTCGTGCTCGAACTACCGCGAGTGCGAGGCCGCCTGCCCGAAGGGCATCTCCATCGACTGGATCGCGCGGATGAACCGCGACTACCTGCGCGCCAAGCTCAAGGGCGTGCGGCGGGTCGCCCTCCGCTAGGACGCCCTCCGAGGGTCCGCGGCGGGCCGCCGCGCGCTCCGGGGCGGCGGAACGCCACCGCGGGCCGGGGCCGGCGTGCGGTATCGTCGGCTCCACCATTCCCGGACCGAAGGAGGAGAACGCACATGAAGCCCCTGCGCACCACGTGGATCCTCGCCTGCTCGCTGCTGCTCGTCGCCACCGCCGCCCTCGCCCAGGAGACCCGCCGGCCGCTCAGCCCGCGCGGCTCCGCCTCGACCCAGGTGGGCGGTGAGTGGGTGCCGCGCGACAACGGCGAGATGACCTACACCGGGGGCAAGTGGATCGACGTCGACTACGGGCGGCCGATCCTGCGCGGGCGCAGCGACATCTTCGGCAGCGGCGACGACTACGGCAAGAAGGTCGACGCCGGCGGACCGGTGTGGAGGGCGGGCGCCAACCAGACCACCCGGCTGCACACCGAGGCCCCCCTGGTGATCGGCGGCAAGGCGCTGGCGCCCGGCGACTACAGCCTGTTCGTCGACCTCGACGGCGGCGGCTGGACGCTGGTCGTCTCCAGGCAGCCGTACCAGGAGAAGTACGACCGCGAGAACAAGGCCGCCACCTGGGGCGCCTACAACTACGACCCGGCGATGGACGTGCTGCGGGCGCCGATGAAGGTGAGCAAGACCGCCGACTCGATCGACCAGTTCACCATCGGCTTCCGCGACGTCACCGCGAGCGGCGGCACCCTGGCGATGTCCTGGGGGCACACCCTGGCGACGGTGGGCTTCGAGGTGGGCGGCGGCGAGTAGCGGCACGCTCGCGGCCGGCAGGGCTCCCGCGCCGCGACGCGGGCGTCCGCGCAGGGTCCCCGAGCAAGGTCTCGATAGCCGGCCGCGCCGGATGCGTCTAGGGTGGCGCACCACGATGCCGGAGAGAGGACCCCGAGGCGGACGGATCCCGCGGGCGACGGCGGTCGTGCTGCGCGCGCCGGGGGACGCCCTCCCTCGGCACGGCTCCGCGTACGCCCTGGCGGATCGACCCTCCCCGACCCGGCCCGGTCCCTTGCGGCGCCGGGTCGTGCGGGGGGCGGCGCACGACCACGGCGCCGCTCCCGAGGCGACGGCGCCGAGCGTCGCCGGTGCGCTCGCGCCGCCACGGCGGGTTCCGGCTCCCGGCGCCCGGCGGGCGGCCGGGAGGGGCGCTGAGGCCGGAGTGCCGGCGCGCTCGACCACCACCGGGGAGGGAGGATGATCCGCCGCGTCCTTCTCCTGGGGGACCGGCGGCTTCTCACCAGGTGCCGGGAGGTGGCGGAGGGCGACCTTCCCGAAGTCGCAGCCGTCGCCGGCGATCTCCGCGACACCCTGCTGGCGTTCCGGCGGGAGCACGGCGTGGGCCGGGGGATCGCCGCTCCACAGATCGACGCCCCGGTGCGCGTCGTCTACCTCCATTGGCCGGAGCCTCGGGTGCTGGTGAACCCGGAGCTCGACCGGTTCAGCGAGGAGACGTTCGAGCTCTGGGACGACTGCATGAGCTTCCCGGAGCTTCTGGTCCGGGTCCGGCGGCACCGCTCCTGCCGGTTGCGGTATCGAAGCCCGGACGGCTCCCGGCACGAGCTGCACGCGGAGGGCCCTCTCTCCGAGCTGCTCCAACACGAGGTCGACCATCTCGACGGGGTCCTGGCGGTGCACCGGGCCGCCGGCCCGGCCGCCTTCGCGCTGCGGCGACAGCTCCGCACGGCGGGGGAGCTGCCGGCCCGCGAGGCCGACCGGTGATCGGGCTGCTCGGCGGCATCGGTCCGTTCGCCACGGCGTGCTACTACGAGCGCCTGGTGTCGCTCTCGCGCCGGCGCGGCCGCGGGTTTCCCGAGATCCTCGTGGTCAGCCTGGACTTCGACCGCTTCACGGCGCTGGAGAACCTCGCCGACCGGCAACCCTACGAGGCCACGATCCTCCAGGGGCTCCGCCGGCTGGCGGCCGCGGGCGCGCGGTTCGCCGCCATGGCAGCCAACTCCCCGCACGCCGTCTTCGACCGGCTCGAACGACAGAGCCCCCTGCCCCTGGTCTCCATCGTCGATCCGGTGCTCGAGGTCGTGGACCTCCACCGGTACCGGTCGGCGCTTCTTCTCGGGATCCGGGCGACGACCGAATCGGACGTCTATCGCCGACCGCTGGGCGAGCGGGGGGTGGAGGTGGTCGTGCCCTCTTCCGACGAGCAGGATCGGCTGGAGTCGGTCATCTTCGGCGAGCTCGGCGAGGGCCTCGTCCGCCCCGAGTCCCGCCGGGAGGTCCTGGAGATCGTGCGGGGCCATCCCGCCGATGCGGTGCTCCTCGCGTGCACCGAGCTCCCCCTCCTCCTCGGGCCGTCGGACCTGGAGATCCCGGTGATCGACACCCTGGACCTGCACGTGGCGGCCCTCGTCGACCGGGCGGCGGCCGACGAGCGGAGGCTCGGCTGAGAGCCTGGCAGGGCGCCATGATCGCGGCCGCCCGCAACGAGCGGCTCGGGTCCTTCCTGCAGGCGCGGCACGGCGCGTCCCGGCTGGTCCGGAGGTTCGTGGGGGGGAGGACCCTGGAGGGCGCGATCGACACCTGCCGGCGTCTCCTCGAGGCGGGCCGGCGGGCCTCGCTCTACTACCTCGGGGAGTACCTCTCGGACCCGGTCGCGGTGCGCTCCACGGTGGAACGGAAGCAGGCGGCCGCCGCCGCCCTCGGCGCGGCGGGCCTGGACGTCCACGTCTCCGTGGACCCTACCCAGATCGGCCTCCAGCTCTCGCCCGAGACCCTGCGCGACCATGCGGTGGACGTCGCGCGGGCCGTGGCTTCGGCGGCGCAGGGAAGGTCGGGTCCGGGCGTCGACCTGCTCATGTTGGACATGGAGGACGACTCCGTCGTCGACGCGACGATCTCCCTGTACCGGGAGCTCGAGGACCGCGGGCTCCCGGTCGGGCTGACCCTCCAGGCCTATCTCCGGCGCACCGCCGACGATCTCGCCGCGCTCCTCGGCGCTCCCCGGAGGATCCGGCTGGTCAAGGGAGCCTTCGCCGCGCCGGGGCGGATCGCCTTCACGAGCCGTCGCCGGATCGACGCGAGCTATCGCCGTCTCGCCGCGGCCCTGCTCTCCGGCGAGTCGAGGTCCGCGGGCCTGTACCCGATCTTCGCCACCCACGACGAGGCGATGATCGCGGACCTCCTGGGCGTGGCCCGGTCGATCGGTTGGGGGCGCGAGGAGCTCGAGCTCGAGATGCTCTACGGCGTCCGCCCCGACCTGCAGCGGCGGCTGGTCGAAGAAGGGCACCGGGTCCGGATCTACGTACCGTTCGGGGAGGACTGGTGGCCGTACGCGGCGCGCCGTCTCGGCGAGAGCCCGCGCAACCTGGGCCTCCTCCTCGCCGCGCTCGCGCCGCGCCGCGGATCGTCGGGTGGGTCGTCGGGTGGATAGAGGGCGCGACCGAGGAACCCGGCATCGCCCCGATGCCACCGGGCGGGACGGAGCGGCCCGCGGCGCCGTCGGGTGCTCGGCGGCCGGCCGGGCGGCTCGCAATCGCCGTCGGGGCTGGCTATGCTCGGTGCCGTGCCCTCCGATCGCCTGACCCGCCAGCTCGCCTTCGTCCTCGAGATCGACCGCCTCAAGACCGTGCTCCGGCGCACGGTGCTCACCGACCGCTCGCGGCGCGAGAACTCGGCCGAGCACTCCTGGCACATCGCCCTGATGGCGGTGCTGCTCGCCGAGCACGCGGCGGAGCCGGTCGACGTCGGCAGGGTGGTGCGGATGCTGCTCGTCCACGACGTGGTGGAGATCGACGCCGGCGACACGTTCGTCTATGACCCGGCGGCCGCGGAGGACAAGGGGGAGCGCGAGCGGCGGGCGGCCGAGCGGCTCTTCGGCCTGCTGCCGGCGGACCAGGCCGCCGAGGTGCGCGCCCTGTGGGACGAGTTCGAGGAGCGCGCCACCGCCGAGGCGCGCTACGCCCACGCCGTCGACCGCCTGCAGCCGATGCTCCACAACTACGCCACCGAGGGGCACTCCTGGCAGAAGTACGGCGTGCGCAGCTCGCAGGTGATCGCCCACAACCGCCACATCGGCGACGGCGCCCCCGACCTGTGGGCGCACGCCGAGCGCCTCATCGCCGACGCCGTCGAGCGCGGCTGGCTGGCCGGGGCTGAGGCGCCGGGACCGGCTCAGCCGAACACCCGGAACCACAGTGCGAGGAGCCGGCGCACGGCCGGCGTCAGCCGCTCCCGGCGTCGCGCGTCCGCCGCCTTGCGGATCGCCTCGGCCTGGGTGGGGTAGGCGTGGATCACCTCGCCGAGGCGTCCCAGCCCGATCCCCGCGCTGACCGCCAGCGCGAGCTCGCCCAGGGTCTCGCCGGCGTGCGCGGCGACCAGGGTGGCGCCGACGACGGTGTCGCCGCCGCGCCCGAGGTGGAGGCGCAGGAACCCCTCGTCCTCGCCGTCCAGCCGGGCGCGGTCGACGCTCGCCAGCGGCACGGTGACCGTGTCGACCGCGATCCCCCGCTGGCGCGCCCGCTCGGCGGTGAGCCCGACCTGGGCCAGCTCCGGGCTGGTGTAGGTGCACCACGGCACCACCAGGGCGGTGGCCCGGCGGCGCCCGAAGAACAGGGCGTTCTCGAGGACGATCCGGGCCTCCGCGTCGGCGAGGTGGGTGAACTTCCACGGCGAGGCGACGTCGCCGGCGGCGAAGACCCGCCGGTTGCTGGTGCGCAGGCGGTCGTCCACCTCGACGCCGCCGGGGCCGTGGGCGACGCCGGCGGCGTCGAGCCCGAGGTCCTCGACGTTGGGCAGCCGGCCGGCCGCCACCAGGATCGCGTCGGCGACGACCCGCTCGGCCGCCCCGTCGCGGCGCAGGTGGAGCACGCGCTCGGCGCCGGCGCTCTCCACGCGCTCGATCTCCACGCCGAGCGCGCAGCGCACCCGGTCGCGCTCGAGCGCCCGCCGCACCACGGCGGCGGCGTCGGGGTCGTCGCGCCCGAGGATGCGGTCGGCCCGGTCGAGCAGGGTCACGGCGCTGCCGAAGCGGGCGAACGCCTGGGCCATCTCGCAGCCGATCGGCCCGGCGCCGACCACCGCCAGCCGCGCCGGCGCCCGCTCGAGGTCGAAGAGCGTCTCGTGGGTGAGGGCGCCGGCCGCGGCGAGCCCGGGCACCGGCGGCAGCTCCGGCCGTGCCCCGGTGGCGACCAGCGCGCGGCGGAAGCGCAGCCGCCGGCCCTCGACCTCGACGGCGTCGCGGGCCACGAAGCGGCCGTGGCCGAGGAACACGTCGACGCCGAGGTCGCGGAAGCGGGCCGCGCCGTCGTGGGCCGCGAGGTCGGCGCGGAGGCGGCGCATGCGCTCGGCCGCGGCGGCGAAGTCGCCGGCGCCGGCGACCACCGGGCCGCCGAAGCGGTCGGCGGCGGTGCGCGCGGCGTGCCAGGCGCGCGCGGCGCGCAGCAGGCCCTTCGAGGGGACGCACCCCACGTTGAGGCAGTCGCCGCCCATCAGGCCGCGCTCGACGAGGGCCACCCGCGCCCCCAGCCCGGCCGCCCCGGCCGCCGCCACCAGGCCGGCGGTGCCGGCGCCGACCACCACCAGGTGGTAGCGCCGCGCCGGCTCCGGGTTGCGCCAGTCGGGGGGGTGGACGTGGGCGATCCGCCGCCGGTCGGCGGCCCCCGGGGCGCCCGCGGCCTGGCGCGGTCCGTCGCTCACGGCCGGGCGGCCTCCTGCTCCGCCGCGCCGTCCAGCGCACCGTCGGTCGTCCGGCGCAACGCCTGGCGCGCCCGGTGGGCGATCAGGGCGGTCACCGCCAGCGTGGCGAGGACGCCGACGCCGAGGAAGGTCCAGTACTCCGCTCCCCGGGCCGCCCCCGCGCCTCCGGCCGCCGCCGCCACCGAGCCGAGCACCCTGCCGTAGTAGACGTAGAGGAAGGTGCCCGGCAGCATGCCGAGGCAGGCGACCAGGTAGTCGCGGAAGTGCACGCCGGTCAACCCCAGGGCGTAGTTGAGGAGGTTGAAGGGGAAGACGGGCGACAGCCGCAGCAGGAACACCACCTTGCGCCCTTCCTGGCGCACCGCCCGGTCGAGGGCGGCGAAGCGCGGGCTGGCGGCGAGCCGCCGCTCGATGGCGCCGCGGGCGAGGTGGCGCGACACCAGGAAGGCGCCGCAGGCCCCCAGGGTGGCACCGGCGAAGACCACCAGCGTGCCCTCGAGGAGGCCGAAGACCGCGCCCGCCGCCAGCGTCAGCACGACGCCGGGGACGAAGGCCACGGTGGCCAGCGCGTAGCCGACGACGAAGGCCGCCGGCCCCCACCAGCCCAGCCCGTCCACCCAGCCGGCGAAGCGCGGCACCCAGCCCCCGCCGAGGCGACCCGCCGCGACGAGGAGGGCGACGGCGGCGAGGGCCAGCGCGACGCGGCCGGCCCGCCGCCAGCCGCGGCCGGCCGCCGGCGCCGCTGCCGGGCGCTCCGTTCGCAGGTCCATCGCGCCGCATGATCGCACGCCGGCGGGCGGCGTTCCTCGCGAATTCCTCACGGACCCCCGGCCTGTGAGATCGTCGCGGTGTGGTGCGCGACCTGCATCGGGTGAGGACGCGATGAGACGGCGCCGACCCTCGAGAGCTTGCGGCCGCGGGCGGGCCGCCCTGCGGCGGGCGTCCGCCGCCCTCGTCGCCCTCGGCGCGCTCGCCGCCCTCGGCGCCGCGCCGCCGCGCCGGCCGGCGGCGGCGGTCGTCGCGGTCGTCCGGGTGGTCGACCGCGACCCCGCGGCGGCGGACGGCGGCGGCTACCTGGTGGCCGTCGAGCAGGTGCGCCACGGCTCCCCCCGGGGCGCGCTGTTGGCGGTCCGCGTGCCGGCGGAGGACGGGCCCGGCCGCCGGCTGGCGGAGGCGGCGCTGGCGGGTGGCGAGCCGGTGGAGCTGACGCTGCTGCCGGCCGCGGAGCCCGGGGCCGACTACGACACCGCGGCCGTCCGCGCGGCGTACGGCCCGGCCGTCAGCGATCCGACGCCTCCGCCGCTGGCCGCCCCCGCCGCGGCGGGCGCCCGGCGCCGCGCCGCGCCGCTCACCGCCGGCGCCCCCTACGAGGCGCAGGTGATCGAGCTGGTCAACGAGGCGCGCCAGGCGAACGGCAACCTGCCGCCGCTCAAGGAGGCGAGCGAGCTCGACACCTCCGCCGGCACCCACAGCTCGAACATGGCGACGCGCGACTTCTTCGCCCACTGCGACCTGGACTTCGGGACCCACCCCGGCGACCGGATGACGGCGGCCGGCTACGCCTGGACCGCCGCCGGCGAGAACATCGCCGCCGGGCAGCCGACGCCGCAGGACGTGATGGACACCTGGCTGGCGAGCTCCGGCCACCGGGCGAACATCCTTTCGGTCGGCTACCGCGAGATCGGCGTCGGCTACGTCCACCAGGGCGACGACCAGCCGACGGTGCGCCTCGACCAGAACGGCGACTGTACCGCCGACAGCTTCGGCCACGGCCCCTACTTCCACTACTGGACCCAGAACTTCGGGCAGCGCAGCGGCGTCTACCCGGTGGTCATCGAGCGCGAGGCCTACGCGACGCAGTGCGCCGACGTGGGGCTCTACGTCTACGCCCCCGGCGGGTCGCAGGAGATGCGGTTCTCCAACGACGGCGCGACCTGGTCGTCCTGGGAGCCCTACTCGCCGGTGACCCAGTGGACGCTCGATCCGGCGGCGAGCGGCACGGCCACCGTCTGGGCGGAGGTCCGCAACGGGACCGTGGTGCAGTCCCACGACACGATCGAGCTCGCCGCCGGCTACCCGGCCGCGTCAAACGTCCACCTGCAAGCGCAGACGGTGACCGGCAGCCAGTCGTTCGTCGCCTGCGACACCCTGCTCGCCGACGACGGCTTCACCGTGGCCGCCGGCGGCGACGCCACCTTCACCGCGCCCCACATCGTCCTCGGGGACGGGTTCTCGGTCGCTTCCGGCGGGCGGTTCACGGCGATCGCCCGCTAGCGGCGGGGCGCGCGCCGTCGGCCGCCGGCCAGGCGGCACAGTCCTCCCGGGTGCTCTGCGTCTGGGGGTCGTCGGGCCCGAGCGCCTTCTCGCGGATCGCCAGGGCGCGGTGGCACAGCTCGAGCCCTTCGGCCGGTCGGCCCTCCTGCCGCAGGCTGTCGGCGAGGCCGGCGAGCGCGTACGCGAGCCGCGGGTGGTCGGGGCCGAGGGCGCTCTCCATGATCGTCGCCGAGCGCCGGAACAGCGGCTCGGCGCGCGCCGCGTCGCCCCGCCCCAGGTAGAGGTCGGCGAGGTTGAACAGCACGGTCGCCAGGCGTGGGTGGTCGGGACCCAGGGTCTTCTCCCAGATCGCCGCCGCCCGGCGCAGCGCCGCCTCGCCCTCCTCCTCGCGCCCCAGGTCGAGGTCGACGTTGGCGAGGTTGTTGAGGCTCTGGGCGACGGGGGGGCTGTCCGGGCCGAAGACCTTCTCGCGGATGGTCAAGGCGCGCTGGTGCAGCGCGGCGCTCTCCGCGTAGCGCTTCTCCTGGTAGAGGGCGATCGCCAGGCCGTTGGCGCTGACCGCCACGTCGGGGTGGTCGGCGCCGAGCTCGGCCTCGCGGATCTCCAGGGCGCGGCGCAGGGAGGGCTCCGCCTGGGCGGCCTCGCCCCGGTCGAGGAAGAAGCACCCCGAGGTCGTCGAGGCTGTCGGCCACCCGCAGCGAGCGCGGGCCGAAGGCCGCGCTCGCGGATCGCCAGGGCGCGCCGCAGGATCGGCTCCGCCGCGTCGTACTTCGCCTGGATCTCGTAGACCGAGCCGAGGTGGTCGAGGACCTCGGCGACGAGCGGGTGGTCGGGGCCGTAGATCTTCTCGCGGATCGCCAGCGCCCGCCGCAGCGCGGTCTCCGCCTGCGCGTAGTCGCCGCCGATCCAGTCGAGATCGCCGAGGTGGTCGAGGCTGGTGGCGACGTCGGGGTGGTCGGGCGGCAGCTCGCGGCGGCGGATGGCGAGCGCCTCCTCGAGCAGCGGCCGCGCCGGCTCGGGCAGGTCCAGGCGGCGGTAGACCAGGCCGATGGTGTCGAGCAGCCGGGCGCGCGCCAGCGGTTGGTCCCCGAGGCTGCGGTGGATCTCCTCGGCGCCGCGGTCGAGGATCTCGCGGGCGGTGACGGTGTTGCCGCGCGAGGTGCCGGGGTCGTTGATCTCGAACAGGTGGATGAGGAAGTCGACCACCTGCTGGGTCTCGCGCTGCGCCTGCAGCGCCGCGACGGCCTCGCGGTTGGCCCGCGCCGCCTCGCGCGAGCGGGCGACGACCCCGCCGGCCAGCGCCAGCACCACCAGCGCCGTGCCCACGACCGCGGCCCGGTAGCGCCGCGCGAACCGGGAGAGGGCGTACAGGCGGCTCGGCGGCCGCGCCCCGACCGGCTCGAAGCGGCGGTGGCGCTCGACGTCGGCGGCGAGCTCCGCCGCGGAGTCGTAGCGCCGCTGGCGGCGGCGGGCCGCCGCCTTCAGCGTGATGCCGTCGAGGTCGCCGCGCAGCCGGCGGCGGACGGCCGCGGGGCTGGCGCCGCGCTCCACCGCCCGTTCGGCGCGCTCCGCCGCGGACAGCTCGCGCCAGCGCGAGCTCGGCGCCGGCAGGTCGTCCTCCGCCACCCGGCGCAGGATGCGCAGGTAGCTCTCGCCCGGGTCCCCGAACGGACGCGACCCCACCAGCAGCTCGAAGAGCAGGATGCCGAGGGCGTAGACGTCGGTGCGGGTGTCGGGGTCCGCTCCTCCTCCGGGGAGGCGACCGCCTCGGGGCTCAGGTAGGAGGGCGTGCCCACCGACCACGCCGTGCAGCGTCCGCTCGGCGTCGCCCTCCGGGGGGTCGAGGAGCTTGGCGATCCCGAAGTCGATGATCTTGGGCACCGGCCGGCCCTGCTCGCTGGCGACCAGGATGTTCCCCGGCTTGATGTCGCGGTGGAGGATGCCCTTCTGGTGGGCGTGGTGGATGCCGCGGCAGACCTCGACGAACAGGTCGAGGCGCGCCTCGATCGACAGGTGGCGTCGGTCGCAGTACTCGGTGATCGGCTCGCCCGGCACGTACTCCATGGCGAAGAAGGGTTGACCCTCGGCGGTGTCGCCGGCCTCGTAGACCTGGGCGATCGCGGGGTGGCTCATCCGCGCCAGCGCCTGGCGCTCGGCCTCGAAGCGGTGGGCGGTCTCGGGGTCGTGACGCGAGGCACGGATCAGCTTGACCGCCACCCGGCGGCGGATCGGCTCGGTCTGCTCGGCGAGGTAGACGGTGCCCATGCCGCCCTCGCCGATGAGCTCGAGGACCCGGTACGGGCCGACCCGCGGGGGCAGCGGCGCCGGCTCCCCGGGTTCCCGATGGCGCCGGAAGTCGCCGAGGTCGGTCGGCTCGAGCGCTGGACGGGCGGGCGCCGCGGGGGGGCCGGCGGCCGCTCCGCGGTCGGGGGCGGGTCGCGGATCGGGCCGGGTGGTGTCGCCCGCGGGTGGGTCGTCGGATCGTGCGCTCATCGAGGTCCTCTCGCCGCTGACCGACGATTCTAGCGGGCCGGACCGGGTCGGGCCGCCGCGTCGGGACACGGACACCGGCGGGAATCGACCGCCCGGCCGGCGATTGTGGCCGCCGGCGGGGCGCGGCGGCGCGGCGCCGGCGGGTCGCGGCCGCGGCGGCCGCCGCGGGCCGCCCGCGCGACGCCGGGCGGTAAGTCCTTTGGGCGCCACGTTTGCGGTGTCAAGTCATGCGCGGTGTCCTTTGAATCTTGACGCGCATGCACAATTAGCGGTTCATTTCGGTGATTCATGCTTGTGTTTTGGCGCTATGGGGCCCTAGGATCTGCGCATACGACCACGAACGGAGGGCACTGTCTTGGATGCCAAAGAGATCCTGAAGATCGTCGAAGAGGAGGGGGTGCGCTTCCTGCGCCTGCAGTTCACCGACCTGATGGGGGCGCTGAAGAACGTCGAGGTGCCGCGCAGCCAGTTCGAGAAGGCGCTGGAGGGCGACATCATGTTCGACGGCTCGTCGATCCAGGGCTTCACCCGGATCGAGGAGTCCGACATGCTGCTGCGCCCGGAGCTGTCGACGTTCCTGGTCAACCCGTGGACCAACCCGGACGGCTCGAAGGTGGGGCGCATCTTCTGCGACGTGACGATGCCGGACGGCTCGCCGTTCGCCGGATGCCCGCGCACCGCGCTGAAGCGGCAGGTCGAGCGCGCCGAGAAGATGGGGTACACGATGGTCGCCGGTCCGGAGGCGGAGTTCTTCCTCTTCCAGCGCGACGAGAAGGGCAACCCGGTGGTGGCCACCCACGACGTCGGCGGCTACTTCGACCTCACCCCGGTGGACCGCGGCGAGGAGTGCCGCCGCGACATCGTCATGGTGCTCGAGGCGATGGGCTTCGAGGTCGAGGCGGCGCACCACGAGGTGGCGCCGGGCCAGCACGAGATCGACTTCCGCTACGCCGAGGCGATCGAGTGTGCCGACAACGTGTCGACCTTCCGTTTCGTGGTCAAGAAGGTCGCCCAGGACCACGGTCTCCACGCCACCTTCATGCCCAAGCCGATCTTCGGCATCAACGGCTCGGGCATGCACACCCACCAGAGCCTGCTCGACAAGAAGGGCAGGAACGCGTTCTACGACGAGAAGGCGGAGTTCCAGCTCTCGCCGGCGGCGATGGGCTACATCGGCGGCATCCTCAAGCATGCGCCCGCCTTCGTCGCGGTCACCAACCCCCTGGTGAACTCCTACAAGCGGCTGGTGCCGGGCTACGAGGCGCCGGTCAACGTCGCCTGGTCGGAGAAGAACCGCAGCCCGCTCGTGCGGGTGCCGGCGAAGCGGGGGATGTCGACCCGCTGCGAGGTGCGGGTGCCCGACCCGGCCTGCAACCCCTACCTGGCGTTGACGGTGATGCTGGCCTCGGGGTTGGACGGCATCGAGAACGGGATGGAGCCGGGGGCCCCGGTCAACAAGAACATCTTCACCATGAGCCACCGGGAGAAGCGGCGGCTGCGCATCAACCAGCTGCCGGCGAACCTGTCCGAGGCGTTGGACAACTTCGAGAAGGACCCGGTGATGCGGGAGGCGTTGGGGGAGCACATGTACCACCACTTCGTGGAGGCGAAGCGGGCGGAGTGGGCGGAGTACATCTCGGTGGTGCACGATTGGGAGACGGATCGGTATCTCGGCGAGTACTAGGGGGAGGGCCGGCGACCGGGGGGCGGAGGCGGGTCGGGGGGCGGCGTTCCCAGGGGACGTCGCCCTGTCGGTGGGGGATCGGAGGGGGGGCGACTCGGCAGGGTCCGCGCGCCACCGGCGGTGATCTCCGCGACGACGAAGATTCTGGCGCGGCCCCTGACGCCCCTGGGAACGCCGCCCCCCGACCCGCCCCACCAGCGGTGGCCGGGTGGGTGGGGCAGGACGCCTCGATTCTCGCTGGCGCTCGAATCTCGTGAGGCTCGGGAACGCGGGGGGCGGTGGAGGGCTCGCGGGTCGGGGCTCGGCTGCGCCTCGGGGGCCGGTTCGCCTCGCTTCTCGGCTTCGCCTCGAATCTCGGGGGCCGGTTCGCCTCGCTTCTCGGCTTCGCCTCGAATCTCGGGGGGTCGGGGTGGCTCGCTTCTCGGCTTCGCCTCGAATCTCGGGTGAGCGGACGCCTCGCTTCTCGGCTTCGCCTCGAAGCTCGGGGCTCGGATCACCGGGGGCTCGATTCTCGCTGCGCTCGAATCTCGGGGCGGGCGGGTATGCTCCGCCGGTGGACGAGACGGGACGGCGGTGGCGGGTGCGGGGGGTGGATCTCCTGCGGGCGGGGCGGACGGCGGGGCTGCGGGTGCTGGGGCCGGTGGAGCGGGGGGCACGGGCGCTGGCGGGGCGGCCGCGGGTGCCGCCCCTGTGGCTGCGGCGGCACGTGGGGCCGGTGGGGCGGTTCGCCAGCGCGGCGCGGGAGATGGGGGAGCTGATCGACCGGCTCGGGGTACTGCGGGAGGGAGACGCGGTCGTCGACCTGGGGTGTGGCTGCGGGGCGATGGTCGAGGAGCTCGGGCGGCGGATCGGGGGCTCCGGGCACTACCTGGGGATCGACGTCCACGAGCCCTCGATCGCCTGGTGCCGGCGGCGCTGGCGGCACGACGGGCGGCTGCGCTTCGAGCTGGCGACCGTGCGCTCGGCGTACGGGGCCGGGGAGGGGGCGGCGGGGGAGTACCGGCTGCCGGTCTGGGACGGCGAGGCGGGGTTCGTGCTCGCCAAGTCGCTGTTCACCCACCTGCTCGAGGACGCGGCGCGGGCCTATCTGCGGGAGATCCAGCGCGTGCTGGCGCCGGGCCGCCGCGCCCTGGTGACCGCCTTCCTGTTCGACGGGGCGCGCTTCGCGGCCGCGCCGCCGCCCGCCTTCCCCCACCCCGACCCGGGAGCGCCGGTGCGCTGGCGCCGGGCGGCGCGCCCCGAGGCGGCGGTCGCCTACTCCCACGAGCGCTTCTTCGCCCTGGTCGCCGCCGCCGGCCTCGAGGTGGCGGCGTGGGTGCCGGGGTTCTTCCCCGGCGGTGCCGCGACGCCGACGGGGCAGGACGTGCTGCTGCTCGCCGAGCCGGGCGCCTTCTGAGCCTCCGCCGCCGGGGCCGGCCGGCGTGCCGCGGGTCGGCCCGGCCGCGATCTCGGTCGCCGCGACCGTCAGGGGGCGGCCGGCTCCCAGAACAGCGCGGTGGTCCACCCGGCGGGACCCGCGGCCTCCCGGCGGAAGCTCCGCGGTCCTCGGGCTCCTCCGGGCTCACCCGCCCGGGCGCACGCCGGTCTGGTGCTCGGGCCGGAGAAGGTCGAAGACGGTCTTGACCGGGGCGAAGGTGGCCAGCGGGACCTCGACGAAGACGGTGTTCCAACCGGCCATCGCGCCGTTCCACAGGCCGGGGCGCTCGAGCGCCTTCAACGGGCGGCCGCGGTGCGACTTGGTGGCGATGAACACGGTCGCCGGGTCGATGAAGTCGTCGAGGCGGTAGGGGTGGCCGTGGCGGTCGGAGAGCGCGCACACCAGGTCGACCGGGTTGAAGTGGGTGGCGGCGGCGAGGATCTCCTGCTGGTCCGCGTCGTCGGGGTCGAGCTGGCTCTTCTCGACGATCTGCAGCGAGCGCTCCCCCGACGGCTCGCGGACCCAGAACGGGCCGCCGCCGGGCTCGCCGACGTTCTCCACCACGCCGCAGACGCGCAGCGGCCGGTCGAGGCGCCCGACCAGGGCGCGCCGCCGTTCCTCGGCCGGGGCGCCGGCCAGCGCGTCGGGCAGCGGGCGCCGGAGGTGGTCGGCGAGGAACCTGGCGGCCCCGGCCAGGGTCGCCTCGTCATCACCGCGCCCCGGCGTCTCCAGGCGGTCGAGCCAGCCCCAGGCGGCTTCGCGCAGGGCGAGCAGCTCGCCGGCCAGCAGGCGCTTCCACTCGACGACCAGCTCCTTGCCGGCGTCGGGCACCACGTTGTCGATGTTCTTGACGAACACCACCCCGCCGCCGGTGCCGCCGAGGTTGGCGATCAGGGCGCCGTGGCCGCCGGGGCGGAACAGCAGGCTCCCGTCCTCGCGGCGGAACGGGCGGTCGTCGGGGTCGACCGCCAGGGTGTCGGTGGCGTGCGACTGCGACGACCAGGCGACGGCGAAGCGGGTGTCGTGGCGGGAGGCGTAGCGCCCCGCGACCGCGGCGAGCCGCTCCTCGAAGGCGTCCCGGTGCTCGGGCGAGACGGTGAAGTGGAGGCGGGCGGTCCCCGACTCGTCGCGCAGCAGGGGCACGGCCTCGACCAGGTGCTCGTCGAAGGCGGTGCGCCGCTCGCCGCCGCGGTAGCGGTGGAAGCGGATCAGCCCCTTCGGCGTCTCGGCGTAGGCGAGCCCGGCGCCGCCGGCGCGGCTCAGCAGGTGGTCGAGGAGCGGCTCGAGCTCGCCGTGGCGGCGCAGGTCGGCCAGCGCGAGCCCCGACGCGGCGAGCGCGGCCTCGAGGTCCTCGTAGAAGGCGAAGTCCTCCAGCCGGTCGAGGAAGGTCAGGGCGTCGCCGGCCGCGGTGTCGCCGGCCGCGGCGCGGCGGCGCAGCTCGGCCGGCTCGGCGTCGGCGCCGTGGTGGACCGCCTCGAGCTGGCGGAACATGCGGCTGGCCGCGCCGGAGGCGGGGACGAACTTCGACAGCTCCCCGGCGGCGGCGGCCGCGGCGGCCCGGCGGCGTAGCGCGGGGCGCTCCGCCGCGGGCAGCCGGAGGATGCCGTCGCCCACCGTCGCCGGGCGGTCCAGGCGCACCGGCGGCGGCGGATCGCGGAACAGGGCGAGCTGGCGCTCCGCCTCGCGGCGGGAGATCCCCAGCTCGCGCATCTGGGCGCGGTCGCCGGCGGTGAAGACGCCCTCCGGCTCCACGCCCGCTACACCTCCACCGCGGCGGCAGGGTAGACCGGCAGCAGGGGCTCGAGCTCCGCCAGCGGCCGCGCGGCGGCGTCCTTGGCGGACAGCACCGGCTCGGCGACCGGCCACTCGATGCCGATCGCCGGGTCGTTCCAGGCCACCGCCAGCTCATCGTCCCGGTCGTAGAGCGCGGTGCACTTGTACTCCACCTCGGCCTCGTCGGAGACGACGCAGAAGCCGTGCGCGAAGCCGGGCGGCACCCAGAGCTGCAGGAAGTTGTCGGCGCTGAGCCGCGCCCCGGTCCAGCGCCCGAAGGTCGGCGAGCCCACCCGCACGTCGACGGCGACGTCGAAGATCTCGCCGCGCAGGGCGCGCACCAGCTTGCCCTGCGGCCGGCGGCGCTGCAGGTGGAGGCCGCGCAGGATCCCCGCCGTCGAGCGCGAGTGGTTGTCCTGGACGAAGGTGGCGTCGAGGCCGCCGGCCCGGTACTTGGCCTGGTGGTAGGTCTCGAGGAAGAAGCCGCGCTCGTCGCGGTGCACGTCGGGCTCGACGAGGAGCACGCCGGGCAGCTCGGTCGGGGCGAACCTCACGCCCCGAGCCCGAGCCGCTCGCGGCGGTAGTTGCCGGTCTGGATCTCGTGGCACCAGTCGCGGTGCGCCAGGTACCAGCGCACCGTGGCGGAGAGGCCGGCGACGAAGTCGTGCTCCGGCGCCCAGCCGATCTCGCGGCGCACCTTGCGGTCGTCGATGGCGTAGCGGCGGTCGTGCCCGGGCCGGTCGCGCACGAAGGTCTTGAGGTCGCGGTAGGCGCCCAGGCCGCGCGCGGCCAGCGCCGGGTTGTCGGCCGCCGGCAGCTCGGCCTCCAGCGCGTCGCAGATCAGGTCCACCACCTCGAGGTTGCTGTGCTCGTTGGCGCCGCCCAGGTTGTAGCGCTCCCCCGGCACGCCGCGCTCGAGGACCGCCAGCAGCCCGCGGCAGTGGTCCTCCACGTAGATCCAGTCGCGCACGTTGCCGCCGTCGCCGTAGATCGGCAGGTCGCGGCCCTCGACGGCGTTGAGGACCATCAGCGGGATCAGCTTCTCGGGGAACTGGTAGGGGCCGTAGTTGTTCGAGCAGTTGGTCAGCAGCGTGGGCAGGCCGTAGGTGCGGTGGTAGGCGCGCACCAGGTGGTCGGCGCCCGCCTTCGAGGCGGCGTACGGCGAGTTGGGGGCGTAGGCGGTCTCCTCGTGGAAGGCGCCGCTCGGTCCCAGGCTGCCGTAGACCTCGTCGGTCGACACGTGGAGGAAGCGGAAGCGCTCCCGGCGGTCGGCGTCGACGTCGCGCTGGTGCGCCCGCGCTCCCTCGAGCAGCTCGAAGGTGCCCGCCACGTTGGTGCGCACGAAGTCGCTGGGGTCGTCGATCGAGCGGTCGACGTGGCTCTCGGCCGCGAAGTTGAGGATCGCGGTGGGGTCGTGCTCGGCGAACAGCCGCCGCACCGTCCCCCGGTCGGCGATGTCGCCCTCGACGAAGCCGAAGCCGGGGTCGTCCGCCACGTCGGCGAGGTTGGCGGGGTTGCCGGCATAGGTCAGCTTGTCGAGCACCACGACGCGGGTGCCGGGCAGCTCGGCCAGGGCGAGGCGCACGAAGTTCGAACCGATGAACCCGGCGCCACCGGTGACGACGATGGTCTCCACGTCAGCTCTCCGCGGGTTTCGACAGGAAATCCGGCGGTCTTCCGCCGCGCGTCCACAAGGTCTTCCACAGCCGCGGGGGCCTGCGGGCGGCAAGTATAGCCCGCCCTCCGCGGCGTCCTCCCGGCCGGCGGTGGATGGCCGGCGTAGAATCGGGCGCCCCGGCCGCCGCGGCCGGCCGTGCCCTCGTCCCGGAGCCGCCCGTGAGCCTGCTGCAAGCCCTCGTCCTCGCCCTCGTCCAGGGGGTGACCGAGTTCCTCCCGATCAGCTCGTCGGCGCACCTGATCCTGGTGCCGGTGCTGTTCGACTGGCCCGACCAGGGGCTGGCCTTCGACATCGCCACCAACACCGGCACCCTGCTGGCGGTGATCCTCTACTTCCGCCGCGACCTCGGGCAGCTCGCCACCGGCCTGTGGCGCCACCTGCGCGGCGCTTCGGAGGTCACCGTGGAGGGGATGCCGCCCGGGCGCTTCCTCGCCGCCTGGATCCTCGCCACCGTGCCGGTGGCGGTCGCCGGGCTGCTGCTCGCCGACTGGGTGGGGACCGCCGGCCGCAGCCCGCTGGTGATCGCCACCACCTCGATCGTCTTCGGCCTGGCGCTGGCCTGGGCGGACCGGGCCGGCGCACGCCTCCGCGACCTCGCGACGCTGACCCTGTGGGACGCGCTGTGGGTGGGCCTGGCCCAGGCGGTGGCCCTGGTCCCCGGCACCTCGCGGTCGGGGATCACCATCACGGCGGCCTTGCTGCTCGGCTACCGCCGCCCGGCGGCCGCCCGCTTCTCCTTCCTGCTGGCGATCCCGGTGGGCGTGCTGGCGACCGGCTACGACCTGCTGAAGGTCGCCACCGGCGAGGTGCCGGCGGGTGACCTCGTGCCGATGGCGGTGGGGCTGGTGGTCGCCGCCGCGGCCGCCTACCTGGTGATCGGGGCGCTGCTCGCCTGGCTGCGGCGCCAGACGCTGCTGCCGTTCGTCGTCTACCGGGTGGCGCTCGGGGTGGTGATCCTCGCCGTCGCGCTCGGTTAGCGGCGGTCGGTCCGCCCCCCGGGGCTAGCGCTCGCCGGGGCGGGGCGGCTCGGGCGGCGGCCGGTCGGCCGTCGGATCGTCGATCGGCGGCTCCTCGTCCGGCGGCTCCTCGAGGGGTGGCTCCTCGGTCGGCGGCTCCTCGATCGGCGGCTTCTCACGGGGCAGCGCGCGGGGTCGTTCCTCGGCCGGCGGCTCGTCGCCGGGGGGTTCGTCGAGGGACGGCTCGTCCGCGCCGGGTTCGTCGTCGTCCCAGGCCCCCCCCGGCGGAGGCGTCTCCGCCGGCGCGACCCCGTCGGCCGGGGAGGCTGCGGGGGGCGCCGGCGCGAAGGCGGCGCTCGAGGCGAGGAACAGGTTCTGGTTGGCGCCCAGGTGGGTGAGGCGCAGCGCGACGCGGGCGGCGACGAAGATCTGCTGCAGCAGGAAGAGCAGCAGCAGCCCCAACCAGGTGCGGGGGATCAGGGGCGCGGTCAGGGTCCACCAGCCGACGGTCAGGGCCGCGGTGCCGGCACCGATCAACAGGTAGACCGCCAGGTAGACGCCGCCGCGGGTGAGGATCTCGCGGCCGGCGCGCAGGGCCGCCGTCGGCAGCCACCAGCTCCCCGTCTCCACCAGCGCCGCCTTGGCCACGTCGTACCACAGCTTGACCAGCACGAAGCCGAGCAGGGTGAGGCCGATCCGGGCCCAGACGAGGACCAGGTGCAGGCGCTCGCTCTGCAGCCACTCGGCGAGCCGGATCGTCGGCGGCCCGGTGAGCACGAAGGCCAGCCAATAGACCAGGGCGTAGGCGGCGGCCGCGGCCAGCGCCAGCGCCAGGGCGGGGACGGCGAACAGCCCCGAGCGGTGCAGCACCCCCGCCAGGACGCCGCCGCTGTCGCGCCAGCGGGCGACGGCGAGGTAGCCGGTGTGGAGCACGCCGAAGAGCAGGAACAGCAACATGCCGCCCAGCGCCACCGCGGCGGGCGGCCCGGAGAGCGCCTCGAGGTCGTCGAGGCCGAGGCCGCGGTCGGAGAACAACGCCGTCCAGGCGGACAGGTCGCCCACCGCCTGGGGGTGCTCGCGGGCCACGGTGTCGTACCAGCGCCAGGAGACGCCGTCCGCCATGCGGTCGCCGAACAGGTTGTCGTCCAGGGTCGAGCCGAGCAGGCCGCGCAGCGGCATCACCAGCAGCAGCGCCACCCCCAGGTTGACGGCCACGAACAGCAGCACCACCTGCGGTGCGCGCAGCGGCCGCCAGGCGGCGCGGACCAGCGCTCCGGGGGCACGGCGGAGGAGGGGAGGGCGGCGCATCGTCAGGCGAAGGCGGCGAAGGTCTCCAGCACGTTCTGGATCCAGAAGCGCACCCGCTGGCCCCAGCGGCGCGAGGCGCGGCGGTCGGGCTCGACGCGGCGCGAGTTGTTGATCCGGTCGACGTCGAGCAACAGCGTGCCCTCCGGATCGACCCGGGCCCACAGCAGCTCCGGACCGGTGACGCGGAAGCGGACCCAGCGGTCCTGCCCGTCCCAGCGCAGCATGGCCCGCTTGCCGTCGGCGAAGACCAGCTCGGTCACCACCGGCAGCCGCACGCCGCCGAGCCGGCGCACCACCACCTCGCTCTCCCACCCGGGGAGCTTCTCGCGGTGGTCGGTGGTCTCGCGGTCCTCCCCCTCCCCGAAGACGCCGATCGGTCCCCGGCGGCGCTCGCTGGTGGCGCTGTCCACCGCGAAGTCGAGCACCTGCGAGCCGTACAGCGTCTGCCGGAAGTAGCCGCCGAGGTCCTGTCCCACCGAGCGCGACAGCGAGCGGATGAAGTCGGCGGTGCGCGGGTGGCGGTAGCGCCACTCCAGGGCGTAGTCGTGCATCGCCCGGTCGAAGACCTCGGTGCCGAGCATGCGCTCGAGCTGGGCCAGCAGCAGCGACATCTTGCTGTAGGTCATGGCGCCGTACGACCGCCGGTCGAGGTAGCCCCAGCTCGTCCGCGCCACCGGATCGACGCTGGGGCGCAGGAAGTAGCGCGCCGAGGTGTCGAGCGGTTGGTCGAGGGTGACGCCGCGGAAGGGGATCGGCAGGTCCCAGGCGCGGTAGGTCCAGGTCTCCGGCCCGTACACGTCGGCCAGGACGCGCGCGGTGGCGTAGGTGTTGATGCCCTCGTCGAGATACGACTCCTGCATCTCGTCGGTCGCCAGCAGGCCGTAGAAGAACTCGTGCCCGAACTCGTGGACGGTGACGCTCTCGGGATCCTGGCTGAGCAGCGGCGACAGGACGTGGGTGCCGGTGGCGATGAAGGTGGGGTACTCCATCCCGCCGGCCTCGCGCGCCCCCCACGGCGGGTCGACCATGGTCAGCGTGGGGTAGGGGTACGGCCCGTAGGCGTGGCCGAAGTGCTCGAGGGCGGCGCCGAGCGCCGCCGCGTAACGGTTGGCGAAGCGCGCCGTCTCGGGGCGCAGCAGCAGCCGGATCGCCACCTGCGGCAGGCCCTCGGAGCGGAAGGTGACCGTGCGCTCGACGAAGTCGGGCCAGGCGGTCCAGGCGAAGTCGTGCACGCCGTCCTGGACGTAGCGGTGGGTCACCCAGCCCTCGTCGGGGGCGTCGCGCGTCTCCACCCGGCGGCCGGTCGCCCCGACCACGAAGTCCCGCGGCACGGTGATCGAGACGTCGTAGTTGCCGAAGTCGGAGAAGAACTCCGAGCTGGGATGGAACTGGTGGCAGTTCCAGGAGCCGTCGCGCTCGAGGACGCCGAGCTTGGGGAACCACTGGCCGACCAGGTGGAAGTCGCGGTGGTAGCCGGTGCGGGCGACGACGCGCGGCAGCTGGGCCAGGAAGGCGACGGTGATCTCGATCGTCTCGCCCGGGGCCACTTCGCGCGGCAGCGGCACGCGCGCCACCGTGCGGTCGTCGGGGTTGCCGTCGTCCGGCGCTTCGTAGCGCAGGTCGCCGAGCAGGTTGGCGCCGTCGGCCTCCAGGCTCGCCAGCTCGATCCACCCCCAGCCGTCGGGGGAGAGCTCGTCGATGCTGCGCCGGTCGGAGTGGCGCAGCCAGCTCGACGCGGTGGAGCGGAAACCGTTGAGGTAGAGGTGCAACCAGAGCTCGCTGGCGGGCCGGCGGGAGGCGTTGCGCCAGCGGATCACCTCGCGGCCGTCGATGCGGTGGGTGTCGGGGTCGAGCCGCGCCTCGATGGCGTAGCTGGCCACCACCGGCACCCGGTTGGGACCGGCGGCGCCGCCGACGAAGGGCGCCGTGGCCATCGCCGCGGTGCGCGACGCCGACGCCGCGGCCACCGGCGCGGCGTGCAGGCAGCAGGCGCCGGCCAGCAGGGCGAGGCCGGCGCAACGGAGTGGGTGGGTTATTGACAACTGGCTATTTGCGGGTTATTCTCGACAGTGAAGAGGGTGCAAACCCTCCTCTCATCCCTCCCGACGAGGAGCGTTACGGCGCTCCTCCATTTTTTTGCCCGCGAGCGGCGTCCGCTCACTGGCCCAGCAGCCCCTCCTTGAAGTCCTGTCCCGGGGGCTTGGGGCCGATCCAGGTGCTCCACAGGGCGTCGGCCAACGCCTTGCCCTCCAGGGTCCCCTTCGCCTGGCCCTTCACCTCCACCGACGTGCCGCGGTCCGGGAGATAGGTGAACACCATCGTGTCGTTCTTCTCCATGTCCTCCATCCAACCGCACAGGGTGTCGAGCTGGCCGGCGACGGCCTTCGCCTCGGCCGCCGGGCGATTGGCCTCCACCCCCTCGTGCCAGGCTTCGCAGATCTTCTCCTTGCCGACCCCGAACAGGAAGTGCATCACGGTGCGCCGCGGTTCGTCGGCGGCGAGGATGTGGTCGGGATCGGAGGTCTTCGCCGGCAGGTAGAGGCCGGCGACGTACACCTTGATGAAGAACTTGGTCCGCAGGCCCATGCCGTTGAGCACCAGGTCGTGCCCGTCGACGGACGCGGTGTCGGGAAGGCGGACGCCCTTGAGCTCGGCCGCGCCGGAGGCGGCGGCGAGCGAGAGCAACAGGGCGGTGAGCAGAGCGATCGGGACGCGTCGCATGACAACCTCCAAGGGTCGACCGTCTCTTCAGCGAAACGGGAGCAGCGCAAGGATTATAGTGCCCGGCGGCTATGATCGGACGGGTTCGCACACTGCGGGGAGCCGGGCCGGCCGTCGGGCGGCCCCAAGGAGGGATGCGATTTCAGCGAGGACCGACGCCGAGCTGGCGGCGGCGGCGCGGGAGGGCTCCGACGACGCCTTCCGCGAGCTGGTGGAGCGCTTCGAGCGGCCCGTCTTCAGCCTCGTGGTCCGCATGGTGCGCGATCGCGCCGCGGCCGAGGACCTCACCCAGGAGACGTTCGTCAAGGCCTACCGCGCTCTGGCCTCCTACGATCCGCGCCGCCGCTTCTCGAGCTGGTTGTTCAAGATCGCCCACAACGCCACCCTCGACCAGCTCCGCCGCCGCGAGCTCGCCACCGTACCGCTCGAGGCGCCGGACGCGGCGGGCGAACCCTCCGGCCCGGGCCGCGTCCTCGCCGATCCGTCGCGACCCGGGCCGCACCTGGCGGTGGGCCGCCGCGAGCTGGCCGCGGCGCTCGAGGAGGCGGTCGGCACCCTGCGGCCGGAGTACCGGGAGATCGTCCTGCTGCGCTTCGGCGAGGGCCTGGCCTACGAGGAGATCGCCGCCGTGACCGGCCATCCGCTGGGTACCGTGAAGACCAACATCCACCGGGCCCGCAAGGAGCTGATGGCGGCGCTGCGGGCGGCCGGCTGGGGGCCCGGAGGCATCCCGGAATGAGGAGAAACTTTGCCGGTGGACGGACCGTAGGGCGGCCTGAGGAGTGACGGACGTGACCGACCCCCGACCCCACGACCGCGACGAGGAGCTGCAGGCGCTGGCGCGCTGGCTGGCGGCCGAGGCCGCCGGGCGCGATTCGGAGGCGGAGGCGGCCCTGGGCCAGCTCTTCGTGGCGCTGCCCTCGCGGGCACCCGCCCCGGGGCTGGCGGCGCGGGTGATGGCGGAGGTCGCGACGCCGCCGGTGGTGGCGGTGCGCCGCGGCGGGCTCTGGACGGCGGCGGCGGCGCTGCTGCTGGCGCTGGCCGGCTGGGGGGCGGCGCTGGTGGGGCTGACGGGCGGTCCGGCCGCCGGGCGCCTGTCGCCGGCGGAGCTGCTGTCGGCCCTCGCCGAGGGCGCCGTCACCGGGTTCCGTTGGGTCGGGGAGTGGGCGGTGACGGCGCTGGACCTGTTCTCCGTGCTCCGCCGCCTGACCGGGGCGCTGACCGTCGCCGCGAGCGCGGCGCCCGTCGCCACCGCGCTGGTGGCGGCGCTGCTGGTCGCCGCCGCCGCCCTGGGGGCACTGCAACAGCTGATCGAACGCGACAGGAGACTGTCCCATGTGGAGACTGCCTGAGATGCGGAGGGCCCGGGCGCCCCGCGCGACCCTGCTGGCCACGTTGATCCTCCTCGCCCCGCTGGCCGCGGCGCGCGCGGCCGAGAGTCCGTCGGCGGCCGACGCGGCGCGGCTGCGCGCCGCCGTCACCGAGCGCTACCAGGTGCTGCCGGCGCGCGAAGGGGTGCTGCTGGTGCCGCGGCAGGAGGTCCCCGGCATCCGCTCCATCGAGATCGCCGACGGCGAGGTGGCGATCAACGGGGAGACGGTCAGCCCCGGCATCCTGCGCTCCTGGCTGGGCGACGAGGCCGAGCCGCTGCTCGCTCTCGCCGAGGTCGACCCCGACGAGCTCGGGGGCGTGCTCGGGCTCGAGCCGGGCGAGGAGGCCCCGGCGGCGGCGGGCGGGGAGGAGCCCGCCGCCACCGCTCCCGGGGAGGTGCCCGCGCCGCCGGCCACCCCCGCCCCCGGCGGCGTGCCGCCGGTGCCGGAGACCGGCGCCGTGGCGCCGGTGCCGCCGCCGCCGCCGGAGCCCGACCGCGTCCACATCGGCGAGCGCTTCAGCCTCGGCAGCGGCGTCACGGTCGACGCCGACGAGGTGGCCAGCGAGGTGGTGTGCATCGGCGGTCCGGTGCGGATCCTCGGCAAGGTCGACGGCGACGTGGTCGCCATCGGGGGCAGCGTCGTGGTCGAGGGCGAGGTGGGCGGCGACGTCGTCGGCGTGGGCGGGCGGGTCTTCCTCGGCGCCGAGTCCAGCGTCCGCCGCGACGTGGTGGCGGTGGGCAGCGGCGTCGAGCGCGAGAGCGGCGCCCGGGTCGGCGGGCAGGTCAACCAGACGACCGGTCCCTGGGTGTGGCCCGGTCACGTCCGCTGGCATCCGCGCGGCTGGAGCGGCGACCGGTCGCCGGTGCGCTCCTGGTACCTCGACAACCTGTTCTTCAACCTGGTGGGGATCGTCCTGCTCGCCATCCTGGTGGCGCTGGTGCTGCTGCTGGCGCGCCGCACCGTCGAGGCGGCGGAGGATCGGGTGCGCCGCGACTTCTGGACCGCGGCGCTGACCGGGCTGCTCACCGAGGTGCTGCTGCTGCCGGTGCTCTTCGTGGTCGCCCTGGTGCTGGTGCTCACCATCGTGGGCTGCCTGGCGCTGCCGCTGATCCCGGTGGCGCTGCTGGTGGTGCTGGTCTTCGCGCTGGTCGGCTACGCCGGCGTGGCGGTGCACCTCGGCCGGCTGGTCGGGGAGCGCTTCGGCTGGCGGCTGGGTCGCCTCTACGGGCCGGCGCTGATCGGCCTGCTGCTGATCGAGGTGTGGACGCTGATCGGGCACGTGCTGCAGGTGGGCAGCGGCCTGGCCTGGGTCTTCGCCACGATGTTCGTGGTGATCGGCATCCTGGTCCGCTACGTGGCCTGGACGACCGGCCTCGGCGCGGTGGTGCTCAACTTCTTCGGCTCCCGCCGCCGCGCCGCCGGTGCGGTGCCGCCGCCCCCGCCGCCGCTGCCGCCGGCTCCGACCCCGACCCCCGGCGAGCCCGCCGGTGGGAGCTGGAGCGCCGCGGGCGAGCCCGGGGCCGGCGCTGCCGTGAGCGAACCGCCGGCCGATGAGCCGGTCGCCGAGTCCGGTCCCCCGGCCGACCTCCCCCGTGACCCCCTGGAGCCGGGGCCGGCCGTCACCCCGACCCCCGACGAGTCCGACCGCGTGGAGCCCGAACCCCCGCCATCGGAGCGCGCTCCCGAGTAACGCCCCGCGTCGAAGCGGCGATCGTTCCTGGTCCGATCTCGTGGCGAGAGGGTGGAGGTGGGTGTGGATGCCAGGAGCGCGAGGGAGGGAGGCCGAGGCGTACATCCGTACGCCGCAGGCCTTCCGAGCGAGCAGCGACGCCGCAGACGCGCCCGCATCCGCCCTCTCGCCTAGCGGCGCGAGTGGAGGAGGAAGGCCACCTCTTCGAGGTTGATCCGCAGGTCGACGTTCTTCAGCGGCACCTCGTCGGTGCGCTTGACCCGCGCCGGTGCGAAGTTGAGCACCGCGCGGATGCCGGCCGCCACCAGGGCGTCGTAGTTCGGCTGCGCCGCCTCGGCCGGCACCGCCAGCACCCCGATCTCGGCGCCGGAGTCGTGCACCACCTCGGCCAGGTCGCGGATGTGGCGGACGACGAAGTCGCCCATCGGCTGGCCCACCTTGGCGGGATCGCGGTCGACCGCGGCGACCACCCGGAAGGCGCCCTGGTTGAAGCCCAGGTAGTGGGCCAGGGCGCTCCCCAGGTTGCCGACGCCGACGATCAGCAGGCGGTAGCGCCGGTCCAGGCCGAGGATGGAGGTCAGGTGCTGGGCGAGCTCGTCGACCTCGTAGCCGACGCCGCGGATGCCGAACTCCCCGAACTGCGCCAGGTCCTTGCGGATCTGGTGCGCCGACAGCAGGTAGCGGTCGGCGAGCTCCTGCGACGAGACCCGCTGCACGCCGGCCACCTGCAGGTGGCGCAGGCAGCGCAGGTAGACCGACAGGCGGTTCAGGGTGAGCGGCGAGATCCCGTCGGTCTCAGCCATGGCGAGGCCCGGGCGCGCGGCGGCCCCGCAGCCGCCGCGCGCGCGGCGGGGCCGGACGGATCAGAAGCCGGTGGTCGACCGCCACACCCATTCGAAGACCGGGCCCGGGAGGATGCCGAGCAGCAGCACGGCGAGCGCCGCCACCACCGCGGCGGTGCCGCCCCAGGCGTCGCGCAGGACGCCGGCCGGCTCGCGCACCTCCGCCCGCATGTACAGCGTGTAGACCACGCGCAGGTAGTAGAAGACGCCGACCAGGCTGGCGAGCACGCCGACGATGGCGAGCCAGGTCTGGCCGGTCTCCACCGCGTGCAGGAACACGACGTACTTGCCGATGAAGCCGACGGTGGGCGGGATGCCGCCGAGCGACAGCATGCAGACGGTCAGCGCCGCGCCCAGCCAGGGGAAGCGGTAGCCCCAACCCGAGAGGTCGGCGATCAGGTGCTGCTCGCCGGACCGCTCGTAGAGCACCGCCACCACCGCGAAGGCACCCGCGTTCATCAGCGCGTAGGCCAGCATGTACACCAGCACCGCGCGGTAGGAGCCGGCGTCGAGCGTCACCATGGCGATCAGCAGGTAGCCCATGTGCGCGATGCCCGAGTAGGCGAGCATCCGCTTGATGTCCTTCTGCACCAGGGCGAAGAGGTTGCCCACCACCATCGACAGGACGGCGAGGGCCGCGACCACCTGCGACCAGGCGAAGACGCCGGTGCCGGCCGCCGCCAGCACGCGCAGCATCACCAGCGCGCTCGCCACCTTCGGCGCCACCGAGAGGAAGGCCACGAAGGGGGAGGGGGCGCCCTGGTAGGTGTCGGGCGACCAGGCGTGGAAGGGCACGACGCTCATCTTGAAGCCGAAGGCGGCGACCAGCAGCAGGACGCCGAGCCCGGCGAGGACCCCGGTGCCGTGGCCGGCGGCGAAGGAGGCCGAGATCTCCGCCAGGCGGGTCGAGCCCGTCTGGCCGTAGAGCAGCGCGATGCCGTAGAGCACGAAGGCGCTGGCGAAGGCGCCCATCAGGAAGTACTTCAGCGCCGCCTCGGTGCCGATCTTGACCTTGCGGTTGTAGGCGGCGAGCGCGTAGAGCGCCAGCGACAGGGTCTCGAGCGCCACGAAGACGGTCAGCAGCTCGGTGGCGCGCAGCATCAGCAGCAGGCCCACCGCGCACCACAGCAGCAGGGCGTGGTACTCGCCGCTGAGGATGCCCTCGCGCCGCAGGTAGCCGTCCGAGGCCACCAGCCCGAGCAGCGTCGACAGCAGCACCACCAGGCCGAAGCCCACGGTGATCGGCGTCTGCTCGATCAGGCCGCCGAAGCTCGGCCCGCGGAAGCCGGCGACCAGGCACCAGCCGGCGGCGACCACCGCCGCCGCCGCCAGCACGGTGAAGGCACGGCGGGTGCCGGGGGCGAAGGCCTCGAGCAGGAGGATGACGATGCCGGCGCCGGCGAGGACCAGCTCGGGGGCCAGGCTCCACAGATCGACGGCGCTCATCGCCCCACCTCCACGGTCCCCGCGGCGGCCACCCGAGGTCGGGCGCCCGGCGGCGACCCGGGCTCCGCCGGCGGCGCCGCGCGCAGCGCCGGCGCCGCCTGGGCCGGCTCGGCGACCCGTTCCTGGAACGTCGCCAGGGTCGCCCCGAGGTCGGCGCGCGACGGCTTGAGGAACGCCTCCGGCGCCAGCCCGATGGCGAGCATCAGCAGGGCCAGCGGCGCCAGGGTCAGGATCTCCCGCCAGCCGAGGTCGGCGAGGCCCTCGTTCTCCGGGTTGTCGAGCGGCCCCCACACGGTCTCGATCAGCATCTTCAGCAGGTACACCGCCGCCAGGACCACCCCGAGGGTGGCCACGGCCGCCCACCAGCCCACCGCGCGGTAGGCGCCGGTGAGGATCAGGAACTCGCCCACGAAGCCGTTGAGGCCGGGCAGGCCCACCGAGGCGAGGGCGGAGAACACGAGGAAGAAGGCGAACCAGGGCATCACCTTGGCGAGGCCGCCGAAGTCGGCGAACTTCTTGGTGTGCCGGCGGTCGTAGATCATCCCCACCAGGAGGAAGAGGGCGCCGGTCGACAGGCCGTGGTTGACCATCTGGATCAGCGAGCCCTCCCAGGCCACCATGTCGAAGGCCGCCAGCCCGAGCATGACGAAGCCCAGGTGGGCGATCGACGAGTAGGCGACCAGCTTCTTCATGTCCTCCTGCGCCCACGCCACCAGGGCGCCGTAGAGGATGCCCACCACCGCGAGCGCGAGCAGCACCGGCTGCGCCTTCGCCGCGGCGTGCGGGAACAGCGGCAGGGCGAAGCGCAGGAAGCCGTAGGTGCCGAGCTTCAGCAGGATGCCGGCCAGGATCACCGAGCCGCCGGTGGGCGCCTCGACGTGGGCGTCGGGGAGCCAGGTGTGGAACGGGAACATCGGCACCTTGATGGCGAAGGCCAGGGCGAAGGCGGCGAACAGCCAGAGCTGCGGCCCGACCGGCAGGTCGAGGCGCAGCAGGTCGGCGTAGCCGAAGCTCCAGCCGCCGGCCACCTGGTGGTAGGTCCAGCCCAGCCACAGGATCGCGACCAGCATCAGCAGGCTGCCGGCCATCGTGTAGAGGAAGAACTTCACCGCCGCGTAGATGCGCCGCTCGCCGCCCCAGATGCCGATGATCAGGTACATCGGCACCAGCATGACCTCCCAGAAGACGTAGAACAGGAAGAGGTCCCAGGCCAGCAGGGCGCCGAGCATGCCGGTGGTGAGCAGCAGCATCGAGCCGGCGAAGCCCTTCCAGTGGCGGGTGATGCCGCGCCACGAGCCGAGCAGGACGAAGGGCAGCAGGAAGACCGCCAGCAGGACCAGCGGCATCGAGATGCCGTCCATCACCAGGTCGTAGCGGATGCCCCAGGTCGGGATCCAGGCCACGGGGTTGCCGTCCGCCGCCAGGTCACGCACCCGTTCGAAGGTGCCGTCGGCCCCCAGGTGGCTGACCAGCAGGAGCGCCGCGAAGACGATCTCCACCAGCGAGACGACCAGGGCGTAGATCTTGACCGGCCGCTCCGCCCTCCGCGGGAAGAAGAGCAGCGGCAGGCACGCGACGGCCGGGAAGAAGACCAGCCGCGTCAGCGTGTTGCCGAAGAGGAGTTGGGTCAGGGTATCCATGGTCCTAGAAGGCGACCCAGCCGAGCAGGGCGAGGACGCCGAGGAAGAAGTAGAGGAGATAGTTGCGGGCGTTGCCGGTGGTGGTGAAGCGACCGAGATCGCCGGCCAGCTCGGTGACGAAGGCGGTCGCGTGCAGGCCGCCGTCGATGATCCAGCCGTCGACGACCTTCCAGAAGCCGCGGGCGAGGGCGGCGAGCGGCCGCACCACCGCGCGGTCGTAGAGCTCGTCCACCCAGTACTTGTGCTCGAGCACCGTGTGGGCGGTGCCCATGCGGTCGACCAGCTCCTCCTCGCCGGCGAGGCCGCGGTCGCGGCCGTAGACCCGCCAGGCGAGCGCGATGCCGGCCGCCGCGGTGGCGATCGCCACCAGGATCAGCAGCCACTCGACCGCCAGCCCGAGGTGATGGGCCTCGTGGGCCAGGCCGGCCACCTCGCCGACCACCGGGTCGAGGAAGCGGTCGAAGAAGTTCCACTCGAAGCGTTCGAAGGTCAGCGCCAGCGGCACCCCCACCCAGCCGACCAGCACGGTGCCGGCGGCGAGCAGGACGAGCGGCACCGTCATCGACGGCGGCGACTCGTGCAGGTGGTGGCGCTGCTCCTCGGTGCCGCGGAACGAGCCGTGGAAGGTCATGAAGACGGCCCGGAACATGTAGAAGGCGGTGAGGCCGGCGGTGAACAGGCCGACCCCGTAGAGGATCCACTGGCCGTTGGTGGCGGCGGCCCCGAGGATCTCGTCCTTGGAGAAGAAGCCGGCGAAGGGCGGGATCCCGGCGATCGCCAGCGCCGCGAGCAGGAACGTCCAGTAGGTGACCGGCATCCAGCGCTTCAGGCCCCCCATCTTGCGCATGTCGAGCTCGCCGCCCATGGCGTGCATCACCGAGCCCGAGGCGAGGAAGAGCAGCGCCTTGAAGAAGGCGTGGGTGCCGAGGTGGAAGATGGCGGCGCTGTACGCCCCCAGCCCGGCGGCGAGGAACATGTAGCCGAGCTGCGACACCGTCGAGTAGGCGAGCACCTTCTTGATGTCGTTCTGCGCCAGCGCGATGGTCGCCGCCATCAGCGCGGTCAGGGCGCCGACCGTGGCGACCAGCAGCGACACCCCCGGGGCGAGCTGGTAGAGGACGTTGGTGCGCACGATCATGTAGACGCCGGCCGTCACCATGGTCGCGGCGTGGATCAGGGCCGAGACCGGGGTCGGGCCGGCCATCGCGTCCGGCAGCCAGACGTAGAGCGGGATCTGGGCGCTCTTGCCGGTGGCGCCGATGAAGAAGCACAGCGCCACGAAGGAGGCGAGCGACAGGCCGGCGACGTAGGGGCCGGTGACCAGCGACGGGTCCGCCGCGATCGCCTCGAAGATGTCGGCGAAGCGGAAGGTCCCGAAGGCGGAGAACAGGGCGAACATCCCCACCAGGAAGGCGAAGTCGCCGATGCGGTTGACCACGAACGCCTTGCGGCCGGCCTGCGGCGGCACCGTCTCCTCGTAGTAGTAGCCGATCAGCAGGTACGAGCACAGCCCGACGCCCTCCCAGCCGACGAACATGACCAGGAAGTTGTCGCCGAGCACCAGCAGCAGCATCGCCCCCATGAACAGGTTGAGGTAGACGAAGTAGCGCTGGAAGCCGGTCTCGTGGGCCATGTAGCCGGCCGAGTAGACGTGGATGAGGAAGCCGACGAAGGTGACCACGAACACCATGGCCGCCGACAGCGGGTCGAGCAGGAAGGCCACGTCCACCGACAGCTCGCCGGCGGTCCAGGCGTAGAGCACCTGCTCGATCGCCTGCGGCTGGAGCTGGGTGACGTACTGGAACAGGGCGCCGAGCGCGATGACCAGCGACAACCCGGGGGCACCGAGGCCGACCGCGGTGGTCAGCGCCTTCGGGACCCGCGGGCCGAGCAGGCCGTTGACGGCGGCGCCGGCGAGCGGGAGGAGCGGGATCAGCCAGAGGTAGTCGATCATGGCGCTACCACCGCATCAGGTTGATGCGGTTGATGTCGATCGTCCGCCGGTGGCGGAAGATCGCGATGAACAGGGCCAGCCCCACCGCCGCCTCGGCAGCGGCCACGGCGAGCACGAAGAAGACGACGAGCTGCCCGGTGTGCTCGCCCCACACGCGCGAGTACCCGATCAGGGTGAGGTTGACCGAGTTGAGCATCAGCTCGATGGAGAGGAAGATGGTGATGCCGTTGCGGCGGGTCAGCGCGCCGGCGGCGCCGATGGCGAACAGCAGCGCCGCGAGCAACAGGTACCAGGAGACGGGAACCATCAGCGCACCTCCTCCGCGGCCGCCGTGCTCTGCGCGCTCTCGGTGAGCGCCTCGCCGGGCCGCGGCCGCGCCGCCAGGACGGTGGCGGCGATCACCGCCACCAGCAGCAGCAGGCCGACCAGCTCGAAGGTCAGCAGGTAGCGCCCGAAGAGCTCGGCGGCGAGCACCCGCATCGAGACGAACTCGGGCGACAGCGCCTGCGGCTCGACGCCGGCGAGCTGCTGCCACAGGGCGGCGCCGACCATCCCCAGCAGGATCACGGCGCCGGCCCCGGCGGCGACCTTCTGCGGCGTGCCGCGCTCCGTGGCGGTCTCCTCGCGGCCGACGTTCAGCAGCATCAGCACGAACAGGAACAGCACCACGATGGCGCCGGTGTAGATCAGCACCTGCAGGGCGGCGATGAACGGCGCCCCGAGCAGCACGAACAGCACCGCCAGCGACACCAGGGTCACCACCAGGCTCATCGTCGAGTAGACCGGGTTGCGGTGCAGCACCACCACCAGGGCCGAGCCGACGGCGAGGGCGGCGAAGATCAGGAAGATCGCGGTCTCGATCATCACAGCCATCCCGCGAGGGTCGCGGCGGCGACCCCCACCACGTTGAGGATCGACAGGGGGAGCAGCACCTTCCAGCCCAGGCGCATCAGCTGGTCGTAGCGGAAGCGGGGGAAGGTCCAGCGCACCCAGACGAAGAGGAACAGGAAGAGGATCGTCTTGGTGAGGATGACCCCCAGCCCCAGCAGGGCCCGCCACAGCCACAGCGGACCGACGAGCGCCGCCAGGTGCGCCGCCGCCCACTCGGGGAAGCCGAACAGGCTCCAGCCGCCGAAGTAGAGGGTCGAGGCCAGCGCCGAGATGGTGGTCATCGCCACGTACTCGCCGGTGAAGAAGGCGGCGAAGCGCATGGCGCTGTACTCGGTGTGGAAGCCCGCCACCAGCTCCGACTCGGCCTCGGGGAGGTCGAAGGGCAGGCGGTTGGTCTCGGCGAAGGCGGCCACCAGGAAGACCAGGAAGCCGACGATCTGGGGCAGGACGTTCCAGACGTGCTCCTGCTGGTAGGCGACCACGTCGCCGAGGTTGAACGAGCCCACCGGCAGCAGGATCGCCACCACCGCCAGGGTCATCGCCAGCTCGTAGCTGATCAGCTGCGCCGAGGCGCGGATGCCGCCGAGCAGCGAGTACTTGTTGTTCGAGGCGTAGCCGGCGAGCACCAGCGAGTAGACGCCCAGGCTCGAGATGGCGAGCAGCAGCAGGACGCCGGCGTCGGCGTCGGCGACCAGCATGGTCACCCGCCGTCCGGCCACCTCGAGGTCGGGCCCGAAGGGGATGAAGACGAAGGTGACGAGCGCGGGCAGCAGCGCCAGGGCGGGGGCCATCAGGTAGAGCGGCTTGTCGGCCAGGGCGGGCGTGACGTCCTCCTTGAAGAGGAACTTGAAGACGTCGGCCAGCGGCTGGAGGATGCCGCCCGGGCCGAGGCGGTTGGGCCCCGGCCGGTCCTGCATGAACCCGGCGCCGCGGCGCTCGACCCACACCATGACCGGGGCGATCGCGCCCACGAGCACGGCGAGGAAGACGGCCAGCTTGACGACCGTCGCGACGAAGTCGAAGATCACAGCTCCCTCCTCAACAGCAGGCCGGCCTCAGGGCCGGCCGCAAGCCCGGTGGACGAGGTGCGCCGGCTACTCCGGGCGCGCCTCCACCTCCTCCCGGCGGGGCGCCCCGGGGACGTCGAGCGCCACGCCGGTCGCCGGCAGGCGGTCGAGCGTCAGGCCCCGGAAGGCCGCGAGCTCGTCGGCGAGGCGGGCGAAGACCTGCTCGGTCGTGGCGCCCGCCCAACCCTCCTCGAAGCGGTCCAGCAGATCGGCCAGCACCTCCGCCGCGGGCCGGGTCTGCCCGGCCGGTGGGAAGGCCTGCTCGAAGCGCTGCAGCCGCCACTCGACGTTGACGAACGTGCCGTCCTTCTCGGCGTGCGTGGCGACCGGGAGCACCACGTCGGCCACCCGCGACAGCGGCGTGTCGGCCCAGCCGAGGACCACCAGCGCCCCGGCGCGGCGCAGCCGCTCGACGGCGGCCTCGTCGTGGGCCTCGGGCCCGAAGTCGCTGTCGGCGACCACCAGCAGCGCGAGCCCCGCGGCGCCGTCGCCCGCCACCAGGTCGGCGAAGCCGGCGCGGTCGAAGCCGGCCAGCTCGGCGCCGCGCCGGTTGGGCGTCGCCTCGCGGCCGGTGATGCCGCCCTGCAGGTTCGGGATGGTGCGCTCGGGCCCGTCGGCGGCGGCCAGCGGCAGGCTCTCGACGCCGGTCGCGGCGGCCACCTTGGCGAGCAGCCAGGCCTCCTCGGTGGTCAGGTTGCCCGAGCCGAGGAGAGCGGCGCGGCCGCCGGCGGCGCCGAGCAGCTCGGCGACGCGGTCGAGCGCGTGGCTCCAGCTCGCCGGCAGCAACTGCCCGTCGCGGCGCACCCGCGGCGCCGCCAGCCGCGGCAGCCGCGCGTAGCGCTCGAAGGTCTCGCGCCCGAAGTCGCACATCCAGTAGTCGTTGACCTCGGGGTTGAAGCGCGGCTTGTAGCGGCGGATGGCGCCGCGGCGGTGCTCGAGCGTCACGTTGCAGCCGACGTCGCAGCCGGTGCACAGGCTGGGGCGCTTGTCGAGGAACCAGACGCGCTCGGCGAAGCGGAAGCGGGTCGAGGTCAGCGCGCCGACCGGGCAGATGTCGACCACGTTGGTCGACAGCGGGTTGTCGAGCGGCATGCCGGGGAAGGTGCCGATCTCGGTGCGTGCCCCGCGGTTGAAGAAGGCGAGCTCGCCGGTGCCCGACACCTCGCGCGTGAAGCGGATGCAGCGGGTGCACTGGATGCACCGGTTCATGTTGAGCAGCACGTTCTCGCCCAGCGGGATGCGCTCGCGCCCGGGGTAGATGCGCTTGTCCTCGTACTGGAAGCGCGAGTAGGCCTGGCCGTGCTTGAAGGCGTAGTCCTGCAGCCCGCACTCGCCGGCCTGGTCGCAGATCGGGCAGTCGAGCGGGTGGTTGATGAGGAAGAACTCCATCATCCCGCGCTGCGCCTCGCGCACCTCCGGCGCGTCGGTGTGCACCACCATGCCGTCCTTCATCACCTGCGTCGAGCAGCCGGCCTGCAGCTTCGGCATGCCCTCGATCTGCACCAGGCACATGCGGCACTGGCCGACGACGGACAGGCGCGGGTGGTAGCAGTAGTGGGGGATCTGCACCCCCACCTGCTGCGCGGCGTCGATCAGGTTGGTGCCGCGCTCGACCTCGATGGTGCGGTCGTCGATGGTGACCTTGGGCATCAGTTCACCCCCGCCCGTGCGAAGACGCGCTCGCGGGGGAAGGGGCACCTCCCGTCGCGCACGTGTCGCTGGATCTCGTCGAAGTAGGTCTCCACGAGCGACTTGACCGGGCCCACCGCGGCATCGCCGAGGGCGCACAGCGAGTTGCCCGAGATGTGCGTGCAGATGTTGGCCAGCAACGCCGCGTCCTGCTCGCGGCCCTGGCCGGCCTCGATCCGCTTGAGCAGCAGCTCCATCCAGTTCGTCCCCTCGCGGCAGGGCGTGCACTGGCCGCAGGACTCGTGGTTGAAGAACTTCGCCAGCCGCGCCACCGAGCGCACCATGCAGGTCGTCTCGTCCATGACGATGACGGCCGCCGAGCCCAGCATCGAGCCGGCCTTGGCGATGTGGTCGAAGTCCATCGGCAGGTCGAGGTGCTGGTCGCCGGGGAGGATCGCCGCCGAGGCGCCGCCCGGGATGTAGGCCTTCAGCTCGCGGCCGCGCCAGATGCCGCCGCAGCCGTCGAGCAGGGTGCGGAAGGGCACGCCGATCGGGTACTCGTAGGTCCCCGGACGCTCGACGTGGCCGGAGATGGCGTAGAGCTTCGGACCGGTGTTGCGCTCGTCGGTGCCGATCGCCTTGAACCAGTCGGCGCCGCGCTCGACGATGTGGGGCACGTTGGCCAGCGTCTCGACGTTGTTGATCACCGTGGGCGCCCCGAAGGCGCCGACGAGGGCCGGGAACGGCGGCTTGACCCGCGGCTGGCCGCGCTTGCCCTCGAGCGACTCGAGCAGCCCGGTCTCCTCGCCGCAGATGTAGGCGCCGGCGCCGGCGTGCATGGTCATGTCGAGGGCGAAGCCGGAGCCCATGACGCTCGACCCCAGGATGCCGGCGTCGTAGGCGTCGCGCAGCGCCTCCTCCATGATGTGGAGCGCCGCGGTGTACTCGCCGCGCACGTAGATGTAGCAGGCGTGGGCGCCCACCGCGTAGCAGCAGATGGCGCAGCCCTCGATGAGCTGGTGGGGGTCGTGCTCCATCAGCAGCCGGTCCTTGAAGGTGCCCGGCTCGGACTCGTCGGCGTTGCAGACCAGGTACTTGGGCTGGTCGCCGCCCTTGGGGATGAAGCCCCACTTCATGCCGGCCGGGAAGCCGGCGCCGCCGCGGCCGCGGAGGCCGGACTGCTTGACCTGCTCGATGATGTCGTCGGGCTGCATCGTGAGGGCCTTGGCGAGGCCCGCGTAGCCGCCGGCCTTCTTGTAGCCGGCCACGGTGCGGGCGGCGGCGTTGCCGACGTTGCGGGTGAGGACGGGCTCGAAGGCGGCCATCAGTCGAGCCCCTCGACGATCTCCCGCACCCCCTCCGGGGTGAGGTTCTCGTGGTAGGTGTCGTTGATCATCGCCATGGGCGCGGTGTCGCAGGAGCCGAGGCACTCGAAGTGGACGAACGAGCAGCGCCCGTCGGCGGTGACCTCGCCCTCGGGGACGCCCAGCGTCTCCTCCAGGGTCTCGAGGATCTCCTCGGCGCCGCGGAGCTGGCACGGCAGGTTGGTGCACACCCGGATGCGGTGGCGCCCCACCGGCTTCTGGTGGAAGAGGTCGTAGAAGGTCACCACCCCGAAGACGTCCGAGGGCGTCAGGCCCATCTCCTCGGCCACCGCGGCGATCGCGTAGTCCGGCAGCCAGCCGCCGCAGCGGCGCTGCACGATGTGGAGCACCGGGATCAGCGCGGCGCGGCGGGTGGGGTAGCGGCTCGCCAGCCGCTCGATGCGGTCGTGGGTGGCGGCGTCGATCACCGGCTCGGCCGGCGCGGTGGCCGGCCAGGGCTCGACGGAGCCGCCGACGGCGCCCACCGGCGCGTCGACGCCCGCCGGGGGCTGGTTGCGCTCCCTGCCGTCGCTCATCGGCCCGTGGCCCTCCGCACCAGGTTGCCCGGCGGGGCGAAGTCGAGGCCGCCCTTGCGCCAGATGTAGGCGAAGCCCACCAGGATGAGGGCGACGAACGCCATCACCGCCCAGAACAGCGGCCAGCCCCCGGTGCGCATCACCAGCGCCCAGGGGTAGAGGAAGGCCGCCTCGAGGTCGAAGACGATGAAGTCGATGGCGACGAGGAAGAAGGCGACCGAGATCCGCTTGTGGGACAGGTCGAGCAGCGGCACGCCCGACTCCACGGTGGTGAGCTTGATCCGGCCTCCGGTCTGCCGTCCGAGCAGGTACGACAGGGCGAGCAGACCGCAGCCGACCAGCAGCGCCACCCCGAAGGCGAGCAGGACGGGGTAGTAGTCGCGAGGCATGGTCTCAGGGTTTGAGGGCCGTTGTTCCGGGAGGCCCCGCGGCGGGGGCCGGTCGCACCGGCGGCGCCCGGAGGCGCCGCGGGGAGGCCCGCCGGCCGTGGACCGCGGGCCTCGTGAAGGATGTCACAAGGTCTCGGGCCGCGGCAACCGCCCGGCGGTGCGGGAAGCGCCCTCCGCCGCGGTGCGGTGGCGGCGTGGTCAACGATCGGCGACGTGCTATAACTGCCGACAGGTCTTCTGCGGAGAGTTATGCCCGAGACGCGCAGTATCGACGTCCCCGCTCCCGCCGCGCGTGGAGCGGTGGCCGAGACCGGTGTGTCGCCGTCCGCGACGCGCCGCCCCCACCGCGAGCAGCCGGTGCCTCCGATGGAGGCCCAGTGGCTGCGGGTGGTCAGCGGCGACGCGCCGTGGATCGGCGCCGGCCCGGTCCGACAGCAGTAGCCGCGCCGCCTGCCGCGGGCCGGAGGGCGCCAGCGCCACTGCCGGGGACAGGTGTGCTCCGCCGCCGGTGCGGCGACCGGGCGCACGCACCCGGTCGCGGTGTGCAGGGGATGGAGAGAGGTCTGGTGCGAAAGGGGGGACTCGAACCCCCACGGTCTTGCGACCACAAGGTCCTGAACCTTGCGCGTCTACCAATTCCGCCACTTTCGCAGCGCGGATGCGCATTGTAGTCAGCGCCTCGGGGAGTGTCAACGCTCGCCGGGGCGGGCCGGACCCCCGCCGCACCCACCGGCACGGGCCGTGCTAGCTTGTCCCCCGATCCCATGACCACCACCTCCGCACGCTCCCGGAAGAGCGCCCGCTCGCTCGACCTCCCGGGCGCCGAGCAGGCGCTCGCCGCGCGCCTCGACGAACGCCTGGCCGCGGCCGGCGCCCGCGGCGCCGAGGCCGGGGCGTTGGCCGACCGGGTGGGGCTCGGCGCCGGGGAGGAGGACGTCGCCGCGGCGCTGGGGCGGCTGGCGGCGGCCGGCCGGGCGGTGGAGCGCCAGCGCCGCTGGTACGCGGTTCGCGCCACCGACTGGGTGGCCGGGCGGGTCGACCGCCTCGACGGGGGCGACGGGCTGGTGCGGCCGTTGCCGGCCGCCGGCGGGCGCCCGGGCGAGCCGGCCTACGTCGTCGACGCCGCTCATCTCAAGGGCGCGCTGGACGGCGACCTGGTGCTGGTCAAGCGGCTCAAGGGGCGGGCGCGCGAGGTGGTCGGCCGCCGGCTGCCGCCCGCCGCCGTCGTCGAGGTGCTGGCGCGCCGCAGCCAGCGGGTGGTGGGGACGCTCGAGACCGATCCCGACGGCCACCGCTGGCTGCTGCCGTACGAGGCGCGCTCCAACCTCGAGCTCGAGGTGGTGGAGTCGGAGCGCGTGCCGGAGGGCCACTTCGTCGTGGTCGAGGTGATCCGCGGCTCGGGCACCCGCGGCACCCACCCGCGCGGCACCGTGGTCGAGGACCTCGGCCACCCCGATGCGCCCGGCACCGACGTGCGCGCCGTGCTGCGTCACTACCGGATCCCCGACGACTTCCCGCCCGAGGTGCTGGCGGCGGCCGACGGCTTCCCCGCCGACCCGGGGCCGGAGGACATGGCCGGCCGCGAGGACCTGCGCGACCGGCTGACGGTGACGATCGACGGCGAGTCGGCCCGCGACTTCGACGACGCCATCACCTGCGAGCGGCTGCCGCGCGGCGGCTGGCGGCTCGGGGTGCACATCGCCGACGTGTCGCACTACGTCGCCGAGGGCTCGGCGCTCGACCGCGAGGCCTTCCGCCGCGCCACCAGCGTCTACTACCCCGACCGCGCCGTGCCCATGCTGCCGGAGGCGCTGTCGAACGGCCTGTGCTCGCTGCGCCCCGGCGTCCCGCGGCTGACCAAGTCGGCCTTCCTCGACGTCGACCGCGACGGGCGGGTGGTGGCCCGCCGCTTCGCCGAGACCGTGATCGCGAGCGACCGCCGCCTGACCTACTCCGAGGTCCGCCGGGTGCTCGAGGAGGAGACGGCCCGCGACCCGGCGGAGTACGGCGACGTCCTCGGGCTGCTGCGCACCTGCCGCGACCTGATGCGGGCGCTGCTGGCGGTGCGCGAGGAGCGGGGCTCGATCGACTTCGACCTGCCCGAAGGCGACGTGGTGCTCGACACCGACGGCCTCACCGTGGGGGTGATCCCCGGCGAGCGCAACGTCGCCCACCGCATCGTCGAGGAGTTCATGATCGCCGCCAACGAGGCGGTGGCGTGGACGCTCGAGGAGGCGGGGGTGCCGACGCTCTACCGGGTGCACGACGCCCCCTCGCCCGACGACCTCGCGGGCCTCGCCGAAGTGCTCGCCAGCCTCGGGTTGCGTCTGCCCGCCGACCTCGAGCGCCTCCACCCGCGCCACCTGCAGGCGGTGGTGCGGCAGGCCGCCGGCACGGCGCAGGAGCACTTCGTCTCCACCCTCGTCCTGCGCACCATGCAACGCGCCGTCTACAGCCCGGAGAACCGCGGCCACTACGGCCTCGCCTCGCGCGACTACACCCACTTCACCTCGCCGATCCGCCGCTACCCCGACCTGGTGGTCCACCGCCAGCTCGCCGCCTGGCTGCGCGGCACCGCCGGCGGCCGCGAGGAGGGCCTGTCGGTGGCCGAGCGGCTGCCCGGCATCGCCGAGCACTCCAGCGCCATGGAGCGCCGCGCCGAGAGCTCGGAGCGCGACCTGCTGCAGTGGAAGAAGGTGCGCTTCCTGGCGGACCGGGTGGGCGAGACCTTCCCCGGCCGGGTGACCGGCGTCCAGCCGTTCGGCCTCTTCGTGCAGCTCGACGATCTCTACGTCGACGGGCTGGTGCCGATCCGCACGCTGAGCGACGACTTCTACCTCTTCGAGCCCGAGTCCCATCGCCTGGTGGGCGAGCGCGGCGGCAGGGTGTTCCGGCTCGCCGACGCGGTCGAGGTGGTGCTGACCGGCGCCAACCTGCGCCACCGCGGCCTGGACCTGCAGATCGCCGGTCTGCCGGAACCGGCGCGCCGCGGCCGCGGTCAGAGGAGGTGAGGGCCACCGCCCCGGGAGTCGGGCTAGACTGGATCTTGCACGCTCCCTCCTCGTGACCGAGACGAACCGGAACCCCGCCATGCCGCAGCCCCCGCTCCGCCGCCGCCCGCTCCGCCTCCGCCCCCTCGCCGCCGCCGCCGCCGCCGCGATGCTGGTCGTGCTCGCCGCCGCCGCGTGCCGCCCCACCCCGCAGGAGGTGGCGGCCGACAAGCAGGAGGTGCGCAAGGTGATCGAGGACTACGCCGCCCGGCTGTCGCACGCCTACGCCTTCACCGACGCCAGCGGCCTGAAACAGGTGGCGTCGCAGCGCGAGGTGGCGAGCGTGCAGCGCAACCTGGGCGCCATGGCGGCGCGCGGGCAGCGCCTGGCCACCGATCTGAAGGAGCTCGAGATCGAGCAGCTCGACATGTCCGACCGCAACAACGCCTACGTGCAGACCTTCGAGGTGTGGGACATCGAGGTGATGGACCTGGGGTCGGAACGGGTGATCTCGCGCGACCAGGCGCAGCGCAACCGGGTGCGCTACCAGCTCAAGCGGCAGGACGGCCGATGGCGGGTGCTGTGGCGCCAGCGGATGGAGGAGAACCCGCCGGCCGGGAAGGGGTCGGCGGGCGGGTCGGCGGGCGGGTCGAACCCGTGATCGCACCATGGCGCTGACCCCGACGGTCGCCATCGTCGGGCGCCCCAACGTCGGCAAGTCCACCCTCTTCAACCGCCTGCTGGGCCGGCGGCAGGCGATCGTCCACGACCAGCCGGGGGTGACGCGCGACCGGATCGCCGCCGTCCTCGAGGTCGACGACGGCCGCGCCGTGCAGCTCGTCGACACCGGCGGCCTGGTGCCCGGCGACGATCCGCTCGGCCTCGGCCGGCAGGTGCTGATGGCGGTCGAGGAGAGCGACCTGCTGCTGCTGGTGGTCGACGGTCGCGAGGGGCTGACCGCCGCCGACGAGACGGTGTGGGCGGCGTTGCGCCCGTACGGCAAGCCCACCGTGCTGGTGGTCAACAAGGGCGACACCAACGAGGCCCGCGAGCGTTTCGGCGAGTTCTACCGGCTGGGGATCGACACCCAGCTCCTGATGTCTGCGGAGCACGGCGTCGGCGCCGGCGACGTGCTCGACGCGGCCCTCGCCAAGCTCCCCGAGCTGCCCGCCCCGGAGCCCAGCGCGGCGCCGGCGGTGGCGATCGTGGGGCGGCCCAACGTCGGCAAGTCGTCGCTGGTCAACCGCATCGTCGGCAGCGACCGCTCGCTGGTCGCTCCGCAGCCCGGCACGACGCGCGACCCGGTCGACAGCCCGGTGACCCGCGATGGCCGTGAGTACCTGCTCATCGACACCGCCGGGATCCGCCGCCGCAGCCGCACCGCCGACGCCCCCGAAGAGCTGGCGGTGATGATGGCGCGGCGCCAGGTCGAGCGTGCCGCGGTGGCGGTGCTGGTGGTCGACGCGGCCCAGGGCGTGACCAGCGGCGACCTGGCCATCGCCGGCAGCATCTGGGAGCTCGGGCGCGCCGCGGTGGTGGCGGTCAACAAGTGGGACCTGCTCGACGACGAGGCGCGCGAGCGCCTGGAGCGCAGCTTCGAGCGCCTCGACGAGCAGCTCGCCCGGCCCCCCCGGGTCAACGTCTCGGCGCTCTCCGGGCGCGGCGTCGACCGCCTGTTCCCGGCGATCGACCGCGCCCTCGAGGCCTGGGGGACGACGCTGTCGACCGGCGAGGTCAACCGGCTCTTCGAGGCCGCGCTGGTGCGCGCCCGGCCCCCCGCCGAGGGCGGCCGGCCGTGGAAGGTGTACTACGCCACCCAGGTCTCCTCCGGGCCGCCGGTCTTCATGCTCTTCGCCAACCGCACGTTGCCCCGCGGCCACGCCTATCGGCGCTACCTGGAGAATCGGCTGCGCGACGAGCTCGGCCTGCCGGGGGTGCCGGTGCGGCTGGTCATCCGCAAGCGCGGCAAGGCGGCCGGCAGGGGCTGAGGGAGGCGGTGCCGCAGGGCGCCCGCCGCTTGTCGGAAACCTCAGTCCTGACCTATACTTGGACGGCACCTCTCATGCAGTACTTGAAGCACTGGGGCGGCGATGAGCGACAAGAGCCAACGGCAGGGCCTCACCAAGGCCGACCTCGTCGACGCGGTGTACTCGCGCCACGGGGCCCTGACCAAGGACGAGGCCGCAGAGATCGTGGACGCCATCTTCGGCACGGTCAAGGACAACCTCGGGCGGGGCCGCCCGGTGCGCATCAAGAACTTCGGCGTCTTCGAGGTCGCCGAGCGCGCCGGGCGCATGGGGGTCAACCCGGCGAGCGGCAAGAAGATCTTCATCCCGCCGCACAAGGGCCTCGCCTTCCGGCCGGCGGCCCGGCTGAAGAAGCAGGTGGCGCCGCGCAAGCCGAAGGCCGGAGCCGCCCGCAAGCCGGCGCGGCCCGAGGAGCCGGGAAGCTGACCCTCGCCGCCGGCCGTCCCGGAGCGGCCGCCCCCCCGACGCGGTAGACGCTCGCGATGCCCCGCGCCCCCAAGAAGATCTTCTACAAGATCGGCGAGGCCTGCCAGCTCGTCGACATCCAGCCCTACGTGCTGCGCTACTGGGAGACCGAGTTCCCCTCCCTCTCCCCGGGCAAGAGCCGCTCCGGACAGCGCGTCTACAGCGAGAAGGAGCTGGAGGTGATCCGGCGCATCAAGGAGCTCCTCTACGAAGAGGGCTACACCATCGCCGGCGCCAAGAAGAAGCTCGAGACCGAGCTGGCCGAGAACGGCGAGCCCGGCCCGGCCGAGCCGCTCGCGGCCGCGGCGGCCGCGCCCGAGGCCCCGGCCGCCAAGGCCCCGGCCGCGAAGGGCGGGGCTGCGAAGGGCGCGGCCGCGAAGGGCGGGGCGAAGGGCCGGGCCGAGACGGCGACCGAGCCGGAGGGCGGAGAGGGGACCGACGCCTCGCCGAAGGCGGCCGCCGTCGCGCCCGACGAGGATGTCGAGCGCCTGCGCAGCGGCGTCGAGCGCGCCCTCGCCCAGGCCCGCGACCTGCTCGCCTACCTCGACTCCCTCGGCTGACCCGGGGCCTCCGGACGCCCCGGCGGCAGCTCCGCATCCGGCCCCCGCCGGCCCCCCGCCGCGCCCTGGACACCCCCGTCCCGTCTGCTATATTCGCCGTCCGGTCGGGACGTGGCGCAGTCTGGTAGCGTACCTGAATGGGGTTCAGGGGGTCGCGGGTTCGAATCCCGCCGTCCCGACCAGTTCACCCCCCTCTGCCGTCCCCTCGCCTCAGATCCTCGACCTGCCCGGCGCCCGGCGCCAGGCCGCTGCGAGCACCAGAAGCGCCATGATCGACAGCCCGGCCCCCGTCAGGGCGGGGACCTCGACGACGGGGGGGCCGTCCAGCCGGTCTGCGAGATTCTCCGCGAGCTGCTCGGGGCTGAGCAGCTCGTCGTAGATCGCCACGTAGTCGATCACGCCCTGGAACCACTCCTGCGAGGCCTCGGCGATGTCGTCGCCGTCACGATCGATGGCGAAGTCGCCGATCCCGAAGATGCCGGACACCCCGGTCAGCGAGTCCGGATCGGCGGTGTTCCAGGTGTAGTCGTCGAGCACCAACTGCGGGGTGGTCTCTCCGTTCGAGATGTCGGCGGCGTAGAGGTCCGCCACCGCCGTGCCGGCTGGCGACAGGTCGATCACCGCGGCGACGTACAGCCAGATGCCTGCCGTGTCGTACTCGGCGCCGATGCCCACGTCGCCGAAGTTGTTCCCGATGATCGTCCCGAGACCACCGATCGACCCGGGATCGAGGTTGTCCTCGTCCTGGACGAGGTAGTACCCGCGGTCGGCACCCGGCCGGGTCTGGAAGAGGTAGTTCACCGCGCTCAACGACGTCTTGGCGTCCACGCGCACGATCGACTCGATCGTGAACCGCTCGGGGCTGATGAAGCCGCTACCGGTGAGGCCCACGCCGGCGGTGGACGACTGGCTCGCGTCCACGTAGTACGGCCGATAGGCCTGGCCCAGGCCGTCCAGGCCGGGCTCGAAGACGAGGTCCGAGGGGGTCCCGAAGACGCCGCCGACCTGCCCTTCGCCCGGCGCGACGATCAGGTCCAACGAGCCGGCGCTGTCCTTGAGCTCGGCGCCGGCCCTGAAATCCCACAGGTGGATGAGGTCGGCGCTGGCCGGGACCGGTGCGAGCCCGCACACGGCCACCAGGAGGAGGAACGAGGGTATGGCTCTGCTCATGGCCACTCTCCCATGGCGGTCGAAGGTCGCGTCCGCGCTGCGGACGCCGCTCGTCGATGATTCGTCGGGCATGATATCTCGTCACCGCCCGGCCGGGCCCAGCGAGACGTCGTTCCGCCCCAGCTTCCCCTGCCCTGGGGTGGGTGGACGGGCGGGCGTCTGTGCCATCATCCGCTCGTGCGACCACAACGCCGCCGTGAGCAGCGCTTTCCGGTGCGTGGGATCCAGGGGAGCCTGCACGCTCCAGGCGACGTCCACGTCCTCGACCTGAGCCGCCACGGCGTGTCCTTCGAGGTCGCGCGCCCCCTGAAGGTGGGCGACGACTGCTTCCTGGAGCTGCGCTACCGCGACAAGGTGGTGAACCTGGCGGCGAACATCCGCTGGTGCTCCAGCGCCCCGCCTTCCCCGGCGGCGGAGGAGGCTCCGGCCTGCCGCGCCGGCGGCGCCTTCACCGAGGTCCTCGCGGAGGACCCCGAGGGCCTGTGGCGCGCGCTGATCGCCCAGGACGCGGTCGCGACGCGGCGGGACGCCGACTAGCCTCGACGAGGGCCACCGCCGCCGGGATGGGGGCGGTTTCCTCGCCACCGGTTTCCTCGCAACCCCCGGTCGCGGCGAAGAGCCGGCCCGTCCGTGCGGGAGCGACGCGGAGGCGCCGGCCGGCCGGACCCGCCCGCTGGATCGCCGGTTGGAACCCGACGCCCTCGATGCCGTTCCGCTGGGTGTACGCGAGCCACCGCGCACGTTCCGCGGCGTCGCCCTCCTTCCGCTCCTCGGGCAGCACGTGGAACCCTCGGACCGACGACCTCAGGGCGACGGGCAGCCGGGGCCGCCGCCGCACTCGACCAGGTAGCCCGAGACCGTGGCGTCGATCACGGATCCACCCGGGTCGCTCTGCAGGATGTAGACCTCGACGTCGGTGCCCGGGTCGGCGTAGAGCCGCACCCGCTGGGAGGCGACGAGGAAGGCCGCGCCGTTGAAGGTCCCCTGCTCCTGCATCACCAGGTTGTGCTGCGCGAGGGCTCCGCCGACGGAGGTCTTCACCGAGGCCAGGAGCCGGCCCGCGGGCGCGGTGAAGCCGTCCACCGTGACCTGCTCGATCACCAGGCGTCGGCCGGCCGGCACGGTGAAGGCGCCGAGGTCGTACTGCTGTCCGGGCGAGACCGAGAAGATCAGCTCGGTCTGGAAGGCGTGGCGCGCCGGTGCCTCGGCGTCGCGCACGTCGAGCGTCTCGCCGGCGCTGATCGCCACCTCGCCCGACAGGCCGACGGTCCACGGTCCGCTCTGCTGCGCGTGCACCACCGGTTCGTTGACGACCTCCACGGGCTTGGGAGGTTGTTGACCCGGCGGCTGAGCGGCCGCCGGCGTCCAGGTTGCTCCGGCGGCGAGGATCCACAGGACGGCGCTGCGCTGCATCCGACTCCGGCACATGGCGGTCTCCTCTCTCGACGAGGTGTCTCGTGACGGCGCGGCGGAGCCTGCCGACCTCGCGTCGGGCCCGGGTACCGGGGGGACGTTCCACGGGACGAGCCGCCGTGGAGGCCCCCGTCGGACCGCCGGTCGCCCCTCGCGTCGTCGGTTGGGAAGATCCGAGGATACTCCTGCTGCGGCCCTCGGTGCCGATCGGCGTCGCGGCGAGACGGGCACCGGGTCGGATGCCCTGCGGTGTGCGGGATCGACGGAGGCGCGGGCGATCCCGGTCTGCAGTGCGTGGTCTGGCGGGCCCACGCGCGATCGGTTGGGCCGGTACCCGCCTTGCAGCTTTCCAAGGTCGAAGACCACATCCAAGAGACGACATCGCAGGAGGCAAGACATGCGAACGAACCTCGAACGACTCCTTCTCCCCGCGCTGGCCGCGGTCGTGCTGGCGGGCTGCGCGGGCGCCGCGACGCCGGCCGCGGAGACCGCCGCCGCCGGCTCGGGCCACGAGCTCGCCGGCCGCTACTCGGGAGTGATGGTGGACGTCGGCAACGTGCTGCCGCGCACCACCGCCGAGCGGCTGACCATCTGGGTGGACCGCGTCGAGCCCGCGGCGGCGGCCGAGCGCCTGGCGACGCTCGAGCGCAAGAGCGGCCAGACGGCGCTCCAGGACGCGCTCGCCGATCACGAGGTGGGCCGGGTGCAGGTCGACGGAGGCCTGTCCTACCCGATCTCGGCCGCCTTCGCCTACGGTGACGACGGCGCCGACCTGCGCCACCTGGTGCTGATCGTGAACCGCCCCATCTCGATCGGTGAGATCTTCCGGGGCTCGCGCTCGGTGCGCTACCCGTTCAGTGTCCTCGAGTTGGACGTCGGTCCGCACGGCGAGGGCAGCGGCGAGCTCAACATCGCGGCCCGGCTGGCCTTCGACGACGCCGGCCAGGTGCTGATCGACGGCCTCGCCGCCCAGCCGCTGCGCATCCTCGACGTCGATCGCACGAGCTGACGGGTCGCTCCGGACCGCCGCCCGAGCGCCGGGACACGGGTTCCGTCCCGCCGCTCGCCACCCGCCCCGCACACGGTCCGCCCGGGCCAGGTGCAGGGCGTGGCCGGGAGCCACCTCGAAGCCGCGCCACCGGGCGTCGACGAGGCCCACCCCCTGCGCGTGGCGCGCGGCATGCGGGAGGCAGAACACGGCCTGACAAGCCGACTTGACATGCGGCGTACCGTCGCTGTACGCTCCGCGTGGAAAGTGCGCTTGACATGAACCCGCCCGTCCGCAACCGCGTCCGAGAGCTGCGCACCGAGCGCGGCTGGACCCAGCAGGAGCTGGCCGTGGCGGTCGGCGTGTCGCGCCAGAGCATCAACTCGATCGAGTGTTCCCGCTACGTGCCGAGCCTGCCGCTGGCACTGGCCTTCGCGCGGGTGTTCGGGCGCTCGACCGACGACATCTTCACCCTGGAGGCGGAACCATGAAGCTGCCGTGGCTCGGCGCCCTGTTCGACGAGCGCTTCCTCCTGCACCGGCTGCGCTCGACGAGCGTCGCCGGGATCGCCGCCGGCGTCCTGGCCCTTGCGCTGTTCGCCTGGAGCTTCTACGTCGAAGGCCGGTGGCGCGGCGACCTGCTCGCCGTCGCCCTGACCTTCGTTCTCGTCAAGTGGGCCTTGATGGCCTGGTACCGCTGGACCGACTGACCTCCACAGGAGACGCACACGATGCCCCGACCCGACCGCAACCGCCTCAACACCCCGCTCCGTGCCGGTTTCATCCTGTTGGGCGTCGCCGCCGTGACCCACTGGGCGGTGGGCCACTTCGTCCCCGTCCCCAACGATCTCGCCGACTTCGCCGAGGGCCTGCTCTACGGGCTCTCCATCGCTGCCATGCTGGTCGGGGTGCGGCGCGGCTGCGGGCCCTCCGCCCCGGCCGCGGGGTAGCCGCCGCCCTCAGCCGGCCGCGCTCCGCTGCCGCGAGCCGAGGCGCACCATCCAGCCCAGCGCCGCCAGCGCCAGGACGAAGCAGACCGCGAACAGCGCCAGGACGCTCCACTGGGGGTGGAACGGCAGGGCGCCGGCGTCGACCACGCCGTCGAGGCGCAGCGTCCGGAGCTGCTGGCGGTTGACCACCATCGACAGCAGGGAGACGAACAGCAACGCTCCCGACAGGACCAGGCGGCGCTGGAAGAAGAGCCACAGGGCGAGCAGCGAGAGGACCACCGCCGCCGTGATCCACACCATCGCCCCGGCGCGCAGGAACGGCACCACGAGGGGACCGAGCGTGCCGAGGTAGACCAGGCCGGCCACCGCGGCGGCGGCGAAGGTCACCACCAGGGCGCGCCGCGCGAAGGCGAACAGGCGCTCGTCGCGGCGGGTGAACACGCCGAGCCAGAAGGCGCCGAGGGTGAAGGCGCCGGCGACCATGTGGAGCCAGCGGGGGAGCCAGGCGGCGACGTCCGGGTTGAAGGCGGTGCCGCCGGGGTGGGCGGCGTAGGTCGCGGCGATGGTGGCGGGCGCCTCCGCCAGCGCGAAGATGCCGGAGTAGGTGAACGAGACGTAGGCCAGGGCGAGGAGGGCCAGGATCAGCGGCCCTGCGGCCGGCCGCGACGCCGGCGCCAGGGCCACCCGGTAGAGCGCGAAGTAGGCGACCACCGCGGCGACCGGGATCCCCAGCCACCACCAGGCCGACACGATGGCGGCGGAGTACACCTGCCGGTGGTAGACGAGCTGGAGGAAGAGCAGCGGCGCCACCCCCAGGGTGACGGTCGCCGCCATCGCGGTGGGGAGGGCCCGCAGCATGCCGCGCCGGGCCGGGTTCTCCCACCTGCCGTCGGCGCGCGCCAGCAGCAGCGTACCGAGGCCGCCGAACACGAGCCCCATGGCGGCGAAGTGCAGCGCCAGGGTGAGCAGGTGGAGTCCGGTGATCAGCCACACCGGAGCGGAGAGAAACTCGTAGCTGGGGCTCATCGCGCACCTCCGGTGACCGACAGCAGGTACTGGGCGAGGGCGCCGCGCTCGGCGGCGTCGCCGTGGAAGGGGGGCATCTCGTCGCTGAGGTCGCCGGCCATGTCGAGGAAGCCCTCGAGATCGGCCTGGGTGAAGCCGGCGAGCGCTCCGGTCTTGTCGTTACGGCCGCCGATCTCGTGGCACTTGCCGCAGCGCAGGTCGTAGGAGCGGCGGCCGAGCTCGACGCCGCGGAGCCCGGTGATCTCGGCCAGCGGCCGCCGGTCGATGCGCTCGGCGATCCACGCCGCCAGGGTGTCGAGCTCGGCGGGGGTGCCGGCGAAGGGTGGCATGTTGCCGCGCATGCGGTGGGCGCCGCGGACGGTGGCGGCGATGTAGGCGGCGTCCGTGCCGTCGTAGACGGCGCGCATCGACTTGTAGCCGTCGATCGTGTGGCAGCTCGCGCAGGCGCGGTGGAACAGGTCGCGGCCGTCGTCGCCGGTGCGGTAGGCCAACGCCGGCAGGAAACCGTCGGCCTGCAGCGCCGCCAGGCGCTCGGTCTCGATGCCGTTGCCGTACATGGCGCCGGTGACGATCCAGGGCTTGCGCAGCGACTCGCGGAGGAACTCGAAGCTGCCGAAGCCGGCGAAGGCCAGCGCCATCAGCAGCACCGCGGCGGGAAGGCGGAGGTGCCGGCCGAGGACGAGCCCGAACAGCGCCAGGCCGAGGGCGAGGGCCGCCGCCAGCCAACCGAGCGCCCCGAGCCAGCTCATCGGCCACGGCATCGAGGCTCGGGCGGTCTCGACCAGGGCGGCGGGCAGGGCGCGGAAGGTCCACAGCCCGGCCGGCGCGGCGATCGCCAGCCCGGCCAGCGCCCACACGGTGTCGTAGCGCACGATCGCCGTCTTCTCGGACGAGGCGGGCATCCGGCTGGCCACGGTGAGGGCGTAGAGGCCGGCGAGCAGGACGCAGATGCCGGTGCGCAGCACCAGCGTCGGCCAGTAGGTGGGGTTGAGGACGCCGTCCCAGAACGAGCCGGTGGTCGACCAGTCGCCGGGGGTCAGCATGAAGCTGAGGATGCCGTTGATCACCGCCAGCGACAGCCAGGCGGCGGCGAAGTAGAGCCAGCCGACGCGCAGGTGGTCGGCCGGGCTCATGCGGCGCCAGCCGTAGTAGTAGACGAGCGCGGCGGCGATCTCGACGACGAAGAAGGTCCACTCGATGGCCCAGCCCCACACGAAGTTGTGGATCAGCAGCTCGGTGGCTGCCGGGTTGAGCAGGCCGATGACGAACCAGATGGCGACGCCGGTCAGAGCGCCGAGGACCAGGGTGGTGAGCACGAAGAAGCGGCTCAGCCGCTCGAGGTGCTCGAGCCAGACGGTCGCGCCGCGCCGGCGGGCGCGGGCCTCGGTCGTCACCAGGTACAACCCGCCGCCGATGGCGAAGTGGGAGATGAAGACGTGGACGATGGCGATGGCGCCCATCAGCACGCCGTAGCCGACGCCCGCGTCCCAGAACGGATAGTTCATGGCGGTTCTCCTGCCGGGTCGTGATCGGCCCGCCGTCCGCAAGGGCCGGAGGCGAGCGGGGGATCCAGCCACTATGCGAGCAGGTCCGCCGCCGCCGCGCCACCCCCTTCCGGGGAGGCGCCGGCCCACCCGCCGCAGGGGCCCGGCCCTCGTCCGGCGCCCCGGGACGCTGTGGTCTCCGCCGGCTCGTCCTGCAGTTCTCCGTGGGCACGACACGATGTTGCGCCGGGACACCCCGGCCCGCCGCCGCCGCTGGGGGCCCGACCGCCGCCGACGCCGGGAGCTGGACGACGATCCTGCGCTTCGCCGACGACGAACCCGACGAGGCCACGGCCCACACCGATCGCCGGCGCCGCGGTGGCCCTCCGACGCCGGCGGACGCGGCGCCGGTCCGCGGCCGGCGATCTGGTGTAGCCTGCGCGGAACACGGCAAGGAGCGAAACGATGGCGAACGCGGTCCAGGTGTTTCTCGACGTCCTCGAGGACGAGCACGCACGGACGATGAAGGTGCTGCGGGCCTATCCGGCCGACCAGGCGGATCTGCGACCCCACCCGAAGTGCAAGACCGCCCGCGAGCTGGCGTGGGTCTTCGTGGCCGAGTGCTATCTGGGCATGGCGGTGATGAAGGACCAGCTCGAGCAGATGCTGGCCGGCGGTGGCTCGGTGCCCGAGGCGCCGCAGGGGTGGGACGAGATCCTGGCGGCGCTGGAGAGCGTGCACCGCGACTTCGCCGACCTGGTGGGCTCCTACGACGAGGCGGCCTTCGCGGAGCGGGTGAAGTTCTTCACCGGGCCGGGGAAGATCGAGCCGCTGCCGCGGCGCGACCTCGCCTGGTTCCTGCTCCACGACCAGATCCACCACCGCGGGCAGCTCTCGATCTACCTGCGGATGGCGGACGCCAAGGTCCCGAGCATCTACGGGCCGAGCGCCGACGAGCCCTGGATGTAGCGCCGGCCGTGTCGCGCCGATGAGAACCCTGCTGGAGGACGCGGCGCGGCGCGCCATCGCCTACCTCGAGGGACTCGGCTCGCGGCCGGTGGCTCCGTCGCCCGACGCGGTGCGGCGGCTCGCCGTGCTCGACGCGCCGTTGCCGGAGGGGCCCGGCGACCCGGCCGCGACCCTGGCGCTGCTCGACGAAGCGGGCTCGCCGGCGACCCTGGCGATGGCGGGGCCGCGCTTCTTCGGCTTCGTCATCGGCGGCTCCCTGCCGGTGGCCCTGGCCGCCAACTGGCTGGCCCAGGCCTGGGACCAGAACACCGCGCTCTCCGAGGTGACGCCGGCCACCTCCCGCCTCGAGCAGGTGGCCCTCGGCTGGCTGCTCGACCTGCTCGACCTGCCGCGCGACGCCGGCGGCGGCTTCGTCACCGGCGCCACGGTGGCCAACCTCGGCGCCCTGGCCGCGGCCCGCCACGCGGTCCTCTCCCGCGCCGGTTGGGACGTCGAGGCCGACGGCCTGTGCGGGGCGCCGCCGGTCACCGTGGTGGTGGGCGCCGAGGCCCATCCGACGCTGCTCAAGTCGCTGGGCGTCCTCGGGCTGGGGCGGAGCCGGGTGGTGCGGGTGCCGGTCGACGGCCAGGGGCGGATGCGGGCGGAGGCGCTGCCGGCGATCGCCGGCCCGACGATCGTCTGCACCCAGGCCGGCAACGTCAACACCGGCGCCTTCGACCCGGTGGGCGAGGTGTGCGCGGCGGCGCACGCGGCGGGCGCCTGGGTGCACGTCGACGGCGCCTTCGGCCTGTGGGCGCGCGGCGGTCGCCGGGGCTCGCCGAGCTCGCCGCCGGGATCGAGTGCGCCGACTCCTGGGCCACCGACGCCCACAAGTGGCTCAACGTCCCCTACGACAGCGGCGTGGCGCTGGTGCGCGACGCCGACGCCCTGCGCGCCGCGATGGCGGTGACCGCCGAGTACCTGCCCACCGCCGGGCCGCTGCGCAACCCCGCCGACTTCACGCCCGAGCTGTCGCGGCGCGCCCGCGGGGTGGAGGTGTGGGCGGCGCTGCACAGCCTCGGCCGCGCCGGCGTCGCGCGACCTGGTCGAGCGCACCTGCCGCCAGGCGCGGCGCTTCGCCGAGGGGCTGCGGGAGGGCGGGCTACGAGGTGCTGAACGAGGTGGTGCTCAACCAGGTGCTGGTCGCCTTCGGCGACGCCGCAGCGACGCGGCGGGTCGTCGCCGCCGTGCAGGCGGACGGCACCTGCTGGTGCGGCGGCACGGTCTGGCAGGGCCGGACCGCGATGCGGATCAGCGTCAGCTCGTGGGCCACCACGGACGAGGACGTCGAGCGCAGCCTGGAGGCGATGCTGCGGGCGGCGCGGGGCGCGGCCGCGTCGTGACCGGGGCCGGAACGACCGCCGGGCGGGGAGCCCGGCCGCCGCGCTGCGCCCACTGCGGCGCGCCCCTCGGCGGGCGCTACTGCGGGCAGTGTGGGCAGGACGCGGTCGAGGCGGTGGTCCCCGTCCGCGTCCTGCTCGGCTAAGATGGGGAGCATCCCGAGGAGGAGCCGATGTCCCCCGAGCGCGCCCGGTTCGTCCGCATCCTGCTGACTCTCCTTTTCTTCTTCGGCGGCATCCTGCTCGGCTGGGCGCTCTGCCAGCAGCTCGGGTGAGCTCCCGGAGGATCCGATGGCGGCGCCGACACACCTGCACCCGCTCGCCTGGGCGGTGGTGGCCGTGGGGGTCCTCGCCGGCGGTTGGCTGGCCTTCGACGGCGCCCGGGCGCTGGTGACGGGCGACGACGTCACCCCCGCCTCCGGGCCGCACGCCGGCCGGCTCGGCCCCTGGGCGTCGGTGGTCTCGGCGGCCGGTGTCGATCCGCGCTCGACCGCGATGAAAGTGGCCCACGTGACGCTCGGGGCCGCCTGGCTCGCGGCCGCCGTCGCCTTCGCGGTGGCGGCGCCGTGGGCGTGGTGGGGGATGCTCGCCTGCGCGGTGGCGACGCTGTGGTACCTGCCGTTCGGCACCGTTCTCGGCCTGGTCGAGATCGTGCTGCTCCTGCTGCCGGCGCTGCGCGCGCCACACTGAGACCCGACGGAGGACGCCGTGGAGAAGATCGACCTCGACGAGAAGCTGAGCTCGTTCGACACCTTCTGGGACCCGAAGGTGGTGGGGGAGCTCAACGGTCAGCACGTCCGGCTGGTGAAGCTGGAAGGGCCGTTCGTGTGGCACCACCACGAGGTGGAGGACGAGCTCTTCCTGGTCCTCTCCGGGCGGCTCGACATGGAGCTGCGCGAGCGCACGATCACCTTGGGACCGGGCCAGATGCTGATCGTGCCGCACGGTGTCGAGCACCGGCCGGTGGCTCCCGTCGAGACCCACGTCCTGCTGTTCGAGCCCGCTTCCACCCGCAACACCGGGAACGTCGAGAACGAGAGGACGGTCCACCGCCCCGAGCGGCTGTGAGGATTGCGGCCCCTCTCCCTTCGCGCGATTGACGGAACGTCCTCGCCGCGTCAGGATCCGGACACCGTTTCGTAGAGCGCGTTGGTGCGGCGTGCCCGGAGGGCGGTCGCTCGGTGCGACCTCCGGCCGCCGTGTCGGCGCGCCGTCCCGTCCATCCTTTGGAAGGAGGAGGCCATGAGGAAGCTCTGTCTGTGGTGTCTCGTCATCGCGCTGGTGGTGCCCGCGTCGTTCGCCGTCGCCCAGATGGCGGCGAAGAAGTACGAGGGGACCTGGTACCAGGTGGTCAACGTCGACTTCAAGGAAGGGATGAAGGAGAAGGCGCTGGCCCACATCGCCGAGCACTTCGTCCCCGCCGGCATCAAGATCGGAACCCACCCGTTCATCGTGCTGGTCCACGAGACCGGCCCGTGGGATATAACCGTCGTCTGGACGTTGAAGAACGGCCCCGCCGACATGGAGTGGGCGATGAGCCCCGACGACGTCCGCTGGATGCAGGCGATGGCCGAGCAGGAAGGCAGCATGGAGGCGGCACAGAAGGCCTGGCAGGACTACGTCGCGATGATCGACCACAGCGAGGTCACGCTGGCGCACGCGTGGGGGCCGGCGATGGCGCCGGAGGAGGGCGACTCCGGCACGGAGTAGCCGCCCGTCCGCACCGCGCGAGCCGCTGCCGGCCGGTCGCCGACCGGCCGGCGGGCCGGCTCAGGTCAGGCCGCGCAGCTCGGCCGGCAGCAGGGTGTGGCAGGCCGGGCAGGTGATGACGTAGCCGCGGCGGGGCAGGGTGGAGGTGAAGTTGACGCGGGTGCGCAGCAGCCGGGTGACGCCGACCCAGGTGATCGTGGCGCTGCAGTGGGGGCAGCGGGCCGGTGTCTCGAGCTCGTACTCCGCCTCGTAGCGCGAGGTGGGCGCTCCAGCGCTCGGGGCGGCGGGCTTCGGGCGGTCGGGTTCCACGTCAGCTCCCTCCGGAGAAGATCTCGGGCGCGCCGGGTCCGGGCGGCGCGCCGGCGCGCATTGTGTCACCTCCGCCGGCCGCGGCCGCGGCCCCGGGCTTCAACCCGGCTCTCCCAGCTCGACGTCGACCTGGCGTTGCCGGCCGCCGCGCTCGACGGTGAGGCGCACGGTCTCGCCCGGCTTGTGCCGTTCCAGCAGCAGGTAGACGTCGGCGACGGTGGTGACCGGCGCGCCCTCGATGGCGGTGATGACGTCGCCGAGGTCGATGCCGCCGAGCATGCCGCGGCGGGTGGGGTGCAGCCCGGCGCGCTCGGCCCCGGAGCCCGGCACCACCTGCAGCACGAGCCCGCCCTGCACCCCCATCTCGGTCGCCAGGCGGTCGGTGGCCAGCACGACGCCGAGGGTGGGGCGGACGAGCTGGCCCGACGTGATCAGCTCCGGGACCACCCAGGCGACGGTGTCGACCGGGATGGCGAAGCCGATTCCGGCGTAGGCGCCCGAGGGGCTGTAGATCGCCGAGTTGACCGCCGATCAGGCGGCCGGCGCTGTCGAGCAGCGGCCCGCCGGAGTTGCCCGGGTTGATCGCCGCGTCGGTCTGGATCACGTCGCGGATCGGCAGGCCGCCGGCCGAGTCGATCTCGCGCCCCACCGCGCTGATGATGCCGGTGGTCAGGGTGTGGTCGAGCCCGAACGGGTTGCCGATGGCGAACACCTTCTGGCCCACCTCGAGATCGGCCGAGCGTCCCACGGGGATGGGGCGGAGCTTGGCGGCGGGGGCGTCGATGTGCAGCACCGCCAGGTCCTTCTCCGGCGCCGCCCCCACCAGCCGGGCGTCCCACTCGGAGTGGTCGGAGAGGGTGACGCGGGCGGCGTTGGAGCCCTGGACGACGTGGAAGTTGGTCACCACGTGGCCCTGGTCGTCCCACAGGAAGCCGGAGCCGGTGCCGCGGGGCACCTCGAGCAGGTTGAGGCTGAAGGCGGTGCGCCCGCGGGTCAGGGTGGTGATGTAGACCACCGACGGGGAAGCGTTGCGGAACAGCTCGATGGTGGCCTTCTCGTCCTCGGCCAGGTCGCCGCGTGCCTGCACCGGCCGCGGTTGGGCGGCGGGCGGCGGCGGCGCCTGCAGGCAGCCGGCGAGCAGCGCCAGGGCGAGCGGCGCCAGAGTGCGGAGGCGGTGGGGCTCAGGCACGGTCGTAGTCGTCCTCGTAGCGCTCGATGTCGTCCTCGCCGAAGTAGCTGCCGAGCTGCACCTCGACGATCTCCACCTCGTCGTCGCCGGGGTTGCGGATGCGGTGACGGGCCCCCTGCGGGATGGCGATGTGGTCGCCGGGGGCGAGGCGGTGCACGGCGCCGTCGAGGACCACCTCCGGCTGCCCGGCCACCACCACCCAGTGCTCGGAGCGATGGCGGTGCGACTGGTAGGAGAGCTGGTGGCCGGGCCGCACGCGCAGCAGCTTCGACTTGAACCGCGTGCTGTCGCGCAGCACCTCGAAATCGCCCCAGGGGCGCAGCTCGAAGGGGTGCGCGGTGGCCTCGCGGCGGCCCGCTTCGCGCAGCCGGTCGACCAGGCCCTTGACCTCCTGGGAGGCGCCGCGCCGGGCGATCAGCAGGGCGTCGTCGGTGTCGACCACGATCAGGCCGTCCACCCCCACCAGACCGTAGACCTTGTCGCGCAGGGGGTAGACGAAGTTGCCGGCGGCCGCGTGCTCGAAGACCGCGGCGCCGCTGGGGCGGAAGCGCGCCACCTCGTCCCACGAGCCGACGTCGCTCCAGCCGATCTCGCAGGGGATCGAGACCTGGTCGTCGAGGCGCTCCAGGATGCCGTAGTCGAAGCTCTCCGCCGCGATCCGCCCGTAGACCTCCGCGAGGTTGCCGCCGTCCGCGGTGACGGTGCGGATCGCCGCCCACAGCTCGGGCATCAGGCGCTCGAAGCACGCCGCCATGACGTCGATCCGGAAGACGAACATGCCGGCGTTCCACAGGTGGTGCCCCGAGGCGAGGAAGCGCTCCGCCGTCGCCGCGTCGGGCTTCTCGCGGAACCCCGCAACCCGGCGCACCTCGAGCGGCTCGACACCCGCGGGGGCCTCGCCTTCGCGCTCGACGACCTCGTCGGTGAGGTCGAGGTAGCCGTAGCCGGTGGCGGCGAAGGTGGGGCGGATGCCCAGGGTCACCACCCGCCCGGCCCGGGCGGCGTTCTCGCCGAGCCGGGCGGCGCGCCGGAAGGCCTCCGGGTCGGTGACCAGGTGATCGGAGGGGAAGCTGCCCATCACCTCCTCGCCCCAGCCGCGCAGCGCCAGCAGGTGGCAGGCCAGGGCGATCGCGGGAGCGGTGTTGCGCGCCGCGGGCTCGAAGACGGCGCGCTCGGCGGGCAGCCCGAGCGCCTCGAGCACGCGGCGGGTCGGCACCTCCCCGCCCGCGGCGGCGACGATCCACGGCGGTCCGAGCGGCGCCACCCGCTGCAGCGTGCGCGCCAGCAGCGACTCGCCGACCAGGTCGTTGAACTGCTTGGGGAACGTGGCGCGCGAGACCGGCCACAACCGCGTCCCGCTGCCGCCCGAGAGGATCACCGGAATCATGCCGCCGGCGATTCTACCGCCGGGCCGGGTGGCGGATGGGGGCCCGGCGGCCGCGTCGCCGCTCGCTCGGGAGGCCTGCGGCGACCTGGTGGTCGGCTCGGCCCACCTCGCTCGCGCACCGCGCATCCGAGCCCACCGCCACCCCCCCCGGCCCCGGGATCGAACCGGTCTCCCGGAACGGCTGCTACCGGGGCGGCGGGATGACGAAGAGCAGCACCGCGAAGAAGTGCAGGATCGATCCCGCCAGCACGAAGAGGTGCCAGACCATGTGGTGGTAGCGCAGGCGGCGGAGGCCGTAGAAGACCAGCCCCAGGGTGTAGGCGAGGCCGCCCGCCACCACCAGGCCCATGCCGGTGGGGTGGAGGCCGGCGGCCAGCGGCTCGGCCACCGCCAGGGCGCTCCATCCCATCCCCACGTAGAGGCCGATCGACAGGGCGCGGAAGCGGTGGAAGGCGGTGGCCTTGGTGACGATGCCGAGCACCGCCAGACCCCACAGCAGGGCGATCAGGCTCCAGCCGCCGGAGTCGCGCAGGGTGATCAGGGCGAACGGCGTGTAGGTGCCGGCGATGAGCAGGAAGATCGCCGAGTGGTCCAGGACCCGCAGCACCCGCTTGGCCCGCGGCAGGGGGATGGAATGGTAGAGCGTGGACGCGGTGTAGAGGAGCAGCAGCGTCACCCCGAAGATCGAACAGCCGACGACGTGCCAGGCGTTGCCGCGTTGGACGGCGAAGGTCACCAGCAGGGTGAGCCCGACGATCGCCAGCACGATCCCCACCCCGTGGGTGACGCTGTGGGCGATCTCCTCGCCCAGCGAGTAGCGGGGGGGCGGGCGCTCGATCTCGTTCATGGGGGACGACCAGTATAGGCCGTCCGCGTCCCGCTCACGGCCGCCGGCGCGGCGGTCCCACCGAGAACCCCGCCAGGTGCAGCGAGCCGGCGTCGTCGGCCTGCCACACCGCGAGCCAGGGGGCGTCGGCCCGCAACGTCACGTCCTTCGCCGCCAGCTCGACGTCCACCGTGCCGAGAGCGTAGACGAGGTCGCCCGACGAGTTGGCGCCGTCGGTCGTCCAGCGGTAGGTGGCGCTCTCGCCGGGCGCGGCGGGCGCCGGTCCCTCGGGGGCCCCCGGCCCGGCGGTGGGGGGGCCGCCTGGAACCAGCCGCCCAGGTCCTCGGTCAGGCTGCCGTCGGCGGCCACCTGCCAGCCGTGCGTGCCGCGCCGCCACACCGTCAGGTAGCGGCCGTGGTCGGTGACGGCGGAGCCGTCGCCGCGGCGCGCCTGGAGCGTGTAGGCGCCCTGGGTGTAGGCGAGGTCGCCGCTCGACGACACCACGACGCGGTCCGGCTCCCAGGCGAGGGTGGCACCGCTGTCGGGGTCGAAGAAGGCGCTCCACCCGGCGAGCACCTCTTCGGGTCCGCGCGCCGCGCCGGCGCCGAGGAAGACCCCGTCGGGCGCGATGCGGGCGGCGAAGGCGTCGCGGTCGCGGTCGGCGACGGCACGCGCCAGCGCCCGGTCGGCGGCGGCGACGGCGGCCGCGGCGTCCGCGGTGGGGGACGCGGGCTTCTCGGCCGCGGTGGCGGCCGTGGCGGCGAGCAGCAGGGACAGGGCGACGAGCGGGGTGCGCCGGTTCATCTGGGGACTCCTTTCGAGGGCCGGACTCTAGCCTAAACGTGACGCGCGACCGGAGGTTGCGCGCCGCGCCGCAACGGCGCGCCGCAGCGGCCGGAGCGCCCGGGGCGGTGGGGTAACATACCCGCCCCCGGCGGTCCGCCGCCGGCTCGCCATGGCCGACCTCCGCCCGTTCCGAGCCCTCCGTCCCACCCCCGGGGCCGCCCCGCGGGTGGCGGCGGTGCCCTACGACGTCGTCGACACCGGGGAAGCGCGCGCCCTGGCGGCGGGGGAGCCGTGGTCGTTCCTGCACGTCACCCGGCCCGAGATCGACCTGCCCGAGGGCACCGACCCGCACTCCGACGCGGTGTACGCGGCGGGGCGGCGGGCGCTCGAGCGGCTGGTCGCCGAGGGCGCCCTGGCGCGCGACCCCGAGCCCGCCCTCTACGTCTACCGCCTCACCGACGGCGACCACCGCCAGGTGGGGCTGGCCGGGTGCTTCCCGGTCGACGACTACGACGCCGACCTCATCCGCAAGCACGAGCGGACCCGGCCCGACAAGGAGGACGACCGCACCCGGCACCTGCTGGCGCTGGGTTGCCACCCCGAGCCGGTGCTGCTGACCTATCGCGGCGAGCGCGCGGTGGACCACCGGGTGGCGCGGATCGTCGCCGAGGAGGCGCCGCTGGTCGACTTCACCGCCCCCGACGGCGTCGGCCACACGCTGTGGCGGGTGGCGGACCCGGAGCCGCTGGTCGCCGCCTTCGCCGCCGTGGGGGTGCTCTACGTCGCCGACGGTCACCACCGCTCGGCGGCCGCCAGCCGCGCCCGCGCCGCCCGCCAGCAGGACGACCCGGCGGCGGCCGGCGAGCGCCCCTGGGACGTCTTCCTCGCCGTCGCCTTCCCGGCCGCCGAGATGCGCATCCTCCCCTACCATCGGGTGGTCCGCGACCTGGGCGGCCTGGCGCAGGATGAGCTCCTGGACCGGTTGGGGAGGGAGATGACGGTCACCCCCGACGCTCCGCCGCAGCCGACGCGCAAGGGGACCTTCGGCATGTTCCTCGGCGGCCGCTGGTACGGCCTCGAGGCGCCCGGCCGCCTGGTGGCGGCGGCGGACCCGGTCGAGTCGTTGGACGCCGCGATCCTCCAGTCCCGGGTCCTCGCCCCGCTGCTCGGGATCGACGACCCGCGGACCTCGGCACGCCTCGACTTCGTGGGCGGTTCGCGGGGCACCGGCGAGCTCGAGCGGCGGGTGCGGGCGGGCGGCGGGGTGGCCTTCTCCCTCCATCCGGTGAGTGTCGAGGAGCTGATGGCGGTGGCCGACGCCGGCCGGGTGCTGCCGCCGAAGTCCACCTGGTTCGAGCCCAAGCTGCGCTCGGGCCTGGTGATCCACGAGATGTAGCGAGGCCGGGGAGGAGGGGCAGATGCGCGTCCACAACTTCGGCGCCGGTCCCGCGGCGCTTCCCCTGCCGGTGCTCGAGGAGGCCCGGCGCGAGCTGGTCGACTTCCGCGGGCGCGGCATGAGCGTGCTGGAGCTGTCGCACCGCTCCGCCGCCTACGACGAGGTCCACCGGGGCGCCCTCGAGGCGCTGCGCCGGACGCTCGAGGTCCCCGACGGCTGGTCGGTGCTGCTGCTGCAGGGCGGCGCCAGCCTGCAGTTCGCGATGGCGCCGATGAACCTGCTGCGCCCCGCAGGCTCCGCCGACTACGTGCTCACCGGCGCCTGGTCGCAGAAGGCGCTGGCCGAGGCCCGGCGCGTCGGCCGGGCGCGGGTCGCCGGCTCGACCGAGGGCGAGGCCTTCCGCCGCGTGCCGGCCGCCGCCGAGCTCGATCTCGACCCGGCGGCCGACTACGTCCACCTGACCAGCAACAACACCATCTACGGCACGCAGTGGCCGGAGCTGCCCGACACCGGCGGCGTGCCGCTGGTCGTCGACGCCTCGTCCGACGTCGCTGTCGCGGCCGTTGCCGGTCGGCCGCTCGGCGCTCGTCTACGCGGGGGCGCAGAAGAACCTCGGGCCCGCCGGGGTGACGCTGGCCGTGGTGCGCGACGACCTGCTCGAGCGGGCGCCGGAGGCGTTGCCGGCGATCCTGCGCTACCGCACCCACCGCGACAAGGACTCGCTCTACAACACGCCGCCGACCGGGGCGATCTACCTGCTGGGCAAGGTGGTCGCCTGGGTGGAGGCGCAGGGAGGGGTGCCGGCGATGGAGGCGCTGTCGGCGAAGAAGGCCGAGCTGCTCTACGGCACCCTCGACGGCGACGACTTCTTCCGCGGCCACGCCGATGCCGGCGAGCCGCTCGCGCATGAACGTCACCTTCCGCCTGCCGACGCCGGAGCTCGAGGCGCGACTGCTCACCGAGGCGGCGACCGCCGGGCTGGTGGGGCTCAAGGGTCACCGCTCGGTCGGCGGGCTGCGCGCCTCCCTCTACAACGCGGTGTCGCTCGAGTCGGTGGGGGTGCTGGTGGACTTCCTGCGCGACTTCGCGGCGCGCTGCGGCTGAGGCGGACGGATGGTCTACGGTCGCCAGCCCCACCCCCGCCTGCCGAGCTTCGGCGGCCTCGGCGGCCCGCCGCCGCGCGACCTCGTCGTGCTGCTGGCGGTCGTCTTCTTCACCTACGCCTGCCAGTTCTTCACCGCCACCCGCATCCTGCCCGAGCTGATGCGCCTGTCGCCCCTGGTGTGGCGGGCGGGTTTCCTCTGGCAGCTCGTCACCTACCCGTTCGCCGGCTACGGTCCGCCGAGCTTCTGGATCGTCCTCGAGCTGGTGATCCTGTTCTGGTTCGGGCGCGACGTCCGCGGCCACCTCGGCGCGCGCGCCTTCTGGCAGCTCCTGGCGGTGGGCGCCGTGGCCGGCTCGGTGGTGGCGGTGGCGGTCGAGCTCCTCGCCGAGCTGGGCGGCGGCTTCTCCCTGACCCCACCCTTCGTGCTGATGCAGGGACAGCGCATCCTGATGGTGATCCTGGTCGCCGCCTTCGCCACGCTCTACGGACGCGCCACGATCTACCTGTTCTTCGTGCTGCCGGTGCAGGCGCGCTGGTTCCTGCCGCTCGAGATCCTCTTCGCGTTCGTCGGCTTCCTCGGCACCCACGACCTGGCGGGCTTCCTCGGGGTCTGCGCCACGGTGGGCGCGACCTGGGCGTGGCTGCGGCCGGGCGGGCCGCGCCGTGGCCTGCGCGAGGGGCGGCTGCGCTTCCAGCAGTGGTGGATCCAGCAGCGGCTGCGCCGCCTGCGCCGGCGCAAGGGCTTCACCGTGGTCCCCGGGGACCGCGGCCGCGGCGGCGGCCCGACCACCCACTGAGCCCCGGCCGGCCGCCGGTGCGGTGCGCGCCGCTCACAGGTAGGGCTGCGCGAGCCGGGCGATCCCGTCGCGCAGGCGCAGCGGCAGCGGCCGGTCGCGCAGCTCGGCGAGGCTGGCCGGCCGGGCGGCGGCGATCTTGCGCTCGGCGAGGGCCTCGAGCCCGGCCACCGCCTCCAGCCCGTAGAGCTCCACGCCGAGCTCGAAGTTCAGCCGCAGGCTGCGCGGATCCCAGTTGGCGGAGCCGACGAGCGCCCAGGCGCCGTCGACCACCAGGAGCTTGGAGTGGTCGAAGGGGGGCGGCGTCCACCACACCCGACAGCCGCGCTCCAGCACCGGCGGCAGGTGGGCGTTCATCGCCCAGCCGACCAGGGCCAGGTTGTTCGCGGCCGGCAGCACGAGGTCCACCTCGACGCCGCGCAGAGCGGCGACGTCGAGGGCGGTCAGCAGGTCGCCGTCGGGCAGGAAGTAGGGGGTGAGGATGCGCACCCGCCGCCGCGCCACCGCGAGCGCCCCGAGCAGCGTCCAGCGCATCTGGTCGAAGTCCTCGTCGGGCCCGTCGGGGATGGCGCGGGCGCAGACGTCCCCCACCGCCGCGAGCGGCGGGAACCAGGGCTCGCCCCGCAGCCGCTCGCCGGCCGCGAACTCCCAGTCGGCGGCGAACACCCCCTGGATCTGCGCCACCACCGGCCCCTCGACCCGGAAGTGGAGGTCGTGCACCGGGTGGGCGCTGTCGCCGCGCACCCGGTGCTCTTCGCGCAGGTTCATCCCCCCCACGAAGCCGACCCGGCCGTCGGCGACGAGGATCTTGCGGTGGGTGCGCAGGTTCATCCACGGCAGGCGCCAGGGGATCAGAGTGGGGAGGAAGACCGCCGTCCGCACGCCGTCGCGGCGCAGCGCGTGGACGGTGGGCGGGAAGGAGTAGCGCGCCCCGACCCCGTCGACGATCACCCGCACCTCGACGCCGCGCTCGACGGCGGCGGCGAGGGCGGCGCGGAACTCCCTGCCGGCGCGGTCGTTGTCGAAGATGTAGGTCGACAGGGTGAGCGAGCGGCGCGCTGCGGCGATGGCGGCGAGCATCTCCGGGTAGGCCGCCTCGCCGTCGACCAGCGCCCGCACCCGGTTGCCGGCCACCAGCGGCAGACCGACCACCCGCCCGACCAGCCGCGCCAGCGCCGCCAGGTCGGCGCCTCCCTGCGGCAGCGCCCCGGCGGGCGGCTCCGGCACCGCGGCCGCCGCCGCCCGCCCGCCGCGCAACGCGCTGGCCCGCCGCCCGATCCGGTTGATCCCGAAGACCGCGTAGAGCACCGCCCCGGCCAGCGGGAACACCAGCACCAGCCCCACCCACCCGATCGCCGCCCGCACGTCCCGCTTGGTCAGCACCGCGTGCACCGCCGCCCACGCCGCGGCCCCGACCGCCAGCGCCGCCAGCGAGAACGACCCGATCTCCATCCACGACATCCCCATCCCCCGGCACTCTAGCGGAGCCGTGGCGCACCGGGCCGGGTGGTCGTCGGCGTCTCGCCCCCCGGCGGTGCAGGGGCCACGGGCCCGGCGGGTGCCAGGGGCGTCAGGGCCCGCGCCCGAATCTCCACTCCCCAGCCGTCACCCCCGGCCGCGCGCGGGCCCTGCCGAGTCGCCGCCCCGCCGATCTCCTCTTTCTTCCTCTCCCTCCCGGATGTGCGGGTGGTCGTCGGCGTCTCGCCCCCGTCGATGAAGGGGCCACGGGCCCGGCGGGTGCCCGGGGCGTCAGGGCCCGCGCCCGACTCTCGACTCCTCAGCCGCCACACCCGGCCGCGCGCGGGCCCTGCCGAGTCGCCGCGACCCCCAATCTCCTCTTTCTTCCTCTCCCTCCCGGATGTGCGGGTGGTCGTCGGCGTCTCGCCCCCGTCGATGAAGGGGCCACGGGCCCGGCGGGTGCCCGGGGCGTCAGGGCCCGCGCCCGACTCTCGACTCCCCAGCCGCCACCTCCGACGGCGTCCTTGTTTTCTTCCCCCTCCCGGATGTGCGGGTGGTCGTCGGCGGCTCGCCCCCGTCGATGAAGGGGCCACGGGCCCGGCGGGTGCCCGGGGCGTCAGGGCCCGCGCCCGAATCTCGATTCCTCAGCCGCCCCTCCCCGGCCGCGCGCGGGCCCTGCCGAGTCGCCGCGACCCCGAATCTCCTTCTTCCCCTCTCCCCGGATGTGCGGGTGGTCGTCGGCGTCTCGCCCCGGTCGGTGAAGGGGCCACGGGCCCGGCGGGTGCCCGGGGCGTCAGGGCCCGCGCCCGACTCTCGCACTCCCCCAGCCGCCACCTCCGACGGCGTCCTTTTTTCTTCCCCCTCCCGGATGTGCGGGTGGTCGTCGGCGGCTCGCCCCCGTCGATGAAGGGGCCACGGGCCCGGCGGGTGCCCGGGGCGTCAGGGCCCGCGCCCGAATCTCGATTCCTCAGCCGCCACCTCCCGGCCGCGCGCGGGCCCTGCCGAGTCGCCGCCCCGCCGATCTCCCACGAACACGGCGACGTCCCCGGGCACCCGCCGGGCCCGTGGCCCCCCAAACAGCGGCCCAAGGGGCGCCGCCTTCCACCCGCCCCTCCGCCCCCCAGTGCTAACCTTCCGCCCCATGGCCAAGAAGATCGTGTTGGGGTGCCTGGTGGTGCTCGTGGTCGGCGCGGTGGCGGGCGGGTTGCTGTTCTACAAGTTCGTCTACCAGCCCGGGCGGGAGATGATCGGCTCGGGGATCGAGGCGGCGAAGAGCTTCTCCAAGCTCGACGAGATCCAGAAGCTCGACGCCGACATCGACGACCAGTCCGACTACGCGCCGCCGGCCGACGGCGTCCTCAGCGAGGCGCAGGTGGGTCGCTTCGTGGCCGTGCAGCGGCACGTGCGCGACCAGCTCGGGCCGCGCTGGGAGGCGCTGGAGGCGAAGTACAAGGAGGAGAAGCCCGCGGGGCAGGAGCCGCGGCTGGGCGACATCCTGGCCTTCTGGCGCGACCTCGGCGACCTGGCGACGGAGGCCAAGCGGGCCCAGGTCGAAGGGATCGACCAGCAGGAGTTCTCGCGCCAGGAGTACGCCTGGGTGCGCCGGCAGGTCTACCTGGCGCTGGGCCAGCAGGCGGTGGCGGTGACCCTGGAGCAGGTGCGCGACGCGGCGAAGGAGGGCGGGCTGCGCCAGCTCGACCAGCTCGCCGACCGCAGCCGCGAGGCGAGCGAGCAGGTGCCGCCGGAGAACCGCGAGCGGGTGGAGCCCTACCGCGAGGAGCTCCTCCAGTGGGCGCCGCTGGCCGCCCTGGGGCTGTGAGCGGCGCCCCGCACGACGACGGGCCGGCCGAGCGCCTGGCGGCCTTCCGCGCCGACCGCGAGCGGCAGAACGAGCGCATCCTCGAGGCCGGCCATCTGGGGGTCAAGCGCTTCTTCGCGCTCGACACCGCCGCCTACCGGGACGGGGCGCTCGACGGCCGCACCAAGGAGCTGCTCGGCCTGGTGGCCTCGGCCGTGCTGCGCTGCAACGACTGCATCGACTACCACCTGATCCAGTGCGTCGAAGCGGGCTGGAGCGACGAGGAGCTGCTCGACGCCCTCAACGTGGCGTTGATCGTCGGCGGCAGCATCGTGATCCCCCACCTGCGCCACGCCGTCGACACCGTCGACGCCCTGCGCGGGCGCGCCGCCGGCGGTCCGGCGGAGGGCTAGGGCCGGACGTTCCCGCCCCGGCCTCGGCTCAGCCGGCGATCAGCTCGAGCTTCACCCGCGCGTGCCCGCGCTCGAGCATTCCGAGCTGCCGGGCGGCGGCCCGCGACAGGTCGATCACCCGCCGCGGCACGAAGGGTCCCCGGTCGTTGACCTTCACGGTGACCGAGCGGCCGTTCTTGAGGTTGGTCACCCGCACCTTCGAGCCGAAGGGCAGGCTGCGGTGGGCGGCGGTGAGGCGGGCGCCGCGGTAGGGCTCGCCGCTGGCGGTGGCGTGTCCCTCGAGCGAGGCGTGGTAGTAGCTCGCCTCCCCCTCGCCGACCTTGCGGCCGCGCTGCGGCGTCGTCGTCTGCGCCGCCGGCGCGACGGGCTCCGCCGTGGCGCGGCGCGGCGCGGCGGCAGGTGGCGCGACACCGGCCTCGCCGGTGCCCAGCTCCACGGTACTGCCGGCGGGGGCGTCGCCCGCCGACACCATGCCGGTGGTCACGGTCAGCGCGAGGAGCAGGGCGACAGCCAGGCCCACGGTCAGGTGACGGCTGCGCCGCAGCTCGCTACGGAGGCGCCGGACGGTGCGCTCGAGGCGGCGCCGGCGGCGGGGCTGGGGGGGGCAGGGGTCGAGGATCACGGTCTCCTCCCGGCGCCGGCGCGACGATCTCGCGGCGGCGCACTGGTGCGTTCGCGTTCTGCTCGCTTTCTCTCGGACACGCTCTGCACCGGAATCGGTGCAAAGGCCACGCCGGTCGGCGTCCGTCCAGGCAAGACAACAAGCCTTCGCGCCGGGCTCTTCCCTGCGGCGCCGGCGCCCGGGTTGCTGCTAGCCTTGCGCCATGCACGAAGGCGTGTCGGTCCTGCTGACCACGGTGGCGGTGGCGGTGACCCTGGGGCTCGGCGCCCAGGTGCTCGCCGAGCGTTTCAAGCTGCCCGCCATCCTGCCGTTGCTCGTCTTCGGCATCGGTGCGGGCCCGTACGGCTTCGACGTACTGCACCCGGAGGCGCTGGGCCGCGGCCTGCTGGTGGTCGTCGAGCTGGGGGTGGCGATCATCCTCTTCGAGGGCGGGCTGTCGCTCGACCCGCGCCAGCTACGCCGGGTCGGCGCGCCGGTCCGCAACCTGCTGACGATCGGGGTGGTGATCACCGGCGTGGGGGGGGCCTGGCTGGCCCACGCGTTCACCGGGCTGCCGTGGGCCACGGCGGCGCTCTTCGGGGCCATCGTCACCGTCACCGGCCCCACCGTGATCGTGCCCCTGCTGCGCCACACCATCGCCCCGCGAACGGTGCGCACGGTGCTGGTCTCCGAGGGCCTGATCGTGGACCCGATCGGCGCCGTGCTCGCCTACCTGGTGCTGCAGTGGATCGAGCGCGCCGGCGAGCCGCTCGAGCCGCTCGCCGGCGCCCTGCTGACGCTGATCGCCACCGGGGCGCTGCTCGGCTTCGCGGCCGGTGCGCTGGCCCGCTTCGCCGCCCGCTCGCGAGGGGTCGGGCGGAGCCTGCGCAACCTGGTGATCCTGGCCCTGCTGGTGGGCTGCTACGCGCTCGCCGAGAGCCAGGCGCCGCAATCGGGGATCCTGGCGTCGGTGGTGATGGGGCTGACGCTGTCGATGGCGGACGTGCCCGATCTCGAGCCGCTGCGCTCGTTCAAGGAGCAGCTCACCGTCCTGGTGATCTCGGTCCTCTTCGTGCTGCTGGCGGCGCGCCTCGACCTCGGGTCGGTCCTCGACCTCGGCTGGGGCGGCGTGGCGGTGGTGGCCGCCCTCACCCTCGCGGTGCGTCCGCTCGCCGTGGCCGCCGCGGTGTGGCCGGGCCAGCTCGGCGGGCGCGAGCGCCTGGTGCTGGCGCTGACCGCGCCGCGCGGCATCGTCGCCGCCGCGGTCGCCTCGCTGGCCGCCATCCAGCTCCGCGCCGCCGGGATCGCCGGCGCCGCCGCCCTCGAGGGCCTGGTCTACCTGGTGATCGTGCTGACCGGCGCCTGGGCGACGGCGATGGCGCTGGCCCTGCCGCCGCTCCTGGGTTGGACGCGCGACCCGTCGCGGCGGCTGACGGTGCTGGTGGGCGCCAACCCGCTGTCCACCCTGCTCGCCGGCGCGCTCGCCGCCGGCGGCCGCAAGGTGGTGGTGGTCGACGCCGTGCCCTGGAAGCTCGAGCCGCTGCGCCAGACCGGCGTGCTGACGGTGCGCGGTGACGCCCGCGACGCCGCCACCTACGAGGGCGCCGGGGTGGAGCGCGACAGCCAGGTGCTGGCCCTGACCACCAACGACGCCCTCAACCTGCTGGTCGCCGAGCTGGTGCGCGACGAGTTCGGGGTCGAGCACCCGGTGGTGGCCCTGCAACGGCCGCCCGACGAGCTCGGCCGGCTGCGCCGCGCCTGGGTGGACCTGCTGGGCGGCGGCGCCCTCGACGTGCCGGCGTGGGTGCGCCGCATCGAGGGGGACGGCGCGCGCCTGGTCGAGCTGCCGCTCGGCGACGAGCAGGCCGTGCAGGCGGTCCGCGAGCTGCTGCAGCCCGGCGAGGCCGAGGCGGTCTTCGTCTGCGGCTGGGAGGAGGCGGTCGCCGTCTTCGACGCCGACCCCGATGGCCTGGGCCGCTTCGACCGCGTCACGCTCCTGGTGCGCGGCGGCGCGGCCGCGCCGGCCCGCGACCGCCTGCTCCGCGCCGAGGCGATGTCGGCCGAGGGCTCGCCGTGAGGGCGCCGTGGAGCTGATCGCCACCCACCTCGGGGCCGACTTCGACGCCTTCGCCTCGATGGTCGCCGCCCGGCGGCTCCACCCGGCGGCGCAGCTCTTCTTCCCCGGCTCGCGCGAGGAGTCGGTGCGCCGCATGCTGGCCGACGGCCTGATGGAGCTCGAGGAGGTGCGCCAGCGGCAGATCGACCCGGCCGCGGTCGAGCGGGTGATCCTGTGCGACATCCGCCAGGGGCGCCGCATCGGGGTGCTCGGCGAGTGGCTGGCGGCGCGCCCGCAGGTGCCGGTCGTGGCCTACGACCACCACCCGCCCTCCGACGACGACCTGCCGCTGGCGGGCGGCCGGGTCGACCCTTCGGTCGGCGCCACCTCCACGCTGATGGCCGAGGCGCTGCGCGAGGCCGGCCTCGAGCCGACGGCGCTGGAGGCGACGCTCCTGCTGATGGGGATCTACGAGGACACCGGCTCGCTGACCTTCGCCACCACCTCGCGCCGCGACTACGAGGCCGCGGCCTGGCTGCACGACCGCGGCGGCGAGCTCGCCGCGGTGCGCCGCTGGGCGGTCTACCGCCTCGACCCGGAGCACCTCGAGGTGCTGCACCGGATGACCCGCGAGGTGCGGGTGCTGCGCCTGCGCGGCCACCGGGTGGGGGTGGTGGCGCTCGAGCTCGGCGGCTTCGTCGACGAGCTGGCGCCGCTGGTCTCGCGGGCGCTCGAGCTCTTCGACCTGCCGCTGCTCTTCGGCATCTTCGGCGAGGGCGAGCACGTCACCCTGATCGCGCGCGGCGACGCCCCCGGCGTCCACCTCGGCGAGATCCTCGGGCCGCTCGGCGGCGGCGGCCATGCCACCGCGGCGGCGGCGCGGTTGCGCGGCCGCACCGCCCTCGAGGTGCGCGAGCAGCTGATCGCGCACCTGCGCGCGGTGCTGCCGCCGGCGGCGCGGGCCGCCGAGCTGGCGGTGCCCGACTTCTTCGTGGTGGCGGCGGGCACGACGGTGGCGCGGGCCAAGGAGCAGCTCGTCGAGCGGCGGGTGAACTCGGCGCCGGTGGCCGCGCCGGGTGCGACGGCGGCGGCGCCGCGGCTGGCCGGTGCGGTGAGCCGTCAGCTCCTCGACGCGGCGCTCCAGCACGGCATGGGGGAGCGGCCGGTCGAGCGCGTGATGGCGAGCGACCTCGAGTGGGTGGCGCCGGACGCCCCGGCCGAGGAGGTGGGCCGCCGCATCCTCGAGCGCCACCCGCGCTTCGTGCTGGTGGGCGACCCGGCGAGCGGCCGCGCCGAGGGGCTGATCACCCGCATGCAGGTGCTGCGGCACCTGCACACCCGGCTCGCCGACGAGGAGCGTCAGCCTGGACCGCGCCGAGCACCTCCGCGGACGCAGCGCGAGAGCGCCGCGCAAGCTGCTCGCCGGGCTGGCCGCGCCGCTGGCCCGGCGGGTCGAGGCGGCGGCGCGCCTGGCCCGCCAGGACGGGGTCGCCGCCTACCTGGTGGGCGGGCTGGTGCGCGACCTGCTGCTCGGTCGCGAGAACCGCGACCTCGACCTGGTGGTGGAGGGCGACGGGCCGCGCTTCGCCCGCCGGCTCGCCGCCGAGCTGGGCGGCCGGGTGCGCGAGCACGAGGCGTTCATGACCGCGGTGGTGGTGGACGCCGAGGGCTTCCACATCGACGTCGCCACCGCCCGCAGCGAGTTCTACCGCGAGCCCGCCGCCCTGCCCGAGGTGGCGAGCTCGGCGCTGCGCCAGGACCTCTACCGCCGCGACTTCACCATCAACACGCTGGCGGTGCGGCTGGGGCCGGGGGAGACGCCGGAGCTGATCGACCACTTCGGCGCCCGGCGCGACCTCGAGGAGGGCACCATCCGGGTGCTGCACAGCCTGTCGTTCATCGACGACCCGACCCGGGTGCTGCGCGCCGTGCGCCTCGAGCAGCGCCTCGGCTTCGAGATCGCGCCGGAGACCCTGCACCTGATCCAGGTGGCGCTCGAGGAGGGGGTCTTCGAGCGGCTGTCCGGCTCGCGGCTGCGCGAGGAGCTGATCCTGCTGCTCGACGATCCCGCCGTGGCGCTGCGCGGGCTCGACCGGCTCGCCGAGCTCGGCCTGCTGGCGCCGCTCGACCCGGGACTGGAGATGACCGCGGCGGTGCGCGCCCGGCTGCGCGCCGCGGTGGGGGCCCACCACTGGTACCGCCTCGCGGACCTCGACGGCCCGGCGGTGGCGCTCTGGCGCCTGCTGCTGATCGCCCTGACCGCGGACCTCGACGCCGCGGCCGTGGAGCGGTTGGCCGGCCGGCTGATGCTCGCCGGCGAGCGACCGCCGCGTCATCGCCGGGGCCGGGGGGCGCATCGCCGCCGCCCGCCGGCTCCTGGCGCGAGCCCGCCTGCCGGCCCACCGCATCGCCGAGGCGCTGGCCGATCTGCCCGCCGAGGACCTCCTGCTGCTCCTGGGCGCCGAGGAGGAGCCGGTGCGTGGCCGGGTGCGCCGCTACCTGACCGAGCTGCGCCCGTTCCGGCTGCGGGTGCGCGGCGCCGACCTGGTGGCGGCGGGGGTGGCCCCCGGGCCGGTGGTCGGCGAGGCGCTCAAGCGCACCCGGCGGGCCCGCCTCGACGGCGAGATCGGTCCGGACGAGGAGCTCGAGTTCGCCCGCCGCGCCGCGGGGGCGGGGGAGGGGCGGTGAGGCGGGCGCGCCTGGCCGCCGGGCTGCTGGCCGCCGCCGCTCTCGCCCCGCGGCTGCAGGCGGTGCCCGCGGAGCCGACCGCCCGGGCCGCCGATCCGCGCGAGGTGGTGCTGGTCGACCGCGACTGCACCAGCAGCAGCGAGCACCAGCGTCTCACCGTCTTCGCCAACGGCGTCGTGCGGGTGCGCCTGGGGCCGCCGGGCGACGAGCGGATGGTGCTCGACAGCCTGGCGCCGGACGACCTCGCCGGTCTGGTGCGGGCGCTGGCGGCGATCGACCTGGGCGAGGCGGCGGACGCCGGTTCGGCCGGGCCGGAGGGCGCCGGCGTCGAGCACTGCCGGCTCGACCTGCCGCTGCTGGTGGTGGGGTCGCCGGCCGCCCGGCTGGCCCGGGTGCCGCCCGCCCCGAGCGACCGGGTGGAGACCGCGGGGCCGCCGCCGAGCCGCTTCGAGTACGGCCGCTTCGACTCGCTGTCGCTGCCCCTGGCGCGGGTCGTGGCGCTGGTCGACGACCTGGTGGCGCGCACCCTGGCCACCGCGCCGGCCGGCAGCCTGCCGCGCGACTACCGGCCGCGGCCCGGCGACGTGCTGCGGCGGGTCGATGGGGCGCTGTTCCGGGTGGTCCGCGACACCGCCGACACCCCCGACCTGCCGCGGGGCTGGGAGCTGCAGGGGGTCGAGCAGCCCCTGGTGATCTACATCGCCGAAGGGTCGATCGGCCGCGAGTTCGTCGAGCTGGTGTCGCGGCGGGACGACCTCGCCGGGCGACGGGGGCCCCCCCTGATGTCGCGCGACGCCCGCCACCGGCCGCGCCGCGGCGGGTCCGCATCGCGGGCGGCGAGCTGCGCGGCCGGGTCGTCGGGGTGCCGGGGACGCCGGCCCACGGCGGCCGGGTGCGCGAGGCGCTGTTCGGGATCTGGCGGCCGCTGCTCGACGGCGCGGGTGCCGACCTGTTCGCCGGCAGCGGAGTGGTGGGGATCGAGGCGGCGAGCCGCGGCGCCTGAGCGTCGTCTGCGTGGAGAAGGCACCGCGCAGCGTCACCTGCTCGAGCAGAACGTGCGGCGGACGGGGACGACCGGCGCCGTGGCGGTGCGGTGCGGCGCCCTGCCCGGCGCGCTCGAGACGCTGGCCGAGGACGGTCCGTTCGACCTGGTGTTCGCCGACCCGCCCTACCGCTTCCCCGACTACGCGGCGCTGCTGGCGGCGGTGGCCGGTCTGCTCGCCGCCGGCGGCGAGGCGGTGATCGAGCACTCGGCGCGCCGCGAGCTGCCGGCGGAGGCGGCCGGGCTGGTGCGGGTGGACGTGCGCCGCTATGGCGAGAGCGCGCTCAGCTTCTACCGGCGGGGGCCGGAGTAGAATCGCCCCGCGCCGGCAGTCCGACCACTCTTCCCCGCGGCCGATGAGCGATCTCCCAGACCCCGGCCCCGCCTTCTTCGGGCTCTGCGAGGACGACCTCGGGCTGGCCACGGACCTCTACCAGCTCACCATGGCGGCCGCCTACCTGGCGGAGGCCGAGGCGGCCGGGGAGATGCCCCTTGCCACCTTCGAGCTCTGGGTGCGCGACCTGCCGCCGCACCGCAACTTCCTGGTCTTCGCCGGGCTCGAGCCGGCGCTCGCCGCGCTCGCCGAGCTGCGCTTCGGCCGTGACGAGATCGACTACCTGCGCGGCCTGGAGCCGTTCCGGCGGGTCGGCGAGGGCTTCTTCGCGGCCCTCGCCGCGTTTCGCTTCCGCGGCGACGTGCGGGCGATGCCCGAGGGGACGCTGTTCTTCCCCGGCGAGCCGGTGCTGGCGGTGACCGGCAGCCTGCTCGAGGCCCAGATCGTCGAGACGCTGCTGCTGTCGATCGTCAACTTCCAGACGCTGATCGCCTCGAAAGCGGCGCGGGTGCGGCTGGCGGCGGGCGAGCGCGTGAAGGTGGCCGAGTTCGGCGCCCGCCGCGCCCACGGCCCCCACGCGGCGGCCTGGGCGGCGCGCGCCGCCTACGTCGGCGGCGTCGACTCGACCTCGGACGTGCTGGCGGGCCGCCGGGCCGGCGTTCCCGTGGTCGGCACGATGGCGCACAGCTTCGTGATGTCGTTCCCCAGCGAGGAGGACGCCTTCCGCCGCTACCAGCAGACCTTCCCCGAGCACACCGTGCTGCTGGTCGACACCTACGACACCCTCGACGGCGTGCGGCGGGCCCTGGCCACCGGCCGGCCCTTCCAGGGGGTGCGGCTGGACAGCGGCGACGTCGCCACGCTGGCGCGGGAGACCCGCCGGCTGCTCGACGAGGGCGGCCGCCCCGACGCCATCGTCTTCGCGTCCGGCGACATGGACGAGAACCGCATCGCGGCGCTGCTCGCCGACGGTGTCCCCATCGACGCCTTCGGGGTGGGCACCCGGCTGACCACCTCGTCGGACGCCCCCTACCTGGGCGGCATCTACAAGCTGGTCGAGATCGAGCGCGGCGGCGTCCGGGTGCCGACGCTGAAGACGAGCTCGGGCAAGGCGATGTACCCGGGCCCCAAGCAGGTGGTGCGGGAGACGGAGGAGGGTCCCGACGGGCCCCGGATGCGCGGCGACCGGGTGCTGCGGCGGGAGGACGGCCGCCGCTGGCCGGCCGCGCAGCGGCTGCTGCGCGAGGTGATGCGCGGCGGTGAGCCGCTGGCGCCGCCGGCGCCGCTCGCCGCGGTGCGCCGGCACTGCCTCGAGGGCCTCGCCCGGCTGCCGGTCCGGCTGCGCTCGCTCGACGGCGAGGTGGAGCCCTACCCCGTGGTCGTCGACCCCGCCCTCGAGGAGCTCCTGGCCCGCGAGCGGGCCGTGGCGGGCGGTTGAGCGCGCGGGGAGGAGCCGCGGCGGACGTCGCCGCCGGCCGCGGGGGCGCCGCCCTGCCGGCCCTGGCCGCGCTGCTCACCGCGGCGAGCCGCCTGCCCTGGGCGGCGCACCGGCTCTGGGACCACGATTCGATCCAGTTCGCGCTGGCGGTGGGGCGGTTCGACCTGGCCCACCACCATCCGCACCCCCCCGGCTACCCGCTCTACGTGGGCCTGTTGAAGCTGCTGGCGCTGGCCGGCGTGGCGCCGGGGCCGGCGATGGTGGGGCTGGCGATCTTCGCCGAGGCGGTGGGGGCGGCGCTGATCGTGCGCGTGGCGGCACGGCTGGCGGCGGACGGCCGCAGCCCCGCGGGCGCCGCACCGTCGAGGGCGCTGGTCGCCGGCCTCCTCGCCGCGGCGCTCTACGCGACGAACCCGCTGCTCTGGTTCTACGGCGAGCTGCCCCTGGTCTACGCGGTGGAGGGCGGGCTGACCGTGGCGCTGGCCTGGGCGGCGCTGGGGATGGGCGACGGGCGCGGCCGCTTCCTCGCCGCCTGCGCCCTGTTCGCGCTGGCCGGCGGCATCCGTCCCTCGACGCCGGTGCTGCTGGCGCCGCTGTTCCTCTACGGCCTGGTCCGCGCCCGCTGGCCGCGCCGCCGGGGCGGCTGGCGCCCGGGCTGGGGGACGATCCTCGGCGGCGCCGCCCTCGGCGCCGCCTGCGTCCTCGCCTGGCTGGTGCCGCTGCTCGTCGCCTCGGGGGGGCTCGCCGCCTACCGGCGGATCAGCGACGAGCACTTCGCGGCGCTGCTGCCGCAGACCTCGATCCTCTACGGCGCCGGGCTGCCGGCGCTCGAGCACAACGCGACGGTGCTGGTGAAGTGGGCGCTCCAGGGGCTGGTGCCGGCGGTGGTGGTGCTGGCGGCCCTGGCCCTGACGGCGCCACGGCGCCTCGCCGCCGGGATCGGGCTGGCGGTGCGGCGGGCCGACTGGTTGGCCGCCTGGGCGCTGCCGCCGATCCTCTTCTTCGCCCTCTTCCACGTCACCAAGGCGGGCTACACCCTGATCCACCTGCCGGCGCTGCTGGTGGCGGCGGCGCTGGTGGCGGCGCCGGCGCTGGCGGCGCGGCCGGGGCGGACGCTGGCCGCGGTGGTGGCGGCCGTGGCGGCCGTGGCGGTGGGGGCCGGGGTCTTCCTCTTCGGCGCCGACCGGCGCCCCGACCAGCCGCGCTGGCTGGCGCCGGTGCGCCACGAGTTCACCCACCGCTCGATCGCCACCTACGAGCACGACCTCGACGACCTGCGCGCCGCGCTGGCCGCCCAGCCGCGCGGCCGCACCCTGCTCGCCACCGTCGAGCTCGAGGGCACCGGCGGCGCCGGCGCCTCGGGCTTCCTCTACTCCTTCCACCGACACCTCCAGTGGTACGCGCCCGATTTCCCGGTGGCGATGCTGGTCCCCGAGCAGGGGTTCGCCCTGGTCTCGGCGGGAGGGCGCGGCGACTTCGAGCGGGTCGACGGCGTCGTCGAGGTGGCGCCGGGGATCGACCGGGTGGTGTTCGTGCTGGCGGGCGATCCCGGCGGGCGTTTGCGGCTGCCGCCGGGGGAGGTGGTGTTGGGGGATTCGACGTTTCGGGTGGTGGCGGTGCGGTTGCGGGGGGAACTGCGCGTGGGGGGAGTTGTGCTGCGGCCTGGGGCGGTGGGGGGCCGGGAGAGCGGGGGGCCCGGGGAGCGTCGCCGCTCTGGTGGTGGGTCAGGGTAGGCGGCGACTCCGCCGTGCCCGCGCGCGACCGGGAGTGGTGGCTGAGGGTCGCGGATTCGGCGCGGGCACGGAGGTCCCCGGGCCCTCCGCTCTCCCCGGCCCGTCACCGGCCGGAGCGCGATGGGAGAAGGGGGGATTTGGGAGGTTCGGGGACGGTGGTGGATCGGGGGCGGCGGCGACTCCGCCGCGCCCGCGCGCGACCGGAAGTGGTCGCTGAGGATCGGAGACTCGCCCGGGCGCGGAGGTCCGCCAGGGGAAGGAGGGGGTCGACAGGTCGGGCGGGTATCGGCTGCGCCGTTCTCGGGTGTAGGATCTTTATGTGATGAATGTTGAAATAAGTGAATGGCGTCACGTGCCGGTGGAGATGTGGGTCTTCGCGGTCGGTTCGCTGTTCTATGCCTTTTCGCCTGCCGTGCTCGACCTGCCCCTGTTCGCGATCGGGTCGGCTTCCTGGGCGGCTTCCGTGGGCGCCCTCCTCCTGGCGTGGGGGCGGCGGTGGGTCGGGTACTGGTTCGCGCTGGGCATGGCCGTCTGGGCTGCCGTGGATCCCTGGGTCAGAACCTCCTGGCGGACGCGGTGGGGCCCTCCCACCCGCTTCCAGATGGCGTGGGTGCTGGGCGTGCCGGTGGCGTTGCTGCTCCTCTGGCTGTCGCCGCGGGTGATCCGCTTCGCGTTTCGGCGTCCGCCGGAGGAAGCGGCGGCGGGTGGCGGGGCCGAGAGCCGCTGAGGGCGGTCAGCCCGCGCCCAGCGCTTTCCGCAGGCGGGCCGCCAGGCGGGTGTGGCGGTCGCGGGTGCGGCGGTTGCGGACGGCGACGGCGAGGGCTCGGGGCTCGCCGACGAGGACGACGAGGCGGCGGGCGCGGGTCAGCGCGGTGTAGAGGAGGTTGCGCTCCAGCATGACGTAGTGCTGGCCGTGCAGCGGGACGACGACGCAGGGGTACTCGCTGCCCTGGGACTTGTGGATCGAGCAGGCGAAGGCGGGGACGAGCTCGTCGAGGAAGGCCCACTCGTAGGACACCCGGCGGTCGTCGAAGTCGACCAGGAGGCGCTGCTCCTCGCCGTCGATCGCCACGATCACCCCGAGGTCGCCGTTGAAGACCTCGAGGTCGTAGTTGTTGCGGATCTGCATCACCTTGTCGCCGACCCGCAGCAGGCGCCCGCCGCGGGTGAGCTCGGCGGCGCCGGGGCGGGGCGGGTTGAGGCGCTCGCGCAGGCGCTCGTTGAGGTTCTCGGTGCCGAGCAGGCCGCGGTTCATCGGGGTCAGCACCTGGACGTCGGCCAGCGGGTCGAGGCCGAAGCCGGCGGGGATGCGCTCCGCCACCAGGTGCAGCAGGGTGTCGAGGACCTCCTCGGGGGTGCGGCGGTCGATGAAGAAGAAGTCGCCGCCGCGGGCGGCGGCCTCGGGGTCGGCGACCAGCGGCATCTCGCCGCGGTTGACCCGGTGGGCGTTGACCACGATGCGGCTCTCGGCGGCCTGCCGGAAGATCTCGGTCAGGCGCACCACGTCGAGGGTGTCCGAGGCGATGAGCTCGGCGAGCACCCGGCCGGGTCCGACGGAGGGGAGCTGGTCGACGTCGCCCACCAGGATCAGGCGGGCGCCGGGCGGCACCGCGCGCGCCACGTGGTGGGCCAGGGAGACGTCGAGCATCGAGGCCTCGTCGACGATCACCAGGTCGGCGGCGAGCGGGCGGTCGGGGCCGCGCTCGAAGCTGCGGGTGCGCGGGTTGAACTCGAGCAGGCGATGGACGGTGCGGGCCTCGGCGCCGGTGGCCTCCGACAGGCGCTTGGCGGCGCGGCCGGTGGGGGCGGCGAGCAGCACGCGCTGCTTCTTGGCGGCGAGGATGCGCACCACGGCGCGCACCAGCGTCGTCTTGCCGGTGCCCGGCCCGCCGGTGATCACCAGCACCTGGCTGCCGAGGCCGCGGCGCACCGCCTCGCGCTGCTGGGCGGCGAGCTCGAGCCCCTCCTGCTCCTCGAACCACTCCAGCGCCCGCTCGACGTCGATGCGGAGCGGCTTGCCGGGGCGCCGCACCAGGGCCGCGACCGAGTCGGCCAGGCCGGCCTCGGCGGCGTGCAGGGCGCGCTGGTAGACGGGGACGCCCTCGACCTCGGGCTCGACCACCGCCTGGCCTTCGGCCACCAGGCGGTCGAGCGCCGGCGGCAGCAGGCCGGGGTCGACCTCGAGCAGCGCCGCGGCCTCCTCGAAGAGGGTCTCCCGGGGCAGGAAGACGTGGCCGCGGTCGGCGGCCTGCTCGAGGACGTGGGCGAGGCCGGCGCGGGCGCGCTGCGGCGAGTCGGGCGGCGTGCCCAGCGACGCCGCCACCCGGTCGGCGCTGAGGAAGCCGATGCCGTAGACGTCGGTGGCCAGCCGGTAGGGGTCGGAGCGCACCACCGACAGCGCCGCCGTCCCGTAGGTCTTGAAGATGCGGATGGCGTGGGAGGTGGCGACGCCATGCGACTGCAGGAAGACCATCACCTCCTTGATCTCGCGCTGCTCGACCCAGGCGCGTCCGATCTCGGCGCGGCGCTTGGGCCCGATGCCGGGTACCGCCGCCAGCCGCTCGGGCTGGCGCTCGATCACCTCGAGCGTGTCGAGCCCGAAGGCCGCGACCAGCCGCTTGGCCATCACCTTGCCGATCCCCGGGATCAGGCCGGAGCCGAGGTACTTCTCGATGCCGAGCAGGGTGGCGGGGGCGACGGTGCGGTAGCCGCTGACCCGGAACTGGCGCCCGAACTTGCGGTCCTCCTCCCAGGCGCCTTCGAGGTGCAGGCTCTCCCCGGGCTGGACGCCGAGGAGCTTGCCCACCGCGGTGATCTCCTCGCCGCCGCCCACCGGCACCACCCGCACCACGCTCCAGGCGTTCTCCGGGTTGGCGAACACCACCCGTTCGAGGGTGCACTCCAGGGTGGCGGGCTCGGCGGCGGCGGGTTCCATGGGCGGGGAGGGCGAGCGGATGTTAGCAATCCCGGCGCTGGGGCTCGGCAGACCCCCGTTCCCCGCGGGTTTGTGCCAAAATGGCGTCCGTGGCCGACCAACCTCTCATCCTGATCATCGACGACGAGACCGGCTCGCGCGAGTCGATGGCGCTGGCCATCCAGAAGACCGGGTTCGCCGTGCGCACCTTCGACGACGCTCGCGAGGCGCTGGAGTTCCTCGACGCCGAGGGCGACCGGGCGCGGGTGGCGGTGTGCGACCTGCGCATGCCCCACCTCGACGGCCTCGGCTTCCTCGCCGCCGTCCGCGAGCGCGGCCACGACCTGGCCGTCGTGCTGGTGACCGGCTTCGGGTCGATCGAGTCCGCCGTCGAGGCGATGCGCGTCGGCGCCGACGACTACCTGACCAAGCCGGTCGACCTCTACGAGCTGCGCACCCGGGTGGCCAACCTGGTCGAGAAGCAGCGCCTGCGCGAGGAGGTGGTCGACCTGCGCGAGCGGCTCGACAAGCGCTACGGCTTCGAGGCCCTGGTCGGCGGCTCGGCGGCGATGGAGAAGCTCTTCGAGCAGATGCGGGTGGTGGCGCCGACCCGCTCCACGGTGCTGATCCAGGGCGAGAGCGGCACCGGCAAGGAGCTGGTGGCGGCGGCCCTGCACCAGGCCAGCCCGCGGCGCAAGGAGCGCTTCCTGGCGATCAACTGCGGCGCCATCCCCTCGGACATCCTCGAGTCCGAGCTGTTCGGCCACGAGCGCGGCTCGTTCACCGGCGCCGTGGCGCGGAAGATCGGCAAGTTCGAGCTGGCCCACAAGGGCACGATGTTCCTCGACGAGATCAGCGAGCTGTACCCGGAGCTGCAGGTCAAGCTGCTGCGCGTGCTCGAGCAGCGCCAGGTGATGCGGGTCGGCGGCAGCGAGGTGATCGACGTCGATTTCCGGCTCATCGCCGCCACCAACCGCGACCTCGAGCGCGAGGTCTCCGAAGGGCGCTTCCGCGAGGACCTCTACTACCGGCTCAAGGTGGTCACCCTGGACATCCCGCCGCTGCGCCAGCGCCCGGACGACATCCCGCCGCTCGCCGACCACTTCCTGTCGATCTACTGCCAGGAGCACGGGCGCGAGCCGAAGCGGCTCAGCGCCGAGGCGGTCGAGGTGCTGCGCCGTCACCCCTGGCCGGGCAACGTGCGCGAGCTGAAGAACGTCATCGAGTCGGTGGTGATCTTCCACCAGGGGCCGGAGGTGCGGCTCTCGGACCTGCCGCCGGAGCTGCGCCAGGGCGCCGCGGTGTCGGCCTCCGGGGCGCCCGTCCAGCCCCCCTCCGGCGAGCCGCGCAGCATGGCCGAGATCGAGCGCCAGGCGATTCTCGAGACCCTGGAGCGCACCGGCGGGCACCGCGCCCGCGCCGCGGACCTGTTGCAGATCGGGCTGCGCACCCTGCAGCGCAAGCTCAAGGACTACAAGCAGCAGGGTTACTTCGAGGAGTGAGCGATGGAGCTACCGGCCGAGGTGATGGTCCACAACGAGACGGTGGGGATGAAGGGCAGCCGGGGCACCCTGCTGACGGTGAGCTCCGACGGCTACTACGAGCTCAACGTGCGTTTCGGGGAGAACATCCACCGGGTGCTGCTGCCGGTGGGGTCGACGGTGCTGATCGCGCACGCCGCGGAGGAGGTGCCGACGGCGGCGGCGCTCGAAGTCGAGCGCTGAGCGGAGGCTGCCGGCCCGCCGGGCGGGGCGGCGGCCTCAGGACGGGGCGGCCATCGCCGCCAGCATCTCGCGCACGGCCGCGCCCATCCCCACGAGGACCGACCGCGCCACCAGCCAGTGGCCGATGTTGAGCTCCTCGACCTCGGGCAGGGCGGCGATCGGGCCGACGTTGGCGGCGGTCAGTCCGTGGCCGGCGTAGACCGCGAAACCGTGGCGGGCGCCGAGGGCGGCGGCGCGGCGCACCCGCTCGAGCTCGCCGGGGCGGGCGGCGTCCCCGGCGCGGGTCCAGGCGTCGGTGTTGATCTCGAAGCCGGCGATGCCGCCGCCGTTGGTGGCGCGGCCGGCGAGGGCGGCCAGCGCCGCGACCTGCTCCGGCTCGGGATCGAGGAACACCGACACCGCGACGCCGGCGGCGGTCAGCCGCGCCGTCGACCAGTGGATGCGGTCTGCGTGGGCCGTGACGTCGAGCCCGCCCTCGGTGGTGAGCTCGTCGGGGCGCTCCGGGACCAGGCTGACCTGGTGCGGGCGGATGCTCTCGGCGATCGCCACCATCTCCTCGGTCGGCGCCATCTCGAGGTTGAGCTTGCCGGCGATGGCGGCGCGCAGCCGCTCGACGTCGGTCTCCTGCACGTGGCGGCGGTCGCCGCGCAGGTGGACGGTGATCCCGGAGGCGCCGGCCGCTTCGGCCGCCAGCGCCGCCTCCACCGGGTCGGGGTAGGCGGCCTGCCGCGCCTGGCGTAGCGTGGCGACGTGGTCGACGTTGACCGAGAGGCGGACGGCCCGGCTCATCGCAGGCCGATCTCCCGGTCGATCGCGGCGGTGAGCCGGCCGGCCAGCGCCTCGATGGTCTCCTGGTCGGGCCCCTCGATCATCACCCGCGCCAGCGGCTCGGTGCCGCTGTAGCGCAGGACCAGCCGCCCGTCGGCGCCCAGCGACTCCTCGACCTCGCGGGCGGCGGCGGCCACCGCCGGCAGGCTGTCGAGGAGCGGCTTCTCGCGCACCCGGACGTTGTGCAGCACCTGCGGGTAGCGGGTGAAGCCGGCCAGCATCGCCGACAGCGGCCGCCCGGCGGCGGCGCGCAGGGCCGCCAGGGTGAGCCCGGTGAGCAGGCCGTCGCCGGTCGACGACAGCTCGAGGTCGACGACGTGGCCCGACTGTTCGCCGCCCAGCGCGATCCCCTCGCGGCGCATCGTCTCGACCACCTCGCGGTCGCCGACGCCGCAGCGCACCACCTCGATCCCGTCGGCCGCCAGGGAGCGCTCAAGACCCAGGTTCGACATCGAGGTGGCGACGATCTTCGGCGGCTCGAGGCGCCCGGCGGCGGCGAGCGCCCGCGCCCACAGGTAGAGGATGGCGTCGCCGTCGCGGACGCGGCCGCGCTCGTCGACCAGGATGGCGCGGTCGGCGTCGCCGTCGAAGGCGATGCCGAGGTCGAGCCCCTCCGCCGCCACCAGGGCGGCGAGCGCCTCGGGGTGGGTCGAGCCGCAACCTTCGTTGATGTTGCTGCCGTCGGGGCGGTCGCCGCGCGCCACCACCGTGGCGCCGAGCCCGGCGAACAGGCGCTCGGCGTAGGGGGCGGCGGCGCCGTGGGCGGCGTCGAGGCCGACGCGGAGGCCGGCCAGCGGCCGCGACCCGTCGCCGGGGACCCGGGCGCGCAGCCCTTCGAGGTACGGCGCGGCGGCGTCGGGCGCCGCGGCGAGCTCGTCGAGGCGCGGCACCCGGACGCCGGCCTCCATGCGCGCCTCGAGCCGGGCCTCCGCCGCCGGGCTCCACTTGTGCCCTGCGGCGTCGAGGAGCTTGACGCCGTTGTCGGGGAGCGGGTTGTGGCTCGCCGAGACCGAGACGCCGGCGGAGGCGCCCAGCGCGCGGACCAGGAAGGCGACGCCGGGGGTCGGCACGACGCCGACATAGCGCCAGCGGGCGCCGCCGGCGGCCAGCCCGGCGGCCACCCAGCGACAGATCTCGGGCGTGGAGGCGCGGGTGTCACCCCCCAGCACCACCATCGGCGCCGGGTCGCCGCCGGCGGCCTCGGCCAGCCCGCGGCCCAGGGCGTGGGCGACGGCGGTGACGGTCGGACGGTCGAGTGGCGGCGTGCCGAACGGGGCGCGGATGCCGTCGGTGCCGAACAGCTTCGGCGCGGAGGAGGGGTCGCTGTCGCTCATCGCCTCAGGGCTTTCGTGGGGTCGCGGCGCGGTCGCCGCCGGCCGGGCTCGGGGGCCGCAGCGGCACGCGGACCGTCACCCGGGCGGGTTGCACGTCGCGCACCGCCACCTGCTGCGGGATCACCACCGCCACCGACTCCTCGAAGGGGAAGGCGTGGCCGTCGAGCGACACCGGCGTGGTCTTGAGCGCGTCGAGGTCGTCGAGCTGGGACTCGGGGCCGGTCACCGCCACCTCGGGGGCAGCACCACCGGCTCGGCCATCACCGCGCCGGCGGCGGGCTCGCCGATGATCGCCGGCTCGACCGGCAGCACCCGCGTCACCAGGCGGTCGAGGGTGAGCTCGAGGGAGCTGGGGCGCAGCGAGTCGACCCGCAGGCCCTGCGGGCGGCTCACGTTCTCCGGCGTCAGGTTGATCGACACCGGCCCGGGCTGGGCCGCGCGCAGGTCCACCTGCACGCTGACGTCGAACTGGTTGACCCGGTTGATCGCCTCCTCGGGGCCGCTGACGATGACGTCCACCTTCTGCTGCGGGTCGAGGATGACGGTGTTGTCGGGGCGCATGTAGGTGATGCTGGCCTCGATCTGCTTCTCGCTCCGGCTCTCCCGCTTCTCGAAGGAGAGGACGAACCACAGCGCGATGGCGATGGCCAACGCCAGCAGGCGCAGGCCCCACATGCGGCCGCCCTCGTTCACGCCGCCTGCCTCCCGGCCGAGCCGGCGTAGGGGCCGCGGGGATAGAGGTCGGTGATCAGGTACTCGTAGAGGGTGTTGCGCAGGCTCTTGCCGTCGAGGTCGCGGATCAGCTCGCCGTCGCGGGCCACCGAGATGATCCCGGTCTCCTCGGACACCACCACCGCCAGGGCGTCGGTCTCCTCGGTGATGCCGAGGGCGGCGCGGTGGCGGGTCCCGAACTCGGTGGTCAGCTCCGGGTTGAAGGTCAACGGCAGGAAGCACGCCGCGGCGGCGATGCGGTCCTCCTGGATGATCACGGCGCCGTCGTGGAGCGGCGTGTCCGGCGTGAAGATGTTGATCAGCAGGTCGTAGGAGACCACCGCGTCGACCGCGATGCCGTTCTCGATGTAGTTGCGCAGCCCCTCGAGCCGCTCGACCAGGATCAGGGCGCCGACGCGCTGCGAGGCCAGCTTGGTGGCGGCGAGGACGATCTCGTTGAAGGTCGACTCGACCTTCTGCTGCTTGCCGAAGCCCCACAGCGGGTTGCGGCCGAAGTGGGCGAGGGCGCGGCGGATCTCTTGTTGGAACAGGACGATGGCGGCGATCGGCAGCAGGATCAGCAGGCTCTCGAGGATGCGCTCGAGGGTCGGCAGGTCGAGCAGCCGCGCCACGTAGTAGATGGCGGCGATGAAGGCGAGGCCGAGGAGCATCTGGACGGCGCGGGTGCCGCGCACCAGCCGCAGCAGGTAGTACATGACCACGGTGACCGCGGCGACGTCGAGCACGTCGCGCCAGGTCAGCAGCTCGAGGATGTCGGCCGGGTTCACGGCCGCGCCTCCTCGATCGCCCGCCACACGGCGAGCAGCTGCGCGGTCTGGGCGACGTCGTGGACGCGCACCAGGGCCGCCCCGCTCCGGGCGGCCCAGGCGGCGGCGGCCAGGCTCCCCCCCAGCCGCTCGGCCGGCGGCGCTCCGGTGAGCCGCCCGATGAAGCTCTTGCGGCTGGCGCCGACGACCAGGGGGCGGCCGAGCCCGGCGAGCTCCTCGAGGCGCGCCAGGAGCTCGAGGTTGTGGGCCCCGGTCTTGGCGAAGCCGAGGCCGGGGTCGAGCAGGGTGCGCCCGCGGTCGATGCCGGCGGCGGCGGCCCGCTCGAGCGCGGCCGCCAGCTCGGCGCGCACCTCGGCCACCACGTCGCCGTAGACCGCCTCGCGCTGCATGGTGGCGGTCGCGCCGCGGCTGTGCATCAGCACCACCGGGCAGCCCGCGGCGGCCACGGCGGCGCCGAGGTCGGGGTCGCCGAGGGCGGTGACGTCGTTGACCAGGTCGGCGCCGGCGTCGAGGGCGCGGCCGGGCCACCGCGCCCTTGCGGGTGTCGACCGACACCACCGCCGCGGTCTGCGGGCGCAGGGCGGTGAGCACCGGCTCGAGGCGGCCCCACTCCTCGGCGGCGGACACGGCGGCCGCCCCGGCGCCGTAGACGCCGCCCCCCGGCCGGGTCGACTCGGCGCCGAGGTCGACGACCGCGGCACCGGCGGCGACCATCTCCAGGGCGCGCTCCACGGCGCGGCCCGGGTCGGACCAGGCGCCGCCGTCGCTGAACGAGTCGGGGGTGAGGTTGAGGACGCCCATCACCCGCGGGTGCGGGCCGAGGGCCAGGGTCCGGCCGCCCGGCAGCGGCAGCTCCCAGTGCCGGGTCGGGGGATGGGCGGTTGCGATCGACATGGTGCGCGCCGGCGGCCGCGGGGAGTCTATCGCCAGAGCGTCGATCGCCGGAGGCTTCAGTCGCGGGGCCCCACGGTTCCGGTGGCCTCGGTGGAGGAGCGCTGGGCGGCGGCCACGCGCTCGCCCTCGTCGTCGTCGCCCGCCGCCGCGGCGCCGGGCTCGCCTTCCGCAGCCTCGCCGCCGTCGCCATCGCCACCCTCGGCGCGAGCGCCGGCCGCCTCCTCGGAGCCCTCGGAGATGGCGCGCCCCGGACCCTCCGGGGTGATGTCGAGGCCCTCGTTGGGCAGCGCCGGCCGCTCGGGGGTGAGGTCCTCGCCGGTCATCTCGCGGATCAGGTCGTAGACCTGCTTGCCGTCGACCGACTCGATCTCGAGCAGGATCTTCGACAGCCGCTCGAGGACCTCGCGGCGCTGGGTGAGGATCTCCCGTGCCCGCTCGTAGCCCGCCTGGACGATCTTCTCCACCTCGCGGTCGATGCGGATGCGCGGTGTGCTCGGAGTAGTCGGCGCGCTGCGCGATGTCGCGCCCCAGGAAGACGGGCTCGTCCTTGCCGGCGTAGGCGAGCGGGCCGAGCTCGGACATGCCCCACTCGCACACCATGCGGCGCGCCATCTCGGTGGCGCGCTCGATGTCGTTGCCGGCGCCGGTGGTGATGTCCTCCTGGGTGAGCTCCTCGGCCACCCGGCCCCCCATCAGGATCGAGATCTGGGCCTCGACGTAGCGCTTCTTGTAGGTGTACTTGTCCTCGGTGGGGAGCTGCATGGTGAGCCCCAGGGCGCGGCCGCGGGGGATGATCGTCACCTTGTGCAGCGGGTCGGCGCCGGGGGTGAAGGCGGCGACCAGGGCGTGGCCCGCCTCGTGGTAGGCGGTGACCCGCTTCTCCTCGTCGGTGAGCATGAGCGTCTTGCGCTCGACGCCCATCAGCACCTTGTCCTTGGCGAACTCGAAGTCCTCCATCCCGACCTTCTTCTTGTTGCGCCGGGCGGCGATCAGGGCCGCCTCGTTGACCAGGTTGGCCAGGTCGGCGCCGGAGAAGCCGGGGGTGCCGCGGGCGATCACCGCGAGCTCGACGTCGTCGGACAGGGGGATGTTGCGGACGTGGACCTTGAGGATGCCGAGCCGCCCGTTGATGTCGGGACGGTCGACCACCACGCGGCGGTCGAAGCGGCCGGGCCGCAGCAGCGCCGGGTCGAGCACGTCGGGGCGGTTGGTGGCGGCGATCAGGATGACGCCCTCGTTGGACTCGAAGCCGTCCATCTCGACGAGCAGCTGGTTGAGCGTCTGCTCGCGCTCGTCGTGGCCGCCGCCGAGACCGGCGCCACGGTGGCGGCCGACGGCGTCGATCTCGTCGATGAAGATGATGCAGGGGGCGTTCTTCTTTCCCTGCTCGAACAGGTCGCGCACCCGCGAGGCGCCGACGCCGACGAACATCTCGACGAAGTCCGAGCCGGAGATGGAGAAGAACGGCACGTTGGCCTCGCCGGCGATGGCGCGGGCGAGCAGCGTCTTGCCGGTGCCCGGGGGGCCCATCAGCAGGACGCCCTTGGGGATGCGGCCGCCGAGCTTCTGGAACTTCTGGGGCTCCTTGAGGAACTCGACGATCTCCTGCAGCTCCTCCTTGGCCTCCTCGACGCCGGCGACGTCTTTGAAGGTGACCTTCTTGCCCGAGGCGTTGAGCAGCTTGGCCTTGCTCTTGCCGAACGACAGGGCCTTGTTGCCGCCCGACTGCATCTGGCGCATGAAGAAGATCCACAGCCCGACCAGCAGCAGCACCGGCGCCCAGGTGATGAGGATGGCGAACAGCGGGTTCTGCTTCGAGATCTCGCCCTTGATCTCCACCTTGGCGCGCTGCAGGCGGCCGATGAACTCACTGTCGGCCTGGAAGGGCAGCATGGTCTTGAAGCTCTGACCACCCTTGAACGAGCCCTTCACCTCCTGGTTGTCGGTGATGGTGACGTCGGAGATCTCCCCTTTGTCCACCTTGGTCATGAACTGGGAGTAGGGGATCTCCTCCGGCTTGGACTGGCCGGCGTTGAGCGTGTTCCAGAGCAGGATCGCCACCAGCAGGATGGCCATCCACAGGAACAGGTTCTTGAGGGTCGAAGAGCTCAAAGTCCGTTTACCTCGTCTCTACCAAACGGTTCGCCTCGGCGGCGGATTCCCCGCCCCGCCGCTTGAGGTCCCCAGGTTCTCTCGTCCTTGCAACCCGGCGGCCTACGCCTCCGCGGCGCCGGTGGCCAGGCGCCCGATGTAGGGCAGGTTGCCGTGCGCGCCGTGGTCCTTCAGACCGTAGCCGACCAGCCTCCCCGGGCCCCGCCCGGTGGAGAACACCGCGTAGTCCACCCCCACCTGGGTGTTGCGCTCGTCGGGCAGGTCGATCAGCGCCGCCAGGCGCACGTCGGCCGCCCCGTGGTCGCGGAGCTGCGCCAGCAGGTACGACTCCACGACGCCGCTGGCCACCACGTCCTTGAGCAGGAGCACGCTCTCGCCCGCCACCGAGAAGGCGATCGGGAAGAGCAGCGCCAGCACCGAGCCGCCGTCCCCCGCGCCCGAGCGCTCGACGTGGATGAACTCGTAACGCACCGGCCGGTCGATGGCGCGGACCAGGTCGGCGAGGAAGAAGACCGAGCCCCCGAGCAGGGAGACGATGAGCGGGTCGTCGGGCAGCTCCGCCGCCAGCCGGCGGCCCAGGTCGCCGACCCGGTCGGCGATCTCCGTCGCGGGGTAGACGCTGTCGATCGCGTGCGCGCTCATCGGCTCACCATCTCCGCCACCCAGACGGCCCCACCCTCCCGCGACGGCGCCGGCAGACGGAACGACTCGTCCACCGTGACCCCCGGCACCCAGGCGATCCGCTCCCCCCGGGCGCCGAGGCAGACCAGCGGCAGCAGGCCTCGCCGGCGACGCGGCACCCGCCGGTCGATCAGGACCTCTTTGAGGCGTCGGCTGCCCGCCGCGCCGAGCGGGTGGAGGCGATCGCCGGGACGGCGGCTGCGGACGGTGACCGTGTCTCCCGGCGCCAGCGGCAGGTCGAGGCCCGCACGGTCCGGGGCGCCGCGGAACATCCAGGGCGCGATCGCCGCGCGTCGCAGCCGCACCCGCAGGCCCAGCTCCCGGATCTCCAACTCCCCGGGGACCCTCAGAGTATACGAGAAGGCGGCGGGCGCCGCGGCCCGCTCGCGTCGGCGGAGGAGGGCCAGCCGGTCGCCGCGCACGGCCCACCGCCAGGCGCCGCCGCAGCAGCAGCCGACCGCACCGCCGTGGCGGCGCCGGGCGGCGAGCTGGCGCTCCAGCTCTGCCACGGCGGCGGCGGGCGGCGGGTAGGCGAGCCCCACCGCGCGGTGGAGCAGGGCCAGGGCCGGAGCGAGGAGCGCCGGCGGCAGGTCGGCGAGGGCGCTGAGGTCGACCGAGGCGCCGTCGGCGAGGGGGCGCGGCGCCAAGCGCCGGGTGAGGGTGGCGTCGAGGGCGGCACCGGCCCCGCGTGCCGCCGCCGCCAGGCGGGCGAGGCGGTGGTCGAGCGGCGCGCCGCCGGCCGCGGCGGCGCGCAGCGCCGGCAGCAGGAGATGGCGGACGCGGTTGCGCGGCACCGCCAGGTCGCCGTTGGTGGGGTCGCGGACCGCGGCCAGCCCGGCCGCGGCGGCGGCGGCTTCGAGCTCGCGCCGGCCGAGCCCGAGCAGCGGCCGCAGCAGCAGCACGCCGGGCACGAGCGGGCGGCGCGGCGCGATCCCGGCGAGGCCGGCGAGGCCGCTGCCGTAGAGCAGCCGGAGGACGACGGTCTCGGCCTGGTCGTCGCGGTGGTGCCCGGTGGCCACCCAGCCGGCGCCGTGGCGCCGCGCGACGGCGGTCAGGAAGGCGTAGCGCCGCCGGCGGGCGGCGGCCTCGGCGCTCTCCCCGGGGCGGCGGGGCGCCGCCGGCGGATGCCGCGAGACCTCGCAGGCGACGCCGAGGCGCCGCGCCAGCGCGGCGGCGGCGCGGGCGCGGCGCGGCGCGTCCGGGTCGAGGCCGTGGTCCAGGTGGGCGGCGACCAGCGCGGTACCCGTGCGCCGGGCGCGGTCCGCCAGCGCCAGCAGCAGGGCGGTCGAGTCGGCGCCTCCCGACAGCGCCACCACGCCGGGCCGGCGGGCGAGGTCGTCGCCCGTCCGTGCGAAGCAGGCGGCGACGGCCGCGGCGACCGGCTCGAGAGCGGCCGCGGCGTGGGGAGTGGAGGACACGGGGGAGAGGGGTGGTGGCGGTGAGGGGACTCGAACCCCTGACCTAGCGATTATGAGTCGCTCGCTCTAACCGGCTGAGCTACACCGCCGCAGGACGGGAACCGCCCGGACGCCGGGGGCGCCGGGCGGGGGTGGATTCTACACAGGGCGGGGAGGCGGCTGCCAGGCCCGCCGCGGGGCGGGCCCGGTCGCCGCGGAGCGTTCCGCGGGCGGCGGCGGGGACCGCCCGCCGGTCCCCGGCCGCGTCGGGACGCGGTCAGCGCCGGATGGCGGTCAGCGCAGCGCCGCCTGGCAGCTGCGGAACTGACCGAAGAACTCGCGCATCGAAGCGGACAGGGCGTCGTCGTTGAGACGGTAGATGACGTTCTGCCCCTGCCGCTGGTCGAGCACGAGGTCGGCTTCCTTGAGCACCGACAGGTGGCGCGAGATGGTCGGCTGGGAGAGCTGGAAGTTGCCCACGATCTCGCCGACCGTGTGCTGGTGGCTCTCCAGCAGCCGGAGGATCTCCTGCCGGGTGCCGTCGGACAGCGCCTTGAAGACCTTGGTCATGTGCCGCCCGTCGAGCATCCCGACGCCGCGGGGCGCGGCGCGGTGGGTGGCTTCGCCGTGGTGGCCGTGGCCGTTGGCGTTGAGATGTCCGTTGCCGGGGGACGTCCCGGTCATCCGCTGCTGCTCGATCATGTGCGTTCTCCCCTCACTTCCGTTGGCTGCAGACGGAGTGTAGGGAAGCGTACTTGAAGAAATCTTGAGAAAAGGGAGCCCGCTACGCAACGCGCTGCGCAGGCAATGAGCGGAGAGGTGCAAACTTATGAATATCCAACTTTTAGACCGTCTCCGAAAGCGCACGGCGGGACGCCCGGGCCGGCGCACCGGCCCGGGCGTCCCGGGGGCGGCGGTCAGCCGCGGGTGGCCCCGGCGAAGCGCTCGGCGACGGCGGCCCAGTCGACGACGTTCCACCACGCCTCGAGATAGTCGGCGCGCCGGTTCTGGTACTTCAGGTAGTAGGCGTGCTCCCAGACGTCGACGCCCAGCAGGGGCGTCATCCCGTCCATCAGGGGGCTGTCCTGGTTGGGGCGGGCGACCACCTGCAGGCCGCCGTCGCGGCCGACCACCAGCCAACCCCAGCCGGAGCCGAACTGGCCGGAGGCGGCGTCGGTGAGCTTCTCCTTGAAGCCGGCGAAGTCGCCGAAGGCCCGGGCGACGGCGTCGGCGAGGTCGCCGCCGGGCTCGCCGCCGCCGCGCGGGCTCATCACCGTCCAGAACAGCGTGTGGTTGGCGTGGCCGCCGCCGTTGTTGCGCACCGCCGTGCGGATCGAGTCGGGCACCTGCTGGATGCCGCGCAGCAGATCCTCGACCGACTTGCCGGCGAGGTCGCCGTGGCCCTCGAGCGCGGCGTTGAGCTTGCTGACGTAGCCGGCGTGGTGCTTGTCGTGGTGGATCTCCATGGTGCGCGCGTCGATGTGGGGCTCGAGGGCGTCGAAAGCGTAGGGCAGGGCGGGTAGCTCGTGGGCCATGTGTGGCTCCTTTCAGGTGGACGAGGTCGGGTTCGAGCGGACGATCGCGGGACGCTCCCGCCGCCGCCGCGGCGTCGGGCCGCGCCGGGGAGGGCGCCGCCCGGAAGTGCTGCGAAACGGGTGCCGGCGGGTCGTTCCCATCTTCTCACGAGAGGCGGCGACCGGCGCCGGCGCGGCGTCCGTCCGGCCCTCCCGCGCGCGTTGACTTGTCCGCGGCCCCTGTGTACCATTACGATCCTTCTGCGGCTGGGAGGTTAGCTCAGCGGCAGAGCACCTGCCTTACACGCAGGGGGTCGCGGGTTCGAATCCCTCACCTCCCACCAAGTTCGAGCAGGCTGGAGATACGGGACCCGCGGGGTCGTAGTTCAGCTGGTTAGAACGCCGGCCTGTCACGCCGGAGGTCGCGGGTTCGAGTCCCGTCGGCCCCGCCACGTACCGTACGATCGCAACCGAGCAGGAGCAGGCAGAACCATGCGCGACAAGATCAAGCTCGTCTCGACCGCCGGCACCGGCTACTTCTACACCACCACGAAGAACAAGAAGCTGGCGACCGAGAAGCTGCGGCTGAAGAAGTACGACCCGAAGGTGCGCAAGCACGTCGAGTTCGTCGAAGAGAAGCTGCGCTAGCCAGGCGCCGGCCCGGGGCGCCGCCGCGCTCGCGGGCCCCCGCCCCGCACCTCCCGCGCGCCCCGGCGCGCCACCTTCCCCCAGGCTCCGCCGTCCGCCCGGCCCCGCCGCCGGCCGGGGACGGGTGCGCCCGCCCGCCGGTGCCGCCGCGACCGCACGCGGGCCGGCGTCCCGACCGCCGGGCCGCCGCTCCGGGCCGGGTCGCGGTCAGTCGCCGACGTAGCCCAGCGCCTCGAGCTGCTTGCGCACCTCTTCGGGGACGTCCTGGGGGGAGATGCGCCGGCCGAGGCGCGAGAAGCGGCGCGCGATGAGCTGGCGCAGCGCCGCGACCCGCTTGGGGTTCTCCGCCGCCACGTCGTGCTGCTCGCCGGGGTCGGCCGCCAGGTCGTAGAGCTCGACCTTGCCGATCGGGTAGTGGCCCTCGGGCGCGCCGGCGATGCAGTAGGGCTGGTAGTCCTGCGGGTTGTCGACCAGCTTCCAGCCGTCGGAGACCACGGTGTGCAGATCGGTGGCGCCGAACTCGGAGAACGCCGGCCTCCCCGGGCCGGCGGCGGGACCGGGACGCTCGAGGTAGGGGACCAGCGACACCCCGGCCAGCCCGTGCGGTGGCGCCACCCCCAGCAGATCGAGCAGCGTCGGCATGACGTCGATGAGCTCCACGGTCTGCGGGACGCGGGCGCCGGCCGGCACCCCGGGCGCCACGATGCCCAGCGGCACGTGGAGGGTCGTCTCGTACACCGAGCAGGCGTGGAACAGGTAGCCGTTGTGCTGGTAGAGCTCCTCGCCGTGGTCGGCGAGCAGCGTCACCACCGTGCCGTCGAGCCGGCCGGACCCGCGCAGGCCGTCGAGCAGCCGCCCGGCCAGGCGGTCGCTGCCGATCACCGCGGCGTCGTAGAGCGCGTCGAGGTGCCGCAGGTCGCGCGGCCCCAGCGGCAACGGCTCCGCCATCACCCGGTCGAGCCGCCACTTCTTCGGTCCGAGCGGGCCGTCATAGCCGGGGTCGAGCTCGCGCGCCGCCAGGTCGCCGCCGTTGTAGTAGGGGCCGTGCGCCCCGAACAGGTGCACCCACAGGAACCACGGGCGGCCGTCGTCCGGGGCCGCGTCCACCCATTCGAGCGCCCGCGTGATCGTCTTGCCGTCCTCGCCCCCGGAGCAGGCGAAGTCGTCCCAGCCCTGGTGGTTGGCCTTGCACATGTTGCTGAGGAAGGCGCCGGTGCGGTAGCCGGCGGCGCGCAGCACCTCGGCCAGGGTCTCGACCTCGTCCGGGATGGCGTAGCCGTTCTCGAAGGCGCCGTGACCGCTCGGGTAGAGGCCGGTCTGCACCGAGGCGAGCGAGGGCCAGGTCAGCGCCCGGGGGGCGTGCGCGCGCTCGAACAGGGCGCCGCGGGCGAGCAGGGCGTCGAGGTTCGGCGTCGTCGGGCGCGCCGTGTAGCCGTAGGCGTTGAGGCGATCGGCGCGCAGCGTGTCGATGCTCAGCAGCAGGACGTCGTGGCCGGCCGCCGAACCGGCGAGGTGGGGAGGGGGGGGCGGGGCGTCGGCCGCCTCCCGCCCGCGGCAGGCGCCGAGGGCCAGAGCGGCGAGGACGGCGCCGGCGGTCAGCGCCGCCGCGCGTCGGGGGCGTCGGGACCGTCGCGGCGGCTTGCCGCGCCGGGCTGGTTCTGATATCTTGCGCAAGTCCTGTTCTTCCTCCGCGGGTCCGGCCCGCGGCTGCTCGCGGCGCCTCCCGCCCGAACGGCGACGGCTCGCCATCGCCGGCAGCCGGCTCCCGGCACCTCCGCTCCCCAACCGAAGGAGCGGAGCATGCATTCCTCGACCGATCCGAACCCTCCCCGGCGTGCCGCCGGCGCCGCGCAGCGCGACGCGGCGCGGTGGGACGCGCTCGTCCGCCGCCTCGGCGGCCGCCTCGCCGGCGTCGTCCAGCGCCACCTCCGGCGCACCCTCGGCCACGCCCGCCCCGACGAGGTCGACGACCTGCTGCAGGAGGTCTGGTGCCGCGTCTTCGAGCGTTGCCGGCCGCGGCTTGCCCGCCTGTGGGCGCACAGCGAGGAACAGGCCTTCGCCTACCTCGCCCGGGTGGCCAGGAACCTCGTCGTCGACCGGGTGCGCTCGGAGTGCGCCGCCAAGCGCGGCGGCGGCTGGCGCCGCGACCAGGGGGACCCCGGCGGTGCCGACCCCCTGGACGACGTGATCGATCCCGGCGACTCGCCGGAGGTGCGGCTGCGGGCCCGCGAGGCGCGCCGGGTCTTCCGCCGCCGCTGCCGGCCGCACCTGGGCCGCTGCCCGGCGCAGGCGCGGCGCAACCTGTTCATCGTCGAGCGGGCGCTGCTGGCCGGGTGGAGCAGCCGCCAGATCGCCCACGCTCTCGACGGCGAGCTGGCGCCGAGCAGCATCGATTCGCTGGTCCACCGGGTGCGCCGCTCGCTCGCCGCCGAGGGCACGGTGCTGGAGCGCCGTTGAGGGGGGATCCGGGCCGCCGGCGGCGGGTATGATGGCGCTCCATGCGCATCCTGACCGGCCCGCGGTGCGGCGAGCACCGCCCCCCCGTGGTGTTTCCCGAGCAGCCGCGCCGCCTTGAGGCGATCCTCGCCCACCTGGCGGAGGAGGGGTGGACGGTGGAGGAGGCGCCGGCGCGGCCGGAGGTGTCCCGCCCGGCGGTCAGCGCCCTCCATCCGGAGGCCTACCAGGAGCGCTTCCGCCGCGCCGTCGAGCGCGGCGACGCGCTGTTCGACTCCGCCGACAACCCGATCTCGCCGGGGAGCTGGGAGGCGGCGTGGAGCGCCGTCGACGCCACGCTGGCGGCCGCCGACGCGGCCGCCGCCGGCGGCGGCGCGTTCGCGGCGGTGCGCCCCCCCGGCCACCACGCCGAGCGCGAGCTGGCGATGGGGTTCTGCTACTTCAACAACGTGGCGGTCGCCGCTGAGCACCTGCGCCGGGCCCACGGGGTCGAACGGGTGGCGGTGTTCGACTTCGACGTCCACCACGGCAACGGCACGCAGCACCTCTTCGAGGAGCGCGCCGACGTGTTCTACGCGTCGATCCACCAGTACCCGTTCTACCCCGGCACCGGCGCCGCCGACGAGCGGGGCCGCGGGGCGGGAGAGGGGGCGACGCTGAACGTGCCGCTGCGTGCCGGCACCGACGACATCGGCTACCGCGACGCGTTGGAGATCGAGATCATCCCGGCGCTGCGGGCCTTCCGGCCGGAGGTCCTGCTGCTGTCCGCCGGCTTCGACGCCTGGCGCGGCGACCCGCTCGGCGGCATGCGGGTCAGCCGCGAGGGCTTCGCGTTGTGGGGCCGCCTGCTGGGCGAGCTGGCGGACGAGGCGTGCGGCGGCCGGGTGCTGGCCGTTCTCGAGGGCGGCTACGACCTGGCGTCGCTGCCCGGCCTCGTCGCGGCCCATCTGCGGGGGCTCGCCGGGACGGCCGCGCCGGTCCGTGTTGAAGCCGATTGACGAAGTTCAACGTCTATCGCTATTATCGGCCGGACAGCTCACGCTTTACTTGAGGTTCCCGGTGAGCCGCGCCAGGTGGCGGACCGGGCGCCGGTGGAGGAGCCAACCATGTTCCCTGAGAACCGTCGGAGTCTCTCGGGCGCCCGTGCGCGCGGCCCGGTCCCCGTCCTGCTGATCGCGCTGCTCGCCGCCGCCGCGCTGGTCGCCGCGCCGCCGGCGCGGGCGGCCCAGCCTTTCGGCCTGTTCGGCATCTACGGCGGAGGCAACGCCGGCAGCGGCATCATCCCGATCAACGGTTGGGCGCTCGACGACGACGGCGTCGAGTCCGTGGACATCCTGGTCGACGGCACGCCGGACGGCCGCGCCTTCTACGGGCATTCACGGCCGGACGTGGCGCGGGTGCATCCGGGCTACCCGGACGGCGACCACTCCGGGTTCGGCTACCAGCTCGACTCCACCCGCTACCTCAACGGCGTCCACCTGATCGGCGCCGAGGTGACCTCGAAGACCGGCGAGCGCCGTGCCCTGCACTCGTTCCTGGCGCAGTTCCACAACGACACCCAGGAGCTCCGGCCGTTCGGCGCCGTCGAGCTGCCGCTGCCCAACGCCGAGCTGTACGGGCGCTGCAACGACCTCACGCCCCGCCGGCTGGCCGTGGTGCGGGGCTGGTCCCTCGACGCCGGCGTCGAGCGGAGCGACACCGGCATCGGCTACGTCGAGCTGCTGCTGGACGGCAACATCCTCGCCCGCAGCACCGTCGACTGCGGCTACGACCCGGACCTCGGCGGCTGGACGAACTGCTACGGGTTGCGCCGCCTCGACGTCGAAGCGGCGTTCCCCACCCTCTTCAACGCCCCGCACGCCGGCTTCCGCTTCGTCCTCGACGTCGGCGAGCTGATCGCCCACGGCGGCGTCCGCGAGGGTCTCCACCGGCTCGGCGTGCGGGTCGGGGACGTGGCCGGCCAGGTCAGCGAGCTGCCCCCGGTGCCGGTGACCTTCCTCTGCGACGGCTCGGCGCCGAACACCCAGGCGGCGGGGGTCATCGACCTGCCGCCGGACGGGCTCTTCTTCGGCGGCGTGGTGACGCTGACCGGCTATGCGGTGGACTACGAGGGGGTCGACCAGGTGCTGGTCTACGTCGACGGCAACTTCCAGGGGGAGGCCACCTACGGGTTGCCGCGGCCCTCGGTGTCCGCCGACTTCCCGGGCTACCCGGGCTCGGCGCACGCCGGCTGGAGCTTCGCGCTCGACACGCGGCCGTTGGTCGACGGCCAGCACGAGCTGCAGGTGATCGTCGTCGACGACGACGGGTTCACCACGTTGATCGGCGAGCGCCGCTTCGCCACCAACAACTAGGGGCGGGGCGCCGCGCGGGCCGGGCGCCCGCGCTCAGCCGTCGTGGTCGGTCGAGGGGAGGACCTCGGCGGCGCTGTCGCGGCCCGGCTGCGCGCCGTCCTCGTTGTGCAGCCGTCCCGCCGCGGCGGCCGCCTGACGGCTCGCCAGCAGCTCGCGGGCGCGGTCGAACTGCCCCAGGGCGATCGCGATCTGGTGGTCGCCGTGGCTGATCACCCGGTGCCGCGCCTCCTGCCCGAAGGCGGCGTTGTAGATCTCCGCCTGGATCTGCAGCCGGGCGAAGTCCCGCGTCGCCGCGTCCGCGAAGCCCTCGTCGATCCGCTTCCGATCCGCCACGTCCTGGTCGACCAGCCAGCCGTCGAAGCGGTCCAGCAGGTCGGCCGGCGGCTGCCAGTCGCGGTCGGTCACCGGGTGGCGGTTCTCGAAGTCGACGGCGTAGTCGAAGAAGGCGTTGTGCGCCAGCAGGTACTGCGAGAAGTCGCTGAGGTCCGGCAGGTCGGCGTAGACGTCGGGGGTGATGCCGCCGCCGCCGTACACCTTGCGCCCCACGTCCGTGTAGTAGACCGTCCCGTGCGGCGTCTCGACCAGCGGCTTGCCGTCCTCGCCCGGCTCGGTCGTGGCGCCGGTGTCGGGGTCGTAGTTCAGGTAGTCGAAGAACGAGGTGTAGTCGCGCTGGATCAGCCGTCCGGACGGCGTGTAGTACTTGGCGGTGGTCAGGGCCAGCCCGGCGCCGTAGGAGAGGTTGTAGAGCGTCTGCACCAGCCCCTTGCCCCAGGTGGGGGTGCCCACGACGATGCCGACGTCGTGGTCCTGGATCGCGCCGGCCAGGATCTCGGCGGCCGAGGCGGTGCCGCGGTTGACCAGCACCACCACCGGCATCCCCAGCTCGGGGTAGCGGTCGGTGGCGCGGTAGGTCTGGAAGCTGTCGCGGGTGCGCCCCTTGGTCTCGACGATCTTGGCGCCCTCGGGGAGGAACTGGTCGGAGACCAGGATCGCCTGGTCGAGCAGGCCGCCGCCGTTGTTGCGCAGGTCGAGGACGAGCCGCTGCATCCCCTCGCCGCGGAGCTTGTCCAGGGCCTCGGCGACCTCGCGCCCGGTGGCGCGGTTGAAGTCGGAGATCTGCAGGTAGCCGGTCCCGGGCTCGAGCATGTACGCCTGCCGCACCGTGTTCTGCGGGATCTCGGCCCGGGTGACGGTCAGCTCGAGCGGCTCGTCGAGGCCGCGGCGGGCGACGGTGATGTGGACCTTGGTGCCCTTCGGCCCCTTGAGCTTGTCGACCGCCTCGTCGAGGGTCATCTTGTCGGTCGACTCGCCCTCGATGCCGCTGATCACGTCGCCGGCGCGCAGGCCGACCTGGGCCGCCGGGGTCCCCTCGATCGGGGTGATCACCGTGAGCTGGTCGTTGCGCATGCTGACCACGATGCCGAGGCCGTAGAAGCTCGACTGCTGCCGCTCGCGCATGCCGCTGTAGGCTTGCGGCGGCAGGAAGCTGGTGTGCGGATCGAGGGTGCGGATCATCCCCTGGATGGAGGCGAAGACGAGGTCGCGGTAGCTGACCTCCCCGCCGTAGCGCTGCTGCGCCACGTCGACCAGCTCGGTGTACAGGCGCAGGCTCTCCCGGGTGTCGTTGCCCAGGGCCTGCAGGCGACCGCCGACGAGGGTTCCGACGAGCAGCGCGACGGCGAACAGCACGAGACCGACGTTTCTCCAGGATCGCTTCATCACGCGGACGATAACACCGCCGCGCGGTACCGCCTTCCCGGCGTCCGGCTTGACTTTCACCGGACCGCGCCGGATCATCAAGGGCTGGAAAGGCCGCCATGTTCGGACCGATCGGGACCCCCGAGATCATCTTCATCTTCCTGCTCGCGCTGCTGATCTTCGGCCCGCGTGGCCTGCCGGAGGTGGGCCGGACGCTGGGCAAGGCCCTGGGTGAGTTCCGCAAGGCGACCACCGAGCTGCGGCGCTCGATCAACACCGAGATCGCGCTCGAGGACGAGCACCCGATCGCGCGCCGCCCGACGCTCGGCGCGGCGCCGGCTCCGGCGCCCGACCCGGCGGCGGTCGCGGCGATCCGGCACGCGCAGGGGATCGAGCCGTGGAAGGACCCCGCGGCCCCGGCGGCCGAGGGTGCGGCACCGCCGGTCGCCGGCGCTGCCGCGGAGACGGCCGAGGGTGAGGCGCCGCCGGTCGCCGGCGACGCCGCGCAGACGGCCGGGGGCGGGGAGGTGGTCCTCGACGAGAGCGGGGTCCCGACCTCCCCCGGCGACCCCTCCGGCGGCGCGGCCGCCGCGCCGTCCGCCCCGCCGGCCGCGGAGCCGGGCGAACCCGGGTCCGAGCGGGCGCCCCGTCCCGCCGACGCGCCCGAAGGCTCCTGACCCCCCCCATGAACAGCGTCCCCGAGACCCGCAGCGGCGCCGCTCCCGCGCCGTCGCCCGCCGCTCCGCCGCCCGGCGAGCCGCCGGCGCTGGTGCAGATGAGCCTCCTCGACCATCTCGAGGAGCTGCGCAAGCGGTTGATCTACTCCCTGCTGACGCTGGCCGCCGCCTTCCTGCTCTGCTGGGCCTTCGTCCGCGACATCTACCACTTCCTCGAGGCGCCGATCCGCCCCTTCCTGCCGGAGGGCACGAAGCTGTCCTACCTCGGGCCGGCCGACCCGCTGCTGGTCTACATCAAGGTGGCGATGCTGGCGTCGGTGTTCGTCGCCGCCCCGGTGATCCTCTACCAGGCCTGGCGCTTCGTCTCCCCGGGGCTGTACGAGCGGGAGCGCCGCTGGGCGGCTCCCTTCATCCTCCTCGGCAGCGGCTTCTTCATCGCCGGCGGCGCCTTCGCCTACTTCGTGGCCTTCCCGTTCGCCGTCGAGTTCCTGCTCGGCATCGGGGACCAGTTCCAGCCGGTGATCACCATCGAGCGCTACTTCCGCTTCCTGATGACGGTGATCCTCGGCCTCGGTCTGATGTTCGAGCTGCCCATCCTGATCTTCGTGCTGGCGGCGGCCGGGCTGGTGAGCTCGCGCTTCCTGCTGCGCCACTTCCGCTGGGCGGTCCTGATCATCTTCATCGCGGCGGCGATCATCACCCCGACCCCCGACGTGGTGAACCTCTGCGTCTTCGCCGTCCCCACCGTCGGCCTCTACCTCCTCGGCATCGCCGGCGCCGCCATCGTCGAACGCAGCCGCCGCAAACGCGCCGCCGACGCCGCGACGTAGCGGCGGTCGAGCCCGCCGCGACACCCTCCTCCCGCCGCGCACCAGCGCCGCGCTGCATCGCGGGCACGACCCCGCGCCGCGGCGCCGGCGCAGCGCCCCGCCCCCGGTGCACCGACCGACAGAGCGGTGGAGGCGGGGGGAGATGCAAGGAGCGCGAGGGAGGAGGGTCGAGGCGACCCTCAGGTCGCCGCAGGCCGTCGGCCGAGAGCGGGCGCAGCCCGCGCGAGGTCCCCGCGGGCGAGCGCAGCGACGCCCCGCCCCCGGTGCACCGACCTGCTAGGCGGCGGAGGTGGGGGGAGATGCAAGGAGCGCGAGGGAGGGTGGGTGAGGCGTACTCCAGTACGCCGCAGCCCGCCCGACCGAGCGGCGACGCGGCAGATCCCCCCGCATCCGCCGCCTAGCGGCGCCAGCGGCGGTGGAGCCACACCCACTGCTCCGGCACGCGCCGCACCTGGGCCTCGATGGCCGCCGTCATCGCGGCGGTGGCGGCGGTGGGGTCGGGCGGCAGGTCGAGCGGCGGGTGGAGGGTCATCCGGTGGCGCCCGTCCGCGCGGCGCTCGATGAAGAGGGGCAGCACGGCGGCGTCGAGCTTGAGCGCGATCTTGGCGGCCCCCACCGGGGTGTTCGCGGGCCGCCCGAAGAACGGTACGGACACCGAATCGCCGCGGATGTCCTGGTCGATCAGCAGGCCCAGGGCGCCGCCGGTCCGCAGCACGCCGAGGAGCCGGCGGGCCGCCCCGGCCTCGCCGCGCTCGATGGTCTCGACGCCGAAGCGCCGGCGCACGGCGAGGAGCTGCTCCTGGAGCTCGGGGGCCTCCAGGCGCCGGCCGACCACGTGGATGCCGACGCCCCGGCAGCCGACCAGCGCCGCCAGCAGCTCCCAGTTGCCGCAGTGCCCGGTGAACAGGACCAGCGGTCGCCCCGCCGCCTGCACCGCCGCCAGGTGCTCCCAGCCGACGACGTCGACGTACGACTCGACGGCGGCGCAGTCGGCGCCGCCGAGGTGCAGCGTCTCGCCGAGGTTGACCCCCAGGTGGACCATCGAGGCGCGGGCGATGCGCCGCCGTTCGGCGGCCGGCAGCTCGGGCAGGGCGAGCTCGAGGTGCGCCAGCGCCCGCCGGCGGTCGCGTCGCCCCAGCCACCAGGCCAGCCGGCCGACGCCGCGGCCGAAGCGCTGTGCGCGGGCGAGCGGGCGCCGCGCGAGGTGGCGGGAGAGCCGTCGCAGGACGGCCCCCAGCACCCGGCCGCGCCAGCGCCGTTCGAGGTCCTTGGCCGCCCGGCGCGTCATGGGCGGAGCTTACCCGCAGCCGCCAGGCCTCCGCCCGGGTCCCCGCGCCCCGCCCCGGGGGAGGGGAACGGGGGTGGCCGGGGGCCGCGGCGCCCCGGCGACGGCCGGGCGACCCGTCCACGGGACCTTCCGCCGCGCCGCCGGGAAGCAGATAAGTCCATATAGGACAATCACTTGCGAAGATGCGGCAGGGGCGCTCGGAGGTCCCCTACCCCACGGGGGTGGCCGATGGGCCGTGGACCAGCCCCGCCAGAGGGGCAAATCGACCCCCGCAAGACAACCCCCCAGGGTGTCGAGGATCGCGGCCGGAAGTGCGAGCCTGAGACCCGACGCGGGCGACGGACGGGGGGTCCAGAGAGCGTCTGTGCTCCCCCCTTTCCCCGCGGAGGGCCGAACCCGAGTGGACGCGGTGGCGGCGGCCGGCGGCAAGCGGCCGCCAGAGAGGGGGATCGATCCCATGGAACGCGAGCTTCGAGACAGCGCGGACGCCGGCGTCGCACCGGTCGACGACGAGGTCCGGGTGCGCCAGCAGATCGCGGAGGAGCACGCGGCGCTGCGCGAGATCCTCGGACGCATCCAGGGCACCCGCGAGCTGGCGCCGCTGCGGCCGCTGCTCGCCGAGCTCGGCCGGCTGCTGCGCCAGCACTTCGCGCGCGAGGAGGCGGCCGACGGCCTCCACCCGATGGTCGAGGAGTCGGCACCCCACCTGCTGCCGAACGTGCAGCGGTTGTTCGACGAGCACCGGGAGCTGGCGGCGCGCCTCGAGTCGCTCGAGGAGAAGGCGCGCCAGCTGTGGGAAGGGCCGCTGACGGAGGTTTTCGCCGAGGCGGGGGAGCTGGCACGCCGGCTCCACGAGCACGAGGTGGCGGAGGGCGAGTTGCTCGCCGGCGCCATGTACGAAGACCTGGGTTTCAGCAGTTGACCACGGAGCGGGGGAGCACCAGATGACGGCAGAGGCTACCGCGACGGTTCGCAAACCGGCGGCGCGCAAGGGCGGGGCGGTGCGTCGGCGCGCGCAGGTGGACGAGCACATCGTCGAGATCGTGAGCGATTCCGGGGAGGGTGCCCAGAAGGCCGGACAGACCTTCGGCACCGTCAGCGCCAAGATGGGCAACGGGGTCTGGACGGTGGAGATCATCCCGGCGGAGATCAAGCCGCCCGGCCCGCTCCCGCGCCGGCGCCAGCGGCATCCGCGTCCGCCTGGGCTCGCGCCAGGTGACCAACGCGGGCGACGAGGCCGACCTGGTCGTCGCCTTCAACGAGCAGGTCCTCTACGGCCGGATCGAGCAGGGCGCCTACAAGGCCGGCACCGTCGTGCTGCTCGAGAGCAAGTGGGCGGACGACGCGCAGGAGGAGATCCGCGCCCAGTACGCCGCCGGCGCTCGCCGACTTCCGCGAGCGCGGCTACGTGGTGATCGAGCTGGCCCTCGAGCAGGCCTGCCAGGACGTGGTGGGCAACCCGCGGGTGGGCAAGAACATGTTCGTCCTCGGGATGCTGTGCCAGATCTACGGCCGCGACCTCGACAAGGCGATCGACGAGGTGGCGCTGGTGTTCGCCAAGAAGGGCGAGAAGGTCGTGGCCAGCAACCAGGAGCTGGTGCGCGCCGGCTGGGCCTACGCCGCCGAGCACGTCGACCTCGCCTTCGAGGTGCCGGCCATGCCCAGCCCCGAGCCGCTGGTGGTGATGAACGGCAACCAGGCGGTGGGACTCGGCATCATGGCCGCGGGCATCGAGATGGTGGCGATGTACCCGATCACCCCGGCGACCTCGGTCTCGCACTACCTCGGCCGGCGCGCTGCCAGCGCGTCGGCGGCGTCGTCCACCAGGCCGAGGACGAGATCGCCGCCGTCGGCTTCGCCATCGGCGCCAGCTACGCCGGCAAGACCGCGTGCCACGATCACCTCGGGGCCGGGGCTGGCGCTGAAGACCGAGTTCCTCGGCCTGGCGGTGATGGCCGAGATGCCGCTGGTGGTGGTCGTCGTGCAGCGCGGCGGCCCGTCGACCGGCCTGCCCACCAAGGTCGAGCAGGGCGATCTGCTGGCCGCGCTCTACGGCGAGCCCGGCGACGCCCCGAAGATCGTCCTCGCCCCGGCGACGATCGAGGAGTGCTTCCACTTCGTGGTCATGGCGCGCAAGCTGGCCGAGGAGTTCCGCGGCCCGGTGCTCGCTGCTCACCGACGCCAACCTGGCCACCGGCGTGGCGCCGTTCCCGCGCCCGCGCCCCGAGGCGCAGTGGCTGGCGCCGGAGATCGACCAGTCGCCCTGGCCGGAGGGGGCCGACCCCTACGACTGGGACCCGCAGACCGGTCTCTCGGCGCGGCCGATCCCCGGCCAGCGCGGCGGCGAGTACGTGCTCACCGGCCTCGCGCACACCCGCAAGAGCAAGGTCGCCTACGACCCGCACTCCAACCAGATCGCCTGCGACATGCGCAGCCGCAAGCTGGCCACGCTGCAGCGCGCTCTGGTGCCGCCGCAGGTCCACGGCGACCCCGAGGGCGACCTGCTGGTGGTCGGCTGGGGCTCGACGCTGGGCGCCATCGACGAGGCGGTCGACCGGCTGCGCGCCGACGGGCGAGCGGGTGTCCTCGCTCCACCTGCGCTTCCTGTCGCCGCTCGAGCCCGGGCTCGACGCCATCTTCCGGCGCTTCAAGCGGGTGATGACGGTCGAGATCAACTACTCCGACGCGGCCGACGCCCCCGGCGTCACCGCGGAGAACCGGCGCTACGCCCAGCTCGCCGCGGTGCTGCGCGAGCAGCACCCTGCTCGACATCGACTGCTGGTCGGTGGTCTCGGGTCAGCCGCTGCCGCCGGCGCAGATCGTCGCGGAGATCCGCAAGCGCCTGCCGCAGGCCCGGACCAAGAAGGCCGCCACCGCGGCGGCGCAAGGAGGTGCCGCCTGATGTTCGGACTGCAGCCACGACTGGTCGCTCGACGTCCCGGACCGCTACTTCACGCTCGAGAACTACGACGGCGGCGTCGCCCGCTGGTGCCCCGGCTGCGGCGACCACGCGGTGCTCTCGGCGGTGCAGCGCATCTGCCGCGACGAGCAGCTCCCGCCGGAGAAGCGTGATGGCGGTGTCGGGCATCGGCTGCTCCTCCCGCTTCCCGCACTACATGCACGCCTACGGCTTCCACGGCCTGCACGGCCGGGCGCTGCCGGTCGCCAGCGGCATCAAGTCGCGGCGCCCCGACCTGCAGGTGTGGGTCGCCACCGGCGACGGCGACTGCTGCTCGATCGGCGCCGGCCACTGGGTGCACGCCATCCGCTACAACATGGACATGGCCGTGATGCTGTTCGACAACAACATCTACGGCCTGACCAAGAAGCAGACCTCGCCGACCACGCCGCATCGGCCTGCACACCAACACCCACCCGCTTCGGCGCCGTGCTGCCGCCGCTCAACCCGGTGCAGACCACCCTCGGCTTCACCAACGTCTCGTTCGTGGCCCGCACCGTGGACTGGAACCCGGTGCACCTCTACAGCACGCTGAAGACGGCCTACGAGCACCAGGGCCTGTGCGTTCGTCCACATCCTGCAGCGCTGCCCGACCTACACGGCGGACATCTTCGACGAGCTGCAGCACAACCCCGACCGCATGGTGCTGCTGCAGCACCCCGACGGCGTGCCCACCGACGCCGGCGGTGGAGCGGATGTTCAAGAACCACCGCGAGCACGACCCGTCCGACCTCGCCGCCGCGCGCGCGCTGGCCGACGCGCGAGCACATCGCCCTCGGCCTCTTCTACCGCAACCCCGACGCCCCCTGCTACGACGAGTGGACGGCGCAGGGCCTGGGCATGGCCCCCGAGGCCAAGCTGGCGGCCATCGACGAGGCGCTCGACCGCTTCGCCATCTGATCCGGAGATCTCCATGGAACCGACGGCCCCCCGCACCAGCTCGCCGACCCCGGTGCTGCCCCGCCACGCCGCCGCCGAGGGCGACGACGCGATCACCTCGCTGCGCCGCTTCCACTTCGCTCCGGCGGAGGGCGGGGCGGCGCTGCCGGACGGGCTGGCGCCGGCGCTGCTCGCCGCCTTCCGCGGCGCCAGCGTGCGCACCGACTACCCGTTGTTCCTCGCCCCGGCCGCGGCGGGCCCCGGCGCGCTGCCGTTGCCGTTCGCCGACCTGCTGGGCCGGGTGACGCCGTCCGACGAGGGCGCTCGGCTGCTGCGCGACAACCTGCGCCGCGTCGAGCGGCGGCTGGCCGAGCGGCTGGCGGGCACCAGCGCGCCGGTCGACGCCCGCGAGGCGTTCGCGGCGGCCACCACCGGTCTCGCCGCCGAGATCGGTCTCGCCGAGGAGGACGCCGAGCGGCTGGAGGCCGACCTCGAGGCGATGGTGGCGGCGGTGCCGGCCGGCGGTCGGCTCCTGCCGTGGAGCGACGAGGCGCCGCTGCACCTGCTGCTGGGCGCGGCCCGGGCCCGGCTGTCGCCGGCCCGGACCGCCTTCGTCGAGGAGGCGCGCCGGTTGGCGGCGACCCTCGGCACGATGCTGGGCGACGCTGCCGGCTCCGGCGACCCGGCGGCGGCCCTGGGCGGCGCCATGGGGTCGCTGGGCGGCCGCTTCCTCGACCCCGGACGGCTGGCCGGCGAGCTGGCCGAGCGCCGCCGCGGCCACGAGCTGACCGCCGAGCGCCGCGCCCGCCTCGACCGCGCCCGCACCGCCCTGGCCGGCTTCGCCGCCGCCGGCGCCGAGCCGGCGCTGACGCTGGTCTGCGCCCCGGGTCGCGGCGCCGCTCCGGCCGGCTGGAAGCTGGTGGAGAGCGCCGAGCCGTTCGCCGCCGCGGCGGATCGCTTCGACGTCGCCGCCGCCGACCTCGCCGAGGTGCTGCGCGCCGCACGGGTGGCGCGGCTGGAGCTCGACGGCACCTACGACGCGGACCGCCACGGCCCCGCTCTGGCGCGTCTGGACTGGCAGTCGTTCTCCCGCGAGGAGCTCGCCCTGCTGCCGCCGGTGGTGGCGCTGGCGGAGGCCGACCACGCGGCGGGCGAAGGGCTGCTGCCGCTGTCCCGGCTGCTGCTGTCGGGGCGCCCGGTGCAGGTGCTGCTGGCGGTCGAGCCCGCCGGCAACCCCGGGGCCGGCGCCGAGGCCCTGACCCGCTTCCGTTTCGAGCCCGGGTCGCTCGGGCTCGGCCACCGCGAGGCCTTCGTACAGCAGACCTCGTCGGTTCGCCCCGCGCACATGGCGGCCGGCTTCGCCGCCGCCGCCGGGGCGGCGCGCTGCGCCCTGCACGTGGTCGATGTGGTGCCGGCGGAGCGCGCCGGTCTCAGCCCCTGGCTGATCGCCAACGCCGCACTGGAGGGCCGGGCGCAGGCGCTGTTCCACTACGACCCGGAGGCCGGCGAGGGCTGGGCGCGGCGGCTGAGCTTCGCGGCCAACCCGGCCCCGGAGTCCGACTGGCCGGCCGCCGAGCTGGCGGCGCGTCGCGAGGGCGGCGGCGAGGAGAGCCTCGACCTGGCCTTCACCTTCGCCGACTTCGCGCTCCTCGACCCGGCCTACCAGGGCCACTACCTGACGGTGCCGGCCGGTGCCGAGCACGAGGACCTGGTGCCGCTCGACCGCTGGCTACGGCTGGCCGGCGACGACGCCTTCCAGAAGGTGCCCACGGTGTGGGCCGTCGACCCGCGCGGCCGGCTGGTCCGCCTGGTGGTGTCGCGGCCGCTGGCGCTGGCCTGCCGCGACCGCCTGAGCCACTGGCGGACGCTGCAGGAGATGGCGGGCGTGCGCAGCGAGCACGTCGACCGGGCGGCCGAGCGCGCCCGCGGCGAGGCCGAGGCGGCCGCCGCGCAGGAGCGCGAGCGCCTGGAGGCCGCGCACGCCGCGGAGCTCGAGCGGGTGCGCCGGCAGGCCGCCGAAGAGGTGGTGGACCGGTTGACCGCCTCGCTGCTCGATCTCGACCTCGCCGCGCTGGGCGTCGCCGGCGCGGGGGGCGGGCTGCGCGTCGCCGGCAGCGTCGAGGAGGTCACCGCCTCGCTGCTCGCCGCGGTCACCGCCGAGAGCCTGGACGCCCCCGCCGCACCGGCCGACGAGGAGGTCGAGCGCGTCACCGCCGAGCTGCTCGGGCTGGTCGACGCGGCGGCGCTCGCCGAGGAGCCCACCGCCTGAGCGGTCCCGATCCGAATGTCCGAACCCCGTCCATCCGCACGCAGGAGCCTGTCATGACGGTTCTGGAAACCCCCAGCAAGTCCACCGCCCGCACCGCGGCGCGGTTCCCCGGCGTCCCCGCCGCCATGGACGGCACCGCCGCGATCGTCGCCATGGAGACGGCGGCCGGCGAGGCCGCCGGCGCCTACCCGATCACCCCGTCGACCCAGATGGGCGAGGGGTGGGCCCTGGCGGCCGCGCAGGGGAAGCTCAACGTCAACGGCCGGCGGCTGATCTTCTTCGAGCCCGAGGGCGAGCACGCCGCCGCCGGGGTGACCGCAGGCCTGGCGATGATGGGCCTGCGCTCGGCCAACTTCTCCTCCGGCCAGGGCATCGCCTACATGCACGAGTCGCTCTACGCGGCGGTCGGCAAGCGGCTGACCTACGTGCTCAACATGGCCTGCCGGGCGATGACCAAGCACGCGCTGAACGTGCACGCCGGCCACGACGACTACCACGCGGTCGACGACACCGGGTTCTTCCAGCTCTTCGCCAAGAACGCCCAGGAGGCGGCCGACCTCAACCTGATCGCGCACCGCATCGCCGAGCTGTCGCTCAACCCCGGGATCTGCGCCCAGGACGGCTTCCTCACCTCGCACGTCATCGAGTCGCTGCTGCTGCCGGAGCGTGACCTGGTGCGCGCCTACCTCGGCGACCCGGCCGACCTGATCGAGTCGCCGACCCCGGCGCAACGGCTGGTCTTCGGCGACAAGCGGCGGCGCATCCCGGAGATGTTCGACTACGACGCGCCGACCATGCTGGGGGTGGTGCAGAACCAGGACAGCTACGCCCAGGGCGTCGCCGCCCAGCGCCCGTTCTTCTTCGACCACATCGCCGCGCTCGCCGAGCGGGCGATGGAGGAGTACGCGGCGCTCACCGGCCGCCGCTACGCGCGGGTGATGGGGTACCGGTGGGAGGACGCCGAGCACGTCCTGCTCGGCCAGGGCTCGGTGGTGGGCAACGCCGAGGCGGTGGTCGACCACCTGCGGGCGCAGGGGGTGAAGATCGGCGTCGTCAACCTGACCATGTTCCGTCCCTTCCCCGGCGACCTCGTGGTCGACATGCTGCGCGGCAAGAAGGCGGTGACCGTCCTCGAGCGGCTCGACCAGCCGCTGGCCGCCGACCTGCCGCTGCTGCGCGAGATCCGCGCGGCGATGGCGCAGGCGGTGGAGAACGGGCGGCTGCACGCCGCCGAGGCGGGCGACGCCGAGCTGCGCCACCCCGGGCTGGCGCCGCTGCGCGCCGACGAGGTGCCCGACTTCTTCTCCGGCAGCTTCGGCATGGGCAGCCGCGATCTGCAGGCCGGCGACCTGCTCGCCGCCGCGGCCAACATGATGCCGGGCGGCGCCAAGCGCCGGCTCTTCTACCTGGGCATCGAGTTCGTGCGCCAGGGCGAGGTGCCGGCGCCGCTGGCCGAGCACCAGCAGCGCGTGCTGGCCGACTACCCGCAGGTCGCCGACCTGGCCCTCGCGCCGGCCGAGAACGTGGACCTGCTCCCCGCCGGCTCGATGGCGGTGCGCATCCACTCGGTGGGTGGCTGGGGCGCCATCACCATGGGCAAGAACCTCACCATGTCGCTGTTCGAGCTGGCCGGGCTCAACGTCAAGTCGAACCCCAAGTACGGCTCGGAGAAGAAGGGGCAGCCGACCACCTTCTACAGCGTCTTCTCGCACGACCCGATCCGGCTCAACTGCGAGCTCAAGCACGTCGACGTGGTGCTGTCGCCCGACCCCAACGTCTTCCGCCACTCCAACCCGCTGGCCGGCCTGTCGCAGGGCGGGGTGTTCGTCATCCAGTCGACCGGTACGGCGGCCGAGCTGTGGGCGGCCTTCCCGGCCTGGGCGCAGCAGATCGTCCGCGACCGCGAGCTGCGCGTCTTCCACCTCGACGCCTTCGCCATCGCGCGCGCCGAGACCGACATCGGCGACCTGCAGTTCCGCATGCAGGGGGCGGCCTTCCAGGGCGCCTTCTTCAAGGCCTCGCCGGTGATGGAGCGCGAGGGCCTCGACGAGGAGGAGCTGTTCGCCACCGTCCGGCGGCAGCTCGCCAAGAAGTTCGGCCACCGCGGCGAGACCGTCGTCGAGGACAACTACCGCGTCATCCGCCGCGGCTTCGACGAGGTGGAGGAGGTCGACTGGAGCGGGCTGCCCGACGCCACCGCCGACGCCCCGAAGCACGCGCTCACCGTGCCCTGGTACCTCGACCGCGAGGTCGACACCGGCGAGGGCGTGGCCGACCCGTTCCGCTTCATGCACCAGGTCTGCTCGACCTACGCCGACGGCACCGAGCCGATCGCCGACCCCTTCGCCGCGCTGTCGGCGATCCCGGCGGCGACCGGCGTCTTCCGCGACATGACCGGCATCCGCTTCGAGGTGCCGAAGTTCCTCGCCGACCGCTGCACCGGTTGCGGCCAGTGCTGGACGCAGTGCCCCGACGCCGCCATCCCCGGCCTGGTGGTCGAGGTGGAGAGCGTCCTGCGCACCGCCCTGACCTCCTGGAACGGCGGCGGCGGCGGCTCGAAGCTGCTGGCGCTGGCCGGCAAGCTGGCCGCCGAGAGCCGGCGGCTGCTGCGCGAGGAGGAGGAGTTCACCTCCTTCGCCTCCACCCTGTCGCGGGCCTACCAGCGGTTGGTGCCGACGCTCGGCCTCGACGCCGCGGAGCGGACCGCCCTCGACGCCGAGCTCGACGCCCTGATCGAGCGGGTCGGCGAGTTCCCGCTGGCCCGCACCGCGCCGTTCTTCACCGTGCCCGAGCGGCGCGAGGAGGGCGCCGGCGGGCTGCTCGCCGTGACCATCAACCCCAACGCCTGCAAGGGCTGCAACCTGTGCGTCGAGGTGTGCCCGGACGACGCCCTGGTGGCGGTGACCCAGGACGAGCCGACGGTCGCGGGCCTGCGGCGCAACTGGAAGCGCTGGGAGCAGCTCCCCGACACCCCCGACCGCTTCCTCCAGGTCTCCGACTGGGACGAGGGCATCGGGGTGCTGCACACCCTGCTGCTGAAGAAGCGCAACTACCACTCCATGGTGGGCGGCGACGGCTCCTGCATGGGCTGCGGCGAGAAGACCGGCATGCACCTGATCGTGGCCACCATCGAGGCCGCGATGCGGCCGCGCGCCGCCGCCTTCGTCGGCCGGCTCGAGGAGCTCGTCCGGGGGCTGGAGGAGAAGGGCAACGAGCTGCTGGTCTCGGCCTCCGACCTCGAGCAGATCGCCGCCGCCGGCGGCGTCCATCTCGACGTCGAGGTGCCGGAGGGCCAGCGCGACCGGCTCACCCGCATCGCCCGCACCCTGAAGAAGCTCAAGGACCTGCACTGGCGCTACACCGCCGGCCCCTCCGGCCGCGGCCGCGCCAGCCTGGGCATCCTCAACTCCACCGGCTGCTCGTCGGTGTGGGGCTCGACCTATCCCTACAACCCCTACCCGTACCCGTGGGCGAACCACCTGTTCCAGGACGCGCCCTCGGTGGCCATCGGCGTCTTCGAGGGGCTGATGCGGAAGATGGCCGACGGCTTCGCCGCGGTGCGCGTCGCCGAGCTGGAGATCGCCGACGGCTACGAGGCCGAGCAGCACGACCGCTTCTTCGAGGCCTTCGACTGGCGCGGCTTCTCCGACGACGAGTTCCGCCTCTGCCCGCCGGTGATGGCGGTGGGCGGCGACGGCGCCATGCTCGACATCGGCTTCCAGAACGTCAGCCGCCTGATGGCGTCGGGCAAACCGTTGCGCGTGGTGGTCCTCGACACCCAGGTCTACTCGAACACCGGCGGCCAGGCCTGCACCTCCGGCTTCAAGGGCCAGATCTCCGACATGGCCGAGTACGGCGGGGCGCGCCACGGCAAGGAGGAGCACCGCAAGGAGATGGCGCTGATCGCCATGGCGCACCGCTCCGCCTACGTGCTGCAGAGCTCGCAGGCGCTGCCGGCCCACCTGGTGGGCGGCGTGTTGCGCGGGCTGGCCTCGCGGCGGCCGGCGGTGTTCACGTCTACACGCCCTGCCAGGCCGAGCACGGCCTGCCGGACTCGGCCTCGGCCGGCGCCGCCAAGCTGGCGCTCGAGTCGCGCGCCTTCCCCTACCTGGTCTACGACCCCGACGCCGGGACGACCACCGCCGAGCGGCTGTCGCTGGAGGGCAACCCGGCGCTCGAGGAGCCGTTCCCCACCTACGACCTCGCCTACCTCGACGACGCCGGCGAGGAGCGCACCCTGACCCTGCCGCTGACCACCGCCGACTGGGCCGCCACCGAGCCCCGCTTCGGCCGCCATTTCCGGCTCCTCGAGCGCGCCGAGTGGAGCGACGGCCAGGTGCCGGTGGGCGAGTACCTGGCGCTCGGGGCCGAGGAGCGCGCCGGGAAGACCCCGTTCATCTGGGTGCTCGACGACCACCGCCGGCTGCAGCGCAAGACGGTGTCCGACGAGATCGTCGAGCTCACCGAGGACCGCCTGGACCTGTGGGACGAGCTGCGCGAGATGGCGGCGGTGAAGGTGCCGAGCAAGGTGCGCGACGGCATCGTCACGCCGCTGGAGCGGCGCTTCCAGAAGGAGATCAAGGCGCTCGAGGAGGAGTACGAGATGAAGATCGCCCAGCTCAAGGAGCGCTATCCCGCAGACCATCGTGCGGCGGATCGCCCAGGCGCTGGTGGCCAGCGGCGGCGTCGGCTTCGCCGGCGGCGCCGCCCCGGCGCCGGCCGGGCCGCGGCCGGTCCCGGTGCCGCCGCCGGCGCCCCCCGCCGCGGAGCCCGTCGCCGCCCCGGAGGCCGCCACGGCGCCGGAGCCCGCGCCGGCCGCCGAGCCCGAGGGGCTGGAGCCGTGGATCGACTCGGAGCTGTGCACGACCTGCAACGAGTGCACGAACCTCAACCCGAAGATGTTCGCCTACAACGAGAACAAGCAGGCCTACATCAAGGACCCGCGGGCGGGGACCTTCGCCGACCTGGTCAAGGCGGCGGAGCGCTGCTCGGCGCGGATCATCCATCCCGGCACCCCGCTCGATCCCGACGAGGCCGACCTCGACAAGTGGGTGAAGCGCGCCGAGCCCTTCAACTGAGGCGGCGATGGGCGAGATCACGGTCGCTGCGGTGGTGATGGCCGGGCTGGGGCTGTTCTTCGGAACCGTCCTCGCCCTCGCCAACCGCTTTCTCAAGGTCGCCGAGGACCCCCGCATCGAGGCGGTGGAGGGGATGCTCCCGGGCTCGAACTGCGGCGCCTGCGGCGAGCCCGGCTGCCGCGGCCTGGCCGAGAAGATCGTCGGCATCGGCCTGGCGCCTTCGAAGTGCACGGTGTCGAGCCGCTCCGCGGTCGAGGCGATCGCCGAGTACCTCGGCGTCGACGCCGGCCAGGAGGCCAAGCGGGTGGCCCGGCTGCACTGCGCCGGCGGCCTCGGCCGGGCGCGCCAGATCGCCGCCTACGAGGGTTTCGAGAGCTGCCGCGCGGCCCACCTGGTGGGCGGCGGCGGGCTCGAGTGCACCTGGGGCTGCCTGGGGGTGGGCGACTGCGACCTGGCGTGCACCTTCGACGCCATCCACATGAACGCCCTGCGCCTGCCGCAGGTCGACGTCGACGCCTGCACCGCCTGCGGCGACTGCGTCGACGCCTGTCCGCGCGGCCTGTTCGAGATCCTGCCGGCGGCGCAGCACCTGCTGGTCCAGTGCCAGGCCCCGCTGGCCGCCGAGGAGGCGCGCCGCCTGTGCAAGGTGGCCTGCGACGCCTGCGGCCGCTGCGCCGCCGACGCCGCGCCCGGCCTCGTCACCATGGTCGACAACCTGCCGGTGGTGGACTACACGAAGGGCGGCCCGGCGGAGCCGGCCGCCACCTGGCGCTGCCCCACGGGCGCCATCCAGTGGGTGGTGGGGGAGCAGTTCGTGACCCTCGGCGACCCCGGCGACGACGACTCGCTCGAGCAACCCCGGAGGCTGTATGCCTGACCTTTCCGCGCGCCGCGTGCTGCGGCGGATGCTGGGGGCCCGCACGGGCGACGCCCCCGACGCCGGTGTCGCCGCTGCCGCCACGGGCGCTCGCGCCGTGGCCCTGCTCGAGTCGTTGATCAGCGACGCCGCCGGCCTGGGCGCCGGCTTCCCCGCCGACGCGGCCGCCCGCGCCTTCGCCGCGGAGGCGGCGGCGGGCGACCTGAACTTCCTCGACCGGCCGCTGGCCGCCCTCGACGGCGCCGGCGCCCGCGCCGGCCTGTCGACCGCGGTCGGGATGGCCCTCGGCGGCCTGCGCGCCACCGCCTTCCTCTCCGGGGGCGACCTGGCCGGCGCCCTCGACGTGCTGGCCGATGCCGTGGCGCGGCGGGTGCCGCTGGTCGTCCACCTGGCCGCCCGCGACGCCGCCGGCGGGACCCACGGCGCGTACCACGCCGCGGCCGCCAGCGGCGCCGTGCTGCTGTTCGCCGCCAGCGCCCAGGAGGCGGTCGACCTGGCGCTGGTCGGCCGGCGGCTCGCCGAGGAGGCGCTGACCCCGGTCGTGGTGGCGCAGGATCCGGAAGCGGCCCTCGCCGTGCAGGACGTCGTGCTGCCGTCGCGGGCGCTGGTGGCACGGCTGCTCGGATCGCCGTCCGACACCGTGCACGCGGCGACCCCGGCCCAGGAGATGCTCTTCGGACGCCACCGGCGGCGCCTGCCGGCGTGGCACGACGCGGCGCGGCCGGCGGCCCACGGGACCCTGCTGCCGCCGGCGGCGGCCGCCGCCGGCGACGCGGCACGCCGTGCCTATCTCGACGGGTCGACCCCGGCGATGCTGCAGGCGGCCGTCGACGCGGTCGCCGAGGCCACCGGGCGCCGCCTCGATCCGCTGCGCCTCCACCGCGCCGACGGCGCCCGCGCCCTGCTCGTCGTGGAGGGTGCGGCGGTGGAGACCGCCACCGCGGTCGCCGACCGCCTGCGCGGCGGCACCCTGCTCGGCGGCGCCAAGCTCGGCGTCGTCGGGGTGCGGGCGCTGCGGCCGTTCCCCGCCGACCGGCTGGCCGAGCTGCTGCGCGGCCGCGCCGCGGTGGCGGTCCTCGAGCGCTGCGACGCGCCCCTGGACGGCGAGGGCCCGTTGGCCCGCGAGGTGCGCTCGGTGCTGTCGCGGCGCCGCGAGGCGGGGGAGCGGGACCTGCCGCGCCTGACGACCGCTCTGTACGGACTCGGCGGCTCCGGGCTCCGCGCCGCCGACCTCGAGCGCCTCGGCCGCGAGCTGCTCGGGGACCCCGCGGCGCTGCCGCCGGGGCCCCGCTACCTGGGGATCGACCTGGCGCCCGCGGCCGACGGCCGGCCCAAGCGGCAGGTCGTGGCGGACGCCCTGCGCCGCGCCGCGCCGGAGGCCGCCGCCCTCGGGCTGCGGGCCTCGGGCCCGGTCCCGGGCGGCCTGCTGCCGCCGGGCGCTTTCACGCTCGCCTTCGAGCGCCGCGCCGGCGGCGCCGGCGACGGCGTGGCGGCCGCAGCCGCCTCCCTGCTCCACCGCACCGCCGGCGGGCACCTGCGGGGCCGCACCGCCGTCTCCTGGGAGCGCTGGGGCGGGACGCTCACCGACCGGGTGACCTGGTCGCCGGCGCCGCTCGTCGACCCGGGCGACGACGTGCTCGCCGACCTCGGGGTCTGCCTGTGCCCGAGCGAGCCGCCGCGCGCGGAGGTGGTGCGCGGCCTCGCCCGCGGCGGCGTCCTGCTCTTCGAGCGCCCCGAGGAGGGGTGGCGCCGCGCCCCGGCCATGGCCTTCGTGCGCGCGGCCGAGGAGCAGGCGGTGAAGCTCTTCGCGCTGCCGGCCTACGGCGAGCCCGAGCTGCGGCGCGAGCACCTGCTCGGCGCGCTGGCCGGGGTGCTGACGGCGACCGGCCGGGTCGAGCTCAAGCCCCGGCGGCTCGCCGAGGCGCGGCGGCAGGTGCTCGTCGCCCGCGGGCTGGGCGCGGCGGAGGTCGAGCGGCGCCTGGCGGCCCTGGCCGCGGGGCGCGACCGGGTCCACGAGCTGACCCGCGCCGAGATCGTCGCCCTGGTGCCGGCCGGCGAGGTCGCCGACGGCGACGAGCCGGAGGTTCCGGAGGCGGCCCGCCGCCTGTTGTCGGGCGCCGGCGGGGCCTTCGCGGGGAGTGAGCTGGGGCGGCTCTGGGACCGCATGGCGGAGGCGGAGCCCGGCGCCCCGCCGCTGCCCGAGCCGCATCTGGCGGCGCGTTCGCAGCCGGCAGCGGCCGCGGCGCTGGCCTCGACGGCCACCGGTCGCACCCTGCTGCCCGTCTTCGATCCCGGCGCCTGCACCGGCTGCGGCGACTGCTGGACGGTGTGCCCCGACGGCGCCGTGGGGCCGGCCGTGCTGGGCGCCGCCGCCCTGCTCGACCGGGGGATGGCGCTGGCCGCGGCGCGCGGCCGCAGCGCCGACGCGCTGCGCCGGATCTCCGGCAAGCTGGTGGCGGCCCTGCACCGGCAGGCCGCCGCCGCCGAGGGGGCGACGACGGCCGGCGAGCTGTTCGCCGCCGCCTGGCCCGGAGTGGTCGACCGCACGCCGGTCGGCGACGAGGTGAAGCTGGCCCTGCGCGCGGCCTGCAGCGCGGTGCAGGAGGCGATCGCGGAGCTGCCGGTGGCGCGGACCGCGGCTTTCTTCGACGACCCCGAGGCGGCCGCCGCGGGGAGCGGCGAGCTCTTCACGCTGGCCATCGATCCGGACGCCTGCAAGGGTTGCGGGCTGTGCATCGAGGCCTGCTCCCCCGGGGCGCTGACGGCGGGCCGCGACGACGTGCGCCGCAGCCGCCGCGAGCGCGCCCTCTGGCGGCTGGTCGAGGAGCTCCCCGCGCCCGCCGCGGAGACCGTCGAGCGGGCCCGCCGCCACCCGGAGGTCGGGCCGCTGGCCGGCGCGCTGCTGACCCCGGAGGCCCGCCGCACGCTGGTCGGCGCCGGTCCCGGCGAGGCGGGTTCGGGGGACGCGCTGGCGCTGCGCCAGGCGCTCGGCGCGGTCGCCTTCCACCTCGCTCCCCGGCGCCGGGCGCTCCTCGACCGCATCGACGGGCTGGCGGCGGAGCTGGCGGAAGCGATCCAGGCGGGGATGGCGCGGGCGCTGCCCGGCCGCGACCTGGCGTCGCTGTCGCAGGGCCTCGCCGCCCTCGAGCTGCCCGAAGCGGACCTGGCCGAGCTCGCCTCGCGTGTGGAGACCGCCTTCGAGAGCGAGCGCGTCGACGTGCCGCGGCTGCGCCACCTGGTGGACGCCGCCCGCGGGCTGGCCGACCTGCGCTGGCGGTTGACCGCCGGCGAGGCCGGTCAGGACCGGGCGCTGTACGGGGTGGTCGCCGGCCCGGGGCCCGCCGCCGCCTGGGCGGGCGCGTTCCCCGGCAACCCCTTCACCGTGCCGGTGACGGTGACCGCGGGCGGCGACGCCGCGGCGCTGGCCCGCGGTGTGGCCGAGGCCGCGCTGCACGCCGCGGTCGACGGCGCCCGCGCCCTGCGCCGGGCGCGGCTCGAGCTGGAGGCCAAGGGGGGACCCGCCGCCGAGGGCCGGGTCGCCGAGGAGCTCGACCGGCTGCGCCACCTGAGCTGGCGCGAGCTGAGCGCCGACGAGCGGGCCCTCTGTCCGCCGCTGGTGCTGGTGGCGAGCGAGGACGCGCTGGCCGCCACCTCGCTGCCCGGTCTGGCCGCGCTGGTCGACGACGAGCTGCCGGTCAAGGTCCTCCTGCTGTCGGCCGCCCACCTGGGGATCGCCGAGGAGCTGCCCGACGGGCGACCCGACGATCCCTCCGCCTGGGCGCCGTCGGCGGGCGCCGGCCTCGGCGCCGTCCTGCTCGGACGGCGCGCCTTCGCGGCGCAGTGCTCGCCCGGTCACCCCGACCACCTGGAGGCGGCGGTGGCGGCGGCGCTCGAGCACGACGGCCCCGCGGTCGTGCGGGTGCACGCCCCCAGCCCCGAGCGGCACGGGTTCGCTCCCGCGGCGGGGCGCCAGCGGGCCCGCTCGGCGGTGGCGGCGCGCGTCTGGCCGCTGTGGACCTCCGCGGCGCCGGACGCGGACCCCTCCGAGCGCCGGTTCGACCTCGCCGGCAACCCCGAGGCGGGCGACCTGTCGGTCGCCGATTGGGCGCTCGGTGAGGCCCGCTATGCGGCCCACCTGCCGCCGCTCGACGGGCGCCGCCCGGGACCGCTGCCGCTCGCGGAGTGGCTGGCGCTGGCGGCGCCCGAGCGGACCGGCCACACGCCGACCCTCGAAGGACCGGACGGTGCGGCGCGCGAGGTGTCCGCGCCGCTGGCCCGCGCCGCCGCGGAGCGCGGCGCCGCCTGGCGAGCGCTCGAGGCGCGGTCGGCGGCGACGAGCGGTGCGGCCGAGCCGGCCGCCAAGCCCGTGACGGAGGCGGCGAGCGAGCGCCGCCACCAGGCGGAGCTGGGCGCGCTGCGCGCCGCCTACGAGGCGCAGATCGCCGACCTCGAGCGGCGCATGCAGACGGAGATGGCGCGCAAGGTGCGCGGCAAGCTGCTGGCGCTCGCCGCCCGCCGCCCGGTGGCGGCCGGCGGAGCCGCCGACGGCGGCGCGGAGGTGCCGGGCCGATGAGCCTCCTCGCCGCCAGCTCGTTCCGCCACGGCATCCACCCCGCCGAGAACAAGCAGGCCACCGAGCACCTCGCCGTCGAGCGGATGCCCTTCGTGGAGCGCTACGTGCTGCCGCTGTCGCAGCATACCGGCGCCCCGGCCCGGCCAGTGGTGCGGGTCGGCGACGCCGTCCGCCGCGGCCAGCTCGTCGCCGAGCCGGGCGGCTTCGTGTCGATGGCGCTGCACAGCCCGGTCACCGGCCGGGTCGCCGCTCTGGCGCCGCGCCGCCACCCGTCGGGCCGCCTGGTCGAGGCCCTGGAGATCGAGATCGACCCGTTCAGCGCCCAGACGCTGGCCGGCCGGCCGCCGCTCGACCCGTTCGCCCTGTCCGACGAGGAGTTCGTGGCCGAGGTGCAGCGCGCCGGGCTGGTGGGCCTGGGCGGCGCGGCGTTCCCCACCCACGTCAAGTACAAGCTGCCGCCCGGCAAGCGGGTCACCCGGCTGGTGGTCAACGGCTGCGAGTGCGAGCCGTACCTGACGACCGACCACCGGCTGATGGTCGAGCACCCGGCCGAGATCCTCCGCGGCGCCGACATCGTGGCCCGCCGTCTCGGAGTGGAAGAGACCGTGATCGGCGTCGAGCTCAACAAGCCCGACGCCATCGCCGCGCTCGAGCGCGAGGTGGCGGCGAGCGGCCTGGGCGGCCGCATGCGGGTGGTGCCCCTGCGGGTCAAGTACCCCCAGGGCGCCGAGAAGATGCTCCTCGAGGCCCTCTACGGCATCGAGGTGCCGAGCGGCGGCCTGCCGCTCGACGTCGGCTGCGTGGTCAACAACGTCGGCACGATGGCGGCGCTGGCCGACTGGTTCGACCGCGGCTGGCCGCTGATCGAGCGGGTGGTCACGGTGGCCGGCCCCGGCGTCGGCCGCCCGGCCAACCTGCTGGTGCCGCTGGGCACCCCGGTGCGCGCCGTCCTCGAGCACTGCGGCGGCCTCGCCCACGAGACCCGCGAGGTGGTGATGGGCGGGCCGATGATGGGGACCCCTCTCGCCGGGCTCGACGTCCCGGTGCTCAAGGGGACCTCGGGGCTCCTCGCCTTCACCTCCGCCGACACCCGGCTGCCCGCCGAGTACACCTGCATCAAGTGCGGCCGCTGCGTCGACGCCTGCCCGCAGTTCCTCAACCCCTCCCGGCTGCAGCGCCTGGCCCGCGCCGGGCGGTACGACGAGATGCAGCGGTACTTCGTGAAAGACTGCGTGGAGTGTGGCTCGTGCACCTTCGCCTGTCCGTCGGGCATCCCGGTGGTGCAGTTGATCCGGGTGGCGAAGTCGGCGTTGCGCGAGGCCGAGGCGCGCGAGAAGGCGCGGGCCGCGGCGGAGCAGGCATGACCGAGCAGGACCCCCGCCTGGTCGTCCAGAGCTCGCCGTTCGTCCGCCAGGGGGTGACCACCCCGCGGCTGATGGTCGACGTGCTGCTCGCCCTGGTGCCGGTGGTCGCGATCTCCTGGTGGTACTTCGGGCTGTCGGCGCTGCTGGTGACCGCCGCCGCCACCCTGGGTTGCGTCGCCACCGAGTGGGCGCTCGCCCCGCCGCTGCCCGGCCACGGCCGCGCCGCCCGGCTGGCCGACGGCTCGGCGGTCCTCACCGGGGTCATCCTCGGGCTCACCCTGCCGCCGGGCTTCCCGCTGTGGATGGCCTTCCTCGGCGGTTTCGTGGCGATCGGCCTGGGCAAGCTGGTGTGGGGCGGCCTGGGGCACAACCTGTTCAATCCCGCCCTGGTCGGGCGCGCCTTCCTGCAGGCCGCGTTCCCGATCGCCATCACCACCTGGACCGCGCCGGCGGGGCCGTGGAGCGTCATCGCCAGCAACTTCGCCGCCCCGCTGATGCAGCCCGAGGCGGACGTGGTCACCACGGCGACGCCGCTCAACCTGATGAAGTTCGCCCACCAGGGGACCGCGTGGGAGCTGCTGCTGCGCGGCCAGGTGGCCGGGTCGGTGGGGGAGACCAGCGCCGTGGTGATCCTGCTCGCCGGCCTCTACCTGGTGGCGCGGCGGGCCTGCGACTGGCGGCTGCCGGTGTCGGTCCTGCTCACCGTGGCGGCGTTCTCCGGCGTCCTCTACGCGGTGGCCCCGGAGCGCTACCCGTCGCCGCTGTTCATGCTGCTGTCGGGCGGCCTGATGTTCGGCGCCGTCTACATGGCCACCGACCCGGTGACCACGCCGCTGGCGCCGCGTGGCGCCTGGGTGTTCGGCATCGGCGTCGGCGTGCTGGTGGTGCTGATCCGCGTGTGGGGCGGCATGCCCGAGGGCGTGATGTACGCGATCCTGCTGATGAACGCGGCGACGCCGCTGCTCGACCGCATGTCGCAGCAGCGCCCGTTCGGGCACCGGCGCCGCCGGCGGCGCCCGGCGGTGGTGGAGGCGAAGCGCTGATGTGGCCGTTCGCCCGCCTGCCGCAGAAGGTGACCCTGCCGGAGACGCCGCGGCTGGTCGCCACCCTGGCGGTCGCCGGCCTGCTGTCGGGTCTGGCGATCGTGTCGGCCTACCGGCTGACCCTGCCCACGATCCGCGAGAACCAGGCCGCCGCGTTGCGCCGCGCCGTCTTCGAGGTGCTGCCGGGGGCGGAGAGGATGCAGCGGCTCGAGTGGCGCGACGGGCGGCTGGAGCCGGTGACCGAGGCCGACGAGGGGGTGCCGGCGGTCTACGCCGGCTACCGGGCGGACGGCGCCTTCGTCGGCTACGCCATCCCCGGCGAGGGGTCGGGCTACCAGGACACCATCACGCTGATCTACGGCTACGACCCGGCGCGGCGGCGCATCGTCGGCCTGCAGATCCTCGAGAGCCGCGAGACGCCCGGCCTCGGCGACCGCATCTTCAAGGACCCCGCCTTCGGGGCCCAGTTCCGCGACCTGGCGGTGGACCCGGCGGTGGTGCTCGTCAAGGAGACCCCGACCGAGCCCAACCAGGTCGACGCGATCACCGGCGCCACCATCTCCTCGACCTCGGTGGTCAAGATCGTCCAGAAGAGCGACGAGGCGTGGCTGGCGCGCTTCCCCGAGACGCCGCCGCCGCTCGGCGCCCCCGCCGGCGCGCCGCCGGAGGACGAGCGGCGGCTGGTGCCGCCCGGCGGCGAGAAGGGCGGCCCGATCCCCGGCGGCAAGCTGGGCGCCGCGCCGCCGCCGACGGACGGTGGGGCGGGAGCGCCCGCCCCGGCCGCCGAGCCGGCGTCCGCGCCGGCGCTCGCCGCGGCCGGTGCCGGACGGGTGCCGTCGGTGCCGCCGGCGGCCGCGCTCGCCACCGCGGGCGGCGAGGTCTGCCGCCGCCCCGACGCCCCTTCCCGGTCCACTGCGGCGACGGCTCCGGCCGGCGCCGCCTGCTCGCGAGCGGAGGCTTTCTAGCATGGCGGTCAACGAGTCCGGTCAGGCCACCGCGGAGCTCGTCAAGGGCCTGTGGAAGGAGAACCCGGTGTTCGTCCAGGTGCTCGGGATGTGTCCCACCCTGGCGGTCACCAACTCGGCGGTCAACGGGCTCGCCATGGGCACCGCCACCCTGGTGGTGCTGGTGTGCTCGAGCGTGATGATCGCCTCCCTGCGCAACGTCATCCCGCGGCAGGTCCGGATCTCCACCTACATCATCGTCATCGCCACCTTCGTGACGGTGGCCGACTTCACCCTGCAGGCGATGGCGCCGGCGGTGCACCGCGAGCTCGGCGCCTTCATCTCGCTGATCGTGGTCAACTGCCTGATCCTGGGCCGCGCCGAGGCCTTCGCCTCCAAGAACACGGTCAAGCTCTCCGCCGCGGACGCCCTGGGGATGGGAAGCGGCTTCGCCATGGCGCTGATCTCTCTCGGCGCCCTGCGCGAGATCCTGGGCAAGGGCTCGCTGTTCGGGCTGTCGCTGTTCGGCGCCCACTACCAGCCCTGGGTGATCATGATCCTGCCCCCCGGCGGCTTCCTGATGCTGGGGGCGATGCTGCTCGTCTTCGCCTGGGTCAAGCAGCTCCGCGAGCGGGCGGTCGAACGGCTCGGCGAGGAGGCGGCCTGATGGATCTCGGCAAGCTGGTCGGCATCTACGTGGGGGCGATGCTGGTCAACAACTTCACCCTTTCCTACTTCCTCGGGCTGTGCCCCTTCTTCGGGGTCACCAGCCGGCTGCAGACCGCCTTCCGCCTCGGCCTGGCGAACATCTTCGTCATGCTGATCACCTCGCTGGCGGCCTGGCTGCTCGACACCTTCGTCCTCGTCCACGCCCCCTACCTGCGGCTGATCGCCTACATCGTGGTCATCGCCTCGACGGTGCAGTTCGTCGAGATGTTCATCCGCAAGACGGTGCCGGCGCTGTTCCGCGCCCTCGGCATCTACCTGCCGCTGATCACCACCAACTGCGCCATCCTCGCCCTCGCCCTGTTCCAGGCGAGCCGCGGCTACGGCCTGGTCGAGGGGCTGGTCTTCGCCCTCGGCGGCGGCGCCGGGCTCACCCTCGCCCTGGTCCTGATGGCCGGGGTGCGCGAGGAGGCGGAGCTCTCCGACATCCCGTCGGTGCTGCGCGGCACCGCCATGAACCTGCTCATCGCCGGCATCCTCTCGCTCGCCTTCATGGGCTTCGCCGGCCTCTTCGCCGCCGCCTCCTGAGGCCCGCCGTGAGCGCTGCTGCCCGACCTCGCCGCCGTCCTCGGCCTCGCCGCCCTGTGCGGCGCCTGGGTGCTGGCCCAGCGCTGGGTGGCCCGCCACGACCCCGGCCAGCCGGGGGTGGAGGGCAAGTGCGGCAGCTGCTCGCGCGCCGACGAGTGCGCCCCCGCGCCCGCCGCCGGCGCCGGTCGCGAGGCGCACCGCGCCGACGTCGTCGCCATCGGCGACTCGCCCCGCTTCCACCGCGGCTGAGCCCGCCCGGCCGGCGCCGGCCCGCGGCGGCGCAGGCTGCGCCGCCGCCGTCTCCGGCCGCGGATCTCCGACCACCCGGGAGGAGGAGCGCTGCGGCGGACGGGTGGCCGTGGGCGTAGAGTGGCCGCCTCGGGACCCGAGATCGGGCGGCCGCCGCGACCGGGGCGGCCGCCGGGAGGTGGGCGATGCCGATGACCTATCCGCAGGTGGCGATCCCCGATGCGGCGGTGCCGCGGGCCGCGGTGCCGTTGCTCCAGCACGCGCTCGACACCTACGCCAGCGAGACCAACAAGCTGGTCTCGGTGTGGCGCGAGCTGTCCCCGGGGACCTCGACTTCCGGCCGCATCCGCGGTCGAGCTCGACGCTGGAGATCCTGCGCCACCAGCTCCTCTCCGAGCGCCGCTTCTTCGGCGAGTTCCTGGGCTGCCCGGAGCCGCCGCCGGCGGAGGTGCTGCCGGCCGACACCACGCCGGCCGCCTTCGCCGAGCGGGCGCGCGAGCTGGCGCTGCCGCGGCTCGCCTTCCTGGCGCTGCGCGAGGAGTCGTGGTGGCGCGAGGTGGTGCCCTTCTTCGACGTCGAGCGCGAGCGCATCTGGATCTTCTGGCGCCGCCTGCTGCACACCGCCCACCACCGCACCCAGGTGACCGTCCACCTGCGGTTGCGCGAGCACCCGGTGCCGGTCTCCTACGGCCCCACCGCCGACGTCACCTGGGAGGGCGCGGACCCGACGCGGTCGGTGGATGCGGCGGGCCGCCGTTAGGCCGCCGCGGCCCGGCGGCGTCGGCGCCCCTCCCCGCCGGGGCGCCCCCCGGGGAGGGGAGCTTCCCGCCGGGGTGACGCTCGTTGACAGGTAAATCGAGCGGCTTCTATACTCAGCCGCCCCGTAGTCGACCCCCCGAGCAGCCGAGAAGATGAGCGGGATCCGAGAGCAGAGCGGCACCGTGGACGGTGCAGGACGGCGACTGGCCATCGCTGCGACCCGTTTCCATGCCGAGCTCGTCGACCGCCTGGTCGCCGGGGCCGTCGAGTGCCTGGTGGAGCACGGCGTCGCGGCGGCGGACGTGGCGGTCGAGCGGGTGCCCGGGGCCTGGGAGCTGCCGCTGGCGCTCGACGCCCTGGCGCGCACCGGGCGCTACGAGGGGTTGGTGGCGCTGGGCGCGGTGATCCGCGGCGACACCCCGCATTTCGACTTCGTGGCCGGCGAGGCCAGCCGGGGCATCGCGCGCGTCTGCGAGCGCCACGGCCTGCCGGTTGGCTTCGGGCTGCTGACCTGCGACACCCGGGAGCAGGCCGAGGCGCGGGCCGGCGGGGCGGTGGGCAACAAGGGGGCCGAGGCGGCCCTCGCCGCCCTCGAGATGGTGCTGCTGCTGGATCGCCTGCGGGGCCGCGGCGAGGCGGCGCGGTGAGCCCCCCGGGCAAGCGGCACACCGCCCGCGAGATGGCCGTCCAGATGCTCTACCAGGTGGACATGGGCGGCTGCAGCCTGCAGCAGGTCTTCGGCTCGTTCGACCTCGCCGACTACCTGGTGCGCGAAGGTGGACGGCGCCCCGGCGCGCGCGGCGAGGACCCCGAGCGTGCCCGCAAGCGGGTGCACGAGGCCTTCGACCACGCCCGCGAGCTGGTGACCGGCGCCGCCGGCCACCGCGACGAGATCGACGAGCTGATCCGCGGCCAGGCGGCCAACTGGCGGCTGGAGCGGATGCCGCCGGTGGACCGCAACATCCTGCGCCTGGCGGTGTACGAGCTGCTCCACGAGCCGGACGTGCCGAAGCTCGTGGTGCTCGACGAGGCGATCGAGCTGGCCAAGCACTACGGCTCGGAGCAGTCGAGCCGCTTCATCAACGGCCTGCTCGACGGCCTGCTCAAGCAGCGCGTCTTCCCCGGGAGCCTGACGTGAGGCGCTCCGCAACCGTGGCCGCGGCGGCCCTGACGGCGCTGCTGGGGGCCGCGGCGACCGCCCGGGCGGCGAGCGGCGGGGTGGCGGTGGAGGGCAGCGACCGGGCCCGGGTGCGGCTGCCGGCCGCCGCCCGGGTGACCAGCTACCAGGGGGGCGGCTACCGCCTGCGGGCCGACGCCGCGCACCCCGGCGAGGTCGAGGTCGAGGTCTCCCTGGCGCCGCTCGACAGCGCGGCGCCCTTCGCCCCGCCGCCGGCGGCCGCCGCCGCCGATCCGGTCGGCGAGCGGGCGCGTCGGATCACCGCCGGCGCCGGCGGAGAGTACGCGGCGGTCTCGCGGGTGCTCGGCTGGGTGGTGCACCACGTGGTGGACGCACCGGCGGCGGCCCCGGGCGACGCTGCGGGGCCCGCGACGAGCGCTGCGGCGACTCTGGAGCGCGGCGCGGGCGACAGCCGTGAGGTCGCGGCGCTGACGGCGGCGTTGCTCGGGGCGGTGGGGATCGAGGCGCGGGTGGTCGACGGCTTCGTGGCCGGGCCGCCGCGGCCGGGCAGCCCCCACGGAGCGCACTCCTGGGTCGAAGTCCGCTACCCGGACCGCGGCTGGGTGCCCAGCGATCCGCTCTTCCACCACCACTACGTGCCGGCCGACCACGTGCGCCTGGGCGTGGCGGGGACGGCCGCCCCGGCCGCGGAGGACAACGGCTGGCGGCTCGTCGAGCGGCGCGACCGCCGCACGGTCAGCGACGTCTACCCCGCCGGAGCCCCCGGGGTGATGGCGCGCAAGAACCACCCGGAGCAGCTCGCCGGCGCCCTGCGGGTCGTGGTGGCGGGCGCCGCCGGCGGCGTCGCGGTGCTGGCCGGGCGCGGCGGGGTGGAGCGGCGCCTGCTGGTCGACGGCGAGAGCATCTTCGTCGGCCTGGCCGGCGGCCGGTACACTCTGGAGGTGCTGGTCGACGGACGGGCGCCGCGGTCGCGCCGGCTGGAGCTGGCGCCGCGGCAGCGCAGCGCCGTCTTCCTGGAGCAGGGGCACGGGGGGGACGGATCCCCTCCACCGCCCCCGGTGCCCGCCGGCCGCCCGGCCGTCCCGCGCCGGGCGCCCCGCTCCCGATGAACCCGGGCCTTTCCGACAGGAGAACCGATCCCTTGCGCAAGAGCCTCTCCCTGCTGCTCCTCGCCGCCGCCGCCCCCGCCTGGGTCGCCGGTTGCGGTTACGCCCTGGTCGGCCGCGGCAGCAACCTGCCCGAGGACGTGCACCGGGTCTACGTGGCGCCGCTGGAGAACCGCACCTCGCGGGCCCAGGCCGACCAGTACCTCACCCGGGCGATCGCCGACGAGCTGGTGACCCGGCAGCGCTTCACGGTGGTGGCCGACGCCGCCGAGTCCGACGCCACCCTCTCCGGCTCGGTCAACGCGTTCGGCGTCACCCCGGTGGCCTTCGACACCGAGGGGCGCGCCACCGAGTACGAGATCGCCATCACCGCCGCGATGGCGCTGAAGCGCACCGGCGGCGACGAGGCCGTGCTGTGGTCCAACGACCGCTACGTGTTCCGCCAGAACTACCCGATCGAAGTGTCGGAGACGGAGTACGTCGACCGCGAGGACCAGGCGCTGCAGGTGGCGGCGGACCGCTTCGCGGAGACCATGGTCACCGACCTCCTCCAGGGGTTCTGACGACGGCTGCGGGTGCGGCTGCGGCGTCGCGCCGACGACCGGCAGCCCGTCAGGGGGGCCGGCGTGGGGTTCGCCGCTCCCGGTCGGGTCGTCTCTGAGGCTCAGGCGGGTTCGGTGAAGAGGAACTCGACGACGTCGCCGTCGGCGATCTCGTAGTCCCTGCCCTCGGTGCGGAGCTGGCCCCGGTGGGCGAGCTCGGCGAAGCCGCCGGCGGCGAGGAGCTGGTCGGCACCGGCGACCCGGGCCCGGACGAAGCCGTGCTCCATGTCGCTGTGGACCCGACCCGCCGCCTGCGGGGCGGGGGTGCCGCGCGGGACCTCCCAGGCGCGCAGCTTGCGGCCCCCGACGACGGTGTAGAAGCGCACCAGGTCGAGCAGCTCGAAGGCCCCCTCCGCCAGGCGTTCGAGGCCGGTGCGGGCGAGGCCCAGGTCGTCGAGGAAGGGGCGGCGCTCCGCCGGTTCGAGCTCCGCCAGCTCGGCCTCGAGGCGGGCCGAGACCTCCACCACCGCCGCGGCCCCCGCGGCCGCGCCGGCGTGCCGCCGCAGCGGCTCGGCGGGCTCCGTCGGACCCTCGCCGTAGGCCGCCTCGCCGACGTTGGCGACGTAGAGCACCGGCTTGGCGGAGAGCAGGCCGAGCGCCTTGGCCTCGCGCCGTGCCGCCTCGTCGAGGTCGAGGGCCGCCAGCGGCCTGCCGGCGGCGAGCTGCGCGCGCCAGCCGCTCCAGCGGTCGCGCTCGGCGGCGTTCTCGCGCGGCGCCGTCGCCCACACCCGCCGCCGCCTCTCGATCGCCCGCTCGAGGACCTCGAGGTCGGCGAGCAACAGCTCGGTCTCCACCACCTCGGCGTCGCGCACCGGGTCGACGGCCCCGAGGACGTGCACCACGTCGGGCTCCGGGAAGCAGCGCACCACGTGGGCGACGGCGTCGACGGCGCGGATCTCGCCGAGGAACTGGTTGCCGAGGCCCTCGCCGCGGCTGGCCCCCGCCACCAGCCCGGCGATGTCGACGAAGCGGATCAGGCAGGGGAGCGCTTCGTCGGGCGCCAGCGCCGCCGCCAGGGCGTCGAGCCGCGGATCGGGCACCGGGACCATCCCGACGTTGGGGGCGATGGTGGTGAAGGGGTAGTTGGAGACCTCGGCGCCGGCGGCGGTGAGGGCGTTGAACAGGGTCGACTTGCCCACGTTGGGCAACCCGATGATGCCGACGGCGAGCATGCCCCCACCTTATCCCGCGCTTCCGGCGGGTACACGGGTTGCAGCCTGCCGCCGAGGGAGGATCCGCAGGTGGACGGGGACAGGGCGCAGCCGGGGACGCCGGCCGCCGCCGGTGCCGGACCGGGCCGTCGCCCAGGCTGGCTCGAGCGCTGGCTGGCGCCGCGCTGCTCCTCGGGGTGCTGCTGCTCGACGACCGCCACCTGGCCCGCTTCCGCCTGCCGCGCCGGCGGGCGCTCACGCCGCCCCCCCCGTCGCGCTGGCGGCTGGCCGCGGTCGGGCTGGTGCTCGTTGCCGTCGGTTGGGCCACCCTGGCGGAGCTGCCGGGCGTACCGCTGCCGGCGCCGCTCACCGCCCCGGCGCGGGCCCTCGCCCCCTTCCGCATCGCCAACGCCTACGGCCTGTTCGCGGTGATGACCCGGGAGCGCTACGAGATCGAGTTCCAGGGCACCGTCGACGGCGCGCGCTGGGTCGCCTACCCGTTCCGTTTCAAGCCGCAGGACCCGTGGCGGGCGCCCGGGATCTACGCGCCCTACCAGCCGCGCTTCGACTGGAACCTGTGGTTCGCCTCCCTGGCCCCCTGGCAGCAGAACCCGTGGGTGGTCCACACCGAGGAGCTGCTGCGGCGCTCCGACCCCGCGGTGCTCGCCCTGTTCGCCGGCGACCCCTTCGCGGGGCGCCGCCCGCGGGCCGTGCGCACCGTTCTGTGGCGCTACCGGTTCACCGACGCGGCGACCCGGCGGCGCACCGGCCGGTGGTGGAACCGGGAGCTGCTGGGGGCCTTCGCGCCGCCGGTCGGGGAGGCCGGCGCCGGCCCGACCCTGGCGGTCAACCCGCCTCGCGGCGCTCCTCCGGGGTGAAGTCCTCGCCCGGATTGATGAAGCGGTTGGTCTCGAGGCGCACCTGCTTGTCGTAGAGCTCGCGGTAGCGACCGCCGGCGGCGAGCAGCTCGCCGTGGGTGCCGCGCTCGACGATGCGGCCGCCCTCGACGACGAGGATCTGGTCGGCGGCCTGGATGGTCGACAGCCGATGGGCGATGACGAAGGTGGTGCGCCCGCGGCGCAGGTTCGCCAGCGCCTCCTGGATCAGCAGCTCGCTCTCGGAGTCGAGGCTGGAGGTGGCCTCGTCGAGGATGAGCACGTCCGGGTCGGCGAGCACCGCGCGGGCGATCGCCACCCGCTGGCGCTGACCGCCGGAGAGCTTGACGCCGCGCTCGCCGATCACGGTGTCGTAGCCGTTCTCGAAGCCGCGCACGAACTCGTCGCAGTGGGCGACGCGGGCGGCCGCCACGATCTCGTCGCGGTGGGCGCCCGGGCGGCCGTAGGCGACGTTCTCGGCGATGGTGCCGTCGAAGAGGAAGTTCTCCTGCAGGACGACGCCGAGCCGGGAGCGGTAGTCGGCGAGCCGCAGGGTGGCCAGGTCGTGGCCGTCGACCAGGACCCGCCCCTCCCAGGGCTGGTTGAAGGCGTTGACCAGGCCGATCAGGGTCGACTTGCCCGACCCGGACGAGCCGACGAGCGCGGTGGTCGATCCCGCCGCGGCGTGGAAGGAGACGTCGCGGAGCACCGGCACCCCCGGCTCGTAGCCGAAGGTGACGTGCTCGAAGGCGACGTCGCCGACCACCCGCTCGAGCGGCCGGTCCCCGGCGCGCCCGTCGGTCTCCACCGGCTGGCGCATCAGCTCGCGGAGGCGGTCGAGGCCGGCGAACGCCTCGCTGATCTGGGTGCCGATCGACGCCATCTGCATGACGGGCGAGGCGAGCAGCAGGGTGAAGGAGATGTAGGTGATGAGGTCACCCACCGTCATCCCGCCGGCGAGGATGGCGCGGCCGCCCACGACCAGCATCACCACGCCGATGGCGCCGATCACCACCGAGGCGAAGGCGCCGATGGCGGAGGTGGCGGTGATGGTGGCGGCGACGTTGCGCAGCAGCCGGTGGACGCCGCGGGTGAAGACCAGCTCCTCGCGCTTCTCGGCGGTGTAGATCTTGACGATCCGGATGCCGCCGAGGGCCTCGGCCAGCCGGCCGGTGACGTCGGCGTTGATCTTGCCGCGCTGGCGGAAGATCGGGCGCAGGCGGCGGAAGGCGAAGGCCATGCCGACGCCGAAGGTGGCCAGGACGACCACGGTCACCAGCGTCAGGCGCCAGTTCAGCCACAGCAGGATCGCCAGCGCGAAGGCGGCGGTCATGGCGCCGCCGACGAGCTGCACCAGGCCGGTCCCCACCAGGTTCCGGATGCCCTCGGCGTCGGTCATGATGCGCGAGATCAGCACCCCGCTCTTGGTCGAGTCGAAGAAGCGCACCGGCAGCCGCGCCACGTGCGCCTGCACGGCCCGGCGCATCTCGGCGATGGAACGCTGCGCGGCGACGCTGAGCAGCTGCGACAGGGCGAACGACGCCGCGGCCTGGATCAGCGTCGCGACCGCCACCGCCGTCGCCAGGGCGGTGAGGAGCTGGAGCGGGGCGAGCGCGCCGAGCGGCGCCGCCAAACCGGCGAGCGGCGGCGGCAGCTCCACCGGCTTGCCGCCGATCACGTTGTCGATGAGGAACTTCGGCGTCGCCGGCAGCACCAGCCCGGCGATCCGGGAGACCGCCATCAGGAGGATGCCGACGCCGATCCGCCCGCGCCGCGCCCAGATGAGCTGCCGCGCCTCCCGCCAGGCGGTCGAGAACCGGATCGGTCGCTTCCCCTCGCTCACGTCGTGCCCCGCCTCCAGGTCGTTCGCAGTCTTCAAGGCCGCGCCGCCGGGGTGAATTCCCGCCGCGCCGCCCGGCGGCGGGAGCGTTCGCGGTATCTTCAGAGCCGACCTGCGCGCGCCGCCGCGGTGCGCCCGACGCCGAGGAGGCACGAGCATGAGGCCGATCACCGCCGCCGACCTGATGAACCCGGAGGTCCTCACCGTCCCCGAGGACATGACCGTGGCGGAGCTGGCGCGCTTCCTGGTCGCCAACGACATCACCGGCGCCCCGGTGGAGTCCGCCGACGGCCGGCTGGTGGGGGTGGTCTCGGTCTTCGACATCGCCCGGCTGGTGGCGGAGGAGGACGATGACGAGGACGACGCCCCCGGGTCGGACCGTGACCGGGACGGGTCGCGCGACGAGGGCTTCGCCGGCGCCTCCGACGGCGAGCCCGCGACCGGCGGCGCCGCCGACGGGGACGGCGCCGAGGCCGACGACGACGGCGAGGAGGACGACGACGGGGAGGAGGAGCTCCTCGTCGAGGACATCATGACGCCGCGGGTGGTCTCGGTGTCCGAGGACGCGACGGTCCCGGAGATCGTCAAGCGGATGCTGGCCGAGCACCTCCACCGGCTGCTGGTGATGCACGAGGGGAGGGCGGTGGGCCTGCTGTCGACGTCGGATCTGCTGGGCCTCCTGGTCGACGAATCCTGATCCGGGGGCGGCTGCGGGGGGATCTGCGGCGGCGCGGCTCGCCCGGTCCTCCTGCGGCGACCTGAGGGTCGCCTCGGCGGCCCTCTCCCACGCTCCTCGCACCTCCCCCCGCCCCCACCCCCGGAGCGAGCGGGGCACCGGGGGCGGCTCTCCCTTGTCTCGGCTCCGGCTCGCCCGGTCCGGCGCTGGCGCGGCCCCGCGGGCTCGCCGCCGCCGCACTCCCCGGGCTGGCATGCGGCTTGCGCCTCTTGGTGGGCTGCGGACGCACCGCGGACGAGCCGACAAAAGGAGGCATCCCGATGCAGAAGAACGTCAGCACCACCGAACGTGCCCTTTCCCTGGCCGGCGGCGGAGTCGCCCTGGCCGGTTTCCTGCGCCGCCCCTCCGTGAAGACCGCGCCGCTGGCCCTGGCGGGCTCGGCCCTGCTGTTCCGCGGCGTCACCGGGTTCTGCCCGGTCAACCAGGCCCTCGGCCGCGGCACCGACGGCAGCGGGCGCACCGCCGCCGACGTGGTCAGCGACCGGGAGGCGGCGCGCGAGGTGCACGCCGCCGGCGAGAGGTCGCGGCCGCCGGTCGACGAGGTCGAGGAGGCCTCGCGCGAGTCCTTCCCGGCGAGCGATCCGCCGGCCTACACCCCGGGGAAGCTGGCGTGAGCGGCGCCGGTCCCGACGCGGGGCGGCCGGAGCTCGGACCGGACCCCGGGGTGTCGAACCGGGAGGAGGATCCGGACGACTGGAAGACCGGCGACGAGCCGATGACCGGCGCGCAGGCCTCCTATCTCGAGACCCTGTGCGAGGAGACGGGCGAGGAGTTCGATCCCGGCCTGTCGAAGGCGGCGGCCTCGCGGCGCATCGACGAGCTGCAGCGCCGCACCGGCCGCGGCGTCCCGAGCGCTCGCGAGCGCGGGGAGGGCGGCCGGGGCTGAGCCCGCCCCGGCGGTCGATCCGCTGGCTTTCCCGTATGATCGGGAGAGCCTTGAGACGTCATCTCGCGAGGCCGGTCCGGACCGGCCGCACCCGAACCCCTCCCGCGGAGGTCAGCGCCATGCGGCGTTCCGTCCTGCTCGTTCTCGCCGGGGCCGCGGTGGCCCTGCTCGCCCTTCCCCTCCCCTCGCCGGCGGCCGACCCCGCCTGGCCCGCCGTCGGCATCCAGGTGCGCCAGGGACACGGCCCGGCGCCCGGGGTGGAGGTGCGCCTGCGCCTCGAGGGGCCGGGCGGCGGGCCGGCGCCGGCGCCGGTGACCACCGATGCCGAGGGGCGGGCGGTCGTCTACGTCCCGGTGCCGGGCCTGTGGCGGCTCGACCTGTGGGTCGACGGGCGGTCCGCCTACGTGATGAGCGTCCGGGTCGACCCGGGCCGCCGCGCCGAGGTCCTCGGTTCGCCGGCCCGGGACGTCGAGGCGCCGGACCTGCGGTGGCGGTTCTTCAAGGTGACCGCGCCGCCGCCGGCGCCCCCGGCGCCGCCGCCGCGGCGGGAGCCGGCGGCGGTGGAGCGGCCGGCGCCGGAACCCGCCGTCCCGCGGACCCCGGCGACCGGCACCGCGCCGCCGGTCGGTACCGTCCCGCCGGCCCCCGCGCCGGAGGCGGCGCCCGTGCCCCCGCGGGAGGCGGTTCCCGAGGCCGCCGCGCCGGAGCGGCCGCCCACCAGGCCTGTGCCCCCGCCCTCGGCCACGCCCCCGGTGGAGGAGCCACCCTCGGCCGCGCCTCCGGTGGAAGAGCCCTCGGCCGCGCCTCCGGTGGAGGAGCCCTCGGCCGCGCCTCCGGTGGAGGAGCCCTCGGCCGCGCCTCCGGTGGAAGAGCCCTCGGCCACGCCTCCGGTGGAAGAGCCGCCAGCCGCGCCCGCTCCGGTGGTGCCGCCGGCCACGGCCCCCGAGGAGGCGCCCGCGGCGGCGCCCGCCGTCGAGGAACCGGCGGCACCGCCTGCCGAGGAGGAGCGCTCGCCTGCGCCCGCCGTGGAGGAACCGGCGGCCCGCCAGCCGGCACCCGCTCCGCCGGCGGTCGAGCCGCCGCCTGAGGCACCCGCGCCGACGGCGGCCCCCGGACCGCCCGTCGAGGAGCCGCCCGTGGCCTCCCCGACGCCGCCGCCGCCGGCTCCGGTCGCTCCCGCCGTCGAGCCGGAGACCGACCTGCTGCCGGCCCCGCCGCGCTTCGCGGTGGAGCGGGGTGAGTCCTGCAAGACCTGCCGCTCCCGCGAGTCCGCCGCGGTGGTGGAGCGGACGGTGCCGCCGGGCCGGACCGGTCCCTGTCCCTCCGACCTCCCCGACCGGGTGGCGGCGACGGCGCCGGGCATGGCGGGTGTGGACCCCACCGCCCTGGCCGGCGGCGGGTTGGCCGCGGTCACCGGCGACGGCGCCTGCCAGGTTCTCGGCGTGGTGCTGCCCCCCGGGGTCACCTACCGCGGCTACGGGTTCTTCGCCGAAGGCGGGAATGCGGTCGGCCGCTGCTTCCCGGGGCGGGACTGCCCGGTGCCCGGGGCCCGCTGGCCCGACCACCCGGTGATCCTGCCGCTCGCCGGCGGTGGCAGCGTGGTCTACGGGGAGTTCGTCAACGACTCCGCGCACCCGCGCCGGGCGCGGCTGGTCGTCTACTACATCGCGCCGGAGTAGGGGCCGCCGCGCCGCGGCTCAGGCGGGTGCCGGCAGCCGGGCCGACACCCGCCAGAAGCGCGCCGCGAGCAGGGCGGCGGCCACCGTCAGGCCGCCGATCAGGCCCATCCACATGCCGCGCGCGCCGAGGCCGGCGCCGAAGGCCAGGCCGTAGCCCAGCGGCAGCCCGACCACCCAGTAGGCCACCACCACGATGCCCATCGGCACCCGGGTGTCGCGGACGCCGCGCAGGGCGCCGGCCGCGCTCGCCTGCAGCCCGTCCGAGAGCTGGAAGAGGGCGGCGAGGAAGAGGAGCTGGACGGCGAGCGACAACACCTCGGGATCGCGCGTGTAGAGGCCGGCGACGGCGCGCGGCGCGGCGAGCATCACCGCCGCCGCCAGCGCCTGCGAGGTCATCGCCAGGCCGGTCCCCACCGCCGCCGAGAAGCGCACCCCGGCCGAGTCGCGCCGGCCGAGGGCCTGGCCCACCCGCACCGTGATCGCCATCGACACCCCCAGCGGCACCATGAAGGTGAGGGCGGCGAAGTTCAGCGCCACCTGGTGCGCCGCCACCACCCGCGTGCCCAGGCGTCCCAGCACCAGCGCCACCGCCGAGAAGATGCTGCCCTCGATGAAGAGGGTGACCCCGATCGGCAGGCCCACCCGCAGCAGGTCGGCCAGGCGCTGGGGATCGGGGGGCTCGAGCCGGGCGAGCAGGCCGAGGTCGCGGTAGTGGCGCCGCCGCGCCACGTAGAGCAGCATCGCCACGGCCTGCGCCGTCCACACCACCGCCGTGGCGTGGCCGCAGCCCACCGCGCCCAGCGCCGGCAGGCCCCAGCGACCGTACATCAGCGCCCAGTTGCCGAGCGCGTCGACCGGCAACCCGAGGAGCCCGAAGTAGAGGATGGGGCGGGTGATCCCCAGACCCTCCGAGGTGAAGCGCAGCACCAGGTAGAGGCACCAGGCGGGCAGACCCCAGGCGAGGCCCCGCAGGTAGCCGACCGTGGTGGGGACGATCTCCGCCGGGATGTGGAGCGCGACGAGCAGCGGCCGGGCACCGAGCAGCAGCAGCACCGCGAGGACGGCCAGGCCCTGGCCGAGCCAGACGGCCTGGCGGGCGAAGGGCGCCACCCGCTCGCGGCGCCTGCCGCCCTCCATCTCGGCCACGAAGGGCGGCACCGCCAGCAGCACGCCGATGACGAACAGGTTGACGGCCGACCACACGCTCGCCCCCACCGCCACCGCGGCCAGCGGCGCGGCGCCCAGCCGCCCGGCCATCACCGTGTCGAGGAAGCTCAGCCCCATCATCGCGAGCTGGCCGCCGATCAACGGCGCGGCCAGGCGCAGGGTCGCCGTCGCCTCGCGGCGCACCGCCGCCGGCCCCGAGGTGGGCACGGGGGGAGCGGTGGCGTCGGGACCGGGGAGCGTCGCGTGCACGGCGCCGGAGTGTAGCTCGCCCTGCGCGGCCGCGGCGCAGGGAGGGGGCGGGTGGGTTGGGGTGGGGCGGGTTCGGACCGGGGAGATGGGTAACAGATCGTACCGGGGACATGGGTAACAGTCTCGTCGGAGAGCATCGGACACCGAAGGAGGTGGGTCGATGCCGTGGAAGGAGACGACGCCCGTGGACCAGCGCCTGCGCTTCATTGCGGCCTTGTCGAGCTGTCGCTACACGATGACGGAGCTGTGCCGTACGTACGGCATCAGTCGCAAGACGGGCTACAAATGGGCCGGCCGCTATGCGCGGCAGGGGGTCGACGGACTGAAGGACCGGTCGCGTCGTCCGCTAGGGTGCCCTCATCGCACGGAGAAGCGCTGTGAGGACGCACTGGTGGAGCTGCGGCGAGCGCATCCACGGTGGGGAGCGAAGAAGCTCCTGGCACGGCTGCGGCGTCAGCACCCGGGCTGGAGCTGGCCGGCGGTGAGCACGGCGACATCGATTCTCAAACGCCACGGCCTGGTGGCGACTCGGCCGCCGAGCCGGGTGAAGAGGGCCCCGAGCAAGCCGGTGGTGGAGCCGCGAGAGCCCAACGACGTCTGGACGGCGGACTACAAGGGCGAGTTTCGGCTCGGCGACCACAGGATGTGTTTTCCGCTGACGGTAGCCGACGCCTACAGCCGGTTTGTGCTGGGGTGCCGTGGCCGCAGGGGGGTCGCCTACGGCGATGCTCGACCGGTCTTCGAGGAGCTGTTTGCCACCTACGGGCTGCCGCGGAAGATCCTCAGCGATGGCGGTGCACCGTTTGCGTCGGGGGTGTCGGTGCGGCGGCTGTCTCGCCTTTCAGCATGGTGGATCGAGCTTGGAATCATGCCGGTGCTGATCCAGCCGGGACACCCTGAGCAGAATGGCAGTCACGAGCGGATGCACCGGACGCTGAAGGCGGAGACCGCTCGTCCGCCGGCAGCGAGCGAAATCCGACAGCAGGAGTCTTTCGACCGCTTCCGCCAGGAGTACAACGAAGAGCGCCCGCACGAGGGGATCGGGCAGCGGACTCCTGCCGAGCTCTACGAGAGATCTCCTCGCTCCTACCCGCCCGAGGCCGGGGTCAGCTATCCGGCGCACTTCGAGGTCCGCCGGGTGCGGAGCAAGGGAGACATCCGCTGGCGTGGCGATCGTCGCTTCGTCAGCCAGGTCCTGCGCGGCCACCGCGTCGGCCTCGAGGAGGTCGACGATGGTCTGTGGTCGGTGTATTTCGGCCCGCTGCTGCTGGGCCGGTACGATGACCGCGACGGCAAGATCCAACTGCTGTGATCGCGCGTCGGACTGTGGAAGCCGTGGAAGCTGCCCACCCCACCACCCACCCTGGAAATCCCTTCGGGATTCCCACAGCTCCCACCGCTCCCACAGCCCCGGCGACTACGAGAAACCAAGGCCGAGACTGTTACCCATGTCCCCGGTCTGAAATGTCACCGATGTCCCCGACCGATCGGCGGGAGGAGTCGGGCTCAGCGACCGCCGTCGCCGCCGGCGTCCGCGGTACGACCCACCGCCGGCGGCAGCAGGGTGAAGCTCCGCACCACGCGGCGGCCGTCGGCGCTGGCGCCGAGCTCGACGCGGACCGGCAGGCCCTCGACCACGTCCCAGTCCACCGTCCGCCGCAGCTCCTCGGGGAGGCGGGTGTCCGGGGTCAGGCGGTAGACCGCCTCGCCGTCGTCGGTCGACACGACCAGGCGGTCGGCCCCGACCAGGAAGGCGTCGCCGGCGATCTCACCCGGCCGCGTACGGCGGTCGCCGCGCGGCGACAGGATGCGGAACGCGGCGACCCGGCCGCGGTCGCCGGCGGCCGGACGGACCGCCACCGGGAAGCCCTCGGCGAGCTCCCAGTCGACGGTGGAGCGCAGCTCGGGCGGCAGGGCGGTGTCCTCGGTGATCCGGTAGACGGCCTCGCCGTCGGCCGTGCTGACCATCAACGTCTCGGGGTCGACGAGGAACGCGGTGCCGGTCACCGTCGTGGTCCCCTGGGCGGCGGCGGCGGGGGCCGCCGTGCCGGCCTGCACGGTCAGCGTGCCGGGCACGAGGAACTGGCCCAGCAGGAGTCCGAAAGCGCAGAGGAGTTGGTGCAGTGGGCGTCGCATGGGGGGTTCTCCTGGTGAAGATCTCGTCGGCTGTGGACCCGCCCGGGTCGTCGTCGTCCCCCTACGTGGTTGCAACGGGTGTGCCAGGGTCCGCGGAACGGCCGATCCGCCCCACCACCAGGGTGATGTCGTCGAGCTGGGGGGCGTCGCCCTTGTGGTGGGAAAGGGCGTCGAGGAGCTCCTCCCGAAGCGCCCGGGCCGAGCCGCCGCGGGTCCGCTCCAGGCGCTCGGCGGTGCGCTGCAGGCGGTCCTGGCCGAACGGCTCGCCGGCGAGGTCGGCGAGCTCGGTCACCCCGTCGGTGTAGAGGAGGACCAGGTCGCCCGCGCCGAGGGGGGCCGAGGACTCGCGGTAGCGGGCGGGCAGGTGGGTGCCGAGCGGCGGCGCGCCGTGGCCGAGCCAGCGGGTGGCGCCGCCCGCGCCCCGGTGCAGGGCCGGGGGGTGGCCGGCGGTCACCACGCGCAGCCGCCCCTCCCGCGGCTCGAAGATGGCCACCAGCAGGGTGACGAAGACCCGCCAGCGCACCGCCTCGCGCACCATGCGGTCGAGGCGCTGGAAGACCGGCACGGGATCGAGCAGCTCGTCGCCGAGCAGGTGCAGGCCGCTCTTGACCGCCGCCAGCACCAGGCCGGACGCCACGCCGTGCCCGGCCACGTCGCCCACCGCCACCGCCAACCGCCCGCCCGGCAGCTCCAGGTAGTCGTAGAAGTCGCCGCCCACCTCGCTGGCCGGCAGCGAGAGCGCGGCGAGGTCGAGCCAGTCGCTGACCGGGGGTCCCTCCGGCAGCATGGCGAGCTGGATCTTGCGGGCGTCGGCCAGCTCGTCGCGCATCCGGGTGCGCTCGCGCTCGCGGGTGACCTGCTCCCGCCACCGCGAGAGGAAGAGTCGCCGCCGGCGGCGGTTCAACGCCAGGGCGGCGGCCAGGGCGACGAGGGGCGGCAGGCTGAGGCCGATGAGCTGCCCGGCGAGGAGGGCCGGCCCGGCGGGTTGGGTGCCGGCCAGGGCGGTGGCCACGCCGCTGGCGCCGAAGGCCGCGGCGAGCAGGGTGGATTCGGCGGGACGCAGGTGGAGGAAGAGGAGGAGCAACGGGAACAGCCCGAAGCTGAGCGCCAGGCGCAGCTCGGGGACCGCCAGCACCGCGTCGAGGCCGAACTGCACCAGGACCACGCCGACCGTCAGCCCGCGGAGCTGCTCGGCGAACCAGGCGCGGCGGCGCAGCGCCCACAGCGCCACCAGCGCTGCCGCGTCGACCGCGCCGGCGATCGCCACCGCGGGACGGCCGTGCGCGGCCGACACCATCGCCAGCACCGCGCTGGCCACCACCGACCCCCACAGGAAGGGGACGAGCAGCCGCCAGTTGCGCCCGTCGAACCAGCGCTGGACGGCGCGGTCCTCGGGGAGCAGCGTCAGGTCCTGGAGGCCGGGGGGCCGCATCCGTGGCGCGGTCTACCGAGACGGCGGGGTGGCGCCGCCGGCCAGCAGGTGGCTCTCGATGAACTCGATCCACACCGACCGCAGGTAGTCGGCGTTGTCCTTCTTGGCGAAGCCGTGGCCCTCGTTGGTGCCGACCAGGTACCACACCGGCACGCCGGCCCCGCGCAGCGCCGCGACCACCTGGTCGGACTCCGACAGCGGGACCCGCGGGTCGTTGGCGCCGGCGGCGACCAGCATCGGCTTGTCGATCTCCGCGGCGCGGGCCAGCGGCGAGATCTTGTCGAGAAAGGCGCGCATCGCGGGGTCGGACTCGTCGCCGTACTCGACCCGCCGCAGGTCCTGCCGGTACCCCTGGGTGTTCTCCAGGAAGGTCACGAAGTTGCTGATCCCCACGTAGTCGAAGCCGCAGCACAGGCGGTCGTGGTAGAAGACCATCGTCGCCAGCGACATGTAGCCGCCGTAGGAGCCGCCGCCCACCATCACCCGCGAGGCGTCGAGGTCGGGCTGGGCGGCGATCCAGTCGAGCAGCGCCCCGATGTCGCGCACCGAGTCCTCGCGCCGGCGTCCGTTGTCGAGCTCGAGATAGCTCTTGCCGTAGCCCGCCGAGCCGCGCACGTTGGGAAAGACGACCGCCACCCCGAGCTCGTCCGGCAGGAAGTTGGTGGTGCCCTGGAAGCTGGGGCGCTCCTGGCCCTCGGGGCCACCGTGGATGTCGACGTACACCGGCCAGGGCGGCTGGTGGCGCGCCGGATCGGGCCGGTAGACGAAGGCCGGGATGGTGCGCCGCGTGCCGTCGGCGGCGGTGTCGAAGGTCGGGTAGCGCACCAGCTCCGGGACCACGAAGCGGGTCGGCTCGAGGCCGCCCATCTCGCTCTCGGTCCAGCGGGTGAGCTGCCGGCCGTCGACGTCCCAGCTGTAGGTGTCGGACGAGGAGCGGGCCCAGCTCAGGGTGAAGGCGAGCTCGTGGCTGTGCGGGCGGAAGGTCAGACCGCGGGCGACGCCGAGCGGCAGCTCCGGGGCAGGCAGGGCGGAGCCGTCGGCGGTGGCGCGGACGTAGGGCCGCGAGAAGCCGTCCTCGTTGACGAAGAAGGCGATCATCCGCCCGTCGTCGGAGAGGTCGAAGTCCTCCACGTCCCAGTCGATGTCGCCGGTGAGCACGGTCCACTCCCCCGAGGCCGGGTCGCGGCGCGCCAGGCGGCTGAACTCGCCGTCGCGGTCGGTGGTGGCGTAGAGGGTGCCGTCGGGCGCGAACAGGGCGCCGCCCCAGGAGACCTTGGTCCCCTCGGCGGCGGGGGTGAGGTCGGTCAGCGCGCCGCTCGCCAGGTCGACCAGGTGCAACGAGCTCTGGTTGGCGGAGACGTAGTGGAGCAGCACGAGCTTCGTCTCGTCCGGGCTCCAATCGGTCGCGTACCAGGAGCCGGAGAGCTCGACCACCCGCCGCTCGCTCGCCGGGTCGCCCGGGGTGGCGACGTAGAGGTCGAAGTCGCGCCCGTTGCGGGCGTTGGAGACGTAGGCGATCTTCTTGCCCGAGGGGGAGAAGATCGCTCCCTGGTAGCGGTGCACGCCGTCGCTCAGGCGGGTCACCTTCCCCGCCGCGCGGTCCATCAGGAAGAGCTGGTAGTTCTCGGCGCCCCCCTCGTCCATGGTGAAGCCGATCTGGTCGCCGTGGCCGGGGCGGTACTGGCCGCCCAGGACCCGCTCGTCGTAGAAGGTGAGCTGGCGCCGGCTGCCGAGCGGCATCGACACCTCGTGGAGCTGCCGGGTCTGGGCGAAACGGGTGAGGACGAGGAGCCGGCGCTCGGTCGGGTGCCAGTCCTCGAAGGTGCCGCCGCGGAGGTTCTCGTAGGGGAGCAGGTCGGCCACCGCCGCCTCGGGGATGGCGGGGACCCCCTCGGCGCGGATGGTGTCGGGGACCGCGATCGGGGCGGGGACGGCGGCCGCCTCGTCGGCCTCGGCGGCGGCCGGTGCCACCGGCGCGGCGGCGAGGGCCAGGAGTGCGACGGGGAGTGCGAGGAGGGCCGGCCAGCGGGTCTTCGTCATGTCGTTCTCCGCGGCTCGACGGGCCGCCGGGAGGCGGCCGCGAGCGTCCTGTTCGAGGTTCGAGGGGACTGCGACGGCCCGCCGAGTCTAGCGGATACGGCGGCCGTTTCCGTTCGCCCTCGTGGGCGGGCGTGGCGCCCGCCGCGCCGCACCACGGTTAGTATGAGCGCGATGCTCCAGGAGCTGCACGTCCGCAACCTGGCGCTGCTCGCCGAGGCGTCGGTCGAGCTCGCCGAGGGCCTCAACGTGCTCACCGGTGAGACCGGGGCCGGCAAATCGATCGTGGTCGACTCGCTGACCCTGCTGGCCGGCGCCCGGGCCGACAGCGAGCTGATCCGCACCGGCGCCGACACCCTGACCGTGACCGGGGTCTTCCGCCCCGCCGGCGCGGGTTGGCGGCAGGTGCTGCGCGACGCCGGCGTCGAGCCGGAGGCCGACGACGTGCTGGTGCGGCGCGAGATCAGCCGCGAAGGCCGCAACCGGGTCTTCGTCAACGACCAGCCGACCACCCTGCGCCTGCTCGCCGACCTGGCGCCCCACCTGCTGCGCATCCACGGGCAGCGCGAGGAGCTCGGCCTGGTCGACCCGGAGCTGCAGCGGGTGTGGCTCGACGAGTCGGGCGGCGACGAGGCCGCGGAGCTCGGCGCCCGGGTGGCGGCCGCGTACCGGCAGTGGGCGGGGCTGGCGGCGCGGCTCGAGCGCCTCGCCGGGGACGAGCGCGCCCGCCGCGAGCGGCTCGAGCTGCTGCGCCACCAGGCCGCCGAGCTCGCCGCGGCGAACCTCGTCGCGGGGGAAGAGGAGGAGCTGCGCGCCGAGCGCGACGTGCTGCGCCACGCCGAGGCGATCGCGCAGGCCCTGGGCGGCGCCTGGGAGACCCTCTACGAGGACGACGGCGCCGCCATCGACCGGTTGAGCCGCGGCCGCTCGCTGCTCGAGGGGGTGGCGGAATGGGAGCCGCGGGCGGCGGCGGGGGTCGACGAGCTCGCCGACCTGGGGGCGCGCGTCGAGGAGCTGGCGCGCGACCTGCGCCGGCGCCTCGACGGGCTCGAGGCCGACCCGGCGCGACTCGACCGGGTGGAGGAGCGCCTGGCCGCCCTCGAGCGCCTGTTCCGCAAGTACGGCCTCGCCGCTTCCGCGGCGCTGCTCGAGCGCGCCGCGCGGGTCGACGAGGAGCTCGCCGAGATGGAGGGCGACGCCGCAGGGCGCGAGGAGCTCGAGGCGCAGGTGGAGGTGGCGCTCGCCGCCTACCGCGACGCGGCGCTCGAGCTGTCCGCCGCCCGCGCCCGCTGGGGCGAGCGCTTCGTCGCCGCCATCCAACGCGAGCTCGCCGACCTCGGCCTCGGCAAGGCGGAGCTGTCGGTCCGGTTGGAGCGCCGGCAGCGCGACGACGGGCCGCTGCGGCTGCCGGACGGCGCCGGCGGCGAGGTGACGGTGGAGGTCGCCGCCCACGGTCTCGACCAGGTGGTGCTGCTGTTCGCGCCGAACCCCGGCGAGGAGCCGCGCCCGCTGTCGCTGATCGCCTCGGGCGGTGAGCTGTCCCGCGTCTACCTGGCGCTGCAGCTCGCGGCGCGGGGGCGGCGTGCCGCCGATCCGGGCGACGCCCGCCCCACCCTGGTCTTCGACGAGGTCGACGTCGGCATCGGCGGCGCCCAGGCGGCGGCCCTGGGCGGCAAGCTCCAGCGCCTGGCCACCGGGGCGCAGATCCTCGTCGTCACCCACCTGCCGCAGGTCGCCTCCTTCGGCGACCACCACCTGAAGGTCGCCAAGGAGGTGCGCGGCGAGCGCACCTTCACCCGGGTCGACGCGCTCGACGCGGACTCCCGCACCGAGGAGGTCGCCCGGATGCTCGCCGGCGCCCGCACCACCGACCTGTCGCTGTCGCACGCCCGCGAGCTGCTGGCCAGCGCCGACGAAGCCCGACGGACGGCGCGCGGCGCCGTCGCCGCGCCGTGAGCGTCCGCCGCTGGCGGCCGGGCGACGACCCGGCGGAGCTGGCGGCGGCGCTCGCCCGCGGCGCCGTGCTGGTGATCCCCACCGAGTCGAGCTACGGGCTGGCCGTGGACCCGCGGGACGCGGCCGGCGTGGCGGCGATCTACCGCCTCAAGGGCCGCGAGGCCGGCAAGCCGCTGCCGGTGGTGGTGGCCGGGGTGGAACAGCTCGCCCTGCTCGGCATCGACCCGGGCTCCGCCGCCGTCGGGCGGCTGGCCCGCTGCTGGCCGGCGGCGCTGACCGCGGTCCTCCCCCTCGACCCCGCCGGCCCGGCGGTGCCCGCCGCCGCGGGGGGCGGCGACCTGGCGGTGCGGGTGCCGGACCACGCGCCGCTGCGCCGCCTGCTCGGCCGCCTGGGCCCGCTGACGGCGACCAGCGCCAACCCCAGCGGCGCGGCGCCGCTGCTCGACCCCGGAGCGGTCGCCCGGCTGCTGGCCGGCACCGATGCGGTGGTGGTCGACGGCGGCCGCCTCCCCGGGGGCCTCCCCTCGACCCTCGTCGTCCCGACCGCCGACGGCTATCGGCTGTTGCGCCCGGGGCGCTGCGACGCGCACCGGCTGGCGCGGTGCCTGGGGCCGGCGCCGGCCTGAGCACCGCGGCGGGAAGCTTGGTCCCGCGCGCGCGGTTGAAGGCCGTGAGCCCGGACCCCAGCCTTCCCGAGAGCGAGCCGATGACCCCCAACCGACCCCGCGGACCGTTGATCCTCCTCGTCCTGCTGGCCCTGTGCCGGGCCCTTCCCGCCGCGGCGGCGGCGCCCGCGCCGGCCGCCGAGGTGGCGCCGGCCGCGCCCACCATCGGCCTCGACGAGATCCACCAGGGGCTGCGCGGCTACGGCGTCACCGTGTTCGCCGGCGACCACCCGGAGCGCTTCGACGCCGAGGTGGTGGGGGTGATCCACAACGCCGCTCCGGGCACCAGCTACATCCTGGCGCGCCTCACCGGCCACGGGCTGGAGGACAGCGGCGTGGCCGCCGGGATGAGCGGCAGCCCGGTGTACTTCGACGGCCGGTTGGCCGGTGCCGTCGCCTTCGCCTGGCCGTTCTCCCGCGAGGCGATCGCCGGGGTGACGCCGATCGCGGACATGCATGCGCTCGAGGGTGGCGCCTCGGGCCTCGACGGGGCGCGGCCGGCGGCCGGCGGCGGTCCGCCGGTCTCGCTGTCCGACCTCGTCGCCGGGCACGTCCCCGACGACCTGCTGGAGCGCCGCCTGGCGCGCTGGACGCCGCAGCTCGACGCGGGGGCGCGCAGCGGCCTCGAGTGGTCCGCCGCCGGCTTCGGCGAGAGCAGCCGCTCGCTGCTCGGCCGCGCTCTGGGGACGGTGGCACCGCTCGGGGAGGTACCGCGTGCCGCCGCGGCCGGCGCCGCGACGCCCGCCGCGCAGCCCCTCGAGCCCGGCGCCGCCGTCGCCGCGGTGCTCGTCGACGGCGACCTGCGCCTCGCCGCGACCGGCACCGTCACCGACCGGATCGGCGACCGCGTCTACGCCTTCGGCCACCCCTTCCTGGGGCTGGGTCCGGTGGCCATCCCGATGGCGTCGGCCCAGGTGGTCACCGTCCTGGCCAGCGAGTACAGCTCCTTCAAGATCTCCAACCTGGGCCCCGTGGTCGGGGCGTTCGACCAGGACCGCCGGGCGGGGATCGTCGGCCGCATGGGGGAGACGGCGGCCACCATCCCGCTGGTCGTCCGGATCGGCGGGGCGCAGCCGCGCGAGTACCACATGCGTCTCGCCCAGGTGCCCGAGATCACCCCCGCGCTGCTCGGCATCGCCACGCTCGGGGGGCTCGACGCGGCCAGCTTCGCGGGCGGCCGGCAGGGTCTCGACCTGACGGCCAGCTTCGCGCTCGGCGAGCGGGGGGGGCTGGACGTGGTGCAGAGCTTCGACGGCGAGGGCGCCGCGTCGGACGCGGCCAACTACCTGACGGCGGTGGCCGGCTACCTGATGCGCAACGACCTCGCCGACGTCGCCGTCGACGGGATCGAGGTCGAGCTCGGCCAGACCGTGCGGCCGCGCACCGCCACGCTGGTCGGCGCCCACGCCGACCGCACCGTGGTGCGCCCGGGGGAGCGGGTGGCGCTGAACCTCGACCTCACCGCCTGGCGCGGCGACGGCTTCCGGCGCCGGGTCGAGGTGCAGGTGCCCCAGGATGCACCGCGCGGCTCCTACTACCTGTTCGTGGGCGACGGCTCCAGCGTCGACGCCGCCCGCCTGCTGGTGGAGAAGACCTCGCCGGTGACGTTCCGCCAGGCCCTCGACCTGCTGCGCTCGTTGCACTCGCGCCGTGACCTGGTGGTGATGGGACTGGCGGCGGGGCCGGGCCTGTCGGTGGCCGGCGAGGTGATGCCGAACCTGCCGGGCTCGGTGCGCAGCATCTGGTCGGCGGCGCCCTCGGGCAGCGCCACGCCGCTGCGCCTGGCGGTGGTGCAGCAGCAGGCCGAGGGGATGGACGTCCCCGTCGACGGCCTGGTGCGGATCGACCTCGAGGTGGACCGCCGCGAGCCGCTGCACGCCGACGCGGGGGCCGACGGCGCCTCGCCCGGGGCCGACGGCACCTCCCCCGGCGCCGCCGCCGAGCCCGCCCCGGCCCGTCCGGCCGCGGGCGACGGCGCCGGCGAGGACGGTGACTCCGGCGCCCGGGAGCCCGCGGCGCCGGCGGCGCCCGGAAGCTGAGGGCCGTCGGCAGGCGCCTCGCCGGGGGCCGGAGCTGCCCGCCCGGGGCGCCGCCGGGAGGGCCCTCCCGTCCGGCCTCCCCGAGCGCCGCCGCCGGTGGATCGACCTACCGCCGCAACACCAGGAAGCGCGCCGGCGTGCCCGCGAACAGCCCGAGGTGCTCCGCCGGGATCCCCACCGCGCGGGCGTGGTCGCCGAGATCGGCGTGGAGGACGCGGAAGTCGGTGTAGCCGGCCGCGCGGGCCAGCTCGGCGAGGTCCTCGTCGTCGTAGAAGCGGAGGCGGGAGGCCATCGGCTCGGGGGCGGCGGGGGTGTCGCGGAGCTCGGGGTCGGTGCCGGCGAGGACGGCGCGGCCGCCGGCGGCGAGGACGCGGCGGATCTCCGCCAGGGCGGCCACCGGGTCGGGGAGGAAACCGAGCACGCCGTGCAGCGCGGCGCAGGTGAAGGCGGCGTCGGCGAACGGGAGAGCGGCGGCGTCGGCCAGGTGGACCTCGAGCCGCCCCGCCGCCACCGCGTCGCGGTTCTGCCGCCGGGCCAGCCGCACCATGTCCGGGCTGTGGTCGACCGCCGCCGCCGTGCAGCCCGTGGCCAGGGCGTCCTGGAGGAAGGCTCCGCCGCCGCAGCCCACGTCGAGCAGGCGGTCCTGCGCGGTCGGCGCCAGCTCCGCGAGGAGGAAGCGGAAGCCGGGCCGGTGGTAGAGCGGGTCGCGGTAGACCTCGCGGGAGACGGCGCCGGACGGCCGCCGCGCGCCGCGGTCGGTCAGCCAGTCGCCCAGCGCCCGCGGGGCGGTGGCGGCCAGCAGCGGCGTCACCACCTGGTCCGTGAACCAGCCGAGCAGGTCGCCGGGTGCGCCGAAGGGCCCGCCCCAGCCGCGGTGCTCGAGGACGGCGCGGCTCCCGGCCTCCGCCGGCTCGAGGCGCAGCTCCACCTCGCCGCGGACGTCGGGCGCCCAGTCGGCGGGGTGCCAGCGCAGTGTCAGGCGGCTGCCGGGCTCCCAGGCGATCACCTCGCCCACCGCCACCCCTCCGTCGACGAGGGCACCGGCCGCGCCCGGACGCCAGTCGAGGCCGCGCCGCTCCGCCGCCAGGCCGAGCTCCTCGACCAGCAGGTCGAACGCCTCCCCCGGGGGGAGGGCGAGGTCGAGGTCGACGCGGATCGTCGCCATGGCACGGTCGGCGGCGCGCCGCGGGGACTCCGCCGGGCGCCCGCCCGGCTCAGCATAGCCGAGCCCGAACCGGCGCCACGGGCGCGCCAGGGTGCCCGGCCGGGACGGCCGCCGGGCCGGGGCGCCCCGCTCCCGGGCTATGATCGGCCGACCCGGGGCTCCGGGAGGCTCGCGTCCCGTGCCCGGACCCGCCGACGACCCGAGGGCAGAATGTCACGCCGACCCCACAGGATCCCGCTGCTGGCGGCCGTCGCGGCCGCGGCGGCGCTCGCCGTGCCGGCCGCCGCCACCGAGGTGCGCATCTTCCAGACCGACACCCAGTCGGCCTTCCTGGCCGGCGACCTCGAGGGGATCAGCGTCGATCCGCTGGGCCGGCTGCGCCTGGCCGACCGGGTGGAGCGGCTCACCGCCATCGACGAGCCCTTCCTGCTGTCGGCGGCCTCCGGCCCGCACGGCTGGGTGGTGGGCACCGGCAACGCCGGGCGCGTGCTGCACGTCGGCCGCGCGGGGAAGGTCGAGGAGCTCTTCGCCGCCGACGAGCCGGAGGTCTTCGCGGTGTGGGTCGACCGCGACGGCACCGTCTTCGCCGGCTCCTCCCCGGACGGCAAGGTCTACCGCATCCCGAAGCAGGGGGAGGCGGAGGAGTGGTTCGATCCCGGCGAGACCTACATCTGGGCGCTGGCGCGCGCCGCCGACGGGTCGCTGCTGGTCGCCACCGGCACCCAGGGCCGGCTCTACCGGGTGAGCGGGAAGGGGCAGGGCGAGGTGGTCTACGACTCCGACGACACCCACCTGCGGTCGCTCGCCGTGCTCGCCTCCGGCGAGGTGATGGTGGGAACGGCCGGCGAGGGGCTCGTCCAGCTCCTCACGCCGGGACCGGCGCCGTGGAAGGTGCGCACCCTCTACGATGCCGACGAGCCGGAGGTGGTGGCGCTGACCGAAGGGCCGGACGGCACCCGCTACGCGGCGGTGGTGGCCTCGGAGGCGAGCCTCGTCGACCTGTCCAAGGCGGGGTCCGCGGGCAAGGGCGAGGCGAAGCCCTCCGCGGCGGAGGAGGACGGCGCCACCGTGACCGTGACGGTCGGCGGCCCGGAGGCGGAGGCGCCGAGCCCCGGCACCGGCAGCCGCCGCGCCGGGTTCAGCGGCCCGCGCTCCGAGCTGCTGGCGATCCGCCCCGCCGGCGTGGTCGAGAGCCTCTGGAAGCTCGACGACGAGACCGTCTTCGACCTGCTGTGGCAGCGCGGCCGCCTGTGGGTGGCGACCGGTCTCGACGGCAAGCTCTACAGTTGGAACGGCGCCCAGATGGTGCTCGAGAAGGACGTCGACGAGCGCCAGGTGGTGGCGCTGCTGCCGGACGACCCGGGCCCCGCCTTCGCCACCACCAACGCGGCGGCGCTCTACCGGGTGGCCGGCGGCACGGAGCACCGGGGCACCTACACCAGCGCCGCCCTCGACGCCGAGGAGATCTCCCGCTTCGGCACCTTCCGCTGGCGCGGCGAGGTCCCGCCCGGCGCGGCCCTGGAGGTGTCGTTCCGCAGCGGCATCAGCGCCGAGCCCGACCGCACCTGGTCGGAGTGGACGCCGTGGACGGCGGGGCCGGGGCCGGCGGAGTCGGGCGAGGTGGGTTTGGGCGAGGTGCCGCCGGGTCGCTACGCGCAGTGGCGGGCCCGGCTGTCGGCCGCCGACGGCGCCTCGCCGCTGCTCTACGGCATCGAGCTCACCTACCGCCAGGAGAACCTGCGCCCGCGGATCGCCCGTCTGCAGGTGCTCGAGCCGGGGAAGATCCTGGTGCCGGCCAACTTCAACCCGACCGACCAGACCTTCGAGCCCGCCTCCAGCCATCCCGGCGGCATCTTCCGCACCCTGGAGCCGGCGCCCTCCGGCGGTGACCTGCGGCTCAAGGCGCTGTGGAAGCTCGGCTACCGCACCCTGGCCTGGGACGCCGAGGACGACAACGGCGACGACCTGGCCTACCGGCTGTCGTTCCGCCCCGCCGCGGCGGGCGGCGGGGCCGCCGAGGGTGACGGCTGGCTGCCGATGGCGGACGACCTCGACGAGTCCCACTACAGCTTCGACGCGCGCGCCCTGCCCGACGGCATCTACCGCTTCCGCCTGGAGGCCTCGGACCGTCCCGACAACCCGGCGGGCGAGGCGCTGGTCGCCGAGCGGGTGAGCGAGCCGGTGGTGGTCGACCACACGGCGCCGGCGCTGGTCTCGGTGGAGAAGGCCGGGCCCGGCCGGCTGCGGGTGGTGGTCGCCGACGCCCTGTCGCCGCTGACCACCGCCGAGGTGAGCCGCGACGCCGCCGAGTGGCAGCCGGTGGCGCCCGCCGACGGCCTGCTCGACGGGCGCCGGGAGGCCTTCCTGGTCGACGCCCCGCCCGGCGCCGGGCTGCTGCTGCTCCGCCTCGAGGACGCCGCGTACAATGGGGTCGCCTACGACCTGCTCCATCCCCCTCATCCGCCGAGCGCGCCATGACCGAACGCATCGCCGTCTACCCGGGGTCGTTCGACCCGATCCACAACGGGCACCTCGACATCATCGAGCGCTGCGTGCCGCACTACGACCGCGTGGTGGTCGCCGTGCTGCGCAACGAGCAGAAGCGGCCGCTGTTCACCGTCGAACAGCGCGTCGAGATGATCCGCAACCTGCTCGAGCCGCACCCGAGCTGCCGCGTGGAGAGCTTCTCCGGCCTGCTGGTCGACTTCATGGAGCACCTCGGCGCCCGCGTCGTGGTGCGCGGGCTGCGCGCCGTCTCCGACTTCGAGAACGAGTTCCAGATGGCGCTGATGAACCGGCGCCTCAACCCGCGGGTGGAGACCGTCTTCCTGGTCCCCCGCGAGGACTACGGCTACCTATCGAGCCGGCTGATCAAGGAGGTCTTCCACCTCGGCGGCGACCTCGACGGGCTCGCCCCGCCGCTGGTGCTCGAGCGGCTGCAGGCGAAGCTCGGCGACCCGCGCGGCCTGTCGGTGCCGGCGACCCCTCGGAGGAGCGGCGGGGAGTGAGCCTGGTCGAGCTCGTGCGCCGCCTGCCGAAGGCGGAGCTCCACGTGCACCTCGAAGGCTCGATCCGCCCCGCCACCCTGCTGACGCTGGCCCGCCGCCGGCGGGTGCCCCTGCCGGCCGACGACGTGGCGGGCCTGGCGCGGTGGTTCCGCTTCCGCGACTTCGAGCACTTCGTCGAGATCTATCTCACCGTCTCGCGCTGCCTGGTCGAGCCGGAGGACTTCCACCTGCTGGCCCGCGACTTCGTCGCCGCGCAGGCGCGCGCCCGCGTCGTCTACACCGAGGTCCACTTCACCGTCTCCACCCACCTGGCGCGCGGTGTCGACGGCGACGCCGTCGCCGCGGCGCTCGGCGACGCCCTCGCCGCCGGCGAGCGGCGGCACGGCGTCCGGGTGCGCCTGATCCCCGACATCGTCCGCAACGTCGGGCCCGGCCCGGCGGACCAGACGCTCGAGTGGGCGCTGGCCTACCGGGGGGCCGGGGTGGTGGCGCTGGGGCTGTCGGGCAGCGAGGCGCGCTTCGGCGCGGCGCCCTTCCGCGAGCACTTCGCGGAGGCGGCCCGCGCCGGCCTGCACCGCGTCGCCCACGCCGGCGAGCACGCCGGCCCCGACTCCGTGCGCGAGGTGCTGGACCAGCTCGGGGTGGAGCGCATCGGCCACGGGGTGCGGTCGGCGGAGGACCCGGCGCTGGTGGCGGAGCTCGCCGCCAGGCGGGTTCCTCTCGAGGTCTGCCCGACGTCGAACGTCCGGCTGGGGGTCTTCCCGCGGCTCGCCGACCACCCCTTCGACGCCCTGCGCCGGGCCGGCGTCGCGCTGTCGGTGGGCTCGGACGACCCGCCGCTGTTCGGCACCTCCCTGGCCGGCGAGTACCTCGCCCTGGCCGAGACCTTCGGCTACGGCGCCGACGACGTCGCGGCGCTGGCGCTGGCGGCGGTGCGGCAGAGCTTCCTGCCGCCGCTGGAGAAGGCGGATCTCGAGGGGCGCCTGCGCGCCGACTGCGCGGCGCTGGGCCGCGAGCTCCTCGGCCGGCCGGTGGTGCCGGCCGCGGGAGCCGCCGGCGCGGCGCCGCCGGCGAGCGCCGCCGCGAGCTGAGCGCGGCGCTGGCAGGGTCGTTGCGTCCCCTGGCAGGCGACCGGCGGGGGTGACACGCCGGCCACCCGCCCGGGTGGCCGCACCCCCACCCGGTTGCACGGCCCCGCGGCGCGGGCCACAATGGAGGTTCCGGAAGCGCCGCGAACCGCACGAGAGGAAGAGAGCGAACATGGCTGTCGAGCTGGAAATCGCACCCCCGGTCGAGGAGACGATCCGCGAGTTCGTCGAACGGGACGAGGACCCGGGCGAGACCCGCGAGTGGATCGAGGCCCTCGGGGACGTCGTCGGCTTCGAGGGCAAGCACCGGGCGCGCTTCCTGCTGCGCCGGCTCCTCGACGAGGCCCACCGCCGCGGCGTCCGCCTGCCGTTCGACGCCTCGACCCCCTACCTCAACACCATCCCGCGCTCCGAGCAGCCGCGCTACCCCGGCGACCGCGCGATCGAGCGCCGCATCAAGAGCCTGATCCGCTGGAACGCCATGGCGATGGTGGTGCGGGCCAACAAGAAGTTCGAGGGCCTCGGCGGCCACATCTCGACCTTCGCCTCCGCCGCCACCCTCTACCAGGTGGGGATGAACCACTTCTTCCGCGGCCGCGGCGAGGGCGGTTTCGACGGCGACCTGGTGTACTTCCAGGGGCACGCCTCGCCGGGCATCTACGCCCAGGCCTTCCTCGAGGGGCGCATCCGCGTCGAGCAGATGGAGAACTTCCGCCGCGAGCTGGAGGCGGGCGGCGGCCTGTCCTCCTACCCCCACCCCTGGCTGATGCCGGACTTCTGGGAGTTCCCGTCGGTGTCGATGGGCCTGGCGCCGATCAGCGCCATCTACCAGGCACGCTTCAACCGCTACCTGCACGACCGCGGCATCCTCGACACCTCGGGGCGGCACGTCTGGGCCTTCCTCGGCGACGGCGAGACCGACGAGCCGGAGACCCTGGGCGCGATCACCCTGGCGGCCCGCGAGCGCCTCGGCAACCTGATCTTCGTCGTCAACTGCAACCTGCAGCGGCTCGACGGGCCGGTGCGCGGCAACGGCAAGATCATCCAGGAGCTGGAGACCACCTTCCGCGGCGCCGGCTGGAACGTCGTCAAGGTGATCTGGGGCGACGACTGGGACCCGCTGCTGGAGGCCGACGACAGCGGCCTGCTGGTGCGGCGCATGAACGAGACCGTCGACGGCGAGTACCAGAAGTACACCGTCGAGTCGGGCGCCTACATCCGCGAGCACTTCTTCGGGCGCTACCCCGAGCTCCTGGAGCTGGTCTCGCACCTCTCCGACGAGCAGCTCGAGCGCCTGCGGCGCGGCGGCCACGACCCGGAGAAGGTCTACGCGGCGTACGCGGCGGCGGTGGCCAACGAGGGCCAGCCCACGGTGGTGCTGGCCAAGACGGTGAAGGGCTACGGGCTGGGGGAGGCGGGGGAGGGGCGCAACGTCACCCACCAGCAGAAGAAGCTCAACGACGAGGAGCTGCGCCACTTCCGCGACCGCTTCGACATCCCCATCGCCGACGGCGACCTGCACGACGCCCCCTTCTACCGCCCGCCCGAGGACAGCGAGGAGGTCGCCTACCTGCGCGAGCGGCGCCGCGAGCTCGGCGGCTTCATCCCCGCCCGCCGCGTGTACACGGGGCCCACCGAGGTGCCGGGCGCCGACGCCTTCGCGGAGTTCCACGCCGGTTTCGACCGCGACGTGTCGACCACCATGGGGCTGGTGCGGCTGATCACGACGCTGATGAAGCACCCGCGCATCGGCCGCCAGGTGGTGCCGATCGTCCCCGACGAGGCGCGCACCTTCGGCATGGAGTCGATGTTCCGCCAGTTCGGCATCTACTCGCACGTCGGCCAGGTGTACGAGCCGGTCGACGCCGGCATGCTGCTCTACTACCGCGAGGCCCGCGACGGGCAGATCCTCGAGGAGGGCATCACCGAGGCCGGCTCCTTCGCCTCGTTCAACGCCGCCGGCACCGCCTACGCCAACCACGGCGTCGACATGATCCCCTTCTTCATCTACTACTCGATGTTCGGCTTCCAGCGCGTCGGCGACCTGGTGTGGGCCTTCGCCGACCAGCGCGGCCGCGGCTTCATGTGCGGCGGCACCGCGGGGCGCACGACCCTCAACGGCGAGGGGTTGCAGCACGAGGACGGCCACAGCCACGTGCTGGCCAGCGTGGTGCCCAACCTGGTCACCTACGACCCGGCCTACGCCTACGAGCTGGCGGTGATCGTGCGCGAGGGGCTGCGGCGGATGTTCCAGGAGCGCGAGGACGTCTTCTACTACCTCACCGTCTACAACGAGAACTACCCGATGCCGCCGCTGCCCGAGGGTGCCGAGGAGGGCATCCTCCGCGGCCTGTACCCGGTGAGCCCGGCGCCGGAGGGTCCCGACGACCGGCCGCGGGCGCAGCTCCTCGGCAGCGGGCCGCTGCTGCGCGAGGCGCTGCGGGCCCAGACCCTCCTCGCCGAGCGTTACGGGGTCGCGGCGCAGGTGTGGAGCGCCACCAGCTACAACCAGCTGCGCCGCGACGCGCTGGCGGCGGAGCGCTGGAACCGCCTCCACCCCGGCGAGGAGCCGCGGGTGCCCTACGTCACCCGGGTGCTGACCGACCAACCGGGACCGGTGGTGGCGGTGAGCGACTACCTGAAGATCGTGCCCGAGCAGATCGCCCGCTGGGTGCCCGCCGGCCTCACCCCGCTCGGCACCGACGGGTTCGGCCGCAGCGAGACCCGCGAGGCGCTGCGCCGCTTCTTCGAGATCGACGCCGAGTCGATCGTGCTCGCGACCCTCACCCGGCTGGCGGCCGCGGGCGCGATCGACGGCGACGTCCCCGGGCGGGCGATCGGCGAGCTCGGCCTCGACCCGGAGAAGCGCAACCCGCTGACCGACTGAGCCCGGCAGGCTCGAACCGCCCGCCCGTGGCGGCGGATTAATCCCCGGCCGGCCCCGGTTGTGCCGACCGCCGCCGCCGGGTGCGCCTGCCGCGGCTCCGCAACGTCCGTCACGGAGGTCCCGTCGTGTCCCACCGCTTCGCGAAGCTGCCGCTCGCCGCCGCCGCCGTGCTGCTCGCCCTGCCGACCCTGGCCGGCGCGGCGCCGGCCACCTGGACGATCAACCAGCCGCACACCCGGGTCACCTTCTCGGTGCGGCACATCCTGACCCCGGTCCCGGGACAGTTCCGGGACTTCGACGGCGCCCTCGTCTACGATCCCGCCGACCCGGCCGCCTCGAAGGTCGACTTCACCGTGCAGGCGGCTTCGATCGACACCGGCAACGACAAGCGCGACGCGCACCTGCGGTCGCCGGACTTCTTCGAGGTCGACAAGTACCCCACCCTCACCTTCCACAGCAAGAAGGTGGCGGCGCTGGGCGACGGGCTGGCGGTCACCGGCGACCTCACCCTCCACGGCGTCACCAAGGAGGTGACGGTGCCGGTCGAGGTGCTCGGCGTGATGGGCGACAAGGCCGGCTTCCAGACCGGCTTCACGCTCGACCGCAAGGACTTCGGTCTGGTGTGGAACCGCACCCTCGACCAGGGCGGGACCTTGCTCGGCGACGAGGTGAAGGTCGAGCTGACCATCGAGGCCGACCGGGCGAAGCCGGAGGGCTGAGCCCGGGGGTGCGGCCGCCGGCCGGCGGCCGCACCGGTCCCTGCCTACTCGCCGGAGCCCGCGCCGGCGGCGAGCGCCGCCAGCGCCTGCTTGCGGGCGGCCTCGAACTCGTCGCCCGGGGTCCAGGTGGGCATCTCGTCCCGGTCGGCGATCACCAGGCCGGCGAAGAAGCCGAGCCGGGCGTCCTCGATCATCCCGGAGAAGTCCCACTCGGGCGTCAGCTCGTCGCTGGGCTGGTGGTAGTGGGTCTGGACCCAGCCCTCGATCTGCTCCTTGCCCCAGCCGGCGGGCCGTCCCACGAAGTCGGTGCCGGTGTCGAAGTACAGCGCCGGAACGCCGATCTTGGCGAAGCTGAACTGGTCGGAGCGGTAGAAGCTCCCCTTGTCGGGGAACTGGTCCGGCAGCACCTTGCGGCCCTGGGCGGCGGCGAGGCCGACCGCCACCTGGTCGAGCGACGACTTCCCCATCCCGATCAGCGTCAGGTCGCGGGTGCGGCCCCAGATGTCGGCGCCGTCGAAGTTGATGTCGGCGGCGATGCGGCCGGGCGGCACGGTGGGGTGCTCGGTGTAGTACTGCGAGCCCAGCAGGCCCTGCTCCTCGCCGCCGACGAAGAGGAAGAGGATCGAGCGGCGGGGGCCCTCCGGCAGCTCGGCGAAGGCGCGGGCGATGGCCAGCACCTGGGCGTCGCCCGAGGCGTTGTCGAGAGCGCCGTTGTAGATGCGGTCGGCGCCCTCTGCCTCGTCCGGCGCGGCCATCCCCAGGTGGTCGTGGTGGGCGGTGTAGACGACGACCTGGTCCGCGAGCTCCGGATCGGAGCCGGGGAGCAGCCCGGCGACGTTGGCGGTCTCCACCCGGGTGATGTCGTTGTCCATCGCGATCGAGGTGGTCACCCCGAGCGGCACCGGGTGGAAGTCGCGGCGGTGCGCCGCCTCGACCAGCGCGTCCCAGTCGCGGCCACCCAGCTCGGCGAGCTCGCGGGTGGCGCTCTCGGTGGTCCAGGCGGCCACCTGCAGCCGCGGCTCGTCGCCGGCCGGCAGCTCGAACTGCGGCCCGGTCCAGGAGGTCTGCACCACCTGCCAGGGGTAGCCGGCCGAGGGGGTGGTGTGGACGATGATCGCCCCCGCCGCCCCCTGCCGTGCCGCGCTCTCGTACTTGTAGGTCCAGCGCCCGTAATACAGGCGGGTGTCGCCGGCGAACAGCTCGGGGTCCCAGTCGGGGTCGTTGTTGAGCATCACCAGCACCTTGCCGGCGAGGTCGGCGCCCTTGTAGTCGTCCCAGTCGTACTCCGGCGCCTGGATGCCGTAGCCGACGAAGACCAGCTCGGCGTCGTCGACGGCGGCGTGCGGCGCCTGGACGCCGCTGGCGGCGATGAAGTCGGTGGAGCGGGCCAGGGCCACCTGCCGCCCGCCGCGTTCGAAGGTCCAGGTGGCCGGCATGTGGGCGTCGATGCCGACGATGGGGAAGGGCTGGAACCAGCTCCCACCGGGGCCGCCGGGCTCGAAGCCCAGCAGCTCCAGCGTCGAGGCCAGGTAGAGGCGGGCCAGCCGGTCGCCGCGGGTCGCCGGGCCGCGGCCCTCGAGCAGGTCGTCGGCCAGGTAGCGGATCGGGGCCCTGAGGGTCTCGGCGGTGATGGCGGTGTCGGCGGCCGTCACCGCCGCGGGGGACACCCCGGGCGGGGGCGTGGCCTCGGCGGCGTGGGCGGCGGGGGGGAGGGCGAGGGCGGCGGCGAGCGCCAGCGCCCCCACGAGGGCGGCGCGGCGGTGTTCGCGGTGAGCGGTCGGAAGCATGCAACCTCCTACAGAATCAGCGGGTCGGGTCTGTCGGCGACTCCCCCGGGCGGGCCGGCCGCGCGGCGTCGCCTTGCGGCCGCCCCCGGGAGGCGCTATTTTCGCATCCGGCCCGTCCGTCCGCGAGCCACCGCCCCACGAACGTCCATGAAGCTGCGCACCCAGGTCCGCGACGCGCTCTACCTCAACTGGGCGGTGCCGCGCGCCGCGCTGCCGCCGCCGCCCGAGCCGTTGCGCTACCAGGTGCGCGAGGCGGGGGGCCGGGAGTGGGCGTTCGCCTCGGCGGTGCTCTTCCAGCACCGGGCGGTGGAGGTGCCGGGGATCCCCTTCCTGCGCCTCTCCTACCCGCAGCTCAACCTGCGCCTCTACACCCTCGACGGCGACGGCGTCCCCTCGGTGCTGTTCCGCGAGATGCTGCTGCCCTTGTGGGTCAAACCGGCGGTCCTCTGGGTCGCCGGGCCCCCCGTCTCCGCGGCGCGTTTCGACCTGCCGCACCCCTCGGACGATCCGGGCGGCGACGGCTGGCGCTGGCGGGTGGAGCGGCGCGGCCGGCTGGAGGTGTCGGCGCGGCGCGGCGCCCCCCGGGTGGGGGCCGGCCCCAGCCTCGGGGACTGGGAGGAGACGGTGCGCTTCTTCCGCGACCGCCCGCGCGGGTACCTCGAGGCCGGGCACCGCCTGCGCCGCATCGAGACCGAGCATCCGCGGGTGGAGGTGTGGCCGCTGACGGCCGAGGTAGTCGATCACTCGCTGCTCGCCCGCCTGCTGCCGCTCGACGGCGGCGGGCCGGGCGGCGGCTGGCCGCCGCTGCACTCGGCCTGGCTGTGCCCGGAGATCCCCTTCGTCTTCGAGCTGCACCTGGTGCACCCGGTCGAGATGGAGCCCTCCCTGCCACAGGCGGCGTCGACCCGGTCGTGTGCGCGTGCTCCCCACCGGCCGGCGGGCGGCCGGCGCCGCGCGGTGTCGTGAGCGCCGGCTTCGCCGCGGCGGTCCACGCCGCCCGCCGGGACGCCCTGGTGGAGCGGCTGGGGGACGAGGCGGTGGCGGTGCTGCCGGCCGCCCGCGAGGTGGCCCGGCACCGCGACGTCACCTTCGAGTTCCGGCAGGACAGCGACTTCGCCTACCTCACCGGCTTCCCCGAGCCGGACGCCGTGGCGGTGGTCACCGGCCGCGACCCCGACCACCGCTTCGTCCTCTTCGTGCGCCCCCGCGACCCCGAGCGCGAGCGCTGGGACGGGCCGCGGGCCGGGATCGCCGGGGCGGTGGAGGAGTACGGCGCCGACGCCGCGTACCCGTTGGAGCGGGCGGCCGAGGTGCTGCCGCGCTACCTCGCCGGCAGCCGGCGGCTGGTCGCTCCCTTCGGCCGCGACCGTGCCTTCGACGAGCTGCTGGCGGCCGCCCGCCTCCCCTTCGCGGCCCATCCCGGCCGCGAGCGCCCCGGTCCCGCGCTGCTCGAGGACCCCGAGGCGGTGGTGGGCGAGCTGCGGCTGCGCAAGCGCCCGGAGGAGGTGGAGCGGCTGCGGCGCGCCGCGGCGCTGGCCGCCGCGGGGCACCGCGCGGCGCTGCGCGCGGCGGCGCCGGGCCGGCACGAGTACGAGGTGCAGGCGGCGCTGGAGGCCGCCTTCCGCGCCGGCGGTGCGCGCGGGGTGGCGTTCACCTCCATCGTCGCCTCGGGGCCCAACGCCTGCGTGCTCCACTACACCGCCAACCGGCGTCGCCTCGGGAGCGGTGACCTGGTGCTGGTCGACGCCGGCCCCGACCTCGACGGCTACGTCTCCGACGTCACCCGCACCTTCCCGGCAGACGGCCGTTTCACGGCGCCGCAGCGGGCGGTCTACGACGTGGTGCTCGCCGCCCAGCGGGCGGTGCTGGCCGCGGTGCGGCCGGGCACGCCCTGGGACCGCCTGCAGGAGGTGGCGGTGCGGGCGCTCGCCGCCGGCCTCGTCGACCTCGGGCTGGTCGCCGGGGGGGTCGACGAGGTGGTGGAGACGGGCGCCTACCGGCCCTTCTACATGCACTCGGTCGGCCACTGGGTGGGCCTGGACCTGCGCGACGCGGGCCGCTACCGCGACGGCGCCGGCTGGCGGCCGCTCGAGGCGGGGATGACCTTCACGGTCGAGCCGGGCCTCTACGTCCCGCCGGACGCCGCCGCCGGCGAGCTGGCGGGTCTGGGCGTGCGCATCGAGGACGTCGTCCTGGTCACCGCGGACGGCTGCGAGGTGCTCTCGTCCGGCGTCCCCACGGCGCCGGACGAGGTCGCGGCGGCGGTCGGCGGTTAACCGCCGAAGCCGCCGGGCGTCCGTCGAGAGTGGAGGGAGTGGCCGGCGGACCGGGCGCCCACGCGGGGAGCTCGGCACGAGGTCCGGCCGCCCGCCGCCGAGGAGAGCCCGCCATGCGCCGAACCGCCGCCGCCCCCGCCCGCACCACCCGCAACCGCCGTCCGAGGGCGGCCCGCGCCCTGGCGGCTGCCGCCGTCGCCCTGCTCGTGGGCGGCTGCAGCCACGGGCGGCTCACCTACTGGCGCTCCTCCGAGCTCGGCGACGACGGCACCACGGCGACGGTGCGCTGGCGCGCCCTCGGCTCCCGCGGCTCGATCGAGGGCCGCGGGCAGGTCGACGTCGACGCCGCCTTCGCCCCCGTCCGGCTCGCTCCGGGCAGCGCGGTGCGGCTGGCCGAGCGGCGCGGCGCCGAGCGGCGCGAGCTGGTGGTCGTGCCGGACGGTGCCGGGCGGCCGAGCTACCGGCTCACCGTCGACGGCCGGGAGGTGACCTACGACGCGGCGGCCGCGGCCTGGCTGGCCGGCCGGCTGGCGCAGCTCTTCCGCGACACCGGCTGGAACGCCGCCGCCCGGGTCGGCTCGCTGGTCGTGGTCGGGCGGGCCCGCGGCGGTGCTCGACGAGGTGGCGGCGCAGAGCTCCGACGCCGTCCAGCGCACCTACCTCGAAGAGCTCCTGGCGCGCGACGAGCTGACGGCGGCCGGGCTCCCCGAGCTGTTGGCCACCGCCGGCTCCGAGATCGCCTCCGACGCCGAGCTCGCGGCGCTGCTGCGGACGGTGGCGGCCGACCGCCGGTTCGGCGACCCGGCGGCGGACGCGTTCGCCGCCGCGACGCGGGCGGTGGCGTCGGACGGCGAGGCGGCGCGCGCCCTCGGCGCCGCCCTGGGGCGCGCGGATCTGTCACCGGCGGCGCGGGCCGTGCTGTGGGTGGCCGCCCGCGACATCGCCTCCGACGGCGACCTGGCGAGCCTGCTGACGGCGCGCGTCACCCGCGCCGACCTCGAGGCGCCGGCGTCCCGTGACGCCCTCCGCGGCACCCTCGGCACGGTGGCCGCCGACGGCGACTGCGCGGCGGTGCTGACCGCCCTGGCCGGGCGCGGCGAGCTGTCGCCCGACGCCCTGGCGATGCTGCTCGGGGCGGCCCGCGGCATCGCCTCCGACGGCGACCTGGCCGGCGTCCTGGTGGCGTTGGCCCGGCAGCAGCCGCGGGTCGCCGAAGTGCGCGCCGCGTACCGCGAGACCGCCGCCGGCCTGGGCTCCGCGGGCGACCGCGAGAGCGCTCTCGCGGCGCTGCCGGCGGCCCGCTGAGCGGTCCGCGGCGGGCCGCCCGCGTGCTAGCATCGCCGGCGCGATGAGCGAGCTGCCGCCCCCTTCCGAGCGCCGTCCCCAGAAGATCGCGATCATCCCCGGGGACGGCATCGGGAAGGACGTCACCGCCGAGGCCGTCAAGGTGCTCGCGGCGGTGGCGGAGCGCTGGAGCCTGCCGCTCGAGCTGGTCTCGTTCGCCTGGGACGCCGACCGCTACCTCGAGACCGGCGAGACGCTGCCGGAGGGGGCGCTCGAGGACTTCCGCGACCACTACGCGGCGGTCTACATCGGCGCCTACGGCGATCCGCGGGTGCCCGACATGAAGCACGCCGCCGACATCCTGCTCGGCATCCGCTTCGGCCTCGACCTCTACGTCAACTTCCGGCCGGTCAAGCTGTACGACCCGCGGCTCTGCCCGCTCAAGGACAAGGGTCCCGACGACATCGACTTCGTGGTCTTCCGGGAGAACACGGAAGGGGCCTACGTCAGCGTCGGCGGCATCTTCAAGAAGGGCACCCCCGACGAGGTGGCGGTGCAGGAGGAGATCAACACCCGCAAGGGTGTCGAGCGTATCCTGCGCGCCGCCTTCGACTACGCCGGCCTCCACGGGCGCCACGAGGTCTGCATGGTGGACAAGTCGAACGTGATGCGCTTCGGCCACGACCTGTGGCAGCGCGCCTTCGCCGAGGTCGCCGCCGACTACCCGGGCATCGCCACCCGGCACCTGTTCGTCGACGCCGCCGCCATGCAGATGGTGCGCAAGCCGGAGACCTTCGACGTGGTGGTCGCCAACAACATGTTCGGCGACATCCTCACCGACCTGGGGGCGGCGCTCCAGGGGGGGCTGGGGCTGGCCGCCTCGGCCAACCTCCACCCCGGCCGCACGTCGATGTTCGAGCCGGTGCACGGCTCGGCGCCGAAGTACGCCGGCACCGGCCGCGCCAACCCGGCCGGCGCCATCCTCACCGCCGGCCTGATGCTCGAGGAGCTGGGCCACGCCGAGGCCGCTGCGGCGGTCGAGACCGCGGTCCGCGAGCTGCTGGCGGCCGGCCGCACCACGCCCGACCTGGGCGGCTCGCTGACCACCTCCGAGTTCGGTGACGACGCGGCGCGGGCGCTGCAGCGGGTGCCCGCGGCCAGCCTCGGCTGACCGGCTCCGTCCCGCTCCATGCCGCGCCGGCCCGGCGCTCCCCGCCCCGAGGCGCGGTATCATCGACCCTCACCACCCGGACGGAGGAAAGCGGCATGGAGTTGCGGGAATCCGACCTCATCTATGACTGGAACGGGGCCGGCGACGGCGAGCTGACCCCGGCGCGCGGCCGGGTCGAGCTCGACGATGAGACGCTGCGCGACGGTCTGCAGTCGCCGTCGGTGCGCTCGCCGTCGCTCGACGAGAAGGTCCGGATCCTCCACATGATCGCCGAGCTGGGGATCGAGTCGGCCGACATCGGCCTGCCCGGCGCCGGGCCCCACGCCGCCGAGCAGGTGCTGCGCCTGGCGCGCGAGATCGCCGACGAGCGGTTGGCGATCGCACCGAACTGCGCCGCCCGCACGGTGATCGCCGACATCGAGCCGGTGGTCGAGATCTCGCAGCGCAGCGGCATCGCCATCGAGGTGTCCTGCTTCATCGGCTCCTCGCCGATCCGGCAGTACGCCGAGGGCTGGGAGCTCGACCGCATGCTCGAGCTGTCCCGGCGGGCCGTGGAGTTCGCGGTGGGCCACGATCTGCCGGTGATGTTCGTCACCGAGGACACCACCCGCGCCGCCCCCGAGGACCTGCGCCGCCTCTACACGACGGCCGTCGAGGCCGGCGCCCGCCGGGTCTGCGTCGCCGACACCGTGGGCCACGCGACGCCGCGCGGCGCCCGGCACCTGGTGCGCTTCATCCGCGAGGTGGTGGGGCCGGAGGTGGCGGTCGACTGGCACGGCCACAAGGACCGCGGGCTGTCGGTGATCAACTCGCTGGCCGCCGCCGCCGCCGGCGCCGATCGCCTGCACGGCACCGCGGTGGGGATCGGCGAGCGGGTCGGCAACACCCCGATCGACCTGCTGCTGGTCAACCTGCAGCTGATGGGCTGGATCGACCGCGACCTGTCGTGCCTCGCGGACTACTGCGCCTTCGTCTCGGAGACCACCGGCGTGCCGCTGCCCGACAACTACCCGGTGGTGGGCCGCGACGCCTTCCGCACCGGCACCGGCGTCCACGCCGCCGCCATCATCAAGGCGCGCGACAAGGGCGAGGACTGGCTCGCCGACCGCGTGTACTCGTCGGTGCCGGCGAGCCTGATCGGACGCCGCCAGCAGATCGAGATCGGGCCGATGTGCGGCGAGTCGAACATCCTGTACTGGCTGCGCGAGCGCGGCATCGCGTCCGACGCCGGCCTGGTCGCCGAGCTGTTCGCGCTCGCCAAGGGCTCCGACCACGTGCTCGCCGAGGACGAGGTGCTGGCCGTGTGCGCGCGGCGCGGCACGCCGGACGACCGCGACCGCGGCGCCCCGTAGACGAGCCCTCCTGCTAGGCTGGCCCCGATGCTCCTCGCCCGCTTCACGGTCGGACCGTTCGCCGAGAACTGCTACGTCATCGGGCTGCCGCCGGCGGTCGCGGTGGTCGACCCCGGGGCCGAGAGCGACCGCATCGCGGCGGCCCTCGACGAGCAGGGCTGGCGCCCGGAGGCGGTGCTGCTGACCCACGGCCACCTCGACCACATCGCGCACGCGGCGCAGGTCTGCGAGCGGTACGGCGTCGGGGTGTGGGCGCCGCGCGAGGACCTCTACCTGCTGGAGAGCCCGCAGATCCCGGAGCTCGGGGAGATGATCGGGGCACGTCCCTGCCCGGCGCCGGAGCGTTTCTGGACCGACGGCGAGACCGCGGCGGTGGCCGGGCTCGAGCTCGAGGTGATCCACACCCCCGGACACACCCCGGGGAGCGTCTGCCTGGCGCACCGGCCGAGCCGCACGATGCTGGTCGGCGACACGCTCTTCGAGCGCGGGGTGGGGCGGGTCGACCTGCCGGGCGGCGACCTCGGAGCCCTGGAACGTTCCATCCGGGGCCGCCTCTTCGCGCTCGACGGCGACTGGTCGCTGTACCCCGGACACGGCGCCGAGACCACCCTCGAGGCCGAGCGGCGCGACAATCCGTTCTTCGGCGCCGCGGCGACCCCCGGCTGGCGTTGAGCCGCCCCGCCGAGCCGCCGTGGCGGCGGGTGTTGGGGGGGTGGCTGGACGCGCTGGCGGTGGAGCGCGGCCTGTCGCCGCACACCGTCGCCGCCTACCGGCGCGATCTCGAGCGGCTCGGCCGGGAGCTGGCGGCGCGCGGCGGCGATCTGCGGACCGCCGACGCCGTCGACCTCTCCGCCCACCTGCGACGGCTCCGCCGGCAGGGGCTGGCGCCGCGCTCCCAGCGCCGCGCGCTGTCGTCGCTGCGCGGCTTCTACGCCTACCTGGTGGCGGTCGGCGAACGCGCCGACGACCCCGCGGTCAACCTGCTCCCACCGCGCCTGCTGCGCCAGCTCCCCAAGGTGCTCAGCGAGCGCCAGGTCGAGGCGCTCCTGGCGGCGCCCGACGCGCAGACGCCGCGCGGCCTGCGCGACCGCGCCATGATCGAGCTGCTCTACGCCACCGGACTGCGGGTGTCGGAGCTGGTGGGGCTCGAGCTGGCGCATCTCGGGGGCATCTCGCGGAACCGCGACGGGCGGCGCGAGATCGACTTCCTGCTGGTCCCCGGGAAGGGCGCGAAGGAGCGCGTCGTGCCGGTGGGGGAGCAGGCGGTGGCCTGGCTCGAGCGGTACCTGGGGGAGGCCCGGCCGCGGCTGGCGCGCGGCCGGCACGCGGTGATCTTCGTCAACCGCTCCGGCGCCCCGCTGACCCGCCAGGGCTTCTGGAAGATCCTCCGCGGCCACGCGCGCGACGCCGGGATCCCCGACGTTTCGCCGCACGTGCTGCGGCACAGCTTCGCCACCCACCTGCTCGAGCACGGCGCCGACCTGCGGGCGGTGCAGATGATGCTCGGGCACGCCGACATCTCGACCACGCAGATCTACACCCACATCCACCAGCAGCGGCTGCGCAGCCTGTACGACGCCCACCACCCGCGGGCCTGACGGCGACGGGCGGGCGCGGTGCCCCGGGATGGGCTGGAATCCACCGCGGCCGCGGACGGTTTAGACTGCGCGGAACGGTCCCGCGTAGAATCCCGTGTCGATGACCCCGCTGTCGCGCATCCCCCGACGCCTCGCCCCGCTGGCGCTGCTGGTGGCGTTCGCCGCCCTGCTGCCGCAGCCGGCGCGGGCCGAGCTCGTGGTCCTCGAGGACGGCCGCTTCCTCAAGGCCGCCACCTACGACGTGGAGGGCGGGCGGGTGTACGTGGAGCTGTGGCGCGGCGGGGCGGTGACCCTGCCGCTCGAGCGGGTCGCGCGCATCGTCGACGACGAGGTGATCCCGCCCCCGGAGGCGGCGCCGGCGGCCGGCGCCGAGCCCGCCGGCCCGGCGGCCGTGTCGTGGCGCTTCGACAGCGACCAGCCGGTTCCCGAGACGCCGTTCGGCGAGCAGATCTACGCCGCCGCACGGCACCACCGGGTCAACCCGGCGCTGGTCGCCGCCCTGGTGCGGGCGGAGTCGGCGTTCGACGTCTACGCGGTCTCCCGCAAGGGCGCGCGCGGCCTGATGCAGCTGATGCCGGCCACCGCCCGCCGCTTCGGGCTGCCCGAGGGGGAGATGTTCGATCCGGCGCGCAACCTCGACGCCGGGACCCGCTACCTCGCCTGGCTCCTGGAGCGCTTCGGCGGCGACGTGGAACGGGCCCTGGCCGCGTACAACGCCGGCGAAGGGACCGTGGAGCGCTACGGCGGCGTGCCGCCCTACCGCGAGACCCGCAGCTACATCCGCCGCATCTACGCCACCCTCGGCGTCTCGGCGGCGGTCACCCGCTTGTAGCGCATCACCACCAGCGTCCGGTCGTCCTCCTGCCAGGTTCCCCGGGTGTGGCGGTTGACGTCCGCCACCAGCCGGTCGCGGACCTCCACGGCCGTGATCGGCGCGGCGGGCTCGCGCGCCCGGGTCTCGCGGGCGAGGTCGCCGAGGGCGCGCTCGACGCCGTGGTAGCCGAAGGGCTCGGAGTCGTCGTCGCGCGCCTCGATGAAGCCGTCCGACAGCCACACCACCACGTCGCCCGACTCGAGGTCGACCCCCTCGGTGCCGTAGTTCTGGCCCAGGCCCCCCAACGGCGAGCCCGGCAGCACGATCTCGCGCACGCCGTCGCCGCGCAGCAGGTAGGTCGGCGGGTGGCCGGCGTTGGTGAGGTCCATCCGGCCCCGCCGGAAGTCGATCAGCGCCAGGGTCGCGGTGACGAAGAAGCGCCCGTCGTCGTCGAGCCGCACCACGCTGTCGAGCCGGCGCAGGATCTCCTCCGGCGGCGTCGCCTGGCCGGCCAGGATGGTGAGAGCGGACTTGAGCATCGCCATGCGCAGCCCGGTGGGCAGGCCGTGGCCGGAGACGTCGGCGACGATCACGGCCAGGCGGTCCTCGCCCAGGCGCAGGATGTCGAAGTAGTCGCCGCCGATCGCGGCGCTGGGCTCGAACAGGGTGGCGAACTCGATCGCTTCGCCGGCCGGCAGGTCGGTGGGGATCAGGCTCTTCTGCAGCTCGCGGGCGATCGCCAGCTCCTTCTCCAGCAACTCCTTCTGGGTGGCGGTGGCGACGAGCTGCTCGAGGTTCTCGGCCATCAGGTTGAAGGAGCGCTGCAGCTCGCCCACCTGGTCGCGGCGGCGCACCGGGATGCGCACCGAGAAGTCGCCGCCGCGGACCCGCTCGGTGGCGCGGGAGAGGCGGTTGACGGCCCGCGACAGGGCGAAGATCATCACCCCCGCCATGATCGCCGCCGCGGCGTAGACGTCGAAGAGCAGGAAGGCGAAGACGAACAGCGAGCTCCACACGCCGACGTCGACCTCCGCCGAGCCGGAGAACAGGTGGCGCTGCACCGAGCGCGGCGGCGCGTTGAGGCTGACCGCGAAGCTCGACGCCACGTCCTTGCCGGTGGCGAGCTCGCGCAGCGGTCCCGGCACCTCCCCCCACCACAGGAAGGGGCGGTCCCACAGGCGCTCGATCCAGCGGTCGTCGGGCCCGCTCTCGGCCCGCTCGGCGAAGAAGCGCCCGGCCGGCTCGTTGGCGCGCGGCGTCCCCGTCTTGACCGCCATCTCGCGTCCCAGGACCTCGACGTTGACCCGCTCGGCGGCCTCCGACTCCGCCGGCCCGAAGATGCGCACCCAGACGTCGCTGCGCCGCGACAGCTCCGCCGCCAGGTCGCCGGTGTAGACGACGACCGTGCCCGGCGAGCCGTCGCCGGCCGCGGCCGCCAGCGTGGGTTCGCCGCCGGCGAGGCTGAAGAAGGCCGGCGCGCCGTCGGCGGTGGCGGCGAGCCAGGTCGGCCAGCTCTCGGGCAGCCGGGGGTCGCCCGACACCCGGCTGCCGTCGCGGTAGGTGGCGGTGGCGAAGGGGGTGTCGGCGGCCGTCGCCGCGGGCCCGCCGCCGGCGGCCGGCGTGGCGAGGTGGGTGGCGGCCCGCGCCGCCAGCTCGTCCTGGAACGCGGTCGCGGCGTCCCGGAACAGGTGCCCGAGGAAGAAACCGGCCAGGATGTAGGTGGCGAGGCCGAGGAGCAACAGCACCATCGGGATGGGCAGCACCCCGATCAGGAAGTAGGAGAAGGCGAGGCGCCTGCCGACCTTCCACAGGAAGGCCTGGTAGAGGCGCCAGCCGGCCCACAGCAGGAAGACGAACCCGACCGAGACCAGCAGCAGCAACGCCACGGTCGACACCACGGGCAGGTCGAGGCGGGCGAGCGCGCCCAGGCCGGCGAGGACCAGCAGGGCGAGGAGGACCTTGCGCAGCGTCTTCACGGTTCGTTCCGGGGCGGCGGACCCCCTCGTACTACGGCGGTGCCGGCCGGGTGTTCCACCGCGGGCAAGCATAGCGGCAGCGCCGCCGCGTGGCGTCGCGCCGCGCACTCCCGTAGAATGGCGGCGCCGCGGACCGCGGCGACCGGAACGCTCCGTCGACCCCTCTGTGATCCGTTCGACTGGGAGGAGAGACGTTGTCCAGAATCCCCAGAAATCAGGAACATCTCAAGACCGGCTTCACCGCCGAGGCCGCCAGCGCGGCCCGCTTCCGGGCCTACGCGGCGCGGGCGCAGGGCGACGGCCTGCCCAACCTGGCGCGCGCCTGGCGTCACCTGGCCGAGGAGAAGGACCGCCTGGCGATCGTGCAGCTCGAGACCGCCGGCCAGGTGCGCGGCGAGGCCGCCGACATCGGCAGCGCCATCTCCAACGAGCGCTACGAGAACGACGTGCTCTACCCGAAGATGCTGCGCGAGGCGGAAGGCGACGCCTCGGAGACCTTCCTGGCGGTGATCGCCGCCCAGAAGGAGCACCTCAAGCACCTCGAGGACCTGCGGAGCCGGTTCATGGCCGCCGAGGGCGACGTCGAGCTGCCGGCCGAGGTGGACGCCGGGACCCACGGCAGCCAGGCGGGGTAGCCGCGACCGCGGCGGCCGGCGCGCGGCGTCCCGGGGGGGCCTCGCTCCCGTCCCGCCGGGTCGGGCACCGGTCGCCCTCCGCCGGGCGCGCGGGGGCCGGCGGAATCGGGCGGCCGTCCGGATCTGTTGCGACAGGTAGCTGCCCCGGCCGCGTCCGGGGCTCGCCCGACCCTCTGCGGCGGAGGGTTAAGTGCCGTCCGGCGCGGCGTTTGCGTCGCTTGTGACCGGTCGGCACATGGGGTAGGATTTCGTCGCCTGCGCGGGGTCCCTCCCGCACCGCCGCACCGACGACCACGCCGCCACGAGGAGTCTGCAAGCGATGATCGGTGAGAGCTGGATGACCACCAAGTTCGAGAAGCTCGAGGACTGGGCGCAGCGCCATTCCTTCTGGCCTTTCCCCTTCGGCACCGCCTGCTGCGCCATCGAGTTCATGAGCACGGTGTCGTCCCACTACGACATGTCGCGCTTCGGCTCGGAGGTGGTGCGGTTCTCGCCGCGCCAGAGCGACATCCTCATCGTGGCGGGGACCATCAACGACAAGATGGCCCCGGTGCTGAAGAAGATCTACGACCAGATGGCGGATCCGAAGTGGGTGATCTCGATGGGGGCCTGCGCCTGCTCGGGCGGCTTCTACCGCGCCTACCACGTGATGCAGGGCATCGACGAGATCATCCCGGTCGACGTCTACGTGCCGGGCTGCCCCCCGTCTCCGGAGGGCCTGATCTACGGCATCCTGCAGCTCAAGGAGAAGGTCGCCCGCCAAAAGGACCACAGCCGCCGGACGTCCGCGCAGCGGACCGAGGCGGTGGACGAGGAGAGAGAGAGTGCCAGCTCTGGCGGAGTCCTCCCTGCTTGAGAAGTTCCCGGCCGGCGTCGCCCCCGAGGAGGGGCTCGACCAGCCGACGTGGATCGTCGATCGTGACGTCCTGATCGACGTCTGTCGCGAGCTGCGCGACGGCGCCGACACCCGGTTCGACCTGCTGCTCGACCTGTGCGGCGTCGACTACCCGGAGCGCGACGAGCGCTTCGAGGCGGTCCTGCACCTGTACTCGATCCCGCGCGGCGAGCGCATGCGGTTGAAGGTGCCGCTGGCCGCCGACGACGCCTGGCTCCCCACGCTGATCCCGGTGTGGAAGGCGGCGAACTGGTTCGAGCGCGAGCTGCACGAGATGTTCGGCATCCGGGTCGAGGGTCACCCGAACCTGTCGCGCCTGCTCACCCACGAGGCGTTCCAGGGCTTCCCGCTGCGCAAGGACTACGACCCGGCGCGCCGCTGGATCCTCACCGAGGACCGCATCTACAAGCCGCACTTCGTCTACCTGCCGGGGTACGAGGAGCCGTCGGACGACGAGATGTTCGAGCGCATGAGCGTCAACATCGGCCCGTCGCACCCGGCGATGCACGGCACCTTCCGCCTGATGGCGGTGCTCGACGGCGAGCAGATCGTCGGCTCGGACGTCGAGACCGGCTACCTGCACCGCTGCTTCGAGAAGATGGCGGAGACCCACACCTGGCAGCAGGTGATCCCCTATACCGACCGCCTCAACTACTGCTCGTCGTTCATCAACAACGTCGGCTACGCGCGCACCGTGGAGCGGATGCTGGGCATCGAGGCGCCGCCGAAGGCGGTGTGGGCGCGCACCATCCTCTCCGAGTTCAGCCGCATCATGGACCACTGCGTCGCCAACGGCTCGACCCTGGTCGACGTCGGCGCGCTGACCAACTTCTGGTACATGTTCCAGGTCCGCGAGGAGATCTACGGTCTGCTCGAGTCGTGCTTCGGGGCCCGGCTCACCGTGTCGGGCTGCCGCATCGGCGGCCTGATGCAGGACCTGCCGCCGGACTTCATGGAGCAGTGCGACCGGCTGCTCGAGATCACCCCGCCGTTCATCGCCGACGTCGAGAAGCTGGTCGACAAGAACCGCATCTGGATGGACCGCTCGGTGGGGGTCGCCGCGATCTCCGGGGCCGACGCCGTCAACTGGGGCTGGACCGGTCCCTGCCTGCGCGCCGCCGGGGTGGCCTACGACGTCCGCCGGGCCGATCCCTACGACCTCTACGACACCGTCGACTGGGACGTGCCGACCTTCACCGGCGGCGACGTCTACGACCGCTACCGGCAGCGCAACGCCGAGATCCGCGAGTCGATCAAGATCATCCGCCAGCTCCTCGACCGCGGCATGCCGGAAGGCCCCTACATCGTCGACGACCCCCACGTGGCGCTGCCGCCGAAGGACGCCGCCTACAACCAGATGGAGGCCATGATCTACCACTTCAAGCTGATCATGGACGGCATCCAGGTGCCGGCGGGGGAGCGCTACGGCCAGGTGGAGGGCGCCAACGGCGAGCTCGGCTACTACATCGTCTCGGACGGCTCGGGCAAACCGTACCGCATCAAGGTGCGGCCACCCTGCTTCCCGATCTTCTCGACCTTCCCGCAGCTCATCAACGGCGGCTCGGTGTCCGACGCCATCGCCACGCTCGGGGGGCTGAACATCATCGCCGGAGAGCTCGAACGATGACCGAACCCGCCACCACGACGCCTCCGACGCCGCGCACCAACCTGCCGGTCGGGCCGCACCCGACCGAGGTGCGGCCGAAGAGCTACAGCCTCGCCGAGCGCCTCTACCTGCCGCTGCTGGGCGGGATGATGGTCACCATGCGCCACTTCTTCGGCAACCTGTTCGGACTCCGCAAGAGCTATGCGATCGAGTACCCCGAGCAGCGCCGCGAGTACAGCCACCGCTACCGCGGCCACCACATCCTGACCACCCGCCCCGACGGCTCGCTGCGCTGCGTCGCCTGCTTCCTCTGCGCCACCGCCTGCCCGGCGGACTGCATCCATATCGAGGCCGGCGAGCAGCCCGACGAGAACATCGAGAAGTACCCGCTGGTCTACGAGATCGACATGCTGCGCTGCGTCTTCTGCGGCTACTGCGTCGACGCCTGCCCGGAGGAGGCCATCATCATGTCGAACAACTACGACATGGCCTACTTCAACCGCGAGCAGTCGATCACCGGGATCGGCGAGCTGCGGCGGCCGTTCACCTTCGACCCCGAGCAGCTGGGGTACCGCCCGGCGTTCCCGGAGGAGCAGGCCAAGCGCGACAAGATGCGCCGCGAGGCCTTCGACCTGGTGCGCCAGGCGAAGGAACGCATCGCCGCCGAGCCGGCCGCCCCGCCGAGCGCCTGAGCGGCCCCGGTCGCCGGCCGTGCGCGCCGCGCCCGGCCGGGCCGGCGGAGCCCACTCTCACCTCTCACCCGGCGTCGTCGCCGCCGAGCGTGCGCAGCGCCAGCTCGAGCACCTCGGCGGTGGCCCGCTTGATGGCGGCGAGGTGTCCGGCCCCCTCCACCAGCAGCAGCGCGCCCCCGGCCCGTCCGCTGAGCTCGCGGCTCTCCGCCGACGGGATGCCCGGGTCGTCGGCGCCCGCGGCGTAGGCGCAGCGGGCGACGGTGAGCTGGTCGGCGTGCCGGCGGATGTCGAGGTAGCGGTGGACCTCCGGGAAGAGCCAGCGGAAGAGCCGGAAGAACGCCCGGTAGCGCGGCCGCATGCGCCGCGACCACTCGAACAGGTGCGCCGAGACGTCCTCGAAGAAGGCGGCTTCGACGCCGTTGCGCCGGGCCAGGACCGGGTGGGCCCAGTAGCCGCCGGCGCTCACTCCCCAGACGTGGAGCGGCCCCTGCGGGGCGAGGGCGGGCAGCGCGTCGAGCGCGTCCTCGACGTCGCGGTCGTAGAGGCCGGCCGGTCGGGCGCTGGCGCCGAAGCCGGGGAAGTCGAGGGCGAGGGCGGCGAAACCGGCGGCGCGCAGCGCCTCGATGCGGCCGCGGCGGTGGAAGTAGGCGCGCCCCCAGGGGGTCCAGGGCGGCAGCAGGAGCACCGTGCCGCGGGCCGCCCCGGGCGCCGGGTACCAGGTGGCGTCGAGCGTGCCGCCGGCGTGGCGCCGCGGCAGCGCCACCCGCTCGGCCGGCGCCAGCTCCGGCGGCGGCTCCGGCTTCGGGAGCCGCGGCAGGGGAGGCGAGAGCACCCGGAACATCACCAGCGCCAGGCGCTCGCGGGGCAGGTCGGGGCGTGTGGACGACGTGGTCACCATCGTGTTCGGGCGCCCTGGGCCGCGGTTCGTTACTCGGGCGCCCGGGCCGCCGCGGCGGCGGCCGCGCGCTCTTCCGGGGTGTCGGTCATGGCTTCACCCTCCTTCGGCAGGTAGAAGGCGCGCTGCTGGTACCAGGCCAGGCTCTGCACCAGGTCGTCGCGGGCGGTGGAGCGCTGCACCGGCTCGGTGCCCGCCACGAAGGCCTCCTCGACGACCTGGCCGCCGGCGGCCCCCGGCAGCAGCCCGGTGCGGTACTCCACCGGCTCGAGCACCACTCCCGGGGGCGGGGTGAAGCGCTCCCCCTTGCGCAGCCAGCCGTGCTCGAGCCCGCTCTCGACGATCTGCCGCCACACCGGCAGTGCCGCCTGGGCGCCGGTCATGCCGCGGCCCAGGGAGCGCTTGACGTCGTAGCCGATCCACACCAGCAGGGTGTAGCGCGGGGCGAAGCCGGCGAACCAGGCGTCGGAGTAGCTGTCGGTCGTGCCGGTCTTGCCGGCCAGGTCGATCGGCAGGTCGGCGACGGCGTAGCCGGTGCCGCGGTCGACCACCCCCTCGAGCATGTGGGTCAGCACGTACGCCACCCGCGGGTCGGTGCTCGAACGGGTCACCGGGGTGTGCTGCTCGAGCACCGCGCCGTCCGCCGTGGCCACCTTGTCGATCATGTAGGGCTCGACCCAGGTTCCCTGGTTGGCGATCGCGGCGTAGGCGGCGGCGAGCTCGATCGGCGGGATGTCGGCGGAGCCCAGCGCCAGGCTGGGGTAGGGCGGCAGCTCGGACTCGATGCCGGCGCGGTGGGCGAAGTCGATGACCCGCTGCACCCCCACCATGTCGAGCAGCTTGACCGCGGGGATGTTGATCGAGTGCTCGAGGGCGTAGCGCAGAGTGACCACGCCGGAGTAGGTGCGGCTGTAGTTGCGCGGCCAGTAGGTGAGCTCCCCGCCCGCGCCGCGGAAGCCGGTGGGTCCGTCGAAGACCGTGTCGGCCGGCGTGTAGCCCATCTCCAGGGCGGCGCCGTAGACGAACGGCTTGAAGGCGGAGCCGACCTGGCGCTTGGCCTGGGTGACGCGGTTGAACTTGTTGCGCTCGAAGTCCCAACCGCCGACCAGCCCGCGGATCGCTCCGGTGGCGGACTCGAGCACGACCACCGCGCCCTGGATCTCGGGCTGCTGCTCGAGGGTCAGGGCGAGCGCGTCGCCCTCCCCGGCGTCGACCTGGAACCAGGCGACGTCGCCGCGCGACAGCAGGGCGTCGGGGCGCCGCTGCCGGGTCCAGGCGATCCCCTCGCGGTCCAGCGTCAGGGTGCGGTCCTGGATGCGCACCTCGGCCCGTTCCGCGCCGGCGTCGAGGACGATCCCCTCGTACCAGTGGCCGGGCGCCAGCGGCTGCCCGCTCCACGACGGCAGCTGGTGTCCGTCGACCTCCTCGGCGGGGATGGTGGCGGTGGCGCCGCGCCAGCCCTTGCGGTGGTCGAGGCGCAGCAGGCCGGCGCGCAGCGCCGCCTCGGCGTCCTGCTGGATGGTGGTGTCGAGGGTGGTCCAGACCTGCAGCCCTCCCTCGTGGACCGCCTCGGTGCCGTAGGTCGCCTCGAGGACCTTGCGCAGGTCCTCGGCGAAGTAGGGCGCGAGCGGCGTGTCCGGCGCGTGCGAGACCACCAGCAGCGGCGTCGCCACCGCCTGCTCGTAGGCGGCGCGGTCGATGTAGCCCTCGGCGAGCATGCGGCGCAGCACCTTGTCGCGACGCTCCCGCACCAGGTCCGGACGGCGGTAGGGCGACAGCCGGCTCGGCGCCCAGACGATGCCGGCCAGGGTGGCCGCCTCCGGCAGGGTCAGCTCGCCGACGTCCTTGTCGAAGTAGTAGCGCGCCGCGGCCGCCATGCCGTAGTTGCCGTGTCCGAGGTTCACCAGGTTCATGTACATGGTGAGGATCTGCTGCTTGGTGAAGCTCTTCTCGAGCTCGACGGCGAGCAGGGCCTCCTCGATCTTGCGCCGCCAGGTCTGCTCGCGGGTGAGGAACAGCTCCCGGGCGAGCTGCATGGTCAGGGTGCCGGCGCCTTCGACGATGTGCCCGGCCCGCAGGTTGGCCACCTCGGCGCGGAAGATCGCCGGCAGGTCGATGCCGCCGTGGTGGTAGAAGTTGGCGTCCTCCACCGCCACCAGGGCCTGCCGCAGACGCTCCGGGACCTGGTTCTCCTCGAGCAGCACGCGGCGCTGCCGGGCGAAGGTGGCGAAGGTGTCGCCCTGGTCGTCGTAGAGCCGGGTGATCAGCCCCGGCGTGAAGTCGACCAGGGTGTCGACCCGGGGCATGTGGATGGCGGCCGCGACGCCCACCCCGGCGACCCCTCCGAGGACCACCGCGGCGACCAGCGGCACCACCCAGCGCAGCCAGCGGAGCCGCCGCGGCGGGCGGGAGCGGCGGCGCGGCGCGGGGGGGGTGGGCGGGCGTTCGGAGGGCGGCGCGATCGGGTCGTACTCCATGCCGGCATTATCCCCGATGCGGCGCCGCGGGCGTGATAGAAGGAGCGCATGGACGAGCGCTTCACGGGTCTTCCGGAGCCGCCGCCGGGAGGGGACCGGCCGGTCGATCTCGGCGCCCGCGTCGGCGGCGGCGGCCGCGGCCGTCGCGTGCTGCTGATCGGCTGCGGCGTCCTCTTCTTCCTCGTCGGCGTCGCGGCGATCGTCTTCCTGCTCAAGGCCCAGGACTTCCTCGGCTGGGTGTTCGGCGAGCTCGAGCAGACGGTGATGGAGCGGGTCCCGGAGGACCTGCCGGCCGCCGACCGGGCGCGGCTCCAGCACGCCTTCGACGAGGCCGTCGACGACATCGTCAGCGGCCGCGCCGACCCCGCCGCCATGCAGCGCCTGCAGGGCGAGCTGCGCAGCATCGTGGCGGCGAGCGGACGCGGCCCCGACGCCCGCCTGACCCGCCAGCAGGTGGCCGACATCACCGCCGCGCTCGAGGCGGTCGCCGGCACCGCCGAAGGTCCCGGCACGGAGCGCCCGCAGGGGGGTGGCGGGCCGCGCCCGGCCGCGCCCGGCGCCCCGCCACCCTCGTAGCGCGCCGCCCGCCACGGAGCTGCCGTCCCGCCGGCGGGAGGCCGGCCGGCGGGAGTTTTCGCCCCGCCGCGGAGCGTTGTCGACCTCGTCCATGTCCACCGACCGCTTCCAGCTCGTCTCACCGTTCTCGCCGCAGGGCGACCAGCCGGAGGCGATCCGCCAGCTCACCGCGGGCATCCGCCGCGGCGACCGCGAGCAGGTGCTGCTCGGCGTCACCGGCTCCGGCAAGACCTACACCGTCGCCAAGGTCGTCGAGGAGATCGATCGGCCCACCCTGGTCCTGTCGCACAACAAGACGCTGGCGGCGCAGCTCTACCAGGAGTTCCGCAGCTTCTTCCCCCACAACGCGGTGGAGTACTTCGTCTCCTACTACGACTACTACCAGCCCGAGGCCTACGTCCCGCAGACCGACACCTACATCGAGAAGGAGACGACGATCAACGAGGAGATCGACCGGCTGCGGCTGCGCGCCACCAAGGCGCTGTTCGAGCGCCGCGACGTGCTGATCGTCGCCTCGGTGTCGTGCATCTACGGCCTCGGCTCGCCGGAGACCTTCCGCGCCATGCTGCACCTGTTCAGCCGCGGCTCCACCGAGGGCATGGAGCCGGCCCTGGCGCGCCTGGTGGCGATGCAGTACCAGCGCACCCAGCTCGACCTCTTCCACGGCGCCTTCCGGGTGCGCGGCGACATCCTCGAGATCCTGCCGGCCTACGAGGACGTCGGGATCCGCGTCGAGTACTTCGGCGACGAGGTGGAGCGGATCAGCCGTATCGACACCCTGACCGGCGAGGTGCTGCGGGACGTCGAGCGGGTGGCGGTCTACCCGAAGACCCACTACGTGACCCCGGCCGACGTCCTCGCCCGCGCCGTCGACACGATCCAGCTCGAGCTCGCCGAGCGCCTCGCCGTGCTCTCCGACGAGGGCAAGCTGCTGGAGTTCCAGCGCCTCGAGCAGCGCACCCGTTTCGACCTCGAGATGCTGCGCGAGATCGGCTACTGCCACGGCATCGAGAACTACTCGCGCCACCTGTCGGGACGCGCCCCCGGGGAGCCGCCCCCGACCCTGCTCGACTACTTCCCCGACGACTTCCTGCTGGTGGTGGACGAGAGCCACCAGACGATCCCCCAGGTCCGCGGCATGTACTTCGGCGACCGCTCGCGCAAGGAGGTGCTGGTCGACTACGGTTTCCGGCTCCCCAGCGCGCTCGACAACCGGCCGCTGACCTTCGACGAGTTCGACGCCAAGGTGGGGCAGCGGCTCTACATCTCGGCGACGCCGGCGGCCTGGGAGCTCGAGCGCGCCGGCGGCATCGTCGTCGAGCAGCTCCTGCGCCCCACCGGGCTGCTCGATCCGGTGATCGAGGTGCGGCCGGCACGCGGCCAGGTGGACGACCTGCTGGCGGAGATCCGGCGCGTGGCGGAGCGCGGCGAGCGGGTGCTGGTGACGACCCTGACCAAGCGGATGGCGGAGGAGCTCACCCAGTACCTCACCGAGCTCGACGTCCGCGTCCGCTACATGCACTCCGACGTCGACACGCTGGAGCGGGTGGAGATCATCCTCGGGCTGCGCCGCGGTGAGTTCGACGTGCTGGTGGGGATCAACCTGCTGCGCGAGGGGCTCGACATCCCGGAGGTCTCGCTGGTGGCCATCCTCGACGCCGACCGCGAGGGCTTCCTGCGCTCGGAGACGGCGCTGATCCAGACCGCCGGCCGCGCCGCGCGCAACCTCGGCGGGCGGGTCATCTTCTACGCCGACCGGGTCACCGACTCGATGCGCCGCGCCCTCGACGAGACCGAGCGCCGGCGCGAGAAGCAGGCGGAGCACAACGCCGCGCACGGCATCGAGCCGCGCAGCATCCTCAAGGACATCCACAGCCCGCTGGTGGCGATGCAGAACCTCGACTACTACGCCCCGGCGCCGGGGCGGCTGAGCGACGTCGCCGAGGACGCCGCCGAGCCGCTGGCGCAGCGCATCGCCCGGCTGGAGAAGGAGATGCGCGCCGCGGCCAAGCGCCTGGAGTTCGAGGAGGCCGCGGCGCTGCGGGACCGGGTGCGCGAGCTCAAGGACCTGCAGATCTACTCCTGAGGACGGGGCGGACCGGGCGGTCCGCCGCGGCGCTCGACACGCGGCGCCCCGGGAGCGGCTCGCCGGGCGACTCTCGCTGCGCCCGTCCCGTCCGCGGGGCGGTGTCCCGCGGCCGGGGTCAGCGCGGGGGCCCGAGGCGTCGGGCGAGCTCGGGGCGGGTCTCGGCGACGAGCGCGGGAAGGTCGGCCGCGGCGAGCGGGCGGCTGCGGGCCCGGAGGCCGGCGAGGCGGGCGGCCGCGCCGAGGACGCGGGCCGCGGTCCAGCCGGCGCGGCGGAGGTCGGCGAGGCCGGTGTCGCGGTTGGCCTTCGACAGCTTGGTGCCGTCGGGGCGCAGGACGAGGGGGTGGTGGAGGACGCGGGGCGGGCGCGGCCGGCCGAGGAGGGCGGCGAGCTGCATCTGCCGGCCGGTGGCGGCGAGCAGGTCGGCGCCGCGGACGACCAGGTCGACCCCCTGGTCGAGGTCGTCGACCACCACCGCGAAGGCGTAGGTCCAGTTGCCGTCGCGATCACGGGCCGGGAGGTCGCCGCACTGCTCGGCGGGCACCTGGACCTGCGGTCCGAGCAGCAGGTCGTCGAACCGCACCTCCTCCCGCTCGAGGCGCACGCGGCGCATCGGCGTCTCCTCCGGGTCGACCGCGGCCTCGCGGCAGGTCCCCGGGTAGCACAGCTCGTCGCCGCGCCGGCCGCCGGCGGCCTCGATCTGACGCCGGCTGCAGCGGCAGGCGTAGACGCGACCCGCCGCCGCCAGGTCGGCCAGGGCCGCGGCGTAGCGCGCGCCGCGGTCGCTCTGCCGCCAGGGCAGGGGCCCGCCGCGCCGGAAGGCGGCGGTGGGCGGTTCGTCGGGCTCCAGCCCCAGCCAGTCGAGGTCGTCGAGCAGGGAGCGCTCGAAGCGGCGCCGCGAGCGTCGCCGGTCGTGGTCCTCGACCCGCAGCAGCACCCGTCCACCGAAGGCCCCGGCCAGGCCCCACACCCACACCGCGTTGACGGCGTGGCCGAGGTGGAGCAGGCCGGTGGGCGCCGGGGCGAAACGGGTGGTCCAGGTGGCGGGCGGGGGGAGGGGCGGCACGGCCGCACTCTACACACGGCCCCTGCGGACACCGGGCCGCGGGGGTTTGACGGCGGCGGACGCGCCCCGTAGGCTTCGCGCGAATCCGTGCCCGATCGTCGAGCGACCGTCTCCGTCCCGTCCCCGTGACCGAGAGCCCCACCTGCCCGGACTGCGGCCGGCCGCTGCCGGCCGCCGCCGCTTTCTGCCCGGCGTGCGGCGCCCCGTCGCGAGCGGCGTCAGACCGCACCCGGGCCTGGCCCGGCGGACCGGCGCCTCGCGCCGCGCCGGGGCCGCGCGGCGGGCTGCCTCCCGGTGCCGTGCTCGCCGGCCGCTGGCGTATCGTCACGCCGCTCGGCCGGGGCGGGATGGGCGAGGTCTACCGGGCCGAGGACCTCAAGCTGGGCGAGACCGTGGCGCTGAAGTTCCTTCCCGCGGGCCTGGCGCAGGACGGTGCGGCGATCGCGCGCCTGCACCGGGAGGTGCGGTCGGCCCGACGGGTGGCGCACCCCAACGTCTGCCGGGTCTTCGACATCGGCGAGTCCGACGGCGCGACCTTCCTGTCGATGGAGTTCATCGACGGCGAGGACCTGGCGAGCCTGCTGCGGCGCATCGGCCGCCTGCCCCCCGACAAGGCCGTCGAGGTGGCCCACCAGCTCTGCGCCGGCCTCGCCGCCGCCCACGGCGAAGGCGTGGTGCACCGCGACCTCAAGCCGGCCAACGTCATGCTGGACGGCCGGGGCCGCGCCAAGATCACCGACTTCGGCCTCGCCGACCTCGCCGGACGCTTCGCCGGCCGCGACGCCGGGGCGGGGACACCCGCCTACATGGCACCCGAGCAGCTCGCCGGTCGCGAGGCGACCGCGCGCAGCGACCTGTACGCGCTGGGCGTGGTCCTCTACGAGCTGTTCACGGGCCGGCGGCCCTACGCGGCCGGCAGCCGGGGCGAGCTGGCCCGAGCGCAGTCGGAGTCGGCGCCCCCCCGCCCGTCGTCGCGGACCGCGGGCATCGCTCCGCAGTGCGAGGAAGCCATCCTGCGGTGCCTGGCCGTCGAACCGGCCGACCGGCCGGCGTCGGCCCTGCAGGTGGCCGCCCTGCTGCCGGGCGGAGATCCGCTCGCCGCGGCGCTCGCCGCCGGCGAGACCCCGTCGCCCGAGATGGTCGCGGCGGCGCCGGGCGCCGGCAACGTCTCGCCGGCGCGGGTGGCCGGCCTGCTCTGCCTGGTGGGGATCCTCTGCGTGGCCCAGGCGCTCCTCTGGCATCGGCTCTCGGCGGACGCGGTGGTCCCGCGCGGCCGTTCGCCGGCCGAGCTGGCGGTGCTCGCCAAGGACATGGCGACGCGGTGGTCGGAGGGGCGCGGCTACCACGCTTCGGGTCTGGAGGACCGCAGCCCGCGGCTGCTGGCGATGGCGAGCGGCGACGACGGAACGGCCCTGTGGCGGCGCGTGGTGCGGGGAGAAGTACCGCTGCGCCTCTTCTGGTACCGGGTCTCGCCACGGCCGCTGGCGTCGGCCGACGGCTCGGTCGACGCGGACACGCCCCCGTTGGAGACCCCCGGGGAGGTCCGCGTCCTGCTCGACCCCCAGGGCCGCCTGCGGCGCCTCGACATCGTGCCGCGCCTCCGGCCCGCGCCGGGTCCACCCCCGACCCGGCGCCGCTGCTGGCGGCCGCGGGGCTGGCGGACGCGCGGCTCGAGCCGGTCCCGCCGCGCTGGCGGCCGCCGTTCTTCGCCGACCGTCGCGCCGCCTACGAGCTCGGCGGCCCGGGCGGGCGTGGCCGGCAGGTGGTCACCGCCAGCTTCGGCGCCACCCCGGTGTGGTTCGAGGTCGTCGAGCCGGGCGAGGCGCCGCGCCATGTGGTGACGCCGCGCGAGCCCGCCGGCCGCGGGCTGTTCTTCGCGATCCTGGCGGCCTTCTACGTGCTCGTCGCGGCGGTGGCGCTGTTCCTGGTGCGCCGCAACCTGCGCGGCGGCCGGGGCGACCGGAGGGGTGCCTGGCGGCTGGCGGTGCTGGTCTTCGCGTTGCGGTTCGCGGTGTGGCTGCTCGGCGCCCACCACGCGGCGGAGCCCGCCGAGCTCGGCCGCGTGACGCACGCCGTCGGAGAGGCGCTGCTCTTCGCCGCGGCCCTCTGGCTGGGCTACCTGGGGCTCGAGCCGCTGGTCCGCCGCCGCTGGCCCGAGCGGGTCGTCTCGTGGAGCCGTGTGCTCGCCGGCAGGGTGGCCGATCCGCTGGTCGGCCGCGACCTGTTGCTCGGCCTCGCCTGCGGCCTCGGGATGGGGCTGGCGAACGAGCTCTCGGCCTGGGCCCAGATGCAGGCGGCCGGGTTGCCCCGCCCGCTGCTGACCACCTGGGTGGTGCCGCTGGAGGGGACGGCCGGCCTGTTGATCGGGCTCGGTCAGGCGGTGGTCGCCTCGCTGGTGGTGGCGACGGCCTCGATGGTGTTCGTGGCGCTTCTCTACGCCGTGCTGCGCGGGCCGTGGCGGGCGCTGTTGGCGTGGTGGCTGCTGTTCGCCGGCGTGCTCCTGCTGCAGACCGTCGCCTGGAGCGGCTGGGTCGTCCTGCCGGTGGTGGTCGCGTCCGGCCTGTGGGCCGTCGCGGTGGCGCGGGTGGGGTTGCTCGGCGCCTTCTCGGCGCACCTGGCGCTGTTCCTGACCTTCCTCTTCCCGTGGTCGCTGGACGCGGGGGCGTGGAGCGCGCCCGCCGCAGTGACGCCCATGGCGACCCTCGCCGGGCTCGCCCTCTTCGGGGCCTTCGCCGCCGTCGGTGGCCGGACCGCCGTGAACCGGTGGCTCGCGGCGGCCTCGCCCCCGTAGCGGGCCGCGTCGGGCGGCTGCGCGGGCTGCCGCCGCCTCACAGCTCGAAGCGGGCGACCACCGGCGCGTGGTCGCTGGTCCCGACGTCGCGCAGCACCTCGCAGGAGCCGACGGCGGCGGCCAGCTCGGGGCTGGCCAGCACGTAGTCGATGCGCCATCCGATGTTGCGCTGGCGCAGGTTGCGCCACGGCGCCCACCAGGTGTAGAGGCGGTCGTCGTCCGGGTGGAGGTCGCGCCCGAGGTCGTGGAGGCCGCCGGCGAGCACCCCCTCGAGCAGCTCGCGTTCCTCGGCGCGGGTGCCGATCTGGTCGGGCTTGCGCTCCTTGGGATGGACGTCGCGGTCGCTGCGCGCCACGTTGAGGTCGCCGCACACCAGCAGCGGCCGCCCGCTGCGCCGGACACCGGCGACGAAGTCGCGCAGCGCGGCGAGGAACTCCAGCTTGGCCGCGTAGTCCTTGCCGCCGTTGGGCACGTAGACCGATGCCACCAGCAGGTCGCCGAGGTCGGCGGTGACGATGCGGGTCTCGTGGTCGAAGGAGGGGTGGTCGTAGGCGGGAGGGCCGACCTCGGCCCCCTCGCGCACGTGCAGACCGACCCCGGAGTAGCCGCCTTCACCGTGCCAGTAGCAGCGGTAGCCGGCGAGCTCGCAGAGGCGCTCGGAGAGCTTGTCCGGCGACGCCTTGATCTCCTGCAGGCAGACCACGTCGGGGCGGTCGTGCCCGATCCACTCGAGGAACTGCTCCTCGCGGGCGCGGATGCCGTTGACGTTCCAGGTGGCGACGGTGAGCGTCATGCCCCGATCATAGCGGGGGCGGGGCGCGCGGCGGTCGGGAACAGGCGCCGCCGCGGCGCCCGTTATCCTGGTGCGGCGCGCCGCCCGCGCCTCCCCCCGCACATGCCCGCCGACGCCGTCATCGACCGCATCCGCGCCCTGCCCGACCGGCCGGGGATCTACGTCTTCAAGAGCGCCGCGGGCCGGCCGCTGTACGTCGGCAAGGCGAAGTCGCTGCGCAAGCGCGCCGCCAACTACCTGCAGCCGCCTGGCGACCCGCGGCTGGTGGCGATGCTCGCCGAGGCCGCCGACCTCGAGTGCGTGGTCACCGACTCCGAGGCCGAGGCGCTGCTGCTCGAGAACAACTGGATCAAGCGCAAGCGGCCGCGCTACAACGTGCTGCTGCGCGACGACAAGACCTACCCCTATCTCAAGCTCACCCTGGCCGACGACTATCCGCGCATCGCCTTCACCCGCCGCATCCGCGACGACGGTGCCGAGTACTTCGGCCCCTTCCTGCCCGCCGGCCTGGCGCGCAAGGCGATCAAGCTGGTGCAGAAGCTCTTCGAGGTGCGGGTGTGCCGTCTGGAGATCGACGGTTCGCTGCCGCGGCCCTGCCTGTACCACGGCATGCACCGCTGCCTGGGACCCTGCGTGGCGGGACTGACCACCGCGGCGGCCTACGCCGAGGCGGTGGAGCAGGCGCGGCTCTTTCTCGCCGGGCGCAACGACGAGCTGGTGCGGCGGCTGAAGAGCGAGATGTGGCAGGCGGCCGGCGAGCTCGACTACGAGCGGGCGGCGCGTCTGCGCGACACCCTCGCGGAGGTGGACGCCATCAGCGAGCGGCGCAAGCTGTCGAGCGTCGGCGGCGAGGACGTCGACGTCTACGGGGTCCACGTCGCCGGCGGCAACGCCGCGGTGGTCGTCCTGGTGATGCGCAACGGCCAGGTCCTCGACCGCCGCGAGCTGTTCTGGGAGGGGGCCGGCGCCATCGCCCCGTCGCGGCTCCTCGACGAGGTGCTCCCCCAGCTCTACGACCGCACCACGTTCATTCCCAAGGAGATCCACCTGCCGCTGCCGATCGAGGGCGAGGCGGCGCTCGACCCAGTGGCTCTCCGAGCGCAAGGGCGAGCGGGTCTACCTGCGGATGCCGGCGCGCGGCCCGAAGGCCGAGCGGGTGGCGCTCGCCCGGCGCAACGCCGAGCTCGCCCACCGGCGGCGCTTCCGTGGCGACCGCGGCGAGGCGCCGGGCGCGGCGTCGCTGCAGCGCCACCTGCGACCTGCTCGAGCCGCCGCGCCGGATCGAGGGCTTCGACGTCTCGCACTTCCAGGGCGGCGAGACGGTGGCCTCGCTGGTGGTCTGGGAGGAGGGCCGGATGCTCAAGAAGGACTACCGCTCCTTCAACATCCGCGGTCTCGAAGGTCCCGACGACTTCGCCGCCATGCGCCAGGCGGTGGAGCGGCGCTACCGGCGCCGTGCTGGAGGAGACCGGCGACCTGCCCGACCTGGTGCTGATCGACGGCGGCCGCGGCCAGCTCAACGCCGCCCTGGAGGCGCTCGCCGAGCTCGGGGTGGAGGAGACGCCGGTGGTGGCGCTGGCCAAGCGCGAGGAGGAGCTCTACCTGCCGGAGCGCCCGGAGCCGCTGCGCCTGCGGCGCGACGACGCCGGTCTCCAGCTGCTGCAGCGGTGCGCGACGAGGCGCACCGCTTCGCCGTCTCCGGCACCGCCGCCGCCGCGCGGCGGGCACCCTGAGCAGCCGGCTCGACAGCCTCCCGGGGTCGGTCCCAAGCGCCGCAAGCTGCTGCTGCAGCGCTTCGGCAGCCTCGAGGGGGTGCGCCGGGCCGGCCTGGACGAGCTGCGCGCGGCGCTCGGCCCGCGGCTCGGCGAACGGGTCCACCGCCAGCTCCGCGGCGAGCCCGGGTGAACCTCGGCCCGGCGGGCCTCCGGAGGCGGGGAACCTCGCCCCAGCCCCCCGGCCGGGCTCGGCGGACCCCGGGTCCACGGGCACCGGCAGCTTCGCGGTCGGGAGCCGCGACGACCGCGGCGTCGACTCCGGCGTCATCAGGTTCAGCGTCCACGGGGACGGCTCGCCCCCGACGAGGCCTTCGCCCTGACCGGCGCCGATCTGCGTGCCCGCGGGCCCTCGCGTTCCGCGCCTCCGGGCGGTGGGACCTCGCGGGACGGTAGAATCCGCTCCGTGGACCCTTCCGGAACCGCCAGGACGCGTGCCGCCGGTGCCTGCGTCCGGTGCCACCGTGACGGAGATGCTCGACGGCGTCCACCGGGGTCGTCGCACCGGGACGGTGGAGGTGCGGACGCCGGAGGGCGTCCGCCGCCTGTGGTTCGTCGACGGCGAGCTGCATCTGCACCGCGACCACCCGCTGGGCGCGGCGGTGGCGTCGCTGCTCGCCGGCGGCGATCCGGCCGCTGCCTCCGATCCGGTCCGCCTGCGCGAGCTGATGGTGCGCATCGGCCGTCACGTCGCGTCGTGGCAGGGGTGCGAGGCGCGCTTCCTGCCGGCCTCCGAGCGACCGTCCGACCTGGTCGGCCCGCTGCCCACGATCGTGCTGCTGATGGAGGCGGCCGCCGCGGAGTCCGCGCCGGACCCGCTGGGCGCGGCGGGCGGCGAGGACGCGGTCTGGGTGGCGGTGGCGCCGCGCGGCGAGGTGGAGAGCGCGGCGCACCTGCTGTCTCCGGCGGCGGCGGTGCTGCTGTCGCGGCTCTCACATCCGCGCACGGTCCGCGAGGTGCTGCGGCAGGGCGCCGGCGACGGGGAGGCGGCCCTGGCCGACCTCGTGCGGTTGGCCGCCGCCGGCCTGGCCCGCCGGCCCCCGGAGCGCCGCGCCGACGGGCCGCCGCCGGCGACCGTCGGCCCTCCGGTCGCCCCCGACGTCCTGCGGCGCTACGCGGAACGTCTGCGCCGCGACCTCGAGGCCCGGCCTCTCGGCCTCGACCCGGAGGAGCACCGCTCCCGGGTCGCGGCGCTGATGGAGCGGGCGGGGGGCGCCACCGCGTACGAGCTGCTCGGGGTGTCGCGGGGCGCCACCGCGGAGGAGATCCACCGCGGTTACGAGGGCCTGGCGCGGCTGGTCCACCCGCTCCACGCCGGCCCGTTGCGGCTGGCCGCCGGCGAGGAGGCCCTGTGGCCGTTCTTCGAGCGCGTCACCGCCGCGTACCTGATCCTCAACAACCCGGAGCGGCGGCGCCGCTACACCCGGCGGCTGGCGATGGCCCCGCCGGTGGAGGTGCCGGCGGCGCAGCGCGACGCGGAGGAGCGCGCCCTGGCGCGCAGCTACTACGAGCGGGCCCGGGGGCTGATCGACGCGGAGGACTTCCATTTCGCCATCGAGCTGCTCAAGCAGGCGGTGCTCACCGACCCGCAGCCGGAGTACTACGCGGCGCTCGGGCGCGCCCAGGCCGAGAACCCCAACTGGGTGCGCCAGGCCGCGGACAGCTACCGGCGGGCGCTCGAGCTCGGGAGCTCCGACCCGGACGTGGCGATGGCGCTCGGCGCGATCTACGAGGGGTTGCAGCGTCCCGCCGACGCGCGCTCCTGCTACGAGCGGGCGCTCGCCGCCGATCCGGACCACCCCGGGGCGCGCGCCGCGCTGGCGCGGCTGGGTGGGGGGCCGTCCAGGCCCGGCCGCGGCTTCTCCTTCTTCGGCCGCGGCTAGGGCGGAAATACGGCGGCCGGGTCCACCGTTGACGCAGACGCCGGAGAGGTCCGGGTGGTCGCCGGGCGCCCGCGAGGGCGCCGGGAGGAAAGTCCGAACTCCGACGGGCAGCATGCTCGCCAACGGCGAGGCGCGGCGACGCGACGGAAAGTGCAACAGAGAGCAGACCGCCGACCGGCGGGCGCGCGAGCGCCGGTCCGGGGCAAGGGTGAAAGGGTGCGGTAAGAGCGCACCGCTCCGCCGGCGACGGCGGGGGCACGGTAAACCCCATGCGGAGCAAGACCGAATAGGGGAGCGTCTGCGGGCCGCCCGTCCCGCTCCGTCCGGCCGCGCGCCGGCGGAACACTTCCGGGTAGGTCGCTGGAGGCCGGCGGCAACGCCGGTCCTAGAGGAATGACCACCACCGCACCTCCGGGTGCGGGACAGGATTCGGCTTATGGGCCTCTCCGGCCTCGTCTTTGCAGCGCACCGCCAGCCATGAGCCAGGACGGGCCCCGTACGCTCGGCCGACGCCCGGCCGCTCTGCCGCCGCCGGTCCGTCGGGGCGACCGCGTCGGCGTGGCCGCGCTGTCCGGGTTCGCCGACGGCGGCAAGCTGGATCGAGGCCTCGCGGCGCTCTCCGACCTCGGCTTCGAGCCGGTGACGGCGGGCAACGTCTCGCACCGCGAGGGTCTCTTCGCGGGCGGCGACGACGAACGGCTCGCCGCCTTCCACGAGCTCGCCGGCGACCCGAGCCTGAAGGCGATCTTCTTCATCCGCGGCGGCCACGGCCTGCTGCGGGTCCTGCCGCGCCTCGACTGGGATCTGCTGGCCCGCCACCCCCGCGCCTATGTCGGCTACTCGGACCTGACGCCGTTCCTCTGCCAGGTGGTGGAGCGCCTCGGCCTGGTCGCCTTCCACGGCCCGATGGTGGCGGCGGACCTGGCGCGCGGCCTGTCCGCCGAGGAGCGCGACTCGCTGCTCGGCGCCCTGGCGGGCGACCTGCCCCGCGAGGAGCGCGTCCACGTCGGCGAGCCGGAGCGCGACCGGCCGCCGGCGGAGGGCATCCTGCTGGGCGGCTGCCTCAGCCTGCTCGTCTCGACGCTGGGGACGCCGTACGCACCGGACCTGCGCGAGGCGCTGCTGTTCGTCGAGGACGTGGCGGAGCCGCTCTACCGGTTGGACCGGATGTTGACCCACCTGCGGCTGTCCGGTAGTCTCGCCGCGGTCCACGCGATGATCTTCGGCCACCTCGGTTGTCTCGATGCACCCGAGCACGATCCCACCGCCTGTCTGCGACCGTTGCGCGAGAGCCTGACCGATTTTCCCTGGCCGGTCGCCTGGGGCCTCGCCGCGGGCCACCGCGCCCCCAACCTCACCCTGCCGCTCGGCGCCGGCGCCCGGTTGGACCCGGAGCGCGAGCGTCTGACGGTGGGCGAGGTATGGCGGTGAAGGCCGTCGCCACCGCCCGCCGGGCCGACGACCGCGTGGCCACGGTCGCGGCCGGCGACTACATCTTCCGCGAGGGCGACCTCGGCACGGAGATGTACATCTTGCGCAGCGGCCAGGTCGAGATCCTGCGCAACATCGGCGGCGAGCCGCGGCAGCTCGCGCTGCTCGACCGCGGCGACTTCTTCGGCGAGATGTCGCTGCTCGAGGAGCTGCCGCGGACGGCCTCGGCGCGGGCGGTGACCGAGGTCGCGGTGCTGGTGATCGACGGCTCCACCTTCGACCGCATGCTGCACGGCAACCCGGAGATCGCCGTGCGCATGATGCGCAAGCTGTCGCGCCGCCTGCGTCAGACCGACCAGCTGCTGCAGAGCCTGGCCACCACGGCCGAGACCGAGGTGGCCGCCGGGGGCGTCCCGGAGCCGGACGTGGGGCCGCGCGAGCTGGGCCGCGAACGCCTCGTCCACGAGGCGTCGGGGATGGAGTTCCGCCTCAGCGCCAGCTCGGAGACCACCCTGGGACGCAAGGACCCGGTGACCGGCATCTACCCGGACGTCGACCTCACCCCGCTCGACCAGCAACGCTCGGTGAGCCGGCGCCACGCCAAGATCCACCGCCGCTCGGAGAGCTTCTTCGTCGCCGAGGACATCGGGACGATGAACGGGACCTTCGTCAACGGCACCCGCATCGGCACCGGGGTCCCGGTCGAGATCGAGGACGGCGACGTGCTGCGGGTGGGGCTGGTGGACCTGCGTCTGCGCCTCGGGGGCTGACCTGCGGCGCCCCACGGTGCGCCTGAGCCCGGAGTCCCCGCTCACCGCCCTGCCGGGTGTCGGCCCGGCGCGTTGCGGCGCCCTCGAGCGGGCCGGCTTCCACCGCGTCGCCGACCTGCTCTTCCACCTGCCGTTCCGCTACGAGGACCGCACCACCGTGGCTCCGCTCGCCGGCGCAACGGCCGGCGCCACCGCCACCTTCCGGGGGCGCCTCGGCGGCCTGCGGCCGATCCGTGTCCGCCGCCGCGGGATGACGCTGGTCCGCGGCGTCGTCTCCGACCCGAGCGGCGAGCTGCCGGTGGTCTGGTTCAACCGCCCCTACCTCGCCCGCCAGCTCGAGGAGGGCGCCGAGGTGCTCCTCCACGGGATGGTCCGCGCGCGCCGCGGCGGTGGGCTGGAGCTGGTCAACCCGAGCTGCGAGCGGGCCGCGGCGGCAGCGGTGCACGCCGGGCGGGTGGTGCCGGTGTACGGCGGCGCCGGGGAGCTGGGTCCGGCCTTCCTGCGCCGGCTGATGGCGCGGGTGCTCGCCGCGGTCGATCCGGCGGCGCAGGTGGACGATCCGCTCCCCCCGGACGTGCGGGCCCGGCACGGCCTGCCCGCCCTGGGCGCCGCCCTGGCCGGCCTGCACGATCCGGAGCGGGGCGACGGGCCGCCCGACGTGGAGCGGCTCAACCGGCGCCGGACGCCGGCGCACCAGCGGCTGATCTACGGCGAGCTGCTCGAGTTGCAGCTCGCCCTGGCCCGCCGGCGCGAGCGCGAGACGGCGGTGGCCAAACCGTTCCGCGTCCGCGTCGACGACCGGGTGCGCGACGTGGTCCGCGGCCTGCTGCCCTTCCGTCTCACCGGGGCGCAACGCCGGGTGCTGGCGGAGATCGTCGCCGACCTGCAGCGTCCGACGCCGATGCTACGGCTGCTCCAGGGCGACGTCGGCAGCGGCAAGACCGTGGTCGCGGCGCTGTCGCTGGTGGTGGCGATGGAGAATGGCCGCCAGGGGGCCTTCATGGCGCCCACCGAGCTGCTCGCCGAGCAGCACCACGCCGGCCTGGTGGGGCTGCTGGGCGACCGCTACCGGGTGGGTCTGCTGACCGCCTCGGCGCCCGACCGGGAGGACCAGCGGCGGCGCCTGGCGGCCGGCGAGCTCGACCTGGCGGTGGGGACCCACGCCCTCATCCAGGAGGGCGTGGAGCTGCCGCGCCTCGGCCTGGCGGTGATCGACGAGCAGCACCGGTTCGGGGTGGCGCAGCGCCGGCTCCTGCAGCGCAAAGGGGAGCGTCCGGACGTGCTGGTGATGACCGCGACCCCGATCCCGCGGTCGCTGGCGCTGACCGCCTATGGCGATCTCGACCTGTCGGTCCTCGACGAGCTGCCGCCGGGGCGGCGGCCGGTGGCGACCGAGGTGCTGCCGGCGCGGCGCCGGGCGGCCGTCTACCGCGCCCTGCGCGAGGAGCTGGCGGCCGGCGACGGGCGGGCCTACGTGGTGCTGCCGCTGATCGAGGCGAGCGACGCGGTGGCCGCCGCCTCGCTCGCCGAGCAGGGCGCCGAGGTGCGGCGGCTGCTGGCTCCGCTGCCCAGCGCGGTGCTGCACGGGCGCCTGTCGGCGTCCGAGCGCGGCGCGGTGGTCGCGGACTTCGCGGCCGGGCGGGTGCGGGTGCTGGTGGCGACGACGGTGGTCGAGGTGGGGGTGGACGTGCCGGAGGCGACGGTGATGGTCGTCGAGAGCGGCGAGCGCTTCGGCCTGGCGCAGCTCCATCAGCTCCGCGGGCGGGTGGGGCGGAGCCGGCGTCCGTCGCGCTGCGTGGTGCTGCACGGGCGGCTGTCGGAGGAGGGACGGCGGCGCCTCGAGGTGCTGGCGCGCACCACCGACGGTTTCGAGATCGCCGAGGCGGACCTGGCGATCCGCGGCCCCGGCGATCTGCTGGGGACCCGGCAGTCGGGGCTGCCGCCGCTGCGCGTGGCGGACCTGGCCGCGGACGCCGGGTGGCTCGCCCGGGCCCGCGAGGACGCCCGCGAGCTGGTCGGGCGGCTCGACGAGCCCGGCTTCGCGGCCCTGCGCGCGCGGGTCGAGCCGCGGCTCCGCGAGCGCGCGACGGGGGCGGAGGGCTGAGCGGGTGCGCGTCCTCCTGGTCGCCAACACCCTGCCGCCGCGCGACCTCTCCGGCGTCGGCGAGCAGGTCCTGCAGCTCGCCGCCGGGTTGCGCGAGGGGGGCGACCGCGTCGAGGTCCTGGGGCGCGGTCCGGGCGGGGCCCGCGGGCCGAAGTCTCTCTTCCCGCTGACCGTGGTGCCGGCGGTGTGGCGGGCGCTGCGCCGCCTGCGGCCCGACGTGGTGCAGGTGCACGAGTCCGACGGCGGGCTGGCGGCGCTGGCGGTGCGCCTGTTCCGCGGCCGTTCGCGGCGACCCCGCCTGCTGGCGTTGCTGCAGGTGAGCTACCGGGAGGAACGGCGGGCGGTGCGCCCGCTGCGCGACCCGGCGGGGCGGATCCTCGGGACGCCCGGCGCCGCGGAGCGCCGCTTCCGCCGCTTCAAGGCTCCCCTGCAGGTGCTCCTGGGGGCGCTCTCGGCGCGCCTGGCGGACCGGGTGCTGGTCCCCAGCGCCGCCACCGGGGAGGAGGTGGCGCGCGACTACGGCGCCGGCCGCGTGGCCGTGCTGCCCAACGTCACCGGCGGGCTGCCGGTGCCGGCGGCGGCGGCGCTGCCCGCGGACCTGCCGGCCCGGCCGCTCTTGTTCGTCGGCCGGCTGCGGCTGCGCAAGGGGGTCGAGGTGCTGCTCGCGGCGCTGGCCGCGGCGCGCGACGCCGGGCGGCCGCTGCCGGCCCTGGTGGTGGCGGGCGACGGCGAGCACCGCGACGCCCTCGAGTCGCTGGCGGCGCGCCTCGGCCTGGCCGCCGCGGTGCGCTTCCTGGGCCGCTGTGACGCGGCCACGGTGCGGGCGCTGCTCGGGCGCTCCCGGGCGCTGGTCGTGCCGTCGATCTACGAAGGGATGCCGCTGGTCGTGCTCGAGGCCATGGACGCCGGGTTGCCGGTGGTGGCGAGCCGGGTCAGCGGCATCCCCGAGGTGGTGGCCGACGGCCACACCGGCTGGCTGGTGCCGCCCGAGGACCCCGCGGCGCTGGCCGCCGCTCTCGCCGCCCTGGTGGGCGATCCCGCGGAGGCGTCGCGCCGCGGCGAGGCGGGGCGGCGGCGGGTCGAGGAGAACTACCGGCCGCGCGACGCGGCGCGCCGCTGGCGGCTGCTGGCCACCGACCCGGAGGGCGGGGAAGGCGCCGCGCGGACGCTAGAATCCGGCGCGTGATCTTCGAGCGCTCGATCTTCGCGGTGGCCCTGGTCGCCACCGCCGCCTACGCCGCCGCGGGCGCCGTCGCCGCGCTCGCCCCCGACGCCCTCGACCTGCGGCTGCTCGTGCTGCTCACCCTCGGCTCCTCGATGCTGTTGGTCTTCCCCCACCTGTGGGTGGTCGTCTACCTGGCCGGCACCGGCCGCGCCGTGCGCCTCGAGGCGGCGGCGGGGCGCGCCACGGTGGCGGACGTGGCCGCGGCCCGCCGCGCACTGCGGCGGGTCGTCGTGCCGGCGGCGCTCGCCGCCGCGGCCGCTCTCGGCACCCTGGCCGTGGGGCAGGGGATCGAGTCCGGCACGGGGCGCCCCTGGACCCAGGCGGCGGCTTTCGCGACCACCCTGGCGCTGCAGGTCGTGGCGCTGGTCGTGGAGTGGCGGGTGCTGCGCGCCAACGGCGCCCGCCTGGCCGCCCTCGAGGCCGCGGCCCGGGCCTGAGAGCACGCCACCGTGCCCGCCCTGCCACCGCGCTCCCCCGACGGCGCCATCGCCGTGGTGCTGGTCAACTGGAACGGCGCGTCGGACACGCTGGCGACCCTCGCCTCGCTGGACCGCGCCGGCGCCGGGCTCGACCTCCGGCCGCTGGTGGTCGACAACGGCTCCACCGACGACTCGCGCGACCGCCTGCGCACCGCGCGCCCGGACGTCGAGGTGCTGGCCACCGGCGCCAACCTCGGCTTCGCCGGCGGCAACAACGCCGGCCTGCGCCACGCCCTCGCCGACCCGTCGGTGGGCTGGGCCCTGCTGCTCAACACCGACGTCGAGGTGGCGCCCGACTTCCTGCCGCCGCTGCTCGCCGCGGCGGCGGACCCGGCGGTGGGCGCCGCCGGTCCCAAGATCTTCTACGCCGATCCGCCCGACCGGCTGTGGGCGGCGGGCGGCCGCCTCCGGGTGCGGGAGACGGTCACCGAGGAGTGGGGGCGCGGTGAGCCCGACGGCCCGCGCTGGGACCGGGCGCGGGACGTGACCTACCTGACCACCTGCTGCCTGCTGATCCCGCGCGACGCGCTGGAGCGGGTCGGACCGCTCGACACGGCCTACTTCCTCAACGTCGACGACGCCGACTGGTGCCGGCGGGCGCTCGACGCCGGCTACCGGCTGCGCTACGTGCCGGAGAGCCGGATCTGGCACAAGGTGGCGGCCTCCACCGCCGGCGGCTACACGCCCACCAAGACCTTCCACACCGGCCGCTCCAACGCCGTGTGGGTGCGCCGCCACGGCGGACCGGCGGCGCGCGCCGCCTTCGTCGGCGCCAACCTGGTGGCGCTCGCCGCGGCCCTGGTGCGCGAGCTCGGACGGGGCAACGCGCGGGCGGTGGCCGCCAAGGCGCGCGGGGTCTGGCGGGGCCTCACCGAGCCGCTGCCGCCGCCGCCGCGGTGGTGAGGTCGCGGGGTATGATCGCGGATCGGCGCCGCCGTCCCGGAGGATCGGGCGGCACCCGGGGACCGGCCGGCGCGCCGGCGGTCGCCGGTTCCGTTTCCACCAGGGGTCCAGGGGTGTGTCCACGATGAGTCCGAAGCCCGCCGCACCGCAGATCGTCCTCTCCGGGATGCGCTCCACGGGGAAGATCCACCTCGGCCACTACTTCGGGGCGATCAAGAACTGGGTGGACCTGCAGGACAGCGGCACCTACACCTGCTACTACTTCGCCGCCGACTGGCACGCGCTGACCAGCGACTACGCCGATCCCTCCCAGGTGTCCGACAACACCCTGGAGGCGGTGGCGGACTGGATCGCGGCCGGCCTCGACCCGGAGCGCTCGGTGATCTTCATCCAGTCGATGGTGCCCGAGCACGCCGAGCTGCACCTGTTGCTGTCGATGATCACGCCGCTCGGCTGGCTCGAGCGCGTGCCGACCTACAAGGACCAGCAGCAGCAGATCGAGGGCAAGGATCTCTCCACCTACGGCTTCCTCGGCTACCCGGTGCTGCAGACCGCCGACATCATCCTCTACCGCGCCCACCACGTGCCGGTGGGAGCCGACCAGGCGAGCCACCTCGAGATCTCGCGCGAGATCGTGCGCCGCTTCAACCACTTCTACGGCGACGTCTTCCCGGAGCCCAAGGCGCTGTTCACCCCCAGCCCGGCGGTGCCGGGCATCGACGGGCGCAAGATGTCGAAGTCGTACGGCAACGCGATCAACCTCGGCGACCCGCCCGAGGTGGTGCGGGAGAAGTGCCTGCGGATGTTCACCGATCCGCAACGCCTGCGGCGCTCCGACCCGGGGCGGCCGGAGGTGTGCAACCTCTACGATTTCCACGAGCTGCTGTCGCCGCCCGAGCTGCGCGAGCGGGTGGCGCGGGAGTGCCGGGCGGCGGAGATCGGCTGCGTCGAGGACAAGAAGCTCCTCGCCGAGCAGATCATCGGCTTTCTCGAGCCGATGCGCCGCCGCCGCGAGGAGCTGGTGCGGGACAAGGACACGCTGCTCGACATCCTGATCGCCGGCTCGGAGCGGGCGCGCGAGCGGGCGCAGGAGACGATGGAGCGGGTGCGGCGGGCGGTCTCGCTCGACTACCGGGCGAGCGTGGCCCGCGCCGCCGCGGCCGCCGAGGGATGAGCACCCCGATCCCCACCCGGGGGCTGCTGCCGCCCGAGTGGCGGGTCCAGCTCCCGGTCTTCGAGGGGCCGCTCGACCTGCTGCTCCAGCTCGTCAAGGTCAACGAGGTGGAGATCACCGAGATCCCGGTGGCCACCGTCTGCGATCAGTTCCACGAGTACCTGGCGTTGATGGAGGAGCTCAACCTCGACATCGCCGCCGAGTTCATCTACGAGGCCGCGCTGCTGATCCACCTGAAGTCGCGCCTGCTGCTGCCCCGGCCCAAGGACGAGCACGGCCGTCCGGTGGAGGAGGACCCGCGCGAGGAGCTGGTGGCGCGCCTGCTCGAGTACCGGCGTCTCAAGGAAGCGGCACAGTCGCTGGCCGAGATCGACAACCTGCGCCGCGGCGTCTGGCCGCGCCGCGTGGAGCGCCCCGACCTCGGCGGCGACGACGAGCCGGCGGAGATCGACCTCGGCGACGTCTCGGTGTTCGACCTCATGGGCGCCCTGCGGACCGTGCTGGTGCGCTACGACCGGTCGCACCCGCCCGCCTACCACCTCGAGCTGGAGAGCTACTCGGTGCGGGACCAGGTGCGCCGCCTGCTGGCGGTCCTCGACCGCGGCCGCCCCTACGACCTGCTCGCCGACCTGCGGGCGCGCTCCTGCCGGGCGGAGACCATCGCCGCCTTCCTCGCGGTGCTCGAGCTGACCCGTCTCCACCTGGTGCGCCTGCACCAGACCGAGGCCGGCGACATCGTGCTCTACCGCACCACGCGCCAGGCCACCGCCGAGGAGCTGGAGGCGCTGGCGGGATGATCGACCGCGGCGAGATGGAGGCGGCGGTCGAGGCGGTGCTGTTCGTCGCCGCCGATCCGGTGCCGCGCGAGCGGCTGGCGGAGATCTTCGACCCGGAGGACCGCGGCGCCGCCGCCGAGGCGATCGACGCGGTGCTGGCCCGCTACGCCGCCGGCGAGCGCCGCGGCATCGCCGTCGAGGAGGTGGCCGGCGGGGTACGGCTGGTCACCCGGCCGGAGATGCACGGCTGGCTGCGCCGCTTCTTCGAGGTCTCCGGCGGCAACAAGCTGTCGATGGCGGCGCTGGAGACCCTGGCCATCATCGCCTACCGGCAGCCGATGACCGCCCCCGAGGTGCAGGAGCTGCGCGGCGTCAACCCGTCCGGCGTGCTCAAGACGCTGCTCGAGCGCCGCCTGATCCGCATCGCCGGCCGCAAGGAGGTGGTGGGCCGGCCCTTCCTCTACACCACCACGCGCGAGTTCCTGGTCCACTTCGGGCTCAAGAGCCTCGGCGACCTGCCGCCGCTCGAGGAGCTCGACGACGCGCTCGAAGGGGACGGCGAGGGCGGCGAGGAGGCGGCGCCGGAGGGCGGCCTCGAGGCGGGGCCGGGGGTGGACCGCGAGGAGACCATCCTGCGCCGGGTGGCGGCGCTCGACGAGGGCGAGGCGGCGGCCGCCGACGGGCCCGCCGAGGCGGAGCGGGGCGCGGCCGCGCCGCCGACCGGTCCGCGCCCGGCCCCCGATCCGGCCCCCGAGCCGACCGCCGTGCCGGAGGAAGGGGAGCCGTGAGCCGCGAGCGCCTGCAGAAGATCCTCGCCCGCGCCGGCGTCGCCTCGCGGCGCGAGGCGGAGGAGATCATCGCCGCCGGCCGGGTGACGGTGAACGGCCAGGTCGCCGGCCTCGGCGACAAGGCCGACCCCGCCGACGACGCGGTGAAGGTGGACGGCAAGCGCGTGCACCCGCCGACCGGCCACCGCTACCTGCTGCTCAACAAGCCGCGGGCGGTGATGAGCACCCGCCGCGACCCCGGCGGGCGGCCCACCGTCCTCGACCTGGTGCCCGAGCCGCTGCGCAAGGCGCTGGTGCCGGTGGGGCGGCTCGACTTCCTCACCGAGGGCCTGCTGCTGCTCACCGACGACGGCGACCTCGCGCAGCGCGTCGCCCACCCGCGCTACGGCTGCACCAAGACCTACGAGGTGAAGGTGCGCGGGATGCCGGCGGAGCGCGATCTCGAGCGGCTGCGCCGCGGCATCCGCCTCGAGGGCCGGCCCACCGCGCCGGCCGGCATCACGGCGCGTCCGGTCCCCGGGGAGAGCGACAACAGCTGGTGGACGGTGGAGCTGTCGGAGGGCCGCACGCGACAGATCCGCGACATGTTCCAGCGCATCGGCCACCCGGTGATGAAGCTGCGCCGGGTGGCGATCGGACCGCTGCGCGACGCCGACCTGCCGTTGGGGGCGGTGCGCGAGCTCAGCGAGCGCGAGGTCGAGCAGCTCCGGCGCTCGACGCAACGGGGCGGGGGGCTGCTGCCGCGCGGGGGCGGCCGCGGGAGCGCACCAGCCGCGGCCCCCGCTCCCGGCCCGCGCCGGAAGAGCGGCCAGGGCGGCGGGCCGCGGGCCGGTGGCGGCGAGAGCCGTGGCCGGCGCACGGACTCCGAGCGCGGCGCGGGTCCCGGCGACGACCGCAAGCGGCGGGGCGGGGCCGGTGCCGGCGCCCCGGCGGGTGGCAGGGAGCGGCGCGGTGGCAAGGCGCCCCGCGGCGGCGAAGGCCCGGCGAGGGGCGGCAAGGGGCCGCGCGGCGGACCCGGGGGGGCGGGGCGTGGCGGCAAGGGGCGGGGCGGAACCGGCCGGCCGGGGGGCGGCGGCAAGGGGCGGGGCGGTGGTCGGGGGCCGCGCGGCGGGGGCCGCGGAGGCCGCTCGTGAGCGAGCCCGCCCTGATCGTGGCCATCGACGGTCCGGCCGGCGTCGGCAAGAGCACCGCGGCGCGGCTGCTGGCCCGCCGCCTCGGCGTGCCCTACCTCGACACCGGCGCGATGTACCGCGCCGTCGCCCTGGCGGTGCTCGACCGCGGGGCCGACCCGGAGGACGCCGCGGCGGTGGAGGCGGTGCTCGGCCGGGCCCGGATCGGGCTCGAGACGCGCGACGACGGGACCCTGGAGGTGCTCCTGGACGGGGAGCCGGTCGAGGCGCGCATCCGCGCCCCGCACGTCGGCGAGGCGGCCTCGCGGGTCTCCACGTTGCCCGAGGTCCGCCGGCGGATGGTGGCGCTGCAGCGCGAGTTCGCCCACCGTTTCGGGGCCGTGCTCGAGGGGCGCGACATCGGCACCCAGGTCTTTCCGCACACCCCCCACAAGTTCTTCGTCACCGCCCGCGCCGAGGTGCGGCACCGGCGCCGCCACGCGCAGCTCCGCGGGTCGGGGCGCGAGGTCGAGCTCGCCGACGTGGCGCGGGAGATGGAGGACCGCGACCGCCGCGACAGCGGCCGCGCGCTGTCGCCGCTGACCCGTGACGCCAGCTACCTGGAGATCGACACCTCCGAGGTCGACGCCGAGGAGGTGGCACGGCGCATGGAGGCGGTGGTCCGGGGGCGGCGGCCGCCCGCCTGAGCCGGGGGGCGCCCGTCGCCGCCGCTACTCGGCGCCGGCGGCCGCGAAGAGCCCGAGCTGAGCCTCCCGCTCCTCGCCCTCGGGCGGGTGCTGGCGGGGGCGCACCAGGGTGCCGGTCGAGTCGGTGTAGTTGGAGAGGAAGCGGCGGTGCACCAGCGGGTGCAGGGCCTCGAGGTGGGGCAGCAGCAGCAGCACCAGGTCGAAGCTCTCGATCGTCCCGTCGCCGCGCTCGATGAGCTCCGCCTCGACCCGCCGCGCCACCTCGTCGACGCGCTCGCGGGGCACCACCGTGCCGCGGGCCACGCGGCGGATCGCCCGCACCAGCTTGTCGCGCCGGAACTCTTCGCTCTTGCCGGTGAGCTTGAGCACCCGTACGTCCGCGGGCGCCAGCTTCTCGTGGGTGGTGAAGCGCCGGCCGCAGACGGTGCACTCGCGCCGCCGCCGGACCCCGTCGCTCATCGGCCGGCTGTCGATCACCCGCGAGCTGCCACCGCAGTAGGGACAATCCATGGCGCCTCCGGGGGCCGAGCCCCGGCGGCAGCCTATCAGCCCCCCCGGGTCTCAGCCCGCGCCGGGCGTGAGCGGCAGGAAGCGGGCGGGGGTCAGCCCCTGCGCGCCGTAGGTGCGCAGCACCAGCCCGGGGCCGTTGGCGGTGTTGACGCAGCCGGCCGAGAGCAGCCAGGCGTCGGGTCCCAGGGCCACGAAGTCGTCGAACTCCAGCGCGTCGTCGTTGAGGGTCCGCGCTCCCGGGGCGAGCTCGGCGAGCAGGCGCCAGTCCGCCGGCGGCGCCCACTCGGTGAGCAGCAGGCGCTCGGCGTCGGGGTCGCGGCGGTCGAACCACACCATCGCCAGCGGGCCGCGGCGGTCGCCCACCGGGAGGTCGACGGTGAAGTCGCGCCCCGGCGTCCAGATGCGGGTGGGGTGGCGTCCCCAGGGAGTCCACAGCGTTCGCACCCAGCGGGCGCCGGCGTCGCGCGACAGGTAGAGCAGGCCGTCGCTGGTGACGTAGGCGGCCGCCTCGCCGCCGACCGGCACCAGCACCCCGCGCCGCTCGCGCCCCACCTCCGGCAGGCCGGAGACCCAGGTCTCCGGGGCGGCGGCGCGGCGGAAACGGCCGGTGCCGGAAAGGACGCCGTCGTCGTGCGCCGGGTCGGGGACGGCGGCCGCGGCGCCGCCCGCCCACACCCTCAGGGTGCCGGCGTCGCGCCAGGTGTCGCCGTCGAGGTGGAGGGCGCGGCTCCAGGTGCCGTCGCCGTCGGCGGTGGCGGTGTGGAGCACGATCCAGGCGACCCCGCCGCCGTCCCAGGTGGCGTGGACGGTGGCGTCGTCCGGGGCGCCGAAGGGCCGGCCCATCGGCCGCCAGGTCCCCGCCTCCCAGCGCACCGCCTCGAGGCAGCCGGCGCCGCAGCGGCGCACCGCGAAGACCGGCCCGGGGCCGATCGAGCCGCCGTAGGGCGCCGGGCCCTCCGCCTGCGGGAAGTACGTCGCCGTCTCGGTCCACTCGATCCCGTCGCCGGCCGGCGGCAGCGTCGACGGCGTCGCCGCGACCAGCCAGCCGCCGCGGGTGGGCCCGCCGGCGGCGCGCAGCAGCAGGCTCCCCGCCGCGGTGTTGACCCCGACCGCGACCAGCGAGGTGCGCTGGTCGCAGGCGAAGCCGGCCGCGGCGGTGCGGGCCCCGGCGGCGCCGGCCAGGAGCAGGGCCGCCACCGCGACGAGGCGGTGCGGTCGACGGCGGGAGCGGGCGTTCGGCGTCATGGGCGTTCCTCGGTCGGTCCGCCGGGGGGCGAAGCAGGAGGCGTGCCGGGGTCGCGGCGTGGCCCGATCACCCGCGCCGGCACGCCGGCGACGCGGGCCCCCGCCGGGACGTCGCGGCGCACCACCGCCCCGGCGGCCACGGTGGCGTCGTCGCCGACGGTGATGCCGCCGAGGACGATCGCCCCCGCCCCCACCGTCACCCGGTCGCCGAGCCGCGGGCAGGCGAGCTCGTCGAAGCGGACCTCCCCCAGGGTGACGCCGTGCAGCAGCGTGCAGTCCTCGCCGATGACCGTGTCGCCGCCGACCACCAGCCCGACGCCGTGGGCGACGATGCAGCCGCCACCGATGTCCGCGTGCGGCAGGATGTCGACGGCGCAGGCGCCGATCGCCCAGCGCCGCAGCAGCGCCGGGAGCGCCGGGATCCCGGCGGCGTGCAACGCGTGGGCGAGCCGGTGCGCGGCCAGCGCCTGGAAGCCGCTGTCGAAGAGGAGGGCGTCGACGAGCGTGCGGGCGGCGCCCCGCCCCTTGACCGCGCGCAGGCGGGCGAGGTCGCGGCGCAGCCGGGACCAGGCGCCGGCCGGCGGCCGTCCACCGGCGCTCACCGCGGGACCTCCCGCCGGCGCAGCGCCGCCAGCACCCCGACCCGCGGCAGCCGGCTCCAGGCGGGGTAGAGGCCGGCCGCCTTGAGCCAGAGCTCGAACCTCCCCTCGCCGGGACCGACGATGGCGCGCGGCAGGGCCCAGGGGTCGCCGGCGGTGGCCCCTTCGTGGCCCAGGATCGCCACCGCGGCGGTGTAGCCGGCGGCGCGCACCGCTCGCCGCGCCGCCTCCGGGGCGCGACCGTACGGGTAGCAGAAGGTGGCCGGGGGAGCGCCCAGGGCCGCGGTCAGCGCCTCGCGGCAGCCGGCGGTCTCGGCGCGGAGGGCGCCGTCGGCCAGGTGCGAGAGGTCGGCGTGGGTGTGGCCGTGGGCGCCGACCTCGCAGCCGGCGGCGGCCACGGCGCGCAGCTCGGCGGCGTCCATCAGCGCCTCGCGGCGCTCGCCGGCCTCCAGGTCCCAGCGGTTGACGCCGCCGAGCTCGCCGCTGACCGCGAAGACGGTGGCCCGTTGCCCGCGCGCCGCCAGCGCCGGCAGGGCGTGGGCGGCGAAGCAGCGGCAGCCGTCGTCGAAGGTGAGGACCACGCTGCGCCGCGGCAGCGGCCGGCCGGTGTGCCAGCGCTCCGCGGCGGCGGCCAGCGTCCAGGTCGAGAAGCCCCAGGCGGCCAGCAGGTCGAGCTGGGCGGCCAGCTCCTCCGGCGTGACGTAGCTGCCCGGGTGCCGGGGCTCCGGCTGCCGGGGCTCGGGCTCGACGTGGTGGTACATCAGCACCGGCGTCCGCACCCGCGGCGTCGCGCTCACGCCGCCAGCCTCGCGAGCAGGTCCGCCCAGGCGTCGGCGGTGGCGGCGAAGGGGAAGGCCGCGGCCCGGCGCCGCGGCGCGTCGCCCCAGGAGCGGTCGAGGGCGGCGGCGAGAGCGCCGGCGTAGGCGGCCGCGTCGGTGGGGTCGCAGTAGAGGCCGGCGTCGCCGATCACCTCGCGCCGGGTGGAGTCGTCCGGCGCCACGCAGGGGGTGCCGCAGGCCAGCGCCTCGAGGTAGACGAGGCCGAAGGACTCGCTCACCGACGGCAGAGTGAAGACGTCAGCGGCGGCGAGCCAGGCCGCCATCGCGCCCCGCGGGACCTGCAGCCGGCGGTAGCGGCCGGCCGGCAGCTCGGCGGCGGCGAGGGTGTCGAGGGCCGCGGCGCCGGGACCGTCGCCCAGCACCGCGAGGCTGGCCGGTCGCCCGTCCGCCGCCAGGCGCCCCAGCGCCCGGACCACGAGGTCGAGCCGCTTGTGGCGGTCGACCGCCCCGGCGGCCAGCACCAGCGGCGCGGCGAGGCCGGTCGCGGCCGCCGGCACGGCGGGGGAGAAGGCCTCCAGGTCGACGCCGTGCGGGATCACCTCGACCCGTGCCCGCGGCGCCCGGGCGCGGATCATCGCCGCCGCGGCGGCGGTGAAGGCGACCACGCGGTCCGGACGCTGGCGCGCGAAGGCGCCCTCCCACTTCGGATCGACGCCGTGGGCGACGTCGACGAAGCGGCTTCCCCGCATCCGCCGCAGCAGGCGGCACAGCCAGGCGCCCACCAGCCCTCCCTCCATGACCACCACATCGTATCCGCCGCGCCAGAGGGCGGGGAAGGCGGCGAGCGCGGCGCTGTCCCACTCGACGTTCAACGGGTCGAGGAAGAGGGTGTCGAGCAGCTTGCGGCCGAGCTGGCTGGCGGCGTAGAGACGCACCAGCCACGGGGTGTCGCGGGGCAGGGCGCGGAGGCGCCGGTGGCGCCCCGGGGCGGGCCCGCGGCACAACAGCGTCGTCTCGATGCCGCGCGCCTCCAGCGCCGCGGCGATCTCCACCACGAAGGCCTCCGCGCCGCGCGCCACCACGCCCACCCCCGGCATCACGAAGGCCACCCTCACGCGGGCGCCTCGCCGGCGAAGAAGCGCCGGAAGGGACGATGGAAGCGCGCCACCACCAGGGACGCGGCGACGGCGGCGGCGGCGACCGAGGCGGCGAGCCGCCCCCAGCCCTCCTCGGGGAAGAGGGCGAGCACCGCCGCGAAGGGGACCAGCGGCGCCAGGTAGACGAAGAGCAGGTCCGCCGCCAGGCGCCAGAAGTCGCGGCCGCAGATGCGCCACACCCGCCAGGTCATCAGCCCGTTGCCGAGCAGCAGGAAGTTGGCCACCGCCAGCCCCAGCGTGCCGTAGGCGCGCGACAGCGCGATGCCGAAGCCGACCAGGCTGGCGAAGTTGAGCACCACGATGGCGAGCCACACGCGGTCCTCGCGCCGCACCTTCAGCAACTCGCCGCCGAGGCGGCTGAAGGGGTCGATCAGCGGCAGGAAACAGAGCACCTTGAGCAGCGGCACCGCCGGCCGCCACTGCGGCCCGAGCAGCACCCGCACCAGCACCGTGTCGGCGTTGAAGAAGAGGAACCAGGCCGCCAGGGCCTCGAAGGCGAGGATGGTCACGGTGCCGATCCGGTAGACGGAGAAGAAGCGGGGCGCATCGTACCGGTACTCGACCAGGGTGGGGTAGAGGACCCGCTGCACCGCGGGCACCACGATCGTCTGCATGCGCAGCCCCCACAGCCGCGCCTTGCCGTACTGCGCCACCATCACGGTGGTGACGAACGGCCCCACGATGTAGCGCTCGAGGTACGGCAGGGTGAAAGCGCACAGCGCGATGGCGAAGAGGAACGAGCTCTGGTGGAGCAGGCCGGGGAGCTGCGCCACGTCCACCGCCAACGGCATCCGTCCCCAGGCCCGCCCCCACAGCAGGGCGGCGAGCAGGGCCATCCCGACCAGCTCGCCGGCGACGAACGACCAGACGCCGAAGCCGGCCGCGGCGAGCCCGATCGCCACCGCCGCGAAGGCGACCCCGCGGAGGATCTCCGGCACCACCAGGCGTCCCACCTCGAGGCGGCGCTCGAAGAAGACCCGGGGGACGGTGGCCAGGCCGTCGAGCAGCACGTAGCCGGCGAGGGCGGCCACCACCCGCGGCAGCTGCGGGTCGAGGGCGCCGAACAGCGGCGAGCCGAGGGCGAGGGCGGCGGCGAGGAGGGCGCCCGACCCCGCCACCCACACCAGGACCGTGCCGTACGGCTCGCGCTCGTCGCGCACCAGGTGGTAGGGCAGCCCGAAGTCGCGCACCACGCCGGCGATGAGCACCGCGGCGAGGGCGTAGTCGAACAGCCCGTGGAACTCCGCCAGCACCAGCCGCGCCAGCGCCACGTCGGCGACCAGGCGGATGGCGATGCGCCCGAGCTGGCTGCCGTAGGCGGCGACGGTGGAGGCGAGGAAGCGGCCCTCGGTCCCCGGGCGCGGCGCTGGCGGCGCCCCGGGGTCCGCCGGCGGCCCGCCGTCCGGCGGCCGGCGGCTCAACCGCCCTCCCCGGGCCAGCTCGCCGCCACCGCCCGGTACCAGGCGCGCAGGAAGACGACCACGCCGGGCAGCGCCCGGCGGCACCCGGCGAGCTGCGGGTGGCGGCGGAAGACGGCCCGCGCCCGCAGCCGCGCCTTCCAGGGCGCCGCCAGCCGCAGCAGCGCGGGGTGGCGCCAGGTGGGGCCGGTGCCGAGGGCGTCGGGGTGGCGGCGCCGGAAGGCGTGGACGTGGTCGCCGTACCAGCGGGCGTGGGCCTCGAGGTCGGCGCGCGAGCGGCGCACCGCTGCGTGTTCGACCACCGCGCCGGGGACGAAGGCGGTGGCGAGGCCGGCGGCGCGGGCGCGCAGCACCCAGTCGAGGTCCTCCGAGGTGGTGAGGGTCTCGTCGAACGGTCCCACCCGGTCCCAGGCGGCGCGGGTGCAGGCGAGGTTGAGGCTGCCGAGCTGGCCGCGGCTGTCGTCCGCGGCGGGGCGGTCGGCGAGCAGCTCGTGGAAGGAGGCGATGTTGTCGGCGAGGGCCCAGCGGTCGCCGTCGTGGGGGAAGGTGACCGCGCCGCCGGCCACCGGGGAGCGGTCGAGGGCGGCGGCGAGGCGCTCGAGCCAGCCGGGCAGCGGGCGGCAGTCGGCGTCGGTGAAGAGGATCCGCGCGCCGCGTGCCGCCGCCACGCCGCGGTTGCGGGCCGCGGCGGGGTTGAGGGCCCGCTCGCTCTCCAGCAGGCGGATCGACCCGTCGCGGGGCACCCGTCCCGGCCGGTCGCGACCGACCACCAGCACCTCCGCCGCCGGCCCCGGCGCCCCCTGGTCGGCGAGCGCCGCGAGGGTGCGGTCGATCCAGGGGGAGTCGAGGTCCGGGACGACGACGGAGAGGCGCGGTTCGGTCACGGTGCGGCGGCGGCCGTCCGGGGGACGTTCCAGCGCCCGGCACCGCACCGGGCGCGGCAGGTCACTTGTGGTTGTTGCGCGCGATCAGGCGGCCCCACTGGCGGGTGCCGAGCGCCCGCACCTTGGCGATCCGCTCCTCGGCCAACCGGTCGGCGGCCACCGCGGTGGTGACGCCGTCGCGGCCGGCGATCTCGAAGACGCGCATCATGTTGAGGTAGATGGAGCGGGTCATGCGCAGGGCGCGGTCGCGGTTGTAGTTGCCGGTGAGCTCGTTGTAGACGTTGATCAGCCCGCCGGCGTTGATGACGAAGTCCGGGGCGTAGAGGATGTCGCGCGCCGCCAGCTCCTGGCCGTGGCGCTCCTCGTCGTCGAGCTGGTTGTTGGCGGCGCCGGCGACCACCCGGCACTTCAGGCGCGGGATCGTGTCGTCGTTGAGGATGGCGCCCAGCGCGCAGGGCGCGAAGATGTCGCAGTCGACGTCGTAGATCTCGTCGGGGGGCACGATCTCCACGCCGTGCTCGCTGCGGGCCTGCTCGGTGGCCTCCTCGTCGAGGTCGCAGCCGAACAGCTTGACGCCCTCCTCCTTGAGGTACGACGCGAGCCAGATGCCGACGCTGCCGAGCCCCTGGATGGCGACCGTCTTGCCCTCCAGCGAGGTGTCGCCGGAGAGCTTGCGTTGCGCCGCCTTCATCCCCTGCAGGGTGCCGTACGCGGTGACCGGCGAGGGGTCGCCGCTGCCGCCGTGGGCCGGGGACACGCCGGTGACCCAGCGCGTCTCGGTGAGGATGATCTCGCAGTCCTCGACGTCGATGCCGACGTCCTCGGCCGAGATGTAGAGCCCGCCGAGCGAGCCGATGTACTGCCCGAAGCAGCGGAACAGCGCCTCGCTCTTGTCCTTCTTCGGGTCGCCGATGATGACCGCCTTGCCCCCTCCCAGGTTGAGCCCCGCGGCGGCCGCCTTGTAGGTCATGCCGCGCGACAGGCGCAGCACGTCGTGCATCGCCTCCTCGAAGGACTTGTAGGGCCACATCCGGACGCCGCCCAGCCCCGGACCCAGGACCGTGGAGTGGACGGCGATGATCGCCTTCAGACCCACCTCGGGGTTGGAGCAGATCAGGACACGCTCGTGCCCCATCCCCGCCATGTCCTCGAACATCTTCATCGATTGTTCCCTCACTTGAAGAAGTTGCGACTTCGCGTTGCCGTCGCTGAGCCGCCCGCGCGGTCGCGAGCCCATCGGAAGCCGCTCCTCGGCCCGGGACCGCAGCGGCAGAACCTGGTGTGCTGAAGGTGCGAACTCGACCGGCCGGCGCGCCCGGGCAAGGGCGGACGTCACCAGTCTACTTGCTCGCGCGAGGCGCGGCAAATGCCCGCGGGGGCCTCCCGCGAGCGCCTCAGGAGCGCGGCGCGGGGGCGCCGGGAGGCGCGGGCGCGGGGGCCCCGAGGTCGGACAGCAGCATGCCGGCGACGATCAGCCCGCCGCCGAGCAGCAACCCCGCGCTGGCGGCCTCGCGCCCGATCAGCAGCGACACCGCCGCGGCCACCGGCGGCTCCATCGACAGGATGACCGCGGTCTCGACGGCGCCGAGCCGGCGCTGGGCGTAGAGCTGGCAGACGAAGGCCAGGGCGGTGGCGAAGATCCCGGTGACCGCCACCGCGGCGAGCGCCGCCGGGGTGAGCTCGGCCCGGGTCAGCGGCCGCACCACCAGGGACGGCGCCGACAGCGCCGCGACGACCAGGAACTGGACCACCGCCAGCGCCGCCACCGAGTGGCGTCGCACGGCGCGCTCGACCAGCAGGACCTGCACCGCGAAGGCGGCGGCGCAGCCCAGGGTCAGGGCGTCGCCGAGGTTGAAGGCGGCGCCGCCCCCGGACCACGGGCGGAACAGCACCCAGAGGCCGGCCGCCGCGCAGGCCGCCCCGGCGAGCGACGTCCAGCGGAGGCGCAGCACCCCCGCCAGCCGGCCCAGCGCCGGGACCAGCAGCACGGTCAGGCCGGTGAGGAAGGCCGAGCGCGACGGGGTCGTCCACAGCAGCCCGTAGGTCTGCAGGGCGTAGCCGGCGAAGAGTGCCACCCCCACCCCCAGGCCGTCGCGCAGCAAGGCCGCCGGGGACGAGCGGCGCCGCCGGCGCAGCAGGAGCGGCAGCAGCAGCCCGGCGCCGAGGGCGAAGCGCAGCGCCAGCAGGTGCAGGACCGGCAGGTCGTCGAGGGCGCGTTGGACGACGACGAAGGTGGCCCCCCACACCAGGGTGGCGGAGAGCAGGGCGAGGCGGGCCTTGGTGTGCGGGCTGGGCATCGGGGCGGGCGGCGCGCCGCAGTCTACGGGATCGCCCCGGCCGGCCCGCGGCCCCCGGCCACGGCCGCTCCGACGCCCTCAGGGCGACGGCGGGGCGGTGCCGGCGACCTCGGCGGCCACCAGGTCGAGCTCCTCCGCGTAGACGCGCCGCAGCAGCCGGCGGACCATCGTCTCCTGCAACCAGCCGGCGGGCCCGCGCCCGCGGTGGAAGCGGCTGCTGATCGTCACCCGGCAGGCCCCGCCCCCGGGCTCCGGCTCCACCCGGAACGAGGTGACCGACCGCGCCTCGGGATAGGTCTCGACGAGGAGGCCGGGCTCCGGCTCGGTCACCTCGCCGCGCAGGGTGCGGGTACGCCCCCCGAAGCGCCCGCTGACCCGGAGGACGGTGCCGGCGCCGACGCCGCCCCGTTCGACCGTCAGGCCGGTGAAGAAGCTGCGCGGGAGGATGCGTGGGTGGGCCTCGCGATAGTCCGCGAACACCGCGTACACCGCCGCCGCGGGCGCGTCGATCCGGCGGTTCGCGGCGACCTCGAAGGTCCGGCCGCTCGCTGCGGCGACGATCTCCGGCTGTGTCATCGAGGAATCTCCTCTCGGGTTCGGACGCAGCGCCGGGCTCCGCTCACGGGATCCCCGGCGGCAGGCGGGCGGACAGGACGGAGAAGTCGCCCTGCTCGCGAAGGGCCGTCGCCGCCTCGACCAGGGCCCGGGTCGCGACCCAGGTCAGGGCGCCGCCGACGCTGACCCGCTGCGCCCCGGCCGCGGCCAGCTCGTCGAATCGGAGGTGCGGCCGCGCCAGGACGTTGACCGGCCGCGACACCGCCGAGCAGAGGGCGCGGACGTCGCCGAGGTCGGCCAGGCCCGGGGCGTAGAGGACGTCCGCGCCGGCGGCCTCGAAGGCGAGGAGCCGCCGGACGGTGTCGTCGAGGTCCGGGTTGCCACGCAGGTGGTTCTCCGCGCGCGCGGTGAGGGTGAACGGGAACGGCAGCGCCCGCGCCGCCGCCACGGCGGCCGCCACCCGCTCCACGGCGGGCCCGAGGTCGCGGAGGCGCCGCCCGGCGCCGTCCCAGTCCTCGATCGAGGCGCCGACCGCGCCGGCCGCGGCGACGCGGCGGACGGCCGCCGCGACGTCGGCGGGCTCGCGCCCGTGGCCGTCCTCGAGATCCACCGAGAGCGGCAGCTCGGTGGCGCGGTCGAGGGCGGTGACGTGCGCCACCACCTCGTCCAGGGTCGCGCTGCCGTCCCGCCGGCCGAGGGTGAACGCGAAGCCGGAGCTGGTGGTGGCGAGCGCCGGGAACCCCAGCGCCGCGAGGACCCGGGCCGAGCCGGCGTCCCACGGGTTGGGGAGCAGGAACGGCGCGCCGGCGTGCAGCGCCCGGAAGACCTCGGCCTTGCGGTTCTGGCGATCCATGGCTCACTCCCCGCGGCGCGGCGCGCCGGTGTCGGTGGCGGCCCGCGGCGGATCCGCCGCGGCCGGTGGGACGGGGCATCCGCGCCGCGCCAGCGGCAGCACCACGTCGACCATCGCCCGTACGAAGGCCCGCGGCTCCTCGAAGGGTGGATCGTGCGCCGAGCGCTCGAACCAGACGAGCCGCTTGCACGGGGCCTCGAGGGTACGGAAGTAGCGGGCGGCCAGGGTCGACGGCACGTGCCAGTCGTGGCGCCCGAGCAGAAAGACGACCGGCACCGCGAAGCGCCGGAAGCGGGTCAGGTCCTCGCGCGCGTACTGCGGGCGCAGGGCCTCGAGGGAGAAGCGGTTGCCGGCGCCGAACCGCCACAGGTCGGCCAGGTCCGCCTCGTCCGTCGCCAGGGCCGCCCGCACCAGCGCGCCCGTGCTCAACCCGCCCCGCAGGCTGCCGCCGAAGCGCTCCACCCAGCGGCCGAGGGCGAGCTCGTCGGCGACCGACGCCGGGCCGGGCAGCATCTCGCGGAGAGCGCGCAACGCCTTGCGATCGCCGCGGCGCTCCGCCTGCTCCAGCGCCCAGCGCAAGGAGGTCCGCTCGTCCTCCGCGAAGTCGGCGATCTGCCCGATCCCGACGTAGACGGACACCTTCTCCGGGTGGGCGGCGGCGTAGAGCGTCCCCAGGATGGTGCCCCAGGAGTGGCCGAGCAGCACGACGCGCTGCTTGCCGAAGCGCCGGCGCACCCGGTCCACCAGCTCGTCGAGGTCCTCGACCATCCGCCCGATGGTCAACGCCGCGGCCGGCATGCCGGGGTGGTAAGAACGTCCGCTGCCGCGCTGGTCCCAGTAGACGGTCAAGAAGCGGTCTTCGAGCGCCGCGTCGAAGTGTCGGAACAGCGCCGTCTCGCTGGTGCCCGGGCCGCCGTGCAGGAGGACGAGGGCCGGCGCCCCGACGGCCCGGCCGCGGAACCAGACCGCCTGCACGACGCCGCCGAGCTCGATCTTCTCCATGCGCGCGACGCTGCCGGCGAGGACCCGGCCCGAGGCGTCGGTGAAGGGCGGGGTGGAGACGGTGCAGCGGGCGAGCAGAGCCAGGCACAGCGCGACGCCGACGAGGCGTCCGGCCCGGGCGGGCCGCGGTGCCGCCGAGGCTCTCCGGTGGGATCTCACGGCTCGAGGCCGCCGCGACGTTCCGCAGTGGCGCGGAGCGGTTGCAGGACGAGCTCCTCGACCTGCCGCCGCGCGTACCGCTCGATGGCCCGGCGCAGCGGCCGGAGCGCCCGGTAGGGCCCCTTCAGTCGCAGCCGGCAGGTGACGCGGTAGCGGCTCGCGGAGCCGTCCCCGAGCGGCAGGAACTCGTGGAGGAACACCGCGCCGTAGCGCCGCTTCCACTCCTCGACGCGGACCCCTCCGCCGGCCTCCAGGGTCAGCCGGTTGCGCACCGTGCCCTCGGTCCGGTGGTCGACGACGGCGTCGACGGTGCCCCCTCCGGCCGCCACGATCCGGGCGCCGCGGAGGCTCGCGGGGAAGGTCCGGCCCCAGCTCTCGACGTCGAGCAACACCGCCCGCGCCCGCTCGGCGGGCACGCGGAGATCGAGGCCGGCGCGGACCTCGATCACCGCGCCCCGGCCCGCAGCTGCCCGGGTGCCGTTCTCAGCCATCGGCGGCTCCGCTGCGACGGATGCCCGCCCCCGACTGCGCCGCGCCCGGGGGAAGCGGAGGCGGGCGGTCGACGGGGGCGCCGGAGGCGAGGCCGGCCAGGAAGCGGCGCACCTCGCGGCCGACCGGCTCCGGCGCCTCCTCCGGCACGAAGTGCCCGGCGTCGGGGAAGACGACACAGCGGGCGCGCGTCAACGTCGCCCGCCAGCGCTCCAGGTCCGCGCCGCCGAAGGCGGGGTCCCGCAGCCCCCAGAGGACCAGCGCCGGCTTGTCGGCGATCCGCTCCCTCCGGTTCCACAGCGTGCGGTACCAGTCGCCCGATGCGGCGAGCTCGCGCGCGAGCACGTACGGCCCCCGGCGCTCCGCGGGCGTCGGGAAGGCGTCCACGTAGTGCCGGTGGACCTCCGGGGTCAGCGTGCGGCGGTCGCCGAAGGCGGCCGGGACGAGCAGGCGCGGCGAGACGTTGAGACGCTCGTAGAGGAAGCGCCCGAGCGGCCCGGAGAGGAGCCGGCTGGTCCGCTCCGCCCGGGTGCCGGCGAGCGACCACATCCAGGTGTTGAAGAGCACGAGGCCGCGCACGTCGTCGGCGTGCGCGAGGGCCCAGGACAGGCCGATCGGCCCGCCGTAGTCGTGGACGACGAGAACGACGTCCGCGAGCCCCAGCCGCTCGATGAGGACCTCGAGGTTGCGGGCATGGTCCTGCGGGCGGCCGGCCCACCGCTGCGGCCGGTCGGAGAGGCCGAAGCCGAGGTGGTCGGCGGCGACGACGCGATGGTCCCGCGCCAGGTCCGCGATCAGCCGCCGGTAGAGGAAGGACCAGGTGGGCGTGCCGTGCACCAGCAGCACCGCCGGGCCGCTCCCCTCGTCGACGACGTGCAGCCGGCCCGGTCCCACGTCGACGTAGCGGGAGCGGAAGGGGAACAGGCCGCGATCGACGAACCCGTCGCCGCTCACGACCCCGCCTCCGCGTCCCCTTCCCCCGCGGCCCCCGGCGGGCGGAGGAAGCGCCGCACCAGCGCCGTCCCGACCTCGTCGAGCGGATAGTGGTCCGGGTCGATCGCGTAGTGCTGCGCGACGCCGTCGATCGCCGCGAAGAGGAGCCGCGCTTCGATCCCGGGGGAGGGGACGCCGGCCGCCCGCAAGAGCTCCTCGAGCTGGCGGCGGATCGCTTCCGGCCAGGCCCGCACGAGCTCGTCGCCGAGCCCCTCGAGCACGCCCGGCTGCATGCGGAGCTGGTAGGTGAGCCGCCAGAAGGCCAGGTTCTCGCGGACGGTGGCGAACGCCGAGCGGACCAGGCGCTCGCCCTGCACTGCGGCGGTCGTGCCGGCGCCGGCGCGCGCGAACGACCGCTGCACGTCGACCATGCTGCGCTCGAAGATCGCCCGCAGGAGGTCCTCCTTGCCGGCGAAGTAGTTGTAGAGGAGGCCCTGGGAGACCCCGGCGTCCTCGGCGATCCGCCGCACCGGGGTGGCGGCGAACCCGTGGCGGGCGAAGAGGCGACAGGCGCTGCGCAGGATCCGCTCGCGGCTCTCCTCGCGGATCTGCTCGAGCTGTGCGGGGGTGCGGGGCATCGTCGGTTCGGGTTGAATGAACGAACGTTCAATATACCGGGAGACGCCGGGCTGCGCAAGGGGCCCGGCGCACGGCCTGAGCCGGGCGCCGGTAGGATGCCCGGGTGACGAAGGCGACGCCGCAGGGAGCGGGCGGGGGTGCCGCCCCGCGCCCGGCCGCCACCAGCGCCGAGCTGGTCGGTTGGGCGCGCGAGGAGGGCTTCGACCGCGCCGGCGTGGCCTCCGTCGAGCCGGTGGGCCGCGGCGAGGTCTTCCTGCGCTGGCTGGAGCGCGGCGACCACGCGGGCATGGGGTGGTTGGCGCGCCGGGTGGAGGAGCGGCTCGACCCCCGGCGGGCGCTCGACGGCGCTCGCTCCGTGCTCTGTGTGGCCCTCGTCTACCACCCCCTGGCCGGCGAGGACGGGGAGGCCGCGCCCGAGCCACCGGGCGACCTGTGGCCGCGGGTGGCGCGCTACGCCCGCGGCCGCGACTACCACAACAAGATGGGCAAGGACCTGCGGCGGCTGGCTCGCCGCATCCGCCGCGCCTTCCCCGGCGCCGGCGCCCGCGCCGCCGTCGACACCGCGCCGGTGCTCGAGCGCGAGCTGGCGGCGCGGGCGGGGTTGGGGGTGGCGGGCAAGAACACCTGCCTGCTGTCGCCGCAGGCCGGGTCGTGGTTCCTCCTCGGCGAGCTGTTCCTCACCCTCGACCTCGAGCCGGCGGCCGAGCCGCTGGCCGACCTCTGCGGTCGCTGCACGCGCTGCCTCGAGGCGTGCCCGACCGGGGCGCTGCCGGCGCCCTACCGGCTCGACGCCAACCGCTGCATCAGCTACTGGACCATCGAGCACCGGGGCACGGTGCCGGCGGAGCGCCGCGCCGGTCTCGGCGACTGGGTGTTCGGGTGCGACGTCTGCCAGGAGGTCTGCCCGTGGAACCTGCGCTTCGGCGGTCGCGCCGACCGCGGCGGCCGCCGTCCCGCCGACCACCCCGACCTGGCCCTGCCGGCGCAGCGGGCCGAGCTCGACCTGGCCGGCCTGCTGGGGCTCGGCGAGGAGAGCTACCGGGAGCGCTTCCACGGCAGCGCGATGCAGCGGGCCGGCCGTGCCGGGCTGCGGCGCAACGCCGCCCTGGCGATGGGCAACCGCGGCGATCCCGCCTACGTGCCGGCGCTGGCCGAGGCGCTGGCCGGCGCCGACGACGCCGTCGTCCGGGGCAGCGCCGCCTGGGCCCTGGGCCGCATCGGCGGCGCCGCCGCCGGCCGCGCCCTGCGGCGCGCCGCGGAGAGCGAGGAGGACCCGGGCGTGGGGGAGGAGATCCGCCGCGCCCTGGCCGGCGGCGCGGCCGCCCCGCGCTCCCCGATCCGCTAGACTGCACCGCCATGGCCGCCGCAGCCACCAGCTACCGCGCCTCCGTCCTGGTGGTCGACGACGAGGCCTCGATCCGCGACAGCCTGCGCATGATCCTCGAGTACGAGGGCTACCGGGTGGACGAGGCGGCGAGCGGCGCGCAGGCGCTGGCGCGGGTGGCCGACCGGCCGCCCGACGCCGTGGTGCTCGACGTCAAGATGCCCGAGATGGACGGCCTCGAGGTGCTGCGCGCCTTCGGCGAGCGCGGCTACGAGATGCCGGTCCTGGTGATCTCGGGCCACGCCGACGTCGCCACCGCCGTCGAGGCCACCAAGCGCGGCGCCTTCGACTTCTTCGAGAAGCCGCTCCAGCGCGAGCGGGTGCTCCTGTCGCTGCGCAACGCGGTGGAGAGCCACCGCCTGCAGAGCGAGAACCGCAGCCTGCACCAGGAGGCCGACGAGCTGATCGGCTCCTCGCCCGCCATGCGGCGGCTGCACGAGACCCTCGAGCGCGCCGCGCCGACGCCGGCGACGGTGCTGATCACGGGCGAGAGCGGCACCGGCAAGGAGCTGGTGGCGCGGGCCATCCACCGGAAGTCGCCGCGGTCGGGCAAGCCGCTGGTGCAGGTCAACTGCGCGGCGATTCCCGAGGAGCTGATCGAGTCGGAGCTCTTCGGCCACGAGAAGGGGAGCTTCACCGGCGCGGTGCGGCGGCAGACCGGCAAGTTCGTCACCGCCGACGGGGGCACCATCTTCCTCGACGAGATCGGCGACCTGTCGGCACGCGCGCAGGCCAAGGTGCTGCGGGTGCTGCAGAACGGCGAGGTCGAGCCGGTGGGGGCCGAGAAGACCGTGCGGGTGGACGTGCGCGTGATCGCCGCCACCAACCGCGACCTCGAGGAGGAGATCGCCGCCGGCCGCTTTCGCGAGGACCTGTTCTACCGCCTCAACGTGGTGCCCGTCCGCACCCCGCCGCTGCGCGAGCGGCTCGAGGACGTGCCGCTGCTGGTCGACTACTTCGTGCGCCGCTACTCGTCCGAGAACAACTACCGGCCGATGGAGTTCGACGACGCGGCGATCGCCCACCTCGCGGCGCTGCCCTGGAAGGGGAACGTCCGCGAGCTGAAGAACCTCGTCGAGCGGCTGCTCATCCTCGCCCCCGGCGAGCGCGTCGGGCGCGACGACGTGCTGGCGGTCACCGGCGGCGCCCGGCCCGACATGTCGAGCGCCGCCCTGGCGGTGGCCACGCTGCGCGAGTTCCGCGAGGTCTCCGAGCGCATGTTCATCCTGCACAAGCTGGAGGAGAACGACTGGAACGTCACCCAGACGGCGCAGGCGATCGACACGCCGCGCTCGAACCTCTACAAGAAGCTCGACCAATACGACATCAAGCGCGAGGACCGGCGGTGAGCGGCGGCGGCCGGGAGGCGGACGGCTGGCGGCGGCTGCTCGAGGAGAGCGGCGCCCTGGTGCACGGGCACTTCCGGCTCTCCTCGGGCCTGCACTCGCCGGTCTACGTGCAGTGCGCCCGGCTGCTCGAGGCGCCGCGGCGGGCGGAGCGGGTGGGGAGCGCCGTGGCGGCGGCCCTGCGGGAGGCGCTCGGCGGCGCGCCGGACTCGGTGTTGGCGCCGGCCCTGGGCGGCGTGATCATCGGCCACGAGGTCGCGGCCGCCCTGGACGTCCCGTTCCGCTTCACCGAGCGCGGCGCCGACGGCGCCATGGCGCTGCGCCGCGGCTTCCACCTCGCCCCGGACGAGACGGTGGTGCTGGTCGAGGACGTCGTCACCACGGGCCGCTCGACCCGCGAGACCGCGGCACTGGCCGCGGCGGCGGGGGCGCGGGTGGCCGCGGTCGGCTCGATCCTCGACCGCAGCGGCGGCGCCGCCCCCTTCGACGTCCCCTTCGTCTCCCTGCTGCGCCTCGACCTGCCGACCTGGAAGCCCGAGGACTGCCCCCTCTGCCGCGAAGGCGGCACCGCCGAGAAGCCCGGCTCCCGCCCCGGCTAGGGGGCGCGGCGGCGGGACCGCGCCGCGACCGTCGCGGGATCGGCGGCGCGCGGCCGACGAGACGCCACCCCGGCGGACCGACCTGCGCGGCGCTGGCGCCGGGTGCGGAGGCGGGCAGCGGCGCCGCCGCGGACGCGCCCGCGTTCGGCCGCTAGGCGAGGCCGAGGCCGCGGGTGTGCCGCCCCAGCCGGTCGCGGTAGGCGTCGTCGAGGGCGCGCTTGAGGGCGCCCAGCCGGCCGTGCTCGGCGATCGCGCCGGCGGAGATGCGCACCGGCCAGTCGAAGTCGACGTTGTCGAGGATGGTCAGGGTGAGGACGCCGTGGCCGGGGTCCCATTCGCCGGCGGGGTCGCCGCCGATCTCCCAGCCGGCGGGCAGGAAGCTGTGCAGCTCGTCGTCGGTGTAGACGGGGCGTTCTTCTCTCGTCATGGCCCGCCCATTCTGCCCCAAAGGTGGGGGCGGGGGAAGGCCCGGCTCTGCTATCGTAGGGCCCCGGCGACGGCCGCCGCGGCCGCCCCGCCCGAGTCGAAACCCATCGCCAGGAGAGGGCTTTCCATGCAGATCCAGCTCAGCGAGGAGCAGAAGCTGCTCCAGGAGACGGTGCGGCGCTTCGCCGAGGAGGTGGTGGCCCCGCGCGCCAAGGAGATCGACGAGACCGGGGAGTTCCCCCGCGACTTCTTCGACCGGGCGGCGGAGCTCGGGCTCGCCGGGGTGGCGATGCCGGAGGAGTACGGCGGCGCCGGCATGGACACCGTCTCGTACTGCCTGGTGATCGAGGAGATCAGCCGCGCCTGCGCCACCAGCGGCGTCATCCTGTCGGTGAACAACTCGCTGGTCTGCGATCCCATCCTGGGGTTCGGCAGCGAGCAGCAGAAGCGCGAGTTCCTCACCCCGCTGGCGGCCGGCGAGAAGCTCGGCTGCTTCGCGCTCACCGAGCCGGGGGCGGGCTCCGACGCCGCCGGCCTGCGCACCACCGCGCGCCGCGACGGCGACGACTACGTCCTCGACGGCGAGAAGGTCTTCATCACCAACGGCACCGACGCCGACGTCGCCCTGGTCTTCGCCAGCGTCGACCTGGAGAAGAAGCACCGCGGGATCACCGCCTTCCTGGTGCCGACCGACACTCCGGGCTACAGCCACGGCGAGCACGAGTTCAAGCTCGGCGTCAACGCCTCGGGCACCACCTGGCTCGCCTTCCAGGACCTGCGCGTGCCCGCCGCCTGGCGGCTGGGCGAAGAGGGCGAGGGGTTCAAGATCGCCATGGCGACCCTCGACGGCGGCCGGGTGGGGATCGCGGCGCAGGCGGTGGGGATCGCCCGCGCGGCGATGGAGGAGGCGCTCGCCTATTCGCAGCAGCGCGAGCAGTTCGACCGCCCGCTCGCCGCCTTCCAGGCGATCCAGTTCTACCTCGCCGACATGGCCACCGAGCTCGACGCCGCGCGGCTGCTGACCTGGAAGGCGGCGTGGGCCAAGGACACCCAGAAGCGCTACACGCTGGAAGCGGCGCAGGCCAAGCTGTTCGCCGCGGAGATGGCGCAGCGGGTGACCAACAAGGCGTTGCAGATCCACGGCGGCTACGGCTACACCAAGGAATACAACGTGGAGCGGTACTTCCGCGACGCGCGGATCACCGAGATCTACGAAGGCACCAGCGAGATCCAGAAGATGGTGATCGCCGACTGGGTGGTCAACCGGGCCTGAGCGCCCGCCGCCCCGAGGAGCGAGCATGTGCGCCGTCGCCGAGACCCTCGCCGCCCCCGGCGTCGACTTCTCGCTGAGCGCCGACCAGGAGCTGATCCGCGAGCAGGTGCGCCGCTTCGCCGAGGAGCGCATCGCTCCCGGCGTGGCCGAGCGCGACCGCGAGCACCGCTTCCCGGCCGAGGTGCTCGCCGAGCTCGGCGAGCTCGGGCTGCTCGGCATGCTGGTCGACGAGGAGTACGGCGGCGCCGGCATGGACCCGCTGACCTACTGCCTGGCGGTCGAGGAGATCGCCCGCATCTGCCCGGCGACGGCCGTCACCATGAGCGTCACCAACTCGGTGTGCGCCTGGCCGATCTCCCGCTTCGGCAGCGCCGAGCTCAAGGCGCGGGTGCTGCCCGACCTGGCGTCCGGGCAGGCGTTGGGCGCCTTCGGCCTCACCGAGCCCGAGGCCGGGAGCGACGTGGCCTCGATGCGCAGCCGGGCCCGCCGCGACGGCGACGAGTGGGTGCTCGACGGTGAGAAGGCCTGGATCACCAACGCCGGGTACGCCCGCTGGTACGTGGTGGTGGCGCGCACCGACCCCGAGCAGCGCACCGGCCTGTCGGCCTTCGTCGTCCCCGCCGACGCGCCCGGCTTCGAGGTCGGCCCGCCGGAGGAGAAGGTCGGCCTGCACGCCTCGCGGACGGCGCCGCTGTACTTCAACGCCTGCCGCATCCCGGCGGCGAATCTGCTCGGCGGCGCGGGGGAGGGGATGCGCGTCGCGCTCGCCACCCTCGACCACTCGCGCCTGGGGATCGCCGCGCAGTCGCTGGGCATCCACCAGCGGGCGCTCGAGGTCTCGGCCGAGTACGCCCGGCAGCGGGTGCAGTTCGGGCGCCCGATCGCCGCCAACCAGGCGATCTCCTTCAAGCTCGCCACGATGGCCACCGAGCTCGCCGCCGCCCGCGCCCTGACCTGGTACGCCGCCTCCATCTCCGAGCGCACCCCGCCGCATCCCGAGGCCGGGCGCTTCGCCTCGCAGGCCAAGCTCTACGCCAGCGAGGCCGCCAACCGCGCCTGCCAGGAGGGCGTGCAGATCCACGGCGGCAACGGCTTCCACGCCGACTACGAGATCTCGCGCCTGTACCGCGACGTGCGGGTGACGACGATCTACGAGGGGACGAGCGAGATGCAGAGGAAGGTCATCGCCCGCCACCTCACCTCCTGAGCTGCAGGTGGGTCCGGTCACCGGGTGAGGCCTCGCGGCGCTCGCCCGCCCGCGGTGGCTCGCGTCGTCGCTGCGCGCGAGCTCGCGAAGGGCTCCGTGCTCTCGCGGGGCGCGAGGTCCCGGGTGACGGGGCCGTGCGGGGGGGTGGGGACGGCCCCGTCCGGGGGCGTGCGGGGAAACCGTCCCCGGGGGTGTGGGCCCCCGGGGCGATCTGACGGATCGTTGGGCCAACGGCCGTGAGGCCCGCTCTCCGGAGCCCCTGAGCCCGGGAGCCGGCCGAGCGGTTTCGACCGCTGCGGCCGCACCGTCGTCTCCTGACGGTCCCCATCCTGTCCCCTGGAGGGGGGCTCCCGAGCCCCCCTCGATTTGTCTCTGGCCTCCCCGCGGCCGCCCCGTTCTCCGGGGCGTCGAGAGAGAGCGGCCCGCCGCCGCCCGCGCGAAGCGTCGCCCGCGGTGCGAGCGGCGCGATGCTCCCCCCTGGGTGACCGGCGGTCAGGGGTGGGTGCGGTAGTTGATGACCGTCTCCCCCTGCTGCGGCACCTCGACGCGGAGCGAGACCACGTCGCCGGCCGCGATGCCGTCGCCGATGCGGTGCACGTCGGCGGTCGAGGCGACCTTCTGGCCGTCGATGGCGATCAGGCGCATGCCGGGCCGCAGGCCGGCGCGGGCGGCGTTGCTGAACTGGCCGACGTCGGAGACCACCACGCCGCCGGGGCTGTCGTAGCCGAGGCGCTGGGCGATGTCGGGGGTCAGCGGCTGCACGGAGAAGCCGAGCGTCTCCTCGGCGCCGTGGTGGCCGCCGGTGTCGGCGCTCTCCTCGTCGCTGCGCTGGAACTGCCCCAGCTCGACCTGGACGTCGCGCTTCTTGCCACCGCGGTAGTAGGCGAGCGCCACGCGGTCGCCCGGCTGGTGGCGCGCCAGGGTCGTGGTGAGGTCGGCGGCGTCCTGGACCGGCTGGCCGTCGACGGCCACGATCACGTCGCCCAGCTCGAGGCCTGCCTTGGACGCCGGCGTGTCGTCCTGCACCATCTTGACGACGGCGCCGGAGACGGCGGGCAGCTCGTAGACCTGGGCGTCGGCGGCGCTGACGTCGGCGACGCTCACCCCGAGCTGCGGGCGGCGCACGTAGCCGACCTCCAGGAGGTCCTTGACCACCCGCTGCGCCAGGTCGATGGGGATCGCGAAGCCGTAGCCCACGAAGCCCTGGTTGCCGAGGATGGCGGTGTTGATCCCGATCACGCGGCCGGTGAGGTCGACCAGCGGGCCCCCCGAGTTGCCGGGGTTGATCGCCGCGTCGGTCTGGATGAACGACTCCAGGGCCATCTGGCGGCCGCTGAGCTGCCGTCCCTTGGCCGACACGATGCCCGCGGTGACGGTGAAGTCGAGGCCGAGCGGCGAGCCCAGGGCGAGCACCCAGTCGCCGACGTTGGTCTGGTCGGAGTCGCCGAGCTGGGCGACCGGCAGCGCGCTGTCGCCCGGGTCGATCTTGACCACCGCCACGTCGCTGCTGGCGTCGGTGCCGATGACCTTGGCGTCGTACTCGCGACCGTTCTGCAGCCGGACGAGCACCGAGTCGGCGCCCTCGACGACGTGGTTGTTGGTCACCACGTGGCCCTCGGCGTCGAGGATGAAGCCCGACCCCGAGCCGACCATGGGCTGCTCCTGCTGCGGCATCTGCGGCCCGAAGAAGCGCCGGAAGGGCTCGGGGATGTCCTGCATCTGTATCGGCGACTGCCCCTGCTTCTGCACCTCGATGTACACGACGGCCGGCAGCGCCCGCTGCGCGGCGGCGCGGAAGGTCTGCGACAGCGCGGTGGCGGCGCTGGTGTCCACCTGCGCCGGCGGGCTGCCGAGCTGCTGGCGCACCGTGTCGTGAGCGGTGTCCTGGGCGGGGGCGCTGGGCCCGGCGCCGCAGGCGGCGAGCACGAGCACGGGGACCACCAGCCCGCGCCGGATCCTGCCGAGGCTCTCTACCATGGGGACTCTCCTGGGACTTGCGGCTGGAAGGGGGATGGGACTCACCTCTGCACAGCTCGGGGGATGCAAACGGCGGTCCGGCCTCCGGGAAGCCCCCGGAAAGCGTTCCTGTCGGGCGTGAGAAACTGCCGGACGCGCCTTTTCGACGCCTCCGCCATGCCGCGGCGGCGCCGTCCCGGAGACCGTCCGCGAGATGACCGCACCCCCGATCCACCCCGACGTCGAGAGCTGCGTCGACGCGACCCTGGCGCGGGTCGGCCGCCGCCTGGTGCTGGGGACCCCGCTCGGCCTCGGCAAGCCGCCGCAGCTGATCAACGCCTTCTACCGCCGCGCCGCCGCCGACCGGCGGATCGAGCTGCGCATCGTCACCGCGCTCTCGTTGGCGCGCCCGACGGCGGCGGGCGAGCTCGAGCGCCGGCTGGTGGAACCCCTCGCCGAGCGCCTCTTCGGCGGCGTGCCCGAGCTCGACTACGTGGCGGCGCAGCGCCGCGGCGCGCTGCCGCCGAACGTCGAGGTCAGCGAGTTCTACCTGCGTCCGGGCGCCTACCTGGACCTCCCGGCGGCGCAGCAGAGCTATGTCTCCGCCAACTACACCTACGTCGTGCGCGACCTGCTCGACGACTGCATCAACGTGGTGGCGCAGGAGGTTGCGGTCGAGGAAGGCGCCGAGGGCGGGCCCCGCTACAGCCTGTCGTCCAACCCCGACCTCACCCTCGACCTGCTGGCTCGGCTGCGCCACCACCGGTCGTGCGGCCGCCCGGTGGCGATGCTGGCGCAGGTCAACCGCCGGCTGCCCTTCATGGGCGGCGACGCGGTGGTGCCGGCGGCGGACCTGGACGGCGTGGTCGACGCTCCGGACCTCGAGCACCCGCTGTTCGGCCTCCCCAACCCGCCGATCTCCACCGCCGACTACCTGATCGGTCTCCACGCCTCGGCGCTGGTGCGCGACGGCGGCACGCTGCAGGTCGGGATCGGGTCGTTGGGCGACGCGGTGGTCGAGATGCTGCGCCTGCGCCACTGCGACAACGCGGCGTGGAACGCGGCGCTCGAGGCCTCGGGGGCGGCGGGCGCGTTCGCCGGCGAGATCGCGGCCCTGGGCGGCACCGGTCCCTTCGCCGCCGGGCTCTACGGGGCCAGCGAGATGTTCGTGCACGGCTTCCTGGCCCTCTACCGTTGTGGCGTGCTGCGCCGCCGCGCCTGGCCCGACGCGCGACTGCAACGGCTGGTGGACGACGGCACGATCGGCGAGGAGGTGACGGCGGCGACGCTCGACGCCCTGCACACGGCCGGCGCGGTGGGCGATCCGCTGTCGGCGGCGGACGTGGCACGGCTGCGCCGCTGGGGGGTGCTGGCGGCGGGGGTGGCCTGGCGCGACGGCCACCTCGTCCTGCCGGACGGGCGGACGGTGGCCGCCGACCTGGAGGATGCGGCGGCGCGGGCGGCGCTGGCCGCCGGCGGCCTGGGGCGTCGGCTGGTCGGCGGGCGGCTTCTCCACGCCGCCTTCTTCCTCGGGCCGCGCTCCTTCTACGACGAGCTGCGCACCCTGCCGCCGGCGGAGCGCGAGCTCTTCGCCATGACCGCGATCTCGTTCGTCAACCGGCTCTACGGCGACGAGGAGCTCAAGCGTGCCCAGCGCCGGGACGCCCGCTTCCTCAACGAGGGGATGAAGGTGACGTTGCTCGGGGCGGCGGCCTCGGACGCGCTCGAGGACCAGCGCGTGGTGTCCGGCGTCGGCGGGCAGTACAACTTCGTGGCGATGGCGCAGGAGCTCGTCGACGGGCGCTCGCTGCTGATGTTCCCGGCCAGCCGGCGGTCGCGGGGCGAGACGGTCTCGAACGTGGTCTGGCGTTACGGCCACACCACCATCCCGCGCCACCTGCGTGACCTCGTGGTCACCGAGTACGGCGTCGCCGACCTGCGCGGCAAGACCGACGCGGAGTGCGTCGCGGCGATGCTCGCGGTCGCCGACTCACGCTTCCAGGAGGAGCTCGCGGCCACGGCCCGCGCGGCGGGCAAGCTGCCCCCGGACCACCGCATCCCCGACCGCTTCCGCAGCAACACCCCGGAGCGCCTGGAGGCCGTCCTCGCCCCCTTCCGGGCCCGCGGCCTGTTCCCCCGCTTCCCCTTCGGCAGCGACCTGACCCACGAGGAGGTCGTGCTCGGGGAGGCGCTGTCGGCGCTCGCCGCGGACGCCGCGGGACACCGCCGCTCGCTGCTCGCCCCGGGACCGCTGGCCCGGGCGCTGCGGGCGCCGGCCGCCGCCCGCCCCTACCTGGAGCGGATGGGCCTCGACCGGCCCCGCGGCCTGCGCGAGCGCGCCTTGCGCCGCACCGTGCTGCTGGCGCTGGCCCGCCACGGCGCCGTGTAGAGGCGCCTTCCCCTCTCCGTGCTCCCCCCTCCCGGGATCATGCGCGGCGCGAGAGCGGGCGCGCAGCGACCGCCCGAGCCGTCCGCGCGAGCCCCCGCGAGGCGCGGCCCCGGTCCGATCTCGCGGCGAGAGGGTGGAGGCGGGTGTGGATGCAAGGAGCGCGAGGGAGGCGGGCTGAGGCGTACTTCAGTACGCCGCAGGCCTGCCGAGTGAGCAGCGACGCCGCAGACGCGCCCGCCTCCGCCCTCTCGCCCTAGAGCAACGAGCTGGCGAGGTTGGCGAGCTCAGAGCGCTCGCCCTTGTCGAGGTTGACGTGCGCGTACAGCGGCTTGCCGCACAGCCGGTCGATCAGGTAGGAGAGCCCGTTCGACTGGGCGTCGAGGTAGGGCGTGTCGATCTGGAAGATGTCGCCGGTGAGGATCACCTTGGTGCGCTCGCCGGCGCGGGTGATGATGGTCTTGATCTCGTGCGGCGTCAGGTTCTGCGCCTCGTCGACCACGAAGCAGATGTTCGAGAAGCTGCGGCCGCGGATGTAGGCCAGCGGCACGACGTTGAGCTTCTCCTGCTCGACCATCTCGTCGATGCGCTTGTAGTCCTTGTCGCGCTCGCCGAACTGGTTCTTGATGATCCCCAGGTTGTCCCACAGCGGCTGCATGTAGGGGTTGAGCTTGCTCTTGATGTCGCCGGGCAGGTAGCCGAGGTCCTTGTTCGACAGCGGCACCACCGGCCGCGCCACGTAGATCTGCCGGAAGTGGCGGCGCTGCTCGAGGGCGCCGGCCAGGGCGATCAGCGTCTTGCCGGTGCCCGCCGGCCCGGAGACGGTGACCAGCGGCACGTCGGTGTTGAGCACCGCGTGCAGGGCGAAGGTCTGCTCGGCGTTGCGCGGCACGATGCCGTAGGCGTTGCCCTTCGACACGCGCTCGATGCGCCCGCTGCGGGGGTTGAGGCAGGCCAGCGCCGAGCTCGACGGCGCCTTGAGGATGAAGTAGTGGTTGGCTGGCGGCTCGGGCTGGCCGTCGAGGACGGCCGCCGTCTCCACCCAACCCTCCTGGTAGAGCCGGTCGACCACCTCGGCGCCGACCTCGCGCTCGCTCTTGCCCGGGTAGAGATGGTCGACGTCGCGGATGCGGACGGTCTCGTAGTCCTCGGCCTCCAGGTTGAGGGCGCGGGCCTTGAGCCGCAGGCTGATGTCCTTCGACACCAGGATGACGCGGCGATCCGCCTCCCGTCGCGACAGCCCGAGCGCGGCGTTGAGGATGCGGTGGTCGTTCTTCTTCGAACCGAACACCTCCGCCGCGTCGACGGCCTCGTCCTCGGTGGCGATCACCCGGAACTTGCCGCTGGCGTCGCCGTTGAGCGGGATCCACTCCCGCAGCATGTTGTGGTCGCTGAGGCGGTCCAGGCGGCGGATGAACTCGCGCGCCTGCAGGTTGATCACCGAGCCGCCCTTCTTGAACTGATCGAGCTCCTCGAGGACGGTGATCGGGATGGCGACGTCGTGCTCCTCGAAGCTGTGGATCGCGTTGGAGTCGTAGAGGATGACCGACGTGTCGAGGACGAAGATCTTCGGCTGGGGTTTCGGCATACGCTGGACGCGAGACTAGCGCGGGCGGGGGGGCCAGACAAGGGCGCTCCGGGGCGCCCGCGGCGCCGCGGTAGGGAGATTGCAGAGGGGCGGGGGGACTGGAGGACCGCGCCATGCCCCGACCCCTTCGACCCGCCCACCGCACCCGTCCGCGCACCGGCCTCGCGCTCGCCGTCGCGGCCGCCGCGCTGCTCGTCGCCGCCGGCTGCAACACCCTCGAGCTCGCCGGGGTCCACCCCCCCGACGTGTCGCTGGCCTCGACCCGGATCCGCTCGCTGTCGCCGGCCGGCGTCGACCTGGCGCTCGGCTTCGCGGTCGCCAACCGCAACTCGGTCGGGGTGTCGTTCGACCGCTTCGACGTCCGTCTGTCGGTGGCCGGCGAGCAGCTCGCCACCGGCGACCAGCGCCGCGGCCTGACGATCGGGCCCCGGCAGACGTCGCGGGTGGAGGTGCCGCTGTCGGTGGCCTGGTCGGACCTCACCCGTGTCTACCGGGCGCTGCGCGGCGGCGGCCCGGCCGGCTACCAGGTCGACGCCGGCTTCTGGTTCCAGCTCCCGGTGCTCGGCGACGTGCGGGTGCCCGTCACCCACCGCGGCGACTTCCCGGTGCTGCGGCTGCCGGAGCTGTCGCTCGCCGGGATCGACGTCGAGCGGCTGACGCCGAGCGGCGCCGACCTCGGCCTGCGCCTCCAGCTCGCCAACCCCAACGACTTCCCCGTCGACGTGGGGAGCCTGAGCTATTCGCTCGACCTCGCCGGCGGCCGGGTGGCGAGCAGCCGCGGGGCCCGCCAGCTGCGGGTGGACCGCGGCGGGACGGGAACCTGGACGGTGCCGGTGTCGGTGGACTTCCTGGCCGCCGGCCGCGCCCTCTACCAGGCGCTCGCCGCCGGCGGCCAGGTGCCCTACCGCCTCGACGGCGAGCTCGAGATGTCGAGCTCGCAGGAGTGGATCGACGCCACGCGCGTGCCCTTCTCCGGCGCCGGCTCCGTGCGCCTCCATTGAAGCTCAGAGGACGGATGCCCCTTCCTCCCGCCCTGCCGGGGGCGGGGTAGAGTAGCGGGCCGATGTTCAAGCCGCGGCTCGACTGGCTGTTGGTGTGCGTGCCGGCCCTGGCGGTGCTGGAGTGGCGGGCACCGGAGGCGCACACCTGGACCTTCTTCACGGCCTGCGCCGCGGTGGTCCCGTTGGCCGGTTGGCTGGGGCGGGCGACCGAGCACCTCGCGACGCACACCGGCGAAGGGGTCGGCGGGCTGCTCAACGCGACGTTCGGCAACGCCGCCGAGATGATCATCGCCGTGATGGCGCTGCGCCGCGGCCTCCACGGGGTGGTGAAGGCCTCGCTGACCGGCTCGATCCTCGGCAATCTCCTGCTGGTGCTCGGCGCGGCGCTGGTCGCGGGCGGGCTGCGGCGCTCCGAGCAGCGCTTCAACGAGCTCGGGGCGCGCACCCAGACGACGCTCCTGTCGCTCGCCGCCATCGCGCTGATCACCCCGGCCGCCTTCCACGCCCTCGGCGGCGCCCGGGCGGCAGCCCGCGAGGGCCTGCTGAGCGCCGTCATCGCCGTCGTCCTGCTGATCGCCTACGGGCTGGGGCTGCTGTTCACCCTGCGCACCCACCGCCACCTCTTCGTGGGCGCGGCCGGCGAGGGGGAGCTCGGGGAGGGGGCCTGGAGCGTGGGACGCTCGTTGGCCGTGCTGGTCGCCGCCACCGCCGCCGTCGCCTGGGTCAGCGAGGTCCTGGTGGGGTCGGTGGAGGCGACCGCGGCGCGCCTGGGGATGACCGAGGTCTTCATCGGCGTCGTGGTGGTGGCGGTGATCGGCAACGCCGCGGAGCACTCGACGGCGGTGCTGGTGGCCCGAAAGGACCGCATGGACCTGGCGCTGGGGATCGCCATCGGTTCGTCGATCCAGGTGGCCCTGTTCGTCGCCCCGGTCCTGGTGCTGCTGAGCTTCGTGGTGGGGCCGCAGCCGCTCGACCTCGTCTTCACCGCGGCCGAGGTGCTGGCGGTGGGACTGGCGGTGGCGATCACCGCCCAGATCGCCGGCGACGGACGCTCGAACTGGCTGGAGGGGGCGCTGCTGCTGGCGGTCTACCTGATCCTGGCGGTGTTGTTCTACTTCCTGCCGGCCGGCTCCGGCGCACTGGGGGGCACCGCCGGATGAGACGGTTCCCTTCCGGCGTGGTGGCGCTGGCGGCGCTGCTCGGGGTCGCGTCGCTGGCGCCGGCGCCGCCCCCGGTCGCGGCGGCGCCGGGCGCAGCGGTGGTCTACCCGATGGTCTTCCCGCTGGTCGGCGCCGGCCGGCTCACCGATTCCTTCGGCGATCCGCGGGGCAAGGGCCGCAAGCACGCCGGCGTCGACATCCTCGCCGACCGCATGACGCCGGTGGTGGCGGTGGCCGACGGGGAGGTGGCCTGGCTCCACGACGGCAGCGGCGGCCACACCTGCTGCGCCCTGGCGTTGCGCCACGACGACGGCTGGCGCAGCCGCTACGTCCACCTCAACGACGACACGCCGGGCACCGACGACGGGCGGGCGGTGGGCATCGTCCCCGGGCTCCGCAAGGGGACCCGGGTGACGGCCGGTCAGGTGATCGGCTGGGTCGGCGACAGCGGCAACGCCGAGGAGACCGTGCCCCACCTGCACTTCGAGCTGCGGCGCCCGGACGGCACCGCGGTGGACCCGTTGCCCAGCCTGCGGGCGGCGCGGGCGCGGGGCCGCGAGCTGACGCCGCCGCCCCGGCGGCGCGGCGCAGCGCCGCCGGCCGCTCCCCCGGCGCCGCAGCCGGCGCCGCCCCTGCCCGGGACGACGGGCGAGCCGCCGGCGCCCGAGGGTTCCGCCGGCCTGGAGATGGACCACGAGGTCGAGGTGGTCACCGTCGACGACGACTGCTGCGGGAACGAGGTCGGAGCCGAGGAGGAAGCGGCGGAGAGCGGCCGGCGGAGCTGGCTGGCGTGCTTCGGTTTCACCCCCCGCCGGTCGCCGGCGGAGAACGGTGGCGGCGGCGGTTGAGCGGCGTCAGCCGGCCAGCGCGGCCTCGAGCGCCCGGTCGTGGCCGTAGATGTCGCGGCGGAACTCGACCTCCCCGTCGGCGCCCTGGAAGGCGGTCCAGTAGAGCAGGTAGACGGGGATCTCGTGATCGAGCTCGATGCGCCGGCGCTCGCCGGAATCGATCGCCCGCCGCACCCGCGCCTCGTCCCAGTCGGGGTTCCGCGAGAAGACCCAGCCGGCGAGGTCGAGCGGTCGCGCCAGCCGGATGCAGCCGTGCGAGAGCGCCCGGGCGGAGCGCTCGAAGAGCTGCTCGGCGGGGGTGTCGTGCAGGTAGATGTGGTGCTCGTTGGGGAACATGAACTTGATCTGCCCCAGGGCGTTGCCGGGACCCGGCTCCTGGCGGAAGTGGACGTCGAGGTCGTCCGCCGCCAGGGCGTCCCAGTCGACCGACGCGGGGTCGACCCGGCGGGCGTCGTCACCCCAGCCGGAGAGCACCTCGAAGCGGTTGCGCGCGAGGTAGCCCGGGTCGCGCCGGATCCGCGGCAGCAGGTCGTCGCGGGCGATGCTCGCCGGCACGTTCCAGGCCGGGTTGACGATCACGGACTCGATGCGGTCGCGGAACACCGGGGTGCCCCACCCCTGCTTGCCGACCACCACCGCCATGCGGAGCGCGGGTGCGCCGGCGTCGACCGCCACCAGCTCCTGGTCGGCGAGGTTGACCTCCACGTAGCGGCTCCCGAAGTCGTCGGGCAGCCAGCGCCAGCGCTCCATGTTGGCCTCGATCTGGGCCACCCGGTCGGCGGCCGGGACGTTCATCGCCCGCCGCGTCGCAGGGCCCACCTTGCCGTCGACGGCGAGGCCTTCGCGGCGCTGGAAGCGGCGCACCGCGGCGGCCAGGGTTTCGCCGACGACGGGGCGGTCGTCGGGGCCCGGGGTCGGCGCCGCCGCGCGCAGCCGGCGGGCGTCCGCCGCCGCCAGGTCGCCCTCCGCGGCCAGGCGGTCGATCAGGGCGCGGTAGGGCTCGGGATCCACCGGATCGCCGGCCGCCAGCACCGGCCCGTCGGGCATCTGCGGCCACCCCCCGCCGGCGTCCAGGCGGCGGTAGCGGGCCAGCGCGTCGGCGAGCTGCCGGTAGGCGCGATGCGCCGGGGCGAGCCCTGCGAGAGCCGGGGCGACGCCGGACCCCTCGAGCGCGTCGTCGAGCACCGCCGCGAGGTCCCGGCCGCGCGGCTCGATGTACCAGTCGGGGTTGACGTCGTCGGGCTGCACGCGTCCGCGCAGGAGGTGCTCGCCGTAGGTCAGGAAGGCGGCGGTCAGGTCGACGTCGAGCCGCATGCGCTTCCCCCGGTCGCCGTCCGCGGCCGCGATCGCCCGTTCCAGGCGGTCCGGCGCGTAGGCCGTCGGGTCCAGGCCCTGGTCGCCGGCCGCCCGCAGGGCCGCCACCAGCTCGTGGGCCGCCGGCCGCACCCGGCCGCTCCGGCTCCAGGCCATCTCGTCGTCGCGGCGCGCGTAGAACCGCTCCAGCGCCTTGCGCACCCGGCGGCGGGTGTCTTCGCGGGCCTCGAGGCCGCGGGTGGGGTGCGACACCCCGGCGAGGAAACGGGCGAACGGGCTGGCGGGGCGCGTCCCGGTGCCGGTATCGTCCTGGGCGGCCGCGGGGACCGCGGCGCAGAGCAGCGCGACGAGGACCATGCGGAGGAGCGCGATGCGGCGGCGGGGACGGGGGGGACGGGGAGATCGGGGATGACGGAGCTGGCGGAGCGGTCTCGAAGGCATGCTTCTCCCGGGTCGGTCAGAGATGGGGATCCGGCCGCGCGAAGGGTCTCTGCGGAGGTCGTGCGGCGCGCGACCGGACGGGGTTGAAGGGTGCAAGAACGCCACCAGACGGAGTCCCCCGGGGGCACCGCGCTGGCGCCCCGCCTCGAGGTCCTGGCGGCGGCGGTGCTGTTCTCCACCGGCGGCGTCGCCATCAAGGCGCTGACCCTCACCGGCTGGCAGGTGGCCTGCCTGCGCTCGGCGATCGCCGCCGTGGCGCTGCTCGTCCTGCTGCCCGGCGCGCGGCGGCTGCTGCACCGGCTCGGCTGGCGGATGGCGGGGGTGGGCCTGGCCTACGGCGCCACCCTGGTGCTCTTCGTGGTGGGGAACAAGCTGACCACGGCGGCGAACACCATCTTCCTCCAGGACACGGCGCCCCTCTACGTCCTGCTGCTCGCGCCCTGGCTGCTCGGCGAGCGCACCCGCCGGCGCGACGTCCTCTACATGGTGGCCCTGGCGGGGGGCCTGGCGCTCTTCTTCGTCGGCCGGCGCGTCCCCGACGCGCTGGCACCCGACCCGTTCGCCGGCAACCTCGTGGCGGTGGCCGCCGGCGTCACCTGGGGGCTGACGCTGCTCGGGCTGCGCGCGCTCGGGCGGGGCGCCGACGGCGACACCGGGGCGGCCGCCGTCCTGCTCGGCAATCTCTTCGCGTGCGCGCTGGCCCTGCCCGCGGCCCTGGCGGCACCGGCCGGCCTCGCCGCCGCCCGGCCCCTCGACGTGGCGTTGCTGGTCTTCCTCGGGGTCTTCCAGGTGGCGCTCGCCTACGTCTTCCTCACCCGGGCGTTCCGGCGCATCGGCGCGCTCGAGGCGTCGCTGCTGCTGCTCGTCGAGCCCGTCCTCAATCCCGTCTGGACCTGGCTCGTCCACGGCGAGGAGCCCGGTCCCTGGGGTCTCGCCGGCGGCGCCGTGATCCTCGCCGCCACCGCCGGCAAGACGCTCTACGACGTCTCGGTCGCCCGCCGGGGCCGCCCGGCGTCGCCCTGATCCGCGCCGCCCGGGGACGGCGCCTGCGGCAGCGTCTCGGGGGCCCGCAGCTCGACCTGCGGCGCCTTCTCTGCCGCGAGCCCGTCGAGGACCCGCTGGTCGATGCCGTAGAGGTCGTCGAGGAAGTGCACGGCGCCGTGGTCGTCGACCAGGGCCGTCCAGTAGAGGATGTGCACCGGGATCTGGCGCGGCGTCTCGATCGACGCCGTCTCGCCGGACGCGATGCGCTGGCGCACCTCGGCGGCGCTCTCGTCGAGCACCCAGGAGGCCAGGGCGACCGGCTCCTGGACGCGGATGCAGCCGTGGCTGAAGGTGCGCACGTTCTCGTCGAAGAGGTAGTCGGCCGAGGTGTCGTGGAGGTAGATGTTGTTCTCGTTGGGGAACATGAACTTGATGCGGCCGAGCGGGTTGTCCGGCCCGGGGACCTGGCGCAGCCGCACCGGCGAGCCGTCGTCCCCGGCCTGGGCCAGGACCTCCGGCCCCACGGAGCGCGGGTCGAGCACCCGGGCGTCGTCGCTCCACCCCTCGACCAGCTCCATGTGGTGGGCGGCGAGGTAGCCGGGGTCGGCCGCCGCCTTGGGCAGGATCTCCTCGCGCGCGATGCTCGAGGGGATGTTCCAGTAGGGATTGAACGTGACGTAGGTCATGCGGTCGCTGAACATCGGGGTCGGCTTGAGCTGCTCGCCGACCACCACCTTCATCCGCATCACCTCGTCGCCGCCGTCGATCATCTGGAGCTCGAAGCGCGGCACGTTGACCAGGATGTAGCGCTCGCCGAGGTCGTCGGGCAGCCAGCGCCAGCGCTCGAGGTTGGCCTCGATCTGGCGCACCCGTTCGGCGGCGGGGACGTTGAGATCCTCGAGCGCCTCGGGCCCGACCACGCCGTCGGTGACCAGGCCGTGGCGGGCCTGGAAGCGCTCGACGGCGGCGGCGAGGCGCTCGTCGTAGTGCGTGGCACCGTCGTCGCCGTCCGGGTCCGCCTTCCCGTCGCCGGCGCCCTGCGGCTCGAGGTCGCCGGAGGCCTCGAGCCGCCGGCGCAGCACCGGCACCCGCGGGCTGTCGTCCCCGGGGGAGAGGGCCGCGCCCGACGGCACCTCGGGCCAGCCCCCGGCGGCGGCGATCTCGCGGTAGTGGGCGAGGACCTTCTCCAGCCCCCGGTACTGGTCGTGCGGCGGCAGCACCTCGTCGACGGCGGCGGCGATCCCCTCCCCGTCGACGGCCGTGCCGAGGGCCTTGGCCAGGTCCGTCTCGCGGCGCTCCGTCTGCCACTGCATGCCGACGTCGGACGGGGCGATGCGGCCGCGACCGAGGTGGTCCAGGAACAGTGCCAGGGAGAAGGTGAGCCGGGGGTCGAGCTCGGCCGCCCGCCGGGCGTAGGCGTCGGGGTCCGCGCGCGAGCCCTCGTCGTGCAGGGCCCCGAGCGCGTTGGCCAGGTCGTGGGCGTGGTAGATCGCCGGGTCCAGGCCATGCCCGCCGGCGTCCTGCAGGGTGGAGATCAGGTTCCCGGCGGCCTCGGTCGCCCCATCGGCCTCGATCCAGATCGGTTGGTCGCCGCGCCGCGCGTAGAGGTCGTCGAGCGCCGCCCAGGCGCGCCCGGCGGCGGAGTCTTTCGGCCCCGGGGCGTCGGCGGCGTCGAGCGCGGCGCGCAGGCGCGGGGCGGCGCGGTCGACGAAGTCGGCCTGGCGCTCCTCGGCGGACCGGCAGGCGGTGAGGAGGAGCGGGGCGAGGACGGACAGGACGAGGGGCAGGGCGAGGGTACGGCGCACGCGGAGCTCCTTTCGGGGGTCGGATCTCGGGCCTCCGTGGGGGAGGCGAGGGGGGGGACCGCAAGAGGCGTGCCGGGGGGGGCGGGAGGGGGGGTGGTGGGTGGGGGGTGGTGGGGTGGTGGGGGGTGGTGGGGGGCCGTGGGGGGTTCGGACCGGGGAGATGGGTAACAGATCGTACCGGGGACATGGGTAACAGTCTCGTCGGAGAGCATCGGACACCGAAGGAGGTGGGTCGATGCCGTGGAAGGAGACGACGCCCGTGGACCAGCGCCTGCGCTTCATTGCGGCCTTGTCGAGCTGTCGCTACACGATGACGGAGCTGTGCCGTACGTACGGCATCAGTCGCAAGACGGGCTACAAATGGGCCGGCCGCTATGCGCGGCAGGGGGTCGACGGACTGAAGGACCGGTCGCGTCGTCCGCTAGGGTGCCCTCATCGCACGGAGAAGCGCTGTGAGGACGCACTGGTGGAGCTGCGGCGAGCGCATCCACGGTGGGGAGCGAAGAAGCTCCTGGCACGGCTGCGGCGTCAGCACCCGGGCTGGAGCTGGCCGGCGGTGAGCACGGCGACATCGATTCTCAAACGCCACGGCCTGGTGGCGACTCGGCCGCCGAGCCGGGTGAAGAGGGCCCCGAGCAAGCCGGTGGTGGAGCCGCGAGAGCCCAACGACGTCTGGACGGCGGACTACAAGGGCGAGTTTCGGCTCGGCGACCACAGGATGTGTTTTCCGCTGACGGTAGCCGACGCCTACAGCCGGTTTGTGCTGGGGTGCCGTGGCCGCAGGGGGGTCGCCTACGGCGATGCTCGACCGGTCTTCGAGGAGCTGTTTGCCACCTACGGGCTGCCGCGGAAGATCCTCAGCGATGGCGGTGCACCGTTTGCGTCGGGGGTGTCGGTGCGGCGGCTGTCTCGCCTTTCAGCATGGTGGATCGAGCTTGGAATCATGCCGGTGCTGATCCAGCCGGGACACCCTGAGCAGAATGGCAGTCACGAGCGGATGCACCGGACGCTGAAGGCGGAGACCGCTCGTCCGCCGGCAGCGAGCGAAATCCGACAGCAGGAGTCTTTCGACCGCTTCCGCCAGGAGTACAACGAAGAGCGCCCGCACGAGGGGATCGGGCAGCGGACTCCTGCCGAGCTCTACGAGAGATCTCCTCGCTCCTACCCGCCCGAGGCCGGGGTCAGCTATCCGGCGCACTTCGAGGTCCGCCGGGTGCGGAGCAAGGGAGACATCCGCTGGCGTGGCGATCGTCGCTTCGTCAGCCAGGTCCTGCGCGGCCACCGCGTCGGCCTCGAGGAGGTCGACGATGGTCTGTGGTCGGTGTATTTCGGCCCGCTGCTGCTGGGCCGGTACGATGACCGCGACGGCAAGATCCAACTGCTGTGATCGCGCGTCGGACTGTGGAAGCCGTGGAAGCTGCCCACCCCACCACCCACCCTGGAAATCCCTTCGGGATTCCCACAGCTCCCACCGCTCCCACAGCCCCGGCGACTACGAGAAACCAAGGCCGAGACTGTTACCCATGTCCCCGGTCTGAAATGTCACCGATGTCCCCGACCGATCGGGGGTGGTGGGGGTGGGGGGCCGTGGGGGCGACGTTCCCAGGGGACGTCGCCCTGTCGGTGGGGGATCGGAGGGGGGGCGACTCGGCAGGGTCCGCGCGCCACCGGCGGTGATCTCCGCGGCGACGAAGATTCTTGCGCGGCCCCTGACGCCCCTGGGAACGCCGCCCCCACGGCCCGTCACCGACAGCCCGCGGAGGGGCGGTGGGGAGGGCAGGACGCCTCGATTCTCGCTGGCGCTCGAATCTCGTGAGGCTCGGGAGCGCGGGGGGTGGTGGGGAGCGGGGGGTTCGGGGCTCTTTCGGGCCGACTCGATTCTCGGCTGCGCCTCGAATCTCGGGGAGAGGGGCTCGATTTTCGGCTGGGCCTCGAATCTCGGGGGAGCGGGGCTCGATTCTCGGCTGGGCCTCGAATCTCGGGGGAGCGGGCCGACTCGATTCTCGGCGGGGCCTCGAATCTCGGGGGAGCGGGGCTCGATTCTCGGCTGGGCCTCGAATCTCGGGGGGAGCGGGCCGACTCGATTTTCGGCTGCGCCTCGAATCTCGGGGGGAGGGGATCGATTTTCGGCTGGGCCTCGAATCTCGGGGGACGGGATCGATTCTCGCTGCGCTCGAAGGTCGGGAGAGGCGGGTTCAGGCGAGGCCCAGGCGTCGTCGCATGTCTTTGGTGATGCGTTGGCGCGCCTGGTGGTAGCCGGACCAGGGGTCGCGGCGCAGGGAGGCGAGGCGGCGGGGGAGGGTGGTGACGGTGTAGCGGCCGGGCGTGGCGCGGGTGATCTCGTCCCAGGCGAGGGGAACGGCGACGGGGGCGCCGGGGCGGGCGCGGGTGGAGAAGGGGGCGATGAAGGTGGCGCCGCGGCCGTTGCGCAGGTAGTCGACGAAGACCTTGCCGTGCCGCTTGGCCTTCGACATGTTGGCGGTGTAGGCGTCGGGGGCGGCGCGGACCAGGGTCTCGGCGACGGCGCGGGCGAAGGCCTTGGCCTCGTCCCAGCCGCTGCGCCGCTCGATCGGTACCACCACGTGGAGGCCCTTGCCGCCGGTGCTCTTGACCCAGCTCTCGAGCCCCAGCTCGGCGAGCAGGTCGCGCACCGCGCGGGCTCCGGCGACCACCCGTTCCCAGGGCAGGCCGGCGTCGGGATCGAGGTCGAAGACCAGGACGTCGGGGCGCTCCAGGCGGTCGCGACGGGCGCCCCAGGTGTGCAGCTCGAGGACCCCCATCTGGACCAGGGCGACGACGGCGGCGAGCGACTCGGCGGCGCCGTAGACCTCGGGCTCGGCGCCCTGCTGGGCGACGTCGACACGGGTGACGGCGGCGGGGAAGGAGTCGTCGACGCGCTTCTGGTAGAAGCACTCCTGTTCGCGGCGGGAGGGACAGCGCACCAGCGACAGCGGCCGGCCGGCGAGGTGCGGGAGCAGGGCGTCGGCGACCGCCTCGTAGTAGCGGGCCAGGTCGAGCTTGGTCAACCCCTGCTCGGGGAACAGGACGCGGTCGGGGTGGGTCAGGCGCACCCCGGCGATCTCGGCGGTCCCGCCGCTGCGTTCCGCTCGGGTCATGGTCTTCTCCTCGGTGCGCCCGCCGCGGCGGGCCGGCGTCCGGGCGGGGGCCGGCCGCTCGCGCACGACCTCGGCGGGAGACTTGTCCTCGCGCAGGCCCTGGAAGGAAGGATGACGCATCACGCCGTCCTCGGTCCACTCGGTGAACTCCACCTCGCAGACCAGCTCGGGGCGCACCCAGTGCACGCCCTTGGCGGCGGCGGAGCCGGCGGCGGCCCGCGGGTCGGCGAAGGGCGGCTCGTCGGTCTCCAGGGCGTCGAGGCGCGTGCGCAGGGCGGCGAGCGTGGCGTCGTCGAAGCCCGTGCCCACCCGGCCGGCGTACTCGAGGCGGCCGCCGCCGCCGGCCGGGTACACCCCGAGCAGGAGCGCCCCGAACCCGATCCGGGAGCCGGAGGGGTCGGTGAAGCCGCCGACGACGAGCTCCTGGCGGGCGCTGCACTTGACCTTGATCCAGTCGCGCCCGCGGCCCGGGCGGTAGGGGGCGTCGCGCCGCTTCGACACCACGCCCTCGAGGGCGTGCCGGCACGCCTGGCGGTAGAAGTCGGCGCCGCGCCCGGCGAGGTGGTCGCTGTAGCGGACCGTGCCGCCGGACCCGTGGCCCGCGGCGCCCCCGGCGCCGAGCAGCGCGGCGAGCAGCTCCTTGCGCGCCGCCAGAGGGGCGCGGGCGAGACCGACGCCGTCGAGGTGGAGCAGGTCGAAGGCGTAGTAGACGAGCGCGCCGCCGCCCTGCCGGCCCAGCGCCCGCTGCAGCAGGGCGAAGCTCGACGAACCGTCGGGGGCCAGGGCGACCACCTCGCCGTCGAGCACGGCGGTCTCCACCGGGAGCTCGGCGAGCGCGGCGGCCACCGGGCGGAAGCGCTCGGTCCAGTCGTTGCCGCCGCGGGTGACCAGGGTGACGGCCGGGGCGGCGCCGCGGCGGTCGATCCGTGCCAACGCCCGGTAGCCGTCGTACTTGATCTCGTGCAGCCAGCCGTCGCCGGAAGGGACCTCGCCGGCGAGGCTGGCGAGCTCCGGCCGCAGGTCGGCGGCGGCGGGCAGGTCGCCGCGGCGGGCGCCGTCGACCCCTGTCGGGGCGCGGGGCGGCGAGGGCCGTCCCGCCGGAGGCTCCGCGGCCGCCTCCCCGTCGGCCGGGACGTCGTCGTGGTCGGAGTGCCACACGCGCTCGGGAGCGGCGGCGATCTGCTCCATCGTGCGGCCGCTGGCGACGCTGTCGGGACGCCCCTCGACCAGCCCGTCGCCGGCGTCGGGCCGCGCCTCCTCGTCGTCCTCCTTGATCAGCAGCCAGTTCTTGCCACCGTCGGAGGCCGACCCGTGCATGCGGACCAGGATCCAGCCGCCGCGCATCTTGTCGCCGGCGAGCCGGAAGTGGAGCTTCCCCCGCTCCCAGGCGCGGGCCGGCGCCTCGCCGCCGTCCTCGGGGGACCAGTGTCCGCGGTCCCACAGCATCACCGTGCCGCCGCCGTACTCGTTCTCGGGGATGATGCCCTCGAAGCCTCCGTACTCGAGCGGGTGGTCCTCGGTGGCGACGGCGAGCCGGCGCTCGGCAGGGTCGAGGCTGGGGCCCTTGGGGACGGCCCAGCTCTTGAGGACGCCGTCGATCTCCAGGCGGAAGTCGTAGTGCAGGCGTCGCGCGGCGTGCTTCTGGACCACGAAGGACCGCGCGCCGTCGCCCGCCGCGGCGCGATCGCCCGCCGGCTCCGGGGTGCGCGCGAAGTCCCGCTTGCGGCGGTACTCGGCGAGAGAATCCTGGCTCTTCTTCCGGCTCGGCATCGTCCTTGCCACCGAGGGCGCAAGATGTGTGCCTCGTGATCGCCGCCGCCGCTCGCCTCGCCGCCGCCCCGGGGGGACCCGGCCTGCTCGACCGGGTGGCCCTCGCCGTCACCTATCTCGGCTCGGCGCCCGTGGTGCTGCTGCTGACCGCACTCTACCTGTGGGCGATCGACCGCGTCGGCGGGCGCCGTCTGGCCCTGCTGCTCGGGCTGTCCTACGCCCTCAACCACCTGCTGAAGGCGACCTTCGACCTGCCGCGGCCGTTCGACGTCGACCCGGCGGCGAGCTTCGACGCGGCGCGGGCGACGGCCGCCGGCGCCGGCTGGCCGAGCGGGCACGCGCAGGCGGCCACGGTCTTCTGGGGCTCGCTCGCGGCGCGTCACCGACGCGCCGGGCTGTGGGCCCTGGCGGCGGCCGTGGTCGTGGCCGTGGCCGCCTCCCGGGTGGTTCTCGGCGTCCACTACCCGGCCGACGTCGCCGGCGGGTTCTCGGTGGGGCTGCTGCTGGTGGCCCTCTCCCGCCACCGGCGGCTGCGCGGGGTCTGGGGCCCGGGCCCGTGGCCCGACGCACTGGCCTTCGCGGCCGGGCTGGCGGCGTCCTGGGCCGGCCCGGACGCCGGCTGGCCGCTGGGGTTGGCCGTCGGCGCCTTCCTGGCCCCTCCGGACCTGCCCTCTCCCGGGCTGCGCGGGCGCGCCCTCACCGCCGCCGGTGGGGCCCTGCTGCTGGCCGCGTCGGCCGGCCTGTTCGCCGTGCTCCCCGGCGAGGCGCTGCGCCGCGGAGCGGTCGTCTACGCCCTCGCGGTGGCGACGGCGTGGACGGCGATCGGCGCCTGGCCGGCCTGGCTCGCCCACCGCGGGCGCCGGGCGGGCCGGGAGCGGGGCGGCGGCGGGCTGTAAGTCTTTCCCGGCGCGGCTCCCTTTCCTACAGGCTGCGGCCGCCGGCGCCTGCGGCGGTGCCGCCGCATTCGGCCCGTCCGCAGCGGCGCGCCGGCCCCGCGGGCCCCACTGGCACGCCGGCTGCATCGAGCGGGGGGCGACAGAGGAGCGGCACCCCGTCCGAACCGGGGACCGCCCGACGACAACGAGCCGGCGCCCCGGGGGTGCCGTGGGAGGTAGACGACGACATGCGCAAGATGCTCGCAGCAGCACTGGTGGCCGCCTCGGTTCTCTCGATGGGCAGCATGGTCACCGCGTGCGCCACGAACCGGCCGGCGGACGAGCAGCTCGACGACGCCGCGATCACCGCCAAGGTCAAGGCCAAGCTCGCCGGGGATCCCGACGTGGCGGCCCTCAACATCGACGTCGACACCCTCAACGGCGTGGTGACGCTGTCGGGCGAGGTGCGGTCCGACGACGCCCGGCGCGAGGCCGAGCACCTGGCCCGCACCACCTCGGGCGTCAAGCGCGTCGTCAGCAACATCGTCGTCAAGTAGCCGGCTCGACAAGCCCCTCCGCAGCGGGGAGGCGTCCTGGTCCCCCCATCACCAGAGGCGCCTCCCCCTCTTTTTTCTCCCCGACCCCTCGCCGCGGCGGCACGGCCGGCCCCGTGCCCCCGCCGCGGTGCTATCGTCCCGGGGACGCCCGCCTCCCGGGGCGGCCTCCGATCCATCCCCGCGACGTTCGAGGAGAACCGTTCACGATGTCGAAGCCGTCCGATCACGCCGAGCGGGCCGACCGCGCGGTGCGGCTCGCGGCCGAGCGCCGCGGCCAGCGCCGGGGCCGGCCCGAGCGCTCGTTCCTCACCCTCGCCGACCTGACCCGCGACCAGATGCGCGCCCTGCTCGACGGCGGTCTCGCCGTCAAGCGCGAGCCGGAGCGCTTCGCCGACGCCCTGGCCGGGCGTTCGGTCGCCCTGCTGTTCCAGAAGACCTCCACCCGTACGCGCGTCTCGTTCGAGGTCGGTGTGGGCGAGATGGGCGGGCGTGCCCTCTACCTCGACTGGCGCACCTCGAACTTCACCCTCGCCGACCTCGAGGACGAGATCCACGTGCTGTCGCGCTACGTCGACCTGGTGATGGCGCGGGTCTACGACCAGCGCGACCTCGAGGTGATGAAGGCGCACAGCGAGGTGCCGGTGATCAACGGGCTCTCCGACCTCTACCACCCCTGCCAGGGCCTCGCCGACTACCTGACGATCCGCGAGTACTTCGGCGAGCTCGAGGGCCTGAAGATCGCCTACGTCGGCGACGGCAACAACGTCTGCCACTCGCTGATCCACGGCGCCGCCAAGGTGGGGATGTCGATCGCGGTCGCCTACCCCAAGGGTTACTCGCCCGACGCCCGCGTGGTCACCGCGGCCCGCGAGCAGGGCATCGCGGTCGAGCTGACCGATCGGCCGGAGGAGGCGGTGGCGGGGGCCGACGTGATCTACACCGACACCTGGGTGTCGATGGGCGACGAGGCCGAGCGCGACGTGCGGCTGCGCGCCTTCGCCGGCTTCCAGGTCGACGAGTCGCTGCTCGCCGCGGCACCCGACCACGCCCTGGTCATGCACTGTCTGCCGGCCCACCGCGGCTACGAGATCTCGAGCGCGGCGATGGACGGCCGCGGCTCGGTGATCTTCGACCAGGCCGAGAACCGCAAGCACGCGCAGAAGTTCCTGATGGCCTGGATGCTCGACCGAATCCCGGCGGCGGAACGCGCGTAGAGAGGTGGAGCGGAGCTTGCTGGGCTCCCGGACAAGGAGGACACGATGGGACTGACTCGCTCGCGCACCGATCGCATGATCGCCGGCGTCTGCGGCGGCATCGCGCACCACTACGGCTGGGATCCGACCCTGGTGCGGATCGTCTACGTGGCGGTGTCGATCTTCTCGGCCGCCTTCCCCGGCATCCTCTTCTACGTCGCCCTGTGGTTCCTGCTACCGGAGGAGCCGCCGGCGGCCGGGGGCTGAGCGGATGCTGCCGGAGCGCCCGCGCGAGGGCCGCTGGCTGGCCGGCGTCTGCCTGGCGCTGGCGATGCGCCTCGCCGTGCAGCCCGCCCTGGTGCGGGCGGTGTGGGCGGCGGCGACCGTGCTCACCGGGGTCGTGCCGGGGATCCTCGCCTACTTCCTGCTCGCCCTGGTGCTGCCGCAGGAGCCGCTCGAGGTCCACCTGGGCCGCGGGCGCTGAGCGCGGTCGGGCTCAGCCGGCGTGGCCGACCGCCCGCGGCGTCCCCGCCGCCGGGTCGGCCAGCAGCGGGTAGGGGTTGATCGGCTCGCCGTCCCGGCGGTAGATCCCGTAGTGCAGGTGCGTCGGCCCGCCGGCGGCGTTGCCCGAGCTCCCCACGAAGCCCAGCACCGTCCCGGCCGCCACCCAGGCGCCCTCGCGCAGCGCCGCCCAGCGGTCGAGGTGGGCGTAGTAGTGACGCCAGCCGGCCGGGCCGGTGATCCACACCACGCGGCCGCCCAGACCGCCGGTGCCGAGCCGGGCCACGATCCCCTCGGTGGTCGAGACCACCGGCGTGCCGCGCGGCGCCAGGATGTCGATCCCCTCGTGGAAGCGGCCGCCGCTGCGGGCGGCGCCCCAGGTGTCGCGGAGCTGGCCCGGCGCCACCCCGCGCACCGGCACCGGCAGCCAGCGGGGCGGCGGCTCGGCGACCAGCCGCAGCAGCCGCGGGTCGAGCGGGCTGGCGCAGGCGGCCAGGGCGACGGCGAGGAGGACGGCGGCGAGGCGGTGGGGACGGCGGCGGCGCGGCACGGCGGCGCCATCTTCTCACCGGCCTGGGATAGCCTCGTCGTCGCCATGCCGGTCTACTTCGCCGCCGAGCTGCCGTCCGACCTCGCCGCCGACGTGCGGTCCCTGATCGACCGGGTGCGCGACGCTCCGCACCCGGCGGCGCACGCCCGCGAGGGCGTGGCGATGATCCTGCGTCTCACCGAGGCCAACCTCGACTACTACTTCGCGCGCTCGGTGCGGCTGCTCGGCCTCGGCACCCTGTCGGAGGCGACGGTGCGCGTGGGCCTGCGTACCGCGCTCGGGGGCATCGGCATGTTCGTGCGCGGGCTGTCGGGCAGTCTGTCCGACGAGCAGGTCCGCCGCCTCGCCGACCTGCTCGACGGCATGCTCCTCGAGCGCCCCTAGGCCGGAGCTCACTCCGGCGTCGGCGAATTGCCCGCGGCGCCGGCGCCGACCCAGGTGTTGGTGACGACGCAGACGGCCTCGCGGCCCCGTTCGACGCGCACCGTCCCGCCGGCGTCGCAAGCGCCGGCGTAGGTGACGACGTAGCCCGGCGCCGCCCCCTCCTCGCTCACCCGGACCTCGCCGGCGGGCAGCGCGACCGGCGTTCCGTCGGCGGCGCCGGCGACGCTGAGGCCGCGCTCCGTCCGGACCGGCGTGACCGCCAGGCGGGCGTCGGCGGGTCGCGCCGGGCCGCCGTCCACGCGCTTGACCACGCGGAGCACCCCGCGCCCCGGCGCGCCGGGGTCGATCTGGTCGCTGCCCACGAAGACGTTGCGCACCGTGCACTCGTGCAGGCTGCCGCTGCGCACGAAGAGGCCGCCGGCGGGGTCGCAGTCGCCGGAGACGAGCGGGACGTAGCCGGGCGGCGGGTCGCGCTCGGACACCTGGTGGAAGCCGGCCGTGAGGGCGAAGATGCCGCCCTCTTCGTCGCCCGCGAAGCTGAGGACCGTCGAGCCGTCGCGCCCGAGGATCTCGAGCTCGGCGTCCGCGGCACGGGCCGGACCACCCTCGACCGTCTTGACGACGCGGAGCAGGCCGGGCGCCTCGATGCCGTACCGATCGGCCGCGTCCTCCATCCCGTCGACCCGGACGTCGGTGACGCGGCAGAGCGTCTCTTCGCCGGGCCGGATCCGCACCCAGCCGCTGCCTTCACAGTCGCCGGAGAAGACGGGGAGCTCGTCGTGGCGGCTCGTCCGCTCCCACAGGCGGTAGGACCCCGGGGCCAGCGCCACCGCGGCGCCGTCCGGCCCGGCCTCCAGGCGGGCGACGGTCCGGCCTCCGCTGTCTTCGACGTCGAAGGGGACGCTCGCCGGCGGGGGCTCCACCCAGCGGGTCTCCGCCTCGGCGCCACGGCCGGCGAAGGTCTTGACCACCCGCAGGGCGCCGCGACGGCCGGGCTCGGCCGCAACGTCCTCCGCGCCGACCCAGACGTTGGTGACCACGCAGTCGACGCGGCGGCCCGCCACGACGCGCACCGCGCCGCGGTGGTCGCAGGCGCCGGAGAAGGTGGTCACGTAGCCGGGGTGGGCCTCCTCCTCCTCGACGACGTACAGCCCGCCGGAGAGCGCGGCGGATCGGCCCCCCGCCGCGCCGGCGCCGCCGGCGACGCTGGCGCCCGTGCGGTCGCGCACCCGCAGCCCGAAGTCGTCCGGCCGGCGGGGGCCGCCCTCGACCCGCTTGACCACCCGCAGGATCCCGGGTGCCGCGGCGGTGGCGCCGGTGCCGCCGGGAACCGGTTCCGGGGCCCCGCCATCCGCCGACTCGAGCCCGCCGCGGTGCACGTTGGTGACCACACAGACGGAGCGCTGCCCAGGTGCCACCCGCACCCGTCCGGAGCCGTCGCAGTCGCCGGAGAAGACGCGCACGTACCCTGCGTCGGCGTCCTCCTCGACGGTGTAGGTGCCCGGCCGGACCGGCACCGCCGTGCCCGCCGCCGAGCCGCGGACCGCGAGGGGCGTGCCGGACGCCGGGTCCACGACCCGCAGCTCGAAGTCCCCGGCGTCGCGCGGGCCGCCCTCGACCCGCTTGACCACCTCGATCAGGCCGGGGTGGGACCCCGGCGGCGGGCTCTCGCCGCTCCCCACCCGGACGTTGGTGACCACGCACTCGGCCCGCCGTCCCGCGGTCACCTCGACGCCGCCGGCACCGTCGCAGTCGCCGGAGAACAGCTGCACCCAGCCCGCGGTGTCGCCGCTCTCCTCGACCACGTAGATCCCCGGCGGCAGGGCGGCGGAGGCGCCGTCCTCCGATCCTCCCAGGACGGCCGCGTCGGCGCCGGTGCGGTCGCGGACCCGGAGGTGGAAGTCCGCCGCGACGGCGGCGTCCCCCTCCACGCGCTTGACCAACCGCAGCACGCCGGGGCGCGTCCCCGGCGCCGTGGAGCCGGGGGCGACGTCGGCGGCCACCGGCCCGGTGCGGCCCAGCACGGTGGCGCTCAGCGTCCACGCGCCGGGCCCGATGCCGCGGTAGTGGAGGGTGGCGCGGTTGTCCGGGCCGCCGCCCGTCCGCACCCGCTGCCGGTCGCCGCCCTCCAGCCGCAGCACGTCGCCGGAGTGGTTCACCACCTCCACGTCGACCGGGTCGGCGGTGCCCTCGATGCGGAGGTCGGCGGCGCCGGACTGACCGCGCATCAGCTCGGTGTCGGTGGAGCCGAGCGACAAGCGGACCACCTGGACGGGCACCGGGGCGCTGCTCCCCGCGGCGGTGGAGACGGTGAGCGGCTGCGGTCCCGTCGGCTGTGTCGACGGCACGGTGGCGACGATCTCGGCGCTGGTGGCGGCGAGGACCGGGGCCTCGGCTGCCCCGAGGCGCACCACCGAGCCGGCCGGGTCGCCGCGGAAGCCGGAGCCCTGCAGGGTCATCCGCTCCCCTGCCGCCGGATAGGCGGGCGCGTCGACGATCCGCGGCGGCGCCGCGGCGGCGGCGGGGTGGGGGGCGGCCACCACCGGCAGTCGCACCGACGCTCCCGCACCGGCGGCGCCGGGCAGCGCCACCGCGATCGCCCGGCCGACCGCTCCGGCCGGCACGTGGACGGGGAAGCGACCGGCCGCGTCGGTGCGCGTCTTCTCGCCGTCGACCTCGACGACCACGCCCGCGAGCGTCGTCCCCTGGGGTCCGACGACCGAGCCGGTGGCGGTCTCCCCGTCGAGGACGGTTCCGGTGAGCACCAGCGTCGAGCCGGCCGGCACCGGGGTGCCGGCCGGCGCTGCGGCGGCGGGCGGGGAGACGGCGGCGGCGCCGGCCAGCGTCGCGACGAGGACGGCCACGGCGACGGGAAGGCGCCCGACCTCGGACGCGCAGCGGGTGGGGGACATGAGCTTTCCTCCGCGAGTTTTTCCCGAGAGTACCCGAACGCGGCCGGCGCTACGTCCGGCGGCGAATGCGCAATCTCCGTAACGTCGCAGAATTTCGTACGCCCCTACTCCAAACCAGCCTCTCCCGGCAGCTTCGATCCTCGCGGCGGCGCCGCGGGGAGGCACGTCCGGAAAGGAGTCGGAAAGCCATGAGCGACGACGTCGCGAAGGCGCGCACCATCACGTTGGACGAGCTGATCACCACGGCGTCGCGGTCGAGCTTCCAGGCCTACCGCGAGCTGATCCCGAAGACCGGCGGCAAGGTCCTCGTGCCGCCCAAGATCTGGGTCGGCATCTGGATCGATCCCAGCGAGCTGTTCGGGGACCTGGCGAGCCGTGTCGGCAACGCTTGAGCCCTCGGCTCCGGGCCGGCGTCCCGAGGGGGCGCCGGCCGTCGCCGGGCCCGAGGCCGTGCAGTGCCCCAGCGCCCGGCCCGAGCTGCCCGGTGCGCGCCTCCTGGGGCTGGTCGAGGGCACGCCGGAGCGCCCGCGCCTCGCCTACCTCAAGCGGCCCGAGCCGGTGCGCGAGGGCCTGCTCGCCCTGGCCGGACCGGGCTCGGCGACGCGCCGCTTCCGCTTCGCCGCGCCCTGCGCCGGCTCCGCCTGCCAGCACTTCGACGGCAGCTCCTGCCGGCTGGCGCGCCGCATCGTCGAGCGGCTCCCCGAAGCGGTGGCGGCGCCCCCGGTGTGCGCGCTGCGACCGGCCTGCCGGTGGTGGGGTCAGGAGGGCGAGGCGGCCTGCCTGCGCTGTCCGATGGTGGTGACCGAGAGCTACGGCGAGATCGCCGGCTCGGAGGAGCTGCGGGTGGCGGCCGATCCGACGACGCCCCTGGCCGGGACCACGGCCTGACGGCGGACGCCGGGTCGCGTCCGGCGCGCCGCGGGCCGCGGTGCCCGGAGGCCGGACGCTACGGGGGCGGCGGGGCCGGCCCGGCGGCCCAGGCGGCGCGGCCCGACTGCAGGCGCACCGGGTGCAACGGCAGCGCGCCGCGCAGCAGGGCGAGGTAGGGAGACGGCTCGTCAAGGGCGAACCACCAGCGGTTGGAGAAGTCGTAGACGACGATCCGCGCCGTCGCCGTGGCATCGATCACCCAGCCCTCGGGCTCGCGCCGCAGGAAGGTCGGGCCCAGGGCGGGCGCGTCGGGGTAGTAGGCCACCGCGAAGCCCCCGTCGCGGACCACCTCGTACGGGCGGTCCCACTCCCGGCCGAGCTGGCGCAGGCGCTCGGGGGTCCAGCGGGCCGGTCGGTCGGCGCGTCGCCAGTCCGCGTCGTAGAGGCGGGACGACTGGAGGTACAGGCCGCGGTGCAGCAGCGCGATCTCGAGGTCCCGTGCGGCCCGCGGATCGGGCTGCGGCGCGGCCCGCGCCGCCAGCGGATCGTCGGGCGAGCTCGGCTCCGGCGGGGGCGAGCGCAGGTCGTCGGCGGCCCCGGCGCCGCCGCTTCCCGCCGTCGCCACTTCGCCGGCGGCCAGGTCGGCGAGCCGGGGCGCGAGGGTGTCGACCAGCGCTTCGACCGCCGCCTCGATCGCCGGACCGACGGCCGCCGCCCGGCCGTGCGGCGCCAGGTAGTCGCGCAGCATCCGGCCGGCGTCGAGGTCGGTCACCAGCGGCTCGAGGGCGTAGCCGACCTCGACGCGGACCTGGCGGCGCGCCGGGTCGAGCCACAGCAGCAGCCCGCGACCCCGGTGCCGGTCGCCGACCCCGAGGCGGTGGAAGAGCTCGGCGGCCCGCACCTCGGTGCGGGTCCCGGCCGCCGGGGACTCGACCACGACCCGGTAGTCGATCCCGTAGCGCTGCTCGACGAAGCCGAGGTAGTCGACGATCCGCGCCCGCTGGGTGGCGCTGAGCACCCCGCCGGCGTCCTGGAGCGGCGCCGTCGTCGGGTCCGGCGCCGACGGCTGGAGGCAGGCGACCAGCGCGAGCAGCACGCCGGCGACGCAGGCCGCCGGCGCGGTGGCCGGGGGCCGCCGGGTCCCGGAGGGACCGCGGCGGCGCTGTCGGGCACCCGCCGTGGGGGTCACCGCTCGACCCTATCCGAAGATCCGCCGGCCGGCCTCAGCCGCCGGCCAGGGCGAGGAGCTTCTCCATCGTCGCCTGGTTGCGGGCGGTGACGGCACCCGGGAGCGTGCGCTCGACGGCGGCGGCGAGAGGGCTGTCGAGGATGCCCGCGGGACACCACAGATACGCCACCCGGGCGCCCAGCGCCAGGGCCCCCGGCGACCAGTCCTCGGCGAGGAGCGGCACGAGCCGGTCGCGGCCGCCCGGCTCGACGGGGACGGAGACCAGCAGGCGCGTCGGGTCGTCGGCGACCGCGGCCAGCGGGTTGCCGCGGACGGCGGCGGCCAGCTCGTCGGCGGTGAGCACGGCGACCCGGGCGGTGAAGCCGGCCCGCTCGGCGACGGCGCCCTCGAGGCGCGCGGCGGCCGCGGCGGGGTCGGTGCCGGGGGCGGTGAAGACGACGTTGCCGCTGGCCAGAAGGGTGCGCACCTCACCGTAGCCGAGGCCGGCGACGAGGGCGCGCAGGTCGGCCATCTTGATGCGCTTGGCGCGGCCGACGTTGATGCCGCGGAGGAGGGCGACGTGGGTGGCGGTCATGGACGGATGGTAGCGGCCGGCCGGGCTCAGCGGAAGTCGTGGCTGGGGACGTCGGCCAGGGTCTCGGGCGGGCCCAGCGGCCAGAAGCGCTCCGCCTGGACCGACAGCGAGCCGTCGCGCTTCTGCAGGATCCCCTCGACGATCAGGCCGGGACGGGTGACCAGCAGGCGGCGGTGGGCGGCGAGCAGGTCGGGGCGGACGATCGCCTGCGCCATGCCGGTCTCGTCCTCCAGCGTCATGAACAGCAACCCCTTGGCGGTGCCCGGGCGCTGGCGCACGATCACCGAGCCGGCGGTGCGCACCCGGCTGCCGGCGGGCAGCCGCGGCAGCTCGGCGGTGGGGACGATGCCGCGGCGGGCCAGGTGGGGGCGCAGGTAGCGCACCGGGTGGGGCCCGACGGTGAGGCCGGTGTGGGCGTAGTCGGCGAGGGTGGCGTCGATCGACGCCATCTCGGGGAGCGGCGAGGGGGCGCGGTCGGGGAGCCGGGCGAGCAGCGGCCCCGCCGGGCGCGACGCCCGCGCCACCTGCCACAGGGCGGCCCGCCGGGTGAGGCCGAAGCCGCCGAGGGCGCCCGCCGCCGCCAGCGCCGCCAGCTCGTCGTCGTGCAGGCCGGTGCGGCGGGCCAGGTCGTCGACGTCGGCGAAGGGACGTGCCGCCGCCTCGCGCTCGATCGCCTCGGCCGCTGCCCGGCGCAGCCCCTTGACGAACTTCATCCCCAGCCGCAGGGCGCCCCGCGGCCGCCGCCCACCGCCGCCCGCCGCCGCCTCCTCCCAGCGGCAGCCGACGCCCGAGCGGGTGACGTCGATCGGCCGCACCTCGACGCCGTGGCGCTGGGCGTCCTTGACCAGGCTGGCGGGGTGGTAGAAGCCCATCGGCCAGGCGTTGAGCAGCGCGACGTAGAAGGCGGTGGGGTGGTGGGCCTTGAGGTAGGCGCTGGCGTAGGCGATCAGGGCGAAGCTGGCGGCGTGCGACTCGGGGAAGCCGTAGAGGGCGAACGAGCTGATGGCGCCGGCGATCTGCTGCCGCGCCGCCTCCCCGATGCCGCGCGCCGCCATGCCGGCGCGCAGCCTCCCCTCGATCGCCCGCATCCGCTCGAGCGAGCGCTTGAAGCCCATCGCCCGGCGCAGCTCCTCGGCCTCGCCGCCGGAGAAGCCGGCCGCCACCATGGCGATGCGCAGGATCTGCTCCTGGAACAGCGGCACCCCCAGGGTGCGGGCGAGGATCGGCTCGAGGCAGGGGTGCGGGTAGGTCACCGGCTGCCGGCCCTGGCGCCGCTCGAAGTAGGGGTTGGCCATGTTGCCGACGATCGGGCCGGGGCGGATGATCGCCACCTGGACCACCAGGTCGTAGAAGCGGCGCGGGGCGTTGCGCGGCAGCGACGCCATCTGCGCCCGGCTCTCGATCTGGAACACCCCCACGGTGTCGGCGGCGCGGATCATGGCGTAGGTCTCGGGATCGTCCGGCGGCAGGTGGGCGAGGTCGACCGTCCGCCCCTCGCGCTCGCGGATCAGGGGCACCGCCTCGGCCAGCGCGTTGAGCATCCCCAGCCCGAGCAGGTCGACCTTGATGATCCCGAGGTCGGCGCAGTCGTCCTTGTCCCACTGCACCACCACCCGGCCGGGCATCGACGCCGGCTCGAGCGGCACCACCTCGTCGAGCCGGCCGGCGGCGATCACCATGCCGCCGGAGTGCTGGCCGAGGTGGCGCGGCAGGTGCTGGATGCGCCGCCACAGTCGCCGCGAAGTGCCGCATCCGCGGCTCCTCGGGGTCGAAGCCGGCCGCCGCGATCTCCGCCGCGAAGCTGCGCGGATCGCCGCGGGAGACGTCGTAGGTCCAGGTGCCGAGCTGCTTGGCCAGCCGGTCGACCTGCTCCGGCGAGTAGCCGAGCGCCTTGGCCACCTCGCGCGCCGCCGAGCGGTCGCGGTAGGTGATGACGTTGGCGGTCATCGCCGCGCCGTGGTCGCCGTAGCGGTGGTAGACGTACTGGATCACCTTCTCGCGCTGGTCGCCCGACGGCAGGTCGAGGTCGATGTCGGGCCACTCGCCGCGCTCCTCGGAGAGGAAGCGCTCGAACAGCAGCTCCATCTTCACCGGGTCGACGGCGGTGATCGACAGCGCGTAGCAGACCGCGCTGTTGGCCGCCGAGCCGCGGCCCTGCACCAGGATCCCCTCGCGGCGGCAGAAGCGCACGATGTCCCAGACGATGAGGAAGTAGCCGGCGAGGTCGAGCTTGTCGATCATCGCGAGCTCGTGCTCGAGCTGCGCCTGGGCGCGGGCGGTCAGCGGCCGGAAGCGGGCGCGGGCGGCGTTCCAGGTGACCTGGCGCAGGTAGGAGGCGGGGGTCTCGCCCGGGGGCAGCGGGTAGTCGGGGAAGCGGTAGCCGAGGTCGGCGAGGGTGAAGTCGAGCTCGTCGGCGAGCTCGGCGGCGGCGGCCAGCGCCGCCGGCAGGTCGGCGAACAGGGCGCCCATCTCGGCGGCGCCTTTGAGGTGCCGCTCGCGGTGGGCGGCGAGCAGGCGGCCGGCGGCGTCGAGGGGGGTGCCCTCGCGGATGCAGGTCAGCACGTCGTGCAGCGGCTTGTCGTCGGGGCGGGCGTAGCGCACGCCGTTGGTGGCCACCAGCGGCAGCCGCAGGCGGCCGGCGAGCTCGGCGAGCGCCCGGTTGCGGTGCTCCTCGTCGCGCCGCCGGTGGCGCTGCAGCTCGACGTGCAGGCGGCCGGGGAAGAGGTCGGCGAGCCGCTCGAGGGCGGCGCGCGCCGCGCCGCCGGTGGGGTCGCCGCCAGGGCGCGCACCACCGGCCCCTCGGCGCCGCCGGTCAGGCAGTGGAGGCCGCGGGCGTGGACCGCCACCAGCTCCCAGCCGGCGCGCGCCTCGCCCTTGGCCCGGCCGCGGGCGGCGGCGGTGAGCAGCCGGCAGAGGTTGCGGTAGCCGGTGCGGTCGCGCACCAGCAGGGTGAGGCGGGGCAGCGCGGCGGAGGGGCGGCCGGAGCCGTCGTCGAGCGCCACCTCGGCGCCCACCAGGGCGCGCAGCCCGGCGCGGCGGGCGGCGGCGTAGAAGCGCGGCGCCCCGTAGACGCCGTTGCGGTCGACCAGCGCCACCGCCGGCAGCTCGAGCTCGGCGGCGCGGGCCACCAGGTCCTCGGGCAGCGAGGCGCCGTCGAGGAAGGAGAAGGCCGAGGCCGCGCGCAGCTCGCAGTAGGGAGGTGCGGCACCGCGGCGCCGCGGCCGACCGGGGCGGGAGCCCGCTGCAGGCGGCCCGGCGGCGCCCGGGGCAGGCTCCGCCGCCGGGCCGCGGCCCCCGGGGCCGCGCAGCCCGGTGAGGTCGAGCCAGCGCCCCACGCCGCGCGCCGGCGGGGCGGGGAGGTCGCGGGCGGGGCCGTCCGGGGACATGGTCGCCACGCTAAGGCGGTAACGGGTCGTAAGTCAAGCCGGCCCGGGCGATGGTCGTGGCTCCGAAACCGAGCGACGGCCCGGGCGATGGACCGCCCCGGGGAAGGTGCTAAGCTGACGGAGTCGTTTCCCTCGATCGGTCGTTTCACCGGCCGCGCGCCGCGCGGACAGCTGGGCTGTCCGGAGGCTCGTCGCGGCCGGCTCGCGGGCGCCCGGCGCCCAAGGAGGATCTGTGATGCGCAAGAGGTTCACCGCCGTCGTTCTCGCCGCCGTCGTCCTCGCCCTGCTCGCCGCGGTCGCCACCCGCGCGGCCGACGAGGAGGCCGAGCCCGGAACCGTGATCGTCGCGATCTACCACGTCGCTCCCGGCCAGCACCTCGATTTCCTCAAGTGGATGGCCGCCCGCGAGGCGGTCGACGCGGGCCTCGGGTTGGCGCCGACGCAGTGGTACGCCCACCTCGACGGCGACTCCTGGGACTACCTGGGGATCACCCCGGAGCGCAGCGACGCCGAGGACGCCAAGGTGGAGGCGGCCGTGAAGGCCAAGGGGATGACCACCGGGTTCGCCGCGTCGCTCGAGTTCCGCAAGATGATCAGCTCGCACACGGACACCTACGCCCTCGGGCCGACGAGCGCCGCCGCCCTGGTGGCCGCGGCCGAGCACTGAGCGCGGACGGCAGCGGTCCGGCCCGGGTTCCCGCCGGCGGGCCGTCCCGATCCTCGGGTACGGCGGAGACCTGGAGGAACGATGCGACGGGCCAGGCGTGTTGGCGAGGTGCTCTTGTGGGGGATCGGCTGCGGCGGCGAGGGGAGCGCGGCCCCGGCGGGAGACGCGCAGGCGCCGCCGGCCGCCGATGCCCGGGCCGCGGTCGAGCCGGCCGCTGGCCGCGACCTCGGGGCGCTCGACCTCTGCGCCCTGCTCCCGGCCGACGAGGTGGCCGCGGCCCTCGACGGCCGCATCGAGCAGCCCGCCTCCAGCGAGGACTACGGCCAGTTCCGGGGCTGCACCTACGGGCTGCGCCCCGCGGCGGGGCGCTTCGAGTTCGTCGCCGTGCGGCTGCAGCCGCCAGCGACCTTCGAGGGCTCCGAGGCGGCGCTCGAGACGGCGCGCGGGCTGGGACACGAGGCGGCCGCCCAGCCGGTGGACGGCCTGGCCGACGAAGCCTTTGCGGTCGAGAACCGCACCGAGGACCAGTGGACGGTCCACGCGCTGCGGCGCAGCGACCTGGCGGTGGAGGTCACCGCCGCCAGCCTCGAGCACGCCCGGCTGCTCGCCGAGAAGGTGCTCGAGCGCACCGCGGAAGGTGCCCCGGCGGCGCGCTGACGCCGCCACCGCGGCCGCAGCCGCGGCTCAGTGCCCCCCGGCCTCGGCTCCCCAGAGCTCGTGCAGCCGGGCGTCGCGACCGCACGCGGTGCGGTAGAAACGGTAGCGGATCGGGTTCTTCTCGTAGTAGTCCTGGTGGTACTCCTCGGCGGGATAGAAGGCGTCGAGCGGCTCGATCGTGGTCGCCACGCGCGGGAAGCGGCCGGAGGCGACGAGCTTCGCCTTCGACGCCTCGGCCAGCCGGCGCTGCTCGGCGTCGGCCACGAAGATGGCGCTGCGGTACTGGTGGCCGTGGTCGCAGAACTGGCTGTCGACGGCGGTGGGGTCGATGTTGTGCCAGAAGACCTCGAGCAGGTGCTGGTAGCTGACCTTCGCGGGGTCGTACTCCACCTGCACCGACTCGGCGTGGCCGGTGCCGCCGGCCGAGACCTGCCCGTAGGTGGGATTCGCGACGTGCCCGCCGGCGTACCCGGAGGTGGTCGAGACCACCCCGGCGACCTCGTCGAAGGCGGCCTCGACGCACCAGAAGCAGCCGCCGGCGAAGGTGGCGCGGGCGAGGTGGTCGCCGGCGGCGGCGGCGGTGGATCCGGCGCGGTCCGCCGGTGCCGCCGCGGCCCCGTCGGCGACGTCGGTGCAGCCGATCGCCGCCAGGGCGACGGCGGCGATCGGCAGGAAGAGCTGGCGCAGCGGCTTCGTCCTCGTGTCCATGGGGCGATGATAGCCGCGACCGGCACCGCCCCGGACGCCTTGACCGATTTGTGAGAAGTGGCCCGCAACGGCGGCCGAAACCGCTGTAGAGTCCGCCTCCTCCGACCGCACCGGGGAGCGGGAGGAGCGGAGGAACAGCGATGGCGCGGCGCGGGGACGTCTCGACGGCGGACGGCGTGGCCGGGGCCCGGGCGGGGACGGGCCGTGGCGCCCCCGGCCCCTCCGCTTCCTGGGCTGGTGGCTCCCGGTCGTGGTGCTCCTCTGGAGCGTCGCCTGCGTGCTGTGGCTGCCGCGGCCCCTCGAGCTCGCCGCCCGCCACTGGCCGTTGATCCTGGTGGGCCTGGGCGGCGCCGTCCTCGGCAACGCGACCGCCGTCGGCGGCGGCCTGGTCTTCGTCCCGGTGATGATGTTCGTCTACCGGCTCGACCCGGTGGCGTCGCTGCAGCTCGCCCTGGTCAGCCAGGCCTTCGGGATGACGAGCGGCGCCGTCGGCTGGTTGAGCGGCGGTCGGTGCCCCTGGCGGCGCTGCCGGTGGCGGTGCCGGCGATGCTCGCCGGGTCGGCCCTCTCGGTGCTGGTGGTGCGGCCCGGTCCGCTGCTGGTCAAGGGCCTGTTCGGACCGGCCTCGGTCTTCGTCGGCCTGGTGGTCCTCTACCTGCTCGACCGCCACGGCACGGCGCGCAGGGAGGTGCCGCGCCGGGCCCTTCCCGCCCTCGCCGCGGTCGCCTTCGTCGGCGGCGTCCTCACCGGCTGGGTGGCGATGGGCGCCGGCGAGGTGGTGGCGGCCTTCCTCATGCTCGCCTGCGGGCTGGAGGCGGGGCGGGGGATCGGCCTCGGCACCGTGCTGCTGTCCATCGACTCGATCTTCCTGGCCGTGCTGCACGCCGCACTGGTCGGGGGCGTCCCCTGGGAGATGGCGGCCTTCACCGCCCTCGGCTGCGCCTGTGGCGGGCGCCTGGGGCCGGTGGTCGCCCAGTGGGTCGGCCCGCGCCACCTCAAGATGGCTTTCGCCACCGTCGCCATCGCGGACGGGCTGCTCTTCGCGGTCCAGGCCTACTGGCCCCGCTGAGCGCCCCCCGACGGCGCGCGCCTCGCCGGCCCGCCCCCGGCGGTGGGGCCGGCCTCGGAGACCCTGTTAACGGGGGCCCGCCCGAGCCGTCTCAGGGTCCGGAGGTGACACCGTTGAACGACCTGCTCCGCGAAGTCCGCCGGGCCCTGCGCTCGCTCGAGCGCCGCCCCCTGTTCACCGCCGTGGCGGTGGCGTCGCTCGCCATCGGGCTCGGCGCCACCACGACGATCGCCGGCGTCGTGGAGGCGCTGCTGCTGCGGCCGCCGGCCGGGGTCGCGGAGCCGGAGCGCGTCGTCGAGGTCGGGCGCACCGACGAGGGGCACGGCTTCGACACGCTCTCCTACCCGGAGCTGGTCGACCTGCGCGAGCGGGTGCCGGCCCTCGACCGCGTGGCCGGCTGGAGCCTGGCGCCGATGAGCTTCAGCTCGGGCGGTCCGGGCGAGCGCGTCGACGCGCTGGCGGTCTCGGCGGAGTACTTCGAGGTCCTCGGCGTCCGCCCACGGCGGGGTCGCTTCTTCAGTCCGCGCGAGGAGGCCGCCGGCGAGCTGCTCGCGGTGGTCAGCCACCGCTTCTGGCGGCAGCGTCTGGGCGGCGACCCGGAGGTGGTCGGCCGCACCCTCGACCTCAACCGGCGGCCGTTCACCGTCGTCGGCGTCGCCCCTCCCGGCTTCCACGGCCACCTTCCGGTCCTGCCCCCCGACCTCTACGTCCCCCTGCGCCGGATGGACGTGGCCCGGCCCGGCTTCGACGAGATCGACGAACGGGGTGCGAGCTGGCTGCAGGTGCTCGGACGGCGCGCCCCGGGCGCCGGGATCGGCGAGGTCGACGCGCAGCTCGCCGCGCTGTTCGCCGCGCTCCGGGACGAGGTCCCCGTCCTCTACGGGGGCGACCGCGGCCGGCGCAGCGCCCGGGCCGAGCCGCTGGGCACGGTGATGGGGGCGGTGCGCGGCCCGGTGGAGGGCTTCCTGGCGGTGCTCGGCGCCCTGGTCGTGGTGGTCCTGCTGGTCACCTGCGCCAACGTCGCCGGGATGCTCCTGGCGCGCGCCGCCGGCCGCGAGAAGGAGGTGGGGATCCGCCTCGCCCTCGGGGCGCGTCGCGGCCAGCTCGTCCGCCACCTGCTGGCCGAGTCGCTGCTGCTGTTCGGCCTCGGCGGCGCCGCCGGCGTGGGCCTGAGCTGGTGGGGCAGCGCCCTGCTCTCCCGCCTGTCGCTGCCCCTGCCGGTGACCTTCGAGATCGACCTGCGGCCCGACGCGCGGGTGCTCGTCTTCGGCCTGCTGCTCGCCGCGGTGACCGGTCTGGTCTTCGGGATGGTACCGGCGCTGGCGGCGACGCGGCCCGAGCTGTTGGCGTCGTTGCGCGAAGCGGCGCGCGCCCGCGGCGCCCGCGGGCACCGCCTGCGGCGCGCCTTCGTCGCGGCGCAGGTGGGGCTGTCGCTGGTGCTGCTGCTCGCCGCCGGGCTCTTCCTGCGCTCTCTCGAGACGGCGGCGGCGGTGGATCGCGGCTTCGTCGCCGACGGGGTGGAGACGATGGCGCTGGACCTGTCGCTCGACGGCTACGGGGCGTCGCGCGGGCGGCGCTTCGTGGCGGCGCTGGAGGAGCGCCTCGGGCAGGCGCCGGGCGTCGCCGCGGCCGCCCTCGCCTCGGACCTGCCGCTCGACCTCAACGCGCGGGAGAGCCCGTTCTATCCCGGGGACCACGGCGAGGACGGCGTCCAGGCCGCCTTCGACGAGGTCAGCCCCGGGTACTTCGCCGCCGCCGGCATCGCCGTACGACGCGGCCGCGGCTTCACCGCCGCCGACCGCGACGGCGCCGAGCCGGTGGTGGTGGTGAGCCGGCGCCTCGCCGAGACGGCGTGGCCGCAGGGCGACCCGGTCGGCCGGCGGCTGCGCTTCGGGGACGCCGACGCGGCGCCGGCGACCGTGATCGGAGTGGTCGACGACGTCAAGAACCAGACGCTGATGGAGAGCCCCGAGCCGATGCTCTACCTGCCCCTGGCGCAGCGTTGGTCGCCGGAGCTGACGCTTCTGGTGCGCTCCGCGGCGCCGCCGGGCGACGTCGCCGAGCGGATGCGGCGCGAGATCCGCGCCCTCGATCCGCGCCTGTCGCTGACGCCGGTGCGCTCGCTGGCGGAGGTGACGCGCCTCGGCACTCTGCCGCAGCGCCTCGCCGCCGTCCTGACCTCGGCCCTCGGGCTCCTCGCCCTGCTGCTCTCGGCGCTCGGCGTCTACGGCGTCGTGGCCTTCACGGTCGCCCGCCGGCGGCGCGAGATCGGCGTCCGCATGGCCCTGGGCTCGGGGCGGGTGGCGGTGCGCCGTCTGGTCGTCGCCGGCGCCCTGCGGCTCGTCCTGCCCGGGGTCGCCCTCGGCGGCCTGGCGGGCCTGGGCCTGTCCTGGGTGATGCGGCGCTTCCTGCTCGGCCTGGCGCCGGCCGACCCGGTGACCTTCGCCGCGGTCCCGGCGCTGCTGGTGGCCGTGGTGGCGGCGGCGAGCTGGTTGCCGGCCCGGCGGGCGGCGCGGGTCGACCCCATGGAGGCCTTGCGGGCGGAGTAGGGGAGCCGGGCGCGGGGGTGGGCCAGGACGCTCGCCGAAGGTGGGGGTAGACTGGCGGCTGGAGGCGCGAGATGGACCCCCGCACGTACCGGGCCGAGGAGTCGATGCTCGACTTCACGCCCTACACCATCCGGGCGATCCGCCCGGACGACAAGCGTCGCCTCGACGCGCACTTCCACAGCCTCAGCCAGCACTCGGTCCAGCAGCGCTTCTTCCAGTCGAAGAGCGATCTGACCGCGGCCGACCTGGTGCAGCTCACCGAGCTCGACTTCGTCCACCACCTGGCGCTGGTCGCCACCCTCGGTCAGGAGCCCGGTGAGAGGATCGTGGGCGTCGGCCGGGCGATCGAGTCGCCGGCGCGCGACGGTGCCCGCACGGCCGAGGTGGCCTTCGCGGTGGCCGACGCCTTCCAGGGCCGGGGCATCGGCCGGGCCCTGCTGGCCCACCTCGCGGTGGTGGCGCGCGAGGTCGGCTTCGAGAAGTTCGAGGCCTACACCCTGAGCGAGAACGCCCGCATGCTCGACGTCTTCCTGCTCAGCGGCTTCGAGGTGCGCCAGCGCATGGAGTCCGGCACCATCCACGTGGAGTTCCCGATCCTCGAGAGGGCGACCCGCCCGGGTTAGCCGCCCTTCCGACGCCACGGCGAGACGGTCGGTGCGCGCCGGCGGCCGAGCGCCGGCCTTGACGCGGCCGCCGCGTGCTCTATAATCCAGAGTACTCTGTAGAGCAATCCAAGGGAGATGCCGATGCGACGGACGTGGATACTGGGGCTCGGGCTCGCAGCCCTCTTCGCGGGTGCGCTGCCGGCGGTCGGGCAGGGGCCGCCCGACCGCTCCGAGGAGGTGCGGCAGGCGCTCGCCCGCCTGCCGATCGCGCCCGGGCGCTGGGAGGGGGAGGCTTCCTACCGCCAGGGGCCGGGCGAACCCGTCCGGGTGCACCAGGTCGAGCAGGTCGAGAGCCGCCTCGACGGCGTGGTGCTGCTCGTCGAGGGCACCGGCCACAGCGACGACGGCAGGCGGGTGCACCACGCCTTCGCCGTCCTCGGCTGGGATCCGGCGACGCGCCGGTACCGGCTCAGCGCCTGGCTCGCCGAGGGCAGCGTGGTGGATGCGGAGACCTCGTTCGCCGACGGCGTGCTCACCTGGGGCTTCGCGCCCACCGCGGGCGTCCGGGTCCGCTACCGCCTCTCGGCGCCGGAAGTCGGTACGTGGCACGAGGAGGGCGAGACCAGCCGCGACGGCGGGGCGACCTGGGCCCCCTTCTTCGCCATGACCCTGCACCGGGCCGACGCCGGGGAGGAGCGGTGAGCCCGCCGCGCCCCGACCTCGGGGACGACCTCGGCTACGTCCGCGGCGTCGTGGCGGGCGCGGCGCCCGGGGCCGGGCCGCGCGCCATCTGGTTCCTGTGGGGCGGGGTGGCGCTGGTCGGCTTCTCGCTGATCGACCTGGCGCCGCGGGCGGTGGCGGCGTTCTGGGCGGTGGCGGCGCCCGTCGGCTTCGCGCTCAGCATCTGGCTGGGCCGCCGGGACGCGCGCGCCAGCGGTCAGGAGTCGCGCTCCGAGGCGCGGGCGCACCTGCTCCACTGGGGGGCGCTGACCGTGGCCTGCTTCCTCCTGCTGCCGCTCGCCGCCACCGGCGGCCTCGCGCCCCGGGCGCTGCCGGCGGCGGTGCTGTTGGTGGTGGCGCTCGGCTACTTCCTCGCCGGCGTCCATCTGGCGCCGCCGCTGCTCTGGGTCGGCGGCCTGGTCGCCGCCGGCTACCTGGCCGTCCTGGTCGTCCCCGGACCGGTGTGGATCGCCGTGGGCGTGCTGCTGTGCGTCGCCCTCGTCCTCGGCGGCCTCGCCGTCGAGCGGCCCGGTGGCCGGCGCTGAGCCGGCCGACGCCGTCCGCGCGCCGCTGGCGGGCCTCGACCGGCTGCTCGAGCACCGCGTGCGGCTGGCGACCCTGGTGCTGCTGACCCGCTACGACCGGCTCTCGTTCTCCCGCCTCAAGGCGCTGACCGGGGAGACCGACGGCAACCTCGGGGCGCACCTGCGGCGGCTCGAGGACGCCGGGTACGCGCGGGCGGACAAGGAGTTCGTCGAGCGCAAGCCGGTCACCTGGTACGCGCTGACGCAGCGCGGCCGGACGGCGCTCGAGGGGCACCTCGAGGCGCTCGCCGGCCTCATCCGGGCCGCCGACACCGGCGGCGGATGAGGCCGGCGGGGCGCGCGCTCAGGCCACCCGCGCCGTCGCCGCCGTCTCCCGGGTGGTGGCGGCGCCACGGCGGCCGCGGAGCGCCCGCACCGCGGCGAGCAGGAGGAGGAATCCCCCGAGCGCGCAGACGATGGCGGGCCCGCTGGGGACGTCCCAGCGGTAGGAGGCGAACAGGCCCAGCGCGCTGGCCGTCAGTCCCACCGCCCAGGCCATCGCCACCCGTACCACCCAGCGCCCGGAGATGGTGAGCGCCACGATCGCCGGTGCCACCAGGTAGGCGAAGACCATCAGCACGCCGGCGATCTCGACCGCCACCGTGATGACCAGGCCGAACGAGACGTAGAACAGGAAGTCCCACCAGCGCAGGGCCCAACCGGCGGCGTAGGCCTTCTCCGGCGTCTCGGAGATGGTGGTGAAGCGGCGCCGGAACACGAAGTGGAAGGCGCCGACGACCGCCGCGACCGCCAGGTCCTTGAGCACCACCGGCCAGGTCACCCACAGGATGGCGCCGGCGAGCAGCTCCTTGATGTGCTCGGCTCCCTCGGGAGCGCGGTCGGCGAGGAGGATGGTGGCCGCCGAGGCGATGACGTAGGTGATGCCGATGATCGCCTCCTGCGGCACTTTCTCCCGGCGCGCCCGGCTGAAGGTGAAGATCGCCGCCCCGACCACCGCCGCCCCCAGCGAGAAGGCGAAGGAGGTGGCCGAGCCCGGCTCGTGGCCGAAGAAGAAGGCGACCACGCTGCCCATGGCGGCGATCTGCGCCAACGCCAGGTCGACGAAGATCACCTTGCGCAGCAGGACGTGGAGGCCGAGGTAGCCGAGGATGGCCACCAGCACGACACAGGCGGCGAAGGGCGCGGCGAGGAAGGTCAGGGCGTCGAGCATTGGCGTTCTCCTCAGGTCCGGAAGGCGCGGGCGAGGTCCCCCACCCACAGGTCGACGAGCTCGAAATAGGTGTGGGGACCGGCTTGCATCGGCCCCAGCGGCACCATCACGGCGACGGCGCCGGTGCGCCCGGCGATGGTCTCCACCTGGTCCCTGCTGAAGTAGTTCGCGGCCAGCAGGACGTGGATCTTCTGCTGCGACATCTCCTGGATCAGCTCGTGGACGTGGCGCGCCGACGGCGGGATCCCCGGCTTCGGCTCCACGTAGTCGGCGACCCGCAGGCCGAACAGGTCGGTGAAGTAGATCCAGTTCTTGTGGTAGGCGACGACCTGGCCGTCGCGGAAGGCGAGCCCCTGCTCCATCCAGCCGCCGAGCAGGTCGATCAGCTTCTTGCCCTGGTAGTCCTTGCCGCGCAGGAACGGGACCAGCTTGCCCTGGCGGGCCAGCGGATCCAGGGTGGAGGCGCCCAGCAGGTCGACCAGCGGCTGCCCGTAGAGGGCGACGTCGATGCGGTGCTGGAAGGCGGCGAGGTTCGCCCGGTAGTCGGCGGCGTGGGCGGCGTCGACGCGCTCGAGCCCGGCGGCGATGTTGGCGGCGATGATCTTGGCGTTCAACGGGCTGGTGAAGATATGGGGGTTGCCGTAGATGTGGACGTCACCCGCGGAGCGACTCGTCGAGCTGGGGACGTCGAGCAGCGGCACCCCCTGACTGGCGTTGACGTAGCCGGGAGCGCCGTCGCGGATCTTGCGGTTGCCGGACTTGTCCACCAGGACCGGCGCCCACAGCTCGAGATCGAGGCCGGTGGTCACGAAGACGTCGGCGTCGCGGAGCATCAGCGCATAGGAGGGCTTGGGCTTGATGAAGTGCCCGTCCTCGTCGCCGCCCGCGATGCTCTCGACGCGGGCCAGCTCGCCGCCCACCTCGCGGGCGATGGCGGCGTAGGGGGACAGGGTGGTCACCACCTTGACGGCGGCGGCCGCGGGCGCGGCGCCGGCGGCGAGGAGGGGGAGGGCCGCCAGAACGGCGGCGATGCGGCATCTCGGGGTCATCGTCGGTCCTCTCGGGGTCGGTGCTCAGTAGGTCTCGTGCTTGTGCGGGCCGGCGGCCCAGACGAGCTGGAACAGGAGCTGGTTCTCGGCCTTGGCACGGGCGTCGTCGTCGAGGTGGCGGAGCTCGGCGCGCAGGCGCACGAACTCGCTCTCCCACCAGGTCACGTACGGCACCACGTCCCAGGCGTGGAGGTCGGGGTCCTCGGGGTGCTCGGCGGCGTCGAGGCGCAGGCCGAGGTAGAGGTTGGGGCGGACGAGGCCCTCGAGATAGCTGTAGGCGCCCCAGGCGTCGCGGGTGACGCCGGCCACGTCGCGCTGCGAGAGCAGCGCCTCGCTGCGCCAGGTCACCTCGCGGTACTTGGCACGGCTCGGGGGCTGCCAGTGGAAGGTCAGGTCGGTCCCCCAGATCCGCCGGTCGCCGCCGTCGGGCCCCTCGCCGGCGACGCCGGACAGGCCCCACTCGAGATAGCTCGCCTCGGTCGGTTCCCAGAAGTTCTTCAGGTGGCCGAGCACGGAGAGGTGCTGGAAGTCCTCGCCGGCGAAGGCCTCGCTGTCGCCGTCGGTGACCTCCAGCGTCACCTCGTTGGCCTCGGCCCAGGGGTGGGGCAGGAGCCAGGAGAGCGAGAGCCCGGTCTGGGCCAGCCCCTCGGCGCCGAAGTCGAGGGTGATCGGCAGCGGGTAGTCGGTCTGCGGCAGGGCGTGGAGGTGCTGTCGGTTGAGCGCCCCGAAGCGCTGTCGGAAGCGGCCGGCGACGAGGTCGAGGCCACCGGGCAGGGCCGCGTAGTCCACCCAGCCCTCCTCGACGTCGACATCGGAGCCGTGGAAGGCCAGGGTGAGGCGCATCCGCGAGTAGGGGTCGAGGGCCGACTGCAGGTCGAGCTCGTACTCCTCGGCGTCGAGCTCCTCGCGGCCGGCGTCGGAGGCGCGCCCCACGAAGATGCCGGTCGCCGAGATCTCCGGGTTGAGCAGCGCCAGGTTGCGCTCCTTGCCCACGGTGGCCTCGGCCGGCGGCGCCGTCGCGGCGGTCGCCGTGTCGCCGACGGCTGCCACGGCGGCGGGTCCCGCGGCGGCGGCCGCCGCCGCCCGCAGGTCGGCCAGCTCGTCGCCGCCGGCCGCGGCGGGCTGCCCCGCCTCGGCCGCTCCGGAGGGCGGGATCCCGCCGGCGGCGCTCTCGGCTTCGAGCCGGGCGAGGCGGCGCTCGAGCTCGTCGAGGCGGGCCGCGTACTCCTGGCGCAGGTCGGCGATCTCCGCCTTCAGGGCGGCGACGTCGTCGGGGGGCGGGGGCAGCGCCGCGGCCGGCGTCGCCGGCACGGCCAGGAGGGCGAGCCAGACCAGGGCCGGCAACCGTCGCCGCTGGCTCCGCCCGAGATGCGAAGGGTCTCCCATCGGGTTGTTCTCCTCGGATCGTCCGCGTTCCCGGCGGAGCACACCTCCGGCCGGGGGCTCCGGCCAGGAGAGCCGGAGACGTCGGGTGGATCAGAGGAGGACGGGAGGACCGCGCGAGGTCGCGGGGCCGACCGCCGCGGCGGGCGCCGCCGGTCCGGCGGTCCTGCCGATGGCGCCGGCGGCGGCCGGACGCGCCACCCAGGCGGGTGCCAGCAGGTGGGCGCCGCTGGTGTGGAGGCGCAGCAGGCAGGCGGGACAGCGGGGGAGCGGATCGGGCGCGGAGTGCTCGAGGCAGCCCGCGGCGCGTTCCGGGTGCGGCGCGGTGACGACGTGCTCGGCGCCCTCCGCCGCGACGACGTCGGAGAGCGGGTCGTGCTGGGGGGTGTGGAGCTCGAGGCTGCCGCCGAGGAGCGTGCCGAGGAGGACCCCGTGCACCGCCCATCGCAGGGCGCGGGAAACCCACCGCCGTCGGCTCTCGGGGCGCCTCATCTCGACAGAAACCTATCATCACGGCGACGGCGCGGCCGCGGGGGGAGCCCCGCCGGCCGTCGCCCGCCGCGGGTCGCCGCCGCCGTCAACGCCGCTGCTTCTCCGGCGGCTCCGGCACCGTCAACGGCGCCGGCGGATGGGCCTCGAGCTCGGTGAGCAGCTCCTGGATCGCGGCCTCCAGGGTCGGGTCGTGCCCCTTGGCGACCAGGTCGGGGCGGTCGACCACCCGGACGTCGGGCTCGACGCCGACCCCCTCGACCGCCCACTCGCCGCCGGGCGTCACGAAGCGGAAGGTCGGCACCAGCACGGTGCCGCCGTCGGCCAGCGACGGATTGCCGGAGAGGCCGATCAGCCCGCCCCAGGTGCGGGTGCCGATCAGCTTGCCGAGCCCCTGCTCGCGGAAGTAGTAGGGGAAGGCGTCGCCGCCGGAGCTGGCGTAGCCGTTGATCAGGGCCACCTTCGGGCCGCGGTTGAAGAAGCCGGGTGTGGTGAACGGCTCGAGGTTGCGCCGCGCCCAGTAGGAGAGCAGCGGCCGGTCGAGCATCTCGATGATGCGGAACGGGATGAAGCCGCCGCCGTTGTAGCGGTCGTCGAGGATGAGCGCGTCCTTGCGCGACTGCGCGTAGAACCCCTTGAACAGCGCGCGCGACCCCTCGACCGCGGTGTTGGGCAGGTGGATGTAGCCGATGCGGCCGCCCGACGCCTCGTCGACGGTGCGCCGGCGGGACTCCACCCAGTCGAGGTAGCGCAGGTTGGTCTCGCTCGTCACCGGCCGGACGCGCTCCTCGTGGGAGCCGGCGCCGCCGGGATCGGTGGCGACGGTCAGGGTCACCACCTGGTCCGCCTTGTTCTCGAGCAGCCGATAGAAGTTGTCGACGCCGCGCGTCGGCACGCCGTCCACGGCGAGGAGGTAGTCGCCGACCGCGACGTGCACCCCGGGCTCGGTCAGCGGCGACCGGAAATCCTCGTGCCAGTTCTCGCCCGGGAAGATCTTGGCCACGCGGAAGACGCCGTCGGCGGGCTCGATCACCGCGCCGAGCAGGCCGCCGTCGTTGTGCTCGACCTGCCAGTCGTCCGAGGTCTGCACGTAGACGTGGCCGGAGGACAGCTCGCCGCCGAGCTCGCCGAGGAGGAAGTCGAGGTCGGGGCGCGCGGCGATGTAGGGCACCAGCGGCTCGTACTTGGCGCGCATGGCCTCCCAGTCGAGCCCGTGCATCCCCGGGTCGTAGAACCAGTCGCGCAGGATGCGCCAGGCGTCGACGAACTCCTGCCGCCACTCCGCCGTCGGGTCGACCTTGGTCTCCATCCCGGACAGGGCGAGCTTGCCGTCGCCGGGCTTCTTGCCGGGCTCGACCGGCACGATGCCCCAGGTGCGGCCGCCGCCGCCCGGGGCGACGTAGAGGATCTTCTTGCCGTCCGCCGACAGCTCGTACCCGACGACGCCCTCGAGGACGGTCTTGGCCTCCTCGGCGTCCAGGTCGTAGAAGGTCAATCGCGTGTGACCGGGGTCACCGCCGAGGAAGAGCACCCCCGTGTCGGTGGCGGCGAGCGAGCGGTAGTTGTCGGGCTCCCCGGGGAGCGCCCGCACCCGCGACTCGAAGCCCTCCGGCTCCACGACGACCTTCACCGCGGCCTTCCCGTCCTCGTCGGCGCCGGCCGGCGCCGCCTTCCCGCCCTTGCCCTTCCGACCCTTCGCGGCCCCGGCCTTCTCGCCGGTTCCTTCGGCCCCGGCCTTCTCGCCGGCCGCCTCCTCGCCGACCTTCTCCTCGTCGCTCTTGGGGAGGAACAGCGCGGGTGCGTCGGCGCTCAGCAGCCCGACGTAGACCCGGGTGGGGTTGGTGTACAGGAAGTCGAACTCGAAGCCGCTCACGGTCAGGTTGAAGTCCCGGTCCGACAGGAAGTAGAGATAGCGGCCCTTCGGGTCCCACACCGGCTCGGCCTCGTTGGTGTCGTCGGAGGTCAGGCGGGCGGCCGTGCCGTCGGCGATCGAGTACACCCAGACGCTCGACAGCTGGCTGTCGCCGACCTTGGTGTAGGCGAGCCAGCGGCTGTCGGGGGACCAGCGGACGTCGGTGATGTCGGCGAAGGGGTCGTGGTCGACGTCGGTGGTCCGGCCGCTGGCGACGTCGACCACGCGCAGGTGCGCGCGCCGGTCGCCGTAGGCGATCCGCTGGCTGTCGGGCGACCACACCGGCGCGTAGCGCCAGGTCCGCTCCGCCGCACCGTCGGTGGTGACGCGGCGCTCGTCCCCGGAGCCGTCGGCGGCCCGGACGTAGAGCTCGTACTCGCCGCTGCGGTCGCTCCAGTAGGCGACCTGGCGCCCGTCCGGGGACCACGCCGGGTCGCGCTCCCGGACGCCCGAGCTGCGGGTGAGCGGCCGCACCGTGCCGTGCTCCGCGGGGACGGTGAACAGGTCGCCGCGGGCGGCGAACAGGGCGCGCGCACCGGTGGGGGAGATCGTGCCGTCCTCGATGTCGTCCGCCACGTCGACGAAGTGCGGCACCTGGCCGGCGAAGTCGCCGTAGACGCGGATCGGCACCTTGGTGTCGGTGCCCGCGGCCGGGTCGTAGCGCCAGATCCAGCCCCCCGCCTCGTAGACCACCTGCGCGGTGCCGCCGCTCGGCCACAGGACGTCCCAGTCGTCGTGGTGGGTCACCTGGCGGGTGGTGCCGGACGTGGTGTCGTAGGCGAACAGGTTGAGCGTGCCGCCGGCGCGGTCGGAGGTGAAGTAGATGGTGTCGCCGACCCACGAGGGCAGGTTGTCGGTGCCGTCGTAGTCGGTGATCTGCTGCGCCTCGGTGGTCGCGAGGTCGAAGATCCAGACGTCCTGCGCCCGGCCGCCGTGGTAGCGCTTCCAGGTGCGGAACTCGCGGCTGATCGGGGTGTAGGCGACGCGGTGCCCGTCCGGCGCGAAGGTGGCGCCGCTGCCCTCGGGGATGCCGATCGGCGCCTCCATCCCCCCGGCCATCGGCACCGTGTAGGGGATCTCCATGCGCTCGCCCCACGGCAGCCGGTGCGCCCCGAACAGGACGCTCTTGCCGTCGGGCGTCCAGTCGAGCACGCGGTTGTCGACGCCGCCCCGCGGCGGCAGGTCACCGACGTCGTTGTAGAAGGTGAGCTGGCGCGGCGTCCCGCCCGCGACCGGGATCACGAACACCTGCCGGCTGCCGGAGTACTGACCGGTGAAGGCGACCCAGCGGCCGTCGGGGGAGAGCTTGGGGAAGAGCTCCTGACCCGGGTCCGAGGTGAGGCGGCGGGCGGTGCCGCCGTCGGCGCCGACCACCCACAGGTCGCCGGCGTAGACGAACACGATGGTGTCGCCCTGGATGTCCGGCTGGTGGAGGAGGCGCGTCAGTCCTTCGTCGGCCGCTTCGGCAGCGGGCGGCTGGGCGGCCGACGGCAGGGCCGGGGCGGCGAGGAACAGACAGGCGACCAGGGGGCAGAGGAGCGTGCGCACTCGAGGCATGGTCTTCCTTCTCTCGGTTCGATCGGATGGTGGACGGGCTTCGCGCGGGACGCGACGACGGCATCCGGCGGATGGTACGCAGGGGCCGAGCGCAGGTTGCGGCGCCGCGGCGATGCTAGCAGCGCTCCGGGAGGGGCGGCGGGGGGAGGCCCGGTCGTGGCGGCCGGGGGGCGCGGGGAGGTGGGATGTGCCGCGGCCGCGGGGTGCGCGGCCGCGGCGGAGGGGCGGCGGCGATCTCAGCCGGACGGCGGCGCCGGGCGGGGAGCCGCCGTCCGGGCCGGCGACGTCACGAGCAGGAACAGGAGGCCGGGCAGGAGCACTTGGCGCAGCGCGGGGAGGAGCAGGTCGCGCTGCACTGCGAGCCGTCCCCGCAGGCGATCTCGCACGAGGTCCCGCAGTGGCCGTTGCCGCCGTTGCTCGGGTCCCTGTTCAGGGCCCGGCCCACCGCGGTGCCGAGATCCCCGCCCGCCGGCTCGGCGAGCGCCAGCGGGCCGCTCCGGGTGATGATCGCCGTCGCCCTGTCGATGCGCGTCAGCTCGTAGCTCTCCCCGAGCGTGCGGTCGAGGTCGGTCGCGGGCGGCGGGGCGAGGGCCGCGGCCACCGGCGAGCGGGCCGCCGGGTGGCGCGGCGGAGTCATCGAGAAGTGGAGCGCCCGGTTCTCCATCGGCGCGATGACGACGAGGTTGCCGCGCCAGACGGTGACCTGCCCGACGGTCGGGCCCAGCTCGATCGGGAGGGCGGGATCCCAACCGGTGTCGACCCGGAAGAGATGGTCGACCGCGTCGGGCGCGTGCACCACGACGACGACCGAGTCGCCGGTCGTGTGCACGTTGAGGGTGCCGTCGAAGGTCTGCGAGCGGTCCAGCGAGGACCGCGGCGCGAGCGGTGCGGCCGGGGCCGCCGGGGCGGCCGCACCCCAGCACAGGGCGATCGACACGACGGCTGCGAGGGCGAGAGGGGTTCGGGGCATCGGGTCCTCCTGTCGTTGTTTAGTATACATGACACAGCGCGAACGACGTGGTGCGGGGCTCCCGGGCGCTCCGGCCGGCGCTCCCGGCGGGCGGCCGGGGCCGGCCCGTCGTCAGGCGGGACGGACCGCGCTGGGTGGGCTCCACACGTCCCCGGAGACGGAAACGGGAGGCCGCGATCCGGCAGCCGGCGGCGCGACCGTGGGCGCCGCGGCCCGCCCCGGGACCGTCTCCGCGCCCGCCCGCCGCCGCCGAGGACGGCACCGCGGTGGGATACTCGGCCGGACCCGCGCGACGCGGGTGCGGAAGTACGTTAGGGAGGAGAGCGATGGCACAGGACGGCGAGCAGCGGGGGGCGGGACGCTACTGGGGAGGCATCCGGGAGAGCAAGGACGAGATCCTCAACGTCCGGCGCGAGCTCGAGCGGAGGCGCGGCCCGTTGGCCGGGCTGACCGTGCGCATCGGCGGCTGGCTCGCCACGCCCGGCTTCTTCGTCGGGGTGACGCTGCTGCACGCCGGCTGGCTGGTGCTCAACCTGCCCGGCGTCGCGCCGGGCCTGGCGTGGGACCCGCCGCCGTTCCCGCTGCTGGCGATGATCGCATCGGTGGAGGCGCCGCTGTTGGCGCTGCTGGTCCTGATGCGGCAGGAGCACGACCGCCGCATCGCCGAGCTGCGCGAGGAGACGGCGCTGCAGGTCAGCCTGCACTCGGAGCGGGAGAACAGCGCGCAGGTGCGCCTGCTGCTGGCGATCGCCCACCATCTGGAGGTCGAGGGCATCGACGACCTCGCCGATTTCGCGGCCCTCCAGGAGCCGGTCGACCCGAAACGGCTCGTCCGGGCCATGCGCCGAGGCCTGGAGGCCGCGGAGTCGGGGGAGTAGGCGGCGGTAGGATGCGCCGATGAGCTTCAGCAACCCCGCGTCCGGCGCGACGGCCGCCGCCGCCGGTTACGTCCGTTCCCTGCTCGACCTCCTCGGCGACCGGGATCCCTTCGCGGTCCACGAGGAGCTCGTCCCGGCCCTCCGCGCCGCCCTCGCCGGCCTCGCCGACGCCGACCGCCGCCGCCCCGAGGCGCCCGGGAAGTGGTCGGTGCTCGACGTGGTGCGGCACCTCGCCGACTCGGAGATCGTCTACGCCTATCGGCTGCGGTTGGTCCTCGCCGCCGACTCGCCGCCGATCCCGGGCTACGACCAGGACCGCTGGGCCGCCGCGCTGCGCTACCGGGACGCTTCGTCGGAGGAGAGCCTCGACGAGCTGGCGGCGCTGCGCCGCGGCAACCTCCGGCTCCTCCGCGCGCTGTCGCCCGAGGAGTGGGAGCGCTCCGGAGTGCATGCCGAGCGCGGTGTCGAGAGCGTGCGCCGGCTCTTCCGCCTGATGGCCGCCCACGACCTGGTCCACCGCCGGCAGATCGACCGCATCAAGCACCGCCTCGGCCTCGGCTGACGACCGGCCGGGCCGGCGTGGCGGCGCGGTCGGAAGGGGCGGAGGCGGCCGTCGCGGCAGGGGACGTCAGCGGGGGCGGAGCTCACCGAGGGAGGAGAAGCGATGGACGCGGCCTGGATCGGACTCGGCAAGATGGGAGCGGCGATGGCGCGCCGGCTGGCGGACGTCGGCGTCGAGCTCACCGTGTGGAACCGCAGCGGCGCCAAGGCCGAGGCGTTCGCCCGCGAAACCGGGGCGGCCGTGGCGGCGACGCCGGCCGAGGCGGCCCGGGCGGCGCCGGTGGTCTTCGTCAACCTGCGCGACAGCGCCGCGGTCGAGGAGGTCCTCGGCGAGCGCGGGCTGGCGGGGAGCGTCGACGGCCGCCTGGTGGTCGACACCACGAGCCATCACTTCGCCGCCGTCCCCGGCATCGCCGCGCGGGTGCGCGGCGCCGGCGGCGACTACCTCGAGCTGCCGGTGGTCGGGACGGTGACCCCCGCCCTCCGCGGGCAGCTCACCGCCTTCGCGAGCGGCGGCCGCGCCGGGCTGGAGCGCGCCCGCCCCTACGTCGACGCGCTCGCCCCGACGGTGCTCTACCTCGGCGACGAGGTCGGTCTCGCCACCCGCTTGAAGCTGATCAACAACGTGGTCCTCGCCTCGTTCATGGCGACGCTCTCCGAGGCGATCGCCTGCGCCGAGGCGGTGGGGCTCTCGCGCGAGCGGGCGATCGAGGTGCTCGGCGCCGGCGCCGGCAGGTCGCTCGTCCTCGAGGCGAAGAAGGGCAAGCTGCTGGCCGAGGACTACACGCCGCAGTTCTCGGTCGAGCTCCTGCTCAAGGACCTCCACAACGCCCGCGACCTCGCCCGCGTCCTGCGGCGCCCGTTCCACGCCGCCACCGTGAGCGAGCTCTACGCCACCGCCTACGCGGCGGGCCGCGCCGAGGAGGACTTCGCGGTGATCTTCGCGCTCCTCGGGGCCGGCGGCGGCGGCTCGGCGACCCCCGCCGACTGACCCCGCGGCGCCGTCAGGGGCAGGTCGCGAAGGCCGCGGTGTCGGGCAGCAGGCGCGGCGTCTCGCCGAGCCCGTTGGCGTACTCGTGCGACCGGTCCTCCTGCGTGTCGGTGACCGTGATCCTGTATTCGACGGTCGAGCCGCTGGCGACGAAGACCCAGTAGCGGTCGTTGATCGCGCAGCCGTCGAGCACCTTCACGGTGAGCTCGACGTTCCGCGGGTCGAAGAACCAGAACAACCCCGAGTCCTCGCGGTCGGGCAGGGGCAGGGCGCGCCCGTGGCCGGTGTGGCCCTGGAAGTCCTTCCACGCGACCTCGACCTGGAACCGTCCGTCCTGGAGGCACAGGGCGGTCGGCGAGGGCTGGCAGGCGGTGGCCTGCTGCACCCGCAGCGTCCCGCGGATGAGGGTGGGGTGGCCGGCCACCTCGTGGTCGTGGTCCAGGAGGTGGATCGGATAGAGGCCTGCCGGAAGCGGCGGAACGTCGACCGGCAGCGCGAAGATCTCCGGTGCCGGCGGCAGGATCGGGCAGTAGGTGCTGTAGTCGCCCTCGAGGACGCCGGAGACGAGCTCGACCTCGGCCGCCGGACAGGATCCCCAACCCCGGAGGACGAGCTCGCTGCTCTCGCCGCTGCGCACCGCGCCCGGGACCTCCAGGGGGACCGGGCTGACGTCGAGGACGGTCAGGTCCCGCTGCACCGTACCTCCCTCCGGGACGTCCCGCACCTCGATCACGTAGTCCCTGGGCACCAGGGGCGGCAAGGTCGCCGAGACGCTGAACGGATGGGCGCTCGAGGGCCCCAGCACGCCGCAGGGGGACTCCGTGAGGTCCAGGGAGTAGCTCGAATACGTCGTCGCCGTCGGGTCGAGGTCGAGGTGCACGATCTCCGGACCACAGGAGGTGACGACGGTGCCGGAGACGGTGACCCGGACCTCCTCGTCCCACGTCGCGTGGTCCGGCGTGAAGGTGACGGTGAGCTCGCGCGCCGCGGCCGGCAGCGCCGCGGCGAGAACCAGGGCCGCGCCGAGGACGGCGGCGAAGGGTACCAGGGCGGGGCGAGGGTGACGCATCGGGGTCTCCTTGGTTGAAGGGCCGGTAGATATGCTCGAATCAGCATACCATCGAATGCGCCTGCCGCGAGGCGTTGCGCCGGATCTCGGGAGGGCGGGCGGCGCGGCTCCGGCCGCGGTGGCGAAGGGGCCGGCCCCGCCTCAGGTCGGGGCGCCGCGCCGGGGGGGAGGGCCGCGGCGGCCGAGCCGCCGTGCGGCGCCGCGGAGGGCGCGATCGAGCGCGGCGGCCGCCAGGACGAAGACCAGGGGATCGCTCATCATGCGGAAGCGGTTGTTCTCGCCGAGCTCGAGGAGGTTGCCGACGACGAGCAGGTAGCCGACGGTGAGCGCCATCAGCAGCAGAGTGCCGCCGACCGCCACGTCCCCGCGCCCGCCCGCCGTCGCCCGCAGGCCGGCGACCAGGCCGAACGCCAGGCCGACGCCGAGCAGGAGCACCCACCCGACCTCCACGTGGAGCACGAGGTGCCGCAGGGGGTCGTCCCGGGCACCCGCGGCCGCTGTCCGGAAGGCGCCCGGGGCACCGTAGAGGGTGCCGTCGTAGAGGCGGTCCCAGGCCGCGATCCTCGCCCGGTTGCCGTCGAGCGCCCAGGTCTGGGTGGGCGACTGGAAGCTGAGCAGCCACGCCAGCCCGACCATCGACCGGTAGACGTCCGGGCGCTCGCGGAGCATGACGAGGGCGTCCCCGAGGTACGCGCGGGCGATCGGGATGTAGGCGATGTTGTTGTAGTTGGTGGCGCCCGTCGACCGGCGCTCCGCGGTCAACGCGGGGACCGCGGCGGGCAGCTCCTCGAGCCCCTGCCGGCGCAGGGCCGGCGGGTAGCGGTCGAGCGGCGAGAACGGGTAGATGAAGACGAGCGGCGAGACCTCGCCGCGCGCGACCAGCGCCCGCTTGACCGGCGCGGGGGCCGGCCAGGTGGCGATCTTCGCGGCGTTCATCCCGAACCAGGTGCTGAGCGACGGTGTGCCGAAGAGGAGCTGGTTCTTGACCTGGAACAGGAGCACCAGGAGGAGGAACGCGAGGAAGGGGAGCCGCGCCCGTTCGTGGAAACGCAGCAGCGCGAGCAGCAGCAGGGCGAGGGCGACGTACCACGCCGTGTGCAGGGCGCTGCGGGTGAGCACCGCGGTGGCCATGGCCCCGGCGACCAGAGCGGCGTTCCACACCGTCGGCCGCGCCAGCAGGCGGTGCGCGCCGAGCGCCACGACGACGAGCAGGGCCGCCACGGGATAGGTGTAGAAGAGCCAGTTCTCGTAGAGGATCGACGCCGGGCTGCAGAGGAAGATCGCCGTCGCCGCGACCGCCGCGGGCACCGGGAGGCCGAGGCGCGCCAGCAGGCCGTACATCCCCAGGTGCAGCACCAGCCCCATCCCCAGGTAGGTCGTCCAGGCCCAGGCCGGGAAGGCGTCCCCGGCGAGCTTCAGCAGGACGCCGAGATAGAGGTTGAAGAGGGGCGGCTGGAAGTGCTGGTACCAGACGCTCTCGAGCAGGTCGTGGCGCAGGAGCTCGGGGTCGAGGTACTGCCAGTACCAGGAGAGCGGGCTGGCGTCGAAGCGGATCCCGGCGTGGTGGAAGAGGGCGCGACTGACGACGAAGAGAGCGCAGACGACGCCGCAGCCGGTCCACCAGCGGCGCTGCGGGCTCCACGCGGTCGACATGGGCGGATGCTACCGCCGGCGCCCCGGTGCCGCCGGCCGCGGGCGCGGGCGTGCGGTCGATCCTTCAGGCCGCGGCGGCGGCGCGGCGGACGACGATCGAGCCGGCGACCGCCTCGTCGAGGGCGAGCAGAGTCTCGCCGACCTGCACCACGTAGGAGGGGTGGCGCTGCACCAGCGTGACCTCCATCCCCGGCGTCAGGCCGAAGACGGCCAGCGCGTTCGAGCGCACCGGGGTCTCGTCGGCGAGGTGCACGACCTCGGCGCGGTCGCCGCTCGCCAGGTCGCGCACGGTGGTCATCGCCGCCTCGCGGTCGGGACAGAAGGGCTCCTGCGCGGCCCGCCGGGGCGCGCCGCGCCGGAGCCAGCGCAGCAGGCCCGCGAAGCGGTGCACGCAGCGCGGCGTGTCGGGGAACTCGTAGTCGCACATCGGACAGCGCGTCAGGTTGCACGCCGAGCGCAGCGGGCAGCCGTGATGGCACACGGTGTCGCCGGGGTCGAACTCGAAGCCGCAGAGCGGGCAGGTCAGAACGCGTTCAGCCATAGCCCCATCCGGTGGACGATCCCGCCGACCAGGAAGGCGAACGGGAAGATGAAGGCGGCCATCCCCCAGGCCACCTTGAGCCCGTGCTCGCGCGCGATCATCAGGAAGTTCGCGATGCACGGCATGAACAGCGTGATGGTGACCATCGCCACCAGGATCTGGTGCGACGACAGCAGCGGCGTCGAGCCGATCGAGGCGTCGAGGAGGTAGACGGCGCCGAAGTCGCGGCGCAGGAAGCCGATCAGGAAGGCGTGCGAGGCCTGCGCGGGGAGCCCCAGCCAGGTCTCGACCAGCGGCTCGCCGGCGCGCGAGATGGCGCCCAGGGCGCCGGTGGCGTCGAGCAGGAAGAGCGCCGCCGTCCCGATGAGGAACAGCGGGATCACCTCGCGCAGGTACCAGTCGAGCCGCGAGAACGTCTTCACCGCCACGTTGCCGAGCTGCGGCCGCCGCATCGGCGGGATCTCGAGGATGAAGTCGCTGCCCTCTTCGGGGAAGAGCCGGGAGGTCAGCCAGCCGACCAGCAGGATGATCCCGAGCATCAGCACGATCCACACCGCGGCACCGACCAGCGACAGGTTCGCCATCATCGCCAGCAGGACGCCGAGCTGCGCCGAGCACGGCACCGCGAGGGCGAGCAGCATGGTGGTGACGATGCGCTCCTTGCGGGTCTCGAGGATGCGCGTCGTCATCGTCGCCATGGTGTCGCAGCCCAGGCCGAGGATCATCGGCAGCACGGCCTTGCCGTTGAGGCCCATCAGGCGGAAGACGCGGTTGACCATGATCGCCATCCGCGGCAGGTAGCCGGAGTCCTCGAGCAGGGAGAAGAGCAGGAAGAAGGTGGTGACGATCGGCAGCACGATGGCGAAGGCGTACGACAGCGCCATGGTCACGGCGCCGAACGGTCCCACCACCAGGTCGTGGACGAAGCGCCGCACCTTCTGGCCGCCGGTGAGCCGGGCGCCCGGGGCGAGCCGGTAGGCCGGGCGGATCGCCTCGCGCTGCCAGCTCGCGACCTCCCAGTCGTCGACCGGGGTCACCGGCAGGGCGAACCGTGCCGTCAGGAGCTCGCGCTCGTGCTCGTGGGGGAAGGGGAGCACCGCGTCGGCGGCCCGCACCGCGATCGGCGTCACGCGCTGCTCGAACACCCCGACCTCGAGCAGGTCCACCAGGGTGCCGGCGCCGAACAGGCCCACGAACCAGAACACGCCGAGCAGCACCACCGCGAGGAACCCCAGCCCCTTGAACGGGTGCATCGCCCAGAAGCCGAGGCGGACGGCGAGGGGCGCGTGCCGCGGCTGGACGATCGACCAGGTCTCCGCCAGGATGCGGTTGACGCGCGCCAGCCGCTCGCGGTTCGCCGCGTAGAGGTGGCGCGCGCCCCCGGCGCCCGGGGCGGGGCTGCAGGCGCCGGGGGCGGGGCAGAGGTCCGCGCCGGGATCGCCCAACAGGGCGTCGGCGGCGGGCGGCCCGCCGCCGGAGAGATCGGCGGCGACCGTGAGCTGGGGCACGCAGGCGCGGGGGAGGGCGTCGACGAGGGCTTCGGTGCCGTGGTTCTTCAGCGCCACCGTGCGCACCACCGGAACGCCGAGGAGCGCGGACAGACGGGCGACGTCGATGCGCCCGCCGCGGGCGGCCAGCTCGTCGAGCATGTTGAGCACCAGCACCAGGGGGCGCCCGAGCTCGGCGAGCTGCAGGGTCAGCAGCAGGGCGCGGCGCAGGTTCTTGGCGTCGGCGACCTGCACCACCACCGCGTCCTCGTTGGAGAGCAGCAGGTCGCGGGTGACTCGCGCCTCGTCGCTGCGCGGCGTCAGGTCGTTGACGCCGGGCGTGTCGACCACCTCGATGCGCCGGCCGTCGAAGTTGGCGCGCGCCCGCGTGATCTCGACCGTGGTGCCGGGGAAGTTCGACACCGTCACGTAGCGCTGCGTCAGGTTGCGGAACAGGACGCTCTTGCCGACGTTCGGGTTGCCGACCAGCAGCACGCGCTCGGGCGCCACCTCCGGCTCGCCGGTCACGCCGCCGCGCAGACGCAGGGGGACGACGCTCATCGGAGCTCGCCGTGGGTGCGGGCGGGGCGTGGGGGGGTGGGGGGCATCCGTTCGACCTTCTGCGACACTATTGAGACCGCGTCTCACTCTCCGCCCGAAGACTGCCGGATCGTCGCGCCCGACGCACCACCCGGCGGCGGGCGGCGTGCGCCACCCCTCGGGGTGGTGCGGGGGAGGGCGCGCGGGTCGTGCTCCACGGACCCCAGCCTAGGACGGGAACGGGCCCGGGTCTTTGCGCTGCCGCAAAGCGGGCCGCGGTCCGCCGCGTCGGGCGCCGTGGTGGTCCGCGCCGCTGTTTGCGCTGCCGCAAACTGGCGCCGGCGGCGGCGGGCTAGGGTGGCTGCTGTCGGCGGCGCGGTCTCCCGGGACGGCCGCCGCTGGTCGCGGAGCCCCGGGAGGTCGGAGGATCGAGAATGAACATCCGCAGGAAACCCCGGAACGAAGGCACCTGGCGGGAGCTCCGCTGGTGGCTGGTCGGGCGGACCGGCCGCCGCGCCGACCGCTCGTTCCGTCTGAGAGTCCTGGTCCAGTCGGGCTTCGCGCTGACCTGCGTCCTGCTTGGCGTGCAGTTCGCCCGTTTCTACAACGCCGCCCGGGCCGGGGCGGCGCCGCTGCCGGCGCGGCCCCCCGGCGTCGAGGGCTTCCTGCCGATCGGCGGTCTGCTCGGCCTGATCGACTGGTTCCACCAGGGCGTGCTCAACCGCGTCCATCCGGCCGCCACCGCCCTGCTGCTGATCGTCCTCGCCATGGCGCTGGTCTTCCGCAAGTCGTTCTGCTCCTGGGTGTGCCCGGTCGGCTTCGTCTCCGAGCTGCTGGCGCGGCTCGGGCGCAAGCTCTTCGGCCGCAACTTCCGGCCCTGGCGCTGGCTCGACGTGCCGCTGCGCGGCCTCAAGTACCTGCTGCTGGGCTTCTTCGCCGTCTCGATCGCCCAGATGAGCGGCGCGGCGGTGCACGCCTTCCTCACCTCGCCCTACTACCAGATGAGCGACGTGAAGATGGGCCTGTTCTTCGCCCACCTCGGCCGTGTCGGGGCGGTCGTCCTCGGCGTGCTCGCCGTCGCCAGCGTGCTGGTGCGCGGCTTCTGGTGCCGCTACCTGTGCCCCTACGGCGCCCTGCTCGGCCTGGTCTCCTGGCTGTCGCCGGTGAAGATCCGTCGCGACCCGGTCTCCTGCATCGACTGCGGGTTGTGCGACAAGGCCTGCGGCGCCCGGCTCCCGGTGTCGCAGAAGCGGTCGATCACGAGCAGCGAGTGCGTCGGCTGCATGGACTGCGTAGCGGCCTGCCCGGTGGCCGACGCGCTGGCCCTGACGGTGGGCCGTCGGCGGCTGTCGGTGCCGGCCTACGCGGGGGCGCTGCTGGCGCTGTTCTTCGCCGGCTACTTCGGCTTCCGCGCCGCCGGCCTGTGGCACAACGGCATCAGCGACGCGCAGTACGTCCAGCACATCCGCTACGGCGCCATCGAGGCCTACGCCCACCCCGGGCTCGAGGCCCCGGCGCCGGAGGGGGGGTGGGCGCGGCGGACCCCGCTCCCCGGGCGACGCCCCGCGCTCCGGCCACGGCGCCGGCGCTTCCTCCCGGGCATCCCGCCGTGTCCGGGCTACCGGCCGGACATCCCCCGGTGAGCGCCCCGCGGCTGCCGGAGGGTCACCCCGCGCCCCACCCGGCGGTCCCCGGGCGCTGACCGCCGGCGGCCGCCGACCGGGCGCGGTCCGGGCGGCGCTCAGCCGGCGTCGGAGGTGGGCGGCGGGGGGTGGGGGGCGTCGGGGAAGCGCTGCTCGAGCCAGGCCTCCACCGCCTCCGGATCGAAGCCGTCCGGCCCCAACGGTCCCTTGTAGGCGATGGTGCCGTCGTCGTCGATCACGTAGAGGCGTTCGGGCCAGCCGGCGTAGACCGCGTCGGCGCTGTTGGCCATGTCGTCGACCAGCATCGGGACGGGGTAGTGGAAGCGCTGCGCGAAGTCGTTGGCGATCGCCACCCGCTGTTCCAGCGTCTTCGGCTGCAGGTAGCAGACCCCCTGGTCGACGTTCGAGTCCATCTGCCACTCGTCCTCGGGGTGGGCCTCGCGGATGTAGACGGTACGGAAGTCGGCGCGCTCACCCCAGGTCCGCGACAGCTCGACGAGGCGCTCGACCGAGCGCCGGAAGGGCGGTCACGTGAAGCTGCCGAAGACGAGCACCAGCGGGCGGCCGCCGGACCCGGCGAGGAGGTTCTCGCGCCCTGCGCCGTCGAGGCGGGTGAGCAGCAGGTCCGGCGCGCGGTGCCCGACGGCGAGGGAGCCTTCCTGGCGGGTGTCGTACTTCCACAGGCCCCAGAGGTTGTGCGGCCCGATCTCGACCAGGGCCCACGTCACCGCGGCGACCAGCAGGACCGCGACGACGAGGCCCGTCCAGCGCAGCACCCGTCCCATGGGCGGCATTGTAGCGCGGCGGTCCCCCGGGGCGGGGTAGGATCGCCCCGAACCCGGAGGCTCCCCCGTGACGGCATCGATCCCCGCGCCCGACCTCGCCGCCCTGCTCGCCGTCGCCCGCGGCGACCGGCCGGCCGACCTCGCGCTGCGCGACGCGCGCGTCGCCGACGTGTTCACCGGCGAGATCCTCGCCGCCGACGTCGCGGTCGTGGGCGACCGGATCGCCAGCCTGGCGCCCGGGGCCGCCGCCGACCGCGAGGTCGACCTGGCGGGACGCCTGGTGGTCCCCGGCCTCCTCGACGCCCACGTCCACATCGAGAGCTCGCTGGTGGCGCCGGCGGAGTTCGCCCGCGCCGTGCTGCCGCACGGGGTGACGACGGTGGTCACCGACCCGCACGAGATCGGCAACGTCGCCGGCCTCGACGGCATCCGCTTCATGATCGCCGACGCGGCGCGGGTACCGCTCGAGGTCTTCGTCAACGCCTCCTCGTGCGTCCCGGCGAGCCCGCTGGCGACCTCGGGCGCGGCGCTCGGCGCCGACGACCTGGCGACCCTGCTCGCCGAGCCCGGGTCCTCGGTCTCGCCGAGGTGATGAACTTCCCCGGCGTGGTGGCGGGCGACCCGGCGGTCCTCGCCAAGCTGGCGGCCTTCCGCGGCCGTCCGATCGACGGCCACGCCCCCGGCCTCGGCGGCCGCGCCCTGGACGCCTACGCCGCCGCGGGTATCTCGTCGGACCACGAGTCGACCACCGCCGAGGAGGCGCGCGAGAAGCTGCGCCGCGGGATGACGGTCTTCGTGCGCGAGGCGACCAACGCCCACAACCTCCTCGCGCTGCTGCCGCTGGTCGACCGCTGGTGCGAGCGCCGGCTGTGCTTCTGCACCGACGACCGGGTGCCGGCGGACCTCCTCGACGAGGGATCGATCGACCACCTGCTGCGGACCGCCGTGGCCCACGGCGTCGAGCCGATGGCGGCGCTGCGCATGGCGACGCTCAACACGGCGGAGCACTTCGGCCTCACCGACCGCGGGGCGGTGGCCCCCGGCCGCCGCGCCGACCTGGTCGTGGTGGCCGACCTCGCCGACTTCCGCGCCGAGCAGGTCTGGGTCGGCGGCCGGCGGGTGGCGGCGGACGGCGTGGCCGGCTTCGCGGCCGCCGGCGCCGCCGTCCCCACCGCCGCCGTCCGCGACACCGTGCGGCTGCCGCCCGGCGAGCTCGACCTGCGCATCGCCGCCGCGGCCGGGGCCAGCGTCCGCGTCGTCGGCGCCGTGCCCGACCAGCTCGTCACCGAGCACCTCACCGTGGCCGCGCGCGTCGAGGGGGGCGAGGCGGTGGCCGACCCGGAGCGCGACCTGCTCAAGATGGCGGTCGTCGAGCGGCACTCCGGCCGCGGGCGGGTGGGGAAGGGCTTCGTGCACGGCGTCGGGCTGCGCCGCGGGGCGCTCGCCGGCACCGTGGCCCACGACCATCACAACCTGGTGCTGATCGGCGCCGACGACGCCTCGATGCGCACCGCCGCCGCCGCCGTCGCGGCGAGCGGCGGCGGCCTGGCGGTGGCCGCCGGCGAGCGGGTCCTGGCGCACCTCGCCCTGCCGATCGGAGGCCTGATGTCGGATCGGCCGATCGAGGAGGTACGGGCCGCCCTCGACGCCCTGCTCGCCGCGGCGCGCGAGCTCGGGTCGCCGCTCCACGACCCGTTCATGGCGATGAGCTTCCTGACCCTCGAGGTGATCCCCTCGCTCAAGCTCACCGACCAGGGGCTGGTGGACGTCGACCGGTTCACCCCGGTGCCGCTCTTCGTCTGAGGTCGCCCGGTGGGGGGGCGCGCGGCGCCGCGCCCTGCACGGGGAGCCGACGCGGACCCCCACCCGCGACGCGCCCGGCACCCGTCCTGCAACCCCGGAGCGGCGGAGCCCGCGATGCCGGCCAGCGCAACCCCCGCCGTTCCCCTGCCCCGACCCGCGACCGCGGCGCGGCCGTGGACGCGGGTGGCTTCCCGACCCCTCCGCGCCCTCGCACTGCTCACCGTCGCCCTCGTGGGCCTCGCGGCCTGCGCCGGGGAGGCGGCGTCGGGTCCGGTGCCCGCCGAGTCGGTCCCGGCGGGCCCCGACGAGTGGGCCCGCACCTTCGTCCGCGGCTTCATGGCGGCGCGGGTCGCCGGCGACGCGGCGCGGGCGGGGGAGTTCCTCAGCCCGAACGCGGCGCGGCAGTTCACGGCGGGCGAGGGAGGGTTGACCCTCACCTTCGGTGACGACGCCGGCTGGTCGTTGCTGGCCCTCGAGGCGGCCGACGCCGACTCGTTCGAGGTGCGGGTCCGGGTCGCGCCCGCGGCGGCGCCGCCGTTCGAGGAGCTGCTCTTCGTGGGGCCCGGGCCGGGACCGGACGGCGCGCCGCGCGACCTCACCGTGCGCGGCGCCCAGCGGGAGCCGGCGGACGCCGGCGACGCCGCGGACTAGGATGGGCGGGAGCCCTCGCCCCGTCGCCCCGAGCGGCGGCGGTCGACCGGACACCGGCGAAGCGGGAGGAGCGACAGAGATGAAAGCGATTCGCATTCACGAGCATGGCGGTCCCGAGGTGCTGCGCCTCGAGGACGTCCCGCTGCCGGAGCCCGGCGACGGGGAGATCCGCATCCGGGTCGCGGCGGCCGGGTTGAACTTACCTCGACACCTACCATCGCACCGGCTACTACCCGGTTCCCGCGCTGCCGTTCACGCCCGGCAAGGAGGGCGCCGGCGTGGTCGACGCCGTGGGCCCGGGCGTCGACGAGGTCCACGACGGCCAGCGCGTCTGCTTCTGGGACGCGGACGGCGCCTACGCCGAGTACGTCGTGATGCCGGCGGCGCGGGCCATCCCGGTGCCCGACGCGGGCCCGGGCGAGCGACAGGTCGAGCTGCACGCGGCCGCCGCCCTGCCGTTGCAGGGGATGACCGCCCACTACCTGACCCACACCATCCGCCCGCTGGGGCCCGGCGACACGGTGCTGATCCACGCCGCCGCCGGCGGCGTCGGCCTGCTCGCCGTCCAGATGGCGAAGATCGCCGGAGCGACCGTCTTCGGCACCTGCTCGACCGAGGCGAAGGCCGCGCAGGTGCGGGCGGCCGGCGGCGACCACGTGATCCTCTACACCGAGGCCGACTTCGTCGACGCCGTCCGCGAGGCGACCGACGGCCGCGGCGTCGACGTGGCGATCGACGGCGTGGGACGGGCCACCTTCACCGGCAGCGTCGCGGCGACCCGGGTGCGCGGGCACGTGATCTTCTTCGGGCAGTCGAGCGGCGAGCCCGACCCGGTGCGCCCGCGCAAGCTCCTCGGCAGCCGCACCCTGACCTGCGCTTCGCTCTTCGACTACGCCCGCGACCGCGACGAGATGCTGGCCCACGCGGCGGCGGTCTTCGACTGGTACCGGGCCGGCCGCCTCGACATCCACCTCGACTCCGTCCTGCCGCTGGCCCAGGCCGCCGAGGCGCACCGCCGCCTCGAGGCGCGGGAGACCAGCGGCAAGGTCCTCCTGGAGCCTTGAACCCGTGCTCGGCGGCTTCGGTCTCTTCGAGATCTTCGCCCTGCTCGGCATGGTGCTCGTGCTGGTGATCTTCTGGCGCCTCGTCCGGCTCGCCGAGCGTGCGGTCCGGGCGGCCGAGCGGGCCGCCGACGCCACCGAGGCGCGGGCCGGGAGCGCCGCGGCGCCGGCGGCGGACCGGGCCGACACCGGCGCCGACCGCTAGGCGAGCGGGCGGCACCCGGACCCGCGCCGACCCCGCCGGCCGGCGCGTTCCCGGCGCTGGTATTTCCCTTGCAGCTCCCCGCGCGTGTGCCGGGCGGCGCGGCTGCGCCGCCAACTCCCGAAGATCGAACCTCCAAGGAGACACAGCATGCGAAAGATCCTTCTGGCGGCGCTCGCCCTGCTCTGCCTGCCGGCGACCGGCGCGATGGCCGCCGGCCTCCACCTGTACGGCACCTACTGGAACTCCGACAGCCTCGACTCGGCGGCGGGCGCCGGCGTGCAGCTCGCCATCCCGCTCGGCGAACGGGTGAACTTCGACCTCGGCGGGACCTACTACCAGCCGTTCGACGGCGACGCCCTGCGCGACCAGATCGACGACGCCCTGGGCGGGCCGAACAGCAACGCCGACGTCTTTCCCGGCGACATCTCGGTGATCCCCCTCGACGTCGGGTTCAGCGTCAACCTCAACCGCGGCGGCAGCGTCAACCCGACGCTGGGCGGCGGTGGCACCTACTTCCTGATGGACTCCGACCACGGCTCGATCGACGACGAGGTCGGCTGGTACGCCGACGTGGGGCTGGAGTTCGCGCCCGAGAACAAGGTCGGCTGGTTCCTCCAGGCGATGTACCGCGCGGCGAGCGGCACCTACAACAACCACACCGAGAGCATCGACACCGGCAACGTCAAGTTCGATCTCGACGGCCCCGCCTTCAACGGCGGCGTCGTCTTCCGCTGGTAGAGCGCGTTCACCGCGAGAAGTGCTCGAAGCGCCCGTCGGGGAGAGCCCCGGCGGGCGCTTCCGTCGCCGGGAGGGGCCTCCTGAACGCGGCGTGGGAGCCCGGCCCGTGTGCCGGGAGCGGCGTGCGTTAGCATCATCGGGTGTCCCCCGGGTTCTCGTGGTGCGCGTTGCTTCTCGTCGCCGGTGCGGCGAGCGGTGCGGCGGGCGGTGCGCCGGCGGGGGAGCCGGTCGCCGGCGCGGTGCCCGAGATCGTGATGGCGACCGACGTCGAGCCCGCTTTCGGTGCGATCGAGGGCAACTGCCCGTTCTCGCCGGAGGCGGCGCGGGAGCGCGTGGAACGGCTGCAGGCGGCATCCCGCCCCGTCACCGTGCGGGAGCTCCTGGGCGGCGAGATCGACCTCGTCCTCATCGACTACGTCGCGCCGGATCTCGATCCCGACGCCGCGATCGCCGAGGTCCGCAGCTGGCTCGACGCGGTGGTGTTCGATCCCGCGGTCCCCGGTGCGGGGGACCTCGCCCTCCATCTCCCCTGGTCGGAGGGGGTGCCGCTGAGCGTGCGCGGACGCCTCCGGTACGCCCCGCGGTACGAGGCGGCGCCGGGCGTGAAGGTGCACGCCGGATCCGCGGAGTGCTCCGCCCACTTCGATCTCGGCGGCCCCAGCCACTTCGTGGCGCGGGACGTCGACGGCGTCTACTGGTGGTACCGGTGGAGTCGCGCCTTGCCGCGGCGCCAGCTCGGGGAGCCCTCCCCGTCACCTCCTGCTCCGGACCCCCGGCCGGCCGCGGACTCCCACTGAGGCGGAGCGGTCGGGCGCGCTCAGTCCCCGAAGCGGCTCAGGGTGGTCCGCCCGGACGGCAGCTCGACGCGGTAGAGCCGGTCGTGCTCGTCGTGGACGATGGGCGCGCCGGGCTCGCCGCCGAGCAGGCCCACCAGCTCCGGCGTGGTGTCCGAGTGGCCGACCACCAGCACCGTGCCGCCGGCCGCGCGCAGCTTGCGGGCGAGCTCGGGGAGGCGGCCGGGGTCGTAGGTGGCGACGGGGATCCCCAGCCGTCGCGCCAGCGGCTCCGCCGTCTCCAGGGTGCGCGGCAGGTCGGTGGAGAAGATCTTGCCGACCCCGGCGTCGCCGAGGGCATCGGCGAGCGCTGCGGCGCGGGCGCGGCCGGCGCCGGACAGGTGCCGCCCCGCGCCCTCGCCGCGGGTCTCGCCGTGGCGGACGAGGTAGACGACGCCGGACCGCGCGGCGGCGGGCGAGCGACCGCACGCCCAGGGTCCCGCCGCGGCGAGCGCCAGCGCCGCGAGCACCACGGCCGCGGCCCGCCGGGGCCGGCTCACGCCGGTCCCCCCGGCCGCTCGCGCCGCGCCCTGCGGCGCCGCCACCAGTCGGCGATCTGGTCCTCGCCGATCGGGCGGTCGTCGGCGGGGATGCGCAGGCTGGCGCGCACCGCCGCCCAGGTGTCGGGCTCGACGATCGCCGCCACCGCGAAGGTCACGGCCATCGCCGCGACCGCGCCCGTCCCCGCCATCAGCATGTCCTTCTGCGCGTCCCACATGTCCCCCTGGGCGCCGAGGAAGGCGAGGCCCGCCTCCTTGCCCGACGTCGCCGCCGCGATCCACTCGAGGATCTCGTAGAGCGCCGAGAAGGCCAGGGTCAGCTCGATCGGCAGGTAGTAGTTCCAGAAGCCCCGCGCCCGCGTGATGCGGATGAAGACCTCGCGCACCGGGTAGGCGACCAGCAGACCGAAGCAGAAGTGCACCAGGCGGTCGTACATGTTGCGCTCGGCGCCGAACCAGTGTTGCAGGGTGTCGCCGAACGGCACCTCGGCGTAGGTGTAGTGGGAGCCGATGACGTGCAGGATCATGAACACGGTGAGCAGGGTGTAGGAGATCAGCGACAGCCGCAGCCAGCGCCCGAGGACGACGATCAGCGGCACGCCGAGGAAGACCAGGTAGTTCTCGAGCAGCCAGTCGTCCGGGAAGACGGGCCGGATCGCGGCCCACACCCAGACGGCGGCGAAGGCGAGGAAGAGGGCGAGGAGATAGAGCTTGCGCGCCACGGCGACCGGTCCCGGGGAGATCCGGGAGACTCTACCGCGGCCTGTGCGCGGCGCGGCGCTCAGCCCTCGGGCGGGCGGGTCGCCAGCCGCCGGCCGCCGTCGGCCAGCAGGCGGGCGAACTCCGCCGGGTCGTGACCGACGACCACGGCCCGCACCTGCTCGACGGCGCCCAGCAGCCGGTCGATGACCGCCTGCGAGTAGGGGTTGCCGCTCTGGATCTGGAAGTAGACGTCGGGGTTCTGGTCGGCGGCGTTGGCGGCCAGCGAGGTCAGGGCGCGGTAGGTGTTGCTGTGGACGACCGGCGCCTCGTCCGGCACCGCCAGGGCGAAGGCCATGGCGGTGGCGTGGGCGAGGCTGAGCACCTCGGCCATCACGCGGTCGTGGACGTCGAGCGGCAGCCGCACCAGCCGCGCCGTGGTGGGCCGGAACAGCGCCTCGGCGACCGCCATCGCGTCGGCGTCGCCGGTGTCGCAGAGCACCACCTCCTTGTTGCGCAGCAGCGGCGTGTCGGCCCCGAACATCGGGTGGATCGAAGCCACCCGCCCGCCGGCCGCCCGCAGCGCGGCGATCGCCTCGACCAGCGGGCTCTTGATGCTCGCCACGTCGACCACGACGCCGGCCGGCGGCGCCGCCGCCCAGCGCTCGTAGAGGCGCCGGGTCTCGTCGGGAGGCGTCGAGCAGACGATCAGCTCGGCGGAGGGGAAGGCGTCGCGGGCACGCTCGTTCTCCTCGGCGGCGGCCGCGGGGTCGAGCGCCAGGGCGACCCAGCCCTGGTTCTCGAGGAAGCGCACCAGCCAGCGGCCCATCCGGCCGGCGCCGCCGACGACGACGGCGCGCTTGCCCTCGCCGGTGGCGGCGTGGCGCAGGCTCTCGACCTCCTGCACGGTCACCGCGGCGCGGATCAGCCGCGCCAGCAGGTCCTCGGCCACCTCGGGGTCGAGGCCGGCCGCCCGGGCGGTGGCGGCGGCGCCGTCGAGCACCCGCCGCTCCTGGGCGTAGTCGATCACCGGCCGGCCCTCCCGCCGCTTGATCTCGCCGATCCGCCGCACCAGGCGCACCCGCTCCGCCGCCAGCCCCACGAGCTGGCGGTCGAGCTGGCGGATGCGGCTGCGGAACACCTCGAGCTCGCGCTCGGCCACGGTGACCCTCCCTCCACCCGCCGCGGTGAGGGGGTGCGGCGGGGCGGGCGATCTTCTCAGATGGCCGCCCGCGCGGCCAGCGGCGGCGCGCCTCGCCGGCCGCGCGGTGCGGCCGGGCCGCCACGGCCGGCGGGCCCGCCCGTCCGGGCGTCGCGGCGGTGCGGTCAGTCGTAGAGGCCGTCGGCGAACCAGTCGCCGCTCGCCCGCTCGCGGTAGATGCGGACGATGCCGCCGGCGGCGAGCTCGACGTCCCAGTACTCGCGCTCGACCGGAGCGTCGGACCACCACCCCTCTTCGAGCTCCCACGGCCCCGACGCCACCCGCACCCGCCCCTCGAGGCGCGGCCGGCCGGCGGGGTCGACGCCGGGGCGCGGCCCCAGCGAGCGGGGGACGCCGCCGGTCTCCTCCACCAGCACCTCGAGCGGCAGGGGGGGGCGCAGCACCCGCACCGCCAGCAGCCCGCGGTCGCCGCGCTCCGGACGGGGCTCCGGCGGCGGGGCGTCGGGGGGCGGCGGGGGGGCGAAGGGTGTGAGGGCGAAGCGCTCCGGGCGATGGCCGTCGACGGTCGCCGGCGCCCCCACCCGCCCCGGGCCGAGCAGCGCGAACAACCGGGCCAGCGTCGTCGCCAGGCGGTCGGGCGACAGCGCCGCCGGCCCGAACAGCGAGAGCTGGGTCTCGCGGGCGCGGTCGGGGTGGGCGGTCAGCGAGAAGGCCGCCACCGGGGCGCCCGGCGGCGCCGCCTCGAGGTCGAGGCGCAGCAGGGTGAGCAGGGTCTTGACCTCGCGGGTGGGGGCGGGCAGCTCGATCGCCCGCCGGTGCAGCCCGTCCGGCTCGAGGCGCAGCTCGAGCTCGAGCCGCCGGCAGGCCAGGCCGCGGCCGGCCAGGCGCCCGGTGAGCCGCTCGAGGGCGGCGCGCCCGACGAACAGGAACGGCTCCAGGTTGACCAGCGGCCACTCGAGCGCCATCCCCTCGCGGAAGCTGTCGAGCGGGCGGCAGGGGACCAGCGGGCGCGGGTCGCCGCCGCGCGCCACCGCCTGCAGCTCGGCGCCGGCGCGGCCCAGGCGGCTCGCCACCTCGGCCGCCGGCAGCCGGGCGAGGTCCCCCACCGAGCGCACCCCCCAGCGCTCCAGGGTCACCGCCACCTCGACGGCCGGGTCGAGGTGCGACAGCGGCAGCGGGGCGAGGAACGCCGCCTCCTGACCGGCCTCGACCACGGTGGGGGAGCCGGGGAGCCCGGCCGCCACCCGCGCCGCCAGCTTCCCCGGGGCCACCCCCACCCGCGCCGGCAGCCCCACCGCCTCCGCGGCGGCGGCCAGCGCCCGCCCGAGGGCGAGCGTCCAGCGCTCCCCCGGGGCCATCCCCCGCAGGTGGCGCTCCAGCCCGGTGGCGTCGGCGTAGACGATGCCCTCCCCGGCGTCCTCGAGCCGCGGCGACAGGGTGCCGGCGGCCTCGAGCAGCGCCTCCCGGGCACTGCGCTCCGACTCGGGGTCGCGGCCGCGGGTGACGAGCTGGGGGAACAGGGCGCGCGCCTGCGGCAGGGTCTGGCCGGGCTCGATCCCGGCGCGGCGGGCGCGGCGGGTGGCGGCCACGATGCGGGCGGCGTTGCCGTTGCCGGCGCACACCGCCACCGCCTCGTCGATCAGCTCGGGCTCGCTGCGTAGGCGCGCGGCGAGCGGAAAGAGCGGCACGGAGAGACAGGCGATCCATCCCACGGCGCGGCCACCTCCTCAGGCGAGGCCGGGGCGGCCGACGGCGGCGGGGACGGTCCAGGCGGCGGCAGGGAGCGGCAGGGGGGCGCCGGGGCGGGCCGGCGCGGCGGGGCGGCCGGGAACGGGGGCGCCGGCGGCGGGCGCCGGACGCGGCGGGCGGCGGGGGAGGAGGGGGGCGGCGAGGTCGGTCCGCGCGCCGGGGAGCACCAGCTCGGCCGCCGCGGTGTCGCCGCCCAGCCGCCCGCGGCTCTTCTCGACCGCGAAGCGCACCGCCAGGCCGCCGAGCAGCGGCGCCGCGGCGCCGGCGTAGAGCCCGCGGGCGACCCCGCCGGCGAGCACGGTGTGGGCGGCGGTGCCGCTCACCCGGTAGGGGCTCGACACCAGCAGCGCCGCGCCGTGGGCCTGGGCGGCGCGGGCGAGGCGCAGCCAGGAGGCCTCGGCGCCGCGGCCGCCGGGGATCGGCGGCGCTCCGAGGTCGACGACCACCAGGGGGAAGCCGCCGGTGAGCACCGCCTCGGCGGCGGCCAGCGCCTGCGCCAGCGTCTCGGGGCGCAGCCAGAGCAGGCGCGTCAGGTCGGCGCCGAGGTCGGTGGCGGCCTGAGGGTCCAGGTGGTCGCCCAGGTCGACCAGCGCCGCCGCCTCGCCGCCGCCGGTGACGCCGGCCAGCGCCGCCAGCGCCGCGGCGAATCGCCCGCTCGAGCCGCGGCCGACCAGCTCGACCAGCTCCCCCCGCGGCAGGCCGCCCCCCGGCAGCAGGCGGTCGAGGAGAGGGAGCCCGGTGGGGCGGGCACCGCGCTCGCGCTCGGCCCGGCGGCGGGCCAGCTCCCCGGCGGTCGAGACCTGCCCGGCGAGCTCGCCGTCCGCCGTCCCGAGCAGGCGCAGGACGCGCCGCCCGCTCGCCGCTGCCGCCGTCGCCCCCATGACCTCCCATGGTAAGGCGGTAACGAGGCGTAATCAAGCCCCGCCCACGGAGGCGGCGCCACGGCGGGGCGGGGCCGGGCGTCAGCGCACGTCGAAGCGGAAGACGTCGGGCCGCGCGTAGTGGCCGGCGGGGTCGAAGAGCCGCTTGCTGGCGGGGATCAGGGAGAGGTCGAGGTCGGCGTAGAGGATCTCCTGCGTCGCCCCGAGCGGGCCGGCCAGCAGCTTGCCGCCGGGGGCGACGATGCAGCTGTTGCCCGGGTTGATCCACTCGCGACCCTCCGGGTAGAGGGCCTTGAACCCGTAGCGGTCCGGGACGTCCTCGCGGTGGACGGCCTGGCAGCAGCCGACGACGAACGCGCCGCCCTCGCGCGCGATGTGGCGCATCGCCGTCAGCCAGGCGTCGCTCGAGTCCCAGGTGGGGGCCACGTAGATCTCGACCCCCTGCTGGTACATCGCCTGGCGCGCCAGCGGCATCAGGTTCTCCCAGCAGAGCAGCCCGCCGAGCTTGCCGAACGGCGTCGCGAAGGCGCGCAGATCGCCGCCGGCCCCCTGGCTCCACACCGTGCGCTCGCCGCCGGTGGGCATCAGCTTGCGGTGCGTCCCCAGGATCTCGCCCCGGTCGGAGATGTAGAGCAGGGTGTTGAAGAGGCTCGCGCCCGAGGCCTCGGCGTTGCGCTCGTTGACGCCGATCGCCACGTGGATCCCCGCCGCGCGCGCCGCGTCGCAGAGCCGTGCGGTGGACCCGTCGGGGACGGTGACCGAGTTCTCCAGCAGCTCACGGTAGAGCGCCCCGAGGACCTTCCCGTCGCGGTTGGGCACCAGCCACACCCAGTCCGGATAGGCCGGCACGAAGGCCTCGGGGAAGACGAGCAGGCGGGCGCCGCCCGCCGCCGCCTCGGCGATCAGCGAGGCGGCCTTCTCGACCGAGGCCTCGCGGTCGAGGAAGACGGGGGCGTGCTGGGCGGCGGCCACGGTGACGGTCGAGTCCGCGGGCGACATTCTGACCTCCTTCCAGGGTGCGGCGAGGATACCCCGAGGGTGCGCGGCGGCGGGCTGCGCGCTCAGGCGGCCGGCAGCAGCTCGGCGAGGTGGGCGGCGATGGCCAGCGCGGCGGTGGCCGCGGGGGAGGGGGCGTTGAGGACGTGCAGGGCGCCGGGGGCGGCGAGGACGTGGAAGTCGTCGACCAGCCGGCCGTCGCGGTCGACCGCCTGCGCCCGGATGCCGCAGCGCCCGCGGCGCAGGTGCTGCGGCCGCAACCCGGGCACCATCGTGGCGGCGGCGCGGGCGAAGGCGCGGCGGCTGGCCGAGCGCAGCATCTCGGCCAGCCCGGTGCGCCACAGCCGGGCGGCGAGCGGCCAGGTGCCGGGCCAGGCGAGGGTCGCGGCGAGGTCGCGCAGCGACAGGTCGCGGACGCGGTAGGCGTGGCGACCGAGGGCGGGGACGGCGTTCGGGCCCGCCTCCACCCGCCCGTCGATGCCGCGCGTCAGGTGGACGCCGAGGAAGGGCAGTTCGGGATCGGGGACCGGGTAGACGAGGTGCCGCACCCGGGCCGCCGCCGCCGGCACCAGCTCGTAGTAGTCGCCGCGGAAGGGGACGATCCGCACGTCGGGCGGCGTGCCGCAGAGCCGCGCCACCCGGTCGCACTCGAGGCCGGCGCAGTTGACCAGGAAGCCGGCGGCGAGCGGGCCGCGCGCCGTCTCGAGCCGCCAGCCGTCCCCCTCGCGGCGGGCGGCGCGGAGCCGGGCGCCGGTCCACACCTCGCCGCCGTCCGCTACGAGCTGCCGGGCCAGCGCCGCGGTGACGGCCGCGAAGTCGACGATGCCGGTCTCCGGCACGCGGAGGGCGGCGAGGCCGGCGGCGTGCGGCTCGATCGCGCGCAGGCCCGCCGGGTCGAGGCGCTCGAGGCCGACCAGGCCGTTGGCGCGGCCGCGCCGTTCGAGCTCGTCGAGCCGCGCGAGCTCCCCCTCCCGGGTCGCCACCACCACCTTGCCGCAGCGCTCGTAGGCCACCCCGGCCTCGTCGCAGAAGCGGTAGAGGGCCTTCCGCCCGGTCACCGCCAGCCGGGCCTTGAGCGACCCCGGGCGGTAGGGGAGGCCGGAGTGGACGACGCCGCTGTTGCGGCCGCTCTGGTGGGTGGCGAGGCGCTCCTCGGCCTCGAGCAGGACGACGCGTCGCCCCGCGGCCGCGAGGGTCGCGGCGGTGGCGGTGCCGACGATCCCGCCCCCGACGACGGCGAGGTCGCAGCCCGCCGTCACCGTCGCCCGCGGCGGCCGGGGAGGCCGCCGGCGGCTCGCGGCCCGCCGCTCGAGGTCCGGTCCCGCCGCACCTCAGCGGCCCTGCTTCCGGTAGGTGCCCACGAGCTCGGCCCGGGCGAGGACGTGCCCGGCCATGGCGGCCTCGAGCTCCGCCTTGGTGGGGCGGCCGAGGTCCCCGAGCGGCGCGTCCAGTGCGTAGAGCTTGAAGAAGTAGCGGTGCCGGCCGATCGGCGGGCAGGCGGCGCCGTAGCCGGTCGCCTTCCAGTCGTTGAGGCCCTCGCGGGTGCCCGCCGGAAGATCCTCGGCGTTGACGCCGGCCGGCAGGTGGCCGGCGTCCGCCGGCAGGTCGTAGAGCACCCAGTGCACCCAGGTGCGGCGCGGGGCGGCCGGGTCCGGGGCGTCGGGATCGTCGACGATCAGCGCGAAGGCGGCGGTGCTGTCGGGTGCGCCGGACCAGGAGAGGGCGGGGGAGATGCCCTCCCCCTCGCAGCTGCAGCGTGTCGGCAGCTCGGTGTGGGGTGCGAAGTCGGGGGAACGCAGGGTGAGCTCCATGGCGCCTCCTGGGGTGGCGGCCACGCCGGCCGCACCGGCCGTCGCGAGGACCAGGGCGGCGAGGCGCAAGGCGGCGCCCGGCCGGGGGCGGGACGGGGCGACGGCGGGACCGATCATGGCGCCACTCTACCGCCGGCCCCCTGCCGCCGGGCCAGCCCGTGGCCGGCGAGCCCGACGGCGATCATTCCCAGTCCCACGGCCCAGATCCGCGGCTCCACCCAGAAGGCGACGAACAGGCACCCGCCCAGCCCGGCCGCGGCGATCCAGCGCGGGTAGCGGCGGGCGGCGGGCGGCAGGCGCAGCGCCGCGAGGTTGGTCAGCGCGTAGTAGACGAGCACCGTGAAGGCGGAGAACGACCAGGTGGTCTCGAGGTCGCCGACCAGGGTGAGCAGCGTCACGCCGGCGCCGACGGCGAGGACGGCGGCACGTGGGGTTCGGCCGGCCGGGTCGAGGCGGGCGACGGCGGCGGGGGCGTCGCCGCGCCGGCCCATCGCCAGCAGCACGCGGGAGAGCCCGAGCAGCAGGTTGAGCAGCACCCCCAGCATGGCGGCGACCGCCCCGACCGCCAACAGCGCGCCGCCGGTCCGGCCGGCGAAGCGCTCCGCGACCAGCTCGAGCGGCGCCGCGGCGCCGCGGGCGGCGGCGGCGAAGGCCGGGGCGCCGGCCACCCCCACCGCGACCGCCGCCACCGCGACGTAGAGCGCGACCGTCACCGCCAGGGTGACGAGGATGGCGCGCGGGATGGTGCGGCGCGGGGCGCGGACCTCCTCGCCGAGGGTGGCGATGCGGCCGTAGCCGGTGTAGGCGACGAAGACCAGCGCGGTGGCGTAGAGCAGGCCGGCGAGTGGGGCGCGGTCCGCGACGGGGGCGAGGAAGGGGAGGAAGTGGCGCGGTGCGCCGGCCACGGCGGCCGGCGCACCGGCGACCGCGAACCAGCCCAGCACCGCCAGGGTGACGACGACGATCGCGGCGTTGGCGCGGCTGGAGCGCCGGATCCCCGCCGAGACCAGCAGCGTGACCGCGGCGGCCGCGGCCGCCGCCAGCGGGATCCGCCAGGCGGCCGCGCCGGGGCCGGCCCATCCCGCCGCCGCGAGCGCGTGCAGCAGGTAGCCGGCGAAGCCGAGGGCCGCGGTCGCCGCCGAGGCGCTCTTGGCGCACAGGAACATCCAGCCGGCGGTGAAGCCGAGGGTGTGGTGGAGGTGGCGGTAGCCGTACTCGTAGGTGCCGCCGCTGACCGGGTGCTCGGCGGCGAGCTGGGCGCTCGACAGGCCGTTGGCCGCCGCCAGCAGCGCCGCCAGCACCACGGCCACCACCACCGCCGGCCCCGCCGCCCCCGCCGCCAGCGCCAGGCTGACGAAGACCCCGGTCCCGAGGATCGACCCGAGCCCGAGCAGGACGGCCCCGCCGGTGCCGAGCTGGCGCGTCAGCCGTCCCGCGGTCATACCGCATTCTCTCCCGCCGCCGGCATCCCTCCCGGCGGGGCCTTCTCGCCCCGCCCGCGGCTCCCCACCCGTCGGGGTGTTGTCGGGCCGCCGCGGCTCGGGTACGCAGAGAGATACCCCGAAAGGGCACAACCGGCGAAAGCCGGCGCCGCAAAGTCACGGGTCCTCGCCTGATCCTCAGACAAGATCGCCGGGCTGCCGAAGGGTGGTCGAGCCGGGACTGTCCCCGGCTCGAGGACCGGTGACGAACCGGTGAGGAGAAAGACGATGAAGCGCATGAACGTGGTTCGGGACCACCTCGACGCCTTCGCCGCGAAGGACTGGGACCGCTACCGCAAGACCCTGCTGCCGAACGTCGTCTACGAGGAGCGGGCCACGGGCCGCCGGGCGGAGGGCGTCGACGACGTCCTCGAGACCCTGCAGACCTGGACGGTGGCCTTCCCCGACCTGCGGGGCACGGTGAAGAACCTGCTGGCGCAGGAGGACATGGTGATGGCGGAGATCGAGTGGGTGGGCACCCACGACGGGCTGCTCAAGGGCCCGTTCGGGGAGATCCCGGCGACCGGCAAGCGCGGCGTCGTCAACGCGGTGGAGATCTTCCACTTCGACGGCGACAGGATCCGCGAGGCGCGCCACTACTTCGACGTCATGACCCTCTTCAACCAGCTCGGCGTCCCGGCCACCCCGGCGGCCGTCTGAGCCACCGCGGCCGCGGCGGGGACGATCCACCGCCGCGGCCCGCGTCGATTCGGCCCGGCCCAGCGCCGCCGACCTACGGCTCCGCCACGACCTCCGGCATCGCCAGCACGCCGTCGGTGGCCGGGTCCTCGAGGAGGCCCATCCGCTGGGCCGTCTTCACCGCCGGACCGAGCTGCTGGAGGGCGCGGACGACGGCCACCTCGGTGGCGCGCTTCTCGCTGTTGTCCGGGCCCTTGCCGAACAGCTCCTCGAACGGCGAGCGCTTGCCGGGGAACTCGCGCAGGCGCACGCTGGCGTCGGCGGGGATGCCGGCCTCCTCGCGCGCCAGCCGCAGCGCCTCCGGGTAGCCGCCGAGCGCGTCGACCAGACCCAGGCGCAGCGCGTCGACGCCGGTCCAGATGCGCCCCTTGGCGATCTCCTTGACCCGCGCCAGCGGCAGGTGCCGGCCGGAGGCGACCTTGTTGGTGAAGTCCTCGTAGACGCGGTCGAGCCAGGCGTTGATCTTGTCCCACTCCTCGGGCGTGTAGTCCTCGAGGCTGCTCCACATGCCGGCGTGCCCGGCGGTCTCGACGCTGTCCCAGGTCAGCCCGATCTTGTTCCACATGTCGCGGGTCAGCATCTTGCCGCCGAAGACGCCGATCGAGGCGGTGATGGTGGACGGCTGGGCGACGATCTTGTTCGCCCCCATGGCCACGAAGTAGCCTCCCGACCCGGCCAGGTCGCCCATGGTGACGACCACCGGCTTGCCCTTGTCGCGCGCCCGCACCACCTCGCGCCAGATCATGTCGGAGGCGACGTAGGAGCCGCCGGGGCTGTCGACCCGGAAGACGATCGCCTCGACGTCGTCGTCGTCGGCCGCCGCGCGCAGCGCCGCCGACACCGACTCGCCGCCCATGGTGAAGCTGCCGGTCACCGGGTTGTAGGCGTTGTCGCCGCGCGCCACGCCGCCGATGCCGTAGACCAGCGCGATCACGTGGTCGCCCTCGGCGTAGGGGTGGTCGACGCGACCCCAGTACTTGCGCAGGTAGAGCAGGTGGCCGTACTCGTCGTCGTCGTCGGTGGCGGCGGTGGGGGCCGGCGTCTTCGCCGCGGCCGGCGGCGGCTCCTGGCCCGCCGCCGGCGCGGCGGCCGCGCCGGTCCCGCCCCGGGCGAGCTCCCGCACCCGCCGGTAGACCTCGTCGCGGTAGAGGAGCCCGTCGACGAGCTTGGCGTCGACCGCCTGCTGGCCGAGGAACGGACCGCGGTCGACCGCCTGCCGCAGCGCGTCCGGCGACAGGCCGCGCGCCTCGGCGATCTCCGCGATCATGTGACCGTAGGTCGAGTCGGCCAGCTCCTGCATCGCCTCGCGGTTGGCCTCGGTGTACTCGGTCTCGGTCAGGGTGTTCATCGCGTTCTTGTACTCGTAGCGGTGGGCCATGCGCGGCGTCACGCCGATCTTGTCGAGGGTGCCGCGGACGAACGGCGACTCGAAGCGCAGGCCGGTCAGGCCGACGTCGCCCGACGGCTGGATGTAGATCTCGTCGAACGCCGAGGCGAGGTAGTAGGAGGCGTTGGCGGGGCCGAACTCGCCGAAGGTGTCGGCGTAGGCGATCGCCGGCTTGCCCGACTTGCGGAAGGCGAGGACGGCGTCGCGCATCTCCTCGATGCGCGCCCCGCCCATGCCCGCCGGGGCGACGCGGGCGACCAGCGCCACCACGTCGTCGTCGTCCGCCGCCGCCTGCAGCGCCTCGACGAAGTCGCGCATGCGGAGCTTGTCCTGGCTCAGCAGGGAGGCGATGGGGTCGGCGGGCACGAAGTCGACCAGTGCCTCGTCGATGTCGACCTCGAGGATGGTGGCGCCGGCGACGTGCTCCTCGCCGAACCACCAGGCCAGGCCCAGCGCCACGCCCACCAGCACCAGGAAGCCGAGGATCAGGAACAGTCCCAGGCCGAAACGTCGTCCGCTCATCGTCTCCCTCCTGCGTCCAGGGCCCCGCGGGGCCGCTCGTTCATCTCACTGTCGTGTCGGTTCCCGGCGGTCTCGGGTGAGGGCTCGACTATACCGCCGGGGCGCTCCGCGGGCGGCCGGAAACGACGGGGGCCGGTCGCCCGCCGCAGTACAATCCCGTCCGGTCTTCCGCACCGCCGCAACCACTCGGAGACGAGCATGAGCCGCGATCCGCGTTCCGCCGCCGCGCCCGGGGCCGGCCCCGCCGTGCGCCCTCCCCCTCGACCGCCGCCGGTTCCTCGCCTGGAGCTCCACCCTCGGCCTGGCGGCCACCGCGCTGCCCGAGGCGCTGTGGGCGGAGGCCGAGAAGGCCGGCAGCTCACCCCCGACGTCCTCGCCCGCGCCGCGGAGGTGGCCGGCCTCGAGTTCTCCGCCGAGGAGCGGCAGATGATGCTCGCCGGCCTGGTCGAGCAGCGCGACGCCTACGCCGCCCTGCGCGCGGTGGCGCTGCCCAACGCGGTGCCACCGGCCCTGCGCTTCGACCCGCGGCTCCCCCGGGAGCGGACTTCGGGCCGGGAGGCGCCACGCCGCCGCCCGCCGCCGCCCCGGCCGTCGTGTCGCGGCCGGCGCTACCCGGACGCCACCGCCGCCGAGGAGCTCGCCTTCCGGCCGGTCACCGAGCTGTCGGCGCTGCTGCGCGGCCGCCAGGTCACCTCGCGCGCCCTGACCGAGATGTACCTCGCCCGCCTGCGGCGCTACGACCCGTACCTGCACTGCGTCGTCACCCTCACCGAGGACCGCGCCCTGGCCCGGGCCGACGCCGCCGACCGCGAGCTCGCGGCCGGGCGCTGGCGCGGGCCGCTGCACGGCGTGCCGTGGGGGGCGAAGGACCTGCTGGCGGTGCGCGGCTACCCGACCACCTGGGGCGCCCGGCCCTACCAGGACCAGGTGCTCGACGTCGACGCCACCGTGGTGCGCCGCCTCGACGAGGCCGGCGCCGTGCTCGTCGCCAAGCTCAGCCTCGGGGCGCTCGCCTGGGGCGACGTGTGGTTCGGCGGCACCACCCGCAACCCCTGGAACCTCGAGCAGGGGTCGTCCGGCTCGTCGGCCGGCTCGGCGGCGGCCACCGCCGCGGGCTGCGTCGGCTTCGCGATCGGCACCGAGACCTGGGGGTCGATCGTGTCGCCGTCGACGCGGGTCGGGGCCAGCGGCCTGCGTCCGACTTTCGGCCGGGTGAGCCGGCACGGCGCCATGGCGTTGTCGTGGAGCATGGACAAGATCGGGGCGATCGCCCGCTCGATCGAGGACTGCGGGCTGGTGCTGGCCGCCGTCCACGGCCCCGACGGCGAGGACCCGACGGTGGTCGACGCCCCCTTCGCCTGGGACCGGGCGGCCGATCCGCGCCGCCTCCGCGTCGGCTATGTCCGCGAGCTGTTCGAGGGGCCGATCGAGGTGGCGGGGGAGGGCGAGGAGGCGGAGCGGCAGCGCCGCCGCCTCGAGGCGCAGCGCCGCTTCGACCTCGCGGCGCTGGACACGCTGCGCGAGGTCGGCATCGAGCCCACCCCGATCGCGCTGCCCTCCGACCTGCCGGTCGACGCCCTCGCCTTCATCCTCTCGGCGGAGGCCGGCGCCGCCTTCGACGAGCTCACCCGCTCGGGCCGCGACGACCTGCTGGTGCGCCAGGTCGAGCAGGCGTGGCCCAACGTCTTCCGCCAGGCGCGCTTCATCCCCGCCGTCGAGTACCTGCAGGCCAACCGCGTCCGCACCCTGCTGATGCGCGAGCTGGCCCGGGTGATGGCGGACCTCGACGCCTACGTGGTGCCGTCGTTCGGCGGCTCGAACCTGCTGATGACCAACCTCACCGGCCAGCCCCAGCTCGTCGTCCCCTCCGGCTTCCGCGACGACGGCACCCCGACGTCGATCAGCTTCGTCGGCCGCCGCTTCGGGGAGGCCGCCGCCCTCACCCTCGCCCAGGCCTTCCAGGACGCCACCGACTTCCACCGCCGCCACCCCGACCTCGAGGAGCAGATCCGCCGCTTCGAGGCCGCCGAGGCGGAGAAGAAGGCGCAGGCGGAGGCGAGCGGCGGCTGAGGCGGCGCCCCGGCCCCGGCGCGGGGCCGCGGCCGGGCGCCCACGGCCGCGCCGGCCGCTCCCCACCCGTCTCGGCGCCGGCCGCCTCAGGGGCAGGTGGCGAAGGCGTTGGTCGCCTGGACCGGCTGGAACGGCGTGTTGAGCGGGTTGTGGAACATCCGCGTCTGCGGCGCCTCGGTGTCGGTGACCGTGATGTCCACCTCGACGTCGGTCAGCCCGCCCGCGAAGACCCAGTAGTGCCCGTTGACGACGCAGGCGTCGAGCACCTTGATGATCATCTCGAGGTTGTCGGGGCCGAAGAACCAGAACGCGCCCGTGTCCGCGGTGAGCGGCACCGGATGCCCGATCCCGGTGGTCGCGAACTTGGTGCGCCAGGTCGTCGTCACCCGGAAGCGCCCGTGGTCGCCGAGGCACAGGGAGTCGGCCGGACAGGAGTCGAACGCCAGGGCGGCGAACAGGTTGCCGAGGAAGGCGTCGTTGTCGTTGTCCGGGTGGATCGTGGCGCCGTTGGAGAGCGTCGCGTTGCTGATCAGGTCGATGTCGCTCAGGTAGATCACCAGGCCGTCGCCGAGGAAGTCGGCGATCACCACGGGACGCGCCATGCTGTCGACGGCCAGGACGAGGCCGCCGGCCGCCGAGGCGAAGTAGCTCCCATTGCTGTGGTTGGCGAGCGTCGACGCCACCCCGAACGGACCGGTGAACGGCAGCTCGCCCGACTGGCCGGGCGCCGGCAGCGTGGGCGGGGTGATGACCCCCCCGAGCGACCTGCCGAAGGCCTCGCAGATCTCGTCGGTGAAGGTGTCGTCACAACCCAGGATCAACCGGCCTCCGTCCGAGACCCAGTTCATCAGCGCCGTCTCCTCGCTGGCGCTGAGGGTGCCGTCGGCCTGGTAGCCGGCGAAGTAGGCGTCGAACGGCGCCAGCACCGCAGGGGTCAGCGTGGAGGCCACGTCGGTGATCTGGATCTCGACCGGGAAGGTGCCGTCGACGCCGAAGTTGGCGGGAGACTCCAGCTTGGCCCGGGTGTCGGTCATCGCGGCGCCGTCGAGTGTCCAGGCCCCGATGCGGGCGGCGGTGGTGCTGCCGAGGCGGAGCTGCGCGCTGGCCGGCAGGCCGGTGGCGAGCAGGGCGAGGGTCGAGCCGAAAGCTACGAGGAACGGGAGCCGCTTCATCGGACACCTCCTGTCGGGGCCGCGCCGTGGCGGCCGTTGGCGGTTGCAGGAGGAAGGGACGTCCGAGCCGCCGGAGCGTTACAGGCCGGCGGGCCCGGCGGGCGGCGTCAGGTCGCGCCGCCGAAGGTGTCGCAGGCGGCGGGGTCGCCGGAGTCGAGGCCGCGGCGCAGCCAGCGCGCGCGCTGCTCGGAGGTGCCGTGGGTGAAGGCGTCCGGCACCACCCGGCCGCCGGCCTCCCGTTGCAGCCGGTCGTCGCCGATGGCGGCGGCGGCGCGCAGCCCCTCGTCGACGTCGCCGGGGTCGAGCACGTCGAGCTGCCGCTCGTGGTTGCCGAAGACGCCCGCGAAGCAGTCGGCCTGCAGCTCGAGCAGCACGCTGAGCCGGTTCGCCTCGGTGCGCGAGCCGCGCGCCTCGAGGCGGCGCACCTGGTCGGAGATCCCCAGCAGGTTCTGCACGTGGTGTCCGACCTCGTGCGCGACCACGTAGGCGCGGGCGAAGTCGCCGGGCGCGCCGAAGCGCTGGTCGAGCTCGCGGAAGAACGACAGGTCGAGGTAGACCTTGCGGTCCAGCGGGCAGTAGAACGGACCGACCGCCGCCGACGACAGGCCGCAGGCCGACTGGACGGCGTCGTCGAAGAGCACCAGCGTGGGCGGCTCGTAGCCGCGGCCCAGCGCCGCCATCTGCTCGCTCCAGGTGTCCTCGGTGTCGGCCAGCACCACGGCGACGAAACGCGCCTGCTCGTCGCCCTCGGCCGGGGCGCCCGGCGCCGGCGCCTCGGTGGTCGCCGCCGGTCCGCCCACCTCGTCCATCAGCTCGAGCGGGTCGCGTCCGGTGAGCAGGGCGAAGGCGAGCACCAGCAGCACGCCGCCGATCCCGCCCCCCACCACCTTGCCCGACACCGGCATCCCGCGCCGGTCCTCGACCCGCCCGCTGGCCCGCCGTCCGCGCCACTGCACCATGCCGCACCTCCTGGTCGCCCCCGGCGAAAGCACGTGTGGTGCCACCCGGGGGAAGCCGCCCTCGTCGCTGCGGAGACCTGGGCGCAGTATGCCGCCTCGCGGCACCGGGCACAACCGCGGGCGGCGGTCCGGGCGGTCCGGCCGTCCACCCCTCTCTCGAGTCGCCGACCGTCGGCGAACCTCGCGCCCCGTGCTCGGGTCGCGTGCGCCGGAGGTGGGGGGGTGGTGCGGTGGCGAGACGGGGCGCGGGTCCACGGAGCGGACGAGCGCGGCGGGGTGCGCAACTCCAGGGTTGCATTTCCGGCCGGGTCGTCCTACCATGCAACCAGGAGGTTGCACATGAACGAGACGCAGAGTACCGATCGCATCGAGAAGACCGTCCTCCTCGAGGCGCCCCGATCGCGGGTGTGGCGGGCGCTGACCGACTGGCGCGAGTTCGGGGAGTGGTTCCGGGTGGCGCTGGAGGGGCCGTTCGTCGCCGGCGAGCGGCTCCGCGGCAGCATGACCTACCCCGGGTACGAGGGTCTGCCGTTCGAGATCGAGGTGGAGCGCATCGAGCCGGAGACCCTCTTCTCCTACCGCTGGCACCCCTACGCCGGCGACCCGGACCTCGACGTCTCGGCCGAGCCGACGACCCTCGTCGAGTTCCGGCTCGAGGACGTCCCCGAGGGCACCCGGCTGCGCGTCACCGAGTCGGGCTTCGACGCCCTGCCGCCCGGGCGCCGCGACGAGGCGTTCCGCCGCAACGCGGGGGGTTGGGAGGTCCAGGTCGAGAACATCCGCGCCCATGTCGGCGGCTGAGGCCTTCGCGCCGGCGCGGGCCGACGAGGCGGCGCCGCTGTTCGCCGCCTTGGGCGACCCGACCCGGCTCCGTCTGGTCGCCCGGCTCGCCGGCGGCGGCCCCGCCTCGATCACCCGCCTGAGCGAGGCGGCCGCGGTCTCCCGGCAGGCGATCAGCAAGCACCTCGCCGTCCTCGCCGACGCCGGCCTCGTGCGCACCCGGCGGGAGGGACGCGAGCGCATCTGCGAGCTCGCCCCCGCGCGCCTCGGCGACGCCCACGCCTACCTCGACGCCATCTCGCGGCAGTGGGACGAGGCCCTCGGCCGCCTGCGGGCGTTCGTCGAGCGCGGGTAGGGGGAGGCGTGGCGCGGGAGCGGGTGGGGCGTCGCGGCGCTGCGGTCAGCTCGGATCGTCGCCGCCCGCCGGCTGCCGCGGGTCCTCGGTGACCCGCTCGCTGCCGGCCGGCCACTCCCCGCGGAGGAAGGTCTCGATGGCGGGGAAGACGAGCTCCGGGGCCTCGGCGAAGGCCTGGTGGGCGGCCCCCGGGACGGTCAGCAGGCGCGCCTCCCGGAGGAGGTAGACCCACTCCCGCCCACCGCCGTACGGGGCGTTGCGGTCCTTCGTGCCGTGGACGGTGAGGACCGGAACGTCCAGGGCGGCGACCTTCTCCCTCGGGACGTCGAGGTGCTGGACGGAGCCCTCGAAGTGGATCTCGAGGTGGCGCCGCAGGTTTACCGGCCACTCGTTCGGCATGCTGCAGATCTCGGCGGCCTCGGGGAGCCGGTCGACGTGGGCGGGGTCGCCGACCAGGGCGCGGCGCGTGATCCGCCACTCGGTCTCGCAGTACTCGCGCGGGTGCTCGGCCGGTTCGCCGCGGTCCTGGAGCTCGCGCAGCCGCTCGAGGCCGCCGGGCTCGAAGGCGGCGGCCCAGTCGGGAGCGGCGAACTGGGCGCGGTAGGCCGTGTCGTACCTCAGCGGCACCGGATCGAGCTGGACGAGCCGCTCGACCCGCGCCGGGTGCTCGAGGGCGTACAGCACCACCATCAGGCCCAGGTACGAGTAGCCGACGGGGGTGAAGCGCTCGACGCCGAAGTGCCGGCGCACGGCCTCCAGGTCCGCGACGTCGGCCTGGATCGAGATCGCGGCGTCGTCGGCGACCGCGTCGGAGCGGCCGCGGTTCCGCATGTCGTAGGAGATGACCGTGTACCTGTCGGCCAGCCGACGGAAGTCCGCGAAGACGAACAGGCGGCCCGGGACGATGAGCACCGGGCCGTCGCCGGCCTTCTCGTAGTAGAGGCGGACGTCGCCGGCCGTGATGAAGCCGCGTTCGACCTCGTCGTGCCGGTCGGTGTGGGCGAGGCCGGCGAGGCCGCCGACCAGGAGCAGGGCGATCGGAGGCAGCAGGTGCATGGGGACCCTCTCTGGCGTGGTTCGGGGTGCGGTGTGTCGCGATTATAGGAGCCGCGGACGCGCCCCGACCCCGCCGCCCCCGGTGGACGGCGCCCGCGGCGCCCGGGGATCGGGGCGCCGCAGCGGTGCGGAGCGGCGGTCGACGCGGCCGGTGCCGAAACCGCGCGGCGTCGCGGAACGTACCTGGCCCGGAGGTTTCCGATGACGCCCAAGCTCCTGCTCCCGCTCCTGCTGCTGCTCCCGGCCGCGCTCCCGGCGCGCGCCGCGGAGGATGCCCTGCTGGTCGACCGCTCCGTTCTCACGCCGCCGCCCTGGGACGAGGCCGTCGGGACCACGGACGTCGAGCGCTACGCCACCGCCGAGGAGTACGCGGCGGCGTCCACGGATCCACGGTTCCGGCTCGAGAAGGTGCGCTACCGGAGCGACGGGCTCACCGTGGCGGCCTACCTGTACGGCCCGCCGCCGGCGGCGGCCGACGGACAGAGCGCGCCATCCCCGCCGCGGCCGGTCGTCGTCTTCAACCGCGGCAGCTACGTCCGCGGCGAGATCGCTCCGGAGCTGCTGCCGATGTTCCACCGCCTCGCGGCGGCGGGCTTCACCGTCGTCGCCCCGATGCTGCGCGGCAGCGCCGGGGCCGAGGGCCGCGACGAGATGGGCGGCGCCGACCTCGCCGACCTCATGGCCGTGCCGGCGCTGCTGCCCGAGCTGGGCGGCGGCCTCGACCCCGAGGACCTCTTCCTCTACGGCGAGTCGCGCGGCGGCATGATGGTCTTCCAGGCGATCCGCGACGGCTTCCCGGCGCGGGCCGCGGCCACCTTCGGCGCCTTCACCGATCTCGAGGGGCTGGTCTCGACCGAGCAGGGCGCCGCGATGGCGAAGGCGATCTGGCCCGACTTCGCGGAGCGCCGCGGGGAGATCGTCGAGCGTCGCTCCGCCCTGCACTGGGCCGGGAAGCTCGACGTCCCGCTGCTGCTCATGCACGGCGCCGCCGACGCGTCGGTGCCGCCGGAGCAGACCCTGCGGCTGGCGCTCGAGCTCGCCGCCGCCCACCGCGACTACGGCGTCTTCGTCGTCCCGGGCGGCAACCACACCCTCGACGACCAGCGGCACGAGCGCGACCGGCAGGCGGTCGAGTTCTTCCGCCGCCACCTCGCCGGCGCGGACGGAGCCTCCGGGACGGCCTCCGCCTCCCGCTGAGGCGCCCGGGTCAGAATCGGCGTTCGGGCTCGCCGCGGCGGGTGGCGACGGCGAAGGTGAGGGCGTAGGCGGCCAGCGCGCTGGCGGGGAGCAGCGCCGCGGCCACGCCGCCGCCGGCGACCTGGTAGAGGAGCCAGTAGCCGGTGAAGACGGGGGCGGCGAGGAAGGCGGTGGCGGCCAGCCGGCGCTCGCGCTCGGCGTCCTTGTGGGCGAGCTCGCGCTCGTCGGCGGTGGCCAGCGGGTCGTCGGCGTACTCCCAGCGCGCGCGGTCGATCTCGCGGCCGCGGGCGACGGCCGCCCGGGCCGCCGCCAACCCGAAGGCGGCGAGCACCCCGTGCGCGACGGCGAGGACGCCGCCCCCGGAGGCGAGCTGCGGCAGCAGGAAGTGCCCCAGGCTGGCGGCGAAGCCGAGCACCACGGCGACCACCGCGACGACCACCGCTCCGGTCTGCAGGCGCGCCAGCGGCACCGTCGCCTCGCTGCCCCCTAGCGGTCCGGCACCCGCCGCAGGATCGCCCAGGCGACGACCGCGGCGAGCGGCAGCAGCAGCAGGTTGAGGGTCCGGTCGTAGGCCGTCGTCGCCGGCAGGTCGAAGATCTCCCAGGCGATTCGCAGCACCCAGTTGCCGGCGTACCACAGCACCAGGGTGGCGACGACGAAGATCGCGATGCGCGCGACGCGGCTCATCCGACTCCGCGGTGGCGGTCGGCGATCCGCGCCGATGCCGTGGCGCGGCTTCGGGAACCGGGGGCGGGTCGTTCGGTCACGATGGGGAGGTCCGGGGCGGTGCCGGGTCGCTGCCGCCGTATCTTGTCACGCCGGCCCCCGCGCCGCCGGGGCGGTCGCGCCGACCGGCGAGGACCGCGGGCGCGTCGCCGACCCGGCTCGGAGCGCGCCCGGCGCCGGGGTCTATACTGGTCGGACCCAGGATGTCGTCTTCTGCCGAAGGTCCGTTCCGCCTCGGCGAGTGGACGGTTCGGCCTCGCGAGAGCTCCCTGGAGCGCGACGGGGAGTGCCGCCGGATCGAACCCAAGCTCATGGAGGTGCTGGTCTTCCTCGCGGCCGAGCCGGAGCGGGTCCACCTCCGCCGGGAGATCCTCGACAGCGTCTGGCAGGACACCTTCGTCACCGAGGAGGTGCTGACCAACGCCGTCTGGGAGCTGCGCCAGGCTCTCGGCGACGACGCCCGCAGCCCCCGTTTCATCCGGACCGTTCCCCGCAGGGGCTATGGTCTCGTCGCTCCGGTCGGGGTGCTCGACGCCGGCGCCGGAGAGGGCGGACCGCCGGCGGAGCGGCGCCCGGGCGCGGCGCCCCGCCGACGCCTCCTGTCCACCGCCGTCTGGCTCGGCGGTGGGTTGGCACTCGCTCTCGGTCTCCTCTCGCTCTGGGTCGTGCCCCCGAGCGGGGCGGGCGCCGCCTGGCCCCACTCCATCGCGGTGATGCCCATCGAGGGCCTCTCCGACCAGCGGGCGCAGCGGACCTTCGCGGCCGCCCTGACCGACTCGCTCACCACCGAGCTCGCCGCCTCCGGCCGCTACGAGGTCCCTTCGCGCTCCTCGGTGGTCGAGCTCGCCGGGAAGGGTCTCACCGCCACGGAGATCGCCCGCCGGCTCGACGCGGACGCCTTCCTCGAGGGCACGCTGTCGTTCTCGGCGGAGGGCCGGGCACGGCTCAGCGTCCAGCTCATCGACCGCCGCCGGGACCGTCACCTGTGGGCCCACACCTTCGAGGACGACGTGCGCGACAACCTGTCGGCGCAACGGCGCCTGGCCCGGCGCGTGACCCTGGAGCTGTGGAGGCCCGGCGACTTCCCGGCGCGCTCTCCGTCGCTCCCCGCGGCACCCCTGCCGTCCGAGGCCGACGGGGGCGGCTGGCGCTTCCGCACCGGAGGCGAGGTGTGGTCGAGCCCCCGGGCCGGCGAGGGGGGCACCCTGCTGGTCGGGTCGGACGACGGGAACCTGTACGCCCTCGATCGCCGCACCGGCGAGGAGCGCTGGCGCTTCGCCGCCCCGGCGCGGGTGCGCGACGCGGTCGCCCTCGGCCGGTCCCGGGTCTTCCTCGCCACCGGCGGCTACGTGCAGTGCGTCGACGCCACGACGGGTGGGGAGGTCTGGCGGCGTCACCTGTCGATGATCTCGCCGCCCACCTACGTCGAGCAGGGTCAGGGCCTGCTCGTCGGCGGCAGCTACGACCGCCACCTCTACGGGCTCGACCCGGCCGACGGGTCGCCGCTCTGGGCCGTCCCCACCAGCGGCGAGAACCGCACTCCGGCGGCGGTGAGCGGCGACCGGGCGGTCGTCGGCACCGACGCCGGCGAGCTGCTCGTCGTCGACCTTCGCGCCGGCCGCGCCCGCGTCCGCCTGCGGCTCGACTCCCCGGTCGCCGGGGTCGCCACCGGACCCGGCGACGAGGTCTTCGCCGCCACCGAGCGAGGGTTCCTCTACCGCCTCGGGATGGAGGGAGCGGAGCGCTGGCGCCGCAACCTCGGGAGCCGCCTGGGGTCGGCGCCGCTGGTCGGCGACGGCGTCCTCTACCAGGGGACGGGCGACGGCCGCGTGCTCGCCCTCGACCCGGGCGACGGCGGCACCCTGTGGACCTTCACGGCGCGGGACGGCATCGGCTCGACGCCCCGCCTCTCCGGCACCACCCTCTACGTCGGCAGCCTCGACCACGACCTCTACGCCCTCGACGCGATATCGGGGGACGAGCTGTGGCGCGTCCACACCGGCGGCTGGGTGGTAGCCCGCCCCCTGGTGACGGCCGACCGGGTCGTCTTCTCCGGGGTCGACGGGGTCGTCTATGCGGTGCCGCTCGGGGGCCCGTCGGAGCTCCCGGCCGATCCGCCCTGGCCCGACCCGGGGACGCCGCGCTTCACCACCGCCGCGGGGATCGCGACGCCTCACCTGCTCTGGCGGCAGGAGGTCCGTGGTCCGCGTCGGCTCCTCGTCGACGGAGGACGGGTGGTGGTGACGACGGCGGCGGGGGTGGTGGATCTCGACGCCGCCTCGGGCGACGTCCTCTGGCGGTTTGCCGCCGCTGGAGGCGTCGAGGCCGCGCCCCTGGTCGACGGCGGGCGCGTCTTCTTCGGCAGCACCGGGGGCGTGGTCTTCTCCCTGGCGTCGGAGCGCGGCACGGAGCTGTGGCGCCACCGGCTGGGGGCGGGCACCGTCGCCGGCGCGGCGGCAGCCGACGGCGTCGTCTACCTGGGGGACGACGACGGGCGGGTGTACGCCCTCGACGAGGCGACGGGGGCCGCGCTGTGGTCGGCCCAGACGGGCCACTTCGTCAACGACGCGCCCCTGGTGCTGGCGGACCGGGTGCTCGTCGGGAGCTGCGACGAGTACGTCTGGGCCTTCGGCCGGCGCCGGGGCCGGACCCTGTGGAAGAGCCACGCCGGCGAGTGCGTCGTCTCGGACGGGGTCGTCTGGGGCGACCTCGCCATCTACGGCAGCTACTCCGGCGAGGTCGTGGCGCTCGACGTGGCGACGGGCGACCGGCGGTGGACCTTCGCGACGCGGGGGCCGCACATCTGGTACCGGCCGCTCGTCGCCGCCGGCACGGTCTACGTCGGCAGCGGCGACTACAACCTCTACGCCCTCGACGCGGCGAGCGGCGAGGAGCGATGGCGGTTCGAGACTGGCAACCGGGCGCTGACCGAGGTGGCGCGGCACGGCGCCGCGATCCTGTTCGGGAGCCACGACCGACACCTCTACGCCGTCGACGGGGAGACCGGGAAAGAGCTCTGGCGCGCCGAGACGACCCGGACCGTCCAGCACCTCGCGGTGGTGGACGACGTCCTCTACTTCCTCGGCGACGATCGCTACGTCTTCGCCTACCAGCTGTCGACCGGTCGTTAGAAGCAGGGGCCGCCGCCACGGGTCGCCCGATCCTCGCCTGATCTCTCCCTGATCTCTCCCTGATCGCTCCCTGAGGACGCGGAACCGTGCTGTCCGGCAGGCTCGGATCTCGAGTCACGCACCGCCTCCGGAGCTGCCGTCCTCCAGGCCGGCCGGCCCGGCCGAGGCCCGACCCGAAGGAGGTCCCGATGAGCCGACCGCCCGTTGCCGCCACCGCCCCGCGAGGCCGAGCCACCGGAGCGCTCGCCCTCCTCGCCGCCGTCCTGCTCGCCGCCGGCGTCCGGGCCGAGACGCGCTTCGTACCCCTCGACCCCGGCTCCGCGCAGGCGATGCGGAGCGCCGCTCGAATCCCGGCTCCGTCCCTGGCGGGACCGGGCACCGTCCTGCTCTTGCCCTTCTTCGAGGTCGACGCCACTGGGTTCGCCGAGACCACGGCGGTCGGCATCCGCAACCCGTATGTCTCCCAGGCGGTGACGGTCGACGTCAGCTACTACGACGTCCACGGCAACCCGGTCGCCACCGAAAACGACGTCGTCATTCCCGCCGGGGGCGTCTACAGCCGCAATCTGCGGGACGTCTCCGGCCTGCCCACCGACGCGGAGGGCTTCAAGCGGGGCTTCGCATACTTCGTCATCGACGGCTTCGGGCTGATCTCGGGAGACTACTTCCAGATCGACCCCCTCAACGCCTTCGCCAGCGGCGGACGCCTGGTCGCCAACGGCGACGCTTGCTACTTCTACGACATCCGCTTCGCCACGGGAGGGGCGTTCTCCGGCGGCACCCGGTTTCAGCTCTTCGTCGACGTGCCGTTGGGCACGGCGTCCGGCGATCCGCCGTCGGCAAGCTTCACGATCCACGGCGAGGACGGGACGACGTACGGCGATGTCGGGCTGATGTCCGACCAGCCGGTCAACGACTTCACGATCGGCGACATTCTCGCCGCGTTGCCCGGCGGCGTCGGCCCGAGCTTCGGCTCGGCCGACGTCCTCATCCCGGCCGCGGCCGGCTACGGCCTCCTCCAGGCCACCTACTCGGCCGAAGGACAGTACTCGGTCGGGATCCCGGGAAGTTGCGCCGCCCCCGCGCCATGAGGCGGCCGCTCGCCAGGACCCTGGCCGCAGCCACGACGCTCGTGCTGGTCGCCCTACCGGCCCGGGGGAACAGCCGCACCCGGCCGACCGAAGCGCCGCCCTGCGACGATGTCAACGACCTCGACGCCTGTTTCCACGCGGCCTCGGTCGCCGCCGCACCGGTCGCCGGCCCGGCGCCGATCGGCCCGACCGCGGCCCGCCTCGCCGCCGCCGCCGACCGGTTGCCGCTGCTCTTCGAGCGCAACGAAGGGCAGGTCGACGGGCGCGTCGACTTCCTGTGCCGGACCGCGGGGATGACCCTCTTCCTCGCCGGGGGCGAGGCGGTCGTCGCCCTGCGGAACGCGGGGGACGGCAACTCGACGGTCGTGCGCCTGGCGCTGGCCGGGGCGGCGGCGGAGCCGCGGGCCGAGGGGGAGGAGGAGCAGCCGGCCCGGAGCAACTATCTTCGCGGCGCCGACCCCACCGGCTGGCACACCGGCGTCGCCAACTTCGCCGCCGTGCGCTACCCGCGGATCTACCCGGGGATCGATCTCGTCTACCACGGGGACGAGGGTCGCCTGGAGTACGACTTCGTGGTCGCGCCCGGCGGCCGGCCGGAGCGCATCCGTTTGCGTGTCGACGGTGTCGACCGGCTCGAGGTCGGCTCCGCGGGCGAGCTGCGCTTCCACACGGGTGCGCGGGTGCTCGTCCAGGAGGCGCCGGTCGCCTACCAGGAAGGTCCCGCGGGGAAGCGCCGGTCGGTCGCGGCGCGCTACGAGCTGGCGGGCGGAGCCGGCGGCGAGGTCCGGCTCGCCGTCGGCAGCTACGACAGGGCACGGCCGCTGGTCATCGACCCGGTGATCCTCTACGGTACCTACCTCGGCGGGACCGGCGTGGACATCGGCCAGGCGATCGCGGTCGACGCCGCGGGCAACGCCTACGTCACCGGCGGGACGAGTTCGCCCGGTTTCCCGGGGACGGCGAGCAGCCCGCTCCAGCCGAGCCTCGACGGACCGGGCGACGTCTTCGTCACCAAGCTCGACCCCACGGGCACCGCGATCGTCTACTCCACCTACCTGGGAGGCTCGAGCGCCGAGACCGCGTACGCCATCGCGGTCGACGCCGCGGGCAACGCCTATGTGACCGGTCACGAGCTCCACCGACTTTCCCGGCACCACCTCGAGCCCTGTCCAGTCGAGCTTTGCCGGAGCCCTCGACGGCTTCATCGCCGAGCTCGATGCCACCGGGACGGGCATCGTCTATTCCACCTACCTCGGGGCATCGGACACCGATGTCTGCTACGGCATCGCGCTCGACGCCGCCGGTGACGCATTTGTGACCGGCTATACGAGCTCGACCGGTTTCCCCGGCACCGCGACCAGCCCCGTCCAGTCGGCCTATGCCGGGGCGGAGGACGGCTTCGTCACCGAGGTGGCCGCCGGTGGCACGGGCATCGTGTACTCCACTTACCTGGGCGGGACGGGCACGGACGAGGGCGAGTCCGTGGCGGTGGACGCCGCGGGCCGGGCGTACGTCTCGGGCACCACGACCTCCGCCGCTTTCCCGGGAACCTCGACGAGTCTCGTCCAGTCGACTCCGGGCGGCGACTTCGACGGCTTCGTCACCGAGCTGGCCGCCGGCGGGACGGCCATTCTGAGCTCCACCTATCTGGGCGGAACGGGCTTCGACGCCGCCGGCTCGATCGCGCTCGACGCCACCGGCAACGTCTACCTGGCGGGAGCCACGGCGTCCACCGACTTTCCCGGCGTCTCGGCGCACTCCGCGCAATCGACCAACGGCGGCGTGGCGGACGGGTTCGTCGCCGAGATCGCCGCGGGCTGGACGGGCCTCGTCTACGCCACCTACCTGGGGGGAGGGGCCGAAGACCACACCGTCGGCCTCGCGGTCGACGCCGCCGGCCGGGCGGTCGTGGCCGGGACCACCCGCTCCACCGACTTCCCGGTGACTCCGAATGCCATCCAGACGAGCCACGCCGGTGGCGACACCGACGTCTTCGTGAGCTGGATCCAGCCCGGCGGCGCTTTCCTGGCGACCTCGAGCTACCTCGGCGGAGCGGGCAACGACGTCGGGCAAGGCCTCGCGCTCGACCGGACGGGCAACGTCTACGTGACCGGGGTCACCACGTCCCCCGCCTTCCCAGGCACCGCGAGCAGCACCATTCAACCGCAGTACCTGATCGCTGACGCCTTCGCGGTCAAGATCGGGGAACCCTCCGTGCTCGCCGTGCCGGCCCTCTCCAGCCCGCTGCTCGTGCTGCTGGCCCTCGCCCTCGCCGGCTCCGGACTGTGGTGGCTGCGGCGCTGAGGAGAGCGCCGACCTCCGGCGCCGGACGTCCACCGATCACGAGCGGAGGAGGTCTCCACGGGCCGTCCATCCCGCGCCCGGTCTCCTCGTCCGACCCTCCGCGCCGCGCAGCCGCGTGACGGTAGGTCGTCGTCGGCGGCAGGTCGAAGCCTCCCGGCCGATCCGCGCCACCCAGTTTGCCGGCGTACCGCAGCACGAGGTCGCAACGACAACGTTTCGCCCCCGAGACATCGCCGGCGGCGGACCGACCCGGGCCGTCCCGGGGTCATCTGATCCGCTCCTGATCTCTCCCTGACTGCATCCTGAGGACGGCGGGCCGGGCGCGGTGCAGGCTCGGAGCCACATCGTCGACTCGGCAGCGCCAGCGTCCCGCCGGGCCGGTCCGTCCGAAACACCACCCGAAGGAGGCCCTGATGCGTCGACCGCCAGATCCTTCCGCCGTCCGGCGGGTCCGCACCGTCTCGAGGCTCGCCGGCCTTGCCGCCAGCCTCTTCGCCGCGGGCACCGGCCGCGCCGAGCTGTGCTTCGTAGCCCTGCCTGCCGCCTCCGGGCAGCCGCCTCCGAGCGCCGGCGCCCGGACCTCGCGCCGCGCCCCCGGGGGGGCGGTACCAGCTCTTCGTCGACGTCGCTCCGGGTACGCGGGCGGGCGATCCGCCGGCGGCGAGCTCCACGATCAGCGCCGCGGACGACACACCGCTCGGCGACGTCGGGCTCCAGGCCGACCAGCCCGTCCACGGCCTCGCCATCGGCGACCTCCTCGCCGCGCGATCCGGCGACATCGGCCCGGCCCTCGGCTCGGCGGCGGTCGTCGTCTCCGGGTCCGCTGGCTGGCGGGGCGTCCTTCCCGCCACCTCCTCGGCCCCGGGCCAGGACCTGGCGGGGGTCTCCGGAAGCTGTGTCACCCCGGCGCCGTCAGCCGACCGATCGCAGGAAGTCTGGCCGCGGCCGTGGCACTCTTGCTGGTCGCCCCCCTGGCATGGGGGATGACCCGCACCTGGCCGACCGGATCGCCCCCGTGCGACGACGTCAACGACCTCGATGCCTGTCTCAACGGGGCGTCGTCCGGGGACGTGGTCGAGATCGCCGGCAACGCCCTGCCCGCCCAGGCGGTGCTCGTCGATCCGGGCAAGAGCCTCACCGTGCGGCCGGCCTCCGGCTTTGCTCCGGTTTTCGCCGATCACACGTCGATTTACCTGGCCGGCGCGGACAGCGACGTCGACGTCGTCGTCGAGGGCCTGACACTGGCACGGGGCAGCATCATTGCGCGGAACGCGGGTGTGGGGACGTTCGACGTCACGCTGCGCGACCTCGTCGTCCAGCAGGCCTTGAGTTTGGGTCCGGTGCTGGAGGTGTCTAGTTTCCCGACGGGCGCCGCGCCCGTCGGGCCGATCCGGTTCTCGATCGAGGACAACCGGATCGACATCTCCCTGTCGGCCGCCGACCAAGTGGAGGCGGTGAGCGTCATCGTCGGCAGCGCCTCGGGCCGCAGCTCGGGCGAGATCGCCGGCAACGTCGTCCATCAGGTGGGGGGCGGCCAGCGCTCCGCCGTGCAAGTGGTCTGCGACGAGTCCACCCTCGACGTCGACCTGATCGGCAACCAGATCTCCGGCGATGACTTCAACAACGGCATCCAGCTCCAGCAGGACGGCAGCACGGCCAGAACGGTCGGACGGTTCGTCGACAACACCGTCAGCGGGCAGGCCGACGCGGGGGGGGTGCCAGCGGCGATTTCTTTGACCGTCTACGGCGGCAGCGCCGACCTCGCCGTCCTCGGCAACACCCTCGCCTACAACCAGTCGGGCCTGAATGTCAGCGGGCGACCCGACCTCGGGGCCCAGGCCACGGTCCTCATCGCCAACAACATCATCGCCCACAACACCAACATCGGACTCTGGGTGTCGGACTTCACGGCGGCGACGGTCAACGAGTTCAACCTGGTGTACGGCAACGGACTCGACCCCTTCACCCCCGGTCCGGGCACCCTGACCGTCGACCCGCTGCTCGTCGGCCCCGACGACCTGCGTACCCAACCGGGCTCCCCGGCGTGGGACAGCGGCTCCAACGCCCGGGTCCCCACGGACATCGTCACCGACGTCGTGGGCGAACCGCGCATCCGAGGCGTCGTCGACCGGGGGGCCTTCGAGCTCTCGGCCCGCGCCTTCTCGGTCGCGATCCCGACGTTGTCGACCTGGGGTCTCGTCGGCCTGGCCCTCTGCCTGCTCGGCGCCGCCTGGCGGGCCCGTCGCCCCGCCCGAGGGAGGATCCCGAGGAGGCGTTCATGAAGCCGGCCGTCCGCTTTCCGGCTCGGTGCCGGGGCGCCCGGAGCGTGGGAATCCTCGGCGCCGGCGCCGCCTGCGGGGCCCTCCCGTCCGGGCCGAACACCCCCGTGGCCATAACGGCAGCCGGTTCGGCGCCGGTTCCACCGGCAGCGGCCCGCGTCCGCGCGGCCCAGGGCGGCCGCCACCGGTCCTCGAGCGCAACGAGGGGCGGGTCTCGACGAGCGTGTCGACTTCATGTGCCGGACCCGTGCTCGCGTCGGTCTTTGCTGGCGGGGTGTCCGATGGCTTCGTCATCGACCTTCCCGGCCGTGCCGACACTCCTTCCGGCGATTGCGGCCGTCCTCGCCCTCCCCGCGGCCGGGTGGTGGTGGGTTCGGCGCTGACGGTGGGATCGGCTCCGCGGGGTCGAGACGCCTCGGGCCAGGCCGCTACCGGGCCCCACCCTCCGCCGCCGTCCCCGCGTCGCCGGTGTCCTCGAGCTCGGCGAGGCGGTGGGCGACGACCTCGAAGCCGCCCTGCCAGAAGGCGGGGTCGGCGACGTCGATCCCCACCTCGGCGAGGATCGCCTCCGGGCGCGCCGCGCCGCCGTGGGCGAGCAGCTGCAGGTAGCCCGGCTTGAAGGCCTCGCCCTCCTCCTGGAAGCGGCGGTAGAGGGCCAGCACCAGGAGCTGGCCGAAGCTGTAGGCGTAGCAGTAGAACGGGGTGTGGAAGATGTGGGGGATCGACAGCCACTCGTACTGGAACTCCGGCGACACGTCGACGGCGTCGCCGAACTGCTCGGCCAGGTTCGCCATGTACATCTCGTTGAGGTCGTCGAGCGAGCGGCCGGCGGTGATCGCGCGGTGGGCGTCGAGCTCGAAGCGCACGAACCAGGCCTGGCGCAGCACGGTGGCGTAGACGTCGTCGAGCGAGGCCACCAGCAGCTCGCGCCGCGCCAGCGGGTCGCGCTCCTCCGAGAGCAGCCGGTCGGTCATCAGCATCTCGGCGAACACCGACGCCGTCTCGGCGAGCGGCAGCGACGGGTGCTGGGTGAGCGGCGAGTGCGCCTCGGCCAGCATCGAGTGCACCGCGTGGCCGAGCTCGTGGGCCAGCGTGGCCACGTCGCGCACCCGGCCGGTGTAGTTGACCAGCACCCACGGGGTGAAGCGCGGCGACACGGTGGAGCAGAAGGCGCCGCCGCGTTTGCCGCGCCGCACCTCGGAGTCGATGTGGTTCTCGGCGAAGACCCGCTCGGCGTGCGCCGCGAAGCGCGGGTGGAAGCGGCCGAAGGTCTCGAGCACCGAGCCCACCGCGTCGGCCCACGCGACCTCCTTGTCCGAGGTGGCGAGCGGCGCGTAGAGGTCGACCCGGCGCAGCCGCTCCATGCCCAGCCAGCGCGCCTTGAGCCGGAAGTAGCGCCGGAACAGGTCGGCGTTGGCGGCGCAGACGGCGAGCAGCACCTCGACCGCCCGGTCGGGGATGTCGTTGGCGACGTTGCGGGCGGCGATGGGGGAGGGGTGGCCGCGCAGCTCGACGAACTCGCTGTGCCAGTCCCGCACCCGGTTGACGTAGACCTGGCCGAGCACCGTGGCCTCGCCCTCGAACACCCGGTAGAGCTCCTCGTAGGCGGCGCGGCGCAGCTCGGGGCGCGGCGAGAAGGCGTAGCTCATCAGCGCGTCGCGGGTCAGCGTCTTCGTCTCCCCGTCGACCTCGAGGCGGTACTCGAGCCGGTTGGTGAGCATCGAGTAGAGCGTCAGCACGGCGCCGATGCCGTTGGCGTCCTTGAGGTTGATGATCTGCTCGGAGCGCTCGTCGAGGGTGAAGGGCTTCAGCCGCCGCAGGTCGAGCAGGTAGTGGCGGTGGTCGGCGAGCCGCAGGTCGGAGCCGCCGGCCGCCGGCAGCAGCCGCTCCGCCTCGGCGTCGTCGAGCCCTTTCCACCACAGGTCGAAGAAGAGCACCCGGTTGTAGTAGCCGGTGATCGCCTGCTGCATGCGGTTGCGGTAGCTCTGCGCGGCGCGCGACTGGGTGTCGGCCGAGAACCACAGCGAGCCGTAGCCCATCAGCCGGTCCATGCGCTCGAACAGCGCCTCGTAGGCGTCGAGGACGGCGAGGAACGCCCCCGGGGCCATGTCGGCCGCGAGCTCCCCCCGCCGCGCCTCGAAGGCGGCCACCGCCACCTCGAGCTCCGCGAGCTCTCGGGCGACGACCTCCTCGCTCGCCGCCTCGAGCAGCTCGCTCAGGTCCCAACCGGTCTGTGGATAGGCGACGGCACGCGGATCGCTGACGGTCATCGGCTCCTGCTCTCCTGCTGAATCGTCGGATCGGCCGGCCCCCACCGCCGGCCAACGGAAAACGGCCCCCGTGGGGACAGTGATTCTAGCCGACGCAAACGGGACGCCAGGGGACGGGCGCCCCCGGGCATGGAGCGCTGGTGCTTCATCGCGCCGGGCGGGAACACCCGGACCGTGCGGCGCCGCCAGCCGCCCGGCCCGGACGCCGAAGTGGCAGATCCTGGTGGCCTCGGGGGTGCTCGGCGGCCCACCCGGCGGCTCGGCCGTCAGGCCGAGCGCAGACGCAGCACGCCGGCGACCCCCAGCAGCAGGACGACGAGGACCGTCGCCACGCCGGAGAGCGTGGGGATCTCCAGCACCGAGGGCGCCAGGGCCGCGCCGAAGGAGACGCCGCGCACGCTGCCGAAGTTGCCGCTGAACAGCACCTGGGCGGCCCCGGCGCCGGAGCCGGCGACGCTCCCGTGCATGATGCGGTCGTTCGAGTCGGTGTCGTTGGCGTCGAACTCCGTCCAGTAGAGCTCGCCGGCCGCGCTGTCGATCTCCATCCCGAACGGCAGGTAGTCTGCGGGCACCGTGAAGAGCAGATCGGTCGTTCCCGAGCCGTCCATGTTGCCGCCGCGGATCTCTCCCGAGCCCGAGCTTCCGTCGTCGTGCTGCGCCCAGTAGAGGCGCCCGTTCGCGGGGTCGAGCACGAGGTTGCGCGGCGCGTCGTCCTGGACGCCGTCGGAGGAGTCGTAGAGCAGCTCGGGGAGAGCGCTGCCGTCGGCGGGCATCCGCGCGATCACCCCGGCGGACTCGGTCCAGTAGAGCAGGTCGGACGCCGGGTCGTACTCGAGCCCGGGCATCGTCCCGCTCATCTCGAGGTGCGTCGCGCTCGTGCACGGCAGCGTGCAGCCGTAGACGCCGTCGTCCTTGACGCTGAAGAAGAGGCGGTTCCCGGCCACGTCGACCGCCACGTCGAGCACGTAGTCCCCCTGGGAGGTGCCGGAGAAAGCCGCCGGGCTGCCGCCGCCGTCGTCGGCGGCGTGGTACGCCGCCTCCTGCTGTCCGCCGGCGTAGAAGAGCTCGCCGAGCGGGATCCCCCACTCGATCCCGATCGGCCCGCGGAGGTCGCCCGTCGCCGAGGGCACGACCACCGACGGCACACCCGACCCGTCGCGGTTGGCCACCCAGATCTGGTCTCCCGCCGTGCCCGTGAAGTAGAAGACCTGGGCCTCGGCCGCCACCGTCGACAGAGCCAGCACGAGGCCGCCCATCCAGAGCGCGCGCTGCATTCGCCCCCCTCCTTCCCGTCGTGATCGGAACCGGCGCGAGATCTTAGCATCGGCGGCACGGCGCATCGGCGGCACGGCATCCGCGCGACGTGGGGCCCGCTGCCGCTCGCGAAGCCGCGGACGGTCGCGCTCGGGTAGCATGCGCGGGGAGTCTCCGCATGGCCGCCTTCGTCGAGGTCGTCCCGGGCCTGCGCCGGCTGGCGCTGTGGCCGCTCGACCTGATCAACGTCTACCTGTTGGACGACGTGCTCGTCGATGCCGGCGGGCGCGGCGCCGCCGGCCGGATCCTCGCCGCCCTCGGCCGGCGCCGCGTCTCCGCCCTGGCGCTGACCCACGCCCACTTCGACCACCAGGGCGGCGCCCACGAGGTCTGTCGGGCCCGGGACCTCCCCCTCCTCTGCGGCGCCGGCGACCGCGCCGCCGTGGAGACCGGCGACCTCACCCGGCTCCACCCCGAACCGACCTCCGCGATGGCCCGCCTCGACGCGCGCCTCGCCGGTCCCGCCCATCCGGTCGCCCGCACCCTCGGGGAGGGCGACCGCCTGGGCAGCTTCACCGTCCTCGAGGCCCCGGGCCACACCCCCGGCCACCTCGCCTTCTGGCGCGAGGCCGACCGCACCCTGGTCCTGGGAGACGGCGTCTTCCTGCGCAACCCCTTCACTCTCCGCAAGGGTCTCGCCGAGCCCTACCGCTGGCTGGTCTGGGACTTCGACCAGAACCGCGCCTCGCTGCGCTGGCTGGCGGACCGCGCGCCTCGGGTGGTGTGCGCCGGCCACGGGGCGCCGGTCGGGGGAGGCGTGTTCCGGCGCTTCGTCCAGCAGCTCGGCGGCCGGGCGGCGGACGGCGGAGGCGCAGCCGGGGGGCCGGAAAGTCCCCGCCACCGGATCGGACGTCCCTAGCCGGCCGCGGCGGCGATCGGTCCGGGCCGCGCGGACGCGCTCGGCGGCAGAACCGGTGAGCACCCTGCCGTGGTGGGTGCGGGCGGGCGCCGAGGACGGTCGCGGCGCCCGCGCGCGTCACTCTCCGCGGGCGGCCGTGGCGACCCGCTCCCAGAGCTCCGACAGCCCGAGCTCCCTGGCCCACCGCGTGATGTAGTCGCGGTCGACCTCCCCAGGGCTGATCCGCAGGATGCCGGCGATGTCCCGCAGGTGCTTCTCCGAGCCCCCCTGGTCGTACCACTGGAGTTTCTTCAGGATCACGTCCTCGGGCGCGGCGAAGTCGGCGCTCAGGCCGGGCGCGGGATGGACCCTGCGGGCGCGCGAGAAACGGCTGTGGTCGAACGCGTCCATGCGGGGGATCATGACGTCGACCTTCAGTCCGGACGCTGGATGGAGGATGTTGAGCTGCCTGCGTCCAGCGATGGCTGCCCGTGCGCTCTCGGAGTCGACGGAGAACTCGGGAGCGGGAAACGCCTCCAGGAAAGCAGTGGCCAGCTCCGCCGGCAACTGCACGACCACGTCGATGTCGTTGGTGAAGCGCGGCTCGCCGTAGAGGATGGTGGCGATCGAGCCGGTGACGAGGTAGGGGAGGTCGAGGAGCTCGAGCCTCTCGATCAGCCGGCGCAGCAGCTCATCCTGCTCCATGGCCGATCCTGTGGGCGACCTCCGCCTGGAGCGTCGAGGGATCCCACTCCGGATGCTCCGCCCGCAGATGACTCTCGATCATGCGCCGCGCCGAGCGGAACATCGCCGCCGCGATGGCGAGGCGCTCGGCACCGGTCTTGGTTCCGAGCACCTGCGCCATCTCCTCGTCGACGACCTCGATCGTCGGCGGCTGCCGCCGACCTCGGCCCGAGAGTGCACGCCCCATGATGCTCTCGATTATAGGTCTCGACCCACCGAGCTCGAGCGCCGCCTCGATCTCGTTGACGCCCCGGGTCGACACGCCGAGGGCGAAGAAGCCGCCGCCGCCGAGGAACGACACCGTGAGGCTGAACGGGCTCTCCCGGCGCGAGAAGCCGAAGCGCACCGTGGCGGGGGTGGCGTCGAAGGGGAGCTGGAAGCCGGCGCCCAGCGAGACGCTCGAGAGCGCGAAGAGGCCCACCTGGATGGCGGGCAGGTTGAGGAAGTAGCTCGCCCGATGCCGTTCGGCGTGACCTCGATCGCCGGGCGGGTCGGAGAAGCCGTCGCCGGGCCCTCACTCCGGGCCGACGAGCGCCGCCCGGTCGAGCGGCCGGCCCGCCAGCACCACCGTCTCGAGCGTCCGGGTGTTGCGGATGTCGTCGAGCGGGTTCGCGCCGAGGATCAGGAGGTCGCCGCGCCGCCCCGGCGCGAGCGTCCCGAAGGCCGCTTCCTCGCCGAGCATCTCCGCCGCCCCGCGGGTCGCCGCCACCAGCGCCTCCATCGGGGTCAGCCCGGCCTCCACCATCAGCTCGAGCTCCCAGTGCATGCTGTAGCCGGGGAAGACGAACGGGTTGCCGGTGTCGGTGCCGGCGGCCAGCCGCACGCCGTGGTCGTGCGCCGCGCGCAGGGCGGCGAGCAGCCGCCGGCGGTAGGCCCAGTCGCCCTCCCCCGGCGGCTCCTTCGGCGCCAGCGTGGCGCGGAGGCTGTCGAGGACCGACCGTTCGACGCCCGGGCGCAGGAAGGGATCGGTCAGGGTCTCCTCCGGCGCCCCCCAGGTGCCGGTCCACAGGTAGAGCGACAGCGTCGGGACGTAGAAGGTCCCCGCCCGCGCCATCCGGTCGAGCAGGGCGGCATCGGGCGCCGTCGGGTCGGCGACCAGGTGGACCACCGCGTGGACGCCGGCGTCGAGGGCGTCCTCGAGCTCGTCGAGGGAGGTGGCGTGGGCGTAGACCGGCAGCCCGTGGCGCCGCGCCTCGTCGACCGCCGCGCGGATCATCTCCGGCGGCATCTGCGGGTGGTCGTCCCCGAAGACGCCGGGGCCCGACTCGACGACGACCTTGATGCCGTCCATCCCGGCCGCGGCCAGCCGGTCGACGACCGCGCGCACCTCCTCGGCGTCGTGGACCACCCACACCCCGCGTCGCGACCAGTCGAAGGTCGCCGGATCCTCGCCCGGCGGGACGTGCATGATCGTGCCGATCGGGTGGCTCCCCGGCACCGTCAACAGCCCCCCGGTGCCGTAGACGTGCGGGTGCGGCGACGCCCCCTCCCTGCCGCAGCGCCAGGATCTCCTCCGGCGTGCCACGCCCGGCGCCGAGGTTCAGCACCGTGGTCACCCCGTAGAACAGGAACTGCCGCAGCAGCCGGTCGAGCGGCTCCGGCGGCCCGAGCCCGCCGGACGAGAAGTGGACGTGCATGTCCGCCAGCCCGGGGATCACCGTCTTGCCGCCGGCGTCGATCACCCGCACCCCGGCCGGCACGGCCACCTCCCCCGAGCGCCCCACCGCGCGGATCACCCCGCCGGCGATCAGGACCGTCGTGTCCGCCAGAACCGGCCCCCCGGTGCCGTCGATGACCGTGGCGTGGGTGACGGCGAGGTCCGCCCCGGATGCGGACGCCGTGGCGGCCGGAGACGTGCCGGCGGTGGCGGGGACCGGGGTCGTGGACGGACCGCACCCGGCGAGGGCGAGGACGGCCGCGACCGCGAGGCCCCGACGGAGGAGGCGTGACCGCGCGTTCCCGCTCCGCGGCCGGAGAGCCACCTCGGGCTGGTGCTTCGCGCTCATGAGGGAAGGCGAGAGTCTAGCAGCCGGCGACCGGTGGGTGAGAGCCGGGCGCACCGCATAGGAAGTGCCCGTTCCTAATCGGCTGGGGTCTCAGCCGTTCCGGCGTCTCAGCCGTTCCGAAGGGGCTGGGGTGTCAGCTGGGGTGTCCGCCGGCAGCGGTCCGGGGTCTCTCGGATGTCGTGGCGGCGCGCCGCCGGCGCAGCGCTCTCCGGGGGGCGCGGCGGCGCCGACCAGCAGCGAGCCGCCGCCGGGCCTCCCGGTGGGCGTTCCTAGCGGAGACGTCGCAGAATCCAGACACCGGCGCCGGCGAGACCGAGGAGCAGGGCGAGCAGCCCACCGGGTGCGACGGCGGGCACCGACGAGGCCTCCTGAGGCGCCGCCAGCAGCCCCATGTGGAACGGCGGCACGAAGCCCGTGGCCACCGCGACGGCCGGCACCACGCTCTGCATTCCTATGGGGTCGCTGTCGCAGGTGTTGGCGTTCAACCGTCGGGAGTTGAGGGTGTGATTCTCGAGCACTGTGCTCGTGGCGACGTAGACCGTCAGATCGGGGTCGCAGACCGGGAAGTTGGCGAGGGACAGGCGACCGGCGAGGTTCGAGCCGAAGAGGTACGGGGTGCCGGTACAGTCGTTCGACTCGTAGTACAGATCCACCGCGAGGCCCCCGTTCCCCGCGCAGTTGGCGCTGAAAAAGAGCAGGACGACGGGCGCGTCGTCGACGTAGATGGCGGTCTTCGGTCCGTCGTACAGGTTCCCTACGGGGTCGTAGTTGAGGACCGGCCCGATCGGGGCATCGTTCGCGTCGAAGACGTACGAGGTTCCGGTCGTCACCGTCTGCGCCTGCGCGGACGCGGCGGTGATCAGAAGGGCAGCGACGATCGTTCGGACGGCGGGCATGATGACCTCCCCTGGCGGAGGCGGGAACCAGGCCGAACGCACCCGCGCCGGACCGGCGGATTCCGCACCGGCGCCGCGTCGGTCCTCGAGAAGGCTCCCTGGACGCTCCACACGAAGAAGAGGCCGTCGGGGGGCCATTTGCTCACCCCGCGGGACCCCGGGCTCGTGCCGCCGATCCGGGCGCCGCCCGCGGCCCGGCGCGGCCCAGCTCGCTCACGAGCGCGGGCGCGATGAGGCTCGTCGTGGCGGCCCGCGGTCGCCCACGGCGCAGCCGTCCCGGGGGGCGCCCGCCGGCCCTCCGCTGACCTTGCCGCCCCCGGACCCCTGCGCTAGACTCCCGTTCCCCGCGGAGGCCCCACGCCTCCCCGAGCCGACGTAGCTCAGCTGGTAGAGCAGCTGATTCGTAATCAGCAGGTCAGCGGTTCAAATCCGCTCGTCGGCTCCACCTCGAAACGTCTCGCCTCAGCCTCGAATCCGATCGCCGGACCCGGAGCTGGCGCCGAAGGCAGACACCAGCTTCCTTCGGCTGCTGCTCGGGGCCAGTCCTCCTTGTCCTCGCCGACCGCGCTCGGAGCCGAAGCGCGTCGGCGCCCGGCGGTGGTACGCTGCGGTGTCGTCTCACCGACAACCTGAAGGGAGAGAGTCATGAAGAAGGCACTTCTGCTGAGTGCTCTGTTGGTGCTGGGGTTCGTTCCGATGCTGGCCGCGCAGCCGGCCTCGCTCAACTACGGTGAGGACTACACGGTCGGCGACGAGATCCACTCGGTGACCACCGTCCGGGTGGCGCCCAACCGCATCGACCAGTACCTGGCGGGGATCAAGCAGAGCTGGGTCGCGGCGATGGAGCTGAGCGAGGAGATGGGGCTGAGCAAGGGGCACGCGATCTTCGTCAGCGAGCTCCCCAACAGCGGCGACTTCAACATCATGCTGGACGTCGTCTACGAGAACGCCGCGCAGCGGGAGAAGGCCCGCGACCCCAAGGTGGCCACCGAGTTCCGCCAGCGGATGGAGCAGAAGCTCTCCGAGCAGAAGAGCTTCGAGCTCACCGAGGGCTACGCCGACATCCGCAAGATCACCGGCGACTACCTGCTGCGGGAGGTGAAGCTGAAGTAAGCGGGTGCGGGCGGGCGCCAGGGACGGCCGCGGCACCCGCGCGGGTCACTCTCCGCCGGCGGCCGTGGCGACCGGTTCCTACGGTCGAAGAAAGACCCGGTGCCGTTCCCCGGGGTCTCAGTCGAGCTCGACGTGCTCGACGAAGACGAGGCGGCGGCCGGCCTTCTCGGGGACGCGGTCGTAGGGGCGGTCGTCGTCCACCAGGTACTCCTCGTACTCGGCGATGACGATGCGGTAGCGGTCGTCCGGGTCGGCGCCGGCGGGTAGCGCCACGCTGCCGCTCCACAGCGGCCGCACCGGGAGGAGGGTGTCGATCAGGCGCTCGCTGGCGAGGACGTCGAAGCGCCGCGCCGCGCGCAGCTCGAGGGCGCGGGCGACCCGCTCGCCGGAGACGAAGCGGTCGATCACGCTCCAGTGGCCGGGCGCTCCGCCGCCGCCGGCCGCGCCGTCGGGGGTGATCTTCGCGCCGGCGACCCGCTGCCACCCGAAGTCTTCGCCCAGCGCGGGGTCGAGCCGCTCGACCCACACCTCGACGACGCTGCTCGGCGACACCTCGGCGGGCTCGTGGAGGACGATCTTGTCGAGCAGCGGGAGGATCTCGCTGTAGCCGCCGCTCGTCTTCGCCTCGCGGTGACCGCTGGCGTCGGAGTAGGTGTCGCCGTAGACCACCACCCGGCGGACGCCGGGCTCGTCGGTGTGGTTGACGTGCAGCCAGCGGTCGGGAGCGAGCTGCATGAAGTCGGCGAGGACCACGGCGGAGAGGTGAGCGCCGGAGACCGAGACCGGCTGGTAGCGGGCCAGCGCCAGGCGCAGGAAGGGGAAGTACGAGCCCTTCGGGTCGACCTCGACGTCGCAGTACCAGAGGCGCCGCTGGGCGTCGTAGAAGACGTCGTGCGGGGCGACCTCGACGACGGCGCCGGCGGGCCAGGCGGGGACGTCCGGGGGCAGCAGCCCGGTGACCTGGAACGGGCCGGACGGCTGCTCGGCCTCGGCCTCCGGGGCCGCCTCCGGCAGCCACGCCCCGGACGGATCCGCCGCGGTGCGCGCCAGCGGGAAGTCCTGGCGGCGCGGGGCGAGGCCGGGCACGAAGCGCGACGTCCAGATCGGGTCGTTGGCCCACTGGGTGACGTACTTCTTGTAGGGGTGCGCCTCCGGCTCGCTCTCCGGGTCGCCGTGGAAGGAGGCCGGCGGCAGCACCACGCCGAGCATCTCCCCGTAGCCGGAGACCATCCACGGCCGGTCGAGGTAGACGCGCAGCCCGCCACCGCGCCGCCACGTCGTGTGGTCGCCGTCCTCGTCCCGGTTCCGCTCCCACCCGAAGGTGGGCACCACGTAGAGGACGCGGGGTGCCGGCGGCGGCGCCGAGCACGGGATCCAGGTCACCAGGCGGGGCCCTTCGACCTTGATCCTCTCGTCCGTGGGCACCACGTCGCCGTTCACCGTCTGGGTGAGGACGTCGGCGGGCAGGAACTCGCGGAACCGGCTGGTGGCCTCGAGCCGGTACTCGATGCGCCGGTAGCGGGTGTCGCCGAACTCGTGGGACTTCGGCGGCACCAGGTCGTGCCCCGGCAGGCCCACCCCGAGGGTGTCGGGAGCCGGGACGGTGTGCTCGGGGTAGCCGCCGCGATCGTGCCCGTCCAGGCGGGCCGCGTAGGTCTCGGGATCGGTGACCTTGACCGAGAAGGCGACGTCGCCGCGCGCCCGGTCCACCGCCGTCTCCGCGCTCTCCGTCCGCTCCGGATCGTCGCTCGGCTCGTGCCACTCGGCCACCAGGTCGACGCGCGCCGTGCTGGCGATGCTGCACGAGGCCATGAAGCGCGGGAAGGCGTGCGTCGCCCGCAGCGCCCGCGACACGACGTGCTTGACGATCTCGGGCTCGGCCAGCGGGCGCTGCACGGCGTGGACGACCTCGAGCGTCCGCCACGGCGTCAGCATCCAGTGCTGCCCGTCGAGGGCGCGCGCGGCGAGCTGGTGGAGCTGGGCCTCGGGGAGCCCGGCCTCGGTGAGCCACCGCCACACGGCGAGCTTCTCGAGCGTCCGCTTCGCGGGCTTCATCGACAGCCGCACCTGCGCCCGCACCGCCTTGGGCAGCGGGACGAGCAGGGTGTGGGTGGCGGCGTCGTAGGAGGGCGCCGCGCCCGGATCCTCGAACACCCGGATCCCGAACGGCCGGGCCTCGGGCCAGGCCTCGTCCTGCGCGTAGAGCGGGACCGTCAGCACCGTCGCCGGATCGACGTCGGGGTGGCGGAAGACGCGTACCGCCACCTCGGTGGCCAGCGGGTCGGGCAGGTGGGGCAGGGGTCCACCCTCGCGGTAGACGGCGAACATCGTCTCCGACGGGGTCGGATCGAGCGGGCCCACCGAGACCACCTTCTCCTCCTGCAGCGACGAGGCGGGATCTTCCGCGCCGAGGTCCTTCTGGTGCGCCAGCAGGTCGAAGGTCGCCGGGTCGACCACCCCGCCGGCGTCGAGCATGCCGTGCTGCTCGGCGTCGCGGGCGCTGGTGCGCGGCGGCAGGGCGATGCGGCGCGCCACCGCGTCGGTCGGCACGGCGTTGTCGGCGGGGACGTCGTTGAAGCTGCGGATGGCGATCCGCTCCATCGACTCGCCCGCGGCCGGCACCTCGGTCGGGCCGCCCTCGGGACGGACCAGGGCGATCACCGGCGGCGCGATCGGCTCGCGGCGCAGGAAGGGCCGCGCGCGCGTCTCGGGCGCCTCGGGTCCGAAGTCCTCGGCCTGCGGCGGGAGTGAGTTGCCGGCCAGGTCGACCGCCCGGCCGCGCAGCCAGTAGCGGCGGCCGAAGCGGAGGCGCGGCAGCGACCCGGGCAAGGCCCGGAAGCGTGTGGCCAGCGGCACGCCGGGCGGCACCTCGGGCACGGTCTCCGGCGCCGTGTCGTCGACCGAGTCGTCGGGCAGCACCCCGCGGCCCGGCAGCGGCGCCGCCAGGCTCCAGCCGGTCCAGGAAACCACCGCCTCGTGGAGCGACACCAGGTCGGGGTTCGAGGCGGGGTCGGGCGTCGTCGTCGCCGCCAGCCGCACCGTCCCCTCCTCGTACGGCTCGGGCGAGATCTCCTTGCCTCCGGGGCCGAGGTCGTAGACCGCGGTGCGCTGGCACAGCGACCGCCACGTCCCGGTCTTCTCGTCCCAGGCGTCGAAGCGGAAGCCGCGCACCAGGTCCTCGGCCCACAGCTCCGGCGGCAGCGCCCCGGGCTGGTCGGTGAAGACGTCCTCGGCGGCGTCGTTCTGCTGCTTGTTGGCGGCGAAGCGTTGCTCGAGCGCGCCGCCGCGGCCACGCTGGACGAGCATCAGCCCGGCGGTGCGCAGCGCGGGCGCGCCGGGGCGCTCCTCCTGGCGGGTCACCGGGTCGACCCGCCGGTCTCCCTCTCCGAGGCGCCCCAGCGTGCGGGCGAAGTTCATCACCTTCAGGCCGGCGCCGTCGACGTCCGTCTGGAGCAGCTCGAAGCGCTTGGGGTCGAGGTCGAGAAGGCCGTCGACGACCCGGTAGGCGTCGGCAGGCAGCGCGGGGTTGGAGGCGGCCCGGAAGTCGTCGCCCTGGAGGCGCGCGTGGGTCACCGGCGAGACGTCCGTCGACTTCGCGATCTCGAGGTCCGGCAGGTCGACCTCGGTCCACAGCGGCGCGTCGGCGGTGTCGGCGAGCGCCGAGCGGTCGAGCACCAGGTCGACGACCAGACCCAGGCTGCGCAGGAGCGTCGGGTACTGGTTCATCGCCGCGACGATGCGGTGGAAGTCGAGCCCGGCGACGAGCTCGGCCTCCTCGGGGAGGTCGTGGCGCTCGTACTCGAGCCAGCGCGCCGTGATGCGGTCGTCGTCCGTCCGCTTGCGCTCGACCGGCTTCGGGGTCGAGAGCGGCGTGTGGAAGAGCTGGAGCTCGCCGAGCGTGCGGAGCGCCGCGGCGCCGGCGCCGCTGGCGATCCTGCCGCCCCGCAGCCCGTGCCCTGTCCCCTTGCGGAAGTCGGCGAAGGCGCGAGACGGGTCGCGCAGCCGGGTCTTCTCGCTCCAGGCCTCGCGGTCGAGGACGGCCACGGCCGAGACCAGCTCCTGCCAGGCGGGGTCGTCGAGGAAGTCGGTGACGGTGGGGAGCTCGTCGTCGGCCTGCGCCGCGAGCTCGCGGTAGAGCTGGCGCAGCATGCCGTCGACGGCGACCGTGTCGTAGGAGACGACGCGATGGCCCGAGAGGTCCTTGAACTGGTGCCCGCGGCACGGGGACGCCGGCGCCGAAGACGAGCTGCCAGGCCTCCGGGTCGGGCGCTCCGATCCGGGTGTCGATCCGCGAGGGGCCCGCCGTCTGCCCTGCCGGCACCGTCACCGAGGCGGTGCCGTGGTGGACGGTGAAGGTGGCGCCGCCGAGCGTCGCCGGCCAGTCCTTCCAGTCGGGGAAGAAGCTCGCGAGCTTGGGCGGATCGCCCCCGGGGTCGAGCCGCGGCGAGAGCAGCACCGACACCCGCACCCCGCCGTCCTCGTCGATCCCGTTGGGCAGCGTCGTCCACGTCAACCGTTGCATCGCCATCAGGCCGCCTCCTCCGCCGCGAACGCGCCGCAGTACTCCGCCCACAGACCCGGGGTGGGGATCTGGTCGAGGAACTTCGGGTCCGACTCCGAGCCGGCGAACTGGCGCCGGCAGCGCACCGAGACGTCGGCGCTGAAGAACAGGATCTCGATCTCGATCACCAGCGTGGCCTCGCCCCAGACCACCGACTCGCCGCCCTCCTTGAGATAGGCGAGCTTGAGGTTGAAGGTGAGCGAGGCCGAGATCAGGCCGAGGATCGACAGCTCGCCGTGCAGCCGCACGTACCCGGCCAGCTCGGTGGACCCCTGGTCGGGGACCGGCTCGAGCCAGTGGAAGTAGACCCCGGCCTTGATCTCCACGCTGCCCGAGGCGACGCCGAGGTCGATCGCCGCCCCGGCACCGAACTCGAGCGCCGCCTCGATCTCGTTGACGCCGCGGGTCGACACGCCGAGGGCGAAGAAGCCGCCGCCGCCGAGGAACGACACGGTGAGGCTGAACGGGCTCTCGCGGCGCGAGAAGCCGAAGCGCACCGTGGCGGGGGTGGCGTCGAAGGGGAGCTGGAAGCCGGCGCCCAGCGAGACGTTCGAGAGGGCGAAGAGGCCCACCTGGATGGCGGGCAGGTTGAGGAAGTAGCTCGCCCCGATGCCGTTCGGGGTGACCTCGATGGCCGGCGGGTCGGAGAAGCCGCCCGATGGGATGAGCGTGCGGAGCTGGTTGACGAACTCGAGAGGCCCGCCGAACTGAACGGCGTCCTCGCCGTCGCGGAGCTGCACGGTGACGTCGGGCTTGCTGCCCTTCTCGGCCTTGAAGGCGAGGCGCTCGAACCAGACGATGATGAAGCCGAAGAGGTTGACCTTGAAGTTGTCGACCGTGGCGTCGGCGCGGAAGGTGGCGTCCTGGGGCGCCGCCAGCGGCGTGGTGGTCACCCCCTCCATGACCAGCCGGGTCTGCGCCTTGTTCGGGTCGGCGCGCGGGATGAACAGGCCCAGCGGGTCGGACTTCTTGATCTCGGTGTCCCAGGTGAAGCGGGCCTCCACCCGGTCGGGGAGCTCGCGGGAGACCATCTTCGGCACGTCGGCGCCGACCAGCGTCGCCACCACCTCGAGCAGGTCGGCGAGGTCGATGCCGCCGAGGATCTTGGCGCCGGCGAAGAAGTCGGTGGGGTCGAAGGTGCCGCCGGTGACGTTGCCGAGCGCCGACTCGACCTGGTTCTCGTCGCCGGGATCGGCGGGCGGCTTCGCCGCCACCGGGCCCATCACCCGCGACAGCCCCTGGATCTGCATCTGCGGGGCGGCGAGCGAGCCCAGCGCGTCGCTCTTCGCCTGCGCCGGGTCGTCGCCGAACTCGAGCGCGAAGGGCGTGCCGACCAGCCGCAGGAAGAGCTGTCCCTTGTTCTGGGCCGGGTCCTTCTCCCCGAAGCCGTGCTGCTTGTAGACGGTGGGGTAGGCCGCGTCGACCACGGCGTCGGGCTTGCCGAGCAGCTTCTGCAGCGGCCGGACGCCGACGCGCGTCTCGGCCACCTCGGGGTAGAAGTTCGGCGCCAGCGGGTGGTGGACGCCCGGCAGCTTGCCGGCGGCGAAGGTCAGCCGCTCGGTGGGGAGCCGCGGGTCGCCCTCGGCCGAGCGGATCGACCGGGGCGTAGGTGACCGTCGCGCCGCCGAGGTCGGCGCGGCGGCGCTCCACCGTGGCCGCCGCGTCGTAGGCGGCGCGGATCTGGGCGTCCTTCTGGTCGTTCGCCGTCTCGCCCACGAAGAGCAGCGGCACCGAGAAGGTGGCCGTGTGTCCCGAGATGTCGGTGGCGGCGAGGTCGAAGCGGAAGTCGACGGCGCCGCTCCCGTCGGGCAGCATCGGCCAGAAGGCCATGCGGGGGACGATCTCGCCCTCGTAGATCTTGCCGGCCGAGGCGACGTACTGGAGCGCGCTCGCCCCCTCGCCGGGCACCAGCAGGTCGGGCGTCCGGCGGGTCAGCAGCTCGACCCGCGTGAACGGGAAGTTGCGCCCCCCGAACTCGTGCTCCGAGCCGTCGTAGGTGCGCACGCGCTCGCGCGGGACGAGGAAGAAGCGCTGCCGCAGCACGGCGATCCGGCCGCCGGTCGAGCCCGCCGGCTCGAACTTCCGCTCGGTCACCTTGACCAGCGAGCAGGCGTGCCCGCAGGGGCACAGGTAGCCGGCGTAGACCACCCGCACGTAGGCGTCGCGCCCCAGGCTCGCCCGGTGGCGCCACTGCTCGAGGTCGACGCCCTCGGGCCGCACCGGCCAGTCGCCCTCGGCGTCGAAGAGGGCGCCGAGCGCGGAGAGGTGGAGCCGGTCCACCCGGCTCGCCCGCGGCTCGTAGCTCCTCCCGCCCGGACGCTTCTCGCCGTACCCCGCCATCAGCCGCACCAGCATCTTGCGGTCCAGCGGGTCGAGGCTCATCCGGAACGGGTTGGGGACCGGCGACAGCAGGTCGACGAAGTCCTCGATCGGGTAGTCCGGCGACCACAGGGCGCGCGCCTTGCCCGGCGCCTCGGGGCCGTGGTCCTCGCTGCCCGTGGTCATCCGCGTGTGCCACAGCTCGGTGCGGCCGTGCCGCTCCACGGGCCCGTCGCGGTGGAGGAAGCGGGCGCTCTCGATGGGCGAGAGCAGCAGGCGGTAGGGGAGCTCGAGCGCCGTCACCGTGCGCGGCGGCACGTGCGGCACCAGCAGCAGCGGCAGCAGGGGGAGCAGCTCGTGGACGCCGGCGGCGACGGGATGCTGCGGCGCCCGGGCGACCAGCCTCTCGGTGGCGGCCAGCGCCAGGGCGGCGAACCCGGCCTCCCGCCGCACGCCCTCGCGCAGCGACCGGTGCTGCGCCGCCAGGCGGTCCATCTCCCCGAACAGATGCTCCTCGAGCAGCGAGGCCGCGCACTCGCTCCCCTTGCCCGACAGCGCCACCAGGGCCCGCTCCGCCACCCGGTCCGCGGCCGCCAGGATCGCCGCGCCGACGTCCTTCTCGCCGCGCGTCTCCAGCCCGGCGACGAGCTCCGACCGGGTCGCCGCCCAGCGCGACGCCAGCGAGGCGTCGGCGAGCTCCGCGGCAAGGGTGAAGCGGCCGAGGCGCGGTGGGGGAGGGTCGGGCCGGGCGGCGATGTCGAGCCGCAGCGTCCAGGTGCGCATCGCCTCGAGCACACCCGCCAGCGTGAAGTCGAGGCTCTCGTGGTCGGCCGGCATCGAGAAGGCCAGCCGGCTCGGCCCCGCCATCCGCACCCGCGCCGAGGGCAGCGGTGGCACCGCTTCCGAGGCGGGGGTCGGGGCGTTCTTCTTCGGCAGCCCCTCGTCCTCCCGCCAATCCTCCTTGTCGCCGCCCACGCCGTCGGCGCCGATCTCGTCGTCGACCCCCGGAACCACCTCGAGGAAGGTCTCCTCGCCGAACGACTGCGGCGGCAGCTCGACGATCAGCGTGGCGCTCCGGCCCTCGTCCTTCCGCACCAGCCGTGCGCCGAGGTCCTCCGGCCCCTCCCCGGCGGCCTCCTCCACCCGCAGGTTGTCGAACAGCAGATCGAAGACCAGCAGATCGTCCGGCCGCCGCACCGCCACCCGGAGCTCCCGCGGCTCCGCCGGCCGCAGCTCGCCCAGGATCCGGCCGAGATCAAAGGGTCTCGAGGAGAGGAAGCGTCCCCGCTCGTCCTTGGCCATGAGGGCCCCCAAGAGTGCGCCGTGACCCCTCTCGGCGCCGCCCCGCCTCCACTGCCCACGGGACCGGTGGCACCCAGGGGGATCGGGATTACTGGAATGGCAATGACTGTATCATGCGACCCGGGTGCGCCGGAGACCGAGGGGGCGGTGCCGCGCGCGCACGAACGGCCCGAAGCTCGTTGCTGGAGTGGCTGGAGGATCACCCGTCAGCCCACCACCCGCCACCGCGGCGCGGCGGGGGGGGCGGCCCGACGCCGTCGAGCGATCCGGCGGGGGGCGCCGTCGACGGTGGCCGCCCCGATGCTATGCTGGAGCCGATCTGCTTCTCAAGGAGGTTGAACGCGATGCTCCGGTCCCGTGGGGTGTCCGGAGCCATGGAGAAGCCATCTCGGACGTCGGTAGGAGAGTCGGCAGGATCCGTATCGAGGCGGTGCTCGGCAAGGGCGGCATGGGCGAGGTCTACGTCGGCCATGACGAGACGCTGCAGCGCCAGGTCGCGCTCAAGTCGATCCAGGCCGGGCACCGGCTGAGCGCAAAGGCCAAGGCGCGGTTCGTCCGCGAAGCCCAGGTCCTGTCGCGGCTCGACCACCCCAACATCTGCAAGATCTACGACTTCATCGAGGACGAGGGCCGGGATTACCTGGTGCTCGAGCTGATCCGGGGCCGCAACCTGATGGCCGCCATCCGCGGCGGCCTCGACCCCGCGCAGTGCGTGTCCATCGCCCGGCAGATCGCCGCGGCCCTGGTGGCAGCGCACGCCGAGGGCGTGGTGCACCGGGACCTGAAGCCGGAGAACGTGATGCTCACGGACTCCGGGGAGGTCAAGGTGCTCGATTTCGGCCTCGCCCGCCCGGCGCTGGCGCCCCCGGCGGCCGAGCTCGCGCCGGCGCCGGCGACCGAGTCCGCCACGGAGGCCGCCGCCGCGTCCGCCACGGAGCATGCGGCCGTCGGCGACTCGGACCGGACCCGCACGGCGTCGCCCGGCGACCGCACGCTGACGCTGGCCCAGGCTCCGGGGGCGGCGACTGCGCGCGCCGAGCCGCACACGGTGCTCGGCGCAGTCGTGGGCACGGCGACGTACATGAGCCCCGAGCAGGCCCGCGGCGAGCCGGTGTCCACGCCGAGCGACATGTACTCCTTCGGCCTGCTTCTGCAGACGTTGTTCACCGGTCGCCGGCCATACCCGCCGGACGCCGACGCGGCGGAGGTCCTGCGCCGAGCGGTGACGGCGGACACCCTCCCCGTGGACGGCCTCGGCACCGACCTGACCCGGCTCGTCGAGGATCTCAAGGCCCCCGCCCAGGCGGCCCGCCCCACCGCGGTCGAGGCGGTGGAGCGCCTGCGCTGGATCGCCGACCGCCCAAAGCGACGGGCGAAGTGGCTGGCGGTGGCGGCGGTGCTGGCGATCCTGGTCCTGGGCGGCCTCAAGTACACGTTGGACCTGCGCCACGAGCGCACGCTCGCCGTGGCGGCGCGGAACGAAGCGGAGCTGCGCCGCGGCCAGGCGGAAGATCTGATCGGTTTCATGCTCGGCGATCTGCGCGGGAAGCTCGAGCCGGTCGGGCGGCTGGACGTGCTGGACGACGTCGGCGACAAGGCTCTCGAGTACTTCGCCTCGCTGGAGCCGGAGACGCTGACCGACGACGACCTCCACCGTCGCTCCAAGGCGCTCAATCAGATCGGCGAGGTGCGGATCGCCCAGGGTGACCTGGAGGCCGCGCGGCGGTCGTTCGACGAGTCCCTGGCCCTGGCCTCCGGACTGGTGGATCGGGAGCCCGCGAACCGCGACTGGCTCGCCGGCCTGGGTACCGTCCACTTCTGGATCGGCAACGTCCACTGGCTGCGCGGGGACCTGGATGCGGCGCGGACCTCGTTCGAGAAGTATCTCGAGAGCTACCGGAAGCTCGTCGAGCTGGCGCCGGACAACGAGGAGTGGCAGCTCGAGGTGGCGTACGGACACACCAATCTGGGCGCCGTGTACGAGGCGCTCGGCGACACCCCGACGTCGCTGGTCGAGATCCGCCGCGCCAACGAGATCAAGGCTCTCCTGGTGGAGCGTCATCCCGAGGATCCGGCGCGCCGGCGCAGCCTCGCCAACGGTCTGTCGTGGCTCGCCAAGACCCTGCAGAGCTCCGGCGATCTCGCCGGCGGCCTGCAGGCCTATCGAGAGGAGCTCGACCTGCGCCGGCAGCTCGCCGCGGCGGATCCGCGCGACGCGGGAGCCCAGGAGCTCCTCGCCATCGGTCACGGGCACGTCGGCGAGGTGCTGCTGATGACCGGAGGCTCGCCGCAGGCGGCGCAGGAGCTCGCCCTCTACCGGCGGCTGATGGCGAGCCTGGCGGAGCGCGACCCCGAGAACGCTCAGTGGCAGAGGGAGCTCGCCGTCAGTCTGCGCTGGGTCGGCAAGGCCGCGATCCACAACGGAGACCTCCCCGGAGCGCTGAGCGCCCTGCGCAGCAGCCGCGATGCTCTCGAACGCCTGCTGGGCGAGGATCCCTCCAACGCCGATTGGCGGCTGCAGCTGGGCACCGTCGCCTACTACGAGGCTCTGGCGCGGAATCGGCTCGGCCGGGAGGCGGAAGCCACGACGAAGGCCCGCGACTCGCTCGCCCTCTTCGCGCCCCTGGTCGAGGAGGATGCGGGCGGCTGGGAAGCGCGCCGGTACTCGAGCCTGGCCCTCGCGCTCCTCGGTGAGATCGAAGCGGCGAGGGGGCGCCGGGCGGACGCCGAGGCGCTCTGGCAGAGCGCTCTCGAGGTGATCGAGCCGCTGGCGCCCGGGAGCACCAACCTGCTGGTCCTGGAGGCTCGGGCGCGAGCCTTGCTCCATCTCGGACGGCTCGACGAGGCGGCGCCGCTGCTCACCTCGCTGGGCGAACGCGGATACGCCGATGCGGACTTCGTGGCCTTCTGTCGCCGGAACGGTGTGCGCCGCGATCCGGAGGTCGCCACCACGGGGCGGGTCACTGCCGATCGTCCCCTCACGGCAGGATCCTGAAAGGAGTCGCCAGGTGCCAAAGCACAAGCTGGACTACTGGGTCGGTCGAACGCAGGGCGAATATTACTTTTCCCCCAAGGGCGTCGAGCGCCCCCCCGTCAACCTCGAGCATCGGGACTGGGTGGACGTCAAGATCTATCCGAACCTGGGTGTCGCGGAGGACGTCACCTTCGCCGAGGTGAAGTTCAGGGACACGGCGAGCGGCGAGCTCAAGGCCGTCTGGAAGCGGACGGGGACGCCGACCGCGGGGAGCTGGAGCCTCGAACCCGGCGGCGCCGACCACTACACGGTGGTGGACACCGAGCCCGAGCCGTCCGGGGCCGTGCGCGGCGTCAGGATCTCCAACAACGAGCAGCTGCCGCGGGGGCGGACCGACGCCCACGAGTTCGAGATCGCCTTCAGTGACGGCGGCCGCCTCGACCCCGAGCTGATCAACCGGGGGTGAGGACGGCGGAGTGGCCGGCCCGTGGCGCGGCCGTCGGGCGTGTCAGTCGCCTACGGGCTTCTCGGGTGGCAGCCACTCCTGCGCAGCCCGCTTGATGAATGGGAGCACCCGAGGCGTCCATGGCGCTGCCCCCTCAACGCGTTCACCGTACGAATCGAGATCGACGAGCAGGTGATCGAAGGGAGACGCGGAACGCCTGTGGGGGAGCATGGAGGTGGAGCCGTGAAGAGACAAGAATACCGGGTTCCGCGCCCTTGAGCCTCTCTCTACAGGCACGGGCGCACTTTCGGGACAGCCTCCGTGACGGACGGCATGCCGCTCTCAAGGACTCGGAAGGCTACCAACAACTGCTGTTTGTCGTGGTACGCCTCGGGACGGCTCTCACTGGGAAGGTGGGAGCACTTGGGACTTACGGCAAGAGTATCTCTGAGCTGGCGGAGGAGTCTCCTCTCGCAAGAACCGCCGCCTCAAGAGCCTATTCGGAGGTTTCCTTCGATCAACTTTACGACTGGGTTCGCCAGGCTCGGAACGACGCGCTACACCAAGGGGCATTGGCTCGACACCTGACGACAAATCTGGTCCGCATTGCACTGATCCTGGAGGATGCGTTGATGGCGCGAGCTGACCGCGTTTGTGACTTCATGGTTCGTGAGGTCGTGATCGCTCATCCATGGCAGGCGGTGATGTCGTTACGGCAGATCCTCCTCGTGAACTCGTTTTCGTATCTGCCGGTGTCGCTCGGCGGTGCCGGATGGAGGCTGTTGGCAGACGCGGCGCTCGTTCGCTACCTGCGAACGGTAGACGATAAGGAGAAGAAACGCAGGCTGGCCACTCCTCTTGTCGACGCCGTCGAGAGAGACAGGCTGTCTCTCGAGGAAGCTGGCTGCGTACCTCCGGAGCGACTTGTCGGCGAGGTCCTGGAGGAGGCGGGATCGCGTCCACTTCTGGTGACCCATCCAGCAGATCAATCCCAGCTGCTCGGCATTCTCACAGCCTTTGACCTGCTGTAGCGGCTATGCCCTCCACCTTCACCTGGCTCGATTATTCGGAGGCTGACCGTCGGCGCGCCCTCGACGTCGTCGATCTCTTCAAGGAGACCGGCACCCTCGACGAGCTGGGAGTCGGCCGCATCCGAGACGGACTGGCCGACCTGCTGTTCCCGGGCACGAGCACCATCCAGACTCGGGCTCGGTACTTCGTGCTCGTCCCCTGGCTCTACCTCGACTTGGAGGAGAGGAAGGTGCCGGTGGCGAAGGTCGGTGAAGTTGCTGCTCGAGCCGAGCATCTGCTGAACGACTCGGTCCGTCTCTCAGACGACTCGGATGGCAACTTCGGAGAGCGTACCGGGCACAATCTCAAGCGTCTGGCGAGCAGCGTGTATTGGGCGGGGCTGGGCAATTGGGGGATCCGGCTCTATCCGGGCTCGCAGAGAGACTATTTCCGCTCGATGGATCGCTTCCTCGAACGACGCCGGGCTTGGAAGGCGAAGACGAAGGGCGAAGAAGAGCAGGGCGCCGCACCGACGAATTGGCACGCTGGGTTACCGGCGGCGCCGGCTGACTTTCCGAAGTCGGCATCTCTGCGTTTACGGCGCGAGGATGCCATCTACATCCTCGATCGGATCGTGGAGCGGCATCCAGAGACACTGATGGGATGGTTGGCAAACCACGGGAGCGCGCACCTCATGGAGCTGGAAGAGCCCTGGCAGCTCCTGGGCTGGTTTGGCCTACCCTCTGGGATCGCCGCGACGCTTGTGCAGGCGCGTCGCTTCGCCCATCTGATCCACAGCGCCTCGTTGCTCTACAACCTGATGCTTGCCGAGGCTCGGGCCAACCTGCCGGAGAGGGTGGAGGAGTATCGAGGTGGACTCGCACGGTGGGCTTCCGAAACCTTCGCGGAGCAGGATGAGATCCGGGCCTGGGATCTTGCGGAGCTCTGGGGAGTTCTCCAGCGTGCCGAGGTGCGGGTGTCGGCGCCGACGCGGCTTTTCGTCTCGCGTTGGCATGCCATCCTGCGGGAGCTGCCGGAGTGGCGCGGTCTGGCGGAGTCCGCTGGCGCCCGGGCGTTGATCCGCGACCGCGAGTATGCCTTGAAGCGAAATCGCGCCCGCCTCCACAACCCCCGTCACCTCGAGCTGTGGGGCGGCTCGTCGGGGGCCGCGGCCCTGACCTATCGCTGGCCGCACACTTGTAGGATCCTCGGCGACGTCCTGCGCGCGATCGGTGATCCCGATGCTGGAGACTGACCGCCGTCGGCTGCTGCTCGAGTCGCTGCGGCCTCCGCCGGGCATGCGGCTGGACCGAGCGGTCGGGACGACGTACTCACTCGACCTGATCTCGCTGCTGACGGCGCCGCTCGCCTTCACCTTCTTCGACCGGGAGGACGAGGAGGGACGCCCCTTGGCCGACCCGGTGGCGCTGCTCGAGAGCCTGAGGCGCTATGCGGGGCGGGTTCGGATCTACTGTCAGGCGGGGCGGATCAGGCTGCCCAGGCCCAACCAGAAGCTGCTCGCCTTCCTCGAGGAGATGGTGGTCGAGGCGCGCGCTCCGCGCGATGACGGCGTCTTTCACCCGAAGGTCTGGCTGCTGCGGTACGTCGATGACGGTGGGGAAGTGCATTTCCGCCTCCTCTGTACCACCCGGAATCTCACGTTCGACCGCTGCTGGGACACCTCTCTGGTTCTCGACGGGGCTCCGAGCGACGAACGGCGGCCGGAGAACGAGGGGCTGGGCGTCTTTCTGAGGGGCCTCGCTCGCTGTGCCGTGCGGCCGCTCCACGAGGACGAGCGACTGGCGCTCCACACCCTGGCGGCGGAGGTGGAGCACGTGCGGTTCGACCCGCCGGAGGGCTTCGAGGAGCTGGCCTTCTGGCCGCTGGGGCTCACCGACTACCTGCCGTGGCCGTTCAAGACACGTGGCGAGCGACGCCGCATGCTGGTTGTTTCACCGTTTCTCTCGCCGGACATCCTCCGGCGCTTCGGCGACGAGCAGAAGCTCGAGATCCTGGTCTCGACGACAGAGGAACTGGATCGCCTCGGCAAGGCCCACGACGACTCCACCGAGTGCCTGGTTCTCGCACCAGACGCCGAGCTCGAGAGCCGCGACCCCGGCGATGACGACGACCCCGAGACCGATCCCCGACCCGATCTACTCTCCGGCCTCCACGCCAAGCTCTACGTCATCGAGGACGGGTGGCGAGCCCGTCTCTGGACCGGCTCGGCCAACGCCACCCACGCCGCCTTCCGCCGCAACGTCGAGCTCCTCGTGGAGCTACGCGGGCTGAAGAGCAAGTGTGGGATCGACGCGATCCTGGGGTCCGACCAACCGGGGGCGGTGGGGCTTCGGGAGTTGTTGCGCTCCTACGAGCCGAAGCCACCGGAGAGACCGGCACTGGACCTTCTCATCCGCCAGCTCACTCGGGAGCTAGAGCGCCTCGGGCAGCGCCTGGCCGAAGCGGGCCTTCTGGTTCGCGTGGAACGGCACACCGGCGACGAGCTCTTCGACTGGTCGCTCGACACGCGGCCGCTCCTGGAGATCGCGCTTCCCCCAGGCGTCTCCCTCACCGCCTGGCCGGCGACTCTGCCACCCGAGGCCGCCGCCGTCGTCGAGCCGCCGGCGGAAATCCGCACCAGCCTGAGCTTCGAGGGGCTGACGGCGTTCGTGGCCATCCATGCCGAGCTGGAGCGCGAGGGAACTTCGGTCGAGTCGTCTTTCGTGCTGCGCTGCCCGCTCGAGGGTGCTCCGTCCGATCGTGCCGGGCGCCTGGCGCGCAGCGTCCTCGTCAATCCGGACCAGGTCCTCCGCCTCCTGATGCTCCTGCTTGCCGAGGACGCGCTCGACCTGTTCGTATTCCGTGGGCGCAACGGAGACGGTCGCTGGGAACCGCAGGCCCTGGGGCTCTCCGAGCCGACACTCCTCGAGGCTCTTCTGCGTACCCTCGAGCAGAGCCCGCGGCGGCTCGACGACATCGCCCGCCTGCTTGGCGATCTGCGAGCGACCCCGGAGGGCGCAGCGCTCCTTCCGGCGGACTTCGACGCGATCTGGGAGCCGATCTGGTCGGTGCGACAGGAGATGGAGCGATGAGCGGCGACGTCGGGAGGCCGAATGTCGAGGCGGTGCTCGCGACGCTCAAGCCCTTCCAGCGCCGCAGCGTCGAGTACGCCTTCGAGCGTCTCTACCTGGCGAAGGATTCGACGCGCCGGTTCCTCGTCGCCGACGAGGTTGGGCTGGGCAAGACGCTGGTGGCGCGCGGACTGGTCGCGAAGGCGATCGACCACCTGTGGTGCGTGCCGGAGGTGGGCGATCGCATCGACATCGTCTACATCTGTTCGAACGCCCGCATTGCGCGGCAGAACATCAACCGGCTCAATCTCTCCGGCAGCTCCGACTTCGCGTTCAGCACCCGCATCACGCTCTTGCCGCTGGAGGTCCGCAACCTCCACGGCAACAAGCTCAACTTCATCGCACTGACGCCGGGAACGTCGCTCGATCTCAAGGACCCGCTCGGTCAGATGCAGGAGCGCGTGCTGCTCTGCCAGATGATGCAGAAGATTTGGCCCACCGGGAAGCAGGGGACCCGCCGACTCTTCCAGGGGTACGTCAAGTCGTTCGAGCACTTCTCGAGCTGCGTCGACGCACTCGATCCGAAGTCGATCGATGCTGGGTTGTGGGAGAGCTTCGGAATGCACCTCGCCCGACGGCTCGAGACGGCGCCCGCCGGCACGCCCAATCTGCGCGACCGCTACGAAGGTGCCTGCAAACGGTTCCGTTGGGCCTCGGCGATGAACGATCCGGTGGCAAAATCCGAACGCGGTGAGGTCGTCCTGGCGCTCCGGCGCCATCTCGCAGAAGCCTGCGTCTGCGCCCTCGAACCCGACCTCGTGATCCTCGACGAGTTCCAGCGCTTCAAGGACCTGCTCGACACCGACACCGAGCAGGCGGCCCTGGCGCGCGAGCTCTTCACCTACGCGGAGATCGGTGAGGTGCGGGTGCTCCTGCTCTCGGCGACGCCCTACAAGATGCTGACGCTGGCCCACGAACAAGAGCAGGACGACCACTACGAGGACTTCCTCCGCACCTACGCATTCCTGGCCAACAGCGCGGCTGCCAAGCGGGAGCTCGGCGCGCGTCTGCGGGAGATGCGGCGCGCACTCTACGGGATCGCACAAGGGGACGCCGGCGGTGTCGCCCCGGCGCGGCGGGAAGTCGAGGAACGGCTTCGGCGGGTGATGTCCCGTACCGAGCGCCGCGCCCTCGCCGGCACTGGCGACGGCATGACCCGGCAGACGCGCCACGAGCTGCCCCTCGCCGCCGACGAGGTGCGGCGCTTCCGACGCCTCCAGCGGCTCGCTCGCAGCCTCGACCAACCCCAGGTGCTGGACTACTGGAAGTCGGGCTCCTACCTGCTCAACTTCATGGAGGACTATGCCCTCAAGCGCGGCCTCGAGCGCCGTGCAGAGGCCCCGGACGGCTTCGACGATCTCGCCGAGGATCTCGCAGCGGATCTCCTACTCGAATGGGAAGACGTGCGGGGCTATCGCACGATCCCTGCAAAGAACCCTCGGCTCGGCCACCTCGTCGAAGAGCTCGACCGCGAATCCGCCTGGGAGCTGCTCTGGGCGCCTCCGTGCCTGCCGTACTACCGTTTGGGTAGTCCCTATCGCGAGGCGGCGGCGGCCGGATTCACCAAGCATCTGATCTTCTCGAGCTGGGCCGTCGTTCCACGGCTCATCGCGTCATTCGTGAGCTACGAGGTCGAGCGCCGCCTGTTCAGCGCCTTCGATCCCGAGCGGACCAACACCGCCGAGGACCGCAAGCGGCTCCGCGGGCTGCTTCGGTTCACCGTCTCCAGGGGGCGCCTCAGCGGCATGCCCGTTCTCGCGCTGCTCTATCCCAGCACCGCGTTGGCCCTCCTTGCCGATCCACTCGCGCTGCCGACGGCGGCACGGGAGGGAGCGGATCAGGCGCTCGCTGCCATCCGGGTGCGCGTGAGCCCCTACGTGAATGCCCTGGTCGAGCGGTTCGCGGAGGAAGGCGAGTTTCCCGACGAACGGTGGTACTGGGCGGCGCCAATGCTCCTCGATGCCCGACTCCATCCTGAAGTCACCGAGGCTTGGTTCGGCCGGCGAGGGCTGGACAGCCTGTGGCAGGGAGATGCGGCGGCCGCCGGGGAAGAGGAGGCGGAAGACGTTGAGGACGGCGAGGCCGCCGGTGCGGGAGAGGACGCGGAAGCAGGCGAAGGAGCCCCGGATGACGACGGCGGCTCACGCTGGTCGGAACACGTCGAGGAAGCCCAGCGTCTCCTCCGGGGCGAGGTCGAGCTCGGGCCGGCGCCGACGGACCTGGACGAGGTGCTGACCCTGCTCGGGGCGGCCGGACCCGCCGTCGCCGCCCTCCGAGCGATCGGACGAGTCACGGGCGGCGAATCCGCCTTCGCCGACGTCACGGTGCGCGATGCCGCGGCCTCGGTGGGCTGGGGCTTCCGAACCCTCTTCAACCGCCCCGAGACGATGGTCCTCCTTCGCAGCGACGAAGGAGCGGAGGCGAGCTACTGGCGGCGGGTTCTGGAGCATTCGGTGGGCGGCTGCCTCCAGGCAGTGCTCGACGAATACGCACACGTGCTTCGCGACCTGTTGGGCCTCTTCGGTCGCCCCACCGTCGAGTCGGCCCACGAGATCGCCGCGGCCATGCTCGACGCCCTGACGCTCCGGACGCCGAGCACTCAGGCCGATGAGATTCGAGTGGACCGGACGGGCCGCAGAATCCACTTCGATCCCGTCCGCCTGCGAAACCACTTCGCCCTGCGCTTCGCCGCCATTCCCGGCGAGACGGGAAAGACCGCCATCCGCGAGGATCAGGTTCGCTCGGCGTTCAACTCCCCCTTCTGGCCGTTCGTTCTCGCCACCACCTCGATGGGCCAGGAGGGACTCGACTTCCATCCCTACTGCCACCGTGTCGTCCATTGGAACCTGCCGACCAACCCGGTCGACCTCGAGCAGCGGGAGGGGAGGGTGCACCGCTACAAGGGACATGCGGTGCGCAAGAACGTAGCGAGCCGCTGCGACGGGGTCTCGGCCGCGGACGGATCTCCCGACCTCTGGTCCACTCTCTTCGAGCGGGTCCACGCCGATTCCGGCGACCGTTCGGGCTTGATTCCCTACTGGCTGGTCCCCGACGGGCCCGCTAAGGTCGAAAGTAGCGCCGCCTTCCTTCCCCACAGCCGCGACCAAGCCCTCTACGACGACCTCCGCCGCTCCCTCGCTGTCTACCGGATGGTCTTTGGCCAACCCGCTCAGGAGGACCTCTTGGACTTCCTGTTGCGACAGGTCGGGGAGGGGGAGGTGCGCGAGCTGGTGAAGGAGGCTGTGGTGGACCTGTCGCCGGGGGCCGGCTCGCAACGACCCCGTCCATGACTCGAAGATAGCCCCTAGGGCGGCAAGTGGAGAGGGCTCATTTCGCGGAGAACCTCGCCGAGTAGAGCAGCTGTCCAAAGGGTACGTTGATTTTGTAGGTAGAGGCGCGCTGCTTTCGGAAGTGGACGACCCCACCGTAGAAGGAACCGGACGGTAGCGTGTGCTTCCTTGCCAAGGTCGTCGCCATCGAGTCGAGGTTGGATTCGAGCTGTCGGGTCATCGCTGCGATTTGCGCCTGCGTCCGAGCCTGAGCCTGGGCGTAGTCCTGTTGGCTCGGCCAGGTTGTGACGACACCTGTGAAGGCCGAGCCCTGGGTGGAACCCGTCACGGTGGATGTTCTCGTTTGAGGCTGGTTCGACACGGCGGTAGAGGCGCCGTAGAGCGCTGCGATCAGGGCGTTGTTTCTCCTTACCTTCTGCTCATACGCTTCGGCGGAGAAGGTCGCCATCGGAAGTTCACGCGAGAGTCCTTTGGAGACTTGGACTGCCGTGGCGCTCACTTGTTCCGGATCGAATTGGATGTCGTGACCTGTCTCGTTCACAAGATAGAGCAAGACGTGAGGTCCACCATCGGTCGAAAAGGAAGCCCAGACCTGGGAGTCGTCCAAGGTTCCGACGACGAACGCGCGGCCGTTGACCCACTTGGTTTCGTAGCTCGCCGGCGCCTGGGTACCGAGGTCTGCATGGGGCGACGATGAGGATGTGTAGACCTGTCGTTCGTCCACGCTGACGGGCACCGACGCGCCAGAAGTGAGCCCCTCTGGAAGCTCGCCGACCCGTGCGGAGTTGACCAGAAGGACGCGACACTCCGACGAGACCTGGCGCCCGTGACGTTCGACTTCGCAGGTGGCGACCGCTTTGTCGACGGCGTCTTGGATCGTGCTGTTCCCGGTGGCTGCACCCCAGACCAAATTGCCAGACGGATCTGCCGCTAGAGCGAGCGCCTTTTCGTCTGGCTGACCATAGTAGTCGTTCAGTGACCTGCGGAATTCAGCTGAGGTTGTCTTCTCGACACCGCTCGGACTGGAGGTTTGGTTACCACCTTCGGGCTCAGGAGGTTGGTCAGTTGTGTCTGTCTCGGCGGCCAGTTTCTGCGCCGGCGCGGTGGCAGGCGGGGCAGTGTTGGCAGCGTGGAGCCGATCAACACAGTCTTGGAGTTCCTGCGCGAATCCCGCCAGAGGAGTGGAGTATCTTGCTTTCATCGGCCTGAGTCCGTAGGAGTAGCCCGAGAAAACTTGTTTTGAGGCCAACATCTTCTGAACGAAGTCAGCGGCGAGCTTCCCTTCTACTTTCCCGTTCTTCGTCCAGACGCCTGAGCGTCCTCCGGTCGCCAGAAAATACCTTGAACTTGGGGGCATTCCGGTCCTAGTTCCGATGATGATGGTGATCTCTTGAGTTGAATCGGGGCCCTCGATGACACGGATCAGGAAGTTGGAGTCTTCCGGGTAGACAATGCACGCTCGTTCGGAATCGCGTTGGATGAGGTGCGACTCCCATCCTGACGCGGAAGGCGCGCTAGAGAGAGCGACCAGGCAGGAGATGCCGATTGTCCAGGTCCGAGTTCTCATTTCGAGGTCTGCGACCTCCTCTTAGTCGAGGCTTCTGAGGTCCAGTGTACCCATTCTCGCGGGGTCTTTGCCACATGCTGCCGTTGGCGGATCCGCCTTCCGTCCTGGGCGCTTCGAGAAGCCGATAGGATTCGCTGGTCGACCAGTGATGGGTCTAGCTCACGTTGGCACTGTAGACCGACCGGAAATGCCCGACGACCTCCCCATCCGCCTCGCCGCCTTCGAATGGCTCGGCCGCCAGGTCGAGGCGCACGGTGATGTCCTGCGATGGGCCCTCATTTCCCGGGGCTTCGACTACCAAGGGGAGCGGGTGCCTCTGGTCAGTCAGCAGGGCATCTTCAAGCCGCGGGTGATGGAGCTGCCGCTCTCGATTCGGACGTCCGCCCACAGTCCCTACGATGACGCCTTCGGCGACGTCTTGCTCTACCGCTACCGGGGAACCGACGCCTTCCATCGGGAGAACCAGGGGTTGCGCGAGGCGATGCGGCGGCACCTGCCGCTCGTGTACTTCCATGCCCTGGAGGCCGGGCGCTACTTCGCCAAGTGGCCGGTCTACGTGGTGCACGACGATCCGGGTGCGCTGGCGTTCACGGTGAGTGTGGACGACGCGGAGTACGGTCGGCCCGGACCGGAGGAGTTCGAGGTCGGTGAGGTGCGTCGTCGCTACGTCACCGCGACCTTCCGGCGGCGCCTCCACCAGGAGGCCTTCCGGGAGCGGGTGCTGCGCGCCTACCGGGAGAGCTGCGCGATGTGCCGCCTGCGCCATCGCGAGCTGCTCGACGCGGCCCACATCGTCGCGGACCGAGAGCCGGAGGGTGAACCACGGGTGACCAACGGCCTGGCGCTCTGCAAGCTCCACCATGCGGCATTCGACAGTTTCTTCGTCACGGTCGATCCGGATTACCGCATCGTCGTCCGCGCGGACGTCCTCGCCGAGAGCGATGGTCCGATGCTGGTCCACGGCCTCCAAGAGCTGGAGGGCCGACGCATCGGCCTGCCAGGCCGGACCGATCAACGTCCGTCGCGCGACGCCCTGGCGGTGCGGCTGGAGAGGTTCCGCCGCGCCGGCTGACGGGCGCGGAGCACGCCCATGCGCCTCTTCGTCGCCGTCACCGACAACGACTGGTTCCGGTTCCTCCGGGCGCGGCCGCACCTCGACGAGGTCGACTTCTGGCAGCCGAGCGGCCACGGGAGGTTCCGGGCGCTCGAGATGGGCGGTTTGTTCCTCTTCAAGCTTCATTCTCCGGAGGACTTCATCGTCGGCGGCGGGTACTTCGCGCACTAGTCACAAATCGGACACCGGACGGCGTGGGAGTGGTTCGGCGAGAAGAACGGCGTCGGCTCGCTCGAGGAGATGCGGCGGCGGATCGGCAGGTACCGGCGGCAGGAGATCTCGCCGTTCGAGGAGGTGAAGATCGGCTGCATCATGTTGGCGGAACCGTTCTTCTGGAGCGAGCCGGAGTGGCTGCCGGTGCCGGCCGACTTCTCGAGGAACATCGTCCGCGGCAAGGGCTACGACACCACCGAAGAGGCCGGGGCCCACCTGTGGGCGGAGGTTGCGTTGCGGCAGCGCGCGGTTCCGTTCGGCGAGGTCGGAGAGGCTCGGGCCGAGATGTGGGGAGCGCCCACCCTGATCCGCCCGCGATTGGGCCAGGGCACCTTCCGCTCCCTGATCACCGATACCTATCGCCGACGTTGCCTGGTGACGGGGGAGAAGGCCCTCCCCGTGCTCGAGGCGGCCCACATCCGTCCGGTCAGCGAAGGCGGGCGCCACGAGGTCGCCAACGGCCTGCTGCTGCGCTCCGACCTCCACCGCCTCTTCGACCGCGGCTACGTCACCATCACTCCTGACGACCGCTTCCGGGTCAGCCGCCGGCTGAAGACCGAATTCGGGAACGGCGAGCCCTACTACCCCTTGGAAGGACGACGGCTGGACTTCCCGCGGTCTCCCGAGGAGCGGCCCGGGCGGGAGCTCTTGGAGTGGCACGGCGACGTCGTCTTCCGAGGCTGACGTACCGAGGTCCCCCTCAACCGGGAAGATCGTTCCCGAGTGGGGGAAGGAAGGCCCTCGTCCTCCTCGCCTCGCCAGGCCACGGCGAGGATTGACACCCCCCTCCGGCTCCCTCAGAATCCGCGTCCTCACCCTAGGAGGACACCGATGCGCTTCGAGCATCTCCTCGTCGCCGCCGTCGCCGTCTCGCTCTTCGCCGCGTCGCCGGCCGCCGCCCAGGTGACGGTGGTCGACCAGATCCCGATGACCCCGGCGTTCGGCTTCTCCGGCCTTTCGGACTCCGACTGCACCTTCGGGGATCCGCATCGCGCGACCGCCCGCGCCGAGGACTTCATCGTCGACCAGGCCGTCGACGTCGACACCATCGTCTTCTGGGGCGTCTACCAGGACACCGAGGCGCCGAGCGATCCGGAGACCTTCCGGATCCGCTTCCACGAGGACGCTTCCGGTCTCCCCGGCGCTCTGATCACCGAGCCCGCGGTGACGATCGCGCAGTCGCCCCTGCTGCAATCCAATATCTCGATGTACGAGTTCACCGCGACCTTCGGCGCGGTCCACTTCGAGCCGGGGACCTACTGGGCGGAGATCTTCGAGACCGACACCTCGACCGACCTGTGCTTCAACTGGCAGGCCGGCTTCCAGGACGTCGGCAACAGCGCCGACGGCAACGCCGTGGACCTCGCGGCCGCGCCCGGCGCCTCCTGGACGCTGCAGGCGGGCTTCGGCGACCAGAGCAACCTCACCATCCGCATCACCGGCGAGGCGTCCCCGACGGTCGACGTGCTCGAGATCCCGGCGCTCGGCGCCGGCGGTCTGGCGCTCTTCGCCGCCCTGCTGCTGCTCGTCGCCGTGCCGTTGCTGCGCCGTATCGGCTGAGGGGCGAGCGGAGGGGAGGGCGGCGACGGCGGGGGGTGACGGCCGGGTTCGAGGTCGGCAAACCCCGAGCGCTCGAACGCGGCCGGCTTCAGAAGTCCGGGATGGCGGCGGCTGCCGCGTCGCCGCAGCCTCCCTCAGCGCCCGCTCACCGGCGCAGCCGCAGCACCGCACCCGCCGCCAGCGCCAGCGCGAGCAGCGCCAGGGCGAGGTCGGAGAGCGCGGGGATCGGTGCGGCGCCGGCGTCGGTGACCGGGCTGTGCACCGGAGGGCCGGGGATCGGAGGCACGTCGTCGGCCTCGATGGTGTAGGCGACGTCGTCGAGGGCGCCGCCCGGGGCGGTGTCGACGTGGAGGGTCAGGGTGACCGTGAGGCCCGTGGTCCCCGCCGGCACCGCGCCGACGCTCCGGTCTCGACCACGCGCCGCGCTTTCTTCCCCGACGGGAGAGCCGGGGCCGCCGGTGTAGGGTCGGGCCATGCGAACCGGGGAAGCTGCGCCGAGGGCGCTCTCCGTGCTGACCGTCGCTCTGCTGGGAAGCTCCTGCGTCGTCCCCCCCTCGTGCATCGGCCCGACCTTCGGCCTCGCGACCTCGCGCCCGGAGCACTTCGCCACCCTGACGCTCTATGCCGAACCGCTCGAACAGCCTCCGGAGCCACAGGGCGGGTCGGGCATCGGGATGTGGGAGCGCTTCGCGCGGGGCTCGACGATCACCGTCGACGGGAAGGGCAAGATGGCGGTGTCGGGCTCGGGCATCTGGCCCGAGAGCTGCCCGCGGGCGGCGCCGGAGGATCTCGGTGCGGCGGCGCGCACCTGGCGACCCGTTCTCGACCGGACGGTCACCTCACACACCGATGTGCTGGCCCTGGCGAGCCCGCCCGGCGACGACGACTGGCGCCCCGACGGACCGCTCCTTTCGCTCTCGTTCGGCGCGCCGTCCGGCAAGACCGTCGGGCTCCTGTGGGACGGCCGGTCGACGCTTCCACCGGACCTCGACACCGCGGTCCTGGAGACCCTGGAGATGGTGTGCTCCAGCAGCCGGCGGGCCAGGAAATACCTGCTGCGAGACCTGCCCCCGGAGGTGAGCGGACGGCTCGAGTGTCGGTGACCGCCGGGCGGGGCGAACCCGGTCGCCGCATCTCGCTCCCCGGATCGCGGAGCGGTCCGACCTGTTCGTGATCGACAGCGACCGTGGCCTCGCCCGAGCTCGATCGCGACGCCCGGATCGGCCGTCCGGGGCGTGGGCCCGCGGCCGGGCGGCGAAGTCGACGGGTCGATCGCCGGGGGAGCGCTCGCCTCGACCCCTCGCGTCCACCCCGACGTCGCCACTCGGACCTCTGGACCTGAACGCCTCGCCGCAGGTGCATCGCGGCCGCCTTCCTCGATCCACCGCGAATGCGCGTCAGTGCGGTGGTCTCGAGTCGGATGGCTGGATCTTCCGAAGGCCATTGGAGGCTTGAGAGCCCGTCCCCGGCAACACCCACGCCCCCCCGAACACCCCGTCGTACTCGCTCGGGCGGAAGCCGCGCCAGGCGGCTCCGGGGGTGAAGGTGAGCTCGCCGAAGTGGACGCGGTCGCGGCAGAGGTAGAGGTCGACGCGGACGAAGTCGAAGCCGGCCGAGAGACGGCGGGCGAGGGCGACGATCTCGTCGAGCTGGGCGGGCCGCGGCCGCGGCCCGCCCATCGGCAGCAGGCCATGGCGCACCGGGAAGTGGTTCCAGGCGGTGTCGTAGTAGTCGACCCGGGGCGGGACGTGCCCGCGGGCCACCACCTCCAGGAAGCGGGGCTCGCCGTCGAAGCACAGGGAGCGGACCTCGAGGGGTGGCTCGCCGTCGGCGCCGACCAGCATCTCCTCGACCACGATGTGCGGCGGGATCGAGCGGTACTGCCACTCCCGCTTCTCGCGCGAGAAGTCGGTGGCCAGCCAGCGGCGCATCCGGGCGAGGCTCCGAGGTCGGTCCCAGCGTTCGCGGTCCGCGACCACCTCGACCCAGCCGCTGCCGTGCGTCGCCTTGAGCACGAAGCGGGCAGGGAGCCGCTCCGCCACGAGCTCCTCGGGTCGGGTGGTCGCCGCCACCAGCGGCACGAGGTACTCGCTCCCGACCGCGGCGGCCACGCGGTCGCGCACCGCGAGCTTGTCGCTGCACGGGGGGAAGAGCGGGTTGCGGTCGTGGAGCATCCGCCAGACGACCTTCTCGGTGAAGGTGGACGGGTGGTCGAGGTCCGGCGCGACGCCGTGCGCGCGGCGGTAGGTACGGCGGAGGAAGGCGCGGTCCGACTCCCACGGCCGCTGGCGCAGCAGGCGGTGCAGCCGCGCCGGGAGGAAGAGCAGGGCCCGGGCGGCCGGGTGGCCGTGGTAGGCGCGGACCAGCGCGTCGGTCAGCGTGGGCATGGCGAGGAACGACTCCCGGCCCGCGGCGGGCCGGCGTGGTCGACGGCGGAGTCTATCTCGGCGCGTCGAGGCTTCGATGTGGGGGGATCGGTGCGGACCGGAGGCGTCTTCGAGGTCGACGAGCTGCTGGGGAGCGGGATCGCGGGGCGGCGAGCCGGGTGGGGCCGCGACGAGCGCGGGGACGGCCGTCCGGGGCCGCCGTGGGGAGAGCCGCGCGACGCGGTCGAAGTGCCGGGCCAGGGAGGGCCGACCTCGGCCGGCCGTTCCCCGTCGCTACGCCCCCGGCGACGCCAGCCCGCCCTCCGCCGCCCCCGCCTCGAACTGCGTCCTCCGCGCCCCTCCGGCGCCCCGTTCGAGCCGGAAGGCCGCGGGCGGCTCCTTCTCGCCGAGGACGCAGGCGGCGGTCAGCTCGCCGAGGGCGGGGGAGAGCTTGAAGCCGTGGCCGGAGCCGCCGCCGACGAGCCAGACGTCTGGCAGGCCCGGGTGGCGGTCGAGGAGCAGGTTGCCGTCGGGGGTGTTGGCGTACTGGCAGACGCGGGCGGCGAGGAGCGGGGCGTCGGCGAGCTCCGGGAAGCGGTGGGCGAGCAGCCGGCGCACGCGGGCGAGGCCCTCGGGGCTCGGGGTGCGGTCGCCGGCGGTGGGGTCGAAGGGCGCGCCGCGGGTGTCGTCGGCGAGCTTGACGCCGCGGCCGTCGACGTCGGGGAGGCCGTAGACGATGCGCTCGCCGAAGTCGAGCCACACCGGGAAGCGGCCCGGGGCGAAGCGGTCGGAGCCGGGGGGGACGCCGAAGTGGAAGACCTCCTGGCGCGTGGGGCGGACGCGGTCGCCGACGACGTCGGGGAAGAGCCGGCCCAGCCACGGCCCGCAGGCGAAGACGACGGCGTCGGCCGCCAGCGTCGTGCCGTCGGCGAGCGTCAGGCCGGGCGCGCCGCCGCCGGAGGCGTCGGGCGGCACGGCGTGCCCGGTCCGGTAGGTGCCGCCGGCGGCGACCAGGGCGTCGCGCACCAGGGCGCAGGCCCGCCGCGCCCGCAGCACCCCGGCCCGGCGCTCGAGCCAGACCGACCCGATGCCGGAGAAGTCGATCTGCGGGTAGCGCCGCGCCGCCTCGGCGACGGGCAGCTCGTCGACCGGGAAGCCGAGCTCGCCGAGGATCGGCAGCGCGGAGCGCAGGTAGGCGTCGTCGGCCCGGTGCATCCACAGGGCGCCGGTCCCGACGTAGAGGCGCTCGCCGCTCGCGGCCTCGAGGTCGCGCCACAGCTCGAGGGCGCGGCGGACCATCTCGACGTAGAGGCGGTCGCGCCCGTAGACGGCGCGCAGGACGCGGCTGGCGCCGCCGGAGCTCGAGCGCGCGTTGCCGGGGCCCCAGGCGTCGATCAGGGTCACCCGCGCCCCGCGGCGCACGAGGCCGAGCGCGGCCCAGCCGCCGAAGGCGCCGGCACCGACCACCGCGACCCGCGGCCCGGTCACGGTCTCTCGTCCGCCCGTCCGGGGAGCGCGGCGCTCTCCCGGCCGCGCCGCGGCCGCGCCGTCCGGGCGCTGGCGGCGGGCGCCGGGCGGTCAGGGACGGGGAAGGCGCCGGTCGGGACGGTGACGTCCGTGGGGAGTGCTGCGAAGGGCATGCTCTCCTCGGGTGAGCCGGTTCTTCAGCTCTCCCCGACCCCGGCGAGGGGGCTGGGGTGTCGGGGCTCGTAGAGCATCACCTCGACCCGGCCGGGCAGGCGCAGCATCACGGTGACGCCCCACTCCTCGTCCTCCGGCTCGCCCTCGATCTCGACGCCCTTGGCCCGCAGCTCGGCGGCGGTGGCGTGGATGTCGTCGCACATCAGGGTGAGCTGGTGGCGGGTGCCGGAGGCCCAGGTGGGCCCTTCGGCGGGGTGGACGCCGAGCTCGGTCGGGGGCAGAGCGAAGATCAGCCAGCCGTCGCCGGCGTCGACGTGCGCGAAGCCGAAGGCGTCGCGGAGCACCGCGCGGAGCGCTTCGGGCTCGGAGGTGTAGAGCAGGGCGTGGGCGCCGATGATCGCCATTCGAGGGCCTCCTGTGGAATCGGGAAACGAGCGTAGCAGCCCGGGCGCCGATGCAGCGCTACTCGACCAACCGAACGCCTGGCCGCCCCTCTGCCACCCCCACCTCCCCGGGCATCCACGCCCCCTCCACCCACACCACCCGCTGCCGCGCCACCTCCCGCCGCAGCTCCCGCGCCGCCGCGACCAGGGCGTCGGGGGTCTCGATGTCGACGACCTCGCCCCAGGCGGCGCGGGTGCGGGCGAGCTCGGCGGCGTGGGAGGGCGGCGGGGGAAGGCCGAGTTTGGCAGCACTCTGGGCCTCGTCGAGCTGGCGGTCGGCGCGGGTGAGGATGTCGTCGGCGGCGTCGAGGTACCAGACGAAGAGGGGGACGTGGAGGGCGGCGAGGTAGGCGCGGACCTCGGCGGCGGGGAGGTCGGGCTGGGGGTGCCACTCCGGGCCGAGCAGGAGGAGGACGGCGCGAGGCCGGCCGCTGCCGGCGGCGCGCAGGCCGGCGACCGCCGTGGCGGAGGCGAGCTGGACGCCGTCAGGGATCCGGGCGGGGTCGGTGCCGGCGAAGAGGTCGAGGCCGACGACCTTCCAGGCCAGGCCGCCGGGCCAGCTCTCCGGCACGGGCTCGGCGGGGAAGAGGTGGTAGATCTGCTCGCCGGCGGTCGTCTGGCGCGCCACGGGCGGCACGATGAAGAGCTGGTCGCCGTGGCGCAGACCGACCCGCGCCCCCGGCGTGTCCAGGCGCGGGCGCTGGGCGCTGAGGGTGCGGCGGACGAGCTTGCCCTCGGAGCGGGTCACCACGACTTTCTCCCAGCCACCCAGGCTGCGCACGAAGGCCGGGGTCAGGCGCTCGAGCTCGTGGGCGGCGGGCGGCGACGGCACCACCAGCAGGTCCGCCGCCGGCCCCTCGAGCGCCACGGCCCGGCTCGGCCGGCCACCGGTGCGCACCAGGCCCCGGGCGTCGTCGAGGTGGCGCAGGGCTTTGGGGTCGTCGACCACCAGCGGGACGGCGGTCAGCTCGGTCGAGGTCTCGTCACCGTACTCGCCGCCGTAGGCCGCGACGGCGCGGGTGGTGGCGCCGTCGGGGAAGGTGATCCGGGCCTCGACGAAGTGGAGGAGGTCGTCATCGCCTCGCGGTAGCGGGATCGCGCCGCCGGGCGGCAGCTCCACCACCTTGCCGTCCACCCGCACCTCGACGTGCGCCGGGTCGCTGTACCTCATCGACTGCCAGGCGAGGCGGGCCGAGCGCGGCGCGCCGTCGGCGCCCGCCGCGAGGACGATCCGCGCCTCGGCCGGCTCGCGGGGCATGTTGATGCGCTGCACGGCGCGGCCGAGCTCGCGGCCGTAGCGGTCGCGGGCGACGGCGACGAGCTCGTGGGGGAGCAGGTGCTCGCCGAAGTCGGTTTCGATCCGCCACGGCGGCCCGGACTTCCGCGCCAGCAGCGCGCCGTCGAGCCGCAGCTCGACCGCCGCCACCGGGCCGCTCACCGCCACCTCCACGGGCACCGGCCCGCGCACCAGTCCGAGGAACAGGGTCAGGAAGGTGATCATGGTCGCTCGTCCTCGGGTCTCGTCCCCGTGCGGCGACGCGGATGTCTCCGCAGGGTGACCCGTGCCGCCCGCGGGTCCCTCACAGGATCTTCTGAAAGGGGCGAGAGAGCAATCGTCGCGCCAGTCGGGCACGGCACGGCGGGCGGAAGACGGCCGCTCCGCGGGAAGAGCCTCCAGGCATCCGTGGGGAGAGGTCCGGCCGGGCCCGTTCCGTTCCCCGGTACCGAGGCGCGTCGACCGGAGCGGATCCTTGGCAATAGAGAGGCAATAGAGATGGGTCGAATGATATGGTCACCCATATGAAGACCACGATGGACCTCCCGGACAGTCTGTTGGCGGAGGCGAAGCGGGTGGCGGCGGAGCGCTCGACCACGGTCAAGGCGCTGGTCGAAGCCGGTCTGCGCAAAGAGCTCAGCGCGCGCGCCGAGACCGACGAGTTCCGGCTCCGGGACGCCAGCTTCCAGGGACGGGGTCTGCGGCCGGAGGCGCAGGGACTCTCCTGGGAGCGGCTGCGCGAGCTGGCCTACGGGCACCGGGGCGGATGATCGCGGTCGACACCAACCTGCTCGTCTACGCGCACCGGGCCGACTCCGGCTGGCACGATGCGGCGGCCGCGACGGTCCGTCGGCTCGCCGAGGGGCGGGCGGCGTGGGCGATCCCCTGGCCCTGCCTCCACGAGTTCCTGGCCATCGTCACGCACCCGCGGATCTACGATCCCCCCACTCCACCCGCCGAGGCGCTCGAGCAGGTCGACGCCTGGCTGGAGTCGCCGTCGCTGGCGCTCCTCGCGGAGGCGCACGACCACTGGCCGACGCTGAGCGCCCTCGTGCGCGCGGGGCGTGTCGTCGGCGGTGCGGTGCACGATGCCCGGATCGCCGCTCTGTGCCGGTCCCACGGCGTGCGCGAGCTGTGGAGCGCCGACCGCGACTTCGGCCGCTTCCCGGACGTCGTCGTCCGCAACCCGCTCGTCGGCGGGACCGCGTCAGACCCCTGAGGCGGGCGGCGGCGGCACTCCTCAGCGCCCGATCCGCACCAGCCGGTCGACGCCCCCCGGCACCACCCGCCGGCGCGTCCCGTCCCCCCACACCGCCACCACCTCGTCGACGCGGTCGACCTTCCCCAGCCCGAAGTGGAAGCGGGGATCGGAGGCCGACAGGTAGGAGCCGCCGACGACCCGCGGGCGCACCCAGCGGCGGCCGCCCGCCGCCACCTCCACCCGCACCGCTCCCGGGGCGTCGACGAGCAGCCAGCTCCCGCGCCGCGGGGTGTCGTTGCGAGCGTAGGTGGGCGGGGCGTCGACGTTGGAGAAGACGAGGTCGAGGTCGCCGTCGCCGTCGAGGTCGCCCACGGCGAGGCCGCGGCTCGACTCGACCACCGCGAAGCCCGGGGCCGGCCTCGGCGGTGGCGTCGCGGTAGCGCAGGCCGGCCGGGGTGGCCTCGGCCTCGAGCAGGAGGTTGGGCTGGCGGAAGGAGGTGTGGGCGGACTCGGGGGCCCGGTCGGCCTGGGGGTAGATGTGGCCGTCGGCGATCACCAGGTCGAGGTCGCCGTCGAGGTCGAGGTCGGCCAGCGTGGCGCCCCAGGAGAGCGGCCAGTAGGTGGGATCGTGGAGGCGGGTCTCCATGGTGACGTCGGCGAAGAGGGCGTCGCCCTGGTTGTCGTAGAGGGTCGAGGCGTCCTCCCAGAAGTTGGTGACCAGCAGCTCGGGATCGCCGTCGCCGTCGGCGTCGCCGGCGGCGAGCCCCATGCCGCCCTGGGCGTTGCCCTCGCGGTCGAGCGCCGCGCCGCTCCACAGGCCGACCTCGGTGAAGTGGCCGTGGCCGTCGTTCTGGTAGAGGTAGTTGGGGTTCGAGTCGTTGGCGACGTAGAGGTCGAGGTCGAGGTCGCCGTCGACGTCGAGGGCCGCCACGCCGAAGCTGTAGTAGCGGCCGACGTCGGTCAGGCCCGCTTCGCCGGTGGCGTCGCGGAAGCGGCCGCCCCCCTCGTTCTCGAAGTAGCGGTTGGCCTCGCCCTCGAGTCCGAACGGCCCCAGCATCACCCGCAGCCCCTGCCAGTCGAGGCCGAAGGCGGCGCCGAGGACGTCGTCCATGGTGGCGTCGATGTAGCCGGCGACGAAGAGGTCCTCGTCGCCGTCGCCGTCGGCGTCGAAGAAGACGGCGCCGGTCGACCAGCCGTCGAAGCCGGGCACGCCGGGGGTGCCCGAGACGCGGCGCTCGAAGGTGCCGTCGCCGCGGTTGAGGTAGAGGACGTCGGGGCCGAAGTTACTGACGAAGAGGTCCGGCCGCCCGTCGCCGTCGGCGTCGCCCACCGCCACCCCGTCGCCCCAGCCGTCGTCACCCACCCCGGCGGCGTCGGTCACGTCCTCGAACGAGCCGTCGCCCCGGTTGCGGTAGAGGCGGTTGCGCCCCCGCTCGACGACGCGGCTCCCCTCCAGCCGCCAGGCGTCGACCAGGTAGAGGTCGAGGTCGCCGTCCCCGTCGACGTCGACCAGCCCCAGCCCGCTGCCGCCCGACTCGAGGATGTGCGGCTTCTCCGGCCGCCCGCACCAGGTGGGGGAGGTGAGCCCGGCCGCGGCGGCGACGTCGACGAAGTGGAAGCGGGCCTCCGGCGGCGGGGCGACGGGAGGGAGACGCCCCGCCGCGGCGCCCGCGGACGGTCCGCTCCCGCCGCAGGCGCCGAGCGTCGCACACCCCCCAACGCGGAGATCCGTCGGATCCGCTCGGGTCGTGGAGCGATCGCAGAGACGGGCACGAGCGCTGCCGAGGATAGCCGAGCGCCGGCCGGCGGTCCACGGTGTCCGTTCTCGGATCGGCGGAGCGGTCTGTGCCACTTTCGGGCCGCAACCGACACTTCATTTAGCAGACAAAGGAGGCGCCGAATGCGCCCGGGTCGCCACGATCGAGGGGCAGCGGGTATGCGCCTCCACCGGTCCTGGCTGTACCGAGTGCACCAACCAGAGCGGAGGTTCCTGCACCACGGATCGGACCGCCTGCTCGCCCTTGGACCGAAACCAGACCCGATTCCCGCCTTGATTCGTCGATCCAGGGTCAGCAGGGCGGCGATCGCCCTTGGCGCCGCATCGCTCTCTCTTTCGTGTCGCTCCGACGCGGGGCTTGGGCCCTGGCATCGGAGACGAACGGTCCGGCTTGAGGCGGGTCGCCGAGATCGAGCTGCCGCCCGCTCTGGCCCGGGCCAGCGACGTGCGCTGGCTCGACGACGGGACGGCCCTGCTCACGGTGGTCGACGTCGGGGTGGTGGCGGTGCCGCTCGCGTCGCCGGGGCGCTTCCGGACCTGGCGCCGCGTGGGCGGGGGCGATCGCGGGCTGTGGATCCCCGCCCGGCTCGGGTTGAGCGACGAGCTGCTGGCCGTGGCCCCTCCGGTCTTCTCCCTCGACTGGAACGAGCGTGGAACGGCGCGCGGGGGGCGGCTTCCCATGGTCTCGGTGGAGGACCTCGACGTCCGCGGCCGGCGGCTGGCCGTCCTCGGGCTGCGCCGCGGGCCGGGTGACGAGGCCGCTCCCCGAGCAGGGTGCATCGGCTGGATCAGGATCCCCGACCGCGGGGCCCTCGACCTGCGCCCGCTGCGCCGCTCGGCGGCGGGCGCCGGCGCCGCCCGATCGACGCCTGCGGAGCCTTCGAGATCGGCGCGGTGCGATTCGTCGCCGACGACCGCGTGCTGATCGTGCCCGGTTGCGGAGCCCGGGCCTTCGAGCTCGATTTCACCGGCCACGAGATCCGCCGGTGGGACGCGACGGCCCTGGGGATCGACACCGCCTGCACGTTCGACGAGGCGACCAAGCTCGAGCTGTCCGGGGACGAGGAGGCGCGCTGGGCGTGGGTCGATCGCCACACCAGCCTCGACGAGATCCTGCCGCTGGCCGCCGGGCCGGGCCTCGTCCTGCGGCGCGCCGAGGGCGGCGGGACCTCGTGGGAGCTGGCCCTGTGGTCGAGGTGCCCGCCGGCCGGCGGAGCCTGGAGGTCGACCTCGAGCCGGCCACGAGCCCGGTCGTGGACATCGCCGATGGCGACGGCGCGCCACTCTCCGAGGCCGCGCTCACCCTCCTTCTGCCGGGACCCTCGGAGGATCGTTTCCGGGCCTTCGCGGTCTCGGACTCGCGCGGGAGGGTGCGGCTCGAGGGGCTGCCGCCGTCGCTCGAGCTGGCCAGCGTGGCGACCGCGCGGGGGAAGCTGCCGCGCCGGCTGCTGGGCGCGGCGGGCGACCTGCCGCCGGAGATCCGCCTCGCCGACGGTTGCGAGGTGGTGGGCCGGGCGGTGGGCGAACGGGCGCAGCCTCTCGACGGCGTCGAGCTCGAAGCCGAGGGGTGGGAGCCCGGCGGTCACGGATTGCTGGTGCGGACGCACTCGCGGAGCGACGGGGCGGGAGGGTTCCGGATCGGGCCGCTGCCGGCCGCTCCGGTGATGCTGGCCGCGCGGCGGTCGGACCTCGCGCCGCTCCGCCGGCCGCTCGACCTCGGGAGCTGCGAAGGCCGTTGGCGGCTGGGCGACGTCACTCTGTGGCCGGCGCGGTCGCTGGCGGTCCGGGTCTCCGACGACACCGGCGGCCCGGTCGCCGGCGCCGAGGTGCTCACCGCCGGCGGCGAGAGCGCCCGGACCGATGGGCGGGGTCGCGCGGTCCTGCACCGGGTCGCGTTCGACGAGGGCCTCGAGCTGCGGGCCCGGGCTACGGGTCACCTGCCCTGGGAGGGCTCGGTGGTGCCGCCGCTGCCCGAGGAGCTGGAGGTCGAGCTGCGCCGGGCGGTGCGGGTGTCCGGGCGGCTGGTGGGGGAGGACGGGCCCCCTCGCGGGGCGGAGGTCCGGGTGCGGCAGGGTGCGGGGTTCCGCGACCAGCCCTTGCCCGCCGAGGGCACCTTCTCGCTCGACCTCGTTCCCGAGCGCGCCGCGGTCCTCGAGCTCCGTTCGCCGTCGACCCTCGCCGTCGTGCGGAAGGTGCCGCCGCTCCCGCCCGGCGACGAGCTGGTCCTCGGCGACGCGGCGCCGCGACGGGGTGGAGGGTCACCGGCCGCCTGCTCGACCGGGACACCCTCGAGCCGGTCGGCGGGGCCCGCGTCTGGGCGCCGCGCGCCGGCTCTCTGGGCGGCGACGTCGTCGCCTGGGCCCGAGGCGACGTGGTCTCCACGACCAGCGGCGGCGACGGCGTGTTCCTCCTCTCGGGGCTGGCGACCGGGGCGGCGTCGCTGCGGGTCGCGGCGCCCGGCCGGGCGCCCGCCCGGGTCGACGCCGCGCCCGAGGGCGAGGTCGTCGCCGGAGCGCCGATCGACGTGGGCGACGTGCTGCTGGCGGCGAGGGCCACGGTCCGGGTGACCGGCGAGCTGCCCGAGGGCGCCGAGGCGCGTCTGGACTGGCGCGGCACCTGGCAGGAGATGGACATGGTGCGCGCCTCGGTGGTCGACGGCGGGGCCTCGCTGCGCCACGTTCCGCCGGTCCCGCGACACTCACCGTCGTGGCCGGTCCCGAGCAGCTCTGCGAACGCCGTCTCGAGGTCCCCGACGACGGTGTGGTCGAGGTGGAGTGTGCGGCGCGGCCGCTCGAGGTGACCGGGGCGGTGACGGCGGGCGGGCGCCGGCCCGGTCGGGGACGCTCGTGTGGCTGCGCCCGGCGCCGGCCCAGGGCCTCGTCCTGCGCCAGCGATCGCCCCTCGGCGCGGTCGAGAGCGAGAGCTTCGGGGCCGGCCCGCCGCAGGTCGACGTGACGGTGGGAGCCGACAGCCGGTTCGCGACGACGGCGTTGTCCGCCGGCCGGTGGGAGGTGCTCTGGCGGCCCGGGGAGGGAGGTGCCGCGCCGCCGCGCGACGTCGAGCTCCCCGACCGCGAGAGGGTCGAGCTGCAGCTCGACTTCGCCAGCGCGGGGATCGCGGGCCGGGTGGTCGGCGACGACGGGGAGCGGGTCGCCGGGGCCCGGGTCGAGCTGCTCGGCGAGCGCGGCACCGCCAGGACCGGCGGCGACGGCAGCTTCGCTTTCGCCGATCTGCCGGCCGGCGGCCATCGGCTCGAGGCGCGCGACGAGGGACGGCGTTCCGCGGTGACCGCGGTCGAGGTGCCACCCGGGCGGCAGGTCGAGGACATGGTCCTGGTCCTCGACCGGGCGGCGACCGAGCGCCTGCGGGTCCGGGTTCGGATCGGCGACGCGCCGGCCGGCGGCGGCCTCGTCGTGGTGACCGGGGACGGCGGGCAGGTCGGGCTCGGCTCGCTCGATGCCTCCGGGACCGCGGAGCTCGACTGGTCGCCAGCCTGGCCGGCCCGGGTGCGGGCGGCGGCGGTGGTCGGCGGGCGGCTGGTGCTCGGCGGCTGGGTCGGGGGGAGCGAGGCGGCGAGCGAGGGGCTGGTGCTCACCGGGGTGGCGACCGGGGCGCTCGAGGTGAGCGCCCCGCGCGGCCGCCGTGACCATCGACGGTCCGTTCGGCTGGGACGTCTCCTGGGTCCTCGCCCAGGTCGGCCTGTCGACGACGGTCTCGCCGCAGCGCACCCTGCGCCTGGCCGGGCTGCCGGTCGGTCGCTACCGGCTCACCGCGGCCGGCGCCTCGCGGGTCGTCGACGTGGAGGCGAGCGGACGGCGCGTTGGGACCTCGACCGCTGAGCTCGGCGGCGCCCTGCCGCCGCCGGCCCGCGGCTCCGGTTCCGGCCCGGCTCACATCTTCAGCAGCGGCCGGGCGGCCTCGGCGAAGGCGTCCCAGGCGGCCTGGCGGTCGGCGTCGGAGCCGGCGCGGCGCAGCGCCGCCGAGGCGTCGAGCGCGGCCTTCTTCGACTTGCGGTCGACCACGACGTACCCCGGCTCGTAGATCCCCTGCTGCTCGCCGGCGGCGTTGTGGTGGTGGCCGCCCTCGAGCAGCCGCTTGCGGATGCCGCCGGCGGCGTTGTCGCCCTCGTTGGCGAAGAGCGCCATCTGGGCCGCGGCCTTGGCGAAGTCGCCGGCCTTGTAGGCGGCCTCGGCGGCGCCGTAGTGCTCGGCGAGGACGGAGCGCACCAGGCTCTCCTCCGCGGCGTTGGCGGCGAGGATGACGTCGGCGAGGTGGTCGTAGCTGGTGACCAGCGACGGCGAGGTCTGCTGGGCGTGGGCCGGCCAGGCGACGGTGACGACCGCCAGGGCGGCGAGGAGCACGAGAGTCTTCTTCCGCATCGGTCCCTCCGGGAGGAGACGGCGTGGATGATTGCGACGGACGATCTGTCCCCGAGCATAGCCCGGTCGAGGCGGCGGCGCATCCGCCGGCCGGGCTCCGGCTCCGTGCCGGCCCCGGCGGACGCAGTTTCCGTTTGCCGGGACGAAGAGCGCCGAGGTGATGCATGCAGTTTGCAGGCGCAAGGTGCTAGGATCCATCCCATGTCCGTGAACATCACCATCCGCAACGTTCCCGACGAGGTACGCGACGAGCTGGCCGGGCGGGCGGCGGTGCAGGGCCGGTCGCTGCAGGAGTACCTATGGCGCGAGCTCGGGAGGCTGGCGGCGCGCCCGGATGCGGAGGCGTGGATGGCGGGCGTGCGGCGGCGGAAGGCCGGCGAGTCGACCCGCCTGACGACCGCCGACCTGGTCGCCTGGCGCGACGCCGACCGGCGGTGAGCGCCCTGGTTCCCGACGCCTCGGTGCTGGTGGCGACGCTCTGCGACGGCGGCGATCTCGGGCGCTGGGCGGAGCGCACGCTGGCGTCCGCGGCCGGCGCGATGGCGGCGCCTGAGCTCGTCTTCGCCGAGGTGGCCAACATCCTGCGGCGGGCCGAGGCCGCCGGAGGGCTCGATGCCGCCGCGGCGACCGCTGCCCACGCCGACCTCGCCAGGCTGGATCTGGTCGCGTTCCCGTACGCCCCGTTCGCTGTGCGCGTGTGGGAGCTGCGCGGCAACCTCACCGCCTACGACGCCTGGTACGTCGCCCTGGCCGAAGGCCTCGACGCCCCTCTCGCCACCTGTGACGAGCGCCTGGCGCGCAGCCCCGGTCCCCGCTGCCGCTTCCTGACGCCCGGCTGAGGTTCCGGACGGAGGTCCGGCGGGACGGGAGCACCCCCCGAAGAGAACCGCGCCAGCCTCGAGGAGAAAGGCCGCCTGGCCCGTTCTTCAAGGACCCGGGGCAGGGCGCGCGCGGCGGGGGCTTATACTCGGTGGACTATCCATCGATGGGTCGTCCCGCAGCGGTTCCCGGCTGCGGGGCGGGTTCGGGAAAGGAGGCCCTCGTGGGACCTGGTGTCACACGTGTCCGCCGCCGCGTCGCCGGCTTCACGCTCATCGAGCTGCTGGTGGTGATCGCCATCATCGGCGTGCTGATCGCGCTGCTGCTGCCCGCGGTGCAGGCGGCACGGGAGGCGGCGAAGATCATCGTCGCCGACGCGCTGAACGGCCAGCTCGTGGAGATCGGCCGCGACGTGGAGGAGTGCGCCGACGAGGCCGAGGCGACGCTGCGGCCGATGTACACCGACTTCGCCACCGCCCAGGCGACCAACGGCACGATCGACCCGGACGCGCTGAAGCGGTACCGCGAGGCGCTGCGGGAGAACCGCCGGTGGGTGGTCGACAGCCTGGAGAAGATCCGCGCCCTCTACCCGCGGCTGGGGCGCGAGGACAAGAAGCTCGCCCGCGGGCTGCGCAAGCCGCTCGAGACGTTGGCCGTGGAGCTCGAGCGCGAGGCCCGCCTGGTCGACAGCCTGCTCGTCGGGCCCCCGCCCCGACCCGTCTGATGGAAGCGGTCCGGAAAGGAAAGGAGGCGTCATGAACCGTTGGAGCTCCGTCCTCGTCGCCTGCGCCGTCGGGTGCCTGCTGGTCGCCGGCACGGCGGAGGCGTCGAAGGAGAAGTTCGTGCGGGTGAAGCCGCACGTCAACGTCGGCACGCTCGGACAGCTCGGCGGCGGCGAGGGTCTGCTGCTGTCGCTGCGCACGGTCGACGAGACCCCGGGCGGTGAGGACGCCGTCCGCTGCACCTTCGTCGGCTGGATCGAGCTGTCGCTCGCCGAGGAGCTGCGCGCCGATCCCACGGCGGCGTTCGACGTCCGCGTCCTGGGGCTCGGCCAGCCCGAGCGCACGCCGGTGCGGGTGTCCGACGGCGAGCTGGTCCAGGTGGGGACGGCGGGCGCGCCGGCGGGCGGCCCGCTGACCGGGACCTTCGCCGTGCGCGTCGTCGCGGACGACCGCCGCTCGCGCCCGGTGGGCGAGCACTGCGGCCTGGACCTGCTGGTCCACGTCTACGACCTGACGACCGGGGAGACGCGGGAGACGCAGGTCGTGCGCTACCGGCCGCCGCCCGACGTCAGGGCGCCGGGCTGAGCGAGCGGCGCCGCGAGGGCGGATCGCGCGGCGGCGCCGAGCTCGAGCTGGCCAAGTGGGTGGCGATCGTGACGATGGCGATCGACCACTGGGGGAAAGTGGTGGCGCCGGAGCTCTTCACGCCGACGCACGCCGTCGGCCGGCTCTCCTTCCCGTTGTTCGCCGCCCTCGTGGGCATCCGTCTCGGGCTGCGCCCCGAGCGCGCCGGCCGCTACGCCCGCCGGCTGCTCCCCTGGGCGATCGTCAGCCAACCCGTGGTGGTCGTCGTCGCCGGCCGCCCCTGGCACGAGGGCAACATCCTCTTCACGTTGCTCGCCGGGGTCGCGGCGACCGTCCTTCTGGCCCGGTTCGCGGAGGGGCGCGGCCGCCCGGCCGCGGCGGCCGGGCTCGTCCTCGTGGCGGGGCTGAGCCTCTGCGTCGAGTACGGCCCGATCGGCGTCGCCATCGTCCCGCTCGTCGCCGTCCTCGCCCGGCGCAGCGAGCGCGGCGCCCTGTGGGCCACGGGACCGGCGGGCCTCGCCGCCAACGCCGTCCCCGCCGTCCCGCCGCTCGTCCCGATCGACCTCTTCGCCCTCGGCAGCTCGCTGGTCCTCGCCGCCAGCGTCACCCTCCGGCCGCGCCTGCCGCGGCTCCCCACCCACCTCTTCTACGCCTTCTACCCGGCGCACCTGCTGGCGTTGCACCTGTGGGACCTCTACGCCTGAGGGGCTCTCTCGGCGGGAGTCGCCCGGACGGATGACTGGCGGGCCGGCGGACCCTGCGGCCGGGAGGGTCCGCTGCCGAGGGGTGCCTCGGACGCCGTCACCCCTTGTGCGGCAGGCCGTGGGAGTGTCGTCGGAGGGTGTTGTCGGCCGCGCCGACCCGGAACCAGCGCCAGGCGTAGATCCTCGCCCTGTCGCTCGACCACCCGGTGCTCGACCGCTCGCGCTGGCAGGCCGTCTTCGACACCGTCCGGGCACGGCTGGCCACCCCGGTCGGCCTGCGATCGCTCGACCCGGGCCATCCCGATTTCCGGCCGCGGTACTCCGGAGACCTCCGCTCCCGCGACGCGGCCTACCACCAGGGCACGGTGTGGGCCTGGCTGGCCGGGCCGTACGTCGACGCCTGGCTGCGGGTGCGGCCCGGCGAGCGCGCCGCCGCTCACGCCTGGATCGAGGGGTTCGGGGGCGCTCTCGGCGAGGCCGGTCTGGGCACCCTGAGCGAGATCTTCGACGCCGAGGCGCCTTTCACCCCCCGCGGCTGCATCGCTCAGGCCTGGAGCGTGGCCGAGGTGCTCCGCGCCTGGGCGGCGACGCGTCCGGAGGAGCCGGACACGGTGGGCCCGGCGGGGGGCTGACCGCGCGCCGCGGCGGCCGCCGGCGCGTCGACCGCCCACGGCCGCCGCGCGGCGGGATGCTCGATGGAGCTAGGATCGTCCTTTCCGAGGAGGTTCCCCATGCTCGTGTACCGCGCCCGCTTCGCGGCGGTGGCCGTCCTGGCCGTCGCCCTCCCGTCGTTCGCCGCCGGTCCCGCCGATCTCGGCCGCGTCGACTTCCCGAACTCCGGCGCGCCGGCGGCGCAGGAGGCGTTCCTGCACGGCGTGCTGCTGCTGCACAGCTTCGAGTTCGAGGACGCCGCCGAGGCCTTCCGCGACGCCGAGGGGATCGACCCCGGTTTCGCCCTCGCCTACTGGGGCGAGGCGATGACCTACAACCATCCGCTGTGGGCGCAGCAGGACCGCACGGCGGCCCTCGCCGCGCTGGCCCGGCTGGCGCCCACGCCCGAGGGGCGCTTGGCGAAGGCGCCCACCGAGCGGGAGAAGGACTTCCTGCGCGCGGTCGAGGTGCTCTACGGCGAGGGTCCGAAGGGCGAGCGCGACGTCGCCTACATGAAGTTCATGGACCGGCTGCGGGCGAAGTACCCGGACGACCTGGAGGTGGCGGCCTTCGACGCGGTCGCGATCCTCGGCTCGGTCCCCGACCGCGACTTCCGCACCTACATGCGGGCCGCCTCGGTGGCCGAGGAGGTCTTCGCCAGGAACCCGCTCCACCCGGGCGCCGCGCACTACCTGATCCACAGCTACGACGACCCGATCCACGCGCCGCTCGGGCTGCGCGCCGCCCGCGTCTACGCCGGCATCGCCCCCGCCGCGTCCCACGCCCAGCACATGATCTCCCACATCTACACCGCGCTCGGCGAGTGGGACCCGGTCGTCCGCGCCAACGAGATCGCCGTCGACGTCTCCGAGAAGCGCCTGGTCCGCAAAGGCCTGCCACTCTCCGGCCGCAGCCACCACGCGCTCTACTGGCTGGAGTACGCGCTGCTCCAGGAGGGGCGGGCCGACGAGGCGCGGGAGAAGCTCGCCACCGCTCAGGCCGATGCGCTCGCGGCGCCGAACGAAGGCAACCTCTGGCACGCCGCCGAGATGCGGACGCACTGGCTGGTGAACCACCCCGCGGGGAGCCTCGACGCGGCGCCGGTCTACGGCGGCGCGCCGGCGCTTCCGACCGTCGTGGCCGACCGCTTCGGCCGCTCGCTCGAGGCGTTGCGGGACGGCGATCTGGAGGCGGCGCGCCAGCTCGAGGCCGAGGTCCGCTCGCTGGTCGAGGGCGCCCGCCCCACGCCGGAGAGCGAGCTCTACGACCACGACGACGTGGTGGCCGCGCGCGACATCGAGGTGGCCCGCATCCTCGATCTCGAGCTCCGGTCGATGATCCTGTGGCGGCAGGGCAGATCGGCGGAGGCCGTCGCCCTGGTGTCCGAGGCCACGGCCGCCGAGGACGCCCGCCCGCTCGAGTACGGACCGCCGGACGTCGTCAAGCCCACCCACGAGCTGCGCGGCGAGATGCTGCTGCTCCTCGGCCGGCCCGCCGAGGCCCGCACCGAGTTCGACCACGCCCTGCTGCTCGCCCCGCGCCGTACCCGCTCGCTGGTCGGACTCGCCGCGGCCGCCCGCGCCGCCGGCGACCCGGCCGCCGCGGCCGACGCCGAGAGGATCCTCGCCTCCTTCTGGAAGGCGAGCGTGCCGCCCTCCCCGCTCGATCCGGCCCTCCGACCGCCGGGCTGAAGTCGCGGGAGGTCGGCTGTTGGCGGCGATCAGGGCCGCGACGACGCAGGCCCTGACCGACGGCCTCGAAGACCTCCAGTCGCAGGTCGAGGAGCTCGAGAACGCGGCCACCCCGCCGGCCGCACCGCCCGCCGCTCAGCCGGGGTCGCCGAGGAGCCGGAAGGCGGCCCAGTAGTACGGGGAGGCGGTGGCCGGGTCGGCGAGGAGGGCGAGCTGCGCGTCGTGCAGGGCGCGGGCCGGGCCGGCGCCCGCCTCGAGGCGGCGGTAGAAGGTGGTCATCAGGCGGGCACTCGAGCGGTCGGAGACCTGCCACAGGCTGGCCACCAGGGAGCGGGCGCCGGCGAAGAAGAAGGCGCGGGCGATGGACAGCGCGCCCTCGCCGCGGCGCCGTTCGCCGGCCGCCGTGCGGCAGGCCGACAGCACGACCAGGCGGGCGTCGAGGTCGAGGCGCAGGATCTCGCCGACGTGGAGGAAGCCGTCGCTGCCGCCGCCGGCGGCCAGCAGCAGGCCGGACTGGCTGGGCAGCACCGGGTCGAGGTAGCCGTGGGTGGCGAAGTGGAGCACTCCGGCGTGGCGCACGGCCGGCTCGCTGAGGCGACTCTCCGCGGCGTCCGGACCGACCAGCACCCGGCTGCGGCGCGGTCCGAAGACGGCCGCCACCGCGGCGGCCTCCTCGCGGCTGTAGGGCAGCGGCGACAGCCCGCCGCCCAGGGCGCGCACCGCCGCGCCGAGCGCCCGGGCATCGGTGCCCCGGGCCGTGTCCGCGGGGAGCGGCGGATCGGCGAAGGCCACCACCGTGCCGTCCCCGGCGGCGGCGCCGCCCGCCGCCCGCAAGGTCCGCAGCACCGCGGCCGAGGGGGTGTAGGAGAGGGTGCGCTCGCGGGCGAGGAAGGGCATCCGCGCCCACGGCGTGTTCGGGGCCACCGGAGCGGTGAGCAGGGCCCCGAACGGCAGGTCGTGCAGGACGCCGTCCGGGCTCACCAGGAGATCGCGGCCCGGCGGCAGCAGCGCCGCGACGGGAGCGAGCAGGTCGTTCCACAGGGCGCGTGCCGCGGCGACGAAGCGGGCCGTGCGCCGCCCGGGGCGGGCGAGCTGGGCGCGCAGCTCCGCCACCGGTCCGGCGAGGACGTCGCCGCCCGGCAGGTCGACCGCGCGCAGGTCGTCGGCGGTGAGGACGAAGGCCCAGCTCCGCTGCGGCAGGACGTGGAGCTCGAGCAGCACCCGGTCGCCCAGCGCGGCGCGGACCTGCGCGAGGTCGGCGGGGGCGGCGGTGAGGAAGGAGCCGCGCACCGGTTCGTCGCGCTGCAGCCGCCGGTCGAGGCTCTGCTCCTCGAGCTGGGCCTGCAGGATCCGGCCGCGGATCTCCGCCACCTCCCCGTCGGCCGCCGCGGGGCTCGCGTCCACGGCGCCGCCGCCCGCCCCGGCCTCGGCCGCCAGCAGCTCGCCCGAGAGGTCCTCGAGCCGGCGCCGGACCTCGTCCTGGCGCCGCACCAGGTCGGCGTCGAGCCCGCCGCGGGCGGCGGCCGGCGCGGCGAGCAGGAAGTCCTGCAGCGCCCGCGCCCTGGCCCGCTCGGCGAGCGCGAACCCCGCGGCGAGCGCTGCCGGCGGCGCCGCGGCGGCGTCGGCGCCGAGGGTCAGCTCGAGAGCGAGGTCGTAGAGGTCCCGCACCGACGCGAAGTAGGTCGTCCGCAGGCGGTCGGAGGGGGCGCGCGAGCGGATCGACTCGGCGTGGGTGAGGGCCCGGTCCAGCGCCTCCCGAGCCGCGGTCGCCTCGCCGGCGTCGGCGAGCAGGCGCGCCTGACGGTAGCGCGCCTCCGCCGCCACGCGCACGACGTCGAGACGCTCCGCCTCCTCGGCGGCCCTCCGGTACGCGGCGGCGGCAGCGTCGCGGTCGCCCTGCGCCTCGAGGGCCCGCGCCAGCACCAGCCGGTCGGCCGCCTCCTCCGGGAGGCTCCCCAGCTCGTGGTGGGCCCGGACGGCCGGTGCCACCTGCTCGCGGGCGCCCGCGGGGTCGCCGGCGGCCAGCAGGGCGCTCGCCCGGTAGCGCCGCGCGGTGGCGGCGAGGCTGCGGTCGCCCGCCGCCTCGGCCTCCCCGGCGGCCTCGGCGAGCACCTCGGCCGCCTCGGCGTGCCGCCCCAGCTCGTCGACCGAGGCGCCGACGTTGAGCAGCGACTGCGTGATGCCGCGGGCGTCGCCCAGCTCGCGGCGCAGGGTCAGCGCCTGGCGGTGGGCCACCAGGGCGCCCTCGACGTCGCCGAGCTGCCCCTGGACGGCTCCGATGTCGTCGACCACCACCGCCAGCGCCCGGCGGTCGCCCATCGCTTCGAGGCGATCCCGCGCCGCGAGGTAGAGGTCGAGCGCGCGCTGGGCGTCGCCGCGCTGCAGCTCGAGCCCGGCCAGGTTGACCTCGGCGTAGACCGCGGGCTGGCCGGCGTCGAGCTCGCGGTAGCGGCGCAGGGCGTCCTGCTGGTGACGGGAGGCCTCCGCGTAGTCGCCGGCGTGCTGGAGGAAGAGGGCGAGGTTGGTCTCCGCCTTGGCGGTGCGGGTGGGAGATCCCGCCGCCTGCGCCGCGGCGAGCGCCCGCCGGCTCTCCTCGAGGGCCGCCGCCCGGTCGCCCCGGTAGAAGAGGGCGACGGAGCGGTCGATCCGCGCCGCGGCCTCGGCGTCGTGGTCGTTCGCCGCCTGCGCCAGGGCGATCGCCCGGTCCAGCCACCCGAGGCCTTCGCCGGGACGCCCGAGGAGGCTGACGAGCTGGGAGGAGCGCCGCAGGGCGACGCCCTGCTTGGCGGTGACGCCCAGCTCGGCGAACAGCCCGGCGGCGCGCTGCGCCGCGGCCAGCGACGCTTCGACGTCGGTGGCGGAGTCGAGGGAGTAGGAGCTGCGCAGCGCCTCCTCGGCGGCGAAGCGCCGCCGGTCCGCCGCCGAGGCGGAGTGCCGCGCCTTCACCTCGAGCACCACTTCGCCGGGGCGGCTCCCGACCCCCTGCACCGCGATCGTCCGCCGCCGCGCGGCGTCGGTCAGGTCCCAGACCTCCTCGATGCCGGACGCCCAGGGCTGGACGTCGCTGCGCCACAGGTCGGCGCCGGCGGCGTCGCGCAGGGTGAGGGCCACGTCCGCCGCCACCTGGTCGACCTCGACGTGGAGCAGCTCGCCCGCTGCCAGCTCGAGCTGCCAGGTGCGCTCTTCGGCGGGGGCGACGGTGAAGCGGAGGGTGGCGCCCTCGTCGAGGGGCCGCGCCGGCGCCGCAGCGCGGGCGGCGACGGCGGAGAGGACGAAGGCGACAGCGACAGGTCCGACCCGGCGCGCCGCGGAGCGGTTCGACATCGACGGCATGGCTCCTCGGTGTGGCCCGGCAATGGTACGACAGTGCGCCGGGGGAGCGCAGTCCTCCGCTAGACTGAGGCTCGCGATGTTCCCGGGGGATGTGCTCGCCGCGCGGGCCGGCACGGAGCGCCGGCGGCGGGTCATGGGGGTGAGGATGACGTCGGAGGACCGAGTGCTTGCGGCCGCCTTTCTCGACGGCGAGCCTGCGGCCGTCGAGACGCTCAGCGCCTGGAGCCGGTACGCGACCATTCCGTTCCGCCGCCGGCTCGGCGACCAGGTCGACGACGTGGTCCAGGAGGTGCTGGTCGCCCTCACCGAGGCGCTGCGCGCCGATCGCTTCCGGGGCGAGGCGCGGCTCGAGACCTACGTACGGCGCGCCGCCGCCCACCGCTGCCTCGACCGCGTCCGCTCCGGGCGCCGCTGGCGCTGGACCGGGCTCGAGGGCGTGGCGCCGGCCTCGGACGCGCCGTCGCCCTTCGACCGTGCCGCGGCCCGGCAGGGCTACGCCGGCTTCACGCGGGTCCTCGAGCATCTTCCCGAGCACTGCCGCCAGATGTGGAGCCTGCTGCTCGACGGGCTGAGCTACCAGCAGATGAGCGCCCGGCTCGGCGTCCGGCCCGGGGCGCTGCGGGTGCGGCTGCTGCGCTGCCGCCGGCGCGCCGCCGCCCTGCGCCGCGAGCTCGAGGAGGGCGGTAACGCCGGCGCCGCCCAGGCGTCCGGGTCTGCAGGGGGAAGCGGATGAACTGCGCCGACGCCATCGATCAGCTCCCGTTCCTGATGAACGGGTCACTCGGCGCCGTGGCGGCGGCCGAGGTGCGGGCCCACCTGGCGAGCTGCCCGAGCTGCCGCGGCGAGGCCGAGGAGACGGCGCGGGTGGGCGAGCTGTTCGCCACCGCGCACCCGGCCAGCGGACGGCTGGTGGCGCTCGCCTTCGGCGATCCACTGCCGGCGGAGGAGCGGCAGGCGGTCGACCGACACCTCGCGGTCTGCCCCCGCTGCCGCGAGGACCTGGCGGCGGCCCGGGAGAGCCGCGACCTGCCGTCGTTCGCGGCCGTCGCCGGCTCCCGGCGCGCCGCCGAGCGGCGCCGGCGGATGCCCGGGGCCCGCTGGCTGGCGGCCGCCGCCGTGCTCGCCCTGGTGCTCCTCGGCGGCGCCGCCGTCTCGATGGGGCAGCGCGTCGCCCGCCTCGAGAAGCGGGTCGCCGAGCTCTCCCGCCCGCGGGTCAACGCCGCCGCTCTGGAGGCGCTGCCGGAGGACTACGCCGTGCGCGCGGCGGGGGCGTCCGCAGCGGTCACCCGGGTGCCGGACCGCGACGTCCCCGTCACCCTGATCCTGCTCAGCGAGGACGCGCGCCGTTTCGCCGACTACCGTCTGGAGCTGCTCGACGCCGACGGGCGCCCGTCGTGGGAGGCGACCGGGCTCGAGCGCCAACCGGGCGGCGAGTTCACGGTGCTGCTGCCGCCGGGCAGCCTGCCGGCGGGGCGCGCCACCCTCGTCCTCTCCGGCCTCCGCGACGGTGCGGCGGTCCCGGTGGCCCGCTACGACCTGCGGGTGGGGGAGGACTGAGCGGCGGCCCGCCGGGCCCTCGCGCGCGCCGCCAGCTCCTCGCGGCTCCGCGGGGCGCCGGGAGTGCTCAGCGCGGCCAGGAAGCGCTCGCTGGCCGCGGCGATCTCGCCGACCGCCCGGTCGAAGGCGGCGGCGCTGGCCGCCGAGGGACTGCGGCCGCTGATCTTGCGCGCGAACTGCAGGGCGGCGTCGCGGATCTCGGCGCGGGTGGCGGGCGGGTCGAGGTGGTGCAGGCGCTTGATGTTGCGGCACATGCGCCGAGTCTAGCCGCCGCGGGGTCCTCCGCCTCCGCCGGCCCGCGGCTGGCAAGCCGCCCCGGGCGCGGGTACGATCGCCGCACATGACCGATGTCGCGCCGTTCGCCGCCCTCCTGCTCAGCGCCGCCCTGGCCCTGCCGGCTGCGGCGGCGCCCCGACAGGACCCGCCGCCGCCGGCCGCCGCCCCCGCGGCGGTGCGGACGGAGGTGGTCCTGCTCGGCACCGGCACCCCCTACCCCGACCCGGCCCGCCAGGGCCCGGCCACCGCGGTCGTCGTCGGCCCGCGGGTGTTCCTCTTCGACGCCGGCGTCGGGGTCGAGCGGCAGCTCAACGCGGCGGGGTTGCCGATCGGCGGGGTGACGGCCCTCTTCGTCACCCACCTGCACAGCGACCACACGCTCGGCTACCCGGATCTGATCCTGACCTCGTGGCTGATGCGGCGGGCGGCCCCCTTCGACGTCTACGGGCCGCCCGGCCTGGCGGCGATGACCGCCCACCTGATGGCGGCCTGGGCGGAGGACATCGAGATCCGCACCGCGGGGCTCGAGCGCGAGGTCGCCGGCGGCGAGCGGGTCGACGTGCACGAGGTCGGCCCCGGCGTGGTCTACGACCGCGACGGGGTGCGGGTGACCGCCATCCCGGTGCTCCACGGGAGCTGGAAGCACGCCTACGGCTACCGCGTCGACACCCCCGACCGCTCGATCGTGATCTCCGGCGACACCCGCCCGGCGCCGCAGCTCGAGAAGGCCGCCCGCGGGGTCGACGTCCTGGTGCACGAGGCGTATCCCCACCTGCGCGTCGCCCCGGAGGACCGCCCCGGCGGCGAGCTCTGGCCGCAGTACCTCGAGAGCTTCCACACCTCCGACGTCGAGCTCGGCGCGCTGGCGGCCCGCGCCCGCCCGAAGCTCCTGGTGCTCACCCACGTGGGCTTCCGCGGCGCCACCGAGGACGAGCTCCTCGCCGGCATCCGCGAGGGCGGCTACGGCGGCGAGGTGGTGGTGGGCAAGGACCTCGGGCGGTACTGACGGCCGTCCGGGGCGCCCCCGGGGGCGGCGCCCGGCGCCGCGCCCTAGCCGAGGCGCTCGGCGAGCCAGCCGGACACGTCGTCGAGCGCCCGCGAGGCGAGGGCTGAGATCGAGACCGCCTCGAGAAACGAGTGGCAGGCCCCGCGGTAGACCTCCAGGCGGGCGGGGACGCCGGCGCCGCGCAGCAGCTCGCCGAGCCGCAGGCTCTGCTCGGCCAGCAGATCGCACTCCGGGACCACCAGCAACGTCGGGGGGAGACCGCGCAGGTCGGCGCGCAGCGGGCAGACCAGGGGGTCGTCGGCGTCGCTCTCGGAGCGCAGGTAGTTGCCCCAGAAGCCCTCCATCTCGGCGCTGGTGAGCATGTGGCCCGGGCCGCCGAAGCGGCGCTCCGCCTCGGGGGAGGAGCGGCGCGCGAAGACCCCGTAGTGGAGGGTCAGGGCACGCAGGATCTCCCCGCGGCCCGCGTCCCGCAGCGCCAGCGCCGCGGCCAGCGCCAGGTTGGCGCCGGCCGAGTCCCCACCGAGCGCGAGCCGGCGGGGGTCGACGCCGAGCGCGGCGCCCTCCGCGGCGAGGTGGCGGACGACGGCGCGGACCTGGTCGAGGGCCACCGGGTACTTCGCCTCCGGGGCCAGCGCGTAGTCGACCCCAACGACCACGATCCCGGCCCGCGCCGCGAGCTCGCGCATCACCCGGTCGTAGCTGTCGAGGCTGAACAGCGTCCAGCCGCCGCCGTGGAGCGCGATCAGCGCCGGCTGCGGCCGGTCGGTGGCGACGGGGTGGTAGCAGCGGAGCCGCACCGCCCCCCCGGGCGTGTCGACGCGGTGCTCGCGCCGCGCCGCCATCCGGGGGCCGCCGCGCACCCAGGGGGCGCGGACCGCCTCGGCGATCCGCCGCGCCTCCGCGGGCGAGACGGTGCCGAGGTCGGGGTGCGCCGCCCAGGCGGCCCCCGACGCGCGGACGAAGCGCCGCACGTCGGGGTCGAGCTCGTCGGCGGGCGGGTGCGGCGGGTCGGGCGCGGCGCTCATCGCGGGGGTGGGACGGACGGTAGGGGGCGCCGCCGCCCCGCCGCGGCGTGAGGACGCGACGGGGCGACGGCGCCGGGCCCGCGCCCCGGAGGACGCGGGCCGCCCCTCCCTACCGGAAACGATAGCGGACCGTGGCGATCAACTTGCGGGCGCTGCCGTAGTTGCAGTAGTCGGGCGAGGTGCACACCGCCACGTAGGTCTTGTCGGTGAGGTTGGTGCCGCTGAGCAGGAACTCCATGTCGCGCCACAGGTAACGAACCGAAGCGTCGAAGAGGGTGTACGACGGCACCTCGATGGTGTTGGCCTCGTCGCCGGCCCGCGATCCGACGTAGCGCACCCCGGCGCCGAAGCCGACCCCGGTCAGCGGACCGCGGGTGACGGTGTACTCGCCGCCGGCCGAGAAGAGCTGGTCGGGGGCCAGCGGCGGCCGCTTGCCCTCGATCCCCGGCTTGGTGCTGCGGGTGACCTCCTGGTCGAGATAGGAGTAGGCGGCGTTGAAGTTCAGGCCGCGGGCCACGTTGCCGACCGCCTCGAGCTCGACCCCGCGCGACCGCACCTCGCCCTGCTGCAGCGTGTTGAGCGGGTTCACCGGGTCGGGCACCTGGACGTTGGTCTGGGTGATCTCGAAGACCGACGCGGTGAGGAAGCTGTTCGAGGACCTGGGCTGGAACTTCAGGCCGCCCTCGATCTGCTCGCCCTCGGTCGGGTCGTACGGCTTGCCGTAGAAGTCGACGCCGGTGACCGGCAGGAACGAGGTGGAGTAGGAGACGTAGGGCGCCAGCCCCACGTCGGTCAGGTAGCTGAGCCCGAGCCGTCCGGTGACCGAGCTCGGATCCTGCTTGATCTTGGTGCCGGCGATGCGGTCGTCGGTGGTGATGTCGGTGGAGTCGTGGCGCGCCGCCGCGGTGACCACCAGCTTCGGCCCGAACTTCATCTGGTCCTGGGCGTAGATCCCGAGCAGCGTCACCGGCTGGCGGGTGTCGTAGTAGGTGAACAGGTCGGGGATCTGGGCGCCGTAGACGGGGTGGTAGATGTCGATCGGCGGCGCTCCGGCGAAGCCGCTGACGATGGTCGAGGTCGAGTCGGAGTAGTCGACGCCGAAGAGGATCGAGTGCTCGACCCGGCCGGTCGCCACCTGGACGTAGGCGTTGGTGTCCATGGTGAACAGGTCGAGGTCGAGCGAGTTGCCGAAGCCGTAGCGGTTCAGCGTCCGCAGGTCGCTCTGCAGCCCGCCGCCGAAGACGTTCTTGCCCTCGTAGTCGATGCTCGAGTAGCGCAGCGTGTTGCGCACCGTCCAGGTGTCGTTGATGCGGTGCTCGAACAGGCTCCCCACCGACCACTGGTCACGGTCGAAGAAGTCGTAGCCCGGCTCGCCGGTGAAGGTGTCGCGGGGGATCTTGCCGTTGGGGTTGGGGCGGAAGGTGCCCTGTGAGGGTAGGAACTGGCTCCACCCGGTCTCGTCGCGCTGATAGTCGGCGAGCAGGGTCCAGGTGGTGGCGGCGCTCGGCGTCCAGGTCAGCGCCGGGGCGACGAACCAGCGGTCGTCCGGAACGTGGTCGACCTGGGTGTCGCTCTGCCGCACCAGCCCGGTGAGCCGGTACGACCATCGGCCGCCCGGATCGATCGGTCCGCCGACGTCGACCTGCGCCTGCATGCGGTCGAAGGAGCCGTAGTTCAGCACCACCTCGCCGAGCTGCCGCGAGGGCGGCCGCTTGGTGACCAGGTTGACCAGCCCGCCGGGCTGGTTCTGGCCGTAGAGGACCGAGCTCGGCCCCTTGACGACGTCGACCTCCTGCAGCATGTAGGGGTCGATCTGGCCCGAGACCTGGCCGCTCTGCCAGCGCGAGTTGTCGCGGTACAGCCCGTAGGTCGACTGGTCGAAGCCGCGGATGTTGATCCAGTCGTAGCGCGACTCGGTGCCGTAGGTGTCGACGTCGACGCCGCCGGTGTAGCGGATCGCCTCGTTCACGGTCTGCACATTGCGGGAGGTGAGCTGATCGAGGGTGATCACCGACACCGACTGCGGGATCTCGATCAACGGGGCGTCGGTCTTGGTCGCCGTGGTCGACGACGCCGCCACGAAGCCGCCCTTCTCCGCCACTGTCACGATGCTGGAGAAGGCGCCCACCTGGAGGGTGACGTCGCGCTCCTCGGGGCCCGCTTCGGCGAGCTCGAGCGTGTCGACCCAGGTCTGGAAGCCGGGTGCGTCGACGTCGAGCTGGTAGGCGCCGGCGGGGACGACGATGCGGTAGCTGCCATCGCCGAGGGTGCGCGCCTCCTGGCGGAAGTCGCCGCAGCGCAGGGTGACGGAGGCGCCGGGAACCGGGGCCTCGGTGGGGTCGGTCACCGTGCCCGTCAGCGGGACCCGCGGCGCGTCCGGATTCGGGCGGCACGATTCCACGAACGACAGCGACGTCTCCGGCGCGGCCGCGGCGGGCCCCTGGGCGGTCGCCAGAACCGGCGCCAGGGTGAGGAGGGTGAGGGCGACTGCGCGTCTCATCTCGAGCTCCTTCCTATTCCTCGATCGTTCGACCGGCGCTCCGAATCTGCTCGGGGCGGTCGCGGAACCTGAAGACCTGGAGAGCATGCTGGCACCGCGGTTGGTATCAAGCAAGAGCCAGAGAAGGACCTATCGATGGTGCCAGTGTGCCGGTGCGGGAGCAGCGTCGGATCTGGGGAGAGTGGCGGCGGTCCGGCCGTCTGGATCCATCGAACGATCCGATCCTGGGTCTTTACACGCACCAGCCGCGACGGCAGGATAGGGTTCCATGTTCGTCCGATCCTGCTGGCGGCCGCAGGCCCGCGAAGAGGTCTACGACCTGATCGACGCGCACCCGTGGGCGCTGCTGGTCACCAACGGCGAGGCCGGGCCGTTGGCCACCAACCTGCCGCTGCTGGTCGACCGCGGGCGGGGGGCGCACGGGGTGCTGGTCGGGCACCTGGCCCGCGCCAACGCCCACGCCCATGCCCTGTTCGCCGCCCGCGAGCCCAGCCTGGCGGTGTTCGAGGGGCCCTGGGGCTACGTCACCCCCACCTGGTACCCGAACCGGGACATGCCCGGGACCTACTACTACACGGCGGTTCACTGCTACGGTCGGCTGAGCGAGCAGTCGACGGCGCAGCTCGAGGCGTCGCTCGCGGTGCTCAACGACCGCATGGAGGCGCCGCTCCCCGACGGCTGGCGGATGGACGAGATCCCGCACACCGAGATCACCCGGCGGCTGCCGGCGATCGTCGGCTTCGAGCTGGAGATCGAGCGCCTCGAGGCGAAGTTCAAGCTCGGCCAGGACGAGCCGCTCGCCGACGCCCTGGCGGTGGCGGACCACCTGGTGGCGTCGCCCGACGCCGGCCGGCGCGCTCTCGGCGAGGCGGTGCGCCGTGCCAACGCCGGCCGGCCGGAGCGGGGGACGGCGTGACCGCGCCGGCCGCGGCGCCGGCGCCCGGCCGGACGGCGCACTCCGCCGGCCTGGTCCGCGCCCTCGGCCTGTGGGACTCGGTGTCGCTCATCCTGGGGATCATGGTGGGCTCGGGCATCTTCCTGATGGCCGGGGCGATCGCCCTCCAGCTCACCTCGCTGGCGGCGGTGGTCGGGGTGTGGATCCTCGGCGGCGTGCTCAGCCTGTGCGGGGCGGTGGCGCTGAGCGAGCTCGGGGCGGCGCTGCCCGACGCCGGTGGTCTCTACGTCTACCTTACCCGCGCCTACGGCCCCGGCGTCGGCTTCGTGTACGGCTGGAGCGCCATGGCCCTGATCCACGCCGGCGGCCTGGCGACGCTGGCGGCGGCGATCGGCCTCTACGCCGGGCCGCTGCTGGGTCTCTCGGCGGGCGGCCAGAAACTGCTCCAGCTCGCCTGCCTGGCGGTCTTCGTGGTCGTCAACTGCCTCGGGGTGGCGGTAGGGAAGTGGACCCAGAACGCGCTCACCGCCCTGAAGGTGGCCGGCATCGCTGCGATGACCGCCGCCCTCTACCTGCGCGGCAGCGCGGCGCTGGTCGCCGCGGACTGGGCGCCGCGCGCCGGCGGCTGGTCGCCGGTGGCGGTGGGTGTGGCGCTGGTGGCGGTCCTGTGGGCCTACGACGGCTGGCACTTCGTCTCCTTCGCCGCCGGCGAGGTCCGCGACCCCGAGCGCACCATCCCGCGCAGCCTGGTGATCGGCACCAGCCTGACGATGGCGATCTACCTGCTCGTCAACGTGGCGTACTACGCCGTGCTGCCGGTGGCGAGCCTGCGCGGCACCGACCGGGTCGCCGCCCTCGCCGTCGAGCGGGCGTTGGGGGCGGGGGCCTCGGTGCTGCTGTCGCTGCTCATCGCCGTCTCCATCCTGGGGGCGATCAACGGCATCCTCCTCGGCGCCGCCCGGGTCAGCCTGGCGATGGCCCGCGACGGCCTGTTCTTCCGTTCGTTCGGCCGCGTCAGTCCGCGCTTCCACACGCCGGTGGTGGCGACCGTGGCCCAGGGCCTCTTCGCGGCCGTCTTCACCCTGGTGGGGACCTTCCAGCAGCTCTTCACCTCGTACGTCTTCACCGCCTGGATCTTCTACGGCCTGGCGGTGGGTGCCGTGATCCTGCTGCGGCGCCGCGAGCCGGAGCTGCCGCGTCCCTACCGTTGTCCGTCGGCTATCCGGCGACGCCGCTGTTCTTCCTGGTCGCGACCGCCGGCATCGTCGCCAGCACCTTCGTCGCCAGCTTCTGGCAGGCACTCCTCGGGGTGGGCCTGATCCTGGCGGGGGTGCCGCTCTACTTCCTCTTCCGCGCCCTCGACCGCGGCCGGGCGCGCGCGCCGGCGGTGTGAGCCGCGGGAACGGGGCGAGCGGACGATGCGCAGGCTCGGCGGCCGGCTGGCGATCGATCGGGGGGCGCGGGCGACCTTGCAGGAGCAGCTCGCGCGCCAGATCCGCGAGCTCATCCAGGGCGGCGAGCTGGCCTCCGGCGAGGCCCTGCCGTCGACCCGCGACCTGGCGACCGAGTTGGAGGTGTCGCGCAACACGGCCGTCTACGCCTACGACCGCCTGGTCAGCGAGGGGTACCTCGAGTCGGTGCCGCGCTCCGGGGTCTTCGTCAGCTCGTCCTTCCGCCGGCCGCGCGCCGCCCGACCGCCGGCGGCGGCGCGGCGCACGACCCGGCGGGCGGCCGCGCCGCCGCGGCCGGCGCTGGGCGGCCCGCGCCCGTTCCGGCCCTGCCAGCCGGACGTGGACCTGTTCCCGCTGTTGATGTGGAACCGCATGCGCGGCCGGGCGCTACGCCAGGAGGGGCGCAACCTCCTCTGCTACCAGGCGTCCTGCATCTCCGGGCTGCCGGCGCTGCGCGAGGCGGTCGCCACCTACCTGCGCGATCACCGCGGCGTGAACTGCGACAGCCGCCAGGTCGTGGTGACGTCGGGTTCGCAGCAGGCGCTGTTCCTGCTCGCCACGCTGCTGCTCGGGCCGCGCGACCGGGTCTACGTCGAGGACCCCGGCTACGTGGAGGCGCGGCTCGCCTCGCGCAGCGCCGGCGCGCGGGTGGTCCCCGGGCCGATCGACGCGCACGGGCTGCTGCCGCCGCCCGACGACGGCGAGCGGATGACGCTGATCTACACCACTCCGTCGCGCCAGTTCCCCACCGGCGTCTCGCTGGCCCTCGACCGACGGCTCGCCCTGATCGACTACGCTGCCCGCCACGGGTCGTGGATCGTCGAGGACGACTACGACTCCGAGCTGCGCTACGGCGCGCCGCCCCTGCCCAGCCTGCAGAGCCTCGACGACAGCGGCCGGGTGATCTACACGGGGACCTTCTCGAAGCTCCTGTTCCCGTCGCTGCGCCTCGGCTACGTGGTGGTGCCCGACCCGCTCCTCGAGCGCTTCACCGAGCTCAAGCACCTCAACGACGACCACCTGCCGCTCGTCGACCAGGCGACGCTGGCCCTGTTCCTCGAGTCCGGCGCCTTCTACTCGCACATCCGGCGTTGCCGCCGCGCCTACGCGGAGCGCCAGGCGCTGTTCCTCGAGCTGTTCGCGGGCGCCGGGCTGCCGCTCTCCTTCGAGCACACCGACGGCGGCATGAACCTGATCGGCCTGCTGCCGGCCGGCGCCGACGACGCGGCCTGGTCGCAGCGCCTGCGCACGGCCGGGTTCGACGTCCCGGCGTTGTCGGACTACGCTCTCGGGCCGACCCGTCCCGGGCTGGTCTTCGGCTTCACCGCCTTCCCGCCCGACGCCCTGCGACAGGCCTTCAGGGGACTGCGCGAGGTCCTCGCGACGGCGGCCCGGGAGCTCCCCGGCCGCCCGCGGTCCCAGGAGAACACATGATGCGACGCCACTCTTCCGCTCCCGCCCTCGTCCTCGCCGGCCTGCTCGCAGCGCTGCCGGCCGCCGCCGCTCCGGCAGCGGCCCCGGAGTCCGCCGGCGCGGTGCTGCCGGCGCTGCCCTTCGACCACATCCTGCGCTACGACGAGATGACGGCGTTGCTCCAGGCCTGGGTGGCCGCCCGCCCGGAGCTGGCGACGATCGAGAGCCTGGGCCGCACCCCGGAGGGACGGGAGATGTGGTTCCTCACCCTGACCGCCGGCGCCACCGGGCCGGCGGCCGAGAAGCCGGCGATCGTCGTCGACGGCAACATGCACGCCAACGAGTGGGGCGGTGGGGTGGCGGCGCTCGACTTCGTGTGGACGTTGCTGCGCGACTACGGCCGGGACGCGAAGGTGACCCGCCTGCTCGACACCCGCACCGTCTACGTGCTGCCGCGGATGACGCCGGACGGCGTGGAGGCGACGCTCGACCAGGGGCGCTACATCCGCTCGGTCGACCGTCCCTACCCGAGCCCGGTGCCGGCGCCGGGTCTCCACCCGCGCGACCTCGACGGCGACGGGCGGACGGTGTTCATGCGCTACCGCGACCCGAACGGGCCGTGGAAGCTGTCGCCAGACGACCCGCGCCTGCTGGTGCCACGCGCGCCGGACGAGAGCGGCGGCGACTATTGGCGGGTGCAGCCCGAGGGCGCCATCGTGGGCTACGACGGGGCGACGATCGCCGACCCACCGGCCCTCGAAGGGATCGACCTGGGCCGCAACTTCCCCGGCGACCAGGGATCGACGCCGCAGGCGCAGGACGCCGGCCCCTACCCGGGCTCGGAGCCGGAGGTGGGCGCCTACGTGGCGGCGATCGCCGCGCGCCCCAACATCGTCGCCCACGTCACCTGCCACACGTTCGGTGGGCTGGTCCTGACGCCGCCGGTCAACCAGGGCGAGCGGCTGCCGGCGGCCGACGAGCGCGCCTACGCCACGTTGGCCGGGCGGGCCGCCGAGCTCACCGGCTACCGGGCGATGTCCTACCTCGACCTGCGGGCCACCGACCGCGACGCCTACATCCCCAGCGCCTTCGGGTGGATCTACGACCGCCGCGGCATCTACTCGTTCATCACCGAGTTCTGGAACCCGCTGCGCGCCGCCGGCATCTCGCTCGAGGGCACCACCGAGTCCGCGTGGCTGTGGGGATTCCACCCGGTCGCCGACGAGCTGAAGCTACTGCGCTGGAGCGACCGCGAGCTGGGTGGCGACGGCTTCGTCCCCTGGCATCCCTTCGACCACCCGCAGCTCGGCCCGGTGGAGATCGGCGGCTTCGACCTGATCCGCACCTGGTACAACATCCCGTTCGACCGGCTGCGCGCCGAGGTCGAGCCGCACACCGACTGGCTCGTCTACCTGGGGCTGTCGACGCCGCGGCTGGCGGTGCGCTCCTTCACCGCCCAGCCGCTCGGGGCCGGCCTGTGGCGGGTCCGCCTGGTGGTCGAGAACCGCGGCTGGCTGCCGACCAGCGGCACGCAGCAGGCGGTGGACCAGGGGGTGTCGCGGGGGGTCGCCGCCGAGCTGGCCCTGCCGCCGGTGGCCCACCTGGTCGAGGGGGAGGCGCGCCGCGAGCTCGGCGAGCTCGCCGGCCGCGCCGGGCAGCGCTCGACGGCGAGCTGGTGGAGCTATGCTCCGGGGACCCCGGACCGCGCCGTCACCGACTGGATCGTCACCGCGCCGGCGGGGACGGAGCTGACGGTCGAGGCGCACCACGATCGCGCCGGGACCGTGCGGGCGAAGTTGGCCCTGTAGCGCCGGGGCAGGAGGGCCCGCGCCGTCGACTGGCGCGATCTCCGCCACGAGCACCGCCGGACGCCGCGCGCGGCGGGCCGGCCGAAGAGGAGGAACGGATGAGAGCCGCTGCCGTCACCGCCTGTCTGTTGATCCTGGCGGCCGCCTTCCCGGCGGCCGCCGCCGAGAGCGAGGAGGACTGGCTGCCTGCGCGGGTGGAGCAGGGAGCCGTCGAGCAGCTCGCCGCGCGCCTCGCCCAGGCCGAGCTCGGTCCGGACGACGCCGCGGGCCGGCGGCGGGGGGCACAGGCGGTGGTCGACGGCCTGCGCACGACGCTCGAGGGGTGGGGCACGGCGGGGGTGCTCGAGCGCGCCCCGACCTTCCCCGGTCTTGGCGTGCCGGCGGCCGACGAGCGCCACCTCGACGCCATGGTGCGCTACCAGATCTGCACGGTCGTGCTCGTCCTCCAGCTTCGCGACCCCGAGATGGCGGCGGACCTGAACCTGCGGCTCACCGGCGTCCTGGGCCTCACCGCGATGACGCTGGCCGAGGTCTACCTGCGGCGGCCGTTCGTGGCCGCCGGCGGCGACCCGGACGCGATCGAGGCGACCCTCACCGACCCCGGGCTGCAGCCCGTCCTCGACCGCCTGCAGAGCGACGCCGAGGCGCGCCGCGTCACGGAGGCCCGGTGCCAGCCCGTCGTGGTGGACCTGTTGACCGAGCCGATCGAGCGCCTCGGGGCGCTGGCGCCCTCGGACTAGCGCCGCGACGGTGCAGGCCCGGGCTCCGCACCGTCGCCGGAAGGTCTCCGTGGGGATCGGCCCTCCGGTGCCCCGCCGGCCCCCGGATCCGGTGGAGTAGGCTGGGCGATCATGCGGGTGCTGATCGTGGAGGACGACCCGCACATCCGGGGCTTCGTGGCGCAGGCCCTCCAGCAGGCGGGTTTCGCCACCGACGCGGTGGCGGACGGCAGTGGCGCTCTCGCCGCCGCGCTGGAGGGTGTCCACGACCTCGCGATCGTCGATCTCGGACTCCCCGACGTCGACGGGATGGAGCTGATCGACGAGTTACGCCGGCGCGGTTTCGGGGCGCCGCTGCTCATCCTGTCGGCCCGGCGCTCGGTCGAGGACCGGGTGCGGGGGCTGGAGGGCGGCGGCGACGACTACCTGCCCAAGCCCTTCGCCGTCGCCGAGCTGCTGGCGCGGGCGCGGGCGCTGCTCCGCCGACCGGCACCACGATCGCCTTCGCCCGGACTCCGGGTGGCCGACCTCGAGCTCGACCCGCTGCGTCACCAGGCGCGCCGGGGCGGCGAGCTGCTTCCCTTGTCGCCGCGGGAGTTTCTGCTGCTCGCCTACCTGGCCGAGAACGCGGGCCGGGTCCTCACCCGCTCGATGATCCTCGACCACGTGTGGCAGATGCGCTTCGACCCGGGGACCAACGTCGTCGACGTCCACATCCACCGCTTGCGCGCCAAGGTCGACCGGGCCTTCACGGAGCCGCTCATCCACACCGTGCGGGGTGTCGGCTACGTGATGCGGGCGGGGGATGCCTGACGCGGCGGCCGGCGGGCCGTCGCGGAGCGCCGCCTGGCGGCTGGCGGCGCCGGCGACCGTCGCCTTCGCGGTGGGCAGTGCCGTGGTCCTGCTCGCGGCGTACGCGGTGATCCTGCGCCAGTCGGGTCGCGAGCTCGACGCGGTGCTGGGCAGTGCCGCCGCCGACCTGGCCGCCGAGGTGCCGGGAGCGGGAACCTCCGGGCTTCCCGACTGGCTGGCCGAGGAGCGCGCCGACCTGGTGCGCTACTTCGCCCGTTCCCGCGCCAGCGATGGCGCCTCGCCGCCCGAGGTCGTGCTCGTCGCTCTCGACGCCGGCGGCCGCCCGACGGCCTGGGCCGGCGTGGCGACGCCCGACCCGCTGCTGGCATCGCTGCCGCAGCGGCCGGCGGGCGCTGGCGGGGTCGAACGCTTCCGGGCGCCGGGCTTTCCGCGGCCGCTGCGTGCCGTGGTCCAGCGCGGCGCGGGCGGCACGGGTCTGGTCCTGGCGGTGGACGAGCCGGAGGCGCGGCCGCTCCTGCGGCGCATCGCCCTCACCCTCGTGGCGCTCTGGGCGGCGGTCGTGGCGATCGGGGCCACGGTCGCGTGGTGGGGCGTCCGGGGGACACTCCGCCGGGTGGAGCGGCTGACGCGAGCGGCGGCGGCGATCGACCATCCGGAGTCGGGACGGCGTCTCGTCGACTCCGGCGACCGTGACGAGATCGCCCGCCTCGCCGCCACCCTCAACCACATGCTCGACCGCATCGCCGCGACCGTCGCCGAGATCCGCGACGTCACCCAGGACGCCGCCCACGACCTGCGCACGCCCCTGACCGCGGTCCGGGGCCGGCTGGAGATGGCGCTGGCGGCGCCGGGCGGGGACTGGCAGGGGGAGGTCGCCGAGGCGATCGAGGGCCTCGACCGGCTGGCGGCGATGCTCCAGGCCATTCTCGACGTCTCCGAGGCGGAGGGCAGCGCGCTCGAGCTGCGCCGGGAGAGCGTCGATCTCGCTGCCCTGTGCCGTGACCTCGTCGAGCTCTACGCCCCGGCGGCGCAGGAGCACGGTCTCGAGCTGATCGCCGACGCGCCCGGTAGGGTGGACCTGCGGGTGGACTCGAGCCTGGTGCAGCGCGCGATGGGCAACCTGCTCGACAACGCCCTGCACCACGTGCCGGCGGGCTGCCGGGTGGTGGTGGCGGTGCGCCGCCTGCCACGAGGCGGCGCGGAGATCCTCGTGGAGGACGACGGGGAGGGGTTTTCCGAGGCGGTGGCGGCACGCGCCTTCGAGCGGTCCGTCCGCCGCCCGGGCTCGCCCGGCCTCGGCCTGGGCCTCGCCCTGGTGCGAGCGGTGGCCCGGGCGCACGGCGGGGAGGCGCGGCTCGGCCGCGGCCGCCTCGGCGGCGCGACGGTGGCGTTGCGTTTCCCCCCGGTCCGTCCGCAGCCGATGACGGATCCGTAATCCGCCGTTCATCCAGGCGTCATCACGACCTGCCACGATGCGGTGGCGGCCGGCGGGAGCGGGTGCCGACCGCCGGATCCGCGATCCGTGGCAGCTCGACGGCGCGTCCGAGTCCCCGACATCGTCCCGACCGGAGGTTGCGATGGAGATCCTGCAGCGAGCGTTCGTCCCCGTGTTCTCCGCCGTCCTGCTGCTCACCGTCTCCTGCGGAGGCCCCGGCGGCGCGACCGCCACCGGCCCGCCGCCGGCGACGACACCGTCCACCGCGCCGGCCGTACCGAGCGCGACGCCCCCGAGCGCCGCCACCGCACCCGGCGCCCAGGCGCCGGCGAGGAGCGACCTGCCTCCGGACCTTCTCGCCCAGGCGACCGTGGCGGTGGAGCAGGCGCGCCGGACCGCCCTCGAGCGCGTCCCCGGCGCGCGGATCACCTCCGAGGAGCTCGAGCGGGAAGGCGGTCGGTTGATCTACACCTTCGAGCTGACCACGCCGGGCCGGTCCGGCATCGACGAGGTCAACGTGGACGCCCACGACGGCTCGCGGGTCTCGGTGCAGCACGAGGGACCGGCCCAGGAGAAGGCCGAGAAGAACGCCGAGGCGGGGGGTGGGAGCTAGAGCCGTCTCCCTCGCCGTGTCGCCGATCGTTCCTAGTCTCGCGGTCCTCCTCTTCGCCGTGGTCGCCTCCGCTGCCGCGGGGGCGGAGCCCGGCGCGGCGGGGCAAATGACCCTCGAGGAGGCGTTGGCGCGGGCCCACCGGGCCAACGCCGAGCTCCCGGTCGCGGCGCTCGACCAGCGGCTCGCCCGACAGCGGCTGCGCGAGGCCGGGGCGCAGCGCCGCGTCGTCCTCAGCGCCGACGGGGAGCTGTGGATCGCGCCCGCCGACGGCTACGACCCGACGGTCACCGACCAGGGCGAGGAGCGCCTGCAGGTGATCGCCGAGAAGTCCATCTACGACGGCGGCGGCCGGCGCGCGCGCCAGCGCCAGGCGGCCGCCGAGGTCCGGGTGGCCGAGTCGCAGTACCGCCGGACGGTGGCCGACCTCGACCGCCAGGTGCGCGAGGCGTTCGCCGGTGCGCTGGCCGGCCAGCGCGAGGTGGCGATCCGCGACGAGGGGATCGAGCGCCTGCGGCGCTACGTCGAGCTGCTGGGGAGTCGGGCGGCGGGGAGCCAGCCGGTGACCGCCGACCTGCTCAATGCGCGGGTGCGCCTGGCCACCGAGCTCGCGGCCCGCACCGACGCCGCGGGGCGCGCCGCCGACCGCCGGGCCGAGCTCGCGACGTTGATGGGCCTGCCGCCCGAGGCCGCCCTCGAGCTGGCGCCGCTGCCCGCCCCGACGCCACCGCCGTCATTCGAGCCCGCCGCGGCGGCCGGCGGCACCGCTGCCGGGAGCGGGACGGCGGCCGTCGCGCGGCCGGCCGCGGCGACCGCTGGAACGGGGGGAGCCGGGTCCCCGCCCGGGGCTCCAGGCCCGGCGCGGACCGCGCCGGCCTCCACCGCGGCCGCGTCTGACAGTGCCGGGGCGACGACGCGCACGGGGACCGCGGCCGGCCCTACCTGGTCCCTGGCGTTGCCGGCGCAGCCCGCGGCGACCGCCGACGTGGCAGCGGCCCGGCAGCAGGCGGACGCGGCGGCCGGCGAGCTGGCGGCGGCGCGCGCCGAGCGGGCGCCCCAACTGACGCTGCGCGCCGACGCCGGGCTGTGGGGCTCGGACCCGTTGCACCCGGTGCCGGAGGAGTACGCCGCCACGCACGCCGGAGCCACCTTTCGCGATCGGGCCCGGCGCGACCTCGGCACCTCGCTGACCTTCAGCGTCCACGTGCCACTGTTCGACAGCGGTGGGGTCGCGGCGCGGATCGCCCAGGCGGACCTGGCGCTGGAGCAGGCGCGGCGCAGCGTGACCGTGGCCGAGACGCGCGCCGGCCTCGAGTGGGTGCAGGCACGTCGTCAGCTGGCCGACGCCTACCGGCGGTACGAGATGCTGAGCGGAGCGCTGCCCACGGCGCGCGACGCCTACCTGAACGCCGAGAGCCGGTACTGGGGCGGCGCCGCCGGCTACCTGGAGGTGCTGGACGCGTTCTCGGCCGCCGTCGACGCCGCCGTGGCACAGGTCGACGCCGAGCTCGCCTACCGCGAGGCCCAGGCCCGCTTGCTGCGCTGGGGAGGGGCACCGTGAGGCGAGCCGTGCGGGCGCTGCCGATGGGCCTGTTCCTCGCGCTGCTGCTCGCCTGCGGCGGTGGCGGCTCCTCGTCGTCCGGCGGCGGCGACGTGGCCGGCGACGGGGAGCGAGCCGGGACGGACGGCTTCGCGCCCGCCGCCGCCACTCCGGTGCGCGTGGCCATCGTCGAGCGTGCCACGCTCCTCGCCGAGGTCACGGCCCCGGGGCGGACGGTGGCGCTCGTCGAGCAGAAGATCCGCGCTCCCTTCGACGGGACGGTGACCGCCCTCGCGGTGGTCGAGGGAAGCGTGGTGCACCGCGACCAGCAGGTCGGCACCATGGTGGCGCGCGACAGCGAGGCGGCCCTGGCCGGCGCGCGCCAGATGGTGCGCCGCGCCGCGACGCCGGCCGAAGAGGAGGAGGCACGACAGGCCCTCGAGCTGGCGCAGCGCACGCGGGTCGCCGCGCCGCTGCTCGCCACCGTCGACGGGCGGGTCACGGCACGCTCGGCGACCGCCGGCGATCGTGTCACCGCGGACCAGGAGCTGCTCGCCATCGCCGCCGCCGGCTCGGTGGTCTTCCGTGCCGACGTGCCGCAGAGCGAGCTGGGGCGTGTCCGCCCCGGCCGGCCGGCCACGGTGGAGGTGTCCGGCGGCCCGGCGCCGCTCGCCGCCCGGGTCCACGGCCTGCTGACCCCCGGGGCGAGCAGCGACCTGACGGCGCCGCTGCGGCTCGACTTCCGCGACCCGCGGCAGGTCCCCTCGGGCGGCCTCTACGGCACGGCGCGCATCGCGGTCGGTGAGCACCGCGACGTCCCCGTCGTGCCGCCCGCCGCGGTGCTCCGCGACGACGTCAGCGGCACCGCCCGGGTGGGCACCCTCGACGGGCGGAACCGCCTCCACTGGGTCGACGTGGTCACCGGGCTCGAGGACGCGGTGCGGGTCGAGATCGTCTCTCCCGCGCTCGAGGCCGGCACCCGGGTCGCCGTGTCCGGGCAGGTCGGGCTGGCCGAGGGAACGCGCGTCGCTCCCGCCGGGCCGGGCTCCGGCGGGGAAGGTCAGGGCCTCGAGGGTGCCGCGACGCCGTCCGACCCCGCACCCGGTGCGACGTCACCGGGGACCGGATCGGACCCTCCCGCCGGCCCGCGGGCCGGCGGCGCGGCGTCGCGGCGCGCCGGAACGCCCGGCGCGGGCTCGGGTGGCGCCTCCTCCGCGGCCCCCGGCGGTGCCTCCGAGGCGCCCGGTCCGTGAACGTCGTCGCCCTCGCCCAGAGGCGCGCGGCGGCCGTGTTCCTGCTGCTCGTCGCGCTCGCCGCCGGTGGGGTGCTGGTCGCCCTGCGCCTGCCCTCGTCGATCTTCCCGCAGGTCACCTTCCCCCTCGTCAAGGTCATCGCGGACGTCGGCGAGGTGCCCGCCGTCCGGGTGATCCCCACCGTGACGCGGCCGCTCGAGGAAGCGGTGGCCAGGGTGCCCGGGATCCAGACGGTGCGCTCGATCACCTCGCGCGGCTCGACCGAGATGAGCGCCGAGTTCTCCTGGGGCACCGAGATGCAGGTCGCGCTGCAGCGCGTGCAGGCGGAGGTCGAGCGGGTGCGGCCGCAGCTGCCGCCGGACGCGGCGGTCGACGTCGAGTGGATGAACACCTCCATCTTCCCCATCCTCGGCTACGCGTTGACCTCCGACCGGCTCGCCGGGTGGCAGCTTCGCCAGCTCGCCGAGTACACCCTGAAGCCGGAGCTGCTCCGTATCGATGGCGTGTCCCAGGTGCAGGTGCAGGGGGGGCGAGAGCGGGAGATCCAGATCCACCTCGACCTCCGGGCGCTGGCCGGCCGCCACCTCACCCCCAACGACGTGGTCGACGCCGTCTCGAAAGACCATCGGATCCTCTCCGCCGGCCTGGTGGAGCGCAACCACGAGCTCTACCTGGCGCTGGTCGACGGACGGGCGGGTGGCCTGGACACGCTGCCTGGTCTGGCGATCCCCGTCGGCCCCGAGGCCGTGCCGGTGCCGCTGGGGTCGATCGCGGATCTGCGAGCGGCCGACGCGGTCTCCTACGTCCGTACCACCGCCGGTGGCCACGAGGCGGTGCTGCTCAACGTCGTGCAGCAGCCCTCGGCGAACACGGTGTCGATCGCCGCCGGGGTCCACCGCCTGCTCCAGGACCATCCCGAGATCATCCCGCCGGGCGTGCAGTGGAGCGCCTTCTACGATCAGGCGCGCTTCATCACCGACTCGGTGAGGGGGGTACGCGACGCCATCCTGATCGGCGTCGGCCTGGCGGCGCTGGTGCTGCTCGTCTTCCTGCGCCGGTGGCGACCGACCCTGGTCACCGTGGTCGCCATCCCGCTCACCGTGGCCCTGGTCTTCGTCGGCCTGCGCGCCACCGGGATGACGCTCAACCTGATGACGCTGGGCGGCATCGCGGCGGCGCTCGGCCTGGTCGCCGACGACGCCATCGTGGTGGTGGAGAACATCCACCGCCACCACGAGGAGCGCGACGCCCGCCACGCGGCCCTGACCGGTGCCCGCGAGCTGCTCCCCGCCCTCGTCGGCTCGAGCCTGTCGACGATCGTCGTCTTCCTGCCCTTCGCCCTGCTCTCCGGGGTGGCCGGCGCCTTCTTCCAGCCGCTGGCGCTGACCATGGTGCTGGCGCTCGTCTCCTCCTTCGTCATCGCCGCCTTCGCGGTCCCGGCGGCGATGCGCCGCGCCGAGCCGGAGGGGGAGGAGCGGGGACGGGCGGAGGCGGAGTCGGCGGGGCGGGAGGAGGGACCCGCCGAGCCGGCGGCGAGCCAGGAGGTCGCGCAGGAGCGGGAGGAGGGGCCCGGGCCGTCCCGCTTGCGGCGCTGGAGCGCCCGCGCGATCGCCCTCTGGCCGGCGGCGGCCCTGCTGCTGGTCGGTCTGGGGGTCGCCGGCTGGCTGCTCTACCGCGCCATCGACACCGACTTCCTCCCCGCCATGGACGAGGGTTCGATCATCCTCGACTACCGCACGCCCCCCGGCACCTCGCTGAGCGAGACCGACGCGATGCTGCGCCAGGCCGAGCGGGTGATCCTGTCGCTGCCCGACGTCGCCGGCTACTCGCGGCGTACCGGCACCGAGCTGGGCTTCTTCGTCACCGAGCCCAACAGCGGTGACTACGTCATCCAGCTCGAGCCGCGGGGACGGCGCCGGCCGGTCGAGGAGGTGATCGACGCCCTGCGCGCCCGCCTCGCCGCCGTCGAGCCGGCGATCGAGACCGATTTCGGCCAGCTTCTCGAGGACGACATCGGCGACCTCTCGGGCGGCGTGCCGCAACCGATCGAGGTCAAGGTGTTCGGCGAGGACCAGGCCCAACTGCAGCAGGCGGCGCGGCGCATCGCCGAGCTGATCACTCCGATCCGGGGCGTCGAGGACGTCTTCGACGGCATCACCATCTCCGGTCCCGCTCTCGACCTGGTGACCGACAGCCGGGAGCTCGCCCGTCACGGGCTGACCACCGAAGACCTGCAGGGACAGGTCGAGGCGGCGCTGACCGGCACCGTGGCCAGCGACCTGCGGGTCGGCGAGCGCGTCTACGACGTGCGCGTCTTCTCGAGCCACCACGGGCCGCTCGCCGCGCTGCCGATCCTCGACGGCGAGGGCGTCGCCACCCGGCTCGACCGGCTCGCCGACGTCTCCACCGGGCCGCCGGAAGCCGAGATCGACCGCGAGGACCTGCGCTCCTACCTGGCGGTCACGGCGCGGCTGAGCGGCCGCAGCCTGGGCGGCGCGGTGAGCGACATCCGACGCACGCTGAGCCGCGGGCTGCACCTGCCCTCCGGCTTGTCGGTCGAGTACGGCGGCCAGTACGCGCAGCAGCAGCAGTCGTTCAAGGCGCTGCTCGGCGTGCTGCTCGCCGGCCTGCTGCTGGTCGGCGTCATCCTCCTCTTCGAGTTCGGCGACTGGCGGGCGCCCCTGCTCACCGCGGCGATCGCGCTGGGCGTGCTGCCGGGCGTCTTCGCGGCTCTCGTCCTCACCGGGCAGACGCTGAACATCTCGAGCTTCGTCGGCGCCATCATGGTGGTGGGGATCGTCGGCGAGAACGCGATCTTCATCATCCACGAGGGCCGGCTCGAGCTCGCCCGGGGGCTCGGGGTCGACGCGGCCTGGGCCACCGCGGCGCACCGCCGGCTGCGGCCGGTGGCGATGACCGTCGTCGCCACCGCCTGCGCCCTGGCACCCCTGGCCCTCGCGCTGGGCCAGGGCTCGCAGCTCCTCCAGCCGCTCGCCATCGCGGTGATCGGCGGGTTCGTCCTCTCGGGACCGTTGGTGCTGTGGGTCCTGCCGGCGCTCTATGCCCGGCTCGACCCGCGCGGCCGGCTGGCGCCCCGATCCCCCCTCCGGGAAGGAGAGTCGTGATGCGTGCCGTCCGTCCCCGTTGCCTGGCCGTGGTCCTGGCGCTGTCCTGCTCGCTCCTCGCCGATGCACCGGCGGGGGCCGAAGTGTTCCCGCTGTTCGCCGTGCGGGCCCCCGGATCGGCGCCCCGCGCCTCGGTTTCCGTCGCGGCAGAGGAGACGGGCGGCGCCGCCAGCGGCGAGCCGCTCCTGCCGCTCGCGGAGGCGCCGGCCGCGGCGCCGGCCGGCGAGGTGGAAACGGGCCCGGTGCGCCCGACCTCCCGGCTGCTGCTCGAGGACCTGCGCTGGGTGGCGACCTCGCCGGCGCGGCTGGGGTGGCGCGGCTGGACGGCGACGGTGCTGGTGGGCGGCGCGCTGGCGGGTTGGATGGGGAGCGAGCACGGGGACGTCGACACCGAGGGCCTCGAGGGCAGCCCGATCGGACGCCGCGTCGCCGACGTCTTCGAACCGATGGGGGCGGAGGGCTCGTTGGCGGTGCTCGGCGGGTTCTGGCTCTACGGCGCCGCGCGCCACGACGACCACGCCCGCCACGTGGCCCTCGACGGCGCTCTGGCCAGCGTCGTGGCCAGCGGCCTGGTGACGCCGCTGCTCAAGGCGTCCTTCGGGCGCAGCCGACCCCGGCAGGCGGCGGACTCGACGGACTTCCATCCCTTCGGCGGGCACGCCTCGTTCCCGTCCGGCCACACCACCCAGGCCTTCGCGGTCGCCTCGGTCATCGCCGCCGAGAGCCGCTCGCGGTGGGTCGACGTCGCCGCCTACGGGTCGGCGGCGGCGGTCGGCTACGCCCGGGTCCTCCACGACCGCCACTACGTGTCCGACGTCGCCGCCGGGGCGCTGATCGGCACCCTGGTGGGGCGGGCCGTGGCGCGCCACAACCAGGCCCTGCGGGCGCGTCGGGTGGCGGTCGAGCCGTGGGTGGGACCGCGCGGCGGGCTGGGCCTGGCCGTGACCCTGCACCCCGGGGCGCGGCCGGCGGCGGTCGCGAGCGGTCGGTGAAGGCGCGCAGCGGCCGGCGGAGCGGCACGGCCGCACATGCCGCCGCACCGCGCCCCGGGCCGGGGGGGCAGTCCAGGCCCGGGGCACGGTGACGGACGGACTTCAGGTGGGGCGCCGGCGGCCCATGATCACGGCGGCGACCAGCAGCAGCAGGGCGAGCGCGCCGAGGCCGGCGGCGCTGACGGTGGGGATCTCGAGGACGCTGACCGAGCTCGGGCAGCCGGCGGGCGCCGCGGTGAGGAACGGGTCGAAGTCGACGTCGGCGCTCACCGAGTCGCCGCCGCCCGGACCGGCGCCGGAGGGGCCGTCGGGCGCACCCCACCAGTTCATCTCGAACGGGGTGGTGGTGCCGGTCTCGTTGACCACGCCCTCGCCGTTGAAGACGACGCAGTTCGAGCTCGACCCGGCGAGCAGCGCGCCGTCGCCGAGCGCGCCCGCGCCGACGAACTCGGTGCTGCGGACCAGGACGCCGGTCGAGTTGTAGAGGATGCGGTTGCCGGCCACCTGCGCCGTGGCGCCGTTGAGCACGTCGACGGCGGGGTCGGGGCCGTTGCCGGCCATCAGCGGGTCGGGGCCGAAGCCGTTGCCGAGGGCGGTGACGCCGTCGGCGCCGACGCCGAGGAAGTTGTCGGTGATCACGGTGCCGGTGAAGACCGGCCCGTCGACCGCGATGCCCTTGCGCGGCTGCGCGGCGATGACGTTGCCGTCGACGACGTTGTCGGCAGCGGCGGCGCCGGCGGCCGCGGTGTAGAAGACGACGCCGTGGCGGGCGTTGGGCAGCGGCGCGTTGCCGGTGGCGTCGACCCCGATGTAGTTGCCCTGGATCAGGTTGCTTCCCGCGCCTGCGGAGATCTGGAGGGCGTCGCCCGCGTTGCCGGAGATGACGTTGCGGTCGGCCGCGGTCGGCCCGCCGATCCGGTTCGAAGAGCCGACGTTGATCACCACGGCGGCGGAGTGGGGCGCCGCCCCGGTGCCGTTGGGGAGCGCCGCGGTGCCGCTGGCGTCGGTGCCGATGAGGTTGCCGGCGACGACGGTGGAGTCGGCCTGCAGGACGACGGCGTCGACGGAGTTGCCCGAAAGCAGGTTGCGCGCCGCCGGCGCCGTGCCGCCGATCGTCACGCCGTCGGCGCCGTCGAGCACCGCGATGCCGACGGACTGGCCGGCGAACCCGGAGGCGGCGCCGCCGGTGCGGTCGGTGCCGATGAAGTTGCCGTCGATCGTCGTGCCGTCGCCGGCGGCGTCGATGCGGATGCCGCGGGAGGAGTAGTTGACGATGTCGAGCCCACGCACCCGGCTGTCGGGTGCGGCGATGCGCAGGGCCTGGGCCAGGCCGCCGGCGTCGAGCACGATCTGGAGAGTGGCGTCGGTCGCGGTCGCGTCGCTGTTGGCCGCCGCCCCGCCCTCGGTGTAGCCGTTGATCTCGACCGTGTCGGTGATCGTCGGCAGCACCGTCAACAGGGTGATGGTGCACGGACAGGTGCCGATCGCGAAGTCGATGACGTCGGCGCCGACATTGGCGTTGGCGTCGAGGATCGCCTGGCGCAGGGAGCCCATGCCGGAGTCGGCCGTGGTGTCGACCGTGTAGGCGGCGGCGGGGAGGGCCAGCAGCGCGGTGGTCACGACCAGGGCGCCGACGAAACCCCGGCGGAGCCCGGCGGGGCGGTCGGCGGGACGGTGGGCGCCCGGGACGTCCGAGTCGGTCGGCTCGTCGCGGCGCGGAGGAAGGGCGGCGGGCATCTGGGCTCCTTTCGGTCGCGGCCGGGCAGCCCGCGCCGCGGAGTCCGTCGGCGGCGCAGAACGCCCGTTCCGCTTTCGCAGTTCCCCGCAAGGTGCTCGGGCCTTGCCGGCGCGTTCGAATTTCGCCACACGCTAGCGAGCGCACCGCCCGGCGCGCTATCGAGATCTTGCGGCTTTGTCACGAAGCGGTCACGGCGACCCGTGGCCGGCGCCGCAGGCGCTAGGCTGTGACCGAACCCTGGTCCGACCGCCATGCCGACGTCCGCCTCCGCCCCCCCGCCCCGGCCCGCCGGCGGCGGACCGCGCGCGGTGGACCGCGCGCTGTGGAGCGGCGCCCTCTTCACGGTCGGCGAGTTCCGGGCCCGGCCCGCCGACGCGGACTTCCGGCGGGCGGGTCAGATCAGCCACCTGCCCACGGTCGTCTTCCCGCGCACGGCCGTGGCGATCCAGCACGACGGCAGGCGGCCCTTCGTCGCCGATCCGTGCACCACCGTGCTCTACAACCAGCGCCAGCCGTTCCGCCGCTTCGCGGTGAGCGACGACGGCGACCGCGGGGACTGGTACCGGGTGGCCCCGACATTGCTCGCCGAGCTGCTCGGCGACCTCGACCCCGGGGTCGAGGAACGGGCCGACCGGCCCTTCCGGCTGCCGTACGTGCCCACCGACCCGCGCGCCTACCTCCTGCAACGGGCCGTCGTCCACCACCTCCGGGTCGGTCCGGTCGACGACCTGCTGGTGGAGGAGACGTTGGTCGAGGTCCTGCGGCGGGCCCTGGTCCCGTACGGCCGCAGGATCGGTGGAGGCCGGCGGCGAGGCGCCGGGGGAGGGGCGGCGGCCGCCGCGGTCGCGGAGCTGCGCGCCCTGCTCGACCGCCGGCTGGCCGACCGGCTGTCGCTCGCCGAGCTGGCCAGGGCGGTCGGCTACTCGGCGTTCCACCTGTGCCGCGTGTTCCGCCGCGAGACGGGGCGGCCGATCCACCGCTACCGGACCCAGCTCCGGTTGTCGCGCTCGTTGGAGCTGCTGGCGGCGGGGGACGGCGACGTCACCGGCGTGGCGCTCGACCTCGGGTTCTCGAGCCACAGCCACTTCACCGCGACGTTCCGCCAGACCTTCGCCGTCACCCCCTCGGCCTTCCGCCGTCGCGCGACGGCGGCGAGGATCCGCGAGCTGCGGGCGCTCCTGTAGCCCCGCCGCCCGCGCCCCCGCCGGCGGCGCGCGTCACTCCACGGTGAGCTCGCTCATCCGTCCCCCCGGCTCCATGATCCAGGCGTAGCGGCCCGGCTCGAGGTCGACCTCGAAGTAGGCGGTGTGCCCGGCGGGCATCTCCTCGGCGCCGCCGAGGAAGGCGGCCGGGGCGGGCGTGCGCAGCCCCCCCACGTTCATCCAGTTCATCCAGCGCGCCAGCGCGGCGGTGTCGGTGTCGGGCTCGAGACGGACCAGGTGGACGTCGTTGCCGAGGCCGCCGGCGGGCTGCTCGAGGTAGTGCACGGCGACGGTGTGGTGCCCGGCGGTCGTGGTCCGCTCGGCCGCCAGGGCGCCGTTGGAGAGCGACACCTCGAGGTCGCCCGCCGGTTCCTCGTGCCCCGAGTCGTCCGCGGTCACGGTGAGCGCGCGCAGCATCCCGAGCGTCCCGTGGAAGACCCCCCCGGCGTTCTTGACGTAGCACTCCATGACGTAGTGGCCCGGGTCGAGCCGCATCGTGGTGCGGCCGACGTTGCCGGGGGAGGTGAGCCCGACGCCGCCCATGGCGACGGCGTCGTGCAGGTACCAGTCCGGGAGCCGGGCGCCGAGCTGGGCGCCGGCCTCCTGCTGGCTCGTGCCGCGGTCGCGCAGCCCGGCCCAGACGTCCTCGAAGACGCCCACCACCTCGTCGCGGTAGTCCGCGAGCGTCTTGTCCTCGGGCAGCCGGGTGAGCAGGAAGAAGTGCGGTTCGCGGCCGGTGTTGGCGAAGCGGAAGGAGGTCCAGCCGGAGGGGATCTCGTCCGGCGCCTGGAAGGCGTAGTCGCGGGCCGTGACCTCGACGACCGGGGCGGCGGCCGCCGCGGCCGGCTGCGGAGCCTCGGCGGCCGGCGCCGGCGGCGCCTCGTCGCGCACCGCGCAGGCGGCGATCGACCCGCAGGCGAGGACGAGAGTGATGGCGAAGCGTGTCGAGCGCATGTGCTCTCCTTTCCCGGTGGCGCGCACCGCGGTGAGGGATTCTCAGGGTTGCGTAGGAACCTCTCCAGGATAGCGGTCCCGGCGACGGGGACCGCACTGCCGGGGAGAGCGACGGCGGTCCGGAGAGGGGTCGGAGGCCGAATGGTCGTCACGCTTGCGGATAACTTTTCGACCGTGGTATCCTAGAAAGACGTTTTACGACCAAGATAGCTGGGCTGCAAGTCTCTTCGCAATGTATTAGTGTGCCGGGCGAGGGATCCTGGAGCGGGCGGTGGCCGGCATCCGGCCGGCGGGGCGATCCGCTCCCCCGAGGAGGAGAGATGAGGACGAAGCTGCCGAGAGCTCTGGCCGCCACCCTGGTGATCTCGATCCTGTTGGTCGCTCCGTCGGCCTGGGCGGCAGGCGCGGCGGACGCGCCGGGTTTCGACGCCTGGGGGATGGTCAGCCGATGGGCGCAGCAGGCGCTGAGCCTGTTCACGCTCGCTCCGCACGCGGTGGGTGCCGCCGCTTCGCAGCCGACGCAGGGCCAGACCACCGACTCGCCGGCGGCGCTGGCACCCGGCGACGGCACGTCGTCGCTGCTCTCGACGGCGGCACCGGACGAGGGGGATACGGCGCCGGACTGGGATCCCGACGGCTAGGCGACGGGTGAGGCAGATCGATCTGCGGCGTCGCCGCTCTCCCGGAAGGCCTGCGGCGTCCTCGAGGTCGCCTCAGCCTCCCTCCCTCGCGCTCCCGCCACTCCCCCCGTCTCCGCCGCCTGGCTGGGCGGCGCACCGGGCGCGGCGCGCCGCCTCTCGGGGCGCGCCGCGGCCCGCCGGGGGGCGGGGTGGCGCTGCCGGGGGGGGGCGGGGAGGGGTGATTTCGAGGAATTGTGGGTTTCTTGTCTACGAAACGGCCGTCAGCGATACTACTAAGACAGGAAGCATTCACACGACCGGGAGACAGCCGCATGCGCCACATCGATCTGGAGCTCCTCAGCCTCGTGGTCGAGGGTCATCTACCGCCGAAGACGTTGCTGCGGGCGATCCTCGCGCACCTGGGTGAGGTGTGCCCCGAGTGCGGCGAGACGCTCGCCCTGCTGCGGGGCGACGGCCACGGCGACCTCCTCGAGGCGGAGGCCGACGCGACGACGGCGGACGCTCCGGCGGAGAACGCCCTCCCCGACCCCCGCTCCGTGACCTCGCTGCGGCCGGCGGAGAACGGCGCGGCGGGGTGGGTGCAGCGGGTGCGCGAGGAGCGCCGGCGCGCGCGCAAGGACCTCGCCGTGCTCCTCGCACTGCCGGCGGAGCAGCGCGAGGAGCGGGTGGTCCGCGCCCGCTCCCGCTTCCGCTCCCGCGCGTTCGCCGAGCTGCTGCTCGAGCGCTGCCGGCGCGAGGTGCACCAGAACGCCGTCGAGGCGATCAACCTCGCCGAGCTGGTGCCGGTGGTGGTGCTGTGGACGCCGGGGGCGCTGGACCGCTCGTGGGGCCGCGTGCTGCGGGTGCGCGCCGAGGCCTGGCGGGGCAACGCCCTGCGGGTCGCCGGCGACCTCCGGGCGGCCGAGCAGGCCTTCAACTCGCTGCGCGCCCGGCTGGCGCGCGAGGTCCTCGACGAGCCGCTGGTGCACGCCGAGGTGTCGCGTCTCGAGGCGTCGCTCAACGCCGACCAGGGGCGGCTCGGCGAGGCGCTGCGGCTGCTCGACCAGGCGGCGCTGCTCTACCGGAGCGAGGGCGCCGCCGAGGAGCTCGCACAGGTGCTGGTGAAGCGGGGCATCGTCGAGCGCCGCAGCGGCGAGCTCGAGGAGGCCGCGGCGACCCAGCGCGAAGTGCTGCGCACGGTGGCGGCGACCGAGCACCCCGACCTCTACCTGCAGGCCACTTCCAACCTCGCCCTGGCGCTGTGCGACCTGGAGCGCTTCGCGGAGGCCGACGAGCTGGTCCGCCGCCACGAGCCGCTCTACCGCGAACGCCTGCGCGACGGCGCGGCGCTGCCGCTCAAGCACCAGCTCGACGGCCGCATCGCCTGGGGCTGCTCGCGGCTGGGGGAGGCGGAGGAGCTGCTGCTGCGCTCGCGCAACGGCTTCCTCGAGCAGCGGCGCAACCTGTCGGCGGCCATCCTGTCGCTCGACCTCACCGCGCTCTACCTCGAGCAGGGGAGGACCATCGAGGCGAAGCGCATGGCGCGGCTGATGGAGTTCGTCTTCGCGGCCCAGGACGTGCCGCAGCACGCGCTGGCGGCGCTGCTGGTCTTCCAGAAGGCGGTCCTGGCGGAGACGATGACCGCCGAGGCGGTGCGGCACCTGCGCTGGCAGCTCGAGGTGGGCGCCCGTCCCGCCGGCGTGGCCGCCGGCGACGCCGTGTCCTGAGCCCGTCGCGGGCTCTCCGCGTTCTCGGATCGGAGAGAGGAAAGCCCCGGGCGGGTCGCCCCGCCCGGGGTCGAGCGCGCTGCTAGGGCAGCAGCGTCCAGCCGATGTCCTGGAGCAGGGCCGGGGTGAGGTCGAGCGTCACCGTGGGCGCCAGGTCGGGATTGATGAAGGGCTCCATCAGCAGGTTCGGGGTCGCCGTCACGTCCCAGTGCGAGCCGGACGAGCCGGAGGCCACCGGGTTCGGCGCGTAGATCCGCAGCCAGCCGTCCTGCGTCCCCGCCAGCACGTTGCTGTCGAGCACCAGCTTGAGGTTCGGCTTCCACGCCGCCTTCAGCGCGGCGCCGAGCGCCTGGGTGATGCCGATCGCGGGGATGGTGATCGACGGGTCGGTACCGCCCATGCCGGGGAGGCCCACCGCCGTGTTGTTGGCCACCACGATCCCCTTGGCGCCGGCCGCCTGCGCGTTGGCGGCCTTCTGGACGAAGGTGCAGGCGCCGCGGTTCACCAGCACGATCTTGCCCGGCGTGGGCGTGATCAGCGGTTCGCAGGCGTCGGCGGTGTCGCCGGTCCCGTCGTTGGCCACCACCATCAGGCCGCTCACCCCGCCGCCGGTGCCCAGCGGCGCCCCGAAGGTCGCCGTCTGCACCTCGTAGCTGCCGGCGACGTCGAAGGGGTTGAGCACCACCAGCGACGGGCGCGGTCCGAGCACCGACGGCGCCTCGGCGGCGACCTCGGGTCCGATCCACACCTCGTTGCGGTCGTTGACGGCGGCCGCGGCACGGTCCGCGTCGGTCGCCATGTCCTCCCAGGTCATCCCCGTGGTGGTGTCGTAGGTGAAGTGGTTGTAGACGTCCGTGAAGCCGCTCTGCATCGCCCCGGTGGCCTCGTTGACGAAGTTCGAGAAGCCGAGGCCGTGGGCGATCTCGTGGGTGACGACGGCGAGGAAGTCGAAGTCGTTGCCCTCGTTCCCGTCGAGGCCGTAGTACCAGTTGCGCCCCGTCAGGCAGCCGGGATCCGTTCCGATGCTCGAGTTGAACCGGGAGTTGATGTCGACGTAGCCGGGGGCGCCATCGCCCCCGTAGAGAGCGTCGGTGAGCGCCGAGTGGTACCAGGTGCCGGCCAGCGGCGCGCCCGGGAAGTCACGGAAGATGAAGGTCGTCCCGGCCGAGCCCAGGGTGCCCGAGGTGGGCGTGCACGAGAGGGGCGCGAAGCTGGCGCCGACGTAGATGGGCTCCGAGCTGTCGATGACGCTCCCCCAGAGGTTTGCGGCATAGAGGTAGACGTTGATGCGCTGGTCGCCCAGGGTGGTGCCCGGGTTGCCGCCCACGGGGGCCGCCGGCGTCGGGTCGTTGAGGCCGGCACCGGGCGGGTCGAAGTTGATCAGGTACAGCGTGGCGGCGGAAGCCGTCGTCGCGACGGCGACGACGAGGACGAGGGCAGCGAACAGCGCGACCGCGCGCGGCTTGAGGATGCGACGCATCGCTACTTCACCTCGCGGGTGCCGGCGCCCGGCGTGTAGACGTCGATGTCGGCCTGGGTGGGGCCGTCGACGCAGCGGAACGAGACCGTTCCATCGAGCCCGATCTCGGCGATCGAGTAGTTCATCAGCTCGGCGGAGAGGGCCATCATCACGGTGCCGTCGGGCCGCTCGACCTGCACGGGGGCGGCGGCGGTGCGGAGGCCGAGGGTGGCCGACTGCGCGTCGAGAAGCCGGAGCTGGGCGGCGGACGGCGGCCGGAGCTCGCCGGTCACCGGATCGATCGCGGCCCGCATCCCCTCGCCGACCCCGCTGTCACCCCCGGCGAGCGTCGCCGGGCCGCTGAGCAGGGTGGCGTGGGGAACCGTGATCAGGTGTGCCGGGGGGGCCGCGGTGGCGGCCGGCTCCTCGGCCGAGGCCACCCCGCCGAGCGCCGCGACGGCGGCGAGGGCGACGGTGCCCAGGGACAAGCGCCTCAACGAGAGGGACTGCATCATGTTCCGCGTCTTCCTTTCTGCGGGGGCCGATCGGAAGACACTTCGCACGCGCTCCGCGCCGCTCGGTGGCTCCCAGGCCCTTCCGCGATGGACTCCAAATCCGGCGCGCCGATCGCACCGGTACCACACGAATCGAGTCGCCCCGAGCGGCCCGGCAGTCTCTCGCGAGACCCGCGGCTTTGCGCCCCCGCCTCGCGACGGGTTTGCTCTGGATCGGTTGATCGGCGGCAGTCTAGGGCAGACCCGACGGGGGGTCAAGAGCGTCCTCGGCGGACCTTTTCGAGCCCTACGGCCGGCCGGTGTCAGCCGCCGTCGAGGAGGCCCGCGGACGCCGCGAAGCCGCGGCGCACGAGCGCCGCCACCGGCGGCAGGAGCGAGGCGCGCAAGACCAGATCGCGGAGGGTCAGACGCAGCCGGTCCGGGGGCACGAACCAGCGCGCGATCCGCCGGCCGGAGGCCTGCTCCCGCACCACCCTCGGCCGCACGCGGTCGGCGTAGCGCTCGAGCGCCGCCGCGACGTCTCCCGGCGAGCGGTCGAGCTCCTCGGCGAGCACCCAGCCGGCGGCCATGGCGAGCGAGGCGCCCTCGCCGGCGAGCGGCGAGACGCAGCCCGCGGCGTCGCCGAGCAACCCCACCCGCCCCCGCGTCCAGCGCGGCAGCTCCACCTGCTCGACCTCGTCGTGCAGGAGGCTTCCGTCGGTGGGCAGGCCGGCGAGCAGACGCGGCACGACCCAGCCGAGGTCGCCGTAGGTCGCGGCGAGCACCGCCGCCGGCGGGGCGCTGCCCGGCGCCGGTCCGCGGCCGTCCTCGGCCAGGAAGAAGGTGGCGAGTCGGCCGCCGCGGATGGGGTAGACCGACACCTGGCGCCCGGGGACGGTGAGGGTCTGGAAGGAGGCGCCGATCCGCTCGCCGAGCTCGGGGTCGGCGAGCACCCAGGCGGCCATGCGGAGTCCGAGCCGGCGCAGGGCGCCCGGTCCGTCGGTGGCGAAGAGCCGCTCGCGGAGGGCCGAGTGGACGCCGTCGGCGCCGACCAGCGCGTCGGCCTCGAGGGCGGTGCCGTCGTCGAGCGTGACGGCGAGACGGTCGCCGCCGTCCTCCCACGCGACGACGGTGGAGCCGAACCGGACCTCCACCTCGTCGCGGATCCGCTCGTAGAGCACCCGCTCGAGGTCGCCGCGGAGGAAGTTGAAGTGGCGGTCGGCGAACCAGCGCCGGCGCAGCAGCGGGTAGGGGAGCGCGAAGCGTTCGGCGTCGCGGTCGACGAAGGCGAGCCGGTCGATCGGGAAGTGGATGCGGGCCAGCTCCGGGAGCAGCTCGAGGCGCTCGGCGGCGGTGAAGCCCGGCCCGAAGAAGTCCATCATGTAGCCCGCGTCGCGCAGGCCCGGCGCCCGCTCGACGACCGTCGGCCGGTGCCCGCGCCGCCGCAGTGCCAGCGCCAGCGACAGGCCGGCGATGCCGCCGCCGACCACGACCACCTCGAGAGGGTCCGCTCCGCTCATGCGATCGGGTCGCCGCCGCCGCCGGCCGGGTCAGGGCGCGAGGTAGCGCTCGGTGAGGATGCGGCGGTGGTGGATCTCGTGACCCGCCATCACGAACGGCAGGGCCCGCGCCTTGAACGGGACGCCCGAGGCGGACCCGGTGCGCTCCCAGGCCGCGGCGTCGAGGGCGCGGAACAGCCGCAGGTGGGCGGCGCGCAGGTGATCGAGCTCGTCGAGGAGATCGGCCAGCGGACGGTCGGCCGCTCCCGACAGGGCGGCGTAGGCGTCCTGGTCCATCGAGGGCAGCGGCGCCGTGTCGCCGCGGGCGATGTGGAAGGCGCGGAAGCCGAAGACGCGCTCGGCGTCGACCACGTGGCCGATCACCTCGCGCAGCGACCACTTGCCCGGCGCGTAGCGGTGTGCCTCGCGCTCGGGGGGGAGCCCGGCGAGGCGCTGGCGGGTCTCCGCGACGCCGCCGGCGAGCACGTCGAGCACGTCTCCGTCGGGCACCTGGTCGATGTAGGTGAAGTAGTAGGGGGCCGCGTCGCCGGCCACCGGCCGGAGGAGAGGAGGGCTGCTCATGCCGGAATCCTAGCCCGAAGCGTCCCCTGCCGGTCCGCCGGGGAGCCGGTCGCGCGGCTCGCCGCCGGCGTCGAGCGGCCCGACCCTCCGGCGAACGGGGACCGCTGCGGCCACCGGTTCGACCCGCAACGGCCGTCGGCACAGTAGGATCGGCGGCGATGCGAGGGCGGGGGAGGGAGCGATGAGCGCCGCGGCCGGGATCACCCTGGCGGTGCTGGTGGTGGCGGCGGTGCTCATGGTCAGCGACCGGCTGCGCCCGGACGTGGTGGCGTTGCTCGCGGTGCTGGTCCTCGGCGCCACCGGCGTGCTGACCCCGCAGGAGACCTTCTCCGGCTTCAGCCGATCCGCGGTCATCACCATCCTCGCCATCTTCATCCTCGCCGAAGGCCTGCAGCGCAGCGGCATCGCCGAGCTCACCGGCGGCTGGATCGCGCGCGTCTCCGGCGGTAGCGAGACGAGGATGGTGGTGGTGGTGATGCTGGCCGGTGCCACCTTCTCGCTGGTGATGAACAACATCGCCGCGGCGGCGGTGCTGCTGCCCGGCGTCTCCGCGGCGGCGCAGCGCGCCCGGGTGAGCCCGTCGCGGCTGCTGATGCCGCTCGCCTTCGCCACGGTGATGGGCGGCATGGCGACCCTGCTGACCACCAGCAACATCGTGGTGGGCAGCCTGCTGCGCGACTCCGGAAGCGCGGGCTTCGGCCTGCTCGACTTCGCCCCGGTCGGCCTGCCGATCGTCGCCGTCGGGATCCTCTACATGGCGCTGGTCGGGCGCCGGCGGCTGCCGGCACAGTCGATGGCCCAGCGTTTCCCCGCCTCGACCCCGGACCTGGTGGGCATCTACCGCCTCGAGGAGCGCCTCTTCCGGGCCCGCGTGCCAGCGGGCTCGCGACTGGTCGGCAGCACCCTGGCCGAAAGCACCCTGCGCGAGCTCTACCGCCTCAGCGTGGTGGCGATCGAGCGGGGCGAGCGGACGATCCACACCCTGGCCCCCGACTCCGTGGTCGAGGAGGGCGACGTGTTGGTGTTCCAGGGCGACGAGGCCGACTTCCGCCAGCGCGACGTCGAGCCCTACCTGGAGATCCTGCCGGCGCGCGACTGGCGCGAGCAGGACCTCGAGTCGCGGCGCACGGTGGTGGTCGAGGCGATGCTGTCGCCGCGCTCGTCGCTGGTCGGCAAGACCCTGCGCGAGGCGCACTTCCGCAGCCGCCTCGGGATGACCGTGTTGGCGGTCTGGCGGGCCGGACAGCCGGTGACCGACGACCTCCCCGACCTGGCGCTGGAGTTCGGCGACGGCCTGCTCCTGCAGGGGGAGCGCAAGAGCCTCGACGTGCTCGGGGACGAGCCGGACCTCATCCTGCTGCACGAGGAGCGGGAGCGCCGCGCTCCGCTGCCCCGCGGCCGCCGCTGGCTCGGCCTCGGCATCACCGTCGTCACCCTCGCGGTCGCCATCCTGGCGCCGCTGCCCACGGGAGAGGTGATCCTCTCCGGGGCGTTGGCGATGGTGCTCGTCGGCCTCCTCACCATGGACCAGGCCTACCAGGCGGTGGAGTGGCGCACCGTCTTCCTCGTCGCCGGCATGCTGCCGCTGGGCGTGGCCCTGACCAAGACCGGCGCCGCCACCCTGATGGCGGACGCGGTACTCGCCCTGGTGGGTGGCTGGGGACCGCGCGCCGTGCTCGCCGGTCTGTTCCTGCTGACCGCGGTGCTGGTGCAGGCGATCAACGGCGCCGCGGTGGCCGCGATGATGGCACCGGTGGCGATCACCGCGGCGACCCAGGCGGGGATGGAGCCGCGCAGCGTCGCGATGGCCGTGGCCCTGGGCACCTCGATGGCCTTCGCCTCGCCCCTGGGCCACCCCGTCAACCTGCTGGTGATGGGCGCGGGCGGTTACTCGTTCCGCGACTACTGGCGGGTCGGCGCGCCGCTGCTGGTGCTGCTGTTCGCGGTGGTGATGCTGGTGCTGCCCATCGTCTGGCCGCTCACCTAGCGGCAGAGGAGGGGATCGAACGAGGCGAAGACGGTGACGGGTCAGTAGAGGTCGAGGAGCAGCAGGCGCACCTCCAACGGCCCGTTGCGCACCGGCAGGCGGCGGCGCGGGCGCAGGCCGAGGTGCTTGCCGCGGTCGCGGCCGCCGGCCACGACCGCGGCGCGCCAACCGGCGTAGCGCTGCTTGAGGAGGTCGCCGAGACGGGGCCACTGGTCGGGCTCGGCGCTCAGCCGCTCCCCGTAGGCGGGGTTGACCAGCAGCAGCCCGGGACCGGGAGGTGGTACGAAGTCGAAGGCGTCGCCGGCGGCGAGGGTGGCGCGCCCTTCGAGGCCGGCGCGCTCGAGGTTGGCCCCGGCGGCGGCGATCGCCTCGCGGGAGCGATCGACGCCGAACAGGGCGACGTCCGGGCCGGGAGCGGCGAGCGGCTCGGCGCGGATCGCCAGCCACGCGGCGCGGTCGAATCCCGGGAAGCCCTCGAACGCCCAGCCCCGGCGGGCGCGGCCGGGGGCCAGCCCGAGGGCCCAGGCGCCGGCCTCGGCGAGCAGGGTGCCCGAGCCGCACATCGGGTCGACCACCGGTCCGCGGCCGTCCCAGCCCGAGGCCAGCACGCAGGCCGCCGCGAGGTGCTCGCGCAGCGGCGCCACCGTGCGCTCGAGGCGGTAGCCGCGGTGGTCGAGCGACGTGCCGGAGGTGTCGAGGAGAAGGGTGGCGCGGTCGTTCGACAGCCAGACGCGCAGCGGCAGGTCGGGCTCGGAGCGGTCGACGTCGGCGCGGCGCCCCCAGCGCCGGCGCTGGGCGTCGACCAGACCGTCCTTGAGCCGCAACGCCAGCCAGCGGGTGTCGCGCAGCCGCGAGCGCGCCGAGGTGGCGCGCACCGCGAAGCTGCGGCGCGGGTGGAAGAGGTCGCCGGCGCGGACCCCGTCCCAGCTCCGGTTCCCGCCGACCAGGGCGCCGGCGCCCGCCGCCAGGGCATCGCCGTCGCCCGCCTCCCACTCGCCCAGGGCCACCAGCACCCGGTTCGCCGTCCGCAGGCGCCAGTTGGCCCGCCAGGCGTCGCTCCAGCCGCCGCGGAAGGCGACCGCGCCCCGCTGCGGCGCCACGTCGCGGGCGCCGGCGGCACGGAGCTCGCCGGCGAGGATCTCCTCGAGCCCGAGGGCGCAGGTGGCGACCAGCGAGAGGGGCACGGCGGGGCTCAGTCCGGCGCCGCGCCGGGCTCCTCGGGCGCCTCCTCGCCGCCCTCGTCGAGGATGGCGTAGCTCTCGATGCGGGCGGTGTTGACGGCGACGAACGGCAGCTGGGCCTGGCGCGCCCGGGCGGCGTCGACCAGCAGCACCTCGGTCAATGCCACGAAGGTCGCGGCCCGCACGCCGTCGAGCGAGCGCACGCCGCCGGCCACCGTGCCCTCGGCCTGGAGGTTGCCCTCCAGGCAGACCAGCACCCGGGCGGTGGCGGTGGCGGCGCGCCCCTCGTAGACCGGGGCCGCCGAGGGCCCGCGACCGGGCGGCACGAGGTCGTAGCCGGCCACGATCGTCGCCGGCCGCAGGTGGACCGCCCCGGGGAGACTGCGGCGGCCGCCGGCGGGCCGCGCCTCCCGCTGGACGTCGGTCAGGGAGAGCGAGGGCGCGGCGCCGATCGCTCCGCCGCCGACGAGCTGCGGGTTGCGCAGCACGTCGAGGAAGCGGGCCTCGCGGCCCCCGGGCTTGGTCAGCTCGACCTCGCCCTCGTAGACCGCGTCGGACGTCCACAACGACACGCGCGTCATGCTCGAGGTCCTCTCTTGACGACAGATCCGGCCGAGTCTATCGCCGGCGGCCGTTCCCGGCGCCGGAGGTCAGCAACTCTCGCACCCGCCGAACTCCTCGGGCTCGACCTGGATGGTGACGTGCTCGATGCCGAAGCGGCGGTGGAGCGTGCTGCGGATCTCCTGGAGAACGTCCTCCTGGGGGCGGTCGCGGGCCACGACGTGGGCCGACAGCGACTCGAGACCGCTGGTGATGGTCCAGACGTGGAGGTCGTGGACCTCGAGCACGCCGGGCACCCGGTGCAGCTCGTCGCGGACCCGGTCGACGTCGATGTGACCCGGCGCCCACTCCATCAGCACCCCCACCGTCTCGCGCAGCAGCGACCAGGCCGACCACACCACCAGCACGGAGATCGCGAGCGAGGCGACCGGGTCCGCCCAGCGCCAACCGAAGGCCCAGATCAGCGCCCCGGCGGCGATCGCCTGGACGCTGCCGAGCGTGTCGGTGAGCACGTGCAGCCAGACGCCGCGCAGGTTGAGGCTCTGGTCGCGCCCGCCGTGCAGGATCGCGAGGCCGGCGAGGTTGACCGCGAGCCCGCCCGCGGCGACCGCCATCATGCCGCCCGCCGCCACCTCCGGCGGCTGCGCCAGGCGCGCGATCGCCTCGACGGCGATGAACACGGCGATCGCCACCAGGGCGGCGCCGTTGACCAGCGCGGCGAGGATCTCCATGCGGTGGTAGCCGAAGGTGCGCTGCGCGGTGGGCGGCCGGCGCGCCATCCACAGGGCGAACAGGGCGAGCCCGAGGGAGCCGGCGTCCGAGAGCATGTGGCCGGCATCGGCGAGCAGCGCCAGCGAGTTGGTCAGCCAGCCGCCGACGGCCTCCGCCGCGGTGTAGGCGGCCACCAGGGCGAGGGTCCAGGCGAGGCGGCGCCGGCCGGCACCGCGCCCGTGGGAGTGGCCGTCGCCGCCGTGGGAATGCTGGGTCTCCATCGCTTCGACTCCGGGCGCAACGGTCGTGCCGGCGCCGGCGGCAGTGTACCGTTCCGCGCCTCGCCCCTGTCCCCCAAACCGGGCCGGCACGCACTCGAACCGGTGAGGGATCCGATCATTTCGTCCGGGAAGGGGTGGATCGTGTTCGATGACGACGAGGGCGTGCTCTACAGGGTGGTCGTGAACCACGAGGAGCAGTACTCGATCTGGCCGGCCGACCGCGAGATGCCGCTGGGCTGGTCGGCGGTCGGCGAGCCGCGGACCAAGCAGGAGTGCCTGGACCACATCCAGGAGGTGTGGACGGACATGCGGCCTCTCAGCCTGCGGCGCAGGATGGAGCAGGAGGCCGCCGCCGACGAGCCGACGCGGGCCTGATCGCCCCGGCCGCGGGCGCTCAGCCCCACCACCGCCAGCCGGTGGCGCGCCAGCCCTCCCCGGGCGGCCGCGGCAGGGCCACGGCGCCCAGGTAGCCGGGCGCGGGCTCGAGGTGCCACAGGGTCCAGCCAGCGGCGCGGGCCGCGTCGCCTTCGATCCGGGCCAGGGCCGGCGCCTCGCCCGGGCCGAGCGACACGTCGAAGGCGTCGAGGGGTACGGTGATCCCCGCTCCCAGCGCCTTGAGGAACGCTTCCTTCCGCGTCCAGCAGCGGAAGAACGCCCGCATCCGCTCCTCCCCCTCGAGCCCGCGCAGCACCCCGCGCTCCGCCGGAGAGAAGAAGCGCTCGGCGATGGCCAGCGCTTCCGGTTGCGGGCGGAGCCGCTCGAGATCGACGCCGACCTCGACGCGGCGCGAGAAGGCCACCACGGCGAGGTCCCCGGAGTTGCTCAGGTTGAGCTCCAGCCCGGCCGCCGCCGCGGCGCCGTCGAGGTAGGGTTTGCCCTTCGGCCCGTAGCGGAAGGCCACCGCCTCCGGCGCCAGGTCGAGGTAGCGACCGATCAGGGTGCGCAGGGCGCCCCGGCCGACGGTGAAGCGGCGCCGGTGGCGCGGGAAGCGCAGGCGCGCCGCCCGCGCCGACTCGTCCGCCGCCAGCAGCGCCGCGAGCGCCTCGACGCGCGCCGCCGGCGCTTCGAGCGGCACCGCCCAGACGTGGATCTCGCCGGGTTGGGGAGCTGCCGGCCGCGCCGGTGCGCGGGCGAATCGGCCCAGCGTGTGCATCGGTGGCAGGTTAGCAGCCCGCGGTGGTGGTGGCCGGCGCCGGCGGCCCGGCCGCAGAGGGTCCGCGTTGTCCGCCGCGGGACCCGGTGGTAGAAACCGCGCACCATGGATCTCGGCCCGCAGCCTCCGTCCCCCGGCGGGCACCGGTGCGTCCGCGGCGAGGACGATCGTGGGCGCTAGGCGGACGCGCCGGCGGGCGGAGCGGGTGCGGCTGCTCTGGGCCGTCGCCGCGTTGCTGGCGGTGGCGCTGGTCGTCGGGCTCACCCTGCGCGAGGACGAGCTGGTCGGCTGGCAGAACCTCACCGGCCGCAACGTCGTGCCGCTGCGGCACCACCTGGCGGCGCTGCGCTGCGTGCTCGCCGACGACTGCGTGCACGCCGCCGCCGCCGCCCGCTACCTGCTGGTCGACGTGGTCGGCAACCTGCTGCTGTTCGTGCCGGTCGGGCTGACCGTGGCGGCGGCCCACCCGGGCCGCACCCGCCGTCGCCGCTTCCTGGTGGCGACCGCGGTCGCCCTGGTGCTGTCGGCGGGGATCGAGACCGCCCAGCTCTGGATGCCCAGCCGCGCCAGCGACGTCGACGACGTCCTGTTCAACACCACCGGCGCCATGCTCGGCGCCGCCCTCGGCATCCTCGTCCCCCGCCCCCGCCCCCGCGGCCGCCGCCGAGCCACGCCCTCGCGCTGACCCGCCCAAGCGAGCAGCGACGCCGCAGGTCCTCCCGCATCCGCCCCGGTTCAGGCGGTGGCGCGGGTGGGTGCCGTCTCCTCCAGCTCCACCGAGACCAGCTTCGACACCCCCTTCTCCTCCATGGTGACGCCGTAGAGGGTGGCGGCCGACTCCATGGTGAGCTTGTTGTGGGTGATGACGATGAACTGGGTGTCCGGCGCCATCTCGCGGAGCATCTCGGCGAAGCGCATCGTGTTGAGGTCGTCGAGCGGCGCGTCGACCTCGTCGAGGATGCAGAAAGGCGACGGCTTGGTGTGGAAGAGGGCGAAGAGCAGGGCGATGGCGGTCAGCGCCTTCTCGCCGCCGGACATCAGCTGGATGTTCTGCAGGCGCTTGCCCGGCGGCCGGGCGACGATCTCGATGCCGCTCTCCAGCACGTCCTCCTCGTCGAGCAGCCGCATCTCCGCCTCGCCGCCGCGGAAGAGCCGGGCGAAGAGCTGAGCGAAGCTGGCGTTGACCGCGGTGAAGGTCTCGCGGAAGCGCTCGCTGGAGGTCTGGTTGATCTCGCGGATGGTGCGCCGCAGGCTTTCCACCGAGGCGGCGACGTCGGCCCGCTGGGTGGTGAGGAAGGCGTGGCGCTCCTCCTGTTCGGCGTACTCGTCGACGGCCAGCACGTTGACCGGTCCCAGGCGCTCGAGGGTGGCGCGGGTGCGGGCCAGCTCGGCCTCGAGCTCGGCGAGGCGCTCGGGCGGGTCGGCCGCGGGGGGCGGCGTCGCGGCGGCGCCGTCGGCCTCGGCGAACTCCTCGCGCCAGGTGGCGGCGACGTGCTCGGCGTCGTGCTCGAGCCCGGCCTGCCGTACCCGCAGCTCCTCGACCTCGGCGCGCGCCGCCTCGCGGCGCTCGCGGACGCCGTGGATCCGCGTCTCCAGCTCGCGCAGGCCGCCGCGGTGCGCGTCCAGACGCTCCTGGGCGGCCACCACGGCATCGCCGGTGGCGGAGCGCTGCTCCAGGGCGGCGGCGAGCTCCGCTTCGGCGGCTTCGATCTCGCCGGCGAGCTCGCGCCGTCCCCCGTCCAGGCGGGCGCGCTCCTCGCTCCACTCGCGGACCTGTCGGTCGCCCTCCTCCGACTCGGCGCGCAGCCGTCCCATCTCGCGGTCGTGCGCCTCCAGCCGCTCGGTCAGCAGCTCCAGCCGTCCGCGCCGCCCGGCGCTCGCCTCGCGCAGGGCCTCGCGCTCCTCCTGGGCCGCCCCGAGCTCGCCCGCGGCGGCGTCCTGCTCGGCCTCGAGGGCGGCGTGACGGCGCTCCGCCTCGGCGAGCTCGTGGGCGAGGTCGCGGTGGACGCCGGTGCGCCGCGCCAGCTCCCGGTCGACCTCGTCGCGCTCGGCGGCCAGCGTCTCGCCCTCGATCCGCAGCCGCTCGTGGCGGCTGGTGGCGTCCTCGCGGCGCGCCTCGGCGACGGCGGTCTCCTGCCGCAGCCGGGCGACCTCGCCGCCCAGGCGGTTCGATTCCTTGGCCAGCGCCGAGCGGCGCTCCACCAGGCGCTCCAGCAACGCGTCGACCTCGGCCAGCTCGGCCTCGAGGCGGGGCACTTCGGCCTCGAGACCGGCCAGCTCGCGCTCGCGCTCGAGAACCCCGGGGGCGGCCTCGCCCGCCTCGACGTGCACCGCACCGCCGGCCGCCCACACACCCTGGCGGCTGACGAAGGCGCAGCCGGGGTGGGCGCGGGCCAGCCGCGCCGCGTCCTCCGGACGTTCGACCAGCCAGGCGGGCGGCAGCGCCGCGGCGAGCTCCTCGGAGAGCCCCAGGGCCTCGCCCAGCGACAGGACCACCGCCGGGTCGTCGACCGCCGGCGCCGCCTGCGGCGGCGGCGCGTCGAGCGGCGCCACCACCGTGGCGCCGGGGCCGTCCGCCAGCCGGCGCGCCACCGCCAGGGTCCGCTCCGCGCCGCCGGGGGAGGGCGGCAGCAGGACGGCGTGGGCGAGATCGGCCAGGTAGAAGTCGAGGCTGCGCTCCCAGCCGGCCACCGCGGCCAGGCGGTCGGAGAGGAAGCCGGCGTCGGCGGCGTCGTCGCCGAGCTCCGCCAGCGCCTCGCCGAGGCGGGCGCGGCGCTCGGCGAAGGCCCGCCCGAGCTCGACCAGCAGCTTGCGGCGGTTGCGCGCTTCGCCGAGGCGGTCGGCGAGGGCGCGCCGGCCCTCGGACATCTCCTTCTCGCGGCGCAGCGTGGCGTCGAGGGTGGCCTCGACCTCGGCGAGCTCGCGGCCGCGGTCGGCGGCCGTCGCCCCGAGCTCGTCGAGCTTCGCCACCGTCCCTGCCAGCACCTCGGTGGCCCGGCCGAGGTCGCGCTCGTGCGCGGCGAGCTCCTCGGCGAGATGCTGGCGGCGGAGGTTCGCCTTCTCGACCTCGATCTGACCCTGGTGGCGGCGGTTGCGCAGCCCGTTGATCTCGCCGATGTCGGCGAGCAGGCGCTTGCGGCAGTCCTCCAACCGCGCCTGGGCGGCGGCGAGGCGCTCCTCCGCGGCGCCGATCTCGGCGGCGTCGCGGTCCACCTCGTCGGCGGCGGCGGCCAGCTCGCCCTCCATCTGCGCGCGGCGCGCGGTGAGGCGCTCGAGGCTCTCGCCGTGGTGGGCGATCTCCTCCCGGCGGCGGGCCGCCATCTCCACCGAGCGGGCGATGCGGTCGCCGATCTCCGCGAGGCGTTGGCGGGACGCCCTGAGGAACTGCTGGCGACCCTCGATGGTGGCGGCGAGGTCGGCGTGGCGCTGGTGGGCGGCGGCGACCTCGGCGGCGAGCTCCTCCTGGTGCTCGCGCTCGCCGGCCAGGGTGGCCTCGTCGCGCGACAGCTCCGCCGCCAGCGCGGCGTCGCGGGCGTGGGCGGCGGCGAGCTCGCGGTCGACCTCCTCGAGGCGCCGGCGGGCGCGCGCCCAACGGCCGGCGAGCACCCGCCCGAGCAGCTCGCGGTGCTCGGCCTCCTGCTGCTGGTAGCGGCGGGCGGCGCCCGCCTGGCGCTTGAGCGAGCGCAGCGCACGCTCGACCTCGGCGAGGATGTCGTCGAGGCGCAGCATGTTGGCCATCGCCTCCTCGAGCTTGACCTCCGCCACCCGCCGGCGCTCCTTGTAGCGGGTGATGCCCGCCGCCTCCTCGATCAGCCGGCGGCGCTCCTGCGGCTTGCCGGAGAGGATCATCCCCATCTTGCCCTGCTCGATCACCGAGTAGGCGCGCAGGCCGAGGCCGGTGTCCATCAGCAGGTCGCGGATCTCCTTGAGCCGCACCACCCGGCCGTTGAGGCGGTACTGGCTGTCGCCGCTGCGGAAGACCCGCCGGGAGAGCGACAGGCGACCGTCCTCGGCGTGGGGGAAGGAGGGATCGGTCCGCAGGTGCAGGGCCACCTCCGCCATGCCCAGCGGGCGGCGCGCCTCGGTGCCGTCGAAGATGACGTCCTCCATCCGGTCGCCGCGCAGGCTCTTGGCGCTCTGCTCGCCGAGCACCCACGTCATGGCGTCGGAGAGGTTGCTCTTGCCGCAGCCGTTGGGGCCGACGATGGCCGTGATGCCCCCGGCGAAGCGCAGCTGCACGGGGTCCACGAAGGACTTGAACCCGGAGATCTCCAGACGGTCGAGCTTCAGCATGGACGGGCCTCTCGTGGTGTGCTCGGCACGATAGCAGAGCCGCACCGGCGACCACAAGGGATGGGGGAGGGCGCCTCCCCCGGGCCACTAGATGTGGGGTCGCAGGGCGGCCGGCGCACCCCGGCCCACCCCCTCTTCAACCGGCGGCGGGTGGCGGGCTGTTCCCGGCCGGCAGCAGGCGCGGCAGGTAGAACGCGGCCCACAGGACGAACGGGAAGGCGAGCTTGAAGGGAAGGTCGAGCAGGTGCTTGCCGAGGCCCCAGAAGTTGCGCGCCGACCGGGCCGTAGTGCTCGAGGCTCCACGCCCCGAGCTGGGTGGCGTAGACGAACTTGACCCAGAACAGCACCAGGACCAGGTGGAAGAACACCGCCACCAGCAGCGCCCAGCCGAGGTTGGCGAGGCGCGCGCCGCCAGGGCACGTCGGGCACCGCCAGGAAGAAGGCGGCGAGCAGGACGAGGTGGAAGTGCAGGTCGGTCACGCGCAGGCTCGACACCCGCTCGCGGGCGGGCGGGAAGTCGTGGCGCAGGATCAGCGCGTAGTGGGGGTCCTCGACCGCCGGCAGCAGCCCGGTGACGTCGGGGCTCTCGGTGAGGTGGACGAGGTTCTCGCCGGCGGCGATCAGGAAGCGGTCGTAGAGCGGCGTGATCGCCAGCCACACCAGCACCACGGGCACCGCCGCCAGCGCCAGATTGCGGACGAAGCGCAGCAGCGGGAAGCCGGCCGCCGGGGCTTCGGCGACCCGCCGGCGGGAGTGCGCGGAGCGGGCCACCGCGCTCGGCTCAGCCCGCCGCCGGGCGCGACGCTCCGCGCGGACGGGCGAAGCGGTCGGCCCAGAAGATCCACAGCAGGACGCCGGCGAGGATGACCACCGTCTGCCAGATCACGGTGTGCGAGGTGTCGAAGAGCTTGGGCAGGTAGGCGCCGGTGAGGAACAGGGCGACGACCCGCACCAGGTTGACCAGCTGGATCACCACCATGCCGAGGACCACGCCCACAGGCGCGAGGCCCAGGTGGCGGGAAAGGCGAGCACCGCCGCGAGGAAGATCAGCATCGCCTCGACGCCGTTGCAGCCGTTGCGGATGTTGACCGCGAAGCGGGCGTTCTCGATGACCGTGCCGCTGCATCGTCACGCCGCTGCCCGAGCAGGTCGAGGACGACGCCGCTGGTGCGGGCGATGGCGGCGGTGAACGGCTCGACGACGTGGTCGTTGACCGGCGTCCAGGCGAGCAGCGGTGAACCCGGCGCCGAGCATCACCAGGAACAGCGCCAGGAAGACGATCTCCCGGCGCCAGGCCCGCCAGCCGCGCGGGCGCTCGCCGGTCTGCCGGCCGCCGGGCGGATGGTCGCGTTTCGGCATCGGCGGGATGTTAGTCAGCCACGCCCGGGCGCTGTCCAGCGCCGCCGCGCTTCGTTGACAGGCGGGGGCGCCGGTCGTACCATGCGCGGCGAACCGCCGAAGCCCCACCGCAGATGGCCGACGAGCTGACCCCGCGCAGGACGATCCTCGACCGCCAGCAGATGCGTCGGGTGATCCGCCGGATGGCGGGCGAGATCGTCGAGCGCAACCGTGGCGGCCAGGAGCTCGTGCTGGTCGGGATCCGTCACCCGCGGGGTTCCCCTGCCGAGGCGCTGGCGGCCGAGATCGAGCGCATGGAGGGCCACCCGGTGCCCCTCGGGACGCTCGACATCACCCTCTACCGCGACGACCTGTCGACCATCGCGCCGCAGCCGCGTGGTCAAGGAGACGTACTTCCCGGTGCCGATCGACGGCCGCACCATGGTCCTCTGCGACGACGTGCTCTACACCGGCCGCACCGTGCGCGCGGCGCTCGACGCACCTGGTCGACTACGGGCGGCCGCGGGCGGTGCAGCTCGCCGTGCTGATCGACCGCCCGGCCACCGCGAGCTGCCGATCCAGGCCGACGTGGTGGGGGAGACCGTGTCCACCCACAGCGACGAGGTGGTCGAGGTGCACTTCGCGGCGACCGACGGCGAGGACTCGGTGCGCATCCTGGCGCGCCCCGACCGGGCGGCGCGGCCGCGGGTCCCCGCCGGCGACGAGGAGCCGGGATGAGCGACGCCCGCTGGGAGCCGCAAGGACCTGCTGGGCATCGCCGAGCTCGCGCCGGCGGAGATCGACCTGCATCCTCGACACCGCCGAGTCAGTTCCGCGAGGTCGCCGAGCGCCCGATCAAGAAGGTGCCGACGCTGCGCGGCAAGACCGTGATCAACCTCTTCTTCGAGTCCTCCACCCGCACCCGCTCGAGCTTCGAGATCGCCGAGAAGCGGCTGTCGGCGGACACTCAACTTCTCCGGCTCGACCTCGTCGCTGTCGAAGGGCGAGAGCCTGATCGACACCGCGCGCAACCTGCAGGCGATGGCGCCCGACCTCATCGTCATCCGCCACGCCTACCCGGGGGTGCCCCACATGCTGGCCAGCCGGGTCTCGGCGGGGGTGATCAACGCCGGCGACGGCGCCCACGAGCACCCCACCCAGGCGCTGCTCGACGCCTTCACCATCCGCCAGCACAAGGGCCGGCTCGACGGCCTCAAGGTGGCCATCGTCGGCGACATCGAGCACAGCCGCGTGGTGCGCTCGAACATCCACCTGCTGACCAAGATGGGCGCCGAGGTGACGGTCGCCGGGCCGCGCACCATGATGCCGGTGGCGATGGAGCGGCTCGGCGTGCGCGTGGTCGCTACGACCTCGACGACGCGATCGAGGGCGCCGACGTGGTGATGATGCTGCGCATCCAGCTCGAGCGGCAGAGCCGCAAGCTGTTCCCTTCGATCAAGGAGTACTTCCAGCTCTTCGGGCTCACCGCCGAGCGCCTGCAGCGCGCCGCCGACGACGTGATCATCATGCACCCGGGGCCGATGAACCGCGGGGTCGAGATCGCCAGCGACGTCGCCGACGGTCCCTTCTCGGTGATCCTCGAGCAGGTGGCCAACGGCGTGGCGGTGCGCATGGCGGTGCTCTACCTGCTCGCCGGCGTCCGCGGGGAGGTGGCATGAGCCGGCTGCTGGTGCGCGGCGGCCGGGTGGTCGACCCGGCGCAGGGCATCGACGAGGTCCTCGACGTCCTGGTCGAGGACGGAGCGGTGGCGAAGGTCGACGGCGGGATCGAGGTGAAGGGGCGGGCGCGAGATCCTCGACGCCGGCCGGCCTGGTGGTCTGCCCCGGCCTGATCGACCTCCACGTGCATCTGCGCGAGCCCGGGCAGGAGTACAAGGAGACGGTGCGCACCGGCACCATGGCGGCGGCCGCCGGCGGCTTCACCGCGGTCGCCTGCATGGCCAACACCGACCCGGTCAACGACAACCGCGCGGTGACCGAGCACATCGTCTCCGAGGCGCGGCGCTGGGGCTTCGCCCGCGTCCACCCGATCGGCGCGGTGACCAAGGGCCTCGGCGGCGAGAGCCTGGCGGAGATCGGCGAGATGGTGCGGGCCGGGGCGGTGGCGGTCTCCGACGACGGCCTGCCGGTGCGCAACGCCGAGCTGATGCGCCGCGCCTTCCTCTACGCGCGGCACTTCGGCATCCCGGTCACCCAGCACGCCGAGGACCTCGACCTGACCGGGCCCGGCGTGATGCACGAGGGGGAGTGGTCGACCCGGCTCGGGCTGCCCGGCATCCCGGGCGCCTCGGAGGACGTGGTGGTCGCGCGCGACCTGCTGCTCGCCGAGGAGACCGGCGGCCGCTACCACGTCGCCCACCTGTCGACGGCGCGCAGCCTGGAGCTGGTGCGCGACGCCAAGCGGCGCGGCGTCGCGGTGACCTGCGAGGTGACGCCGCACCACCTGGTGCTCACCGACTGCGAGGTCGCCGCCTCCGACTTCTCGACCAACACCAAGATGAAGCCGCCGCTGCGCGCCGCCGAGGACCGCGAGGCGTTGCTCGCCGGTCTCGCCGACGGCACCGTCGACGCCATCGCCAGCGACCACGCCCCGCACCACAGCGACGAGAAGGACGTCGAGTTCTCGCTGGCGCCTTTCGGCATCGTCGGCCTCGAGACGACGCTGTCGCTGTGCCTCGACCGCCTGGTCCACCAGGGGGTGATCGGGCTCGTCCGCCTGGTCGAGCTGCTGTCGACCGGCCCGGCCCGCACCTACCGGCTCCCCGGCGGCACGCTCGCCGAGGGCAGCCCCGGCGACCTGACGCTGTTCGACCCCGAGCGGGCGGTCACGGTCGCCCCCGAGACCTTCCGCAGCAAGTCGCGCAACACGCCGTTCGGCGGCTGGAAGCTGCGCGGTGCGCCGGTGCGCACGGTGCTCGCGGGACACCCGGTCGAGCTGCCGGCGCGCTGAGCGCCGCGAGGCGGCCTCCCGGCGCCGGCCGACCCGCCGTGCGCCGCGCCCTGCTGCGCTAGACTGCGCCGCGCCGCGACCCTCTCCTCGACCCGCCGTCGACCCCGCCCGCGCCATGCCCATCGCCACCGTCGAGGACCTGCGCGCCCACCTGCAGTGGGCGATCGAGCTCGAGCACGCGACCGTCCCGCCGTACCTCTGCGCCCTCTACTCGATCCGGCCCGGCACCAACCGCGAGGCCGCGGAGACCATCGCCTCGGTGTTCATCGAGGAGATGCTGCACATGACGCTCGCCGCGAACGTCCTCAACGCCGTCGGCGGCCGGCCGGTGCTCGACCGGCCGGGGTTCCTGCCGCGCTACCCGACCTTCCTGCCGCACAGCGCCGACGCCTTCCTCGTGCCGCTGGCGCGCTTCTCGCCGGAGGCGGTCGAGACGTTCCTCAAGATCGAGAAGCCGGAGCCGGTGAACGCGCCGCCGGAGAGCGATCGCTTCCACACCATCGGGCAGTTCTACCAGGCGATCGAGGAGGCGCTGGGACGGCTCTGCGAGGCCTGCGGGGAGGAGGCGCTGTTCTGCGGCGATCCGGCGCGCCAGGTGCAGCCCGGAGCGTTCGAGTACACGGGAAGCGGCACGGTGATCGCGGTCACCGACCTGGCCTCGGCGCTGGCGGCGATCGACGAGATCGAGGAGCAGGGGGAGGGGCTGACGCCGAAGGAGGTGTGGGACGGCGACCGCGACATGTTCCACCCGGAGCGCGAGGAGGTGGCCCACTACTTCCGCTTCCGCGAGATCCTCGAGGGGCGCACCCACCGGCGCGGCGACACCCCGGCCTCCGGGCCGACGGGCGCGCCCTTCGCGGTCGACTGGACGGCCGTCCATCCGATGCGCGACAACCCACGCACGGCCGACCACGCGCCCGGTTCCCCGGTGCGCGTCGCCATGGAGGCCTTCAACCGTCTCTACTGCGACCTGCTGCGCGACCTCGAGCGGGCCTTCGACGGCGACCCCGGACGGATGCCCGCCGCCGTCGGGGCGATGCGCGAGATCGCGACGGCGGCCCGCGAGCTGATGCAGATGCCGTCGGGCGACGGCCGCACCACCGCCGGCCCGTCGTTCGAGTACGTCGCTCGCCCGTCCGCCGCCGACCCCGTGGCGCCGCGCATCCGGGTCAGCCGGAACGGTCCCTACGTCGTCGAGGGGGCGGTGCCGCTGACGCGCCGGTCGGTCGTCCGCTCGGAGCTCGGCGAGCCGATGACCGTGCGCACGGACGGCGCGGTCGCGGCGGAGCCTCCCTACCGCCTCTGCCGCTGCGGCGCCTCGCGGCACAAGCCCTTCTGCGACGGCTCTCACGCGCGCGTCGGCTTCGACGGCACCGAGACCGCGCCGCGCGAGCCGAGCGCCGCGCGGCGGCGGCGGGTCGAGGGGGAGGGGATCGTCGTGACCGACGACCCGACGCTCTGCACGAAGGCGGGCTTCTGCGGCAACCGGGTCGAGACCATCTGGCAGCTGCTCGAGCGGAGCGCGGACACCCGGGCCCGCTTCGAGGTGATCCAGCGCGCCGAGCGCTGCCCCTCGGGCCGCCTCGCCTACGAGCTCGCCGACGGGCCGGTCGAGCCCGAGCTGCCGCGGGCGGTGGCGGTGACCCGGGACGGTCCCTACGGGGTCACCGGCGGCATCCCGGTGACGCTGTCCGACGGCCGCCAGCTCGAGGTCCGCAACCGCGTCGAGCTCTGCCGCTGCGGCCGCTCGGCCAACAAGCCCCTGTGCGACGGCAGCCACGTCGACGCCGGCTTCCGGGACGGCTGAGGTCCCGACGGTCGCGGGCCCCGGCACCGGCGCTCTCCGCCCGCCGCGGCCCGCGACCGGTGCGATAATGCCTCCGATGGTCGACGATCTCCTCGCCACCGCGGTGGCCGCCGCCCGCGCCGGCGCCGTGGTGCTGCGGCGCTACTTCCGCGACGAGGCGCTGGTCGTCGACCGCAAGGACGTCCACGACTTCGTCACCCAGGCCGACCGCGAGAGCGAGGCCGTCGCGATCTCCGAGGTGCGCCGGCGCCACCCGGCGCACGGCATCCTGGCGGAGGAGGGCGGGGGGCGCGAGGCCACCGGCGGTAGCGAGATCGAGTGGCTGATCGATCCGCTCGACGGCACCACCAACTTCCTCCAGGGCCTGCCGGTGTTCTGCATCTCGGTGGCCTGCCGGCGCGGGGACGAGATGCTGGCCGGGGCGGTGCTCGACCCGCTGCGCGACGAGCTCTTCACCGCCTCCCGGGGCGGCGGCGCCCACCTCGGCGGCCGGCGGTTGCGGGTCTCCGGCCGGACCGGCCTCGAGGGCGCCTTCCTGGCCACCGGCTACCCGTTCAAGGCCAAGCCGGCGCTCGACGCCTACCTCGCCATCTTCCGCGACGCCTTCGTGCACACCCGGTCGATCCGACGCTGCGGCGCCGCGGCGCTCGACCTCGCCTACACCGCGGCCGGCATCTACGACGGCTTCTTCGAGTTCCGCCTGTCGCCGTGGGACCTGGCCGCCGGGGTGCTGCTGGTCGCCGAGGCGGGCGGCACGGTCACCGACCTCGACGGCGGCGACCGCTACCTGGCCGGCGGCAACGTGGTGGCCGGGGCGCCGGGGGTGCACCGCGAGCTGCTCGCGGTGGTGGCGCGGCACGCCAGCGAGGCGGCCGTCGAGCGGGTGGTGCCGCGCGGGGCGCCGGCGCCGGTGACGCCGTGAGCGCGCTGCCGGTCCGCCGTCGGCCGGCCCCTCCCCCCGCCGCCAAACCGCCCGGCGAGGAGCGCAGGATCGAGATCCAGATCCACCCCGGGAGCATCCGCGGGCGGGTGCGCTACCTGTTCTTCTCCCGGCGGCAGGCGGCGGTGATCGCCGCGGCGGCGGCGCTGTGGCTGGCGGCCATCGGGGGCGCCGGGGCGCTGCTGCCGGAGGTGATCCAGGGCCTGGTCCGCGGGCGCGACGTCCGCGCCCTGGAGGCCGAACGGTCACGGCAGGGGGAGCGTCTGCGCGCCCTGCTCGACCGCCTCGAGCAGCTCGACGGCCGCGCCTCCGACCTGCGGCTGCGGGTGGACAAGATCTACCTCGCCTACGGGCTCGACGACGCGGAGTCGATCGGCCAGGGCGGCTTCCCGCCGCCCGAGCGCCCGGTGCCGCGGTCGGTCTACGCCAACGTCGTCCGACAGGGCATGCAGCTCGAGTCCCAGGTGGGCAGCGAGCTCGCCGTCATCGGCACCTTCCTCGGCGAGGTGCGCGCGTTCGAGGAGGCGCACCGCGAGCAGGTCCGGACCATCCCGTCGGCCTGCCCGCTGCGCGGCGACCGCTTCGTCCTCACCAGCCCGTTCGGCAGCCGCCGCAGCCCGTTCACCAAGAACCTCGACTTCCACGCCGGCGTCGACCTCGCCGCGCCCGCGGGCACCGAGGTGCACGCGCCCTCGGACGGTGTGGTGGTCTTCGCGGGGCGCTACCCGCTGCGCCGCAGCGTCGGCTGGTGGCGCTACGGCAACCTGGTGGTGCTGGCCCACGGCGACGGCTTCCGCACCCTCTACGGGCACTGCAAGGAGATCCTCGTCGAGCGCGGGCAGCGGGTGTCGCAGGGCGACGTGCTGGCGACCGTGGGCGACACCGGGTGGAGCACCAGCCCGCACCTGCACTACGAGGTCCGCCGGCGCGACCCCGACGGCGAGTTCCGGCCGATCGACCCGCGGATCTACATCCTCGACCGGCGCTGGCGCAACGAGGAGCGGGTGCTGGTGCGGGCGCGCTCGGCGCCCGACCAGGCCGGCTACGAGCCGCTGCCCGCCCTGCTGGCGCGCTGAGCCGCCCTCGTGTAAGGTCCCCGCGATGAGCCGCAAGAACCTGCCGGAGGGGGACGCCCCCACGATGATCATCCCCCGGGGCACCGAGATCGAGGTCGACGCGCACGGTCAGCTCTCGGTCCGCGCCCCCGGCAACCTGGTGATCCAGAACTCGGGGTCCTACGGCACCATCGAGTCGCGCGCCGGCTCGATCCGCATCGATCACGGGGTGGAGGTGGAGGCGGTCAGCGTGCGCTGCACCGGCGACTGCTACGTGTTGGGGAGCCTGACGGCCTGGAAGGTGACCGCCCGCTCGCTGCAGCTCGAGGAGACCTCCCGCGCCAACATCGTCCTGCAGGAGACCGAGCGGCTCGACGTGGGGCGGGGAGCGCGCCTGGTCGGCAACTTCGACTCCGAGAAGGAGCTCTTCCTGCTCTTCTCCCGGTTCGCCCGCGAGTTCCGCTCGCTGCCCTTCTTCTTCGAGCGCGCCGCGCGCCCCGCCGCCGAGCTGCCGGAGCAGACGTTGCACTGGCCGACACAGCACCCGGAGGTGGAGGAGCCGGCGGGCGGCAACGGGGCGCCGCAGGAGTCCGCGGCGGGAGCGGCCGGGCGGCGCCGCGAGACGACCCTCTCCGACCTCCCCGAGCCGCTCTTCTTCGCCCTCGTCCTGCTCGACCGCGACGCCGACCGCGGCGAGTACGGCCACACCTCGCAGCGCGTCCTGCGCGAGGTGATCAAGCTGCTCCAGGAGGGCGACGTCGAGACCCTCGGCCTCACCTACCGCACCCTGCTCGGCCGCATCGTCGAGCCCCGCGAGGACGTGCGCCGCGCCGCCGAGCTCATCGACGGCTACTTCCGCGGCGACGCCCCGCGCCCGCCGCGGTGAGCGCGCCCCGGCTCGACGCCGCGGACGCGCCCGTCTCCCCGCGCTAGCCGCCGACCACGATCCGGCCGCCCTGCATCACCAGGACCGGGTGCTCGGTGACGGAGATGTCCTCGAGCGGGTTGCCGGGGACGGCGACGACGTCGGCCTGCTTGCCCGTCTCGAGCGAGCCGGTGACGTCGGAGACCCCCAGCAGATCGGCGCCGCCGTGGGTGGCGGCCATCAGCGCCTGGGCGGGGGTGAGGCCGTTCTCGGTCATCAGGGTGAACTCCGCGGCGTTGGTGCCGTGGGGCTCGACCCCGGCGTCGGTGCCGAAGGCGATGGGCACCCCGATCCTCGCCGCGTGTTGGAACATGGTCATCATCCGGGCCGCCGCGGCGCGCGCCTTGGCGGCGATCTGCGGCGGGTAGTGGTCCGCCTTCCGGCCCACCCACCAGCCGGCGTAGAGGGTGGGCACCAGGTAGACGCCCTGCCGCTTCATCATCTCGAGGGTGTCGTCCTCGAGAAACGTGCCGTGTTCGATCGAGTCGATGCCGGCCTGGATCGCCATCTTGGCGGCCGCGTCGCCGTGGCAGTGGGCGGCGACCTTGCGGTGCCAGGCGTGCGCCTCGGAGACGATGGCGTCCATCTCCTCCTGGCTGAGCTCGGGCACGTCGACCGGGTCGGACTCCGAGAGCACGCCGCCCGAGGGCATGAACTTGATGACGTCGGCGCCATACTTGATCTGGTAGCGGACCGCCGCCCGGCACTCGGCCGGGCCGTTGCAGACCCCGTCGACGGGGCCCAGGGGCGCGACGAGGTCCGGCGGGTAGGGCGGGCCGTCGGCGTGCCCGGCGGTCGAGCCGATGGGGTGCACGGCGATCAGCATGCGCGGCCCTGCGGTGACGCCCGCCTCGATGGCGTTGCGCAACCCGACGTCGACGTAGTTCCAGGCGCCGACGTTGCGCACCGTGGTGAAGCCGGCCTCGAGCGTCCGCTTCGCCCAGCGGGCGGCGTAGAGGGCCTGCTCGGCCGGAAAGCGGAAGGTGTTCTCGTAGAAGGCCTTGTAGTAGTCGTCGCTCATCTCGAGGGTGAGGTGGACGTGGGCGTCGATGAAGCCCGGCAACAGGGTGGCGTCGCCGAGGTCGATCACCCGCGCGCCCGGGGGGACCGGGACGTCCGGGCCCACCGCGGAGATCGTGTCGCCCTGGACCACCACCGCGCCGCCGTCGACCAGCCGTCCCGTCACGCCGTCGAAGAGGTGGGCCGCCTTCAGGACGACGGGGCGGGCCGCGTCGTCGGCGGCCGGCGGCTGCGCCGCGAGCGGCAGCGCGACCAGCAGGCTCAGGCACAGGACGAGGGAAAGCGGGCGACGGTGGCGCATGGTTCCTCCTCGGAATCGGCCCCCGACCGGACGGACCGGCCAGCGGTCGGGGACTGGGATCGGTGGTTTCGGGCCGGCCGATTATGCCGCACCCCCCGGGGCCGGCCCCGCACGCTGCGCTCAGACCGCCTGGTCGCGCTGGCCCACGAAGCTCACGCCGTAGAGCTTGTCGACCACCCGCAGGTTCCCGTTCTCGTGCACGTAGGTGGTGACGCAGAGGTTGATCTGCCACTCCTCGAGGAAGCTCTCGTAGCTCGGATGGCGGTCACGCAGGGGTTGGAGCAACGGCTCGGTGGCGAGCTCGTGCGGCGTCACGGCGCGCGGCACCTGCACCCGTCCGTCCTCGGCCAGCAGGGGCACCAGGGCGGCGACCGGGCGGCGGTAGGCGAAGGTCGCGTAGACCACGTCGAAGGGTGCGTGCGCGCGGGCGTCGTCGGGGTCGACGCCGTGGATCAGGTGCAGACGGGCCGCCTCGGCGAGGTCCCGGCTGCGCTCGCGGGTCTCCGCCAGCAGCCGTCCGTCGCCCTCGATGCCGACCAGCCGGGCGGTGGGCCACAGGCGCAGCAGGGAGACGGCGTGGCAGGCCGAACCGACGCCCAGCTCGAGGACGTTGGCGGCCGGTCGGGTGCCGAGCCGCTCGATCATGGCGGCCACCAGCGACGGCGGCGTGAGGCCGAACCAGCCGTTGCCGCGCAGGAACTCGTCGAGGAAGGCTCGCTCTTGCAGACCTTCCGGAGCCAGCCGGTGGCGGGGCGCAGCGGCCACCGCCCAGGCCACCCGCGGGCTCGTGCCGCCTGCGATCAGCGTCTCCTCGAGCAGGCGCTGCTGCTCCTCGACGGGTCGGCGCAGGTGTCGCGCCAGAAGCTCGGGGGCGAGCTCGGTCGCCGCCGGCCGCAGCCACGTCGCCAGGTGGAACGGCTCGCCCGCCTGCAAGCGGGCGAGCACGGCCTCGGCGTCGAGGGCCCGGCCCGCCCGGGCGATGCGCGCCCAGCGCCCCGCGCCGGCCGCGGGCGCTGGACGGCCTCCGCGTTGTACGGTGCCCTCAGGACCGATGGGAGGAGGCGCCGTCCGCGGGGGTGTCGTCTTCGTTGTCCGTTCCCGACTGTGCCGCCGCCGGGCTGGGGGTGGCGATGGTGTCGATCAGGGTCAGCGCCGCCGCCGCCCCCGCCACGACGGCCGCCTTGGTCAGCAGCTCCCGTCGCGAGGTGCCGCCGTCGCCGCCCTCGAGCAGGCCGGCCGTCCGCAGCTCCGCGACCGCGGTGTGCACGACGCCGGCGTCGAGGCCGGTGCGCTCCGCGATCTCCTCCTCACTCCGCGCGTCCTCGAGGCTCGCCCACACCTTCGCCGCGTCCGGCTTCAGCGCGTGGCTGAGCCCGGCTGCCTCGTCGAGCACGAGGTAGCCGCCCCCCGGAAGCTCCTCGACGATGAGACCACTCTTCTTGCGCATCGCTTTTGGCTCCTTTGGCGGTCCGGCCGCCATGACCGGGCGGCGAGCCTACCATCGGCGCGCGCCGCGGGAGCCGGGCGGCGAGCGGTCGTCCCGCGGGCCGTCGTCCGCTCCGTCGGCGGGAGGATCCGTGCTTCAGTGCGCGCCGCGCGCGCCGGGCCATCCCGGCGGGAGGCGGCGGACGCGGTAGAGGGCGGCCCGGTGGGCGGGGCGGTCGCCGACCGCGGGACGCAGGGGCGCCAGCATCTCCCACACGACGTCACCCTCGGGGGTGACCTCCAGGGCGCGGCCGGCGTCGCTCTCGGTGATCAGGGTGTCGCCGTTCGCCAGGCGCTGGGCGCCGCCGCGGCTGGCGCTGAACAGGCGCTGCCAGGCGTAGGCCGGGAACTCCCACACGGTCCGGCCGCTGACCGGGTCGACCTCGAGCACCCGCGAGCGGCCGCGGGACGGGCCGTTGTCGAAGAGCAGCAGCGTGTCGCGCGGCGTCACCGACGGTTGGTGCTGGTGCTCCAGCTCGCCCGGGCCCCAGCTCCAACGCACCCTCTCGGCGACCGGATCGACCACCGCCACGGTGTCGAGCTGGCGCAGCGAGATGAGCAGGTCGCCGCGCTCGCCGAGCCCGGCGACGCGGCGGTCGAGGCGCTCGACCGAGTTGGTGTGGAGGAGGTCCGCGGGCGTGTCCTGGGCGACGCGGGCGAGCGGGTCGGCCCCGGCCGGGGCGGCGTCGCGCCAGGCCCGCAGCCTGGCCCACTGCCGGGCGGAGACGCCGCCGCCGAAGAGCCCCCACAGGTCGATCCGCCGCCGCACCTCGCCGCGCGCGTCGAGGCGCGTCAACAGGTCGTCGAGGACCGGGAGCCGCTCGCCGTCGTGCTCGGCCCAGCGGCGCGTGCGCACCGGCACCCACAGCCCGCCGTCGGGGAGGAGGGCGACGTCGTGGTGCACCGCCATCTGGCGCGACCACAGGACGTGGGAGTCCGCGTCGAGACGGACGATGAGGCGGTTCTTGATCAACGCCACCAACCCGCCGTCGGGGGTCGGCTCGACGTGGTGGAAGCCGTCGTGATGGGTGCGCGCGAACGACCACCGGTGCACCGGCGTGCCCTCCATGTCGAGGAGGAAGGCGCGGGTGACGTCGCGCGGCGCCACCAGGTTGAGCCCGGGCTCGGCGCGGGCCGCGTCGTACGCCACGACTCCCTCCCGCGCCTCGTCCGGTACCACCGGGACGGAGCTGGCGTAGGGCAGCGAGCGCAGGGCGTCGGCGGCCGGCGTGCCGGCGTCGGCGGAGGCCGGCGGTGCCGTCGCCGCGGGAGCCGGCTCTGGCGCCCGGGCGCAGGCGAGGAGGGCCCCGGTGGTGGCGACGGCGGCGAGGTGGCGGCCGGCCCCTCGCCACCGCGCCGGCGACGGCGGCGGGCTCAAATCCCCGTCACCCGGACGACCTCCTCGAAGGTGGTGACCCCTTCGGCGAGCTTGCGCAGGGCGCTCTGGCGCAGGGTGCGCATGCCGTGCTCGACGGCGGTGCGCTTGACCTCGGGCGAGTCGGCGCCGGCGATGACCAGCTCGCGGATGGCCTCGTCCACCGGCAGGATCTCGAAGATCCCGGTGCGCCCGAAGTAGCCGGTGCTGCGGCACTCGTGGCAGCCCTCGCCCTCGCGCACCTTGATCCGCTTGCCCGCGGGGACGGTGAGCCGCAGGGTGGCCGCCTCCTCGCTGGTCAGGTGGCGGTCGATGGCGCAATGCGGGCAGATCTTGCGCACCAGGCGTTGCGCCATCGCTCCCACCAGCGTCGAGCTGATCAGGAAGCGGGCGATGCCGAGGTCGGCCAGCCGCGAGATCGAGGAGGCGGCGTCGTTGGTGTGCAGGGTGGAGAAGACCAGGTGGCCGGTCAGCGCCGCCTGGATGGCGTACTGGGCGGTCTCGCCGTCGCGGATCTCGCCGACCATGATGACGTCGGGGTCCTGGCGCAGGATGTGGCGCAGGGCGCTGGCGAAGGTGACCCCCGCCTTGGCCTGCACCGCCACCTGGTTGAACGCCTCGCTCACCATCTCGATGGGGTCCTCGATGGTGGTGACGTTGATCTGCTCGTTGGCGATCACCTTGAGCGCCGAGTAGAGGGTGGTGGTCTTGCCGGAGCCGGTGGGTCCGGTGACCAGCACGATGCCGTGCGGCCGCGAGATGAAGTCGTGGAAGTGCCCCAGCTCGTCGGGGAAGAAGCCGAGCTCGCCGAGGTCCTGCATCAGGACCTGCGGGTCGAAGATGCGCAGCACCACCTTCTCGTCGAAGGCGGTGGGCAGGGTGGAGACGCGCAGCTCCACCTCGCGGCCGTCGCGCTGGGTCTTGACCCGCCCGTCCTGGGGCCGGCGCTTCTCGGCGATGTCGAGCCGCGACATCGTCTTGATGCGCGACACGACCGCGCGGTGGACGACGCGCGGCATCTTCTGCACGGGGTGCAGCACGCCGTCGATGCGGAAGCGGATCAGGCTCTCTTCGCGCTTCGGCTCGATGTGGACGTCCGACGCGCGCGACTCGTAGGCGTGCTGGAGCATGAACTCGACGGCGTTGACGACGTGCCGGTCGCTCGACTCGATCTCGGTGTCGCTCTTCATGCGGACGAGCTGCTCGAGATTGCCGAGGTCGACCCCGGTGGTGAGCTCGCGCTCGGCGCGACGGACCGAGTGGCGCAGCCCGTAGAACTCGGTCAGCGCGCGCAGGATCTCCGGCTCCGACGCCACCACCAGCTCGATGTCCCGCGCCGCCAGGCGGCGGAACGAGTCGATCCCCTCGATGTCGTAGGGGTTCGAGCAGGCCACCCGCAGCTTGCCGTCGACCATCGCCAGCGGCAGCATGCGGTGGCGCTTGGCGAAGGGCCGCGACACCTTGGCCTCGATCAGCTCGGCGTCGAGCTGCAGGGTGTCGATGCGCACCCGGTCGACGCCGGCGTCCGCCGCGATGGCGTCGGCGATCTCCTGCTCGCCCACGACGCCGCCGGTGACCTGGTCGGGGAGGCGGAGCTGCGCCACCAGCTCGTACGCGAACGCCTTCTGCTGGTAGGCCTTGGCCGAGCGCACCCGCTGCGGCAGCAGCCGCGACTCCTTGCGGATCGTCTCGGCGTGCTCGGGCGCGATCCGCCCCTGGCGGACGAGGGCGTCGGCGACCATCTCGGGAGTCAGGTGCATCGGGTCAGCGCTTCGGTCCGAACTCGTTGATGTCGAGGCGGAAGTCGCGCCCGTCGGTGATCACCAGGTGGCCGTCGACGATGCGGTAGTCGAGCGCCTCGAGGTCGACGTCGGGGGGGAGGAGGTTGACCACCACCCCGGCGTCGGCGAGCCCGATCAGCCGCACCCGGCGCTCCGGCCGGCGCTCGTAGCGGTTGCTCGCCGTGTCGAAGACGAAGGTGTGGCCGATGACCCGCGCGAACGGGCCCTCCGTGGCCACCACCTCGCCGAGGAAGTGGCGCCGCAGGTCGCCGTCGAAGCGGCGGCGGAAGATGATGTGGAGCTTCTCCCCGTGGGCGATCATCATGGGGCGATTATCCCCCGATTCCTCGCCGGGGGGTGCTATCCTGCCGGCGCCCTGGCCGCCGGCGGCGGCGCCCGCCGACCTCCGATCGACCCGAGCCGCGGTCCCGCACCGCCCCGATCGCCCTGACCTTCACCGCCCTCTCGCTCGCCGTCGTCGTCGCCTGCGCCCTCGCGTGGTCGGGCTTCGACCTCTCCCGCAAGGCCCTGGTCGAGCGCATCGCGCCCACCCCGCTGCTGCTGCTGCTGACCGCCGGGCAGGCGCCCGCCTTCGCGGCGTGGGCGGCGCTCGACGGCTGGCCCGGGATCGGCGCCGGGTACTGGGCGCCGGCGCTCGGCTCGGTGGCGCTGAACGTGGTCGCCAACCTCGCTTTCCTGCACGCCTTCCAGCGGGCGCCGATCAGCATGACCATCCCGCTGTTGTCGCTCACCCCGGCGCTGACCGCGCTGTTCGCGGTGCCGCTGCTCGGCGAGCTCCCCGGGCCCCGCCACGGCGCCGGCATCGCGCTGGTGGTGGCCGGCGCCTTCCTGCTCAACCTGGCGCCGGGCCAACGCGGCGACGTGGTCGCCCTGCTGCGCGCCTTCGCCCGCCACCCGGGGTCGCGGCTCATGCTGCTGGTCGCGATCTGCTGGTCCGCCACCCCGCCGCTCGACAAGCTGGCGCTGGCGCGGGCCAGCGTGCCCGTGCACGGGCTGGTGCTGACCACCGGGGTGGCCCTGGCCGTGCTCGTCGTCCTGGTGGCCCAGGGGAGGGCGGGGGAGCTGCGCACGGTCGGCCGCTCGCCGGGCCTCTTCCTGCTCTCTCTCGCCACCAGCTGCGTGGCCCTCGGGCTGCAGCTCGTCGCGGTGCGGCTGGTCTGGGTGGCGCTGGTCGAGACCCTCAAGCGCGGCCTCGGCAACGTCCTCGCCCTGGTCTACGGCCGCTTCATCTTCCGCGAGGCGGTGGGGGCGGCGAAGGTGGTGGCGGTGGCCCTGATGGGGGCTGGCGTGGCGCTGCTGCTGGTCTGAGCGGCGGGCCGGGGGAGCTCGCCCGATCCCCTCCGCCCTCGCCGCCCTCGCCCTGCTGCTGCTCGCCCTCGGCCTCCGGCGGCTGCGCTAGGCGGGTCCTTTCGGCGCGGCCACGAAGCGGGTCAGCGCCGCCGCCACGTCCGCGGGGATCTCCACCGGCTCCATGCCGTCGGGGCCGTCCATGCGGCAGCACACCGCGACGCTGCGGCCTTCGGCGAGGACCTCCTCGCCCCGGCAGATGGTGCCGCGGTAGATCACCGAGCGTGTCCCCAGGCGCTCGATCTCGAGGCGGAGGTCGAGCTCGTCGCCGAAGCGCGCCGGGCGCCGGTAGCGGCAGGAGACCTCGACCCGCGGCCAGCCGAGGACGGCGCCGTCGCGCTCGAGGTGGACGCTGCTGCCGATCGAGCGCAGCAGCTCGTGCTCCGCCGTCTCCAGGAAGACGAAGTAGCGGGCGAAGTGGACGATGCCCTCGAGGTCGGTGTCGGAGAGCTCGACCCGGCGGTGGGTGACGAAGGCGGCCATCGGCGCGGCGGCGGGCCTAGCCGCGCAGGGCGTGCCAGAAGATCGACGGCACCCGCAGCGGCCCCGGGTCCGCCTCGAAGGCGGCCAGGTCGTGCGCCAGCGCCCCCGCCGTCTGGTGGCTGACGAACCACGGGGGCTTGGGCCAGACGCGGAACGGCGAGCGCACCACGGTCTTCTCGGGCCGGTCGAAGAGGAAGGTGTTGTGGACCCAGCCGGTGCCGGACTGGATGTCCGCCGGCGTCTGCCCCGGGATGGAGCCCCAGGGCGGCGAGGCCAGGGCGTAGCCCACCGCGGCCCAGTGGTTGATCGACACCGTGCCGTAGCGCAGGTCGGCCAGGGCGCGGTCGACCGCGGCCGCCGTCTCCGGGTCGCGCAGCGCGTCGGGGTGGACGATCAGCGTGACGTTGAGGGTGCCCCACAGGCGCTCGTTGCAGAACTCCACGGCGCGGTCGACGAAGCGGGCGGCGGACGGGGCGGCGAGCGCGGTCTCGCCGAAGACGCTCGAGAACGCCTCGGTGCGGAAGGCGATGTCGTCCTCGCGGCCGGCGTCGAGGCCGGGCAGCAGCACCCACGGCAGCTCGCCCGCCGCCGGCGCCCCGAAGCGCTCGCCGTCGGGGTGGGCGGCGAGGAAGCGCTCGCAGCGCTCGGCGGCGCCGGGGTAGAAGGCGGGCCGGGTGGGCGTGGAGGCGAGCACCCGGCGCATCGCCGCCAACAGGTCGTCGCGGCGCGCCCAGCCGGCGTGGGTCACCACGACGCGCGCCGCGTTGCAGTTGAAGCCGGCGTTGTTGGTGAGCATCGAGACCACGTTCTCGGCCTGGTAGGCGACCTCGCCGTCGCTCCACGGGCCGGGGACGACGATCACCGGCGAGACGTTGCCGAGCTCCGCGGTGACCGGCTTGTCGAGCTGCGGCCGGCCCTCCCGGCGGCGGCGGGCGCCGTCCTCGCCGGGGCCGAAGACGATCGCCTCGTAGGTGCGGTCCGAGCCGGTCATGTGGACCTCGTCGACGCCCGGGTGGTGGACCAGGTAGGTGCCGACGTCGGCGCCGCCGTAGACGACCCGCACGAAGCCGCCGTCGATCAGCGGCCCGAAGGCCTCCTCGAAGAGCGGCCCCAGCCGGTCCTGCACGGGGTGCGACTTGTAGAGCACCACCTGCTTCTCGGCGAACAGCTTGAAGAGGGTGTCCATCGGCCCGATCGAGGAGACGTTGCCGCCGCCGAGAACGAGCGCGACCCGCCCCGGCACCGGTCCCGAACCGGCCTCGCGGTAGGCCGCCGCCTGCGCCGCGGCGAGCGTCTCGGGCGTCACGCCCGGTTCCATCCACACCTCGGCGGTGACGCCGGGGAAGAAGACCCGGTCCCACAGCGAGCCGGGGAAGATCCGCGCCACGGCGCGGCCGTCCGGCCGGCGGGTCACCGGGCCGGGGATGCGCGGCGGCCTCCCCTCGGCGAGGTCGGCGAGGCTCTCCTCGAGCAGCCGCAGGTTGCGCAGCACGCAGTAGGGGCCGGCCAGCCATTCCTCGCCGTGGAAGGCGCCGCTGCCGGCGATGCCCTCGATCTCGCGGGAGGCGGCGACCCAGCGGTCGGCGAGGCGGCGGAAGGCGTGGCGCAGGGCGGCGAGCAGCGCCAGGCGCTCGCCCAGGCCCAGCGCCGCCCAGGCGTGGCGGTGGCGGCGCAGGTCCTCGACCGCGGAGTCGAGCTCGGGGCGCGGCGTGACCTCGGCGGCGACGGCGCCGGACGGGCCGGGTTTGCCGGGGCTGGTGACGGTCATGGCTCCTCCACGGCGCTCTGTTGCAGGTCCACGGCCAACCTAGCACAGCCACGCCGCGCTGCGGCAGCGCGGTAGCATGGGCCCTCCGCGAGGGCCACGAGGATGACCGCTCCCCCCAGCTCGCTCCCGCCCGCCGCCGCCGCGTGCCGCGCGCGGCGCCGCCGGCCGGCCGCCCGGCTGGCGCTGGCCCTGGCGCTGGCCGCCGTCGGCTGCGCCGCCGGGGGCGACGCGCGGCCCGCCCCCGCGGGGGCGGACGCCGGGCTGCCCCTCGACACCCTGGAGCTGCCGCCGGGCTTCTCGATCGCCCTCTACGCGGCGGCGGTGCCGGGGGCGCGGTCGCTGACCCGGTCGCCGTCCGGGATCGTCTACGTCGGCACGCGCGGCGACACCGTCCACGCGCTGGTCGACGGCGACGGCGACGGGCGGGCCGAGCGCGTCGTCCGCATCGCCTCGGGGCTCGATCAGCCCAACGGCGTCGCCTGGCACGACGGCGACCTCTACGTGGCGGAGGTCTCGCGGATCCTGCGCTTCCGCGACATCGACCGGCACCTCGACGACCCGCCCCGGCCCGAGGTGGTGCGCGACGACTATCCGAGCGACCACCACCACGGCTGGAAGTTCATCGCCTTCGGCCCGGACGGCTGGCTCTACGTCCCGGTGGGCGCACCGTGCAACGTCTGCGAGCCCGGCGGCATCTACGCCGGCCTCACCCGCCTGCGCCCCGACGGCTCGCAGCGGGAGGTCTTCGCGCGCGGCATCCGCAACACCGTCGGCTTCGACTGGCAGCCGGGGACCGGGGTCCTGTGGTTCACCGACAACGGCCGCGACCGGTTGGGCGACGACCTGCCCCCCGACGAGCTGAACCGGGCGCCCCGGGCGGGCCTCGACTTCGGCTTCCCGTACTGCCACGGCGGCGACGTCCCCGACCCGCGCTTCGGCGACGGCCACCCCTGCGCCGACTTCACCCCGCCGGCGGCGCGCCTGGGGGCCCACGTCGCCAGCCTCGGGATGCGCTTCTACACCGGCGGAATGTTCCCGGCGGAGTACCGGGGCGACGTCCTGATCGCCGAGCACGGGTCGTGGAACCGCAGCGCGAAGGTCGGCTACCGGGTGGTGCGGGCGCGGGTGGAGGGCGACCGGGTGACGGCGGTCGAGCCGTTCGTCCACGGCTGGCTCCGGGGGCAGGAGGCCTGGGGCCGACCGGTCGACGTGCTCGTCCTCGCCGACGGCTCGCTGCTGATCTCCGACGACCGGGCGGACGCGGTCTACCGCGTCACCTGGCGGGAGCCGCGATGAGCCGGCGCCGCGCCGGCGACCTCGGGCCGCTGCTCGAGTACCTGGGCGAGATCGGCTACGGCGACCTCTACCTGCCGGCCGAGGAGCCGCGGGCGCGCCCCGCCGGCGGCCGGGCGACCGCCCCGACCGGCGCGGCACCCCCGGCGCCGGCGGCGCGCGTCCCCGGTGGCGTCGGCCGGGCCGCGGCGGGCGGCACCGGCTGGGAGGCCTGCGGCACGCTGGAGGAGCTGGCCGCGGCGGCGGCCGGGTGCACCCGCTGCCGGCTCGCCGAGGGCCGGCGCACGGTCGTCTTCGGCGCGGGCGACCCGCGCGCCGAGCTGATGTTCATCGGCGAGGGCCCGGGGGCCGAGGAGGATCGGCAGGGGCTGCCCTTCGTCGGCCCGGCGGGCGAGCTGCTGACCCGCATCATCGAGGCGATCGACCTGCGACGCTCCCAGGTCTACATCGCCAACATCGTCAAGTGCCGGCCGCCCGGCAACCGCGACCCGCAGCCGGACGAAGCGGCGGCCTGCCGCGGCTACCTGGAGCGGCAGATCGACCTGATCCGGCCGCGGGCGATCGTGGCGCTGGGGCGGGTCGCCGCGCAGACCCTGCTGGGCAGCAGCCTGCCGCTGGGCCGGTTGCGGGGGCGCTGGCACAGCGTGCGCGGCGTGGCGACCATGGTGACGTTCCACCCGGCGGCCCTGCTGCGCAACGCCGCGTGGAAGCGCCCCACCTGGGAGGACATGCAGCAGGTCCGCGACCGGCTGCGGGAGCCGTGAAGCGCGTCACCGGGCCGGCCCCCCACGCCGTCCGCCCGCCCCACCTCGACCGGCTGGTGCAGCGGGTGCTGGCGCTCGACGGCCCGCTGGTGCAGCTCTGGGCGTGGCCCGGCGCCGGCCAGCAGGCGGTGCTCGACGCCCTCACCGAGGACGCGCGGTTCGGCCAGCCGCTGTCGCTCGACGCCCTCGCCGACGAGGCGGCGCTGGGCCGCGCGGTCGACGCCGCCTTCGCCGGCGGGGCGCGCTGGCTGGTGCTTCCCGCCGTGCCGTCGCTGCCGGCGGCCTCGCCGGAGGGCGCCGGCGCCATCGCCCGCCGCCTGACGCCGGGCCGCCGGCTGGTCTTCGCGGCGCCCGAGAAGCGCCCGCCCGGGCCGCTCGCCTGCTCCTACGTGCTGCCGACCGAGCTCCTCCTCGGCGAGGAGGAGGTCGGCCGGCTGTGGCTCGACGTCACCGGCGCGGCGCCGGCCGACGACCTGGTCGAGCGGCTGCGCCGGGTGACCGACGGCTGGTACCGCCCCCTGCGGCTCGCGGCGGAGGCGGCGGCCGAGGCCGGCGGCTCGGTCGATCCGTCGGCGCTGGTCGAGCTGCCGGCCGTGATCTCCTTCCTGCGCCACGAGGTGCTCCCCATGCTGGCGCCGGACGAGCGCGAGCTGGCGGTGACCCTGTCGGCGGGGCGGACGCTGGAGAGCGAGCTGTGGGCGGGGCTGTTGTCGCCGGAGGAGGAGACCCTGAGGCGCCGCCTGGTCGAGGTCTGGGGCCTGGCGGTGGAGCGCTCCGGCTCGCTGCGCCTGCCCAACCTGCTCCACTGGTTCCTGGCGCGCGACCGGCGCGGCCGCTGGTCGCGGCAGCGCCGGCAGCGGGTGGCGGCGCGGCTGGCCCGGGTGGAGCTGGCCCACGACCGGCCGGTCAGCGCGTTGGAGCAGCTCCTCGAGGCGCGCCGGCCGGCCGACCTCGAGCGTCTCTTCGACGTCGAGTGGCCGCGGCTGCTGGCGGCGGCGCCGCTCGGCCTGCTGGCGCGGCTGTTCGAGGAGAACCCGGCGCGCCCCGGCGAGCCGGCCGGCATGGCGCTGGCGCGGGGCCTGACCGAGGCCCTGCTGTGGCGGCGCCCCGAGGCCCTGCCGACCGCCGCGGCCGGTGACGCCGAGGCGGTGGCGGCGACGGCGCGGGTGGCCGCGGAGCTGCTGGGTGAGGAGCCCCCGGCAGGGCCGGAGGGCCTCGAGCCGTGGCGCGCGCTGCCGCCGGCGCTGCGTCCGCTCGCGGTGCTGCACGAGCTCGAGGACGAGCCGGACCCGGCCGCCGGTCCGGAGGGCGACGGCGAGGCGCCGGAGTCCGACGACGCGGCGGTCGCCGCCCTGCTGGTGCCGGCCCTCGAACGGGTCGAGGCGGCGGCCCGCCCGCTGCGCGACGGCTCCGTCGCCCGCCCGCAGCGCAGCGCCGCCGAATCGCTCTTCGAGCACGGCCTGCTCGCGCTGTTACGGCGCCGTCCCGGTCTCGACGCGGTGTTGTCGCGGCGCCGCGACCTGCCGCCGGCGTGGCGCAGCTGGTTGGCCGGCCTGCCGGCGCCGGCGCTGGGCGGCGCGGCTCCCGGCTACACCGTGGCCCTGCTCGGCAAGCCCGCGGTGCGCCTGCGCCGGCTCGACGGTCGCTCGACCGAGCTGCGCTTCCCGCTGCGGCGCTCGCTCGAGGTGCTGGGCTTCCTGGCCACCGCCCCGGGGTTCACCGCCAGCCGCGCCGAGCTGGTCGAGGCGGTGTGGCCGGACGCCGACGAGGCGACCGTGGAGAAGAACCTCCACCCCACCCTGAGCTACCTGCGGCGCAGCCTCGGCGCGCCGAGCGGCCGCGACGGGTCGACCGTGCTGCTGCGGCGCGGCGTCTACCGCCTCAACCCCCGGCTGACCTGGAACGTCGACGCCGTCGAGATGGTGCGCCGGGTCGAGGAGGGTCACCGGCGCCTGCGCGAGGGCCAGCCCGAGCAGGCGGCCGAGCTGTGGCGCAGCGGCTGGGCGCTCTACGGTGGCCCCCTGCTCGAGGGGTGGGACGCGCCGTGGGTGGTCGAGAAGCGCGACGCCCTCTCCCGCGCCTACCTGGACCTGCTGCGCAGTCTCGGCGAGGTCGACGAGCGGCTCGGCGAGCTGACCGAGGCCCAGGACGCCTTCCGCGCCGCCCTGCTCGCCGACCCGCTGCAGGAGCCGGTGCACCTCGCCCTGATGCGCCTCTACGCGCGCCAGGGCCGGCGCGACCACGTGCGCCGCCAGTACCAGCGCCTGGTGTCGCTGCTGGCCGACGAGCTCGGCGTCGAGCCCCTGCCCGGGACCACCGAGACCTACCATCGGCTGATGTCCTGACCGTCGGGAAGGGGGAGGGTGACGGAAAACGGTGACACGCACCTCTCTTTTCTCCGGGGTGGGTGAGGCGCCGGGCGCCGGCCGGCGGAGAGAGGTGCCTGTCGCCGTGTTTCGCCTTTTTCCGAGGGGTTTGGGTTTTGCCGGAGGATCGGGGAGAATGGCGCCCGCCGGGGCGGGGCTCCGGCGCGTCTTCTCCTTCTTCTTCTGCGGGGCTTCATGGGCGAGCGACGGGACGTGATCCTGGGGGGCGGGCTGGCGGGGCTGACCGCGGCCTGGACCTTCCGGCAGGCGGGCGAGGACGGCTGGGAGGTCTTCGAGCGCGAGGCGCGCGTCGGCGGCCTGGCGCGCTCGATCGAGCGCGACGGCTACCTGTTCGACTACGGGCCGCACATCCTGTTCACCATCGACCCGGAGATGGAGGCGCTGATCCGCGACCTGCTGGGCGACAACTTCCACGCCCAGGACCGCAAGGCCTACATCTACCACCTGGCGCACGACCTCTACACCCGGTTCCCGTTCCAGGCGCACCTGTACGGGCTGCCGGTGCCGGTGGTCGAGGAGTGCCTGGTGGGGCTGGTGCGGGCCGTCGAGGCGCAGGCGCGCGGCGAGTTCCACCCGGCCAACTACGACGAGTGGATGCGCGGCTTCTTCGGCGAGGGGATCGCCCGGCACCTGATGATCCCGTACGCGCGGAAGATCTGGACGGTCGACCCGGCGACGATGGACTTCTCGTGGATCGGCCGCCGGGTGCCGACGCCGCAGGTCGAGCGCATCGTGCGCGGCGCCCTGACCGACGACGTCGAGCTGGTCGGGGCGACGTCGAAGTTCTGGTACCCGAAGCGCGGCGGCATCGAGCCGCTGCCGCGGGCCCTGGGCGAGCGGGTCGGGGCGGTGCACCTCGGCCGCACCGCGGTGCGCCTCGAGCTCCCCGAGCGCCGGGTGGTGTTCGCGGACGGCGAGGTGGTGCCCTTCGAGCACCTGGTCTACACCCTGCCGCTGCCCTTCCTGCCGCGGATGGTCCCGAACCTGCCGCCGGAGGTCGAGCGCGCCTGCGCCGGGCTGCGCTACCAGGGGATCTACTGCGTCAACCTCGGGGTGGACCGGCCGGCCATCTCGGACAAACACTGGGTGTACTTCTACGAGGACGCGTTCCCGTTCCACCGGCTGTCGTTCCCCGCCAACTTCAGCCCCGACACCGCGCCCCCCGGCAAGAGCTCGATCTCCACCGAGGTGGCCTTCTCGGCCGAGCGCCCGCTGGACCGCGACACCGCCGTCGAGCGGACGATCGAGGCGCTGCGGGCGGCGAAGATCCTGCGCCCGGACGACCGCCTCGAGCTGGTCCACTGCGAGGAGATCCACCCGGCCTACGTGATCTACGATCTCGAGCACCCGCGGAACGTCGCCGTCATCCGGGACTACCTGCGCGCGCACGGCATCTGGACGGCGGGGCGCTTCGGCGAGTGGCAGTACTTCAACATGGACCACTCGATGCGCAGCGGCCGCAGCGCCGCCGAGGAGATCCTGGCCAGCCGCAGCGCCCGCGGCGCCCGGGCTGGCTCGGGCGGGGGGGGCACGGGATGAGCGCCCCGCTCCCCGTCGCCCCGGCCGGCGGCGCCGCAGCCGGGCCGGCGGCCGGCGCCGCGCCGCCCGCCATCGCGGTGCTGGTGCCGGTCTTCAACGAGGTCGACACGGTCGCCGAGCTGGCGCAGCGGGTGGCGGCGGTCCTCGACGGCCTCGGCCGCAGCTTCGAGCTCCTCTTCATCGACGACGGCTCGGGCGACGGCACCGCGGCCGCCGTGCGCGCCGCCCACGGCGCCGATCCGCGGGTCAAGCTGGTCCGGCTGCGGCGCAACTTCGGCAAGGCCGCGGCGCTGTGCGCCGGCCTCGACCACTCGACGGCGCCGATCGTGGTCACCATGGACGGCGACCTGCAGGACGACCCGGAGGAGATCCCGCGCTTCCTGGCCCGGCTCGACGAGGGCGACCTCGACCTGGTGTCGGGCTGGAAGCGGCGGCGCCGCGACCCGGCGTCGAAGCGCCTGCCGTCGCGGCTGTTCAACTGGGTGACGCGCCACCTCGCCCGCGTCGACCTGCACGACTTCAACTGCGGCTTCAAGGCCTATCGCCGCGAGGTGCTCGACCAGATCGCCGTCTACGGCGAGCTGCACCGCTACATCCCGGTGCTGGCCAGCCGGCGGGGCTTCGCGGTGGGCGAGATCGAGGTGCGCCACCACCCGCGGCTGCACGGCCGGTCGAAGTACGGCTGGGACCGCTTCTACAAGGGCCTGCTCGACCTCATCACGGTGCTGTTCATCACCAAGTACACGCGCCGGCCGCTGCACCTGTTCGGCGCCGCGGGGCTGGCCTTCCTGGCCGCCGGCTTCGCCATCAACGTCTATCTCTTCGTCCTCTGGCTGGGCGGCGAGTACCTGTCGAACCGGCCGCTTCTGCTGCTCGGCGTGCTGCTGATGCTGCTCGGCTTCCAGGTCCTCACCACCGGCCTGATCGGCGAGATGATCACCTTCAAGAACTTCCGCAGCGACGACAGCTACTCGGTCAAGGAGCACCTGGAGTAGCTCCAGGCGCCGCGCCCGGCGGCCTCCGTGGACGTCGTCTTCCTCACCCAGACCTACCCCCGCTTCGCGGGCGACACCGCCGGTCCCTTCATCCGCGACCTGGCCCGGGCGCTGGTGCGCCGCGGCGACCGGGTGCGGGTGCTCGCGCCGCACGCGCCCGGCGTCGCCGCCGCCTGGGACGACGACGGGGTGGAGGTGGCCACCTTCCGCTACGCGCCGGAGCGCTGGGAGGTGCTCGGCTACAGCCGCAGCCTGGAGGCCGACGAGACGGTGCGCGGTGGCGCCGCCGCGGTGACGCCGCTGTACGCGCCGGCGGCGCGGCGGGCCCTGGTCGCGGCGCTGGCCCGGCGGCCGGCCGACCTGGTGCACGGCCACTGGATCGTCCCCAACGGGGTCGTGGCGGCGGCGCTGCCGCGCGGCGAGGGGGCTCCGGCGGTGGCGGCGGGTCTGCACGGCAGCGACGTCTTCCTGGCCGAGAAGGCGCTGGTGCGTCCGGCGGTGCGCTGGGCGCTCGGGCGCACCGCGCTGGTCACCGGCTGCTCCCCCGAGCTGGTCGACCGGGTGTGCGCGCTGGGCTTCGACCGCCGCCGGGCCTGGGTGATCCCCTACGGCGTCGACACCGGCCTGTTCGCGCCGGCGGCGGAGGCCGGACCCGGCGCCGCCGCGGCGGCGGGGGAGTGGCGCCGCCGCCTCGGGGTGCCGGCGGCGGCGCCGCTGGTGCTCTCGGTGGGCCGGATGGCGACCAAGAAGGGCTACCACGTGCTGGCGGCGGCGCTGCCGCGGCTGCTCGCCGGAGCGCCCGACGCCCACTTCGTCCTGGCCGGGGCCGGCGACCTCCTCGAGCGCTTGCGGGCGGTGACCGGGGCGCTGCCCGGCGGCGAGCGCGTCCACCTGCCGGGCGGGGTGCTGCGCGACGCGCCTGCCCGACCTGTTCCGCGCCGCCGACCTCTTCGTGCTGCCGGCGGTCCACGACCGCAAGGGCAACGTCGACGGGCTGCCCAACGTCATCCTCGAGGCGATGGCGAGCGGGCTGCCGGTGGTGGCCTCGGGCATCTCCGGCATCCCCCTGGCGGTCGCCGAGGGGGAGACGGGGCGGCTGGTGCCGGAGGGCGACCCCGGGCCGCTGGCGGCGGCGTTGCTCGAGCTCCTCGCCGCCCCCGAGGCGCGCCGGCGGATGGGTGCCGCGGGGCGCCGCCGGGCGGTCGAGGAGCTCACCTGGGACGCGGTCGCCGGGCAGTACCGGCGGGCCTATCAGGCGGCGCTCGGGCCGGCGCCCGCGTGATAGCGTTCCGCCGGTTCCGGAAAGGAGATTCCCGATGAGAGGTTCTTTGCGTTCCTGGTGTCTGGCGGCGTCGTGTCTGGTCGTCCTCCTTCCCGTGTCGGGCTGCCGCCGCGGCGGCGGCGACAGCGAGAAGCAGATCGCCGACCGCCTCGACAAGACCGGCACGGTCGACGTCCTCGAGCAGGCGGGCGAGGCGAAGTACGAGCCGCCGGCGGACGGCGAGCTCGACGAGGCGCAGATGAAGATGTACCTGGCGGTCGAGGAGCGCGCCGCCAAGATCCGCCAGGTCGCCAACCAGCGCCTCGAGGAGAAGACCAAGGACGCCGAGGGGAAGGACAAGAAGGTCGGCTTCTTCGACGCGCTCAAGGCGATGGGCGACGCCGGCGACCTGATCACGGCCGACCTGCGGGCGGCCCAGGAGCTGGGCTTCAACCCGGCCGAGTTCCAATGGGTGCGCGGCAAGGTGCTCGAGGCGCAGGTGGCGCGGATGGGCCGCGACGTCAAGAAGCAGGCGGGTGCCTTCACCGAGCAGTACCTCTCGATGCTCGAGGCGCAGATCGCGGCCACCGACGACGAGAGCGAGAAGGCCGACCTGCGCCAGCAGATCGCCGACTTCAAGAAGCAGCAGGAGGAGAGCGCCAAGGGCGAGGACCTCGAGCCGGGGGTGGCGCACAACATCGCCCTGGTCGAGAAGTACCAGCCGCAGATCGAGAAGCTCAACCAGCGGGCGGAGGACGCGAGCTGATCCGCTGGGCGCGCGAGCTGAGCTGCTCGGCGACCGGGGAGACGGCGCCGCTCGACGCGCCCGCCTTCCTGTCGCCGGCCGGCGCCCCCTGGCTGGTGGAGTACGACCTCGACCCCGAGCGCGGCCGGCGCCTCGCCGCGCACCTCCCCGGGCGCCCGTGGACCCTGTGGCGCTACCGCGAGCTGTTGCCGCTGCGCGAGCCGGAGGCCCGGGTCGACCTCGGCGAGGGCGGCACGCCCCTGGTGCCGCTGCGGCGCAGCGCCCCCTCCGGGGTGCGGGTGTGGGTGAAGGAGGAGGGCGGCAACCCCACCGGTTCGTTCAAGGCGCGCGGGCTGTCGCTGGCGGTCAACCGGGCCCGCGAGCTGGGAGCGCCGGGCGTCGAGCTGGCGAGCGCCGGCAACGCGGCGCTGGCGACGGCCGCCTACGCCGCCGCCGCCGGCCTGCCGGCGCGGGTGGCCCTGCCCGACGACACGCCGCCCGCGATCGCCCGGCGCTGCCGCGCCTACGGGGCCGAGGTGCTCACCGGCGGCGCCACCCTGGTGGAGGCCGCCGGGCGCCTGGCCGCCGCGTCGCGCGGTGCCGCCGCCTACTGGAACCTCTCCACGCTCAAGGAGCCGTACCGGGTCGAGGGCAAGAAGACCATGGGGCTCGAGCTGGCCGAGCAGCTCGGCTGGGAGCTTCCCGAATGGATCGTCTATCCCACCGGCGGCGGCACCGGCATCGTGGGGATGCACAAGGCCTTCGCCGAGCTCGAGCGGCTGGGTCTGGTGCGGGGGCGGCGGCCCCGCTTCGTGGTGGTGCAGATGGCGGGCTGTGCTCCCCTGGTGCGGGCCTTCGCCGCGGGGGAGGAGCGTGCCGCGCCGTGGGCGGAGCCGCGCACCCGCGTCTGGGGGCTTCGGGTGCCGCGGGCGATCGGCGACTTCCTGGTGCTGCGGGCGCTGCGCGAGACCGACGGGCGCGCCGTGGCGGTGGCCGAGGAGCGCCTGCCCGAGGTGGCGGCCCGCGCGGCGCGACGGGAGGGCCTGCTGGTCGGGCCGGAGGGCGCCGCGGCGTTGGCGGCGGTCGACCAGCTCGCCGCCGAGGGTGCCTTCGCCCCCGACGACCGCGTCGTCGTCTTCCAGACCGGCCACCCCGGCAACTACGAGTAGGGCGTCCGGCCCGACCCAGAGGAGGTCCCGCATGCACACCCTTCGCAACCTCGTCGTGCTCGCGGCGGTCCTCGCCGCCGTGGTGGGAAGCGCCGGCGCCCAGGCCGCGGAGGCGCCGGACGACTTCGACCTCGTCCAGGTCGCCGACGGCGTCTGGGCGGCGGTGGCGCGGTCCGGGGGTCTCGCCGGCGGCAACGCCGGCTTCGTCGTCGGCAGCGACGGCGTCGCCGTCGTCGACACGTTCTTCACCCCGGCGGCGTGCGAGGAGCTGATCGCGGCGATCGGGGCGCGGACGCCGCAGCCGATCCGCTTCGCCGTCGACACCCACGACCACCTCGACCACACCGGCGGCAACCAGGTGTTCGTGGACCGTGGCATCCCCGTCTTCGCGCACGACCGGGTGATGGAGTGGCAGACGACGAAGAACCGGCGCTTCCTGCCGCCGCCCGCGGAGCTCGCCGAGCAGGCCGCCGAGGCGGAGGCGAAGCTCGCCGCCACCGCGGCGGAGAAGAGCGAGGAGCGCGCCGCGCTCGAGCGGCGGATCCGGCGGCTCGCGGCGCTGCGCACGATCCGGCTCACCGACCCGACGGTGACGTTCGGGTCCGGGGAGGTCCACCTCCACCTCGGCGACCGCGAGGTCCGCCTGTCGACGCTGCCCGGGCACACCGGCGGCGACATCCTCGCCTACGTCCCCGACGCCGACGTCCTGTTCACCGGCGACCTGGTGTGGACCCGGGCCCTGCCCAACCTGATCGACGCGACGGTCGCCGACTGGATCCCCACCCTCGACACGCTCCTCGCGCGGTATCCGACCGCCACCTTCGTCGCCGGCCACGGGCCGCCGGCCACGGCCGCCGACGTGCGCGCCTTCCGCGGCTACCTCGTGGACCTGCGCGATCGGGTCCGCGCCGCCATCGACGCCGGCCTCACCCTGGAGCAGGCCGAGGAGCGTCTCACCCTTCCCGAGGCCTACCGCGACTTCGCCTTCCAGGGCTTCGCGGTGCCGGACGTCGAGGCGATGTACCGGGAGCTGACCGGCACGACCCCGCCGGACTGAGCCGAGGCCCGGCCGCCGGCGTGCGGCCGCGCCGCCAGCAGCCGCCGCAGGCGCGGCCAGTCGAAGCTGTCCCAGGGATCGGCCTTGCGGCCCGGGGCCACGTCGGCGTGGCCGACGACGCGGTCGGGGCCGAGCGCCGGGTAGGCGTCGGCGAGGGCCGCCATCGCCGCCGCCAGGGCGCGGTACTGGCCGCCTTCGTAGGGGACGCCCGCCGCGCCCTCGACCTCGATGCCGACCGAGAAGTCGTTGCAGCCGGTACGCCCGCGCCAGGCGGACTCCCCGGCGTGCCAGGCGCGGAGGTGGAAGGGGACGAACTGCACCACCGCGCCGCTGCGCCGCACCAGCAGGTGGGCCGAGAGCCGGCGGCCGGCCACGTCGCGGAAGTAGGGGTGCGCCTCGGGGTCGAGCCGGCCGAGGAAGAGCCGGCCGATCGAAGGGCCGCCGAACCGGCCGGGCGGCAGGCTGATGCCGTGGACCACCACCAGCTCGATCTCGGCGCCGGCCGGGCGCGCGTTCCAGTGCGGCGACGGCAGCGGCCACGCTCCCTCCAACCACCCCGTCGCCCGGTCGACGCGCATGGAGGGATGTTAGCCCGGACTCCCCGCCACCTTCGCGAGAACCGGTGGCGACGTGCGTGGAGCGCACGGCGCGCGACCGGAGGTCGGCGCCGGCGGACCGGCGCGGTACGGTATGCCGAGGAGCCCGACCGTTCACGACAACGTGGGCACGGCCGGGTGCGCTGCTGCTGCGGGAACGTGGCGGGACGTCCGGGCCCGCCCACGGACGCCGCCGCCGGCGGGCTTCGTGATAAGAAGTGAGGCTCCGGCCGGCGCGTTCCGGCCCTTTCCCCGCTCCGAACGCTGCACCAGCCAGGGAGGTAACTCGATGGAAATCCGCGATCTCGTCCTCGTCGGCGGCGCCCGCACGCCGATGGGCGACTTCAACGGCTCGCTCGCCGCCGTGTCGGCGATCGACCTCGGGGTGCACGCCGCCCGCGCCGCCTTCGAGCGCTCCGGCGTCTCCCCCGAGGAGATCGACCACACGGTGGTCGGCAACGTGATGCAGACCTCGTCCGACGCCATCTACTGCGCCCGCCACGTGGCGCTGAAGGCGGGCGTGCCGCTGGACCGGCCCGCCCTGACCGTCAACCGGCTGTGCGGCTCCGGCATCGAGGCGGTGATCCAGGGGGGCCACCGGATCCTGCTCGGCGAGGCGGCGACCTGCCTGGTGGGCGGTACCGAGAACATGTCGCAGGCGCCGCACGTCGTGCGGGGGGCGCGGCGCGGCTTCCGGCTGGGACACGCGCAGCTCGAGGACTCCCTGCTGGCCGGCCTGATGGATCCCTACTGCGGCTGCTACATGGCGCAGACCTCGAACAACCTGGCCGCCGACTACGGCATCTCCCGGCACGAGCAGGACGAGCTCGCGCTGACCAGCCAACGGCGCGCCCACGCCGCCTGGGAGGCCGGCCGGCTCGGCGAGGAGGTGGCGCCGATCGAGGTGGGGGAGGGCAGAGCGGGCCCGCACCGTGGAGCGCGACGAGCACGTCCGCCCGGACTCCACGCTGGAGGGGCTGGCGAAGCTGCCGCCCGCGTTCGACCCGCAGGGCTCGGTGACCGCCGGCAACGCCTCCGGGATCGTCGACGGCGCGGCGATGCTGCTGCTCACCGGGGCCGAGCGCGCCGCCGAGCGCGGCTGGCGGCCGCTGGCCCGCCTGCTCGGCTGGCACGTCGTGGGGGTCGAGCCGTCGCGCATGGGGATCGGGCCGGCACCGGCGATCCGCGGCCTGCTCGAGCGCCTCGGGATGGAGCTCGGCGACGTCGACCTGTTCGAGATCAACGAGGCCTTCGCCGGCCAGATCCTGGCGGTGATCCGCGAGCTCGACCTCGACGTCGACCGGCTCAACGTCAACGGCGGCGCCATCGCCCTGGGGCACCCGCTGGGCGCCACCGGCGCGCGCATCACCCTGGCCCTGGTCGCCGAGCTGCGCCGCCGCGGCGGCGGGGTGGGGATCGCGTCCGCCTGCATCGGCGGCGGCCAGGGGATCGCCCTGGCGGTGGAGGCGATGGCTTGAGCCCGGGTCTGCTCGACCTCTCCGGGCTGCGGGTGGTGGTGACCGGCGGCAGCCGCGGCATCGGCGAGGCGTGCTGCCGCCTCTTCGCCCGGGCCGGGGCCGCCGTGGCGGTGGCCTACCGCGCCCGCCACGAGCGCGGCCGCGGCGGTGGTGCGCGAGCTCGGACGCCTGGGCGACGCCCCGCACTTCGCCGCGGCGGCGGACCTCTCCCGTCCCGAGGGCGTGGCCGAGCTGTTCGCCCGGGTGCGGCGGCGAGTGGGGGCGTCTCGACTGCCTGGTCAACAACGCCGGGGTGTGGGAGACCAACCCGCTGGCCGGCTTCGATCTCGAGCGCTACGAGGAGACGCTGCGCGTCAACGTCCCCGGCACCTTCCTCGTGCACCCGCGCGGCGGTGCCGCTGCTGGACGGCTCGGGCAACGCCAGCGTCGTCAACGTCACCTCGACCGCGGGGCAGCGCGGCGAGGCCTTCCACAGCCCCTACGCGGCCTCGAAGGGGGCGGTGATCTCCGCCACCAAGTCGTGGGCCGTCGAGCTGGCGCCGCGGGTGCGGGTCAACTCGGTGGCGCCGGGCTGGGTGGAGACGGAGATGTGCGCCGAGCCCTTCGCCGCCGGCGGCCGCGAGCGCATCGCGCGCCGACGATCCCGCTCGCGGCGGATCGCCGACCCGGAGGACATCGCCGGCCCGGTGGTCTTCCTCGCCTCGCCGCTCGCCCGCCACGTCACCGGCGAGATCTTCAACGTCAACGGCGGCAGTGTCCTGGTCGGTTAGCGGGCTGCCGCCCTCGCTCTGGCTGGCGCGGCCGACGCCGTGCCCGAGGCAGGTCGACGTGGTGGTCGTGGGCGGCGGCTTCGTCGGCCTGTCGGCGGCCTGGTGGCTGGCCCGCGAGGGCGGCCAGGGGCCGCGCGTGGTGGTGCGGAGGCCGAGCACCTCGGCGGCCCGGGCCTCCGGGCGCAACGCAGGCTTCCTGTCGACCGGCTCGCCGAGCCCTTCGCCGAGACGGTGGCGCGGCCGGGGCCGCGAGCGGGCGTTGGCCCTCTGGCGGCGCGGCGGCGGAGAGCCGCGAGCTGCTGCGCGCCGAGCTGCTCGACCCGGGCGGCTTCGACTGCGACTTCCTTCCCGAGGGGAGCTGGATCGCGGCGCCGGCGGAGGAGGCCGGCGGGAGGCCGCGCTGGGGCCGGAGCGGCCGAGCGTTGGCGGCGGCCGGCCTCGACGTCGAGTGGCGCGACGCCGACGCGGTGGCGCGGGCCGCGGGCAGCCGCGGGCATCGGCGGCGCCCTCCACCAGCCCCGTGACGCCGGGCTCGACCCGGTGCGCCTGTGCCGGGGGCTGGCGGCCTGCGGCGGGTTCGCGGTGCGCCCCGGCGCCCGGGTGCGAGCGCCTGGAGCCGGCGGGCGACGGCCGGGTCCGGCTGCTGGGGCCGGCGGCGACCTGGTGGCCCGGCCGTGGTGGTGGCGCTCAACGCCTACGCGCCGGCCCTGCTGCCGCACCTGGCTCGCCGAGATCCGGCCGGGCGCGCCCAGGCGCTCGCCACCGGGCCCGGCGAGCGCCGGCTCGCCGGCGTCTGGTGGCTCGACGGCGGCCGCGAGGCGTGCGCCAGCTCGCCGACGGCACGGTGGTGGCGGCCGGGGCGCGGCAGGCGCGCCGGCGGCGGAGGTCGGGCTACCTCGAGTCGCCCACCGCCGAGGTCCAGGGCGCGCTGGACGCGTTCCTCGCCGCCACCTTCCCGGGGCTCGCCGCCTCTCCGGTGCGCTCGCGGTGGGCCGGGATCGAGGCGTTCACCGACGACGGCCTGCCCCGGATCGGCGAGGTGCCCGGTGTCCCGGGCGTGCTCTACGCGGCGGGGCTCAACGGCCATGGCCTCTGCCTCGGCTTCCTGCTCGGCCGCCACCTGGCGCGCCGGGCGCTCGGGCCTGCCCTCCTCCGCGCCTCTTCCCCGACGCCGGCCCGGGCGCCTCCTGAGCGGCCCGCAGCGGCCGCGATCGGCGACCGTTGTGGTTAAGATCCGCGGGTCGTTCCGCATCCCATCAGCCGCCGCCGCGGGAGGCCGCATGTTCGAGCAGATCGTCGGAGCTCTGGAGTACTACGTCTGGAACTGGGGGTCACGGTGGGGGACCGGGAGATCCCCTTCCTCGTCATCGCCCTGCTCGGCACCGGCGTCTTCCTCACCCTGCGGCTGGGCTTCATCCAGGTCCGCCGGCTGCCCCACGGCTTCGCGGTCACCAGCGGCAGTACGACGACCCCGACGAGCCCGGCGACGTCGCCCACTTCCAGGCGCTGACCACGGCGCTCTCGGCCACCGTCGGCATCGGCAACATCGCCGGCGTCGCCATCGCCATCCACTTCGGCGGCCCCGGGGCGCTGTTCTGGATGTGGATGACGGCGCTGCTCGGCATGGCCGTCAAGTACACCGAGGTGACGCTCGCCCAGCACTTCCGCGACGTCGGTTCCCGGACCGCGACGCGCGGCGCTGGGAGGGCTCGGTCTCCGGCGGCCCGATGTACTACATGGAGCGCGGGCTGGGGCGGGGGCGGTGGAAGCCGGTCGCCAAGGTGCTCGCGGCCTTCTTCGCCGTGGCGCTGACCACCACCTCGTTCCTCACCGGCAACGCGGTGCAGGCGAACACGGTCGCCGACACGCTGCTCGACGAGTTCGTCGATCCCGGTGTGGATCACCGGGCTGGTCACCCCGGCGGTCGTCGGCCTGGTCATCCTCGGCGGCATCCGGCGGATCGGCCGCGTCACCGCATTCCTGGCACCGCTGATGGCGGCGGTCTACGTGCTCGGCGCGCGGCGCCATCCTGGTCCTGCACGCCGACCAGGTGCTGCCCACCCTCGCCACCATCTTCCACCAGGCCTTCAACCCGTCCGCGGGGGTGGCCGGCACCGGCGTCGGGGCCATCCTGTTCACCATGATGTGGGGGGTGCGGCGCGGGCTGTTCTCCAACGAGGCGGGCCAGGGCTCGGCGCCGATCGCCCACGCCGCGGCGAAGACCGACGAGCCGGTGTCCGAGGGCGTCGTGGCGCTGCTCGAGCCCTTCATCGACACCATCGTCATCTGCACCATGACCGGGCTGGTGATCGTCATCACCGGCGTCTGGCACGACCCGCATCCCGACCGAGATCGAGCTCGGCGGCGGGGACCTGTCCTACCTCGAGTCGGCGGCCGAGGGCGGCTACGCGGCGCTGGACGTGGCCCCCGAACGGATCGAGGTGCGCGACGGCCACACCGCGGCGCCGCGGCCGGCGGGCCGGTGGTCGGCTGGCACGAGGTGCCGGTCGAGCGCCTCTTCGCCGACGCCGACGCAGACCACGCCGTTCACCGGGACCGTGTACCCGGCGCGCAGGAGGCGGTGGCGGCGACGGGGGAGACCTACCGACTCGCTCTACGGCCTCGCCGCCGAGAGCGGCGCGCCGCTGACCAAGCTCGCCTTCGATGCGGGCCTGGGCGGCACCTGGGGCGGCTACATCGTGGTCTTCAGCGTGCTGCTGTTCGCCATCTCGACGGCGATCTCGTGGAGCTACTACGGGGACCGCTGCGTCCACTACCTGTTCGGGCCCAAGGCGGTGCTGCCCTACAAGCTCGTCTTCGTGGGCATGCACTTCGTCGGGTGCGGTGGTGGCCCTGGCCACCGTCTGGACGATCGGCGACATCGCCCTGGGCTTCGTCACCTTCCCCAACCTGATCGCCCTGCTCCTGCTCTCGGGACGGTAAGAAGTGGACGGACAGCTACTTCGAGCGCCGGCCCTGGATCGAGAACGCCGAGGCGCACAAGCGCTGGGTCGATCTCGAGCGCGAGCGCAAGGGGCGCCGGCACGGCTGAGCGATCCTCCCGAGCGCGCCGACGGGCGCTCCGCCGGCCCGTAGGGTGCCGCTCTAGGCGCCGCCGGAGGGCGGCGGACCGCCGACCCGCGCGAAGCTCGCCGGGAGGCCCAGGCGGGCGAGCAGCGCGGCGAACCGCGGGTCGGCGCGCAGGAAGTCGACGTCCGGGAGCGGCAGGACCTGGCTGGCGTTGAAGGCCCCGCCGGTCAGCGACGCCAGCTTCTCGATCCAGGCCAGGGTGGCGTCGGCGTCGCCGAGCAGCGCCCGGTTCTCCGCCAACGCGGCGGTGGCCAACATCGCCGGCTCCCCGTCGGCGAGCCGGGCGCGCCAGGCGTCCTCCGCCGTGGCGGCGAGGCGCCGGGCCTCGGCGAGCCGCCCCGCCGAGAAGGCGGCCAGCAGGGCGCCGCGCTCGCCGGGGAGCTTCTCGGCCTCGGCCCGGGCCTCCGCCGCGCGGCCGCCGAACCACAGGGCGCGCCAGAGCAGCTCGCGCGAGGGCTGCATGTCGGGGAACAGCTCCAGGTTGTCGCGGCTCGCCGCGACGGCGCCGTCGAAGGCGTGCCGGCGCAGGTGGGCGCGGGCGAGCAGCAGGGCGGGGCAGCGGTCGAGAGGGTCGAGCTCGAGCGTCCGCTCGAGCCCGTGGACGGCGGCGTCCGGGTCGTCGAACGCGAGCGCCACGCCGGCGGCGATGTGGTGTCCGAAGGCCGCGCCCGGATCCAGGTCCACCGCGCGCTGCGCCTCCTTCCACGCCGCCCGCAGGTCGCCGCCCCGGTAGGTCTCGACCTGTGCCAGAGCGGTCAATCCGCCCGCGGAGTCGGGGTCGCGGGCCAGGGCCTGGCGGGCCGCCTCCTCGGCGTCGGCGTAGGCCTCGGTGGCCGGCCGCCAGCCGATCAGACCCTGCAGCGCGTGGACGCGGGCCAGTCCGACCCACGCCGGGGCGCAGTCGGGATCGGTGGCGGCCGCAGCCCGGAAGGCCTCCACCGCCGATCCGAGGCTCCAGCCGCTGAGGTGGTGGAAGCCCTCCAGGACCTTGCGCTGCGCGAAGGGGCGGACGGAGGCGGCGGCGATGCGGCGCGGGGAGGCGGCCCCGGCGCCGCGGCGCCGGTCGGCGTCGCCGAGCGCGGCGAGGAGGGCGGCGGCGTCGGGGTAGCGGTCGGCGGGGTCCTTCTGCAGGCAGCGCTCGACCAACTCGGCCACCGCCGCCGGGACCCCGGGGCAGAGGTCGGCGAGCGGTCGTGGTGCCTCGTGGACGACGGCGTAGAGAAGCGCCGCGACCCGTGCGCCGGGGAAGGGCGGTGCGCCGCCGAGCATCTCGTAGAGCAGGGCTCCGACCGCCCAGACGTCGGCCGGCGGACCCACCACGCCGCCGCGCACCTGCTCCGGCGCCATGTAGCCGGGCGTCCCCACCGGCTCGCCGGCCGGCGCGCTGTGGCGGGCCGGGGCGGCGATCCCGAAGTCGAGGATCTTGACGTCTCCCTCCTCGCCGAGGATCAGGTTGGCGGGCTTGACGTCGCGGTGGACGATGCCGCGCCGGTGGGCGGCCGCCAACCCGCGGCAGACCGCGAAGGCGACCGACAGCGCCCGCTCGAGCGGCAGAGGGCCGCGCCGCAGGGCCTCCTGCAGCGTCTCGCCGGAGCAGTAGGCCATCGCCATCCAGGTCTGGCCGTCCGTCTCGCCGACGTCGTAGACGGTGCAGATGTTCGGGTGGTCGAGGGCGGACGCGGCGCGCGCCTCGTCGAGCAGCCGGCGGCGGGCGTCGAGGGTCTCGCCGGCCCGCGGAGCGAGGAACTTCAGCGCCACGAGGCGGGCGAGCCGGGTGTCGGTGGCGAGGTGGACGACGCCGGTGCCGCCGGCCCCGAGAGTGCGGACGAGCTGGTACGGCCCCACCCGGTCGCCGCTCGAGGGCGCCGGGCGCGGAGCGGCGAGGGGGACGGCGGGGACGGTCGGCCCGTCGCCGGTCTCCTGGTCGATGAGCTCGCGGACCGCGGCCCGCAGCGCGCGATCGGCACCGCAGATGCGGTCGAGGAGGCCGTCGCGCGGGCCCGGCGCCAACTCGCGCGTCGCCAGGTAGAGCTGCTTGATCCGTTGATAACGACGGCGGGCGGCGACGCCGGGCGTCGCGCTCACGACGCCCCCTCCGGCGCGCGGCCGCGCTGCAGCTCGCGCCGCAGCCAGCTCCGCGCCATCCGCCAGTCGCGGGCCACGGTCGCTTCGGAGATCCCCAGCAGCGCCGCCGCCTCCTCGCTGGTGCAGCCGGCGAAGCCGCGCAGCTCGACCACCCGGGCGGCGCGGGGGTCGAATCGGGCGAGCCGGCCGAGGGCGACGTCGAGGTCGAGGACGTCGACGTCCTCCCGCGCGCCGTCGGTGAGGCCGCTCAACGTGACCCGGGCCCGCGGGTCGGGGCGCTTCGAGGCCAGCCGCCGGCGGGCGTGGTCGACGAGCACCCGGCGCATCACCCGTCCGGCGACGGCCATGAAGTGGGCGCGGTTCTGCCACGCCGCCCGCTGCCCGAGGAGGCGGAGGAAGGCCTCGTGGACGAGCGCCGTCGGCTGCAGCGTGTGGTCGCGCCGCTCGCCGGCCAGCGCCCGGTTCGCCAGGCGTCGCAGCTCCGCGTACAGCTGCGGGGTCAACCCGTCGAGGGCGGCGGGGGCGCCGCCCTCCGACGCCTGCCCCGGGGACGTCTCGTCCGACCGTGGTGCCTGCACCGGGCACTCTCCTGGAGAAGCGGGCAGTCTACTGCAGGAGGAGGCCGGCGTGACAGCTTTTCGCGACGGCTCGCGCGTGCTGCGGTAGAAGCGGACGCCTCGGGGCCGGGTCGGCCCCGCGGGCGGCCGCCGGAACCGCACTCAAGGAGGCACGATGTCGCGTAAGACCGGGATCCTCGCCGTGGTGCTGGGCCTGCTGCTGCCCGGGATCGCCGCGCAGGCGCAGCAGATCCTCGCCGCCGGCACCCACTCGCCGTACAAGATCGCCCGCACCCTGGGCGGCAACTTCCTGCTCGCCGAGTCCGGCACCGGCGCCGGCGACGGCCGGGTGACCCTGCTGACCGGCTACGGGGCGCGCTACCCGCTGCTCGCCGGGCTGCCCTCGGCCCAGAACGCCGAAGGCGCCTTCCTCGGCCCCACCGCGGTGGCCGACGCCCGCCGCACGCTCTACGTGGTGATCGGGGAGGGAGACGTGCTGGGGCCCAGCATCGCCGGCCGCCAGGTGCCCAACCCCGACGGGCTCACCTCGCCGATCTACAGCTCGGTGATCCGGGCCCGTTTCGACCCGCCGCCCGACGCGGTCCGGGAGGGCTTCACCCTGTCGGCCGACGACATCGCGGCCCTCGCCGACGGGCGCACCGTCGGGCATCGACAACGACGCGGGCGAGCACGTCGAGCTGCTGCTGCTGGCGGATTTCCGCGACCTGGCGCCGGACCCCTTCCTGGGCATCCGCCAGTCGAACCCGTTCGCGGCGGCGCTGGCGGGGCACCTCACGCCCGCGGATCGCGCCGAGCTGGGGTTCGGCAACGCTCCGGCGGTGGCGGTGGAGCGCTACGCGCAGCTCCACCCGGAGACCGCGGTGGGCCGCCGCCTCGAGGAGCGCTCGCACCTCTACGTGGTCGACGCGGGCAACAACACCGTCGTCGACGTCGCTCCGGCGACCGGGCGCTGGCGGGTGGCGGCGCGGCTCCCGCGGCTCGCCAACCCGCTGTTCCCCGGCCTCGGTCCGCCGACGGTCGACCCGGTGCCGACCGGCATCTCCGCCCGCGACGACGGCACGCTCCTGGTGTCGATCTTCTCGGGCTTCCCGTTCGCCCCGGGCACGGCCGCCGTCTACGCCGTCGATCCGGCGACCGGCGCGGCGACGCCGTACCTGCCCGGCCTCACCTCGGTCACCGACGTGCTCGAGGTCGGCGGCGCCACCTACGTGCTGGAGCTCTCGACCGACTTCCTCGCGAACGAGCCCGGTCGGGTGCTGCGCTTCGCCGGCCCGGCGGCGACCCCGGAGGTGGTGGCCGCGCCGCTGATCGGTGGCGCCGGCCTCGGCTGGGACCCGGAGCCGCGGGATGCTGCTGGTGACCGAGACCTTCACCGGCCGCGTGCTGCGCTTCCCGATCGCCCCGTGAACGCGCCGGGGGCCGGCGGGCCTGCGCGCCCGCCGGCCCCCGGATCCTCTGCCGCCGTCCTCAATCCTGCGCGGGGGCGGCGGCGTCGTCCTCGGCGTCGTCCTCGTCGTCGAACACCTGGTTGCGGAGGAGCTTCTCGGGCTCCCAGGGGGCCGCGGCGCCGCCCAGCCAGCGGTGGAACCAGTCGAGATGCAGGTCGTAGTAGAAGGCCATCTCGACCCACGACGGCCAGTGGCCGGCGTCGGTGAAGACCACCAGGCGTGACGGCACCCCCTGCTTCTGCAGGGCGGTGAAGAACTGCAGCGACTGGGTGTAGGGCACCCGGTAGTCGCGCTCGCCGGTGATGACCAGGGCCGGCGTCTTGAAGTTCTTCACCGACTCCGACGGCGACCACTTCGACGTAGTCGGGGCTCTCCCAGGGCACGCCGAGGTCGTGCTCGGGGAACCACAGCTCCTCGGTGGCGCCGTAGAACGACCGCAGGTCGAACAGGCCCATCATCGAGGCGATGGCCTTGAAGCGGTCGGTGTGCCCCTCCAACCAGTCCATCATGTAGCCGCCGTAGGACCAGCCCATCGCGCCCATGCGGTCGCGGTCGACGTAGGGCAGGGCGGCGATGGCGTCGGTGACCTTCATGACGTCGCGGAAGACGCGGCCGCCGTAGTCGTGCGGCGATGGCGTCGGTGACGTCCTGCCCGAACCCGGTCGAACCCGCCGGGTTGGGGAAGGCCAGCACGTAGCCGGCGCCGGGGTAGACCTGCCAGTCGCCGCGGTAGGAGTCCATCCAGGCACCCTGCGGGCCGCCGTGGACGTTGATGATCGTCGGGTAGCGCTTGCGCCGGGTCGAAGTCGTGCGGCTTGACGAGGAAGACCTGGATCTTGTTGCCCGCCTCGCCCTCGACCCACATCTCCTCGGCGGGGCGGAAGTCGACCTCGGCGACCAGGTCGGCGTTGTGGCGGGTGAGCTGGGTGCGCGTGCCGCCTGCCGCCAGCGGCGCCCGGTAGAGCTCGGAGGGCTCGGAGATCGAGCGCCGCGAGTAGACGACGGCGTCGCCGGAGGGCGCCACGTCGAACGCGTCGATGGCGGCGTCGAGCACCACCTGCTGCAGCGCGCCGCTCGCCGGGTCCAGGGTGTAGAGCGGGCTGCGGCCCGCCACCTCCGCCTGCACCACCATCCGCCGGCCGTCCGGCGCCCAGGTCACGTCGGTGATCCAGTTGCGGAACGCCTCGGTGAGGATGCGCGAGGTGCCCGCCTTGCGGTCGTAGAGCGCGATCCGGAAGAGATCCGACTCGTAGCCGGGGATCTTCTGGGTGCGGTAGGCGAGGTAGCGGCCGTCCGGGGAGTAGGCCGGGTCGCCGTCCCAGCCGTGGTTGGCGGCGGTCAGGTTCACCGCCTCGCCGGGGGTGCCGTCCTCGGCCAGCGGGATGCGCCACAGGTCGGCGTTGGTCGACTCGGCGGGCTTCTCGTCGTGGTTCGAGACCACGGCGATCTCGCGGCCGTCGGGCGCGAAGGCGAAGCCGGTGTCGCCGCCCAGGCTGAAGGTCGGGCTGTCCCAGGCGCCCGGCGTGAGGTCGACACAGCTTGCCGTCGGCCACGCGGACCAGCAGCACGTGGCTGAAGCGGCCGTCGCGCCACTGGGTCCAGTGGCGGTAGAGGAGCGAGTCGGCCATGTGGGCGTCGAGCGGCCCCTCGTCCCAGTCGTCGGAGATCTCCTGCGTTGCAGGCGGAGTCGGCGCCACACTCCGGGTAGACGTCGGCGGCGAAGGCCACGAAGCGGCCGTCCGGCGACCAGGCGGGGTCGCTCACCCCCATCGAGAAGTGGGTGAGCTGGCGCGGCTCGCCGCCGGCGACGGGCAGCAGGAAGAGCTGCGGCGTGTCGTCGTCGCGGTCGGAGACGAAGAGGAGCTGGCTGCCGTCGGGCGACCAGCGGGGGTCGGAGTCGGCGCCGTCGCCGCGGGTGAGCTGCTGCGCCGCGCCGCCGCCGGCGGCGGGGATGGACCAGACGTGGGCCGCCTTCTCGGCGGCGGGCAGGTCGTAGCTCGTCACCACGTAGGCGACGGTCGCGCCGTCCGGGCTGACCTGCGGGTCGGCCACCCCCTGGACGCGGTAGTGGTCGGCGATGGTGAAGGCCCGCTTGGCCGCCCGGGCCGGGACGGCCAGGACGAGGGCGAGCAGCGACAGGGCGAGGATCTTCCGCATGGCGTCTCCGTGGATCGGGTTCTCGGTGGGTTCCGGGACGCAAGGGGCGACGCCGCTCACGGTGCGGCGGCCGCCTGCAGGTAGGACAGGCACTTGTAGATCAGCCGGGCGGCCACGAAGTCGCTGGCGGGGACGTCGCCCAGAGGCGACAGCTCCACCACGTCCATCGCCGCCACCCGCTTGTGACGGAACAGCAGGCGCAGCAGCTCGAGGGTCGGCCACCAGCGGCCGCCGCCGGGCTCCGGCGTGCCGGTGGCCGGCACCAGCGAGGGGTCGAAGTAGTCGATGTCGAAGGTCAGGTAGACGGTCTCGGGCAGGGTCGCGAGCAGCTTCGTGAAACGACGCGATGTCTCGGCCCGCTCGAGCTCCCAGCCCCACACCACCGGCAGCTCCCGCTCGCGGATGAGCGCGGCCTCGGGGGTCGACAGCGAGCGCAGGCCGACGGCCAGGGTGGGCAGCCCCTCGTCGAGCACCCGGTGCATGACGCTGGCGTGGCTGTAGGGGGTGCCCTCGTACTCGGCGCGCAGGTCGGCGTGGGCGTCGAACTGCACCACCCCGATGCCCTCCCCCCGTGCCTCGGCGCGCCGCCGGGCGGCGCGCACCGGCGCGATGGTCAGGCTGTGCTCGCCGCCCAGGGTGACCAGGAACTTGCCGGCCTCGAGGTGGCGGGCGGCCTCCTGCTCCAGGTCGCCGAGGGCCTCGTCCATGGCGTGGCCGTCGGGGAGGAAGGGCGGCAGGGTGGCGATCCCCAGACGGTAGGGCTCGCTGCCCAGCTCTTCGTCGTACAGCTCCATGTTCTGCGAGGCACGGAGGATGGCCGCCGGGCCGCCGGCGGTGCCGTGGCCGTAGGAGACGGTGCGCTCGAAGGGGACCGGCAGTACGGCGACGCGGGCGTGCTCGTAGTCGGCGTCGGGGGCTTCGAGGAGGCCGTAGTTGGTCGGGAGGTAGGGCATGGGGCCTCGGGGTGTGGGTGAACGGGGTGGCGCGCGGTGGCGGCGGCCGCTTGTTGTTCTAGCACAGGGCGGGGCCCGGGCGGGATGGGGGGGCGGCGGGGGGGGTGGTGGGGGCCGTGGGGGCGGCGTTCCCAGGCGTTCGGACCGGGGAGATGGGTAACGGAACGGACCGGGGACATGGGTAACAGTCTGGTCAGAGAGCATCGGGCACCGAAGGAGGTGGTCGATGCCGTGGAAGGAGACGACACCCGTGGACCAACGCCTGCGCTTCATCGCGGCCTTCTCGAGCTGTCGCTACACGATGGCGGAGCTGTGCCGTGAGTACGGCATCCGTCGCAAGACGGGCTACAAATGGGCCGGCCGCTACACGGAGGAGGGGGTCGATGGGCTGAAGGCCCGGTCGCGGCGGCCGCAGAGTTGTCCTCACCACCGGCAGGCGGGATCGTCTCAGAGACCGGTCGTGAACCACGGGTCGAGATGGCCCCAGGAGGTACCCTCGAGGACCTCCCGGAGGCGCCCGACCTCGTGCCACGCGGCGCGTGCGTCGTGTCCGAGGAGCTCGGCCCACCGGCGCAGCTCGTTCCGTCGGCCGCGGGCCTCTGCCTCGAGGTCCGCCCAGGAGCCGCGTCGGACGAGCGCCACTTCGATCGCCGCGTAGAGATCGGACACCGGCGAGGGCGATCGGCGCGACACCTCGTCGGGTGTCGAGCGCGAGTGGCAGCGGCTGCCGTCGACCAGCGTCTCGAGCTCCGGAACATCGTCGCGCAGCCCCAGTTCCGAGGCGATCCGCGCCAGCTCACCCGCCGGGTGATCGAGGAGGTCCTCGTAGGCCAGGGCGCTGCGCGGTCGGCCGGCCGTCTCGGTCAGAATCTCCAGGTTGTACGCGTACCAGATCCCGAGTGCCTCTCGCGGCTCGAAGCCGTTGCGGCGCGCCAGCGAGAGAGCCACGTCCAGCGGGTTGCGGAAGATGAGAACGAAGTGGACGGGGATGCCGAGCTCGTCGAGGAGCTCCTTCCAGAGGGCAAGGGTGAGACAGGTACGGGGATCCTTCCAGCCGAACGTCTCGGCATCTCCGAAGGTCGCCCGAACGACCGACTCGAGTCGGGGGCGCAGCTGCTCGAGGCCGGGTTCGTGGTTCCAGCCCGCGGGCAGCGGGAAGGCGGTATCCCAGCGGCGCGCGAAGCGTTGCAGGATCGCGTCGTGCACCTGCACGATCACCTCGAGCTCGAAGTATCCGTCGGGATTGGCGAAGTTCGGCGCCAGGTGATCCCGTTCGACGCCGAAGTCCACCCCGAGCCCGTGGAGCAGGCGGGCCAGCAGCGAGGTTCCGCTGCGATGCATGCCGAGGACGCAGATCGCGCGAGCCATCGGAGCGCAGTTTAGCCTCTACCGGGACAGTATGATGGGACGATGTCGACCGGTGGCGGCAAGCCCGCGGCGGAAGGGGCGTCGCGCCGCGCCGGATTGCTGCTGATCGTGCTCTGCACGGCGGTCTGCACGGCGTCAACGGCGGGCTGGCGGCGGGGCGACGTCCGCGTCGGCGTACGGCCGGCGGACATCCGGGAGCCCCAGCCCTGGGTCGGCGTGATCAGCCTGGCCGGCACCGTGGAGATCGGGGCCGTCGAGGATCGAGGCGTCGACCTCGGGCCGCCCACCAGCAGGGAGAAGCTCCTCTATTGGCAGAGGGTGGGCTGGTCCGAGTCGCGGTACGACAACCCGGAGGGAGGTGATCGGGCGACGCTGATCGTGGTGCACACGGGAAGGGCGGACTCGCCGCGCTCGCCGCGGCACCACTACCGGGTCCTCTACTCTCTGCGGCCGCAGGTCCCGGCCCGGACAGCGGTGGTCCTGCTCTGGGTGATCGTGCCGCTCGTCGCCCTCGCCCTGTGGCGCGGCGAGGTCTGGCGGTCGTTTTCCGCGCCGCCCGGGTCGCAGCGGGGCGCAGCGTGGACGCTCGCCGCCGTCGTCGTCTTCACCCTCTTCGCGCTCCAGGCGGAGCTGACGGCCGGCAGGTCGCTCCCCTTCCTCGGGCTGCTCGGTCTCGTCTCCGTCCCGGCGTCGGGCGGGAGGTTCCAGCGGTTCCGTCCTCGCGCTGTCTTCGCCTGGTGGGCGGCGGTCGTCGCATGGTGCTGGCTGGACGCCCTCCTGCCGGGCGCACGGGGCTCGTGGTGGACGCTCGTCACGGTGACCCTGGGTAGCCTGCTCGGCGCGTTCGTCCTCGTCGCGCACCGCGGCCGATGCGCTCGCCGACCGGGAACGGCCGCCGACGCCCTGTTCGCGGTGTGGGCGGCAACCGTGGTGGCGGTGGTGGTCGCGGCCGGCGGTCTCGATGCCGTCGTCGGGATCCTGCCTCATCCGTGGACCAACAAGTTCTCCGTCCACTGGCTTCTGCTGCTCGCTTGGTGTGCGACGCTGGCGACGGTGCGCTCCGAGCGGCGTAGCCGCAGTTCCCGCACCGTCGTCATCGCCGCCGTCACCTTGGCAGCCGCGGGTTTCGCGGGATCGAAGACCGCCGTGGTCGCATACTGCGCGAGTCTCGTCGTCGCGCTGGTGGCGCGGCGGTGGCCGCGACCCACCCGCTCCGCGGTGGCCACCGGCACCGTGGGGCTCCTGCTCGCGGCACCGCTCCTCGCCGGTGTGCCGTGGTGGCTTCAGCACCGGCTGCCTCCGGATCTCGAGCCCTTCTCGGCCCGCTACCTCGAGCTCACCGTTCGGGGCGGCGTGTGGGAGGTGGCACGGCGCCTGGTCGCGGAGCACCCGTGGCGCGGGCAGGGGCTGGGCGCGAGCGCCGGATCACCGTCGGCGCAGACGCCCCTCGGCGAGGTGCTGGGGGTGCCGCCGGCCGAGCGGACGCCGGGACAGGTCAGCCACGCCGGTCTTCCCGGAGGGCACCCCCACAGCCTGCCGCTGCTGGTGTGGCTCGACCTCGGACTGGCCGGCGCCGTGCTGGTGGCGGCGCTGGCGCTCTCGGCGGCTCGCGCCATTCCGCGGGTGGCGGCTTCGGCGGCGGAAAGAGCGCCACTGACGGCGATCTACGCACTCACGGTTCTGGTGTTCACCGTGAACTACCCGGCCTGGCACGCCGCGGTGCTGCCGATGCTGTGGATCGGTGCAGCCGTGGCGGGCGCCCTGCTGCCCGAGCAGGGAGGGAGGCTCGCGGAGGGTGCGGTAGAGGCCGGCAACGCCCGGGCTCACCTGCCGCCGGAGGGATCGGGTTTGCTGAAGACGGCGACCAGCAGCAGCCGGAACGCGGCAGCACCCGGGACGAGATGAACGGAGCGTTCGTAGAGCCACCCGAGCAGGTAGAGCAGCGGCCACGGGCGGAGGTACTCCGGCCGGCCCTCGATCCGCTCGATTCGTTCGACCACCAGGTCCGCGGCGACGGCATGGCGGCGCAGCTGCCCGATCGTGTTGGCGCGGTAGTACGTGGGATAGGTGTCTTCGCAGGGCCGCCCCCGGCGGCGGTTGAAAGAGCGGTGGAACGGGTGCGGCGTCAGCCGCGCCGCCACGGTGACGTAGTGATGCCGGTTCGGGGTCTTGGCGAGGAAGGCTCCGCCGGGTGCTAGCACCCGCGCCACCTCCCGGAAGACCCGTTCGGGAGCCTTCAGGTGCTCGAGGACGTTGTCGGCGACGACGAGGTCGAAACAGCCGTCTCGGAAGGGGAGCTCGTCGCCGCGCCCCACCGCGGCACCGTCGAGCAGAGGGTTGCGCCCGACGCGGAGCTCGGGATCGATCCCCACCACGCGGCGGTCGTGGCCGCGCAGGTCCATCTCGGGGACGACGCCGGCGCCGGCCCCGAGGTCGAGGATCCGGTGCTGCGGCCGGATCCGCTCGAGCATCCGGCGGCGGAAGAGCGCGTCGTCCCAGCGATCGGGATAGGTCGGATAGAGCCGGCGATCGAGGCGACGGACGAGAGGTTCGGAGCGTGTCACGTCGTGAGGTGGGCCGCGCGGCGGACGGCCCCGGGACCGCCCGGATCCGCCGGCGACGTCGATCGCGGTCTGCTAAGCTACCACGACCTCGCTCATCGCCCCGCGGGAGAACGGCTTGACGTTGGGGGCCGCGGCTCCCCGAGACCTGCATCTTGACCCGCATTCTCTTCACCGCCCTCCTCACGGCCGGGGTGGCAGCGCTGGTCTCCAATTTCATCGTGCCGCTGGTGAGGGAGCTGGCCTTCGCGCTGCGCGCCATCGACCGCCCGGGCGGCCGCAAGACCCACCGTGAAGAGATCGCGCGACTCGGCGGCATCGGGGTCCTCGCCGGCCTGATCCTCGGGGGTGGCTCGGTCGCGGTCGCCGAGTGGACCGAGTGGGGGGCGCCGTTGGGTCGGCGTGACCTCGTCACACTGTCGCTCGGCGTCGTTCTCGTCTTCCTGGTGGGCCTGGTCGACGACGTCGGCGGTGTCTCGGTGTGGAAGAAGCTCTCGGTCGAGGTCGTCGCGGCCTCCCTGTTGGTCACCGTCGGCACCGCCTGGCGCTTCGAGATCCTCGGCCTGCCGGGCGGCGCGGTGCTCGACCTCGGGCTGTGGAGTGCCCCGCTCACGATGCTCTGGATCGTCGGAGTGACCAACGCCATCAACCTGATCGACGGTCTCGACGGGCTGGCGAGCGGGGTGGTCGCCATCATCGCCGGCAGCTTCATGGTCTTCGCATTGCTGGTCGACAGCCCCTTCAACGTGGTTCTTGCCGCGGCCATCCTCGGCGCCTGCCTCGGATTCCTGCCGCACAACCGCGAGCCGGCGCGGATCTTCCTCGGCGATGCCGGGTCGCTGGCGCTGGGGTTCCTGCTCGCTGCGTGCAGCGTCCAGACCGGCCTGAAGTCCCCGTCCGCGGTGGCGATCATGGTTCCGCTGCTCGCCCTCGGCGTGCCGGTGATCGACACCCTCCTGGTCATGATGCTGCGCTTCCTCGAGCGGCCGAAGGGGACCGTCTTCCGCCGGTTCCTCCGGGTGTTCCACGCCGACCGCAACCACCTGCATCACCTCCTCGAATCGGCGGTCACCAACCGCCGTGGCGCGGTGCGGTGGGTCTACGCGCTGGTTCTCCTCTCCACGCTCATGGCCCTGGCGGTCGCCCTCACCAAGAGCCCCAGCCTCGGCGTCGTGCTGGTGGTCGTCGAGGTGGTCGCCATCGCCTTGGTGCGCGATCTCGGCATGGCACGGAGAGCGGGCCTGCTATCGCGCCGCCAACGCCGCCGGATCGAGGCCGCGGCGCGCGCCGCCGACGAGCTCGCCCGGATCGAGCGGATCGACTTCGAGCGCCGGCGGTCGGGCGGGCAGTTCCCTTGAGACGGAGAGCGCGGTCATTTGCCGGGGGTCGTTGCCCGGCCGACATGCCCCCGGGGCCGCGGCATCGCGGCGGGCTCGCTTGAGCCTCGTCCTCGTCGGTGTCGCGGTGCTCGCCTTGGCGGTCGCCCACTTCCTGTGGGTCGCCGAGCGCTGGCCCATCGTCGGGCCGGAGACCCTGTTCCTGGTGATGGGGCTCGGCACCTATGCCGCCTCCGCGGCGTCGTCGTCGGACAGCTCCCGCCCGTACGTTCTGTTCATCGGCGCCGGGGTCGCAGCCTTCGTGGGCGGCACGTTCGCCAGCCGCTGGGCCCACCGGTTCGCCCACAGGTCGGATCTGGCCTCGCTCGCGCGGGTGCCCTGGCGCGACGACTTGCGCGGCGCCGCTCGCGTCGCCGTCCTCGGCCTGGGCATCTTCTCCGTCCTGGTCACCATCGCCTACTTCACGATGCTGGGCGCCTACGTGCCGCTCGAGGCTCTGGAGAGCTTTCTCGCTGGCGGCCGGGCGGCCATGATCGCCACCTACGCCCGGCTGCGGGCCGCGGCGACCTCGAGCACCGGCGCCTACCTCGGACTCGGCTACGTCTCGCAGTTCAAGGACGTGCTGGTGCCGCTGATCACCCTCGTCCTGTTCTTCCATCACCGGCTTCGCCCGACCCCCGGCCGGCGCGCCTGGCTCGCCGTCGGCGCGGCCTGCACGGTTCTGGGAACGATCGGCACCGGGCAGCGGTACCACCTGGCGTTTTTCGGCGCCGCGCTCCTGTTGCTCGGAATGGCGCCGACATGCGGCCGCTACGCTTCACACGGCGGCAGGTCGGAATCCTCGCCACGCTTCTACTGGCCGGGCTGAGCGTCCTCACCTTGATGATGGAAGCCGCGGCCTGCAGAGGTTGAACGTCCCGGTGCTCTGGGCGCCCTACCAGGTGGTCGAGCGGGTCTTCGTCCTCCCTTCCGAGCAACGGCTCGAGGTCTACGAGCGCTTTCTGGTGAACCAGCCGCCGCAATGGGGACGCGGCAGCGTCGAGGCTCTCCGTCAGATCCTCCCGGGCCGGCTGCCGGTCACCCTGTCCAACCGCCTCCACGAGCTCCTCTTCGGGAGCCCGCAGGGCGACGTCTCCCTCGATGTGTGGGGCAGCCTGTGGTACGACTTCCACTGGCTTGGCCCGCTCGCCGCCGCGGGCATCGGCTTTGCCATGAACTCCTACTACGTCTGGATGCTGCGCGGGCCGAAGCTCCTCCTGCGGATGGTCGCGCTGCTCGTACGCGGGCTTCGTCCTCGGATTGGCGACCGACCTGCAGGTGCTGGTCCTGCACGGCTTCGTGACCTGCCTGCTGCTGCTCGCCACCGTCGAGATCTCCGAAGGCCTGGCGTCGCTGTGGCGGCGTCGCGGGGAGCGACGGGGGGCGCGACTCACCTCCGGTGCCTGATCCACGGACCTCGGCGGTTCGCCGCCTGCTGCGCGAGGCTCGCCGCCGGCCCCCCGGTTTTCTGGCCTGCCGGCGCTGATGCCGCCCGGCGCCGGGTGCGGGACACGCACGCCGCCCTCGGCGGCGATCCCTACGCACCCTCCAGGCGCCGGTCGCCCGCCCGGCGGCAGCTCCTCGATGCCGACAACGACCGCACCTTCTCCTCGAGCGCTTCGCCGCCGGCCGCCCCGAGGAGCTCGCCGCACTGATCGGCCGCGCGAGCGGATCGCGGCCGGGGTGACGCGAGGTCCTCCATCACGTTCTGCCCCACCCTCCCGGGGCGTCGACTGGCATTGCGACTTCCTCTCCGGGTGCGCGCTGGCCGGTCCGCTTCCACACGCGGTACGCTACGCCGACCTGCTCGACGCCGACCGGCCGTCCGACGTCAAGATCCCCTGGGAGCTCAGCCGGCTCCAGCGCTCCCGGTGCTCGCGTTGGCGTACCGGCGAAGCGGCGAGAAGCGGTTCCTGGCCCGCTGATGGAACTGCTACGTGTCGTGGCGCGAGGAGAACCCGGCGGGCCATGGGATCAACTGGACGGTGGGGATGGAGGTCGCTCTCCGCGCCGTCAACCTGGTGGTCGCTGCGGACCTGCTCACCGGCAGCCCGGGCGAGGCGGCGCTGGCCGCCGAGGGATCGCGGACACCTTGGCCCGGCACGGACGGTTCCTCGCCCGGAACCTCGAGTACAGCGACATCAGCGGGAACCACCTGACGAGCTGCCTGCTGGGGTCTCTCGTTCTGGGACTGGCGCTGCCCGAGGAGCGCGAGTCGGCGAGGTGGCGAAGCAGCGCCGGGTCGGGACTTCGCCGCGAAATTCTCGCCCAGGTCCATCCCGACGGTGTCTGCCACGAGGGATCGATCCCCTATCACCGGCTGGTGCTGGAGCTGTTCCTCACTGCGGAGGTCCTGGCGTGCCGGCACGGCATCGACCTCGGTGCGGCGTACCGCGAGCGCTTGGTGCGGATGCTCGACGTCCTCGTCGCGGTACGGCGCCCCGACGGTCTGCTGCCGCTGTGGGGTGACAACGACGACGGCTCGGTCCTGCGGTTGTCGGCCGATCCGGTGCAGGATCCCGGGGGGCTGCTCGCCGCCGCCGGCGTCCTGCTCGGCCGCCCGGACCTCGCCGCCGCCGGCCGCCCTCGGCTCGAGGAGCTGCTTCTCGCCGGGCTCTCCCCGGCCCGCCGCCGCCGCCGGTGCCCTCGGCCCCGGTCGGCAGCGTCGGCTTCGCAGACGGCGGCCTCTACGTCCTGAGGCGGCAGCGCGACCACTGCCTGGTGGACTGTGGCGACGTCGGCCTCCGCGGCCGCGGCGGCCACGGCCACAACGACGCGCTGAGCTGCGAGCTGACCCTGTCCGGAATCGCGGTGCTCACCGACACCGGCTGCGCGAGCTACACGCGTCGACTCGAGGACCGACTGCGGACGTTGAGCGCCGCATCCCACAACGTGGCGACGGTCGCCGGCGCAGAGCCCGCGGTCTTCGATCTCGCCGCCTTCCCCCATGCCACCGGCTGCCCGGTCGAGGCGCTGTCATGGGACCCCCGCCGCGCCGAGCTCCGCGGGCGCCATCTCGGGTTTGCGCGGCGGGGTCTCGCCGGCGCCTACGAGCGCCGGATCGCGCTCGCTTCCCCCGGAGGTCTCGAGATCGACGACCGGCTCGAGGCGGCCGCCGGTGCTGCGCCGTCGCCGGCGGTGACCTGGCACTTCCAGCTCGCCGAGGGTTGGCGCCCGGTGGACCGGGGAGGGGTGGGTGACCTGGACCGACGACGACGGGCGGATGCTCCGGCTCGACTACCTGCCCGCCGGCGCGCGGGCTGCGGATGGCGCGGGTGGCCTGGTACCCTGGCTACGACCGGGCGCAGCATCCGCTGGCGCCTCGAGCTCGAGGTCCGGGAGCGGCTGCCGGTCGAAGGCCGCTTCCACTGGCGCCTCGTCTGATCCGGCCGGGGCCGGCTCAGAAGCTCCGGTCGAAGCTCTCCACGACGATCTCCCGGCGGTCCTCGAGGGCCTCCCGAGTGCGCAACGCCAGCAGGCCGGACTCCCACACGTAGGCGACCGCTTCACCGCCGACCCCGGGGCAGACCATCTCGTAGCTGGTGCGGATCCTCTCCTGATGACCGTGGTCGCGGAAGATGCGGCGGTGCACCCGCTTCGATTCCCGCACGTCGGCGCGGAGGGTCTGGAAGTCGTCGAGGGAGAGCAGGGTGTCGCCGCGGTGTGCCGCGAAGCGCTCGCGGCACGCCCTCGAAGGTATGTCCCTTCGACGAGAAGGAGATCAGCGCGATGGTGCCGTCGCCGAACAGATAGCTGACGGCGACGTCGCAGTCCGACGCCACGGATCGGCTCGGCGTGATGGTGATCGGAAAGCGGCGCTCCACCGGCGCCATCTGGTAGACGAAGTCGATCCAGTGGCAGAGGTTCCCGAGGATCCGGCCGCCCTCCCGCTCGTCGAAGTACCAGTGGTCGGGGTCGATGGCGTGGCCGGCGACGAACCAGTTCATCATGATCGGCCCGCGGTCGGCCTCGAGGTAGCCGCGGAGGAGCCGGCCCAGAGCGCTGTGGGGGCGATTGAAGCCCAGGGTCACCCGCCCCCCCGTGGCGAGCATCGTCTCGCACAGATCTCGGAGCTGGCGCTCATCGACGCAGTGTGGCTTCTCCACGTGGACCGCCTTGCCCGCCCGCAGCGCGGCGACCGCGTACGGGGCGTGGGAGGCGTGGTTGGAGGCGACGAACACGAGGTCGATCGCGGGATCGGTCAGCACCCGCTCGGCGTCGTCGGTGGCGTACCGCACACCGTAGTCCCGGGACAGGGCGGCGGCGCGCCGCAGATCGACATCCATTGCCCCGCGCAGGACCTTCCCGTAGTTGCGGCACAGGTAGTAGGCGATGTTGCTGTAGGCGAAGTTGCCACAGCCGAGGAGTCCGACGTGGCCGCCGGGCGCAGCGCCCGGTGGCGTCGGCGGGGCCGGCCGCGGCCGGTTGAGGCGTAGCTGGCTCTTCACCTTGACCCAGGTCCGGCGCGGTCCGTAGAGGCGCACGTAGCGCAGCGTCTTGCGCAGCCGGAAGCGCAGGGGGAGACGGGTGTAATCCATCGTTCTCAGCCGCCCTCCACTACCGCGTCGAGAACGGCGGCCAGCTCCCCGGCCAGCGCCTTCCGCTCGTAGCGCCGGTGCAGCTCGGGGCTCGGCGGGGTGCGGCCGCCGCCGGAGTGGTGCTCGCCGAAGCGGCGCAGGAGCACCTCGGTCGCGCCGTCGCGGTCCGCCTCCCGCAGCACGTCGCCGCCGCTGGCGCGCACGATCTCTGCCGCGTCGCCCTCCGGCCCGATCATCAGGATCGGCGGTCCCGCCCCGACATACTCGAACAGCTTGCCCGGAATCGTGATCAGGTCCCGCCGCGGGTCGAGGTCCTTGATCAGCAGCAGGAGCGCTGCGCCACCCAGCAGGTGCGCGGTCGCCTGCTCGTGGGGCAGGTAGCCGAGGCGCCGCGAGCGTACTCGCGGCCAGCGGCCGAGCTCGGCGACGATCTCCGGATCGCAGCGCCCGATCAGCTCGAGCTCGGAGCTCGCGGCGAAACGAGCGTCGAGCTCCGCCGCGCGGTCCCAGGCCGCGCAGGCGGCGCGCAGGCTCTCTAGGTGGTGGGCGTAGAGGGAGCCGACGTAGGCGACGACGAAGCGGTCGGGGCGGCGCACCGGAGCGACGCGCGCCTGGGTCTCTCCGTCGAAGCCGTTGGTGATCACCCGGACGCGGTCGGGGGAGAGGTCCGGATAGGCGACGAGCAGACGCCGCCGCATCTCCGGGGAGATCACCACGATGCGCGCCGCGGCCTGCAGGCAACTGGCCTCGAACCGCCGGTTGAGCCAGGCGTGCAGCGCCGTGGGCGCTGGAAAATACGGGTCGAGGGTCCAGGGGTCGCGGAGGTCGAGCACCAGGGGGACGCCGAGCCGCCGGGCGACGATCTGGCCGAGAGGCCCGGAGGAGTACGCGGGCAGAGTGGCGTAGACCGCGTGGACCGGCCGGGAGTGAGCGTGGCGCAGCGCCGCGCGCAGTGCGAAGGGAGCCCACAGCAGCCGGTCGTCCGGGACGAAGAGCCAACGCCGCAGTCCGCGCCCCAGCTCGCGAAGGCGACGACTGGACGTGCCGGCGCCCGCGCCGTCGGTCGGGCCCGCCGTCGGGGAGCGCGCGCGGAACCGCCGGAGCCGCCACAGGAGCCGGCGTAGCTCGAGCGACTCGGTGCGCACGATCTCGACACACGGTGGGAGCTCATCGAGGAGCGTGGGGTCCTTGGTCGGGTACGCCACCCCGCGGACGGTCAGCACCACCGGGCGCCAGCCATGCTCGGGGAGGTACTTCGCGAAGTAGAGCGACCTTTGGACGCCCGCCCCACCGACGGGGGGGAAGTCGTTGGCGACCATCAGGACGTCGCGGCGCTGCGGGGGGGGCGGCGTCACGACAGGAACGATCGCCGCCACAACGCGAACTGGAGGATCACCCAGAGCTGGAAAGCCTGGTTGATCGTGGGCATCGGAGCATCGAGGCGGCGACGCACCTCGCGGAGGTCGAAGTACGGCTCCAGCTCCGCCCGGTCCTCTTCCAGAAGACGTCGCATCTCGTCGCCCAGCCGGTGTCGTAGCCAGTGCTGGATGGGAGCGGTGAAGCCACGCTTGGGGCGATAGACGTGCTCGCGGTCGACGGCGTGGGCGGCGAGGCGTTTGAGCGGTTCTTTCGGGATGCCGTCACGGATCTTGAAGGCGTCCGGAACCGACAGCGCGAAATCGACCAGGTCGCGATCGAGGAAGGGGACGCGCGCCTCGACGGAGGCGGCCATCGTCATCTTGTCGATCCGCATCAAAAGGAGCTCCGGCAGCCGCTGCTGCAGCTCGATGTAGGTCATCCGCTGCAGGAAGCTGCCTTCCGGGCACGCCTCGTCGAAGCGCCGGTGCAGCGGGGCCACCAGATCGAAGGAGTCGAGGTCCGCGTGGGCGCCGCGGAAGGGGGGCGACAGCACCGCCCGCTTCTCCGACTCGTAGAAGCCCACGGCCGAGGAGATGAAGAACTCCTGTCCGCGCGCCATCCGCAACAGGGCGTCGGCCATCTTCCGGTGCAGCGGGTTCGGTGAGCGGCGCAGGAGCCCGTGGCCGATCCGGCCGACGGAGCGCGGCAGGCGGCTGAGGGGGAGCCAGAAGCGCCGGTACCGGTCCATCCAGTTGCGGTAGTCGTCGTAGCCGCAGAACAGCTCGTCGGCCCCTTCGCCGGCCTGCAGCACGATGGTCCCCGTGGAGCGGGCGAGCTGGGCGACGCGGTGCAGGGGGATGCACACCGGGTCCGACAGCGGCTCGTCGTGGTGGCGGGCGAGCGCCAGGGACGCCTCCAGCAGGTCGTCCTCGTCGATCCGGACCTCGTGGTGCACCGTCCCCAGCCGCGCCGCCTGCTCGCGAGCCCAGCCGCTCTCGTCCTCGTACCCGGCCGCCGGACTGATGCCGACGGTATAGGTGCGCACCCGCTCCGGCGCCGTCAGCTCTCCGAAGGCCGCGGCGTTGAGGGTGGAGTCGACGCCGCCGGAGAAGAGCACCCCGACCGGCACGTCGCTCATCAGCCGCTTCTCGACCGAGCGCTGGAAGAGCTCGGCGAAGCGTTCGTCGAGGTCCGGGCCATCGAGGCCGATGGGGCGGGGGAGGGGCTCCCAGTAGCGGCCGCTGCGCTGCCGGACCGCTCCGTCGCCCACCTCGAGGCTCAGCCAGCCGGCGGCGGGCAGCTTGGCGACGCCGCGGAAGAGGGTCTTCGGCGGCGGGACCATCAGGAAAGTGAGGAACTGGTAGAGAGACTCCTCGTCGAGCTCGGCGGTGTGCAGGCCACTGGCGAGCAGGGCCTCGATCTCGGAGGCGAAGGCGAAGCAGTCCGGTCGCTGGAGGTAGTAGAGGGGCTTGACGCCGATGCGGTCGCGGGCGAGCAGCAGGCGCTGGCGGTTCTCGTCCCAGAGCCCGAAGGCGAAATCGCCGTCGAGCCGTTCCAACATGGCCTCGCCGCATTCGAGATACAGGTGCACCAGCACCTCGGTGTCGCAGTCGCTGACGAAGCGCCGACCACGCGCTCGGAGCCAGGAGCGCAGCTCGCGGAAGTTGTAGATCTCGCCGTTGAAGACGACCCGGACCCTCTCCTTGGGATCGGCCATCGGTTGATGGCCGGCGGCCGTGAGGTCGACGATCGACAGCCGCCGGTGGGAGAGTCCGACCCGGCGGTCCGGCCGCAGCCAGAGGCCCTCGTCGTCCGGGCCCCGGTGACGTTGGGCGGCGGCCATCGCGGCGAGCGCATGCCGTTCCACGGGGCGGCCGGGGCCGAGGCTGACGATACCGCCGATGCCGCACATCAGGAGCCTCTTGGACCGTCTGCGGCCCCGCCGCGGTGAACCACCGGTGGCCGCGAGCGTCCGAAGATGGTGGCGTTGACCCCGATCCGCCGGTGGACGGCGACGGCATGGGCGGCCGTCCAGACGACGTTGGCGAGGCCGGTGGCGGCCGCGGCGCCGAGCAGCCCGTACCGGGGGATCAACAGCAGGTTCAGGACCAGGTTGAGCAGCCCGGCACCGGCGGTGATCCAGGCTGCCGGCCGCTCCTGCCCCGTCATCACCATCAGGAAGCCGACCGAGCCTCCGGCGGCGCCGAGGAGCTGAGAGACCACCAGGACCTGGAGGGGAAGCCTGGCGGCTAGGAAATCGGGGCCGTAGAGCGAGAGGACGAAGGGCCCGACGACCAGGAGGCCGGCCGCCACCGCGAGCGAGAAGAGGAACCCGGCGCGGGTGCCGAGGATGACCACCCTCTGCAGCTCGCGGCGGCGGCGATGCGCCTCGAGCTCGGCGAAGACAGGAGCGGCGGCGTAGTTGACCGCCATCGAGCCGAAGGTGAGCAGGATCGACATCTGCGCGGCGGCCGTGTAGATCCCCGACGAGGCGGTGCCCAACAGGGCGCCCACGAGCAGGATGTCGACGCGGCTCATGGACATCCGGACCAAGATCTGCGCGAGGATCGGGAGGCTGGTGGCGAGCCAGGTCCACAACGGCGGGCGCGGCTCTCCGGCGCCGCCCACGGGCCGCCGCAGGCGGGCGGCGCGTAGGAGATAGAGGACCAGCACACCGCTCACCGCGGCGTCGAGCAGCATCACCGTGGGTGCGCCGGGGGTGGCGCCGAGGACGACGACGGCGACGGCGACGATCACCAGCACCGGCCGCAGCAGCCACTGGGGGAGCATCGACACCACCAGCCGTTTGAGACCGCGCAGCACGCCGGAGACGAGCAGTAGCAGGCTGAGGGCCGGGAGCAGCGCGGCGCCGGCGAGGAAGGTGTGTTCCAGCGCCTCGGTGAGCCGCCCGTCGAGCAGCTCGACGGTCGTCACGAGAGCCAGCGACAGGGCCACCGAGCTGGCCCCGACGATCGCCACCGCGTGGCGGAGGAACGAGCGGACCAGGGACCAGGCGCCCCGGGAAGCGTACTCCGCGACGAAGCGGACCACCGCGGTGTCCAGCCCGAGGGTGGCGCACATCGCCAGCAAGCCCACCCAGGCGAGGACGTACGTGTAGTCGCCGAAGCCCTGGACGCCCAGCAGGCGGGCGAGGAAGATCTGCAGCAGCAGCGTGGCGCCGGTGCCCCCGATGCGCAGCGCCAGCGCCCCGGCGCTGCCGGTCGCGAGGGAAACCTGCTCCTCGGATCCCAGCTTGGTTCGGAGGCGCTCGACCAGGGAGGTCAGTGCCTGTCCCCGGAAGCGTGGGGCGGAGCGGCAGGGAGGCTCCCTTGGCTGCGGGGGGCTGGAGGAAATATCATCGGTGGGCTCGAACGGATGAACAGGTCGGCCAGGAGGCTATCCCACATTGCGACAGACCGTCCAGGATCGACGCCACGGTCGCCTCCGTCTGGTCGACGTCCCCGAGCCCGTCGCCGGCCCGGGCCAGGTGGTGATCGCCAACGTCGCTTCGGTGCTCTCCGCGGGCACCGAGAGGACGGCCCGGGATCTCGCGCGCAAGTCGCTTCTGCGGAAGGCCGGCGAGCGCCCGGACCAGGTCCGGCGCGTCCTCGAGAAGCTGCGCCTCGAGGGTCTGCGGGCGACCGTGGGCCAGGTGCAGAGCAAGCTCTCCGAGGCGATGCCGCTCGGCTACAGCTCGGCGGGCGTGGTGGTGGCGTGCGGCGACGGCGTGCGGGGAATCCGTCCGGGCGACCGGGTGGCCTGCAACGGTCCCCACGCCGAGGTGGTCAGCGTCCCGGAGCACCTCTGCGCCCTGCTTGCCCGACGGCGTCTCGTTCGAGCACGGGGCCTTCGGTGTCCTCGGGGCCATCGCCTTGCAGGGGGTGCGCCTCGCAGAGGTCGGGCTCGGCGACACGGTCCACGTGGTCGGGCTGGGCCTGGTCGGTCAGCTCGTCGTCGGTCTCCTGGTCGCCGCCGGCTGCCGGGTGCTCGGGAGCGACCCGGACCCGCGGCGTTGCGAGCTGGCGGCCGATGCGCGGCGCCGAGCTGGCCCGCCCCCGCTGGGCTCGGCCGATGTCGGCGAGCGCACCGCGGGACGTGGAGCGGACGCCGTGATCGTCGCGGCGGCCACGCCGTCCGACGAGCCGGTCGCCCTGGCCGCCGAGCTGGTGCGCAAGAAGGGCCGCGTGGTGTTGGTCGGCGCCGTCGGCATGGAGCTCCCGCGCGCGCCGTTCTACGTGAAGGAGGCCGAGCTCGTGGTCTCCTGCTCCTACGGTCCCGGCCGCTACGACCCGGTCTACGAGGAGGCGCGGGCACGACTACCCGGCCGCGTACGTGCGCTGGACCGAGCAGCGGAACATGCAGGCCGTCGCTCGACCTGTCGGCGCGGGCGGCTGTCGGTCGAGCCGCTCGATCAGCCACCGCTTCGACATCGCCGAGGTCGAGCGCGCCTACCGGCTGATCGACCAGGGCGCGGCGCCCTATCTCGGGATCGTGCTGCGCTATCCGACGGAGGAGCGGCGCGGCCCGGAGCCACCACAGCCGGCGGTCGTCACCGGAGCCGTCGCCGATGGCCGGGCCGGGGTCGCGGTGATCGGCACCGGCGCCTTTGCGCGCGCGGTCCTGCTGCCGGCCTTCGCCGCCGCCGGTGACCGCCTGCGACCCGAGCTGCTGTGCTCGGCGCGTGGACTGCCGGCCGCTGACGCGGTGGAGCACTCGGGCTTCCGTGCCGCGACCGCCAGCGACGAGAGGACGTGTTCTCCGATCCCTGCGTCGACGCCGTGTTCATCGCCACCCGCCACGACCGCCATGCGGCGCAAGTGGAGCGCGCCGCTGGCCGCGGGCAAGCACGTGTTCGTCGAGAAGCCGCTGGCTCTCACCGTCGAGGAGGTGGACCGGGTCGAGGCGGCACTGGCCGGCGCCGGCGGCGCGTCGACCGGTGTTGACGGTCGGCTTCAACCGGCGGTTCTCACCCGCCGCGCGGCGCTTGCGCGAGCACTTCGAGGAGATCGCATCCCCGCTCACTCTGTCCTTCCGTTTCAACGCCGGCCCTCTCGAGCCGAGCCACTGGGCACAGGACCTCGACGGTCGGCGGCGGCCGGATCGTCGGCGAGGCCTGTCACGCCATCGACCTCGTCACCTACCTGGCAGGCTCGCCTCCCGGTGCGTGTCTTCGCCGAGTGCGTCGGCGGCCCCGCCGCACCGCCGGTCCGCGACGACCAGAGCTTCCTCGGTGCTCCGCCACGCCGAACGGTTCGGTGTCGAGCGTCGCCTATCTGGCGGGCGGCGACCCGTCCTTTCCCAAAGAGCGGGTGGAAGTGTTCGGGGGCGGCAGGATCGGGGTGATCGACGACTTCCGGGAGGTCGTCACGGTCGCCGGTGGGCGCACGCCGGCGCCATCGATCGCGGCAGGACAAGGGGCACCGCGCCGAGGTGGAGTGCTTCGCCCGGGCGGTCACCGGGGCCGGGCCGGAGCCGATCTCCTGGTCCGACTTGCGGGCCGTCAGCCTGGCGGCGATCCTGGCCCTCCGCAGCCTGCGCGAGGGAGTCCCGTTCGACATCCCCTAGTGTCGTTGCCGCGCCTGTACCGGACCGTACGACCGCTTCACTGGAGTCAGCCGCTATGGCGGCTCCGGGTGGCGGCCGAGGGGGCCCTGGCGAGGCGGCACGGCGCCCGCCCTGGGTGGTGGGTCTGGAAAGGCGTGGGCGCCCCCCCGGTGCGCTCCGACTTCCCCCGCCTGCCGGCGGCGGTTCCTCCGGGAGCCTCCGGTGAACGGCTGCTCGATCTCCTCGAGCGTGGCGTCTTCGAGCATCTCGGCCGCGCCGTCGAGGTGGGCCGGGAAGTGCCGGACTGGCGGCTCGGTCCGCGTTCGGCACAGCGGCTGTGGACGGTCACCCTGCACTACCACGCCTGGGCATACGCCCTCGCCGAGGCCGCCGCGGGGAAGGCGGCGCCGCGGAGCGTGCGGTGGCGCTCTTCCGTCACTATGTCGACGACTGGATCGCGCGCTGTTGCTCGACCGAGCCGGGCTCGCGACCTCGCGTGGAACGCTTACGCCGTCGCGACGCGGATCGGTTGGTGGGTGCGAGCGCTGCAGGCCGCCGGCGAGCCGTTGCTGCACGGCGCTCCGGACTTCGCGCAACGGTTGCTGTCGAGCCTCTGGCAGCAGGCGTCCTACCTGGCGGATCATCTCGAGTGGGACCTGCGGGGCAACCACCTGATGCGTGACCTGGCGGGTCTGGCGGTGGCCGGGCGGTTCTTCGAGGGTCGCGGGGCGAACGCTGGTCGGCGCGCGCCGAAGAGCTCGCCCGGTCAGTGCGGCGAGCAGTTGCTGCCGGACGGCGGCCACTTCGAGCGCAGCCCCACTACCAGTTGGACGTGATGGAGGATCTGCTCACCCTGGCCCTCCGGTGCGCGGCGAAGCGGCCCGATCCGCCCTCGGCCGCGCGCTGGCGACTGCCGCCGCGGTCACTCGCCTGGAGCGCCATCCGGACGGCGAGTCGACCTGCTCAACGACGGAGGACAGGTCGGTGCCGGCGGGTGGCCGATTCGTCGCTCCAGCGACGGCGAATCGGCGTCTGGCCGATCCGTCGCCGCGCCCGCGCGGCGGCAGGCTCTTTCCAGACAGCGGACTGGTCGTCTGGCACGGCGATCCCGTGGACGGTGTTCTTCGATGTCGGACCGCCGGGCCCCGATGTCCAGCCGGGTCATGGCCATGCCGACACCCTGACCCTGGAATGCTCGTTCCGCGGCCAACGGCTAGTGGTGGATCCGGGCAACCCCGGCTATGACGACGATGCGCGGAGAGCTACGACCGCGGAACCGCGCCCACCACACCCTGTGCGTCGACGAAGAGGATTCCAGCGAGGTGTGGGGCGTCTTTCGGCTGGGCCGTAGGGCGCGTCCGCTGGCGGTCGAGTTCGAGTCGTCCCCCGGCCGCCTGGCCGCTGCTGCCAGCCACGACGGGTACGATCGGTTGCCGGGACGGCCACGGCACCGCCGCTGGGTCGAGGTCGCCAACGGGGGGAGCTTGACGGTCACCGACCGCGTCGGCGGGAGCGGCGAACACCGCGCCGAGGGCGGCCTGCTGATCGAGCCGGGGTGGGAGGTCGCGCCCCGTCCGCTGGGTTGGTCGCTACGACACGGCGAGGATCGGGTGGAGGTCCGCCTAACCGGTCCGGTGGAGCGCCTGACCGAGGTGCGCCGCCAGAGCCCCGCCTTCGGCGTCGAGCGCGAGGCCGTCTTGGCTCGGCTGGCGGTGGCGCGGCGAGCTCCCGCTGCAGGTGCGGACCGAGCTGACGGGGTGATGCGGATCCTCTTCGTCTCGCAGTACTTCCCTCCGGAGATGGGCGCCCCGGCGGCGCGCGTGCACGAGCTGGCGCGGGAGTGGGCGCGGGCGGGGGAGCACGTCACGGTCCTCACCGGGTTCGCTCATCATCCGACCGGCGGTCAAGGCGGACGCCGACCGCCGCCGGCTGACCCGCCGCGAACGGTGCGATGGGTTCGATGTCGTCCGCGCCTACGTGTGGGCGACGCCGAACGAGCGCGTGGTCAAGCGCATGCTCTCCTACGTCTCGTTCATGCTGGCGGCGATCCTCGTCGGGACCCTGCGCATTCGCCGGGTCGACGTCGTCGTCGCCACCACACCGCAGCTCCTCTGCGCCTGCGCCGGTTATCTGCTGGCGCGCTCCCGGCGCCTGCCGTTCGTCCTCGAGGTGCGCGATCTGTGGCCCGAGTCGATCGTGGCGGTCGGGGCGTTGGGCGATCGGCTGGGGGTGCGTCTCTTGCGGTGGATCGCCCGGTACCTCTACGAGCACAGCGACCGGGTGGTGACGGTGGGGGAGGGTTACCGCCGCGAGATCCACGAGCGGTCACGGCCTGCCGCTCGCCGCCCTCGACGTCGTACCCAACGGCATCGATCCCGACCTCTTCCGTCCTCCGGACGCGCTCGAAGCGGGGTCGCCCGACGCCCGCCAGGCCCTGCGCCAGCAGCGCGGGTGGGGCGGCCGTTTCGTCCTGGCCTACGTCGGGACCCTCGGCTTGGCCCACGGTCTGGAGACGGTTCTCGCCGCGGCCGAGGAGCTGCGCGATGAGCCCCGGTTCCACTTCGTGCTGGTGGGCGAGGGCGCCGAGAAGGCGAGCCTGCGCCGCCGTGCCGCCGCGCTCCGGCTGACCAACGTGGAGTTCGTCGATCAGCAGCCGCGGTCGCGGGTCCCGGAGTGGTACGCGGCCTGCGACGTCGGCCTCGTGATGCTGCGGGACCGGGCCCTGTTCCGGGCGGTGCTGCCGAGCAAGATCTTCGAGATCCTCGCCTGCGCCCGGCCCGTCCTCGTCGGAGTCGGAGGGGAGGCGCGCGGTGTTGTGGAGGCGTCCGGTGCCGGTTTCTATGTGCCCCCGGAGGACCCCGCGGCGCTGGCGGCGGCGGCGCGTCGCCTGGCTTCCGGCGAGCTCGATCTCGGCGCGATGGGGCGCGCCGGACGCGCCTACGTGTTGGCGCACTATGACCGGCGCCGGCAGGCCCGACGCTACCTCGAGCTGCTGAGGGGTGTGGTGGGAAGCCGCGGGGGCCCACGGCCGGTGGACCCCCGCGAGTCGGCTGACGGCTAGTGCCTGGCCGGCTCGGCCAGGGCGGCCTTCATCTGGGCGAGCTCCCGGGTCAGCTCCTCCTGCCGGGCCTCGAGCTCCCGGCTGCGCTGATCGAGCTGAGCGATGTAGATGTGCGCCTTCTCGAGCTCGTTGAGGATGGCGCCGGTCTTGCGCGACAGGTTCATCGGCGCGTTCTCGGGCGTCGGCCCGACCCCCGGCAGATAGCTGTTCTCCCACATGGCGGCGGCGATTGCCGCTGCTGCCGATCAACAGGTCGGCCGCCGGCGCGTCGTTGCGGGTGAACTGGAAGTTTGGACCGGTGGTGCGGAACTCCCAGCGTCGCGACGCCGCGGTGGTGTCCTCCATCGCGAATCGCACTTCACCGGGCTCTCGCCGGCTGGGAGGCCCTGTTTCCGTCTCTCCTGGTGGTGACGCAGAACGTGGACGGGCTGCACCAGAGGGCGGGCAGCGGCGACGTCGTGGAGCTGCACGGCACGCTGGCCACCGCCCGCTGCCACCTCTGCCGCCGGGAGATGCCGATGCAGCGCGCCCTCGCGATCTCGTCCGATGCCCCTCCTGCCTGTGCCTGCGGCGGCCGGCTGCGGCCGGCGGTGGTGTGGTTCGGGGAGCTGCTGCCCGAGGCGGCGCTCGAGCGGGCTGTGGAGGCGACGGAGCGCTGCGACCTGTTCGTCGCCGTCGGCACGTCGGGGACGGTGTTCCCGGCGGCGGGGCTGATCGACGTCGCCCATCGCGCCGGGGCGGTCGTGGTGGAGGTCAATCCGGAGCCGACGGCGTTCTCGGGCCGCGCGGAGCTGCGGCTGGCGGCGCCGGCGGGGCGCGCGGTGCCGGCGCTGACCCGGGAGATCGAGCGGTGGCGGCGACCGGTCACCTGATCCGCGAGCTGCCGCCGACCGAGCGCCCGCGCGAGCGCCTGCTGGCGCAGGGACCGCAGGCGCTGTCCGACGCCGAGCTGGTGGCGGTCCTGCTGCGCACCGGCACGCCGGGCGCGTCGGCGCTGCGCATCGCCACCGAGCTGCTGGTGGAGAGGGAGGGCCTCGTGGGCCTGCTCGCCGCCGGCGCGCCGGACCTGCGCCGGCGCGGCCTCGGCGAGGCCAAGGCGGCGACGCTGCTGGCGGCGGCGGAGGTGGGCCGCCGCCTGGCGCGGCAAGAAGTGCCGCGCCGGCAGCCGATGGCGCGGCCGGAGGCGGTCATCCGCTATCTGGAGATGCGCTTCGGCGGCCGCCACCAGGAGGTGATGGGGGCGCTCTACCTCGACACGCGGCTGCGCCTGCTCGGCGAGCGCGAGCTGTTCCGCGGCACCCTGGACCGCGCCGCGGTCGAGCCGCGCGAGGTGCTGCGCGAGGGGCTGCGGCTGGGTGCCGCGTCGTTGGTGCTGTTCCACACCCACCCGAGCGGCGACCCGTCGCCGAGCCCCCAGGACCTGCTGTTCACCCGGCGCATGGCCGAGGCCGGCGAAGTCGTGGGGATCACCCTGGCCGACCACGTCATCGTCGGGCGGGGCGGCCGCTGGACGTCGCTGAAGCGCCGGGGTGCGTGGTAGCGTCCCGGCGCATGTCCGGCCACCTCCACCTTGAGTGTCCGAGCGGGCTCGCCGGCGACATGTTCCTGGGTGCCTGCCTCGACCTGGGGATGCCGCTGGCGGTCGTCGAGGAGGCGGTGGCGGCGCTGGAGCTGCGCGGGGTGACGGTGGAGGCGCGCGCGGCCTCGCGCGGCGGGATCACCGGGACCCGCTTCCGCGTCCTGGTGGACGGCCGGCCCGTCGAGGGGCCCGACCCCGAGGAGGGCGCCGGGGAAGGGGACCACGGGGCGCAAGCTCCGCACGGGCACCACCACGACGCCGCGCCGCCGGGGGAGGCAACGCGACGGTGGGGCGGCCGGGCCCGAGAGCGGCGGCAGCCGCGTGGGACCTGCGGAGGACGCCGGCGAGGTCACCCATCCGGTCGCCCGCGAGCGGCAGGCGCCGGCGCGCCGTGACGACGCCGCCCACGGGCGGGACCTCGCGTCGATCCGCGCCCTCCTCGTCGGCAGCCGGCTGGCGCCGGCGGTGCGCGAGCGGGCGCTGGGGCTGTTCGCCCGGCTGGGGGAGGCCGAGGCGCGGGTGCACGGCGTGCCGCTCGACCGGGTGCACTTCCACGAGGTCGGAGCGGTCGACTCGCTGGTCGACCTGGTGGGCGCGGCGGCCGCGATCGAGGCGCTGGCCCCCGCGCGGCTGACCTGCGGTCCCGTCAACGTGGGCGGGGGCACGGTGCCCACGGCCCACGGCCGGCTGCCGGTGCCCGCCCCGGCGACCGCCCTGCTGATCCGCGGCATCCCGGTCCACGGCGGCCCCGGAGGCGAGCTGCTGACCCCGACGGGTGCGGTGCTCCTCGCCGAGCTGGTCGACGAGTTCGTCCCCGCGCTGCCGCCCCTGGTGGTCGAGGCGGTGGGCTACGGCCTGGGCCGCAAGCGCCTGTCCGGACGGCCCAACGCGGCGCGGCTGCTGCGCGGCAGGCCGGTGGCGGAGGACGCCGGCGAGGGTTCCCGGGTGGCGGTGCTCGAGACCGAGATCGACGACCTCCCCGGCGAGGGCTTCGGGTTCCTGATGGAGCGGCTGCTCGCGGCCGGCGCCCTCGACGTCTACTTCACCTCCGTGCAGATGAAGAAGAGCCGTCCCGGGACCTTGGTGACGGTCCTCTGCCGGCCGGCGGAGCGCGCGGAGCTCGCCGCCCTGCTGCTGGCCGAGTCGGGCTCGCTGGGCTGCCGTTGGACGGTGGCCGAGCGCCTGGAGGCGGAGCGCGAGAGCGCCACCGTCGCGACCCCGTGGGGGGAGGTCCGCGTCAAGCGCGCCCGCCTCGCCGGCCGGCCGCTCGCGGTGGCGCCGGAGTTCGAGGACTGCCGCCGGGTCGCGCTGGCCGCCGGCGTCCCCTGGCGCCGTGTCTACCGCGCCGCGCTCGCCGCCGCCGGCGACCTCGGCTGAGCCGCCGGGCGCCGATGCCGGCCCTGGGCGCCTCCCCACCGCGCGCCGGCACCCCCTCCTCGCGCCGCCCGCCGCCACCACCGGCGGTGAGCCGGAACCGAAATACGCCGTCCGCGCGGGCGGTTGTGGGAAGTCCGCGCGGCGCCCGCCGCCGGCAGACACCGCACCGCGAGAGGTTCCCCAGATGATCGATCCCGTCACCCCTCACCGTCCGGCGGAGGCGTTCGCCACCGGCGGGCTCCGCCTCGGCCTGGCCGGCGACGGCGGGCTGCGCTGGGCGGCCGCGGACGTCGGCGACATCGTCGAGTCCGCCCGCGCCCGGTTGGACCTGTCGCCGGTGGCCGCCGCGGCCCTCGGACGCAGCATGTCGGGCGCCGCGCTGCTGCTGCGCCTGGCCACCAAGACCCCGACCCGGTTGGTGCTGGAGATCGCCGCCGAGGGGCCGATCCGCCGCGTGGTCGCCGAGGCCGACCAGGAGGGCAACCTCCGCGGGCTGGTGGGCGCGCCGCGGGTGGCCGTGCCGCACCGTCCGGACGGCAAGCTGGCGGTGGGGACGGCGGTGGGCGGCGGCCGGCTGCGGGTGCTGCGCGAGCACCCCGGGGGCAGCTACCACAGCCAGGTGGCCCTGGTCAGCGGCGAGATCGGCGAGGACGTGGCCCACTACCTGGCGCAGAGCGAGCAGATCCGGTCGGCGGTCCTCCTCGGGATGCTCGGCCGACCGCGCGGCGTGGCCGCCGCCGGCGGGCTGATCGTCGAGGTGCTCCCGGGCGCCGACGACGGGGTGCTCGACCGGCTGGAGGCGAACCTCGCCACGGCCGGCGGGGTGAGCTACCTGCTGGAGGCGGGCGGGATGGAGCAGGTGCTCGCCACCGTCCTCGGCGGCCTCGACCCGGTGACGCACGAGGAGCGGCCGCTGTTCCACCGCTGCCGCTGCGACCGCGAGCGCCTGCGCCGCCACCTCGAGATGATGGGCGAGGAGGAGCTCGCGAACCTGCGCGACGGCGACACGCCGCTGACCGCCGAGTGCCTGTTCTGCGGCACCGAGTACCGCTACGCCGACCACGAGATCGGCCTCGACGTCCCGAGCTGAGGCCGGCGCGAGGGCGGCCGACCGGCGGCTTCATCCGGCGGTCGGCCGGAGCGCCCGCCGTGCGCCGTCCGCCGGTCGCCGCCTCCGGGGGGTCTGCTAGACTCGCCGGCCGGCGGCCGGCACCCACCCCGCGGTCGCGCCGCTCCCGTCGGCTCCCGGCCATGCGCACCTTCTACGTCACCACCCCGATCTACTACGTCAACGACCTGCCCCACATCGGGCACGTCTACACGACGGTGGTGGCCGACGTGGTGGCCCGCTACCGGCGGCTGGCCGGCGACGAGACGCTGTTCCTGACCGGCACCGACGAGCACGGCCAGAACATCGAGCGGGCGGCGCGCGAGCAGGGGATCGAGCCGATCGCACTCGCCGACCGGGTGGTGTCGCGCTACCACGAGCTGTGGGACGAGTACGCCATGTCCCACGACGACTTCATCCGCACCACCGAGGAGCGCCACCGCCGCGGCGTCGACGAGATCATCCGCCGCATCGACGCGGCCGGCGACCTCTACACCGCGCCGCACGAGGGCTGGTACTGCCCGGCCTGCGAGACCTTCTACACCGAGAAGGAGCTCCTCCCCGGCGAGGCCTGTCCGGTGCACGAGCGCCCGGTGGAGTGGAAGGCCGAGGAGAACCTGTTCTTCCGCCTGTCGCGCTACCAGGAGCGGTTGCTCGAGCTCTACGCCGCCAGCCCCGGCTTCGTGCGCCCGGAGACGCGGCTCAACGAGGTGCGCGCCTTCGTCGAGCAGGGCCTGCGCGACCTGTCGGTGTCGCGGGCCCACCTGGACTGGGGCATCCCGTTCCCCGGGCACCCCGGCCAGACCGTCTACGTGTGGCTCGACGCGCTGACCAACTACGTCTCCGCCCTCGGCTTCGGCTCGGCGGAAGCGGGGCGCTACGAGCGCTTCTGGGCGCGGCCGGGGGCGCGGCGGCTCCACCTCGTGGGCAAGGACATCCTCCGCTTCCACGCCGTCTACTGGCCGGCGTTCCTGATGTCCGCCGGCCTGCCGCTCCCCGACACCGTGTGGGCCCACGGCTGGTGGCTGCGCGACCAGAAGAAGGTGTCGAAGTCGTCGGGCAACCTGGTGCGACCCGACGAGCTGGTCCGCCGCTTCGGCAGCGACAGCGTGCGCTTCTTCCTGATGCGGGAGATGGTCTTCGGCCAGGACGCCTCGTTCTCCGACGAGGCCTTCGTCGAGCGCTACAACGCCGACCTCGCCAACACCCTCGGCAACACCGTGTCGCGGGTGGTGACCCTGTCGCGCCGCGCCTTCGACGGGGCGACGCCGCCGGTGGCGTGCGACGACAACCCGGTACGGGAGGTGGCGATCGCGGCCCTGGGAGAGTACCGCGAGGCGATGGACGAGCTCGCCTTCCACCGCGCGCTCGCCGCCCTCTGGCGTCTGCTCGACGCGGCGAACCAGTACCTCGTCGAGCGCGAGCCGTGGAAGGCGATGAAGGTCGAGGGGGGCTCGGAGGCGGTGTCGCGGGTGCTGTGGAACTGCCTCGAGGCGGTGCGACTGGTGGCGGTGGGGCTGCTGCCCTTCCTGCCGAAGACGGCGCCGCGGGTGCTGGCGGCCGTGGGCGTCCCCGAGCCGCCGGCCGGCCTGGAGGCGTTGGAGTGGGGAGGGTTGCCGACCGGGGCGCTGCTGGCCGCGCCCGAACCGATCTTCCCGCGCATCGACAAGGAGGCGTACCTCGCCGAGGCGACGGCGCCGGCCGCGGACCCCGCGCCGGCCGCGGAGCCGGCCGGGGCGCCGGAGGGAGAGGACATGATCGACATCGAGAAGTTCTTCGAGACCCAGCTCAAGGTGGGCACCGTGCGCGTCGCGGAGCGGGTGCCGAAGTCGAACAAGCTGGTGCGCCTCGAGGTCGACCTGGGGGGCGAGACCCGCCAGCTCGTCGCCGGCATCGGCAAGGCGTACGCGCCCGAGGCGCTGGTCGGCAAGCAGGTGGTGGTGGTCGCCAACCTGCAGCCGGCGACCCTGATGGGGGTCGAGTCGCAGGGGATGGTGCTCGCCGCGTCGGTCGACGGCGAGCCGGCGCTGCTGCACCCCGACCGCGCGGTCCCGGACGGCACGGAGGTCCGCTGAGCCGCGGCCCGGCCGCACCAGACGCCGTGCTGATCGACTCCCACTGCCACCTGCAGAGCCTCGACCCGGACGACCGCGAGCGGGCGCTCGACGCGGCGCGTGCGGCCGGCGTCGGCGGCTTCCTGGTGCCGGCGATCCGCCTCGACGACGCCGACGAGCTGCTCGCCCTCTGCCACCGCCACGCCGACGTCTGGTGCGCCCTCGGTACCCACCCGCACGAGGCGGCGGGCTGGGGGCCCGGCGACGCGCGGCGCCTCGCCGAGCTGGCCGCCGACCCGAAGGTGGTGGCGGTGGGGGAGTGCGGCCTCGACTTCCACTACGACCACGCGCCGCGCGACGTCCAGGGCGCCGTCCTGCGCGCGCAGTGGCGGGTGGCGCTGGATCTCGGCCTGCCGGTGGTGGTGCACAACCGCGAGTCGAACGACGCCATGCTGGAGGCGGTCGGCGAGCCGGAGTTCTCGGGCCTCGCCGCCGACTTCCACTCCTTCGCCGGGGGCCTCGAGATGGCCCGCACGCTGATCGACCGTGGCTTCTATCTCGGCTTCACCGGCATGATCACCTTCCGCGCCGCCGACAACGTGCGCGAGGTGATCCCGCACCTGCCGCCCGACCGTGAGCTGGTCGAGACCGACACCCCCTACCTGGCCCCGGTCCCGTACCGCGGCAGGCCCAACCGCCCCGAGTACGTCGTCGAGGTGGCCCGGCGGCTGGCGGTCGAGCGCGGCGAGGACTACGACACCATCCGCCGCCGCACCGGCGAGAACTTCTTCCGCCTCTTCGCCCGCGCCGCCGGCTGACCCGCGGCGGTCACGCCCCGGGGCAGCCGCGCCGCGCTCACCGGCCGCCGACCCGGGACCGCGGGCCGATCTCAACGCGGGGAGCTTCTGCTGCAGGGCGGCCGACATCGACCTGCCGACGGTGCTCGGACGCCCGCGGGAGCGGCGACGCCGCAGGTGCCCCGGCATCCGCCCGCTTTCCCTAGCGCGGCGTGGCGTCGGGGAGCCCGCCGTCGACCGGCAGGGTGGCGCCGGTGGTGGGGGTGTGGCGGCCGGCCAGCCAGACGACGGCGCGGCCGACGTGGTCGGCGGTGACCCGGGCCTGGAGCAGGTTGCGCCGGCGGTAGTACTCCTCGAGCCCCGCTCGCGTCGAGCCCGCGCGCCTTCATGCGCTCGGGACCGACCTCGCGCCACAGGCCGCTCCGCCGGCCTCCGGTGCCGAAGACGGCGTCGGGGGCGACCATGTTGACCCGGACGTCGTCGGCCGCGAGCTCCTGGCTGGCGATGCGGCCGATCTGGTGCGCCGCCGCCTTGGTGGCGCTGTAGGCGGCGAAGCCGGCGCCGGGCGCGAAGACGTTCTTGGTGGAGATCAGGACCACGTCGCCGCCGGTGCCCTGGCGGCGCAGCAGGCGCGCCGCCGCGCGGACGACCAGCAGGGTGCCGTGGACGTTGACCCTCTCGAGGCGCTCGAAGTCGGCGAGGGCCAGATCCTCGATGCGGGCGACATGGGCGGCGCCGGCGTTGACCACGACGAGGTCGACGCCCCCCCAGGCCTCCGCGACGCGGTCGAAGCCGGCGGCGACGCCGTCCGCGCCGTCGGCGTCGGTGACGTCGAGGGGCACGGCGAGGACCCGCCCGGGGTGGGCGGCGGCGAGCTCGCCGGCCAGGCTGTCGAGCGCTTCCCCGGCGAGATCGGTGGCGGCGACGTGGGCGCCGGCGGCGAGCAGGGCGCGGCAGATGCCGGCGCCGATGGCGCCCGCCGCTCCGGTGACCAGGGCGACGGTGGGTAGGGCGAGGCCGCCCCCGACCGCCGCCGCTCGCCGCGCGCGCGCCAGCTTGGCGAGCTGCAGCGGCCGGTACTCCATGGCGAAGAGGTGGTCCTCGGCCAGCCCCTGGTACGACGCCCCGGCGTCGGCGAGCGCCGCCTTGACGCGCAGGGTGTGCAGGGCGACGTCGAGCGCGATGGCGGCGTCGCGGGCGCTCTCCCCGCCGGCGGCGACGCCACAGCCGGGGAGCAGGATCACCCGCGGCGCCGCGGCGAACGGCTCGGCACCGGGCGGGAGGCGGTCGCGGTGGCGGTCGACGTAGGCCGTGTAGCGGGCGGCGAAACCGTCCACCCCCGCGGCGAGGAGGGCGTCGAGGCGGTCGGCGTCGTCCCACGGCAGACCGGTGCGGCCGGCGGAGACGGCGTCGGAAGACGGGGATCCGCCCGCCGAGGGCTCGGCAGAGGAGGCTCCGCCGCCGGCCGCCGCGGCGACGAGGAGCGGCTCCGCCTTGGTGCGGATCAGGTGGTCGGCGGTCAACGGCCCGCCGGCGGCGAGCCGCGCGACGTCGGGGCGGGCGACGAGAGCCCGCGTCGCGGCGTCCCCGTTCCAGCGCAGCACGACCCGTCGCCACGGACGGTCGGCGTCGCCGGACGGCGCCGCCAGCAGGCCGCGGAGCCGTGGGGCGAGGCGCCGCCAGCGCGCCAGGGCCGTCGGGTCGGGTGCGCTCCCTGCGGCGTCGGCCTCGCCGCCGGCGGCCGGCGCCGCGTCGCGCTGGGGGGGTGCTCCGCCGCCGGCCACCGCGGCACCTCGCCGCCGTTCACCGCGCAGGTGCGCCTCGGCGCGGTCGACGAGCTCGATCGTCCGCCGGTAGGACTCCTCGGCGGACTCCCCCCAGGTGACCAGCCCGTGGTGCAGCCAGACCATCGCGCCGCTGCGGCGGACGGCGTCCGGCAGGTCGGCGACGGCGGCGGCCACCGCCCGCGCCAGCGGCAGCCCCGGAGTGACGTAGGGGAGCACGACGACCGTCTCGCCGAGCGCCGCGGCGACCACCTCGGCACCGTCGGCCCGGTTGGTCAGGGCGAGGACTGCGTCGGCGTGGGTGTGGTCGACGTAGCGCCCGGGGACGACGGCATGGACCGCCGCCTCGATCGACGGCGTCGGGGCGTCGGGGTCGAGGAGGGCGGTGCGCAGGGCCCGGCGGAGGCGGACGTCGTCGTCACCTCGGTCGGCCACCCCTTCGCCGTCGTGCGCCCCCGCGGCCAGGCGGACGAGCAGCTCGCGGTCGACGGCGGGAAAGTCCTCCGGCGCGGCGGCCGCGAGGTCGCGCCCCGACGCCTTGACGAAGACCGCGGCCCGGTCGCGGCCGAAGAGATCGCGCGCCGTGCCCTCGAACGAGGTGTTGCCGCCGCCGTGGAGGACGAGGTCGGGCTCGGCGCCGAGCAGGCGGCTCGAGTAGATCCGCAGGGCGAGCTCCGGGCCGTGGGCCGCGCCCCAGCGCTCGACCGCGCGGGCGGCGTCGGCGTCGCTCCAGCGGTCCTCCATCGCGCCCTCCCGGCTCAGACGCCGGCGGCCGCCGCCGGGTGGGCGGCGAGCTCCCGGAAGAGCTCGTAGGCGCGCTCGGGGGTCTCACCGTCGTGGACGACGGCGCGCACCGCCTGGATCATCGCCGGGGGGTCCTCGGACTGGAAGATGTTGCGCCCCATGTCGACGCCGGCGGCGCCCGCCGCGACGGCGCGGTGGGCCAGGCGCAGGGCGTCGGGCTCCGGCAGCTTCTTGCCGCCGGCGATGACGATCGGCACCGGACAGGCGGCGGTCACCGTCTCGAAGCCGTCCTCGACGTAGTAGGTCTTGACGTAGGTGGCGCCGAGCTCGGCGCAGATGCGCGTGGCCAGCCGCATGTAGCGGGCGTCGCGGGTCAGCTCGCGGCCGACCGCCGTCACCGCCAGGGTGGCGATGCCGTGCCGGCTGCCGGCGTCGACGAGCCGGGTCATGTTGTGCACCGTCTGTTTCTCGCTCTTGCCGCCGATGAACACCTGCACGGCGACCGCCGCGGCGTTGAGCCGCACCGCCTCCTCCATCGACAGGGCGATCTCCTCGTTCGACAGGTCGTCGGCGAGGATCGACGGGCCGCCGCTGGCGCGCAGCACGACGCCGCCGCGGAAGGTCGGCGGGATCGACGTGCGCAGGGCGCCCCGGGTGCACATCACCGTGTCCGCCCAGCGGGTGAGCGGCGCGATGTCGAGGTCGAGGCGCTCGAGGCCGGAGGTCGGCCCCTGGAAGTAGCCGTGGTCGAAGGCGAGCATCACCGTGCGCCCCGAGCGCGGGTCGAAGATGCTCGCCAGGCGGTTCTTCATCCCCCAGTCGAGCTCGTTCGACCCCTTGAGGAAGAAGGGCCCGCTGCGCTGCGGCACTTCGGGCCGGTAGCCGCGGGCGGGCTGGCGATCGTCGGCTTCGGGCATCTGGTCGGTCCTCCCGGGTTGGGACGATATCGCAGGGGCGCTCCCGCAGCGCCGGCCGCCCGCTCGACGACGAGAACCGCACGCACGGGCGCGCCACCGGTCGGTCGGCCCCTTCGGGACACTCTCCCTACCTCGTGACGTCTCGGGGAGAGCCCTCGGGGGGTCGCCCAGGGGTCCTTCGTCGCTTCCGGACGCCCTCGATGCGCCTCAGGGTTGAGGTGTCGTGATCGGGGTCGCGCAGGTACCGTTCGAGACGATGCTGATCGCCCCGGCAGTGAAGACGCTGGACGCCGCGGGGTTGTTGGTGGCGAGCACCGTCGAGGCGAGATCCGCCAGGTTCGCGCTGCCGACCTCGAGCTGTGCGCTGCCGCCGGACAGGATCATCGCCATGGCGTCGGCGGCCGCGCCCGGTCCGAAGGCGTCGGCGCCGCCGGCGGCGACGGTGTTGCCGCTCGCCTCGACGCAGAGGCTCCCCGACGTCACCTGGAACGTGACGTTTTCGAACGCGGTGGCGTCGGTCGGTTGGGTGGTCACCGAGTTGCCGTTGAAGGTGATGTCCAGGTCGCCGCTGTTGTTGGCGTTGAAGAACGCGCCCGGCTGGTTGTAGTTCGACAGGGTGTTGCCGGTGACCAGGAGCCGCGCCGTCGAGTTGTCGTCCGCCGCCAGGGTCGCCTCGATGCCGAAGCCGTAGAGCGAGCCGTTGACCATGTTCCCGGTGATGCGACCGTCGACGTCGGTGAAGTCGTTGGCACCGACCAGGATCGCCGAGTTGGACGACGAGTTGATGGTGTTGTTGCTGATGGTGTAGCGCAGGTCCGGGCTGTTCGCCGAGCTCGTCCCGCCGGTGGCGTTGAGCTCGATGGCGTTGTCGCTGCGCATGTTCGGGGCGCCGTCGTCGAAGCCGGTGAAGGTGTTGCCGTCGATGGTGATGTTGAGGATGGCCCCGCCGTTCTCGCTCGTCGTCGCCATGACGCCGTCGCTCTCCAGCTTCGAGAAGGTGCTGTTGCCGTGGATCAGCGCCGTCGTCTGGGCGCTGCCGAGCACCTCGATCTGCAGGCCGTCCTCGCCGAACATCAGGCCGGCGGTGTTGGCCGTGTTCGAGAACTGGCTGCCGGTGACCGTCAGGCCCAGGGTGCCGCTGGAGTTCTGGACCCGCATGCCGAACTCCACGGCGCCGTCGATCACCGTGTCGGTGACCGTCGCGGTGCCGTCGAGGTTGTCGTTGCCGACGCCCTCGAACGAGATGCCGCTGTCGCCGTTGTCGTCGCCGGCGTTGAGGATCTCGCTGTCGCTGATGGCGAAGTTGGTGACGTCGGTGCCGTCGATCCCGTGGTCGTCGGTGCGGGCGATGGTCAGGTTGGTGAGCACGACGTCGTCCACCCCGACGAGGTCGATGCCGTCGGCTCCGATCCGGTTCGTGGCGTCCTTCGGCTGGCCTGCGGTCGCGGCGCCGTCGCCGATCAAGAGGTTGCGCAGGGTGAGCCCGCCACGGACGTCGTTGGCGGTCACGGCGTCGCCGGTGATGTGGTCGATCACACCTCCCGAGTCGTCGGTCGTCCCTACGCCCGTCACCACGAAGGCGCCGGACGAGCCGGTGGAGGCGAGCACGATGCCGTTGGCCGCCCCGTCGGCCGACACGTTGCGGAAGGTCACGTCGTCGGCGCCGATGGTGGTGCCGCCGGAGATGTTGACCGCCACGCCGGTGGCGAGGGAGGTGTTCACGTCGTTGGTGCCGGTGACGTGGAGGGTGCCGCCGCCGGTGGCTTCGAAGCCCTCCTCGGTGCCCGAGCCGGCCGCGGTGTCGACGTCCATGCCGCCGTCGAAACGCAGCACCGAGCCGACGTTGTTCGCCAGGCGGACGCCGAGGCCGTCGTCGTTGATGAAGCCGTTGAAGTCCACGGTGCCGCCGGTGTGCGTGGTCACCTCCACCGAACGCCCTGTGCCGGTCGTGCTGATGGCGGCGTCGATCCGCACGTCGCCGCTGCCACCGGAGACGTCGACACCGCGGCTCGTCTGGCTCGCCAGGTTGCCGCCGAGCGTGGTGAAGGCGCCGGAGCCGACGTTGGTCAGCCGGATGCCGTCCGCGCCGCCGGTGGACGAGGTCGAGTCGAAGACGACGCCGGAGCCACCGATCGTCGTGTTCACGATGTCGACGACGGTCCCGGTGGTGGTGTCGGCGGTGGTCGAGACGCTGCCCGAGAGGACGTTCACCGTGCCGCCGTTGGTGGCGGTGAAGGCGGTGTTCGTCGCCGTGTCGAGATCGAGCCCGCCGGTGAAGCTGATCGTCGAGGCGCCGCTCCCCTGGTCGTTGTTGTCGAGGAGGATCCCGGCGCCGGTGTCGGTGATGAAGCCGTCGAAGCTGAGCGAGGCGGAGTCCTCGTGGTTCAGCACCTCCACCGAGTTGTCGCTCGCGTTGTCGATCGAGCCGTTGTAGTCGACGTCCCCGCTGCCGTCGATGGAGTAGAACGCCTCGAGGGTGGTGGACGAAATGCTGCTCGCGGCGTCGGCGACGGTGAGGTTGCCGGACAGGTTGTCGAGGTGGATGCCGTGTCCGGCGATGTTCGACAGGGTCACCGGCCCCTGGAAGGTCAGGGCTACGGAGGAGTCGGATGTCTCGATGCCGTCGCCGCCGGCATCGCTCACCTGCGTCGTCCCGGTGACGGTGAAGCTCCCCGACGCCCGCAGGACCGAGACGCCCGAGAAGACACCGCTGTTCTGGGAGCTCAGGTTGGTGAAGGTGGCGTTCTCGAGGTCGAGATCGATCAGCGAGACGGCAAAGCCGTGGGCGGAGCTCACGGTGCCGCCGGTGGTGGTGAGCTGGAAGCCGGTACCGGCGAGGGCGTTGAAGGCTGCACCGTCACCGGTCACCTCGAGGGCCCGATTGCCGGAGCCCGACTCGCCGGCGTAGATGTCGACCTGTCCGAGGTCCAGGTCCCCGGTGACGTTGCTGAGCAGGAGGCCGACCACGCCGACCGGATTGCCCGGCGTGCCGATGCTGGTGGGATCCGAGCAGCTCACCTCGTCGAAATCGGCATCCGAGGGATCGGCGTCGAACACCGCCGAGTCCGCATACAGCGCGGTGCCGGCGGTGTCCCCGCTCACCACGGTGCCGCAGAAGTCGGTGACCACCAACGGCGCACCGTCGTCGATCATCTCGAGGGCGCCGGCGGGGGAGGACAGCGTGTTGCCGTCGACGGCCAGCTCGAGCCTGCCGACGACGGAGCTGGTCTTGACGGCGAGCTCGGTCGACGTCAGGTCGTTGTCGACGAGGCTCACCTGGCTGGTGCCGTTGCTGGTCACGACGCGGACCGCGTTGAGGGCCGCCTGCTCGACGGTGTTGTCGTGGAAGGAGACCCCAGCCGGGGCCGCGGTGGCGGTGACGTCGAGGCCGACGGCGCCGGAGTCCAGCTCGAAGCCGGCGATCTCGACGCCGGTGACGTCGGTGACCTCGAAGACGTCGTCCACCGTGGTCTCCAGCCGCGGCCGGTCCGTGACCAGCTCGGTGCTGTCGAACAGCGTCTCCGGTCCGCCGCCCAGATCCACCACCAGGTCGACACCCTCGCCGAGGATCGTCTCGCCGGCCTGCGCGACGTAGCCGCCGAGGTAGGCGTCGCCGGAGTTGGAGTTGCCGTTGAAGACGTAGACCACGTCGCCGGCGAGGGAGGCGTCCTCGGCGTCGTCGGGGTCGGAGTCCGGGCCGATCTCGTCGACCAGGCTGGTGAAGGGGTCGGAGCTGGTGCCGGTGCCGGTGTCGTCGGCGCCGCCGTGGTTGGTGTTGTCGACGAACCACACGCAGGTCGAGCCGACGTTCAGGGTCACCGTGCCGACGGCGGGTGTCCCCTCGGCGTCCTGGATCGTGTAGGTGAAGGAGTCGGCGAGACCGCGGTCACCGCCCTCCGGCGTGTAGACGAAGCTGCCGTCGGCGTAGAGCGTCACGCTGCCGCCCTGGGTGGTGGTGACGTCGAACGGCGCGGTGCCGTCGGAGGTCGAGCCCATCGCCTGCACGATGGTCACCCCGCCCTCGGCGTCGCCGTCGCCGAGCAGCACGTTGTCGGCCACGGTGCGGAAGACGCTGCCCGTCGCCGCCGCCGTCTCGCCGGCGCTCGCCTCGACCACGTCCTGGACGTTGCAGGCGGCGCTGACCGTCTCGTTGTCCGCCGTCGGCGCGTCGTTGACGCCGTTGACGGTCACCGTCACCGTCGCCATGCAGGTCAGACCGTCGGCGTCCTGGGCGGTGTAGGTGAAGCTGTCCATCGCCGAGTCCGTCGAGCCCAGCGACTCGAACTGCCCGTTCGGATCGTAGGTGACGTCGGTGCCGTTGTTGGTCACCGTGCCGGTGGTGCCGCTGGTGTTCACGCTGACCACGGTCAGCGTCGCCGTCTGCCCCGGGTCGGGGTCGCTGTCGTTGCCGAGCACCAGGACCATCGTCGAGCTGTCCTCGTCCGTCGTCACCATGTCGGCGACGCAGGCCGGCGGGTCGTCGTTTGCGTTGTTCACCGTCACCGTCACCGTCGCCGTGTCGCTGCCGCCGTTGCCGTCGGAGATCGAGTAGGTGAAGGTCTCGACGCCGGCGAAGTCCGCCGCCGGGGTGTAGGTGACGTCCGATCCGCCGGTCGTCGCCGTGCCGCCCTGGTCGGGGGTGCCGACGCCGGTGATGGTCAGCGTCTCGCCCGTGTCCGGGGCGAACGTGTCGTTGGCCAGGACGTCGAGGCTGTTGTTGGTCGTGTCCTCGTCCACCATGAAGGCGTCGTCGACCGCGGTCGGCGTCGTCGTTGACGCTGGTCACCGTGACGCTCACCGTGGCGTTGTCGGTGCCGCCGTTGCCGTCGGCGATCGAGTAGGTGAAGGTCTCGACGCCGAAGAAGTCCGGAGCCGGCGTGTAGGTGACCGTCGAGCCGTCGGTGTCGCCGTGCCGCCCTGGTCGGGCATGCCGACGCCGGTGATGGTCAGCGTCTCGCCCGCGTCGGGGGCGTCGGTGTCGTTGGCCAGGACGTCGAGGCTGGTGCTCGTCGAGTCCTCGTCGACGGTCGCCGTATCGTCGACCGCGGTGGGATCGTCGTTGACGTTGTTCACCGTCACCGCCACCGTGGCGCTGTCGGTGCCGCCGTTGCCGTCGGCGATCGAGTAGGTGAAGGTCTCGACGCCGAAGAAGTCCGGAGCCGGCGTGTAGGTGATCGTCGTGCCGTCGGTGGTCGCCGTGCCGCCCTGATCGGGCGTGCCGACGCCGGTGACGGTGAGCGGATCCCCGTCCGCGTCACTGTCGTTGGTGAGCACGCTCAGCAGGTTGCCGACGCTGTCCTCGGCCACCGACGGGTCGTCGTCGAGCGCCTCCGGCGGCGAGTTGAACAGCAGGTCGACGTCGACCCGGAAGCAGAGCCGGTCCGATACCGCCCGGGCGAAGAGGACGAGGCCGTCGCTGGCGAGTTGGTCGCCGGGCGACCAGTCGTCGGTCAGGCCGTCGAGGCTGCCGGCCGCCCACGCGGTGCCGGCGGCGACGAGCACCAGTGCGACGACGAGGGCCGCCGTGCGCCGGCGGCCGAGGAGGACGAAGCCCCCGGCGGCCAGCAGCAGGGCCAGGGCGAGCAGCCCCCACGCGCCGAGGGTCGGGATCTCGAGCACCGAGCGCAGATCGAGGAGGATCGGCGCCCCCGAGGGAGTGTCGTCCACCGTCAGCAGCGCCTGCTCGCCGCCCTGCTCGTCGGTGACCACCACGGCGAGACGGATGATCGACGGGTCGGGATCGAGCAACCGGACGGCGGGCAGGTAGGTCTCCACCACGTCGCGGGCGCCGACACCGTTGTCGATGCCGACCGGCCAGCCGCCGTCGAACGAGACCGGCGCACCGAACGTGTCGGTCACCTCGTCGACGCAATCGGCGACGGCGACGTCGGTGACGTTCGCGGCGTCGGGGGGAGTGGTCGTCTCGACCGTGCTGGTCAGGACCTGCTCGGCACCGGCGAACGGACCGTCGACCGTCGAGACCTCGCAACCCGTCATCGGGTCGTTGTCGAGGTCGAGGTAGACCGAGACCTCGTGAGTGACCGCCGACGCCGTGGCCGGGACGGCCAGCAGGAGCACAAGGGCGACGAAGCGCGTGGACGACAGGTGACGAGACACGATGTTCGACTCCTCGATGATGGACGACAGATCGCCCGCTCGGTGTCGGATCGACAGAGCGGCCGCGTGGCACCTCTCCCTGAGGCGGTGCCGGACGGTGCGGGCCGAAAGCTCGAGAGCGCAGTGATTGTAGCCGGCCGGGCCGCGCCTTGGGAACCCCTGGACCCTCGCTACGTGGTGGGGGCTCGCGATACCGTCCGGAAACCCGGTTCGGCGCCTGGGAGGAGCCGACGCGCGCGCGTCGCGCCCGGACCGCACCGTCTAGGCCAAGAACCGGGTGCTCTCCGCCATCGGTGGCTCGCGTTCCGGCGTGGTCGCCTCAGCCGGTCGGTCGGGTCGAGGTGGACGCCGGCGAGGCCGGCCCGAGACGCCCGACGCTCCCGGCGACATCGACAAGATGGCGGCGCGCGGCACGGCGAGGGCGGCGCGCCATCGGGAGAGAAGCCAGGCGGCTGCAGTCGTCGACGGCGACGTGGTCAAACTCGCAGCCGACGCCCCGGGCTCGGGTCCTGCGATCGCCGTGGATGCGGTGACCGACGCCGTCGATCCGGCCGAGCTTCTTGATGTCCAGGTGGATGAAGCTTCACCTGGGTGGCCTCCGGGGGTCCGTGGTCGTGAAGCAACCACAGCTTCCCAACGCCACCCAGGTGACCACCATGGAGCAGCTACAGTTAGGATCGGGGCTCACCTTCGGAGGGCCGACGATGGAGCTCGCAGAGGCGTTGGCGGAGTTGGAGGAGCGGGGGACGGCGCAGAACCGCGAAGGTCTACGGGCGGCACGGCGTCGCGGGTCCACTCTTCGGAGTGAGCTACGCCGACCTCGACAAGCTCGTCAAGCGGATCGGACGCGACGCGGAGCTGGCGGACGGGCTGTGGAAGAGCGGCAACCACGATGCGCGGGTGCTGGCCACCCGCGTGGCGGATCCCGCGGCGATGTCCGCGGAACGGCTCGAGGCCTGGGCGGCCGACCTTGCCGACCACGTCCTCACCGACGCCCTGTCGGAGCTCGTGGCGCGGACGCCGGACGCCGCGGCGCTGGCATCCCGCTGGCGCGACACCGGCGGCGAGTGGGTCGCCGCCGCCGGGTGGACGGTGGTGGCCGTGCTGGCGGCCGACCCGGAGGAGGACGACGATGCCTTCCGCCCCCTCCTCGCGGCCATCCGGGACCGCATCCACGCCGCCCCGAACCGCGTCCGCCACGCCATGAACATGGCGCTGATCTCCCTCGGCGGCTGGCGCCCGGAGTTGACGGCCGAGGCGAAGGCGGTCGCGGCCGCGATCGGACGCGTCGAGGTCGACCACGGCGCGACCGGCTGCAAGACCCCCGACGCCGCGGCCTACATCGACAAGATGGTGGCGCGGCGGTCCGCCCGGCGGTCGCGCAGCGCCTGACCGCCGGGGGAGGTTGGGGGGGAGGTTGGTGCCGGGCATGGCAGTTGCCGGGCATGGCAGTTGGGAGTTCCACCATTCGCTTCCGCCGACCTCGGGCCGACAGGCAGGCATGCGATCGGAGCGACCTGCAGCCGTCAAGCGCCACAGCTCAACGCCAACTCCCTCGTCGGGCGCGGTCGGCGGGGCGGCACGGTCGCCCGGCGGAACTGCCAATTGCCATGCCCGGCACCGACCACCGGCGGAACTGCCAATTGCCATGCCCGGCACCCTCAGGGCACGCAGCGCTCGACGGCGCGGGCGGCGTCGGCGTCGCTCCAGCGGTCCTCCATCGCGCCCTCCCGGCTCAGGTTCCGGCGGTCGCCGCCGGGTGCGCGGCCAGCTCCCGGAAGAGCTCGTAGGCGCGCTCGGGCGTCTCGCCGTCGTGGACGACGGCGCGGACCGCCTGGATCATCGCCGGCGGGTCGTCGGACTGGAAGATGTTGCGCCCCATGTCGACGCCGGCAGCGCCCGCCGCGACGGCGCGGTGGGCCAGGCGCAGGGCCTCGGGCTCGGGCAGCTTCTTGCCGCCGGCGATGACGATCGGCACCGGACAGGCGGCGGTCACCGTTTCGAAGCCGTCCTCGACGTAGTAGGTCTTGACGTAGGTGGCGCCGAGCTCGGCGCAGATGCGCGTGGCCAGCCGCATGTAGCGGGCGTCGCGGGTCAGCTCGCGGCCGACCGCCGTCACCGCCAGGGTGGCGATGCCGTGGCGGTTGCCGGCGTCGACGAGCCGGGTCATGTTGTGCACCGTCTGTTTCTCGCTCTTGCCGCCGATGAACACCTGCACGGCGACCGCCGCGGCGTTGAGCCGCACCGCCTCCTCCATCGACAGCGCGATCTCCTCGTTCGAGAGGTCGTCGGCGAGGATCGACGGGCCGCCGCTGGCACGCAGCACGACGCCGCCGCGGAAGGTCGGCGGGATCGAGGTACGCAGGGCGCCCCGGGTGCACATCACCGTGTCGGCCCAGCGGGTGAGCGGCGCGATGTCGAGGTCGAGGCGCTCGAGGCCGGAGGTCGGCCCCTGGAAGTAGCCGTGGTCGAAGGCGAGCATCACCGTGCGCCCCGAGCGCGGGTCGAAGATGCTCGCCAGGCGGTTCTTCATCCCCCAGTCGAGCTCGTTCGACCCCTTGAGGAAGAAGGGCCCGCTGCGCTGCGGCACCTCGGGCCGGTAGCCGCGGGCGGGCTGGCGATCGTCGGCTTCGGGCATCGGTCGGTCCTCCCGGGGACGGACGATATCGCAGGGCGGGAGGTGCCGGGTGGACCAGGTTGGCGGCGCCGGCGTAGGCGAAGCAGTCGACGGTCAGGGCGAGCGGGTTGCCGCGTTGCCGTCCAGGCTACGGGATGCAATTCGCGCTGTTGCTGATTCCGGCTTCGATCGCGAAGGTCCCCTGGTTGTCGGTCGCGACCGTGGCAAGGCCCTCGACCGTCACCGTCCCCGAACCCTCGTTGAGGTCGAAGTCACCGGAGCCGGCCGTCCCGCTGTCGCCGATCGCGTTGTTGTTCTTGAGGTTCATGCAGACGACGTTGGCAGCGCCAAGCACCCGGTCGTAGAACTCGGGGTCCGGGGCCCCGGCGCCGTCGTTGCGGATGGTGTTGCCGAGGATGTCGAAGTTCGCCGTGCGGGAGTCCCGCGCGTCGATGTACATGATCCGGCCACCCATCGGGACGTTCGCCCGGATCGTGTTGTTCGAGACGGTGGTGTTGACGGTGGCCACCGGGGTGCCGCGGACCCGCATCAGAAGGGCGCCGTCGAACTCGTCGCCGATCTGACCCTCCGACCCGGCCTTCTGTCCGATCCGGTTGCCGGTGATGTTGATCGTCGAGGTCCCGATGCCGTCGTCGACGTCGGTCAGGATGGCGAAGGAGTCGGGAATCCTGTCGATGTCGTTGTCTTCGATGGTCACGTTCACCGAGCCGACGATGCTCGCCGCCGAGGTCGTCTGGCCGACGATCTGGATGCCGCGGCGGGTGCCGCTGTTCGGGTCGATCGTGTTGCTCAGGATCGAGCCGCTGAGCGTGCCGCCGCCGTTGGCGCAGTTGGCGGTGATGATGCCGACGGGTGCGGCGAGGGTGGTCGAGAGGTTCTGGAAGACGTTGTTCTGGACCGTGAAGCTCTGCGTCGCGCCGCTCTGCGACACGGTCATCGCGATCGCCCCCGAGCCGTTGGTGGCGGCATTGAGGAAGTCGGAGCCCTCGATCAGGGTGGTGACCGTTCCGGTCGCGCCCGGCCCCTCGCCCGCGGCGCTGAGGATGGCGTCGCCGCGCAGGCCGGTGAACTGGCCGTCGTTGGTAACCGTGAAGTGGATGTCCGAGGATCCGAACGACTGCACCGTCACGTAGGTGGCGCTGTTCGTCGCCCCCTGCGCGGTGAAGCCGCTGTCGTCGAGGACCAGGTTGCCGTTGGTGTCGGTGTTGCGCATTCGCACGGCGTGGGTCGACGCAGTCGGGAAGTTGGTGAACAGGCTGTCGTTGTCGATGCGGCTCGTGCCGGTGACGTCGGTCAGGCGGAGGCCGTTGCCGAAGTCCTCGTTGACGCCGGTGCCGGTGGCGTTCTCCACCTGCACCGCCGACAGGGTGATCCCGTTGCCGCCGGAGACGTCGATGCAGTCGTCGCCGGCGCCGCTGTTGCCGCAGGTCGTGATGTGCATCTGGCGCAGCGTGACGCCGAAGGCGTCGGTCAGCGAGACGGCGTCGTCGCTGGTCCCGGTGATCGTGCCCCCCGAGCTGTCGCGGTCGAGGACGCCGGCGGTCGTCGAGCCGTCGCCCGTCACCGTGAAGGCGCCCGTGCTGCCGGTCGAGGCGAGCACGATGCCGTTCGTCCCGCCGCTAGCGTCGATGCGCTCGAAGGTGGCGCCGGCGGCCCCGATGGTGGTGCCGCCGTTGAAGGTCAAGGCGACGGCGTTGACCGCGTCCACCCGGTTGCCGGCCCCGGTGAACTGCACGGTGCCACCGTTGCTCACGCCGATGCCCAGTGCGCCGGTGGTGAAGATCTGGGTGTCGGCGAAGCTGAAGGTGCCGGTCGAGCCGCCGGACAGGGTGAGCGCCTGGTTGGTCATGCGCGCGCCGGAGGTGCCGAGGTTCGAGGTCGAGCGAAGGAGGCGTTGCCGTTGGCGTTGTCGATGCGCACGCCGAGGGAGGAGGCGCCGCCGGTGACGGTGCCGGTGTCGAAGGTCACCGAGCCGCCGGTAGTGTTCTGGATGTCGACCACCCGCTGCGCCAAGTTCTGGGTCACGCTGCCGCTGTAGGTCACCGTCGGCGCGCCGCCGCTGACGTTGAACGCCGTGCCGGCGGACCCGGTGATGGTCCCCGCTTTACCGGTGACCGTGCCGGTCAGGAACAGCAGGTTGACGCCCGTGCCCGTGCTGCCGGACGAGGAGAGGGTGTCGAAGATCCAGCCGCTGCCGCCGATGGCGGTGTTGACGGCGTCGATGGCGGCACCGCCGGTGGCGACGATCTGGTTGCCGCTCGTGCCGCCGATGGTGATCGTCCCCGAGCTCGACGCCTTGAGGCCGAAGCCGTCGTCGGTGACCACGTCGAGACTGTCGAAGGTGAAGGTGGCCGCCGAGTTTCCGTTGGACAGGTCGATTCCGTCCGGCCGTAGCGCCGGAGCCGATGCTGATGTCGGTGACGCTGGTGTCGCCGAAGTCGTAGGCGATGCTGCCGCCGCTGTGCTGCACCAGGATGCCGGTGAAGTCGGCGTCGGTCACCGTGGTGCCGCCGGAGCCGACGGAGAAGTCCTCGGCGAGAGAGACGAGCCGCACGCCGACGTCCGGGCTGCCGTCGGAGGTCAGGCTGTCGAAGCTCCAGCCCGGGCTGCCGCCGGCGTTGCCGGTGGTCGACTCGATGTCCACCGCGGCGCCGCCGACCGCGTTGATCGTGTTGCCGGAGGTCGGGTGGGTCACCGTGCCCGCGCTGTGGGCGTAGAAGCCGTCGCCGTTCTCGCTGTCCAGGGTGAGGGTGCCGAAGGTGAAGCTGGCGCCGGCATCGCTGTCCAGGTGGACCGCGTCGGCGGCGCCGGCGTCGCCGGCGTCGGTGACGTTCACCGCCGCGAAGCTGGCGGTGAAGCCCGGCGAGCTGACGATGCGGATGCCCGCGCCGACCGGGTCGTCGAGCTGGGTGGTGCCGCTGACGGTGAGGCTGCCGGTGACGGTGTCGAGCAGCAGCGCGTCCTCGAGCGAATTCAGTGAGTCGAGCGCCGGTGAAGGTGAGGTCGAGGTTGGTCGAGTTGCTGATCTCGATCGCCGCGCCGCCGCTGTCGACGATCGAGGCGTAGTTCACGGTCACCGCGTCGACGCCGGTGCCGTAGACCGCGGAGTCCATGGTCGACACCACGTTGAGGCCGAGGATCGTGACGTTGTCGGCCAGCGTGATCCCCTCGCCGCCGACCGAGACGTTGGTCAGCGACGGCCGGTTGGCGGGGTTGGGGTCGAGGTTGCCGTCCGCCGGTCCGAGGCCCTCGATGGGGGTACCGCCGAGCACCAGGTCGACGCCCTCGCCGATCAGCTGCTGGTTCGCCTTGAGAACGATGCCGTCGACGTGGTTCGACAGGTCGTTCGCCCCCTTGCGCAGGCGAATCACGTCGCCCGGGCCGGAGGCCGTCTGAGCCTGGATCAGCGAGCCGAAGGGGTCGGCCTGGGTCCCGGTGCCGCAGGGCAAAGAGCCGGAGTCACAGCGGTCGCTGTCGACGAACCACACCGTCGACTCGAGCAGCACCGTCACCGTCGCCGTCGAGGCGTTGCCGTCGTCGTCCTCGATCGTGTAGGTGAAGCTGTCGACGCCGGTGAAGCCGGCCGGCGGGTCGTAGGTGAAGGTGCCGTCGGAGGCGCCGACCGACGACACCGCGCCGCCCTGGGCGCTGACCGCGTCGAAGCTGGTGATGGTGAAGGTGTCGCCGTCCGGGTCGGCGTCGTTGGCCAGCAGACCCGGCAGCCCCAGGCCATCGACGGTCAGCGTCACGTTGCCGTACCAGGAGTAGGTGTCGTCCACCGCCACCGGGGTCGAGCTCAGCGTGTTGGCCACCAGCGTCGTGTGGCTGTCGACGACGTCGTTGACGTCCACCGTCGTCGCGTCGCCGCCGGTGTTGGTGATCGTCACCCGGTAGCGGATCGTGCCGCCGGCCGGCACCTGGGTCGAGCCGAGCTCGGTGTCGGTGTTCGGGTCGAGGTCGACCTTCGACACCGCGAGCACCGGCGTCGCGGTCACGAAGTCGTCGAGCTCCGCCGAGACGTCGGTGCCGCGCACCACCAGCACGATGGCGCCGACGTTCGTCGGGTCGGCGCCGGCGCCGGCGACCGGCACGAGGTCGGCGAAGGGGAAGACCACCGGGGTCGGCGAGCCGATGGCGGTGGTCAGCACGCGCCCGGTCTGCGACCAGTTCGAGCCGTCGGTGTAGAGACGCAGGATCAGCTCGAGCCCGGCGGCGTCGGCCTGGTTGACCGTGATCACGAGGCCGCTGTTGACGCCGAACGAGGTGAGGTTGCCGCCGCCCAGCCCGACCGGGTCCAGCGTCGCCGCGTCGGAGTCGTTGCCGTCCCAGGTGAGCACCGCCTCGCCGCGGGTCCCGGTGTCGGCGTCGAAGGTCAGGACGCCCCCGGTGACCTCGGCCTCGACGGTGCCGGTGCCGCTGATCCGGCGCATCGCGAGGTCGCGCTCGTCGCCGAGGAGCGTCGCCGAGGCGAGGTCGGCCGTCGAGGTCATCGGCGGCGGCGAGCCCGGCGGGTCGGCGGTGAGCGCCTGGTCGACGGCGAAGGTGTCGATGGTCTGCGCCTGGCGCGGCCGGCGGCGCCGGCGAGCAGCAGGAGCACCACGAGCGCCGCAGCGGCGCGCCGCCGGCGCAGAAGCCACAGCCCGAGGCCGGCCAGCAGCAGCCCGAGCAGCGCGAGGCCGGCCGGACCGAGCGCCGGGATCTCCAGGATCGAACCGACCGAGACGATCGCCTCGGCGGTGGCGTCCTCCGGCGTCGGGTCGACGGCCTGGGCACCCGGCGTCGCCGAGGCCGTGTTGACCAGCGGCCCCGGGTCCTGGGGCGCGTTGCCGGTCGCCGTGTAGGTGACGCTGGTCCCCGCCGGCAGGTCGACCATGTCGTCGATGTCGCCGTTGACCGGCCCCGCGGTGCAGGTCGCCCCGGGGTCGGCCACGCACGTCCACGAGACCCCGGTCACACCGGCCGGGAAGACGTCCCCGACCGTCACCCCGAGCGCGTCGCTCGGTCCCTGGTTGGTCACCACGATCGTCCAGGTCACCACGCTCCCCAGCAGCACCGGGCCCTGGGGCGACACCGTCTTGGTCACCACCAGGTCGACCTGGGCGATGATCGGGCTCACGACCAGACCGCTGTTGTCGGCCAGGTTCCCGTCGGTGAATCCGGCCGGCACGCTCACCGTCGCCTGGTTGGCCAGGCTGCCGATGGCGTCGCCGTCGACGTCCGCCGTCACCGCGTAGGTGGCGGTGCCGCCGGGCAGCAGGGTCACCAGGTCGAGGATGTCGCCCATGCCGGAGGCGGTGCAGGTCGAGCCGGCGCTCGCCGTGCAGGTCCAGCTCGCGTTGGAGAGCTTGGAGGAGAAGTTGTCCTGCACCGTGGCGCCGACCAAGGTGCTCGGGCCGGGATTGGTGACCACGATCTGGTAGGCGACCGAGTTTCCGGCGATCACCGGGTCGGTCAGCAGGCTCTTGGTGATCGACACGTCCCCGCTCGGGGCCAGCACGTCCGAGGCCGTCGAGCTGTCGTTGCCCGTCGAGCCGTCGGCGAAACCGGCCGGCGGGGTGACGACGGCGGTGTTGAGCAGGCTGCCGGTGGCCGCCGGGTCGACCAGCGCCGTCACCGTGAAGGTGACGTTGCCGCCGGCGGCGACGTCGACCGTCTCGTCGATGTCGCCGGTGCCCATGGCGTTGCACGCGGAGCCGGCGCTGGCCGAGCAGGTCCAGGTGACGTTGCTGACCGCTCCCGGGAAGGTGTCGACGACCGTGGCGCCGAGGGCGTCGCTCGGACCCGGGTTGCTCACCACGATCTGCCACTGCACGTTGGCGCCCGGCACCACCGGGCTGGTCAGCGTCGTCTTGGCGACCGCCACGTCGCCCTGCGGATTCACCGTGTCCATCACCGTGTCGCTCTCGTTGCCGAGGTTGGTGTCGGTGAAGCCGGCCGGCACGGTGAGGCTCGCCGTGTTGCTGACGCTGCCCGTCACGCCGGAGTCGAGGGTGCCGTCCACCGTGTACGTCAGGCTGCCGCCCGGCGGCAGGTCCACCGTCTCCGCGAGGTCGCCCATCCCCGAAGCGTTCGGACAGCTCGCGCCGCCGGCGCCCGAGCAGCTCCAGCTGGCCCCGGTCACCTCCGCAGGCAGCGTGTCGTCGACGTCCACACCCGTCGCCGCCGAGGGGCCGGAGTTGGCGACCACGATCTCGTACTGGATCGCGTTGCCCGGCACCACCGGCGAGGTGTTGGTGGTCTTGGTGACCGACAGGTCTCCCTGCGGCTCGAGGGTGTCGTCGTCGGTGGCGCTGTTCGGCCGTGTTGCCCGGGATCGCTCACGCCGGCCGGCGCCGAGACCGTCGCCGTGTTCGACAGCGTGCCGCTGGCCGACGGGTCGATGTCACACGTCGCCAGGAAGGTCACCGACTGGCCCGCCTCCAGATCCACCGTCGTCGAGATGTCCCCCGACCCGCTCGTGGCGTCGCAGTGACCCGTCCCGCCGCAGCTCCACGAACACCCCGAAAGCGCCCCCGGGAAGGTGTCGCCGACCGGCGCGTCGAGCACCCCGAACGGCCCGGCGTTGCTCACCGTGATCGAGTAGGTCACCGGAGTGCCCGGGATCTCGGTCGCGCTGCCGTCGCTCTTGGTGATGCCGAGCTCCGCCTCGACCAGCAGCAGCGTCACCGTGGCGTCGTCCGCCGTGCCGGTCGTCGGGTCGTCGGTGGGAAGCGCCGACAGCAGCTGGTCGGCGTCGACCGATCCCTGGTTGGCGACCGCGCTCACCCCGGCCGGGATCGTCCCGTCGACCGTGGCGTCGAACTCCAACGTCACCGACCCGCCCGCCGGCAGCGTGAACGTCCCCAGCGTCGAGAAGTCCTGCGTCGCCGGCGCCGACACCGCCACCACGTCGTCGGAGGAGGCGGCCGAGGAAGCGTCCTGCTGCGCCGCCGCCGGAGAAGGGGCGAGGGCGGTCGCGAGCAGAACGGCGGTCAACGTAGCGGCGCCGAAGGGTGGGCGAAGGGTCATCTCGGTCGGCTCCCCGGAAGGCGGCCGCGCACCTCGTCCCGAGGTACCCGACAGCGAGGTTGTTCTGAAACTCTGCGAATTGTACCTGTCGACGAGTGGAGAAGGAAGCCGCGGTGGCCGCAGCCCTCCACGCACCCGGCCGGGGTCACTCCGTCGCCCGCCGTCGCCGGGGCTGCAGTGAATCTCCGGGAGGTCCTGGCGGGCGATCGCCGGGTTCTGAGCGGCCCGCCGTGGTGGTGGCCGCGGCGCGGCCGGCGAACGCCGGCGGTCAGACGGGGTTGGGGACGTCGACGAACCGCGTCTCGATGCCGAAGCGCTCGGCGAGGTGCTCGCCGAGGGCGCGGACGCCGAGTCGCTCGGTGGCGTAGTGCCCGGCCGCCAGGAAGTGGACGCCGGCCTCGAGAGCCAGGTTCATCACCCACTCGCTGACCTCGCCGGTGACGAAGGCGTCGAGGCCGGCGTCGATGGCGGCGTAGAGCTCCTTCTGGGCGCCACCGCTGACGATGCCGAGAGTGGCGACGCGCGCGGGGCCGCCGGCGAACACCCGCGGCTCCTGGTCGTAGACCGCGCGGCAGCGCTCCACCAGGCCCTCGGCCGACAGCGGCTCGGGGAAGCGGCCGTGGAAGCCGATCGGCAGGCCCTCGTGCTCGGCGAACGGAACCAGGTCGGTGAGGCCGAAGGCGCGGGCGCCGAGGGCGTTGTTGCCGAGCTCGGGGTGGCGGTCGAGGGGGAGGTGGTAGGCGATCAGGTTGAGGCCGTTCTCGATCAGCGCCGCGACGCGCCGGAAGCGGACCCCGACCAGCGGGTAGGGCATGCCGCTCCAGAACAACCCGTGGTGCACCAGCACCGCGTCGGCGTGCGCCGCAGCGGCCTGCTCGAAGAGCTCCTGACAGGCCGACACGCCGGTGACCAGGCGCCGCACCTCCCGGCGCCCCTCCACCTGCAGCCCGTTGGGCCCGTAGTCGCCGCCGCGCCCGGCGTCGAGCAGGTCGTCGAGGTAGGCCACCAGCTCGTCGCGGTCGATCGCCTCCATGCGGCCATTGTAGAGCCTCGGGGCGCCGTGCGGCGGAAAAGCGAAGGGCCCCCCGCCGGAGCGGAGGGCCCTGGGGAGACGCCGGTCGGCGCCGGGATCACCAGCGGTCGCTGCCGCCGCCGCCCCCGCCGCTGCGCCCGCCGCGGCCACCGCCGCCGCTGCGCCCGCCGCGGCCGCCGCGGCCGCCGCCGCGCCCACCGCGGTCCCCGCCCCGCCCACCGCGGTCGCCGCCGCGCCCGCCGCGGTCGCCGCGATCGCCCCGGTCGCCGCCGCGGCTGCCGCCGCTCGACGGATCGGCGCCGATCGACGCCGCCTCGGCGGCGGCGTCGTAGTTCGGGTCGTCCTCGAGTGCGGCCTTGCGCGACAGGCGGATCTTGCCGCTGTCGTCGACGTTGATCACCCGGACGGTGACCTCGTCGCCCTCCTTGACCAGGTCGGTCACGTTCTCCACCCGGTAGGGGGCCAGCTCACTGACGTGCAGCAGCCCGTCGGTCCCCGGCATGATCTCGACGAAGGCGCCGTAGGGCTCCACCCGCCGCACCAGGCCGGAGTAGTCGCGGCCCACCTCCGGCACCTCGGTGAGGCGCTCGATGAGCTCGATGGCGTGCTGCGCCGCCGGCTCGTCGGGGGAGGCGATGGTCACCGTGCCGTCGTCCTCGATGTTGATCTCGGCGCCGGTCTCCTCCTGGATCGAGCGGATGACCTTGCCTCCGGGGCCGATGATGTCGCGGATCTTCGACACCGGCACCTTGATGGTGTAGAGGCGCGGCGCGTAGCGCGACAGCTCGGTCCGCGGGTCGGCGAGGATGTCCTCCATCTGCGCCAGGATGTGCATGCGGCCGGCGTGCGCCTGGGCCAGCGCCTGCTCCATGATCTCCCGGGTGACGCCGGTGATCTTGATGTCCATCTGCAGCGCCGTGACGCCCTCGCGCGTGCCGGCGACCTTGAAGTCCATGTCGCCGTAGTGGTCCTCCTGGCCGGCGATGTCGGTGAGCACGGCGAAGTCGTCGTCGCGCTTGATCAGGCCCATCGCCACGCCGGCGACCGGTGCCAGCATCGGCACGCCGGCGTCGAACAGCGCCAGCGAGCCGCCGCACACCGAAGCCATCGACGACGAGCCGTTGGACTCCAGGATGTCGGAGACCACCCGCACCGTGTAGGGGAAGTCGTCCTCGTGCGGCAGCACCGGCATCAGGGCGCGGCGGGCGAGCACGCCGTGGCCGATCTCGCGCCGGCCCGGGCCAGCGCAGGAACTTGACCTCGCCGACCGAGAAGGGCGGGAAGTTGTAGTGCAGCATGAACTTCTGCCGGCTCTCGCCCTCGTACTCCTCGATGATCTGGGCGTCGCGGCTGGTGCCGAGCGTCGCCGAGACCAGCGCCTGCGTCTCGCCGCGGGTGAACAGCGCCGAGCCGTGGGTGCGGGGCAGCAGGCCGACCTCGATCGAGATCGGGCGCACCTCGTCGAGCGCGCGGCCGTCGAAGCGCTTGCGCGTCGCCAGCACGCTGTCGCGGAGGATCTCCTCCTCGAGCGCCGAGATGGCGCGCTTGGCGTGCAGCCGCCGCTCCTCGTCGTCCTCGGGCAGGCTCTCGAGGTAGGGCTTGGTCGACCTCGGCGACGCGCGCCTTGCGGTCGAACTTGCCCGGCGTGTGGAGGGCGTCGCGCAGCCGGTCGTAGAGGTCCCCCTTGACCTCGCTCGTAGACCTCGCCCGAATACTCCTCCGGCGCGTCCCACTGCGGCTTCTGCATGCCCGCTCGCCCGGAACAGCTCGTGCTGCACGCGGATGATCCGCTGGATCTGCTCGTGGGCCTGGAAGATGGCGTCGATCAGCGTGGCCTCGCTGACCTGGTTGGCGCCGGCCTCCACCATGACGATGGCGTCCTCGGTGCCGACCACGACGAGGTCGAGGTCGGCCACGTCGCGCTGCGAGTTGTCGGGTTGAAGACCAGCTCGCCGTCGATCATCCCGACGCGGACCGCGCCCACCGGGTGGTAGTAGGGGATGTCGGAGAGGACCAGGGCGAAGGAGGCGCCGTTGATCGCCAGGATGTCGGGGTCGTTCTCGCCGTCGGCCGACAGCACGAACGAGATGATCTGCGTCTCGTGGCGGTAGCCGCTGGGGAAGAGCGGGCGCAGCGGGCGGTCGATCAACCGGGAGGTGATGATCTCCTTCTCGGTGGGGCGGCCCTCGCGCTTGAAGAAGCCGCCCGGGATCCGGCCGGCGGCGTAGGTGTACTCGCGGTAGTCCACGGTCAGCGGCAGGAAGTCGCGCGGCCGGTCGCTGGGCTGCATGCAGGCGGTCGCCAGGACCACCGTGTCGCCCAGTTGGACGGTCACCGAGCCGTTCGCCTGGCGGGCGACCTGGCCGGTGGTGAAGGTCATCCGACCGGAGCCGATCTCGATTTCACGGGTCATCTTTTCGCGTGCTTGCATCGCTTGGTCTTCTTCTCTCTCTCTCTCAATCGCTTGCCGCTGCCGGAGCGGGTCGGGGCCGGGCGCCCACGCGGCGCGCCGGTCCTTCGACGCTGCTACGGTCTCCGAGTGTCGTGTGCCGCGAGGACGGAGGTTGCTCGACGGCGGTCCGGGCGCTGGGATGGGGAGCGCGCGGCGGGGCGTCGTGGCGGCCTACTTGCGGATGCCGAGCCGATCGATGGTCGTGCGGTAGCGCTCGATGTCCTTGCGCTTCAGGTAGTCGAGCAGGCGGCGCCGCCGTCCCACCAGCTTGAGCAGTCCCCGGCGGCCGTGGTGGTCCTGCTTGTGGGTCTTGAAGTGCTCGGTGAGCTCCTCGATGCGACGGGTCAGCAGCGCCACCTGGACCTCGGGCGAGCCGCTGTCGCTGTCGTGGAGCCGGTACTCCTCGATGATCTCTGCCTTCTTTTCCTTCGTCTGAGCCAACGTGAGACTCCTCCTCGGTTCCTTTCTTCTCGCAATCCCGCCGATTTTACCACGGGCGCGGCGATCCGCCGCCCGCTCACGGTCACGCGAAGACGGTCACTTGAACACCACGCGCGGCTGGACGATGCCGACGCCGCCGGTGCCGATGCGTTCGACGATGGTGCCGACGGCGATGAACCGGCGGCGACGGTTGACCACCTTGATCCAGTCGCCCTCGTCCCCCGCGATCTCGCGGACGAGCAGCGTCTGGCCGTGCTGGATGCGCTCCTCCTGCTGCGGATCGGCGACGATCTCGCCGAACGGCAGCGGGATGTCGTCGAACGGGACCCAGCCGTTCCCCGGGGCGCCGTCGGACTCGAGCGCCGCTTCGAGCTCGCCGATGCGCACCGCGTCGTCGACCCGGAAAGGGCCGACCTGCAGCCGCCGGAGGCGCGACAGGTGCGCTCCCGTGCCGACGCCGCGGCCGACGTCGTGCGCCAGCGTCCGGGCGTAGGTCCCCGACGAGCAGGCCAGGCGGAAGTCGATCTCGGCGCCCCCGTCGGTGGGCACCAGCTCGCCCTCGGGGCGCATCTCGAAGACGGTCACGCGCTTGCTCTCCCGCGGCACCTCCTCGCCGGCGCGGGCGAGCTCGTAGAGCTTGCGGCCCTGCACCTTCTTCGCCGAGTAGGGCGGCGGCAGGTGGTCGATCTCGCCGGTGAGCCCGTCCATCGCCGCGACCACCCGCTCGCGGCTCAGCGCCGCCAGCGCCTCCGGCGGGGCGGTGTCGGTGGCGGTGCCGGAGGCGTCGTAGGTGTCGGTGGTGACGCCGAAGCGGATCGTCCCCTCGTAGACCTTGGGAGCCCGGATGAGGAAGCGGGTCAGCCGGGTCGCCTTGCCGAGCGTCAGCACCAGCAGCCCGGTGGCGTCGGGGTCCAGCGTGCCGGCGTGGCCGATCTTCTTCTGGCCGACGATGCGGCGCGCCTGCTGGACGACGTCGTGCGACGTCCCGCCGGTCTCCTTGTCGACCAGCAGGAGGCCGTCGCGCAGCGCCACGGTCTCGGCGGTCCCGGTCACGACTCCAGCGCCTCCTCCAGGGCGGCGACCGCGGCCGCCAGCGCCGCGTCGGCGTCGCCCGCCACCGTGTAGCCGGCGGCGTTCTTGTGGCCGCCGCCGTCGTGCTGGCGGGCCACCTTCTCGACGTCGACCTCGCCGCGGCTGCGCAGCGACACCTTGACGTTGCCGTCGCCGAGGGTGCGCACCAGGGCGACGGCGTCGACGCCGGCGACCGAGCGCGGGTAGTCGATCAGGCCCTCGGCGTCGCCGTGGGTGGCGCCGGCGCGCTCGTACATCGCGGGCAGCAGCCGGGCGGTGGCGATGCGGCCCCCGGCGTGCAGCTCGAGGGTGGGGAGCATCTCCCCGAGCAGGCGCACCGAGGCCAGCGGCCGGCTCTCGTAGAGCCAGCGCGACACGTGCGCCGGCTGGGCGCCGGCCCGGACCAGCTCGGCGGCCGCCTCGAAGGCCTCCGGGGTGGCGTTGGAGAAGCGGAAGCCGCCGGTGTCGGTGACCAGGGTGAGCAGCAGCGTGTCGGCGGTCTCGGCGTCGACCGGCACTTTCATCGCCTGGGCCAGGCGGAAGACCATCTCGCCGACGGCGGGGGAGGCGGGGTCGACCCAGTTGACCTCGCCGTAGTGCTGGTTGCCGAGGTGGTGGTCGATGTTGATCACCGGCAGCAGGGAGAGCTGGTCCTCGAGGCCGGTGCGGTCCGCGCTCGGGCACTCGAGCACCACGATGCCGTCGAACCTCTCCGGCCAGCCCGGCGGCGGCTCGGCGCCGCTGTGGATGCGCTCCGCGCCCGGCAGGGCGCGGTAGACGGAGGGCGTCTCGTCGCGGTTCCAGATCACCGCACCCTTGCCGATGCCGCGCAGCAGCCGGGCCAGCCCCAGCTCCGAGCCGATCGAATCGCCGTCGGGGTTGACGTGGCTGGTCAGCAGGAAACGGTTCCCGCCCCGCACCTTGCGCAGCAGCTCTTCCGGCGTTCTCGTCGCTCCCATCGTCCTCTCCTCGAGGTCATTGCCCGTCGGCCGTCTCCAGCACGTCCGACTCCCAGCTCGCGACCACGGCCTCCTGCAGCTCGTCGGCCGACCGGCGCAGCCCGTCGAGCAGGTGCTCGAGCTGCGTCCGGTTCCCCGTCACCGCCGCGACCGAGATCTCGGCCCGCTGGTGCAGGTCGTGGAGGCCGGTCTCGGCGACCGAGACGCGGTACCTCCGGTGCATCCGCTCGACCAGCGAGCGCACGGTGCGTCGCTTGTCCTTGAGGCTCTGCGCCCCGGGCAGGAACAGCTCGCAGCGGATCAGGCCCACCCAGGTCGGCATCGGGCTCTCCCGCGGCCTCGGGGTCGCGGCGGCGCCCGCCGGAGCGGGCCCGCCCGGATCGGCGGCGGACGTGGGGGAGGGCGCCGCGGGCGCCCACCTCCCCCTACAGCTCGGCCGCCACCTCTTCCTTGCTGAACGCCTCGATCACGTCGCCGGGCTTGACGTCCTGGTACCGCTCGAGGCCGATGCCGCAGTCGAAGCCGGCCCGCACCTCCGAGACGTCGTCCTTGAAGCGCCGCAGCGAGGCGATGCGCCCCTCGTACACCACCACGTTGTCGCGCAGCAGGCGAACCGAGGAGCTGCGGTGGACGGTGCCGTCGATGACGTGGCACCCGGCCACCGTGCCCGCGCGGGGCACCTTGAAGGTCTCGCGCACCTCGGCGTGGCCGCTGACCACCTCGCGGAAGGTCGGTTCGAGCAGGCCCGCCATCGCCTTGCGTCAGCTCGTCGGTCAGCTCGTAGATCACGGTGTGGAGGCGGATGTCCACCCCCTCGTGCTCGGCGAGGTCGGCGGCGTTGCGCTCGGGGCGCACGTTGAAGCCGAGACCACCGCCTCCGAGGCCGAGGCCAGGAGTGACGTCGTTGGTGGTGATGGCGCCGACCGCGGCGTGGATCACCTGCACCCTGACCTTCTCGGTGGCGAGCTTGCCGAGGGTGTCGCGCAGCACCTCGACCGAGCCCTGGACGTCGGCCTTGAGCACCACCGGGAGCTCCTTGACCTGGCCCTCCTGGATCTTGTCGAAGAGCTGCTCGAGCGACAGCCGCCCCTGGCTGGGGGTGAGCTCGCGCCGGCGCGCCTCCTGCTGGCGGAACGAGGCGATCGCAGCGCGCCTTCGCCTCGTCCTCGATCGACCTGGAAGCTGTCGCCCGCCTCGGGGAGGTCCTGGAAGCCGGTGACCTCGACCGGGGTGGCGGGGCCGGCCTCGTCGATGCGCTCGCCGAGGTCGTTGGTCATCGCCCGCACCCGGCCCGAGGTCGGCGCCGGAGACGAAGCTGTCGCCGACCTGCAGGGTGCCGTTCTGCACCAGCACGGTGGCGACGTTGCCGCGGCCGGTCTCCTTGCGCGCCTCGAGCACGACGCCCTGCGCCGGCAGCTCCGGGTTGGACCTTCAGCTCGAGCAGGTCGGCGGTGAGCAGGATCATCTCGAGCAGCTCGTCGATGCCCTGCTGCTTGAGCGCCGAGATCGCCACCGACACGGTGTCGCCGCCCCACTCCTCGACCATCAGCCCCTGGTCGGCGAGCTCCTTCTTCACCCGGTCGGGGTTGGCGTTGGCCTTGTCGATCTTGTTGATCGCGACGACGATCGGCACCTTGGCGGCGCGGGCGTGGTCGATGGCCTCGATCGGTCTGCGGCATGACGCCGTCGTCGGCCGCGACGACCAGGACGACGAGTCGGTGGCGCTGGGCGCCGCGCGCCCGCATCAGGGTGAAAGCCTCGTGGCCCGGCGTGTCGAGGAAGACGATCTTCTTGCCGTCGAGCGCGACACCTCGTAGGCGCCGATGTGCTGGGTGATGCCGCCGTGCTCGGTGTCGACCACCTTGGAGGTGCGGATGGCGTCGAGCAGCGAGGTCTTGCCGTGGTCGACGTGCCCCATGATGGTCACCACCGGGGCGCGCGGCTCCTTGCCGGCCTCGGCGGCCTCGTCGCCCTCGCCCACGGCGTGTTCCTGCTGCAGCTGGACCTCCTCCTCGAACGAGACGATCATCGTCTCGACCCCGAGGTCGCTGGCCAGCTGCTGCGCCAGCTCGGGCTCGAGGACGTGGTTGATGTTGACCAGACTGGCCGCGCTTGAACAGGGCTGGCGATCAGGTCCTTGGCCTTGACCCCAGCTTGTCGGCGAAGTCGCGCACCGTCATCCCCTCGGAGATGGTGACCGCGCCCTCGGGGCGTCCCTCCTTGAAGCTCAGCACCTTGCCGCCGCCTCGGCTGCGCTGCTCCTTGCGGCGCTCGGCGCGCCGCCGGCGCCGGCTGGGCTGGCCGCCGGCCGCGCGGCCGCGGGGTCTCCTCCTCCTCGAGATCCTCCGACGGCGGTGCCACGGTAGGCGCGCAGGTCCTCCTCGGCGCCGGCGCGCGGCCGCTTGGCGCCGGTCTTCTTCGCTTGTCCTTGCGCTCTGCGCGCTCCTCGCGCTCCTCGGCCGGCGCCGGCGCGGCGGGGCCGGCCGGGGCGGCGGCGGCGCGCTCCGGGCCGGCGGCGTCGCGGCGGCGGTTGCCGGCGCCTCGGGCGCCGGCGGCGCGGTCGCGGCGGCGGCCGGCCTCTCCTCGGGCGGCCGGCGGCCGCCGGGGGCGCCTCGGGCGGCTTCTCGGCGCGTCCGGGCAGCGTCTGGATCCGCTTCGACTCGACCCGCTGGATCATGGTGCGCGGCGGTGGGCCGTAGCGGGTTGGCCGGCGGCCGGCGCGGCGCCGGGCGCCGGCGGCGGACGTCGGCGGCTCCTCCTTGCTGCCTCGTCGCGGAGGATGACCTCCCTCGGGTGGGGGAGCTTTTACCCTGCAGGATCGCCTGCATGATGTCGGTGTCGATGTGGGCGTCGTCCCCCTCCACCCGGACCCCGATCGACTTCAACTTGAAGACCAGGTCCTGATCCGGGACACCCATCATCTTCGCCAGGTCCTGCACCCGAATCTTTCCCATACGCTTCCTCGACTCCTCGTCCTCGACGTGCTACGACGACTGCTGCGTCACCGGGCGCGGGGGCGGCGGGCCTCCCGGCCGGCCGCCCGCCCGGCGACGGTTACTCCTCCTCGTCCCCCGCGCCGGCCGGCGCGGGCTCCACCCCTGCGGCGCCCTCCTCCTCTTCGTCGGCGGCGCGCTCGGCGACGCTCTGGCGCAAGGCCTCGCTCTCCTGGAAGGCGCGCGACAGGGCGGCCATGAAGTCCTCGTCCCCCATCGTCGCGCTGGCCGGCGCCGCCGGCATCGCGAGCGCCGGCTCCGCCGCGGGGGCGGCGGCCTTCCAGCTCGGCGGCCTTGCCCTCGGCCCAGTCCTTCAGCCCCTCGGCCGTCTGCGGCGCCCACGCCGTCGACCGCCTCGAGCTCCTCGGTGCTCGCCGCCAGCAGGGCGCCGAGGTCGGCGAAGCCGGCCTCCTCGAGCTTCTCGGCGGTCTTCGCACCGATGCCCGGCGCCTCGGTGAGATCGACCGGCACCGCGCGCCGCGCCTCGCCCTCGCCTCGCTGACCGCGGTCTGGAGCATGCGGGCCAGGGCGTCGGCGACCTCGTCCTTGACGTCGCTCTCGCTCTTGATGTCGATGCGGCAGCCGATCAGCTCGGAGGCGAGGCGGACGTTCTGGCCCCGCTTGCCGATCGCCAGCGAGAGCTGCTCGTCCTCGACGATGACGTCGAGGTGCGGCACCTCGCCCTGGTGGGTCACCGACACTCGGGTGATCCTGGCCGGCGCCAGGGCGCTCTGCGCGAAGGTGACCAGGTCCTCGCTGTACTCGATGATGTCGATCTTCTCGCCGCGCAGCTCGCGGATGATCGACTGCACGCGGGAGCCCTTCATGCCGACGCAGGCGCCGACCGGGTCGACGTCGCGCTCGCGGCTGATCACCGCCACCTTGGCGCGCTCGCCGGGGGCCCGCACCGCGTTCTTGATGATCACGGTGCCGTCGTAGATCTCCGGGACCTCCATCTCGAACAGCTTGACCAGCAGGCGCGGATCGGTCCGCGACAGGACGATCTGCGGCCCCTTCGGCTGCGTGTGCACCTCGACCATCACGGCGCGGATGCGCTCGCCCTGGCTGTAGCGCTCGTGGCGCGCCTGCTCGGCCGCGGGGCACCACCGCCTCGGTGCGCCCGAGGTCGACGATGATGTCGCCGCGCTCGAAGCGCTTCACGGTGCCGTTGAGGATCTCGCCGACGCGGTCGATGTACTCGTTGTAGATCTTCTCGCGCTCGGCTTCGCGGACCCGCTGGTAGAGCACCTGCTTGGCCGACTGGGCGGCGATCCGGCCCAGCCCCTCGGTGGAGACCGGGATGTGGATCTCGTCGCCGACCTCGGCGTCGGACTTGTGGTCGCGCGCCTCCTCGACGTTCCACTCGGCCAGCGGGTCCTCGACCTCCTCGACCACCTGCTTGACGATGAAGGCCTCGAACTTGCCGGTCTCCAGGTCGAGGGTCGCCCGCACGGGCTCCTTGATCCGGTGCTGCTTCTTGGCCGCCGAGGCCATGGCGTCCTCGAGCGCGGCCACCCAGCGCTCGAGGTCGATCTCCTTCTCGCGCGCCACCTGCTTGAGGATGTCGCTGAAGTTGATCTGCGGGGTCGTCGTCTGTGCCTGAGCCATCTTTCCGTTCTTCTTTCCGTGAGCCGCGTCGTTCGGTCGTCTACAGCTCGATCTCCAGGCGAGCCGTCTGCACGTCGGCGAGCGCGAGGTCGATCCTCTCGCCGCCGTCGGCGGTCAGCGTCAGCTCGCCGTCGGCGCCCGCGGCACCGGCCGGCCGAAACTCGTCGAGGGTCCCGACCACGGTCCGCTTGGCGCCGCCGTCGGGCTCGAAGTAGGTCACCCGGACGCGGCGCCCGGTGAACCGCTGGTAGTCGCGGGGGCGGTAGAGCTGCCGGTCGAGCCCCGGCGAGCTCACCTCCAGGACGTAGCGCTGGCTGCCGAAGTCCACCACGTCGAGCAGCGCCGAGGTCATCTTCGACACATGCTCGCAGTCGGAGAGGGTGACCCCTTCCGGCCGGTCGATGAACAGCCGCAGGACGCCACCCTTGAACTCGGCGTGCAGCAGCTCGCAGCCGGCGCCCGCGGCGATCGCCTCGAGCTCCGCCGTCAGGTCTTCGTCCAGGCGGTTCTTCGCGGCCGGCTTGCGGGTCGTCGTCTCGCTCATGTCAACGCACTCCGGGCGCCGCCCAGTGGCGACACCCCTACCGTCCCCGGCCGCGCCCCCTGGAACACCGCCAAAAAAAAGAGTGGGCATCCCGCCCACTCCCTTTCCTGCCGAGGGCAAGCCGTGGCGGGAGGTATTATAGGCCACCCCGGGAGCGGTGCGCAAGTTGCTCACCGCCCGCGGGTTGCCGCCGCCCGCCGGGCCCGGCGGCGCGGGCCGGCGCGACTTCTCTCCCCACAACAACGGCGGCGGCCGCGCCATTTCGACGCGCTGCGGCGGGGCGGCGTGGCGGGCGCCGCGGGGCGCCGGAGATGGCAAGCGCCTTGCTGTGTGGCATGCTCGGCCGGCCCGGCCGTCCGGTCGGGGTGACGAACGACGAGAGGTCCGCGGAACGATGACAGGGCTCCCGGGAAGGAACGCACAGATCGCCGTGCTGGTGGTGGCGGCGGTGGCCTTCGGCATGGTGCTGGCGGGGGGCCTGGGGCTCACCCGCGGCGGATTCGCCGAGGAGGAGGCGGCCGATGGGCCGCAGGTCGTCGCCGAGTCCGCGGCGGCCGGGGCGACGCTGCCCGGTTTCGCCGACCTCGCCGAGGCCGTGGGGCCGGCGGTCGTCTCGATCCGCGCCGACACCTTCCAGAGCTCTCCGCACGGCGGCTCGGACCCGCTGGAGTTCTTCTTCGGTCCGCGGCGTCGCGGCGACCAGCCCGAGCCGGAGGACGCGCCCCGCCGCTTCCGCGACGAGTCGCGCGGCAGCGGCTTCGTCATCGGGGCCGACGGGCTGATCGCCACCAACAACCACGTGGTGCAGGGCGCCGACCGGCTCACCGTCACCGTCGAGGGGCGCGACTACCGCGCCGAGGTCAAGGGCACCGACCCCGAGACCGACCTCGCCCTGGTGCAGATCGACGCCGGGCACCCGCTGAAGTACCTCAAGCTCGGCGACAGCGACCGGCTGCGGGTGGGCGACTGGATCATGGCGATCGGCAGCCCGCTGGGGCTCGACCACACCGTGACCGTCGGCGTGGTGTCGGCCAAGGGCCGCTCGCTGCAGGTCCTCGACCCGTCGTTCGAGAACTTCATCCAGACCGACGCGGCGATCAACTTCGGCAACTCCGGCGGGCCGCTGGTCGATCCGCGCGGCGAGGTGGTGGGCATCGCGACGCTGATCAACTACGGCGCCGAGAACATCGGCTTCGCGGTCCCGGTCAACACGCTCAAGGCGGTGCTGCCGCAGCTGCGCGACGAGGGCCAGGTCACCCGTGGCTACCTCGGCGTCGAGATCAGCAACCTCGACTGGGAGACGGCGCAGTCGTTCGGCCGCGACTCGGTCGACGGCGCGCTGGTCGGTAACGTCACCGCCGGCGAGCCCGCCGCGCGGGCCGGGGTGCGCCACGGCGACATCGTGCTCGAGGTCGACGACGAGCCCGTCGCGACCACCCGCGACCTGATCGACTACGTGTCCGCCCGCCGGCCCGGGGCGAAGGTCCGCCTGACCCTGTGGCGCGACGGCGACACCGTGGTCAAGACGGTGGAGCTGGGGGAGCGTCCGCGCCTCGCCGAGGAGACCGCCGCGCCGGAGCACGAGGACGTCGGCGGCATCGACTGGCTGGGCATCCGCTACCAGAACCTCACCGAGTCGCTCAAGGAGACCCACGGACTGCCGTCGTCGGCGTCGGGCGTCTGGGTGACCGAGGTCGAGGCGGACAGCCCGCTGGCCGACCAGCGGGTGCAGCCGGGCGACGTCGTCGCCGAGGTCAACGGGCAGCCGGTCCCCGACGTCGCCGCCTTCGAGAAGATGGTGGGCGAGGCGCCGTCGGGCTCGTACCTGCGCTTGTACGTGCAGCGGTTCGACCCGCAGGCCGACCGCTGGCTGTCGTTCTTCGCGCCGCTGCGCAAGCCCTGAGGCGGCGGCGGTTCCGGAGCTCTCGGCGGCGCCGGGCGACGCCTGTAAGTGCGTTGCGCTCCGTCATTTCCCGTTGACACCCCGGCGCCGCCTGCCTATACTTTCCCGCCTGGGTTCCCAAATCCCCCGTGGGGAGCCCATGTCCGCCGTGTGAGCTCACCGCGGCGGACCGCAGGCGCTCCGGCGCCTGAATCCCAAGGCAAGGAGGTTGTTCCCGACAATGGTTTCCACCGAAGAGAAGCAGCAGGACCCCGAGGCCACCCCGGCGGCGGAGGCCGCCGCGACGCCCGTCGCCGGCGAGCCGGCCGTGACGGCCGAGGCCGAGACCGACGCCGCCGCGCCCGCCGCGGCCGCGCCGCCGGCCGCGACGGCCGAGGCCGAGACGCCCTCCGAGGAGGCGCCCGGCACGATCCCGCTCGAGGAGCGGATCGTCAACATGGAGCCGGCCTCCGACGACGCCCGCAAGGCCGACGAGGAGTACCAGAAGCTCGTCGAGATGTACGACGACTCGATGCGCAACCTCACCGAGGGCGAGATCGTCCGCGGTCGCGTCATCGGCCTGACCTCCAACGCGGTGATCGTCGACGTCGGCTACAAGTCGGAGGGGCTGATCGCCAAGGAGGAGTTCACCGACCACGAGGGCAAGCTGACGGTCGGCCAGGGCGACGAGGTCGACGTGCTGCTCGAGAAGACGGAGGACGTCGAGGGCCACGTGCTGCTGTCGCGCCAGAAGGCCGAGCGCATGCAGCGCTGGAACGAGATCGAGACCGCCTACAACAACAACGCCATCATCCACGGGCGGGTGATCGACCGCATCAAGGGCGGCCTCACCGTCGACGTCGGCCTGCGCGCCTTCCTCCCCGGCTCGCTGGTCGACATCAAGCCGGTGAAGAACCTCGAGTCGCTCAAGGGTCAGATCATGGAGTTCAAGGTGATCAACCTCGACCGGCGACGCAACAACATCGTGCTGTCGCGCAAGGCGGTGCTCGAGAAGGAGCTGGAGAAGAAGAAGGCCGAGACCCTCACCAAGCTCAAGGAGGGGGCGCGGCTGCCCGGCATCGTCAAGAACATCACCGACTACGGCGTGTTCATCGACCTCGGCGGCATCGACGGCCTGCTCCACATCACCGACATCTCGTGGGGCCGCGTCAACCACCCCTCCGAGCACTTCGCGGTGGGCGACGAGGTCGAGATCGTCATCCTCAAGTTCGACCCCGAGACCGAGCGCGTGTCGCTGGGCTTCAAGCAGAAGTTCGAGGATCCGTGGAACCTGGTCGACAAGAAGTACCCGATCGGGCTCGCGGGTCAACGGCAAGGTGGTGTCGATCGTCGACTACGGCGCCTTCGTCGAGCTCGAGGAGGGTGTCGAGGGCCTGGTCCACGTCTCCGAGATGAGCTGGACCAAGAAGGTGGTCAACCCGGCCAAGATCCTCGCCGTGGGCCAGGAGATCGAGGCGATCGTCTCCGAGCTCGACATGGCCCAGCGGCGCATCTCGCTGTCGCTGCGCCAGACCGAGCGCAACCCCTGGGAGGAGCTGGGCGACACCCACCCGGTGGGCTCGATCATCGAGGGCAAGGTGCGCAACCTCACCGAGTTCGGCGCCTTCGTCGAGATCACCGACGGCATCGACGGCCTGATCCACGTCTCCGACATGTCGTGGACCAAGCGCATCAAGCACCCCTCCGAGGTGCTCAAGAAGGGCGACACGGTCAAGGCGCGGATCACCAACATCGACTCCGACAACCAGCGCGTGTCGCTGTCGATCAAGGAGTTCATGCCCAACGAGTGGGACGACTTCGTGGCCGAGCACTCGGTCGGCGACGCGGTCGACGGGCGGGTGGTCAACGTCACCGACTTCGGCCTCTTCATCGACATCTACGAGGGGCTCGAGGGCCTGGCCCACATCAGCGAGATCGACATCCCGCCGGGCGCCAAGCTGGAGGACTACTACCAGGTGGGCGACTGGGTGCGGGCGCGCATCCTGCGGATCGAGGGGGACGAGCGCAAGGTCGGCCTGACCATGCGCGGGGTGCTGCAGCCGTCGGCCGAGGAGGTCGAGGAGCTGGAGGCCAAGTCCAAGTCCACCCGCGAGCTCGAGCGCGAGACGCGCGAGGCCGCCAAGGACAGCGTCGTGGTGGAGGTCTCCGAGGCCGAGAAGCAGCGCGAGCGCGAGGCCGCCAAGGCCGCGGCGGACGAGGCGGAGGAGGCCGAGGGCGAGGAGGCCGCGGCCGAGGGCGACGAGGCGGAGGTCGAGGCCGCCGCCGAGGAGCCGGTGGAGATGAGCGCCGCCGCCGAGGACGCCGAGGAGGCGGCGGAGGAGGAGAAGGCCGCCGCCGAGGAGGCCGAGTCCGCCGAGGAGGCCGAGTCCGCCGACGAGGACGAGAAGAGCTGACGGGCCCGAAAGGGGGAGCGCGGTGTCGACACGAGACGGGATGACCAAGGCCGAGCTGGTCGAGGAGGTCGCGAGATCGACCCAGCTCACCAAGAAGCACGCCGAGATCATCGTGAACACGGTCTTCGACTCGATCGTCGACTCGCTGAAGTCCGGCGAGAAGATCGAGCTGCGCGGCTTCGGGAGCTTCCGGATCCGCCACCGCGGGCCCCGTGTCGGTCGCAACCCGAAGACGGGCGACAAGGTGCAGGTGCCGGCGAAGCGGATCCCGTACTTCAAGCCGGGCAAGGAGCTGCGGGAGATGCTCAACGGCGACTGAGGGCCGGGCCGGGCGGTCGCTCGCGGCGACCCCCGGACCTCCTCCCGCTCGCGAGGTCCGCGCGGTGCACCGATGGAGACCCTCTTCACCCCCTGGAGGTACGACTACATCACCCGCAAGAGCGAGGAGGAGGGCTGCTTCTTCTGCGCCGCCGCGGCCGCCCTCGACGACCCGGAGCGGCTGGTGGTCTTCGCCACCGCCCACCACCTGGTCCTGCTCAACCGGCACCCCTACACCAACGGCCACCTGATGGTGGCGCCGCTGGAGCACGTCGCCTCGCCCCGCGACGCCTCGGCCGGCGCGCGCGCCGAGCTGTGGCCGCTGGTGCTCGCCACCCAGGGGGTGCTGGAGGCCGACCTGGCGCCGGAGGGCTTCAACCTGGGCCTCAACCACGGCCGCGCCGCCGGCGCCGGCGTGCCCGGCCACTACCACTTCCACGTCGTGCCGCGCTGGAAAGGCGACACCAACTTCATGGGGGTGGTGGGCGGCGTGCGCATCGTGCCCCAGGCGCTCGACGACTCCTGGCGCCGCCTGCGCCGAGGCTTCTCGGCAGCGGTGGCGCCGGGGACCTTCCCCCCGCACCCGGCGGTGGGGGCGGGCTGGCCCGGCGACGCGCCGGGCCCCCGGGAGTCCTGAGCGTGGCGGAGGCCGAGAGCCGCGGCGCCGCGCCGGCGACGGACGCCCCCGGCCGCCGCGGGCGCGGCGTCACCGCGGCGCTGCTCGCCTGGCTGGTCCCCGGCTCCGGGCACCTCTACCTCGGGCGCTGGGGCCGGGCCGCCGTCTTCTTCGTCCTGGTGGTCGGCTGCGTCGTCGTCGGCGTGGCGCTGGACGGCCGGCTGTGGTGGTTCGGCCGCGGCGCCGTGGTGCCGCCGGTGCCGGGAGCCGAGGTCGACGGCGGGCCGCTGACCTTCCTGGCCAGCCTGGTGTCGATCGGCCTCGGCGTCCCCGCCTTCGTGCTCCGCTTCCTGCTCGACTACCGGGGCGACATCACGGCCGCGGGCTACGAGTACGGGACGACCTTCCTGCTCACCGCCGGGCTGATGAACCTCCTGCTGGTGCTCGACGCCTGGGACGTCGGCCGCGGCGTGAAGGGCTGACGGCACGCGGTGCGGAGGTCCGGGCGATGCTGAGCCACTTCCTGCTGATGGTGCTGTACGCTCTCGTGGTGAGCACCTTCTTCAGCCTGCTGTGGCGGCGCGAGCGCGGCGCGCAGGTGCGGCTGTTCCTGCAGCTCTTCCTCGGCCTGGTGCTCGGCGGCCTCGTCGTCGCCTGGCTGATGTACCCGTTCCCCTCCGGACCGCCGACGCCGTTCCCATGAGCCTGCCGCTGCTCATCGCTGCGGGCGAGGCCTCGGGGGATCTGCACGGCGCGCGACTGCTCACCGAGCTCCGCCGCCTGGTGCCGGACGTCGCCGCCTTCGGCCTCGGCGGCGACGAGCTGGCCGCGGCCGGCCTCGACCGCGTGGCCGAGGCGTCGGACATCTCGGTCGTCGGGCTCACCGAGGCGCTCAAGGTGCTGCCCCGGGCGCGCGAGATCTTCGCCCGCCTGCTGGCGGAGGTCGACCGCCGCCGGCCGCGCGCCGCCCTGCTGATCGACTCGCCGGAGTTCAACCTGCGCCTCGCCAAGGAGCTGCAGCGGCGCGGGGTGCCGGTCGTCTACTACATCAGCCCGCAGGTGTGGGCGTGGCGGCGCGGGCGGGTGCGCGCGATCGCCGAGCACGTCGACGAGATGCTGGTGCTGTTCCCGTTCGAGGTCGACTTCTACGCCGAGCACGGGGTCGAGGTCACCCACGTCGGCCACCCGCTGGTCGACGAGGTGCCCGAGCTGCCGCACATCTGGGACCGCGGCGCGCCGCGCGACGAGCCGTTCCAGGTCGCCCTGCTCCCCGGCTCGCGGGTGAGCGAGGTCGAAGCGATGCTGCCGGTGATGCTCGAGGCGGCGCGGCGGCTCGCCGAGGAGCTGCCGGTCTTCGTCCGCCTGATCCGCGCCCCGACGATCCCCGCCGAGCTGCTCGAGGAGCCGGTGGCGCTGTCCGGCCTGCCGGTGCGCATCTCCGACCGCGACCGCTTCGCCGCCCTCGCCGACAGCCACCTGGCGCTGTGCGCCTCGGGCACCGCCACCCTCGAGGTCGGCCTGCTGGGGACGCCGCTGCTGGTGCTCTACCGGCTGCACGGCTGGACCTACCTCGCCGCGCGCCTGCTGGTGCGGTTGCCGCACGTGTCGCTCGTCAACCTGGTTCTCGAGCGGGCGGCGGTCCCGGAGCTGCTCCAGGAGAAGGCACGGCCGGAGCTGGTGGCCCGCGCCGCCGCGGACCTGCTCACCGATCCGGCGCGCATCGCGCGCATGCGGGCCGACCTCGCCGAGCTGCGCGGCCGGCTGGGGCGGCCCGGAGCCTCGCAGCGCGCGGCGCGCGAGGTGGCGGCGTTCCTGACCGGCGACACGCTGGGCGCCCCCGGCGCCACGGCGGCGGAGGCGCGGTGGGGCTGATCTCCTTCTTCTGGCGCTACTCGCGGCGCTACGCGGGATGGGCCGGGCTGGCCCTGGTGGCGGTGCTCGCCTTCGCCTCGACGACGGTGGGCCTGGTGGCCCTGATCGAGCCGATCTTCGGCGAAGTGCTGCTCGCCGGCGACCAGGCCGCCGGCGTGCCGGGGCTGTCGGCGGTGGCCGGGCTGCGCGGCGGCGGCGATGCCGGCGCCGAGAAGCCGCCCGAGCAGCGCAGCTTCCTCGACCGGGTCGGCCACAAGCTCGACATCTCCGCCCAGCTCGACCGCGGCTACCGCTCGCTCAAGCGCCGCCTCGGGATCGGCCCCCGGGAGGTGGTCTACTTCGTCCCCGCCCTGTTCGTGCTGCTGTTCCTCTTCCGCAGCCTGGCCGACTTCCTCTCGGGCTACGCCTTCCAGCACATCGGGCTGGGGGTGACGACCGACATCCGCAACGACCTCTATCGCAAGATCCTCGAGCAGTCGAGCCGCTTCTACGCCGAGCACCCGTCGGGAGAGCTGGTGTCGCGGGTGATCAGCGACGTGGCGCTGATGCAGAACGCGGTCTCGAACCGCATGCTCGACCTGGTGCAGCAGTCGATCACCCTGGTGTTCCTGCTCGGCATGCTGTTGTCGACCCACTTCCGGCTGGCGCTGCTCTGCCTGGTGGCGGCGCCGGTGCTGCTCTATCCCATCGTCCGCTTCGGCAAGGGGATGCGGCGCACCAGCCACCGCAGCCAGGAGCGCATGGCCGACCTGGCGGCGCTGATGACCGAGGCGGTGCGCGGCCACCGGGTGGTGAAGGCCTTCGGGATGGAGGAGTTCGAGCTGCGCCGCTTCCGCAACGCCACGCGGCGCCACCTGCGGGTGAACCTGTGGGCGCAGATGCTCGTCAACCTGTCGAGCCCGGTCGTCGAGTCGCTGGCCGTGGTGGGGGCGGCGGCGCTGCTGGTCTACGCCGGGCACGCCATCCGGGCGGGGGAGCTGACGCCGCCGGAGCTGCTCAAGTTCCTCACCACGCTGCTGATGATGTACGACCCGGTGCGCAAGCTGAACAAGGTCAACCTGATCCTGCAGGAGGCCGGGGCGGCCGGTCAGCGGGTCAAGCGGATCATGGAGATCCCCAACGAGGTGCGGGAGCGCCAGGGCACCCGCGAGGTCGCCACGGTGCAGCGCGAGATCGCCTTCGAGGAGGTGTCGTTCACCTACCACGACGACGAGCGGCCCGTCCTGCACGACGTCGACCTGCGGATCCGGCGCGGCGAGATCGTCGCCGTGGTGGGCCCGTCCGGGGCCGGCAAGTCGACCCTGGTCAACCTCCTGCCGCGCTTCTTCGATCCCGACGAAGGGCGGGTGACGATCGACGGCGTCGACCTGCGCGATCTGTCGCTGCGCAACCTGCGCTCGCTGATCGGGATCGTCACCCAGGACACGGTGCTGTTCGACGACACCATCCGCGCCAACATCGCCTACGGGCGCGCCGACCTGCCGCTCGAGAGAGTGCGCGAGGCGGCGGCCGCCGCCTACGCCGACGACTTCGTGATGGAGCTGCCGGCGGCCTACGAGACCCGCATCGGAGAGTCCGGGCTGCGGCTCTCGGGCGGGCAGCGCCAGCGGCTGGCGATCGCCCGCGCGCTGCTCAAGAACGCCCCCATCCTGATCCTCGACGAGGCCACCTCGCACCTCGACAGCGAGTCGGAGGCGCTGGTGCAGAAGGCGCTCTACAACCTGATGCAGGGCCGCACCACGCTGGTCATCGCGCACCGCCTGTCGACCGTGCAGCGCGCCGACCGCATCGTGGTGATGGACGGGGGCCGCATCGTCGAGGCCGGCTCGCACCAGGAGCTGATGTCGCTCGGCGGCAACTACAAACGGCTGTACGACCTGCAGTTCCGGGACTGACCGTGCGCAGCATGACCGGCTACGGCCAGGCGGCCGGCAGCGACGAGCGCCACCAGGTGACGGTGACCCTGCGCTCGGTCAACCACCGCTTCCTCGAGATCAAGCTGCGCATGCCGGACGAGGCGCGGGGCAGCGAGGCGGCGGTGCAGGCGCTGCTCGCCGAGGGCGTCCGCCGCGGCCGCCTCGACGCCCTGGTGGACGTCCAGGTCCTCGGCGAGCGCCCGGTGGAGGTGGAGGTGCACCGGCAGGTGGTGCAGGCGGCGCACGTGGCGCTCGAGGAGCTGGTCGGTGGCGGCCTGATCGCGCAGCAGCTCACCGCCGGCGACCTGCTGCGCCTCCCCGAGGCGCTCAGCGTGCGGGTGGCTCCGGACCGCTGGGAGGCCGCGGACCACGAGCTGCTGCTGGCGGTCGCCGCCCGGGCGCGCGACCAGCTCGTGGCCGGCCGCGAGCGCGAGGGCGAACGGCTGGTGCTGCTGCTCACCGAGCGCCTGGGCGAGCTGGCGGCGGTGGTGGCCGAGCTGGCGGCGGGCGCCGAGACGGCGCGGCGGGAGGCCGCCGACGGACTGCGCGCCCGCCTCGCCGCCCTGCTCGCCGAGGCCGGTGCCGGGCGCTTCGACCCCGGCCGGCTCGAGCAGGAGGTGGCGCTCCTCGCCGAGCGCGGCGACGTCACCGAGGAGCTCGACCGCCTGGGCGCCCACATCGAGCACTTCCGCGAGCTGCTGGCCAGCCGCGAGCCGGCCGGCAAGCGGCTCGACTTCCTCGGCCAGGAGGTGCTGCGCGAGCTCAACACCCTGGGCGCGAAGTGCCGCAACACCGCGATGACGCGGCGCGTGCTCGACGGCAAGGCGCTGTGCGAGCAGCTCCGCGAGCAGGTGCAGAACGTCGAATGAGCACCGCTCCGGCCCCCCTGGACTGCTAACATCCCCCGGCCATGTCCCGCGGCGAGCTCTTCATCCTCTCGGCCCCCTCCGGGACGGGCAAGACCACCCTGATCCGCAACCTGCTGGAGGGGGGCGGCGAGGCGGTCGGCAACCTCCACTTCTCGGTCAGCCACACCACCCGCGGGCCGCGCGGCAGCGAGCGCGACGGCGAGGACTACTACTTCATCGACCGGGCCCGCTTCCAGCGCATGATCGACGCCGACGAGTTCATGGAATGGGCGTGGGTGCACAACAACTTCTATGGGACGGCGAAGGCCGAGGTGGTGCCACGGCTGGAGCGGGGTGTCGACGTGCTGGTCGACATCGACGTCCAGGGCGCGGCGCGGATGCAGGCGCAGCACCCCGAGGCGCACAGCATCTTCATCCTGCCGCCGAGCTACGCGGTGCTGCGCGAGCGGCTGCACGGCCGCGGCCTGGACGACGAGGAGGAGATCGCCCGGCGGTTGGCCGTATCCCTTTCGGAGATCAAGCGTTACGAGAAGTACGAGTATGTTATCGTCAACCGCGACGCCGAGCGCGCGAGCCAGATCCTGGCGTCCATCGTCCTCGCCAAGCGGCACCGGGTGTCACGCCTCCGCGAGGAGGTCGAAGAGGTGGTCCGCACCTTCGAGAGCACCGTCGCCGGACCCGGGGCCGTGCGCTGAGCGCCGAGCCCGTTTTCCACACCGAGGAGGTCGTTCCATGCAGCAGAAGTTCCCCGATCGCGTCGACAGCAAGTTCCGCTACGTCCTGCTGTCGGCGACCCGCGCCGAGCAGCTCATGCGCGGCGCCCGCCCCAAGCTCGACACGCCCGCCAAGCCCACCACGCTGGCGATGGAAGAGGTGACCCGCGACGTGGTGGACTGGGGCTACGGCCCGTCGCCGGAGGAGCAGGAGGCCGCCGCGGCGGCCGAGGCCGCAGCCGCGGCAGCGGCCGAGGTCGAGGCGGGCGAAGAGGTCCACTGACGGCGCGGCCGGTCCCCGAGCCGGGTCGCCGCGGCGGCCCGGCGGCTCAGCCGCCGCCGGACGGCGGCTCGGCGCTCCGGGGCCAGGCGTCGGCGAGCTCCCGGCCCGCCCGGTGGTGGGCCAGCAGTTCCACCATCGAATCCCCCCCCAGCTTCTCGAGCAGCGCGTCGGCCAGCACCAGGGCCACCATGGCCTCGGCGATCACCCCCGCCGCGGGCAGGGCCGTCACGTCGCTGCGCTCGTACTGCGAGCGGTGCGGCTCGAGCGTGTCGAGGTCGACGCTCGGCAGCCCGCGGGCCAGGGTGGAGATCGGCTTCTTGTAGGCGGTGACCACCACGTCCTCGCCGTTGGTGATGCCGCCCTCGGTGCCGCCGGCGCGGTTGCTGTCGCGGGTCCAGCGGCCGGCCTCCCGGTCGTAGCCGATGGCGTCGTGGGCGGCGCTGCCGAAGCCGCGGCTGGCGGCCAGCGCGGCGCCGATCTCCACCGCCTTGACCGCCGGCACCGACATCACCGCCTGCGCCAGCCGCCCGTCGAGCTTCTCGTCCCAGGCGACGTGCGAGCCGAGGCCGACCGGCACGTTGTGGGCGATCACCGTGACCGCGCCGCCGAGGGTCTCGCCCTCCGTGCGCGCCCGGTCGACGAGGGCCACCATCTCCTCCTCGCGCTCGCGGTCGATGGCGCGCAACGGCGAGCTGTCGTCGACCCGGCAGATCTCCTCCCACGACGGCGTCGGCCGGTCGGCGCCGATCGGTCCCAGGGCGCGCACTCCGCTGCGGATCTCGACCCCGATCTCGGCGAGCAGCAGCCGCGCCAGGGCGCCCGCGGCGACCCGTCCGGTGGTCTCGCGCGCCGAGGCCCGCTCGAGGATGTCGCGCGGGTCGCGGCGCAGGTACTTGCGGGCGCCGGCGAGATCGGCGTGGCCGGGCCGCGGGGCCTTGAGGCGCCGCACCTCGGCGAGGTGCGGGTCGACCGGTCCCGGCGCCATCACCTGGCGCCAGTTCTCCCAGTCGCGGTTCTCGATCCACAGGGCGATCGGCGAGCCCAGGGTGTGGCCGTCGCGGACGCCGCCGCGCACCTCGACGCGGTCGCGCTCGATCTGCATCCGCCGGCCGCGCCCGTAGCCGTGCTGGCGCCGCGCCAGGTCGGCGGCGACGCGGTCGAGGTCCACCGCCAGCCCGGCCGGCATGCCGCCGAGGATCACCGTCAGCCCGGGGCCGTGGCTCTCTCCAGCGGTGACCAGCAACAGGCGCCTGAGCACGTCCGCTCCGCTACCCGAAGTAGAAGCAGCGCTCCACCCGGCCCGCCGCCTTGCCCTCGCCGGCGTCGCCGCGGTAGGTGCCGGTGAAGCTGCCGGAGACGTAGTGGGTGGCGGCGTCGTTGGCCAGGAAGGTCCCGTCCTCGAGGGTGATGCGGGCGCTCCCCGCCGAGGCGTGGACGGCGCCGTCCGGGTCCGCGGCGACCAGCGCGAGGCGGCCCTCGTAGGACCCGGCGCCGTGGAAGTCCTCGACCGTCACCTCGACGCGCAGCCCCTCCGGCTCGTGGGGCGCCCAGGCGACGCGGAAGCCGTGCGCCTCGGCGTCGGCGGGGGGGAAGGGGCCGCAGTCGACCGCCGCCTGGCCGGCGGCCCGCGGGGCCCCCTCGAGGGTCAGCTCGCCGTTGTTGCGCGGCCCGCGGTCGGCCACCGCCCCCTCGAAGGTGCCGGGGCGGGCGTCCTGGTCGGTCATCCCGGCCACCGGCGAGCGGTCGACCTCCTGCGGATCCGGTCCACAGGCGGCGACGCCGGCGGCGAGGCCGGCCAGGCAGAGGGCGAGGAGGAGGCGGTTGGGGCTCGACGTCATCGCGGCTCCCGGGGCAGCGGGCAGGGTGTGGGGGCGGGTCGTGGCACGGCGCGCGGCCCGCGCGGGCCGGGGCGATGCTACGGGCAGCCTCCCGGGGGCGTCAAGCGCGCCGGGCCCGGCGCCGCGGCGGATCCGACGCCGGGGCAGGCGCCGTCGTGGTCCTTGGCGACGCCGGCGCGCAACCGCCGGCAGTCGTTGCCGTAGGTCGTGCCGCCGCCGCAGACCGGCAGGAACGCGGCGTCGCAGTCCCGGGGGAAGGGGACACAGGCGCCGCCGAGGTCGGCGGCGGCGTCAACGGGTGGCCTGCGGCGATCCCGTCTCTTCGTACGGAAGCGTGAGGTGACGGTTCGGTCGGCGAGGGACGGGGTCTCCTCGCGGGTCTGGCCCGGCGCGCAGCCCGGCGGTCGCTCCCGGCGGCGGGGGAGGGGAGCCGCAGCTCGACGGTGGCGCAACCCTCCTGCGGGCGGGGGCGGCCGGGCGGCTCGGGGTCCCGGCGGCAGGTCGCCCGCAGGCCCGCCACCCGCGCCGCCAGCCGGGCCACCGAGCCGGCCAGCGCGGCGGCCGGTCCGGGCGGCAGCTCGCCGGCGGCGGTGGCGCGCTCGATCGTGACGCCGAGACGCCGCAGCCGGCGGGCCGTCCGGCCGAGGTGGAGCAGGGCGCGATCGCGGCGGGGGTGGGCCGCGGCCACGGTGACCCCGGCCAGCACCTCCGCGGCGCCCGACCGCAGCCGCCGGGCGTGCTCGGCGGGGCCGTCCCACGACCGCGCCGTGCTCGCCGCCACCGCCCGACGGAGCAGCAGATCGGCCGACTTCACCGCCCTGTGCATCCGCTCCGCGATCGATCCCGCGCCGGCGTCGTCCATGCCACCCCGGTAGACGGGGGGCGGGCTGCGGAATCGCTCGGCGGGGCGTCCCTGGGGGATAATGCGGCATGCCCGTCGCCGCCCAGACGTACGACGCCGTGGTGGTCGGCGGCGGCCCGGCCGGCTGCCACGCCACCCGCGGGTTGGCCGGGCGCGGGCTCTCGGTGCTCCTCCTCGAGGGCAGCCGCTTCCCACGCTGGAAGCCGTGCGCCGGCGGCATCACCCGCAAGACGGGGCCCTACCTCGCGCCCGAGCTGCGCGCCCTCTTCGAGCGCGAGATCGACGGCTCCCACCTCACCTTCGGCGAGGGCCACGACTTCCACGTGCGGATGGCGGAGCCGATCGGCTGGATGGTCCACCGCGAGCGTTTCGACGAGGTGCACTTCCGCTCGGTGGCGGCGTTGCCCGGCGTCGACGCCCGCGAGGGCTGCCGGGTGACGGCCCTTCGGGAGGGGCCGGACGGCGTCGAGGTGGAGAGCTCGGGCGGACGCTTCCGGGCCCGGGCGGCGGTGGGCGCCGACGGCGTCGCCGGCGTCACCGCGCGACTGGTGCGGCCGCGCGCGACCCGGCGGCTCGGCGTCGCCTACGAGGGCGAGCTGCGCTTCGAGCGCCCCGAGCTCACCCGCGACGCCCTGTTCGACTTCTCTTACTTCCCGCGCGGCTACGGCTGGATCTTCCCCAAGGGCGACCACTACTCGATCGGCGGCTACGTGGCGGGCGGCAAGTCGCCCGGCCTCAAGGAGCTCTACGGCCGCTTCCGCCGCGAGTGCGGGCGGCTGCGCGGCTGCACCGACCTGCGCACCCGCGGCCACGGTGTGCCGCAGGGGGGGTGCCGCGACGTCCTGCACTCGCGCCGGGTGGTGCTGGCGGGAGACGCCGCCGACACCGTCGACCCGCTGACCGGCGAGGGGATCTACTACGCCTTCCGCACCGGCCACCTCGCCGCCGGGGCGGTGGCGGACCTGCTCGCCGAGGGGCGCCCGCTGGCCGCCTACAGCCGTGCCGTCCAGCGCGAGATCCACGCCGACCTGCGTTGGGCCCGCCGCATGGCGCGGCTGGTCTACCGCTTCCCGCGCCTCGCCTACGAGGTCCTGCTGCGCAACCCCCTGGCCTGCCGCTGGACCGCCGAGCTGCTGGCCGGCCGCCGCACCTACCGCCGCGTGATGGCCGAGTCCTTGCGCTGCGCCCCCCTGCTGCCCTTCCTCCTCCTCCGCCCCCGCCGCCGCGAAGCCGTCTTCCACTGAGCCCGCCCCGGCCAGTCGCCGGGGAACGAGCTCCCCGAAGGGGTACACCGTCGCCCGACCGGGGCGACGCCGCGGATCCCCCCGCAGCCGCCCTCAGCGGCCGCGGAAGAGGCCGTAGAGGAAGGCCGCGCCCGCGCCGCCCAGGAGCCACGGCACCAGCGGATCGGCGGGATGGGCCGCGCGCAGCACGGCGCCGCCGAGGAGGAGCGCGGCGGCGGGGAGGCTCCAGGTCAGCCGGTGGGTGAGGCGCTCGAGGCGGTCGAGGTTGCGGCGCACGTCGGGCGGCAGCGACATCTGCAGCGACAGGGTGCCGCGTTCGGCGCGGACGAGGGTGCGCTCGAGGCGCTCCGGCAGCCGTGCCGCGATCGCCGCCTGCTCGGTCAGCAGGCGCAGCCAGCCGGTGAGGGTGGGGGAGAGCTCCTCGGCGGCCAGCGTCTCGGCGAAGGGGAGCGTCTCGGCCCACGGGTCGAAGGCGGGGTCGAGGCTGGTGGTGATGCCGGCGAGCAGGCCGACGGCGCGGGAGACGAAGAGCAGCTCCACCTGCACCTGGAAGGGCAGCTCGAAGAGCAGGTCGCGGTACTCGCGCAGGAAGTAGCGGGCCTCCGCCAGAGCCACGTCGCGCAGCTCGCCGATCCGCACGCCCCAGAAGCGCTGGAAGAGGTCCTCGTGCACCTCGATCAGCCGCCGCAGGTCGGCGCCCGGGAGCAGCACGCCGGCGGCCTGGTAGGCGTGCACCACGCGCTCGGCGTCGCGGGTGCCGAGGCCGTAGAGGTACTCGCGAAGCGCCGCGCGGAGGCGCTGCGGGATCGCCGCCACCATCCCGAAGTCGACGAAGACGATCCGGAACGGGCGGCCCTCCCCGGCGTCGTCGTCGCCCGGCTCGAGCGGCTGGACGAAGAGGTTGCCCGGGTGCGGGTCGGCGTGGACGAAGTCGTGGACGAAGATCTGCCGCATGTAGAGGCGGTAGAGGACCTTCGCCACCTCGGCGCGCGAGATCCCGGCGCGGTCGATGGCGGCGTGGTCGGCGATCTTGAGGTAGGCCACGTTCTCGAGGGTCAGCGTGCGCTCGGCCGACACCTCCCAGTAGACCCGGGGGATCACCGCCCGCGGGTCGTCGGCGAAGTCGCGGGCGAAGCGCTCGGCGTTGCGCCCCTCCGCCGCGAGGTCGAGCTCGGCGCGGGTCGTCGAGGTGATCTCGTCGGCCAGCAGGTCGAGATCGACGCGGCGGCGGATGCGCCGCCACGGCTTGAGCAGGCGGATGGCCAGCCGGATGGCGGCGAGGTCGGTCTCGACCACGGTGCGGATCCCCGGCCGCAGGACCTTCACCACCACCTCGGCGCCGGCGTCCGGGCCGGGCCCGTCGGGGAGCCGGGCGGCGTGGACCTGGGCCAGGGAGGCCGAGCCCAGCGGCCGCCGCTCGAAGCGCGCGAACACCTCGCCGAGCGGCCGGCCGAAGTCCTCCTCGACCTGGGCGACCACGGCGTCGTAGTCCTCGGCCGGTACCTCGTCCTGCAGCCCCTGGAGCTCGCGGGTGACCTCGGGCGGCAGGAGGTCGACGCGGATCGACAGGAACTGGCCGAGCTTGATCAGCACCCCGCCCATCTCGACCGCCAGGGCGCGGTAGCGCCGGGCCACCTCCTGCCAGCGCGGCAGCGGCGCGCGGCGCGCCCAGCGCAGCCCGGGGCGCGACAGCACCACGTCCTGGACGAAGGCCTGCAGGAAGGTCTTGGCGACGAACCAGCGGAGCTTGCGGTAGCGCCGGAAGTCGATCAGGTGGCGCTCCTCGTCGGCCGCCACCAGCGGCGGCAGCGTGGCCGGAGCTGCGGAGGGCGGATGGCGGGGGGTGGGGCGCACGGGGGGCGGGGGTCGCTGGCTCGATACCACAGGGGGACGGCCGCCCCCGCGGCCCCGCCGGCGGCGGCGGATCAGGAGCGGATCAGGCGTAGCGGGGGCCGCTCGCGGGCGCGCCGCGGCGGCGGCAGCGGGCGCTCGTTGCGGATCACCCGCAGCGACGGCCGCGACGCGTCGGGGCGCTCCCCGAGCCAGCCGGCCAGGCGCACGAGCAGGCGTCCGAACAGCCCCGGTGGCTCCTCGGGCGGGGCCGGCGGCGGGTCGCCGGTGCGCTGGAAGAACTCGCCGAGCAGCGCCGCCGCCTCGTCGAGCTCGTGCGCCGGGACGTAGAGCGTCTTCCGGTTGTACGCCTCGACATACGGGCTCATGTAGAGCGAGCCGAAGGTGTCGTTGCGCACGAAATAGCGCAGCCCCGCGTCCTCCAGGATGCTCCGTAGCATCAGGAGCTCCATCTCGCTACGGGGGGAGTAGAGTTCGACCATTCGTCTCCGTCGTCGCGCCATTCTAGACCACCCTTGCCGGTTCGCCTCGCCCCGACCCGATCGTCGCCCGCCCAGCATGGAAGACCCGTACCAGCTTCCCGCCCCGCTGACCTTCCTGCTGCCGGCCGCGGCGGACCTCGAGGCGCTGCGCCGGGCCGACCCCGACCGCGACAGCGCCCCCTTCGTCCACGGCGAGCACGCCTGGATCCTGCAGACCTACCTGCGGCTGCACCGCGCCGGCGAGTCGGTGGAGCTCGCCGCGGAGCCGCCGCCGGATGCCGGCTGGATCGTCTACCACGCCGGCGACCGCCGGGCGGTGGGGCGGCGGACGGCGGGACGGCGCGACCTGGTCCTGGTGTGCGTGCGCGGCGACCGGCACCGGGTCTGGCAGGCCGACTTCGAGGTGGTGCAGAACCGGGTCGCGGCCGGCGGGCGCCGCCACTTCGTCCCGCACTGGCCGCAGCCCGCCCTGGTGCCGCGGGATCCGGAGCGCGGCGATCGCGTCGAAAACGTCGTCTTCAAGGGCTTCGAGCGCAACCTCGCGCCGGCCTTCCGCGACCCCTCCTGGGCGGCGCGCCTCGCCGCCGAGGGCCTGCGCTGGCGCGTCGACGCCACCCGCTACGAGGACTACCGCGGCGGTGGCGAACCCCCCGACTGGGCCGACTACCGCAGCGTCGACGCGGTCCTCGCCGTCCGCCCGCCCGCCGGCACCCCCTACCCCCGCAAGCCGGCCACCAAGCTCTACAACGCCTGGTTCGCCGGCGTCCCCTGCCTCCTCGGCCCCGAGATCGCCTTCCGCGAGATGCGCCGCTCGGACCTCGACTACCTGGAGGTGTCGACCCCCGAGGAGGCGCTGGCGGCGCTCCGCCGGCTCCGCGACGAGCCACGGCTGTACCGGTCGATGGTGGAGCACGGGCGCAAACGGGCCGAGGCGCTGCGACCGGAGCGGATCGTCGAGCGGTGGAAGGAGGCGCTGGCGGCGATGGCGGAGGACCGGCGGGGGCGCGGGGTGACGGCGCGCGCCGTCGACCGCGTGCGGTCGCAGCTACGGGGCGGGATGCACTGACCGCGACACCTCGCGCCCGATCGGGGGCGTCCCTGCCCCCCCGCTGGCACGCGCTTAGAATACCCGCGGAGGTGGAACCATGTCCCTGCTCGGCAACATCCTGTGGCTCATCTTCGGGGGCCTCGTCGTCGGCCTCGGATACATCCTCGGCGGCCTCGGGCTCTGCCTGACGCTGGTCGGCATTCCGTTCGGGATCCAGACGATCAAGCTCGGGATGGCGAGCTTTGCGCCGTTCGGGAAGGAGGTCGTCGAGCGGCCCGGGGCGGGGGGTTGCCTGCGGGTCGTGTTCAACGTCGTGTGGCTGGTGCTGTTCGGGTGGGAGATCGCGTTGGCGCACCTGGCCAGCGCGGTGCTGCTGGCCCTCACCCTGGTCGGCATCCCGTTCGCGAAGCAGCACCTCAAGCTCATCCCGCTGTCGCTGATGCCCTTCGGGCGCAACCTGGTGGCGGTGGAGGAGCGGGACGGCTGACGGTGCCGTGCGGGTGCGCGTCCTCACCTACAACATCCACCGCTGCATCGGCGTCGACCGGCGCTTCCGCCCGGAGCGGGTGGTGGACGTGCTGCGGCACCACGACGCCGACGTCGCCCTGCTGCAGGAGGTCGACGAGGGGGTGCCGCGGTCGCGCGAGCTCAACCTGGCGCGGGAGATCGCCGAAGCCGCCGGCTACCCGCACTACGCGCTGGGTCACAACGTCAGCCTGCGCAAGGGGTGGTACGGCAACGCCACCCTGTCGCGGCACCCGATCGTCCGCGAGCGCAACATCGACCTGACGATCGGGCGCCACAAGCGCCGCGGCTGCCAGCACACCACGCTCCGGGTCGATGACGGCGGCGGCGAGGGCGCCCTGCTCGAGGTCTTCAACCTCCACCTCGGGCTGTCGGCGCGGGAGCGCGAGAAGCAGGTCGGGGTGCTGGTGCGCAGCCGCGAGTTCGCCGACCTGGCGGACGGGCAGTCCTGCCTGGTGGGGGGCGACTTCAACGACTGGCGCTCGCGGTTGCGGCCGATCTTCGTCGAGGCGCTCGGCTTCCGCAACGCCACCGACCTGCGCGGCGGCTGGAACGCCGTCCTCCGCACCTACCCCTCGTTCTCACCGCAGGGCGGGCTCGACCGCATCTACTTCCGCGGCCTCGAGCTCGTCCACGTGCACCGCTGCCGGCTCCAGGTGTCCCGGGTCGCCAGCGACCACCTGCCGGTGATCACCGAGTTCGAGACGCCGGCGAACGGCACAGCGTCGGGCTGAGCGCCCTCGCCGCGGGGGGAGGCGCCGCGGCGGAGCCTGGGCTAGACTCTGGGGCCGATGTCCCGTCCTGCCGTCGTCTTCGTCGAGCCCGACGCGCGCCTGCGCAAGGAGCTCTCGGTGGGCCTCGCCCGCTACGGCTACGAGGTGGTGCCCGCGGTGACGCTGGAGGAGGGGGAGCGCTACACGGCGGGTCTCGGTCCGACGGTGGTGGTCGCCTCGGCGGACCTCCCCGGCTACGGGGACGGCGCCATCGTGTCGCGCTGGGAGGAGGCCGGCGACGGGGGGCGCTCGCTGGTGCTGCTGGGCCGCGGTGGCGAGGACGAGGCGACCCTGCCGCCGACCGTCCGCCGGGTGGCGGTGGACGGCCTGGACGACGACGCGGTGGTGCGGAAGATCCGCCTCGTCCTGCTCGGCCACGAGGTCGGTGTCGAGACCGACCCGCAGGTCGAGTCGCTGGTCGGCGACCTCGGGCAGTCGCCGCTGCTCGAGCTGGTGCGGCGGCTGCACGCGGCGCGCTTCAGCGGCACCCTGGAGCTCGCGGCGGGCAGCGTCGACTTCGAGCGCGGTGAGATGGTCGCGGCGCGGGCGGCGGCGCTCGGCGGCGCGGAGGGGCTCGCGGTGGGTGGGCGCAAGGCGCTCCACCGGCTGGCCCGGCTGCACCAGGGTGGCTTCCACGTGCGCCCCGGGCAGGTGGCCCTGCCCGCGGTGCACGAGGCCCTCGAGCGGCGGGTCGAGGAGCTCGTCCTCGAGGCCCTCGAGGACGCCTCGCGCGGCGAGTCGCCGCACCCGCGCGCCCGCCTCGAGGTCCGCCTGGGACCGGCCTTCTTCGGGACCTCCTTCACGCCGCTCGAGCAGCAGATCCTCGAGCTCGCGCAGCGCGGCGCCACCGCCGGCGCCGTGCTCGACCGGCTGACCCAGAGCGACGGCGAGGTGCTGGCGACGGTCGAGTCGCTCGTCGGGCGCGACCTGCTGGAGCTCGCCGAGCCCGCGGCCGCCCTCTACGTGGTGACCGACTCGTCGGCCGACCTGCCCGTCGAGCTGGCGCGGGCGCACGGCATCCAGGTGGTTCCCCTGTCGGTGGCCTTCGGGCAGGCCGCGTTCCACGACGGCGTCGACCTGCGCCCCAAGCGCTTCTACGAGCTGCTGCTCGAGCGCCCGGAGCACCCGGTGACCGCGCCGCCGGACGAGTCCGAGTTCCTGCTCCGCTACCGGGAGCTGCTGGCGCGGCGCGACGTCGTCTCGGTGCACCTGTCGGAGAAGATGTCGCAGACCGTCGTCCACGCGCGGCAGGCGGCCGACGAGGTGCGGGCGCGCGCCGGCGGCGGCCGCGGCCCGGCGTCCGAGCTGCTGATCGTCGACAGCGGGTCGGTGAGCCTGGGCCTGGGCCTGCTGGCGCTCTTCGCCGCCCGCCTGGCGGCGCGCGGGCGCACCGCCCGCGAGGTGGCGGCGCGGCTCGAGTCGATCCGCCCGCGGCTCGAGTTGCTGTTCGCCGTCGATACGCTGGACTTCCTGCGCCGCGGCGGCCGCATCGGCGGTGCCAGGGCCTGGCTGGGCAAGCTCCTCGGCATCAAGCCGATCCTGGGCGTGACCGGCGGCGAGGTGATGCCGGTCGACCGGGTGCGCGGGGGACGGGCCGCCCACCCGCGGATCCTCGAGCTGATGGCGGAGCGCGCCGACCCCGGCCTGCCGGTCATCGCCGGGGTGGCGCACGCCAACGCCCCGGTGTGGGCGGACCGGCTGCGCGGGCTGATCGAGGAGCGCTTCACCGTGGCCGAGATGGTGATGTCGGAGATGGGACCCACGGTGGGCACCCACGCCGGTCCGGGGGCGGTCGGGGTGGTGTGGTTCCAGCCCTCCGCGGACGAGCTGGAGCTGCTGGCGCCGCCGGCGGATTGACCCCGCCGCCCGTCCCGGCGGCGGGATGTCGTAGAATAGGGGCACCTTCCCGGGAGCATCGCCCGCTCCCGCCCCTCATCCGACGGGGACCCGCGGAGCCTGGAGTGCGCCGGCACCGCGGCTGATGCAAACGACGTGGAGGACGCTACGCATGTCTGATCGCAAATACCGCCAGCGCGGCTACCAGGACTCGGGGCGCGACGAGGGCGGCGGCCGGCGAGAGCGGCAGCAGACTCCGCCACCGCGCCGCGAGGGACCGCGCGGGCGGGGCCTCGGCACGCCGAACACGGCCCTCTTCCGCTGCGCCGACTGCGGGCGCCGGGTGGCGTCGTCGGCGGGCATCGAGCTCGAGCAGACCTGCCCCGGCTGCGGCGCCGACCTGCACTCGTGCGTCAACTGCCAGCACTTCGATCCCTCCGCCCGTTTCCAGTGCCGGCAGCCGGTCGAGGCGCCGGTGGCCAAGAAGCGCAAGCGCAACGAGTGCGGGCTGTTCGCTCCCAAGCAGGTGATGGAGTTCGAGTCCGAGGCCGCGGCCCGCACGCCGGACGAGGCGCGGGCGGCGTTCGACGACCTCTTCGGCAACCTCTGATCAGGGCGCGGATGCGGGCGCTCCTGCGGCGTCGCGCTGGCTCGCTCTCCCTGCGGCGACCGGATGGTCGCCTCGTTCGCGCTCCCTGCGCGCTCCTTACGCCCGTACCACCTCCACGGCCTGATCCCGTAGCCGGCCGTACCCGGTAGGGGTCTCCGCGGCGGCGGGTGCGTCGTGCGCCCGCGCGACGCCACGCGCGGGGTGCCCGCCCTCGGGTCTACTCGGTGGGGGCCCGGGGGTCGAGGAGGTCTTCGCCGGGGGCGGCGGCGCGGTCCTCGGCGACCTCGCGGTCGAGGTGGGTGTCGCGGGAGATGTCGAGGGCCGGCTCGGCGGGGGGCGCCGGGGCCTCCCGATCCTCCGCCGCGGCGGCCTCGCCTTCCCCTTCCGCGGCCATCCGCACGTTGATCCACGGCGCCGGCATGTCGACGCCGGCGGCGTCGAAGCCCTCCTTGAGGCGGCGGATCGCCTCGCTGCGCGCCTTGGCCCACTCGCTGGCGCGCTGGTCGATCCAGGCGAAGAAGTGCAGCGTCACGCTGGAGTCGGCCAGGGTGTCGATCCAGCCCTGGGGCGGCGGGTCGTCCAGCACGCCCTCCATGCCCTCCAGGGTGTCGAGCCCGTGGCGCAGGGCGGCGGCGAGGTCGACCCCGGTGGCGACGCCGACGGTGAAGTCGAAGCGGCGTCGCGGGTTGCGCGTGTAGTTCAGGATGACGCCTTTGAACACGTCGGCGTTGGGGATGCGGACGTGGTTGCCGTCGAGCGTCATCAGGACGGTGGCGCGCGAGGTCAGCCGCACCACCCGCCCCTCCTGCCCCTCGATGACCACGTGGTCGTTGGGCAGGAAGGGCTGCCGCAGGCTGAGCAGCACGCTGGCGATGTAGTTCTCGACCAGGTCGCGGAAGGCGAAGCCGATCGCCAGGCCGGCGAGGCCGGCCGCGCCCGCCACCGCGGCCACCAGCCGGGTGGCGTCGAGCACCTCGAGGGCGAGCACCGCCCCCGCCACCAGCACCAGGGCGCCGATCGCCTGCCGCCAGAGGTCGGCGAGGAAGCGGTTGCGGATGAGCCGGCGGAACGGCGTCTCCCAGGCCGCGATGCCGCGGGCGAGGAGCCAGAAGACCAGGAAGATGGCCAGCGCGACGCCGAACAGGGGCAGGGCGGCGACCGCCGTCGCCAGGCGGTCGCGCAGCTTCGCCATCGCGGGGCGCAGGCGGCGCTCGACGCTGCGCACCTCGCGCAGGTCGTTCTGCACCTCGACGACGCCGCGGAGCTGCCGCGCGATGCGCTCGGCCTGGTCGCGCGCCTCCGCCGAGGCCGCCTCACCGGTCAGGTGGACGACGCCCGAGTCCACCGCCACCGCCACGCCCGAGAGACCGTCGACGCTGGCGTAGATGCTGCGCAGGCGCTGGGCGATGGCGCGGTCCTCGGCGGGCGAGGTCGCGACCTCCACCTGCGGCGGCGCCGGCGCCGCCGGCTCGGCCTGCGCGCCGGGCGTGGCCGGCGCGCCGGGGAGCTGCGCCGCGGCGGGGACGGTGGCCGGGAGCGCCAGGGCGAGCGCCAGGACCAGCGAGACGGCCGGCGGGCGGGCCGGCGGCAGCGCGGCGCGGAAGCGATGGACGATCGGCATGGGGATCCACCGCTCGTCGCTGCAGGATCGGGGCCGGCCGCCGCGCCGCGGGCCCCTCACAGGTCGAAGAGAGTGCCCTGCACGGGGCGGTCGGGGTCGGCGGGCCCGGGGGCGTCGGCCGCGGTCGGTCCGCTGGGCTCGGCCGCCGGCGGTTCGGGTGCTTCCGCCGCGGTCGGCTCGGCCGCGGCCGGCTCCGGCGGCTCGGACGCAGCGGGCTCGGAGGAGTGGGACGCGCTCGGCTCGGTGGGCTCGGAGAGCTCGGACGGGTGGGGCCCGGGCCGGTGGGCCGCGGGCGGGGGGTGCGCCTCCGACGCGGCGGGGGCGGATCGCTCCGCCGCGGTCGGCTCGGGCGGATCGGCGGGGGTCGGCGCGGGCGATCCGGACCGCCGCGGGTCGGACGGCCCCGAGGGGCTCGGCGCGGGGGTGCCGACCGCGGTCGGTGCGGGCTCGGCGCGGGGCGCCGGCGCCGGCGTCGGGGCGGGTGGTGCCGTGGCGGCGCCGTCCTCCGGCGGCGTCACCACCCGGTCGGCGCGCAGGAACCAGAGCTCGAAGCGCGGGTCGGCGGGCAGCTCGAGCGCCTCGCGGACGGCGCGCACGTAGACCGCCCCCTGCGGGGCGTACGCGGCGGCACGGGCCGCCAGCTCGGCCTCGCCCTCGACCGCGTCGGTCTTGTAGTCGGCGACCACCAGCCCGCCGGTCTCCGGGTCGCGGTAGAGCAGGTCGATGGCGCCGGCGACGAAGCCGACGGGTGGAGCGGACGCCGGGTCGGCCGGGTCCTCCGCCGCCGGGGCGGGGGGCAGGAGCACCGGCAGCTCGCGCGCCACGATGCCGGGCGCCAGGGCGCGCAACCGCTCGAGCAGCCGGCCCTCGGCCAGCCGGTCGAGGAGCGCGTGGGCCGCGGCCGCCGCCTCCTCCGCGGCGCCGGCGCCGGCCGCCTCGGCCGCCCAGCCGGGGAGCGCCCGGCGCAGGCGGGCGATCTCGGCGGCCGGCGGGGCGTCGGGGTCGAGCTCCTCGAGCGCGCGGTGCAGCGCCGTGCCGGCGGCGAGCGCGACCTGGCGCGCCCGCGGGGCGGCCGCGGCGTCGTCGCCGCCGGCCTCCTCGCGCAGGCGGTGGTGGGCCTCCTCGGACGCCGTGGCGGCGGTGGGACGGGACATGCGGCGCCGCGCCCGTTCGCGTCGCTCGGCGAGCTCCGCGGCGTCCGCGGCGGTGCGTGCCGCCGCCCCGTCGTAGGTCTTCGCCGCCGCGGCCGCCGGCGGACGCGGCCAGCGCTCGAGGGCGGGGAAGCGCCACAGCACCCCGGCCGGGTCGCGGAAGTGGGTGCCCGAGCCGTCGTCCGCGGCCAGCGCCGCGTCCCAGCGTCCCGCCGGCGGCGGCTGCGGCAGGTCGGGGCGCGAGGCCAACAGGTCCAGGTGGGTGCGGGCGCGGTCGGCCGGCACCGCGGCGGGGTCGCGGGGCCAGGCGCCGGCCAGCACCAGCCGGACCTCGGGGCGGGTCATCGCGACGTAGAGCAGCCGCACCCGCTCGGCGGCCTCGCGCCGCTGCGCCTCGGCCTCGACGCGGTCGAAGCCCAGGGTTGGGGCGCCGAAGAGGCGCAGCTCGGGGCCGCCGGCGGCGTGCGCCAGCTCGGTCCGCGGACCGCGGTCGCCGCCTCCCTCGCGGTGGAGCTGGGGCAGGTAGACGTGGCCGAAGTCGAGGCCCTTGGCCTGGTGGATGGTCATCACCTGGACCGCGTCGTCGGCGCCCTCGCCGGGCTGGCCTTCGGGAGCCTCGAGCGCCTCGGCGACGGCGCGCCGCAGCCCGCGGAGGAGCTGCGCGAGGTCGCCGCCCTCCTCGAGCCCGTCGGCCAGGCGGCGGTAGAAGCGCTCCAGGTTGGCGAGGCGGTAGCGGCCCAGGTAGCGCGCCGCCTCGAGCGGCTCGGCGAGGAACAGCGCGCGCAGCCGCTCGACGAAGACGTCCGCCGGCTGCTGGCGCAGGGCGGCGCGGGCGTGGGCGAGGTGCTCGAGGGCGGCGAGCAGCGACATCTCCCAACCGCGCAGCCGTTCGATCCCGGGGATCGCGGCGGGCACCTCGGCAGCGGCGGCCGCCACCGCCTCCGCGATGCGCTCGAGCCGCTCCGGTCGCGGCGCGGACAGCTCGGTGACCAGGGCGGGGAGGCTGTGCGACCACAAGGGCACCAGCGCGGCGTCGGGCACTCCGACCAGCGGCGACCGCAGGAGCGTCAGCAGGGCGAGATGGTCGCCGGGGTCGAGCACCGCGCGCACCAGCGCGGCGGCCTCGATCACCTCCCGACGGCGGTAGTACTGCTTGTCGTGGGCCACCGCGAAGGGCACGTCGGCGCGCCGGAACGCCTCGAGGAAGGTGTCGAGCGAGGTGGTGGAGCGCAGCAGCAGGGCGCACTCACCCCAGCCGACGCCGGCGCGGTCGTGCAGGTCGCGGACGTCGGCGGCGATCGCCTCCGCCTCGACGATCGTCGCCGCCTCCGCCTTGGTGGCGGCGCCGTCGGGGGGCCGCCAGGAGACCCAGTGCTCGACCGGCTCCCGGGGCGGGCCGTCGCCGCCGCCCACGAAGCCGGTCGCCGCGGCGTTCCCCGGGCAGGCCACCAGCCCCTCGAAGGGAGGCTGCACCCCCCGCTCGGCCCGCATCACCGGGGCGATGGCGCGCTCGACCTCGGCGAGGATGGCCGGCACGGAGCGGAAGTTCTCGACCAGGGGCAGCCGCTGCGCGCCGGCGGCGACGGCCCGCTCCACGAAGTCGTCGTAGGCGGCGAGGTCGGCGCTGCGCCAGCCGTAGATCGACTGCTTGGGATCGCCGACCAGGAAGAGGCCCGGACGCTCCTCCTCGGGTCCCTCGAGCGCCAGCCGGCGCACGATCTCGCACTGCAGCCGGTCGGTGTCCTGGAACTCGTCGACGAGGAGCTGGTCGATGCCGGCGCGCAGCCGGGCGGTGACGCCGGGGTGCTCGGCGAGCAGGCGCGCCGCCTCGATGAGCAGGTCCTCGAAGGTGACCACGCCGCGCGCGCGCAGCTCGGCGCGCAGGCGGGCCAGCAGCGGCGCCAGCGCCCGGCGGCCGAGGTCGAGCAGCTCGAGGTCGAGACGGGCGGCGTGGTGGAGGATGGTGTGGGCGGCCGTCGCCCGCTCGGCGAGCTCGTCGGTCACCGCGGCGAAGGCGGTGCGCTCGGTCTTGCTCTTGAGCTCGCCTCGAGCCCACTCGCCGGCCTTGGAGAGGAGGCTCTGCGCCGCCTCGCCGCCCGCCCGGGCCACCAGCTCGGCGAGCGGTCCGCCGTCCTCGGCGGCGGCCGCCAGCTCCTCGAGCGTGTCGAGGGCCCGCAGGCTCTTGGGGGCACGGCGCAGCTCCGCCCGCCGCGGCGCCACCAGGTCGCGCAGTCCGCCGCAGGCGGCGGCCAGTCGCGCGCGGAAGGCGGCCTCGGCGGCGGGTGCCAGCGGGTCGGCGTCGAGGGTGTCGGCCTGCGCGCCGCGCGACACCAGGGCGACCAGGGCGCCGACCAGCTCCTGCGGGCCGAAGCCGCGGGCGGCGAGGCGCAGGTAGGGGTCGGCGGCGGCCGCGGCGCCGTAGGCGGCCTGCAGCGAGCCCTCGACGGTCTCCCGCGCCAGCTCCTCGAGCAGCGAGCCGTCGGCGTCGACGGTGAGCTCGGGGTGCAGCCCCGCCGCCAGCGCGTGGTCGGCGAGCAGGCCGCGGCAGAAGGCGTGGATCGTCCGCACCACCAGGTGGTCGAGGGCGCCGAGCAGGGCGGCGGCGCGGCCGGCGCGCTCGGCGTCGGGGGGGAGCGCCGCCTCCATCCACGGGGGAAGGTCGGCGCCTTCGGGCGCCAGCTCGCGCAGCTTGACGGCGACGCTCTTGGCCATCTGCGCGGCCGCGGCCTCGGTGAAGGTGATCGCCACCACGCCGCCCAGCACCCGGGCGGCGACGGAGGCCTGCGACGGCGCACCGGGGCGGCCGGCGTCGCGGCGGGCGGCGGCCTCGGCGAGCGCGGCCCGCTCCCAGCCGGGGCCCAGCGCCCAGGCCAGCACGCGGGCCACCAGGGTGGTGGTCTTGCCGGTCCCGGCGCCGGCCTCGAGCACCACCGGGCGCACGAAATCGCGCTGCGCCAGGCGGCGCGCCGCGCGGTCGGCGGCGAGGGCGGCGTTCGCCGCGCCGGCGCTCACCGCGAGGTCTCCTTCGGGTCGGCGAGCCACCAGACCTCGACCAGCGCCCGCTCGGCGTCGCCGGGCAGGTCCTCGCGGGCGGTCTCGGCGGCGAAGCGGTGCAGGCGTCGCCGGGCCCCGGAGTCGCCGCGCAGGCAGGCCTCGGCCACCTTGCACCAGTTGCAGCGGGACGGCTCCCTCTCACCGGCCGGATCGACCACCCGGGGGAAGAAGGCGCCGCCGTCCCAGGCGCGGTAGACGGCGCCGACGGTGGCGGCGAAGGCGGCGCGGAGGTCGGCGTCGTCGGGGCCCGCCGCCAGCTCGGGATCGCCGACCTCGGGGCGCAGGTAGAGGTAGCGCCCCGAGGCCGCGGCGTCGCCGCAGGCCGCGGCGGCGAGCTGGTAGGCGACCGCCTGGAGGTTGCGGCCGGTGCGCACCGCGGCGAGGTGGTGCTGGTGGCGGGTGGCGGCGGCCTTGGCGTCCGACAGCGGCCGGCCGGTCTTGTAGTCGGTCAGGCGCAGCGCGCCGCCGGCCCGGTCGACGCGGTCGGCCTTGAAGCCCACCCGGCGGGCCGGCAGGTCGCCCGCGGCGGCGACCGCCACCGCGCCCTCCGCCTCGGCGGCGAGCACGTCGAGCGGGCCGTCGGCGGGCCAGTCGAGCCGGCGGGCGGCCTCGACCAGCGGCAGCGCCTGCTGCGCCAGGGCGGCGGCCAGCCCGGGCAGCGGGATGCCCTCGTCGGCGAGCACCTCGCCGGCCACCCGCCGCACCCGCTCGGCGAGCTCGGTGGGGGAGAAGAAGGGGACCGGCAGCGACGGGGCGGCGGCGCACTCGGCGAGCGGCCGCGGCCCGCCGCCGGCGGCCGTCACCATCTCCTCGAGCACCGCGTGCACCACGTTGCCGAGCAGCAGCGCGTCGGTCCCGGGCAGGGCCTCCAGCGGGTCGGGCGTGGGCTCGATCCGCAGCAGGCGCTCGAGGAAGAGCTGCCAGGGGCAGCCGGCGAGCCGCTCCGCCTGGGTGACCCAGAGGTCGCGCGGGCGCGGGTCGTGGGCGCCGCCGCGCGGCCCCACGAAGCCGAAGAAGGGGCCCAGCCCGGAGGCGGTGGCGCGGCCCGGGGCGTCGCGCAGGTCGGGGTCGAGCTCGTCGAGGACGCGGACGCGGACGCTGGCGAGGGCGCCGGCATCGAGGTCCAGAGTGGGGGAGATCTCCGCGCGGCCCGCCGCCAGGGCCACCGCCAGCGGCGCGACCAGCTCGGCGCGCGCGGCGCCGCCGAGGGCGGCGACGACGGCCGCCTCGCGGGCGGGCCGGGGACCGCGGAGCGCACCGTCCCGGGCGAGCGGCGACGGGGCGGCCGGCGCCGGGCCGGCGGCCAGCCGCTCGACGAGAGGGGAGGTGGCCAGCGGTCGGCCTTCGTCGTCGCGGCTCTGCCACGAGACGACCACCCGCGGGCTCGCCGACAGCAGCTCGGCGAAGAGGTGGCGCTCCTCGTCGAAGCCGCCGGCCTTGCGCGGCAGGTCGGGGAGCACCGGCGCCAGGGCCGCGCGCAGATCGTCCGGCAGCAGCGGGTCGGTCCGCACCGCCCGCGGGAAGACACCGCGCGCCGCGCCGATCAGGAAGAGGTGGTCGAAGGTGCGGCCGCGCGCCTCGACCACGCCGAGGACCTGGACCCCGCCGCCGCGCCCGCCCAGCGGGTCGCGGCCGGCGTCGGTGAGGGCGCGGGAGAGGAGCAGGCGCAGCTCGTCGAAGCCGAGGAGCAGGCGGGGGAAGCTCGGCGTCGAGCTCCTCGAGGACGGAGAACAGGGGCTCGGCGTGCGGGTCGGCGCGGCGCCAGCCGAGGTCCCCGGTGAGCAGCGACCGCAGGCGCCCGAGGTGGTCGCCCGGCGGCGCGGTGGCGGGCCAGCCGGCGAGGCGGGAGACCAGGCGCCCGGCGGCGCCGACGGCCGCCGCCAGGTCGCCGCCGTCGACCCAGCGGCGGGCCGGGCGGCTCGACGAGTCGGCCTCGGGGTCGTCGTCCGCCGTCGGCTCCGACGGCGCCGCACGCAGGCCGCGGAGGACCGGCAGCGGCAGGGCGCCGCGGCCGCGCAGGACCGCCTCGACGTCGAGCGCGGCGGCCTGCCCGAGGCGCCCGATCCCCAGGGTGGAGAAGGCCAGCCGCAGGTCGACGAAGGGGCCGCGGCGGCGCCGGCCGGAGCCGGCGCGGAGCGAGCCGACGGCGTCCAGCCAGCGGTCGCAGGGCAGCTCGGCGCGGCGCTGCAGCAGGGCGAGCAGCGCGTGGGCGCGGCGCCCGGCCGCGGTCAGCGAGCCGCGCGCGCCGAGGGCGGAGAAGGGCACGCCCAGCGCCCGCAGGTGGCGGCGCAGCGGCAGGCGGTGGGGCTCGGGGTCGCGCGCCACGATGCCGATCCCCTCCGGCCGCGCCCCGGCGTCGAGCAGCGTCCGCACCCGCAGGGCCACCTCGCGGGCTTCGCCGTCCGAGCCCACGGCGGTGAAGCACTCCACCCGGGCCGGCGGCGGTGCCGGGGTCGCCGCGGCGGCCTCGCCCACCGATCCGGCCAGCCGCTCGCGGAAGCGGGCCGAGAAGGCCTCCTCCTGCCCGGCCGCGGCGCCGGCCGGCGGCGGCGCCGGGTCGGGCGGCACGTCGAGGACCAGGCGCGCCGGCAGCTGGCGCAGCAGGGCCTCGAGGAGATCGGTGGCGACGCCGGTGGCGTCGGCGAAGCCGTGGATCCACAGCGCCCGGGTGGGCAGCGCCCGCTGCGGGTCGAGGGCGAGCCGGGCGGTGGCACGGCGCAGCAGGTCGGAGCGCCGGTCGACGCCGAGATCCTCGATCTCGGCGACCACCCGTTCCGCCACCCGCACCAGGGCGGTGCCGAGCGCCACCTCGTCGCCGGTCGCGCGCGGGGGGCGGTGCGCCCGCAACGCCGCGAGCGCCTCTTCCGCAGCGTCGGCGTGGACCGGCTCGAACCCGGCGTCGAGCAGGTCGCGGACGCTGGCCGCCACCGGCGCGTAGCCGTCGACGAGGGAGTCGAGCCGCCGGGCCACCGCCGGCTGGTCGCGGGCGGCGCGCCGCGCCAGCAGCTCGAAGACGACGTCACCCCCCGGCCGCGCCGCCTCGCCGCTGCGCTCGAGGATCTCGTGGGCCACCGCCTGCAGCGTCTGGACGCGCAGGCCGACGGCGGCGCGGCCGCGGCGGCGGACGATCTCGGCGGCGAGGTGGTGCCGCAGGCTGATCGAGGGGACCACCACCCGCAGGGGGCGGTCGAGGCGGGCGGTCGGCGTCCCCCCCAGGGCGGCCTCGAGCTGCCCGAGGAGGGCGTCCTCGGCGGCGCGGGCGCCGCTGGCGACGAGCACCCCCGGGGCGCGGCGGTCGGGGGTGGGGGCGGGGGTCTCCATCGCCCGCCCATGCTACCGCCGCCCGGCGGACCGCAGGCGCCGCCGGGCGCCGTCTCTCAGGTCGTGGGCTCGGGGGCGGGCGCGCCGGCCGCCGGCTCCGCCGCGCGCGGCGCCGACGCCCGCCACAGGCGGCGCATCCAACCGGCCACGGCCTCGAAGGCGAGGCTGATCGAGGGGAGCAGGATCGGGGTGAGCAGGGCGGAGGAGAGCAGGCCGCCCATCACGGTGCGCGCCAGCGGGTAGTAGAAGACGTCGCCCACCGCGGCGCCGCGGATGGCCAGCGGCACCAGGCCGATGATGGTGGTCGAGGCGGTCATCAGGATCGGGCGCAGGCGGTCGCGGCCGGCGGCGAGCACGGCGGCGTGGCGGTCCATGCCGTCCTTGCGCAGCCGGTGGATGTGGTCGAGCAGCACGATGCCGTTGTTGACCACGATGCCCATCAGGATGAGCAGCCCGATCTGCGCCATCAGGTTGAACTCGGTGCCGGTGAGGGCGAGGGTCCAGGCGACGCCGGGCAGGGCGAAGGGGATGGAGAAGAGGATCGCGAACGGCTGCGCCAGCGACTCGAAGAGCGACGCCATCACGATGTAGACGAGGAGCAGGGCGAGCAGGAAGTTGACCGCCATCTGCTGGTTCTGGCCCTGCTGCTCGAGGATGCGGTCGTTCCAGCCCCAGCTGTAGCCCGGCGGCAGGGCGAGGGCGTCCATCAGGCCGCCGATCTCGGTCTTCGCCTTCTCCCAGTCCTCGCCCTCGTAGGTGGCGTCGACGGCGGCGCGGACCTTGCGGTCCTCGCGGCGGATCTCGCGCGGCTTGGGGACGATCTGGAAGTCGGCGATGTCGCCCAGCAGCACCGGCCGGCCGGCGGCGCCGCCGACCTGGAGCTGCTCGAGATCGGCGACGCTCTCGCGGTCCTCGAGGCGCAGGGCGAGCCAGGTCTCGACCTCCCGCTCGCCGGTGTTGAAGCGCGCCAGGCGCATCCCGCCCAGGGTGAACGAGAAGACGTCGGCGATGTCCTGCGGCGACAGGCCGGCCTTGAGCGCCTTGGCGCGGTCGATCGTCACCCGCACCTCGCGCTGCCCGGAGCGGTCGGCGGTGCGGACGTCCTCGACCCCGGCGACGGTCTCGAGCCGGCGCGCCGCCTCGGTGGCCAGCCGCTCGAGCACCTGGCTGTCCTGGCCGTAGAACTTGACCGCGAAGTAGGTGGAGGTGCCGCCCCCCTCGGCGTCGTCGCGGAAGTACAGGCGCGTCCCCGGCAGGGTGGGCAGGGCGTCGCGGATGCGGTCGCGCAGCTCGCGGATCTGGTCGTCGCTGAAGTCCTTGCGGGCCAGGTTGAGGACCGTGGTGGCCTCGTTCTCGCCGAAGTAGCTGTAGACCGAGTCGATCGTGTAGTCGTCGCGGTGCCCGTCGAAGAACTTCTCGACCTGGCGCACGACGCGCTCGGCCTGCGACTTGTAGGTGAAGTCCTGGAAGTCGTAGGAGAGATAGAGCCGCGAGTTGACCGTGCCCGAGAAGATCGCCGACTTGATCATGCCGGCCGCGAAGGGCACGGCGGCGAGGGCCAGCACCGCGACCAGGGCCACCGCGGTGAGCGCGCGGTGGCGCAGCGTCCAGTCGAGGGTGCGCACGTAGCGCTCCTCGAGCCACACCAGGGCGCGGCTGGGGCGGGTCCGCTTCTCGCGCAGCAGGTGGGCGGCGGCGAGCGGGATGAGGGTCAGCGACGACAGCAGCGAGCAGGCGAAGGCGATCGAGATGGCGATCCCGACCTCCCCGAGCCAGGTGGTGAGCTGGGTCTTCGAGCCGACGATCAGCGGCAGGAAGACGATCAGCGAGGTGGTGGTGGAGGCGACCACCGCCACGCCCACCTCGCGGGCGCCGGCGAGCGCCGCCTTGCGGGTGTCGGCGACGCTGCGGTGCTTGCGGTCGATCGACTCGAGCACCACCACCGCGTTGTCGACGAGCATGCCGACGCCGAGGATGAGCCCCATCATCGACAGGATGTTGAGGTTCTTTCCCAGGAAGTAGAGCACCGCGCAGGCGGCGAGGATCGAGAACGGGATCGACATCGAGACGATCAGCGTCGAGTCGAGCCGGCGCAGGAAGAAATAGAGGCACAGCACCGCCAGCAGCGAGCCCACCAGGCCGGCCTTGGTGAGGCCCTGGATGCCGTTGGTGATCGCCTCCGCCTGGTCCTCCCAGACGAAGACCGTCACGCCCTTCAGCAGCGGGTCGCGGGCGATGTCGCCGTGGATCACGTCCATCACCGCGTGCACCACGTCGACGGTGTTGGCGGTCGACTCCTTGTAGACGTCCAGCGCCACCGCGTAGCTGCCGTCGAGGTGGCGCCCGTAGGAGAGCGGCGGCTCCTCGTAGGTGATCTCCGCGATGTCCCCCAGCCGCAGGCCGCGGTCGTCGACCGGCAGGTCGCCGAGCGCCTCGACGCTGGTGAAGGCGCCGAGGCCGCGGGCGGTGTAGCGCAGGGCGCCGTCGCGCACCTCGCCGAGCACCAGAGTGGCGGTGGCGCCGCGCAGCCGCTGGATGAGCTGGCCGACGTCGACCCGGTGCTCCTTGACCCGGTCGAGCACCAGGTCGATGTTGATCTCCTTCGGCTCGACACCGCCGAGGTCGACCCGCGCCACGCCCGGCACCCGGCGGATGCGGTTGAGGATGCGGCTCTCGATCAGGTCGTAGCTCTCGGACAGGTCGACGCCGGTGGCCGACAGCCGCCCCTGGATCACCGGGATGTCGGAGGTGTTGAAGGAGAAGATCCGCACCGCGCCGATGCCCTCGGGCAGGTCGGGCTCGATCTGCTCCATCTTCTCGGACACCTGCATGCGGACGACGTCGAGCTCCTGGCCCCAGTCGAACTCGAGCTGGAACTCGGCCCCGTCGGCGGTCGACGACGACGACATCTTCTTGACCGCCGGCAACGTCGACAGCACCTCCTCGACGGGCTTGGCGATCTCCTTCTCGACCTGCGTCGGGTTGGAGTTGGGGTAGGGGATGTCGATGCCGATGAAGGGGGCGTCGATCTCGGGCAGGTAGGCCTGCGGCAGGCGGACCACGGCGATGGCGCCGAGCACCAGGATGCTGATCAGCGCCATGCCGGTGGTCACCGGCCGCTCGACGGCGAGCTTCGGCAGGTTCACCCGCCCAGCTCCTCGGCCACCCGCGCCGTCGTCGGGGCCGGCTCGATCTCCTCGGCCTCGAGCGGGGCGGGCGCCGCGGCGCCCACGGTGGCCGCGGCGGGCTCGGCCCGGCGGTCGAACAGCGAGTACACCACCGGGATGACCAGCAGCGTCAGCGGGGTGGCGCAGGCCAGGCCGCCGATCACCGTGATCGCCAGCGGCGAGCGCAGCTCGGCGCCCTCGCCGAGCCCCAGGGCCATCGGCAGCAGGCCGAGGATGGTCGTGGCCGAGGTCATCAGGATCGGCCGCAGGCGGTCGCTGCCGGCGGCGATCAGCGCCCGGTCGCGGTCCATCCCCTCACGCCGCCGCTGGTTGACGGCGTCGATGAGGACGATCGCGTTGTTGACGACGATGCCGGCGAGCATGACGACGCCGATCATCGCCACCACGTCGATCGAGCGGCCGGTGACGGCGAGCGCCGCCACCACCCCGATGGCGCCGAGCGGCAGCGTGAAGATGACCACGAAGGGGTGGAGGAACGACTCGAACTGCGAGGCCATCACCAGGTAGACGAGGAAGATGGCCAGCGCCATGGCGAAGGTCAGCGAGCCCAGCGAGCGGGTGCGCTCCTCCTCCTGCCCCGACAGGCCGGCGGTGACCGAGGCGGGGAGCGCCAGGTCGGCCAGAGCCCGGCGGACGTCGGCCGCGGCGGCGGCCATGTCGCGCCCCTCCAGGCTCGCCGACACCACGGCGGCGCGCTTCTGGCCGATGCGGCGGATCTCGGTGGGGCCCTCGGCCAGGGCCACCTCGGCCACCGACTTCAGGTAGATCGGCACGCCGTCGCGGTGGCCGACGATCAGGTCGCGCACGTCCGCGGGGGAGGCCTCGCCGGAGGGCAGGGCCCGCACCACGATGTCGATCTCGCGGTCGCCCTCGGTGAGCCGGGTGGCGACGTCGCCCTGCACCTTGTTGCGCACCGTGCCGGCCACCTGGGCCAGGTCGAGGCCGAGGCGGGCGAGCGGCTCGCGCAGGAAGTGGATCTGCAGCTCCGGGTTGCCGAGCTCGGCCGAGGAGCGGACGTCGACCAGCCCGGGGATCTGCGCCAGGCGGTCGCGGACCGTGGCGGCGGCGCCGTGCAGGGCCTCGAGCTGGTCGCCGTAGAGCTCCACCTCGATCGGGGTGCGGAAGGTGAAGACGGTGGGCTTCTCGAGCTCGGCGCGCACCGAGCCGCCGGCGCCGGCGAGGCGGGCGCGCAGCAGGTCGACGACGGCCGCCTCGCTCGCCGCGTCGCTCCCCGGCGCCATGCGCACCTGGATGCGGGCGACGTTCTCCCCCTCGCTGCCGGTCGAGGTGAGGGCGAAGCCCTTGCCGCCGACCAGGGTGGAGTAGGAGTCGATCCGCGGGTCGCCGTCGAGGGCCGCCGCGACGCCGCGCACGTAGCGGTCGGTCGACTCGAGCGGCGTGCCCTCGGGCAGCTCGACCTGGAAGCTGAACTCGCCCTGGGCGAAGTCGGGGATGAGGTCGAAGCCGAGGTGCGGCACCAGCGCCAGGGCGCCGGCGAAGAGCAGCAGCGCGCCGCCGAGGACCAGCGCGCGCTGGCGCAGGGCGACGGCGAGGACGCGCGGGTAGGCGCGGGACAGGGCGCCGAGCGCGCCGTCGAAGGCGCGGGTGATCGGCCGCGCCGCCCAGGCCAGGGCGCGGCCGAGCGAGCGCAGCGCCCAGCGCAGGGCGGCGACGACGGCCGCCGGGGCGCGCACGAAGATCCAGCGGGCGGCGCGGCGGACGCGGCCGCCGGTGGGGGCCTCCACCACCGGCGCGCGGTCCTCGCCGCGCCCCGACAGCGCCGCCATCATCGGGATCAGGGTCAGCGCCACCGCCAGCGAGGCGAGCAGCGAGAACGACACGGTCAGCGCCATGTCGCGGAAGAGCTGGGCCGCGATGCCCTGGAGGAAGACCACCGGCAGGAAGACGGCGACGGTGGTCAGGGTGGAGGCGGCGACGGCGCGCCCCACCTCCGAGGCTCCCTCGCGCGCGGCGACGAGCCAGGTCTCGCCGGCCTCGCGGCGCCGGAAGATCGCCTCGAGCACGACGATCGCGTTGTCGACCAGCATGCCGACGCCGAGCGCCAGGCCGCCGAGCGACATCACGTTCAGCGTCGTGCCGGTGCGGTACATCAGGAAGAAGGTGGCGATCACCGAGATCGGGATCGACAGGCCGATGATCAGCGTCGAGCGCAGGCTCTTGAGGAAGAGCAGCAGCACGGCCATGGCGATCAGGCCGCCCATCAGGGCGTTCGACAGCACCTCGCGGATCGAGGCCTGGATGAAGCGGGACTGGTCGGCGCCGTAGTGGACCTCGATCCCGTCGGGGAGCTCGTCGCCGAGGCTGTCGAGGCGGGCCTTGAGCGCCTTCGCCACGGTCACCGTGTTGGCGTCGCCCTCCTTGTAGACGGCGAGCTCGACCGCCTCCTTGCCGTCGAAGCGGGTCACCACGTCGCGCCGCTTGGTGCCGCGCACCACGGTGGCGACGTCGCCGAGGGTGATGTTGCGCCCGTCGCGGGTGGCCACCACCGTGGCGAGCACGTCGCGGGTGTCCGCGAACTCGTTGATCGCCCGCACCAGGTAGCGCGCCTCCGACTCGTAGAGGCTGCCGCCCGCCTGGTTGACGTTCTCGTTGAGCAGCCGCGAGCCGACGTCCTGGATCGACAGGCCGAGCAGCGCCAGCTTCCCCTGGTCGACCCGTACCTCGATCTCCTCCTCGGCGCCGCCGTTGACCTTGATCGCGGCGACCCCCTCGGTGGACTCGAGGTCCTTCTTCAGCACCTCCTCGGCGACGTAGCGCAGCGCGGTCAGGCTCCCGGCGCCGGTGAGGTAGAGGCGCAGCACCGGCTCGTTGGCGGGATCGAAGCGCAGCAGCACGGGGCGCTCGACGTCCCTGGGCAGCGACAGCAGGTCGAGCTTCTGCCGCACGTCGAGGGCGGCGAACTCCATCTTCCGCCCCCACTGGAACTCCAGCACCACCTGGGAGAGGCCGGGGCGCGAGGTCGACGTCATCCGCTGCACGCCCGAGACCACGCCGACGACCTCCTCGATCGGCCGCGTGACCAGCGCCTCGACCTCGGCCGGGGCGGCGCCGGGGTAGCGGCTCTCCACCGTCAGGCTGGGGTAGGTGAGGTCGGGGAGCAGCGACACCGGCAGGCGCCCGAAGGCCACCACGCCGAAGAGCACCACCGCCACGGCCACCATCGAGATGGTGACCCGGCGCGACAGGGAGAAGTCGACCAGGCGCAAGGCTCAGCTCTCCTGGTGCGGATCGAGGACGCGGATGCGGCTGCCGTCCTTGAGCGCGCCCTGGCCGGCGACGATCAGCCGGTCGCCGGCGTGGACGCCGGACAGCGCCTCCACCCGGCCGCCCTCCTCGAGCCCGAGGGTGACCTCGCGGCGGGCGGCGGTCATCGTGTCGCCCTCCCCCTGCGCCACGAAGACGTGGGCCTGTTGCAGCTCGCGCAGCACCGCCTCCTTGGGCAGCACGAGGGCGTCGGGGCGCCGCTCGCGCACGATGCGGGCGGTGACGAAGCTGCCGGGGCGCACCGCCGCCGGCGGCCGCACCGCCTCGATCGTCACCTTCACGGTGCCGGTGGCGGTGTCGACGACCGGGGCGATCTGGCGGATACGGCCGGTGAACCCGACGTCGGGCGCGGCGTCGAGGGTGAGCAGCACCTCGCGCCCCGTCGCCAGCGAGAGGACGTCCTTCTCGGGCAGGTAGATGCGCGCGATCAGCGGGTCGAAGTCGGTGATCTGGAAGAGCTCGGCGTTGGGGGCGACCCGCTGGCCCACCTGGGTCAGACGCTGCGAGATGCGGCCGGAGATCGGGGCGCGGATCTCGGTCTTGGCCAGACGCCACTCGGCCTCGGCGCGCTCCTGGCGGGCGAGGCGGTCGTCCATCTCGCGCTTCTCGAGGTCCTCGCGGGAGATGAGCTGGTCCTTGGCCAGCTCCTGGCCGCGCTGGTAGACGCTCGAGGCGTTCTCGGCGCGCACCCGCGCCTTCTCGAGGGCGATCTCGGCGTCCACCCGGTCGAGCAGCGCCAGCACGTCGCCCTTGCGCACGGTGTCGCCCTCCTCGACCGCGACCCGCGCCACCTTGCCCTCGACCTCGGCGAGCACCTTGACCTCGCCCTCGGCGACCAGGTTGGCGGTGGCGGTGATGTAGGAGGCGATCTCGGCGCTGTGCACCGCCGCCACCTCGACCGGGATGGGGGTCTTCTCCTCCTTCTTCGCGTCGCCCTTCTCCGGCTTGCCCTGGTCCGCGTCCGCCGCGGCGGCCTCGTCTCCCTGGACGGCGCGGCCGGTGACCACCAAGGCGCCGCCGACGATCACCAGGAGGGCGATTCCTCCCCAGATCCAACGCCGCCGGCCGCGCCGGCGGCGCTCGCCGTCCCGTGTCTGCCGCTCCTCGTCCGCGGCGGTCTCCGCGGCCATCGTCTCGTCCCTCGGCTCGTCCATGGCGCCCTCTCCCTTCGGGTGCGGTTTCCCGGCTGTCTGCTCACCCTCAGTACGACCCCCGCTCCCCGGATGTTTCTCCCGTCGTGGCACGGCCGGGGGAGCGCCGCGGCCCCGTCGCGGCACGGTCGGGGGCGCGCGACGACCCGGTGGTCGTCCGGGCCAGGGGACAGGCACCTCGTGCGCCCGAAAGAGGTGCCTGTCCCCTCTGTCCCGAAGTCAGCTCCTTGCGCCGGCCGCCGGGACGGGGTCGGCAGCGGGGGGAAGAGGGGTGCCTGTCACCGCTTGCTGGGGGTGCCGACGCGGTCGGGGCGGAGGGACGCGGGGCCGCCGGGGGGCGGGGCGAAGGCGGCGGGGGTGGGATCGGAACCGCGGTCGGGGTCGGCGCTCATCGCATCTCCCGGGGAACGGGGCGGGGTCGCCGGCCGCGGGCCGGCCTCCGGGACAGGCTACGGGAGGGGGAGCGGAAACCCCGCCGGGCAGGTGCAGGGTGTGGGGAAACGCGACGGATTTCCGGTCGCGGAGACTTTGCGCAAAGACGGAATCGGGCGGACTCCGGGGAGCCCCGCGGTACTGCGCCCGGACGATCCCGCGCGGGTGGAGGGGTGCGCCGCCGCCGCGGCGCTCGACGACGTCCCGGCGGTCGTCGCGGGCGTGGCCGGTGTCGAGGCGGGCCCCGGCGTCAGCGGGAGGACGGCCGCCGCGCGGGGGCGCTCCGGCCCGGGCCCCGGCGGGAGCGCGTTCCGGTCTGCCGGGGCATCGACGCCTGCGCCGCCTCGCCGTGAGGCGGCGCCCCGGCCACGGCGGAGGCGGGGCGGCCGGAAGGGTCGACCGGCGGAGGGCCGGCGATCAATCGCGGTAGCGGTAGGTGATGCGGCCGCGATTGAGGTCGTAGGGGGAGACCTCCACCTTCACGCGGTCGCCTTCGAGCACCCGGATGCGGAAGCGACGCATCTTGCCGGCGATCTTGGCCAGCACGCTGTGGTCCTCGGTCACCTGGACGCGGAAGTTGGTGTTGCCGAGGACGTCCGTCACCCGGCCTTCGAGCTCGATGGCTTCCTCTTTCTGCACTCGATGTCCTTTCCGTCGTTTGCGGAGGCTGCGCGAGGCTGCGCTCGCGGCGTCGGGTCGCGCCCTCCGGTCCGCCAGGGTAGTGTCTCCGCCGCGGCGCGTCAAAGCGCCTCGGTACGCACACCTCCCCTGGAACACCCGACACCAGGTCGATCAACAGGCCCGGCCGCCGTCGAATTCCCCGCGCGGCTCAGCGGCGGCGCCCGCGGAGGCTCGCGCGGAGGTCGGCGGCGGCCGCCTCGCGGCGCAACCACCGGCGCAGCCACCACAGCTCGTCGTAGGGCTCGTCGAGGTCCGGCAGCGGTCGGCCGCTGCCCTCGAGGTGGTCGAAGGCGCCGCCTTCGATCGCCTCTCGGATGCGGTTCTCGGCCAGCACCCGGAAGGCCCGCTCCAGGCTCCCCGCTTCGCGCACGGCGCGAGCATAGCGCCGCCGGGCGATCGGCGCGACGCTTTCCGTCCTCCGTCCGGACCGCCTCTACAATCGGCGGGACGGGGATGCGGAACGAGCCGAGGAGACGCGTGCGGATGGAGCGACAGCAGAGCCTGAGATGGGGAGCCGACGGGAGCCCGGACCGCGACGGTGGGAGGGACCGCGACGGCGGGGGGCCGAGCGACCGTGGGGCCCCGTCCGACGGCGGGCCGGTGCCCCACGGCGGCGGCACGGTGGACGAGCGGCTGCGCGCCGTCCTGCGGCGCGTCTGGGGCTTCGACGGCTTCCGGCCGCTGCAGCGCGAGGCGATGCAGGCGGTGCTCGCCGGCCGCGACAGCCTGCTGGTGCTGCCCACCGGCGGCGGCAAGTCCCTGTGCTTCCAGGCGCCGGCGCTGCTCGCCGGAGACGGCCCCCCGGCGGTGGTGGTGTCGCCCCTGATCTCGCTGATGAAGGACCAGGTCGACGCCCTGCGCGGCAACGGCGTCGAGGCCGCCTGCCTGCACAGCGGGCAGACGGCGGCGCAGCGCCGCCAGGTGCGCACCGATCTCGCCGCCGGCCGTTGCCGGCTGCTCTACGTCTCGCCGGAGCGCCTGGTGGGCGAGGGCGGCGAGGCCTTCCGCGCCGGGCTGGCCTCCCGCGGCGTGCGCTTCTTCGCCGTCGACGAGGCGCACTGCATCAGCCAGTGGGGCCACGACTTCCGCCCCAGCTACCGCGACCTCGGCGCGGCTGCGCGAGAGCTTCCCCGGCGTCCCCGCCCACGCCTTCACCGCCACCGCCACCGAGCGGGTGCGGCGCGACATCGTCGCCGAGCTGCATCTCGTCGACCCGGCCGTGCTGGTGGGCCCGTTCGACCGCCCCAACCTGGTCTACCGGGTGCGCCGCCGCGGCGATCTCCCGGGCCAGCTGCGCCGCGTCCTCGACCGCCACCGCGGCGAGGCGGGCATCGTCTACTGCATCTCGCGCAAGGACGTCGAGCAGCTCGCCGCGCGGCTGGAGGCGTGGGGGGTCGCGGCCCGTCCCTACCACGCCGGCCTCGGCGACGAGGTGCGGGCCCGGCACCAGGAGGAGTTCGCCACCGAGCGGGTCGACGTGATGGTGGCGACCGTGGCCTTCGGGATGGGGATCGACCGCTCGGACGTACGCTTCGTCGTTCACGCGGCGGCGCCGCGCTCGCTCGAGCACTACCAGCAGGAGGCGGGCCGCGCCGGCCGCGACGGCCTGGAGGCCGAGTGCGTGCTGCTCTGGTCGCACGCCGACCTGTTCGCCTGGCGCCGCCTGCTCGCCGCCTCCGGCGAGCTCGGCGAGAGCGCCGAGGAGCTGCTCGCCGGCATGCGGCGCTACGCCGCGACGCCGGGCTGCCGGCACCGCGCCCTGGTCGAGTACTTCGGGCAGTCGGCGCCGCGCGACGGCTGCGGCGCCTGCGACCACTGCCTCGGGGAGCTCGACGACCACGAGCCGCTGGACGACGCGTTGGTCGTCGCCCAGAAGGTGCTGTCGTGCGTCGTGCGGGTCGGGCAGCGCTTCGGCGCCGGGCACGTCACCGACGTGCTGCGCGGGCTGGACAACGAGAAGGTGCGGCGGCGCGGCCACCAGGAGCTCTCCACCTTCGGGCTGCTGGCGGAGTCCCCCGCCGCCGAGGTGCGCGGCTTCCTCGACCAGCTCCTCGACCAGGGCTACCTCGAGCAGGACGGCGACCGCTTCCCGGTGCTGCGGGTGACCGGCGCCGGCCGGCGGGTCCTTTCCGGCGGCGAGACGCCGCGGCTCTACCGCGAGCTGCGGCCGGCGGCGCGGCGGGCGGCGGCGTCGTCGCGCCCGGAGGACGACGCCTGGGAGGGGGTGGACCGCGACCTCTTCGAGGCGCTCCGCGCCCTGCGCCGGGAGATCGCGCGCGAGCGGGGCGTGCCGCCCTACGTCCTGTTCCACGATTCGACGCTGCGCGAGATGGCCCGGCTGCGGCCCACCACCGAGCCCGAGCTGCTCGCCGTCCGCGGCGTCGGCGAGCGCAAGGCCCGCGATCTCGGCCCCCGCGTCCTGCCGCTGATCGCCGCCCACCCGGGCTGAGGCGCCGCCGACTGGCTATGATGTCGACATGAGCGCCGTCACCGCCGAACCCCGCACCGTCCGCGCGCCGCGCGGCCTCGAGCTCTCCTGCCGGGGCTGGCAGCAGGAGGCCGCGCTGCGCATGCTGATGAACAACCTCGACCCCGAGGTGGCCGAGGACCCCGACCGGCTCGTCGTCTACGGCGGCTCGGGCAAGGCGGCGCGGAACTGGGAGTGCTTCGAGGCGCTGGTGGCGACGCTGCGCCGGCTCGGCGGCGACGAGACCCTGATCGTCCAGTCGGGCAAGCCGGTGGCGGTCTTCCGCACCCACGCGGAGGCGCCGCGGGTGCTGATCGCCAACGCGCTGCTGGTGCCGCACTGGGCGACCGCCGACGAGTTCCGCCGGCTGGAGGGGCTCGGGCTCACCATGTACGGTCAGATGACCGCCGGCTCCTGGATCTACATCGGGACCCAGGGCATCCTCCAGGGCACCTACGAGACCTTCGCCGAGGCTGCCCGGCAGCACTTCGGGGGCAGCCTGCGGGGCCGCCTGCTGGTCACCGCCGGCCTCGGGGGGATGGGCGGCGCCCAGCCGCTGGCCGTCACCATGAACGAGGGGGTGGCGCTGGTCGCCGAGGTCGACCGCAGGCGGATCGAGCGCCGGCGCGCCACCGGTTACCTCGACGAGGTCGCCGCCGACCTGCCGGCGGCGGTGGAGCGGGCGCTGGCCGCCCGCGGGAGCGGCGAGGCGGTGTCGATCGGCGTCGAGGCCAACGCCGTCGACCTGCTCGAGCACCTGGGGGCGAGCGGCGTGGTGCCCGACGTCCTGACCGACCAGACGTCGGCGCACGACGCCCTGAGCGGCTACGTGCCGCACGGCATCCCCTACGCCGAGGCGCTGGCGCTGCGCGAGTCGGACCCCGACGCCTACATCGCCCGCGCCATGCGCTCGATGGCGGACCACGTCCGGGCCCTGCTGGCGCTGCAGGCGCGCGGCGCCGTGACCTTCGACTACGGCAACAACCTGCGCGGCCAGGCGCTCGAGGCCGGCGTCGACGACGCCTTCGAGATCGGCGGCTTCGTCCCGTTGTTCATCCGGCCGCTGTTCTGCGACGGCAAGGGGCCCTTCCGCTGGGCGGTGCTGTCGGGCGACCCCGACGACCTCGCGGCCACCGACGAGGCGATCCTGGAGACCTTCCCCGAGGACCGGGCCCTGGCGCGGTGGATCCGGCTGGCCCGCGAGCGGGTGGCGTTGCAGGGGCTGCCGAGCCGGATCTGCTGGCTCGGGTACGGCGAGCGGGCGCGGGCGGGCGCGGCGTTCAACGACCTGGTCGCCTCCGGCCGCGTCAAGGCGCCGATCGTCATCGGGCGCGACCACCTCGACACCGGCTCGGTGGCCTCCCCCAACCGCGAGACCGAGGGGATGCTCGACGGCTCGGACGCGATCGCCGACTGGCCGGTGCTCAACGCCCTGCTCAACGCCGTCAACGGCGCCACCTGGGTGTCGGTCCACCACGGCGGCGGCGTGGGGATCGGCTACTCGCTGCACGCCGGGATGGTGATCGTGGCCGACGGCACGCCGCAGGCGGCGGCGCGCCTCGAGCGGGTGCTGACCGGCGACCCGGGGCTCGGCGTCGCCCGGCACGCCGACGCCGGCTACGAGCGTGCCGCCGCCTGTGCCCGGCGGCACGGCGTCGACCTGCCGATGCTCGGCGGCTCCTCCGGCAGCGACCCCGGGAGGTCGTGATCCCCGCGGTGTCCGCCGGCCGGCGGCGTCCGGGGCGCGCGTCGACCGCCCCCGCCCCGGGATCGGCCGGGCCCGCGCCGCTCCGGCCGCGGTCGTCGCCGGGAGGGCGGCCGTGAGACCCCGTCCCTTCGAGGCGTTCCTCCTGCTGGCGGCGGTGGCCACGCCGCTCCTGCCCGGGGTCGCCGCGCCGCTGGTGCTGGTGGCGCTCGCCGCCCTCTGGCTCGCCCGCCGGCCGCCGCGCCGCGACGTCGCGCTGGTCGGCTCGGGGCTGGCGGTGGCGGTCGCCGCCCTCGCCTTCCGCGCCGGGGTGGCGGCGCCGCCGGCACCCGGCACCCCCGGCTGGGACCGCGTCGTGCGCTCCGGCTACGCCCGGCTGTGGCAGGAGCTCGGGGAGGAGGCCGCGCGCGCCCGGATCGCACTGCCCACCCCGCCGCACGAGGACGGCGACCGGGTCGCCGCCTTCCGCACCCTGGCGGCGGTGGTGGAGCGCGGCGGGGAAGGGCGCGGCGGGTTGCTGTTGGTGGATCCGGACGGGACCTCGGTGGCGTGGGCGGGGGAGGGCCTGCTCCACGAGCTGGCGCCGGAGTCGATCCCGCGCGCCGGGACCGGGTTCCGCGCCAGCTTCGCCGCCGTCACCGCCATCGCCGTCGTGCCGCTGGGGAACGAGCGGCGCCCCTGGCGGGTGGTTGCGGCGCGCAGCTACGCCACCGACCGTTTGCCCTTCGCCCCCCGGCGCCCCGCGCTGCGCTGGTCGCTGGTCGACGACCCCTCCGAGGCGGCCGCCGGCGCCCGGGTGATCCAGTTGGCGGGCCGCCCCGCGCTGGTGGTCCGGTCCGGTCCCCCGCCGCCGCCGCCGCCCGGGCTGCCCCACGACTCGGCCAGCCGGCTCGCCTGGCTGGCCCTCGGGTTCGGACTGTTCGCGCTGGCGGTGACTCGGATCGTCGGCCTGGCGCTGCTGCTGCCGCCCGCCGGGGCGGCGCCGGGGGCGCCGCGCGGCGAGCGGATCGCCGGCATCGCCCAGGTGACCGCCGCCGGTCTGGGCGCCGCCCTGGCCGGGGCGCTCGCCGCCGGCGCGGCCCCGGCCTCGCTCGCCGCGCTGCCGGTGGCCGCGGTGCTGGCGGTGGCCGGGCTGGCCCTGCCGCGACCGCACCCCCCGGGCCCCGCGCCGGGCCGCGGCCGGCGGGTGCAGGCCGCCGTGGCCGGCGTGATCGCGGTGGCGGGGGTGGTCGGCGGCGCGGTGGCGGCGCAGAGCTGGAGCGGCCCGGCCGACCTGGCGCCGCGCTTCTTCGGCGCCCCGACCCTGTTCGTGCTGCGCCTGGCGCTGGCCACCGCCGCGGTGGGGCTGCTGGCGCTCACCCGCGCCGCCGCTCCCGCCGCCGCACCCGACCCCCGGCGCCACCCCGGCGAGGGCTGGGCCTGGCTGGCGGTGGTGCTGCTCGCCACGGCGGGCGCGTTGTGCGACCTGCCGGCGGCGGCCCTGGCCCTGTTGGCGGCCGGCGGCGGCGCGGCGGCCCGCTGGATCCAGGGCCGCCCTCTGCGCCGGCCGGCCCAGGTCGCCGTCCTGCTTCTGATCGCCGCCCTCGCCTCGTCGGCCGCCTGGGAGACGGTGCACCGGGAGGCGCTGCGCCGCGACCTGGCGGTGCGGGTGGCCCCGCGGGTCGGGCCGCCGCCGGCGGCGGAGTCGGCGGCGCTGTCGGCGGGCATCGAGCGCTTCTTCACCAGCGGCGACCTGAGCCGCTTCGTGCCGCGCACGCCGGAGGGTCTCGAACGCCAGGACCTCGCCTTCCTGCTCTGGCAGGCGTCGCCCCTGGCGCACCCCAACGTGCTGTCGTCCCTGGTCGTCCGTCTCCCGGACGGACCGCCGTCGACCTTCGGCTTCGGGCTGCCTCTGACCGAGGACGGGACGGCGGACTGGGCGGTGCTGCGCTGGCAGGAGGTCGGCGCCGTGGCGCCGCGCGAGCGGCTGCTGCGCGGCGCCGCGGACCTCACCGCCGAGGGCCGACGCTGGGCGCGGGTGGAGTGGACGCTGCTGCCGCTGCCGGGGTTCCGGCTGGCGCCGGAGGCGGCGCTCGAGGAGATCGAGGCGGCGCTGCTGCGCGGCGGGCCGTCGCTGTCGCGGCTGCCGGGGCTGCCGCCCTCGGTCGAGCTGGGGCTCTACGACGCGGCGGGCAAGGCGCTGGTGTCGCCCTGGCAGGAGGCGCCGCCGCGGCCGCCGGAGCTGGCGCCGGCCGGCGGGCGGATGCGGGTCGTCCCCACCCCCGCCGGGCCCGCCTGGGCGGTGGGGCGGGACGTCCCGGGCGCGCGCGCCGTGCTCTACCTGCCGGTGCTGTCGCCGCTGGCAGCGCTCGAGCGGGTGGGAAGCCACCTGCTCGGGGTGCTGCTGGTGGCGCTGGTGGCGGCGTTCGCCGCGGTGCTGCTGGCGCTGCCCCGGGCGGCCTTCCGCGACCTCCTGCGCACCACGGTGCGCTCCTATTCGAAGCGCCTGCTGCTGGTCTACACCGTGCTGTTGCTGGTCCCCCTGCTGCTGCTCAACGCCGTCCTGGTCGCCGGCATCGGGGACCGCTTGCGGCGCGAGCAGCGCGCCGCCGGCGAGGCGGCCCTGTCGGCGGCCCAGCGCGTGCTCGGCGACTACCTGGAGACCCTGGAGCCGGGCTTCGACCTCGCCAGCGAGCTCGACGACACGTTGCTGATCTGGCTGTCGCGGGTGGTGCGCCACGAGGTCAACCTCTACTGGGGGAGCGAGATCTGGGCCTCGACCAAGCCGGAGCTGTTCGCCGCCCGGCTGCTGCCGAAGCGGATCCCCGGGGAGAGCTTCGCCCGCATCGGGCTGCTCGGCTACGATCTCGCCTCGCGCACCAACCGGGTGGGGGAGGCGTCGTACCTGGAGCTGTACGCGCCGCTGGAAGTCCCGGGGGAGGACCTCGGGCCACGCAACTTCTTTCTCTCGATGCCGTTGCTGGCGCAGCAGGAGGAGGTGGCGCGCGAGCTCGCCGCCCTGCGCCGCCAGGCGCTGCTGGTGACCGCGGCGCTGGTGATGCTGGTGGCGGCGCTGGGGGCGCGGTTGTCGCGCGGCTTCACCCGCCCGCTGACCGAGCTGGTCGAAGGGACCCGCCGCATCGCCGCGGGCGCCCCCTCGCTCGACCTGGCGCCCAGCGAGCTCGAGCTGGCCGCCCTGGTCGAGGCGGTGGACGAGATGGCGCGGCGCATCGCCGAGGGCCGCGAGCGGCTGGTGCGTGAGAAGCAGGTCGTCGAGCGGATCGTCGAGCACATCACCTCGGGCGTCGTGTCGTTGGACCGCGAGCGGCGGGTGCTGATGCGCAACCGGGTCGCGGCGGAGCTGCTCGGCGTCGAGGTGGGCGACCGCCTGGCCGAGGTCCTGCCGGCGGTGGAGCGGCTGGCCCCGGTGGCCGCCTGGCTGGCCGGCGTCGCCGGCGACCAGCCGTCCCACCGGACGGTCCGCCTGCCCGCTGGCGGAGCGCCGGCGGACGGCGACGGCGGCGACGGCGACGGGCCGGCGGAACGCGACTGGACGCTGGTCTGGGTGCCGGTGCCGGGTGCCGGCGAGCCCTCGGCCCTGCTGGTGGTCGAGGACGCCACCGAGACGCTGCGCGGCCAGCGCCTGGAGGCCTGGGCGGAGATGGCGCGCATCATCGCCCACGAGATCAAGAACCCGCTCACCCCCATCCGGCTCAACGTCGAGCACATGCAGCAGGTGTGGCACGACCGCGGGCGCGGCGACGGCCCCGACGGTGCCCACGAGCACTTCGAGAGGGTCTTCGAGCGCTGCACCGCCAACGTCCTGCGTGCAGGTCGACGAGCTGCAGCAGATCGCGGCGGAGTTCTCGACCTACAGCCGGATCCCGCGCATCGAGCGGCGGCCGGGCGACCTGGTCGAGGCGGTGCGCGAGCTGGCGGCGCCGTACGCGACGGCGCCGCCGCCCGGTGTGACCGTGCAGGTGGAGTCGTCCGAGCCGGAGCTGGTCGCCACCTTCGACCGCCGCCTGCTGGTGCGGGCCGTGCGCAACCTGCTGGAGAACGCCCTGCGCGCCAGCGCCGGGGGCGGCCGCGTGGTGCTGCGGGTGGAGCGTCGGCCCGGAGCGGTCGACGGCGACGGGGGCGGCGGCGCTCCGGAGGCGCGCATCGCCGTCCTCGACTCCGGGCCGGGCATCGCGCCCGACCTGCTGCCGCGCATCTTCGATCCCTACTTCTCGACCCACGACACCGGGACCGGGCTCGGGCTGCCGATCGCCCGCCGCATCGCCGAGGAGCACGGCGGCACGATCGGGGCCCGCAACCGGCCGGAGGGTGGCCTGGAGGTCGCCCTGACGCTGCCGCTGAGCGAGGTGCGATGAGCGGCCGGCCGCGGGCCCCGCGGATCGGCGTGGGATGGCTGGCGGCCGCCCTCGCACTCGGCGCCTGCGGTGGCGCCGGCGACCGTCCCGCGGTGCCGGCGGGGGACGCGGTGGCGGCGACGCCCGCGACCTGGGCCCGGCTCTCCGGCGCCGACGTGGAGGCGCTGCGCCGGGCCGGCGTGCGGGAGGTGTTCGTGACCGTGGCCGCGCTGGGCTGGGACGGCGCCGGCGTGCCACGCCTCGAGCGCCGCTGGCCGTCGGCGGCGTCGCGCCCGGTCGGCGGGTCGGGCCTGCCGGTCGCGCTCGCGGTGCGCGGCGCGTGGCGTTCCGCTGCCGAGCCGGCGGCCGCCGCGGAGGCCCTGGCCCCCGAGCTGGTCGCCCTCGGTCGCGAGGCGGTGGAACGGGGGTGGAGCCCGGTCGGGCTCCATCTCGACCTGGTGCCGCCGGCGGACGCGGACGGGCTCGCAGCCTACGGGGCCGCGCTGGGCGCGCTGCGGCGGCGGCTGGGTCCGGGCCTGTGGCTGGGGGCCGGCGTCGACCACGACGCCCTCGGCCGGGAGGGGGCGGACGCCGTGGCCGCGGGCTGCGACCTGCTGGTCGCCGGTCTCTACGGGCCACGCCCCGGCGGCGGGCCGGGCCCCGGGCCGGCGGCTCCGTGGGGCCTGGAGGATCTGGAGGCCGACGTGGCCCGGCTCGAGGGACTCGGGACGCCCTACCTGGTGGGCGTGACGACGCTGGGGCGGGTGGTGCGCGAGGGCTCGGCACCACCGGCGACGACGACGCGCGGCGACCTGCACGGCCTGCTCGCCGTCGACGGGCTGCGGCCGGCGGGCGCCGGGGTGCTGAGCAGCGACGTCGACCGGCTCACCTTCCGCGCCGAGCGCCGGCTGCGTTGGGGCGACTGGACGCTCGAGCGGGGCGACCGGCTGCGCCTCGAACGCCCCTACGCGGTCCACCTGCGCCGGCTGCGGGCACGGCTGGCGGCGGCCGGCTCGGCGCTGCACCGCGGGGAGCTCTACCTGCGCCTGCCGGCACCGGGGGAGGGCTTCGGCCTGAGCGCGGCGCGGCTCGCGGCCGCCGCGGCCCCGCCGGCACCGCCGCGGCTCGAGCTGAGCGTGACCGTGGTACCGGGCCGCGGGCGCGCGGTGCAGGTCGAGGTGGCGCACCGCGGCGTCGAGCCCACGGCGGTCTCGCTGCTCGACGGCAACTACGTCGAGGTCCGGCTGGGCTCCGGCGCCTTCGGGCGGGTCGACCCGGGCGGCTTCGGGCGCTACGAGCTCGATCGCGACGGCCGGCGCGCCCGCGACATGGCCGCCGTCCGCGCCGCCGACGCGCTGCGCCTGTTCGTCGCCGTGCTCGAGCCGGGCGACGAGGTCACCAGCGGGCCGATCGAGGTGAGCGACCCGGCGGCGGTCACCGTCGGCGGCCGCTTCGTGATGCCGGACGGCTCGTTGGTCGAGCTTCCGACGGCCCGACCGGGGGACGGCGCGGCGGGCGGCTGAACGGCGAGGGCCCTGCTAGACTTCGCCGCTCCGCCGCCACCACCCGCACCGTCATGCCGACCCGTCCCGAACCTCACCCGCCCGTCGAGCCCTACGTCCCGGCGGCCCAGAGCCCCCCCGAGGCGACCCTCAAGGCGGTGCTGGCGGGCATCCTCTTCGGCATCCTGTTCGGCGCCGCCAACGCCTACCTCGGGCTGCGCGCCGGCCTCACCATCTCCACCTCGATCCCGGTGGCGGTGATGACGGTCGCCGCCTTCCGGGCGCTGCGCGTCGCCGGGGTCGGCACGTCGATCCTCGAGGCCAACCTGGCGCAGACCGTGGGCTCGGCCTCGAGCTCGGTGGCGAGCGGCGTCATCTTCACCCTGCCCGCCCTGTTCCTGTGGGGCTTCGCGCCGAGCATCGTGCAGATGACGCTGCTGTCGCTGTGCGGCGGCCTGCTCGGGGTGCTCTTCATGATCCCCTTGCGCCGCTACCTCATCGTCCGCGAGCACGCCCGCCTGCCCTACCCGGAAGGCACCGCGTGCGCCGAGGTGCTGATCGCCAGCGAGGCGGGCGGCGGCCGGGCGCGCAACGTCTTCGTGGGCCTGGGGCTGGGGGCGGCGCTCAAGGCGCTGACCGGCCTGCTGCGCGGCGATCCCCGGCGAGGTCTCGGTGCGCGTGCCGCTGCTGCGCAAGGGCGAGGTGGGCTGCGACGTCTCCGGCGCCCTGTTCGGGGTCGGCTACATCCTCGGGCCGCGGATCGGCGCCATCATGGTGGGGGGCGGCCTGCTCTCCTCGCTGGTGATCATCCCGGCCATCGCGTGGTGGGGCCAGAACGCCAGCTCGCCGCTGTACCCGGAGACCGACCTGCTGATCTCGGCGATGTCGCCGGGCCAGATCTGGAACCGCTACGTGCGCTACATCGGCGCCGGCGCGGTGGCCGCGGGCGGGTTGATCACGCTGATCCGCTCGGTGCCGACCATGGTGGAGAGCTTCCGCGTGGGAGCGCGGCAGATCCGCGCCCGGCTCGGCGCCGTCGAGGGGCCCGCCGTCGCCCGCACGGCGCGCGACCTGCACCTCGGCGTGGTCGCCGGCGGCGTGCTCGCCGTCGGGGCGCTGCTCGCCTTCGTGCCGCAGATCTTCGGAGCCTTCGAGGACCTCGCCCACCGCACCGTCGCCGCGCTCCTGGTGATCGTCTTCGCCTTCTTCTTCGTCACCGTGTCGTCGCGCATCGTCGGGCTGGTGGGGGTGACCTCGAACCCGACCAGCGGGATGACCATCGCCACCCTGCTCGGCACCTCCTCCCTCTTCCTCGCCCTCGGCTGGACCGACGACCTGGGGAAGATGGCGGCGCTGACCGTGGGCACGGTGGTGGCGATCGCCGCCTCGATCGCCGGCGACACCTCGCAGGACCTGAAGACCGGGTACCTCCTCGGCGCCACCCCAAGCCGCCAGCAGGCGGGCGAGCTCGTCGGGGTCCTCACCTCGGCGCTGTTCGTCTGCCTCACCGTGGTGCTGCTGGCGCGGGTCTACGGCTTCGGCACCGCCGAGCTGCCGGCCCCCCAGGCGACGCTGATGAAGCTGGTCATCGACGGCGTGCTGCAGCAGTCGCTGCCCTGGCTCCTGGTGGGGATCGGCGTCGCCATCGCGCTGCTCGCCGAGGCGTTCCGCATCCCCAGCCTGGCCTTCGCGGTCGGCGTCTACCTGCCGGTGTCGACGATGGTGCCGGTGTTCCTGGGCGGCCTGCTCAACGGGATCCTGGTGCGGCGCGCCCCGTCGCCCGAGGAGGGGGTGGCGCGCCGCGACCGCGGGGTGCTGCTGGGCTCGGGCCTGGTCGGCGGCGAGGGCCTGCTGGGCGTCGTCATCGCCGGCCTCGCCGGCTGGGCCGCCCAGCGCGGCGCCTCCCGCTGGACGCTCGGCGAGGGGTGGGCCGGGGCGGCCGCCCCGGCGGTGGCCGCCGTCGTCTTCGCGGCCCTCGTCCTCGTCTTCTGGCGCCTGGCGGTGGGGCGGCGGCGGGAGAGCGGTTGAATCGGCGCGAGCCCCGGCGCCGGCCCCGCGGCCGCCGGGGGGGCGCCCGCTCCGGGCGTCGATGGACCGGGGCCGCGCTCCTCGTCGCGGCCCTGGCGGCCGGCTGGGCGCTGTGGCGGCACCCCGGGGCGCTGGGCGACGGCGCGGCGGCCGGTCCGGCGCCGGACGGCACGGCGGCGCCGCCGGCGGCCGTCGAGCCGGCGGCCCGGCTGCGCGCCGAGATCGTCGCCACCTACCCCCACGATCCCGGCGCCTACACCCAGGGGCTCGTCCTGGCCGCGGGGGCGCTGTGGGAGAGCACCGGCCGCTACGGCCACTCGACCGTGCGCCGGGTGGACCTCGCCAGCGGCCGGGTGCTGGCGCAGACCGCCCTCGCCGACGACCTCTTCGGCGAGGGCCTGGCCTGGCTCCCCGGCGCGGGCGGGGCGCCCGACCGGCTCGTCCAGCTCACCTGGCAGGCGGGCCTGGCGACGGTGTGGGACGCCGCCACCCTGACGCCGGCGGGGGAGCACGGCTACCGCGGCGAGGGGTGGGGGCTGTGCCGCGACGGCGCGGCGCCGGGCGGACCGCGGCTGGTGATGAGCGACGGCAGCGCCCGGCTGACCTTCCGCGACCCCGCGACCTTCGCCGTGCGCGGCTCGGTCGGGGTGACCCTCGACGGCCGCCCGCTGGACCGGCTCAACGAGCTCGAGTGCGTCGGCGGGCGCGTCTACGCCAACGTCTACACCACCGACGAGCTGGTGGAGATCGACCCGGAGGGAGGGCGGGTCACCGCGGTCGTCGACGCCGCCGGGCTGCTGTCGGCGGACGAGGCCGCGGGGGCCGAGGTGCTCAACGGCATCGCCTACGACCCCGCCGACGGCACCTTCCTGCTGACCGGGAAGCTGTGGCCGAAGCTCTTCCGGGTGCGCTTCGTGCCGGCCGGTTGAGCCCCGGGGCGGCCGCCGGGCGGCTGCTAGACTGACCGTCCGCACGAACGTCCGACCCGGAGAGAACGACAGCGAGCGACCGGAGGTTGAAGATGAGCGATCAGTGGTACGTGTCGGTCCAGGGCGGCCAGGAAGGGCCGATCAGCGAGGACGAGATCCGCCAGCGGCTGAGCAGCGGCCGGCTCGACGCCAACGCCTACGTCTTCCGCGAGGGGATGGCGAACTGGGTGCCGGTGCGCTCCCAGCCCGAGTTCGCGGCGGAGCCCGGCGGCACCGCCGGCGCGCCGCCGCCGCCCCCCCGCGGCGGGGGCGCCCACGAGATCGACTACGAGATCTTCGGCGAGGAGATGCAGTTCGTCGAGATCACCCTCGATCCCCAGGAGGCCTGCATCGCCGAGGCCGGCGCCTTCATGTTCATGGACCCCGGGATCGAGATGGAGACGATCTTCGGCGACGGCTCCTCCCGCGACCACGAGGGCGGGTTGATGGGCAAGCTGATCGGTGCCGGCAAGCGCGTCCTCACCGGCGAGTCGCTGTTCATGACCGTCTTCGCCAACACCGCCGGGGAGCGCCAGAAGGTCGCCTTCGCGTCGCCCTACCCGGGCCAGATCATCCCCATCGACCTGCGCCAGCACAATCGCACCATCCTGTGCCAGAAGGACGCCTTCCTCTGCGCGGCGAAGGGCATCTCGGTGGGCATCGCCTTCCAGCGCCGCCTCGGCGTCGGCTTCTTCGGCGGCGAGGGCTTCATCCTGCAGAAGCTGGAGGGCGACGGCTTCACCTTCGTCCACGCCGGCGGCGCCATCGTGGCCCGCGACCTCGCCGCGGGCGAGTCGCTGCGGGTGGACACCGGCTGCCTGGTGGCCCTCGAGGAGCGGGTCGACTACGACATCCAGACCGTCAAGGGGATCAAGACCGCGGTGTTCGGCGGCGAGGGGTTGTTCTTCGCCCGCCTCACCGGGCCCGGGCGGGTGTGGCTGCAGTCGCTGCCGTTCAGCCGTCTCGCCGGGCGGGTGATCGCCGCCATCCCGCGCGGCGGCAAGAAGCGCAAGGGCGAGGGCTCGGTGCTCGGCGACCTGGGAGAGATGCTGATGGGCGACTGAGGTCGCCCGGACGCCGCCCATGCCCCGCCGCCTCGCCGCCGCCCGGCGGCCGGTCGCCGCCGCGCTGCTGGCGCTCGCGGCCGCCGCCCCGGCCGCCGCCCAGGACGTCGACGCCCGCGCCGTGGCGGTCGCCCGCGACGCCGTCTACCCGGCCCTGGTCAACCTGACGGTGGTGACCGAGACGTTCAACGGCGGCCGTGCCCTGCACGTGCTGGCGAGCGGCAGCGGCGTGGTGGTGACGCCGCAGGGGCACGTGCTGACGAACTACCACGTCGCCGGCCACGCCACCCGCATCACCGCCACCCTCACCGACGGCGAGGTGCTCGCGGCGGACGTCGTCGTGCACGACCCGCTGACCGACCTCTCGGTGCTGCGGCTGCGGGTGCCGCCGGGGCACGTGGTGGCGGCGGCCGAGCTCGGGGAGTCCGACGGCCTCGAGGTGGGCGACCCGGTGCTGGCGATGGGCAACCCCTTGGCGCTGGCGTCGTCGGTCAGCCTGGGGATCGTCTCCAACCCGAAGCGCGTCTTCACCGACGTCACCGGCACCGACCTCGCCGAGCCCGAGCTCGCCGAGGGGGAGCGCACCGGCATCTTCACCCGTTGGATCCAGCACGACGCCCTCATCCTCCCCGGCAACTCCGGCGGCCCGCTGGTCGACCTCGCCGGGCGGGTGGTGGGGATCAACGAGCTCGGCGGCGCCGGCATCGGCTTCGCCATCCCCGCCGACGTGGCGCGACGGGTGCTCGAGCAGGCGATCGCCCACGGCGAGATCCGGCGCGGCTGGCTCGGCTTCACGGTCCTGCCGGTGGCCAAGCTGGGGCGGCGGACCGGCGCCCTGGTCGCCTCGGTCCTCGACGGCTCGCCGGCGGCGCGCGCCGGGCTGGTGCCGGGCGACGTGCTGCTGCGCCTCGGCGGCGAACCGGTCACGGTGCGCTTCGTCGAGCAGGTGCCGCCGCTGTACGCGCGCATCGCCGACCTGCCGCCGGGCAGCGAGGTGCCGCTCGAGGTCGAGCGCGACGGCGCGGAGCGCACCCTGCGCGCGGAGGTCGAGCCGATGCAGCGGGCGGTCGGGGAGGAGGCCGAGGTGGGCGCCCTCGGCGTGACGGTGCAGGAGGTGACCCGCCCGATGGCCCTCGCGGCCGGTCTGCCGAGCGACCACGGCCTGCGGGTGACCGGCGTGCGCCCGGGCTCGCCGCTGGAGTCGGCGCGGCCGGCGGTGACGGCGGGGGATCTGCTGCTGTCGTGGGCGGGCCGGCCGCTCGAAGTGCCGGCCGACCTGGTCGCGGCGGCGGGGACGGCGGCGGAGGCCGCCGCGGTCTCCTACCGGCGCGAGGGCGAGGACCTGTTCACCGTCGTCGAGCCGGCGGCGCGTCCGGGGCCGCGCTTCGGGGGCGAGCTGCCGGCCGCCTGGCTCGGGCTGCGGACCCAGGTGGTGGGACCCGAGATCGCCACCGCGCTCGGCCTCCCCGAGCCCGGGGGATTCCGCGTCACCGAGGTGTTCCCGTGGACGGAGGCGGCCCGCGCCGGCCTCGCCGTCGGCGACGTGATCCGCGCCTTCGACGGCACGCCGCTGCTCGCCACCCGGCCGCAGGAGCGCGAGGACCTGCGGCGGGCGGTCGAGCGTTCCTCCCCCGGCGAGACGGTCACCCTGGAGGTGCTGCGGCCCCAGGGGGGCGCGGGGGTGGGGGTCCCGGCGGCGAGCTTCGCGCCGCTCGAGGTCCCGGTGACCCTCGAGGCCGCGCCGGAGGAGCCCTCGGCCGCCGACCGCACCCGCCAGGAGGACCTCGAGCTGGCGGTGCGCGACGTCACCTTCAGCGACCGCATCGACCGCGGCTGGGACCGCGACCAGCAGGGCGTGGTGGTGGTCGAGGTGGAGCAGGGCGGCTGGGCCCACCTGGCCGGGTTGCGCCTCGGCGACCTGGTGCTGCGGGTGGCGGGGGAGCCGGTCCCCGACGTCGAGGCCTTCACCGCCGTCACCGGGCGGGTGCTCGCCGCGCGCCCCGAGGTGATCCCGGTCTTCCTGCGCCGCGACCACCGCACCCACTTCGTCTTCATCGAACCCGATTGGCCCGAGGCGCCGCCCGCCGGCGGTGCCGCGGCCACCACCACGGAGCCCTCGCCATGAGCCCTCGCCGCACGCTCGCCGCCGTCGCCCTGTCGGCCCTGGCCGCCGCCGCCCTCCCGCCCGCCGCCGTGGCCGCCGAGGAGGCGGCGGCGGTGCGCGGTCTGCTCGGCCGCTACGGCCCCGCGACGGTGTCGGTCGAGGCGGTGGTGAAGATGGAGATGCAGATGAACGGCCAGGGCAACCAGCAGGAGGGGAAGCTCGACCTGGTCGGCGCGGTGGTCGACCCCGGCGGGCTGATCATGGTGTGGAACAGCAGCATCTCCTCGTCGCGATTCAAGGAGATGGTGGAGCTGATGGGCCGGGGCGGCGACGACTTCGACGTCAAGCTGACGCCGACCTCGTTCGAGGTCACCCTGCCCGGGGCGGCCCGGCCGCAGGCCGCCTTCCTCGCCGCCTCCGATTCGAACCTCGACGTCGCCTTCCTGCAGCTCGCCGAGCCGCCCGCGGAGCCGTTGGTGGCGGTGGACTTCGCGGCCGCGGCGAGCCCGGCGGTGGGGCAGACCGTGTACGCCGTCTCCCGGCTCAACCCCAGCTTCGACCGCACCCTCTACCTGTCGCGGCTGCTGCTCGTCGGGGAGATGGCGAAGCCGCGGCGCGGCTGGGTGGTCGACGGCGAACCCACCACCCTCGGCCTGCCGGTGTTCGACGACGCCGGCCGGCCGGTGGGGGTGCTCGCCTCCGTGCTGTCGAGCGTCGGGACCGATCCCGGCGGGGGGATGCAGGGCTTCGGCGGCATGCTCGGCGGCCAGAACGGCAAGACCTCCGGCCCGATCGGGGTGTTCGTCCTACCGCCCGAGCCGGTGGCACGGGCCATCGCGCTGTCGAAGGAGCGGGCGGCGAAGCTGCTCGCCGAGCGTGCGGAGGCGGCGCCGGCTCCCGGACCCTGAGGGCGGCCGCGGGGGGATCAGCCGACCGGCGTCTCCACCTTGAGCATCCGCCCCCACGCCTGGCGGAGGTTGTCCGGCAGGTCGAGCTCGGCGAAGATCTCGCGCACCTCGTCGCGGGAGACGTAGGACCAGATGTCGTCCCACTGCGCGTAGCGGAGCAGGTGGGAGACCGCCCAGGCGCGCTCCTCGGCGGAGCCTTCGTCGAGGATCCTGCGCAGCTCGGCGGCGGTGATCTCGCGGTCGGGGAAGAAGTACAGCGGGCCGCCGCGTCCGGCGGCGGAGCCCTTGGTCTCGGAGCCGTCCATCGCGCGATCAGTATAGCCCCGGTGCCCGGCGCCCGCCAGCCGCGCCGCGGCCCCGCCCGCGGCGCCCGCGGTCTTGACCCGTTCGCCGGGGTCGGCTAGATTTCCTGCCGGCAGGATCGTCCGAGCGGGCATAACTCAGCTGGTAGAGTGCAAGCTTCCCAAGCTTGATGTCGCGGGTTCGAGTCCCGTTGCCCGCTCCAAGTTCCCCCCTCCTCCCCATGCCCCTCTTCCGCCGCGACGACCGTAGCCCGGACGAGCTCGGAGAGCCGGCCGGCGAGCCTCCCGGCCCGCCCGGCGGGCGAGCCGCTGCGCCGCGGCGCAGCGGCAGCCGTCACCCGCCTCGGGCGCGGCCTGCGCGTCCACGGCACGGTCAGCGGGTCGGGGCGGGTCGAGATCTTCGGGCTGGTGGAGGGGCGGGTGATGGTCGACGGCATGGTGGTCATCGGCGAAGGGGGGCGGGTGCGGGGCGGCGTCACGGCCGGCTCCGTCCTCGTCAAAGGGAAGATCGAAGGTGACGTGCGGGCCGGAGAGCGCGCCGAGGTGGCCCCTTCGGGGACCGCCGAGGGGGACATCGAGGCTCCGCGGGTCGTCATCGCCGAGGGCGCTTTCTTCAAGGGAAACGTGAAAATGAGCGGCGACAGGGGCGTCCGTCCCGGCGCCGCGGCGAGGGACGAAGCGTGAGAATCGGAGTTCCCACCGAGGTCAAAGACAGCGAGTGCCGGGTCGGCATGATCCCGGCGACGGTGCACGCGCTGGCCGCCGCCGGCCACGACGTGCGGGTGCAGCGGGGCGCCGGGGAGGGCAGCGGCATCCCCGACGAGGAGTACGTCGCCGCCGGCGCCACCATCGTGCCGGACGCCGACACCGCCTGGGGCGAGGCGGAGATGGTGGTCAAGGTCAAGGAGCCGGTGGCCAGCGAGTACCCGCGGATGCGCGAGGGGCAGGTGCTGTTCACCTACCTGCACCTGGCGCCGCTGCCGGAGCTGACCGACGCGCTCGTCGAGCGCGGCGTGACCGGCATCGCCTACGAGACGGTGACCGACCGCCACGGCCGCCTGCCGCTGCTCACCCCGATGTCGGAGGTGGCCGGGCGGATGTCGGTCCTGGCCGGCGCCAACTACCTGCAGAAGTTCCGCGGCGGCCGCGGCACGCTGCTGTCCGGTGTCCCCGGCGTGCCGCCGGGGGACGTGGTGATCCTGGGCGGCGGCATCGTCGGGATCAACGCCGCCAAGATCGCGCTCGGCGTCGGGGCCCGGGTGACCGTGCTCGAGGCCTCGATCGATCGCATGCGGTACCTCGACGACGTCTTCCGCGGCGAGCTCACCACCCTGGCGTCGAACCACCACAACCTGATGACCGCCCTGGGCCGGGCGGACATCCTGGTCGGTGCCGTGCTGATCCCGGGCGCCGCGGCGCCCAAGCTGGTCACCCGCGCCATGCTCGCCGAGATGAAGCGCGGGGCGGTGATCGTCGACGTGGCGGTCGACCAGGGCGGCTGCTTCGAGACCACCCACGCCACCACCCACTCGAACCCGGTCTACGAGGTCGACGGCGTGGTCCACTACTGCGTGGCGAACATGCCGGGCGCGGTGCCGCGCACCTCCACCTTCGCGCTGAACAACGCCACCATGCCCTACACCCTGGAGCTCGCCAACCGGGGCGTCGAGGCGGCGGTCAAGGCCGACCCCGGACTGCTCGCCGGCGTCAACACCTTCCGCGGCGCCGTCACCTGCCGCCCGGTGGCCGAGTCGCAGGGCCGCGACTACACCCCGCTCGCCGACCTCGTCGACCTCGGCTAGCGGGGCGCGGAGCGCCGGGCCGTCCGCGGCTCCACCCGCGGAGGCGCGCGCCTCCGGCCGGCGGCCGCGGGCGGCCGCCCCGTCCCGCCCCGGTGCCTCGCACCGAGGAGGGGCGAGGGGCGCCGTCCGTCCGGCGGGCCGATCCCCTTACAGCCAGTGCTTGCGGCGGAAGAACAGCAGCAGCAGCAGCGCGACCACCGCCATCACCGCCAGCGCGGCGGGATAGCCGTAGGCCCACCGCAGCTCGGGCATGTTCCACGGGCTGACGTCGGGATCGAAGTTCATGCCGTAGAGGCCGGCGATGAAGGTGAGCGGGATGAAGATGGTGGCGATGATGGTGAGCACCTTCATCACCTCGTTCATCCGGTTGCTGACGCTGGAGAGGTAGACGTCGAGCATCGACCCGGCGAGCTCGCGGTAGGTCTCGAGGATGTCGAGCGCCTGCACCGCGTGGTCGTAGCAGTCGCGCAGGAAGGTCCGGGTCTCGTCGCCGATCAGCGCCGTCCCCTCGCGCTGCAGCGCGGTGACCACCTCGCGCTCCGGCCAGCAGGCCCGGCGCACCATCAGCAGCTCGCGCGCGCAGCCGGTAGATCTTCTGCAGGATCGCGGGCTCCGGGTTCTGGACCAGCTCGTCCTCGAGGTCCTCGATGCGCTCGCCGAGGCTCTCGAGGAGGGGAAAGAACTGGTCGATCACGGCGTCGGTCAGGGCGTAGGTCAGGTAGTCGGCGCCCATCGAGCGCGAGCCGCCCCTTGCCGTGGCGGATGCGCTCGCGCACGGGGTCGAACGGATCGCCGCCCACCTCCTGGAAGGTCAGCACGAAGCCGGGGAGGAGGAACAGGGAGAGCTGCTCGGTGGCGAGCTCCCCACCCGGGTGTGGAACTCGCGCAGCACGAGGAACAGGTGGTCGCGGTACTCCTCGACCTTGGGCCGCTGGCCGACGTTGACCACGTCCTCGAGCGCCAGCGGGTGGAGGCCGAAGATGCGGCCGATCTCGGCCAGCAGCTCGACGTCGTGCAGGCCGACCACGTCGACCCAGGTGACGCCGGCGCTGGAGGCCTCGAGGCGCCCGGGCTCCGGCCGCAGGACGGCGAGCTCCTCGGCGGCGGTGACCTCGTGCTCCTCGAGGTGGTCCGGGCCGTAGCGCAGGACGTGGATGCGCACCCGGTCGACGCGCTGCTCCTTCGGGGCGTGCAGCGTGCCGGGCGAGGTCCCGGGCTGGGAGTGCCGTCGTTGGTAGATCCTGGGCATGGCGGCCGTGTGCGGGGAATGGTAGCGCAACCCGCCGCCCCCGGACGACCTCAGGCGGCGGGGGCGAGGCGCGTTCCGAGGGCGGGCACGGCGGCCAGCATCGCCCGCACCGGGACGAGCGCCAGGCTGTTGCCGGCCAGGCGCCAGCCGGTGCGGTGCGGCAGGCCCGGGGGCAGGCGGTAGTCCTTCCGGGAACCCGAGCAGGCGCAGGATCTCGCGGGGCGAGAAGCGGCGCAGCGACGGCGGGTCGCCCGGGGCCGCCGGGGGCGCCGTCACCAGGTAGGAGCCGCTGCGCACGGGGGAGCGCCCGTAGGCGGCGGTGAAGCAGGCGGTCCGCGCCGCCGGGTCGGCGGGATCGACGACGTCGAGGGCGTGCCGGTAGGCGCGCGCCAGCCGGCCGGGAACCGCGAGCTCCGGCGCGGGCGCCGCGTCCAGCAGCTCCGCCAGGACGAGCCCGCGGGGCCGCGCCGGCGGTGCGGCCACCGGTCCCAGCGGCGCCGCGCCGGCGCGGCCGGCCACCAGGTAGAAGCGCCGGCGGCGGTTGGGCATCCCCCACTGCGAAGGGCAGAGCAGCCGCTCGACCACCCTGTAGCCGGCGCCGTCGAGCACGGCGCGCAGCCGGGCGTGGGCGCGCGAGCCGGCGAAGCCGGGCACGCTCTCGAGGAACAGGTAGGGGGGCGGCGCGGCGGCGAGCGCGTCGAGCAGCGGCGGCAGGCTGGCCGCCCGCGGGTCGTCGAGGTCGCGCCCGCGGCCACGCCGGGTGTAGGGCTGGCACGGCGGCGACAGGGTCCACAGGTCGGCGCCGAGCGCCGCGAAGGCGGCGGCTGCGGCGGCATCGAGGTTGCGGGCGTGGGCCGGGTGGGCGAAGTTGGCGGCGTACACGGCGAGGGCCTGGCGGTCGATGTCGACCGCGGCCACCACCTCGGCGGTGCCCCCGAGGGCGGCGGCGACGCCGCCGATGCCGCAGTACAGCTCGAGGACCCGCAGGCGGTCGTCGCTCATGGCACGAACCGGTAGCCGGCGCCGCGCACGCTGTGGATGTGCCGCGGCCGCCAGGAGTTCTCCTCGAAGGCCTTGCGCAGCGCCACGATGACGTTGTCGACGACGCGGGTGTTGGGGTGGTGGGGGAGCTCCCAGACCTCGGCGAGGAGCTCGCGGCGCGTCACCACCTGATTGGGCCGCGCGGTGAGCACCTTCATCACCGCGATCTCCTTGCGGGAGAGCTTCTGCACGCCGTGGCGGGTCTGCGCCTCCCAGGTGCCGAAGTCGACCCAGTGCTCGCCGAAGTGCACGCGCCGCGCCGCCGCGGCACCCTCGTCGCCCTCGCCGCGCCGCGCCCAGGCGCTGCGCCGCAGCAGGCCCTCGACACGGGCCAGCAGCTCGGCGAGGTCGAACGGCTTGGTGACGTAGTCGTCGGCGCCGAGCTTGAGGCCGTAGATCACGTCGTCGGGCTGGGCGCGGGCGGTGAGGATGAGGATCGGCGTCAGGTCGTTGCGCGCCCGCAGCCGCTGGCACACCTCGAAGCCGTCGACCTCCGGCAGCCGCACGTCGAGGACGAGAGGTCCCAGCCGCCCGCGGCGGCCCGCGCCAGGGCGCTGCGGCCGTCGCCCACCACCTCGACCCGGCAGCCCTTGCGCTCGAGGTTCAGCGCCAGCCCGGCGGCGATCGCCTCCTCGTCCTCGACCACCAGGACGCGGGCGCCCTCCACGCTCATCCGGCACGCTCCAGGCGCGGCAGCTCGACGACGAAACGGGCCCCGGGCCGGCCCTCCGGGGAGGTGGCCTGCACCCGGCCGCGCATCTCCTCGACGAGGGCGGAGACGATGGCGAGACCCAGGCCGGTCCCCGAGGGCAGCCGGTCGGCGCCCCCCGAGCCCGCCCGGTAGAAGCGGTCGAAGACACGGGGTAGCTCGCGCTTGGGGATGCCGACGCCGTCGTCCTCGACCTCGAGCCGGGCCAGGGGGCCGACGTCGCGGGCCCGGCAGCGCACCTCGCCGCCGGGGCGCGAGAAGCGGGCGGCGTTGTCGAGCAGGTTCTCCATCACCCGGTAGAGGGCGTCCTCGGTGGCCATCACCGTCGCTGCGGTGGTGACCTCGGCGGCGAGGACGACGCCGCGGCTCTCGATCCGCGGCCGCGCCTCGCCGAGGTAGCCGCGCAGGAACTCGCCGAGGTCGATCGGCCGCAGCTCGAGGCGGTGGCGCTGGGCGGTCAGGCGGCTGCTCTCGAGCACGTTGTCGACCAGCCGGGCCATGCGGTCGGCCTGCTGCAGCACGAAGCCGGTGGAGCGGCGGCGCACCTCGTCGGGAAGGTCGGCCTGCTCGAGCGTCTGGGCGTGCAGCTTGATGGCGGCGAGCGGGGACTTGAGCTCGTGGGTGATGTTGGCCAGGAACTCCTCCTGGGTGTGGAGGTAGCGGGCCGCGGCCAGGGCCTGGGCGAGCTGGTAGGTGAGGCCGCCGATCAGCAGGAAGAAGAGGAGGCAGCCCACCGCCAGGAGGATCCACGAGCCGCGGCCGCCGCTCATCCCGAGCCGGCCGGCGAGCTCGCCCAGGCGGACGCTGGAGCGCACCACGTAGACCACCCACACCACGAGCAGCGCCACGGCCACCGCGAGCGAGAGGACGTAGGTGACGACCGGGATGCGGCGCTTGACGGGCATCGCCTCAGGGCTCGATCGTACCGCACCGGGGTGGGGCGTCGGCGCGGCGCCTGCCGCCGCCTGACCGTTCCGTGACGGAGGCCTGACGTCACTTGACACAGGGGGCGTCAGACTGGAAGGGCTCGGTCCAGGCCCTCGGCGGGCGGGCCGGGCGATCGCCGACGAGCCCCATCCAACCTCGCCAGGAGACCCCGCTCCCATGCTCGAGCTCGCAGCGCCGCCCCGTATCCGCTGGTCGCCCAAGATCCTCCCCTTCTTCGCCGTGCACCTGGTGGCGCTCGCCGCCTTCTGGCTCCCCTTCTCGTGGAGCTGGGTGGGGCTGGCGGCCGCCCTCTACGTGGTGCGGATGTGGGCGCTGACCGCCGGCTACCACCGCTACTTCTCCCACCGCAGCTTCAAGACCTCGCGCGCCTTCCAGCTCGTGCTCGCGCTGCTCGGCTCGCTGTGCGTGCAGAAGGGGCCGCTGTGGTGGGCGGCGCACCACCGCCACCACCACCGCTACAGCGACCGCTACGGCGACCTGCACTCGCCGGGTCTCCAGGGCTTCCTGTGGGCGCACATGGGCTGGATCCTGACCACCGAGCACAACGCCACCGACTACGACCGGATCGCGGACTTCGCCCGCTACCCGGAGCTGGTGTGGCTCAACCGGTACCCGCTGGTGCCGCCGGTGGCGCTGGCCGCGGTGCTCTTCGCCGCCGGCGGGCTGCCGGCCCTGGTGTGGGGCTTCTTCGTCAGCACCGTGGTGCTGTGGCACTGTACCTTCGCCATCAACAGCCTCACCCACATGTTCGGGCGGCGCCGCTACCGCACCAAGGACGACAGCCGCAACAGCCTGCTGCTCGCCCTGGTCACCCTCGGCGAGGGGTGGCACAACAACCACCACTACTACAAGAGCTCGACGCGGCAAGGGTTCTACTGGTGGGAGGTGGACCTCACCTACTACGTGCTGCGCGGCCTCGCGGCCGTCGGCCTGGTCTGGGACCTCAAGGAGCCGAGCGAGGAGATCAAGGCCTCCAACCGGGTCGACGCGCCGGCGGAGCCCCGGGCGGAAGCGGCCTGAAGCGGCGACGAGCCCCGTCCGGGGGCGGTGGTCCAGCCGCCCCTGCGGGGGGTGCGGGCGGGGCCGCTGGGCGGTAGCCTGGGGCCAGCGTCACAGGCGAAGGGAGGCCGCACATGAAGCGAGTCTGGGTTGTCCTCGCGGTCGCGGCGGCGGTTGCGGCCGTCGCCCCGGGCGGAGCCGAGCCGGCGGACGGCAGCGCCGTCCTCGGGCACACCATCTTCCGCGTCTACTGCGCCAGCTGTCACGGCGAGGCCGGGCACGGCGACGGCAACATCGCCGAGTACCTCACCCCGCGCCCGGCCGATCTGACCCGCCTGTCCGAGCGGGCGGACGGCGAGTTCCCCGCCGAGATGGTCTACCGGGCCATCGACGGGCGCCAGCCCGTCCCCGGACACGGTTCCCGCGACATGCCGGTGTGGGGCGACGTGTTCCAGAAGGCCGACGCGCTCGAGGAGCAGCCCCAGGAGGTGCGCGAGAGCGAGGTCAAGCGGAAGGTCGAGGCGCTGGTCGCCTACCTGGAGTCGATCCAGGCGAGCGACCGGGCGGCCACCGGCGGCCGGCGCTAGGGCGCGTCGTCCGGCCGGTTGCTGGCGACCTGCAGCAGCCGGTCGATCTTGCGGTCCACGCCCCGCTGGAAGGCGGGGGAGAGCTCGAGGCTGTGCTTGCGGGCGGCCTCGAAGTTGCGCTCGGCGCGGTCGGTGCGCCCGCGCAGCAGGTCGATCCGGCCGAGGGCGACATAGACCTCGGGGATCGACGGGTCGATCCGGCGGGCGCGCTGCAGCAGGTGCTCCGCGTCGTCCAGCTCGCCGTCGTAGATGCGCCGGACCGACTGGTCGACCAGGAAGAAGGGGTTCTGGTACTTCGCCTCGAGCGCCCGCTTCTCCATCTTCTGGGCCAGGTGGGGACGCCCGCTGATGCGGTAGAGGCCGGCGAGGTTGTTGATCGCCGGCAGGAAGTTGCGGTCCCGCTCGAGGGCCTGCTCGAGGCGCGCCATCGCCGTCGGCAGATCGCCGTGCCGGCGGGCGAAGACGCCGTAGTTGTTCCAGGTCTCCGCCGCCTGCGGCTCCAGCTCCAGGGCGTGCTGGAAGAGCGTCGCCGCCCTGTCGTCGTCGCCGTCGAACATCGCCTCCACCGCCACCGCGTTGTAGTACAGCGCGGCGTGGCGCTGATCGGAGATCGGGGTCAGCCGGCGGTAGGCCTTCTCGCGGTCGGGAAGGAAGTCCACCGTCAGCATCTGGCCGCTGATGTTGAGGCCGCCGACAACGTGGGTGCTGCGCACCACGGTCCCGTCGTGGCGGGAGAAGACCACGAAGTCCTCCACCTGCACCGGGAAGGCGTCCAGGCCCGCGGCGCGCGCCAGGGCGATGTAGAGGTTGACCAGCGACAGGCAGTTGCCGGCGTGCTGCTCGAAGGCCTCGTCGGCGTTGAGGGTGGGGTAGCGGCGGTACTTGAACTGCAGGCCGTCGCGGTCCTGGAAGATGAAGCGGATGATCGCCGCGGCCTTGTCGTAGTTGCCCCCCGGCAGGTGCCCGAGGCGCCGGCCGGCGAGCTCGAGCTCGTCGTCGGCGGCGAACGGCAGCGGGAACTCCTCGGGGGCCGCCGCTCCGCCGGCGCCACCGGGGGTGCTCTCGGTGGCGGACGCGACGGGGGAGGACACGACGACGGCGAGGCCCAGCAGCAGGGCGATCGGGGAAACGAACCGTGTTGTGGGGCGCATGGTCACCTCCGCTTTCCGTCCACCCCCAACTATACGCCACCCCCGGCGGGCGGGTTTTCCCACCCGGCCGGGCGGGATCGCGACGGCGCCTCCCGGCGTCGCGGGCTCAGAGCGCCCCGAAGCGCTCGTAGGCTGCCTTCGACAGCATCTCGCGGTGGTCCGGGTGGGCGATCTCGATCATCGCCCGGGCCCGCTGGCGGAGGTTGCGCCCGTACAGGTTGGCGACGCCGTACTCGGTGACCACGTAGTGGACGTGGGCACGGGTCGTGACCACGCCGGCCCCTTCGTGCAGGAAGGGCACGATCCGCGACTGGCCGCCGCGGGTCACCGCCGGCAGCGCGATGATCGGCTTGCCGCCGGGCGACAGCGAGGCTCCGCGCACGAAGTCCATCTGCCCGCCGACGCCCGAGTACATCCGGGTGCCGATCGAGTCGGCGGCGACCTGCCCGGTGAAGTCCACCTCGATGGCGCTGTTGATCGCCACCGCCTTGGGGTTCTGCCGGATGACGGCCGTGTCGTTGACGTAGGCGACGTCGCGCATCGACACCAGCGGGTTGTCGTCGAGGAAGTCGTAGAGCCGGCGGGTGCCGATGACGAAGGTGGCGACGATCTTGCCCGGGTGGACGCGCTTCTGCGAGCCGGTCACCACGCCGCGCTCGACCAGGTTGATCAGCCCGTCGGAGAACATCTCGGTGTGGACGCCGAGGTCGCGGTGGTCGCCGAGGGCGTCGAGGACGGCGTCGGGGATGGCGCCGATCCCCATCTGCAGCGTCGCGCCGTCGTCGATCAGCGAGGCGACGTGGCGGCCGATCGCCTTCTCGACGTCGCCGAGCACCGGCGGCGGCGCCTCGGGGAGCGGCTCGTCGGTCTCGACCATGGCGTCGATGCGCTCGACGTGGATCAGGCCGTCGCCGTGGCTGCGCGGCATCTGCGGGTTGATCTGGGCGATGACGTGACGGGAGGTCTGGATCGCCGCCAGCGAGACGTCGACCGAGGTGCCCAGCGAGCAGAAGCCGTGGCGGTCGGGCGGCGAGACCTGCACCATCGCCACGTCGAGCGGCAGCACGTTGCTGCGGAACAACGTCGGGATCTCGGAGAGGAAGATGGGCATGAAGTCGCCCCGCTTCTCCTGGATCGCCTGGCGCACGTTGGCGCCGATGAACATGGCGTTGATCCGGAAGCTGGCGGCGTGCTCGGGCGCGGTGTAGGGGGCCGGCCCCTCGGTGTGCAGGCTGATCACCTCGACGTCGCGCAGCTCGGGGCCGCGCTCGGTCATCGCCTCGACCAGCAGGCGCGGGGCGGCGGCGGCGGTATGGATGAAGACGCGGTCGCGCGAGTGGATGGCGGCGACCGCCTCTGCGGCGGTGACGGCTTTGGGCATGTTGGCTCGCTCGGTTGGACGGCCGGCGCGGTCGTGGCGCCGCTTCAGCCGCCGACGATGAAGGTGGTGCGGTCGACTCCGGTGTTGCCGTTGGCCGGGTCCCACGCGTACACGGTGACGTCGTAGAGCCCCGGGGCGGGCGCGGTCCAGTCGGCGGCGAAGCGGCTCGCCGTGCCGGCGTAGGTGAGCGGGACCTCCACGGTCTCGCCGTCGTGGAGGATGCGGGCGCGGACCTCGAACGTGTCGGCGTCCCACAGCCCGCCCGAGGTGAGCGGGCAGCCGCAGAGCATCACCACGTTGGCGCTCAGCCGCACCTGCTGCGGCGCCGCCCCGACCGTCGAGTGGGTGGCGGGGGAGAGGATGTCGACGGCGAAGCCGGGCAGCTCGAGCAGCACGCCGTCGCCGCCGGTGAGGTCCTTGCCCGGGACCACCCACTGCGTCGCCGAAGCGGCGCTGCCCGCCTGCGGCTGCGCCAGCGGCCCCTCCGCGGCGAAACGGAGCCGGCGCGGCGCGTCGAGGTCGAGGGTGACGGCGAAGCCCGCCGCGTCCGGCGTCGACAGCGGCTCGCCGCGGCGCCGCGCGGTGGTCATGATGCGGGCGGTGTCGCCGGTCGAGCCGGCGGTGCGCCCGGTGGCCAGCAGCTCGCCGGTGTCGGCGTCGCGGACGGTCACGCGGGCGCCCCCCATCGACGTGCCGACGAACTTCGCTCCCTTGCTGATCACGCGGACCTCGATCCGCGTCGGCTCGGCGCCGGCCGCGGTGGCCAGGACCAGCCCCAGTGCCGCCGCCAGCAGAGCGGCGGCCCGTCGCGTACGGCGCGGCGATGCCATGGTGAGCTCCCCTCCTCGCATCCGACGATGCCCGGCCGCCGGGCGTCCGGCGCCGGGAGGCTACGGTCCGATCCTACGATTCCGGGGCCGCGACGGCCCCGCGTCGCGGGGTGGCGGCCGCCCCCGGCCTCACACCCCCCGTTGCACCTCCGGGAAGCCCCCCTTGCGGCGGCCGAGCAGGCGCCGCGCCGCCAGCAGCGCCACCACGGCCCCGGCACCGGCCACCAGCAGGCCCCGGTGCTCGCGGGCCCGGCGCGCGACGCCGTCGGCGGCGCGGCGCAGCTCGGGCTTCACCCGCCGGCGGGCCTGCCACAGCAGGCGCCGCGGGCGCATGCGGCGCTCGAGCGCGTCGACGGTGGCGTCGAGGTCGGCGCGGGTGCGTTGGATGTCGTGCCGGATCTCGGCCGGGGAACGCGTGTCGTCCTCGGCCCGGCCGACCCGGCTCAGCTCGCCTTCCTTCGTAGCCATTCCTTGTCCTCCCGCAGTGTCTGCAGTGTCTCGTCGGGCTTCCAGGTGGTCGCCTCCAGGATGTCCGCCCCCTTCTTCACCAGCACGAAGCCGAGCCCGCCGAAGACCACGGTGAGGGTCAGCGGGGCGAGCCAGACGGCGATCTCGGCCGGCATCCACAACGCGTACAGCGAGGTCAGGCCGCGGTTGACCGCGAACAGCAGGGTCAGCGCCGCGGCCAGGGCGACGGCCCCTCCCAGCACGAGCAGGGTCAGCGCCTGGCCCAGCCGGCGGAAGCGCTCGCGGATCTCCGCCCGGAGCAGGGCGACCTCGCCGCGGATCAGGTCACCGCTGTCGCGGACCAGGTCGCGGAGGAGCTGCCCCAGGGAGGCGTCGGCTTTCGGCTCGGTCACGGTCACGGTTCCTCCTCTCGGTTCTGCTCGCCGGCTCCGCGGGGTCGCCCGCCCGCGGCTCCGGCGTCGTCGCACCCACAGAAGGGCGCAAGAAACTTGCCAGAGGCCGCGCGCCGGCCCGGCGGCAGCCGCGTTGCATCGGCACCCGAGGGTGCGCGAGCTCCCCTCGACCCGCGGTCCCGTTTCCCGGGTCCGCCGGCCCGCCCGGAGGCGGCGATGGCCCTCGACGCCCTGATCCTCGACGTCGACGGGACGCTGGTCGACACCAACCTCCTGCACGCCCGCGCCTGGGCCGCGGCCCTGGAGCGCTTCGGCCTGCCGCTGCCGGTGGAGCGGGTGGCGCCGGAGATCGGCAAGGGGGGCGAGCTGCTGGTGCCGGCGCTGGTGGGCGAGCGCGTCGAAGAGCGCCACGGCGACGAGCTGCGCCGGGCCCACGAGGAGGCCTTCGGGCGCCTCGCCCGCGACGAGGGCGTGGCGGCGTTCCCCGGCGCGGCGGAGATCTTCACCGCGGTGCGGGAGCGCGGGCTGCGCTCGGCGGTGGCGACGGCGGCGGGGCGCGGTTCGCTCGAACGGATGCTGCAGCGCGCCGGCCTCGACCTCTTCGCGCTCGCCGACGCGGTGGTGACGGCCGACGACGTCGAGCGCGCCAAGCCGCGCCCGGACGTGGTGACGGCGGCGGTGGAGAAGCTCGGCCTGTCGCCCGCCCAGTGCGCCATGGTCGGCGACACCCCGTACGACGGCCTGGCGGCCCGCCGGGCGGGGGTCGTCGGCCTGGGCGTGCTCACCGGCCTGCACCCGGCCGAGGACCTGCGCGGAGCGTGGATGCGGGCGCTGTTCCGGGACGTCGGGCAGCTGCGCGCCGACCTCGGCGCGGCGGCGTCGCTCGCCTCGCCGTCCGCGGTCCATTGGAGCCGGCGGCGCCTGGAGGCGCTGATGACCTCGGCGCTGGAGGCCGGGGCGGAGGTGGGGGAGCGGGGCGACCTGCCGGTCGGCGCGGTGGTGGCGGACGGCGACGGGACGGTGCGCGGCCGCGGCCGCCAGCGGGTGCGGGAGGGCCGTGACCCGCTGGCGCACGCCCTCCCCGAGGCGCTCGCCGCGGCCGCGGCGGGCCCCGACGCCGTGCCGTCGGGCGCGGCCGGCGGTAGCGGGTGGATCGTCGCGACCAGCCTCGAGCCCTGCCCGATGTGCCTGGGAGCGGCGATGAACGCCGGCGTCGACACCGTCGTCTGGGGCCTGGACGATCCGCTGCGCGGTGCCGCCGAGCGCTGCGCTCCGCTGGCGCTGCCCGGGGCGCTGCCGCCGCGGCTGATCGGCGGGGTGTGCCGCGAGGCCGCCCGCTCGCTGTTCGCGGAGTGGTCCGCCCGGCGCGCCCGGGCGGCCGACGCGCCGCTCGCCCGGCGCCTGGCGGCCCGGCGCGGCGCCGCGTCCTGAGCCGGGCCCCCGCCGCACCCTCCTCCGGGCGCCGCGGAGCGGCCCTGCCGGCGCCGGGCCCGAGGTCCCGGCGACGCAGGGCACCGCGGTCGGCGCGGTCGCGGCGGTCGCGGCGGTCGCCGCACGCCGAAGGCTAGCGGGGAGCGGGCCCGTCGGGGGCGCCGGCGGGTCCGGCGCCCTCGCGGCCCAGGCGCTCGAGCTCGCGCGCCATGCCCGCCTCGACCGCCGCGATCAACCAGGGGCGCAGGTTGCGGGCGGGGAGGATCTCGTGCACCGAGCCGACCTCCAGCGCTCGGTGCACCGAGTGGACGCGGTCGAACTCGCCGGCGACCTCGCCGAGCTTCTCCGAGCGGACCTCCTCGAGGAGCTGCGGCAGCCGGGTGCGCAGCTTGGCGGCCTGCGGCGGGTCGGCGGCGGCGATCTCCGCCTCGAGGGCCGCCACCCGCGGGTCCGCCTTGGCGCGCTGGTCGACCTCGCGCGCGAACACCACCGCCGCGGCCGGTGCGCCGCCGATCACCGAGGCGTGCGCCCCCTCCAGGGCGGCGACGCGGAAGTTGTCGTTGAGGGCGTTGGAGAACACCACGAAGGCGCCGCCGTGGTACCGGGAGACGACGCAGAACACCATCGGCCCGCGGAAGTTCACCACCGCGCGGCCGATCTCGGCGCCGTACTCGAGCTGCCACTTGCGCATCGACTCGGGCGAGCCGTCGAAGCCGGAGAGGTTGGCCAGGACCACCACCGGCCGGTTGCCGCTGGCGGCGTTGAGGGCCCGCGCGATCTTCTTCGACGACTGCGGGAATAGCGTGCCGGAGGTCCACTGGTCGGGCCCGTCGGCCGGGTGGAAGCCGAGCCGGGGCAGGGGCTGCGACTCGAAGCCGAGCAGGCTCACCGGCAGGCCGCCGAGGAAGGCGTCCCACACCACGGCGATCTCGGCGTCGGCCATGCCGTACCAGCGCTCCAGCGGTGGGCGGTCGGCGTCGATCACCGCCGCCATCACCCGCCGGATGTCGAAGGGCTTCTTGCGCCCCGGGTTGGTGTCGTCGGAGAAGATCTCGCCGATGCGCTCGAAGGCGCCGCCGTGCGGGGAGGCGGAGACGTCGCGGTCGAGCGGGTCGGCGGTGCCGCGGCGCCGGGGGAAGCGCTCGCCCGGCGCGCTGTAGGTGCGCTCGTAGTAGGCGAGCAGGATGCGGCAGGCCTCGGTGAGGTCGTCGGCGAAGTACTGTGCCTGCCCGTTCGGCCCCATGATCCGCTCGTAGCCGCCGATCCCCTGGTTGTCCTCGGCCGACACGCCGCCGGAGTAGTCGAGCGCCTGCTTGCCGGTCAGCACCATCGCCGCGTCGGGCGTCATGATGAGCACGCCGCGGGTGTGCATCAGCATGGTGGCCTCGGCGTTCCAGTAGGGCTGGGCGCCGACGTTGACCCCGGTGATCACCAGGTTGACCTCGAGGCCGTCCTGGGTGGCCTCGACCAGCCGCCGCAGCACGCGGGCGATCCAGTCCATGTTCTCGGTGCCGCTCTGCATCGAGATCTTGGCCCCCGCCGAGGTGGCGAACCACTCGACCGGCACCCCGGTGCGACGGGCGAGGTCGAGGGCGGCGAGGATGCGGCGGCACTCCGGCTCGGACAGCGCCCCCATGCCGCGGCCCGGGTCGCTGACCATCACCACCCGCGTCATGCCCTCCGGGTAGACGGGCGTGAAGTTCCGCACCACGCCGAAGACGAGGTTGGCGGTGTTCTCGCCCGGCGGCCGGTCCACCGGCACCGCGTCGCCGTCGGCGTCGAGGTCGTGCTCGACGAACTCCCCCGGCGGCAGGTCGGTCTCGCCGTCCTCGCGGGCCGAGGCGAGCAGGCGGATCAGCTCGTAGGGCGGCACCAGGCCGCGGCGGCGCAGCCGCACCACGCTGGTCTGGTACCCGCTGAGCGACTCGATCGGCTCGTCGGCGGGCCGGCGGAAGCGCAGCACGACGCCGCGGCCGGCCGGGTGGGTGAGCTCGAGGACGCCGGGGGTGAGCTCGCCGCTCGGATCGCGCATGCGGCCGAGCACGACCACCTTCTGCAGGCCGAGGCCCTGGGTGGCCGGCGCCAGCCGGCGCACCAGGGCGCGCAGCCTTGCCGGCGGCAGCGCCAGCGGCGGTTGGACGTAGAGGGTCACCCGGTTCCATTGCAGCCGCTGCTCCGGCGGCCGGCGCGACTGGAAGCGGCGGATCACCGCCAGCGCCTCCATGAACACCCGCTCGAGCTGCGGAAACCGCGGCGCATCGCCCGGCCGCTCGACCAGCGGCGTCATGTCGCGCACCTCGGAGATCACGAACAGCCGTTCGTCGGAGGGGTTGTCGCGGGCGCGGCCGTGGAAGGCGAAGATGCCCTCGGCCGAAGGCAGCCGTTCGATGTCGAAGCGGCCCAGCCGCCAGATCTGCAGGCGCTGCGAGTGGAGGGGATGGAAGCCGCGCAGCAGGCGGTCCTCGCTCCAGCCCTCGGCGCCGAGCCGGTACGTGAAGTAGTGCACCCGCGGCCCGCTGGCCGCGGGCGTCGACAGCGACACCGTGCAGCGCGACAGCCGCTCCGGCAGCTCGACCTCGGCGAGCACCTCCGCCACCGCGGCCTCGGCGGAGTCCTCGTCCTCGAAACCGGCGTCGCGGTGCAGGATCAGGTCGATCACCGCCTCCTCGCCGCGCCCCGCCTTGCGCAGGCGGCGGACGGCGAGCCGGGCGAGGCGGCGGAAATCGTCCCACATCGCCTCGCCGGCCACCACGTAGACCGGGGTGTCGCCGGCCTGGAAGCGGGCGGCGGCGAAGGGGTGGCCGCGGTGCCGGCGGGTCTCGATCTCCAGCGGCGCGGCCACCCGGTAGAAGCGGCGCAGCAGGACCTCGAGCATCCAGCGCTGCCGCTCGCCGGAGGCGGCGGCGAAGCGGGCGCCGAACAGGCCCTGCAGCGGTTGCGGGCCCGACACCAGCGCCTCCACGCCCCGGGCACGGGTCGCGTCGTCGGACGCCGTCTCGACGCGGTCGAGCTCGGCCTCGGCCTCGGCGTAGAGGCGGTCGCGGACGGCGGCCAGGAAGGGCTCGTCGAGGAAGCGGTAGTGCACCTCGCGGGCGAGGTCGTGCACCGCCGGGAAACGGTCCCGCGTCTCCTCGACCAGGCGGTGCAGCAGCTCGCGGAAACCGTCCTCGGGGCCGTCCGGCGGACGCTCGCCGGCCTCCAGGCGACGCTCCAGGATCGACAGCACCGGGGCGACCTGGTCCGCCATCCGCTGGTTGGACTTGCAGAGGCGGAACAGGGCCTCGCGCAGCTCCGGCCGGGGCCGCAGGTCGTCGAGGCCGTAGTGCCGCAGCGCGCGGCGCAGCTTGTCGAGGAAGACCGCCGGCAGGCCGCGCCCACGGCCTCCGGTGTCCCGGAGATAGGTGAACAGGTACTCTTCGGTCGTCCGGCGTCCGGTGTCCCCCGTCTCCTCGTCGGGCCGCCGGCGGAACAGCGCGCAGACGTCCACGAAGGCGCCGAGGACGGCGTTCTCCAGCGCCTCCATCTCGCCGTCGGGTTGCGGCAGGTCGCGGCACAGGACCCCGTGCTGCGTGGTGCGCCGCGCCGGCTCCCCTTCGCCGAGGTCCCAGCCCAGCATCCAGCGGCGCAGGGTCTCCAGCGCCGCCAGGCAGCGCGGCCGCGGCGCCGCCGGGTCGGCGGGGGCCTCGAGAGCGGCGAAGGAGATCGCCTCGCCGGTGACGCTCTCCTCCTCCGCGGCCGGCTCGATGACGAGCAGCGGCGCCCCCGCCGCCACCTGGACGTTGGGGCGCACCAGGACCTGCCGCACGCGGCCGGCGAACTCGGCGACCACCGCGGTCTCCATCTTCATCGCCTCGATGACCGCCAGCCGGTCGCCCGTGGCCACCTCGTCGCCCTCCGCGACGGCGAGCGACACCACCACCGCCGGCGCCGGCGAGCGCACCACGCCCTCCTCGCCGCCCGAGATGCGGTGCGGGATCCCGTCGACCTCGATCACGTGGTCGACCCCCTGACCGACGGCGAAGATGCGGTGGCTGCGGCCGCCGCAGGTCAGGCGCCGCTCGGTCCGGCCGAGGCGCTCGACCGTCGCCTCCACCGCGACCCGGCCGACGCGCAGCCGGTAGGTCTCGGCGCCGCTGCGGTCGACGAGGACCGTGTAGGAGCGCCCGCGGTAGTGGAGGTCGACCTTGCGCCCGACCTCGGACGAGACCTCGGGCCGGCCGCGCGCCGCGGCCGACCAGAAGCGGGTGCGCTCGGCCTCGAGCTCGTCCTCGTAGATCTCGATCGCGGCCTGGACCAGGGCGAGGGCGGCGCCTCGCGCCGGCAGCCGTTCGCCGTAGGCCGCCAGGCGGTCGAGCCAGCCGACGTCGTAAGCGCCGCTGCGCACCTCGTCGCGGTCCAGCAGCTCCTGGAGGAACGCCTTGTTGCTGGCGCCGCCGCGGATCACCACGGCCGTCTGCGCCAGGCCGCGGCGCAGCCGCGCCATCGCCTCCTCGCGGCTGGCGCCGTAGCCGATCACCTTGGCGATCATCGAGTCGAACTCGGAGGGGATGACGTCGCCCTCCTCGACGCCGCTGTCGATGCGCAGCCCGGGACCGCGCGCCGGCCGGAAGACCTCGACGCGACCGGGGCTGGGGGCGAAGTCGCGGTCGGGGTCCTCGGCGTTGAGCCGCACCTCGATGGCGTGGCCGCGCGCCGGCGGCGGCTCGCCCTCCAGGAGGCCGCCGCGGCCGACGTGGATCTGCAGCTTGACGAGATCCGTGCCGGTCACCAGCTCGGTGACCGGGTGCTCGACCTGCAGGCGCGCGTTGACCTCGAGGAACGAGAAGCGGCGCGGCCCCGGCTCGAAGAGGAACTCCACGGTGCCGGCGCCGACGTACCCGGCGCTGGCGGTGAGGCGGGAGGCGGCCTGGCGCAGGAAGCGGTCCTCGTCGGGGGTCAGCGCCGGCGACGGCGTCTCCTCGAGGAGCTTCTGGTGGCGGCGCTGGATCGTGCAATCGCGGACGCCCAGCGCCCAGGCGGTGCCGGCGGCGTCGGCGATCACCTGCACCTCGACGTGGCGCGCGCCCTGGACCAGGCGCTCGAGGAAGACGGTGGGGTCGCCGAACGCCTTGCGGCCCTCGGAGCGGGCGGCGGTGAAGGCCGCCTCGAGCTCCTCGGCGCCGCCGACCCGGCGGATGCCGCGGCCGCCGCCGCCGGCGGTGGCCTTGATCATCAGCGGGAAGCCGAGGGTCTCGCTCCAGCGCCGGGCCTCGTCCAGCGTCTCGACCGGCCCGCCGCTCCACGGCGCCACCGGCACCTCCGACTGCTCGGCGAGCCGCTTGGCGCCGATCTTGTCCCCCAGCCGCCGCATCACCTCGCCGGAGGGCCCGAGGAAGACGATGCCCAGCTCGGCGCAGAGGTCGGCGAACTCGGGGTGCTCGGCGACGAAGCCCCAGCCGACCCACACCGCCTCCGCGCCGACGGTGGTGAGGGCCCGCGCCAGGTGGTCGTAGAGGAGGTAGGCGCTCTTGCGCTCGCCGCTGTCCGGGTCGACGGCGAAGGCGGGGCCCAGCGAGTGGGCCTCGTCGGCCTCGCGGACGAACAGGGCCCGCTGGTCGGGATCGGTGTAGAGGGCGATCGTGACCAGCCCGGCACCGTGCTCGAGGGAGTACTCGCGCGCCGCGTGGATGAAGCGCATCGCCGCCTCGCCACGGTTGACGATGGCGATGCGGCGGAACGGCGGTGCCGTCCGTTCGGTCTGTTCCGTGTCCTCGATCGCCGCCACAGAGCCTCCGCGGCCTCCGAGGATACCCGTTCCGCACCGCGGCGCAGGGGACGCCGGGCCGCGGCGTCCCGGGATCAGGCGGACGCGCGGCGGGCGGCGAGGGCGGCGGCGAAGCGCCGGACGACCTCGCCGGCGGGCTCGACGGCGTGGATCCCGGCCACGCTGCGGCCGGCCTGCCAGTAGTCCCGCGAGCCGCGGGAGTCGAGCGAGGCGCGCTTGAGCTGCCACAGGGAGCGCAGCGCGTAGATCGTCCGCATCAGGTGCTTGCGGCGCCGGCCGCGCAGCATCCAGCGGGCCAGCGGACCGGCCCGGGTGCCCAGGCGCTCGATGTAGGGCGTCCGCAGGACCGCCACCGGCACGCCGGTGATGCGCTCGGTCCAGACCACGTCGTCCTCGCCGGCGGCCACGATGGCGCGCTTGTAGGGATCGCGCGGCCCGGCACTCGTCGGTGGCGATGAAGCGGGTGCCCGCCTGGACCCCGGCGTAGCCCATCTCCAGGGCGGCGACGAAGTCCTCCGGCGCGCCGACGCCGCCGGCGCAGATCAGCGGCACGCCGAGGTCGGCGAGCTCGGCGAAGAGCTCGGCGGCGCCGCGCGGCCCGGGGTGCCCGCCGGCGCGCCGGTTGACCGCGATCAGGCCGTCGACGCCGGCGGCGAGCCCCTTCTCGGCCCAGCGGCGCTCGGTGACGTCGTGGTAGGCGACGCCCCCCGCCGCGTGCACCCGCTCGACCACCCAGCGCGGGTTGCCCAGCGAGGTGACGAAGAACCGCACCCCCTCCTCGAGCGCCACGTCCACCCAGCCTTCCATCCGCCGGCGGTAGGTCTTCGAGGAGGCCTCGATCAGCGCGTTCATGCCGATCGGCCGGTCGGTCCGCCGGCGGATCAGGCGCAGCCCCTCGCGGAAGTCGTGGCCGTAGACCCAGGTCAGCGAGATCGGCTGCACCACGCCCAGCCCCCCGGCCGCGGACACCGCCGCCACCAGCTCGGGGTTCGAGCACGGGTACATGGCGCCGCAGACGAGCGGCACCTCGATCCCCACCTGGCGGGTGAAGGCCGTGGCGAGGTCGGCGGCGGGCGCGACGGTCATCCCCGCCATCCTAGCCGGCCGCGCGCCCTCGTCGCTCGAGCGGATCGCCGCGCCAGAGCTCCGCCGTGCCCGCGGCCGCCCTCAGGAGAGCTCCTCGGCGGTCCACGCGATGAGCCGCGGGCGCTCCCCGCACTGCGCGCACAGATCGCCGAGGCCGCGCCGGATCTCGTCGAGGGTCGGATCCTCGACCAGGGTGAAGACCAGGGCGGAGGTCTTCGGGAAGGCGCCCGAGCCGAGCCGCGGCCCGCTGCTCCCCGTGCCGCGCACCGGCGCCACCTCGGTGTAGCCCACCACGCCGGAGCGGTCGAGGAAGGTCTCGAGCTCCTCCTTGTGCTCCTCTTCGATGATGATCAGCAGCAGCTTCACGGCCCCTCCTTCACGCCGCTCAGCCGCGGGCGCCGAGCTTGCGCAGCACGGTCATCATCGGACACCAGCCGCTGAACGCCGACTGCAGGAGGTTGAGGCCGACGAAGGCGGTGAACAGGAACCAGGCGGGGTGCACCCAGTAGCCCAGCGCCAGGGTCAGCAGCACCATCGTCCCGGCGATGGCGCGCAGCCAGGCGTGGAGGTCGAGCGGACGGTGGCGCGGGGCGGTCTCGAGGCTCTGCATGGGCTTCTCCGGTTTCCCGTCAGGCCTCGCGGGGGCGGACCTTTTCCACCCCGACGAGCCGGACGTACATGAAGTAGAGCAGGGGGATGACCACCAGGGTCAGCGCCGTCGCGACCACCACGCCCGAGATCAGCGCCACGGCGAGGCCCTGGAAGATCGGGTCGAGCAGGATGACGAAGCCCCCGACGACGAGGGCGAGCGCGGTCAGGGCGATCGGGCGGAAGCGCACCACCCCGGCCTTGACCACCGCGTCCTCCAGGCTCTCGCCGGCGGCGAGCTCGATGTTGATGAAGTCGACCAGCAGGATCGAGTTGCGCACGATGATGCCGGCCAGGGCGATGAAGCCGATCATCGAGGTGGCGGTGAAGAACACCCCGCCCAGCGCGTGCGCCGGGAGGATGCCGATCAGGGTCAGCGGGATCGGCGCCATGATGATCAGCGGCGTGACGAAGGAGCGGAACCAGCCGACCACCAGGACGTAGATCAGCACCAGGACGACGGCGAAGGCGAGGCCCATGTCGCGGAACACCTCGTAGGTGATCTGCCACTCGCCGTCCCACTTGATCTTGTAGCCGTTGGGGTCGTCGGGCAGGTGGTTCGATCAGCACCTGGACGCGGCGTCCGCCGGGGCCGCCGAGGGCCTCGACGCGGTCGGCCATGTCGAGGATGCCGTAGACCGGCGACTCCTCGCTGCCGGCGACCTCCGCGATCACGTAGGTCACCGGCTGCAGGTTCTTGTGGTAGATGAAGCGCTCGCGCGTGCGTCGGCTCCACCCGCACCAGCTCGCCGAGCGGCAGCATGCGCCCGTCGGCGCCGTGCACGCGCAGGGCGAGCAGGCCGTCGAGGCTCGAGCGCTGCGCGCGGTCCAGCCGCAGCACCACCGGCACCGGCTCGCGGGCGCGGCCGTCGTGCAGGCGCCCGGCCTCGGCGCCGGCCAGCGCCACCCGCACCGTGCGCACCACCGCCTCCGGCGTGATGCCCAGCGCGCACCGCCTTCTCGCGGTCGACGACGAGCTCCAGCTTCGGCGCCGGGTCCTCGACCCACCAGTCGACGTCGACGACGCCCGGGGTGTCCTCGAAGATGCGGCGCACCTCGCCGGCCAGGCGCAGCCGCTCGTCGAGCGACGGGCCGTAGACCTCGGCCACCAGGGTCGACAGCACCGGCGGTCCCGGCGGCACCTCGGTCACCTTGACGTTGGCGCCGGTGCCGGCGGCCACCGGCCGCAGCCGGTCGCGCAGGTCCTTGGCGAAGTCGTGGCTCGCCCGCCCGCGGTGGTGCTTGGGCAGCAGGTTGACCTGCAGGTCGGCCACCTCGGGCCCGCGGCGCAGGAAGTAGTGGCGCACCAGGCCGTTGAAGTTGAACGGCGCCGAGGTGCCGGCGTAGACCTCCACGTCGGTCACCTCGGGCAGCTTGCGCGTCTCGGCGGCGAGCGAGCGCGCCACCGCCGCCGTCTCCTCGAGGCTCGTGCCCTCGGGCATGTCGATGACCACCTGCACCTCGCTCTTGTTGTCGTAGGGCAGCATCTTCACCGTCACCAGGCGGAAGGCGAACAGCGACACCGAGGCGAGCAGCAGCACCACCACCGCGGCGAGCAGCGTCCAGCGGCGCCAGGCGCGGGTCGAGCAGCGGCCGGAACCGCGCGGGCGTAGAGGCGGTGGAAGCGGCTCTCCTCGGGGGTCTCCGCGTCCACCTCGAAGTGCCCGGCGCCGGCCTCGCGCCAGGCCGCGGCCTGGCGGCGGAAGAGGAGGTAGGTGAGCCATGGCGACACCACGAAGGCCACCAGCAGCGAGAACAGCATCGCCGCCGAGGCGTTGATCGGGATCGGCCGCATGTAGGGGCCCATCAGCCCGCAGACGAAGGCCAGCGGCAGCAGCGCCGCGATCACCGTGAAGGTGGCGAGGATGGTGGGGTTGCCCACCTCGTCGGTGGCGTAGACCGTGGCGTGGCGCGGGTTGGTCCAGCCGAGCCGGTAGTGGCGGTGGATGTTCTCCACCACCACGATGGCGTCGTCGACCAGGATGCCGATGGCGAAGATCAGCGCGAACAGCGTCACCCGGTTCAGCGTGTAGCCGAACAGGTACGAGGCCGCCAGGGTCAGCGCCAGCGTGGTGGGCACCGCCACCGCCACCACCAGCGCCTCGCGCCGGCCCAGCGCGAAGGCCATCAGGATCACCACCGCCAGGGTGGCGATCCACAGGTGCTTCATCAGCTCGGAGGACTTCTCGTCGGCGGTGAAGCCGTAGTCGCGGGTCTTGGTGACGTGGACGTCGTCGGGCAGCACGGTGCCGCGCATCGCCGCCATCCGGCGGTCGAGGTCCGAGACCAGCTCCACCGCGTTGGTGCCGGGCTTCTTGGCCACCGACAGGGTGACCGCGGGGGTCGACAGCCCGGCGGGGAGGCCGCGCTCGCCGCCCGCCGCGCCGGAGACCATCCACACGTAGTCGCGCGGCTCGTCCGCCCCCGGCACCACCTCGGCGACGTCGCGCAGGTACACCGGGCGGCCGCGGTAGACGGCGAGCACCGCGCCGCCGATCTCGTCGGCGTCGAGGAAGGGGCTGCCGACCTCGACCGTGGTCTCCCGGTTGGCCTGGGCGAACGAGCCCGCCGGCAGGCGCTGGTTGATGCCGCGCAGCGCGCCGACCGCCTGCAGCAGCGAGACGTCGTGGCCGGCCAGCCGCTCGCGGTCGAAGCGCACCTCGACCACCCGGCGGCCGCCGCCGATCACCTGCACCTGGGCCACCCGCGGATGCCGCGCCAGCTCGTCCTCGACCTCCAGCGCCACCTGGCGCAGCGCCAGCGGGCCGGCGGTCTCCGACCACAGGGTGTAGGCGAGGACCGGCACGTCGTCGATCGAGCGCGGTGCCACCACCGGGGTCACCGCTCCCTCCGGCAGCTCGGCGGCCGCCTGGGCGACCTTCGACTGCACCCGCACCACCGCCTCGTCGGGGTCGGTGCCCACCAGGAAGCGCGCGATCACCATGCCGCCGGAGGGCTGCGAGGTGGAGTAGACGTACTCGACGTCGTCGATCTCCCCGATCGCCTTCTCCAGCGGCCCGACGGCGCGCCGCTCCACCTCCTCGGCGGTGGCGCCGGGCAGACCGACGAAGACGTCGATCATCGGCACCTTGATCTGCGGCTCCTCCTCGCGCGGGGTGACCAGGACCGCGAAGGCGCCGAGCAGCAGCGCCGCCACCACCAGCAGCGGGGTCAGCTTCGACTCGAGGAAGGCGCGGGCGATGCGGCCGGAGGCGCCCAGCGGCCGGCGCTCCATCTTCCGGCGCAGCGCCTCGCGCCGCGCCTCGGCCGCGGCCCCCTCCGCCCCCGGCGCGCCGGGCGTCGTGGATCGCTCGTCGCTCATCGCCTCAGCCCTCGCTCCCGGTGCCGTCCGTGGCGTCGCCGGCGGCGCGCAGCAGGGTCTCGCCGCCCTCGAGGCCCGAGAGGACCTCGACGCGGCCGTCGTCGAGCCGGCGGCCCGGCGTCACCGCCCGGGTGGCCGCGTGGCCCTCGGCGTCGCGCACCACCACCAGGTCGAGCCCGCCGCGCGCGAACAGCGCGTCGGCCGGGACGGTGACCGCCGACCGGCTGCCGACCCGCAGCGTGGCCCGCGCGGCGGCGCCGGTGGGCAGCTCGGCGCCGGCCGGCAGCGCCTCGGCGGGCACCGAGACCTTGGCTTCGTAGGCGTGGGAGAGGGGATCGGCGCCCGGCGTCATCTCGACCACCCGGGCCGGCAGGGCGCCGAGGTCGGGCCGGGCGTCGAGGCGCACCTCGACGGGCGCACCGACCGCCAGCCCGCTCGCCGCCACCACGCTCTCGGGAACCGACAGGGTCACCCGTCGCGAGCCCACCGACTCGAGCAGCAGCAGCGGCCGGCCCGGGGCGGCGAGGTCGCCGACCTCCACCATCTTGCGCGCCACCCGGCCGGCGAACGGCGCGGTCACCCGCGAGTCGCCGGCCACCGCCCCGGCGGCGGCGACCGCGCCCTCGGCCTGCTCGACGGCGCCGCGAGCCCGTTCGAGCTCCATCCGCGCCATGTCGAGCTCGAGCTCGGAGGCGGCGTCGGCCTCGGCCAGCGCCTCGTAGCGCGCGTGGTTGCGCTCCGCCAGCGCCAGCGCCGCCCGCGCCTGGGCGAGGCCGCCCTGGGCCTGCGAGAGCTGGCCGCGGGCGGCCTGGGGGTCGATCTCGACCAGGACCTGCCCCGGCGCGACCCGGTCGCCGGCGGTGACGCGGACCGCCGTCACCATCGCCATCACGCGGCTGGAGATCGCCGCGGTGCGGTCGGCCTCCACCGTCCCGTAGAGGTCGAGGGTGCGCGGCAGCTCTTCGCGCCGCGCTTCGCCGACCGCCGGGCCGGCGGGCAGGGAGGCGCTCGCCTCCGTCGCCGGCGCCTCGGCGGCGTCGTCGTGGCCGCAGCCGGCGAGGCCGGCGGCGGCGAGGGGGAGGGCGAGCAGCAGCAGCCCGGGGAGGAGGGGTCGTCGCATCGTCGTCGTCAGGTTCATGGCATCACCGTCTCCGGCCTCTCGCCGGCCTCGACCGCCAGGCGCAGACCGGCCAGGTCGGCCTGGGCCCGCGCCACCAGCTCCCGCGTCTCCGCCTCCCGGCGGGCGGTGGCGGCATCCAGAAGGTCGATCGTCTTGACCACTCCGCGGCGGAAGCGCTCCTCGACGATCCGTTCGTTCTCACGCGCCGCGTCGACCGCGGCCGCCGCGGTGGCGTGGCGTTGCCGGGCGCTCTGCGCCTCGACCCAGGCGGAGCGCACGGCCAGCCGGACGCCCTCGGCGAAGGCCTCCACGTCCTGCCGCGCCGCCTCGGCGTCGGCGCTCGCGGCGGCGACGGCGGCGCGGTGGCGGCCGCCGGCGAAGAGATCGATCGAGCCCTGCGCGATCAGCGCCGTCGAGTCGCCGTGGTTGCCGAAGGGGGTGTCGTCCACCAGGTCGCCGCGGGCGACCAGCCCGACGCGCGGCCGGCGGGCGGCGCGGCGGGCCTCGACCTCGAGCTCGGCGGCCTGGACCATGCGGCGCGCGGCCGCCAGGTCGCCGCGTCCGTCGGCGGCGGCCAGCCAGTCGTCGAGGTCGCGCTCCAGCGGCGCCGGCGCCGGCAGCGGCGCGGTGCGCCAGGCCGGCTCGCCGGGGACGGCGAGGCGCATCGAGAGCGCCGACTCCGCCACCTGCGCCTGCCCCCGCGCCTGCGCCAGCAGATCCTCGAGGCGGGCCACCTCGACCTCGGCCCGGAGCTCCTCGGAGCGCACCAGCAGCCCCTGCTCGACGTAGGAGCGGGCGAGGGTGGCGTGGCTGCGCACGGTGTCGAGGGAGCGCTCGAGGAGGGCGACCCGCTCGCGCGCCTGGGCGAGGCCGAGGTAGGCCTCGGCGGCGGCCAGGGCGGCGGCGTCGGAGGCGCGGCCGGCGGTGTCGCCGGCGGCCTCCGCGGCGAGCTCGGCCTGGCGGATCCGCCGCGGCAGCTCGCCGCCGGTGTAGAGCGGCAGCTCGACCTCCAGGCGGGTCGTCGCGGCGTCGACCGGATCGGGCGCGTTGGGGTCGCCGGCCACGAAGTCCTGGAACGAGAAGCGCTCCTGGTTCAGGGTCAGCGCGAAGGCCTCCGCCGGGGAGTCGGTGCGCATCCAGATCTCCTGCAGGCGGACGACGGGCAGGCGCTGGGCCCGGGCCTGACGGGCCTCGGCGAGGCGGGCCGTGCGGCGCGCCTCGGCCGCGGCCACCGGGCGGGCGCGCTGGCGCGCCATCTCCATGGCCCGGGCCAGCGACAGCTCCCCGCCGGCCGCGGGGTCGGGAGGCGTCTGGGCGCCGGCCGTCGCGGCGCCGAGGGCGAGGATCGCCAGGGCGATCGAGAGGATTCGGTCGTGCATGCGTTCCGTCGGGTCGGTGGAAGCGGGCGGCGGCGCCGCGCGGCGCCGTCCTCGAGGTGAGAGACAGGGGGGGCGTCGGAGGTTCCCGCCGCCGCGGTTGGCGGCCGGGCGGGCGTGGAGTAGGGTGGCCGGGATGATCCCGCCGCAGGTTCCGTCGCCGGGCCGCGGTCCGCTGCCGGAGAGCGGCTCCCGCCGCGGCCGGTGAGGCCGCCGCAGGTGCCCGCGACGCCCCCCCGCCCGCCCCGCCCCCCCGCCCGCCGCGGGCCCTACCGTCTCGGCGAGCGGATCGGCGGCGGCGGCACGGCCGTGGTGGTCCGCGGCGTCGACACCCGCGACGGGCGCGCGGTGGCGCTCAAGATCCTCTCGGTGGCGCTGGCGGACGACCCGGCCGCCCGGGAGCGCCTGCGCCGCGAGGCGGCCGTCGCGCGGGCGGTCGACCATCCGAACGTCGGCGCCGTCGAGGAGCTCCTCGAGAGCGCCGACGACGGGCCCTGCCTGGTCATGCCGCTCCACCCGGGTCGCACCCTGGCGCAACGGCTCGCCGCCGCCGGCGCGCTGCCGGTCGGGGAGGCCGTCGGGCTGGGGTGCCAGCTCCTGTGCGGCCTCGCCGCCCTGCACGCGGCCGGGTTCGTACACCGGGACGTGGCGCCGGGGAACCTCCTCGTCACGCCGCGCGGCGAGCTGCTCATCCTCGACCTCGGCCTCGCCGCGCCGCCGGGCACGGACGACGGGCTGCGCGGGGCCGCCGCCACCAGCGCTCCGGAGGTGCTACGCGGCACGCCGGCGGACGCGCGCGCCGACCTGTGGTCGGCCGGGGTGGTGCTCTACGAGATGCTGGCCGGCGGGCCGCCGTTCGGCGGCGCCGGGGCCGCGGCCGTCGTCCGGGCGGTGGCCCACGAGCCGCCGCGGCCGCTCGCGGAGCGGCGCGACGGGGTGCCGGCGGAGCTCGCCGCCGTGGTGATGCGGGCGCTCGAGAAACGGCCCGCCCGGCGCTGGGCGACGGCGGGGGACTTCCTGGCCGCCCTGGAGGACGCGCACCCGGGGACGGACGCGTCCCGGGCGGTCGCGGCGACCCCGGTGGAGGAGGGCTGACGGAGCCCACCGGCGGCGGCGCGGCGCCGCGGCGGGGCGGTCGCGGCCGGTTCCGCCGCCCGCGCCGGCCGCTATACTGAAACCGTCATGTTGCCGAAAGGAGCCCGCCGCGAAGAGGTTCTCCACCGTCTGGAGGCGGCCGGGGGGGCGGCGCCCGGGGTCGCCGCCCGGGTGCACCGGGAGACCGGCGTCCCCGAGGCCGACGTCTACGGCGTCGCGTCCTTCTACTCGCTGCTCGCCGATCCCCGGGCGGTGCGGGTGTGCCAGGGGCTGTCGTGCCGCCTGGCGGGGGCGGACCGGCTGCTGGCGGAGCTCGAGGGGAGCGGGGTGGCGTGCACCGCCGCCTCCTGCCTGGGGCGCTGCGACGCGGCGCCGGCACGGTGGGACCCGGCGGGGGAGGACGCCTCCCCGGCCCCGGCGCTGACCCCGAGCCACCCCGAGCTGGCCATCGACCTGGCGGCTCCCGACGACACCGGCTCCGCGGCGCTGGCCCTGGCGCGCCGGCGCGGCGCCGACTGGGTGTGCGGCGAGCTCGAGGCGTCGGGGCTCACCGGCCGCGGCGGCGCCGGCTTCCCGGCGCACGTGAAGTGGAACGCGGTGCGGCGGCAGGCCGAGGCCGAGCGCTACGTGGTGCTCAACGCCGACGAGGGCGAGCCGGGGACGTTCAAGGACCGCGAGGTGCTGCTGCGGCGGCCCCACCGGGTGGTCGAGGGGCTGGCGATCGCGGCGGCGGCGGTGGGCGCGGGCGACGTCTACGTCTACGTGCGCGGGGAGTTCGGCGCCGTCCGGCGGGCCTTCGAGAGGGCGCTCGACGCCGCCCGCGAGCGCGGCCTCCTCGAGCCCGGCCCGCGCTGGCACGTGGTCGACGGCCACGGCGCCTACATCTGCGGCGAGGAGACGGCGCTGCTCGAGTCGTTGGAGGGCAAGCGCGGCATGCCGCGGATGAAGCCGCCGTTCCCCGTGGAGGTCGGCTTCCGCGGCAAGCCGACGCTGATCCAGAACGTCGAGACCCTCGCCTGTCTGCCGGCCATCCTCACCCGCGGCGGCGCCTGGTTCCGCGCCGCGGGGCGCACCGAGCCCGGCACCAAGCTGTACTGCCTCTCGGGGCACGTGGCGCGGCCGGGGGTCTACGAGATGCCGATGGGGGTGTCGCTGGACGAGCTGCTGGCGGCCGCCGGCGGCGTCACGGGGGGTCGGCTCAAGGCCTTCTCGCCGGGCGGCGCCTCGAGCGGCTTCCTGCCCGCCGAGCGCTCGGGGCTGCCGCTCGACTTCGCGTCGCTGACGGCGGCGGGCTCGATGCTCGGCTCGGCCGGCATCGTGGTGCTCAACGAGGGCGCCGACATGGTGGAAGCCGCGCTGGCCCAGGCGGTGTTCTTCGAGGACGAGTCGTGCGGCCAGTGCTCGCCCTGCCGCATCGGGACCCGGTTGCTGCGCCGCGCGCTGGACCGCTACCTGGAGGAGCGCGACCCGGCGGCGCTCGCCCCGGTGGACGAGGTGGCCTGGGGGATGGGGGAGGCCAGCATCTGCGGCCTGGGGCAGGCGGCGGCGCTGCCGCTGACCAGCGCGATGCGCTACTTCCCGAAGGAGTTCGGACGATGACGGACGGCAAGCTCCTGGTGATCGACGGCAACGAGGTGGACGTCCGGCCCGGTGAGACGGTGCTGGCGGCGGCGCGGCGCATCGGGGTCGAGATCCCCACGCTGTGCTACGACGAGCGGCTGGAGCCGGCGGGCGCCTGCCGCATGTGCCTCGTCGAGGTGGAGGGCGCGCGGCGCCTGGTGCCGTCCTGCGCCCAGCCGACCGCCGCGGGGATGGTGGTGCGCACCGCGACGCCGCGGGTGGAGCGCAACCGCCGCTTCCTGCTCTCCCTGCACCTCGCCGACACCGTCGCCGACCGCGCCGCCGCCGAGGACAACAACCCGTCGCGCCTGCACGAGCTCGCCGCGCGCCACGGCACCGCCGGGGAGTGGGCGCCGGTGGCGTCGCCGCGGGCGGCGCGCCCCGGCGACCTCAACCCGTTCATCGAGTTCCGCCCCGACCGCTGCATCGCCTGCGGCCTGTGCACCCGCTACTGCGACGAGATCGAGGGCGTCTCCGCCATCACCCTGGCCGGGCGCGGCGCCGCCACCACCATCTCCACCGCCGACGGCCGCTCGCTCACCGACACGACCTGCGAGCTGTGCGGCGGCTGCGTGGCGGTCTGTCCCACCGGGGCGATGACCGAGCGGCCGGCGCTCGCCTGGGGCGTTCCGGAGCGCGACCTCGAGAAGGTGCGCACGACCTGCAACTTCTGCGGCGTCGGCTGCCAGATCGACCTCAACGTCGACCGCGACGCCGGCCGCGTGGTCAAGGTGACGCCGCCGCCGCCGGGCACCACCGTCAACGACGGCAACCTGTGCGTCAAGGGGCGCTTCGCCAACGATTTCATCCACCACCCGGACCGCCTGACCACGCCGCTGGTGCGCGACGCCTCCGGCGAGCTGGTGCCGGCGAGCTGGGACGAGGCGCTCGACCGGGTGGTGGCGGGGCTCGGGGCGGTGGCCGCGGAGCACGGTCCCGACGCCCTCGCCTTCATCAGCTCCAGCCGCTGCACCGGCGAGGAGAACTACCTGATCCAGAAGATGGCCCGCGCAGCCTGGGGGACGCACAACGTCCACCAATGCGCGGCCACGTGACACGCCCCCACGGTCGCCGGTCTGGTGACCACGTACGGGGCGGGGGCGATGACCAACTCGATCCCGGAGATCCGTGACGCGGACTTTCTCTTCGTCATCGGCTCGAACACCACCGAGGCGCACCCGGTCATCGCGATGGAGATGAAGCGGGCGGTGCGCCGCGGCGCCCGCCTCGCGGTCGCCGACCCGCGGCGCATCTGGCTCGCCGACATCGCCGACTGGCACCTGCAGCTCGCCCCGGGCAGCGACGTCTGGCTGCTCAACGCGATGGCCCACGTCATCGTCTCCGAGGACCTCGTCGACCACGACTACGTGGCCGCCAACACCGAGGGCTTCGAGGCGGTCCGCGACACGGTGCTGCGCTACCCGCCGGAGGAGGCCGAGGCGGTCACCGGCGTGCCCGCCGAGGTGATCCGGCAGGTGGCGCGCGCCTACGCCACCACCGCGAAGGCCGGCATCTACTACACGCTGGGCATCACCGAGCACACCACCGGCACCGACAACGTGTACGCGCTGTCGAACCTGGTGCTGATGACCGGGCACCTCGGCAAGCGCTCGGCCGGCCTCAACCCGCTGCGCGGCCAGAACAACGTCCAGGGGGCCAACGACGCCGGCGCCACCCCGGTCTTCTACCCCGGCTACCAGTCGGCCACCGACCCGGCGGTACGCGAGAAGTTCGCCCGCGCCTGGGGGGTGCCGCAGAGCGACCGGCCGGGCCTCAACCTCAACCAGATGATGAAGGAGCTCGGCCACGGCATCCGCGCCCTCTACCTGATGGGCGAGGACATCGTGGTCTCCGAGCCCAACGCCTGCCGGGTCGAGAACGCGCTCGAGGAGATCGACTTCCTGGTGGTCCAGGACATCTTCCTCAACGAGAGCTGCCGCACCGCCGACGTGGTCCTGCCGGCGGCCTGCTTCGCCGAGAAGGACGGCGTCTTCACCAACTCCGACCGGCGCGTGCAGCGGGTGCGCAAGGCGGTCGAGCCGCCCGGCGAGGCGCGCGCCGACTGGGAGATCCTGGTGGAGGTGATGCGCCGCTCCGGCCTCGAGCAGCCCGCCTACGCCGGGCCGGGCGACGTCTATGCCGAGATGGCGGCGCTGTCGCCCAAGTTCGCCGGCATCTCGCACCCGCGGATCGAGCGCGAGGGGGGCCTGCAGTGGCCGGTGCCGACCCCCGAGGCGCCGTCGACCGAGTACCTGCACAAGGGCGGCGTGTTGCGCGGCAAGGGGCTGTTCCAGGCGGTGGAGTACCGCGCGCCGGCGGAGAGCGGTGACCCCGAGTACCCGCTGGTGCTCTCCACCGGCCGCACCCTCTACCACTACAACGCCGCCACCCAGACGCGGCGCTCGGAGGGGCTCGACGGCAAGCAGCCGGAGGCGTTCGTCGAGGTCCACCCGCGCGACGCCCGGCGCCTGGGGATCGACGACGGCCAGTACGTCGACGTGGTGACCCGCCGCGGCCGGGCGCGGGCGCGGGCGCTGGTCAGCCGCCAGGTCCGCCCCGGCGGAATCTGGATGCCCTTCCACTTCGCCGAGACCCGCACCAACCGGCTCACCAACGACGCCGGCGACGCGGTCACCGGGACGGGGGAGTACAAGGTGTGCGCCGCCCGCCTCGAGCCGGTGGCCGACGGCGAGGTGCGCCAGGTGTTCCCCGGCGCCTGGGCGGCGGTCGCGGCCGAGTAGGCGCGCCGGATGGTGCAGGTCCGCCAAGGGCTCGAGGTGCCCGACGACGAGCTGAGCTACGTCACCTCGCGCAGCGGCGGCCCCGGCGGCCAGAACGTCAACAAGCTCGAGACCCGGGTCACCCTGCGCTGGGAGCCGGCGGCCTCGGCGGCGCTGGACGACGCGCAGAAGGCGCGCCTCGCCGAACGCCTGGCGACCCGCATCACCAAGGCCGGCGTCCTGCAGGTCACCTCGCAGCGCCACCGCACCCAGGCCGCCAACCGCGACGCCGCCACCGAGCGCTTCGCCGAGCTGGTCGCCTGGGCCCTCTCCACCGACCCGCCCCGCAAGCGCACCCGCGTCCCCCGCCGCGCCCGCCGCCGCCGCCTCGAGGAGAAGAAGAAGCGCGCCGAGGTCAAGAAGGGTCGCGGCGCCGTCACCGACTGGTGACCGTCGCCGCTTCTGACGATGCAAGGAGCGGGAGGGCGTACGGGTGAGGCGCCCGCCGGGTCGCCGCAGCCCGTCCGACCGAGCGCCGAGGCCGCAGACGCGCCCGCATCCGCCCCTCGTTTTCTCTGCGTGGGGGGTGGCTTCCGGGGCCAGGGGGTGGAGGTGGGTGTGGCTGCGAGGAGCGCGAGGGAGGGGGCTGAGGCGACCGCCGGGTCGCCGCAGGCCCCCCGAGCGAGCAGCGACGCCGCAGACGCGCCCGCATCCGCCCCTCGTTTTCTCTGCGTGGGGGGTGGCTTCCGGGGCTAGGGGGTGGAGGTGGGTGTGGCTGCAAGGAGCGTGAGGGAGGGGGGCTGAGGCGACCGCCGGGTCGCCGCAGGCCCCCCGAGCGAGCGGCGACGCCGCAGACGCGCCCGCATCCGCCCCCTAGCCGCCGCCGAGCTCGGGCCAGCGGTAGCAGGAGACGAGATGGTCGTTGACCATGCCGACGGCCTGCATGAAGGCGTAGCAGATGGTGGGGCCGACGAAGGTGAAGCCGCGGCGCTTGAGCTCGCGGCTCATGGCGCGGGACTCCTCGGTCTCGGCGGGGACCCCGGAGTCGGTCGTCCAGCGGTTCTGGATCGTCTCGCCGCCCACGAAGTCCCACAGGAAGTCGGAGAAGGACCCGGTCGCCTCGCGGAGCTCGAGGAAGGCGCGGGCGTTGGCGACCGCCGAGCGCACCTTGGCGCGGTTGCGGATGATGCCGGGGTCGGCCAGCGCGCTCTGGATCTCCGCCTCGCCCCAGCGGGCGATGCGCTCCGGATCGAAGCCGGAGAAGACCCGGCGGTAGCCTTCGCGCCGCTTGAGGATGGTGAGCCAGGACAGCCCGGCCTGGGCGCCGTCGAGGACCAGGTCGGCGAACAGGGCGCGGTCGTCCCGTACCGGCACGCCCCACTGGCGGTCGTGGTAGTCGAGGTAGAGCGGGTCGCGCGAGACCCAGGCGCAGCGCACCGGTTCGGTCATGCCGGCGATCCTAGCAACGCCGCCGCGGGGTAGACTGCGACGCCATGCGGGTCCGCTGGGAGGAGGCGCTGGAGGTGCACGCGGCCGCGGCGGCGGAGCTCGCCGCCGCCGCCCGGGCGGTGCCGGCGGCGGCGTGGGAGCGGCCGGTCGGGGAGGGCAAGTGGACCCCGGCCCAGATCGTCGCCCATCTCAACCTCACCTACGAGGTGCTGCTGCGCGAGCTCGGCGGCGGCGCGGGGATGGCCGTGCGCACGGCGGCCTGGCAGCGTGCGCTGCTGCGCCTGCTGCTCGTCCCGCGGCTGCTCCGCGGCGGGTCCTTCCCGCGCGGCGCCCGGGCGCCGCGCGAGCTCCGCGAGCCCGAGGGAGCGCCCCAGGACGGGGCCGTCGCGGCCTTCCGCGCGCTGTCCGACCGCTTCGCCGCGAGCGCCGCCGAGGTGCGCGAGCGGCGGCCGGACGCGCGACTGAGCCACGCCTACTTCGGCACCGCACCGGTGGCCGACGGCGTGCTGCTCTGCGCCCGCCACATCCAGCACCACCGGCGGCAGCTGGCGGCGGCGACGGCCTGAGCGGTGCGCGGTGATCGGCGTCGCGGTGGCGGTGTGCGCCCTGGCCGTGGCGGGGACGCTGGCGGCGCGGCGCCGCGGCTCGCGGCGTGGCGTGGCCTGGACCAAGCCGGTGGCCAGCGCCGCCTTCGTGGCGGTGGGGCTGCTCGCCGGCGCCCTCGCCTCGCCGGGCGGACGGTGGCTCCTCGCCGCGTTGCTCCTCTCCTGGGTCGGCGACGTGGCCCTGATCGGCCGCGGGCGCACCGCGTTCGCCCTCGGCCTGGGGTCCTTCCTGGCCGCGCACCTCGCCTTCACCGTGTCCTTCCTGACGAGGCCGCTCGCCGCCGGCGGCGTGGCGGCCGGCGGCGCCGCGATGGCGCTGCTGGCGCTCGGCCTGGCGCGCTGGCTGGCGCCGCACCTGCCCGCCGCGATGCGCCTCCCGGTGGCCGCCTACGTCGTCGCCATCGGGGCGATGGTGGCCACGGCGACGGGAGCGGCGCTCGCCGGAGCTGGCCCGGGGCCGGCGATCGGCGCCGCCCTCTTCGCCGCCTCCGACCTCTTCGTGGTCCGCGACCGCTTCGTCGCCCCCGGCTGGCGCAACGCGCTCTGGGGGCTGCCGCTCTACTACGCCGGCCAGCTCCTGCTGGCGGCGACGGCGCCGTGACCGCGGCTCCGCTCGCCGGCGGCGGCGGTCCCGCCGCACGCCTCCCGGTTCCACCGCCGCCCCGCCCGCTCCGCCGGGCGAGGCTCCGATCGTTCCCCGCCCCGCAGTCTCCGGAGGATCCGTCGTGAACCACCCGTCTCGCCGCACCCGCCGGCCGCTGCCGCTCGTCCCCCTCGTCCTCGTCCTGCTCGCCGCGGCGTCGGCGGCTGCCGCCGGACCGGCCGGCGAGCTGCGCCTGGGCGACGCCGTGGCGCCGCGCTCCGAGCGCGTCGCTCTCGAGGTCGACCCGGCCCGCACCGAGTACCGCGGGCAGGTGCGGATCGAGCTCGACGTGCCGCGCCCCACCGCCTCGTTCCGCTTCCACGCCGAGGGTCCGGAGATCACCACCCTCACCCTGACGTCGGCCGCCGGCGAGCGCGTCGGGGTGACGCACCGGGCGCTGGACGAGGCGGTGATCGAGGTGACGGCGGCGGCCCCCCTCGCCCCGGGCGCCTACGTGCTCGAGGCCGATTTCGAGAACCGCTTCGGCACCCGGGCGGTGGGCCTCTACCGCACCGAGGTCCGGGGCGACGCCTACCTGTTCACCCAGTTCGAGGCGGCCGACGCCCGCCGCGCCTTCCCCTGCTGGGACGAGCCCGGTTTCAAGATCCCCTACCAGCTCGAGGTCACCGCGCCCGAGCCGCTGACCGTGGTGAGCAACACGCCGGTGGCGGCGCGCAGCGTGGCGGCCGGCCGGCGGACGGTCACCTTCGCCCGCACGCCGCCGCTGCCGAGCTACCTGCTGGTCCTGGCGGTGGGCCCGTTCGACGCCGTGGAGATCCCGCGTCTCGGCGTGCCCGGGCGGGTGATCACGCCGCGCGGGCAGGCGCCGCTGGCGGCGCAGGCCGTCGCGATGGCGCCGCCGCTGCTCGCCGCCCTGGAGGCCTACTTCGGGCGCCCTTACCCCTACGCGAAGCTCGACCTGGTGGCGGTGCCGGAGTTCTGGCCCGGCGCCATGGAGAACGCCGGCGCCATCACCTTCGCCGACCGCATCCTGCTCGTCCCGCCGGGCGCGGTCTCGCCGGCCCAGCGGCAGCGCCTCGCCGGGGTCCTGGCCCACGAGATGGCCCACATGTGGTTCGGAGACCTGGTCACCATGCAGTGGTGGGACGACCTCTGGCTCAACGAGTCGTTCGCCGACTGGATGGCCGGCAAGGTCGCCCAGCAGGTCTACCCTGAGCTCGAGATCGACGCCGACCATCTCGCCGGGGTCCAGGAGATCTTCGCCGCCGACGCCCATCCCTCCACGCCCGCCATCCGCCGGCCGGTGGCCCGTGGCGCCGACGCCCTCCGCGGCGTCGGGCTGGCGTACGCCGAAGGGACGCGCGGTCCTCGGCATGGTGGAGAACTGGGTGGGGGAGGAGACCTTCCGCCGGGGTGTGCGCGCCTACCTGGAGGCGCACGCGGAGGGCAACGCGGTGGCGGCGGACCTGTGGAGCGCCCTCGGCGAGGCGTCGGGCCGCGACGTGGCCGCCGTGCTGTCGGGCTTCCTCGACCAGCCCGGGTACCCGCTGATCCGGGTCGAGCGCGACGGCCCGGGCGCGGTGACGCTGGCGCAGCGGCGCTTCCTCAACGCGGGGGTGGCGGCGCCCGACCTGGCCTGGCGGGTGCCGGTGGTGCTGAAGTGGTCGGACGGCCGGACCGTGCACACGACGCCGGTGCTGCTGGCGACCGCGCGGCGGCGGGTCGAGCTCGGGCCGCGGGTCGAGTGGGTGCACCCGGACGCCGACGCCCGCGGCTATTACCGTTGGGAGCTCCCGGAGGCCGACCTGCGCGAGCTGGCGCGGCAGGCCGACGACCGGCTGTCGGTCCGCGAACGGATCGCCCTGCTCGGGGATGCGCGGTCGCTGCTCGACGCCGGCGAGCTGCACGGCGACGCCTACCTCGACCTGGTCGCCGACTTCGCCGGCGACGCGGACCCGGCGGTGATCGACGCCGCGCTCGCGGCGCTGGCCAACGTCGAGTCGGCCTTCGTCACCGACGCCCTGCGCGACGCGTTCGCGGCGTGGGTGCGGCGCACCCTGGGGCCGACCCTGGAGCGCTTCGGGGCCTCGCCGCGTCCCGGCGAGCCGCAGGCGGTCGCGCTGCTGCGCCCGCGGCTGCTCGGCTGGCTCGGCGGTGCCGGCCGCGACCCCGGGCTGCGCGCCGAGGCCGCCCGCGCGGCGCGCCGCTACCTCGACGACCCGTCGGCGGTGGACCCCTCCCTGGTCGCCGTGACCCTGACGCTGGCCGCGCGGGGCGGGGACGGCGAGCTGTTCGACACCTTCCGCCGCCGCTTCGAAGCGGCCGAGATCCCGGCGGACCGCGGCCGCTTCCTCGCCGCCCTGGGGGCCTTCGACAGCCCCGGGCTCGAGGACCGCGCCCTGGCCTACGCGCTCGCGGGGCCGTTGCGCCCCAACGAGCTGTTCACCATCGCCCGGGGCATGGGGGACACGGAGGCCGGCGCCGAGCGCGTCTACGCCTGGGCGACGGCGCACTTCGCCGACCTCACCGCGCGCATCCCGCCCGACTTCGTCGCCTTCATGCCCTTCCTGGCCAGCGGCTGCTCGGCGCCGCGCCTCGAGGCGGCGCGCCACTTCTTCGCGGCGCCGGAGCACCGGGTGCCGGGGACCGAGGAGCAGCTCGCCCGGGTGGGCGAGCAGGTGACCGACTGCGTGGCGCTGCGGCGGCGCGAGGGACCGGCCGTGGCCGCCTACCTGGAGGGTGCGGCGGCGCCCCCCAGGTAGTGGCGGCGACGGGGGGCGAGCAGGGGCTCGAAGCGGTAGCCGAGACGGCGCAGCACCTCGGTGGAGCGCGCGGCCAGGGCGTCGGCGTCCGGGGCGCCGAGGTTGATCACGCCGTAGCGGTGGCTCTTGCCGTCCTCGAGGCGTAGGAAGTCGGCGAACTCGTCGCCGGCGGCGACCTCGTTCCAGACCAGGGTGTCGGGGTGGAGCGCCTCGGCGGCGGCGACGTCCTCGCCGGAGGGGGCGCGCCCCACCCGGACCGGCTCGAACACCCGCAGCGGCACGCTGGCGGCCAGCGCGTGCGCCCCGGCGCGGCGCCGCACCGCCGGGCGCTCGCCGGCGGCGACGGCGAGCGCCACCTCGTAGCTGTTGGTGCCGTCGACCTTCTCGTAGAGGTCGGCGAACTGGCCGCACAGCCGCGGGTTGATCTCGACGATGCGCAGGCGGTCGGTGGCCGCGTCCCACGCCATCTCGACGTTGAACAGCGACGGCGAGAGGCCCAGGTGGAGGACCGCGCGCCGCGTCACGTCGGCCATCCGCTCCTGGACGCCGGCCGGCAGCCGCGACGGGTAATCGAAGCGCAGGAAGCTCTGGGTCAGCGGGTGCAGCACGGAGTCGACGATGCCGAGGATCCCCACCTCGCCGCCGGCGCACGCAGCCCTCCACGGTCACCTGGGCGCCGGTGATCAGCTCCTCGGCGAGGAACCAGCCCCCGTCGAGCTCGAAGTCGGTGTGGAGGGCGACGAGGCGGTGGAAGATGCGCAGGTAGTCGTCGACGAACTCGCGCACCTCGCCGCGCGCCAGGAAGGCGGCGAGGTCGGCGGTGCCGTCCACGCGCCGGGCGAGCACCGAGAAGGCGCCCTTGACCGGCTTGACGAAGCAGGGGAAGGGGAGGTCGGGGGTCGGTGCCTGCGGGTTGCGGGCGTCGACCGGCCAGAACCCCGGGGTCGCCTCGGGCACGACCTCGCGCTGCGCCCGGCGCGAGTAGTACTTGTGCGAGCAGCGCAGGACGGCGGCGGGCGCCGGCCCCGGGAGGCCCAGGCGCCGGGCGAGGACCGCCGCCAGGGTGGCCCCGGGGTAGTCGCTGGAGCTGAGGACGCCGGCCAGCCCGCTGCCGTGCGCGGCGGCGGTCGCCTCGACCCACTCCTCGGGGTCGAGGTCGTCCGGACAGTCGGCGTCGTCGGGCTCCGCCGGCACCACCTGGTAGCGGCCCGCCCAGCGGTCGCGGCAGGCGGCGAGCTGCCGCCCGTCCCAGGCGGTGGGGAAGGCGAGGACGGATGCGCCGCACGCGCCGTAGGATAGCGTCCTCTTGCGCACCGCCACGGAGCTGCCGCAGCCGGTCGAGGAGATCGAGCACCGCTGGATCCCGATGCCCGACGGCTGCCGGCTGGCGGCGCGCATCTGGCTGCCGGCGTCGGCGCGGCACCGGCCGGCGCCCGCGATCCTCGAGTCATCCCCTACGGCAAGCGCTGGGGCACCCCGTGGCGCGACGAGCCGATGCATCGCTGGTTCGCCGGTCACGGCGTGGTGGCGGTGCGGCTCGACGTCCGCGGCACCGGCGACTCGGAGGGCCTGCTGGAGGACGAGTACCTGCCGCGCGAGCAGGAGGACGCGGTGGCGGCGATCGCCTGGATCGCCGCCCAGCCCTGGTCGAACGGCCGGGTGGGGATGATGGGGAAGTCATGGGGCGGGTTCTCGGCCCTGCAGGTGGCGGCGCGCCGGCCGCCGGCCCTGGGGGCGTGATCTCGTGTGCGCCTCGGACGACCGCTACGCCGACCGACGCGCACTACCTCGGCGGCTGCCTGCTGCTCGACAACCTGGTGTGGGGCTCCACCCTGCTGACCCTCGCCGCGCAGCCGCCGGACCCCCGCCTGGTGGGGCGGAGCTGGCGGCGGACCTGGCGCCGGCGTCTCGCCGCCGCCCGCCCCTACGCCGAGACCTGGCTGCGCCACCCGCGCCGCGACGACTACTGGCGGCGCGGCTCGGTGGGGGAGGACCCGGGCGCCCTCGCCTGCCCGGTGTTCCTGGTCGGCGGTTGGGCGGACGGGTACACGGACGCCGTGCCCCGTCTCCTCGCCGGCCTGCAGGTGCCGCGGCGGGCCTGGGTCGGTCCCTGGGGGCATGTCTACCCGCACAACGGCGTCCCCGGACCCGCGGTCGGGTTCCTGCAGGAAGCCCTGGGGTGGTGGCGGCGCTGGCTGGGGCAGCCCGGCGCGGCGGGCCCGGACGACGTCCCGGTGCGCCTGTGGCTGCCCTCGGCCGCCCCGCCCGACGCGTCGGCCGCCGAGCGGCCCGGCCGCTGGTTGGGGGAGGAGGGCTGGCCGCCGGCCGGCATCGTCCGGCGGGACTGGCGGCTGGCGCCGGGTCGGTTGTTTCCGGCGGACGGCGCCGGCGTGGAGGGTGCGACGGCGGAGACGGCCCTGGCGCACGTGTCGCCGGCCTCGGTGGGGGCGACCGGCGGCGCCTGGTGCCCCTTCGGCGCCGACGGCGAGCTGCCCGGAGACCAGCGCCCCGACGACGCCCGCTCGCTGCTCTTCGACAGTGCGCCGCTGGCCGCGCCGATCGAGCTCCTCGGAGCCGTGGAGGTGGCGCTCGAGCTGGCGGTCGACCGGCCGCTGGCGCAGCTCGCGGTCCGCCTCTGCGCCGTCGCTCCGGACGGATCGTCGGCGCGGCTCGCCTACGGCGTCCTCGATCTCACCCACCGCGACGGTCACGAGCGGCCCGAGCCCCTGGTCCCGGGCCGGCGCCTCCGCGTCCGCTTGGCGCTGGGGCAGACGGCGGCGCAGGTGCCGGCCGGCGACCGTCTGCGGCTCGCCCTGTCCACCGGCTACTGGCCGCAGGTGTGGCCCGCGCCGTGGCCGGTCCGCCTCACCGTCTTCCCCGCCGCCAGCCGCCTGGCGATGCCGCTGCGCCCGCCGCGGTGGGAGGCCGCGCTGCGGCCGCTGCCGCCGCCGGAGACGGCGGGCGGGCCGGCGGTCACCGACCTCGATCCGGAGACCTCCCACCGCAGCGTCCGGCGCGACGGGCACGGCGGGCTCGTCCACCGCGTGGTGACCGGGGCCGACCGCGCCGGCGACGGGGTGGCGATGAGCCGTCTCGACGGGCATGGCCTGGAGGTGGGGCACGGCGTCTGGGAGACCTACCGCATCCGCGACGACGATCCGCTGTCGGCGGACGCCGAGGTGGTCCAGCGCACGGTGCTGCGCCGCCGCGGCTGGGAGGTGCGCACCGAGACGCGGTCGCGGCTCACCGCCGACGCCGCGAGCTTCCGCCTGCGCAGCGAGCTGCGCGCCGAGGAGGCCGGCGGGGAGGTCGTCGAGCGGCGCTGGGAGTCCCGGGTGCCGCGCGACCTCGCCGGCTGACGGGCCCGGCCCCTGGAACCGATCTTGCCCGTGGCGCGGCGGGGCGGCGCTGCAGGCGCTGCGGCGGCACCCTCGAGCGGCGGCGGGTGGGAGGCCGCACCGCCGTCTTCTGCCCGCGGCACCAGCAGCGGCCCCGAGGCTCCGCTCAGTCCACGGGACGCGGCACGCGCTCGGCGATCAGGTGCTCGACCGGGGGCGGTCCGGGCTCGCGGTGCAGGGCGTGGACGCGGCGGTCGACCTCGCTGTCGTCGATGGTCAGCCGCTCGTGCTGGCGCAGGTGCTCGAGCCAGGAGCGCACCAGGAACACCTCCGTGTAGCGGCCCTCCTCGGCGGAGTCGACGAACAGCCCCCACTCGAGCGCCCCGTCGCGGAGGCGGATGCGGCGCCGTTGCGCCATCAGGCGGCGGAACTCGTCGCGCCGTGCCGGGTCGATGTGGAAGCGGACGGTGACCAGCACCGGCCCGCGCTCCGGCTCGAGGGTGGGGCGCACGATCGGGGCCGGCCACTGCCGTGACGGCGACAGGTCGAGGGCGGCCTCCCCGGCCGGCAGGGGGAGCCGGCCGACCAGCGCCAGGCCGGCGAGGAGGCCCGCGGCGGCCCCGGTGAGCGCCGGGGCGAGCCCGAAGCGCTGCGCCAGGGCGCCCCACAGGGCGCTGCCGCCGGCCAGCCCGCCGAAGAAGGCCAGCATGTAGACGGAGATCGCCCGCGCCCGCACCCACGAGGGCACCTGCGTCTGCACCGCCACGTTGAGGGTGGAGAGCAGGGTCAACCAGGCGCCGCCGGCGGCGAGCAGGGCCAGGGCGACGAGCCAGAAGACCTGCACCCAGGCGAGGACGAGCACGGCGCCGGCGAAGACCACCGTCGCGACCAGGGCGAGCGGGCGCGCCGAGGAGCCGCGGCGCAGCCGGGGCAGGGCGAAGGCGCCGAGCACGGCGCCGATACCGAGGGCGGCCAGCAGCAGGCCGTAGCCCGCCGGCCCGGCGCCCAGTCGCTGGCGGGTGACCACCGGCAACAGGGCCCACAACGCGCTGGCGCAGAGGACGAAGGTGCCGCCGCGCACGATCACCGCCCGCACCGCCGGCGCGTGGCGGACGTAGCGCAGCCCCGTGCGCATCGCCCCGAGGACGCGCTCGGCCGGCAGCACCGACTCCATCTCGGGAGGCCGCCAGCGGTAGAGCACCACGATGACGCCCAGGAAGGACACGGCGTTGAGCAGGAAGTTGGCCGCCGGACCGGCGGCGGCGACGAGCAGCCCGCCGAGGGCCGGGCCGGCGGAACGGGCGATGTTGAAGCCGACCGATCCCAGCGCCACGGCGCGCCCGAGCTCCTCGCGCGGCACCAGCTCGGGGATGATCGCCTGCCAGGCGGGCTGGTTGAGGGCGGCGCCGAGGCCGAGGGCGAAGGTGAACAGCAGCAGCGACGCCGGACCGATGGCGCCGGTGAGGGTGAGCAGGCCGAGGCCGGCGGCGGCGGCCAGCATCCAGCTCTGCGCGAGCAGCAGGAGACGGCGCCGGTCGAGGACGTCGGCGAGGGCGCCGGCGGGCAGCGAGAGCAGGAACATCGGCCCGCTGGTGGCCGCCTGGACCAGGGCCACCAGGGTCGGCGAGGTCGACAGGCTGGTCATCAGCCAGGCGGCGCCGACGCTCTGCAGCCAGGTCCCCAGGTTCGACGCCACCGTGGCGATCCACAGCGTCCGGAAGAGCCGGATGCGTAGCGGGCTCCAGGCCGAGGGCGGCGGGGGGGCGGCGTCCACCGGCGCAATCTATCGCCTCGCCCGACCCGGCGGGCGGGCTGACGGACACGGTCCGCGGCGGCGCGCGGGCTAGACTCGGGGGCGGACACCTTCGCCGCCGTCGACCGCCGCCCGCACCCGCCCCGCCGGTGCGGCCGGCCGAGGAGCCCCGATGCAACGAGCCCTGTGCACCGTCGCCCTGCTCTCCCTCCTCGCCGCCTGCGCCTGCCGCGGCGGCGGCGCGACCGGCGCCGGTGCGACCGGCCGCCACGGCGGCACGGGGTCCGCCGAAGGGATCTTCGCGGTCCGCCAGGGCGGCCTGGTCGGCTTCATCGACGGCCGCGGCCGGGTGGTGGTGCCGCCGCGCTTCGGCTATGCGCTGGAGCCGAGCGAGGGCCTGGTGGGCGTGGGGACCGTCGACCCCGAGCGCTGGGGCTACCTCGACGTCGAGCGGCTGGAGATGGCGATCGAGCCCCGGTTCGACGCCGCGGGACCGTTCGTGGACGGCCGCGCCGCCATCGCCGCCAACGACCGGGGCGGCTACATCGACCGGGAGGGCGAGATCGTCATCGAGCCGGCCTACCAGGCGGCGCGCCGCTTCTCCGAGGGGCTGGCCGCGGTCCGCGTCGACGGGCGCTGGGGCTGGATCGACCCCGCCGGGACGATGGTGATCCCGCCGCGCTTCACCTTCTCCCGCGACTTCTCCGAGGGGCTGGCGGCGGTGCGCGAGGGCGACGAGGTGGGCTTCGTCGACCCGCACGGCGAGATGGTGATCGCGCCGCGTTTCGCCGAGGCCTACGGGTTCTCGGGCGGCCTGGCGGCGGTGCAGCTCGGCGACGGGACGTGGGGGTTCATCCGGCCCGACGGCAGCAGCGCCATCGAGCCCCGCTTCTACGACGCCGCCAGCTTCTCCGAAGGGCTCGCCGGGGTGCGGGTGGGAGCCCGCTGGGGCTTCGTCGACCCGCAGGGCCGGATCGTGGTGGCGCCGGCCTACGACCGGGTGGGCCGCTTCGCCGACGGCCTGGCCCCGGTGCGGGTCCCGGACGAGGGCTGGGGGTACGTCGACGCCCGGGGGGCGATGGTGATCGCGCCGCACTTCGCCGCCGCCGAGCCCTTCGAGCGCGGCCTGGCCGCCGTCGAGGTGGAGGGGGAGGGCTACGGCTACGTCGACCGCAGTGGGCGGTTCGTCTGGGGGCCCGCCTACTGAGCGGCGGGACCGCGCGCCGGCCGCCGCAGCAGGACGAGCGTCGCGCCGGGGCCGCCGAGCCTGGCCGGAGCCGAGGCGAAGGCCGCCACCCGGACCGCCAGCGGCGGTGCGGTCAGCCAGCCGGGCAGCGCCTCTTTGAGGACCGGACCGGCCGGCGAGCGGTGCCCCCGGCCGTGGATCACCAGCACGCAGCGGAGGCCGGCGCGGGAGGCGCGCAGGACCGCCTCCTCGACGGCGGCGCGGGCCACCTCGGCGCTCATCCGGTGGAGGTCGAGACGGCGCTCGACGGGCACTTCGCCGGCGGCCAGGCGCTCCAGCCACGCCGCGTCGACGCCGCGGGCCCGCGCGGCGACGTGCTCCCCGGCGCGCTCGACGTGGAAGCGGACGCCGCGCGGCGGCGGGACGGCCCGCCGCCGCGGCGGGCGCGGCCGCGGCGCCACCCGGCGGCCGCGGTCGGCGAGCGGCTCGACCCCGGGCAGCCAGCGCCGCAGGTCGTCGTCGGTCCCGTCGTCCGCATCGCCCACGGGCTCCACCTTATCCCGGCGCCCGCCCGCGGCCTGGTAGTTTGAACCCGAAAGGAGCAAACCGATGAGCGGACCCGTCTACGTCTCCCGCGTGCGCATCGAGCGCCAGCGCGGACCGCTGCGCCTCGCCCACCTACCCGCCGAGGAGGAGCCGGTCGTGTTCGGCGTCCACGACGAGATCGCCGCCCACTACGGCGTGGCGCCGGGCGCCTCCCCCCGCACGCCGCGACCCTCGACTACGTGGTGGCCGCCGCCGGCGGGTGACTGACCGGGACCTTCGGGGGCGCGCTGGAGGCGCGTCGCGTGGCGGCGTCGGAGGGACGGCTGGTGGCGGAGGTGCGGGGCGAGATCGAGACCGAGGACGGGGTGCTGGTGATCCGGCGGATCCACGTCCACTTCCGGCTCGCCGCCCCGGAGGCGGCGCGGGAGACGGCGGAGCGGGTGCACGGCTTCTTCGCCGACCACTGCCCGGTCTACCGCTCGATCCGCGCCGCCATCGAGATCACGACCGAGCTCGAGATGGTGGCGCCTCAGGGCTGAGGCCCGGCGCCACGCCGCCCACTCCCTCGTGGTTGCGGAGGCAAGGAGCGGGAGGGAGGGGGGCTGAGGCGACCACGAGGTCGCCGCAGGCCCCCCGAGCGAGCGGCGACGCCGCAGCCGCGCCCGCATCGGCCCCTCGTGCCCTTCCGAGATCCGGGTGAGCCGTGGCGGTCAGGGGGTGGAGGTGGGTGCGGAAGCAAGGAGCGGGAGGGAGGGGGGCTGAGGCGACCACGAGGTCGCCGCAGGCCCCCCGAGCGAGCGGCGACGCCGCAGCCGCGCCCGCATCCGCCCCTCGTGCCCTTCCGAGATCCGGGTGAGCCGTGGCGGTCAGGGGGTGGAGGTGGGTGCGGAAGCAAGGAGCGGGAGGGAGGGGGGCTGAGGCGACCACGAGGTCGCCGCAGGCCCCCCGAGCGAGCAGCGACGCCGCAGCCGCGCCCGCATCCGCCCCCTAACCCTGGCAGGTCTTGAAGGAGAACGTATCCTGCACCGGCTCGGCGGCCTCGCCGGCGGTGTTGGTGTACTCCTTGACCAGGCCGGTCGCGGTGTCGGTCACCTGGACCGTGAAGTCGACGTTGGTGGTCGCGGCGAAGAAGACCCAGTAGGTGTCGAAGGGCTCGCAGGCGTCGAGCACCTTGATCAGGACCTCCTTGTTCTCGGGCTGGAAGAACCACACCAGGCCGGTGTTGTCCGAGACCTGGTCGACCTGGCCGGCACCGCTGTCCCCCTGCGGGCTGCGCCAGTCGACCCGCACCATGAACCGCCCGCCCGCCAGGCAGAGGGTCTCGTCGTCGGGCACGCACGCGGTGGTGGCGCCGTCGTCGTCGAGGATCAACAGGTCCGCCTCGGAGCCCTCGGGGTCGAGGGAGGCGCCCACCGGGTCGCTGAGCTCGAGCAGGACGTCCTCGTTGCCCTCCTCGAGATCGTCCTGGAGGGTCGCCACCGGGAAGCTGCGCGGACCCATCTCGCCGTCACCCCAGGAGAGCATCCCCGACGCCGCCTCGTAGTCGTCCCCCGCGGTGGCGCTGCCGTCGGCGGTGGAGTAGTGGACCGACGCGGCGCCGGCCCGGCCGCCCACCCGCTCGGCGACGATCGTCGCCGGGTCGCCCCCCTCGACGGCCTGGAACTCGTCGCGGCGGAAGCGGATCTCGCCGGGCAGCTCGTCGAGGTTCTTCTGGTGGCCGGGGTTGTCCTCCGGCACGTCGAGGATCATCAGCGTCGCGTGGCCCTGTCCGGGATGCAGCGTGGCGCCGCCGGTGAGGTCGGTGAGCACCAGCTCGATCGTCTCGCGCACCTCGAACTCGTCGTCGTCGAGGATCGGCACGGTGAAGGTCTTGCGCGCGGTGTCGCCGTCGCCCCAGGTCAGGGTCCCGCTGACCGGCTCGTAGTCCACGCCCTCCGTGGCGGTGCCGGGGACGGTCTCGTAGTGGGCCGAGATCTCGCCGGACGAGCCCTTGAAGCGTTCGACGCTGAGGACGGCCTCGCCGGCGCTCTCGCGCACCGAGAAGGTCCGCTGGTCGAACTTCAGGACGTTCTCGCCGCTGGCCCCCGTGCCGGGGTGGTGCCCGTTGCCCTGGGCGAGGGCGGGAAGGGCGAGGCCGGACAGGAGGAGGGCCGCTGGGGCCGCGAGGCGGTGGTTCGTCATCTTCGGAGCTCCTTTCGTGGTCGGCGTCCGACGATCGCGGGGGATCGCCGCGGGCTGACGAGGAGCCTATATCGAGACGTGGCGATAAGCAAAAAAGGTCGCCGCGGCGCCCGCTCGCGAGCCGGCGGGCGTGCCGGGTCCGATCTGCTATGGTCGCCGCCACCACCAGGAACGCCATGGGTTCGCGCGCCATCTTCAAGGTCCTCTTCCTGAACCAGGGCAAGGTGTACGAGATCTACGCGCGCTCGGTGGCGCAGGGCGCGCTGATGGGCTTCGTGGAGGTGGAGGAGCTGCTCTTCGGCGAACGCAGCCAGGTGGTGATCGACCCCTCCGAGGAGCGCCTGAAGGCCGAGTTCCAGGGGGTCCGCCGGACCTACCTGCCGATGCACTCCGTGCTGCGCATCGACGAGGTGGAGGAGCAGGGCACGGCGCGGATCCTCCCCGCCGGCCAGGAGTCGGCGGCCGCCCCCGTCGTCCCGTTGTCATTTCCCGGCGGCGGGGGCCGCAAGCCGTGAACCGGAGTCGCTGGCGTCCCGGCGGGCCCGTGGTAGGATCCGACGTCAGTGTTCGTAGCACAGCGTGAGGGCACCCCCCGTTGACCACGGGCGGGAATCGTGTGCCAAGGAACCTTGAAGGAGGGACCTGCGTGAACAAGACCGAGATGGCCAAGAAGCTCGCGAAGAAGACCGATCTCTCGGAGGCCAAGGCGGCCGAGATCGTCAACGCGATCTTCGGCACGGACGCCCGCGAGGGCATCATCGCGACCGAGCTCGACGCCGGCCGCAAGGTGACGATCACGGGCTTCGGCACCTTCGAGAGCCGCCGCCGGGCCGCGCGCAAGGGCCGCAACCCCGCCACCGGCCAGCAGATCAACATCCCGGCGAAGAAGTACGCCCACTTCCGGCCCGGCCAGGGTCTGCGGGAGCGGGTCGAGAAGTAGGCGAGCGCTCTCGTCGTGGGGCGCTGCGGCGCCCCACGCGGTCCCTCCCCTCCGATCCTCCCCGGGTTTTCTCGCCGCCGCGCCCGCGGCGGAGCGGTCGAGTTTCGCCCGTCCAGCCATCCCAGGACTTCCGGCCACCCCGCCGCCGGGCCGCGCCCCTCGCGGGGCGACCGTGGCGCCTACAGCGGCCGCTTCGCCGGCTCGCCGGGGACCTCGCGGACCAGCCGGGGCAACAGGTAGCCGGGCAGGCGCGCCGCGAGGTCGCGGTGCAGGCGACGGGCGACGGCGTCGGGGACGGCGAAGTGGGCGGCGCCGGCCACCGGGTCGAGCTGGTGGAGGTAGTAGGGCAGGGCGCCGGCCGCGAACAGCCGTTCGGACAGCGCGGCCAGCGCCTCCACGCCGTCGTTGACGCCGGCGAGCAGGACCGCCTGGTTGAGCACCGTCACCCCCCGCTGCCGCAGCCGTCCGACCGCCGCCGCCACCGCGGCGTCGATCTCCTGCGCGTGGTTGGCGTGCAGCACCACCACCGGCGCCAGGCGGGTGCCGGTCAACCAGGCGAGGAGCGCGTCGTCGACGCGCTCGGGGAGCACCACCGGCAGGCGGGTGTGGACCCGCAGCCGGCGCAGGTGCGGCACCGCGGCGAGCGCCGCCGCCAGCTCGCCCAGGCGATCGTCGGTCAGGGTGAGCGGATCGCCGCCCGAGAGGATGACCTCGCGCAGGTCGGGGTCGCCGCGGAGGTGGTCGAGGGCCGCGGCCAGATGTGCGGCGGAGAGCGCCTGCTCGGCGTAGGGGAAGTGGCGGCGGAAGCAGTAGCGGCAGTGGACGGCGCAGGCGCCGGTGACCAGCAGCAGGGCGCGCCCCCGGTACTTGTGGAGCACCCCGGGCGCCGGCCCGGTGCTGGCCTCGGCGAGCGGATCGGGGCCGAAGCCGGCGACCGCCACGGTCTCGACGCTTAGCGGCAGGACCTGGCGCAGCAGTGGATCGTCGGGGTCGCCCCGCCGCATGCGGGCGACGAAGCCGCGCGGGACCCGCAGCGGGAACTGCCGGCCGGCGGCCGCCGCGGCCGCCGGCTCTCCCGGGAGCTCCACCGGAAGACCGAGCAGGGCGAGCAGCTCGGCGGGCGAGCGGACCGCCTCGGCCAGCGCCCGGCGCCACGGCGGCGTGGCCCCGGCGGGGGCGTCGAAGGGGGCGGCGGTTCGCGGTATCATCGCGCGAAAGTACCCGTATCCGGCGGCGCGTTCAAGCCGGCGGCGGGATCCCACGGAGCGGACCGGAAACACACCGGAAACGAGACGGTATGCCGAGCTACAGCACCAACGAGCTGCGCAACGGGCTGAAGGTCATGGTCGACGGCGAGCCCTGCAACATCATCGACACCGAGTTCGTCAAGCCGGGCAAGGGGCAGGCCTTCGTCCGGGTGAAGTACCGGGTGCTGACCAGCGGGCGGGTCAACGAGCGCACCTTGAAGTCGGGCGAAGGCTTCGACGCCGCCGACGTCGTCGAGACCGACATGCAGTACCTCTACAGCGACGGGTCGACCTGGCACTTCATGGTCCCGGCGACCTACGAGCAGTACGAGGCCGGCGAGGACGCGATGGGGGACGCCAAGCTCTGGGTCAAGGAGCAGGACGTCTGCACCGTCACCCTCTACAACAACATCCCGCTGTCGGTGACGCCCCCCAACTTCGTCAACCTCGAGATCACCCAGACCGATCCCGGCGTCCGCGGCGACACCTCGAGCGGCGGCACCAAGCCGGCCACCCTGGAGACCGGCGCGGTGGTGAAGGTGCCGCTGTTCGTCCAGAGCGGCGAAGCCATCCGGGTCGACACCCGCACCGGCGAGTACGTCTCCCGGGCCAAGGAGTGATCCCGGGGAGCGGCGCGGCGGGCGGCGACTGGCGGCCCACCGCGGAGCTCTCCGCGCTGCGCCGCCGCGCCGAGCTGGCGGCGCGGGTGCGCCGCTTCTTCGCCGCGCGCGGCGTCCTCGAGGTGGAGACGCCGCTGCTGGGCGCCGCCACCACCCCCGAGCCCCATCTCGACAGCCTGTCCTGCCGCACCGGCGGGCGGACCTGGTACCTGCAGACCTCCCCGGAGCTGCACATGAAGCGGCTGTTGGCGGCGGGCAGCGGGCCCATCTACCAGCTCGCCCGCGCGGTCCGCGGCGGCGAGAGCGGGCGCCACCACAACCTCGAGTTCACGCTGCTCGAGTGGTACCGGCCCGGCTGGGACCACCACCGGCTGATGGACGAGATCGACGAGCTGCTGGCGGCGCTGGGCGTCGCCGACCGGCCGGCGCGACGGGTGACCTGGGCCGAGGCCTTCCGGAGCACCGCGGGGGTCGATCCCCACGCCGCCGGGGCCGCCGAGCTCGACGGCGCGGTGGCGGCGGCCGGCGTGCCCGCCCCCCCCTTCGCACCCGACGACCGCGACGGCCGGCTGGACCTGCTGATGGGCCTGGTGGTCGCTCCTCGGCTCGGTCCGGGGCCCGTCTTCGTGCTCGACTTCCCCGCCTCGCAGGCCTCGCTCGCCCGCGTGCGTCCGGGGGAGGGCGGCGCGCCGGCGATCGCGGAGCGTTTCGAGCTCTTCGCCGGCGGGCTGGAGCTGGCCAACGGCTTCCACGAGCTGACCGACGCCGCCGAGCAGCGCCGCCGCTTCGCGGCCGATCTCGAGGCGCGCCGGCGGCGCGGTCTGGCGGCGGTGCCGGTCGACGAGCGGATGCTGGCCGCCCTCGAGGCCGGGCTGCCCGACTGCGCCGGCGTGGCGATCGGCTTCGACCGGCTGGCGATGCTCGCCTCGGGCGCCGGGGAGCTGTCGGCGGTGCTGGCCTTCCCGTCCGGCCGCGCCTGAGCCGGCGAGCCAGGTTTCGTGCCGAGGGCGCAGCGGGTCGCGGACCTCGTCGCGGAGGCCGTAGACGGCCAGGTCCGGGCGCAGCGAGCCACCCTCGAGCTCCCGCAGGCGGGCGAGGAACCGGGTTCCGACCGCGGGAGCGGACAGATGGATCGCCTCCACCGGCCGCCCCAGCTCGGCCTCGAGGCGGCACGCTTCATCACCTCGGGCCACATGTCCTCGAACGGGACGCTCGAGGAGGTGAAGTCTCCGGGTTGCGGGCCGAGGGCGACGGGCGGCGTATCTTAGCGTGGCCGGAGGCTCCGGCGGTCTGGGACGAGCCGCCCGATGATGGTAGAGTTCGCCCCGCACGGGCGCCGGAGGTGGCCCCCAAGTAGCAGATTTTGAACGAGTTACAAGCACCCGGCGGGCCGCCGGGAGAGGGGAGCGGCCGATGAGCATCGCCACCTCGGAGGAGGAAGCCGTCCGCTGGGTGGACCGCGCCCTCGAGACCTACAACATCCGCGGCTGGGGGAAGGGCTACTTCTCGGTCAACGACCGTGGCCACCTGGTCGCCCACCCGAAAGGCCCGGGCACCGAGTCGCTCGACATGAAGGAGCTCGTCGACGAGCTCCGCGAGCGCGGCATCGGCCTGCCTCTGCTCATCCGCTTCTCCGAGATCGTCCAGGCGCGGGTCACCGAGATCAACGAGGCCTTCGGCCACGCCATCGCCGAGTTCGGCTACCGCGGCGCCTACCGGGGCGTCTACCCGATCAAGGTCAACCAGGACCGCTACCTGGTGGAGCGGCTGGTGGAGTACGGCCGGCCCTACCACTACGGGCTGGAGGCCGGCTCGAAGCCGGAGCTGCTGGCGGTGATGGCCCTGCTCGAGGACGAGGACGCGCTGATCGTCTGCAACGGCTACAAGGACGAGGAGTACGTCGAGACGGCGCTGCTGGCCTCGAAGCTGGGCCGCAAGGTCATCCTGGTGGCGGAGAAGCCCTCCGAGCTGCGGCTCATCCACCGCCTCGCCGAGTCGACCGGCGTGCGGCCGCGGATCGGCGCCCGGGCGCGCCTGTCGACGCCGGGATCGGGGCACTGGCAGGAGTCCGGCGGCGACCGCTCCAAGTTCGGTCTCGCGGCGCGCGACCTGATCGACGCGGTCGCCTACCTGCGCGAGGTCGGACGGCTCGAGTGCTTCGAGCTGCTCCATTTCCACCTCGGCAGCCAGATCCCGTCGATCCGGTCGATCAAGGACGCCCTGCGCGAGGCGGTGCGCGTCTACGTCAATCTGGTCCAGATGGGGGTCCCGCTCGGCTACCTCGACGTCGGCGGCGGCCTGGGCGTCGACTACGACGGCTCGCAGTCGGACTACCCGTCGTCGCTGAACTACACGCTCCAGGAGTACGCCAACGACATCGTCTACGGCATCAAGGAGGCCTGCGACCCGGCGGGCGTGCCGCACCCGACGATCGTCTCGGAGTCGGGGCGGGCGGCGGTGGCCCACCACGCCGCCCTGATCATCGACGTGCTCGACGCGGCGGAGTTCACCGTCGGCGCGATCCCCGACCAGCCGCCGGACGGTGCGGAGCAGCCGCTGCGCAGCCTCTTCGACAGCTACCAGGAGGTGCGGCCGGACAACCTGCTGGAGGCCTACCACGACGCGATCTCCTACCGCGACGACTGCTTCAACCTGTTCCACCTCGGGCACCTGTCGCTGACCCACCGGGGCCTGGCCGAGAACGTCTTCTGGGCCACCTGCGCGCGGATCTGGCGGCTCGCCCGCGAGCTGCCGCAGATCCCCGAGGAGCTGCTCACCCTCGAGCACGACCTGGCGGACACCTACTTCTGCAACTTCTCGGTGTTCCAGTCGGTGCCGGACTCCTGGGCCATCGACCAGCTCTTCCCGGTCCTGCCGATCCACCGGCTCGACGAGGAGCCGTCGCGCCGCGCCGTCCTCGCCGACATCACCTGCGACTCCGACGGCCGCATCGACCGCTTCATCGAGCCCGGTGCCGAGAAGTCGGTCCTCGAGCTCCACCCCTTCACCGGCGAGCCCTACTACCTCGGCGTCTTCCTGGTCGGCGCCTACCAGGAGATCCTCGGCGACCTCCACAACCTCTTCGGCGACACCAACATGGTGCAGGTGTCGATCGACCCCGAGGAGGGCTACGAGATCGAGAACGTCATCGAGGGCGACACGGTCACCGACGTGCTGCGCTACGTGCGGTACAGCCGCAAGGACCTGATCGCGCGGGTCCGGCGCGCCACCGAGGCGGCGGTGAAGGCGAAGCGGATGACGCTCGAGGAGTCCAAGCACATGTTGCGCATGTACGAGCAGGGCCTGTCGGGGTACACCTACCTGGAGCAGGAGTGACCCCCGTGGGCGCCCGCCCCCGCCCGCCGCGCCGGACGGCTGCCGGGTGCTGACCGTCTACACCGACGGCGGGGCCCGGCCCAACCCGGGGCCGGGCGGCTGGGCGGCGGTGGTGCTGGCGCCGGACGCCGCCCCCCGCGAGCTCTCGGGCGGCGCGGACCACACGACCAACAACCGCATGGAGCTGACCGCCGCGATCCGGGCCCTGGAGGCCCTGCCGGCGGGCGCGGAACTGCGCCTGGTGACCGACTCGCAGTACCTCCGCCTGGGGATCACCCGCTGGCTGTCGGGCTGGCGCGCCCGCGGCTGGCGACGGGCCGACGGCGGCAAGGTCGAGAACGACGACCTGTGGCGCCGCCTGGCGGCGCTGGCCGGCGAGCGGTCGATCGACTGGGCCTGGGTGCGGGGCCACGCCGGGGATCGTTGGAACGAGCGCGCCGACGCCCTCGCCCGGGAGGAGATCGCCGCCCGCTCGGGTCCGGTGCCCTCCGCGGCCGCGGCGCCGGTCGACGCCCGCATCTACCTGCGGGTGTCCTGCGCCGGAGGCGCCGGCGGCTGGGCCGCCCGGGTGCGCCACGGCGACGGCGACGAGGAGCTCCGCGGCAGCGAGGCGGGCGCCACCGCCAACCGGCTCGACCTCCTCGCCGCCGCCGCCGCCCTCGCCACCCTCCCGGCGGGATCGCGGGTGGCCGTGTACACCGGTTCCGACTACCTGCGCCACGGCGCCACCCGCTGGCTCGCCGCCTGGCGCCGGCGCGGCTGGAAGACCCGGGAAGGCCGCCCGGTGGCCCACCGCGACGCCTGGGAGCAGCTCGACCGCGAGCTCGGGCGGCGCGCCGTCACCTGGCCGCCGGCCGGCGAGCCCGACGCCGAGGCCGAGCTCGCCGCGCTCGAGACCGCCGCCCGCGAAGCGCGGGCCGCCGCCCGCTGAGCCCCACCTCCCCGGGCTAGAGGGTCACCCCGTAGCGCTCCAGGCAGCGCGACGCCTCGCCCAGCGAGCGCGCCGCCCGCGCCAGCGCCACCTCGAGCCCCAAGAAGTCGTCGGCCGCGCCGGCCTCGGCGGCCCGCGCCAGGGAGGCCAGGGCCCGCCGCAGGTGAAAGTCGGCGGCGCGGTCGGGCAGCGGCAGCAGTCCGAGGCGCGCGATGTCGGCGCGCAAACGGCGCAGGGCGGCGGCCAGGCGCCGGCTGGCCCCGCGCACCCGCCGCTCGTAGTCCCCCGGGCGCAGCTCGCGGCGCGCCGCCAGCAGCTCGGTCAGGGCACGCTTGACCGGCGCGGCGCGGGGCCTCCAGCGGCGGTGCCAGGCCCGCACCGCCTCCCGCCGCCGGGAGGGTGGCGCCGCGGGGACGGCGAACGGGACCGCGGGCGGTGCCGGGGCCACCTCCGCGCCCGCCGCTGCACGGCTGGGCCCGGGGGCGAGGGCGGCGGCCGCCAGGGCCGCGGCGGCGACGCGGCGGCCGGCGCGGCGCCCGCGCCGGGAACGGCGGCGGCGGGGGTCGGCGGTGGGTCGCATGTCCCGGGAGACGGAAGCGGCCGTCCGGGATCGCCCGGCGCTGGCCGGCGGTCGGGTATGCTCCGTGGGCGGCGGTCGCCGCCGCGCCGATCCACCCACTCCGCAACCGTGGCTTCCGTTCCCACCTCCGGCGCCCCCCCTCGCTCCGACCGTCCGGTGCGCGACAGCGCCGAGCTGCGCGCGATCGCCGGCGAGATGGCCGCGGCCGGCGCCTTCGCCCTCGACCTCGAGTTCGTGTCGGAGTCCCGCTACGTTCCGGCGCTGTGCCTGCTGCAGGTCGCCTGGGGGGACGCGGAACGGCCGCGGCTGGCCGCCCTCGACCCGCTGGCGGCCGACGCGGAGCCGGTGGTGGCGCTGGTGTCGGATCCGGAGGTGACGGTGGTCCTGCACTCCGCGCAGGGCGACCTCTCGGTGCTCGCCGCGCACTTCGGGATCGAGGCGCGGCGGGTGTTCGACACCCAGGTCGCCGCCGCCTTCCTCGGCCTCGGCGACCAGGTGGGCTACGCGGGGCTGGTGGCCGAGCTGACCGGCGTGGAGCTCGACAAGGGGCCCCAGTTCACCGACTGGTGCCGGCGGCCGCTGTCCGCCGACCAGTTCCGCTACGCGCTCGACGACGTCCGCTACCTGCCGCACCTCTGGCGCGAGCTCTCCGGTCGCCTGGAGCGCCGGGGGCGGCTCGCCTGGGCGACCGAGGAGTCGGCCCGCGTGGCGCGCACCGCCGCGCGCCGCACGCCGCCCGAGGAGATGTATCGACGGCTGCGCGGCTGGGACCGCCTGGCCCCCGAGGGGCGCGGGGCCGCCCGGGCGCTCGCCGCCTGGCGGGAGCGCGCCGCCCTGGCGGCGAACCGCCCGCCGCGCTGGCTGCTGAAGGACGCGGTGCTGCTCGAGGTGGCGCGGCGGCTGCCCGAGGATGCCGCGGCGCTCCGCCGGGTACCCGGGGTGCCGGCCGACACCCTGCGCCGGCACGGCCGCGAGCTGCTGGCGGCGGTGGCGGAGGGGCGGCGCACGCCGGTGGGGGAGGCGGGGGTCCGCCGCTCCGCGGGACGCGGCAAACGGTGGGGGAGCGCCCTGGCCGAGCTGGTCCGCGAGCGCTGCCGGGCCGCCGACGTGGCGCCCCGCCTGGTGGCGTCGCGGGCCGACGCCGACGCCCTGGCGAACTGGTGGCTGGAGCGGGGCGCGGGCGAGGGCGAGGGCGAGCCCGACCTGCCCCTGCTGTCGGGGTGGCGCCGGGAGCTCGCCGGGCAGGCGGCGCTCGAGTGGCTCGCCGCCCGCGGCGATGACTGAGGAGGTGCGGCTCGCCGTCGGCGCCGCGGGCGAGGACCTGGCCCTGCGCTGGGAGCCGCCGGCGCCGGGGCGGGGCGGTCTGCTCTACATGCACGGCTTCGGCTCCTCGCAGGCGGGGGAGAAGGCGGAGTTCTTCGCCGCGCGCGCCCGCGGCGCCGGCCTCGGCTTCTGTTCGTTCGACTTCCGCGGCCACGGTGGCTCGGCCGGCGGCATGGGCACGCTCACGCTGAGCCGCAACCTCGAGGACGCCGCCGCGGTGCTGGGCTGGGTCGCCGGGCACTGCGCCGGTCCGCTGGCCTTCTTCGGGTCCTCGATGGGTGCGGCCACCGCCCTGTGGCTGGCGGCGCGGCGCCGCGGGGCCGTCGGGCGACTGCGCGCCGGCGTCGCGATCGCGCCGGCCCTGACCCTGCGCCGCACCCTGGCGGAGAGCTGCGGCCCCGAGGGCCTCGAGCGCTGGCGCCGCAGCGGCCGGCTGCGCCTGGCCGCGGAGCTGGCGACGGCCGACCTGCCGTGGGCGCTGATGGAGGACCTCGACCGCCACCGCGTCGAGGAGCTGGCGGCGCTGCACCGCACGCCCACGCTGATCCTGCAGGGGATGCGCGACCGGTCCGTGCCGTGGCGCGACGTGGCGGACTTCGCCGCCGCCTGCCGGGCGGCGCCGGTGGAGCTGGTCCTGTTCGGTGACGGAGACCACCGGCTGCTGCCCCACAAGGCCCGGCTGTGGGAGCTCGCGGCCGGCTTCCTGCGCCGCCACGGCGTCGCCTGAGGCGGCCGGGAGCCGGCGCCGGCGGCGGAATGCGCGGGCGGCGACGGACGGTTCTCCCGGTCGAACATGCCGAGCTTCCGCCACCGCTCCGTCCCGCGCCGCCGCGTGGCCGCCGCCCTGGCCGCGCTGGCCGCCGTCGTCCTGCAGGGGGTCGCGCCGGCCCCGGCCGCGCCGGCGTCGCGCCGGGTCGCCCTGCTCTCCGACCCGGTCTTCCGGAACGCCGCGGACCGCGGCCTGGACCGGCTCTACGACATGGACTTCGCGGCCGCGGACCACGAGTTCGCCGTCATCGCGGCGCGCCATCCGGGCCATCCGGTGGGTCCCTTCCTGGCCGCGCTGGCGACCTGGTGGCGGATCCAGCTCGACCCGGCCGACCCCTCCCGCGACGCGGCGTTCCTCGCCGCGATGGACGAGGTCATCGCCGCGAGCGATCGCCGCCTGGCGCGCGACGCCGCCGATCCCGACGGCCGCTTCTTCAAGGGGGCCGCGCTCGCCTTCCGCGGGCGCCTGCGCTCGCTGCGCGGCGACCTGCTGCCGGCGGCGCTGGACTGCAAGCGGGCGCTCGGGCTGGTGCGGCAGGTGGCGGCCGCCGACCCCGGCGACGTCGATCTGACCTTCGGCATGGGCATGTACGACTACTTCGGCGACGTGCTGCCGGAGCGCTATCCGCTGCTCCGCCCGCTCGCCGTCTTCCTCCCCCCGGCGGATCGCGGACGCGGCCTCGACGAGCTGGCGGCGATCACCCGCGACGGCCACTTCGTGCGCACCGAGGCCGCCTGGTTCCTGCTGCAGATCCAGATGTTCGTCGAGGAGGACTACGGCCAGACCCGGCGCTGGGTGGGGTGGCTGCGCCGGGCCCACCCCCACAACTCGTTGTTCCACGAGCTGGAGGGCCGGATGTACCTGAAGTGGGGGGACACGCGGCGCGCCCGCGCCGTCTTCACCGACATCCTGGCGCACGCCCGGGAGGGGGCTCCCGGCTACACCGTGGCGCAGTCGGAGCGCGCCCTCTACTCGCTGGCCGTCTGCGACATGCGCGAGGGCCGGTACCGCACCGCCCTGGCGCTGCTGGTGCGGCAGGAGCGGGTCAGCGCCGCCGCCCCCGGCGAGCGCCCGCTGCAGGTGCTCGGGCGGCTGCGCCAGGGGATGGTCTACGACGTGCTCGGCCACCGCGAGACGGCGGTGCGGCGGTACCGGCAGGTGCTGGCGATGGAGGACGTCGCCGCCGCCCACCACACCGCCCGCCGCCTGCTGCGCGAGCCGTACCGGGTGGAGGCCCAGGACGCCGAGCCGGCGTCCTGACCGCGGCGCCGGCCGGCCCCGCTCACTCCCAGCGTGGCACGCGCTCGCGGAGGCGATCGAAGCCGAGGCGGTCGAAGAGCTCCTCGAGCGGGCGGCGGCGCGCGCCGCGCCAGGCGAGCGCTCCGAGGTCGAGGGGGAAGGGCCCGTCGCGGACCACCCGCGCCAGCCGCCGGCTGAGCAGCGCCTGGTCGCGGTGCTCGGCCAGCCGCTCTGCCAGGCCGGTGGCGCCGCGCAGCGGCAGGGCGGCGACCTCGTCGAGGTGGGCGTAGACGTCGTCGAGGTCGCGGAAGGCGGCGAGCAGGGCGGTGGCGGTCTTCCTGCCGACCCCGGGGACGCCGGGGATGTCGTCGACCGCGTCGCCCTGCAGCGCCAGCAGGTCCGGGATCTGCTCCGGCGCCACGCCGAGGCGCTCGCGCACCTCTGGCGGCCCCAGGCGCTCGTCGCGGGCGAAGTCCCACCACACCACCCGCGGGCCGACGAGCTGCGCCAGGTCCTTGTCGTTGCTCACCACGACGCCGCGGTGTCCCGCCGCCACCGCCTGCGCCGCGAGGGTGCCGAGGATGTCGTCGGCCTCGAGCGTCGGGTGGGAGAAGCAGGCCAGCCCCAGCGCCTCGGCGGCCTCGCGACACGGGGCGAGCTGGGCGACGAGGTCCGCGGGCGGTTCCGCCCGGCCGCTCTTGTAGGTGGGTAGGAGCTCGTTGCGGAAGCTCGTCGTCAAGCTCTCGTCGAAGGCGAGCGCGAGATGGGTGGGCGCGGCGTCGGCGAGCAGCTTGACGAGGAACGAGGCGAAGCCGTAGACGGCGTGGGCCGGCTCGCCCGCCGGGGTGCGGATGGAGTCGGGCAGGGCGTGGTAGGCGCGGAAGACGTACGGGCTGGCGTCGACCAGGTGGAGGGTGTGGGCGCCCACGGCGGGGCAGTATAGCGGCCGGGCCCGCTTGCCCGGCGCGGCGCTTCGCGGCAGAATGGGCTTGCCGCGGTGCGGCGCCCCGCCCCGCCGGCGCCTCAGGAGGGACCATGCCGACCACGATCCTCTTCACCGGTTTCCCCGGTTTCCTCGGACGCCGCCTGGTGCGGCGTCTCCACCACGACCGCCCCGACGCCCGCTGGGTCTTCCTGGTCCAGTCCCACCTCCGCGGCCACGCCGAGGAGGACCTGTCGGCGATCGAGGACGAGCACCCCGCCTTCGACGGCCGCTGGGAGACGGTGGTGGGGGACATCACCGACCCGCACCTCGGCCTGGACGCCGCCGCCTACGCCGATCTCGCCGGCCGCGTCGACGAGGTGTGGCACCTGGCGGCGGTCTACGACCTGGCGGTACCGGCGGAGGTGGCGCAGCGGGTCAACGTCGGCGGGACCGTCCACGTGCTCGACTTCTGCGAGGCGGCCAGCCACCTCGACCGCCTGGTCTACGTCTCGACCTGCTACGTCTCCGGCGACCGCACGGGGCGGGTGCTGGAGAGCGAGCTCGACGAGGGCCAGGGGTTCAAGAACCACTACGAGTCGACCAAGCTCGCCGCCGAGGTCGAGGTGCAGAAGCGCCGCGACCGCGTCCCCACGGTGATCTTCCGGCCCGCGGTGGTGGTGGGGGACTCGCGCAGCGGCGAGACCGACAAGTACGACGGCCCCTACTACGTCATCCGCCTGATGCTGCAGCTGCCGCGCCTGGTGCCGATGGTGGGCATCGGCGCCGGCCGGGCGCGCCTCAACGTCGTGCCGGTGGACTTCGTGGTCGACGCGATGGCGGTGATCGCACCGCAGCCGGAGGCGCTGGGCCGCGTCTTCCAGCTCGCCGACCCCGCCGCCCTGACCGCGGCGGAGCTGCTCGACGTGCTCAGCGTCCAGATGGGCAAGCCGCGGCCGATGTTGAGCCTGCCGGCGCCGCTGCTCGAGGCGGGTCTGGCGATCGGCCCGCTGCGCCGTCGGCTGCAGATGCCCCAGGAGACCATCGCCTACGCCAACCACGAGGTGCGGTACGACGTGCAGAACACCCTCGACGCCCTCGAGGGAACCGGCGTCGAGTGCCCGCAGATCACCTCCTACCTCCCGGTGCTGATCGACTACGTGCGGCGGCACCCGGAGAAGGGCTTCCTCACCACCCACACGCTGTAGGCGCCGGGCCGGGGGCGCCCCGCCGCGGAACCCGGCGCCGTTCCGCCCGTACCTAGCGGGGCAGGGAACCGGGCCGCCGGCAGGCGGCGGGGGAGGAGCGGGTGAGCCGTCGAGGACAGGCAGGGGGAGCGACCGCCACCGGGCGGGGGCGCCGCGCCCGGGCGGCCGGGCTGCACTCGTTCGTGCGCGAGTACACCGCCGGCGTCTCGCGCGAGGACGTGCGGCGCCTGTTCCGGAGCGACGCCGCCGCGGCGTGGGACGTGCTCACCCGCGACCAGACCGAGGCGCCGCCGGCGGGCAGGCTACGGCGCCTCGGGTTCTCGATCCGCATCTTCTTCCTCGGGCTGTCCTACAAGCTGTCGCCGGCCCGGCGGCTGCTCTTCGCCGCGGCGGTCCTCTGCGCGCTGGTCGGCTGGGCCCGCTCGGGCGGCGGGATCGGCTTCACCTACGGCGCCACCAGCGTGCGCTTCGAGGCCTCGCCGCTGTGGTTCGTGGCCAGCGTGGGGGCGCTGATCTTCCTGCTCGCCCTCGAGCTGGTCGACCGGGTGCGGGTGCGCGATGAGCTCGAGGTGGCGCGCCAGCTCCAGGGGGACCTGCTGCCCGAGCGGCCGCCGGAGGTGCCGGGCTACGGCTTCGCCCTCGCCTACCGCACCGCCAACGAGGTGGGGGGCGACTACTACGACTTCGCCCGCCTCGAGGACGGGCGCCTGGCCCTGGTCATCGGAGACGCCAGCGGCCACGGGATGGCCGCCGGTCTGCTGATGGCCATCGCCCACGCCTCGCTGCGCAGCGCCCTCGACCTCGACCCGGCGCCGGAGCGCGTGATCCCCTTCCTCAACCGGGCCCTCTGCCGGGCGGGCGACCGGCGCGCCTTCATGAGCGTGTTCTACGGTCTGCTCGACCCGGCCGGCGGGCGGCTGGACTACGCCTGCGCCGGGCACCCGTTCCCGCTGCTGCGCCGCGCCGCGGGCGGGGTGGAGGAGCTCGGCGTCGGCGGCCTGCCGCTGGGCATCCGGCCCGAGCTGGCGGTGCCCGTGGAGAGCACCCGCCTCGAGCCGGGCGACCTGCTGCTGCTCTACACCGACGGCCTCCCCGAGGCGGTCGACGCCGAGGAGCGGGCGCTGGGGTTCGGCGCCCTGGAGCGGGAGGTGGCCGCCGGCGGCGATCCCGCGGCGCTGCGCGACCGGCTGCTCGCCCTCTTCGACCGCCACCGCGGCGGCGCCGCCCTCAGCGACGACATGAGCCTGGTGTGCGTCGCCCGCCACGGTCCCGCGCCAGCGGCCACCGGCCCGCCGCCGCCCCCGCCGCCCCCGCCGCGCTGACGGCGCGCGCCCCCGTGGCAGCGCTGCTGCATCCCCCGGGAGGTGCAGCCGCCGGAGCGGACGTGGGCGCCGGCGCCGGCGGCGGGAACGACCCCGGGGGAGCCGTGGCCCAGCAAGAGTCCAAAGCCGCGATCTACGCCGCCATCGCCGGCAACCTGGCGATCGCGATCAGCAAGTTCATCGCCGCCGCCATCACCAGGAGCTCCTCGATCCTCGCCGAGGGCATCCACTCGTTGGTCGACACCGCGGACGGCGGCCTGCTCCTGCTGGGGATGCGCCGCAGCGGCAAACGGGCCGATCCCCTGCACCCGTTCGGCTACGGGCAGGAGCTCTACTTCTGGACCCTGATCGTGGCGGTGATGATCTTCGCCGCCGGCGGCGGGGCGTCGATCTGGGAGGGGGTGCTCCACATCCTCCACCCCGAGGAGCTCTCGGACCCGAAGTGGAGCTACGTCGTGCTGGCGGTCGCCGCCCTGTTCGAGGGCACCACCTGGGTCTTCGGCCTGCGGGCGTTCCTCGGGGTGAAGCGGGAGGAGTCCATGGTCCGCGAGGTCCACACCAGCAAGGACCCGACCTCGTTCATGGTGCTGTTCGAGGACTCCGCGGCCCTCGCCGGCATCGCCGTCGCGGCGCTGGGGGTCTGGCTCAGCCACCGCCTCGGCGAGCCCTGGATCGACGGCGCCGCCTCGATCGTCATCGGCCTGATCCTGTGCGCGGTGGCGACCTTCCTGACCTACGAGAGCAAGGCGCTGCTGGTCGGCGAGCGCGCCCGTCCCGAGGTGGTCGAGAACATCCAGCGGCTGGCGGTCGACGACCGGGCGGTGGAGAAGGTGGGGCGGGTGCTGACCATGCACCTGGCCCCCGACCAGGTGCTGCTCAACCTCGAGGTGGAGCTCTCCCCCGACCTCTCCACCCGGGGGGTCGTGGAGAGCGTCGACCGGATCGAGGCGGCGTTGCGCGACGCCCACCCCGAGCTGGTCCACATCTTCGTGGAGCCGAAGACGGTCGAGGAGACGCGCGTCTCGGCCTGAGCCGGGGGCGGCGAGCTGCGATAGCCTGACGGCGATGCAGCTCCATCGCCTGGCGGCCTGCCCCGTCTGCGGGCGACAGGTCGACGTCGACGCCGGAGGGGAGCTCGCCGGGCTGCGTCCGGGCGAGACCTTCGCCTGCTCGTGCGGCGCCCGGGTGACGGTCCCCTCGGGCCGGGCCGAGGACGCCGCGGTGGTGCGCTGCGCGTCCTGCGGCGCACCCCGGCGCGGCGACGAGTCGGCCTGCGGCTACTGCGGCGCCGACTTCACCCTGCGCGAGCGCGACCTCGACGCCATCTGCCCGCGCTGCGCGGCGCGGGTGAGCCGCCGCGGCCACTACTGCCACCACTGCGGCCTGCCGCTGACCGCACCCCGGGAAGCGGTCCCCACGGCCCTGCCGTGCCCGGCCTGCCGGTCGGCTGCGGGCGCGCCGGACGGCGCGACGTCCGGGCCGGTCCTGGTCAGCCGTCGGCTCGGCGCGGGGGACGCCCTGCACCTGTTCGAGTGCCCGCGCTGCTCGGGGATGTGGCTGGACGACGAGGTCTTCGGGCGGCTGGTGGAGCGCGCGCGCCGCGGCCGCACCGGGTTGGCACCGCCGCCGCGGCGCGCCGGAGGCGAGGCCGAGCGGCGTTGGAGCTACCGCCCCTGCCCGCTCTGCGGCGGGTTGATGAGCCGCCGCAACTACGGCGGCCGCAGCGGCGTCATCCTCGACGTCTGCTCCCGCCATGGCGTGTGGTTCGACGGCGACGAGCTGCGCCGCACCCTCGACTGGGTGCGCCGGGGCGGCGCCACGGCCGCGGAGCAGGCGACGCCCGGCGCGGCGCGGCCGCTCGCCGGATCGGAGGACGCTCTGGGAAGCCTGCTGCTCGATCGCCCGCAGCCGACCCTGGGCGAGATGCTGGTGGTGGCCGCCGGGCGGCTGGCCCGTTGGCTCGGCACGGTGCGCTGAGGACGGGTCGGGGAGCCCGGGGAGGCGCCGCCCTGGGCGGGATCAGGCCGGCGCCGGAGGCCCGAGGTGGTGGGCGAGCAGCATGGCGAGCTCGAGCGACTGCTCGTAGTTGAGCCGCGGGTCGACGAACGAGCGGTAGGCGCGGGCGAGGTCGCCCTCGGCGAGCCCGCGGGCCCCGCCGGTGCACTCGGTGACGTCCTCGCCGGTCAGCTCGACGTGGACGCCCCCCAGGCGGCTGTCCATCTCGCGGTGGATCCGGAAGCTCTCCTCGACCTCGTGGAGGATGTCCTCGAAGCGTCGCGTCTTGACCCCGCGCGAGGTGGTCCGGGTGTTGCCGTGCATCGGGTCGCAGGACCACAGCACCGTCCTGCCGCTGGCGCGGACGGTCTCGATCAGCCGGGGGAGGAGCTCGGTGACGCGCTCGCTGCCCAGGCGGTGGATCAACGTCAGCCGGCCCGGCTCGTCGTCCGGGTGGAGCAGGTCGATCAGGCGCCGCAGCCGGTCGCGCCCGGTGGCGGGCCCCACCTTCAGACCCAGCGGGTTGCGGATGCCGCGGAAGAACTCGACGTGGGCGCCGTCGGGGTCGGAGGTGCGCACGCCGATCCAGGGGAAGTGGGTGGAGAGGTCGTACCAGCCCCGGCGCCGCGGCACCTCGCGGGTGAGCGCCTGTTCGTAGCGCAGGTGCAGGCCCTCGTGGCTGGTGAAGAAGTCCACCCGGTTGAGCTGGCCCACCGGCCGCCCGGCGAGGGTCTCCATGAACGCCACCGAGTCGGCGATCGACTGCACCCGGCGGTGGTACTCCTCGGCCAGCGGCGAGTGCTGGACGAAGCCGAGGTCCCAGTACTCCGGGTGGTGCAGGTCGGCGAAGCCGCCGTCGATCAGGCCGCGGATGAAGTTGAGGGTGAGCGCGGAGCGCTCGTAGCCGCGCAGCAGGCGCTGCGGGTCCGGGGTGCGGCCGGCGGCCTCGAACGCGATGCCGTTGACCAGGTCGCCGCGGTAGCTCGGCAGGGTGACGCCGCCGATCGTCTCGCGGTCCTGCGAGCGCGGCTTGGCGTACTGGCCGGCGAAGCGCCCCAGCCGGGTGACCCGCAGCCGGCTGCCGTGCACCAGCACCAGGCTCATCTGGAGCAGGATCTTGAGCTTCGAGGTGATCGCGTCGGGGCGGCAGTCGGCGAAGCTCTCGGCGCAGTCGCCGCCCTGGAGCAGGAAGCGCTCGCCGCGCGCCGCCTCGTCGATCTGCCGCTTCAGCGCCTCGACCTCCCACGACGTGACCAGCGGCGGCAGGCTGCCGAGCTCGGCGATCACCCCTTCGAGGGCCTCCGGGTCGGGGTAGGCCGGCTGCTGCAGGGCGGGCTTCGAGCGCCAGGAGTCGAGGGCCCAGGAGGCGGCGACGGCGGTGGTCATCACGCCCGTGATGTTAGACGAACCCGCCCCGGACGTCCCCCGCGGCCCCGACGGACGGCGCGAGGGCGGCTGCGGCGCGGCGCGCCCGAGCCCCGCGGACGGGCGACGCGGCCGCGGCCACCCGCCCTCCGGTCAGTTGTCGACGTACCCCTCGCGCGCCCGGACGTCGAGGCCGGAGCCCTGGACGCGGACGTCGACCCGGTGCCAGCGCCCGTCGCCGAGGTTGCGGGTGGGGTAGTAGCCGAGGACGTACTGGTCGCGCAGCTCGGCGAGGATCTCCCGGAAGGCGGCGGCGGCGTCGCCGATGCGGGCGATCTCGCGCACCCGGCCGCCGCTCTCCTCGACGAGGCGGCGCAGCCCGGCGAGCTCGGCCTGGTGGCCGGCCGCGTCGCGCCACGCCGAGGTGCGGGTGACGCCCGCGTCGCCGCCGACGTCGCGCAGGTGGATCCAGTAGACGAGGGTCTGGCCGCGCCGCGCCTTCCACAGCACCTCGTCCATCCCCAGGACGCTCTCGATGTCGGTGCCGTCCGAGAGCAGGATCACCACCCGCCTGCCCTGGTGTTCCTCGAGGCGCTTGAGCGCCGCGTAGAGGTGGTCGTTGAGGGCGGTGCCGCCACCTGCCTGCACCCCCTCGAGGCGGCGGTCGATCTCGGCGGCGTCGCCGCTGAACGGGGTGGCCAGCACCAGGTGGTCGGAGAACAACATCAGCGACGCCTCGTCGAGGTCGCGCATCCCGGCCACGAAGGCGCGGGCGCCCTCCAGCGCGGCGCGCAGCCGCTCGCCCTGCATGCTCAGGCTGGTGTCGACGAGCAGCGCGGCGGTCAGCGGCACGTCGCCGCCCTCGAAGGTGACGAGCTGCTGCCGCTCACCGTCGTCCAGGACCGTGAACGCCTGCCGCGGCAGGTCGAGCACCCGGGAGCCGCCGCGCGACACGGTGACGTAGAGCTGTTGCAGCCCGAGGTCGAGCTTCATGTCGACGGCGATGGTGCGGGTGATCACCTTGGCGGTCGCCTCGTCGCCGCCGGCGTCCCGCGCCACCACCTCGAACACGTGCGGCACGTTGTCCTGGCCCACGTCCACCGTCAGCTGCCACGGCGGCTCGGTGAGGCGGCCGACCTGGCGGTCGTCGAGCCGGAAGATCACCTCGCGGATCGGGGCGTCGGCGAGCACCTCCGCGGTCACCTCGACCTCGCCGAAGACCCCCACGGCCGGCTTCGGGTTGGTGATGAACACGTCGATGGCGGCGGCCGGGCGGGCCGCGGCGAAGCAGGCCGTGGCCACCGCGAAGCCGGCCAGCATCCGGGCCCCGCGGCTCACCGCCTGCCCTCCGGCAGCCGGGCGAGCGCCGCCGCCAGCGAGGGCTGCCGCACCAGGGTGGCCTCGTCGAGGCGGCGGACGAGCTCCTCGCGCCCCCCCTCCGGCCAGAGGTTGTACTGGTGGCGTGGGCTCACCGCGCCGGCGGGGGCGGTGCCGAAGCCGGCCATCGCCGCCGCGGCGGCCCGCGCGTGGCCGGCGCGCTCCTCGGCGTAGGCGAGCTCGAGCGCCAGGCGCGCCTGTCCCGGCAGCCGTGCCACCGCCTGGCGGAGCAGATCGACGGCGTCGGCGGGGCGGTCCGCGCGCAGCAGCTCCATGCCCAGGGTCTCGTAGGCGAGGGTGAGGATCCAGTCGGGGTTGCTCTCGCGGACCAGGCGGTCGAGGAGGGTGCGCGCCTCGTCGGTTCGCCCGATCCGCTCGAGGTTGACGGCCAGGCGCAGGCGTCCCTCGGGGGACTTGGGGTCGTTCGCCACCAGGCGTTGGAGGACCTGCACCGCGGGCGCGTAGTCGGCCTGCTTCTCGAGCCCGACCGCGAGGTTGAGCAGCGCGAAGCCGTTCTCCGGGTCGAGCTCGACGGCGCGGCCCAGGACCTCGCGGGCGGTGGCGCGGACCTGGGCGCGTTGCAGCTCGTCGCCGAGCGAGGCGAGCAGGGCGGAGGCGAGGCGGGCGGCGGCGGGATCGGCGCGGGTGGTGGCGTAGAGCTGGGCCACGGCGCCGGCGCGGTTGCGCGCCCGTGTCGCCAGCCCGTAGGCGCGCTGGTCGCGGTAGCGGCGGTAGGCGGCGGCGTGGAAGGTGGCTACCGGCAGGAGGGCCTCGGGGTCGACCGCCGCCAGCCCGGTCGCCACGGCGCCCTCCGCCTCCTCCAGGGTCTGGTAGGCGTCTTCGGCGGCGCGCTCGAGGGTCTGTCGCTCGATGCTCTCGAGGGCGGCGAGCGCGCCGCTGCGGTCGCCGGCGGCACGGCGCTCGAGGACCTGGGTGTAGGCCGCCTCCACCGCGCGCCGCAGCCGCTCGCGCCCGGCCCGTCGGCGGCCGGTGTCGAGCTCGACCGGCGGCGGCGGCGCGGCGCCGCTCAGGCGGCGCTGGATGTCGGTCCACACCACCTCCTGGTTGCGCTGGTGGGTCACCGCCAGGCGCAGCTCGGGCGTGGTGAGGTCGGATCCCCCGACCCCGGCGGCGACGAGGGTGAGCCGGTAGCTCCCCACCGGGACGTCGGCGAGCGGCAGGCGCACCCGCAGGCGGTCGAGGCCCGGCGCCACCGCGGCCTGCCGCTCGAGCACCGGTGCCGCCACGTGGAGCGGCGGCCGGTCGCCGCTCGGTTCCAGCCGGGCGTCGAGGCGGGCGGGCAGCGCCACGCCGGCGGCGCCGTAGAGCGGCACCGAGATCTCCGCGGCGTCCTCCTGGAGGACGGGCAGGGCCGAGGGCAGGCCCACGCCGACCCGCCGGAAGAGGTCCGCGAAGGGCACCTCGCCGGCCGCGTCGTGCGGGGCCTCCGCCACCAGCACCCAGTGTGCCGGCGGCTCGTCGACCAGCGGGGCCAGCAGGGCCGGGCGATCGGGGACCTCGAGGTGGAGCTCGCGGAGCGCGTAGCGCTGCGACGCGCTCTCGTGGACCAGCAGCCGCAGCTGGTAGCTCCCCGGGGGGAGCTCGAGGTGGCCGAGGAACTTCACGCCGCCGACGTACACCGCCTCGCCGAGCTTCTCGAGATCGAGGCGGAACGACTGCGCGAGGTAGCCGCGCACGGCGCCCTCGGCGGTCAGCGCGTAGGCGAAGACCTGCACCTCGGGGCTCTCCGGCGCGGCGTCGCCGAGCAGGCTGGGGCCGTCGATCTCGACCGTGAGCGCGACCACCGCCGTGGCGCCGCCGCCGGGCACCGGCGGCCCGAGCGGCACCGCCTGCGCGGCGACCACGACCGGCCCGCTGGCGCCGCCACCGAGCAGGAGCGCCGCCATGCCGGCCGGCAGCCCCCCCAGCGGCCGCGCCCGCAAGGTGAAGGGGAGCTGCGCCGCCTCCGCGGCCACCGCCTCGTCCGCCGCGCCCTCCGCGGGGCCGAGGTAGTCGTCGAGCGACGGGGCGGCGGCCGCCGGCTCCGTCTCCTCCGCGGGGGGCGGGGGCGGCGCCTCCTGGGCGGCGCGGGCGGGCGGCGGGGCGAGGGCGGCGAGGGCGGCGAGGCGGCGAGGGCGGCGAGCAGCAGGAGCGCGCCGCGACCGGACCACGATGACACGGAGGCTCTATCCGTTCCCGATCGAGATGTTGAGATTGAGGGTCGACGTCACCGCGGCGTAGTCGTCGCGCACCGTGACCGCCAGCTTGCTCTCCCCGGGCCGCACCAGGAGGTTGACGCCCTGGCCGACCTCCTTGCCCATCGCCTGCAGCAACTGGTCGTTGGGGATCTCCACCGGCACCTCGACGCGTTGCGGTGCCGAGACCCGGCCGCGGGTGTCGCGGACCGCCAGGTAGAGCGTCATCTTGCCCCGGTGGATCTTCTCCTCCGGCACCAGCACCAGCCGGGAGATCGGCACCCGCACCAGGACGGGGACGACGAAGTTCTTCTTCTCCGGCTGCTCCTTGCCGAGCTGCACCTTGATGTCGAGCGGGTTGTCGCCGACGTCGAAGAGCAGCGACGAGAGGGTGCGCTCGGTGAGCCGCTGGTCGACCGACTTCGCGGCGTAGCCCTCGGTGTGGCGCACTCGCGCCTCGCGACCGGGCACCTCGACCGAGATGTGGTGGTACTTGCCGTCCTGGCTGCGCGGGCTGCTGTAGCCGAGCGAGTAGTAGTCGGTGAAGTCGGTGCTCATCCGCCGCATCAGGGCCGCGGCGTTGGGGCTGCTGAGCATCGCGTCGCCGCCGGTGGCGGCGGCGAGCTGCATCAGGGGCTCGCTGCTCGACAGGTCGACCCGCAGGCCGGGCGGGCCGAGCCGCGCCGTCTCGACGTTCGAGGAGCTGTCCAGGGTCCCGGCCGCGTTGACCGTGTAGAAGACCACGCGGTTGGCCGCGGCGTGGCGCGTCACCTGCTGCATCTGAGGGGTCGAGTCCCACTCCGACGCGATGCGCTGCGGGTCCTCGAGCGGTCGCGACACCACCGGCGTGAACTGCGCGTACCAGGTCTCCAGCAGGTGCTCGGCCGGGCGCGGCGAGAGGTTCTCGGAGACCAGCAGGATGGCCTTGCGGCCCTCCAGCCCGGACATCGAGTCGATCATGTCGTCGAGGCTCGCGAAGGTGCGGCGCATCACCCCGTCGGCCTGCACGCCGTAGGAGCGGATGAGCTGGAGCACCCGGTCGGCTCCCTCGTCCGGGTTGTCCTTGCTCGGGAAGGGGCCGGTCTGCAAGGAGCCGTCGAAGCTGTCGATGGCGTTCTCGACCTGGCGGCGCTGCGCGAACAGGTCGGCGCGGCCGGACGTCCTCCGCCCCAGACGGTCGAGGGCGGCGTCGACGGCCGTCAGGTCCTCGGTCAGGGTCTGGTGGATCTCGATCTCCGGCTGCAGGCTGGCCACCATCACCCGGTCCCCGGGCCGCACGACCGAGTCGACGTGCGCGCGGATCTGGTCGAGGATCGGCTTGCGGTGGTTGGGGCTGATGTTGCCGTCGTCGATGAGCACCGCGAGCTCGAGCCGCTGCTCGGCCGGCAGCGGCGCCGGAGCCTCCGGCGGCGCCGGCGCCGCTTCCTCCTGCCCGAGCCGCGCCAGGGCGTCGAGCGGCGGCGCGCCGGCCGCCGGCTGCGCCGCCTCCTCGGCGGCCGCCACCCGGCGGGCGTCCTCGACGGCGTAGAAGTTGGTCAGCTCGACGGGCTCGCCGTCCTCGCGCACCACGAAGTCGTCCCGCGTCAACCCCAGGACCGGCTGGCCGTCTTTGGTGCGCACCATGACCTCGATGTTGACGACGTTGACGTCGACCGTCTCGCCGTACTCCCCGGAGGGTGCCGGTGCCTCCTGCGCAGTGGCAGCCGGCAGGGGGAGGGAAGCGGCCACCAGGAGCGGCACCAGGAGGTGGATCAGCGAAGTGCGCGGGTGCGGCATCGGCTTCTCCTCGTGCAGAGGACATCCGTTACGGCGGAAACGCCGGAAGGTTGAGGTGATTGTAGCGGCCCGGCGCTCCAGGACCAAGCCGGCGGGGAGCGGTCCGGGGGGCCCCGGGGGCGATTCCCTTGTCGGCGGCGGGCGGCCGCAGTAGTGTCGGCAGCGCCTTCACCCCCGTGAACGAAGCCGAGGAGGTCCCTGCCGCCATGCGCTGCACGAAAGCTCGCCGCCCGCTCGCCGCCGCCCCGGCGGCCGCGATCCTCGCCCTCGCTTGCCTGCTGCAGGCCGCGGCCGCGCCGGGCCGGACGCCGGCGTCCCCTGCGGCCGCCCCGGCGGCCACCCCCGGCGGTTTCCCGGCCCCCGACCCGGCCGTCTGGGCCCCCGACGTCGCCGAGCCGGGCAGCGTCGAGGCGATCCGGCGGTTCACCACCGCGCCCGAGTTCCTCCCCGAGTCGGTGTCCTATGTGCCCGACTCGGCCACGGTCCCGTCGCCGACCGACGTGCTCGGTCACCTGGCCGGGGCCGAGGGCGAGCTGTCGTCGGTGGCCGAGGTCAACGGCTACTTCCGGCGCCTCGCCGACGCCTCCGACCGCGTCCAGGTGCGCACCCTGGGGACCAGCGAGGAGGGGCGGGAGATGCTGCTCGTCGTCGTCTCCGACGCCGAGAACCTGGCGCGGCTCGACCGCATCGCGGAGATCGGCCGCCTGCTGGGCGACCCCCGGGCGACCGACCGCGCGGCGATGCGGCAGCTCGCGGCGGAGGGGCGGGCGGTCTACTACCTCACCGGCGGCCTGCACTCGACCGAGACCGGGCCGCCGGAGATGCTGATGGAGCTCGCCTACCGCCTGGCGGTGTCGGAGCGGCCGGAGATCCGGCGCATCCGGCGCGAAGCGGTGGTGGCGATCACGCCGGTGGTCGAGGTGGACGGCCGCGACCGCGTCGTGGAGTGGTTCCGCCGCAACCTGCGCGGCCGCGATCTGACCTACGACCAGGTCCGCGACATCGGCGGACCGCCCTACTGGGGACACTACGCGCTGCACGACAACAACCGCGACGGCATGCAGCGCGCCCTCGCCCTGACCCGCGCCGTCGGCGACGCCTTCTACGAGCTGCGGCCGCAGGTGCTGCACGACCTGCACGAGTCGCTGCCGCTGCTCTACATCTCCACCGGGCACGGTCCGTACAGCGCCGCGGTCGACCCCGTGACCATCAACGAGTGGACCCAGTTCGCCCACCACGAGGCCGGGGCACTCCAGGCGATGGGGCTGCCCGGCGTCTGGGTGTGGGCCTTCTGGGACGGCTGGTGGCCGGGCTACCTGTTCTCGGTCGCCAACAACCACAACTCGATGGGCCGCTTCTACGAGACCTTCGGCAACTTCGCTCCCGGCACCTTCGAGCGCGACCTGTCGGACGTCAAGTTCGTCGGCGAGCCGGTCACGGCGGCCGAGTGGTACCGCCCCTGGCCGCCGGAGAAGAAGGTCACCTGGTCGTTGCGCGACAACACCAACTACATGGAGGCGGGGATCCTCGAGGCGCTCGGCTACGCCGCGCTGCACCGCGAGGAGCTGTTGCGCGACGCCTGGGTGAAGGCGGAGCGCGCGTGGACGAAGGGCCGCACCGAGGCCCCCTACGCCTGGGTCTTCCCGCCGGAGCAGAGCGATCCGGGCCGCCTCGCCTACCTGGTGAACCAGCTCCGCGACCATCGCATCGAGGTCCACCGGCTGCGCGACGACGTCCACCTCGGCGACGCGGAGGCGGGGCAGGACCTGGCCGCCGGCAGCTACGTGGTGCGCATGGACCAGCCCTACCGCAACGCGGCGTTGAACTTCCTGTCGGTGCAGCACTTCCCGCCCGACGAGCCGAACCCGCCGTACGACGACGTGGCGTGGACCTGGCCGCTGCTCTACGGGGTGGACGGCGAGCGGATCGACGACGCCGCCATCCTGGAGGCGCCGATGGACGCGGTGACGGAGGCGGTGCACGCCGCCGGCGGCGTGGAGGGCACCGGCGCGGTCTACCTGCTGGCCGACCACGGCCAGAACGCGCTGCTGCGGGCACGGCTCCTGCTGGGGGAGGCCGGCGTGGAGGCCGCGGAGGAACCGTTCAGCGCCGGCGGCGCCGACTACCCGGCGGGGAGCTGGGTGGTGCGGGGCGGCCGCCGCGCCATCGCGGCTGCCGCGGAGGCCACGGGACTGCGCTTCGTCGCGGCGGCCGCGGCGCCGGACGTGGCGCGCCACCCGGTCGACCTGCCGCGCGTCGGCCTGCTGCACACCTGGGAGTCGACGCAGGACGCCGGCTGGGTGCGCTTCACCTTCGACCAGGAGGGGATGCCCTACACCCTGGTGAGCCCCGACGACCTGCGCCACGGCGGCCTGGCGTCGCGCTTCGACGTGCTGATCTTCCCGAACACCTGGGGCGACTTCGCCGCCATGGTCAACGGCCGCGACCCCGCGGTCGGGCCCCTCGCCTACACGCGCAGCGCCGAGTACCCGAGCCAGGGCATCCCCGACGCCTCGCCCGACATCACCGGCGGCATGGGCCTCGAGGGGCTGGCCGAGCTGCGCCGCTTCGTCGCCGGCGGCGGCGTGCTGGTGGCGATCGGCAACGCCGGCACGCTGGCCGTCGACGGCGGGCTGGTGCGCCGGGTCGACCGCCTGCCGGCCTCGACCGTGCGCTGCCCGGGCTCGGAGGTGGCGGCGCGGGTGCGCGCCCCCCGCCATCCCGTGGTCTACGGCGTCGCGGAGCGCACCAGCGTCTTCCGCGGCAACGGGCCGCTGTACGAGGTCGCCCGCCGCGACCGCGACCGGGTGATGCTGCAGTTCGGGGACGAGCTGCCGGAGGAGGACGACGACACCGCCGCGGCGCCGGCGGACCCCGCCACCCCCGCCCCGGCCGCCCGCGCTGGGTCCGCCGACCCGGCGCGGGCCGCCGCGGACACCGCGGCCGACGAGAAGCCGCGCGACCTGGTGCTGTCGGGCTGGGTCGGCAAGCCGGACAAGCTGGCCGGCGAGCCGGCGATCCTCGACGTCCCGTCGGGCCGCGGGCGGGTGCTGCTGTACGCCTTCAACCCGTTGCACCGGTACCTCAACCACTCCGACTTCCGGCTGCTCTACAACGTGCTGCTCAACTGGGACGACCTGCCGTAGTGGAGACGCCGTCCGTGGAGAAGGAGGGAGCGCGCCGCAGCGCCGCCGCGCAGGTCGCGGTGGGCATCTTCTCCAGCCGGGTGCTGGGGTTCGTGCGCATGGCGCTGTATGCGCACTTCCTCGGCGTCGGCCCGCACGCCGACGTGGTGCAGACGGCCTTCCGCACCCCCAACCTGCTGCAGAACCTGCTCGGCGAGGGCACCATCTCGGCCGGCTTCATCCCGATCTACAGCCGCATGCTGGCGGCGGGGCGGGAGCGCGAGGCCGGCCGCTTCGCCGGCGCCGTCCTCGGGCTGCTGATCGCGGCGGCGGCGGCGACCGCGTTGATCGGCATCCTCTTCGCCCCCGCCATCGTCACCGTGCTGGCGCCCGGGTTCCTCGACGACGCCGGCAACCCGGCGACCGTGGTCGACCGCTTCCCGCTGGCGGTCGCCTGCGTCCGCATCCTCTTCCCGATGACCGGCGTGCTGGTGCTCTCGGCCTGGGCGCTGGGGGTGCTCAACAGCCACCGGCGGTTCTTCGTCTCCTACTTCGCGCCGGTGCTGTGGAACGTCGCCATCATCGCCACCCTGGTGGGCAGCGCCCTGCTGCTGATCGACCACCCGGCCTCGGCGGCCGCCGTCCGCGCCGTCTCGGAGGCGACCCGCGACCGCATCCTCTTCGCGATCTGCTGGGGCGCTCTCGCCGGGGGCGCGCTGCAGTTCGTGGTCCAGCTCCCGGTGGTGTTCCGCGAGATGCACGGCTTCCGGCTGTCGCTGTCGACCCGCATCGAGGGGGTCCGCGAGGCGATCCGCGCCACCGGGCCGGTGCTGGCCGGCCGCGGCGTCTACCAGTTCTCCGCCTACCTCGACACCTTCCTGGCCTCGCTGCTGGCGGTGGGGGCGCCCAGCTCGCTGCCCTTCGCGCAGGTCCTCTACATGCTGCCGGTGAGCCTGTTCGGGATGTCGGTGGCCGCCGCCGAGCTGCCCGAGCTGGCCCGCATGGGACGCGACGGCGCCGACCGGCTGGGGGCGCGCATCGAGCGGTCGGTGCGGCAGATGTCCTTCCTGACCGTGCCGACCCTGGTCGGCTACCTCGCCTTCGGGCTCCTGGTGGTGGCGGCGATCTACCGGCGCGGCGCCTTCGGCCTCGCCGACTCCTGGCTCGTCTACCTGGTGCTGGCCGGCTACTCGCTGGGGCTGCTCCCGACCACCATCACCCGGCTGTTGCAGAACTCCTTCTACGCGGTGGGCGACACCCGCACGCCGGCCAAGATCGCCGTCGTCCGGGTGGCCCTGTCGGCGGCGGTCGAGGTGCCCGTGATGTACGCGCTCGACCGCCTGCCGGTGGCCGCCACGCTGCACCTGCCGGACAGCGGGCGCACCCTCTACCTGGGCGCCGTGGGCCTGGCCCTGGGCTCGGCGGTCGGGGCCTGGGGCGAGCTCGAGCTGCTGCGCCGGGCGCTGCGCGCCAAGGTGGCGGCACCGCACCTGCCCTGGGGCGCGATCGGACGCTTCCTCGCCCTGGCCGCGGGGGCGGCGGTCCCCGCCGGCCTGCTGTGGTGGCTGCTGCCCCCGTGGCGGATGCTCTTGGTCGGGCCCCTGGTGGTCGGCACCTACGCGCTGGTCTACCTGGTCGCCGCCCACCTGCTCGGCTTCGACGAGATGGAGGCCTGGGCGGGCCGCTTCCTGCGCCGACTGGCCAAGCGCTCCTGAGGCGCTGTCAGCCGCCGGCCGGGGCCTCCCCCTCCCGGCCCAGGACGCGGTCGAGGACCCGCCGCGTCACCGGGTGGTAGCCGGGCCGGGCGCGGGCGTAGACGGCGTGCGCCACGCTGTCGCCCCCCGGTGCCGCGAGCAGGGTGGTGTAGAGCGGGGCGACGAACTTCAGGCGCCCCACCCGCACCAGGAAGGCCTCCAGGGCGGGGTAGACGTCGCGGTCGCCGCCGGCCACGGCGAGCTCGAACCAGGCGGCGAGGATCTCCGCGTTCTGCGAGCCGGTGAGGCCGAAGACGGCGTCGAGCTCGCGGAGCTGCGCCAGGCGGAGGTCGGCGGGCAGGCCGCGCAGGAAGTGCAGCCACTCGTGGGTGCTCCAGCCCGCCGTCGGCAGGCGGTCGGCCGGGGTGCCGGAGAGCCAGGCGGCGCGCGCCGCGTCGACCCGCTCGAAGCGCTCCGCGTGGACCGCCGGCAGGTTCGGCGGCAGGCCGACCCCGTACACCCACGCGTGCAGGTCGAGGCTCTCCGGATCGATCCCGGCCGGGGCGAGCAGGCGACGGTCGAGGAAGTCGAGGAACTCCTCGGCGGTGGCGGGCTCGAAGGCGTGCTCGTCGAACCAGGAGCGCAGGAAGGGGTCCCAGCGCTCGCGGCCCACCGCCTCCTCGAGCATGCGCAGGAAGGCGGCACCCTTCTCGTAGGCGATGTCGGTGGTCCCGGCGTCGGGGTCGCGCCCGGCGAGGTCGAGGTGGAGCCGGGTGTCGGGGCTGTCGGCGCCGAGGTCGGCCACGGTGCGTTCCAGGTCCTCGCGTCCGAGCACCGCGAGCATGTCGGCGTAGTCGCTGCCGCGCAGGCGCTCCATGATCCGTCGCTCGACGTAGTCCGTGAACCCCTCGTTGAGCCAGAAGTCGTCCCAGGTGGCGTTGGTCACCAGGTTGCCCGACCAGGAGTGGCCGAGCTCGTGCGCGATCAGGGAGACCAGCGAGCGGTCGCCGGCCAGCAGGGTCGGCGTGGCGAAGGTGAGGCGCGGGTTCTCCATGCCGCCGAAGGGGAAGCTGGGCGGCAGCACCAGCACGTCGTAGCGCCCCCAGCGGTAGGGGCCGTAGAGGGCCTCGGCGGCGTCCACCATCCCCTCCAGCTCGGCGAGCTCCCAGGCCGCCCGCTCGACCACCTGCGGCTCGGCGTAGACCCCGGTGCGGGGCCCCACCGGCCGGAACTCGAGGTCGCCCACCGCCAGGGCGATCAGGTACGAGGGGATGGGCTGCGGCATCGAGAAGCGGTAGACGCCGTCGGGGCGCCGCGCCCGGGGGTTGTCGGCGCTCATCACCGCCATCAGCTCGGGCGGCACCCGCAGCGTCGCCTCGTAGGTCAGCCGCACGCTGGGGGTGTCCTGGAGCGGCGCCACGCTGCGGCAGAGGATCGGCTCGCACTGGGTGAAGAGGAAGGGATGCTCCCCGCCGGCGGTCTGCTCCGGCTCCAGCCACTGCAGGGCGGGGGCCGCGGGCGAGGTGCTGTAGGCGACGTGGACCACCCGGGTGTCGGGGGCGATCTCCACCGTCAGGGGGCGCCCGAGCAGCGGGTCGGACGGCCCCAGCGCGAACGGCGCCGGCCGGCCGTCGTCGAGCGTCACGGCGGTGACGTCGAGACCCTCGGTGTCGAGCACCAGGCGGTCCGCCGCCGGATCGCGGTGATCGAGGGTGAGGTCGGCGCGGCCGCGCAGGCGGTGGGTGGCGAAGTCGACGTCGAGGTCGAGCGCCAGGTGGCGGACGGCGACCCGCCACGGCTCGGCGTAGGAGTGCGGGTCGTCGACCGGCGCGGGAACCGGGGCCGGGGAGGCCGGAAGCGCGCTGGCGGCCGGCGGCGCCGCACCGGGCGCGGCCGGTGCGTCCGGCGCTGCGGGCGCGGCGGGCACCGCCGGCCGGCGGGAGGCGGCACAGGCGGCCAGGAGCGGCGCGACGAGGAGCAGGGCGGGAAGGGCGCGGCGACGGCGGGTGATCGACGGACGCATGGCCACCTCGGACGAAGGGGGAGTGCGTGCCGGCGCGGAGCGGGCCGGCGCATCGCAACAGCTCGGGCGGATGATGGAGCTCTGCAACCGCTCAGCCGTCCCGGCGGGCGCGCGGCGGGCTGCTCGCGACGGCGGCGACGCCTCCCACGGCCGGCGCCCCGGCGTCGAGGGCCGCCTCGAGGTCGCCGACGATGGCGAAGACCTCCGGTCGGGTGAGCTTGGCGCCGGCCCCGGCCGACTCCACCCGTTCCAGCGTCGCCCAGGCGAGCCGCACCGGCAGGGCGCAGAAGGCCACCAGGCCGCGATCGACACCCCGCCGCATCCCCTCCTGGAGGAGGAGGACGTACTCCGCCGCCGCCTCGAGATCGGCGCGGGCGCGGCGGAACACCGTCGCGGCCGCCACGCGGGGGGGCAGGAAGCGGCGCCCCTCCTCGACGTCGGTGGCGGCGTCCTTGAGGATGTTGACGAGCTGCAGCGCCTCGCCGAAGCGCGCCGCGCGCTGGCGGAGCGCCGCGGCGTCGGCGCCGAGGGCGGGCTGGCCGAGGAGGAAGAGCTCGGTCAGCATCTCGCCGACGATCCCCGCCACGACGTAGCAGTAGGCCCCGAGGTCCGCCTCGTCGGCGAGCTGGAGGCGGCCGGCGGCGTCGCTGCGGGCGACGAAGCCCGCCATGCCCCGCGCCGTGCGCTCGGTGTCGCGGGCGATGACCTCCCGGGCCGGCCGGTCGAGCGCCGCGAAGGCGGCGAGGACCGTCGGCAAGGCGGCGAGCAGCTCGAGGTAACCGCGGTGCTCCGACGGCGCACCCTCCGACCAGCGAGCGGCCAGCCGGCGCGCCGCCGCGGCGTCGGCGCTCGCCGGGGCGAGCAGGTCGGCGAAGGCCCCGAGGGCGGCGAGCCGCCGCTCGCGCGGCCACGCCGCGGCGTCCTCGAGGGTGTCGGCGATGCGGAACAGCAGGTAGGCGACCGTCACCTGCCGCCGGGTCGGCTCCGGCAACAGCGGGATCGACAGCGCGAAGGTGCGGCTGGTCTTCTCCAGGAGGTGGTCGAGGTCGTGCATCGCGGCCCGCCGGGTTTCGGGGGAGGCTATCAGAGCGCCACCCGCGTTCCGGCGACCTCTTCGCCCGCCAGGGCGCGGGCGAGCAGACCGGGCACCCGGCCGTCGACGATCCGCGACGGCACCCCGCCGCGGGCCAGGGCGCGGGCGGTCGCCAGGCGGTGCGCCATGCCGCCGGTGACGTCGGTGCCGGCCGCGGCGCCGGCCGGAGGGGCGGGCCCCGCCGCGCCGATGCGGGCGAGCGGCGTGCCGCCGGCGTCGTAGACCCCGGCCGTCTCGCCCAGCCAGAGCGCCGCCGCCGGGCGCCACCCGAAGTCGGGAAGGGCGGTCACGAGGGCGGCGAAGACCCGCTCCGTGGAGCAGATCGCCACCCCCTGCCGCCGGTCCATCACCACGTCGCCGTAGACCACCGGCAGGAGGCCGGCGGCCAGCGCCAGCGCCACCGGCTCGGCGAAGACGGCCGGTGCCTCCGCCCCGTCGCCGACCAGGGCCGACGACGGCGCCACCGAGAAGGGGGCGAGGCCGGCCGCCGAGAGGGCGTCCAGCACCCGGTGGTGCAGCGCCGCGGCGCGCGCCTGGGTCTCGGCGACGCCGGCGAGCTGCCCCGGGGCGGTGAGGCCGCCGGCGAGGCCGTGGCGGGCCGCGGCGACGTGCCCGAAGGAGCCGCTGCCGTGCCCCAGGACCACCGCGAGGCCCCGTGCCGCCGCCCGCGGCAGCCCCTCGGCGAGCTCGCCGGCGAGGCGGGCGAGGACCCGGGGGCGGGCCGTCTCGGCGCGCCGCTTGTCGGTGATCAGGCTGCCGCCCCACTTGACCAGCAGGAGCTCCCTCACCACCCCACCTCCTCGAGGCGCGGCCCGGGGCCGACGCCGTCGCGGAGCAGCTCGCGGACGCCGGCGACGGCGCCCAGCCGGTCGGCCACCGCCGCTTCGTCGGCCGGCTCGCAGAGCACGTGGGCGTTGGCGCCGGCGTCGAAGCTGGCCCAGGCGCCCACGCCGGCCGCGCGCAGCTCGCGGACCGCGGCGAGGACGGCGAGGCTGGCGGGGGCCCAGTAGAAGATCGGCGGCCGCGACGACATCGCGACCAGGTGCAGCTCGACGGCCTCCTCCTCGACGACCGTGCCGAGGGCGGCGAGGTCGCGGTCCCGCAGCGCCGCGCGCACCCGCTCGAGGCGGCCGGGGAGCAGCTCGAGGCGGCGGGCGAAGTGCGGGCTGCCGGGGGCGCGCCGGTGGCCCTCCAGCGAGGAGACCTCCTTGGGGCCGGCGGCGACCACCGCCACCACGTCGCGCAGCGCCCAGTGCTCCGGCGGGGCGAGCTGGACGGCGCGCGGGTCGTCCGGGTCGGCGCCCGCCGGGTCGGGCCACTCCACGTAGCCGCCGAGGACCGAGCGCGCCGCCGAGCCCGAGCCGCTCTCCCGGGCCAGCGAGGAGAGCTCGCCGGGCGAGGGGTCGAGACCGAGGGCCGCGGCGGCCGCCACGGTGAGGGCGGCGAAGCCCGAGGCCGAGGAGGCGATCCCCGCCGCCGCCGGGAAGCTGTTGGCGGTGACCACCCGCAGGCGCGCGGCGCTGCCGGCCCGCCGCCGCAGGTTGTCGAGCTGGCGCCGCACCCGGGCGGCGAACGGCGCGGCGGGGGCGTGCCGGGGGGCGCCCGGGTCGGCGACCGCCGCCACCCCGGCGGCCCACCACACCTCGTCGTCGCCGGTGCCGGGCAGCACCTCGACGGCGGTGCGCGAGACGCAGGCCGCGAGCGTCATCGAGATCGAGGGGTTGAGCGGCAGGGCGCGCCCGAGGTCGCGCGCCCCCCAGTACTTGACGAAGGCGATGTTGGCCGGGGCGGTCGCCACGGCGCGGCCGGCCGCGGCCGCGCTCAAGGCCGCACCTCCGCCCCCGCCTCGACGCGCAGACCGGGGCCGCCGAGGACCACCGGGTAGCGGGTCAGCCCGGCGAGGAAGGGCCACTCGGCCACCCGCTCGGGCCGCGGGTGACAGACCAGCAGCGACCCCGCGCCCGGGCCGGCCAGCGACCCGGCGCCCGAAACCTTGGCGGCGCCGCCGGCGGCCTCCACCCGGCGCACCAGCGCGCGGACCGGGGCGGGGACGACGCCGAGCTCCTCGAGCCCGGCCTCGCAACGGCGCACCAGCTCGCAGACCCGCCGGCGCGCGGCGTCGAGCCCGTCGCCGGCGCCGCGGGCGGTGCGCTCGAGGAGGTCGCGCAGCTCGCGGGTCGCCGCCTCGATGCGGTCCCACAGCCCGCCGAGGCGCCCCTCGTCGGCGGCGAAGCGCTCGCGCACCGCCGCCACCACCGCGCCGGTGCCCTCGGCCGGGCTGCCACTGTCGAAGACGGCGAGACCGGCGAGCAGCTCGCCGCCGGCGCCGAGCGGGGTGACGGCGAGCCCGCCGCCGGCGTCCCGCTCCGCCCACAGGACGCCGCCGTGGAGCACCGTGGCGGCGTCGACGCCGGAGGGGAGGCCGTGCTGGCGGCGCTCGACCTCGAGCGCGACGGCGGCGATCTCGTCCGCCGCGGGGCGCGCGCCGCGCAGCGCGCAGTAGCCCGCGGCGACCGCCACCGCCACCGCGGCCGAGCTGCCGAACCCGGAGCCCAGCGGCAGGTCCGAGTCGATGGCGAGGTCGAGCGCCGGGGGCGCCGTGTCGCCGAGGAAGGCGGCGGCCTCGCCCAGGGCGACCTGGACGACGTGGGTGGGGTCGGTGCCGCGCAGGGTGGCGAACGACCCGGCGGTGGTGCCCCGCGCCCAGCGGCGCCAGCTCTCGCCGGCGCGGCGCGTGTAGGCGAGGACGTCGTCCCACGCCAGCTCGCGGGCGAGGGCGAGGCGCGGCACCTCCAGCCGCACCGTGCGCCGGCCGGCGGCCGCGGGGCGCTCGGCGAGGGTGGTGGTCAACCGCAGGTCGACCGCCGCCACCAGGGCCGGCCGGCCGTAGACCACCGCGTGCTCGCCCATCAGGATGAGCTTGCCGGGCGCCGAGGCGGTCACGGCGCGGCCGCCGGGCGTGGCGCCGGGGGCGGGCGTCACGGGCGGCTCGCTCAGACCGCGGGGTCGGTCCCGGGGGGGAGCTTGCCGCGGCCCAGCCGCTCGTGGGCGCGGGCGAGGTCGTGGGAGGTGAAGGCCGCCATCAGGGACAGCTCGCCGGCCAGCACGGCGCCGCCGAGGATCTCGGCGAGGCGGCGGGCGGCGGCCCCCGGGCGCTCGCAGTCCGGCACCACGCCGAGCAGCTCGAGCGCCTCGCGCTGGGTGGCCAGGGCGGTGCCGCCGCCGATGGCGCCGACCGGCACGTCGGGCAGGTAGACCGAGGCGAACACGGCCTCCGGCCCGCGCGGCTCGATGCAGGTCACGCCGAGCGAGCCCTCGACCACGTGGGCCGGGTCCTGCCCGGTGGCGATGAAGAACGCCGCCAGGACGTTGGCGTAGTGGGCGTTGAAGCCCTTCGAGCCGGCGGCGATCGAGCCCAGGAGGTTCTTGCGGTACTGGGCCTCGACGAGGTCGCGGGCGGTCGTCTTGAGGGAGCGCTTGAGCACCGGCGCCTCGAGGACGATCTCGGCGTAGACGCGCTTGCCGCGGCCCTCCTGGAAGTTGATGTCGGCGGGCTTCTTGTCGACGCAGTAGTTGCCCGACAGGGCGATGCAGGAGATCCCGGTCTCCGGCTCGATGTACTCGGTGACCACCTTGTCGCAGGCGATGGTGGCCATGTTCATCCCCATCGCGTCGCCGGCGTCGAACTTGAAGCGCAAGAAGACGCTGGACCCGAACATCGCCGGGCGGATCTCGAGCAGCCGCAGGTAGCGGCTGGTCCCCTCGGTGATGGCGCGGATCTCCTCGTGGTGCTCGCGGATCCAGGCGAGGAAGCGCCGGCTCTGGTCCACTCCCGAGGTGCGGAAGACCGGCGCCCGGGTCATCCCCACGTCCTCGACCCGCACCGTCGCCCCGCCCGCCTCGCGGATGGCGGCGCAGCCCCGGTTGGTGCTCGCCACCAGGGCGGCCTCGGTGGTGGCCAGCGGCACGTAGACGTCGCCGTCGACGTACTCGCCGCGCAGCCGCAGCGGCCCGATCACCCCCACCGGCACCTGGGCGGCGCCGAGGAAGTTCTCGCAGTTGCGGAACGAGGCCTGCTCGGCGTCGAGGGTGAAGCGGCCGGTGTGCTCCATCGAGCCGCCGCCGATCTCCTCGAGGGCCTCGCGGCGCACCCGCGCCGCCTCCTCGGCCGTCAGGTCCTTGGGCAGGGAGTGGAAGCGCCTCTCGCCGCGGACCAGCTCCTCGACGAGCTGCCGGCAACGGTCGGGTTCGGGTCGGACCTGGGCTTTTTCCATCGTGGTCATCGCGAGGACCTCTCGTGGATGGGCACCTTCTCGAGCTCGGCGACGGTGCGGACGCCGAGGCAGAACATGGCGATCTCCAGCTCGCGGACCGTGCGCTCGATGCACTCGACCACCCGGTCCGCCGACTCCAGGGCGGCGGCGAGGAAGGGGAAGGCCATCCCGGCCAGCGACGCGCCCAGGGCCAGCGCCTTGGCGACGTCGACCCCGTTGCGCACGCCGCCGCTGCCGATCACGGTGACGCCGGGGACCCGGCGGCAGGCGGCGATCGACTGCGGCGTGGGGACGCCCCAGCTCGCGAACGCCTCGCCGAGGTCGGCGTCGTCGGCGCGGGCGGCCTCGATCCGCGCCCAGCTCGTGCCGCCGAGGCCGGCGGTGTCGAGGATGCGGACGCCCCGCTCCGCCAGGGCGCGGGCGACCGCCTCGGTGAGGCCGCAACCGACCTCCTTGGCGATCACCGGCACCGAGAGCTCGGCGGCGACCCGCTCGAGCTTGGGCAGCAGGTCGGCGAAGCGCGTCTGGCCCTCGGGCTGGATGGCCTCCTGCAGCGGGTTGAGGTGGAGCACCAGGGCGTCGGCCGCGAGCATCCCGACGGCGCGCTCGCAGTCCGCGGTGCCGAAGCCGTAGTTGAGCTGCACGGCGCCGAGGTTGGCGAGCAACGGCACGGTGGGGGCGAGCTCGCGCATCAGGAAGGTCGCCTCCGACGCGTCGCCCTCGAGCGCCCGGCGCTGCGAGCCGACCCCCACCGCGACGCCCGTCCGCTCGGCGGCGAGCGCCAGGTTGCGGTTGATCTCCGAGGCCAGCTCCGTCCCCCCGGTCATGCAGGAGATGAGCAGCGGCGCCGCCAGCGTCTTGCCGAGGAAGCGGGTGGAGGTGTCGATCGCGGCCGCGTCGATCTCGGGCAGCGCGACGTGGTCGAAGCTCCAGTCGTCGAAGAAGTGGCGGTCGAGCTGCATGCGGCGCTCGAGCGCCAGGCGGATGTGCTCCGCCTTGCGGTCGCGGACCTCGGGCAGCGCGCTCACCGGCGGCGCTCCGCGAGGTCGTCGATCAGGGCGGCGAGCAGCTCCACGCCCACCTCGCCGCCGCGGGGGGCGTGCCCGGCGGCGGCGTCGAGGGCGCCCCGGGCGGCCGCCAGGCGCTCGGCGATCATCGCCTGGACCCGGTCCAGCGCGCCGCTCTCGACCACCGTGCGGCGCAGGCGCGCGACCTCGTTGCCGGCGAGCGGCGAGCGGCCCAGGGCGGCGCGCAGCTCGTCGGCGCGGGCGGCGGGGGCCGCGGCGAGGGTGTGGTGCACCAGGAAGGTGATCTTGCCCTCCTCGAGGTCGCCGGCCACCGGCTTGCCGACCTCGCCGGCGTCGCCGAAGGTGCCCAGCACGTCGTCCTGGAGCTGGAAGGCCTCGCCCAGCGAGCGCCCGCAGCGGGCCAGGGCGGCCACCAGCGGCGCGTCGGCGCCGGCGTAGAGCGCGCCCAGCTCGACGGGGCGCTCGACGCTGTAGCGCCCCGACTTCATGCGCAGCACCCGCGACAGCTCGTCGGCGCTGGCGTCGCCGCGGCGGGTGAGCACGATCTCCAGGTACTGGCCGCCGACCACCTCCTCGGCCATCGCCGCGAACGCCGCGCCGACCGCGGCGCGGCGGCCCCCGGCTCCCGCCGGCAGGTCGGCGAGGGCGTCGCGCAGCAGCTCGTGCGCCCAGCAGTGGGCCAGGTCGCCCGCCAGGATCGCGGCGGTGACGCCGAAGTCGTCGCCGTCCCCGCCCCAGCCGCGCTCGCGGTGCCGGCGGGCGAAGGCGCGGTGCGCCGTCGGCAGCCCGCGGCGGCGCTCGGCGTGGTCCATGATGTCGTCGTGGAGCAGCAGGTAGGTGTGGAGCAGCTCGGTCGACAGCGCCAGCGACAGCAGGCCGGCGGGCGGCTCGTCGAGGTCGCCGCCGGCGGTGGCGAAGGCGGCGCCGACCAGCAGGGGGCGCAACCGCTTGCCGCCGGCGGTCGCCAGGCGTTCGACCGCACCGACCAGCTCCTCGGACTCGGGCAGCTCGGCCCCGAGCGCGCCCCGCTTGGCGCGCAGCCAGCCGGCGAGGGCGGCCTCGCAGCGGGCGCGGAAGCGCACGGCGGGCCCGTCGGCTCGGGCCGGGCGGGCCGCCGGGGGGGCGGGGGATGTGGTCTGCGACTCCATGAGGCTCCAGCGTCCTCGGGACGTCCTGTGCTCGATCGATGCCGCCCGCGTCGGTGCGGGTAGCGTTGGCGGGACGCGACGCGCGCGTCCCCCGGGCGACGGCTCGGCCGGCCGCCTGCCGTCAGCCTTCGTTCGTCTTCGAGCGGGGGAGCTGGTTGGAGGTGCGGTCGCGGGCGCGGGGATTCGACCGCTTGACGACGAGCAGCGGCCGGGCCATCGCGAAGCACGAGGACAGCGGTTGGAAGAGCTTGACCTTCTGGAAGCGGAGCAGGAGGCGGTCCGCCGCGGCCACGTAGGGCTGGGCGAACTCCGGGAGCCTGGGAAGCACCAGGGACTTGGCGAGGCTGCGGGCGAAGAGGATCACGGTGCGGGTCTGGCTCTCGGTTCGCGCGAGTCTAGCAGGTACGCGCCGGTTTGCCCACCCGCCGCGCCCCACCCGACGGGGCGGAGGGGACGAGCGGTCACCGCCACCCGGGGCGGCGGGTCCGGCTGCCCGAAGGAACGCGCGGTGGCCGTGGTTTCTTCCGCCGGCGCGCTCGGCCGTCGGCGGGGGTGGCGCCGGCGGTGCTGTAGATTGCCGGCATGGGACTGCACCTCTTCCAGATCGACGCCTTCACCGACCGCCCCTTCGCCGGCAACCCGGCGGCGGTCTGCCTGCTGTCCGGCCCGCGCAGCGACGGTTGGATGCAGGCCGTCGCCCGCGAGATGAACCTCTCGGAGACCGCCTTCCTCTCCGCCCGCGGCGACGCCGCGGAGGGCTTCGACCTGCGCTGGTTCACGCCGCGGGTGGAGGTGGACCTGTGCGGCCACGCCACGCTCGCCTCGGCACACCACCTGTTCGAGCGGGGCCACCTGGCCCCCACCGGGACGGCGCGCTTCCACACCCGCAGCGGGCTGCTGACGGCGCGCCGCGGCGACGGCGGCTGGATCGAGATGGACTTCCCGTCCCGGCCGCCGCGCCCGCTCGAGCCGCCCGAGCTGCTGCGCGCCGCCCTCGGCGAGGAGCCGCGGTGGACCGGCACCGACGGCGACGACCTGCTGGTCCTCGTCGCCGACGAGGGCGCGGTGCGCCACCTGCGGCCCGACCTCGCGGCGCTCGAGCGGCTGCCGGCGCGCGGCGTCATCGTCACGGCGGCGGCCGAGCCCGGCCGCGGCTACGACTTCGTCTCCCGCTTCTTCGCCCCCGCCGTCGGCGTCGACGAGGACCCGGTGACCGGATCGGCGCACTGCTGCCTGGGGCCGTTCTGGAGCGAGCGCCTGGGGCGGGCCGACCTGGTGGCGCGGCAGGTCTCGGCCCGCGGCGGCACCCTGCGCGTGCGCCCCCGCGGCGACCGGGTGCTGCTCTCCGGCCAGGCGGTGACGGTGCTGGCGATGGAGCTGCTCGACGGCGCCGGCCGCGAGCCGTCGGCGGCGGGTTGACGCGGTGCGGAAGAGCGCCGCGGCCGGCGCTGTTACGGTCCCCGTCATGGCGGACGAGCGCAGACCCCGCGTCGGGATGATCAGCCTGGGCTGCCCGAAGAACCTCGTCGACAGCGAGGTGATGCTGGGCACGCTGGCCCGGCAGGGCTACGAGGTGGTGCCCGACCTCGAGGCCGCCGACACCGTCATCGTCAACACCTGCGGCTTCATCGAGGAGGCGAAGCAGGAGTCGATCGACTCGATCCTCGAGGTGGCGCGCCGCAAGGGGGAGGACGGCGGCCCGCGCCGCCTGCTGGTCGCCGGCTGCATGGTCAACCGCTACGGCGAGGAGCTGGCCGCGGCGATCCCCGAGATCGACGGCTTCGTCGGCCTCGACGACCTCTCCCGGGTGGGCGACGTGGTCGAGCTCGGCGGCGGCGCCGCGCCGCCGGCCCCCAGCCACCTGGTCTTCGACCACACCGCGCCGCGCCTGCTCACCACCCGCGGCCACGCCTACCTGAAGGTCGCCGAGGGTTGCGACAACCCCTGTACGTTCTGCGCCATCCCGCAGTGGCGGGGCCGCTTCCGCAGCCGCAGCGTCGAGAGCCTCGTCGAGGAGGCGCGGCGGCTCGAGGGCGAGGGGGTCGGGGAGCTCAACCTGATCGCCCAGGACACGACGCGCTACGGCGGCGACCTCGGGGCCGGCCGCCACGGCCTGGCGCGGCTGGTCGAGGCGCTGCTCGCCGCCACCTCGATCCCGTGGATCCGCTTCCTCTACGCCTATCCCACGACCCTCGACGAGGAGCTGCTGCGGCTGATGGGGCGCGAGGAGCGCTTCTGCTCCTACCTCGACATGCCGCTGCAGCACAGCCACCCGGAGATGCTGCGGGCGATGCGCCGCGGCGGCACCGCCGAGCGCTACCTGCGGCAGCTCGAGCGCGCCCGCGAGCTCGCCCCCGACGTCTTCCTGCGCACCACCTTCATCGTCGGCTTCCCCGGCGAGACCGCGGAGCACTTCGCGCACCTGGTGGAGTTCGTCGGGCGGGCCCGCTTCGACCATCTGGGCGCCTTCGCCTACAGCCCGGAGCCGGGCACGCCGGCCGCCGGGCTCGGCGCCCGGGTGCCGCGCGGCGTCGCCCGGCGGCGCCACGAGCGGCTGCTGGCGGTGCAGGAGCCGATCGCCCGCGAGCGCCGTGAGCGGCTGGTGGGGCGGCGGCTGCGGGTGCTGGTGGAGGGCGCCCACCCGGAGACCGAGCACCTGCTGGTGGGCCGCCACCACGGCATGGCCCCGGACATCGACGGCCGGGTGCTGATCAACGACGGCACGGCGCCGGCCGGCGCCTTCGCCGAGGTCGAGATCACGGCCGCCTACGCCGACGACCTGGTCGGTCGGGTGGTGGGGCCGGAGGGCGTCGACGGCGTGGTCGTCGCCGCCGAGCCGCTGGCCGTCGGCTGACCCGGCGCGGGTGAACGCGCCGGCGCGCTAGACTACGCCGCCGCGGCGCCCGTGGCGCCGCCCCCCGACCCCATGCTCGTCGTCCACGACGCCTACCGCAGCAGCGACCTGCCCCACGGGGGCATCGCGGCCATCGGCAACTTCGACGGCCTGCATCGCGGCCAGCGGGCCGTGCTCGACCTGGTGCGGGCGCGGGCGCGCGCGGCCGGCACCGCGGCGGTGGCGATCACCTTCGAGCCCCACCCGCTCGCCGTCCTGCGCCCGGAGGCGGCGCCGACGCGGCTGACCACCCCCGAGGGCAAGGAGAAGCTGCTCGCCGAGGCGGGTCTCGACGTCATCCTGGTGATCCACTTCACCCCCGACTTCTCCCGCACGCCGGCGCGGGTCTTCGTGCGCGAGTTCCTCCACCAGCGCCTCGGCCTCGAGGAGATCTACGTCGGCAGCAGCTTCGTCTTCGGCCACCGGCGGGAGGGCGACCTGGCACTGCTGCGCGAGATGGGCGAGAGCTTCGGGTTCCGCGCCTTCGGCGTCGAGCAGGTGTCGTGGCGCGGCGAGCGGGTGTCGAGCACCCGCATCCGCCGGGCGCTCGCCGAGGGCCGCGCCGAGGACGCCGCGGCGATGCTGGGGCGCCCCTACGGCCTCGGCGGCCTGGTGGTGCGTGGCGATCGCATGGGACAGCGTCTCGGCTGGCCGACGATCAACCTGGCGGTGGACGACGTGGTCGTGCCGCTCGACGGCGTCTACGCCTGCCGCGTCACCTTCCCCAGCTTCCCGGCCACCTTCGACGCCGTCACCAACATCGGCACCCGCCCGACCGTCTACGAGAACTACCAGCGCGTCGTCGAGAGCCACGTCCTCGACTTCTCGACCGACGTCTACGGCGAGCGCGCCGAGCTCGACTTCCACAAGCGCCTGCGCGAGGAGCGCATCTTCCCCTCCGTCATGGACCTCTCCGCCCAGATCGGTCGCGACGTCGAGGCCACCCGCGACCACTTCGCCTCCCGCCGCCACGGCGATCTCGAGCCGGCGGGGGAGGGGAGCGGGGACGGGAGCGGCGGGGGCCGGGAAGCATAGGGGCCGCCGGCTCCTCGCGGCGGTCGCTCGCGGCGCCTCAGGGCATGGCACGGGACTCTGAGTTGACCATGATCCGTGACCATGGTTAGCATGTGACATGGAGACGATCGCGATCTCGAAGTTCAAGGCGACCTGCCTGGCGTTGCTCGACCGGGTGAAGAAGACCGGCCAACCACTGCTGATCACCAAGCGGGGAGAGCCGGTGGCACAGGTCGTGCCACCCGACCCTCCCGAGCCTCTCGCCGGCAGCGCTTTCGGCAGCATGGCCGGGAGCCTGGAGATCCTCGGCGACATCGTGGAGCCCTCGGGCGAAGGCGATTGGGAAGTGCACGGGTGAGGGGTTACCTCCTGGACACGCACGTCTGGCTCTGGTATCTCGTCGGCAGCGAAGAGCTTTCCGCATCGGTCCGGGAGCTGATCGACGGCTCGGTCGCCGAATGCTGGCTCTCGCCGGTCAGCGTCTGGGAGGTCGGAGTCCTCCATCAACGCGGCAAGATCCGCCTGGAACGTGATCTGCGGAGATGGGTCGAAGAAGCGGGGCAGAAGCTGCCGCTGCGACCCGCGCCCCTCTCCGCAGAGATCTCGCTCTCGACCTTCGAGCTCGACCTCGCCCACGCGGATCCCGCCGACCGCTTCCTCCTGGCCACTGCGCGGGTCTACGGTCTGGCTCTGCTCACGGCCGACCGGCGCCTCCTGACCTCCTCCTCGGCAGAAACCGTCGCCGCCGGTGCCAAGCGACGCTGAAGCGTCGAACCGAGCCGTGGGTCACCCGCCGCGGCGTCCCCAGGTGGTCGAGCGAGAAGTGCTCGGTGGTGGTCGGCGTCTTCGCGGCAAGGCGCTACCTATTATCGACGATCAGGCGCCTCGAGCGGTCATCGAACTCAGTGAGATTTGCATCTGTATAGATGCTAACCGTGATCTCTCGGCGGTACTCTTCATCGTTGATGTGGTCGTGACCCAGGCCCGGCTCGCCGAGCTGCTCGGCGTCAGCCCTCGGGTCTACAACCGGTGGGAGAAGGGCGCGGCCACCCCGCACCTGGACACTGTGGTCCAGATTGCCGAGCTCCTCCAGGTCTCCCTGGACGAGCTCACCGGCCGCGCTCCCGCCGCCAGCGAGCCCAAGATCCGCAATCACGCCCTCGGCGCGCTCTACCGCGAGGTCGACAAGCTCCCCGACGAGGACCAGAAGGCCCTCCTCATCCTCCTCGACTCGCTCGTCAAGCGAAACCGCGTCGAAAAGGCCCTCGCCAGATGACACGAGCCCGGCGCAACGCGCCGGGCTCGTTGCGCTCAGCCCGCAGCGAGGTCTCTTCTAGCGCTCTGGCATCGGCAGGCTGTAGTGCCTCCCGAAGTACTTCTTCCCGAGGCGATTGGACATCCGCACCAGCTCGAGCAGAGCTTCCGGCGCCGTGCCGAGCTTGTCGAAACGCAAGGCCGCCGGCTGGGAGGCAGGACTCTCGTAGATCCCAACCTCTCTCGCGTCGCAGCACGCGAAGGGAGGACCGGACGCCCTGAGCTGCTCGACTGCAGACAAAAAAGACTCGGAAGTGCGGAGTGCAGTCAACGCTGCGCGATCCGACTCGACAAGCGTGGCCCAGCGGGTCTTCCCGCGCGGAGAATCCAAACGGGCTCGGCCATCCTCGAAGAAGGAGAGCGCAAAGACGAGAGGCCCGTCCCCGCCATTACGGTAGTCGAGGTGCAAGACGAAGGGCGAGGAGTCGGAGATTGGTGACGTGCTCGCACAGCCCAAAGAGCAAAGGGCCACGACGAGCACCACGACGGACAAGATCTTGTTGCGCATGGTGGCCTCAGTAGTTCTGACGAATGACGTAGTAAATCTTCTCTGGCTTCTTCGGGTTGACGTGATTGAAGAGCACCTTCTGGCGGTTGCCGAAAGCGGTCTGCTGGGCTGCATAGGCAGCTCGCTGAGGAAAGCTCCGCTCGGCACGGATCTGGTTCACGAAATCGACAACTGGGCCTGTCCAATCGAAGGTCTGTCGGAAGACTCCATCAACCAAGTCCTGCTTTCCGCTCGCGCCGTGATAGAGCTCGTGGGTGAGCGTCGAGCCGAGGTTGAAAGTCCTTGGATCCACCTTGCCGTACTTGGCGCCTTCGAACGAGTTGAAGTTGAGCTCGACGTTCCCCGTGTCCGCGTTCCACCGGTTGCCGCCCTGTGTCTCGACCACGCCGTACGTTGTGCTCGAGCCAATCAGGTCATTGAAGAAGCTCGTGGCCGCGGCCGAGCTGTCCGCTCCCGTCTCGAGCAGAACGAGCTCGAGGCTGTCGTTGACCCCGTAGGTATTCCCGGTGAAGCTGTTGAGATCGGCAAGCAGCTTCGTCCGTTGCTCCTCCGTCAGGTCAGCCAAGCTGATCGTCTCTCCGGTCGGATCGACCCACTTCAGCGGATTCCCGGTCGCGTAGGCATAGCGATTCCACATCTGCGGCTTCAGCATGGTCATTTCGAGAGGCGTCGCCGGGTCCACGGACAGGAATCTCCCGGTCAGTGGGGACCGGAATCGCGCGTGCATGTAGTCGACATCGTCCGCCGCCGACGCGAGGTTCCCCAGATCCCGTTCGTGCCCCGTAAACTTCATCCGCTCGGCGTCCTGGTTGAAGGCCGTCGCCTCGGCTCCGAACGGGTAGTAGGCGTGGAACGCCAGCAACGCCCCGGAGCTGTTGGTCACCAGCCGCGGCGTCCCCAGGTGGTCCAGCGAGAAGTGCTCGGTGGTCGTCGGCGTCTTCGCCGCCAAGAGCGCCCCGTCGCGGTAAACATAGTCGCGCTGCACCGACCAGGTGCCGGCGGCGTTCAAATCGCCTCGAGCCCCTCCGGATCGATGTGCTTGACCGGGTTCCCGAACACGTACGCATACCGTGTCGGTCCAAGTCACTGCGCTGCGGCCAATCACGATCGCGACCTTCGGCCAACAAGCCAACTGAAAACCCGCTTGAATGACGCCCAGGGTCCCGTCTCGTCCTTCTCCCAACCCTGTCCATCCAGGTAACAAGCTAGGCGGGATGAGAAGCTCTCAGCCAAGAGCCGGTTATTGTCGAACTCCTCTGGCAGGTACGACTCAAAAAGTTGCTTATCCTTCAGCATCACCGGTCCGGTCTCGTAGACCTCGATTCGATGTGGATTACCTTCAAAGTCGATCTGTGTGACGTAGTAAGGTTGATCACCCATGGCGCGATCGAATTGAACGTCGACGTGACCGTGTTCCGCCAACACATTGCGAATTGTCGCAATACAGAGTTCTTGAAGCTCCCGCCCAGGTCGAATTGTCATCCGTCACCTTGGCCGACTGATCCGCCAAAGATCCTTATGGACCTGGCTTCCACGGAAGATCTTGTCGATTAGCTGCCCACGAAGGCTGAAGTACGTCTTTCCCTCGTGAGCACTGTGTCCGACCCGCAACCATCGGCCGGTATTGAAGCGAGTACCCGGACCGAACAACCGCGTCGAGGCGGTAGCCTTAGCTGCTACGGCTCCCCCGAGCGCAACCCCGTGTGCAATTCCGAGAACCTCGCCAGTCAGGTACGCACCAGATTGGTCATCAATCATGTCATCCAAGCCAACTTCCCTTCGATACAGGGCCGTTAGCCCGAAACTCACAGTATCACCGAAGCCGACGATCGCCTCACCAACAGCTTGGGCGGGGCGGTCAGGAATGGCGGACAGAAGTCGCTCAGAGTACGTAAGCTGCGTCGACACCAACGGCGAGTTCCGCGCCGCTTCGAACTCGGCTTTGAAGATCCCCCATTGGATCTGAAACTCCGAGGCGGAGGGCTTGACGGTGATCGGCTGGTCGTCGGTGCACTCGATGCGGCCCGGCTCCTGAGCGCAGGCGGCCTCGAGCCCCTCCGGATCGGTGTACTTCAGCGGGTTCCCCAGCACGTACGCATACCGGTTCCAGGTTTGCGGCGCCTGGTCGTTTCCCCCGATCGGATCGAAGCTCAGCATCCGCCCCAACTGCGGCTGATAGAACCGCGCATGCATGTAGTCGATGTCGTCCGCAGCCGACCCGAGGTTCCCCAGGTCCCGCTCGTGCCCCGTGAACTTCATCCGCTCGGAGTCCCGGTTGAACGCCGTCGCCTCGGCCCCGAAGGTCGAGGTGGGACTGCGACAAGGACCCGATACACGGCCGCCGACCTCGGCGTAGTCATCTACCCAGCAGTCCCTTGGGGCTCCGCCGATAGGTCGTGGTCGAGTGCATTGCAGACGGCGGCAATGAGCTGACTCGGAGAGTCATAGTCCGAAGTCTCAAAGATTTGCCAGCGTCGGTTCAAGAAGTATCCTATTTCATCCATATAGAGGAACACTTCATATTTATCGCCTCCGCACGCGAAAGTCAGGACGATGTAGTTCTCTTGTTTGCCCTCTGCCTCTTTGGTTGCTACCGAGCCGACTGAATGGCCGACCACTACGGAGGTGACGGCATCGAGCGCTGCCTGCTGGAACTCGTTCAATTCCGCCTCCCACCCTCCTCAAATCGATCCAGCGGACCACAGGTCGATGTGTGTCTTCCCTGTCAACTTCTTAAGAAAAGACCCTGCGATGCGGAACATCTTCTCTCCGCCCCTACGGCCATATCCGGTCCTCAGATAGCGATTGCTGTTCAGCCATCCGCTCCTTTCGAAGAGTCGCTCTGCGAGTCCACGATAGGCGCCTGCCGGGGCTTCTGCCGCCACCACCAAGGCGACCTCGGCCGCCGCAGCGTCCCGGAGCGTCCAGAGGATGGGAGCTGCTCGAAGTCGTCGACCACTTGCCGCTTCACCTGGCAGAAGACAGTACCGACCAGCGCATGGGAGTAAAGATCGCAGGATTGACGTCTTCGTGCTCAGCTCCGTGATGTCCGAGCTACGCCTCCAGATCCTCCCCGCCCTCGAACCAACGAGAGATGAACTCCTTTGAATCTTCGGTGAGACCTCCGAAGTGCTCATAGGCCGGTTCACAAGCCATGAGAATCATGTCCCAGGCGACATCGTAGATCTCGCCGTTGTCCAGGTAGACCCGCACGACGTGCCCATCCCTCAGCCGACGGGTCTTCGTCGCCGTGGTCGGTTCACGGGATGAGTCGAAGGGCCGCCCAAGCTCCCGGTTGTGGTCTCCACGGTAGCCCTCGTACCAGAGCAGCAGGTAATCAACCGGGACATCGTATCGTGCGCCGGACTGAAAGACGAATGACACCGCTCTTCCTTCATCGAGCCTGTGCGTAGCCGCAACGCGAGAGTATCCGCGCTCGACAACAGTGATATCCTTGATGGATCGTGGGTGCACGCTACCCCGTCTCAAGTCTCGTTTCACTGCACCGACCTCTCTACCATCTTCGACTTTGTCTCAAACTCGTCACCGTGAGCGCCACCCCATGTCGAGAATCTCTGGCGTCATGCCGAGCGGGTGTCTGTTATCGCGGCCGAAGTTGTGAAGGGTGATCCGGACAGGTCATCCGCTCGCAGAGATCCTCCTCGGGCGGTCTCTTCTTCTCGTCGCTCCGCCGCCCTTTCGGTCGCTGGTCGTCCTCAGAGTCTTCTTCGTCAGGGGTTGGGGGCTCGAGAAACAGAGTGAGCACAGGATCGACGATGAATCCCCCCGCTATCTGCTCCTGAATCGCCTTCTCCGCTTCTCTTCTCGCTTCGGTCTCCGCAGCGCTGAATTCCGCTGCGTTCAGGGAATCAGCGAAAAGAACGAGGCCAGCGACTCCCAAGAGCTTTCCGCCGCCCTTGATCAATCCAGAACGCCGCATGAACTTCAGTACGCTTTTCGGCGCCGATCCCGTCACGACTTTTCCGTCATCGGCAGCGATACGTGCCAGGAGTCGCTTGCCACCTTTGTCGTAGAGATGCCAGTGTTCGCCTCCGTGACCACGATCATGGGTGAACATCTCGATGACGTACTGTTTGTATTCAACGAACTTTTGCGGTGAACGTCCGTCCGGATCGACCAGGTTGAGCGGGTTATTGAAGGAGTAGGTGTAGCGATTCCAGGTTTGTGGCGCACGAGAGTTCGCGGACTGACGACCCGGATCCGTCCGCAAAAACCGCCCCAACTGCCCCTGATAGAACCGCGCGTGCATGTAGTCCACATCATCCGCAGCCGACCCCAGGTTCCCCAGGTCCCGCTCGTGCCCCGTGAACTTCATCCTCTCGGAGTCCTGGTTGAACGCCGTCGCCTCGGCCCCGAAGGGGTAGTACGCGTGGAACGAGACGTAGCTGCCGTCGGTCTTGGTGATCAACCGCGGCGTCCCTAGGTGGTCGAGCGAGAAGTGCTCGGTGGTGGTCGGCGTCTTCGCCGCCAGGAGCTGGCCATCGCGGTAGACGTAGTCGCGCTGCACCGACCAGGTGCCGGCAGCGTTCTGAAACTCCCTGAGCACCTTGCCGTCGAGGTCGCGGATCGTCCAGCGCGAAGTGGCACCCGTCTGGTAGGTCCACACCCGCTCGTCGTCGGCGGTGTAGAGGTGGACGGACTCGGTGCCGGAGGCGACGATCTTGGTGATCATCCCGAAGGCGTCGTAGGTGGAGGTGTTGCCGTTCCAGGCGGTCATGTCGCCGGCGGAGTCGTGGGTGGACGGGAACCGACGACGGCGATTGTCCGAATCCGATTCAAGATAGCTCTTGCGGTTCCAACGATCAGGAGCCACCCCACGGAATTGAGTATGACAAATAGCCCGAAGGCGCGAAAGTACTCAGCGGCGTCAAGCTCCGTCTGCCAAAAAGCCGCGATATCCTGCATCAGAGAGGACAGTGACATCGCCGGGTAGCCCAAGATATAGAAGAGCCGATTCCCACCTAAGTACGCACGGTTCGATATGAAACCACTCATATATGCGTTGTCAAGGAAGTAGTCGACCGCGAGCGGCAGCACTCCAAGGAATAGGGACAACCAAACGAGCCAGCCAGGAGGACGCTTCATTTTGACGTGTCCCTTCACTTTCAGTGTCCGATCCTCTGCTGAACACCAAAGCTAGGGTGATTCGGCCTCGCCAGAAGTTGCCGGTGGAGGTTCTCATACAGGACGGCGTCGGGGTTTGTGCAGCCGCCACATCTGCGGGGCAGATTGAAGGCGTAGTAGCCATGCGCATGGCCGAGCTCGTGGACGAGAGCGGTCCCGAGGGTGAAGGTGAGGCCGATCACTTGGCCGGCGAGGGGTCCCGAGAGCGTAGTGCCGCTCACGACCGTCGAGGCGATCTGTTGCGGATTGACTTGGATGGCGATCTCGGGCCGGATGGCGCTGCCCGCAGTTGACTCTGTGCGTGCCCCACCGGTTCTGTCGGGCAGAGCTCGATCTGTGAGCTGCAGGGAGACCCTCTGCTTCGTATTGATGGTCTCGCCGATCAATCTCGCCGTAGGATTGTCAGAGCCGGACAGGTCCTCGGTCCCGGATGTAATTCGCACTTCACCCTCGACCATCTCGGCTCTGAGCTTGTTCGCAAGCTCAGCCTCTCCGACTTCCGCCAGGGCCCCTCTCAGCGCGTCGAGCTCATCCTGCGCGTCGACGAGCCTGTGGGCGCCGGCCACCACCAGGCAATCGCCAGACGGGTCCACGTAGGCGATCGGATTGTCCAGCACATAGCTGTACCGGTTCCAGTCCCGCGGCTTCCTCATCGCACGTGACATCAAGAGAACCTTGTCTGGTGAAAGCATCCGCCCCAGCTGCGGCTGATAGAACCGCGCATGCATGTAGTCCACATCATCCGCCGGCGACTCCAGGTTCCCCAGATCCCGTTCGTGCCCGGTGAACTTCATCCTCTCGGCGTCCTGGTTGAAGGCCGTCGCCTCGGCCCCGAACGGGTAGTACGCGTGGAAGGAGACGAGCTCGCCGTCGGTCTTGGTGATCAACCGCGGCGTCCCCAGGTGGTCGAGCGAGAAGTGCTCGGTGGTGGTCGGCGTCTTCGCCGCCAGGAGCTGGCCATCGCGGTAGACGTAGTCGCGCTGCACCGACCAGGTGCCGGCAGCGTTCTGAAACTCCCTGAGCACCTTCCCGTCGAGGTCGCGGAGGGTCCAGCGCGAGACGTTGCCGGTCTGGTAGGTCCACACCCGCTCGTCGTCGGCGGTGTAGAGGTGGACGTACTCGGTGCCGGAGGCGACGATCTTGGTGATCATCCCGAAGGAGTCGTAGGTGGAGGTGTTGCCGTTCCAGGCGGTCATGTCGCCGGCCGAGTCGTAGGTCGCCGCGGTGAGGCGGTTGGTGGAGGTCGAGGTCGGGGTGTTGAGCAGCGAGCCGTCAGTGGTCAGGGTGGTGAGGTTGCCGTAGGCGTCGAAGGTGGCGCTCTGGGTCTTGAGCGACCCGGTGCCGGTGCGCGAGGTCGACACCGAGCCGGAGGTGAGCCGGGAGACGAGGTCGTAGGTGAAGCTCGAGCCGCCGATCGCGAGGACGTTGCCGGCGCCGTCGTAGGCGTAGGCGCCGGACGACCAGGTGGTGGGGCCGGTCGTGGCGTACGACGCCGGGCGGCGCATGCCGTTGGGGTCGGCGCCGACCGTGTCGGTGGTGCCGTTCTGGTGGTTCACCGAGGCGACCATTCCGTTGGGATGATAGGCGATCGCGGTGGCGTAGTTGGGAACCGCGGTGAGCCAGCCGAGGGCCGGCGGTTCACCTGGATTGCCACGAGGTCTTTCAGAGTGCGGAATCGGGAGAGCCACCGGCCTTTTCATTCGGATCGCCTCGATCCTCGGGCACTCTCCTGACTGCGGCGACCGCCCACCGTTGAGAACTTCCCCGCTCGCTCCCGTCGCTTCTCGATGGCGGTACCGAGGAGCACCCCTAAGGCGAAGTACTGAAAACCAGCGAGCAGCGACTCCGTCAGCACAATGGTCCCGATGAGGGATGGCAGGTACCCGAACCCCCCAGCCTCGAAGACACCCGCGATTGGAATGGCAACGACCTGGTCAGCATGATTGTTGAGAGCAGCCGACACAGGCCACTCCAAGCGGTAGAACCACAAATTCACCTCCCATGGCACCGTCGCGTGTCCGAGGAACACCCACAAATTGAACCCCAGGACGATGATCGCGTTGATGAGGGGCAACAGCAAGCCCCAGAAGATCGCGGGGCGCAAGCGCTTCGTCACCAGAATCTCCACCACCGATTGGGACCCTGCGAAGGAGGCTTCAGGCGAACCTGGCCCAGCTCTGCCTGCGCCTTGGCCCTGTCCACCTCGTGAACGGGTATCGGACCGCTGACAAAGGCCTTACGTGTCTGTGGATCGGCCCAAGCGAGGGAGTCTGCAACAGTGCCGTAGCGCTGCGCTAATTCATCGACCACCCGACTTCCTCGGCTCAACCCGAAAGCCATGGAATCGAGGGAGTTGAATTCTGAGAGCTTGAACTGATGGGCAAAGACTTCATGATTGACTGCGTTGGCGATGGCGTTCAGCTGTTCGTCGCGACTGAGCTCGGTATGTTTGAAGAACTGCCCGGCTTGGACTATGTCTGAATCAGAGGCGCCGGCCTTACCTGAGTCGACGGTGATCGATGCCACCCCCCGGGTGAAGGCAGCGAAGTTCGTCTCGTTTCGCTCGCTGAATCAAAGACGTAGGCGTTGCCAACGCTGAGGTTCTCCCAGAAGGCCTTCACTTGTCGGATCACCTGTTCGATCTCCTTTTCTGTCCAGCCGTCGCCCCGGAAAGTAATCTTGATGGACACGTCCTCGCCATAGGCATCGATGAAGTTCACTGGGTTGTTGACCGTGTAGGAATATCGATTCCACAGCTGGGGTTTTGACGGAGCTCTTTGCAACTGGAGAACCGGATCCGTCCGCAGGAACCGCCCCAACTGCCCCTGATAGAACCGCGCGTGCATGTAGTCCACATCATCCGCAGCCGACCCCAGGTTCCCCAGGTCCCGCTCGTGCCCCGTGAACTTCATCCTCTCGGAGTCCTGGTTGAACGCCGTCGCCGGCCCCAAAGGTCGAGGTGGGACTGCGACAAGGATCCGATACACGGCCGCCGACCTCGGGGTAGTCATCTACCCGGCAGTCCCTTGGGGCTCCGCCGATAGGTCGTGGTCGAGTGCATTGCAGACGGCGGCAATGAGCTGACTCGGAGAGTCATAGTCCGAAGTCTCAGATTTGCCAGCGTCGGTTCAAGAAGTATCCTATTTCATCCATATAGAGGAATACTTCATATTTATCGCCTCCGCGCGCGAAACTCAGGGCGATGTAGTTCTCTTGTTTGCCCTCTGCCTCTTTGGTTGCTACCGCGCCGACTGAATGGCCGACCACTGCGGAGGTGACGGCATCGAGCGCTGCCTGCTGGAACTCGTTCAATTCCGCCTCCCACTCTCCTCAAATCGATCCAGCGGACCACAGGTCAATGTGTGTCTTCCCTGTCAACTTCTTAAGAAAAGACCCTGCGATGCGGAACATCTTCTCTCCGCCCCTACGGCCATATCCGGTCCTCAGATAGCGATTGCTGTTCAGCCATCCGCTCCTTTCGAAGAGTCGCTCTGCGAGTCCACGATAGGCGCCTGCCGGGGCTTCTGCCGCCACCACCAAGGCGACCTCGGCCGCCGCAGCGTCCGGAGCGTCCAGAGGATGGGAGTTGCTCGAAGTCGTCGACCACTTGCCGCTTCACCTGGCAGAAGACAGTACCGACCAGCGCATGGGAGTAAAGATCGCAGGATTGACGTCTTCGTGCTCAGCTCCGTGATGTCCGAGCTACGCCTCCAGATCCTCCCCGCCCTCGAACCAACGAGAGATGAACTCCTTTGAATCTTCGGTGAGACCTCCGAAGTGCTCATAGGCCGGTTCACAAGCCATGAGAATCATGTCCCAGGCGACATCGTAGATCTCGCCGTTGTCCAGGTAGACCCGCACGACGTGCCCATCCCTCAGCCGACGGGTCTTCGTCGCCGTGGTCGGTTCACGGGATGAGTCGAAGGGCCGCCCAAGCTCCCGGTTGTGGTCTCCACGGTAGCCCTCGTACCAGAGCAGCAGGTAATCAACCGGGACATCGTATCGTGCGCCGGACTGAAAGACGAATGACACCGCTCTTCCTTCATCGAGCCTGTGCGCAGCCGCAACGCGAGAGTATCCGCGCTCGACAACAGTGATATCCTTGATGGATCGTGGGTGCACGCTACCCCGTCTCAAGTCTCGTTTCACTGCACCGACCTCTCTACCATCTTCGACTTTGTCTCAAACTCGTCACCGTGAGCGCCACCCCATGTCGAGAATCTCTGGCGTCATGCCGAGCGGGTGTCTGTTATCGCGGCCGAAGTTGTGAAGGGTGATCCGGACAGGTCATCCGCTCGCAGAGATCCTCCTCGGGCGGTCTCTTCTTCTCGTCGCTCCGCCGCCCTTTCGGTCGCTCGTCGTCCTCAGAGTCTTCTTCGTCAGGGGTTGGGGGCTCGAGAAACAGAGTGAGCACAGGATCGACGATGAATCCCCCCGCTATCTGCTCCTGAATCGCCTTCTCCGCTTCTCTTCTCGCTTCGGTCTCCGCAGCGCTGAATTCCGCTGCGTTCGGGAATCGGCGAAAAGAACGAGGCCAGCGACTCCCAAGAGCTTTCCGCCGCCCTTGATCAATCCAGAACGCCGCATGAACTTCAGTACGCTTTTCGGCGCCATTCCGTCACAACTTTTCCGTCATCGGCAGCGATACGTGCCAGGAGTCGCTTGCCACCTTTGTCGTAGAGATGCCAGTGTTCGCCTCCGTGACCACGATCATGGGTGAACATCTCGATGACGTACTGTTTGTTTTCAACGAACTTTTGCGGTGAACGTCCGTCCGGATCGACCAGGTTGAGCGGGTTATTGAAGGAGTAGGTGTAGCGATTCCAGGTTTGTGGCGCACGAGAGTTCGCGGACTTGACAACCCGGATCCGTCCGCAAAAACCGCCCCAGCTCGGCTGATAGAACCGCGCATGCATGTAGTCGACGTCGTCCGCAGCCGACCCGAGGTTCCCCAGTCCCGCTCGTGCCCCGTGAACTTCATCCTCTCGGAGTCCTGGTTGAACGCCGTCGCCTCGGCCCCGAAGGGGTAGTACGCGTGGAAGGCGAGGAGCGCCCCGCTGCTGTTGGTCACCAGCCGCGGCGTCCCCAGGTGGTCGAGCGAGAAGTGCTCGGTGGTCGTCGGCGTCTTCGCCGCCAAGAGCGCCCCGTCGCGGTAAACATAGTCGCGCTGCACCGACCAGGTGCCGGCGGCGTTCTGAAACTCCCTGAGCACCTTGCCGTCGAGGTCGCGGAGGGTCCAGCGCGAGACGTTGCCCGGTCTGGTAGGTCCACACCCGCTCGTCGTCGGCGGTGTAGAGGTGGACGTACTCGGTGCCGGAGGCGACGATCTTGGTGATCATCCCGAAGGAGTCGTAGGTGGAGGTGTTGCCGTTCCAGGCGGTCATGTCGCCGGCGGAGTCGTAGGTCGCCGCGGTGAGGCGGTTGGTGGAGGTCGAGGTCGGGGTGTTGAGCAGCGGCACCCGTTAGTGGTCAGGGTGGTGAGGTTGCCGTAGGGGTCGAAGGTGGCGCTCTGGGTCTTGAGCGACCCGGTGCCGGTGCGGGCCGTCGACACCGAGCCGGAGGTGAGCCGGGAGACGAGGTCGTAGGTGAAGCTCGAGCCGCCGATCGCGGTGACGTTGCCGGCGCCGTCGTAGGCGTAGGCGCCGGACGACCAGGTGGTGGGGCCGGTCGTGGCGTACGACGCCGGGCGGCGCATGCCGTTGGGGTCGGCGCCGACCGTGTCGGTGGTGCCGTTCTGGTGGTTCACCGAGGCGACCATTCCGTTGGGATGATAGGCGATCGCGGTGGCGTAGTTGGGAACCGCGGTGAGCCAGCCGTTGGTGAAGGTGTAGGTCGTGGTGAGCGAGGTCGGGGCGGTGCCGTTGCAGGTCGCCTGGGTGCAGCGGGGCGAGGTCAGGGTGGTCACCTCGCCGGCGTCGTTGTACGCCCAGGCCTGGGTGAAGCTGTCGCCTGCGGTGCCCGCGACGTAGGACTGCAGCGAGCGGGCCGAGGCCCGGCCGCCGACGCCGGCGTAGGTGTAGGTCTCGAGCATCCGCACGGTGTAGGGCGTGGTGCCGAAGTGATGTAGTTGTAGCGGTCGGCGGTCCACAGCTTGCCCAGACGCTTTGTCGCTGCCCGAGTTGGCGGTGCCGTAGGTGAACGCCTTGGCGGTGCGCAGGGCGCCGCCGGTCTCCTTGACCTTGACCAGGTGCGTCGGCGCGGTCGTAGGTGAAGCTCAGGTCGGAGATCGCCGGCGGTCTTGGATCCTGGCGTGGCCACCGCGTCGAGCTTGCGCCCGGGTTGCCGAGGGGTCGTAGTGAGGTAGCGGACGTAGCCGTTGCCCGATGGCCCCTTTCTCGGGGTGTCTCTCCCACTGCAGGAAGCCGCGGTTGTCGTAGTTGAAGGTGCGGCGTCTCGGGCCGGCACTCGATCACCGAGGCTTCAGCCGGTCGCCCACGTCGTAGCCGTAGGTGGTGGTGGTGTCGGCGTCGTTCGCTGCCGGACGGCTCGACCAGCTCGTAGAGGCGCCCCTGCCGATCGTAGCGCTCCTTGGTGGTGGACGGCGGTGACCGCGGCTCCGATCTTGACGGTGCAGCTGATCACCCGAGTGCCGGTGTAGGTCAAGGTCACGTTGTGGGCGGTGCCGTCGGGAGGCCGGATCGCTCTTCGGCCTGCCGAAGGCGTCGTAGTCTCTTGCCGGTGGTGCCACTCGGCGAGGGGGACCCGAGGGCGTAGCGCTCGCTCATCGAGCGCTTCCAGCCCATCGAGTTCCAGCCCGTCTCGACGGTGCGTCCAGAACCCGTTGGCACCGAGCTCCTCCTCCCGCCACGGGCGACCCATGGGTCGAAGTTGACGCGGCTCTGGCCCAGCGTGCCGCTGGTCGCGCCGTTGGTGCTGTGCTTGACGAGGACGTTGGCCTGCGAGGAGGAGCTGGTGGCGCGGGTGTAGGCTAGGACGTCCAGGCGCCGTTGCCCGCCGTCGGCTTCTCGGCGGTGAGGCGGCCGGAGCTGTCCCAGGTGAGGTCGGTCTGGACGCCGGCGACGTCGCGGCTCGAGGAGGGCAGGCCGCTGTTGGCGTCGACGGTCCGGTCGAGGACGGTGCCGCCGGCGAGGGCGGCCCCGGCGGCCGTGTACCACTTGGAGGTGGCGCGGGCGCCGTAGGCGTAGGTGTGGTGCACCCGGTAGGCCTCTCCGGAGAGGGTCAGGGCGCACAGGTTCGCGGTGGTCCCGATCGTCTGGGTGTCCCCGCCGTAGGTGAGCTCGTCGGTCACGTTGCCGGCCGCGTCGCGGGTGTAGGTCGTGACGACGTCGTGGCTTCCCGCGCTGGCGCCCGCCAGGGTGCGGCGGCGCAGCAGGAACCCGTTCATCGAGTCGGTCTCGGCGTTCTCGAAGCAGTAGTCGGTCCTGGCGGTGGAGCCTTCGGTCACCGAGCCGTCGGTGAAGGTCCCCAGCACCCAGGCGCGGGTGGTCGGCCAGGCCGTGTGGGTCGAGCCGGCCGCGCCGTTGTCGAGGTAGGTGCCCCGGGAGGGGTTGAAGTTGGTGAAGGCGGTGCGGACGTTGCCGGAGTCGAAGCTGCCGCTGGTGGTGGCGGTGCGGTAGTGGCCGATCCCGTCGAAGCCGGACGAGGTCGACTCGGCGTAGCGGCCGCCGTCGTCGTGGAACACCGTCTTCTCGCTCGCCACCCGGCGGTTGGTGGCGTACCAGACGGCGGGGTTGGTGGTGGTGCTCGGCAGCTTGTCGTGCTCGTAGCGCAGGTAGACCGACCGCACCTTCCCCCAAAAAAAAAAAAAAAAAAAAAAAAAAAAAAAAAAAAAAAAAAAAAAAAAAAAAAAAAAAAAAAAAAAAAAAAAAAAAAAAAAAAAAAAAAAAAAAAAAAAAAAAAAAAAAAAAAAAAAAAAAAAAAAAAAAAAAAAAAAAAAAAAAAAAAAAAAAAAAAAAAAAAAAAAAAAAAAAAAAAAAAAAAAAAAAAAAAAAAAAAAAAAAAAAAAAAAAAAAAAAAAAAAAAAAAAAAAAAAAAAAAAAAAAAAAAAAAAAAAAAAAAAAAAAAAAAAAAAAAAAAAAAAAAAAAAAAAAAAAAAAAAAAAAAAAATCGCGGACTGCGACAGATGAACGCAGGTAGGTCGTGCGCACGAAGTGGAGGATCCGCCCGTCAGCTGGTCGACCTCGTAGACCAGATCCGTCCCCGCCCTGCGGAGCCGTAGGTAGGAGCCGTCGCGGCTGTAGTACACGTTGGCCGTCTGATTTTCTCCGGCGTGGAGCGTGGTGTAGAAGGCGTGCTCTGCGCCGTCGAGCGCGAGGTACCGCCAATAGAGCTTCTCCGAGTCCGACGGAACCAGCTTCCCCAGCGACACCGACCAGCCGAGACCGGCGTTGTACTCCTTGTTCGGGACGGCCTGCAGATAGTAGTGGAAAGAGCCGCCGAGAGAGTCCTGATAGGCGTGCCCCGTGAAGTCCCAGACGTTCGAGTTGTAGACGAGCCCGATCCCGTAGCCGAGACCGCCGTTGGCGACATATGTCTATTCGAGGGGCAGGTGAGGATCAGGTTGCCGTTGAAGACGTTGACCTGGTCGATGTCCCCGAAGGCGTAGAGCTTCTCCGAGCTGAACCCGCGTTCGAGGTTGAGATCCACCTCGGCGGCGGCCGGGAGAGCGAGAGCCAAGACGGCGGCGGACGCAAGGAGGCGGCGCGCGAGGAAGCGGTTCATAGTCGTGACCTAGTTGCCCAGACGCAGGCGTAGATCTCGAAGGGCGTCGGCGTCGATTCCCACCAGCAGGTCGCCGGCGGCGAGCGCCTCGGGGGCGGCGCGCTCGCGCCGAGGGGGTCGAGCGATTCCAGGAACCCCCGAGAGACGCCGGTTCTGCGCTGCATCGTCGTCGCGGTCGCTGCCGTCGAAGACGTATCCACCCCAGGCCCCAGCGGCGAGCGGCGAGCCCGGCGCACCCAGAGCAGCTCGAGCGCGGTGCGAGCGTCGTCGAGCCGGCGGAGAGAGGCCGAGATGCCGCGCGCAGAGAAGTTGATCTCCCGGACCTCGTTGCCTTCGGGGGCGGCGACTGCGTACTCGCCCGTGGCGAGGTCCACCGCCACCCAGATCGACTACTGCGGCATAGCCCACTGCAGCTCTACCCGCAGCGAGCCCTGCGCGTCCGCGGTCGTCCGCTGCGCGATGTCCAGCTCATAGGGGAGGAAGCCGCCCAGACCGCGAGCGACGCCGAAGACTACGCCGTCGGTGGCGCGCGCGAGGCCCTCTACTACTACCGCCTTCTCCTCGAAGCCGAGAACCGGCGGGAAGCTTTTTTTACGCTCCCGCGGCGAGAGCGAGTACTGCCGGCCACAGCGACCGCGCGAGGGGCGCGGGCGACGGGACATTCTGTACTCCGCGCTCTGCGTCCGCAACCCCCGGTCTATCTCCGGCCGGGACTTGTGCCTGCCCCCCCCCAGCATAGCGTATACCAGTTTTCAGTATTCCGATAAAATGCTGTTGCGGAAAGGCTTGAGCGGTACGGGCGAGCGGATCCCGTGGTGCTCTCGGTGTGGACGTTCCGGACAGAGCCGACCGATCCGCACCGAGTTGCCGTTTGGCCGCTGGAGGATGCAGATGCTGCTGCGCGTCGCCGTCTGCGGGAGCGGGACGCTGCGCGCGAGGTTGGCCCTGCTCCTGGCCGGGGCCGACGTGGTCCTGAGCGGGTCTTCCGATCCGGAGGCCTGCCTGGAAGACTACGTGTACTACCTCACCATGGTGTCGAGCGCGAGTCTAGGAGCCTCCCCCCGGGAGGCGCTCTACCGGTTGCGGGAGCTGGCACCGCGCTGCGAGGTCGTGGTGCTGCAGGCGAGCGAGGATCCGGAGGCGCGGTCGGCCCTGCTCCGTGCGCGCTGCTTCGGCGTGCTCTCCGAGAGTCTGCGACCCGAGCCTCGAGCGGGCCTTCGTACCTTCCTCGCCCTGCGCGCGAACCGCTGCTGGCCTACCTCGAGCCCCGCGCAGCGGTCACCCGGTCACGCCGGAGATCCGCAGCCCGGCGATGCGCGCGTCGTCGTGGCCGCCGAGCGTGCCGCGACGCGCGAGTCCACCCTGCTTTTCCTGGGGGAGACCCGCTCCCGCAAGGAGTGGTTCGCACAGCGGATCCACGCGGCGAGCCGGCGCGCCAGCGTACCATTCGTGGCTCAACTGCGCCGCACTTCCCGAGGCCTCCTGGAGAGCGAGCTCTTCGGTCACGAGAGCGGCGCGTTCACCGGCGCCGACGAACGCCGCGGCCGGGCGTTTCGAGCTCGCCCACGACGGGACGCTGTTTCTCGACGAGATCGGCGAGCTGCCGCTGCAGCTGCAGGCCAAGCTGCTGCGCGTCATCGAGGACCGCGAGATCCCCCGTCTGCGGGCGCAAGCTGACTCGCGTGCACGATCGATTCCGGTTGCTGGCGGCGACGCAACAACGATCTGCCACGCGGCGATGCAGGCCGGTGCCTTCCGCGCAGATCTCTTCTTTCGCCTGGTGGTGCTCGTTCTTCGAGGTCCCGCCTTTGCGCCAGAGGCGCGACGACCTGCCCGTTCTCGCTGCGGCGCTCCCTCGAGCGGTTGCGGGTCAGATCCGTCCGCGGGTGGGCAGCCTGTCGGCCGAGGCCGCGGCCGCCCTGGCGCGCCTATGCGTGGCCCGGCAACGTCCGCGAGCTGGCCAACGCTCTCTAGCCGCCCTGCTTCTGGCGGAGGATGGGGACGACATCGCGCTCGCGGCCCTGCCTCTGCGGGTCCACAAACGCCTTGGCGCGCTCGGCGACGGGACGCGCGCGCGAGGCAGCGCGTGGAGGGCCGACGGGCGTCCTGCCCTTCCGCTGGTGGCGGCGCTCTCTGGCGGAGGTGCGGCGGGAAGCGGTGGACAGGTGGAGGCGAGTATCTCCACCGATTGCTCGCGGACACCGCGCGCCGCGTCGGCGAGACGGCGCGGCGCGCCGCGCTCGCGGAGCGGTCGCTCTACGCTCGCATATGCGCCGCCTCGCGCTGCGCAAGGAGGACTACCGCGACCGACCGAGGCGGAAGACGAGGTGGCGAGGCGGCGCGACCGCTGCAGGCCCCTCGCCCCCTACGGCACCGCCATCCCGCGCTCCTCGGCGCGGGCCTCGAGGGTGGCTTCGGGGTCGGGGGGGAGGGCGTGCCAGAGGTCCCAGAGGCCGAGGGCCGCCAGGGCGGCGAGGTCGGCGAAGAGCAGCGGGGCGAAGACGGGGGCGCCGTAGAGGATGTTGTGCTCGAGGCCGGGCGCGGGGCCGTGGGCGACGGAGCGGGCGTGGAGCCAGGTGCCGAGGATGCCCACCGCCGCCTCGACCGCCAGCACGAGGCCGCACCAGCGCACGAAGCGGCGGGGGACCGGCAGGACGGTGGCGACGAAGAGGAAGCCCACGGCCATCGCCGCGGCGACCACGGGGATCCACTCGAGCGGCGAGAAGAAGCCGTTCTGGGCGTGGTCGGCGAGCGACAGACGCGAAGTTGCCGACGAAGCCGCCGAGCGCCAGGAAGAGGACCCAGCGGCCCCACGCCGTGGTGTCGGGCGGCACCATGCGGTTGAGCAGCAGGAGCAGCCCGAGGCCCGTGAAGGCGAGCGGCGCGGCGAAGGGCGCGGAGTAGACCAGGCTGCTGCAGGGTCAGCTCGCCGGAAGAAGTGGCTCTCGAGGTGGAGACAGGCCGGCCACGCCGACGGCGATGGCCAGCCACGCCGACGAGCAGCCCGAGCGCGGCGCGCCGAAGCCGCTCGTGGGGTCGGCGCCGCGCGCAGCAGGCCGCACAGCAGCGCCAGGGCGCGGCGGCGGCGAAGAACACCAAGGCACCCACTCGGCCGGGTCGCGGAAGTCGTTGACCGAGTGGGCGATGCTAGATGTCGAGCGTCAGGAACGCCAGGTTCGCGGCCGCGAACAGCTCGACGAGGAACGGGCGGTGGGCCCCTGCCGGTCGGCCCGCCGGCGCAACGCCGCCGGGAGCCGGGGCCGCCTCAGGGCGGTCCTCAGGCGGCGCGGCCGCCGGGGGCCCTCGCGCCGCAGCTCGCGCCCGGCAGCCTCGACCTCGCGCTCGTGCAGCAGCAGCTCGTAGTTGCCGTGCCACTGCACGAAGTCGGCGCCGCCCATGAAGGCGCCGTGCTTGGCGGTGCGGCCGTAGTAGTGCCAGTAGTCGAAGTAGCGTGAACTCGATGCGGCTCGTCGAAGCGGCGCCGGGGTCGAGCAGGCCCTCCTCGTGCAGGCGGTCGCACGATCGCCTTGGCCCCCGCGCACCTTCTCGTTGGTCGGCGACCACGCGCTCGGCGCCGCTGTAGAAGGCCTCGATGCTGCGGCTCGGTGTGGCACTGGAGGCAGATCTCCTTCATCTCGCGCCTGGCCGAGCGCGTAGTTGGGCCGCTTCTCCGAGACCGCCGCGAACAGGTACCACGACAGCCGCTCGGTGGTGTCGTGGGTGACGTTGCTGCCCGCCCAGGCCGCTCATGTGACAGGTCGCGCAGGTCGGCACCGGCATGTCCTCGACCTCAGGCTCCTGGGGGTCGGCGTCGAGGTTCATCGCGGTGCTCGCCGGCGGCGAACAGGATCCCGTGCTTGGACTCCTTGTAGATCTCGAGCTGCGAGTGGTCCGGCCCCATGTGGCACTGGCCGCAGGTCTGTGGCTGGCGCGCCAGGGCGACCGAGGCGCGGTGGCGGGCGTGGCAGGCGGTGCAGGTGCCGATGCTGCCGTCGGCGTTGGGCCGGCCCACGCGTGGCAGGTCAGGCAGCCCTCGAGGTGGCCGCGCCGCCCTCGAGCCCGGCCAGGGCGTTGGCCGCGCGGCTTACGGCGCCGGGGTGGAACCGCTCGGCCTGCTCGACCTGCTCGGGCGTGAAGGGCTCGTCGCCCAGCACGGCGGCGTAGGCCGGCGCGGCGTGGCGGCTGCGCAGGAACTGGCGGTACTCGGTGGCGTGGCACTGCTGGCAGTTGGCCGCCGTCATCTGCGCCGCGATCACGAAGCCGCGATGCTCCTTGCTCTCCTGGTTCGGCTGCGGGCGGTGGCAGTCCAGGCAGTTGACGCCGCGGCGCGCGTGCTCGGAGGTCTCGTACTCGGCGACGATGGCGGCCGTCTCCTGGCGGTGGCAGGCGGCGCACTTGCCGGTGGCCCGCACCAGCGCGGCGTCGGGCTGGGCGGTCTCCACGTCGGGGCGCTCGGCGTTGAGCACCAGCGCGGCGACGATCAGGGCGGTGCCCAGGAAGACGGCGATGAAGACGGAGCGAAAGGCCATGGGGTCTCCGGGTCCGGTTCGAGGCTCGGGCGGCGTGCGACGGATTGTTGCAGATCGGGTGCCCGCGGTCACGGTTGACAAGCCGCCTGGCGGAGTGTAGGAACCCGGCACGTCGTCCGACACGGAAAAGCGCCGGCCCCAAGGCCGGCCGGAGGGGACCATGGCCGAGACGCTCTTCCAGTTGCTCGAGGAGAAAGCCGCCGCCTTCGGCGACCGCCCCGCGATGCGGGTCAAGCGGGAGGGGACCTGGCGCACCCACACCTGGAGCGACTACCTCGAGGGCGCCCGGCGGGTGGGGAAGGGGCTGATCGCGCTCGGGGTCACCCCCGGCCACGGGGTGGCGATCATGTCCTTCAACCGGCCGGAGTGGTTCCTGGCGGACCTCGGGGCGGTGGCCGCCGGGGCGCTCCCCACCGGCATCTACACCAACCTGGCGAGCGAGCAGATCGCCTACGTGGCGGCCCACTGCGAGGCACAGGTGGCGGTGGTGGAGAACCGCGAGTACCTCGAGGCCTTCCTCGCCGTCCGCGACCGCCTCCCGGCGCTGCGGGCGCTGGTGCTGCTCGACGGCGAGGCGGAGGGCGAGGACGTGCTGTCCTGGGACGGTCTCCTCGCCGCCGGCGACGGGGTGCCCGACGCCGCCCTCGACGAGCGCCTGGCCTCCCAGCGGCCCGACGACACCTGCACCCTGATCTACACCTCCGGCACCACCGGTCCCCCCCAAGGGGGTGATGCAGACCCACCACAACCTGGTGTGGACGGCGGCCACGGTGAGCTCGGAGTTCGCCGTCGGGCCCGAGCACGACGTCATCAGCTACCTGCCGCTGTCGCACAGCGCCGAGCAGATGGTCTCGTTCCTGGTGCCGCTGACCCGCGGCCTGTGCACCTGGTTCGCCGAGAGCATCGAGCAGCTCGGCGAGAACCTGCGCGAGGTGCGTCCGCACGTCTTCTTCGCCGTGCCGCGGGTGTGGGAGAAGATGCAGGCCGCCATCCAGGAGGCCGGCGCCCGCAACCCGCCGCTGAAGCGCCGGATCGCCGCCTGGGCGCGGGGCGTCGGGCTGGCGGGGGGCTACGCCGAGCAGCGCGGCGCGCGGCGCCCCTGGGCCTGGCCGCTCGCCGAACGGCTGGTGTTCTCCAAGGTGCGCGAGCGCCTGGGGCTCGACCGCGGCCTGATCCTCGCCACCGGGGCGGCGCCGCTGGGGCTCGACACCGCCGAGTTCTTCCTCTCGCTCGGCATCCCCATCCTCGAGTTCTACGGCCTCACCGAGACCTCGGCACCGGCCACCGTGTCGCTGCCGGGCCGCTACCGCACCGGCTGTGCCGGCCGCGTGATGCCCGGCACCGAGATGCGCACCGCCGACGACGGCGAGATCTTCATCCGCGGACCGCACATCTTCAAGGGCTACCTCAAGGAGCCGGAGGCCACCGCCGAGGTGCTGGGCGAGGACGGCTGGTTCGCCAGCGGCGACGTGGGCGAGATCGGCCCCGACGGCTACGTGCGCATCACCGACCGCAAGAAGGAGCTCATCGTCACCTCGGGCGGCAAGAACGTGGCACCGCAGGTGGTGGAGGGGCGGCTCAAGTCCATCCCGGCGATCGAGCACGCCGTGGTCGTGGGGGACCGGCGCAACTACCTGGCGGCGCTGGTCACCCTGGAGCCGGCCGCCGCGGCGGCCGCGGCGGCGGCCTGCGGCAGCCCCTACCGCGAGCCCGCCGACCTCGCCGGCTGCCCGGTCTTCCGCGAGCACCTGGCGGCCCGCATCGAGGAGGTCAACGCCGGCCTGGCGCGCTACGAGACGATCAAGCGCTTCGAGATCCTGCCGGCGCCGCTGACGGTCGAGGGCGGCGAGCTCACCCCCACCCTCAAGCTCAAGCGGCGGGTGATCGACGCCAAGTACGGCGACCGCATCGCCGCCCTCTACCCGGGGTAGAGCGGCCGCGCGAACCCGGGCGATCCGATAGGCTCCCCCGCCATGGACCGATCGCAGCGCGTGGTGCTCGCCTACAGCGGCGGGCTGGACACCGTCACCATCCTCAGCTGGCTGCTCGACCGCGGCTGGGAGGTGGTGGCGTTCATCGCCGACGTCGGGCAGCGCGAGGACTTCGCGGCGGTGGCCGAGGGGGCGCGCCGCGCCGGGGCCGCCAAGGCGGTGGTCGCCGACCTGCGCGAGACCTTCGTCACCGAGTTCATCTTCCCGGCCATCGCCGGCAACGCGGTCTACGAGAACCGCTACCTGCTCGGCACCTCGCTGGCGCGACCGCTGATCGCCCGGCGCCAGGTCGAGGTGGCGCTGGCCGAGGGCGCCGGGGCGGTGGCCCACGGCGCCACCGGCAAGGGCAACGACCAGGTGCGCTTCGAGCTCGCCTACGCGGCGCTGGCGCCGCAGCTCGAGGTGGTCTCGCCGTGGAAGGACCGCGAGTTCCTGGCCCGGTTCAAGGGGCGCAGCGACCTGCTGCGCTTCGTCGCCGAGCACGGCCTGAAGGTCGAGGCGACCGCCGAGAAGCCCTACAGCTCCGACGAGAACCTGATGCACCGCAGCTACGAGGCGGGGATCCTCGAGGATCCGTGGAGCGAGCCGCCGGCCGACATGTTCCGCCTCACCCGCGGCCTCGAGGACACCCCGGACACGCCGTCGCGCATCGAGATCCACTTCGCCGACGCGGTGCCGGTGCGGCTGGTCGAGCTCGACGAGGGGCGCGTCGAGGAGCGCCCACTCGAGCTCTTCGAGCGCCTCAACGACCTCGGCGGGATGCACGGCATCGGCCGGGTGGACATGGTGGAGAACCGCTTCGTCGGCATCAAGTCGCGCGGCGTCTACGAGACCCCCGGCGGCACCATCCTCCACGCCGCGCTGCGCGACCTCGAGGGGATCGCGATGGACCGCGAGGTGCTGCGGCTGCGCGACATGCTGTCGCCGAAGTTCGCGCAGCTCATCTACAACGGCTTCTGGTTCAGCCCGGAGATGGACTTCATCCGCGCCGCCTTCGCGCAGTCGGAGAAGATCATCGACGGCCGGGTGCGGCTCGAGCTGTTCCGCGGCAACGCGCGGGTGACGGGGCGCGAGTCGCTCGAGCTCGCTCTACGACCGCGAGCTGTCGTCGATGGACGTCGAGGGCGGCTACGACCAGACCGACGCGCGCGGCTTCATCCGGCTCAACGCGGTGCGGCTGACCGCCCACAAGCTGATCGTCGGCCACGCCGCCGGCGAGGAGCCCGCGGGCGGGGACGGCGAGGGCGGCGCCGGGTGAGCCGGCTCTGGGAGCGCGGCACGCCGCTCGACGCCGCCGTGGAGCGCTTCACGGTGGGCGACGACCCGCGCCTCGACCTCGAGCTGGTGGCCCACGACGCGCTGGCGAGCTGCGCCCACGCGGTCATGCTGCACGAGATCGGCGTCCTCGACGCCGGCGAGCTCGCCGGGCTGCGCCGCGAGCTCGCGGCGATCGCCGCCGCGGCCCGCGCCGGCCGCTTCGCGATCGCCCGCGAGGAGGAGGACGGCCACACCGCGATCGAGAACCGCCTGACCGCGGCGCTGGGCGACGCGGGGCGGAAGATCCACACCGGCCGCAGCCGCAACGACCAGGTGATGGCGGCCTTGCGCCTGTGGGGGCGGGAGGCGTTGGCGGCGGCGGTGGCGGAGGTGCTCGCCGTGGCGGCGGCGCTCGCCGACCTCGCCGAGGCCCACCGCGAGGTGTCGCTGCCCGGCTACACGCACACGCGCCAGGCGATGCCGTCGACGCTGGGCTTCCTCTTCGCCGCCCACGCCGAGGGGCTGGCCGACGCGCTCCCCTGGCTGCGCGCCGCCTTCGACCACCTCGACCGCTCGCCGCTGGGCAGCGCCTCGGGCTACGGCGTGCCGCTGCCGCTCGACCGCGAGCGGGTGGCGGCGCTGCTGGGGTTCTCGGCGGTCCAGGGCAACACGCTGGCGGTGCAGAACGACCGCGGGCGAGGCGAGCACCTGGCGCTGGTCGCGGTGGCGCTGCCGCTGTCCGACCTCGGCCGGCTGTCGGGCGACCTGATCCTCTTCTCCGCCGACGAGCTGGGCTTCGTGCGCCTGGCGCCGGAGGTGACGACCGGGTCGAGCATCATGCCGCAGAAGCGCAACCCCGACGTCCTCGAGCTGGTCCGCGCCGCCGCCGCGCGGCTGCGCGCCCGCGCCGCCGAGGTGGCCGGCGTCTACGGGCCCCTGCCCTCCGGCTACCACCGCGACCTGCAGCTCACCAAGGGCCCCTTCCTCGAGGGCCTGCGCACGGCGCTCGACGCCTTCGCCGCCTTCCGCGCCGTGCTCGCCGGCCTCGAGGTGGACGCCGCGCGCTGCCGCGCCGCGGTGCTGGCGACGACGGGAGCCACCGACGAGGTCTACCGGCGCCTGGCGGCCGGGCGGCCGTTCCGCGAGGTCTACCGCGAGGTGGCGGCCGACCCGGCGGGCAGCGTCGAGGGCGACCCGGCCGAGAGCTGGCGGCGGCGCACCCACCTGGGCGCGCCCGGCGCCCTCGACCTCGGCCCCTGCCGCGCGGCGCTGGCGGCGGGGGAGGCGTGGCTGGGGCCGGTGCGGCGGCGCCTCGGGGCGGCCTGGGAGCTGCTCGGGGAGGCCTGAGCCGCGGCGCGGCCCCGGTATGCTCGGCGCCATGTCCGAGACCACCCGCCACCTGATCGACTGCCACGTCCACCTCAACAACTACCACGAGGGGGCGGGCCGGCCGACCACCGAGAACGTCCGCGAGCTGTTCGCCAAGATGGCCGAGCACGGCGTCGACCACGCCGTGGTCCTCACCTCCTACAAGGTGGACCTCGACCGGCCGTCGGTCGAGCAGGTGCTCGAGGTCCTGGCGAACGACCCGCGGACCACCGTGGTGGAGGGCCTGCGCTGGCGCGGCGACCAGCGCACCGACCTGTTCACCATGGAGGAGCGCATCCGCGACGGGGTGGTCAAGGGGATCAAGCTCTACCCCGGCTACGACCACTACGCCATCGACGACCCGTCGCTCGAGTCGGTGTTCCGCATCGCCGGCAAGTACGGCGTGCCGGTGATGATCCACACCGGCGACACCTACTCGAAGGGGGCCAAGGTGCGCCAGGCGCACCCGCTGCTGGTCGACGACGTGGCGGTGGACTACCCCGACGTCCAGTTCGTCATGTGCCACCTCGGCAACCCGTGGTTCCAGGACGCCGCCGAGGTCCTCTACAAGAACGACAACGTCTTCGCCGACATCTCGGGGCTGACCCTGGGCGAGTTCAGCACCGAGTTCGAGCGCTACATGCTGCAGCGGGTCAAGGACATGATCGCCTACATGGGCGACCCGGGCAGCCAGCTCCTCTACGGCAGCGACTGGCCGCTGGTGGCGATGGGCCCGTACGTGAAGTTCCTCGCCGGCCTCGAGCTCGACGCCGAGCAGCTCGAGAACGTCGCCTGGCGCACGGCGGCGCGGCTGTTCGGCATCGACCTCGCGGCGGCGGTCGAGGCCTCCGCCGGGACGGCGGCGGCGCCGGAGGGCGGCGGGGGCGCGTGACGCGGGCGGCCCTGCCGCTCGGGCAGCTCCGCGACCTCTACGGGCGCCTCGCCCGGCGCTACGACCTGCAGCACGCCCTGCTCACCGCCGCGTCCGACCGCCGCGGCCGCCGGCTGCTCGTCGAGAACGCCGTCGGGGCGGGGGACGTCGTCCTCGACTGCGGCGCCGGCACCGGGTCGACCGGCCTGCTGGCGGCGCAGCGGGTCGGCCCGGCGGGACGGGTCACCCTCTTCGACCTCAGCGACGAGATGCTGGAGGTGGCGCGCCGCAAGCTGGAGCGCGCCGGGCTGTCCGGGCGCGTCGAGCTGCGCTCGGGCGACATGGTCGGCCTGCCTTTCGCCGACGACGCCTTCGACGCGGTGCTCTCGACCTACAGCCTCTGCCCCCTCTACGATCCGGTGGCCGGCGCCCTCGAGATGCTCCGCGTCACCCGTCCCGGGGGGCGCCTCGGTGCCGCCCACTCGGTGGCGCCGACGCGCCGATGGACCCGGGCGCTCGGCGACCGGGTCGAGGCCCTCGCCTGGCGCCTCCCGGCGCTGTCGATGGGCTGCCGCGCCGTGGAGGTCCTGCCGGCGCTGGAGAGGGCGGGGGTGCGGGTCGTCTTCCGGCGCCGGATCGGCGTACCGCTGTGGCCCTTCCTCGTCTTCGTGGTCGAGAAGCCGGCGCGCCCGCCGGGCTAGTCCGGCAGGCGGTGCTTCTCGACCTTGCCGAGGGGGTTGCGTGGGAGCTCGGCGACGAGGCGCACCCTCCGGGGCCGCTTGTAGGGGGCCAGACGCCCGGCCAGGAAGGCGTCGAGCGCGGCGGCGTCGATCCCGGCTCCCGCGGCCGGCACCACCCAGGCGGCGGGCACCTCGCCGAGGTCGGGGTCGGGACGGCCCGCCACGGCGGCCTCGGCGACCCCGGGGAAGGCGGCCAGCGCCTCCTCGACCTCGCGGGGGTAGACGTTGAAGCCGCCGCTGAGGATCGTCTCGTGGCGGCGGCCGAGCAGCGTGTAGGCGCCGGTGTCCGGGTCGCGGCGGGCGAGGTCGCCGGTGCGGAACCAGCGCCGCCCGGCGGCGTCGGTGGCGAAGGCGGCGGCGGTCTTGCCGGCGTCCTCCCAGTAGCCGGCGAAGACGTTGGCGCCGCGCACCTGCACCTCGCCCGCCGCGCCGCCGGCGCCCTCGCCGCCGTCGCCCTCGGCCAGGCGCACCGAGACGCCGGGCAGCGGCACGCCGACGCTCCCCGGGCGCCGCGGCCCGGCATAGAGGTTGGAGAGGAGCATCCCGGTCTCGGTCATGCCGTAGCGCTCGAGGATCTCGTGGCCGGTGAGGGCGTCGAAGGCGGCGAAGGTGTCGGCGCCGAGCGGCGCGCTGCCGCTGGCGAACAGGCGCATTCCGCTGAGCGCCGCCGTCGGGTCGTCGCGCCGGCGCAGCTCGGCGAGCAGGCGCCGGTACATCGTCGGCACGCCGAAGAACAGCGTCGGCGCGGGGGCGCCGGGGGCGCCCTCGCGGCACAGCGCCGCGGCCACCGCCGCGGCGTCGAAGCGCCGGTGCAGCCGCACCGTGGCGCCCGCCGCCAGCGCGCTGGCCAGCCCCACGACCAGCCCGTGGGTGTGGAACAGCGGCAGGGCGAGGAGCAGCACGTCGTCGGGTCTCCAGGCCCAGGCCGCGAGCAGCCCGGTGACGGTGGCCAGGAGGTTGTGGTGGGTGAGCACCGCGCCCTTGCTCGGGCCGGTCGTGCCGGAGGTGTAGAGCAGCAGCGCCGGGTCGTCGCCGCCGGCGGCGACAGCGGGCGGGGGCGGGCCGCCGGGGAGGCAGCGGGCGGCGAGGTCGGCGCCGCTCCACACCGCGCCGAGGCTGCGGCGGGCCGCCGCCGGGACCGCGGCCAGGGTCTCGGCGGTGGCGGCGTCGGCCAGCGCCAGGCGCGGCCGGGCGTCGGCCAGGCGGTGGGCGACCTCGGGCGGGCGGTAGGAGGGGTCGACGGGCAGCGCCACGGCGCCGGCGCGCAGGGTCGCCAGGAAGGCGACGACCGCCTGCGGTCCGTTGGGCAGCAGCGCCGCCACCCGCTCGCCCGGTGCCACGCCGGCGGCGGCGAGGTGCCCGGCCAGGGCGTCGGCGGCGGCGAAGAGGTCCGCGAAGCTCCAGGTGGCCGGGCCGTCGCCCGGCGCGTCGAGGTGGAGCGCCGCGTGGCCGGGGGTGCGGCGGCGCGGGATGGCGAAGAGGTCGTGCAGGTTCACGGCAGCCGCCGCCGGCCCGCCGGGCGCCGGGTCAGTCGGTGGTCAGGGCGTCGCGTTCCTTGCGCCGCAGCGCCTCCTCGCGGCTCGACATCGTGCCGGAGGTCGAGCGCATGCCGCCGCGCAGGCGCGAGCGGTAGTCGTTGATGGCGCGGCCGTCGCCGCCCTGGGCCGGCGTGGGGACCCGCAGGGTCTCGCCGAAGTCGACGGTGGGGAAGGCGGCGGGCCCGAAGCGGGGCGGGTCGCCCTTCGCCTTGGCGGCCAGCGCCTTGAGCACCATGTGGGGGTGGATCGGCACCTGGTCGATGCGCACGCCGACGGCGTCGTGGATGGCGTTGGCCACGGCCGGCATCACCGGCAGCAGCGGCCCCTGGCCGACCTCCTTGGCGCCGAACGGTCCCTCGGGGTCGGGGTCCTCGATCAGGTAGGTGGTGACCGGGGGCATCTCCTCGAAGGTGGGGCTCTTGTACTCGAGCAACGACGGGTGGCGGTGGACGAGGGCCCCGGAGAGCCGCGCCGGGAGGCGGCGGAACACCTGCTCCTCCATCATCACCTCGCCGAGCCCCATGTAGACGCTGCCCTCCACCTGGCCCATCACCAGCGCCGGGTTGAGCGCGCGGCCGACGTCGTGGGCGATCCAGACGTGCTCGACCCGCCACAGCCCGGTCTCCTCGTCGACCTCCACCTCGACCACGCAGGCGGTGTAGGAGTAGGCGGGGGACGGTCCGACGCCGGCGCCGCGGTACCTGCCCGGCGAGCGCGGCGGGATGTAGGAGCCGGTCGTCCCCAGGGTGCCGAACATCGCCTCGGCGAGGATCACCGCGTCCTCGAACGACACCCCGCGCTCGGGGTCGTCGGGCGCCTCCGCGTCGAACACCCGGCGCTCGGCGAAGACCAGCCGCGCGGGCGGCACGCCGAGCTTCTCGCCGGCCGCCCGGGCCAGCAGGTCACGGGCGCGCTCGGCCGCCTCCATCGCGGCGTTGCCCACCATGAGGGTGACCCGGGACGAGTAGCTGCCGAGGTCGACCGGGGTCAGGTCGGTGTCGGCGACGCACAGGCGGATGTCGGCGAGGTCGACGCCCAGCACCTCGGCGACGACGCCGGCGAGCACCGAGTCCGAGCCCTGGCCGATCTCCGCCTCGCCGCAGAAGACCGCGACGCCGCCGGAGCGGTCGAGCTTGAGCTGGACGCCGGACTGCGGCATGTGGTTCCAGTAGATCGGCAGCCCGGCGCCGCACAGGTAGGAGCCGCAGGCCAGCCCCAGCCCGCGGCCCGCCGGCAGCGCGCCGCGGCGCTCGCGCCAGCCGCTGCCGGCGACCACCGCCTCGATGCAGCGCCCCAGCCCCATCGAGCCGATCTTCAGCCAGTTGGCGGTCACCGAGCCCGCGGGCGCCAGGTGGCGCAGGCGCAGGTCGGCCGGGTCGATCCCCAGGGCCTCGGCCGCCTTGTCGAGATGGACCTCGAAGGCGAAGCGGGGCTGCGGCGTGCCGTGGCCGCGCTTCGGGCCGCAGGGCGGCTTGTTGGTGAAGGCGCGCAGGCCGTCGAAGCGGTAGTGCGGCAGCTCGTAGGTGACCGTCTGCAGCGCCCCGGTGTAGTAGGTCGAGGCGACCCCGTAGCTGCCGTAGGCGCCGCCGTCGAGCGCCGTGCGCAGGTGCTGGGCGGTGATCGCGCCGTCCCTGGTGAAGCCCGTCCTCAGGTGCATCAGCACCGGGTGGCGCCCGCGGTGGCAGTAGAAGACCTCCTCGCGGGTCAGGGTGACCTTGACCGGCCGCCCCAGCTTGCGGGCCATGGCCGCGGCGGCGATCTCGTGGTTGAAGGGGTCGCTCTTGCCGCCGAAGCCGCCGCCGATCGGGGTCGCCACCACCCGCATCCGCGCGGCCGGCAGCTCGAGCACCTTGGCCAGCGCGCGGTGCAGGTAGTGCGGCGTCTGGGTGGAGGAGTACACCGTCACCCGGCCGTCGTCCTCCGGCAGGGCCAGGCTGGCGTGCTGCTCCATCGGCAGGTGGGTGTTGCCCTCGTAGAAGACGGTGTCCTCGAGCACCAGGTCGGCCGCGGCCAAGCCGGCCTCGACGTCGCCGAACTCCATCGACACCACTTTGTGCAGGTTGCCGGCGTCGCCGTAGTCGTGCAGGCGCGGCTCCGGGGTGGCGAGCGCCTCGTCGACCGAGGCGATGGTGGCGAGCGGCTCGTACTCGACCTTCACCGCAGCGCGGCCTCCCAGGCGGCGTCCTCGCTGGTGGCGGCGACCGCCACCACCGGGTCGCCGACGAAGCGGACCTTGTCGACGCACAGGGCGTGCTCGTCCTGCGACACCGGCAGGATGCCGAAGGGGACCGGCAGGTCGCGGCCGGTGAGACAGCCGAGCCAGCCGGGCACCCGCTCGGCCTCGGAGGTGTCGATGGCGGCGATGCGCGCGTGCGGCACGGTCGAGCGCACCAGGCGCATCCAGGCCATGCGCGGCAGCTCGAGATCGTCGGCGAAGCGGGTGGCGCCGGTCACCTTGGCGCGCCCGTCGACGCGGCGGAAGGCGGTGCCGAGGAGGTTGCGCGGAGCGCGGTCGCGCGCGTCCTCGGCGGGCGCGTGGGGCTCGGGTCGGGCGCTAGGGTCGGCCATGGCGACCTCAGGGGGCGGGCGCGCCGTAGAGCGCCTCGTGGGGCGGCGTCGCCTCGTCGCCGCGCAGCCGCGCCGCCGCCAGCTCGACCGCCTCGACGATCTTGTGGTAGCCGGTGCAGCGGCACAGGTTGCCGGCCAGGGCCTCGCGGATCGCCGCGCGGTCGGGGTGCGGGTCGTCCGCCAGCAGCGCCTTGGCGGCGAGCAGCAGCCCCGGCGTGCAGTAGCCGCACTGGGCCGCGCCGAGGTCGGCGAAGGCGGCCTGCAGGGGGTGGAGCTCCGGGCCCTGCTGCATCCCCTCGACGGTCTCGATGCGGCGACCCGCCATCTCGGCGGCGAGCACCAGGCAGGAGAGCACCGGCCGGCCGTCGACCAGCACGGTACAGGTGCCGCACTCGCCGAGCTCGCAGCCGTGCTTGGTGCCGGTGAGGCGGAGCTCCTCGCGGAGCACCTCGAGCAGCGTGTGGTGGGTAGGGAAGACCGCCGGGCGCTCCTCGCCGTTGACGTGGAGCGTCAGGGTGGTGAGCGACGGCGCCATGGGCGGCAAGTCTCGCCCGCCCTCCGGGGCGCTGTCAAACGGCGGCCGCGCCGCCGCCCGCGGGCGGGTGCCGGGCGGCTCGGGTACGATTCTTGGACGGGATCCAGGGCGTGCACGGGGAGACGGGAGAGGAGCGGCCGGCGGACGGCGCGAGCGCGGCGGCGCCGATCGAGGTCGGCTGGCTGGTGCTCGGCCGGCTCGACCCGGTCGACCGCGAGGCGGTGGCGGTCGCCCGCCGGCGGGTGCTCGCCACGCTGCGCGAGCGCTTCGGCGGCTTCGACTGGCGGATGCCGCTGGTCGAGCGCCGCGACCTCGCCCTGGCGGTGCGCGAGGAGCCGGTGGCGCTGCTCGACCCGGGGATCGCCGAGCGCGACGCGAAGCGCTGGGACTTCGCCCTGGTGGTGACCGGAGCCGACCTGCGCACCCACGACAAGCCGTACGCCCTGGGGGCGCCCTCGCGGGCGGTGGGCGTGGCCGTGCTGTCGACCTCGCGGATCGATCCGCAGGCCTCCGGCGAGGAGCTCGCCGAGGCCGACCGCGGTGCCCGCCTGGCGCAGCGCATCGCGGCGCTGGCGCTGCACCTGTTCGGGCATCTCAACGGTCTCGAGCACGCCCGCGCGGAGACGGACGTGATGTACGACCTCGACGAGGTGCACGACCTCGACGCGATGACCGGGTACTCCGAGGCCGACCGCGCCACCCTCGCCGCCGAGCTCGCCGAGGTCGCGGACCTGCGCCTCGAGGAGCGCCACGGCGCGCCGCGGCGCCCGGCGGCGTTCTACCTGCGGGCCGCCTGGCGCCAGGCCGACGACGTGCTGGCGGCGGTGCGGGCCGCGCAGCCGTGGCTCTTCCCCGTGCGCCTGTCGCGGCTCACCGTCGCCGCCGGCTCCACGCTGGTGGTGCTGCTGATCACCGCCGAAGCCTGGGACCTGGGGACCCGGCAGCGTCCGGCGACCCTCGCGGCGATGGCGCTCGTCACCCTGGTGGCGACCACCGGCTACGTGATCCACCGCCAGCGACTGCTGGTGCGGCGCGGCGGCGCCCGGCTGACCGAGCAGGCGGCGGTGACCAACGTCGCGATCACGCTGTCGGTCCTGCTCGGGCTGGCGGTGACCTACCTCGCGCTGTTCGTCTTCACGGTCGCCCTGACCGCCGCTTTCTTCGCCCCCTCGCTGGTCGCCGGCTGGGCGGCGTCGGTGGCCGGGCCGATCGGGCCCGCCCGCTACCTCCGCTTCGCCGGCTTCGTGGCGGCCCTCGGCCTCGCCGTGGGCTCGCTGGGGGCCTCGTTCGAGGAGCAGCGCTACTTCCGCCACATCGCCTATGTCGACGAAGAGACCTGACCGCGGGCGGCGCCACGCGCCGGCCGGGGCCGCCCTCGCCGCGACCCTCCTGCTGCTGGCGGGCGCCTGCCGCGCCCGGCCCCCGGTGGAGGTCGTCGAGCGCACCGTCCCGTACGGTCGCGCGGACGTGCCGGCGGCCGACCCGGAAGGGGCGCGGGTGGGGGAGGTGCTGCTGCTCTACCGCCAGGGCGAGGAGCCCTGCACGCTGCTCGAAGCGGGGCGCGCCGGCCTGGCGACGGGGCGCTGCGGAGCACCCCTCGAGCCCCGCGTGTACCCGCACCCCGAGACCCTGGAGCACCTCGGGGAGTTGGTGGTGCGCTTCGCCCCCTTCGAGCTGCGCCGGGACGGCGAGGAGGTGGAGCTGCACGGCGAGGGCGACGTCGCGGCCGGCCCGACGGAGCGGCGCATGGTGCTCGAGCTGGCGCGGCGCCTGGCGATGGGGGCGCGCGGGTGGCGCGGCGGGACGGCGTACCGGCTGGCGTTCACCTGGCACCGCCAGGCGCCGGGAGGCCGCGGCTGCGAGGACCTCGAGGTCTACCTGTCGGGCCTCGCCCGGGCGTCGTCGTGCGCCGACGGCCTCGGCGCCCGGGTGCGCCTCGACCCGGAGCGGATGGCCCGCGTCTTCGCCCTCTACGACCGGCTGGCGCCGCTCCAGGTGGTGGAGCGGCCTCCCGCCGGGTCGGGGGAGGAGGTGGTCGAGCAGCGCGTGATCCTGCCCGGCGAAGGGCGACGCAGCGGCCGACGCCACCACCGTGGGGGAGATCGAGGCCCTGGCGCGGGGGGTCTTCGCGGACGCCCTCGCCGCCGCGCGCCGCGCCGACGCCGCGCGGCAGGCGGAGAGCGTCGCGCCGCCGGCCGGCGGGGTGGGGGAGGCCGGGGCGGCGCCGCGGACCGCCGCGGCGCGGTCCGTCCGGACGCCGGCGCCGCCCGCCGCCGCACCCGCCGCCGCGACGCCGTCGCCGACCGCCACCGCCCCGGCTGCGGAGCCGGAGGCCGAGGCGGCGAGCGGGGAGGCCGGGGGGCCGGCGACCGGCGCGGCCGGGGAGACGACCGCGCCGCCGCCGCCCCAGCCCGGAGCCGCGACGCCGGCCGCGCCACCGGGGGGAGGGGAGGAGGGGGTGGGGGCCGCCGGGACCGGGGCGCCCGAGCCCGCGCCGGAGCCGGCTCCCGACGAGCCCCCGCCGGCCGACGACGACGGTCCGCCCGGCGGCGCGACGGGCGGGACGGGCGGCGGCCGGGAGCCCGACCGGGCGCCCCCCGAGCCGCGGCCGGCTCCGCGCCGGGTGGACGTTCTCGGAGGTGCCGGCTAGGAGCCCAGGTGGAGCACCAGGCGGCGCTCGTGGCGGTGGTGGCGGTGCTCCCAGAGGAAGATCCCCTGCCAGGTCCCGAGGGCCAGGCGCCCGTCGACGATCGGGATCGAGAGGCTGGTCGCGGTGAGCGCGGCCCGGATGTGCGAGGGCATGTCGTCGGGCCCCTCCGCGCGGTGGGTGTAGAGGGGATCGTCCTCCGGCACCAGGCGCGCCAGCCAGCGCTCGAGGTCGACGCGCGCCGAGGGGTCGGCGTTCTCCTGCACGGTCAGGCTGGCCGAGGTGTGCTGGAGGAACAGCGTCGCGAGCCCCTCGGTCAGGCCGCTCTCGGCCACCGCCGCGGCGACCTCGGTGGTGATCTCGTGGAGCCCGGGGCCCGGGACCTGGAGGGCGAGGCGTCGGATCATGGGGGACCCTGGCGGCGCGGAGGGCGCCGCCGGTGGACGGATCATACCGCCGCGGGGGCCCCGCGGGGAGAGGCCGCTCAGCCGCCGCCGGCGCGTCGTACCAGGGCGGCGAGGTCGGCGCGCAGGCGGGCGGGCCGGCGCTCGGCCGCGGGGGTCTCGAGCTCCCGGCGCAGGGCGGCGAGCGGGTCGGCGACTCCGGCGGGCAGGTCGCGTCCGTCGGTCCCGGCGAGGAATCGCCGGGTGAGCGGCGCGGCGAGGAAGGAGGTCTCCCCGGCGCCGGCGGCGAGCTCGGCGGCGGCGGCCCACTTGCCGAAGCCGTACCAGAAGGGATCCACGGCGGCGGCGCCGCCGTCCAGCAGCAGGTCGCCCTGCCGGCTCACCGGCAACAGCGCCTCCGGGGGCACGCCGGCCGCGAGCCGGCCCCGGATCCCCTGCTCGCCGGTGTAGAGGCCGCGCAGGGGGGCGCCGGCGGAGCCGCTCCCGAGGAGCGGATCGATCCGGTAGGTGAGGCGGCGCGCCAGCTCGTGGTCGCCGCCGCGCAGCGCGAGGTCGAGCTCGAGCACGCGGACGCCGAGGCGGAACGAGCGCTGCGGACCCTCCGTGGAGGTCGGGACCGTGCCGCGGCTCACCGGCCAACCGTGAGCGTCCCAGTCGGCGGCGAGGGTCGTCACCAGGGAGGGGGCGGCGGGCAGGGCGGCGGCCAGCTCCCCGAGCGCCGGCCCGGGCGCCGGCGCCGGGCCCTGCCACCAGCCGGTGGGGCGGCCGATCAGCAGCAGGGCGGCGGCGGCCGCGGCGGCGAGCGTGGCGGCGACGGCGAGGCGCGACCGCCAGCGGCCGGGTGCCGGCCGCAGCACGGTCGGGGAAGGCGCCGGATCCGCCGCGGGCCCGCGGGCCTCCTCGTCGAGGAAGCGCGCCGTGCCGGCCACCAGCTCGTAGCAGTCGGGGCAGTCGGCGACGTGCTCGACCACCCGCTGCCGCGCGACGCCGTCGAGGGCGCCTTCGGCGAAGGCGGCGAGCGTCTCGACGTCCGGATGGGCCGGTTGTGGTGGGCGATCGGTCATGGGGCCCCCTCCTGGTTGGACGGGCGCGGCGCCGACATTCCGCCGCCGGCGTCGAAATCGACCGCCAGCTCGGCACGCCGGGAGTCGACCACCTCGCCGACCTCCCGGCGGGTCAGGCCGTCGGCCTCGAGATGCCGGCGCAAGCCGGCCAGCAGGGCTTCGAGGCGCCGGTAGAGGGGCTTCTGGTCGAGGCCCAGGAGACGGGCGATGGCGGCGACGGTGAGGTCGTCCTGGACCCACATCTTGAGGATCAGGCGGTCCTCGGCCGGCAGGGCCGCGAGACCCTGGCCCAGCCCGTCCTCGATGCGGCGCGCCGTGGCGGCGAGCTCGCGGTCCCGCACCCGGCGCTCGGGATCGGCCGGCGCCGGCAGCCGCTCCAGGGTCTCGTCCCCCTCGAAGCGGCGGGGCTCGCGGGGCGGCAGGCGCGCCGCCAGGTCGGCGAGCTCGGCGGGGCTGGCCCGCACGCCGTGGTTGCGGCGCAGCATCTCGACCGCTTCGTCGAAGCCGATGCCGTCGCGCCACAGCAGGGTCTCGAGCCGCATCGCCACGGTGCCCAGCCGCCGCGCCGCCGCCGAGGGGCGCCACTTGCCCCACTTGGCGATCCGGTAGTCGCGGAAGAGGTTGTGGACGACCGTGGTCAGGTAGGTGGAGAGGCGGCAGCGGCCCCCGAACTTGGCGAGGACGGCGTCGCCGTCCTCGAGCAGGCGCACCCGGAGCCAGGAGCGGAAGTCGTCCTCCTCGTCCCGGGAGAGGCCCTTGCGCCGCGCCAACGAGGAAACCACCCGCTCGATCAGCGGGAGGTGGCCGAGGAGGCGATCGCCGCCCTCGTTCATCGCGGCGTTCCGCTCGCGGGCGTCGGCGGCCGCCGCGGCGGCGAGGTACGAGGACCGGACATCACTCCGCACGAGAATATCGCCACCTGGGCCTCGCCGGCCGGCGCCGGCACGACGAAGAGAGCGGATCGCGTCCGTCCCACCGGCGATGCGATCCTCCACCCGGCCCTCGCTATACTGCGCAATCGCGTTCACTGGATTCGGGAGGGGGAGGGCAGCTCGGCGGTCGACGGGTGGAGCCGTGGGCGACCGGGAGCCCGACACGATGTTCGTCGATGTGTCCCGGGTGCGCCGAGCGCTGGCCTTCGCCGCGCTGGCGGCGTGGCTCCTCTGGTTCGCGCCGTCCGACGCGACCCGCGGGCCCGCGGCCGCCGAGGATCCGCGCGTCGCGGCGGTCCTCGCGGCGTGGCCGGCCCGACCGCTGGCGGGACGGCTGTCCGGCGGTTTCCGGTTCGTGGCCTGCCCCGGGGTGGAGGCCGGCCGGTGCAGCGCCCCACCGGCGCCCGGATCGGCCGCCTACGCGACGATCGCCCGCCAGCTCGCCCGGGGACCGGGGGACGATCCTCCGGACGCGCAGCGCCTCCACGCGGAGGCCCTCGCCCTGGTCGTTCTGGGCGGCGAGGCCGAGCTCTCCCAGGCCGCGGTGACCCTCGGCCAGGCGGAAGCCCTCGCACCGCGCGATGCGACGATCGCCTCCGATCTCGCGGCGGTCCGCCTGGCGCTCGCCGACGCGGCCGCGCGCCGCGGCGAGCCCGGAGCGACGGCGGCCCGATCTCTCGAGGCCCTCGAGGCGGCGCTGAGAGCCGTGCGCCGGGTGCCGGAGGACCGCGGGGCGGCGTTCAATCTCGGCCTGGCGCTGGAGCGCGTCGGGCTCCCCGGCGCGGCGGCCGAGGCCTGGCGCGGTCTGCTCGCGGCGGCGGAGGGGGACGAGGGAGACGAGCTGCGGGCCCGGATCGCCGCCGCAGAGCCCGCGCCGCGGGCGGTCCCCGCAGAGCCGCCGCCGGCGGCAGCCCTGCCGGCGCTGCAGGCATGGTCGTCGGCCCACCCGGAGCTGGCGGACCGCCACGGGCGACGCGTGCTGTTGCCGGCCTGGGCGCACGAGGTCGCGGCGGGCCGAAGCGGCGCCGCCGAGCTCGCGGCGCTCCGTGCGGTCGGAGAGGCGGCCGCCCGGGCGGGCGACCCGATGCTGGCGGAGGTCGTGGCGGCGCTGGTCCGGGCCGGTGGCGACGGGGGAGAGCTGGCGGTCGCTCACCTGCGCCTCGCGCGGGCCATCGAGTCGGTCGGCCGCCAGGAGTTCGCTGCCGCCGAGCCCGATCTCGCGCGCGCGGGCGCCGCCTTCCGCCGCAACGGTTCGCCCGCCGCGGCGTGGGCGGACTACGAGCTCGCCGTGTGCCGCTACCAGCACGACGACCTCGCCGGGGCGCAAGACCTGCTCGAGGGCATCGCGGCCGCGGACCGCTACCCCCATCTCCAGGTCACCGGCCTCTGGCTGGCGATGCTGGTCGAGGAGCGGCGCGGCGACCTCAGCGCTTCGTTGCAGACGGGCGCGCAGGCGCTCCGCCTGCTCGAACGGCTCGGTGACGAGGAGGGCGCGGCGTCGATGGGACTCAACCTGTCCCTGTCACTGGCGGCGCTGTCGCGCTCGGGGGAGGCGTGGGCGTTCCGCCTGGACGCCCTGCGGGCGAGCGCCGGCAGCCCGACCGCCAGCTCCGCAACAACGCACTCTGGGAGGCGAGCGGAGCCCTGCTCGAGGCCGGCGCGGACCGAGGCGGCGATGCCCTTCGTGGAGGCGCTGGTCGAGAACGCCGACGCCTGGGGAGACGCCACGGCCGTGATCGAGGCGCGACGGCGTCTGGCGCAGGTCCTCACGGCGCTGGGGCGCCCGCCGAGGCGGTGCAGGCGCTCGAGGCTTGCGAGGGATTCTCGGCCGGCGCCGGCGACGAGCGCTTCCGGCGTCTGCTCGAAGCGGACCTCGAGCTCGAGCGGGGCGCGGTCGCGCTCGACAGCGGACCCGGCAGCGGCCCTCGCCCGGCTGGACGGGGCCCTGAGCACCTATCGGGAGCTCGGCCACCTGCCACAGCGCATCCGCCTCCTCCGCCTTCGCGGTCAGGCCGCGGCCCTACTCGGGCACGAGGAGGCGGCGGAGCAGCTCCTTCGCCGCGGCGGTGGACGAGCACGAGCGCGTCGCGGAACGGCTGGACCCGTCCGACCGTCCCGGCCTATCTGGAGCAGGCCCAACGGGCCTTCGACGCCCTGGTCGACCACCGCGCTCGCGTCCGAGGCGGACGTCGCGGGCGCCTTCGCCGCCTACGAGCGGGGCCGGGAACGCGCCGACGCCGTGTTCTCGCGATGCCGCGGCAGAGGTCGATCGACCTGGATTCGGTGCGGCGCGAGCTACCGGGGGACGTGGCGCTGGTCGCTTTCGCCGTGCTGCCCCAGCGGTTGGTCGCCTGGTGCGTCCGTCCCGCGGGGGCTGCTCCAGTCGATTCTGGAGGTTTCGGCCGCCGAGGCTGGCCGAGCTGGTCGATCGACACCGCGTCGAGGTTGCGCTGGCGCCGGGCCGCTTGGCGCCGGCCTCGGCGACCGGTCGACTCTACCGGGTCCTGCTGGGGCCGTTCGAGCGGGAGCTGGCGGGAGCCCGACGGCTGGTCGTGGTGCCGGATCGCGCCCTCCAGGACGTCGCCTTCGCGGCCCTCGTGGACGGTGGGGGAGCCTACCTCGTCGAGCACCTCGACGGCCTTGCGGTGGCACCGAGCGCGTCGAGCTTCGATCGCCGCCGAGCGCACCGCCGGCGGGGCGCCGGCCCCTCGACGAGGTTCTGGCCCTCGGCGACCCGGCCTTCGATCCCGACCGGTTCCCGGCGCTGGAGCGGTTGGCGGGCGCGTCGCGCGAGGCGCGAAGGGTCGCTGCTCTGTACCCGCGCGGCGAAGTGTTGCTCGGCGCGGACGCCTCGGCGGATGCTCTCTTCGCAGGCCTTCGGCACGCGCGGGTGCTGCACTACGCCGGTCACTCGATCGGTGATCCGACGGAGCCCGGATCGGCTCTGGCTCGCCCTCGCGCCCGAGCCGAGGCAGCGACGGCGCCGTGGCCGGCGGCGACCTCGCCGATCCGACCTGCGCAGCGCTCGGTCTCGCGGTCCTGTCGTCGTGTGGATCGGCTGCCGCCGAGGGCCGCCGGCTCGACGCCGGCGCGTGGGTGGAGCCGCTGCTAGCGCGCGGCGTCCCGGCGATCGTGGCGTCGCTGTGGGCGCAGGACGACGCCGTCCCGGCACGGTTGATGGCCGGTTCCATCGGAGCGTCGCGGCGGGCCTGCCGCCGGCGCTGGCGCTCGCCCGGGCCCAGCTCGACCGCATCGGAGAGCCCCCGCGCAGGTGGGCGGGATTCCAGGCCTACGGCGGCGGCCTCTGGTGAGCCGCGCCAGGATCGGAAAGGGAGGGACCCATGGTGAAGCTGAAGCTGCGGTTCGTGGGGTTGTGCCTGTTCCACGTGCCGGACGACCGTCCGGACCAGATCGATATCCTGATCGTCGACGGCTCGGTGAGCAAGCCGAACGGGGGCAAGGACGGAAAGCCGCTCATGAGGCACACGGCCCACTTCTTTCTCGAGGGCGGCTCGGCCCCAGGCGGGCGCACGGAAGAGATCGACTTCGTCCGCGAGGCCAGCGGACGGGCGAGGTCTGTCACGACACGCGACAGTTCGAGGTGTTCGACCTCGGCGGCGCGGAACTCTGCGGCTGGCAGGCGTCGGGAGTGCCGGTCCCGTTCGCTCTGCCTCCCGACTGCCCTCGCTCAACCAAGCCGAGAGCCTGGCGGGCGTCTGGCGCTGGCGGGTGCACCGCTCGCGGCGACGTTCCAGATCGATCGCGGCGCCTTCACGACAGCGTTCCGACGGTCACGTCGAAGTGGATCCCGGTCGCCGGCGGCCCGCCCCAGCTTCACAACTCGCCGCCTGGATCGAGCTGGTGGTGTCGGATCCGGACGCCACCAGCGTCGACGGTGACGCGATCGGCCCACCCGGATATCGTCGATCCAGCCCGCGAGGACGAGTGCTCGCCTGGATCGGCGCGCGGCCAGTGAGCAACGCGCGCCTGTGCCGGCGAGCTACTCCGACGTGCGGCATTTCCGGTGGTTCTACGAGTGCGTCAACCTCAAGAGACCGCCGACCAGGCGGACGTTCTCTCGCCCACCCTTCTCGCATGACGGGTCGTCTGCTCGGCTTCCCTGGGGGAGCGGGCCCACGGTCCTGGTCTCCAACAGCTTCTGCCCGAACTCCAAGTACCCGTAGCCGGGTCCCGCCCGCCGCGGCGTCAGCTCCCGGCCGGCGCCGCGGCGGTCTCGGGCTGGCGGAGGGTGACCGCCAGCTCGCCGCTCTCGAGGCCCACCTCGACGGTGGTGCCCTCGTGGACGTCGCCGGCGACGATGGCGCGGCCGATGCGGCTCTCGAGCTGGTGCTGCAGGTAGCGCTTCAGCGGCCGGGCGCCGAAGACCGGGTCGAAGCCCTGGCGGGCGATGTGCTCGCGCGCCTCCGGCGTCAGCTCCAGCGAGATGTCGCGGTCGGCCAGGCGGCGTCGCAGGTCCTCGGTCTGCAGGTCGACGATGCGCTCGATCTCGGCGAGGGTCAGCGGCTTGAACAGCACGATGTCGTCGACGCGGTTGAGGAACTCGGGGCGGAAGTGGCCGCGCAGCTCGCGCAGCACCGCCTGGCGCGCCGCGTCGCGGATCTCGCCGCTCTCGGTGACCCCCTCGAGCAGGTGCTCGGAGCCGATGTTCGAGGTCATGATGATCACCGTGTTCTTGAAGTCCACGGTGCGCCCCTGGGCGTCGGTGAGGCGGCCGTCGTCGAGGATCTGCAGCAGGACGTTGAAGACCTCCTGGTGGGCCTTCTCGATCTCGTCGAAGAGGATCACCGCGTAGGGCTTGCGGCGCACCGCCTCGGTGAGCTGGCCGCCCTCCTCGTAGCCGACGTAGCCCGGCGGAGCGCCGATCAGCCGCGACACGGTGTGGCGCTCCATGTACTCGGACATGTCGATCCGCACCATGTTCTCCTCGGTGTCGAAGAGCGCCTCGGCCAGCGTCTTGGCGAGCTCGGTCTTGCCCACCCCGGTGGGGCCGAGGAAGATGAACGAGCCGATCGGGCGGCGCGGGTCCTTGATCCCGGCGCGGGCGCGGATCACCGCGTCGGTGACCAGCCCGACGGCCTCGTCCTGGCCGATCACCCGCCGGTGGAGGATCTCGTCGAGGCGCAGCAGCTTCTCGCGCTCGCCCTCGACCAGGCGGGTCACCGGGATGCCGGTCCAGCGTGCCACGATCTCGGCGATCTCCTCTTCGGTGACCTCCTCGCGGACCAGCCCGGCGCCGTCCTCGTGGCCGGCGGTCAGCGCCGCCTCCTCGGCGGCCAACCGCGCCTCCAGCTCGGGGAGACGGCCGTGCCTGAGCTCGGCGGCGCGGTCGAGGTCGTACTGGCGCTCGGCCTCCTCGACCTCGCGCCGGGTGCGCTCGATGTCGGCGCGCAGCCCGCGGACGGTCTCGATCGCCGCCTTCTCCTGCTCCCAGCGGGCCCGCATGGCGTTGGCCCGCTCGCGCAGGTCGGCGAGCTCGCGGCGCAGGTCCTCGAGCCGCTCCTTGGAGGCGCGGTCCTTCTCCTTCTTCAGCGCCGCCTCCTCGATCTCGAGCTGCATCACCCGCCGCGTCGCCTCGTCGAGCTCCGCGGGCATCGAGTCGATCTCGGTGCGCACCATCGCCGAGGCCTCGTCGACGAGGTCGATCGCCTTGTCGGGGAGGAAGCGGTCGGTGATGTAGCGGTGCGACAGCACGGCGGCGGCGACCAGGGCGTTGTCCTGGATGCGCACCCCGTGATGGACCTCGAAGCGCTCCTTGAGCCCGCGCAGGATCGAGATGGTGTCCTCGACCGTCGGCGGCTCGACCTGCACCGGCTGGAAACGCCGCTCCAGGGCGGCGTCCTTCTCGATGTGCTTGCGGTACTCGTCGAGCGTGGTGGCGCCGATGCAGTGCAGCTCGCCGCGCGCCAGCATCGGCTTGAGCAGGTTGCCGGCGTCGGTCGAGCCCTCGGTGCGGCCGGCGCCGACGATGTTGTGGAGCTCGTCGATGAAGAGCAGGATCCGCCCCTCGCTCGACTTGATCTCGTTGAGCACCGCCTTGAGCCGCTCCTCGAACTCGCCGCGGTACTTGGCGCCGGCGAGCAGCGACCCCATGTCGAGCGAGAAGAGCGAACGGTCCTTGAGCCACTCCGGTACGTCGCCCCGCACGATGCGCTGCGCCAGCCCCTCGACGATCGCGGTCTTGCCGACGCCGGGCTCGCCGATCAGGACCGGGTTGTTCTTGGTCTTGCGCGACAGGATGCGGACGACGCGGCGGATCTCGGCGTCGCGGCCGATGACCGGGTCGAGCTTGCCGCGGCGCGCCATCGCCACCAGGTCGACGCCGTACTTGTCCAGCGCCTCGTAGGCGCTCTCCGGGGAGGCGCTGGTGACGCGCTGGCTGCCGCGCACGGCGGTCAGCGCCTCGAGGAAGCGGTCGCGGGTGACGCCGCGCTCGGCGAGCAGGCGGCCGGCGGCGGTGCCGCGCCCTTCGTCGAGGAAGGCGAGCAGCAGGTGCTCGACCGAGACGTACTCGTCCTTGAGCCGCTTCGCCTCGTCCTCCGCGCGCACGAAGAGCTGCTGCAGGCGGGGGGTGACGTAGAGCTTGCCCGCCTCGGCGCCGGGGCCGGAGACGGCGGGCCGCCGGGCGAGCTCCGCCTCGAGCTCGCGGGCCAGGGCCCCGGGGTCCACGTCCAGCCGCGCCAGCAGTCGGGGGCCGAGGCCGTCCGGCTGCTCGAGCAGGGCGACGAGCAGGTGCTCGCCGTCGACCTGCTGCTGGCCGTGGCGCAGCGCCCGGGTCTGCGCCGCCTGCAGCGCCTCCTGTGATTTCATGGTCAGCTTGTTGGGGTCCATCGTCGTTCCTTTCCTCCGAGAGGTCCTTCGCCGTTCAGCCGCGCCCGCGCGCCCGTTCCAGCTCGCGCTCCAGTCGCTCCACCCGCTCGAGCAGCTCGAGCACCACGCCGACCGCGTGGTAGGAGAGCCCGAGGTCCCGGTGCAGGCGCTCGATGCGCCGGATGCGCCGCACCGTCTCGGCGGGGAAGGCGCGCGGCCGCCCCGCCTCCCACGCCGCCGGCTCGATCAGCCCCAAGCGGGTGAGCCGCAGCACCATCTCCGGGTGCAGGCCGGCGCGCCGCGCCAGCTCCTCGGGCTCCAGCGGCGCGCCACGCCGCAGCACCCGCAGCACCAGGCTCCGCGTCGCGCGCCGCGCGCTCACGACCCCGCCTCCGGCGTCGCGCCCGCTTCGCGGGCCAGCTCCTCGTAGAGCTCGCGCTGCCGCGCCGAGAGCTTCTTCGGCACGGCGATGGCGATCTCGGCGTAGAGGTCGCCGGGAGCGCGCCCCCCGGCCCCCGGAAACCCCTTGCCGCGCAGGCGGAGGTGGCGGCCGGACGAGGTGCCGGCCGGGACGCGCACCCGCTCGTCGCCGTCGAGCGTGGGGACGTCCACCTCGCCGCCCAGGGCCGCGGTCCACGGCGCCACCTCGACGGTGGTCCGGAGGTCCTGGCCGTCGAGCCGGAAGCGGGGGTGCGGCGCCACCCGGATCTTCAGGTAGAGGTCGCCGGGGGCGCCGCCGCCGGAGCCCTGCCCGCCCTTGCCGGCGAGGCGCAGGCGCTGGCCGGGCCGGACCCCGGGGGGACCGTCACCTCCACCGTCTGGCGGTTGCCGCCCCGCGGGTCGGCGACGGTGATCTGGCGCCGGCCGCCGCGCGCCGCCTCCTCCAGCGGCAACTCGATCTCGGCCTCGACGTCGGCGCCGGGGCGCACCCAGGTGCCGCCGCCGCGGCCGGCGGTGCGGAACCCTCCGAAGCCGCCGCGCGCGCCGCCGGCCCGGGCGCCGCCTCCGAACAGCTCCTCGATCAGCGAGCGGAAGGCCTCCGAGTCGTCCCCGCCGCCCCCGAAGTCGAAGTCGAACCCCGGGCCGTACTCGACGCGGACGTTCTCCCAGCCGGGAGGCGTACCGCCGCCGCGCTGCTGCGCCTGCTTCCAGGCGGCGCCGAAGCGGTCGTACTTGGCGCGCTTCTCGGCGTCCTTGAGGACCTCGTAGGCCTCGCCCACGTCCTTGAAGCGATCCTCGGCCCCGGGGTCCTTGTTGATGTCCGGGTGGTACTTGCGCGCCAGCTTGCGATAGGCGCTCTGGATCTGCTCGTCGGAGGCTTTGCGGTCGACGCCGAGGATGGCGTAGTAGTCCTTGAAGTCCGGCAAGCGTCGCTCCTCCCCTCGCTTCCCCCATATTCACACAGAGGGCCAACCGAGCGTCGACCTGCCCGGCAGCGTGTGTGCCGGGTTTCTTAGTGGATCGCGCTCACATCTTTCAACGATCCGACGGCCGCGGCCATTCCCGGTGCCGGGCGGGACGGCGGGTGGCGCGAGGGGCGGGGGAGCGGGTCGGCGAGGACGGCGGGCGAGGGCCGGGCGCGGGCGCGCCCGGCCCTCCGGGCTCACGGAGGGGTGAGGCCGAAGTGCTCGTAGTTCTTGGCGATGAAGGCCTGCCACTTGTCGGGCGTCTCCTCCTCCGGGAAGATCGCCTCGACCGGGCAGGCGTCGACGCACAGCCCGCAGTCGATGCACTCCTCGGGGTGGATGTAGAGCTGCTCCCAGTCCTCGTCCTTGCCGTAGATGCAGTCGACCGGGCAGACGTCCACGCACGAGAGATCCTTCACCCCGATGCAGGGCTCCGCGATGATATGGGTCATGGTCCGACGGTCCTCCTCAGTTCGTGGGGCGGGGAGCGGACCGAGTCCGGCCCCGCGGCGCCGACTCGGCCGGATTATACCCAGCGCTCGGGTGCGAAGGGGACCAGATCGGGCACCGGCTCGCCGCACATTCCGGCCGCCACGCGGCGGGCCGTCCAGGGCGCGAGGAGGATGCCGTTGCGGAAGTGCCCGGTGGCCACCCAGAGCCGCGGGTCGCCGCCCCGCGGGCCGATCGCCGGCCAGCCGTCGGGGGTGGCCGGGCGCAGGCCGCAGGTGGCCGTGCAGCGGGCCCCGGACAGGGTCGGGAACAGGGCGAGGGCGGCCGTGGTGAGCTCGCCGACGCCGCCGAGGGTGGCGGCGGCGCGGTCCTCGCCCTCCTCCTGGGTGGCGCCGAAGGCCAGCTCGCCGTCGCCGCGCGGCACGGCGTAGCGGTGGCCGGCGCGCACCGTCCCGGTCCACGGCCAGCGGGCGGCGCCCGACAGGTGGAGGAGCTGGCCCCGCACGGGGCGGATCGGCAGCGGCGGCAGCCCCCCGAGGGCGCCGCTGGCCGCTCCCGCCGCCACCAGCACCGCGGCCGCCTCGAGGTGGAGGGCGGCGCCCCCCACCCGGCAGTCCACCCGCACCGGGCCGCCGCCGTCGGCGGCCGCGAGGCCGACGACCTCGACGCCGCTGCGCAGGGTCACCCCCCGGGCCTCGGCGAGGTGGACCAGGGCGGTGGTGACCCGCTGGTTGTCGACCCGGTGGTCGCCGGGAAGGTGGAGGGCGCGGCGCACCGTCGGCGCGAGGTCGGGGACCCGCCGCCGCGCCTCTGCGGCGGGGACCTCCTCGGCGCCCTCGCCGAGGGCCGCGGCGGCGGCCACGAGCCGCTCCAGCCACGCCTCCTCGTCGTCGTCGCGGGCCACGGCGAGCGCGCCGGAGGCGTCGTGGTCGACGCCCACCCCCGCGGCCTCCTCGAGGGCGGGGGCCCATTCCGTCCACAGGTCGCGGGCGGCCCGGCAGGCGGCGGAGAAGGCGTCGGGGCCGGCCGCCTCGGCGAGCGGGGCGAGCATGCCGCCGGCGGCCGCCGAGGCACCGCCGCCCGGGCGGCCGCGCTCGATCACCTCCACCGTCAGCCCGCGGCCGGCGAGCTCGACGGCACAGGCCAGGCCGACGATGCCGGCCCCGACCACGGCGACGTCGGGCAGCGGGTGGCGGAGCGGCGACGGCACGCGCTTCAGACCGTCTCGGCGAGCGACTCGGCGAGCGCGCGGTCGAAGGCCGCCAGGGTGTGGTCGATCTCGCGCTCGCCGTGCGCCAACGAGACGAACAGGGTCTCGTAGGGCGACGGCGGCAGGTGGACGCCGTGCGCCAGCAGGCGGTGGAAGACGCGGGAGAACAGCTCGCGGTCGGAGGCATCGACCGCGGCGAGGTCGCGCACCGGCTCGGCGGTGAAGAACAGCCCGAGCATCGAGCCCTGCCGCGGCACCTGCAGCGGCACGCCGTGGCGCGCGGCGACGCTCGCGCAGCCCGCGCGGCGAGCGCGGGCGCCGGTCGCCTCGAGGCGCCGGTAGGCGGCGCCGTCGTCGCCGCGAGCGCGGCGCAGGGCGGCGCAGGCCGGCGGCGACCGCCAGCGGGTTGCCGGACAGGGTCCCGGCCTGGTAGACCGGCCCGGCGGGAGCGATCTGCTCCATCAGGTCGCGGCGGCCGCCGTAGGCGCCGATCGGGAAGCCCGCCGCCGATCACCTTGCCGAAGGTGGTCAGGTCGGGCCGCACGCCGAGCAGCGCCTGGGCGCCGCCCCAGGCGACCCGGAAGCCGGTCATCACCTCGTCGAAGACCAGCAGCGCGCCGTGGCGGTCGCACAGGCTGCGCAGCCCGGCGAGGAAGCCGGGCCGGGCGGCACCAGCCCCATGTTGCCGGCGATGGGCTCGACGAAGACCGCGGCGATGTCGCGGCCGCGCTCGGCGAACAGGGCGTCGACCGCCCCGAGGTCGTTGTACGGCGCGACCAGCGTGTGCGGCGGTCACCGCCGCCGGCACGCCCGGGAGACGAGGGCACGCCGAGGGTCGCGGCGCCGGAGCCGGCCGCCACCAGGAAGGGGTCGGCGTGGCCGTGGTAGCAGCCGGCGAACTTGACGAACAGGTCGCGGCCGGTGGCGGCGCGGGCGAGGCGCAGCGCCGACATGGTGGCCTCGGTGCCGGAGCTCACCAGCCGCACCATCTCGACCGACGGCACCGCCGCGCACGACCGTCTCGCCGAGCTCGACCTCGGCGACGGTCGGGGCGCCGAAGGCGGTGCCGCGCTCGAGCGCGGCGCGCACCGCGGCCTCGACGGCCGGGTGGCGGTGGCCGAGGATGTGCGGGCCCGTAGCCGCCGAGGTAGTCGACGTAGCGCCGGCCGTCGCTCGTCCCACGAGCCAGGCGCCCTGGGCGGCGCGCACGAAGACCGGCGTCGCCGCCGACGCCGCGGAAGGCGCGCACCGGCGAGTTGACCCCGCCGGGGAGGACACGCTCGGCGCGGGCGAGGAGTCGGGCGCCGTCGCGGTCGTCGCTCAACGGCGCCGCCTCACTCGGTCCACCCGTCGGCGAGCAGGCGGGCGGCCTCGCGGGCGCCGTAGGTGATGACCAGGTCGGCTCCGGCCCGCCGGATCGAGACCAACGACTCCATCAGCACGCGGTCGTAGTCGATCCAGCCGCGCTCGGCGGCCGCCTTGGTCATCGCGTACTCGCCGGACACGTGGTAGGCGGCCAGCGGGTGGTCGTAGCGCATGCGCAGCTCGGCGAGCACGTCGAGGTAGGGCAGCGCCGGCTTGACCATCAGCAGGTCGGCGCCTTCCTCGACGTCGAGCTCCACCTCGCGCATCGCCTCGCGGCGGTTGGCCGGGTCCATCTGGTAGCTGCGCCGGTCGCCGAACGACGGCGCCGACTCGGCCGCCTCGCGGAACGGGCCGTAGAAGGCGCTGGCGAACTTGGCGGCGTAGGAGAGGATCGGCAGGTGGCCGAAGCCCTCCGCGTCCAGGGCGTCGCGGATCGCCCCCACGCGGCCGTCCATCATGTCCGAGGGCGCGATGACGTCGGCGCCGGCGCGGGCCAGCGACACGGACTGCCGGGCCAGGTTGTCGAGCGTGGCGTCGTTGTCGACGCTGCCGTCGGCGAGCACGCCGCAGTGGCCGTGGTCGGTGTACTCGCAGAAGCAGACGTCGACGATCTTGACCAGGTCGGGGAGGGCCTCGCCGAGGGCGCGCAGCGCCCGCTGCACGATGCCGTCGTCGTCCCAGGCGGCGCTGCCCACGGCGTCCTTGTGGTCCGGGATGCCGAACAGCAGGACGGCGGGGACGCCGTCCGACCACGCGTCGCGGGCCGCCGCCACCAGCCGGTCGACCGAGTGCTGGAAGACGCCCGGCATCGAGCCCACGGGCTGGGCGACGCCCTCGCCGGGGCGCACGAACAGGGGGAGGATGAAGTCGTCGGGCGACAGCTTGGTCTCGCGCACCATGCGGCGGAGGACGGGGGTGCGCCGGAGTCGGCGGAGTCGGGTCTCGGGGTAGCTCATGGCGTCGAGTTTCTAACACAGGAGCGGCCCCGTCCACCCGCGCCGGCGGGTGGTCGCGGCGGCAGCGCGACCGCCTCCCCGTGCGGCCCGCGGCGGGTCGCGCCGCGGTGCGGCACGAGGTCGGATATAGTCGCGTCCCGGCCCTCCCGCGAGGGCCGCGAACCCGACTCCACGAGGCGCTCCCGCGATGTCCGATCCCCCTCCGGCACCGGCCCGGACCGCGCCCGCCGGCGACGCCGCCGCGACGGTCGAGCGGCTGCGGGAGCGCCGGCTGCTGGTGGTCACCGGCAAGGGGGGCGTGGGCAAGACGGTGCTGGCGGCGGTGCTGGGCCGGCGCACCGCCGCCCCCGGCCGGCGGGTGCTGGTGCTCGAGATCGACCCCCGCGAGAACCTCCACCACATGCTCGGGCGCTCGCCGAGCGGCGGCGAGGTGACCGCGGCCGGCGACGGCCTGTGGCTGCAGAACCTCAAGCCGCGCCAGGTCGTCGACCGCCTGGTGGCCGAGCGCCTGCGCCTGGAGGTGGTGGCGCGCCGGGTGCTGGCGAGCCCGGTCTACCAGCAGTTCACCGAGGGGGCGCCGGGGCTCAAGGAGGTGGCGATCCTCGGGCACGCCCTGCGCCTGGTCGAGGGCGAGGACCCGGAGGGGGGCGAGCCGTTCGACAGCGTCGTCCTCGACGCCCCGGCCACCGGCCACGGGGTGTCGCTCCTCACCGCCCCGCGCCTGCTCTCCGAGGTGATCCGGCAGGGGCCGATCGGCGAGATGGCGGCGCGGCTGGCCGGCTTCGTCGCCGACCCCGCGCAGGTCGGCGTGGTGATCGTCACCAGCCCCGAGGAGATGCCGGTGCAGGAGGCGCTCGAGCTCTGCCGCCGCCTCGAGGCGGAGCTCGGCCGGGGCCCCGAGCTGGTGGTCGTCAACGGCGTCTACCCGCCCTACCCGGAGGACGCCGGGGCCCCCAGCGACGAGGCGCTGGCGCTGTGGCGCGACCGGCGCCGCTACCAGGAGAGCGAGATGGCGCGGTTGGCGGCGGCCTGGCGGGGGCCGACGGTGCGCCTGCCGAAGCTGCCCCTCGACCGGGGACCCGAGCTGGTCGCGGCCCTGGCCGCCGCGCTGGTGCCCGGGGAGGCGGCGTGGAGCTGATCTCCGAGCGCCATCCGCTCCTCGTCGTCGTCGGTGCCGGCGGCGTCGGCAAGACCACGCTGGCCGCGGCGGTCGGGGCGATCTCGGCGCGCGGCGGGCGCGAGACCCTGGTGATGACCTTCGACCCGTCGCTGCGGCTGAAGGACGCTCTGGGGGTGGGGGAGGAGGCGAAGGAGCGTCCGGTGGCGGTGGAGCTGCCGGGCGCCGCCGGCGGCCTGTGGGCCAGCCTGCTCGACGCCCGCCAGACCTTCGACCGCCTGGTGGCGCGCTACGCCCCCGACGCGGCGGCACGCCGCCGGATCCTCGACAACCGCTTCTACCACCACCTGTCGGGCAACCTGGCCGGCATCCTCGAGTACATGGCGGTCGAGCGGCTCTGGGAGGTGGCCCACGACGGCGCCTTCGCCCAGGTGGTCCTCGACACCCCGCCGACCCGGCAGGCGATCGACTTCCTCGAGGCGCCGGCGCGGATCGTCGGCTTCCTCGAGAGCGGTGCCCTGAAGATCGCCCTGCGCCCGTGGTTCGACCCCGAGGGGCACCTGCGGGGGGCGCGGCGCTTCGGCTTCCTGGGCCGGGGGTTGGAGCACTTCCTCGACGAGATGGTCGGCCTGGACCTGCTGCGCGACATGGGCGAGTTCTTCCAGGCCTTCGAGCCGCTGTACGACGGCTTCCGCGAGCGGGCCCGGGAGGTGGAGGAGCTGCTGCGCTCGCCGCGCACGCGCTTCCTCCTGGTCGCGGGTCCGGGCGAGGAGCACGTCGCCGATACCCTGTTCTTCGCCCGCCGGCTGACCGAGGCGGGCTACCGTCTGGCGGGCGTGGTGGTCAACCGGGTCCACCCGCGGGTCCCCGACACGGGGGGCGGCGCCGCCACCGCGCCCGGACGGGAGCTGCTCGCCTGGCTGGGCGACCGCGACCACGCCGGGCTGGCGCGGCTGCGGGAGCTGCTCGCCGGCGGCCGTCCGGTGGTCGACCTGCCGCTGCTGCACGACGAGCCGACCGACCTCGCGGCGCTGGAGGGGATCGGGGTGGAGCTGCGGCAGCGGCTGGCGACCGCCGCGGGATGATCGCCGGGATGCCGCACTGCGGCGTGCTGCGCCGGCACCCCGGACGGAGCCTCGGGGTGGGTCGGCAGGGACCGTGAAAACGCCTGACGCGAAAGGAAGAACTCCGAGCCGGCGCGGAGCCGGGCCGGGCCGGGACGCATTGACAGGGCATGCCGCAGCGCGGTATTCTCTCCGGGGCGATGCTCCGCGCGTGCGACTCTTGCATCGCCCCGAGGCTGGAACGAGACCGGGAGGGACCGCCAGGTGATTCGCCTGATCAAGCGCTACGAAAGTCGCAAGCTGTACGACACCGAAGAGAGCCGCTACGTGTCCCTGGAGGAGATCTCCGCCTGGATCCGCGACGGGCAGGAGGTGCGGGTGGTCGACAACGCGACCTCCTCCGACGTCACCTCGCAGACCCTCACCCAGATCATCCTGGACGAGGGCCGCCGCGGCACCTCCTTCCTCCCCAGCGAGCTGCTCCACGAGCTCGTGCGGCTGGGCGAGAAGGCGGTCTCGACCGGCGTCGAGCAGGTGCAGCACGGCGTCGATCGGCTGGTGCAGGCCTCGGTCGACCGCCTGGCGCCGGTACGCCGCGCCCGCGAGGAGATGTCGCGGCTCCGCGGCCAGCTCGAGCGCTTGGAGAGCTCGCTGTCCCGGCTCGAGGACGAGCGCGAGGCGCCGGCCGCCGCGGCGGCGCCGGGGGCGCGGGCGAGGAAGAAGACGTGAACGGGCTGAGCGAGGTGGGCCGCAGCCTCTGGCTCGCCGGCCTCGGCGCTCTCGCCGACGCCGAGCGCGGCGGACGCGACCTGTTCGAGGAGTTGGTGACGCGCGGTCGGCGCGTCGAGACGCGGCAGTTCAAGGCGCTCGACCGCGCCGTCTCCCGGCTCGCCGAGAACGCCGAGCGGGTCGGCGAGGAGGTGGGGGAGCGGCTGCACGCCGGCCGCGAGCAGCTCCTGCACCGGGTGCAGCTGCCCACCCGCGAGGACCTGCGCCGGCTCAACGCGCGCATCGATCGGCTGGCCGAGCGGCTCGAGGGCCTGGGTGCCCCGCCCGCCCGCGCCGGCGCCAGAGGAAAGGAGCCCACAGGTGCCCGACAAGACGGACGGTGAGAAGCGGGTCAAGGAGTTCTCGCAGGAGCTGGTGGACTCCGCCCACCGGGTGTGGCTGGCCGGCCTCGGTGCGCTGTCCGTCGCCGAAGAGGAGGGCGGCCGCCTGTTCCGCGACCTCGTCGAGCGCGGCCGCGAGCTCGAGGGGCGCGGTCGGGCCGCCGGCGGTGCGGCGCGCCGGGCCGGGGAGCGGATGCGCTCCCGCGGCCGCGAGGTCGGCGATGCCCTCGACGCGCGCATCGGCGAGGTGCTGGCGCGCGTCGGCATGCCGTCGCGGGACGAGATCCAGGACCTGACCCGGAGGGTCGAGGAGCTCAACGCCAAGATCGACCGCCTCGGCACCGCGAGCGCGCCGCCGCCGGCGCCGCCGCGCCGCGCCGCCAAACGGCCGGCGTCCGGCGCGGGCAAACGGGAGGGATGAGGCGGGCGGACCTCCGGTCGGGCCGCCGCCGGCTCGACGTCACGACAGGGATGACTCCACGCGACGGGAGGCGACGGTGAGCGCAGTCGTACCGATCCGCAAGCGGCAGGTCCCCAACGCGGCCCTCGGACTGGCGTTGGCGGGGGGCGCCCCCGAGGGTGCCCTCTACGAGCTCGGCGCGCTGCTCGCGCTCGAGGAGTCGGTGGCCGGGCTCGACCTCAACCGCCTGGGCGTCTACGTCGGGGTCAGCTCCGGCGCCATCGTCGCCGCCTGCCTGGCGAATCGCATCCCCACCGCCGAGATCCTCCGCGGCATCACCTCCAGCCCGGGGCAGGAGGAGAACCCCTTCCGCTCCGACACGCTGTTCACCACCGGCTACGGCGAGTACTTCCGCCGCCTGTGGAGCCTGCCCCGGCTCCTGGTCGAGGCGCTGGGCAGCCACCTGGCGCACCCGGGCGACATGACGCTGCGGGAGTCGCTCACCCACCTCTTCCAGGCGTTGCCGGTGGGTCTGTTCGACAACGAGCCGCTGCACCTGTACCTGGCCCACCTGTTCAGCGAGCCGGGCCGCACCGACGACTTCCGCCGCCTGCGCACCCGCCTGCGCGTCGTCGCCACCGAGCTCGACGGGGCTTCGCCAGCGGTCTTCGGGCGGCCCGGCCTGGACCACGTGCCGATCTCGCGGGCGCTCCAGGCCTCGGCGGCGCTGCCCGGCCTCTACCCGCCGGTCGAGATCGAGGGCCGCGACTACGTCGACGGCGTGCTGCTGAAGACGATGCACGGCTCGGTGGCGCTCGAGGAGGGCGCGAAGCTGCTGATCTGCATCAACCCGATCGTCCCCGTGGACACGGCGCGGGCGGTGGAGGCGGGGGTGATGAAGCGCGGCAAGCTCGCCGACCGGGGTCTGCCGGCGGTGCTCTCGCAGATGCTGCGCACCATGATCCGGTCCCGCCTCGGGGTGGGGATGCGGGCCTACGAGAGCGAGTTCCCCGACTCCGACGTGGTCCTCTTCGAGCCGCCCCGCGACGACTACCGGATGTTCTTCACCAACATCTTCAGCTTCTCCGACCGCCGCGCCGTGTGCGCCCACGCCTACCGCCAGACGCGCGCGCAGCTGCTCGCCCGGCGCCACGAGCTGAGTCCGATCTTCGCCCGCCACGGCCTCGGCCTGCGGCTGGACGTCCTCGCCGGCCCGGAGCGGCTGCCCTGGGGCGAGGACGCCGCCCCGCGCCGCCGTCGCGACCGCCGCCACCCCACCGCCGGCGTCGAGCACGACCTCGCCCGCCTCGACCGCTGCCTCGACCGCCTCGAAGCCCTCACCCTCCCCGCCGAGCCCGCCCCCCACGCCCCGCGCCGCGCCCGGAGCTGACCGCTCGGTGATCGGAGGTCACCCCTTCGCGGCGCAGGCGGGTGGGGCTGCCAGAGGAGCGCGCGGTGACGCCGACCGCGGCGGCCATCGGGTCGCCGCCGGGAGGGTGATCGGGCGCGATGCCGACGACGCGCCCGCCGCCGCGCGGAGGATCAGCGGTTGCGGCCGTACTTCTCGTGGCTCGACACCCAGTCGAGCGACGAGATGGCGGCGCCGAGCGAGATCTCGCCGGCCAGCGCCACGCCGGCCACGATCTCGGCCAGCTTGTTGACCTTGCCGCGCCCGAAGCAGCCCATCACCTCCAGGCACTCGCGCTGGGTGGGCAGCGCCGTGCCGCCGCCGTAGGTGGCGACGATCAGCGACGGGATGGTGAGGGAGAGGTAGAGGTCGCCGTCCGTCGGTCAGCCTCGGTGTAGATGCACGCCGGCCGAGGACTCGGCGACGTTGGCGACGTCCTGGCCGGTGGCGATGAACATCGCGGTGATGGCGTTGGGCGAGTGGCAGCCGTTGTTGTTGGCGCCGGAGAGGAAGGCCCCGACGTTGGCGCATCTCGCGAGTGGTAGACGAGGCTCTGCGGATCGACGCGCATGTGCTGCACCAGCACCTCGCGCGGGACCACCGCCTCCGCCGTCACCCGCTTGCCGCGGGTCCGCATCATGTTGATCTGGGAGCCCTTCTTGTCGGTGGCGAAGTTCGACTCGAGGTAGAAGCTGGCGGACGGTGTCGTGCTGCTCGAGGATCCAGCGCAGGCGGCGAAGGTGGCGCGCCCCACCATGTTCTGGCCGGCCGCGTCGCCGGTGGAGAAGTTGAAGCGCAGGAAGGCGAACTTGTTGGCCAGGTACGTGTCGATGTAGAGCAGCTTGCGCCACCGACGAGGTGCGCCTCGGCGTGCCTCGCGGATGTGCCGATGTGGTCGTCGACCCACTCGCCGAAGTGCGCGCGCCTCGCGGGCGATGTCGAAGATGAACACCGGCGCGCGCTGCATGCAGTCGTCCACGCACCGTGCAGGTCACGCCGCCGGACAGGTTGAGCACCTTGATGCCGCGGTTGTACGAGGCGACCAGCGTGCCCTCGGTCGTCGCCAGGGGGATCAGGAACTCGCCCTGGGCGTGCTCGCCGTGGACCAGGATCGGCCCGGCGAAGCCGAGCGGCACCTGGGCGACGCCGGTGAAGTTCTCGATGTTGCCCTGGGTGAGCGCGGGATCGAAGGAGTAGCGCGTTGACGTGCTCGAGCCGGACGCCGGTGTAGCTGCTCGACGAAGCGCCTGGCGCTCGGCGATGATCTCGCTCGGTGGCGTTGTTCTCCTTGTCGTAGGGGATCACCGTGCGCCGCTCGGCGTCCTCGGCGATCGCGTCCTTGACCTTGAACGACAGGCTTGCCGAAGGGGTCGGCCTCGAAGTCGAGGACGATCTCGTGCTGGCCCTCTCCAGCGGGCTCCCCGGCACCTCCACCCGCGCCACGCGGCGCAGCGGGAAGGCGACGGTGCGCTCCGCCGACATCTCCGAGCCGCGCAGCCGCTCGCCCGTCGCCCTCCACCACCACGTCCTCGGCGTCCACCCGGCGCCCGTCGATCCCCGACGCCGCGCAGCCCCACCAGGGTGGCGTCGCTGCAGGCGGTTCTTGATCTGGAAGCCGACCCCGTCGGCGCGGTTCTCGAGGCTGCCCACGGTGTAGAGCTGCTTGAGGATGAGCGAGGGGATCTTCATCAGGGGGAAGCTTCCGTCGGCGGCTCCTTGCCGCCACGGGCCGGCGGGCGAGGGATGCCGGAGCAGGGAGTTTACCGCGAATGCCGCCGGGCGCACCCTACGCGCGGCCGACGGTCGCGGCGGCGACCGCGGCGACCAGACGGCACCATCCCGTCGTCCGCCGGGCTCCCGCCTCGGCGGCCGGCTCGACCCCGAGTTGCGCGCAGCGCGGCGCTGGTCACCGGGCCGATCGAGCGGCGAGCAGGCCCGCGCGGCGGTCGGTCGGCCAGTCGTCGGCGCCGCCACAGGCCCGCGAAGTCCGGGCGATGCGACGGGCTGGTGAAGGTCACCCAGCCGAAGCGGCGCGCTGCCGGCGAAGATCTCGCACCGGCCCGCTCGGGGGCGCCCGGCGGCACCCGCTTGGCGTAGGCGTCCACCCGGTACCTGCTCGGCGCCGGCGGCGCGCAGGGCTCCTCGACCAGGGCCGGGCGGGCGTCGGCGGCGAGGGGGGCGAGCACCGGGCACGCCGGTGAGGTCGCCGCCCGCCGCCGCCCGCAGCTCGGCGGCGAGACCCTCGGCGCCGGTGCGCCGGGCGGCCACCAGGTCCGGCGGCGACGCCGCGGCGCGCGCAGGGCGCGCGCCGTCGCCTCCCCGACGGCGGCCACGCGAGGCGGCGGGGCAGCCGCCGGCCGCCGCCGCCGAGCAGCGCCTCGGCGGCGTTGACGAGGTCAAGGCGACCCAGCGGAAGCGCGCCAGGTCCGCGGAGCGCCGCCGCCAGCGGACCCGGGTCGGTCGGCGGGCCCACCTCCAGCAGCGGCAGCCGCTCGACCCGGGCGCCGGCGGCCTCGAAGGCCGCGCCAGGCCGCGGCCTGGTGGGCGGCCCGGGTCACGACGACCCGCAGCCCGGTCCAGCGGGCCGGGGCGTGGCGGCATGCGGCGGGGCGACCGCCCTCACGGGTCCGGTGGCGCCGCCGGCGGCGCGCAGGCGGGCCAGCATCTCGTCGCGCGCCGTCGGCCTCGAGGGCCGCCACGCAGGCGGCGGCGGCGGCCTCTCCGCGCGGTGGGCGTCGCCTCGGCCGCGGGCGACCTGGCGACCGTCGGGGGTCGCGAGCAGGCGGTCACGGATGCGCAGGCCGCCGTCCTCGCACGCGGGCCCCCGCCGCCGAGCGGCAGGGCGCAGTCGCCGCCGAAGGCCGCCACCACGCGGCGCTCGGCGTCGGCGGCGCGGGCCGTGTCGGGCGTGCTCGAGGCGGCGGCAGAGCTCCTCGGCGGCCGTGGCCGGCCTGCGCCTCCAGGGCGAGGATGCCCTGGCCCGGCGCCGGCAGCGAACCGCTCCGGGTCGAGCGGGTGGGCCGGGCAGCCCCTCGGCTCGATGCGGTGGCCGAGGCGGTGCGAGCCCGGCGCCGGCCAGGATCACGCCGCCGGCCCCCGCTCGCGCCACTTGCGCAGCCGGGTGTCGACGTTGCCGCGGACGCCGCGACCCGAGGTCGGGTGCGGCGCGCAGGATCTGCGATGCGGCGGCGCAGCGCGCCGGTGAGCACGGTGGCGCCGCGCGGCAGCCCGTCGAGGTCGCCGCCAGCTCGGAGACCAGCACGTCGCGGGGATCGGCGCGCTCGGGGAAGGCGGCGACCACCAGCCCCGGGGCCAGCTCGACCGGCAGGTCCTTGAGGCTGTGCACCGCGAGGTCGAGGCTGCCGTCCAGGAGGCCCCGCTCGAGCTCCTCGGTGAACAGCCCCTTGCCGCCGAGCCTGCGCGAGGTCGCCGCGGGTGCGGTCGCCGCGGGTCACGATGGCACCAGCTCGACCGTCGCAGCCCGGGTGGAGCGCTCCAGGGCCGCGGCCACGCATGCCGGACTGGGCCAGGGCGAGGGCGGCTCTGCGGGTCCCCAGGCGGAGCGTGCGGGGGGCGGCGGATCATCGGTCGGACGGCGGCTCGGGTCAGCTCGTCGTCTTCGTCGTCGAGGGCTGGAACAGCTCGCGCACCAGGTCGAGCCGCGGCGCCCTCGGCCCCGCCGCCGTGGTCGCGCAGCCGGCTGCTCGGGTGGTGGAGGATCTTGCGCACCAGGGCGCGGGTCAGGCGGTCGAGGTCGCCGTGGGTCTCCGCGGGGAAGCGGTCGAGCACCGCCGCGACCTCCTGCCGCCGCATCGCCTCGGCCTGCTTCTGGAGGCGGGCGACCAGCGGCTCCGCCTCGAGCCCGCGGATACCAGCGAGCGAAGCGCCCGAGCTCCTGCTCGACGATCTCCTCGACCCGCGGCACCTCCTCGCGGCGGCGCTTGAGGTTGCGCTGGATCAGGCTCTCCAGCGAGTCGATCGTGTGGAGGAAGACGTTGCCGAGCCGCGCCGCCGCCGGGTCGATGTTGCGCGGCACCCCGAGGTCGACCGCCAGCAGCGGTCGCCCCGGCGCGGCGGGCCAGCGCCTCGGCGACGCCGGGCGCGGGTCAGCACCGGCTCCGCGGCCGCCGGTGGTGGCCACCACCACGTCGGCCGCGGCCGCGCGGCGAAGCGCTCGTCGAGGCCGAGCAGCTCGACGGTCCGGGAAGTCGCGCGCTGCAGCGCCTCGGCGCGCTCGAGCGTGCGGTTGGCGACCGGACCTCGCGGGCGCCGCTGCTCGATCAGGTTGCGGGCCACCATGCCGCGCCGTCTCGCCGGCGCCCACCACCAGGACGCGCGCCTCCTCGAGGTCGCTGAAGATGCTGCGGGCCAGCTCGACGGCGGCGTAGCCGAGGGAGACGGCGCCGCTGGTGATCGCGGTCTCGGCGCGGGCGCGGCCGCCCGGCGTCGGCGGCCGCGCGGAAGCAGCCGCCGGAGCACCGTACGCCGGTCGCCCACGGCGTCGGCGAGGGCGGTGGCCTGCTTGACCTGGCCGAGGATCTCGGGCTCGCCGAGGACCATCGACTCGAGGCCGCTGGCCACCGCCAGCAGGTGGTCGCGCCGCCTCGTCGCCGCGCTTGACGTAGAGCCGCCCCTCGCGCGGCGATCTCCGGCGCCCGCGCTAGGAAGGCCGGTCGACCGACCGCGCGGTAGGCGGCGTCCGTCGTCGCGCGGCTACGACGTAGACCTCGGTGCGGTTGCAGGTCGAGAGCACGCAGGCCTCGTCGATCTCGTCGCCGGGCCAGCAGGTGGACCAGCAGCTCCTCGGCCGCCGTCGCCGGCGTAGGCCACCCGCTCGCGCAGCTCGCAGCGGGCGCGCGAGCGGTAGTCGGTCCCCACCAGCAGCAGGGCGGGGAGCGTCGCTGCGCGGGTGGGAGCCGCGCTCGGTCAGCGCATCGCCCTGGGGCTCATCGCCTCACAGAAGCCGTGGAAGTCGCCGACAACGAAGTTGACGGCCACCAGCGAGAAGAGGATCGCCCCCAGCCCGGCCAGGCTCGCCAGCGCGGTCTGGCGGCCCTGCCACGGCGGGTGCGGCGCAGCAGCAGCGCGACGCCGTAGAGGCATCCAGGTGGCGAAGGTGAGCAGGATCTTGGGGTCGCGTCAGCCAATGCCGCGGCAGCCGTAGCGGCGTTCTGGTAGGCCCAGAAGGCCCCGACAGTGACCGCGCCGGTCAGCGCCACGAAGCCCACCAGCAGGGCGCCGGTCATCATCCGCTCCAGCACCTCGAGCGGCGGCAGCTTGCCGTAGAAGAGTCGAGAAGTGGCCCGCTCTTCAGCTCGCGGTAGAGCTCGAGGAAGAGGAAGCCGTAGCCGGCCGCCACCACGAAGGCGGCATAGCCCACCAGGGCGAGCGACGCGTGGCTGGCGAACAGGGCGCTGTGGAAGATGTCGCTGTCGGGCGGTCTCCGGCGTGCGCAGCAGCGACGCCAGGAGCTGGAAGAAGAAGACCAGCGAGACCATCCAGAAGCCGGTCGAGCGCTCGCGCCCGCGCCACTCGACGAGGGCGTAGACCAGCGCCACCGCCAGGGCGACCACCGACAGCGCCTGCGACGACCGTCGCGGCGGGGAACTGGCGTACCGGACGGTGAGGCCGACGAGGTAGGCGAGGTGGAGCGCGCGCGGTGCCCGACCAGCAGCGGGGGTCGCCGCCCGGCGCGCCGTCTCCTGGGCGTGAAGAAGAGCAGCCCGTACGCCCACCGCGGCGAGCAGGTAGCGCGAGGGGGAGCAGGAGGTGGAGGCGTCCGAGGAAGGTGTCCACGGAGCGGGATGGTAGCAGGCGATTCGGCCCGTGTGCGCACGCCCGCTCGGGTGGTAGCCGGCGCACGGCGTCCCCGCACCACGGGGGTGGCACCCGGATGGACGGCGGAGAGACCGTTTCCATCTGGTAGTCGTCGCCCGCCGAGGAGGAGCTGCGATGAGCAACGTGGTGATCGTGGGGATGCAGTGGGGCGACGAGGGCAAGGGCAAGATCGTCGACCTGGTCTGCCCGGCCTTCGACGCCGTGGTGCGCTTCCAGGGCGGCCACAACGCCGGCCACACCGTGCGCTTCGGCGACGCCACTTCTCCCTCCACCTGATCCCCTCGGGCATCCTGCACGCCGGCATGCGCTGCGTGCTCGGCAACGGCATGGTGGTCTCGCCGGACGCCTTCTTCGAGGAGCTCGACGAGCTGCGCGGCGCCGGCGTCGAGACCGCCGGCCGCCTCTTCGTCTCGGACCGCGCCCACGGTGCTGCTGCCCTCGCACGTCGCGCTCGACCAGGCGCGGGAGGTGGCGCGCGGCGAGCGCGCCGATCGGCACGACGTCGCGCGGCATCGGCCCGGCCTACGAGGCCAAGGCGGCGCGCCACGGTCTGCGCCTGGTCGACCTCGCGGCGCCCGACCTCGAGGAGCGCCTGAGGCGTCGAGCACGCCCCGGTCCGGCCGCAGCTCGCGGCGCTCGGCGGCGAGGTCCCGAGGCGACGCTGGACGCGGCCGCCTGGCGGCGCTGTGCCGGGAGTGGGCCGAGCGCCTGGCGCCCTGTCTGGCGACACCGAGTGCTGCTCGCCGGCTGGATGAGCGAGGGGCGCGAGCCTGCTCTTCGAGGGCGCCCAGGGCGCCCTGCTCGACCTCGACCACGGCACCTACCCCTTCGTCACCAGCTCGAGCTCCACCGCCGGCGGCGCCTGCACCGGCACCGGGGTGCCGCCGACCGCGCTCGACGGCGGTCCTCGGCGTCCTCAAGGCCTACACCACCCGGGTCGGCGCCGGCCCCTTCCCGACCGAGCTCGAGGACGAGACCGGCGAGCTTCCTGCGCCGGCGCGGCAACGAGTTCGGCACCACCACCGGGCGGCCGCGGCGCTGCGGCTGGCTCGACCTGGTGGCCGCCCGCTACGCCCGGCAGCTCAACGGCACCGGCTCGCTGGCCCTGACCAAGCTCGACGTGCTCGACGAGCTCGACGAGATCCAGGTCTGCACCGCCTACGAGATCGACGGGGAGATGCGGCGCGACCTGCCGGCCGACCGTCGCGGCCCTGGCCGCGGCCGAGCCGGTCTACCAGACCGTCCCGGGCTGGAAGCGCGCCACGGTCGGCATCCTCGACTACGACGCCCTGCCGGCGGCGGCCCGGGACTACGTCCGCCGGATCGAGGACGAGGTCGGACGCCGGTCGTCCTGCTCTCCACCGGCCCGCGGCGGGAGGAGACGATCGTGCGCCGCGACCACCCCGCCTTCGACCGCCTCACCGGCGGCCGGCTGTAGGCCGGTTCCACCGTCACAACAGGGACTGGTATAATCTCAGCACAAAAGCGGAAACCGAAATGAGTGCTACCAGCTCTCGCGACCCGAGAATTCCCCATCTTCGGCCGTGCCCGCATTGTGGAAAACCCGTGGAAATGCGTCCTGTGGGAGACAGCAGCGACGAGTACCGTATCGTATGCAGAGACTGTCCGTGGGTCGTGTGGACTCCTTCGGTCCGAGATCGAAAGACCACATTGGAACTGATTGCGAGCGCTTGGAACCGCAGGGTTGGAGAGTGAAACCCATGCACAAGGTTGCAGCCAAATGCCTGCTCGTCCCTTTAGCTATCCTCGCAGCCTCCGCATGCGGTGGCGGCAGTCCTACGGAGCCGCGCGCCGCCAACGTCGCCGGCACCTGGGACGCCTCCGTTAGCGTTACCGGAGGCACCAGAGCGCCTGCGGGTACTACGTTTGCTGCGGTTCTGACCATCTCTCAAGCAGGCTCAAGTCTCACCGGCACCTTTAGCGCCACGGGAGGGGGTGGGGGCCAGCTCTCAGGCTCCGTGAGGGGCCAGCAGGCGACGTTTATTCTGCAGCAGGTGAATCCCTGCGCTGGAAGCTACCAAGGGACTGGGCTGGTCTCCGGAGGCAGCATGACAGGGACCTATGGCGGGCAGGATTGCCTCGGAACCACGCAAGTCAGCTTTACGGCGATCCGGCGTTAGGGGGTGTTCCCGTTTTTTCCCCTGTGCGGCATTTGCGGACGTAGGCTCTCATCGATTCTCGACAATCCGGTGTGCTGACGTCCGCGACCCTGCGCCAGAGAGGGCCGCGAGGCCCATGTTGCTGACTGGTCAACCGTCGCCGACGACCCCGTGACCGAAGCCGCCGCGGTGAACCGCCCTACGCGGCGCCGCCAGGATGCGAGGACCGTCGATCCGCGAAAGGACGAGAGCCGTGAGCTTCCCAAGAGCCGGCTCCCCGGCTTCGACCTTCATCGTCTCTCTACTGGGCTTCCTGTTCGCCCTCCTCGTAGCTTCCGGGGGTCACGCCGCGGACGCTGATCCCTCACGCCTCTCCGAGCCGGAGGTGGCGGCGCCAGAGAGCCGGGTGTGGCCTCAGCGAGTCCTCATCACGAACGACAACGGGATCGCGGACGTGGCGACCCAGGCGCTGGCTCGCGCCTTCGCCCGGCATTCGGAGGTCGTCCTGGTCGCCTCCACCGAGGACCGGAGCAGTGGCTCGAACTTCATGACCTTCCCACGCGCCAGGAGGTTCGTGGTCGAGCGGCGCGACGCCGGCGAGGGGATCCGCGCCTGGGCGCTCGATGGATTCCCGGCGGACTGTGTCGTCTTCGCGCTGGTGGGGCCGATGGCGGACGCGCCACCGGACCTGGTGGTGTCCGGGATCAACGGGGGTGCGAACCTGGCGGACGAGTGGTTCGGATCGGGGACGATCGGCGCCGCGCGAACCGCGGCGTTCCTCGGGGTCCCGGCGGTGGCGGTCTCCGGCGTCGAAGACGACGATCCGGAGGCGGTGGAGGCTGTCGTGGAGTGGGTCCTTCGCCTCGTTCGGAGCGGGATCATGGACGAGATCAGACCGCCGTCCTACCTGACCGTCAGCCTTCCCGCGCGCCCGCCGTCGGAGATCACCGGAATCGAAGTGGTCGAGCGGGCGCACGGCTTGCTGAGCGCCTCGGCGCAGCTCGAGTCGACGGCGAGCCACGGTCCCGGCCAGGCGGTCTGGTCGATCGAGCTCGGAACGCGAGGCCGACCGGGGCTGGACACGGACGTCGCCGCCGTCGCCCGGGGGCACATCGCGGTGGTTCCGATGCGGGTCGGCGACCGGGATCCGGCGATGCTCGAGTGGCTTCGCCAAAACGACGAGATCCTGCCCGAGTGGCGCCCGAGCCCTCCTCCGGCGACCGCTCCCGCTGTACCTCCTCGGTGAAGGCTTCCCCAGGCGTGGTCGAAGTGGGAGCGCCACCAGCAGCGCGCGGCCAGGGTCAGCTCCACCCTCCGCAAGGCGTGGGTGACCGCTTGCGAGGCCGCGGGCGTCCCGGGTAGGCTGCACCTCGACTTCCGGCGCACCGCCGTCCGCACCCTGGTGCAGGCCGGCCTGCCCGACACGGTCGCGATGGAGATCACCGGCCACGAGACGCATCGCGTCTTCGACCGCGACAACATCGCGAGGCGCTCGGGGCGCTGGCAGGGAAAGAAGAGGAAAGACGACCTCCTCGGGGCGGGGGTGCGCCTCGGAAGTCGTGGATTCAGAAGCATGCGGCTGTAGCTCAGGTGGATAGAGCAGGGGTTTCCTAAACCCTTGGTCGGGGGTTCGAGTCCTCCCAGCCGCACCAGCTCCGCCGCGCCGCCCGCCGGCGGCGCTGCGTTAGACTCCGCGGCACATGTCCCAACCGGTGTGGGTGGTCGCCGTGCTGGCGGCCGCGGTGGCGGCCAGCGAGTGGCTGGGGCGGCACACGCCGCTGCGCCACCTGGGCTCGGCGTTGCTGGTCATCGTGCTGGCGGCGGTGGCGGCCAACGTGGGGCTGATCCCGTCGGTGACCGACGGCTCCCCGGTGTACGACGGCATCTTCCGCTATCTCGGGCCGCTGGCCATCTTCTGGCTCCTCCTGCGGGTCCACCTGGCGAGCGTCCTGCGGGCGGGGGGGCCGATGGTGGGCCTCTTCCTGCTCGGCGCCGCGGGCACCTTCGCCGGGGCGCTGGTCGGCATCCACGCGGTGGGAGGGGCGCGGGTCTTCGGCGCGCTCCACGGCCCGCTGGCCGGGATGTACGTCGGCACCTACGTCGGCGGCAGCATCAACTTCAACGCGGTGGCGCTCGAGTACGACGTGGTCCGTCACGGCGGTCTCTACGCCGGAGCGGCGGTGGTGGACAACGCCGCCACCACCCTGTGGATGGCGGCCACCGTGGTGTTGCCACGCCTGCTGACGCGGCGCACCGACCCCGCGCCCGCCGCCGCGGCCGCCGCCGCGGCCGCGCCTGCCGGCGACGCCGAGAGCGAGCGGGAGACGGCGAGCGCTGCGGCGCTCGGGGCGCTGCTGGCGCTGGGGGCGGCGGCGCTGTGGGTCTCCGACGCGGCGAGCGCCTGGGCGGCCAGCGGCCTCGGGCTGCGGCTGCCGTCGATCCTCGTCCTCACCACCCTGGCGCTGGCCCTCGCGCAGATCCCGGCGGTGCAGCGCCTCGCCGGTGCCGCGCTGGTCGGCTGGTTCGCCGTCATGCTGTTCCTGGCCGCGATCGGAGCGCTGTGCGACGTCGACGCGCTCGCGCGGCTCGGCCACCTGGCCCCGGCGTTGCTCGGGCTCGTCGCGGTGATCCTGCTGGTCCACGGCGTCGCCGTCTTCGGCGGGGCGGCGCTGCTCGGGCTCGATCCGGCGGTGGCGGCGGTGGCGTCGCAGGCCAACATCGGGGGCAGCACCTCGGCCCTGGCGCTGGCGCGGAGCCTGGAACGGAGCGACCTGGCGCTGCCGGGCATCCTCGTCGGGGCACTCGGCAACGCGCTGGGGACGTACCTGGGATTTCTGGCCGTGGCCCTGGCGGGATGAGGGCCGGGCCGCGCAAGGAGAGGGCGATGCGAGCAGGGCGGAGAGTGGTTCTCGTGGTGCTGTCGGCGGTCGCGGCGGCGGGCCTGGGATGCGCCGGCGACGGCGCTGCCCGCACGCGAGTGGCAGCGGAGGAACCGGCGTCGCCGCCGGCAGAGGCCGTCGCGACGCGGGACTTCGAGCTGGTGGTGCGCTCGACGGTCCCGGCGCCGCCGGAGGGGACCCGCGAGCTCGACGTCTGGCTGCCGATCCCGCGGAGCGGGGACGCCCAGCAGGTCGAGCTCGGGGACGTGCTCGCCCCGGTGGAACCGCAGCTCGCCGACGACCCGGAGTTCGGCAACCGGATCCTCCACCTGCGGCTGGCCGCCCCGGCGGCGCCGGTGGAGGTGGGCTTCACGGCGCGGGTGCGGCGCCGCGAGGTCCGCAACCCGGTGGGGAGCGCGGGGCGCGGGTCGACGGCGGGCCGCGCCACCGACCCGGCGCTCGCCCGCTGGCTGGAGCCGGACGCCCTGGTGCCGCTGGACGAGCGCATCCGCGCGTTGTCGGCGCGCGTGACCGACGGGGCCTCCACGGACGCCGCCCGGGCGCGGGCGATCTACGACTACGTCCTCGCCAACATGACCTACGACAAGCACGGCACCGGCTGGGGCCACGGCGACATCTACTGGGCGTGCGACGCCAAGCGCGGCAACTGCACCGACTTCCACGCCCTGTTCACCGGCCTGGCGCGGGCGGCCGGCATCCCCGCGAAGTTCGCCATCGGCTTCCCCCTGCCCCCGGAGCGCGGCGCCGGGGAGATCGGCGGCTACCACTGCTGGAGCGCCTTCTGGCTGCCCGAGCGGGGCTGGGTGCCGATCGACGCCTCGGAGGCCTCGAAGCACCCGGAGCGCCGCGAGTACTACTTCGGCTCCTACGACGAGAACCGGGTGGAGCTCAGCGAGGGGCGCGACCTGGTCCTGGTGCCGCCGCAGCGGGACCGGCCGCTCAACTACTTCGTGTTCCCCTACGCCGAGGCCGACGGCCGGCCGGTGACCGGCATCGAGAACCACGTGCGCTTCAAGGACGTCGGGGGTTCTCCGACAGCGGGTTGACGGACGCTGAGCGTGGGTTCCGGCGACGTGGACGGGCGTGACAGAGCCGGATTGGGTGTCGCAGTCGCGCTGTCACGTGCCGAAGCGTCCCGGCTTGGGGATCGGGGCCCGGTGGGCGCAGTCTCGGGGCGCAGGGGATTCGATACCCAATGAAGGAGGGGTGCATGAACAGAGGCAAGCCCGAGACGAACGAGGACCTCCCCGTCGGCCCGCGCGGCGGCGTCACCACCCGCACCCGCGGCGGCATGGTCAAGAAGAACCTGTGGCTGCCGGAGGAGATGGCCGAGACCCTGCGGCAGAAGGCCTTCGACGAGCGGCGCAGCGAAGCGGACATCATCCGCGAGGCGCTGGCCGACGTCCTCGGCCTCCCCGCCGACTGAGCCGCGCGCCCGGCGGGTCCGGGGGGCGCACGCCCGGCGAGGGCGCCGTCCGACCCGCGCCCCGGGCCTCCGGCCGCCGCCGAGCGGTCCCCGTCCCCGCGCCGCCGCGGGTGACGGCGGGGTGACACCTTCTTCACCCCCCCGCCACCCGGTTGTCACGGCCGCCACGCAGACTCCCTCCAGCGCCGAGGTGGCACGGTCTTTTTCCGGTTCACAAGGAGAACGAACGGATGAACGCAGGCATCGAGGGAGCGCGGCGGGCGGTGGGACACCTGCTGGTGACGGGGCTGTTCGCGACGGTGGTGCTGGGGGCGGCGTGGACCGCTCGCGCCGACGACCACTTCACGTTCGGGGGCAAGGTCTACACCGACCTCACCTACAAGGACAACGAGGACAAGGGGACCGGCCTGAAGAGCGACGACAGCGGGTTCGGGACCGACCTGAAGCGGTTCTACCTCCAGTTCGGCTACAAGTACGACGACGTCTGGTCGGCCACCTTCGTCTCCGACGTCGGCGACCAGGGCACCAAGCGCTACGACATCTTCGTGAAGAAGGCCTACATCGAGGCGAAGCTCTCGCCGCGGGCCATCTTCCGCATGGGCTCCGCCGACCTGCCCTGGGTTCCGTTCGTCGAGGACCTCTACGGCTACCGCTACGTCGAGAACGTCCTGATCGACCGCGCCGGGTTCGGCACCTCTGCCGACTGGGGGCTGCACGTCAAGGGCGGGACGGGGATGTTCTCGTACGCCGCCGGCGTCATCAACGGCAAGGGGTACAGCAACCCCAGCCGCACCGGGAGCGTCGACTTCACGGGCCGCGTCTCGGTGGAGCCGGTCGAGGGCCTGGTGCTCGGTGCCGGAGCGTACTCCGGGAAGCTGGGCCAGGACACCGACGCCAGCCCGGCGCTGCACACCGCCTCCCGCTACGACCTGGTGGCGGCCTTCCACAACGACCGCTTCAACGTCGGCGGCGAGTACTTCTCGGCCGACAACTGGAAGACGGTGGCCAAGCCGCAGACCGACTCGAGCGACGGCTACATGCTGTGGCTCAGCGTCCCGGTGTCGAAGGCGGAGCTGTTCTTCCGCTACGACAGCGTCAGCCCGAGCAAGGACCTCGCCCCCGACCTCGACGACACCTACTACCTCGCCGGCGTGCAGATCCACCCGATCAAGCCGCTGCTGGTGGCCTTCGCCTACAAGCACGAGACGGTCGAGAACGGCAAGTGGGGGAGCGTCGGCTCGACGGTCCCCGGCGCCAAGGGCGAGTCCGACGAGATCGGGATGTGGACCCAGTTCAAGTGGTAGCCTGACCGCCGGGATGGGCGGTCCGCGGCGCGACGACGAGCCGCCGGCGGCGGTGGCGGAGCTGGGGTGGCGGTACCACCACCTCGGTGTCCCCACCGCCGTTCGGCGTTCCGGGGAGCGCTACCTGCCACGCTACGGGATGTGGGTGTCGGGGTTCGACTCCAGCCCGTTCGGGATCGAGTGGATGCGCTTCGCGCCGGACAGCCCGGTGCCCGCGCTGGTGCGGGAGGTTCCCCACCTGGCCTTCGAGGTCGACGACCTCGACGCCGCCCTCGAGGGGCGCGACGTCCTGATGCCGCCCGGCACCCCGTCGGCCGGCGTGCGCTCGGCGATGATCGTCCACGACGGGGCGCCGGTCGAGCTGATCAGCTTCGCGGCGCTGCCGGAACGGGGCTGATCGCCTCCGGTCGGGGCGGCGTCCTGCCGCACACGTCGCTCGAGGCGGTCTCCCCGCCGTTCGCGAATCCCGCCGGAAGAGGAGGGCGCTCCGCCGCGCCCCCGCCCAGCTCGACCAGACCCATCTCCCGCCAGTAGAGCACGCAGGCGCCCTGGCAGGCCGCGCTGTCCGGGCAGCCCCGACAGGGCGCCGGCTGCATCCGCTTGTCGCGGAAGAAGCGCGCCGCCGGCGAGCTCCAGACCTCGGTGAAGGGTTGGCGCAGGAGGTTGCCGAGGGTCTCGCCGTGGCGGAAGCTCGAGCACGGCAGCACGTCGCCGGCCGGGTCGACGTGGAGCAGGCCGTCGGCCGCAGCGCAGCCGCGGTTGCCGAGACCGTGCGCGATGGTGTTGAACAGGCACAGCGGCAGCGGCGAGTACCAGACCAGCTCGCCGCCGCGCGCCGCCGCCCGCTCGCGCACCCGGAGCACCGGCTCGCCCGCCTCCGTGTAGGGCACGTGGAGGCCGGGGGCGCCGCCCGCCGTGCCGCACGGGATCACCAGGTTCATGCTCAACCGGGGCAGGCCGCGCTCCGCCACCAGGTCGACGATCGCCTCGAGATGGGGCAGGTTGCGGCGGTTCACCGTGGTGTTGGTGTGCACGCGGATGCCGCGGGCGCGCAGCCGATCGAGCGCCGCCCACAGGCGGGCGAAGGCGCCCGGCCGCCCCACCAGGCCGTCGTGGACGGCGGCGTCGGGGCCCTCGAGGGAGAGCTGCGCCGAGTCGAGGCCGGCGGCGGCCAGCGCCGCCACCCGGCGGTCGTCGAGGAGCTGGCCGTTGGAGATCAGGTTGACCGCCAGCCCGAGGCCCTTGGCGTGGGCGACGAAGCGGGGCAGAGCGGGCCGCAGCGTGGGCTCGCCGCCGGTGAAGCTGACGCTGGGGCAGCGCGCGTCGTGGTGCAGGACGTCGAGGACCCGGCAGACCTCGTCGTCGCTCATCACCCGCTCCTCGCTCCACCCCGCGGGCAGGCCGCCGGCGGCGCAGCCCGCGTAGCAGAAGGCGCAGGAGAGGTTGCAGCGGTAGGTGAGCGCGACCTCCGAGAGGACCGGCAGGCGGCAGAAGTCGGCGGTGAAGGGCTCGTGGAGGACGGCCCGGCGCCCCAGCCCCTCGCCGAGGCCGCCGGACAGCCAGGCGGCGAGATCGGTGAAGAAGGCGTGCAGCTCGCGGCGGCGTCCGGGGCCATCGCCCTCGCGCGCCAGCACGGCGGCGATGCCCAGGCCCTCGTCGATCATCGCGCCGAGCACCCGCAGCGCGGTGCGGTTGAGCTTGACCGGCCGGTTGGGCACCAGGATCAGCAGCTCGTCCTCGGCCCGCACCCGCAGCCGGGGGCCCGCGCTCGCCATCAGCTCGTCCACCCAGCGCAGGTCGATGGGATGGGCCTGCGTCGGCGAGAGCTCCACCCACAGCGGGCCGGAGGTGGTCGGGACGGCGCCCGGCCTGCCCGTCGGGACGGTCCTCACGCGCTCGCCCCGGGGAGGTTGGCGCGCCGGGCGCGGCGCGCCTCCTCCAGCGCGCGACCCACCAGCTCGCGGATCTGCTCGGGTGCGGTGTGCCAGCCGCCGGAGCGGTCGGCGTGTTGGCGGATCACCAGGTAGACGGCGCCGTCGCCCTCGCCGCGCTCGTAGACCGGCCGCAGCGTCCAGCCCGGCCAGGCCGCCGGGTGGCCGGACGGGGGGAGCCGGAAGCCCGGCTTGCCGAGCACGACGCAGTACAGGTAGGGGTAGTCGGTGCCCTGGACGTTGTTGAGCGCCACCTGCACCTGGACGCCGAGGAAGCCGCTGCCGTCGTCGGCCGCCGGGCGGAGCATGAGGCGGGCGTCCACCGGGTAGCGCCCCCGCCGGCCCTCGCGCAGGGCCAGCAACGGCACCGGGTCGAGCTCGCCAGCGGCCTGCGTCTCCGCGACCGCCCGGGCGACGGCCAGCGCCTCCCCTTTCTTGCGCAGCTCGCTGGGGTTCCAGGTGGTGCGGATGCCGTTGAACCACAACGGCACCACCAGGGCGCCTCCGGCGAGGCCCAGGCGCAGGAACAGCGGCGGCGAGGCGGCCCCCGCCAACAGGGCCAGCACGCCGACCAGCGACGCCGCCAGCAGCAGGCAGAGGGCGCCCCACAGGTTGCTGGCGTCCCACGGCGTGGTGTCCCAGCGCGCGCCGCGCTTCTCGAGCGCCTCGATCCGGGCCAGCCAGTCGTCCTCGACCGGCGCCCAGACCTCCTCGTGGCGCGGCGTCGCGCCGCCCGGGGCGAGGGTCTGGGTGCGCGCCCACAGCGGCAGGTGGCCGCCGAGCAGCAGGAGGATCCCGACCGGTGCCACCGCGGCCGGCGCGAAGGTGACGACCGCCAGCCCGACCAACCAGAGGGCGGCGGCGAGGAGGAAGCGCGAGCGCAGCCCGGGCAGGTCGAGCACGAAGCGGAGGCCGGTCGCCTCGGCGGCGCTGGGCCCGATGCGGCTCAATGCGAGCTCCCCGAGACGCAGGCGCTGTGGCAGGCCGAGTGGCAGGCGCTGTGGCAGGCCGAGTGGCAGGCGGAGTGGCAGGCCGAGTGACAGGCGGAGTGACAGGCGGAGTGGCAGGCCGAGTGGCAGGCCCCGTGCTCGTAGACCGGGACGAGGTCCTCGGCCCCGTAGGCGGCCATCGACGGGTGCGCCGGGGTCGGGCCGAGGGCGGCCAGGTCGACGTCGAAGCCGGAGCTGGCGCCGCCACCGCCGAAGGCGCCGCCGCCGCCGCCGAACGGCGCGGCGCCGGAGGTCCAGACCGCCGGCCCGCCGCTCGCGTGCCGGCTCACCCACCAGGGATAGAAACGCCCGGGGTCGCCGGCGAAGCGGCGGTCGGCCACGGAGGCGGCATCGGGGAAGAGCTCGGCGAAGAGGTGCCGGTAGTGCTCGCGGGTGGCGTCGAGATCGGCGTCCCACGCTTTGCGCTGCACCGTGCCGACGACGATCTCACCGAGCCGGGCCGCCAGGTCGGGTGGCGGCGCGGCGGGCGTCGCCGCGAGGTGCTCCCAGACGAAGCTCTGATAGGGCTCGTCGTCCGCCGGCTCGTCGCCCAGGCGGGCGAGGCGGAGGTCGGCACCGCTCCCCGCGCGGCGCAGCCGGCCCCGCTCGACCAGCCGGTCGAGGACCATGGCCAGCAGGACCTGGAAGGGGAGGCCCATCAGCACCAGGGCCTCGAGCGGCGTCAGCTCGGCGACCTTGCCGGGCTTGCGGAAGCTGGAGACGCGCAACCGCGGCGGCTCCCAGTCGTCCCGCTCCCAGAGGACGTCGGGGGCGGTGGCGGCGGCGCGCGCCAGACCGCGGAGCTTGCGCCCGGTGGCGAGCAGGACCAGGGCGGCGAGGGCGAGCAGGGCCGGCAGCAGCACCTCCACCCGCCGGCGCCGGGCCGTGGCGGCGGCGGTGGCGACGCGGCGGCGCGCGGCACCGGCCGCCGCGGTGACGCCCGGGAAGTCCGCGGCCGGCAGGTAGAGCTGGACGTGGTGGTCGCCGCGCGGCGGCACGCGGTCCTGGTGGAAGCGCACCCAGAGGGCCGGCGGCTCGCCGACGCCGCGGTACGAGATCAGGTAGCGCCGGTTCACCCACGGCTCGGTGCGCAGGCCGGCGGCGGTCGCGTCGTCGAGGCCGAGGTCGCCCGCGCCGGGCGCCGCCACCGACGGGAAGAGGACCTCGAGCGTCTCGTGGCCGAGCGCCTCGTCCCACTCCACCGGCGCCCAGTCGAGGACGACGAGCCCGGTGCCGTCCGCCGCCGTCGTCGGGGCGACGTTGCCCGCCGCCGCCAGGTCGGTGCGGTAGGCGAAGGTGTAGGTGGCCTCGCCGGGACCCCAGGCCCGTCCGCCGGCGAGGACGACGTCCCAGCGCCGCGCTCCGGCGGGCGTGATGCTCAGGGGGACCCGCTCGCCGCCGGGCAGCTCCGCCCAGCCCGGTTCGAACGACGGCGTGCCGGCCGGGTTGGCGAAGTAGAAGCCGTGCATGCTGCCGTCGGTCCGCCAGCGGCACTGGTAGGTGACCGCGGCCGCGCCGTCGGCGTCGAGGGTGAGCGACACCTCGACCCATTCGAGGCTTCCCTGGGCGGCCGCGGGGAGGGTGAGGGCCGCTGCGCACAACAGCGCCAGGAGGCTGGGGAGGAGGCGGCGGGAGGGCGCGGGCATGGGCAGCTCTCGGCGCGGTGCGGGCGATCGGCCAGCGGATCCACCGCAGGCTACGCGGCGCCGCTCCGTCCCACACCACCCGTCGGGGCGGAGGCCTGCCCACGCGCCGGCGCGCGCTCGCGGCACGTCCCGCCCCCCCGACGGCGGGATGTGGCCCTGCCAGGCCGTGGGAGGAGAGGTCGCCGGGGGCGCCGGCGGGTGCCGGCGCGGCGTACCCGGGGGCGGGTCAGCGGGTCAGGCGGTTGATGCGCTTCTGGGCGTCGCCGTAATGGGGCGAGCTCTGGGGGACCTTGCGATACGCCTCGACCGCCTTGTCGTTCTGGTCGAGCCGGCGGTCGAAGAGCTGCCCGGCGCGCCACCAGGCGTCGTAGCGGGTGTCGGGGAAGCGGGTGCCGAGCTCGGCGAAGGCCGCGGCGGCGAGGTCGAACCGCTTCAGGTCGTCGTAGGCCTCGCCCAGCTCCCAGTAGGCCTTCTCGGCCTCGGCGGCCTTGGGGTATCTCTGCACCAGCGTCCGCCAGGTGACCAGCGACAGGGGCACGGTGGTCTTGAGCTCGGGGTCGGTCTGGCGCATCTTGGCCGCCGCCTCGAGGTCCGCCTCGGCCGCCAGGGCGCGCGGCGCCCACGAGCTGTCGGGGTGCTCGGCGGCGAGGTCGCGGAAGGTCTCCCGGGCGACGTTGAGCCGGCTCCGGTCGCCGCTCGCCACGATCAGCTCGGCGAGGCGGTAGGCCGCCTCCGGGGCACGCTTCGCGCGTGGAAAGCGGCTGCGGATCTCCACGAAGGTGGCCAGCGCGTCCTGAAAGTGGCCGGAGGCGGACTGGGCGTCGGCGACCAGGAAGTAGGCGTCCACGAGGGAGGGACTGTCCGGGTAGTGGTCGATGACGCCACGCAGCGTCTCGATCGCCGGCCCCCAGAGCTGGGCCGACATCTGGTCGCGCGCCACCTTCAGCTCGGAAAGGGCGGGATCGACCGCGGGCGCCGGCGCCGGCGTCGGGGCGGGCGCGGCAGGCCGGGCGGCGGGTCGCTCGCGGACCGGCGGCGCCGCCGCGGCGGCAGGCGCCGCGCTGCCGGCGGCGCCCTCCGGGGCGGCGGGGGCGCCGTCGGCGGTCGTCGCAGGCGGCTCGCCCGGAGCGTCCTCCGGCAGCACGCCCTCCTCGCCGGGGGCCCCCGACGTGTCGTCGTCGGCGGGGACGGTGGCGGGGAGCGGCTCGCCGGCGGGCGCCGCCGCCGGCGCTCCGGCGGACCCGATGTCGGGCGCCGGGAGCGCCACGTCGCCGCCGACGCCCTGCAGGTAGAGGGCGGCGGCGATGACCGCCAGGGCCACCACGCCGGCGGCGAGGAGCGCCACCCGGCCGGTCCGGCTCTTGGCGACGGTGCGGGTGGAGCGGGTCACCGAGCGGGAGATGCCGCGCAGCTCGTCGACGACCGCCAGCCGCAGCTTGTGCTCGAGCCGCTCGATCTCGGCCAGGAGCTGGTCGGCGCTCTCGTAGCGGTCCGCCGGGTTGGAGGCCAGGCACTTGAGAACGACGGGATCGATCTCGGGAGGCACGTCCCCGGTGAGCTGGCTGGGCAGGCTGAAGCGGCCCACCGGCAGCCGCCCGGTGAGCATCTGGTAGAGCATCACGCCGGCCGAGTAGATGTCGCTGCGGCGGTCGACCGAGCCGAGGTCGCGGGCCTGCTCCGGGGCCATGTAGTGGAGCGAGCCGACGCTGAGCTGGGAGGTGGAGATGGTGCCCTGCGGCAGCACCGCGCTGTCGAGGCGGGAGAGTCCGAAGCCGGTCACCTTGACGGTGGCGAGGTCGTCGGAGAGCAGCACCTTCGAGGGGCTGAGCTGGCGGTGCACCAGGTCGCGGCGGTGGGCCACCACCAGGGCGCGGGTCATCCCCTTGAACACCTTGACCGCCTCGGGAAGGGTCATGCGGCGGTCGCGGAGGATGGCGGCGAGCGAGGTGCCCCGCACCAGCTCCTCGACCACGTACGGGCGGTCGTCGGCGACGCCGTGGTCGAGGACCGCGACGACGTTCGGGTGGTCGAGCGCCGAGACCGCCGCGAGGTCGGCTTCGAAGCGCTCCAGCTTGGCGGGATCCGCGGCGATCTCGGCGGCGAGCAGCTTGATCGCCACCCCGTCCGTGTCCCCGCTCTTGACCGCCTCGTAGACCGGCAGGGCGCCGCCCGGGTCGAGCCGGTCGACGACCTGGTAGGGACCGATGCTCTCGGGATGTTCTGCCATCGTTCAGTCGGACTCGAAGATGATCACGGTGTCCCCGATGATCAGGTGGTCGAGATGTCGCAGCACCCGCCGGTCGAGGCTGTCCGTGTTGATCACGGTGCCGTTCTGGCTCTCGAGGTCGCGGGCGACGTAGCCGTCGTCGCTCCACTCGACCCGCAGGTGCTCCTTGCTGGCCCGCGGCTCGGTGAGGGTCAGGGTACACGAGGCCGACCGCCCGACGGTGACCGGCTGGCCGTCGAGCGCGCAGACGCGGCCGCGCTCGGGGCCCCGGTAGACGAACAGGCGGGCCGGTGGCGGCCCCTCGCGCTTCGGGGCCGGCGGCGCCGGCCGCGCCAGCTCCAGCGTCTTGGCGCGGGGCTCGATCTCGAGGGTGCGGATGGGGAACGGGATGGTCATGCCCTGCCGCTGCAGCTCCTCCCACATCTCGCTGCGGATGTGGCTGGCGATCCGCGGCCGGTTGGCGATGTCCTCGATCCACGCCCGCAGCTCGTAGGTGATGGCGCTCTCGTCGAAGGAGTGCAGGTAGACGGCCGGCGTGGGCTTCTTGAGCACCGAGTCGATGCGGTCGGCGACGTCGAGGAGTGCCTGCTTCACCCGGTAGGGCGGCGTGCGGTAGTGGACGCCGACGTAGATCCGCTCGAGGTGGAGCGGGTGGGGGTAGAAGAAGTTGAGGATGTCCTGGTCGGCGATCTTGCCGTTGGGGATGACCACCGTGTCGTTGTCGCGGGTGCGCAGGTGGGTGGTGCGCCAGGTCATCTTCGCCACCCGCCCCTCGACGTCGGACACCTTGATCCAGTCGTTGATGCGGAACGGCTGCTCGATCGACAGCACCACCCCGGCGAAGAAGTTGCCCAGGATCGGCTGCAGCGCCAGGCCGAGCACCAGCGAGGTGACGGCGCCGGTGGCGAACAGCTTGTCGAACGGCATCTCGGGGAAGAACACCCGCAGCGTCACCAGCGCGGTGACCAGGTACACCACGCCCATCGCCACCGCCGGCAGCAGCGGCGGCAGCCGCATGCCCCGCCGGCTGGGCAGGTGGACGTCGAACAGGTAGAGGCCGGCGATGCGCAGCACCAGGACCGAGATCAGGAACAGCAGCACCCAGTCCAGCGAGATGGCGAGCGCCTGCATCTCCTGCCCCTGCAGCAGGAGGAAGACCTTCATGCCGGCCGCGATGGCGCCGACGTAGAGGGGGAAGGAGAGCTGCCGCACCAGCCGCAGACGGCGGCTGAGCAGCGCGACGAGGATCACCCCGACCGCGGAGGTGGCCGCGCTGACGGCGGAAGCGAGGTATGGCGTCAAGATCCGTGGGCCCGTTTTTTCGCTGCCGCAGCCTATGCGAAGTGCGGCCGGCTGGCAAACGGGCTGGCACGCCGGCTGCTAGGCTCCGGCGCGGATTCCGCGGAGGACCCCAGCGACCGATGGATGCCAGCGAACTCGTCGCCCGGGCCGGCGCCGCGGCCCTGGCGACCGATCCGGACAACCGGGTGGTGGCCTGGAACGGCGCCGCCGAGGAGCTCTTCGGCCACCCCGCCGCGGCGGCGCTCGGCCGCGGCCTGGCGGACGTCCTGGAGGCCCGGGACGTCTTCGGCAACCGGCTGTGTCCGCGCGGCTGCGCCCTGCACGAGATGGTGCAGCAGGGCGAGCCGGTGCAGGCGTTCGAGCTCGAGGTCACCGACGCCGCCGGCGCGCGGGCGCGGGTCGGGGTGTCGGTGATCGTGGTGCTCGGGCCGGCGCCCGGGCGTTGGGCGGTCGTCTACCTCTTCCAGCGCCGGCGCCGCCGGCGTCGGGCCGACGAGGTGATCGACCGCCTGCTGGCGGCGCCGGCCGGCCTCGCGGCCCCGCTGGCCGCCCCGGCCGCCGCGGCGGTCGCCGACGCCGGGCTCACCGCCCGGCAGCGCGAGGTGCTGCGCCACGTGGCGGCGGGGGAGGAGTCGCCGGACATCGCCGCCGCCCTCGGCATCAGCGTCAACACGGTGCGCAGCCACACCCAGGCGATCCTGCGCCGGCTCGGCGTGCGCCGGCGCAGCGAGGCGGTGTCGGTCGCCCTGCGGCGCGGCCTGCTCTAGCCGCCGGGCGGTGGCTCAGTCGGCGACGGCCTCGAGCGCGTCGACCCGGCGGTAGCCGCGCGGCAGCCGGCTGCCCCGCTGGGCGCGCTGGCCGGCGAAGGACTCGAGGTCGCCGGCGGTGAGGTTGGTGTACTGGCGGCCGGCGTGGACGCGCAGGGTGGCGCCGGGCGCCAGCGCCACCGCGGCGGCCATCGCCTCCTCGCCGCTGGCCAGCCGCTTGCGCGGGATGTTGACGATCTTGTTCCCCTTGCCCTTGGCGAGGCGCGGCAGGTCGGCGAGCGGGAAGACCAGCAGGTAGCCGGCGGTGGTGGCCGCCGCCAGCAGCGCCCCCTCCTCGGCCGGCAGGAGGCGCGGCGGCAGCGGCCGCGCCCCGGCGGGGACGGTCACCGCGGCCTTGCCGGCGCGGTAGCTGGTGTGCAGGTCGCCCAGCCGGGCCACGAAGCCGTAGCCGGCGTCGGTGGCGAGCAGCACCGGGTCGTCGGGGTCGCCGAGGACCACGCCGACGAACGAGGCGCCGGGCGGCGGGGTGAGGCTCGACGACAGCGGCTCCCCCTGACCCCGCGCCGACGGCAGCGTGTGGGCCGGCAGCGCGTAGCTGCGCCCGGTCGAGTCGAGGAAGACGGCGAGCTGGTTGCTGCGCCCGTGGGCCGCGGCGAGGAAGGCGTCGCCGGCGCGGTACGACAGCGCCGCCGGCTCGACGTCGTGGCCCTTCGCCGCCCGCACCCAGCCCTTCTCCGAGACGACCACCGTCACCGGCTCGCTGGGGAGCAGCTCGGCCTCGTCGAGGGCGTTGGCCGCGGGCGCCTCGCCGGCGAGCGGCGCGCGGCGCGCGTCGCCGTAGGTCTCGGCGTCGGCCTCGATCTCCTCGCGGACCCGACGGTGCAGCAGCTTCCTCGAACCCAGCGTGCGGCCGAGGTCGTCGAGCTCGCGCATCAGCTCGTCCTGCTCGCCGCGGATGCGCATCTCCTCGAGGCGGGCGAGGTGGCGCAGCTTGGTCTCGAGGATCGCCTCCGCCTGGGCGTCGGACAGCGAGAACCGCTCCATCAGCACCGGCTTCGGCTCCTCCTCCCGGCGGATGATGCGGATCACCTCGTCGAGGTTGAGGTAGGCGACCAGCAGGCCCTCGAGGACGTGGAGCCGCGCCTCCACCTTGGTCCGGCGGTGCTCCAGCCGGCGGCGCACGCACTCGATGCGGAAGCGCAGCCACTCGACGAGCAGCGCCGCCAGGTTGTAGCGGTGCGGGCTGCCGCCGAGGCCGATGGCGTTGAGGTTGACCCGGTAGCTCTTCTCGAGGTCGGTGGTGGCGAAGAGGTGGGACATCAGGCGCTCCACGTCGACCCGGTTCGAGCGCGGCTCGAGGACGAGGCGGACCGGGTTCTCGTGGTCCGACTCGTCCCGCAGGTCGTCGACCATGGGCAGCTTCTTCGCCGCCATCTGGCCGGCGATCTGTTCGAGCACGCGGCCGCCGGAGACCTGGTAGGGCAGCGCGGTCACCACCACGGCGCCGTCCTGCACCTCCCAGCGCGCCCGCAGCCGCACCGTGCCGACGCCCTCGCGGTACATCTGCCGCAGCTCGCCGCGGTCGCTGATGATCGCCGCCTCGGTGGGGTAGTCCGGCCCCGGGACGAGCTCGGTCAGCTCGTCGGTCAGCTCGCCCAGCGAGTCGACCCAGGCGGCGAAGTCGCGCCCTTCGGGCGCCGCCGCCGAGACCCGGTCGGCGTGGGCGTCGAGCAGGTGCACCGCGGCGGCGGCGAGCTCGCGGACGTTGTGCGGCGGGATGTCGGTGGCCAGGCCGACGGCGATGCCGGAGGCGCCGTTGAGCAGCACGTGCGGCAGCCGCGCGGGCAGCAGCCGCGGCTCCTCCAGGGTGCCGTCGAAGTTCGGCGCCCAGTCGACGGCGCCGTCGCCGAGCTCCGCGAGCAGCACCTGGGCGAAGCGGGTCAGGCGCGCCTCCGTGTAGCGCATCGCGGCGAACGAGCGGGGGTCGTCGGGCGCCCCCCAGTTGCCCTGCCCGTCGACCAGCGGGTAGCGGAAGGAGAACGGCTGGGCCATGTGGACCATGGCCTCGTAGGCGGCGCTGTCGCCGTGCGGGTGGTACTTGCCGATGACGTCGCCGACCGTGCGCGCCGACTTCTTGTACTTGGCCCCGGCGGCGAGCCCCAGCTCGCTCATCGCGTAGACGATGCGGCGCTGCACCGGCTTGAGGCCGTCGCCGACGTGGGGCAGCGCGCGGTCGAGGATGACGTACATGGAGTAGTCCAGGTACGCCTTTTCGGTGAAGGCCTCGATGGACTGCTCCTCGGCGGGCGGCGCGCCCGCCCCGCCCGCCAGCGGCAGGGCGCCCTGGTCGGCGCCCTCGCCGCGGCTCCGCCCGCGCTTCGCCACGGCGCCCCTAGACCTCCGCCTCGTTGCCGTGCGCCTCGAGCCACTCGCGGCGCTGGGCGGCGTTGCGCTTGGCGAGCAGCATGTCGAAGGTGGCCTCGACGCCTGCAGTGCCGGCGCCGTCGAGGGTGAGGCGCACCAGCCGCCGGGTGTCGGCGGCCATGGTGGTCTCGCGGAGCTGCAGCGGGTTCATCTCGCCGAGACCCTTGAAGCGTTGCACGTTGGGCCGCGCGCGCACGCCGCTGTCGGCCAGGTGCTGGAGGATGCGCTCCTTCTCGTTCTCGTCGAGGGCGTAGTGCACCTGCTTGCCGACGTCGATGCGGAACAGCGGCGGCATCGCCACGTGCACCCGGCCCTGCCGCACCAGGGCCGGGAAGTGGCGCACGAACAGGGCGCACAGCAGGCTGGCGATGTGGGCGCCGTCGGAGTCGGCGTCGGCGAGGATGCAGACCTTGCCGTAGCGCAGCCCGGAGGTGTCGTCCGATCCCGGGTCGACCCCCAGGGCCACCGCGATGTCGTGGACCTCCTGCGAGCCCAGCACCTGCGCCGAGTCGACCTCCCAGGTGTTGAGGATCTTGCCCCGCAGCGGCATGATCGCCTGCACCTCGCGGTCGCGCGCCTGCTTCGCCGAGCCGCCGGCCGAGTCCCCCTCGACCAGGAAGAGCTCGGTGCGCTCGAGGTCCTGGCTGGAGCAGTCGGCGAGCTTGCCGGGCAGCGCCGGCCCCGCGGTGACCTTCTTGCGCTTGACCTTCTTCGCCGCCTGGGCGCGCTCCTGGGCGCTGGCGATCGCCAGCCGCGCGATCGCCTCGCCGTCGCCGGTGTGCTGGTTGAGCCACAGGCTGAAGGCGTCCTTGACCGCGCCGGAGACGAAGAGCGCGGCGTCGCGGTTGGCCAGGCGCTCCTTGGTCTGGCCGGAGAACTGCGGGTCGCGCAGGCGCGCCGAGAGGATGAAGGAGCAGCGCGCCCACACGTCGTCGGGGGCGATCTTCAGCCCGCGCGGCAGCAGGTTCTGGAAGTCGCAGAACTCGCGGATGGCGTCGGTGATGCCGCTGCGGAAGCCGTTGACGTGGGTGCCGCCCTGCGGCGTCGGGATCAGGTTGACGTAGCTCTCGGCGACCACCTCGCCCTCGTCGCCGGCGATCCACGCCAGGGCCCACTCCACCTCCCGGTCGGGCTCGCGGTGGCGCCCGACGAAGGGCGCGGCGGGGATCGTCTCCGCCGCCTCCAGCTCGCGGGCGAGGTAGTCGGCGAGCCCGTCGGCGAAGCACCACTCCTCGTCGTTCTCCGGGCTCTCCTCGTCGCGGAAGCGGAGGGTGAGGCCGGGGCAGAGCACCGCCTTGGCGGTCAGCGCGTGCTTGAGGCGCGGCACGCTGACCCGCGGCGCGTCGAAGTAGGTGGGGTCCGGCAGGAAGGTCAGCGTGGTGCCGGTGGTGCGCTGGGGCACCTTGCCGACCACCTCGAGCTTCGAGACGCGCTCGCCGCCGGCGAAGGTCATCCGGTGCTCCTGGCCGTCGCGCCGCACCCGCACCTCGAGGCGGGAGGAGAGGGCGTTGACCACCGACACCCCGACCCCGTGCAGGCCGCCCGAGAAGCGGTAGTCCTTGGTGGAGAACTTGGCGCCGGCGTGCAGCCGGGTGAGGATCACCTCGACCGCCGGCACCCCTTCGCGGTGGCGGTCCACCGGCATCCCGCGGCCGTCGTCGGCGACGGTGACGGCGCCGTCGGCGTGCAGCACCACCTCGATCGTCCGGCAGTGGCCGGCGATCGCCTCGTCGACGCTGTTGTCGACCACCTCGAGCACCAGGTGGTTGGGACGGTCCGTCTGGGTGTACATGCCGGGGCGCTTGCGCACCGGCTCGAGGCCCTTGAGGACTTCGATGGAGGAGGCGTCGTAGGTCATCGAGGCGACGGCGGCGGGCCGTGGCCGGCCCGCCGCCGCGATGATACCCGACGCCGTGGGGGCGGGGAAGAGGCGGTGAAACGAGGCTCCGGCGGCGCGCCGGGCGGGCGCGTGCCGCCGCTCAGCGCGGCGTGATGCGGAAGGTCACGCCCACCGTCGCGTCGACGGTGATCTCGCCGGCCTCGACCGGCGTCGGCGCCGACGCCTCCGCCCGTGCCATCTGCAGGGTGGGGGCGAAGCGAGGGTAGGCGATCTGGACGTTGCCCTCGTCGGCGTGCAGCACCGGGCCCAGCGTCACCCCCAGCGCCCCGGCGATCGCCTCCGCCTTCGCACGCGCCTCGAGGACCGCCTCGCGCAGCGCCTCCTGGCGGGCCGGCCGGTCGTCGCGCAGGCGGAAGTCGACGCCCTGCACCTCGTTGGCGCCGGCGCCGAGCGCGGCGTCGATCACCGGGCCCACGCGGGCGAGGTCGTCGAGGCGCACGGAGACCACGTTCGAGGCGCGGTAGCCGACCACCTCCGGCCGGCGGATGCCGCGGGCGTCGGGAGTCGGGTTGGAGTAGACCGGCTCGAGCACCAGGCGGGAGGTCTGCAGCGCGTCGCGCGGCACGCCGAGAGCGGTGACCGCGTCGACGATCGCCCCGGCGACCCGGTTGACCTGCTGCTGCGCGGCGCCGGCCTGCTCGGCCTGGAAGGTGACGCCGAGGTGGACGCTGGCCTCGTCGGGCTGTCGGCGCACCTGGCCGTTGCCGGTGACGGAGATCGACGGCGGCGGCGCCTCGTCCTCGGCGGCCGCGGCCGGCAGCGCGGCGGCGACGACCAGCGCGGCGAGCAGCGCCGCCAGCGGCCGGGGGCGGGGGGTGGAGCGGGCGGGTCTGGCGGGCATGGCGTCCTCCTTGGGCGCGGTTCGGGCGGCGGGTCGGGTGTCGTCGCCCCGGGAAACAATCAAGATCACTGCCAGGATAGACTGAGCGGGCGATGCGGGTCCGCAAGTACCTCTACGCCGTCAACCACACCTGGATGCTCCTGGTCGCCGACGGGCGCGACGACGCCGTGCCGGCCGAGCGCCGGGGACGCCTGCTGGGGGAGTTCGAGCTCGCCCCCGAGCACGTCCGCGCCGACCTCGCCGAGGTGCGCCGGCGCCTCGAGGCCCACGGCTACTGCCTCAACCAGCCGGCGGACGGCGCCCTGCGCCAGATCGGCGCGGACTGACCGCGGGCGGACGTCGCCGCCGCGGGTCGCGCCCCTGCGGTGGTTGTGCTAGCGTTTTGCGGTTGTGCGCGGCCGCCGCCGAGGCGGCCCGGCCCGGCCCCGAGACCCCCTCGAAGGAGTGATGTCGCGATGAACCAGCGCCTGACGCGCAAGGAGATGAAGAGGAATGAGTTCGTGGAGGCGCTGGAGCGGTCGGCCGGCTTCCTCGAGCGCAACGCGCGTTGGCTGGTGATCGGGGCCGCCGTCGTCCTGGTCCTGGTGCTGGCGGGCTTCGGCGCCTGGATGTGGCTCGAGCGGCAGGAGACCCGCGCCAACGCCGCGTTGGCCGACGCGCTCGAGGTCTACCGGGCTCCGGTGGGGCCCGACGCCGCGGCGCAGGCCGACGCCGACGCGCCGCACTTCGCCGACGCCGCGGCGCGCCGCCAGCGGGCAAGGGAGATGTTCACCGCGCTGCGCGACGACTTCCGCTTCGCCGACTCCGCCGACGTGGCCGACGTCTACCTGGGGGAGATCGCGGCCGACGAGGGGCAGCCCGACCGCGCCCGCGAGCTGTGGCAGAGCTTCGTGGACGCCCACCCCGACCACGTGCTCGCCGACCAGGTCCGCGTCAACCTGCTCCACCTCGACCGCGACCAGGGGCAGGGCGAGCAGGTGGCCTCCCGCCTCGAGGCGATGCTGGCCGGCCCCGCCGAGGACCGCGAGCTGCCCGGCGACGTGATCCTCTACGAGCTGGCGCAGACCTACGAGGGCCTGGGCAAGACCGACCAGGAGCAGGCGAGCTACCAGCGCCTGGTGGAGGAGTACCCCACCTCGCCGTACACCAGCGTCGCGCGCCAGCACGCCGGGCCGGCGGCCGCCGGCGCCGCGGCGCCGGTCACCCTCCGCTAGGCGCGCGGTGAGCCTCCGCCGCGACGCCGGCCGCTAGACAGACGTCCGCCGTGACCGCGCCGTACCGCATCCTCGAGCTGTTGCGGGAGGGGTCGCCGCCGAGCGACGAAGCGATCGCGGAGGTGGTCTCCGGCGCGGCCGACGGGAGCTGGAGCGACGCCCAGCTCGCGGCCTTCCTGATGGCGGTCGCCATCCACGGCCTCGGCCCGGAGGCGACCCGCGCCCTGACCGGCGCGATGCTCGCCTCGGGGGAGCGGTGGGACCTCGACGACGAGTTCCCGCTGCTCGCCGACAAGCACTCCACCGGCGGCGTGGGGGACACCGTGTCGCTGGTCCTCGGGCCGCTGCTGGCGGCCTGCGGGGTCCCGGTGGTGATGCTCACCGGGCGCGGCCTCGGCCACACCATGGGCACCACCGACAAGCTGGAATCGATCCCCGGCCTCTCCCTCGAGATCGACCGCGCGGGCTGCCGCCGGCTGCTCGCCGAGCACGGGCTGGCCATCCTCACCCCGACGCCGGCGATCGCCCCGGCCGACCGCCGCCTCTACGCCCTGCGCGACCACACCGCCACCATCCACTCGATCCCCCTGATCACGGCGTCGATCCTGTCGAAGAAGCTGGCGACCGGGGCGCGGGCGCTGGTCTTCGACGTCAAGACCGGTGACGGCGCCTTCCTCGCCGACCCGGACCGGGCGCGCGAGCTGGCCAGCGAGCTGGTCGCGACGTCGCGGGCGATGGGGCGCCGCGCCGCGGCCCGGATCACCGACATGGACCAGCCGCTGGGGGAGTGGGCGGGGCACGCCGCCGAGGTCCGCGGCGCCCTGGAGTGCCTCGAGGGGGGCGGCAGCGGCCCGCTGCGGGAGCTCACCCTGGCGCTGGCGCAGGACGCCGCGGAGCTCGCCGGCGTGCCGGCGGCGGCACCCGAGCTGGAGCGGGCGCTCGACGACGGCCGGGCGCGGGAGCGCTTCGACCGCTGGGCGGCGGCGCAGGGCGCCGACCCGTCCTGGCTGGCGCGCCCGCGCTGCGAGCTGGCGCCCGTCGAGCGGGTGCTGGAGGCGCCGCGGCGGGGGGCGCTGGCGCGGGTGGCCACCCGGCAGCTCGGGCTGCTGCTGGCCGAAGCCGGTGCCGGGCGGCTCGGCTGGGAGCCGATCGACTACGGCGTCGCCTTGCGCACCCGGTGCCGCATCGGACAGCCGGTCGAGGCCGGGGACGAGCTCGCCCGCCTCTACCTGCGCCGCGACGAGGCCGGGCTGGTGGAGCGCTTCGCCGCCTGCTTCGAGATCGCCGACGCGGCGGCGGCCCCGGCGCTGTTGCGCGAGCGCATCGCCTAGCCCGTCAGGCCGCCGTCGGGCCGCTCCCGGAGGGCTCCGGCGGGGCCCCGCGAGGGCGCCGGAGATCGGCGCAACTGTTGGAATATCCATGGTTTAGAGCCCGCCTCCCCTGTGCTACGATGCCGCTGCCATGGCGACCCGGGCGGCGGCGGCCAAGCAGCAGGAGCTGATGCGCGACACCCTGCGGCGCTTCGTGCGCCGCGGCGCGCGGTCGTCGATCTCCAAGCTGCTCGCCAAGCTGCGCCCCGAGGACGTCGGCACCCTGCTCGGCAACCTCACGCCGGCCGAGCGGCTGGCGGTCTTCCGGGTGCTGGCGCGCGACTACCGCGACACCGCCGGCGACGTGCTGACCGAGCTCGAGCCGGGGCCGCGCAACGCCCTCCTCGAGCGGCTCGGGGCGGCGGAGGTGGCGCACATCCTGGCCGAGATCGCGGTCGACGACGCGGTCTTCCTGATCGAGGAGCTGCCGGGCGGCTTCAAGGAGGAGGTGCTCGCGGTCGTCGACGTGCGCCGCGCCTCGGAGGTGCACGCCCAGCTCACCTACGGGGAGGACACCGCCGGGCGGGTGATGACCCGCGAGTTCTTCTCGCTCCCCGAGTCGACGCCGCTGCGCGACGCCATCGCCGCCATCCAGGAGAACCGCGACGTCGAGCTGATCTTCTACCTCTACGTGGTCGACGGCGAGGGGCGGCTCAGCGGCGTGACGTCGCTGCGCCAGGTGCTGCTCGCCAAGCCCGGGGACACGCTGGGGCAGATCGCCCAGCGCGACGTCATCACGGTCCACACCGACACCGACCAGGAGGAGGTCGCGCAGCTCGCGGCGCGCTACGACCTGCTGGCGATCCCGGTGGTCGACGACGACGGCAGGCTGGTCGGCATCGTCACCGTGGACGACATCGTCGACATCGTCAAGGAGGAGGCGACCGAGGACTTTCTCAAGATGGTCGGCACCTCGGAGGAGGAGATCACCTACCAGGAGCGCTCGCTCAGGGTGGCCCGCATCCGCTTCCCCTGGCTGCTGCTCAACATGTTCGGCGGCATCGTGACCGGCCTGCTGCTGCACCACTTCCAGGTCAGCCTGGCCGAGGCGCTGTTCCTGCTCACCTTCGTCCCGGTCATCATGGGGATGGGCGGCAACATCGGCAGCCAGACGGCGACGATCACCGTGCGCGGCCTCGCCACCGGCCGCATCGGCTCGGGGGACCGCTGGGTGCGCCGCGTCCTGTGGCGGCAGGCCAAGGTCGGGGCCGTGCTCGGCCTCACCTTCGCGATCCTGGTGGCGGCGGGCGCCTACCTGCTGCAGCAGAGCCTGTGGTACGCGGCGGTGGTGGGCGCGTCGATGCTGGTGGCGATGCTGATCGCCTCGTGCAACGGCACCCTCATCCCGCTCGCCTTCCAGCGCCTGGGCATCGACCCCGCGGTGGCGGCCGGTCCGCTGGTCAGCACCAGCAACGACATCACCGGCATCCTCATCTACTTCGGCTTCGCCTCGCTGTTGATCCGCTACCTGGTGCACTGAGCCCGCGGACCCCGCGCCTCCCGAGCCCGATGCAGCTGCACAGCGCCGAAGCCCTGTTGCTGGACGTCACCGACCTCCACGACCGCGACCGCGTGGTGACCTTCCTCACCCGGGAGCAGGGCAAGGTGCGGGGGGTTGCGCGGGGTGCGCGCCGCAAGTACAGTCGTTTCGCCGGTCAGCTCCAGCCCCTGGCCAAGGTCAAGATGACCTGGTTCGAGAAGGAGGGCCGCGACCTGGTGCGGATCTCCGGGGCCGAGGTGATGGGACTGCCGACGCGGCTGCAGGCCGACCTCGAAGGTATCCTCCTCGGCAGCTACCTGGCGGAGCACCTGCTCGAGCTGGCGCAGGAGAACGAGCCCTCGGAGCTCTACTTCCGGCTGCTGGACTCCACCCTGGCGGCGCTGACCGCCGGCGCCGACCGGGATCTCGCCGCCCGCTACTTCGAGGTGTGGATGCTGCACCTGGCGGGGGTGTTCCCGGTCCCCCGGGAGTGTCCCCTGTGCGGGCGGCCGTACGGCGCCGCGGGGGCGGTCGTGCCGGCCTCCGGCGAGGGCCTGATCTGCGCCGACTGCGGCGACGGAGCCGGCGCCGCCGGCGGCCTGACGGTGGACGCCGCGGTGCTGGCGACGCTGGGGCGCTTCGCCCGCCAGGGCCTCGCCGAGCTGGGCGGGGAGCCGCCGCCGCCGGTCGTGCTGCGGCGGTTGGAGGAGCTGACGGGGCGCGTCCGCCGCGCCTTCCTCCAGCGGGAGCTGCGCAGCTACGGGGTGATGCGGCGGACGCTGGCCGAGGCATGACACGGGACGCGGCGCCGTCCCGGGGAGTGGAAGCGACGACGATGCAGACCTTCCAGGAGCTGATCCTGCGGCTGTCGGAGTTCTGGGCCGCCCAGGGGTGCGTGCTACAGCAGCCGTACGACCTCGAGGTCGGGGCCGGGACCATGCACCCCGACACCTTCCTGCGCGTGCTGGGGCCGGAGCCCTGGCGCGTCGGCTACGTGCAGCCGTCGCGGCGGCCGGCCGACGCCCGCTACGGCGAGAACCCCTTCCGGCTCGGCAAGCACTACCAGTACCAGGTGGTCCTCAAGCCGGCCCCCGAGGAGGTCCAGGCGCTCTACGTCGACAGCCTGCGGGCGCTGGGCATCGACCTGTCGGTGCACGACCTGCGCTTCGAGGAGGACAACTGGGAGGCGCCGACCCTCGGCGCCTGGGGGGTCGGCTGGCAGGTGATGCTCGACGGCATGGAGATCACCCAGTTCACCTACTTCCAGCAGGCCGGCGGGCTGGAGCTCGACCCGGTGAGCGTCGAGATCACCTACGGGCTGGAGCGCATCACCATGTTCCTGGGCCTGTCGAAGAACGTCTACGACATCGAGTGGGTGCAGGGGGTGAGCTACGGGGAGGTGCGCCACCAGGACGAGGTCGAGTCGTCGCGCTACTACTTCGAGCTCGCCGACGTCGCCTTCCTGCAGCAGGGCTTCGACGGCAACGAACGGGAGGCGCGGCGCTGCCTGGAGGCGGGGGCGGTGCTGCCGGCCTACGAGTGCGCCGCTGAAGTGCTCGCACCTGTTCAACGTGCTCGACGCCCGCGGCGCCGTGTCGGTGACCGAGCGGGTGGGGATGATCAAGCGCGTCCGCGACCTGGCCGTGGCCTGTGCCCGTGCCTACGTCGAGAGCCGCGAGCGGCTCGGCTGGCCGCTGCTGCACGGCGCCGGCGGGGAGGCGCCGGAGGCGCCGGAGGCGGCCGCGGCGGTCGCCGGGGAGGTCGGCGATGGCCCGGGGTGAGTACCTGCTGGAGGTCCGGGCCGAGGAGATCCCGGCCCGCATGCTGCCGCCGGCCCTGGCCGAGCTCGGCGCGGCGGTGCGGGAGCGCCTGCGCGAGCGCGGCCTGGAAGCGGAGTCGCTGGACACCGCCTTCACCCCCCGCCGCCTGGTGCTGCTGGCCCGCGGCCTGCCGGAGCACGAGCCGGACCGCGAGGAGCGGGTGATCGGGCCGCCGGTCGCGGTCGCCTTCCGCGACGGTGCGCCGACCCCGGCGGCGATCGGCTTCGCGCGCCGCTGCGGCGTCGAGCCCGCCGAGCTCGAACGGGTCGAGACCGACAAGGGCGAGTACCTGGCGGCCCTGCAGCGGACCGCCGGCCGGCCCACGCCGGAGGTGCTCGCCAGCGTGGTGCCGGAGGCCTTGGGGAAGCTCTACTGGGCGAAGACGATGCGCTGGGGGCGGGGTCGCGGGCCGTGGGTGCGCCCGGTGCACGGGGTGGTGTCGCTGTTCGCGGGCGAGGTGGTGCCCTTCGCGCTGTTCGGGGTCGAGGCGGGCGCCGAGAGCGTCGGGCACCCGGTCCTGTCGGCGAAGGCCTTCCGGGTGCGCGACACCGCCGACTACCTGAAGAAGCTGGGACGGCGCGGCATCGAGGTACGCCCCGAGGAGCGCCGGCGGCGCCTGGCCGAGGGGATGCAGGAGGCCGCGGCCGCGGTGGGCGGCGAGCTGGTCGAGGACCCCGAGCTGCTCGACAAGCTGGCCGCGATCTGCGAGATCCCGGGTGTGCTGGTGGGGGAGTTCGACGAGGAGTTCCTGGAGCTGCCACGGGAGGTGCTGGCGGCGAGCCTGCGCGACCACCAGAGCGCGCTGACGGTCGAGGGGCCGGACGGCGACGGTGGCCGGCGCCTGCTCCCCTGGTTCCTCACCGTGATGGACCGCCCGGACGATCCGGACGGCCGGGTGCGGGCGGGCAACGAGTGGGTGGTGGCGGCGCGGCTGGCCGACGCCCGCTTCTTCTATCGCGAGGACCGGCGGCGCCCGCTCGCCGACCGCCGCGCGGCCCTCGAGCGGCTGACCTTCCACGAGCGCCTGGGCAGCTACGCCGACAAGACGGCGCGGCTGGCGACCCTGGGCGAGGCGATCTGCCACGGGCTGGGGTGGGAGGCGGAGCTCGCCGACGTCCGCGCTGCCGCCGAGCTGCTCAAGGTCGACCTGACCACGGAGATGGTCAAGGAGTTCACCTCTCTGCAGGGTCAGGTGGGCGGTCTCTACGCCCGCGAGGACGGGGTGCCGGACGCGGTCTGGCAGGCGATCTACGACCAGTACCTGCCGGCCTCGACGGACGACCCGGTCCCGCGCGGGCGGGTCGGCCGCGTGGTGGCGCTGGCGGACCGGCTCGACACCCTGGTGGGGATGTTCGGCCTCGGCCTGGTGCCCACCGGGAGCCGCGACCCCTTCGGGCTGCGGCGCGCCGCCCAGGGGGTGGTGCGGATCGCGCTCGAGGGCGAGCTGGCCCTCGACCTCGACCTGGTGGCGGCGAAGGCGGCACGCCTCTACCGCGAGCGCGTCGGGGAGGGCTTCGCCAGCGCCGAGGACGTGCTCGACGCCCTGCGGCCCTTTCTCTTCGACCGCGTGCGCCACGTCCTCGGCCTCGCCGGCTTCGCCTACGACGAGATCGCCGCGGCGCTGGCCGTCGGCGGCAGCGAGCTGCCGGACCTGGCGGCGCGCGTCGCGGCGCTGCACGAGGCGCGCGGGCGGGAGGACTTCCTCGCGGTGGTGCTGGCGGCGAAGCGGATCGCCAACATCATCCGCGAGCACGAGGAGTACGAGCTCGATCCGGAGGCCCTGGTGGAGCCTGCGGAGCGCGACCTGCACCGCGCCTACCAGGAGCTCCGCGGGCAGATCGACGAGGCCGCGGCGGCCCGCGACTACGCGCGCGGACTGGCCGGCATCGCCGGCTTCGCGGAGGTCCTCGACCGGTTCTTCGTCGAGGTCCTGGTGATGGCCGAGGACCGCCGCCTGCGGCGCAACCGCATCGCCCTGCTGCAGTCGATCCACCGCGTCGTCTCGCGGGTCGCCCGGCTGCCGGAGATGGTGGTGGAGAAGGCCGAGTACCGCAGATAGCCGGCGGACGGGCTGGCAGGAGGTTTGAACCCCTGCTCCGGCGACCACACCGCGGGCTCCAGGGAGCTTCGAACGCATCGACGGGAGGGAACGGACATGGCCGACAAATGGGTGTACGCCTTCGGCGGCGGAACGGCGGAGGGACGGGGTGACCAGAAGGCCCTGCTGGGCGGCAAGGGGGCCGGCCTGGCGGAGATGAGCCGCCTGGGCATCCCGGTCCCGCCGGGCTTCACCCTCACCACCGCGGCCTGCATCGCCTACCAGGAGGCCGGCAAGACGCATCCCGGTGGCCTGCGCGAGGAGGTCGCCGAGCACCTGGCGCGGGTCGAGGAGCTGCAGGGGCGCCGCTTCGGCGATCCGGCCGACCCGCTGCTGCTGTCGGTGCGCTCGGGGGCGCCGGTGTCGATGCCGGGGATGATGGACACCGTTCTCAACCTGGGCCTCAACCGCGAGATCCTCGCCGCCCGCGACGCCGCCGGCGAGGACCGCCGCTTCCTCCGCGACGCCTACCGGCGCCTGTTGACCATGTACGGCGACGTGGTGATGGGCGTGCCGCACCGCGAGTTCGAGAAGATCCTGGGCGCGGCGCGCACGCGGGCGGGCGTGGCGACCGACGCGGAGCTCTCGGCCGCGGACCTCGACGCGGTGATCACCGCCTTCGAGGAGCTGATCGAGCGGCACACCGGCGCGCCCTTCCCACAGGATCCCCACGACCAGCTCTGGGGCGGCATCGGGGCGGTGTTCGACAGCTGGGACAACAAGCGGGCGCGCGACTACCGGCGCCTCAACGGCCTCGGCGACGACATGGGCACCGGCGTCAACGTCCAGTCGATGGTCTTCGGCAACCGCGGCGACGACTGCGCCACCGGGGTGGCCTTCACCCGCAACCCGGCGACCGGCGAGTCGGGGATCTACGGCGAGTACCTGGTCAACGCCCAGGGGGAGGACGTGGTGGCGGGCATCCGCACGCCGCAGCCGATCCGCCCGGCGGCCGGTCGCGACGGCGGCATGGAGGCGCAGTTCGGCGACGCCTACGGCCGCCTCGTCGAGGTCTGCCGGCGCCTCGAGGCGCACTACCGGGACATGCAGGACGTGGAGTTCACCGTCGAGGGCGGCGAGCTCTACATGCTGCAGACGCGCACCGGCAAGCGCACCGGGCCGGCGGCGGTGCGCATCGCGGCCGACCTGGTGGCCGACGGCGTGATCGACCGTCGCAGCGCCCTGTCGCGGATCGAGGCCTCCCACATCGAGCAGATGATGGCGCCGGACTTCGACGCGGAGGAGAAGCGGCGGGCGGTGGAGGACGAGGGGCGGTTGCTGGCCCGCGGTCTGCCCGCCGGTCCGGGGGCGGCGGCGGGGCGCATCGCGCTCGACGCCGACCGTGCCGCGGAGATGGCGGCGGCGGGCCCGGTGCTCCTGGTGCGCGAGGAGACCTCGCCGGAGGACATCGTGGGCATGCACGCCGCCCAGGGGATCATCACCTCGCGCGGCGGCATGACCTCGCACGCGGCGGTGGTCGCCCGCGGTCTCGGCAAGCCCTGCATCGTCGGCGCCGGCGACCTGGTGGTCGACGAGGAGGCGGGCGAGGTGCGGGTGGGGGACCGCGTGCTCCACGAGGGGGACGAGCTGTCGATCGACGGCAGCGCCGGGGAGGTGATCGCCGGGGCGCTGGCACCCCACGACTCCGAGGTGCTCCAGGCGCTGCTCGAGGGCGGCGAGGTGTCGGCGGCGGCCACCGCCTTCGTCGGTCTGCTCGAGTGGGCCGACGCCGAGCGCCGCATGCGGGTGCGCGCCAACGCCGACACGCCGGAGGACGCCCGGCGGGCCCGCGCCTTCGGGGCGGAGGGGATCGGCCTCTGCCGCACCGAGCACATGTTCTTCGCCGACGACCGCATCCCGCTGGTGCGGCGGATGATCCTGGCGCGGGACGACGCCGAGCGCCAGGCGCCCCTCGCCAAGCTCCTGCCGCTGCAGCAGGACGACTTCGAGGGGATCTTCGCGGCCATGGACGGGTTGCCGGTCACCGTGCGGCTGCTCGATCCGCCGCTGCACGAGTTCCTGCCCCACGGCGAGCGGGCCCTGGCCGGGCTCGCCGCCGACATGGGCATCCCCGCCGGCGAGGTGGCCGAGCGCGCCGCCGCGCTGCAGGAGCAGAACCCGATGCTGGGCCATCGCGGCTGCCGGCTCGGGATCACCGCCCCGGACATCTACGCCATGCAGGTCGAGGCGATCGCCCGCGCCGCCGCGGCACGCAAGCGGGACGGCGGCGATCCGCGGCCGGAGATCATGGTGCCGCTGGTGGGCGCCGAGGCCGAGCTCGCCGGCCTCCGCGAGCGCATCGCGGACGTGGTGGCGCGGGTCCTCGCCGACGAGGGGGTCGAGCTCGAGATCCCGATCGGCACCATGATCGAGGTGCCGCGGGCCGCGCTCGTGGCCGACGCCATCGCGCGCCACGCCGACTTCTTCTCCTTCGGCACCAACGACCTCACGCAGATGACCTTCGGTTTCTCCCGCGACGACGTGGGCAGCTTCCTGCCGCACTACCTGGAGGCCAAGATCCTGCCCCGCGATCCCTTCGCCTCGATCGACCGCGACGGCGTCGGACGGCTGGTGGCGACGGCGGTGGAGAAGGGGCGGGCCGCCCGCGAGGGGCTGCACCTCGGCGTCTGCGGCGAGCACGGCGGCGACGCGGCGTCGATCGGCTTCTTCGAAGAGGTGGGGCTCGACTACGTCTCCTGCTCGCCCTACCGGGTGCCGGTGGCCCGGTTGGCCGCGGCCCGCGCCTCGCTGGGCCGCGGCGAGCGGGAGCTCGACACGGTCTGAGCGGAGCGCCGGGCCGGCCCGTGGACGAACGCGACGCCAAGCGCCGCTTGGACCGCTTCTGGGACGCCAGCCGCTCCTACTACGAGCAGGCGCAGGCGGCCAACCCCGAGGCGGCGCCGGAGCGCGAGTCGCTGATCGCCGCGCTGCACGGCGACGAGCGGGTGCTCGACCTGGGCTCCGGCTCCTGCGAAAACGCCCTGTGGCTGCCGGCCGGCTGCCGCTACGTGGGCTGCGACGTGTCGACGGCGGCGCTGGTCATGGCCGGCGAGCTGGGGCGGCCGGGGCGGCGCGTGCGGGCCGACGCGGAGACGCTGCCCTTCGCCACCGGCAGCTTCGACGCGGTGCTCTCCACCTGGGCGCTCGAGCACTTCCACGAGCCCGGCGCCACCCTGCTCGAGGCGGCGCGGGTGCTGCGTCCGGGGGGGCTGCTGCTGCTGGTCGGCTCGGCCTGGGACCTGCCCTGGGCGCTGCCCCCGAGCCTGGAGCCGCGGCGGCGGCTGCCGGTGGCGGTGCGGCGGCTCGCCCGCCAGCTCCGCTCGCTGGTCGACGGCCGCCACCGCTTCGACGTCGTGCCGGAGCCGCGGGTCCTGCGCGACGGCTACGTGCCCGACGCCGACGCCGTCCACGTGGCCCAGAGCCATCTGCTGGCCCGCTTCCTCAGCGCCGCCGGGCTCGAGCTGGTGGAGCACCGCTGCCTGCCCCACGGCCCCGATCCCCGGGGGGCGCGGGGGTGGCTGCGGCGGCGGCTGCGCGGCGTCGCCCTGTGGCGCCACGGTTGGGGCAACACCCTGCTGATCGCGCGCCGCGGTGCCGAGCTGCGGCGGCCGCCCTACCGCCTGCTGCCGCTGCGCTGAGCGCGCCGTCGGCGCACCGCTTGCAGCCTCCTCGGGCGACGCCGATCACACACACCGAGGAGACCCGCCATGGACGATTCCGAACGCAGCTACGGGTACAGCCGGGACATCTACCACGGACGCCGCGGCCCCGGAGGGCACTACGGCGAGCCGGTACGGGGTAGCGGCGCCGGACGCTTCTGGCCCGACCAGCCCCACTGGGAACGCTCCTACGAGGTGGGCCCCGAGCGCTCCCTGGGCGAGCCGCAGCCGGGCGACTGGGGTCCCGAGGAGGAAGCGGTGCGGATCCGGGGAGATCGCCGGACGGGGCCGGTGCGCCCCGCGGCGGACCACGGGCCGGCGTGGGGCCGTCGCGGCGAGCGCAGCGCCGGCGAGTCGTGGACCTGGGACGTCACCGGTCCCCACCGTGGTCACGGTCCGGACGGGTACCGACGGCCCGACGGGAGGATTCACGAAGACGTCTGCGACCGCCTGGCGGCCCACGGCAACCTCGACGCACGGCGGATGACGGTGAGCGTGGAGGACGGCGAGGTCACCCTCGCCGGCACCGTCGGCGACCGGCGGAGCAAGCGGCTGGCCGAGGCGGTGGCCGACACCGTCCGCGGGGTCGTCGACGTCCACAACCGCCTCCGCCTCGAGGGCGGGCGGAGCCCGGACGAGGAGGACGGCACGGCGAGCTGAGCGGTCCGCGATCCCGCGCGCGGGCGCCGCGGCGGCGCAGCCCGTAGAATGCCCCCGCCCCCCGCGCCGCGGGCGGGCGTGCCGCCATGCCCCGCATCCGACTGCTGCCCGATCACCTCGTCTCCCAGATCGCCGCCGGCGAGGTGGTGGAGCGGCCGGCCTCGGTGGTCAAGGAGCTGGTGGAGAACGCGCTGGACGCCGGGGCCCGCGAGGTGCGCGTCGAGCTCGAGGCGGGCGGCAAGCGGCGCATCGAGGTGGTGGACGACGGCGGCGGCATGGGCCGCGACGACGCTCTGCTCGCCTTCGACTCGCACGCCACCAGCAAGATCGCCAGCTTCGCCGACCTCGAGCGCGTCGGGACCCTGGGCTTCCGCGGCGAGGCGCTGTCGTCGATCGCCGCGGTGGCGCGGGTCGAGCTCGCCACCGCCGAGGCGCCCGGGGAGGGGCACCGGGTGCGCATCGAGGGCGGCCGGGTGCGCTCGGCCGAGCCCGTGGCGGTGCCCCGTGGGACGCGGGTCAGCGTGGCGTCGCTGTTCTTCAACGTGCCGGCGCGGCGCAAGTTCCTCAAGGCTCCCCAGACCGAGCTGCGGCGCGCCGTCGAGGTGGTGCAGGGGTACGCGCTGGCCCGGCCCGACGTCCGTTTCACCCTGCGGCACGAGGGGCGGGCGCTGCTCGACGCGGTGCCGTCCGGCGGCTCCGACGGGGCGGCGGCCCGCGAGCGGGTCGCCCAGATCTTCGGGCGCCGCTTCGCCGCCGAGCTGGTCGAGCTGCCCGCCGGCGGTGCGGCCGGGGCGGAGCGGGTGTGGGGCCTGCTCGGCGGTCCGGAGACCGCCCGCGGGCGGCGCCAGTTCCTCTTCGTCAACGGCCGCCTGCTGCGCGATCGCGCGGTGCTCGCGACCTTCTACCGGGCGGTGCGCGAGGTGTGGCACCGCGACGATTTCCCGGCGCTGTTCCTCTTCCTCGAGGTGCCGCCCGAGGAGGTCGACGTCAACGTCCACCCGCAGAAGGCCGAGGTGCGCTTCCGCGACCCGCGGCTCGTCGATCGCGTGGGCGAGAGGCTGCGGCGCGCCCTCGAGCGCACGCGCGGCGAGCAGCCGGCGCCGCTGGTGTCGCCGGGGGCGTCCCCCGCCGCCGGCTTCGCCTGGCAGGGGCTGGGGGAGCGTGGCGCCGGCGCCCCGGGGGCGGCCGGCGCCTGGGAGCTGCGCGAGCCGTCGGCCGGCTTCGATCCCGCCGCTGCGGGCGGCCGCCTGGCGGCTCCGGCCTACGCCCCCCTGGAGCGCCCGACGGTCCCCCTCACCGGGCGCTCCGGCGAGGCCCGGCCCTTCCGCCTGCTCGGCCAGTACAAGGGCACCCTGATCCTGCTCGAAGGGCCCGACGGTCTCTACCTCGTCGACCAGCACGTGGCCCACGAACGGCTGCTCTACGAGCGCCTGCGCACGGCGCTCGCCGAGCGCTCCACCCCGAGCCAGCGGCTGCTCCACCCGCTGGTCCTGGAGCTGGCGCCGGACGAGCGCATGCGGCTCGAGGAGATGAGCGATGCGCTCGGCGGACACGGCTTCGGGGTGGCGCCGTTGTCGGGCGGCAGCGTCGCCCTCACGGCGCTCCCCGCGGTCCTCGACGCCGACCGCGCCGAAGAGCTCCTCCGCGCCCTCGCCGCCGGCTCCGCAGAGAGCGACGGGGAGGGCGAGGCCGACGCCCTCGCCCGGCGGATCCTCGACGCCCTCGCCGCCACCCTGGCGTGCAAGGCGGCGGTCAAGATGCACCATCCCCTCTCGGCGCCCGAGATGGAGGCCCTGGTGGCGGAGCTCTTCCGCGCCGAGGATCCGTACGCCTGCCCGCACGGCCGGCCGATCGTGCTGACGATGACGGACGGGGATCTGGAGTACCGCTTCGGCCGCCGCTGACCCCCCCCTCGCGGTGGATGCGGGGGCGTCTGCGGCGTCGCTGCTCGGTCGGCCTCCCTGCGGCGTACTGGCGTACGCCTCAGTCGGCCTCGCTCGCGCTCCTTGCAGCCACCCCCGCCTCCACCGCGAGGGTGCCTTCGATCAGCGGGTGGGGCGTCGCTGCGCTCGCCCCGGGGGCCTCGCGCGGGCTGCGCCCGCTCTCGGCCGGGGGGCGGCTCTCGCTACGCTCGCGCCGGACACCTCGCGCGGGCTGCGCCCGCTCTCGGTCGGGGGGCGGCTCTCGCTGCGCTCGCGCCGCTCCGGGGCCTCGCGCGGGCTGTGTCGGCGCCGGGGTCAGGGGAGGAGGGGGGCGAGGGCGGCTTCGACGCGGGGGTGGAGGTCCGGGGGGGCGCCGAAGAAGGTGGCGACGGGGCGGCCCCGGGGGTCGAACAGGAGGAGGGTGGGAACGGCGCTGAGGTCGCCGAAGGCGCGCACCAGGTCGGGGGGGCCGAGCGCCCAGACCAGCGGCAGGTCGAGACGGTCGTGCAGGGCGCGGACCTCGGCGGGATCGGACTCGACGGCCAGGGTGATCACGGCGAGGCGATCGCCGTAGCGGGCGGCCAGGTCGCCGAGCCAGGGGAGCGAAGCCCGGCAGGGCGGGCACCAGGTGGCCCAGAAGTCGACCAGGACGACCCGGCCGGCGAGGTCGGCGCGGCGCAGCGTGTGGCCGTCGAGGTCGGTGAGGGCGAGGTCGGGGAGCGGTGGCGTCGGCGCCGCGGCGGCGGGAGCGGCGGCCGCGCGGGCGAGGTCTCCGCGGCCGGCCAGGAAGAGGGTGACCATGCGCTCCAGGTCGTCGCGGAAGCGCTGCTGGGCGGCGGCGCTGCGCAGCGGCGCGTACCGGCCGCCCTCACCGCCGGTGCGCCCGTAGAAGCCGAAGTCGTTCGGCGTCGCGACCAGGACGTCCCCGACGAAGATCGCGGGGTAGCGGGTCACGCCGAAGCGGTCGGCCAGGGGCGAGGCCCCGGAGTTCTCCTCGACGAAGCGGGCCCGGCCCGGGAACTCCGCCACGACGCTCTGGGCCAGCAGACCTGCTGGATCGGAGAGGTTTCACGTGTACGGCCAGCGCACCAGGGTGACCGCGACCACCGGCCCGGCCACGGCCGCGGGCGCCGGCGCCGGCGCCGGTGCGTCCGCGAGGGCCGCGAGGTACCGGGGCAGGACGTCGTCGACCAGGATGCCCACCGCTCGCGGCGGCGGGCCCGATCCGCCCCGCGCGGCGGCCGCCCGCGCCTCCTCGACGAAGAGCTCCCCGAGACCGGGCTCGGAGCCGTCCCGCCGCAGACGGTTCTCGAGGTCGTCGAGGCGGGCGCCGACCTGGCCGGGCCCCGCGGCCGGCGCCTTCCCGCGCAGCGGGGCGAAGCGCTGGGCCGCCTCGAGAACGCGGAGCAGGGCGCCGTAGCGCAGGCCGGCCGCGTCGAGCTCGCGCGCTTCCTTGAGCCGGGCGCTCACCGCGATGAAGTCGGCATGGTGCTCGACCGAGGCCGGGGGCCGGTAGGCCGCCAGGACCTCGCGCTGCAGGGCGTCGATCTCGGGGCGCGGCGAGCGCAGCGGCGGTGCCGCGGCGGCGTGGCGGCCGGCGGCGCGGCGGGCCAGCTCGACCACCCGCTGCTCGCCGAGGGCCGCCCCGAGGTAGTAGAGGCCGGCGTCGAGGCCCGCCTCGTGGCCGTAGTCGCGGCTCGCCCGGTAGGTGGCGCCCGCCCGCAGCGCGGCCGCTTCGGCGAGGGCGCGCTCGGTCGCGGGCAGCGCCGCGAAGGTCGTGGGGTCGGGCGCGACGAGCGTGTCCGAGAGCACGCGGCCGACGCGCCTCCACTCGGCGTCGAAGGCGTCGCGATCACGGCGCTGCTCGGCGGGGCGGCCGGCCAGGTAGTCGGCCGCGGCGAGGTCCGGACCGGTCTCGGCCAGCCGCCGCAGGACCAGGCGGCGGCGGCCGGCCCGCAGGTCGGCCGCCGCCCGCTCGAGCACCGGCCCGCTGGCGGCGTCGAGCTGCGCCCACAGCCCGCCGTCGCCGGCGTGGCGTGCGAGCAGGGCGCGGTCGGCGGCGATCGCGGCCGCCAGGGGGTCGCGGGGGGTGACGGCGGGCGCGCAGCCGGCGAGGAGGACGAGGAGGCAGGCGACCAGGGCGGGAGTCGTCCCCGCGGACCCGTCGTCGGCTCCCCGCCGCAGCGCCGTCGGCATGACGCTGTCTACGGCCGCCGGTGCCGAAGGTTCGTCCGGCCCGCGCCGCGTCGCGCTAGGGCTGGAGCTCCTGCAGGATCTCCGGGTTCTCCTCGTCCATCGCCAGCAGCGAGTGGCAGGTGAAGCAGTCCTGCGAGATCGTCTCGCCCTCGGGGGTGGAGTGCTCCTCGTCATGGCAGCGCCAACAGCCCGGCGTCACCTGGTGCCCGATGTGGTTGGGGTAGGTCCCCCAGCCCACGTTCATGGCGGGGAACACGTTGCGCGCCCAGGCTTCGGCCAGCGCGGTGCCGGAGCGGAAGATGGCGTCGCTGCGCTCGGCCGCCAGCTGCGGGTAGCTCTGGCGGTAGAAGAGCCCGAGGCCCTCGACGATCCGGTTCTTCGCCTCGTCGGCGCTGGCGTAGGAGGCCTGGAGCAGTCGCAGGCCCTCACGGGACACGTAGGGCAGGGTGGGATCGACGCGCCCGGCGGAGAGGGCGTCGTCCAGCGCCTGCTCGGCGGTCTTGAAGACGTGGGTCGGCCGGTTGTGGCAGTCGACGCAGTCCATCACCCGCCACTGCAGGTCCTCGCCCTCGGGCGGCGGCTCCGACGGCGAGAAGGTCTTGGTGACGGCGGTGTCGCCCTGCTGCTGGGTGAGCTCGACGGTGTAGATCTTCTCGCGCGTGGGGTCGGACTGGTAGCGGATGCGGTTCGCCGGGTCGACGTGCCAGTGGATCCCCTGCGACTCCCGCCCCTGGATGCCCCCGACCCGCAGCAGCAGCACGCTCTCGGTCTTGGTGTTCGCCTCGTCCTCCGCGAAGTGGGGGATCACCTTCAGGCGGTCGCCGATGAACTTGGTCGGCCAGTGGCACTGCTCGCAGGTCTCGCGCGCCGGGCGCAGGTTCTCGATCGGCGACGGGATCGGGGTCGGGTAGAGGTCGAAGGCCACCGACACGACCTGCCAGGCGCCGGAGAGCTTCGACTTGACGAACCACGGGGCGCCGGGCCCGATGTGACACTCGACGCAGCGCACCCGGGCGTGCGGCGAGCCCTTGTAGGCGGTGAACTCCGGCTCCATCACGGTGTGGCAGGTGGCGCCGCAGAACTGGGCGGAGTCCATCGTCTCGACGCCCTTGTAGGTCGCCAGCGCGAGGATGACGATGTTGGCGAGGGTCAGGGAGAGGAACACCAGCACCCAGTTGCGGATGCGGCTGCGGTTGAGGTCGATCACCGGGAAGGCCGGCGCGCCGGCGTCCGCGCGCCGCTCCCGTCGCCGCTGCTGCCAGACGCCCACCGGGATGAGGAGAAGGCCGAGCACGAAGACGCCCGGCAGGATCAGGTAGGCCAGGATGCCCATGTAGGGGCTGCCCTGGAAGCCCACCAGCTCGAGGCCGAACAGGGTGATGATGAGCACGGCGCTCGCCGTGGTGATGGCGGCCCCGATCATGCCCAACGGGCTGCGGGTCAGAGCGGCGAAAAAGCTCTTCATGGATGTCCTCCCCTTCCTCCTCTTCGGAACGGAACCAGCGATGACGGCCCGTCGGGGCCGCAGCGAACCTTACCGGCTCGGCCGCCCGTTGCCCCCACCCGAAAGTGTGGTGCGGGGCCGCCTCTCCCCGCCGGGCGGGCGGCCCGCTCCCGCTGCGTCTCCCGGCCCCGCCTGCGCCGCCGCGGCGGGGCGGGACTGCTAGCATCCACCGGTGCTCGGCCGCCGTCGCTCCACACCGCTCGAGAAGCGCCTAGGCTATCGCTTCCACCGCCCGGAGCTGCTCGCCACCGCGCTGACCCACCGCTCCTGGGCGCACGAGAGCGGCGGCGCGGAGAACTCCGAGCGCCTGGAGTTCCTCGGCGACGCGCTGCTCGGCCTGGTGGCCGCGGAGTGGCTGTTCGGCGAGCACCCCGACCTTCCCGAGGGCGAGCTGTCGAAACGCAAGGCCTTCCTGGTCTCGCAGGAGGCGCTGGCCCACCGCGCCCGCGACCTCGGCCTCGGCGCCGAGCTGCGCCTGGGGGTGGGCGAGGAGCGCTCCGGCGGACGCGACAAGGCGTCGCTGCTCGCCGACGCCGTCGAGGCCGTCCTGGCGGCGATCTACCTGGACGGTGGCATGGAGCCGGCGCGGCGGGTGATCGAGGCGTTGCTGGAGGAGGGCGCGCCGGAGCGTGCCGGCTCGCTGTTCGACGCCAAGGCCCGGCTGCAGGAGCTGGCGCAGGCGCGGGGCTGGGAGCTGCCGGAGTACGCCCTGCTGGCGGCGGAGGGTCCCGACCACGCCCGCCGCTTCACCGTGGAGTGCCGCGTGCGCGGCGAGGCGGTCGGCGCCGGCGGCGGGCGCAGCAAGAAGGGGGCCGAGCAGCGGGCGGCGGCGGCGGCCCTGCGCCGCCTCGAGGCCGCCGGCGACGACGCCGCCGGCTGAGCGGGCCGCCCTTGCGCCCCCGGGGGCGCCTCCCTACAATCACACCTCCCATGACCGCCGCGCCGCCGATCGTCCCCGTCCGCCACCTCGCCGAGCACCTCGGCGAGGAGGTCGCGCTGCGCGGCTGGCTGGAGAACAAGCGGTCGAGCGGCAAGATCGCCTTCCTCAGGGTGCGCGACGGCAGCGGCACGGTGCAGGCGGTGGCCAGCCGCGCCGACCTGCCGGACGCGGTCTGGGCCGAGGTCGAGCGGGTGACGCAGGAGTCGACCGTGGCGCTGACCGGACGGGTGAAGGAGGACCGGCGGGCTCCCTCGGGGGTGGAGTTGCAGCTCACCCATCTCACCGTCACCTACCTCACCGAGGACTACCCGATCACGCCCAAGGAGCACGGCACCGCCTTCCTGATGGAGCGGCGCCACCTGTGGCTGCGCTCGAGCCGGCAGCGGGCGGTGCTGCGCGTGCGCAGCGAGGTCGAGCAGGCGATCCGCGACTTCTTCCACTCCCGCGAGTTCGTCCTCGTCGACTCGCCGATCCTGACGCCGGCCGCCTGCGAGGGCACCTCGACCCTGTTCGAGACCGACTACTTCGGCGACCCCGCCTACCTGTCGCAGTCGGGTCAGCTCTATCTCGAGCCCGCCGCCGCCGCCTTCGGCAAGGTGTACTGCTTCGGTCCCACCTTCCGGGCCGAGAAGTCGAAGACGCGGCGCCACCTGATGGAGTTCTGGATGGTCGAGCCCGAGGTCGCCTTCCTCGAGTTCGACGGCCTGGTGGCCCTCGCCGAGGAGTTCGTGGCGGCGCTGGTGGCGCGGGTGCTGGCGGCGTGCCGCGAGGACCTGGCCGTGCTCGAGCGCGACGTCGCGGCGCTCGAGGCGGTGGTGCCGCCCTTCCCGCGCGTCGCCTACCGGGAGGCGCTCGACATCCTGGCGGGGAAGGGCTTCGCCGTCACCTTCGGCGACGACTTCGGCGCCGAGGAGGAGACGGCCCTGGCCGAGCACTTCTCCAAGCCGGTGATGGTGCACCGCTACCCGGTGGCCGCCAAGGCCTTCTACATGCAGCCCGATCCCGACGATCCGGAGCTCGCGCTGGCGCTCGACGTGCTCGCTCCGGAGGGCTACGGGGAGATCATCGGCGGCAGCCAGCGCATCCACGACCACGACCTGCTGCTGGCCCGCATCCACCAGCACGGCCTGCCGGTCGAGGCCTTCCAGTGGTATCTCGACGTGCGCCGCTACGGGGCCTTCCCGCACAGCGGCTTCGGCATGGGGATCGAGCGCTTCGTCGCCTGGATGTGCGGCATCCCTCACCTGCGGGAGACCATCCCCTACCCGCGGATGCTCTACAAGATCTACCCGTGAGCGGCCCGCCGGCGCGGCGGCGGGCGCACCCCTTCCGCGGCTTGCCGCGCACCGTCGTCGCGCTCGGCGTGGTGAGCCTGCTCACCGACCTGTCGAGCGAGATGATCTACCCGCTGCTGCCGCTGTTCCTGACCACGACGCTCGGGGCCGGGGCGCTGGCCGTCGGCGCCATCGAGGGGGTGGCGGAAGCCACCGCCTCGGTGCTCAAGCTGGTCTCCGGCGCCTGGTCGGACCGCGCCCGGCGCCGCAAGCCGCTGGTGGTGGCCGGCTACTGCCTCGCCGGCGCCGCCCGCCCGCTGATCGGGCTCGCCGGGAGCTGGTGGACGGTGCTGGCCCTGCGCTTCACCGACCGGGTGGGCAAGGGGCTGCGCACCTCGCCGCGCGACGCGCTGATCGGCGACGCGGTCGAGCCGGCGCGGCGCGGCGCGGCCTTCGGCCTGCACCGGGCGATGGACCACGCCGGCGCGGTGGTCGGCCCGCTGGTCGCCGCCGTCCTGCTGCGCGCCGCCGGTCTGCCGTTGCGCACGGTCTTCCTGCTCGCCGCGGTCCCCGCCGCCGCCACCGTCGTCGTCCTGGTCTGGGCGGTGCGGGAGCCGCGGCGCCCCGCGGATCCCGCGGCGGCGCTCCCCGGGGCCGCCGGCGGCGCGGGGGGTGGCGCGGGCCCGGACCCGGGTCGCGGCGTCCCCTCCTGGCGGGCGCTGCGCGACCTCGACCCGGGCCTTCGCCGGCTGCTCCTGGCGCTGGTGGTGTTCACCCTCGGCAACTCCACCGACGCCTTCCTGCTGCTCCGGCTGGGCCAGGCCGGGGTGGCGGCGGGCTGGATCGCGGTGCTGTGGTCGGCCCACCACGTGGTCAAGGCCGCGGCCGCGGCGGTCGGCGGCCCGCTGTCGGACCGCGTCGGCCGGCGGCGCGCCCAGCTCGCCGGCTGGGCCATCTACGCCGCCGTCTACGCCGGCTTCGCGATGGCCGCGTCGCGCACCGCCCTGATCGCCCTGTTCCTCGCGTACGGGCTCTACTTCGGGGTGACCGAACCGGTGGAGAAGGCGTGGGCGGTCGATCTCGCCGCGGCCCGGCGGCGCGGCACCGCGCTCGGCGCCTACCACGCGGCGGTGGGGATCGCGGCGCTGCCGGCGAGCCTGCTCTTCGGCCTGCTGTGGACGCGCTGGGGCGCCCCGGTCGCCTTCGCCAGCGGAGCGGTCCTCGCCGGGGCCGCCGCCGCCCTGCTGCTGCGGGTCCCGGTCCGGCCGGCGGACGGCCCCGCGGCGGCCGCCGGGGCGCGCTAGGATGGGCGCTCGAGCCATGGCCCTGCCGCTTCCCAGCCGCTCCGAGGTCGGCTCGCTGCCGCGCAGCGAGGAGGCGGAGCGTGCCGTGCTGGCGGCGGTGCTGCTCGACGCCTACAGCCTGCCGAGCATCACCGCGCGGCTCACCCCGGACGACTTCTTCTCCGATCGCCACCGGGCGATCTACCAGGCGATGCTCGACCTGCAGGCGGAGTCGACCGCGGTCGACCTGCGCACGTTGCAGGGACACCTCGAGCAGCGCAAGCAGTTCGAGATGGTGGGCGGCGTCGCCTACCTCGCGGAGCTCGACCTCGACCTGCCGGACCTGTCGCGGCTGGACGTCTACGTCGCGCTGGTCAAGGAGCGCTCCGTGCGGCGGCGCCTGATCCAGGCGTCGCAGCAGGTGATGCGCGACTGCCTGGACGGCGGCCTCGACGCGCGCGCGGCGCTGACCCGCGCCGAGGAGATGATCTTCGCCCTCGGCTCGGAGGCGGTGGAGGGGGGCTTCGTGGCGCTGTCCGGGTTGGCCCACGAGCTGATGCTCGAGCTCGAGGAGCGCGAGGGCGCCACCTTCGGCGGCCTGCCGACCGGCTTCGTCGAGCTCGACCGCATGACCCACGGGCTGCGCCCCGGCAACCTGGTGATCGTCGCCGGCCGGCCGGGCATGGGCAAGACCAGCTTCGCCCTCAACATCGCCCAGAACGTGGCAAAGAAGGGCATTCCGGTGGGCCTGTTCTCGCTCGAGATGTCGCGCCAGGAGCTGACCACCCGGATCCTGCTGTCGGAGGCGGACGTGCCCGCCTGGCGGGTGCAGAAGGACATGGTGGGAAAGCGCTGGAAGGACCTGCAGGCGGCCGAGCAGGTGATCGCCGGCTGGCCGGTGTTCATCGACGACTCGCCGAACCCGACCCTGCTCGAGATCTCCTCGCGGACCCGGCGGCTGAAGGCCGAGCACGGCCTCGGCCTGGTGATCGTCGACTACCTCCAGCTCATGCACGGCGGCGGGCAGTACGAGAACCGCGCCCTCGAGGTGGCGGCGTTCAGCCGCGGCCTCAAGCAGCTCGCCAAGGAGCTCGACGTCCCGGTGGTGGCGCTGTCGCAGCTCTCCCGGCAACCGGAGCGCCGCGGCAACGACCACCGCCCGCAGCTCGGTGACCTGCGCGAGTCCGGGGCCATCGAGCAGGACGCCGACATCGTCCTCTTCGTCTACCGCGAGTCGGTCTACAACAAGACCGGCGAGGAGGACGACAACCTGGCGGAGATCATCGTCGCCAAGCACCGCAACGGCCCCACCGGCACCGTCGACCTGGTCTTCTTCGGCGACACCACCACCTTCCGCAACCTCGACCGCACCTATGACGGCGAAGCCTCCGGCGCCCCTTCCTGAGACCTCGGCGCCGGTCCCCGGACGGGCCGCGGCCGGGTACCTCGAGGCGGCGCTGCGGCCGGCCTGGGCACGGGTGGACCTCGACGCCCTGGGCCGCAACGCCGAGCGCCTCGCCCGCCGGGTGGCGCCGGCGCGGCCGGCGGCGGTCGTCAAGGCCGACGCCTACGGCCACGGCGCGGTGCGCGTCGCCCTCGAGCTCGAACGGCGGGGCTTCGCTCTTCTCGCCGTGGCCCTGGTCGAGGAGGGCGTGGAGCTGCGCCGGGCGGGGATCACCGCCCCGGTCCTGGTCCTGGGGACGACGCCCCCCGCCCAGCTCCCCGTGGTGCGGCGCCACCGCCTGCTGCCGACGGTGTCGAGCCGCGGCCAGCTCGCCCTGTGGCGCGAGGCCGCGGCCGACCCCGGGGCGCCGCAACCGATCCACCTCAAGGTCGACACCGGGATGAGCCGGCTGGGGGTGCCGCTCGAGGAGCTCGGCGAGGCGCTCGGCGAGCTGCGCGCCAGCCCCGGCCTGCGCCTGGCCGGCTTCATGTCCCACCTCGGCGACGCGGAGATCTTCGACAGCCCCCGCAACCCCGCCCAGGAGGCCCGCTTCGAGGCGGCTCTCGGGTCGCTCACCGCCGCCGAGCGCCGGGAGGCGGTGGTGCACCTCGCCAACAGCGCCGCCGGTCTGCACCGCGCCGCCACGCGCTACGACCTGGTGCGCTTCGGGCTCGCGCTCTACGGGATCGATCCGGCGGAGGTCGACGGCGACCTCGAAGCGGTGATGTCCGTGGCGGCGCGGATCAGCCAGCTCCGCACCGTGCCGGCCGGGCGGGAGGCGGGCTACGGCAGCCGCTGGCGCGCGGCGCGGACCAGCCGCCTGGCGACGGTCCCGGTGGGCTACGCCGACGGCTATCCGTGGCGGCTCACCAACCGCGCCCGGGCGCTGCTCGGCGGACGCCGGGTGGCGGTGGCGGGCGCGGTGTCGATGGACCTGACGCTGCTCGACGTCACCGGCGTCGAGGCGGCCGCGGGCGACGAGGTGGTGCTGCTCGGCCGGCAGGGGGGGGAGGTGGTCTCGGCGGTCGAGCTGGCCGGCCTGGCCAACACCATCCCCTACGAGATCCTCACCCGCTTCGGGCAGCGCCTGCCGCGCGTCTACCTGCGCGGCGGCGCCGCCGAGTCGGTGGCCTCGCGCTTCCTCCCGGGGGACCGGCGTTGACCGCCGACTCGTTGGGGGGCGGCCGCGGCGCGGCGACGCCGAACGGCGAGCCGGCGCCGGCGGCGGAGCGTCCGCCGTCGGCGCTGACGACCGCCGCGGAGGCGTTCTTCGCGGAGGTGGGGCGGTTCTTCCTGATGCTGTGGCGCACCGTGCTGTGGACGCCGCGGCGGCCGTGGGACTGGCGCCAGTGGTTGCGGCAGATGCAGCGCGTCGGCGTGCAGTCGGTGCCGGTGATCGTGCTCACCGCCATGTTCACCGGCGGCGTGCTGGCGCTGCAGACCTTCACCACCCTGCGCCGCTTCCACGCCGAGGCGTACGTCGGCTCGCTGGTGGCCCTGTCGATGGTGCGCGAGCTGTCGTCGGTCCTCGGCGGGCTGATCGTCGCCGGGCGCTCGGGCTCGGCGATGGGGGCGGAGCTCGGCACCATGCGGGTCACCGAGCAGATCGACGCCCTCGAGGTGATGGCGACCGATCCGATCCACTACCTGGTGGTGCCGCGGGTCTGGGCGACCACCCTGATGCTGCCGCTGCTGGTGATGCTCGGCAACGGCCTCGGCATCCTCGGCGGCTATCTGGTGTCGGTGGTGCTGATGGGCGCCAACCCCGTCTCCTACGTCGAGAACACTTTCCAGTTCATGGACGTGAGCGACCTCACCTCGGGGTTGATCAAGGCCGCGGTGTTCGGGCTGCTGATAGCGGTCATCGGCTGCCAGAAGGGCTTCTACACGACCGGCGGCGCCGAGGGGGTGGGGCGCTCGACGACCGCCGCCGTGGTCACCGCCTCGATCGCCATCCTGATCGCCGACTTCTTCCTCACCAAGCTCCTGTTCTGACCGTGACCAGCGCCGCCCACGGGGTCAAGATCCGCCTGCGCGGGGTGTCGAAGTCCTTCGGCGCCAAGCGGGTCCTCGACGGCATCGACCTCGACGTCTACGAGGGCGAGTCGCTGGTCATCATCGGCGCCTCGGGGACCGGCAAGAGCGTGCTGATCAAGCACATCATCGGGTTGATCCACCCCGACGCCGGCCGGGTCGAGGTCGACGGCGTCGCCATCCACGAGCTCTCCAACCGGGAGATCACCACCTTCCGGCGGCGCTTCGGGATGGCCTTCCAGGAGGGCGCCCTGTTCGACTCGATGAACGTGCGCGACAACGTGGCCTTCCCGATCCACCGGCAGACGGACTGGGGTCGGGACGCGGTCGTCCGCCGGGTCGACGAGTGCCTGGCGATGGTGCGGCTGACCGGCGCCGAGGGCAAGATGCCGTCCGAGCTGTCGGGCGGCATGCGCCGGCGGGCCGGCTTCGCCCGCGCCATCGCGCTGGAGCCCGCCATCGTCCTGTTCGACGAGCCCACCACGGGCCTCGACCCGGTGACCACCGCGCTGATCGACGACGTCATCCTCAACCTCCTGGGGCGGCTCGACTCGACCGCCATCACCATCACCCACGACATGACCAGCGCCTTCCGCATCGCCGACCGGATCGGCATGCTGCACGAGGGTAAGATCATCGCCCTCGCGCCGCCCGAGGAGTTCCGGCGGATCGACGACCCCCGGGTCCGGCAGTTCATCGAGGGCCGTTCGAAGGGACCGCTGGCGTCCCCGGGCGAGGCGGGCTGAGGCAGGGGCGGGAAGGACGAGGGGAGTTTTCATGTCACAGGCCGTCAAAGTCGGGATCTTCGCCACCATCGTCCTGGTGCTGCTGGGGTGGTTCGTCCTCAAGATCGAGGACCTCCACCCGTTCGCCCCGGCGGGGCGGCGGATCGACGCCCTGTTCGACTCGGTGGCCGGGCTCGACGACCGCTCCGCGGTGCGGGTGTCGGGGGTGCGGGTGGGACGGGTCGACGGCATCGACCTGGCGCCGGACAACCGGCGGGCCCGCGTCCACCTGCTGCTCCAGCGGCCGCTGGGCCTCACCGAGGGGACCTTCGCCCGCATCTCGAACCTCGGCCTGCTCGGCGACAAGTACGTCGAGCTGGTGCCGGGACCGTCCGACGCTCCGACGCTGCCCGAGGAGGCGACCATCGAGGGCCTGACGCCGCCGGGCTTCGACGACGCGATGGCCAAGCTCAACGACGTCGCCGACGCCATCCAGGCGGTGGCCAAGCCGGTTTCCGAGGGGTTGACGGGGACCGGGCAGCCGACCCCGCTGTCGCGGCTGATCGACAACCTCGAGGCCACCACGGGGGAGATCCGCCTCCTGGTGGAGACCAACCGCGAGCAGCTCTCCGGTACGATCCGCAACTTCGACCAGGTGTCGGCGACGCTGGCCCGCGAGCTCCCCGGCCTGGTGGAGCGGCTCGACTCGCTGCTCGCCTCGGTCGACGCGGTGGTCACGGAGAACCGCGGCAACCTCGCCACCAGTGCCGCCAACGTCGCCGAGCTCACCGACGACCTGCGCCAGACCACCGCCGACCTCAACGTGATCTCCGGCCGGCTGGCGCGCGGCGAGGGCAGCCTCGGCAAGCTCCTCGCCAGCGACCAGGCCCACGACGAGCTGGTCTCCACCCTGGACTCGATCCAGAGCGGGGTGGGGGAGCTCACCGACACCCTCGGGCGGGTCAAGAAGCTGCGCCTCGACCTCGACATGCACGGCTTCTCCCTCCCCGACCGCAACGACTCTCTGGGCAGCTTCGGGCTGACCCTGTTCCCGCGCGAGGACAGCCGCCGCCTCTACCGGGTGGGCCTGTCGCAGACACCCGGCGGCAGCGAGCAGGTCAAGCGGCGGGTGGTGACCGTCACCGGCCCGGACGGGGAGAGCCGCACCACCACGATCGACACCGTGACGACCGAGGAGAACCGCTCGGTGCTCACCGCGATGGTCGGGCTGCGGCTGGCGGACGACACCCGGGTGTGGACCGGGCTGATCGAGAACCGCTTCGGGGTGGATGCCCAGGTGCCGCTGTGGCGGCGCCGCTTCTGGCTCGACTTCAAGGCCTTCGACTTCGACCGCCAGGGCAACCGCGACCCCCACCTGCGCCTGGGGGGCCGCTACTTCGTCAACGACAACCTCTACCTGATGGGCGGCTACGACGACCCGCTGGAGAGCGACCTGGGTTCGTTCTTCCTCGGCGGCGGGATCCGCTGGAACGACGACGACCTGAAGTACCTGCTGGGATCTCTCCCCCTCGGCGGCCTCTGACCTCCGGCCAGCCGGGCGGGGCGTCGCTGCGCCCGCCCCGGGGCCTCGCGCGAGCTGCGCCGGCCGCCGCCCGGTGCGAGGGGGCTGCCGCGGGTCGCCCGCGCGGGCGGTCAGAGGTGGTCGGGATCGCGGCCGGTGAGGCGGCGGAAGGCTTCGAGGTAGCGGTCGCGGGTCCCCGCGACGACCTCGGGCGGCAGCTCGGGGGGCGGGCTCTCGTGGTCCCATCCGGAGGCGTCGAGCCAGTTGCGGACGTACTGCTTGTCGAAGGAGGCGGGTTCCTCGCCGGGGCGCCAGCGCGCCGCGTCCCAGTAGCGCGAGGAGTCCGGGGTCAGCGCCTCGTCGACCAGCGACAGCTCGCCGTCGATCGTCCCGAGCTCGAACTTGGTGTCGGCCAGCAGCAGGCCGCAGCTCGCGGCGTGCTCGGCGCCGTGCGCGTAGAGCTGCAGGGTGACGTCGCGCAACCGTGTCGCCAGGGCCTCGCCGACGGCGGCCGCCAGCGCAGCGAAAGGCACGTTCTCGTCGTGACCGGAGACCGCCTTGGTGGCGGGGGTGAAGAGGGGCGCGGGGAGGCGGTCGGCGCGGCGCAGCCCGGGGGGCAGCGGGATGCCGCAGGCGACGCCCCCGGCGCGGTACTCGCGGTAGGCGCTGCCGGCGAGGTAACCACGCGCCACACACTCGAAAGGCACCACCTCGGCCTTGCGGACCAGCACCGCCCGGCCGGCGAGCTGGTCGCGGTAGGGGTGCAACCGGCGGGGGAAGTCGGCGGCATCGGTGGCCAGCAGGTGGTGGGGCAGCACCCCCGCGAGGCGGCGGAACCAGAAGGTCGAGAGCTGGGTGAGGATCTTGCCCTTGTCGGGGATCCCGGGCGACAGGACGTGGTCGTAGGCCGACAGCCGGTCGGTGGCGACGAGCAGCAGCGTGTCGCCGAGGTCGTAGACGTCGCGCACCTTGCCGCGGCGGGGCGGCGGCAGGTCGGGCAGGTGGGTGGCGGTCAGCGCGGGATCGGTCATCGCATCCTCCGTGGGGTCAGGGGGCGCCGCCGGCCAGCGTGCCGGCCATCTCGCGGTCGAGCGCCTCGCAGAGCGACAGCAGGCCGACGGAGTGCTGCTCCCCGCCCTCGAAGACGGCACCGTCGACCACTTCGTAGAGGGTGATCTTGTCGAGCCCCTTGAGGCTCGTCACCCCGAGCTTGCGCAGACCGACGGCGAGGGGACCACCGACATCGTCCGCGGTCAGCAGTAGGTAGCCGCGCCCGCCCTCGGCGACGCGGAGCAGCGGTCGCCCGGCCATCTCGCGGTCGAGTTGGCGCACGAAGGCCTCGGTGGCGACGATCCCCTCGTTGACCAGGTGGCCGTTGCTGTTGATGTAGGCGCGGAACGGGCGGGCCTTCTCGGCGCGGTCGACGAAGTCGACGTCGTGCTGCACCAGCGGCGCGAAGAAGCGGTGCACGGCCGCCTCCGGGTATCCCTGGTTGAGCAGCATCGTCTTGACCTCCTCGAGCTCGCGCTGCGCCTTGCCGGTGGTCAGCCGCGAGAGCTCGATCACGCCCTGGCCGAAGAACTCGTAGCGCTCCTCGCCGAGCTGGTCGGAGGCGATGGGAAGGAGGCGGTACTCGCTGTGGTTCAGCGCGATGCGCATGCCGCGGTCGAAGGGGAAGCCCTCCGCCACGGAGCTGCGGTAGATGCGCTGGGTGTGGATGCAGGCGGTCAGCAGCTGCTGGGCGAAGCGGCTGGAGTAGAAGGCACCGTCTCCCAGGTACTTCTCCAGGCGGAGGCGGCGTGCCGAGGCGGTGCGGTGGACCCGACGCTGCAGGCGGAACATGCGCCGGAAGGCGTCGTCCTGTGTCTCGCTCCCCGAGCGCCGCAGCACCGAGACCAGCTCCGAGAAGTCGGTGATGTCGTAGATCATCCCGAAGCGGGACACCTGCGGGTCGACGACCCAGGGCGCCATGAAGTCGAGCGGCCGGGTGGTGGGGGAGAGGGCCAGCTCGCCGCGACCGGCGACGGCGCGCGCGGCGGGGCCGCGGCAGAGCAGCCGCTCGCCGACCCGCTGCGCGGGGAGCAGGGCGCGGCGCAGGGCGTGGACCAGCTCGAACTCCTTGAGCTTGAGCAGCAGGCTCTCCCACACCTCCACCTGCTCGGCGGTGGGGAGCTCGCCGGCGCGGGCCGCGGCGCGGTAGTCGTCGCGCGCGGCGAGGAAACGGACGTAGCCCGGCCGGGTGAGCAGGCCCCACGGCGGCAGCGCGGCGGGCGCGTGGCGCGGCAACAGGTTCTGCGACAGGGCGGCCAGCTCGCGGTCGGCGGCCAGACGCTCGCGGTTCCAGCCGTCGAGACGCTCGAGCCGCTGCCGCAGGTCGCGGCCGTCGATCCGCAGGTAGCCGTGGAAGTACCCGCCGAGCTCGGCGAGGTCGTGGCTCACGTGGTCCTCGGTGAGCAGGAGGACGTTGTCCTTGAGCCGGGTGAGCAGCCGTGGGAAGAGGTCCTCCTCGACCTCCTCGGTGTCGTCCGCCAGGCCTGCCACCAGGTCGTAGACGGCGGTGAGGACGCGGTCGAGGTAGCGCTCCAACACCCGGTACCTGAGCGCGTCGCCGTGCCGGCGGCCCACCTCGAGGTCGTCGCGCAGCACCCGGCGGGGAGTGTCCTTGAGGCGGCGCGCCACCTCCAGCGAGTGGTGGAGCCAGAAGACGGCCGGGAAGTTGCGTCCGTAGCTCGACAGCGTGACGTTCTCGACGGCACGCCCGAGCAGGCCGCGGTAGCGCTCCCAGGTGGCCTGCAGGGCGGCGCGGTCGGGAGCGGTGCGCTGGATCAGGGCGACCTGATAGCGCTCCTCGGCCAGCAGGTGTTCCTCGAGCGCCCAGCCGAGGCGCTCGAACGACGGCGACTCGAGAACCGGGAAGCCGAGCAGCGGGGTGGACTCCTCGTCCTCGAGGAAGACCGGGCGGGGTCGGGGCAGGGAGCGCTCGAGATCGGCGAAGAGGGTCTCGATCTCGACGCGCTCCGGCCACAGGAAGTTGAACGGGCCGCGCAGGATCTGGACAGGCACACGCGGGACCATGGTTTCGTTCCTCGCCTCCCCGCGGTGCGGCGGCGGCCGGGGGATTCGTCGGTCCATAGTATGCTGACGCACCGGCGCGAGCCCGCGCCGCCCCGTCCGATCCCGACCGGAGAGCCCGATGCCGTCGATTCCCAACCTCCGCCTCGCCGCGCCCGCGGAGCTGGTCGCCGAAGGCGGGAACGCCCCGGACCTCGTCGTCGCCACCGCCTTCGAGGGCGAGGACCCCGCGGTCGCGGCGCTGCCGCCCACCCTCGCGGCGGCGTTCGCCGCTCTGGCGGGCCGGGCGGGTTGGCGGGGCCGCGAGCGGCAGCGGCTCGAGGGCGGGGGCGGCGACGGGCGCCCCGCGGTGGCCCTGCACGGCCTCGGCCGGCGCGGCGAGTGCCGCAGTCGCAAGCTCGACCGATGGCTGTACCAGGCGCTCGACGCGGCGGCGCGCAACGGGTTGTCGCGGGTCGCCGTCGTGCTGCCCGACCACCCGGCGCTGGGCGGCGAGGGCGCCGCGGCCTGGCTGGCGCGCGCCGCGGTGCGGGCCACCTACCGCTTCGACCGCTTCCAGAGCCGGCGCGAGGGTGAGGGGCCCGGCCGCCTCGCGGCGGTGGACCTGCTGCTGCCGGGCGGTGCCGACGAGGGCGCGCAGCGGCGCCTCGCCGCCGTGGCCGCCGGGCTGGTGCTCTGCCGGGACCTCGACAACACCCCCGCCAACGAGGCCGACCCGGCCTGGATGGCGGCGCGCGCCCGAGAGCTGGCGGAGGCCCACGGCATGGAGTACCGCTGTCTCGAGCCGGCCGAGCTCGCGGAGCGGGGCATGGGCGGCATCCTGGCGGTGGGCTCGGGCTCGGCGGCCGGACCCCGGCTGGTGCGTCTGGAGTGGGGGACGCGGGGCCCGGTGCTGGCGCTGGTGGGCAAGGGCGTGACCTTCGACACCGGCGGCATCTCGATCAAGCCCGCGGGCGACATGGACGAGATGAAGTACGACAAGAGCGGCGCCTGCACGGTGCTGGGGATCGCGCGTGCGGTCGCCGAGCTCGACCTGCCGGTGCGACTGCGCGTCTACGCCCCCCTGGCCGAGAACATGCCCGACGGCGCCGCCTACCGGCCCGGCGACATCGTGCGCTGCTACAACGGCAAGACCGTGGAGATCGTCAACACCGACGCCGAGGGGCGCATGATCCTCGCCGACGCCCTCGCCTGGGCCGCGGAGGAAGGACCGGACGCCCTGCTCGAGTACTCCACCCTGACCGGCGCCTGCGTGGTGGCGCTGGGTCAGGAGGCCGCCGGGCTCTACTCCCCGGACGACGACCTGGCCGGCGGCCTGCTGGCCGCCGCCGAAGGCTCCGGGGAGCGGCTCTGGCGCCTCCCGCTGTGGCCCGAGTTCGTCGAGCGGATGAAAGGGAGCCACGCCGACCTGAAGAACTCGGGCGGCCGCTGGGGCGGCGCCAACACGGCGGCCGCCTTCCTCTCGGAGTTCGTCGGTCCCCTCACCCGTTGGGCCCACCTCGACATCGCCGGTGCCGCGTACGTCGGGCGTCAGGGCGACGAGGAGCCGGGCGCCACGGGGTACGGCGTCCCCTTCACCGTGGAGTGGCTGCGCCGATGGAGCGCCTCCTCGCCGTCGAGGGGCTGACGGTCGCCTTCCCGGGGCGTCCGGCGGCGGTGCGGGTGGTGCGCGACGTGTCGTTCACCGTCGGGCGCGGCGAGATGGTGGGGTTGGTCGGCGAATCGGGCTGCGGCAAGACCCTCACGGCCCTGGCGCTGCTCGGGCTGGTGCCGGAGCCGGGCCGGGTGGTTGCGGGACGCGCCCGGCTCGGCGGCGACGACCTGCTCGCCCTGTCGGAGGCGGAGCGCCGCCGGTTCCGCGGCGGCCGGGTGGCGATGGTCTTCCAGGAGCCGATGACGGCGCTCGACCCCGTCTACACGATCGGGTTCCAGATCGCCGAGGCGGTGCGCGCGCACCGGCCGGTGGGGGCGCGGCCGGCGCGGCGGGAGGCCGAGCGGTTGTTGGCGCAGGTGGCGGTCGACGACCCCGTCCGCTGTCTCGACGCCTACCCGCACCAGCTCTCCGGCGGCCAGCGGCAACGCGCCCTGATCGCGATGGCGCTGGCCGGCGGCCCGGAGCTGCTGCTCGCCGACGAGCCCACCAGCGCCCTCGACGTCACGGTGCAGGGCCAGGTGCTCGAGCTCCTCGCCCGCCTCCGCGCCGAGCTCGGCCTCGCCGTGCTGCTGATCAGCCACGACCTCGCCGCGGTCGAGCGGAGCTGCGAGCGGGTGGTGGTGATGTACGCCGGAGAGGTGGTGGAGGAGGCGCCGGCGGAGGAGTTGTTCGCGGCGCCGGCGCACCCCTACACGCAGGCGTTGCTCGCGGCGCTGCCGCGGCTGGGCCGGGCGCGCTCCGGGGAGCCCCTGCCGACCCTGCCGGGGCGGGTGCCCGACCCGGCGGCGCTGCCGGCGGGCTGTCCGTTCCATCCGCGCTGTCCCGCGGTGCTGGAGGTGTGCCGCCGGCTGCCGCCCGAGCTCTTCCCGGTCGCCGGCGCGGCGGGGAGGCGCCGGGCGCGCTGCTTCCTGCACGGCGATCCGCCGTCGGCGGCGGGGGCGGTGTGACGGCTCTGCTGGAGATCCGCGGTCTGGTCAAGCACTTCCCCGTGCGCGGCGGACCGTTCGGTGCACGGCGCGGCACGGTGCGGGCGGTGGACGGGGTCGACCTGACCGTCGAGCGCGGCGCCGCCGTGGCGCTGGTGGGCGAGTCGGGGAGCGGCAAGACGACCCTGGCGCGCTGCGCGGTGCGCCTGCTGGCGCCCACGGCGGGCACCGTCCGCTTCGCCGGCGAGGACCTCTCCGCCCTCCGCGGTGCGGCGCTGCGCCATCGCCGCCGTGCCTTCCAGATGGTCTTCCAGGACCCGTACGGGTCGCTCGACCCGCGGATGCGGATCGGGCGGGCGTTGGCGGAGCCGCTCGCGGCGCACGGTCTGGCGCGGCCCGCCGAGCGGGCGGAGCGGGTCCGCGAGCTGCTGGCGACGGTAGGGCTCGAGGCGGGCGCCGCCGAGCGCCTGCCGCACGAGTTCTCGGGCGGCCAGCGGCAGCGGATCGGCATCGCCCGGGCGCTGGCCACCGGCCCCGACCTGCTGGTCGCCGACGAGCCGGTCTCCGCCCTGGACGTGTCGGTGCGGGCGCAGATCGTCAACCTGCTCGCCGACCTGCGGCGACGCCTCGGCCTGACCCTGCTGCTGATCGCCCACGACCTCGCCCTGGTCGAGCACGTGGCCGAGCGGGTGGCGGTCCTCGAGCGCGGGCGCTTGGTCGAGGAGGGCCCCACGGCGGCGGTCTTCTCCCGTCCCGGCCATCCCGCCACGGCGCGTCTGATCGCCGCCGCCGCTGGAACATTTGCCGCCGGGAATCCGTAGCATGTAGGGGTCCGCCGGGGTAGGCTCGGCCGATCGTCCCGCGGTGGGCCCGGTGGGAACCGCAACTGAACCTGGTGGATGCGAAGGGGTTTCTGATGAGAGAGCGTTTTTTCGTGGGCAGGGGATGGAGCGTGGCCGCGGCGATCGCACTGCTGGTCGCGGCGCTGCCGGCGGCGGCGGCCCAGATCGAGGTGCCGACCACCGTCACCGAGATCCCCGAGGCACCCGAGCTGGTGATCCAGGACGGCAAGCTGATGATGCAGCTCGAGGACGCGGTGATGCTGGCGCTGCGGCGCAATCTCGACCTCGCGGTGGAGCGTTACGGTCACGAGCAGTCGCTGATCGACGTCCTCGGCAGCAAGGGCATCTACGACCTGCAGATCGGTGCCGACGTCAGCGTGCGCAACTCGGAGTTCCCGACCGCGGTCCGCATCGAGGGCGTGCCCGTCATCAAGAGCGACAACCACAGCGCCGACGTGACGCTGCAGCAGCTCACCCCGTACGGCGGCGAGGCGGCCTTCAACCTCAACCTGGACCGCTCGTCGTCGAACAGCCTCAACCAGCTCCTCAACCCCGAGTACGGCGCCGACGGTGGCTTCCGCTTCACCCAGCCCCTGCTGCGCGGCTTCGGCACCCTGCCCACCAACCGGCCGATCCTGCTCGCCCGCCTGGGCAGCGGCATGAGCCGCGAGCAGTTCGAGCAGCGGGTGGCGCTCGTGCTCCAGCAGGTCGAGGACGCCTACTGGAACCTCGTGGAGTCGCGCGACCAGCTGCAGGTGGCGCAGCAGAGCCTCCAGCTCGCGCAGGAGCTCCACCAGCGCAACAAGATCCAGGTCGACGTCGGCACCCTCGCCCCCATCGAGCTGGTGCAGAGCGAGGCCACCATCGCCACGCGCCAGGAGGGGATCATCAGCACCGGAGCGGCGGTGCGCGACGCCGAGGACGCACTGCTCGAGCTCCTCAACCTGCCCACGGCGATGGCCGAGGGGCTGGAGATCGAGCCGCGCACCCCGCCGGCCACCGAACCGGTCGACATCGACGTGCAGCAGGCCATCCAGACGGCGCTCGCCGAGCGGCCCGAGCTCGCCCAGCAGCGCCTCCAGGTGGAGAGCCTCGAGGTCGACTCCAGGTTCTTCCACAACCAGAAGCTGCCGGTGACCAACCTGGTGGCGACCTACGGCGGCACCGGCATCGCCGGCCGGCCCACCCCCGGCTCGGAGGACGTGGCCGGTCCCAACACCGGCCTCAGCGACGCCGTGGCGGACGTCTTCGGCTTCGACTTCCCGACCTGGACGGTCGCGCTGAACTTCTCGGTGCCCCTGCAGAACCGCTCCGCGCGCGCCCAGTCCACCGTCGCCGACCTCGACCTCGAGCGCGGTCGCACCCAGCTGCGGCAGCTCGAGCTCGGCGTGATCACCGACGTCCGGACCACGGCGCGGGCGGTGCGCACCGCGCAGCAGCAGATCGAGTCGGCCCGCGCCTCGGTGCGCCTGCAGCAGAAGAACCTCGAGGCCGAGCAGAAGCGCTACGAGAACGGCATGTCGACCAGCTTCCGCATCACCCAGATCCAGGACGACCTGACCCAGGCGCGCAGCCGCGAGGTGTCGGCGGTGACCAACTACCGGCGGGCCCTGGCGGCGTACTATCGCGCCACCGGCCGGCTGCTCGAGCAGAACGGCGTCGAGCTGGCGGGCCCGGTGGACGTCGAGCTGCCGTCGGGCTCGGTGTTCTCGCTGTTCCATTGACCTTCGCCGGCGGCGCGGCCCGTCGCGGGCGCCGCCGCCGGTTCCGTTGATCTTCGAGAGGAGGAAGGACCATGGAGCCGAACTCCGCCGAACCGCGGGAGGGAGCGCTCGCGCGCTCGCCCTGGTTGCGCCCGATCGGGGCCCTGGTCGCGCCCGGCGCGACCTTTCGCGCGCTGCGCGACCGCCCGACCTGGGTCGCCCCGCTCCTCGTGCTGCTGGTGCTCTACGTGCTCCTCAACCTGACGGTCATGCAGCGGATGGACATGGCCGCGGTGATGCGCTCCTCGATGGAGGCACGCGGCCAGCAGGTCGACGAGCAGCAGATCCAGCACATGGCCGAGCTGCAGGGGCGTTTCGGCCTCGGCTGCTCGGTGGTGGGGATGCCGGTCGTCCTGCTGGTGACGGCGCTGCTGTTGATGGTGCTGGTCAACCTGGCCGGCGGCGAGGCGACCTTCAAGCGGAGCTGGTCGGTCACGCTGCACGGGCTGATGCCGATGGCGGTGGCGTGGTTGCTCACCCTGCCGGTGGTGCTGGGACGGGCCGAGATCACTCTCGCCGACTCGCAGCGGGGCCTGCTCGCCTCCAACCTCGCGCTGCTGGCGCCGGCCGACGCGTCGCGGGTCACGGTCGCCCTGCTCTCCAGCGTCGACCTGTTCAGCCTGTGGACGGTCGCGCTGCTGGCCTACGGCTTCCACCGCGCCACCGGAGCCTCCAAGGGCGCCGCCACCGCGGTGGTGGTGCTGCTCTGGCTCCTCGCGGTGGGCCTGAAGGTGGGGGCCGCGGCGATGGGTTTCGGAGGCGCCTGAGGTGAAGAAGGCGCTGCTCGCGGTCGCGGTGGTGGCGGTGCTCGGCGCCATCGTCTTCTTCAGCCTGCGCGGCCGCCACGAGGGCGAGGGTGTCGAGGTCGAGGCGGAGACCGCGGCCCGCCGGGACATCGCGCGGGTGGTCAAGGCGAGCGGGGTGGTCGATCCGCGCCTCAAGGTGAACATCTCCGCCCACGTGGTCGGCAAGATCGAGCACCTGTTCGTCGAGGAGGGCGACCGGATCGAGGCCGGCCAGCCCGTCCTGCGGCTCGAGGAGGACTCCTACGAGGCGGCGCGCAACGACTGGGCCGCCCGCCTGGAGCAGGCGAAGATCGATGTCGAGCAGGCCCAGGTGGACCTGGCCGACGCACGGCTCAAGCGCACCCGGACCCGCGACCTCGCCGACCAGGGGATCGTGCCCGCGGAGGAGCGCGAGGCGGCGGACCTCCGCGCCACCGCCGCGGAGCTCCGCCTGCGGCAGGCCCGCGAGGCGGTGCTGCAGGCGCAGGCGAACCTGCGCAAGGCGGCCGACGACCTGCGCAAGACCACCGTCTACGCGCCGCTGTCGGGGCGGGTGATCTCCCTCAACGCCGAGGAAGGGGAGAACGTCTTCCCGGCGACGATGAACAACCCGGCTTCGGTGATCGCCACCATCGCCGACCTCTCCGAGGTGCTCGCCGAGGTCGACGTCGACGAGACCGAGGTGGTCTATGTCGAGCTCGGGCAGGAGGGCGACCTCGAGGTCGACGCCCTGCCGGACCACACCTACCACGGCCGGGTGGTGGAGGTCGGCAGCTCGGGGTTCTCCCGGGCGGACCAGCCGGACGTCACCTTCTTCAAGACCAAGCTCCTCTTCCTCGACGCCGACCCGGCGCTCCGGCCGGGGATGTCGGTGCGCGCCGCCATCACCACGGCACGCCACCCGCAGGCGCTGACGGTGCCGATCCAGTCGGTGGTGGATCGGCCGCCGGAGAAGCCGGACGGCGAGGCGGCGGGCGACGGCGAGGAGGAGGTGCCCGTGGTCTTCACCGTGGTGGACGGCAAGGCGGTGCAGCGGCCCGTGGAGACCGGGATCTCCGACGAGACCCAGGTCGAGATCACGACCGGCCTCGAGGGCGGCGAAACCGTCGTGACCGGCCCCTACCGCACGCTGCGCGACCTGTCCGCCGGCGACGCGGTCCGGGTGCAGGAGAAGGAGGCCGGGAAGAAGGCCGGGAAGAAGGCCGCGAAGCACGCGGACGGGGACGCCGAGGACTGATCGGGACGGCTCGGCGGGGCCGCGACGCCCGCCGGAGGAGTCGAGACGATGGCATTGATCGAGATCCGCGACCTGAAGAAGGTCTACGAGATGGGCGCCGAGCAGGTGCACGCGCTCGACGGCGTGGACCTGGAGGTCGAGCGCGGCGAGTACCTGGCGATCATGGGTCCGTCCGGGAGCGGCAAGTCCACCCTGATGAACCTCCTGGGCTGCCTCGACACGCCGTCGTCGGGGAGCTACCACCTCAACGGCACGCCGGTCGAGAGCCTCGACGACGAGGAGCTGGCGGCGATCCGCAACCGCGAGATCGGCTTCGTGTTCCAGACCTTCAACCTGCTGGCGCGGACCACCGCGCTGGAGAACGTCGAGCTGCCGCTGGTCTACGCCGGTGTCGGGCGGCGGGCCCGGCGCGAGAAGGCGCAGGGTGCGCTCGAGCGGGTGGGCCTCGGCGACCGCATGGACCACCGGCCCAACGAGCTCTCCGGCGGCCAGCGCCAGCGGGTGGCCATCGCCCGCGCCCTGGTCAACGACCCGTCGATCCTGCTCGCCGACGAGCCGACCGGCAACCTCGACTCGGCCACGTCGACGGAGATCATGGCGTTGTTCGACGAGCTCCACGCCGCGGGCAACACCATCATCCTGGTCACCCACGAGCCCGACATCGCCGGCCACGCCCACCGCCAGGTCCACCTGCGCGACGGCAAGGTGGTGAGCGACGAGTCCACCGTGAGGGTCACCGCCTAGGCGGCGCGCCGTGGCCGTCGTCGAGAACTTCCGGGTCGCGACGGGCGCCCTGCGCGCCAACCTGTCGCGCTCGATCCTCACCACCCTGGGGATCGTCATCGCGGTCGCGGCCGTGATCGCCGTGGTGTCGATCGTCCAGGGGCTGCAGTTCATGATCGTCGGCGAGCTGCAGGGCGTCGGCACCAACTTCCTGATCGTCCTCCCCAAGTTCGAGCAGCGCGGGCCCGGCGTGGTCAGCCGCCAGGTGAAGCTGACCTGGGCCGACGGCAAGGCGCTCGACCGCGAGGTGCCCGGCATCGAGCTGATCACCCCGCTGGTCGCCGGCAAGCAGGAGCTGCGCTACCGCGACCGCCGCCACGAGCCGGAGATGGTCACCGGGGTCAACCAGGACTTCCCCGAGGTCCACAACTTCTACGTCGCCCGCGGTCGCTTCTTCTCCGAGATCGACCTGCGCCACCGGCGCAAGGTCGCGGTGGTGGGGCAGACGGTCGCCGACGAGCTGCGCCTGGGGGACGACCCGATCGGCAAGGAGATCTACGTCGGCAAGCTGCCGGTGACCGTGATCGGGGTGATGGAGGAGAAGGGCCAGGCCCTGGGCTCGGACTTCGACGACATGGTGTTCATCCCCTTCGACACCTCGATGTCGCTCTTCGGGCGCCGGGCGGGCGACCAGATCCAGCTGCGGATGAAGGCGGATCCCGGCGCCGTCGACGAGGTCGAGGACAATGTGCGCCGGGTGCTGCGGCGGCGCCACGACATCACCGGCGACCAGCCGGACGACTTCCAGATTCTCAAGCAGGACGACCTGCTCGACCTCTACAAGACCATCCTCGGCGGCGTCACCGCGGTGATCGGCGGGGTGGTCGGCGTGGCCCTGATCGTCGGCGGCATCGGGATCATGAACATCATGCTGGTGTCGGTGACCGAGCGCACCCGGGAGATCGGTCTGCGCAAGGCGGTGGGCGCGCGCAAGCGCGACATCCTCTGGCAGTTCCTCATCGAGGCGGTGGCGCTCTCCCTGCTCGGCGGCCTCATCGGCCTCGCGGTCGGCTACGGCCTCGGCGTCCTGGTGATCTCCCTGCTGCCGGTCGATCTGCCCCCGGCGTACGTGCCGCCCTGGGCGATCGCGCTGGCCTTCGGCTTCTCCGCGGCCGTGGGCATCTTCTTCGGCATCTACCCGGCCGGCAAGGCCGCGCGGCTCGACCCGATCGAGGCGCTGCGCTACGAGTAGGGGAGGGGCGCCGGGCTCAGCGCTGCCGCACCGGCGGCAGCTCGCAGAGGAACGTGCTGCCGCCGCCGGGCGCGGCCTCCACCCAGATGCGCCCCCCGAGCTGCTCGATGGCCGCCCGCGCCAGGGCGAGGCCGAGGCCGGCGCCGTCCCCGCCGGCGTGCGCACCGCGCACCCGGCGGCCGAAGATGCGGTCCCTCTCCGCCGCGGGGATGCCGGGCCCGTTGTCTTCGACCCAGAGGCGCAGGCCGCCGTCCGGGGTGGAGCGCGCGCCGAGCCGCACCCGCGGTGGGTCGGCATCCCGGCGCCGGTACTTGATCGCGTTGGTCACCAGGTTGAGCAGCACGAGCTCGAGGCGGCCGGCCTCGACCGGCGCAGCGGGCAGGTCGTCGGCCACTTCGAGCTCCACCCCGTGCCCGCCGGCGAGCTCGGTGAGCTGGGCCACGACCTCGTGCACGACCTCGGCGAGCGGTCTGCGGCGGCCCTCGACGGTCTCCTCGCTGCCCTGCGCCAGGGCGATCGAGCCGAGATCCTCGGCCAGGTTCTCCAGCCCGCTCAACGAGCGCCGCAGCGACTCCAGGGCCCGTCCCCGGGCCGCATCGTCCGCGGGCCCGTCCGGAGCGAGCAGCGCCACCGCCGAACGCGCCGCGTGCACCCGGTTGCGCACCTCGTGCGACAGCGCGGCACCGTAGTCGGAGATCATGCGGGAGCGGGCTCGCCGGTCCGAGAGGCTGCCCTCGCGGAACACCGCGGCGGTCAACCGGGCGATGTTGAGCAGGGCGTGGTAGAGGTGCCGGGCGACGACCACGGCCCGGCCCTCGTCGCCGCCGTCGGCCAGCGCCGCGGCCTGCCGCTCGAGCTCCTCGTAGAGCAGTCCGCCGAGGATCTCGAACTCGCGCAGGATCTCGTCGACCTCGTACCCCTGCTCGCGGCGCAGCTCGGCGAGGTGGCGCAGCGCCCGGCCGCAGGTGTCGGCCTGCTCGGCCGCCCCGCCGGAGGCCACATATTCGCCGATGTAGCGCAGCACCTCCGGAATGTGGTCGAGGAGGCTCTCGGTCGGGAAGATGCGGCGCGGCGTCTCGGGCAGGTGGCTCTCGAGGGCGTGCAGCCAGGCGCGGGTGAGGTCCGGCGCGCGACGCTGCAGGGCCGTCCCGAGGCGGCGGTCGAGGTCGGCTTCCGAGCTCATGACGTCATGACGAGAGTCGATGGCGAGGCTCCCGGGGACCCTTCGCGGATGCCCCCGCCGCCGCTGCGAGCGCCGAGAGGCTGGTGCCGGAGGCGGGATTCGAACCCGCAAGCCCCCGAGGGGCGGGGGATTTTGAGTCCCCTGCGTCTGCCAGTTCCGCCACTCCGGCCGGGAGGCGTGGCGGCAGTCTACCGCGCCGGCGGGGGCATCGGCACCCCGCCCGCGCGGAGCGGAGGTGGGGCGTCGAACGACCGGTTCGGCGCGCCGGCTGCCGCTGGTGGGGAGCCGCCGAACCGGGGCCGCTCGTCACTCCTCGGCCACCGGGTCGTGCGCCGTCGAGCAGCTCGAATCGAGCTGGACGGCGTCGAACGCGACGCTGTAGAACCCTGGGCGGTCATCACCGTCGTCACCCAGTTCTGCATCGCGCCGGGATCCTCCGGCGGGTTCTCCCCGGCGGGCACGACCTGCGAGTCGAGGTCGAGGAAGATCCAGCCGAAGTCGTCTTCGACGGTGTAGAAGCTCGGTCCGCCGACCGCGACGCGCTGCGCCTCGGCCGGAAACGGGAGCACCGGCTCGTCGTAGAGGCATGGCGACAGGAAGCAGGGACCCGGGAGGACCGGGTTCTCCTCCTCGCCGAACACGATGATCTGCTCCTGCCCCAGCGGATACCAGGCCGGCTCGTCGAGGGGGACGTCGGCGCAGACCCATCCCGTGCCGGGCGAGGCCTGCTTGGAATCGCGCCAGACCAACAGGTCGGTGCCGCCGTCGAATCCGCCGCCCAGGGCGTAGCGGGTGGCGAAGCTCGAGGTCAGCGGCTCGCGGTTGTCGACCGCGGTCCAGGCGACGTAGCGCCCGTAGAAGGTGTACTGGCCGGCGTCCGCCGTCTCCGGGTTCAGCGGGTCGGCCTCGATGTGGACCAGCGTCTCGCCCTGCGCGGAGCTCTCGCCGGAGTCGACGTAGAAGACGTCGCCCCACAAGACGTTCCGGTCGCTGGCGTCGCCGCTGCCGGCGGCCGCGAAGTAGCCGGCGTCGCCGGGGAAGCGCAGCGTGCACCCGGACACCGCGTCGACGGTGACATAACCGCGGGCGAGCCCGTCGCCGTAGTGCAGCCCTCCGCACCGGCCCTCCCACGCGGTCAGCGGCGACGGGCCGCCGGTCAGCACCGACCGGACGTGTTGGACGTACGCCGGCGGCAGCTGCTCGTAGGGCAGGACCTCGTCACAGGACGACAGGTCGAGCTCCCCCGAAAAGTCGCCGCGGGGCGAGATCGTGTCGTCGGGGTCCTGGCCGGCGCTCGCCGTGCGCGGCAGCTTGCCGCCGAGGACGTCGCGCAGGTTGACCGTCTGCACGTCGTAGCCGGTCAGGTAGAGGTTGAAGTCGAGCACCGGAACCGAGAGGTCCGTCCACAGCACCACGTGGGCGAGCACCGCCTCGGCCGCGGCGTTGTTGATCGACATCAGCGTGGTCCGTCCGCTCGCCGAGCCGAGGTCCACCTCGAAGTAGGGGAGCAGCAGGGTCGCCGCGGGCGTGTCGTCGAGGGTGCAGATCTCCGCGGCCGCCGGCAGAGCGACCGCAACGGAGCAGAGAGCCAGGAACCGACGAAGGGGATGCTCCATGGACCTCTCCTTCCAGGACGTCATCGAACCGGGACGGCAACAAAACGGCCGCGCGGCGCGGCGGCCGGACCGGCCGCCATTCTAGTCTTCAGCGTTTCAGCGTTGCGCTGCACTCCGGTCCTGCAGGGGACGGAGTGCCGGGGAGAGGCCCTGCCGCGAGAGGTCTCCGGGATCGGCCGGGGGCAGCCGGCCGCGGCGGGGAGAGTCCAGGCCGTCGACGCACAACGGCCCGGGCCACCGCGCGGTGGCCCGGGCCGTTGCGGTTCTCTCGGGCGCTAGTGGCCGATGATGACGTGCGCCGCGTTGCAGGCGCTGTCGAGCTGGATGGCGTCGAAGCCGACGCTGTAGCGGCCCTCGGCGCTCATCACCGTGGTCACCCAGTTCTGCATCGCCGCCTGGTCCTCCGGCGGGTTGGCGCCGGCCGGGCCGACGATCGAGTTGAGGTTGAGGTAGAGCCAACCGAAGCTCTGCGGCACCGGGAAGGCCGGCCCGCCGACCTGGGTCCGCTGCGTCTCGAGCGGGAACGGGATCAGGGTCTCGTTCTCGTCGCAGGGGGACACCTGGCAGCCCGGCGCCTCGTTGGGGTGCTCCTGCTCGTCGAAGATGACGATCTGCTCCTGGCTCAGCGGGAACCAGGTGGGGTTCCCGGCGAGGATGGTGTTGCAGGCCCAGCCGATGCCGGGAGAGGCCACCTTCGAGTCGCGCCACACCAGCAGGTCGGTGCCGCCGTCGAAGCCGCCGCCCAGGGCGTAGCGGGTGGCGAAGGTCGAGGTCAGCGGCTCGCGGTTGTCGGCGGCGCTCCAGGAGACGTAGCGGCCGTAGAAGGTGTACTCGCCCTGGGCAGCGGTCTCCGGGTTCAGCCCGTCCGCCTCGATGTGGACCAGGGTCTCGCCCTGGGCGAAGTTGTTGTTCGGGTCGACGTAGAAGTAGTCGCCCCAGAGGACGTTCTGGTTGGTCGCCGAACCGGTGCCGCCGGGTCCGAAGTACCCCGGGTCCCCCGGGAAGTCGAGGGTGCAGTTGTTGACCGTGTCGACGGTGACGTAGCCGCGGGCGACGTTGTCGCCGTAGTCCACCGCGCCGCAGTGCCCGCCCCACGCGTTCAGCGGCGAGGGGCCGCCGGTGAGGACCGACTGCATGTGGTTGACGTAGTTCGCCGGCAGCTGGCTGTAGGGCAGGCTGCCGGTGCAGGAGGCGAAGTTGATGTCCTGCGAGAAGTCGCCCTTGGGCGAGATCGTGTCGCTCGGATCCTGTCCGGCGCTGGCCGTCCGCGGCAGGCTGCCGTTGAGGACGTCGCGCAGGTTGATCGTCTGCACGTCGTAGCCGGTCAGGTAGATGTTGAAGTCGAGCACCGGGACCGACAGGTCGGTCCACAGCACCACGTGGGCCAGCACCGCGGTGGCCGAGGCGTTGTTGACCGAGAACAGGGTGGTGGCGCTCTCCCCCGGGTTCAGATTGACCTCGAAGTACGGCAGCAACAGCGTCGCCGCCGGCGTGTCGTCGACGACACAGATCTCGGCACCGGCCGGCAGCGCGGCCAGCACCACGGCAACTCCCAGGACCAACCACACCGCACGTTTCATCGGGACCCTCCTTTCAAGGCTCCTCGAAATGGCGCATCCCCCGGCTCGGAGCGCCGCGCGTCCCGCGCGGTCCGGGCCCTCACCGGGACACCGATCGCGTCTCGATGCTGATCGCGCATTGTAGTCGCAGTCGAGCCGCGAGGGAAGAGGGATCTGAGGGGGTCGTCGAGGAGCCGCCGCCGCCGGAGGGCGGGAGCCACGGACGCACAACGGCCCGGGCCACCGCGCGGTGGCCCGGGCCGTTACGGACTGCTCCTGGTCCTAGCGACCGATGAAGAAGTGCGCCGCGTTGCAGGCGCTGTCGAGCTGGATGGCGTCGAAGCCGACGCTGTAGCGGCCCTCGGCGCTCATCACCGTGGTCACCCAGTTCTGCATCGCCGCCTGGTCCTCCGGCGGGTTGTCGCCGGCCGGGCCGACGATCGAGTTGAGGTTGAGGTAGAGCCAACCGAAGCTCTGCGGCACCGGGAAGGCCGGCCCGCCGACCTGGGTCCGCTGCGTCTCGAGCGGGAACGGGATCAGGGTCTCGTTCTCGTCGCAGGGGGACACCTGGCAGCCCGGCGCCTCGTTGGGGTGCTCCTGCTCGTCGAAGATGACGATCTGCTCCTGGCTCAGCGGGAACCAGGTCGGGTTCCCGGCGAGGATGGTGTTGCAGGCCCAGCCGATGCCGGGAGAGGCCACCTTCGAGTCGCGCCACACCAGCAGGTCGGTGCCGCCGTCGAAGCCGCCGCCCAGCGCGTAGCGGGTGGCGAACGTCGAGGTCAGCGGCTCGCGGTTGTCGATGGCGCTCCAGGCGACGTAGCGGCCGTAGAAGGTGTACTGGCCCGGGAGAACCGTCTGCTCGTTCAGCCCGTCCGCCTCGATGTGGACCAGGGTCTCGCCCTGGGCGAAGTTGTTGTTCGGGTCGACGTAGAAGTAGTCGCCCCAGAGGACGTTCTGGTTGGTCGCCGAACCGGTGCCGCCGGGTCCGAAGTACCCCTGGTCCCCCGGGAAGTCGAGGGTGCAGTTGTTGACCGTGTCGACGGTGACGTAGCCGCGGGCGACGTTGTCGCCGTAGTCCACCGCGCCGCAGTGCCCGCCCCACGCGTTCAGCGGCGAGGGGCCGCCGGTGAGGACCGACTGCATGTGGTTGACGTAGTTCGCCGGCAGTTGGCTGTAGGGCAGGCTGCCGGTGCAGGAGGCGAAGTTGATGTCCTGCGAGAAGTCGCCCTGCGGCGAGATCGAGTCGCTCGGATCCTGTCCGGCGCTGGCCGTCCGCGGCAGGCTGCCGTTGAGGACGTCGCGCAGGTTGATCGTCTGCACGTCGTAGCCGGTCAGGTAGATGTTGAAGTCGAGCACCGGGACCGACAGGTCGGTCCACAGCACCACGTGGGCCAGCACCGCGGTGGCCGAGGCGTTGTTGACCGAGAACAGGGTGGTGGCGCTCTCCCCCGGGTTCAGATTGACCTCGAAGTACGGCAGCAGCAGCGTCGCCGCCGGCGTGTCGTCGACGACACAGATCTCGGCACCGGCCGGCAACGCGGCCAGCACCACGGCAACTCCCAGGACCAACAAGAATGAGCGTTTCACAGAGCCCCCTTCCAGGAGGTGGGGGAGACGCTCGAGTCACCCCGGATCGGTACGCTCCTCTCCGGACGCCGCGTCTCCGCTAGACACAGTTCAACCCAGCGAACCTATTGACAGTGTAGCGCGTCGGGACCGCCTTGGGAAGAGCCGCCGTGGGCGGAGAGGCGCCGCGACGGTCAGCAATTCTCGGGCCAGCCTTGACAGAAGCCGCTCCGTGGTGTATAGTCAACAAGCTAAACGTCGGCCCTGTAAGCACTTACCGGGCTGTCAGGCAGCGGGGCGGGAGGCGACGGATCGGGACGAGGCGCGGTCTTCCGGCGGAGCAGCGGGTCCATTCCAACCATCGTTTTCTTCAAGGGAGTCAGGCGATCGTGGAACTGAGTGCCGGGCAGAAGGTGGTCTATCCGAATCACGGCGTGGGGGTGGTGGAGAAGATCGAGCCAGCGAACATCGACGGGACCGATCAGAACTTCTTCCACCTGCGCCTGCTGTCGAACAACTCCAAGGTGATGGTGCCGGAGGAGAACCTCGAGCTGGTGGGCCTGCGCGCGCTGTGTGACAGCGGCGAGATCGAGGCCCTCTTCTCGATCCTCGAGGACGGCAACATCGACACCTACAAGGACTGGAAGGGCCGCTACAAGCAGAACCTCGACAAGATGAAGACGGGGCGCCTGACGTCGGTGGCCGAGGTGTTGAAGAACCTGCGCCTGGTGAGCCAGCGCAAGAGCCTGTCGTTCCGCGAGAAGAAGATGTACGAGCGCGCCAAGTACTTCATCGTCAGCGAGGTGGCGCACGTCCGCGACATCAGCGAGCGCAAGGCCGAGCACCTCGTCGAGGAGGCGCTGAACTCGAGCCTCGAGAAGCGCCGCCGGGCCAAGGCGAGCTGAGGTCGGGCTCCGCCGTCGCTGCGAAGCGGGCCGCTCCCGTCGGTGGAGCGGCCCTTTTTCGCAGGGGCGCCGGGGGCGTCGGGTATGATGCCGCCGGCCGTCTCCCGGCCGAGGAACCACCGCGATGCCGCCATCCCCCTGCCGCTCCTGGCCGCGCCACGCCCTGCTGGCGGTGGCGCTCCTCGCCGCCGCCGCCGCGGCGGCGGCGCAGGAGGACACCGCGTCGCCGGTGCGCCGCGACGTCGAGCTCGAGCGGCGCCTGCTGCGCGCCGACCTCGCCGACCTCCGGGAGGCGCGCGCCGACGAGGCTGCCGCGGCGGAGCGGCTCGACGAGATCCTCTCGCGGATCGGCGACGGGAACGGGTTGGCCGGAGCGACCGGGTTGGCCGCGGATCTGCGCGCGGCCTCCGACGCCGTCGCCGCGGCGGCGGCGCGCCGCGCGCGACTGCTCGACGGGATCGCGGAGCGGTTGCGGCGTCTCGGGATCCTGGCGGTGCTGGCCCGCAGCACCGCGGCTCCGGCCGTGCCGGACGTCCTCACGGGGCGCTGGCGCGTGACCATCGGGCCGGCTCCGGTCACCGGCCTCTTCGAGCTCTCCCAGCGCGGGACCGTGGTCTCCGGCACCTACCGGCTCGACGACGGGCACCGCGGCTCTCTCGAAGGGACCTACGTCGACGGCGTCGTGCGCCTGCGCCGCATCGACGCGACGGCGGGATTCGACAGCTCCTTCGAGGCGCGCGTGCAACCCGCTGCCGGCCGGCTGTCGGGCTCCTGGCAACCCACCATCTTGAGCGACGGCGGTCCGGGGGGCGGCGAGTGGAGCGCCGAGAAGGTGCCCGCGGAACCGCCGGCGGCGGAGGAAGGACAGTCGTGAACCGAGACAACGTGCTGTGGGCGCTGGCCGGGCTGCTGGTCGGCTTCGTGGTCGCCTATCTGCTGTTCGAGACCGTGGGAAGCGGGCAGCCGCCGCGGATGGCCGCGGGGACGGCGGCGGCCGCGCCGGCGGCGCCGGCGCCGACGGCCGCACAGCCACCGGCGGCGACCGGGCCGGACCAGGCGACGCTCGAGCGGCGCGCCACCGAGCTCGAGAAGTTCGTGGCCGACAGCCCGCAGGCCGCCGGCGCCTGGCTGCAGCTCGCCAACGTCCGCTTCGACCTCGAGCGCTTCGGCCCCGCGGTGGAGGCGTATCAGCACTACCTGGAGCTCGCCCCGGCCGACCCCGACGTGCTGACCGACCTCGGCGTCTGCCTGCACATGGTCGGCCGCAGCGACGAGGCGCTGGCCCAGTTCGACCGCGCCCAGCAGATGGACCCCGGACACTGGAAGTCCCTGTTCAACGAGGTCGTGGTGCTGGCCTTCGACCTCGGCCGCTTCGACGACGCCGCGAAGGTCCTCGACCAGCTCCGCGCCGTACAGCCCGACAATCCCGACGTGCAGCGGCTCGCCGACGAGGTCGAGCGCCGCCGCAACGCCGCCTGACCCCCACCGGCCGCGCCGGCGGCCGGGTCGCGATGCTCCGCCTCCTCCTCCTCGTCGCCCTGGCGCTCGCCCTGTGGTCGGTCCTGAGCCCGCTGCTCGACCGCTCCGGCAAGCGCAGCGGCGGGCGCGACGCCCCGCCGGCGCCCGGCGGCGAACGGCTGGTGCGCTGCGCCGCCTGCGGCATCCGCATCCCCACCAGCCGGGCCCTCCCCGCCACCGCCGGGGCGCGGGACCCGGCGGCGCGCTACTGCTCGCCGGTCTGCCGCCAGGCGGGCGAGCAGCTCCCTTCCTGAGGCTCGGCCGGGCCCGCCGGCGTGGCGGGCCGGGGACCGCGGCGGGTAAGCTGCCGGCGTGAGCACCTCCGCCGATCCCGCCCCCGTCCGGGCCGCCGCCGACCCCGGGCAGGAGGGCGTGGCGGCGGTGGCGGTGCCGGTGCCGGTGCCCGGCGCGCTGAGCTACGCCGTGCCGGCCGAGCACGACGCCGCCACCGTTCCCGGCGTGCGGGTCCGGGTGCGCGTGGGGCGGCGCCGCCTCGTCGGCGTCGTGGTGGCACGCCCGGAGGCGGGCCCGCCCGGCGTCACCCTGCGGCCGCTCGACGCCGTCCTCGACCACGAACCGGTGCTCGACGGCGCCCTGCTCGATCTCGCCGGCTTCGTCGCCGACTACTACTTCGCACCCCTCGGGGAAGTGGTGCGGACGCTGTTGCCGGCCGATCTGCCGCCGTGGGGCGACCGGCGGGTGTGGCTCACCGACGCCGGTGCGCTGGCGCGTCCGCGGGACGCTCTCGAGGAGGCGTTGGTCGGGGCCCTGCGGGGCGGCGAGCGCGTGACCCTGGGCGAGCTGCGGAGGCGCCTCGGCGCCGGGGCGGGCGGCGAGCTGGTGGCGGCCGTCGACCGCATGCTCGCCGCCGGCCGCCTGGCCAGCGGCGAAGGGCGTTCGCGCAGCGGGGTGCGCTACCTGGCCGCGGTGGAGCTGGCTCCCGGCGACCTCGCCTCCCATCTCGCGGCCTGCGGTCGCTCGGCGCCGGGGCGCGCGGTGGTCGAGCTGCTCGCCGGGCTCGGCCGGCCGGCGACCGTGGACGAGGTGCTGGGGGAGGTCGGCTGCACGGCGGCGGTGGTGCGCCGCCTGGTGCGCCGCGGCGTGCTGCGGCGCTTCACCCAGGTCGAGCGCCTCTCCCTGGGACGCCACATGGTGGAGGACGTGGCGCCGGCCCCCCTCCACCTGCGGCGCGACCAGGCGGCCGCCGTCGAAGCGATCGATGCCGCGCTCGCCGCCCGCCGGTGGGCTCCGTTCCTGCTCACCGGAATGACCGGTTCGGGCAAGACGGAGGTCTACCTGCGGGCGGCGGAGACGGCGCTCGCGGCCGGGCGCTCGACCCTGCTGCTGGTCCCCGAGATCGCCCTGGTGCCCGCGCTGGCCCGGGCCGTGGAGCGGCGCTTCGGACCGCGCCTGGCCATCCTCCACTCGAACCTGGCGGCGCGCGAGCGGCACCAGGAGTGGGAGCGCATCCGGCGCGGCGAGGCGCGCGTCGTCCTGGGCCCGCGCTCGGCGCTGTTCGCTCCGGTCGCCGACCTCGGGCTGGTGGTCGTCGACGAGGAGCAGGACCCGTCGTACAAGCAGGACTCCACCCCCCGCTACCACGCCCGCGACCTGGCGCTGGTCAGGGCCCGCCGGGCCGGAGCGGTCGCCCTCCTGGTCTCGGCGACCCCCAGCCTGGAGAGCCGCCACAACGCCGCGCACGGGCGCCTGCGGCCGCTCGGCCTGACCGCCCGGGCCGGCCACGGCAGCCTGCCCGAGGGGGTGCTGGTCGACCTCCGCGAGCTCGGCGGCCGGCGGCGCCCCGGGGAGGTCCACTTCTCGCCGACGCTGCGCGAGGAGCTGGCCCGCACCTTCGCCGCGGGCGAGCAGGCGATCCTGTTGCGCAACCGCCGGGGCTACTCGCCGCTGGTGCTCTGCCGTGCCTGCGGGGAGGACTTCCGCTGCGAGGACTGCGGGCTGCCGCGCACCTACCACCGCCGCGACGGCGTCCTGCTGTGCCACTACTGCGGCTCGCGGCGTGCCCTGCCGGCCCGTTGTCCCGCCTGCGGGGAGGAGGCGCTCGAGGCGATCGGCGCCGGGACCGAACGCGTGGAGGAGGAGTTCGCGGCGCTCTTCCCCGAGGTGCCGGCGGCGGTGCTCGACCGCGACGCGGTGCGCCGGGCGGGCGGTCCGGCCGCGGTCCTCGAGCGCTTCGCCCGCGGCGAGGCGCGGGTGCTGATCGGCACCCAGATGGTGTCGAAGGGTCACCACTTCCCGGAGGTGGCGCTGGCCGCGGTGCTGTCCGCGGACACCTACCTGGGCTTCCCGGACTTCCGCGCCGTCGAGCGCACCTACAACCTGCTCACCCAGCTCGCCGGCCGCGCCGGCCGCGGCGAGCGTCCGGGCCGGGTGGTGGTGCAGACCCACCACCCCGACCACTACGCCATCCGCGCCGCGCTCGCCCACGACGACGCCGCCTTCGCCGAGGAGGAGATGCGTTTCCGGCGCGTCTTCCACTACCCGCCCTACACCCGCATGGTGCAGCTCCTGGTGCGCGACAAGGACCGCGCCCGCGCCGCCGCCGCGCTCGGCGAGATCCACGCGCGGGTCCGCGAGAGGAGCGCCGGCACCGGGGTGCGGATCGCCGGACCGGCGCCCGCCCCGCTGGAACGGATCGCCGGCCGCTGGCGCTTCCAGCTGCTGCTGCGTGCGGCCGACCGGCGCGCCCTCCACGCCCTCCTGCGGGAGGCGCTGCCCGAGAGCCCGCCCTACGATCTGACGGTCGACGTCGATCCCCAGCAGCTCCTCTGAACGCCGTCCGTGGCGGTTTGACGCTGCCCGGGCCCTCTGCTAGCTTGATCGCCCTCCCATGCAGCCCTCCCTGCAAGCCGTCGCCCCGTTCGAGGAGCCGCTCGCCGAGCTGCGGCAGAAGATCGCCGAGCTCGAGGGGTTCCCGGCCGACGGCGCCCGCGACCGGGAGATCGAGCGCCTCCGGGCGCAACTCCGCAAGGCGACGGGAGAGACCTTCGCCAAGCTCGGGCGCTGGCAGCGGACCCTGGTGGCGCGCCACCCCGACCGGCCCTACGTGGGGGAGTACGTCGAGCTGCTGATGGAGGAGTGGGTGGAGCTGCACGGCGACCGCGGCTTCGCCGACGACCCGGCCATCGTGGCCGGCTTCGCCCGTTTCCGCGGCCGGCCGGTGGCGGTGATCGGGCACCACAAGGGGCGCGACACCCGCGAGCGCATCCACCGCAACTTCGGCCAGCCGCGGCCCGAGGGCTACCGCAAGGCGCTCCGGGTGATGCGGCTGGCCGAGAAGTTCGGCCGTCCGGTTCTCACCTTCGTCGACACCGCCGGGGCCCATCCCGGGATCGGCGCCGAGGAGCGCGGCCAGGCGGAGGCGATCGCCCGCAACCTCTTCGCGATGTCCACCCTGCGCGTCCCGGTCGTCTGCACCGTGGTGGGGGAGGGCGGCAGCGGCGGCGCCCTGGCGCTGGGCGTCGGTGACCGGGTGCTGGTGCTGGAGTACTCCACCTACTCGGTGATCTCGCCGGAGGGCTGTGCCGCCATCCTGTGGAAGGACCAGGCGCGCAAGGAGGAGGCGGCGGAGGCGCTGCGCCTCACCGCCCCCGACCTCGTGGAGCTCGGGGTGGTCGACCGGGTGGTGCCGGAGCCGCTCGGCGGCGCCCACACCGATCCCGCCGAGGCGGCGCGGCGGCTCGGCCGGGCGCTCGAGGAGAGCCTCGACGAGCTGCGACGGATGCCGGTGGAGGACCTGCTCGCCGCCCGGTACGCCAAGTTCCGCGCCATGGGCGCCTACGCCGGGAGCGGTTGACGGGGCGCTCGCCCGCGCCCTTCCCGCCGCCGCCCCGCACCGTGCCCGACCCGGCGCCCAGCGCGTCCCCCGGCGCCTCGACGCCCCGCGCCGTGTGGGCCGCCGCGCCGGTGCCGGCCGCCGCCGCCGAGCTCGCGGCCGCGGGCCATCCCCCCGCCCTCGCCCGCCTGCTGGCGCGCCGCGGCGTGGCCAGCGCCGCGGCCGCCGAGCGCTTCCTCCACCCGTCGCTCGCTCAGCTCCACGATCCGCTGCGCCTGTACGGGATGGCGGCCGCGGTCGATCGCCTGCGCCGCGCCCGCGACGACGGCGAGGCGGTGGCGGTGGTGGGCGACTACGACGTCGACGGGGTGACCGCGACGGCGCTGCTGGCGGCCGTGCTCGGCGCCTGCGGCGTCACGGTGCATCCCATCCTGCCGCACCGCCTGCGGGAGGGCTACGGCTTCCAGGAGGTGCACGTCGAGCGGGCCGCCGAGCTGGGCTGCGGCGTGGTCGTGACCGTGGACTGCGGCACGACCTCGGCGGAGGCGGTCGCGGCGGCCGCCGCCGCCGGCATCGACGTGGTGATCACCGACCACCACCTTCCCGGCGGCGATCTCCCCGCCGGGGCCCTGCTGGTCAACCCGCGCCAGGAGCTCTGCGACTACCCCTTCCCGGGCCTCGCGGGGGTCGGACTGGCGCTCAAGCTGGCGCTGGCCGTCGCCACGGCCTGTGGGCGCTCGATCGAGCCGTCGCGGTTGCTGCGGATCGCCTGCCTGGGGACGATCGCCGACCTGGTGCCCCTGGTCGACGAGAACCGGGTGATCGCGGCGCTCGGCCTGCGGGCGCTCGAGGACACCCGGTCGCCGGGCCTGCGCGCCCTGCTGCGACGGGCCGGTGTGAGCCCGCCGTACCGCGCCGCCGACGTCGCCTACCGCGTGGGGCCGCGGATCAACGCCGCCGGACGGCTCGACGACGCCGCGGGTGCGCTCGAGCTCCTGCTGTGCCGCGACCGCGAGCGCGCCGAGGAGCTGGCCGAGACCCTCGACCGGCTCAACCGTGAGCGTCAAGGGGAGGAGCGTCGGGTCCTCGACGAGGCGCGGCGAGCTCTGGCGGAGCGCGTCCCGGCGCCGCGCTTCGCCATGGCCTGGAGCCCGGCATGGCACCGCGGCGTGCTCGGCATCGCCGCCGGCCGCCTGGCGCGCGAGCTGCACCGGCCGACGCTCCTGCTCGGGCTGGCCGACGGGCGGGCGGTGGGGTCGGGCCGCAGTGTGCCCGGCATCGCCCTGCACGCCTTCCTCGAGCCGTGGCGCGGGCGTCTGGCCCGTTTCGGGGGGCACGACCAGGCGGTGGGCCTCACCGTGGACCTCGGCGCGGACCCGGGCCGCCTCGACGAGCTGCGCGCCGCCTGGGAGCGGGCGGCCGAGGCGTGGCCGCCCGAGCTGCTGGCGCCGCGCCACGAGTACGAGCTGGAGGTGGGCGCGGCCGAGGTGGGCGGTGGCCTGCTGCGCCAGCTCTCGCGCCTCGAGCCGCACGGCCAGGGCAACCCGCAACCGCTGCTCCGGGTCGGTCCGCTGGCGCTCGTCGCGCCACCCCGGTGCTTCGCCGAGCACCACCTCTCCGCCGAGGCGACGGGCGACGACGGCGGCAGGGTGACGCTGCTCGGCTGGCGGTGGGCGCCGCGCGCCGCCGAGCTCGACGGTCGCTTCGAGGTGCTCGGCCACGTCGAGTGGGACGCGTACCGCGGGCGACCGGTCCTGCGGCTGGTCGACTGCCGTCCGTTCTGAGACGGCGTCCGTAGCCCTCCGGCTGCCCGTAGAATGGCCCCGATGCCGCGCGCCCGCAACCCGTTCCTCCGCTACCGTCGCGTCCTGCTCGCCGCCATCGCGGTGCTGGTGGTGACGCTGGTGGCGCTGTTCCTCTTCGGGCGGTCCGGGCGACGGCCGGCGCAGCCCGCCGAGGAGCAGCGGGTCGAGACCCCTCCGCAGGGGGGCATCACCCTGGTGGGGGAGGGCTTCGAGTTCACCCACACCGAGGGGTCGCGGAAGATCTTCCGCATCCGGGGCGACTCGGTGCGCGCCGACCGCGCCGGCACCGTCTACCTCGACGGCGTGGCGCTGACGCTGTACGACGAGCGCGGCGCCGCCTACGAGGTGGGCAGCCGCGAAGCCAGCTTCAACCGCGAGACCCGGGCGGCGCGCCTGGTCGGCGACGTCACCCTGCGCGGGCCGGGCCCGACCGAGCTGTCCACCCGCGGCCTCCGCCTCGAGGACCGCGGGCAGCTCCTGGTCAGCACCGGCGAGGAGGTCCGTTTCCGCTACGGCCCGCTCGGGGGGCGGGCGGACCGGCTGCGCGTGCAGCGCGAGCAGGGCCTGTACCTGCTGCTGGGGGACGTGCGGGTGGAGACCCTGCCGGACGCCGAGGTCCCGGCCTCGCTGGACTGCCAGCGGCTGGTCTTCGAGCAGCCGCGCCACCAGGTCCGCGCCGAGGGCGACGTGCAGATGCGCCGGGCCGGCGACCTGCTGGCCGCGGCGCGGGTCAACGCCTTCCTCGACGACGCGGACCGCTCGGTGCTCTTCGTGCGGGCGCGCTGGGAGATCAGCGGCCAGGTCGAGGTCGCCGGGGCGGAGGGCGGCGCCGGCCGCACGGTGCGGTTCTCGGCGCGCAGCCTGTCGCTGCTGCGCGATCCCGACGGCCTGCCCCGCGCGGCCGAGATGGAGGGAGCCGCCCAGGAGCCGGTGCGCATCGATTCGCCGGCCCCGGACGGCCACCTGCAGCGCCTGGTGGCGGGCTTCGCCAACGCCTCGTTCAGCGGCGGCCGGCTCTCCGGCGTCGAGGCCTACCACCAGCCCCGGCTGTCGGAGCTGCCCGCCGGCGGACGGGGGGAGGCCCTGCGCGAGCTGAGCGGCAAGCGGCTGCAGGCCGGGTTCGCCGCGGACGGAACCATCGCCTCGATGCGTGCCGACGAGGCGGTGCGCTACCGCGACGAGCGCCTGACCGCGGCCGCCGACCGGGCGCGCTTCGACGTCGCCGCCGGCCGCGGCGAGATGGAGGGCGCCCCCGTCGAGGTGGTGACCGAGCGGGGTGAGATCTACGCGCCGCAGGTGGACTACCAGCGGGCCAGCGGGCTGGTGGCGGCGAAGGGTGGCGTGCGGGCGCTGATCACGCAGTCGTCCGAGCTGGGCCTCGACGGCACCCCGTTCGGCGGCGGCGACGGACCGGTACGGGTGGAGTCGGACGAGGCCTTCCTGCGGGAGGAGCCGCGCGCCGCCCTGTTCCGCGGCCACGCCCGCGCCTGGCAGGGCAAGAGCCTGCTGTTGGCGCAGTCCTTGCGGGCGGACGAAGGGAGCGCCGGTCGCCAGCTCACCGCCAGCGGGGGAGTGCGCACCGTCTGGGTGCCGGAGGGGAAGGCCGGGAGCGGCGGAGGGAGCCCCGGCGCCGGGGCTCCGATCGAGGTGACCGCCGACGATCTACGGTACGACGAGGGCGAAGATCTGCTGACCTACACGGGAGACGTCCGCAGCGAGCAGGAGGAGCGCGTCCTCGCCTGCCGTCACCTCGAGGTCGAGCTGAGCGCCGCCGGGCAGGCGGAGCGCATGACCTGCGAAGGGGAGACCCGGCTCGAGGACCGCCGCAGCGGCGACACCGCGCACGGCGATCGCGCGACCTACGACCTGGCGGCGCGGAGCGTCACGCTGACCGGTGAGCCGGCGGTGCTGAAGAAGGGCGACGGTGGCGTGGTGCAGGGTGGGCGGGTGACCTACTCGGTGGACTCCGGGACGGCCCGGGTCGTGCGCGAGACGCCGGCGGCCGCGACGCCGCCCCCGGCCGCGACGCCGGCCGACCCACCGCCGGGACCCGGGCGCACGACATCCCCCGGGGCGCCCGGCGTCGAGGGGGGACGGTGACCGTGCCCGGGACGACGCAGCCGCCCGGCGGCGGGGAGCCGGCGGCGGCGCAGGCGCGCCGCCTGTGGACGCGCAACCTGCGCAAGGTGTACCGCGGCCGCGCCGTGGTGCGCGACGTCGACCTCGAGGTGGAGCCGGGTGAGATCGTCGGGCTCCTCGGGCCCAACGGCGCGGGGAAGACCACCACCTTCTACATGGTTGTGGGACTGACGCCGCCGGACGCCGGGCGGGTCTACTTCGGCGACGAGGAGATCACCGAGCTGCCGATGTACCTGCGGGCGCAGCGCGGCATCAGCTACCTGCCGCAGGAGCCGTCGGTCTTCCGCAAGCTGTCGGTGGAGGACAACCTGCGGTCGATCTTCGAGACGCTCGACCTCTCCCACGCGGAGCAGGAGCGGCGGATCGAGCAGCTCATCTCGGAGTTCGGGCTCGCCAAGGTGCGCAAGAACCCCGGCTACGCGCTGTCCGGAGGGGAGCGGCGACGGGTGGAAATCGCCCGCGCGCTGGTGATCAGCCCTTGGTATATCCTCCTGGACGAGCCCTTCGCGGGCATCGACCCGATCGCCGTGCTCGACATCCAGGGCATCATCCGGCGCCTGAAGTCGATGGGAATCGGGGTGCTGATCACCGACCACAACGTGCGGGAGACGCTGAAGATCACCGACCGGGCATACATCATCAACAACGGCGAGATCCTGCGCGCGGGCACGCCCGCAGAACTTTCCAGCGATCCCCAGGTGCGGAAGATCTACCTGGGAGAGGAATTCAGCCTTTAGGGCGGACGTGGTATGGCGCTAGAGCAGAAACTCAGTCTCAAGCTCACCCAGAAGCTGGTGATGACGCCGTCGCTGCAGCAGGCGATCAAGCTGCTGCAGATGACCCGCATGGAGCTGGACCACCTGCTCACCCAGGAGCTGGTGGAGAACCCCATCCTCGAGGACCAGCGGGAGATCCGCGACGACGAGGAGGGCGACGCCGAGAGCGGCGAGCTCGAGGCGGAGAAGGCGGAGAAGGACGGCGACGAGCTCGACCACGAGGAGTCGATCGAGAACATCGACCTCGACGCCTACTTCGGCGACTACTGGGAGTCCTCCGGCTACGCCTCGATGTCCGAGCACCGCGAGGACCCCCCGATCGAGAACAGCCTCAGCCGCCAGCCGGACCTCTACGATCACCTGCTGTGGCAGCTCCACATGGCGGAGATCCCGCCGCTGACCCGGCAGATCGCGGAGCTCATCATCGGCAACCTCGACCCCGACGGGTTCCTCGTCGCGTCGGTGGAGGAGATCCGGCAGCTGGGCTGCGACGACGAGGGGGCTCGCCCTACCGTTGCGAGGACGTCGAGGTGGCACTGGCCCTGGTGCGCGGCTTCGACCCGCCCGGGATCGCCTGCTCCGACCTGCGCGACAGCCTGCTGATCCAGCTCCGGGCGCGGCTCGAGGAGCAGGACCACGAGCCCGACGAGACCGAGCGCCGCGCGCTGGTGGTGCTGGAGGAGTACTGGGATCTGTTCCTCAAGCGGGGCTTCGCCCAGATCGCCAAGGAGATGGGGGTCGACCTGGCGGCTCTCGAGCCGGTGGTGGAGCTGATCAAGACGCTCGAGACCCGCCCCGGCCGCGAGTTCAACAGCGAGCGCGCCCACTACATCGAGCCCGACGTCTACGTGCGGCGGATCTCCGGCGAGTACGTCATCCAGCTCAACGACGACGGCATGCCGCGGCTGCGGGTGTCGCGGGCCTACCGGCGCATGCTGCAGAAGATGCGCTCGGAGGGCTCGCAGTCCGACGCCCAGCAGTTCATCAAGGAGAAGATCCGCTCCGCGGTGTGGCTGATCAAGAGCCTCGACCAGCGCCAGCGCACCATCTACAAAGTGGCCAACTCGATCGTCAAGCAGCAGCGCGAGTTCCTCGACCAGGGGATCGAGCGGCTGCGCCCGATGGTGCTGCGCGACGTGGCCGAGGACATCGAGATGCACGAGTCCACCGTCAGCCGCGTTGTCTCAAACAAATACATCCACACGCCGCGCGGCCTGTTCCCGATGAAGTTCTTCTTTCACAGCGGGATCGACCGCGAGTACGGCGACAACATCTCGTCGCTCACCGTGAAGCGCAAGATCGAGAAGCTGATCGAGGCCGAGGACCCGCATGACCCGCTGTCGGACAGCGAGCTGATGCGCATCCTCAACCGTGAGGGCATCCAGATCGCCCGCCGCACGGTGGCCAAGTACCGCGACGAGCTGAACATCCCGTCTTCGACGGAGCGCAAGCAGATCTTCTGACGCGACAGCGCGGGGGGAGGCTTCATGAACATCGAGTACGTGGGCCGCAACACCCAGATCGACGACCGCCTGCGGCGGTTCTGCGAGGACAAGCTCGGCAAGGTCACCAAGTTCCTGGACGAGCCGGTGGAGGTGCGCATCACCCTCGAGGTCGACAAGTACCGCCAGATCGCGGACCTCCACGTCACCCATCGTCACGGCGTCCTGCAGGCGACCGAAGAGACCCACGAGATGACGGACGCGGTCAACGCGGCCGTCGACAAGCTGGAGAAGCAGGCCCGCCGCGGCCACAAGAAGGCCAAGGGCAGGAAGCGGCGTGCCGGGCGGGCCAACGGCGACGCCGCTCCCGAGTGGCCGCTCGAGGTGCTGGCGCGCGACAGCGTCGGCGGCGGCGCGGCGCCGCGCATCATCAAGGCCAGCCGGCTGGAGATCAAGCCGATGGGCCTCGAGGAGGCCGCCCTCCAGCTCGAGGCCTCCAAGAACGATTTCCTCGTCTTCCACGACTCGACCAACGATCGGGTCAGCGTGCTGTACAAGCGCAAGGATTCCAACTACGGGCTGATCGTCCCCGGCGGCTGAGCCGCGGCCGGCGCCCTCTCCTCCAGGACCGTCCCATGAACCTCGGGAGCCTCACCGAGCCCCGATTGATCTTCCCTGAGCTTCCCGGGGAGGACGCGGCCTCGCTGCTGCGGACCTTCGCCGAGCGCGTCGCCGCCCTCGGCGTGGTGCCGGACGCCGCGCGCCTGTACGAGAAGCTCCTCGAGCGCGAGCAGCTCGGCTCGACCGGCATCGGCGCCGGCGTCGCCATCCCGCACTGCAAGATGAAGGGCCTCGAGCGGGCGGTGGTGGCGGTGGCCGCCAGCCTCCGTCCGGTCGAGTTCGGCGCCGTCGACGGACAGCCGGTCCGGTTGTTCTTCCTCGTGGTGTCGCCCAACGAGGCACCGGCGGTGCACCTGCAGGTCCTGGCCTCGATCTCCCGCTGGGTGAAGGCGGACCACCACGTCGACAAGCTCCTCGGGCTCAGCGACCGCCAGCAGATCTACGACTTCCTCAAGCGCGAAGAGGCCTGACCGTGCCCCCCGCCGAGCCCCCCTTCGTCACCGTCCGCGCCCTGCTCGAGGACGAGGAGCTCGGCGGGCTGGAGCTGACGGTGCTGGCCGGCGAGGAGGCGCTCGACCAGCGCATCCTCCACCCCCGCGTGCAGAAGCCCGGGCTGGCCTTCGCCGGCTACTATCCCTACATCAAGCCGGGGCGCATCCAGATCGTCGGCGAGAGCGAGATCGAGTACCTCAAGACGCTGGACGAGGCGGAGCGCCGGCGGCGTTTCGACCACATCTCGGGCCTGCCCGTGCCCGGCTTCGTGGTGACCAAGGGCCTGCCGCCGCCGCCCGGCTTCCTCTCCCGCTGCCGCGACCGCGGCATGCCGCTGCTGTCGTCGACCGCCCTGTCGTCGACGGTGATCAAGCGGCTCTCCTGGTTCCTCGAGGAGCACCTGGTTCCCTCGACGCAGGTGCACGGGGTCTTTCTCGACGTCTACGGGCTGGGGGTGCTGCTGATCGGGGAGAGCGGGGTGGGCAAGAGCGAGTGCGCGCTCGACCTGATCACCCGCGGCCACTCGCTGGTCGCCGACGACCGCGTGACCGTCAAGCGCTACCCGAGCGACGACCTCGTCGGCTACTGCGAGGGGCCGCTGCGCCACCACATGGAGCTGCGCGGCCTCGGCATCGTCAACGTCCAGGACCTGTTCGGCCTGGCGGCGGTGCGCGAGCGCAAGGCGGTCGACCTGGTCGTCGAGCTCGAGCCCTGGCGCGAGGGCTTCGCCTACGAGCGGCTGGGCCTCGACGAGACCCTCTACCGGATCCTCGACGTGCCGGTCCCCTACCTGCGGATGCCGGTGGCGCTGGGCCGCAACCTGTCGATCCTGGTGGAGATCGCGGCCCGCAACCACGTCCTCAAGCTGCAGGGCCACCACTCGGCCCGCGAGTTCGCCCGCAAGCTCGAGGAGCAGCTCGCGCGCGACCGGCAGCGGCGCCGCGGGCCGGGGGGGCGGGCCGAGGCGGCGGCGGGCGGGCGCCGGGAGCGGCATGAGCGGGCCGACTGACCCACCGGCCGCGTCGCGCGGCAGCGACCGACGCGACGACGGGCGGCCGCACCTGGTGATCATCACCGGGCTCTCCGGCTCCGGCAAATCGAGCGTCGGCAACGCCTTCGAGGACCTCGGCTACTACACGGTCGACAACCTGCCGTTGCCGCTGCTGCGGGAGTTCCTCGAGCGCCCCTCGGAGCTGGCGCCGGGCGACGGCCGCGTCGCCGTGGTGGCCGACCTGAGGATGCCCGGCTTCGCCCGCGAGTTCCCGCGCCTGCTCGAAGGCCTGGACCGTTCGCGGGTGGAGCTCACCCTGCTCTTCCTGGAGGCCTCCGACGAGGCGCTGGTGCGGCGCTTCTCGGAGACCCGCCGCCCCCATCCCCTGGCGCCCGACCGCTCGGTCATCGAGGGCATCCGCCGCGAGCGCGAGCTGATGGCGGAGCTGCGCGGCCAGGCCGACATCGTCTTCGATACCAGCGAGTGGTCGATCCACGAGGTGCGCAGCGAGGTCTACCGGCGCTTCACCGACCGCGAGGGCGGCGCCCCGCCCGCCATGGTGGTCACCCTGGTCACCTTCGGGTTCAAGCACGGCATCCCCTACGGCACCGACCTCTTGTTCGACGTCCGCTTCCTCCCCAACCCGCACTTCGTGCCCGGGCTGCGGGAGCTCACCGGCCGCGACGAACCGGTCCGCCGCTACCTGGAGGAGCAGGAGGACTTCGCGGAGCTGGTCGACCGCCTGGCCGACCTGCTCGCCTTCCTGCTGCCGCGCTACCGGCGCGAGCACCGCAGCTACCTGTCCGTGGCGATCGGCTGCACCGGCGGTCGCCACCGCTCGGTCGGCGTCGCCGAGGCGCTGGAGGGACGGCTCTCCGGCCTCGGCTACACGGTGCGGCTGATGCACCGCGACGCCGACCGCTGAGCCCGCCGGGGAGGCGGTCGCGCCCGCGCCGGCGGCGCTCATCCGAGGCCCTGCGGCCGTCCGGTGGTCGCCCCGGGGTCCCCTTCCTCGCGCTCCGTGCGGCGGCACCCGGCCCCGCGGCGGACCGCGCGGACCGGACCGGGGAGGGTGGGTCCGGCGGACGGGGCGGCGGGGCGCGCTGGCGCCGGGTGCGGGGTGCCGCTAGAATCGGGCGGAATAGGAGGCCGGTGGCGGTGCATTGTGAGGTGGAGGGAGGATCTCCGCGGTCCGTCCCCTCGCCCCTGCGAACGACCCACGGACCGCCCCGAACCCACACATGATCGGTACCCTCATCCTCACCCACGGCGGTGTGGCGCGCGAGCTGCTGGCCGCCGTGGAGGAGATCGTCGGCAAACAGGACTCGTTCGAGGCCGTCAGCCTCGACTGGGACGACGACTGCGACACCGCGCAGGCGAAGATCGCCGCCGCCCTCGGGCGGCTGGCGGACGTCGACGGCATCCTGATCCTCACCGATACCTACGGCGGCACGCCCTGCAACATCGCCCTGACCTTCTACGACCCGGAGAAGGTGGAGGTGGTCAGCGGCGTCAACCTGCCGATGGTGATGCGCCTCGCCTGCAACGGCAACTGCCAGGACCGCAGCCTCGCCGACGTCGCCCACTGGCTGGAGACCAAGGGGCGGCAGTCGATCTGCGTCGCCGGCGAGGTGGCGGAGCGGATCCGCGGTGGCCGGCGGCGCCGCCCGGGCACGGGAACGTCGCACGGTTGATGGAACGCGACGTCGAGATCGTCAATCGGCTCGGCCTGCACGCGCGGGCGGCCGCCAAGCTGGTGCAGACGGCGAGCCGCTTCGACAGCCAGGTCAGCCTGGAGAAGGACGGCGAGGAGGTGGACGCCAAGAGCATCCTCGGCGTCCTGTTGCTGGCGGCGGGGCAGGGTAGCCACCTCACCGTGCGCTGCGCGGGACGCGACGAGCAGGAGGCCCTGGCCGCCGTGACGGAGTTGATCGCCGACCGGTTCCACGAGGAGAGCTGAGGTGGAAGGACGTCACCGCTCCGCAGCCGCTCGGCCCCTCCCCCGCGGAGGGCTCCGCTAGTGGTGCACATGCAGACCCTCCAGGGCCGCGGTGTCGCCTCGGGGATCGCCATCGGAAGGGCGGTGCTGATGCAGACGCGGGTGCGGGACGTCTACCGGTTCCCGCTCGCCGACGCCGCCGAGGCGGAGGCGGAGGTCGAGCGCTTCGACGAGGCCCTGCGCCGGACCGGTGAGGAGATGGAGCGGCTGCGCTCCCAGGTCGACGGCGACTTCGGCAAGGAGCTGGCGGCCATCTTCGAGGCCCACCTGCTGCTGCTCCACGACGAGGCCTTCGCCGGGCGCGTGCGGGAGCGGATCCGCGACGAACGGGTCAACGCCGAGTGGGCGCTGTACAAGACCGCCGAGGAGCTCGAGGAGCGTTTCGCCAGCCTGGAGAACGAGTACCTGCGGGAGCGCAACGAGGACCTCCGCGACGTCACCCGCCACCTGATGCGCACTCTGCGCGGCGTGGCCGTCCACCACCTCTCCGACATCGAGGGCGACGTGGTCATCGTGGCCGACGACCTGACGCCGTCCGAGACGGTGCAGCTCGGGCGCCAGGGCGTGGTCGGCTTCGCGCTGGAGAGCGGCGGCCGCACCTCCCACACCACGATCATCGCGCGCTCGCTCGGCGTCCCGCTGGTGGCCGGGGTCACCGACCTGACGTCGCTGCTCACCGACCACGACCCCATGGTGCTCGAGGGCGACGCGGGGCTGGTGGTCCTGCACCCGACCCCCGAGGTGCTCGCCGAGTACGCCGGCCGGCGGCAGGACCTGGCGCGGCGCGAGCGGGAGATGGTGGCCACGCGCGAGCTGGCCGCCTGCACCCGCGACGGCGTGCCGGTGTCGCTGATGGCCAACATCGACCTCGTCGAAGAGCTCGAGGAGGCGGCCCGCTTCGGCGCCGCCGGGATCGGCCTCTACCGCAGCGAGTTCCTCTACATCGAGCGCAGCCCGGAGCTGCCGACCGAGGAGGACCACCTGGCCGTCTACCGCCAGATGGTGCGCGCCGCGGCGCCGCACCCGGCGGTGATCCGCACCTACGACCTGGGCGGCCGCAAGCTGGCCCGCGAGGTCATGCACACCCACGAGGACAACCCGGTGCTGGGCCTGCGCGGCATCCGCCTGACCCTGGCCCGCCCCGAGGTCTTCCGCACCCAGCTCCGCGCGCTGTTCCGGGCCGCCTGCCACGGCGACCTCTGGATCCTGCTGCCGATGGTGTCGGGCATCGAAGAGGTGGACCGCTTCCACGCCTTCGCCGACCGGGTGATGGACGAGCTCGAGGCGGAGGGGGTGCCGTTCGAGCGTCGCTTCAAGCTCGGGGTGATGATCGAGGTGCCGTCGGCGGCGTTGACCGCCGACGTGTTGGCGTCGCGGGTGGACTTCTTCGCCGTCGGCACCAACGACCTGATCCAGTACGCCCTGGCCGTCGACCGCAACAACGAGCACGTGGCGGACCTCTACCAGCCGCTGCACCCGGCCATCCTGCGCATGTTGCGGTTCGTCCTCGACGCCGCCGCCGGCGCCGGGATCGACGTCGAGATCTGCGGCGAGATGGCCGGCGACCCGCGCCTGGCACCGCTGCTCGTCGGCCTCGGCCTGCGGCGGCTCTCGATGGGCCCGCGGCAGGTCCCCGGCATCAAGACGCTCGTGCGCGAGCTCGATCAGGGCGAGCTGGCGGAGCTCGCCAGGGCCTGCCTCGCCCACACGTCGACCCGGGCGGTGGAGGGGTGTCTCGACACCTTCCTCGCCGAGCACGGCGTTTCGCCGCGGGGCGTCCGCGCCCCGAGAGGGGAGCGCCTTGAGGCGTAACTCCGGCGTAACCCTCCGTTGGGTCGCAGGAGCAGCCGCGGCGCTGCTGCTCGCGGTGGCCTGCGCCCCCGCACGCCCGCCGGCGACCGCGGACGACCCGGACGACGAGGTGTTCGGCCCGCTGACGCCGCAACCCCCGCTGCCGGCGACCGCCGCGGAGAAGCCGTCGCCCGCCGGGAAGCCGGCGACCTCGGCCCCGGCGGCCGGGGAGGCGGCGGCCGCCGCGGGGGACGGCTCCGCCGCACCGCCGGCAGGGGAGGCCTCCGCGGGCGGGGCGAAGGCGGCGGCGCCCGAGCGGCTGCGGCAGGAGCTGATCGTCGTCGAGTCGGGCGCGGGCTCGCCGCCGCCGACGCCGGGAGAGCTCGCCGCCTCCCTGCGCGCGCAGCGGGCCGCCACCGCCGACGACCGACCCGCGCCGCCGACCCGGATCACCAACGACAACCTCGGCGAGTACGCGCGTCGAGGGCAGCTCACCACCGCCTCTCCGCAGCCGGCCGCGACGACGGAGGAGGAGGCCGCGGCGGGCGCGGCGGCGGACGCCGAGCTCGGGGAGGCCTACTGGCGCGAGCGCGTGCGCGGCGTCCGCCAGGGCTGGCACGACGTGGCGGCCGAGGTGGAGCGGCTGGAGAAGGCGGCGGCGGAGCTGCGCTGGCGCTTCTACGCCACCGACGACCCGGGGCTGCGCGACGGGCGGATCAAGCCGGAGTGGGACCGCACGCTCGACCGCCTCGAGCGCGCCCGCCAGGAGCTCGCGGACTATCCCGACACGCTCGCCGCGGTGCTCGACGAGGGACGACGCGCCGGGGCCCTGCCCGGCTGGTTGCGCGAGGGCCTCGAGCTCGAGCCGGCGCCCGCCGAGGACGCGCCCGCCGAGGACCCGGCGGCGCCGATCGAGCCCCCCGTGGCGCCCGAGCCGACCGACGGAGGAGCGACCCGGTGAGCGCGCCCGCCCCGAGCCCGGCCCGCCGTTTCTACATCGAGACCTGGGGTTGCCAGATGAACGAGCTCGACAGCCAGCGCATGGCCGGGCAGCTCATGCAGCAGGGCATCCTCCCGACCCGCGAGCCCGGGGACGCCGACCTCATCCTGCTCAACTCGTGCAGCGTGCGCGAGAAGGCGGAGCAGAAGGTCTTCTCGCGGCTCGGCGAGTACCGTCGCTTCAAGCAGGCGCGCCCCGACGTCCTGCTGGGGCTCTGCGGGTGCGTCGCCCAGCAGGTGGGGGAGCGGGCCCTGTCCCGGGTCCCCGAGCTCGACTTCGTGGTCGGGCCGGCGCGGGTGGGGGAGCTGGGCGGCGTCATCGCCCGCCGGCGGCACGGTGAGCGGCTGGTGGCCACCGGTTTTCCGGCCGAGCGGCCCTACGCCTTCGACGCCATCTCCCGCCAGGGGGAGTACAAGGGCATGGTGACCGTGATCGAGGGGTGCGACAAACGGTGCACGTTCTGCATCGTCCCCTCGACCCGGGGGCCGGAGCGCAGCCGGCCCCTCGCCGAGATCGTCGCCGAGGTCCGTCACCTCCTCGACTACGGCTTCGTGGAGATCGAGCTCCTCGGGCAGACGGTGAACCACTGGCGGGAGCCGGGGACGGCGCCGGGCGAAGGTCCCGACTTCGCGGACCTCTTGGAGGCGGTCGCACCGCTGCCGGGGCTGCGCCGGCTCCGCTTCGTGACCTCCTTTCCGCGCGACTTCACGCCGCGCATGGTCGAGCAGTTCGCCCGCCATCCGAACCTCTGCAACTCCCTCCACCTGCCGGTGCAGTCCGGCTCGGACCGGGTGCTCAAGCGGATGGGACGGGGCTACGGGGTCGCCCTCTACCGCGAGCTGGTCGCCGACCTGCGCCGCGCCCGGCCGGACCTGGCGCTGTCGACCGACCTCATCGTCGGGTTCCCCGGCGAACGGGAGGAGGACTTCCGGGCCACCCTCCGCCTGGTCGAGGAGGTCCGCTTCTCCCAGGTCTTCGCCTTCAAGTACTCCCCGCGCCCGTTCACCGCGGCGCCTCGGCTGGGCGGGCCGGTCGACCCGGAGATCGCCTCCCGCCGCCTGCAGGAGCTCTTCGACCTGCAGCACGGGATCCAGCACGAGCTCAACCGCGCCCTGGTGGGGGAGAGCCCCGATGGTCCTGGTCACCGCCTGGGGGAAGGAGCCGGGGACGCAGACCGGGCGCACCACCTGCCACCGGATCGTCCACTTCTCCCATGCGGGCTCCCCGCCGGTGCCGCTCGGCGCGCTGGCGCGGGTCGAGATCGAGCGCGCCCTCCCGCACAGCCTGGTCGGGCGTCTCGCACCGGCGGCCTGAGCCGCCCCCCAGCCGCGCGATCCGCCGGCCGGTCACGCCCCCGGCCACCTCCCGGGCCGCCCCCCGCAGGGGCCGCCGGCGCCGACTTGACGGCCCCGGATCGACCCGGACAATACCCGCCATGACCCAAGCGACCGAGGTCCGCATGGAGATCAAGGGACTGATGCTCGACCCGACCTCCAACGTCCCCATCGTCATCCTGCGCGACACCAAGAGCGAGATCTTCCTGCCGATCTGGATCGGCGTCTTCGAAGCGAACGCGATCGCCCTGCGCCTGGAGAACGTGGAGACGCCGCGGCCGATGACCCACGACCTGCTCCGCTCCAGCCTCGAGCAGCTCGGTGCCAAGATCGAGAAGATCGTCATCTCCGACCTGCGCGACAACACCTTCTACGCCCGCATCCACGTTTCCCGCAACGGCGACGGCCTCGAGATCGACGCCCGGCCCAGCGACGCCATCGCGCTGGCCCTGCGCTCCGAGGCCCCGATCTTCGTCCTCCAGCCGGTCCTCGAGCAGGCCCAGGCCGTCGACCTCGCCACCCAGGCGAGCGACGACGAGAAGCTCAAGAAGTGGCTCGAGGAGATCAGCCCCGAAGACCTCGGCAAGTATGAAATGTAGGCGACGTGGGACGTAACCCCTTCTGTTGTCAGGACACTTGCCGCGATTGTCGGCGCGCCGACATCTTGACCCCGGCGAGCCGCTTCCATACACTCCGGCGCGTCCATGATCATCGCCATCGCGAACCAGAAGGGTGGGGTGGGGAAGACCACCACGGCCATCAACCTCTCCGCCGCGCTCGCCCAGAAGGGCCTGCGCACCCTGCTGGTCGACCTCGACCCGCAGGCCAACAGCTCGATGTCGTTCGTCGACATCCACGGGCTCGAGCGCTCGATGTTCGAGGCCTTGACCGAGCCCGACGTCCACGTGCGCGACATCGTGCAGCCGGCCCCCAAGGTGCCGCAGCTCGACGTTGCGCCGGCCACCATCGCCCTGGCCAAGATCGAGGCCAAGCTGATCGGCGAGATCGACAGCCACTACCGACTCAAGGACGAGCTCGACGCCGTCCACGACACCTACGACTACATCGTCATCGACACCCCGCCGACCCTGGGCATCATCACGGTCAATGCCCTGGTCGCGGCCACCCACGTGCTGATCCCCATCCAGGCCAGCTACTTCGCCCTCGAGGGCACCGACGACCTGCTCGAGACGGTCGACAAGATCAAGGCCCGCGCCAACCCGCAGCTCCAGGTCCTGGGCGCCCTGATCACTCTGTTCGACAAGCGCACCCTGCTGTCGAAAGACATCCACGAGCAGATCGAGCGCGTCTTCGGGAAGAAGGTCTTCAAGACCGTGATCAGCAAGAGCGTCCGCCTGGAGGAGAGCCCCGCCTACCGGGAGTCGATCTTCACCTTCTCGCCGCGCTCGAGTGGCGCCTTCGAGTACTACCGGCTGTCGGAGGAGGTCGTGGCGCGCGTCTAGCCGCGCCACCCCTCGGCAGCGACCTCAGGAGACCCGGGACCTTGTCCGACCCCACCGCACGCCGCAAGGGCCTGCCGCTGCGCGTGAAGATGCGGCACGACCAGCACTTCGTCGAGGAGCTCACCTCCCGCCACGAGACGCCGGTGGGGAAGATGGTGCCGCTCTCCGCGCTCGAACCCGATCCCGCCCAGCCCCGCACGTCGATGGGGGAGCTCGACGACCTCGTCGCCTCCATCCGCGACAAGGGGGTCCTCGAGCCGATCCTGGTGCGCCCGATCCTCGAAGAGGGGGCGGCGGCCTCCCAGGGCGACCTCGCTTTCGACCCGCCCGACGGCTCCTACCGCATCGTCTCCGGCGAGCGGCGCTACCGAGCGGCCCAGGAAGCCGGGCTCTACGACGTGCCCGTCATCGTCCTCGACGTCACCGCCGAAGAAGCGCTGGAGATCGCGCTCATCGAGAACCTCCAGCGCAAGGACCTGACGCCCTTCGAGGAGGCGCAGGGCTACCAGGCGTTGGCGCAGCGGCACGCCTACACGCACGAGCAGATCGCCGAGGCGGTCGGCAAGTCCCGCACCGTGATCACGGAGTCGTTCGCCCTGCTCGCGATGCCGCCGCGGGTCCGCGAGACCGTCCAGGCCCTGGGGATCACCAGCAAATCGGTCCTCCTCGAGGTGCTCAAGGCGGGCGACGAGAGCGAGATGCTTCGCCTCCTCGAAGAGGTGTCGCGCCAGGGTCTCAACCGCGACGACCTGCGCCGCCGGATGCGCCGACCCGAACGCGCCGTGCCGCGCCGCCGCAAGCCGTACACCTTCAAGTTCCGCGCTCCGGACAAGACCTACAGCCTCTCGTTGTCCTTCCGCCAGACCGAAGTCGATCGCGGCGACCTCATCCGCGCCCTCGAAGAGATCCTCGGCCAGCTGCGCAGCCAGGCCGAGGGCGACTGAACCCCCGACGCGACGAAAGCTCAACGCCGCGGGTGGTGAGGGGCGGCGGGGTCGCAAAGCGGGGGTTTGGGGCGTCGCGGAGGGTTCTTGGAGGTCTCGCAGTGCCTCTTTTCACCGTCCAACATAACGTCCGATAAGATAGATTATGTCAACCACGCTCCGGAGGGTGGTTCGGGCGTGGACGGTGGGGTTCCCTTCTCCGGTGGCGGATGTGGGGCGGTGAGGTGGTTGACAGAATCTCGCGCGGTGGATGGAGGAGCTTCGATGGGCGAGGCCGCGTTCGTACCTGGGGTGTCGGCGGGGAGGCCGTCGCTTCGCTCGGCCGCCGGCCGGGTGGGAAGGTGGGGTTCCCTTCTCCGGTGGCGGATGTGGGGGTGGTGAGGTGGTTGACAGATTTTCGCGCGGTGGATGGAGGAGCTTCGATGGGCGAGGCCGCGTTCGTACCTGGCGGCGTCGGCGAGGAGGCCGTCGCTTCGCTCGGCCGCCGGCCGGGTGGGATGGTGGGGTTCCCTTCTCCGGTGGCGGATGTGGGGGTGGTGAGGTGGTTGACAGATTTTCGCGCGGTGGATGGAGGAGCTTCGATGGGCGTGGCCGCGTTCGTACCTGCGGCGTCGGCGAGGAGGCCGTCGCTTCGCTCGGCCGGCGGCCGGGTGGGATGGTGGGGTTCCCTTCTCCGGTGGCGGATGTGGGGGTGGTGAGGTGGTTGACAGAATCTCGCTCGGTGGATGGAGGAGCTTCGATGGGCGCGGCCGCGTTCGCACCTGGGTGTCGACGTGGAGGCCGTCGCTTCGCTCGGCCTGCGGCCAGGTGGAGGGGCACGTTTGTCGCGAATCGGCGTGCGCCTCGCGGCCAGCGGACAAGCTCGGGGTGGCTGGTGCGTTGCCCTCCGAGGCCGCGGCGCGTTGACGAGGTCGGCATTGCTTCGCTCGGGCGGGAGGCAGGTCGAGGGGAAGGCCTGTCGCGAAGCAAGGGGCGCCTCGCGGCGCTCGGCCGGGGCTCGGGGGCGGCCGGTTCGGGCTCACTTCTCCACTGCCCGATGTCCTGGGGGGTCGCGGGTGGTGGGAGGTCCGCCCGGCGCTGCCACGGTCGTCCCTGGTGCGTTCCGGAGGGGGCTGTCGCTTCGCTCGGCCGCTTCGGGGGTGCACCGGATCGTCTTTCTCGAGCGGCCGTCCGGCTCGCCGATGGGTTGCAGCCGGTCGGCGTGGAATCTGGGATTTCTTTTCTTCCAGCGCGGACGCCGGCAGCGAGGACGCCGGGGCGGTGAGGGGGCTGCTCGCGGCGGGCGGCTACTCCACCCACTCGGCCGCGAGGTCCTCCTCCTCGGCGAGGCGGAGGGCGACGAGGCGGACGCCCGGGGGGAGGTGGGGCCGCAGGCGGTCGCGGATCCAGAGGACGAGGTTCTCGCTGGTGGGGATGGCGCCGCCCGGTGCGAAGTCGGCGATCGCGGCGTTGACGTGGTGGTGGTCGAGGGCGGCGAGGACGTGCTCGTCCACCGCGGCGTCGAGCTCGGCGAGGTCGACGAGGAAGCCGGTTCCGGGGTCCACCTCGCCGGTCACGGTGACCCGGAGCCGGTAGTTGTGGCCGTGGCCGGGCTCGATCGAGGTCTTGCCGAAGCGTCGCCGGTTCTCCTCGTCGCTCCACTCGGGACGCCGGTAGAGGTGGCTGGCGCTGAAGCGGTAGCGGCGCTGGAGGTGGATCGGCACGGGGCGGGGGTCCGGGGTCAGTCGCGGTCGAGACGGCCACGCCAGAGGTGCGACCCTCCGGTGACCTCGAGGACGCTGCCGGTGGCGAAGCGGTCGGTGAGCAGGAAGGCGACCGCCGCCGCGACGTCGTCGGGCTCCCCCACCCGTCCGAGCAGCGTGCGGGAGGCCATCGCCTGGCGCTCGGCCGGCGGCGTCCCCTCCGGGGGCAGGACGGGGCCCGGGACCACGGTGTTGACCCGCACCGCCGGTGCCAGGGCCTTGGCGAGCAGCCGCACCAGCGGCAGCAGCGCCGCCTTGGCCACGCAGTGGGCGGCGTACCCGGGCCACAGCTCGAGGGCGCCGGCGTCGGAGATCGCGACCAGGCTAGGGTCCGCGGCCGCCCCTCCGCCGCCGGCGGCGCGGCGCCGCGCGAAGCCGCGGGCGAGCAGGAAGAAGGCGCGCAGGTTGAGGGCGAAGACCGCGTCCCACTCCTCCACCGAGGTCTCGGCGACGCCGCGGCGGAGGAAGGAGGCGGCCGAGTGGACCACGGCGTCGGGGAGCTCGCCGGCGGCGTCGAGCAGCCGGTCGGCGCCGTCGGGAGCGGCGAGGTCGGCGGCGAGGGTTCGGCTACCGGGTGGCAGCTCGGCGACCAGCTCGGCCGCCGCCGCGGCGCTGGCGTGGTGGTGGACGAGGACGCGGGCGCCGAGGGCGCCGAGGTGGCGGCTGATCGCCCCTCCGACCCGGTGCGCGCCGCCGGTCACCAGCACCGTGCGGTCGGCGAGGGGGGAGGGGGTGGGCAGGCTCATCGCATGCGGACCTTATAATCGCACCCCGCCATGCGCCTGAGAATCCTCGATCGCTACATGCTCCGCGAGGTTCTCGGCCCGTTGGCGCTGGGCTTTCTAGTCTACACATCCATCCTGCTGCTGCGCTTCCTGTTCCGGGCCGCGGAGATGATCATCCGCCGGGGGCTGTCGACCTCCGTGATCGGCGAGATGCTCCTCTACACGCTGCCCAACATCATCGTCCTGACGCTGCCGATGTCGCTGTTGTTCGGCATCCTGATCGCGGTGGGACGGCTGGCCTCCGACAGCGAGCTGGTGGCGATGCGCTCGTCCGGGGTCAGCCTGCTGGCGCTGTACCGTCCGATCCTGCTGGTCTCCGGGTTCTTCACCGTCGTCAACGTGGCGCTGATGCTGTGGGCGCTCCCGGCGGGCAACACGGCGCTCCAGGGCCTCACCCTGCGCATCATCCGCGAGACGGCCGACCGACAGGTGGAGCCGCGCGTCTTCTACTCGGAGTTCGAGGGGACGCTGCTCTACGTCTTCGAGATGCCGGAGCGCGACGAGCGCTGGAAGGGTGTCTTCCTCACCCAGTCGCTGCCCACCCAGAAGACCCAGGTGACGATGGCCGAGTGGGGGCGCCTGCGCCTCGACGAGGCGGGAAAGCGGGTGGTCCTCGAGCTGGAGAACGCCTACACCCACGAGATCGACCTGGCGCACCCCGGCACCTACCAGATCAGCTACAACCGCCGCGTCGAGCGCGTCCTCGACGACGAGCTCTCCGACATCCCCCAGGAGCGCACCGCGGCGAGCAAGGACCTGCGCGAGCTCGACCTCACCGAGCTGCGCCAGCGCCTCGCCGAGCCGGGCGCCAGCCAGGAGCTGCGCAACCGGCTGCGGGTCGAGATCCACAAGAAGTTCTCGATCCCCTTCGCCTGCCTGGTGTTCGGACTCTGCGCGCTGCCCCTCGGCTTCAACAACCGCCGCGGCGGGCGGGCCTCGGGCTTCGCGCTGTCGATCCTGGTGATCCTCGTCTACTACCTGTTGCTCAACAACGGCGAGAACTACGCCCGCTTCGGGAAGATCCCGCCGTGGCTGGCGATGTGGTTTCCCAACCTGGTGCTGGCCGCCGGTGGGCTGCTGCTGCTGGCGCGCCGCAACCGCGACAAGAGCCTCCTGCTGACGCGGGTCGACCGCTGGGTGCGCAACGACGTCTGGGGGCGCATCGTCCGCCTGCGCCGCCACCGCGAAGCGCGCCAGCAGGAGCGCCGGGCGCGCCAGGAGGCGCGTCGCCAGCGGGGCCGCGGCGCCGCCGACGTGGTGCTGCGGCTGCCCCGGCCGCGCCTGCTCTTCCCCAACCTCCTCGACCGCTACGTGATGCGCTCGTTCGGGTACATCTTCCTGCTGGTGCTGCTGTCCGGCCTCAGCGTCTACATCGTCGCCGACGTCGGCGAGCTGATGGACGAGATCATCAAGAACCACGTCGCCCGCTCGGTGGTGGTCGCCTACTACCAGTTCCTGTCGCTGCAGATCTTCTACGACCTGGCCCCGATCCTGGTGCTGGTCACCACCCTGATCACCTTCAGCCTGCTCTCGCGGAGCAACGAGGTGACCGCCTTCAAGGCGCTGGGCGTGAGCCTGTTCCGCCTCGCGGTGCCGGTGCTGGCGGTGGCGCTGGCGATCGTCGCCACCTCGGCGTACCTCGAAGCGGAGGTCCTCCCCGCCTCCAACACCCGGGTGGCGCAGCTCAAGGACGTCATCAAGGGCACCAAGACGCCGCGCGGTTACCGGCGCGCCGACCGCCAATGGCTGTTCGGCCAGGGGCGTTACGTCTACAACTACCTGCGCTACGAGCCGCAGACCGAGTCGCTGCAACGGCTGCAGGTCTTCGAGTTCGACGACCGGCACCGCCTGGTCGGGCGGCTCTTCGCCCAGCAGGCCACCTACGACCACGCCACGGGCCGCTGGCTCTTCTACGACGGCTGGGCGCGGCGCTTCGACGGCGTCGACGTCACGGCCTACACCCGCTTCACCGAGCCGCGGCTGGTCGACTACCCCGAGACGCCGTCCTACTTCGCGTCCGAGGTCAAGGCTCCCGAAGAGATGAGCTATCGCGACCTGCGCGACTACATCCTCGAGCTCCAGGCGAGCGGCCAGCGCGTGCCGGAGCTTTGGGTGGCCCTGGACAGCAAGATCGCCTACCCGGCCATCTCGCTGGTGATGGCCCTGGTCGCCTTCCCGTTCGCCTTCCGCCTCGGGCGGCAGGGAGCGCTGTACGGCATCGGCCTGTCGGTGGTCCTCGGCATGGTGTTCATCGGCGTCTACGCCTTCTTCCGCACCCTCGGCGAGACCGGCGCCCTGCCGCCGGCGGTGGCGGTGTGGAGCCCCAACCTCCTGTTCGCGATGCTGGCGGTCTATCTCTTCCTCGGCGTCCGCACCTGACCCGCCGCGGCGGCGGGCGCGTCCGCGGCGTGGGGCCGCGTCCGTTCCGGCCGCGCCGTGCCGGGGAGGGTCAGAAGCGGGAGAGGTCGCGGCCGAAGGCGCGGTTCTTGACCCAGTCGAAGAGGACCTTGATCTTGTTGGCGGGCGAGACCAGCTTGGTGAAGTAGACGGAGCGCCAGAAGAACCAGGCGCTGCGGCCGCTCCACTTGACCTGGGGCAGGTCGGCGAGCGCCTCGCCGTGGCCGATGTAGGCGAGCATGCCGCTCGAGCGGAAGCGGAAGGGGCGCACCACCCTCCCCCGCCGCCAGCGCTCCAGCGCGTCGGCGAGGTACCTGCCCTGCTGCTGCGCCACCTGCGCGGTGGCCGGCAGCGGCCGGTCGGCGAAGGTGGCGCAGTCGCCGAGCGCGTAGACCTCGGGGTGTCGCACCAGGCGCAGACGGTCGTCGACCTGCAGGCGGCCGCGGTCGTCGCGGGGCTCACCGAGATCGCGCACCAGCGGCAGCGGCGCGTTGCCCCCGGCCCAGATCACCATGCCGCAGGGGATCTCCCCGCCCCCCGCGAGCCGCACGCGCTGCGCTTCGACGGCCTCGACCGGCCGCGAGAGCTGCACCTCGATCCCCTCGCTGAGGAAGTGTTCGCGCGCGTAGCGGCTCAGCGCTTCGTCGAAACCGGTGAGCAACCGGTCGAGCGCCTCCACCAGGACCACCCGCACCTGCCGGGCGAGCTCCGGCTGGGTGGCGGCGAGCTCGCGGTCCACCAGGTCGCGGATCTCCGCCGCCACCTCGACCCCGGTGGGCCCGCCGCCGCAGACCACGAAGGTCAGGCGCCGGCGCACCTCGTCCGGCGCGAGGTGGGGGATCTCCGCCGCGGCGAAGCGCTCGAGGATGCCCCGGCGGATGGCGCGCGCGTCCTCGACGCTCTTCAGCGTGTAGGCGTGCTCGAAGACGCCGCGCACGCCGTAGTCCGCCACCCCCGCGCCCACCGCGATCACCAGCGCGTCGTAGGAGAGCTCGAAGCGGTCCTCCCCCACCGCGCTGCGGCAGTGGACGCGCCGCGCCGCCAGGTCGATCGCCTCGGCGGCGGCCTCGAGGACGCGGGTCCCCCGGAGGCGTCGCGCCGCGGGCTCGAGGATGCTGCGGAACTCGACGCTGCCGACGGTGGCCGAGGCGAGCAGCGGGTAGAACAGGAAGTGGTTGCGCGGCGTGACCAGCGTGTTCCGCCAACCGGTGCGCGGCAGCCGGGAGAGCAGGGAGTAGCCGCCGAAGCCGCAGCCGAGCACCAGCAGGCGGGTACCGGGCGGAGAGGAGGTCGCCATCGGACGAGCCTAGCGCGAAGCCGTCCGCGCCCGGGAGGCCCGGCCCGGAGCGACACGCCCGCCGTCGGCGTCGGGTCTAGACGGCGGGAGCGCTGGCGTGGAAGCGCAACCCGGGCTCGTTCCGGGAGCGCTGCAGATACTCGGACAGCTCGCGGATCAGACGCACCGAGGCCGTGCGGCTGCGGACCGCGTCGCGGAAGAACAGCACCGCCGCCAGCGCCTCCTGGTGCGCCTCCTGGGACCGGAAGATGGGCAGCATCTCCTCGGCGAGCCGCCGCACCTCGGCATCGGCGCCCTCCAGGCTGTAGACCGAGGCCAGGTCCAGCGACACCAGGGCGACCTCGAACGCCAGCCCGTCGGCGATGAAGTTGGCGCGCACCTCCTCGTACAGGGAGGCCGCCTGCCGCAGCCAACCCAGTCCCTGGTACACCTTGCCCTCGAGCCAGCGGAAACGCAGCAGGTCGATGCGGCCGCCGAGCTGCAGGTGCAGCGCCCGCGTCTGCTCGATGCGGTCGAGGGCCTCGCGGTAGCGCCCCGACTCGACCAGCAGGTGCATGAAGTTGTGGGCGGCGCCGAGGACCAGGACCGGGTCCTCCTCCGGGTCGATCAGGGCGACGCTGCGGCGCAGCAGATCGAGGGCGGCCTCGTTGTCGTCGCGCCGGTTCGCCAGGCGCGCCTTGCGCAGCAGCGCGATGCCCTGCAGGTGCCGCTCGCCATAGCGGGCCGCGGTCACCTCCACGCGGTCGAGCAGCCGCTCCGCCTCGTCGAAGCGCTTGCGCTCGATCCACAGCAGGGCCTGCAGCGAGTCGACGCGGCAGCGCTCGACGGCGTCGCCACTGCCGCGCTCGAGCTCCGCCGTCGCCGCCGCGAAGGCCTCCTCGGCGTCGCGGAAGCGTCCGGTCACCCGCAGGGCGTTGGCGAGCTGCGCCCGAGCACGGCCGCGCAGGTCACCCACCGCGGCCGCCGAATAGCGGTCCGGATCGAGCAGGTCCGCCGCCGCCACCGCCAGCTCGCCCAGCTCGACGGCCACCTGCGGATCCTCGTGGCAGGCCTGCTGGCAGTCGTCGAGCAGCGCGGTCACCAGGCTCCAGCGGACCCGCGCGGGGTCGGCGGCCAGCCGGGAGGAGCGTTCGGCCGGCGGCAGCGCCAGCAGCGCGCCGCGCAGGTGGGCCGCCTCCACCGCCTCGCGGCGGAAGGAGGTCTCCCTCTCCCCCAGGTCCTGCGCCACGCGCGCGAACGCCGGAGCGTAGCGGTCCTCGGGAAGGCGCTCCTCGAAGGGGACCACGTTGCCGGAGGCGCCGCCGGCCGTCGTCGGTGCGGCGGAACCCGGCCAGGCGGCGCCGGCGGCCGCGCGGCAGCTCGGGCACCCGGTGAGCAGATGGCGCAACACCTGCCGGGCTTCCGGTCGCGGCAGCGCGCCGCGCAGGAAGCGCTCCAGGGACTCGCGGGCGGGGTGAGGCTGGTTCGACTCCGTCATCTTCAGGACTCCAGGAAACCCGTCTCGATGAGCTCGCGGCTGAGGGCCGCGAGGCACCGGCTCGTGACCTTCCGGATGCTCGACGGCTGATACCCCATCTCGAGCGCCGCCTCGTTCGGGCCGAGGCCGAGCACGTAGCGCAGGCGCAGCAGACGTTGGCAGCGCGCCGGCAGACGGCTCAAGGCTCTTTCGAAATCATGACACAGATCGCGCCCTTCCTGCACGGGCCGGGCGGGCTCGACCAACAGGTCGAGCAACGCCGCGTCCATGGCGTCGTAGAGGCGCCGGCGCCGGCTGCGCCAATACATGATGCACTTCTTGCGCAGCGTGCCGATCAGCCAGGCCTGCGGGCACTCCACACGCTCCCACTTGTAGAGCAGGGTGAGGTAGGCCTCCTGCAGCAGGTCCTCGGCGTCCTGGGGGGGCACGTCGTAGGTGGACAGGACCCGCTGCAGCGCCGGCCGCGAGGACTCCAGCGTCGCCACGATCGCCGCCGCCGGCACCGGACGCCCGGCCGACGGCGCGAGCGGCGAGGCGTCGCGTCGTTCGGTCACGGCGCCGCCGGCCCTCGGCGGCCGGCTCCCCCGCCCGTGACGAGGTCGCCCGCCGCCAACAGCTCGCGGCTCAGCGCCGCGACGCAACGGCTGGTCACCTTGCGGATGCTGGACGGACGGTAGCCGAGCCGCTCCGCCACCTCCTGCGACCGGTACCCGAGGCCGTAGCGCAGCGCCAGCACCGAGCGGCACCGCTGCGGCAGCCGCGCCAGCACGCGCTCCAGGTCGCGGCGCAGGTCCACCGCCTCCTGGCTCGGCGGATGGGGCGCGGCGAACAGCTCGAGGACGGCGGCGTCGACCGCCTCCCAGAGCTGCCGCCGGCGGCGGCGCCAGTAGACGATGCAGCGGTTGCGCACGGCCGCGAGGACCCAGGCCTCGGCGTTGTAGATCTCGTCCTGCTTGTAGACCAGGTCGAGGAAGGTCTCCTGGAGCACGTCCTCCGCGTCCTCGACGGGCAGCCGGAAGCGACGGAAGACGCGCCGGAGCTTCGGCTGCAGGTCGAGGAAGAGCTCCTCGACCGAGGGCGGGCCGGAGGGGGCGACGAGGGTCATCGGCAGTGCTTCCGTAGCTGCGGTTTCAAGCCGACGCTACCATCCCGGCGGGCCCGTGTCCATCGCCCGGGAGCGGCCCTCGGGGGGCCTCTTCCGGGGATCCGACCGGCCCGCTCAGGCGACGGCGGGAGGGGCGTCCGCCAGGCCCGCCGCCTGGCGCAGCTCGGCCGCGCGGCCGACGTCCTCCCAGGGGAAGCCGTCGTCGGCGCGCCCGAAGTGCCCGTAGGCGGCGGTGCGCTGGTAGATCGGGCGCCGCAGGTCGAGGTACTCGATGATCGCGCCCGGCGACAGCGGGAACTCGCCGCGGATCAGCTCGACGAGCCGCGCCGCGGGGAGCCGGCCGGTGCCGAAGTCGTCCACGTGCACCGAGACCGGGTCGGCCACCCCGATGGCGTAGGCGAGCTGCACCTCGAGGCGGTCGGCGAGGCCGGCCGCCACCAGGCTCTTGGCGATGTGGCGCGCCATGTAGCTGGCCGAGCGGTCGACCTTGGTGGGGTCCTTGCCGGAGAAGGCGCCGCCGCCGTGACTGCCGACGCCGCCGTAGGTGTCGACGATGATCTTGCGACCGGTCAGCCCGCAGTCGCCCTGCGGGCCGCCGATCACGAAACGGCCGGTGGGGTTGATGTGGAAGACCGTGTCGGCGTCGAGCAGGGCGGCCGGCACCACCGGGCGGATCACCTCCTCGATGATCCCCGCGCGCAGCTCGTCGTGCCCCACGTCCGGGCCGTGCTGGGTGGAGACGACCACGGTGTGCACCCGCACCGGCTCGTGGCCCCGGTACTCCACCGTCACCTGGCTCTTGCCGTCGGGGCGCAGCCAGTCCACCGTCTCCGCCCGCCGCACCTCGGCGAGCCGCCGGGTGAGCTGGTGGGCGAGCATGATCGGCAGCGGCATCAGCTCGGGCGTCTCGCGGCAGGCGAAGCCGAACATCAGCCCCTGGTCGCCGGCCCCTCCGACGTCGACGCCGAGCGCGATGTCGGCCGACTGGGGGTCGATCGCCGAGAGCACCGAGCAGGTGTTGCCCTCGAAGCCGTACTCGGGGCGGTCGTAGCCGATGGCGAGCACGGTGCGGCGGGCGATGGCGGCGAAGTCGAGGCGCGCCGAGGTGCTGATCTCGCCGGCGAGCAGCACCATGCCGGTGGTCACCAGCGTCTCGCAGGCCACCCTCCCCTTCGGGTCCTGCTGCATCACCTCGTCGAGCACCGCGTCGGAGATCTGGTCGGCGATCTTGTCGGGGTGACCCTCGGTCACCGACTCCGACGTGAACAGGCGGTTGGCGGGTTCCGACATGTTTCGAGTCCTTCCGGGTTCGAGTGGGCGCGAAGGGCGCGGTGGCCGCGCACGGCCGGAGGCGCATGGTAGCAGAGCGCGCCGCGGCCGGCCAAGGCCGCACGGGGGGGTCCGCGACGCGCCGGGGCGGTCGCGGCGGGGGTCAGCTCCGACGGCTCCCCGGGCGGCCCTCGAGCATGCCGTAGAACAGCGAGGCGAGGGCGTTGCCGGTCGACAGGGCGGTGGCCCGGCGGCGCGTCTCCAGGCCTCCGGTCAGGGAGCTCATCACGCCGCCGCCGCGCCGCGTGCCGGGTACCGCGTAGGCGATCTGCTCCTGCTCCAGGCCGTCGACCAGCCGACGCGGCAGCTCCACCGCCCCGCTGCCCCCCCAGGCCTCGCCGACCGGCGACAGGACCACCGTCCAGTTGCGCACGAACCAATGCGCCTCGCCGTCGAGCTCGATGGCCGACAGGCCCCCCTCGCTGGCGACGTAGAAGTGGTACTCGCCGCGCAGCTCCTCGGCGAGCCCGCGGGCGCGACGGCGGGCCAGCGCCAGCACGTCCGCGTCGGTGCAGGGCAGGCCCACCGGCTCGAGCTCGTCGGTGTGCGGCACCACCGCCACCGACAGCGAGCGGTCGAGGCCGTCGCGGAAGTAGCGCACCAGCCCGTCGCGCACCCCGAGGAGCTTCTCGGGGCTCGGCGCCGCCACCACGGCAGCCACCCCCGTTTGGAGGCGTTGCCAGAACTCCCTAAGATCGGGACCGTGATCACCAGTCGCCATAACCAGAAGCTGAAGACTATGCGGCAGGCCCGGCGATGTAAAGGCGATCTCGCCCTGCTCGAAGGGCCCCACCTGGTGGCCGAGGCGCTCGCCTCCGGGCTCGAGCTGCCGATCGTCCTGGCCACCGAGGAGCTCCTCGCCGGCCCCGCGGGCCGCGCGCTGGCCGCCCGGCTCGCGGCGCCGCCCGAGACCGTGGCGCCGGAGCTTCTCGAGGCCGTGCTCGACGCCGACTCGCCACGCGGCGTCGCCGCGGTCGTCCACCTGCCGCGGGGTGGCGCGGCGGCGCTGCCGCGGCGGCCGGACGGCGTCTACGTCTGGGCCGGCGGCCTGCAGGACCCCGGCAACCTCGGCGCCCTGGCGCGCGCCGCCGAGGCCGCCGGCGCCGCCGGCCTGGCGTTGGCGCCCGGCAGCGCGCACCCGAACCACCCGCGGGCGCTACGCGCCTCCGCCGGCAGCCTGCTGCGGCTGGCCGTCGCCGTCGGGTCCGCGCCGGAGGACCTCGACAGCGCCCTCGCTCCCCTGGCGCCGCGCCGGGTGGCGCTGGTACCCCGCGACGGCGAGCCGCTGTGGGAGGCCGACCTGTCCGGGGCGCTCGTCCTCGAGCTCGGCGCCGAGGGCGCCGGCCTGCCGCCCGCCCTGGCCGCCGCCGCCGACCTCCGGCTCACCGTCCCGCTGGCGCCGCCGGTCGAGTCGCTCAACGCGGCGATGGCGGCGGCGCTGGTGCTGTTCGAGGTCCGCCGGCGCCGCGCCGGGCATGCCGGCCCCCGGTCCCTTCCGCTATGATGAGCGGCGGTGTCCGGGGTGCGCCTCCAGCGCGCCCGCCGAGCCCGCCCACACCCCCGAGAGAGCCGTCGATGCAAGCCGTCGAGAGCCGTCCGTCCCCCTGTCGCCGCCGCCGGACGGGGCTCCGGCTGGCGGCGCCCTGCCTGCTGCTGCTGGCGGCCTGCGGCGGCCGCGAGGCCGCGGCGCCGCCCCCGCCGCTGCCGGCGAAGAGCAACATCCTGCTGATCACCGTCGACACCCTGCGCGCCGACCACCTGGGGAGCTACGGCTACGCCCGCGACACCTCGCCGAACCTCGACCGCCTGGCCGCCGAGGGCGTGCGCTTCGACCAGCCGGTCGTGCAGTGGCCGAAGACCGGCCCCTCGTTCGCCTCGCTGTTCACCTCGACCTACTCGAAGGACAACGGCATCGTGCGGCGGATCGGGCAGCCGTTGCCCTGCCGCTTCCGCATGCTCGCCGAGGAGCTGCGGGACGCCGGCTACCAGACCCACGCGGTGATCGCCAACGCCGCCCTGGCCAGCGACTTCTACTTCGACCAGGGCTTCGACAGCTTCCTCCAGGCGTGGACCATCGAGCCGCCCGAGCCCGGGCTCGACCCGATCGGGGCCGAGGCGATCACCCACCTGGCCGTGGGCCAGCTCGAGCGCATCCGGCAGGGCGGCGACAAGCCCTGGTTCCTCTGGGTGCACTACGTCGACCCGCACTTCCCCTACGCTCCGCCGGGCGAGTGGGCCAGCCGCTTCCAGGGCGACGACCAGTACGACCCGTCGACCCGGATCGAGATCAGTGACCGGGCCAAGCAGCAGATGATGGGGATCGGCTACGACCGGGTGCTCGACGGCCACGACGAGCTCGCCTTCTACGTCGCCCGCTACGACGCGGAGATCGCCTACACCGACCATTGGATCGGCAAGCTGCTCGACGCCGCGCGCGAGCGGGGGCTGATGGACCGCACCCTGACGGTGTTCACCTCGGACCACGGCGAATCGCTCGGCGAGCACCACTACTACTTCGACCACGGCCGCTTCTCCTTCCAGACCTGCCTGCGGGTGCCGCTGATCTTCCACTACCCCGGCGTCCTGGAGCCGCGCAGCGATCCCGATCCGGTCGAGCTGCTCGACGTCTCCCCCACCCTGCTCGAGGCCGCCGGCGTGGGCCTGGCCGACGGCACCTGGATGCAGGGGCGGACCCTGACCCCGCGCCTGCGCGGCGCGCCGCCACCGCCCGCCCCGGCCGCCGGGGAGGGCGGAACGCCGGCGCCCTGGGGTCCCGCCTTCGCCGAGGCGGGCTGGGAGGCGCACAACAAGTGGCAGAAAGTGGTCCGCGACGGACGCTACAAGCTCGTCTTCGCCCAGACCCGCCCGGAGCAGGAGTGGATCGGCGGCGCCGGGGTGCGCTTCACCCTCTACGACCTGGTCAACGACCCCGGGGAGACGGAGAACGTCGCGGACGCCCACCCGGACGTCCTGCGGCGGCTGCAGCGCGAGCTGTCGACCTGGGAGCACGCCGAGCGTTTCCCGGTCGAGATCGAGCCCGCCTCGGCGGCCTGCGGCGGCGACCGGACGATGACCGAGGACACCGAGAAGGTGCTCAAGGCGCTCGGCTATCTCTAGCCCGGACAACACGAAAGGGAGGACGTCGCGGATGCGGATCGGGATCGGATCGGACCACGCGGGCTACCGCTACAAGGAGCGGATCAAGGAGCTCCTCGCCGCCGAGGGCCACGAAGTGGTGGACTTCGGCACCGACTCCGACGACTCGGTGGACTACCCGACCTTCATCCGCCCGGTGGCCGCCGCGGTGGCGGCCGGCGACTGCGAGCGGGGCATCGTCCTCGGCGGCTCCGGCAACGGCGAGGCGATGGTGGCGAACCGGCTGCGGGGGGTGCGCTGCGCCCTGTGCTGGAACCCCGAGTCGGCCCGCCTGGCGCGCTCGCACAACGACGCCAATATGCTGTCGCTCGGCGAGCGCCTGCTCACCTGGGAGACCGCCCGCGAGATCGTGCGGCTCTGGCTGGCGACGCCGTTCGAGGGCGGTCGCCACGCCCGGCGGATCCGCATGATCGACGAGGGCTGAGCCGGGTGGAGCGGGGAGCGGACGGGGGCTCCCCGACCGACGCGCAGCGGGCCGCGCTGCAGACGGCGCTGGGCGGGCGCCTGCGGCGCGACGTGCCGCTCGCCCCCTTCACCACCTTCCGGATCGGCGGTCCCGCCGACCTCTTCTACGAGCCGCTCGACGCCGACGACCTCGCCGCCGCCGTCACCGCCGCCCGGAGCACCGGGGTCCATCACTTCCTGCTCGGGGCCGGCGCCAACATCCTGGTCGGCGACCGCGGCTTCCGCGGCCTGGTGATCCACAACCGCGCCGGCGCCGCCCGGGTGGACGCCGGCGCCGGCACCCTGTGGGCGGAGAGCGGGGCGATCGTCTATCCCGACCTGATCGAGCGCGCCGTCGACGCCGGCCTCTCCGGGCTCGAGCACTTCGTCGGCATCCCCTCGACGGTGGGGGGCGCCCTGTGGCAGAACCTGCACTTCCTCTCCCCGCCGCCGGCGCGCGAGCGCACCGTCTTCATCGCCGAGGTCCTGGAGTCGGCCGCGATCCTCGACGCCGACGGGCACCGGCGCACCGTCCCCTGCGGGTACTTCGAGTTCGGCTACGACCACTCGGTGCTGCACGAGCGCGACGACGTGGTTCTGGCCGCCACCTTCCGGCTGCAACCGGGCGACCCGGAGCGCATGCGGCAGGTGATGGAGGCGAACCTCGCCTGGCGGGCCGAGCGCCACCCGCCGCTCGACACCGAGCCGAGCGCCGGCTCCATCTTCCAGAAGATCGAGGGCGTCGGCGCCGGCCGCCTGATCGACGAGGCCGGGCTCAAGGGGCGCCGCATCGGCGGGGCCGAGATCACCCGCCGCCACGCCAACATCATGATCAACGCCGGCGGCGCCAGCGCCGCGGACGTCCGTGCCCTCATCGACCTGGTGCAGGACGAGGTCGAGCGCCGCACCGGCCACCGGTTGGCGGTGGAGATCGCGTTCGTCGGCGAGTTCTGAGCGCCGCCGCCCGGGGACCCAACGGCGGCAGGCACCCCGGGATGGCGCGCCGGGCGCGCGCCGCGGGACGCCGCCGGCGGGACGGGCTTCAGGGCCGGGTGGCGGGGCGCCAGCGGCGCAGGCGGAGGCTGTTGGTGACGACGGTGACGCTGGACAGCGCCATCGCCAGGGAGGCGAAGACCGGGGACAGCAGGATCCCGGCGACCGGGTAGAGCACGCCCGCTGCGATGGGGATGCCCACCACGTTGTAGAGGAAGGCGCCGACGAGGTTCTGGTGGATGGTGCGCACGGTGGCGCGGGAGAGCTCGATGGCGTCGGCCACCCGCCCCGGATCGCCGCCCATCACCGTCAGGTCGGCGGCCTCGATGGCGACGTCGGCACCGGTGTCCAGCGCCACGCCGAGGTCGGCCTGGGCGAGGGCGGGGGCGTCGTTGACCCCGTCGCCGACCATCGCCACCACCGCCCCCGCCTGCTGCAGGCGGCGCACCTCGGCCGCCTTGCCCGCGGGCAGCACCTCGGCGATCACCCGCTCGATGCCTGCCTGCGCCGCCACCGTGCGCGCCGCCTCGAGGCGGTCGCCGGTGAGCAGCACGACCTCCAGGCCCATCCGGCGCAACCGGGCGACCGCGGCAGGCGACCGCTCCTTGAGAGGGTCCGCCACCGCCAGCAGGCCGACCAGCTCGCCGCCGGCGGCCACCCACACCGCGGTGCGGCCGGCGGCCGCCAGGTCGTCGGCGCGCGCCGCCAGCTCGGCGGTCTCGACGCCGCGCTCGCCCAGCCAGGCGGCGGAGCCCACCAGCAGGTCCCGGCCGTCCCGCCGCATGGCCACGCCCCGCCCGGCGACGGCGGTGAAGGCCTCCGGGGCCGCCTCCCCGGGCGCCGCCACTCCCGCCGCCTCGGCGGCCGCCAGGACGGCCGCCGCCAACGGGTGCTCGGAGCGTCGCTCGGCCGCCGCCGCGAGGCGGAGCACCGTGGCGGGGTCGGCGCCGGCCGCCGCCACCACCTCGGTCACCTCGGGTCGGCCCCGCGTCAACGTCCCGGTCTTGTCGAAGACCACGGTGGTCACCCGCCGCGCCGTCTCCAGGGCCTCGCCGCCGCGCAGGAGGATGCCGTGCTCGGCCCCCTTGCCGCTGCCCACCATGATGGCGGTGGGCGTCGCCAGCCCGAGGGCGCACGGGCAGGCGATGATCAGGACGGTGACGAAGGCCACCAGGGCGAAGACGGCCTGGGGCGGCGGACCGAGGAGCCACCAGGCGACCAGGGCGACGGTGGCGACGGCCAGCACCGCGGGGACGAAGATCGCCGCGATGCGGTCGGCGAGCCGTTGGATCGGCGCCTTGTCGCGCTGGGCCCGCTCGACGGCGCGGACGATCTGGGCGAGCACCGTGTCGCTGCCCACGCGGGTGGCGCGGAAGGTGAAGGTCCCGGAGCTGTTGAGGGTGGCGCCGACGACCTCGTCCCCGGGGCTCTTGACCACGGGCACCGGCTCGCCGGTGAGCATGGACTCGTCGACCGGCGAGCGCCCCTCGACCAGTCGGCCGTCGGTCGCCACCTTCTCGCCCGGCCGCACCACGACCAGGTCGCCGACCCGGATCTCCGCCGCCGGGATCTCCACCTCCCGCCCGTCGCGCCGCACCCGCGCCGTCCGCGCCCCCATCGCGAGCAGGCGGCGGATCGCCGCCGAGGCCTTCCCCACCGCCCGCGCCTCCAGCACCCGCCCGAGGAGCACCAGGGCGAGGATCCACACCACCGCCTCGTAGTAGACGTCGGCCCCGAGCCCGGCGCGGGTGAAGACGCCCGGCGCGAAGGTCGCCACGGCGCTGAACAGGAAGGCGGAGCCGGAGCCCAGGGCGATGAGGGTGTCCATGTTGAGCACCCCGTGGCGCAGCCCGCGCGCGGCGCCGCGGAAGAAGCCCGCGCCGGGCCAGGCCATCACCGCCAGGGTGAGGGCGAAGAGGAAGAGATCGACGCCGCGCTCGGGAAGCCGGTAGAGCGCCGGAAACGCCGCGCCCAGGAGGTGGTCGACCGGCGCCACCAGGCGCTGGAAGAGGTCGGCACGGCCGACCGCCCCCGCGGCGTGCATCCGCGGCATCGAAAGCACCATGGCCAGGACCGCCGCGGGCAGGGCGAAGAGGGCCTTGGCGCGGAGCTCCCGGTAGCGGCTCTGCTCCCGTGCCGCCGCGGCGGTCTCCGCCGACAGCGCGCCGGCGAGCGCCCCCTCCTCCGCCGCCGGCGGCTCGACCACGTCGTAGCCGGCGTCGCGCACCGCGGCGATCAGGCGCTCGTCCGGCGCCGCCCCGGCGTCGGCGAGCACCCGGGCCCGGCGGGTGGCGAAGTTGACGTCCGCGGCCTCCACCCCGGGTACCTTGCGCAGGCGGCGCTGCACCGTGGCGGCGCACGCCGCACAGGTCATCCCGGAGATCTCGAAGTCGCGCTCCGGCGGCGCGGGGCCGGGCCGCGTCCCGCCCGTCGTATGCTGCAATGGCATATCTTCTCCGCCGGTCAGCGGCTGTACTTGAACATCAGCTCGGCGATCTCGTCGTGCACCCGCCGCCGCTCGGCAGCGTCGCCGCTCGCGTAGGCGGCGCCGACGCAGTGCTCCATGTGGCGGGCCAGCAGCTCCCTCCCCACCTGGCGCAACGCCTGGTGGACGGCGGCGAGCTGGTCGAGCACGTCGATGCAGTAGCGGCCCTGCTCGACCATGCGGTCGATGCCCCGCACCTGGCCCTCGATCCGCGCCAGCCGCCGGCGCACCGAGCGGCTGCGTGGATCCTCGGCGGGCGCCGCGGTGCGGGTCGGGCGGCGGGGCTTGGCGGCTCGGCCGGTCGCGGTCTCGGGCATGGGTCGATCCTATACCCCCCAGGGGTATATGTCCAGTGTGGACCCGGCGACGCCCCATGCCGCTCGGCCATAAGGCCTTGCGGTCCAAGGGGTTGCCCGCGATCCACCGTCTTGACAACCGGGGTCGCGAGCGTAGAATGGCGGGGCCCATCTTGCTGGATTTCGCCGGGCGGGTGCGGGGGAACCGTGGGCGGCACCCGATCCGGTCTGTTGCAACTGAGCTACCGTCGAGCTGCGAATGGGAAAGAGCTGCCACACCGTCATCTTCATCCCACACGCCCGCGCCCGGCTCCGCAAGTGGCGCGTCAGCAACCTCCAGATCGGCCTCGTGGTCGGGGCGTTCGCGGTGTTGACGCTGGCCGCCGGCGCCGCCTTCTGGGCCAGCTTCCACCAGAGCGCCGACCCCGCCGAGCTGGCGCGCCTGCGCGCCGAGAACGAGCAGCTCCGGCAGGTCAACCTCTCCTTCGAGGGGAGCGTCCGGCAGCTCCAGGACAAGCTCGGCGACTACGAGGACCGTACCCTCGAGCTCGCCATCGTGGCGGGCCTCGACCCCGAGGGCGCCGGCAACGAGGCCGGCGTCGGCGGTGAGGACCGGGAGGGCGACGACCTGGCGGGCCTCTCGGCCCGGGCGGAACGCCTCGACGGCACGCTCGACCGCGTCGAGGCGCGCCTCGACGAGCAGCTCCGCTGGATCTCCTCGACCCCGGCGATCACCCCGGCCAAGGGCATCCTCAGCAGCGGCTTCGGCGTCCGCCGCGACCCGATCACCCACCGGCGCGCGCGCCATCAGGGGCTGGACATCGCCGCCGCGCCGGGCGCCCCGGTCCACGCCACCGCCGACGGCGTCGTCACCCGGGCGGGTCGCAACGGCGGCCTCGGCAAGTCGGTCTACCTGTCGCACGGCTACGGCCTGTCGACCCGCTACGGGCACCTCTCGAAGATCGCCGTGACCGCCGGTCAACGGGTCCATCGCGGCGACGTCCTCGGGTTCGTCGGCAACACCGGGCGGTCCACCGGGTACCACCTCCACTACGAGGTGCACCTGGACGGCAAGGCGGTCAACCCCCTCGCCTACCTCCTCGACCGCTAGCGGCGCCCCCGGGCGCACGCACGGCGCCGCGTCCCCTCCAGCGGCCCCACGACGCCGCGGCAGCGCCCCCCCGGCGCCGCGACTCGAATCGCCCCCGCCGAGCGCCCTTCCGGGCGACCGCGCGGCCCCCCGGAACGGCCGCCGGCAGGGGCGACGGAACGCCGGGCGGGCGGAATTCTTCTGCTACCATCGCCGTTGTTCCGAAGCGCCGGCGGGACGTGCTCCCCCTACCCGCAGGCCGCCTCCACCCCACCCCACTCCGCGACGGGACGACGCATGAACAACCAGGTCCTCACCAAGGTCTTCGGCAGCCAGCACGAGCGCGACATCAAGAAGATGCAGCCCCTGGTGGCGCGCATCAACGAGCTCGAGGCCGGCACCAAGCCGCTGTCCGACGAGCAGCTGCGCGGCAAGACCGTGGAGTTCCGGCGCCGGCTCGCGGACGGCGAGGCGCTCGACGACCTGCTGTCCCGAGGCCTTCGCCGTCGTCCGCGAGGCCGCCCGCCGGACGGTCGAAGATGCGCCACTTCGACGTCCAGCTCATCGGCGGCGTGGTGCTGCACCGCGGCAAGATCGCCGAGATGAAGACCGGCGAGGGCAAGACGCTCGTCGCCACCCTGCCGGCCTACCTCAACGCGCTCGCCGGCAAGGGCGTCCACCTGGTGACGGTCAACGACTACCTGGCGCGGCGCGACGCCGAGTGGATGGGGTCGATCTACCGCTTCCTGGGGCTGACGGTCGGGGTGATCCAGCACGACATGCCCGACGCCGATCGCAAGGCGGCCTACGGCGCCGACATCACCTACGGGACCAACAACGAGTTCGGCTTCGACTACCTGCGCGACAACATGAAGTTCGACCTCGAGTCGATGGTGCAGCGGGGCCACCACTACGCCATCGTCGACGAGGTCGACTCGATCCTCATCGACGAGGCGCGGACGCCGCTGATCATCTCCGGTCCGTCGGAGGAGTCGGTCGACAAGTACTACCGCATCGACGCCATCATCCCCAAGCTCGAGCGCGGCGAGGAGATCGAGCACTCCGACGGCAGCAAGGAATCCACCGGGGACTTCCTGGTCGACGAGAAGGCGCACTCGGTGGCGCTGACCGACGAGGGCGTCGCCAAGGTCGAGAAGCTGCTCGGGGTCGAGAACCTCTACGACCCGGCGAACATGGATCTCATCCACGGCGTCAACCAGGGGCTGCGGGCCCACCACCTCTACAAGCGCGACGTCGAGTACCTGATCAAGGACGGCGAGGTGGTGATCGTCGACGAGTTCACCGGCCGGATGATGCCCGGCCGCCGGTGGTCGGACGGCCTGCACCAGGCGGTCGAGGCCAAGGAGGGGGTGAAGATCAAGCAGGAGAACCAGACCCTCGCCACGATCACGCTCCAGAACTACTTCCGGATGTACGACAAGCTGTCCGGCATGACCGGCACCGCCGACACCGAGGCCAACGAGTTCGCCGAGATCTACGACCTCGACGTGGTGGTCATCCCCACCAACAAGCCGATGATCCGCGACGACCGCGAGGACCTGATCTACCGCACCGGCAAGGAGAAGTGGCAGGCGGTCGCCGAGGAGATCGAGGACTGCGACGAGCGCGGCCAGCCGGTGCTGGTCGGCACGGTCTCGATCGAGAACAGCGAGATGCTGTCGAAGATGCTCAAGGGGCGGCGCGTACCGCACGTGGTGCTCAACGCCAAGTACCACGAGCGGGAGGCCTCGATCGTCGCCCAGGCGGGCCGCAAGGGCTCGGTGACCATCGCCACCAACATGGCGGGCCGCGGCACCGACATCGTCCTCGGCGGCAACCCGGAGGCGCTGGCCCGCTCGGAGGCCGATCCGGAGACCGAGGCGGAGGCCTTCGCCGCCGCCGTGGAGCGCTACCGCGACCAGTGCGTCGGCGAGCGCCAGGAGGTCCTCGCGGCCGGCGGGCTCCACATCCTCGGCACCGAGCGCCACGAGTCGCGCCGCATCGACAACCAGCTCCGCGGCCGCTCCGGCCGCCAGGGCGATCCCGGCTCTTCGCGCTTCTTCCTCTCCCTCGAGGACGACCTGATGCGCATCTTCATCGGCGGCGACCGCCTGAAGAACATCATGGGGCGCCTCGGGATGCAGGAGGGCGAGCCGATCGAGGCGCGCATGGTCACCCGCGCCATCGAGCGCGCCCAGAAGCAGGTCGAGGGCCGCAACTTCGACATCCGCAAGAACCTCCTCGAGTACGACGACGTGATGAACAAGCAGCGCGAGGAGATCTACCGCCTGCGCCGCGACATCCTCGAGGGGCGCGAGGCCCGCGACTACGTGCTGCACATCTCCGGCGACGTCCTCGACTACATGATCGAGAGCCGCTGCCCGGTCAAGGCGGACCCGCGCGACTGGGAGCTCGCCGAGCTGGCCACCGACATGCGGGCCTACTTCGACATCGACGTCCACCAGCTCGACGTCGACCTCGAAGCGCTGGGGGTCGAGGGGCTCCGCGAGGCGCTGGGCGCCGCGGTGGAGGGCAAGTACGCCGCGAAGGAGGAGCGGCTCGAGCAGCTCCGGCCCGGGCTCACCCGCCTCTTCGAGCGCGACGTGATGCTGCGCGTCCTCGACCAGTCGTGGAAGGACCACCTGCTGGCGCTCGACCACCTCAAGGAGGGCATCGGCCTGCGCGGCTACGGCCAGCGCGACCCGAAACAGGAGTACAAGAAGGAGAGCTTCGAGCTCTTCCAGGCGATGAAAGAGCACATCGAGGACCAGATCCTCAAGACGCTCTTCCGCCTCGAGCCGGTGTCGGAGGAGCAGATGGAGGCGCAGCGGCGGCGCCGCAGCGAGCGCGCCCCGGCGCAGCGCTTCCAGTTCTCCGCCCCCGCCAAGACGTCGGCGCCGCAGCGACCCGCCACGGTGGTCAACAAGGGCGAGAAGGTGGGGCGCAACGACCCCTGCCCGTGCGGCTCCGGCAAGAAGTACAAGAAGTGCTGCGGCGCCGTCTCGGCGGCGAGCTGAGCCGGTCCTCCCGGCCCCCCACGGTCGGCGCGGACCGATGCGGGCGCGTGCCCCGTGCCGAGGACGAGAGGTCCCGTGGTCGCCGAACACCTCGTCTCCCCCACCGCCCCGGCCCGCCGCTCCGGCGGCCGGCCGTGCCCCCCGCCGTCGTCCTCGCCCTGCTCGACTCCGGCGTCATGGCCCTCTTCATCCTCTGGCTCCGCATCGCCTGGCCGCTCGGCACGCGGGCGTCGATCCTCCCCGCGACGGCCTGGATCGACTCCGGCGGCGCGGACGCCTTCCGCCACAGCTACCGCACCGTCCACCTGCTGCTCCTCGGCTGGCTGTGGCTCCGCGCCCGCTCCCTCCCGCCCGGCGAGAGGGTGGTGCGCTGGGCGCACCCGGCCGCCGCGCTGCTCGTCCTCGCGGTCCACCGCGCCCTCGACCTGGCGCTCGCGGCGCTGCCCAGGGCCGAGCTGATCCGCTGGCCGATCGGGTCCTGAAGGCCGCGGCGGCGCCACCCGGGGGCTGCCCCGAGGACCTCGCCTCGGGGTACAATCCCACGATGCCGCCCACCGACTTCCCCCTCGCCCTCACCTTCGACGACGTCACGCTGGTCCCGGGCCTCTCGGAGATCCACCCCAACCGGGTGGAGCTGACGACGCGCCTGACCCGGGGCATCTCGCTGAACGTCCCGATCGTCTCCGCGGCGATGGACACGGTCACCGAGGGGCGGCTCGCCATCGCCCTCGCCCAGGAGGGCGGCCTCGGCATCGTCCACAAGAACCTCCCGATCGAGGCGCAGGCCGACGAGGTCGACAAGGTCAAGCGCTCCGAGTCGGGGATGATCGTCGACCCGGTGACGATCCGCCCCGACGCGCGCATCCGCGAGGCGCTCGACCTGATGGCGCGCTACAAGATCTCCGGAGTGCCGGTGACGACGCCCGGCGGTCACCTCGCCGGCATCCTCACCAACCGCGACCTGCGCTTCGAGGAGAACCTCGAGCGCAAGGTCGAGGAGCTGATGACCAAGCCGCCGCTGGTGACGGTGCCCGAGGGCACGACGCTCGAGCAGGCCAAGGCGAAGCTCCACCAGCACCGCATCGAGAAGCTCCTGGTGGTCGACGACGACGGCAACCTCAAGGGACTGATCACCGTCAAGGACATCCAGAAGCAGCTCGAGTACCCCGACGCCTGCAAGGACGGCCTCGGCCGGTTGCGGGTGGGCGCGGCGGTGGGCGCCGCGGGCGACTTCCTCGAGCGCGCCCAGGCGCTGGTGGCGGCCAAGGTCGACGTCCTGGTGCTCGACTCGTCGCACGCCCACAGCCGCGGCGTCCTCGACGCCGCCACCCGGCTGCGCGAGGAGTTCCCCGAGGTCCAGATCATCGTCGGCAACGTCGCCACCGCCGACGGGGCCCGCGCCCTCGTCGAGCGCGGCGCCGACGGGGTGAAGGTGGGGATCGGGCCGGGCTCGATCTGCACCACCCGGGTGGTCACCGGCGCCGGGGTGCCGCAGGTCTCCGCCATCCGCGAGTGCGCCGCCGCCCTGGCCGACACCGACGTCCCGGTGATCTCCGACGGCGGGATCAAGTTCTCCGGCGACATCACCAAGGCGCTCGCCTGCGGCGCCCACGCCGTGATGATCGGCTCGCTGTTCGCCGGCACCGAGGAGAGCCCCGGCGAGAACATCCTCTACCAGGGCCGCCAGTTCAAGGCCTACCGCGGGATGGGCTCGCTGTCGGCGATGGCCCGCGGCTCGGCGGAGCGCTACTTCCAGGAGACCGGCGAGAGCCTCGCCAAGATGGTGCCGGAGGGGATCGAGGGCATGGTCCCGTACAAGGGAAGCGTGCACCAGATGCTGCCGCAGCTCACCGGCGGCCTGCGCTCGGGCATGGGGCTGGCCGGCTGCGGCGCCGTCGCCGACCTGCGCACCCGCGCCCGCCTGATGCGGGTCACCGCCGCCGGCCTCAAGGAGAGCCACGCGCACGACGTGGTGATCACGAAGGAGGCCCCGAACTACTGGGTCGAGCGCTAGAGGGCGACCGCCCGGTCCGGCGGCCGGCCCTCGCTACCCCTGGCACCGGGCGTCCTCGCCGCGGCGCCGCCGGCTCTGGGTCCCGGGTCCCCTCCCCCCCCCGAAGGCCCGTCGAGGGTGCCGCCCTGGGCGCGCCCTCTACCCCATCTCGAGGAGGATCTTGCCCTCGACGCCGCCGGCGGCGAGGGCGGCGTAGGCCTCGGCGACGCGGGCGAAGGGGAACACGCGGTCGATCCGCGGGCGGAGACGGCCGTCGGCGAGCCGGGGCAGGGCGAAGGCGCCGAAGGCGGCGACCAGGCGGGCCTTCTCCTCGCGCGGGCGCGAGCGCAGCACCGAGCCGATCAGCCGCAGGCGGTCGCGCAGCAGCCGCCCCAGGTCGATCTCGGCCCGGCGGCCCGCCATCAGCCCCACCACGACCAGCCTCCCCTGGGGCGCCAGGGCCGCGAGGCTGCGCGGCAGTTGCTCGCCCCCGACCAGCTCGAGCACCAGGTCGGCGCCGCGGCCGCCGGTCACCGCGCGCACCCGGTCCGCCAGCTCGTCGTCGAGCGCCAGGCAGGCCGCGGCACCGAGCTGGCGCAGCGGCTCGAGGCGCTCGGGGTGGCGGCCCGCCGCCAGCACGCGGGCGCCGAGCTGGGCGGCGAGCTGCACCGCCAGCGAGCCCACGCCGCCGTTGGCGCCGGTCACCAGCACCGCCTCGCCCGGGCGCAGCTCCCCTTCCGCGACCAGGTTGGTCCAGGCGGTGAGGCCGGCCTCGGGGACGGCGGCCGCGGCCGTGAAGGAGAGCCCCGCCGGCAGCGGGAGGAGCTGCCCGGCCGGCACGGCGGCGAATTCCGCGTGCGCCCCGCCGGCCACCAGCGCCATCACCCGGTCGCCCGCCACCCATCCGTCGACCCCGGGCCCCGGGGTGCGCACGATCCCGGCCAGCTCCAGCCCGGGCACCGGGCTCTCCCCCGGCGGCGGCGGATAGGCGCCGCGGAGCTGCAGCAGGTCGGCGCGGTTGAGGCCCGCCGCCCGCACCTCGACCAGCACCTCCCCGACGCCGGGCCGGGGGTCGGGCAGCTCGCCGCTCCGCGGCGTGCCGGAGCGGTCGGACGGATCGTCGGGGAGGACGGCGCGCACCGACACATCTTCTCGCATCCGCCGGCCCGGCGGGATCAGGCCGTCCGACCCACCCCTTCGGGCGGTCGAAAGACCGCCCACCGATCGCGCGGCCTCCCACCCGCCCGGCGGTGGCCCCCCGGGGCGCCGCGCGCGAAGCTAGGGCGTGTCCACCGTCCCGGCGATCCAGGTGCCGCTCCCGGAGGTCCACCACGTGCGTACGACGCTGATCAACATGGCCTCCTGGGACCGGGTGCTCCGCGTCCTCGTCGGACTGCTCATGCTGTTGATCGGATCGTTCGGCTGGGCCCCCGGCGTCTGGAGCTCGGCGCTGCTGATCTTCGGCTGGGTCCCGGTGGTCACGGGCCTCGCCGGCTGGTGCCCCATCTACACCCTGCTCGGCACCGGCACGCACCGCAGCTGCCGCCGCCCCCCGCCGCGCTCGCGGACCGCCTGAAGCACGACGTTTCGCCCGCCCGCGCCCGTCGTCTACAATCACCAGGGCCGACGATCGGCCGCGGATGGGGACCGTGGACGAAACGCTACCGCTGCGCAAGCTCAAGTGGGTCTTCCTGGCCACCGGCCTGGTCTTCCTGCTGTTTCTGGAGTGGTCGCGGCGCCTGATCCAGCCGCACCTCGACACCTGGAGCGGCCACCTGTTGATGAGCGCCGTGGTGCTCGTCGGCATCCTCTTCTACTTCGGCGCCACCTTCGAGCTGGTGTCGCGGATGCAGGCGCGGCTGGCGCGCAAGAACCAGGAGCTGCTCCTCCTCCACCAGGCGGCGTCGAGCATCTACGGCGAGCTCGCCCTGTCCTCGGTGTTGCAGAACATCGTCCACCAGGCGCGGGGCCTGCTCGAAGCGCAGTACGGCGCGCTCTCGGTCGTCGACGAGAACGGCGAGATCGACGAGTTCGTCGTCTCCGGGATCAGCGACGAGGAGCGGGCGCTGATCGGGCACCCGCCGCGCGGCCGCGGGCTGCTCGGCGTGGTGCTCCACCAGGGTCAGCGGCTGCGCATCTCGGACATGTCCGCCGACCCCCGCTCGGCCGGTTTCCCGCCGGGCCACCCCCCCATGCGGTCGCTGCTGGCGGTGCCGATCAGCTGCACCAGCCCCTTCCGGGGCAACCTCTACCTCGCCGACAAGGAGACCGCCCCCGAGTTCAGCGAGGAGGACGTCGAGACCCTGGAGCGGTTCGCCGACGCCGCCGGCATCGCCATCGACAACGTGCACCTGCACCAGCGGCTGCAGGCGCTGGCGGTGGCCGAGGAGCGGGTGCGGATCGCCCGCGAGATGCACGACGGCATGGCCCAGGTCGTCGCCTACGTCAACACCAAGGCCCAGGCGGTCCAGGAGTTCCTCCGCAAGGGCAAGACCGAGGAGGCCAGCGCCCAGCTCGGCCAGCTCGCCGCCGCCTCGCGCGACGTCTACTCGGAGATCCGTGAGGGGATCCTCGCCCTGCGCACCAGCCTCGGGCCCGACCGCGCCTTCTCCGAGGCGCTCGGCGAGTTCGTCGACCGCTGGCGCCAGCAGAGCGGGATCGAGGCCGTCCTCGAGGTCGAGGGCGAGCCGGTGCTGCCCCCGCTGTCCGAGCTGCAGTTGCTGCGCATCCTGCAGGAGGCCCTGTCCAACGTCCGCAAGCATTCGCGCGCCGACCACGCCCGCATCGAGCTCGCCCAGCGCGACGGATGGGTGGAGGCGGCGGTGGAGGACAACGGCTCCGGCTTCGACCCCGAAGGCCTCGAGCGGGCCGACTTCCCGCGCTTCGGCCTGGCGATCATGCGGGAGCGGGCGCAGTCGATCGGCGCCCGGCTGTCGATCGCTTCCACCCCCGGAGAGGGAACTCGGGTTAGTATCGAGCTACCCCAACGACGGGAAAACGCTTGAAGGACGACCAGGAGCCGACCATGAGGATCCTCATCGCCGACGACCACGCGCTGTTCCGCGACAGCCTGCGGAGTCTGCTCACCGCTCACGACCAGGAGGTCGTCGGCGAGGCCTCGAACGGCCGGCAGGCCGTCGAGCTGGCCAAGGAGCTGACCCCCGACGTCGTCCTGATGGACCTGACCATGCCCGAGATGAACGGCATCGAGGCGACCCGGCGCCTGGCGCTCGAGGCCCCCGGGGTCAAGGTGGTGATCCTCACCGCGTCGGACGACGACGCCGACCTGTTCGAGGCGATCAAGGGCGGCGCGCAGCGGCTACCTGCTCAAGGACCTCGAGTCCGACCGCTTCTTCGAGCTTCTCGAGGGCGTGGCGCGGGACGAGCCGGCGCTCACCCCGGCGCTGGCGCGCAAGCTCCTGCAGGAGTTCGCCCGCCCCCGCGAGCGCACCGAGGGCGTGCAGGACCCCGACGCCCTCACCGACCGCGAGCAGGAGGTCCTCGAGCTGATGGTCGAGGGCGTCACCTCCAACCGCGAGCTGGCGCGCGAGCTCGGGGTGAGCGAGAACACCGTCAAGTTCCACGTCCGCAACATCCTCGACAAGCTCCACCTGCACAACCGCGCCCAGGCCGTGGCCTTCGCCCTGCGGTCGGGGTTGGTGGAGCCGGAAGGCGAGGAACCCGACTCCTAGGCCGTTCCCCGGCGCGGGCCGCCGACGAGGTGACCGCCACCTCTTCTCGGTGACGGGCCCCGGCGCGGAGCGTGGGCGCTCCGGGCGGAGATCAGCCGGCGGCGTCCAGGGCGGCGGGAGCGACGTCGCGGCGGACGGGGGCGGGAAGGCGGGCCGGGTCGATCTCCGCGTACTTGGCGTCGAGCAGGTCGAAGACGGCGGCGATGCCGTCGAGGCGCTCGTCCAGCCGCTCGCTCCAGTGGGCGTGGCGCGCCGCGTCGACGCGCAGTCCGCCCAGCCTCCAGGAGCGTCCGTCGAGGCGGAAGGTGACCTCGCCCGTGGTGAGCTTGGCGGCGAGCACCTCGGCGCCGCGCTCGACGTAGGCGAGGAGGTCGCGCAGGACCGCGCCGGTGAGCGTCACCCGGGTACCGCCGCTGCGCAGGCGCACGCTGCCCGCCTCCGGCTCGAAGGTGAGGTCGCGCTCTCCCGCCAACGCGCCCAGGAAGCGGCAGCCGAGCACCGACTGGCCCGGCTCGGTGAGCTCCACCAGGTCGCTCTCCACCGCCGCCTCCCCGCGATCGACCCAGGGCGCCTTGGGCTCGATCAGCACCCCGACCCGGCGCAGCAGGGTCGCGCAGGAGCCGAGCACCGTCTTGGCGGTGGTGGCGAGCCACAGCACGTCCCCGTCGAGCACTCCCTCGACGATCCGGGCGCGCGGCCGCGCCTCGACGATCAGCTCCTCCTCGGCGAGCTGGCGGAGCTGTCGCCGCCGCCGCGGGCCGACGAACGGGGCCCCGGTGGCCTCCGCCTCCGCCGCCACCAGTTGCCGGACGCGCTCCGCGACCGCGGTGGGGTCCGGCCGCAGCCGGTCGATCCGCACCCGGAAGGCCCAACGGGCGTCGCCGGCGCGGTAGTCGGCCTCCGGCTCGAAGGGCACGAAGCCGATCGACTCGCGCACCTCCGACCCGGGGGCGATGGCCCGGAAACGGGCGGCGTCGAAGTCGATCTCCGCGGGGCGGGCGGTGACGTGGTAGCGGGTGACGCTGACGGATCCGGAGAGCAGGCCCATGCGACGGAACTCCTGGGAGGGTGAGCGGGACGGCGACAGCAGGCCCGCATCCTAACCCGCCGCCGGCGCGGCGTCGTCACAGCCGCGCCGCGAGCCGTTCGAGGGCCCGGCGCAGGTCGCCCCCCGGGCCCAGGACCCCGCGCAGCGGGTCGGCGTCGCGGCGGCGCAGCCGGCCGGGCGCCGAGCGCAGGGTGAACCGCGCCGGATCCAGCCGCGGCCCGACCTCGCGCCAGCGCAACGGCATCGACACCGGCGCGCCCGGCCGGGGGCGGACCGAGTAGGGCGCCACCAGCAGCTTGCCGTAGCCGTTCTGCAGGTAGTCCACGTAGACCTTGCCGGCGCGCGCCTGCGGCAAGCGCGCCACCGAGGCGTCCTCCGGCAGCTCCCCCACCACCACCCGCGCCAGCAGCTCGGCGAGCTGGCGCGACGCCTCGTGCGTGACGGCGCCCCCCAGCGGCAGCAGGACGTGGAGGCCGGTGGCCCCGCTGGTCTTGATCGCCGCCTCCAGCCCCAGCTCGCGGCACAGCCGCCCGAGCGCCCGCGCCACCCGCACCACGGCGGAGAACGGCGCGTCCTTGGCGTCGAGGTCGAGGATGCACCAGTCGGGCGCCTGCAGCGAGCCGACCCGGCTCGACCAGACGTGCAGGGGGATCGTCGCCAGATTGACCAGGTAGAGCAGCGACTCCTCGTCGTCGCAGACGAAGTAGCGGATCTCGCGCTCCGCCTCCTCCGACCACACCGCCACCGTCCGCACGCCCTCCGGCAGCGGCTCCGGGGCGTGCTTCTGGAAGAACGACTTGCCGTCGATCCCGTCCGGGTAGCGGTCGAGCACCACCGGGCGGTCCCGCAGGTAGGGCAGCAGCCACGGCGCCACCGCCCGGTAGTAGGCGGCCAGGTCGCCCTTGGTGATCCCCGCGTCGGGCCAGAACACCTTGTCGGGGTGGGTCGAGCCGCACCACCGGCCGCGGCGCGGGGGGGCCGGCGGCGCCGGCGGCGGCTCCTCCGGGCGGCCGGCCGCGGCGGGCCGCAGGCAGTCGGCGGGGCGGCGGTCCCCGCGCAGCTCGAGGAACACCGGCTGGCGCAGCTGGCCGGCACCGGTCACCTCCCGGTAGCGCACGCTGGCGACCAGCCGGGGCTCCACCCAGCGGTGCTCGGGACCGGAGGGCGCCGCTGCCTCGCCCTCGGCCGGCGGCGACAGCGGCGGATCCGGCCGCGCCAGCGCCTCGAGCCGCCGGCGCAGGTCGGCGAGGCCGGCAGGGGCCAGGCCGCTGCCCACCCGCCCCGCGTAGACCAGGCGCGGGCCGTCCATCCACCCGAGGTGCAGGGCGCCCAGGCCGCCCTCCCCCGCCGCCGCCCGGGTGAAGCCGACCACCACGAAGTCGGCGCGCAGATCGGCGCGGAGCTTGCGCCAGTCGTCGCCGCGCCCGGCGCGGTAGGGCGCGGCCGCCCGCTTGGCGATCAGCCCCTCGAGACCGTGGGCGCGGGCGGCTGCGAAGAGCTCGTCGCCGCGGCCCACCAGGTGGTCCGCGAAGCGCACCGGCCCGGCGGCGGGCAGCAACGGCGCCAGGAGGCGCTTGCGCTCCGCCAGCGGCAGGCCGCGCAGGTCGCGGCCCTCCGCCGCCAGCAGGTCGAAGACGAAGTACACCGCCGGCAGCTCGAGGGCGGCCCGCGCCACGTCGCCGGGCCGCGACAGCAGGGCCCGCCGTTGCAGGCGTTGGAAGCTGGGCCGCGCCTCGTCGTCGAGGACCACGACCTCGCCGTCCAGCACCAACCCGTCGTAGGGCAGGGCGGCCAGGGCGCGCGCCAGGTCGGGATAGGTCGCGGTCGCCTCCCGGCCGCTGCGGTAGCGCAGCTCCACCCGCCGCCGGCCCGCCGGGCCCGCGGCCTCCCCCACCGCCCGCCCGGTGCCGGCGAGCAGCCGATAGCCGTCGTACTTGAGCTCGAACCACCAGTCGTCGTCGCGGAACGGCGTGCCGCCCGGGGCGGCCAGCATCGGCTCGACCGTCGCGAGCGCCAGCTCCCGCCGCGGCGCCCCGGCGGCGTCGAGCTCCGCCCCCAGGGCGGGAGCGCGCTCGGCGGCGGCGGCGAGCTCGCCGACGGTCAGCCCCGAGAGCACGGAGCCGGCCGGGAGGTCCGTCGCCGCTTCGCCGGTCGCCCAGGCGTCGGGCTTCTTGATCAGCAGCCAGTCCCGGCGCGGCTCCGGGTCGCCGCGACGCCCCGTCCGCACCAGCGTCCACAGGCCGCGCAGCTTGTAGCCGCGGAGCTCGAAGAGATACTTGCCGGTGCGCGGCCCCTCGGCGGGGTCGAGCTTCGGCACCCACAGCCCCCGGTCCCAGACGATCATCGGCCCGGCGCCGTAGTTGCCCGCCGGGATCACGCCCTCGAAGTCGAAGTACTCGACCGGGTGCGCCTCGGTCTCCACCGCCAGCCGCTTCTCGGCCGGGTCGAGAGAGGGGCCGTGCGGCACCGCCCAGGAGCGCAGCACGCCGTCGATCTCCAGCCGCAGGTCCCAGTGCAGGCGGCGCGCGGCGTGTTGCTGCACCACGAACCGCCCCGGGCGGCCGACGTCGGCCTCGGCGGTGCCGCCGGGCGGCTCGGGGGTCGCCCCGGCGGACCGCTTGCGGCGGTAGTCGGCGAGCCCGTCGGGGGCGCGCGGCGGGCGGCCGCTCACCTCCGCCGCCCTCCCGCGACGTGCCCCCTCGCTGGACAAGTGTGCATCAATGCTAGTATTACCCGATCATGAGCGCCCGTGCGATGAGCTCCGCGACGATCTCGTTCGGCCTGGTGGCGATCCCGGTCAAGCTCTACTCCACCGGCGAGACCACCGGCGACGTCCGCTTCAACATGGTCCACCGGACCTGCGGCACCCGGCTGCAGTACAAGTACTACTGCCCCACCGACGACGTGCTGGTGGAGCGCGACGAGATCGCCAAGGGCTACGAGTTCGCCAAGGGACAGTACGTGCTGTTCAGCGACGAGGAGCTCAAGGCGCTCAACCCCGAGCCCACCAACGCCATCGAGATCACCGAGTTCGTGCCGCTTCCCGAGGTCGACCCGGTCCACTTCGAGAAGTCCTACTACCTCGGACCCGACAAGGGCGGTGCGAAACCGTACCGGCTCCTCGCCCAGGCGATGCGCGACTCCGGGCGCGCGGCGCTGGCCCGCTACGCCGCCCGCGGCAAGGACTACCTGGTGCTGCTGCGGCCCTTCGAGGAAGGCCTGATCCTGCAGCAGCTCCGCTACCCCGAGGAGATCCGCGCCTTCTCCGAGGTGCCGGTGGGCGCCGCCGAGGTCAAGCCGTCGGAGCTCGACCTCGCCCTCCAGCTCATCGATCAGATCGCCGACGACGAGTTCCACCCCGAGCGCTACGAGGACCAGCAGCGCAAGCGCACCTGGGAGCTGATCCAGCGCAAGGTCGAGGGCAAGGAGATCGTCGCTCCGCCGGAAGAGGCGCCGAAGGCGCAGATCATCGACCTGATGGCGGCGCTCAAGGCGAGCCTGGGCGAGGCGGACTCCGACAAGAAGCCCGCCAAGCGCGCCAGCCGCAAGCCCGCGGCGCGCAAGAAGACCGCCGGCAAGAAGTCCTCCTGAGCCGGTCCCGAGCGCCCCGTGCCACCCCCGGCCGGCGCCGCGGCGGGGGGTAGACTGGTCCCGCCATGGAGAGCGACAGCGGGTACTCCACCGCCGAGGTCGGTCGGATGCTCGGCCTGTCGCCCGGTCGGGTGCGCGGCTTCGTCCGCGGCGGTCTGCTCGCCCCCCGACGCAACCCGCGCGGCGACTTCCGCTTCTCCTTCCAGGACCTGGTGATCCTGCGCGCGGCGCAGGGCCTGCTGGCGGCCGGGCTGCCGGCCCAGCGGGTGCGCGACGCCCTGGCCCGCCTGCGCGGACAGCTCCCGCGCGGACGGTCGCTGGCAGCGGTCCGCATCTCCGCCGAGGGCGGCCAGGTGGTGGCCCGCCACGGCGCCGCGGTATGGGAGCCGCGGTCCGGCCAGCAGCAGATCCCGTTCGCCGAGGTCGCCGGCTTCGAGGGCTTCGCGGTGGCCGACCTGGCGGCGCGCGCCGCGCCGCTGGGCCGGCGGGCGCTGGCCGCGGCCGAACGCCGCGGCGACCTCGGCGCCGAGGAATGGTACGAGCTCGGCTACGAGCTCGAGGCGACCGCCCCGGCCGAGGCGGAGGCGGCCTACCGGCGGGCCCTCGAGGCCGATCCCGGCCACGCCGAGGCGCAGCTCAACCTGGGGCGGCTGCTGCACTCCGCCGGCGACGCGGCCGCGGCGGAGCGCTGCTACCGTCGCGCCTGCGCGCTGCGCCCCGGCGAGCCCGTCGCCGAGTACAACCTCGGGGTGGCGCTACAGGATCTCGGGCGCGCCGAGGAGGCGATCGCGGCCTACCGCCGGGCGATCGCCGCCGATCCGGCCTGCGCCGACGCCTACTTCAACCTGGCGGGCCTGTACGACCGGCTCGGCGACGGCCCACGGGCCTTCCAGAGCCTCAAGGCGTACCGCGACCTCACCCACCGCTGACCGGCGCCGCTCAGAGCGCGTACTGGGCCAGCATCATGGCCACGAAGCCGAGCGAGAACCCCCACGCGGTGGCGTGGCGGCCGGAGCGCTCCAGGCTCTCGGGGAGAAGCTCCGCGAGCACCAGGTAGGTCATCGCTCCGGCGGCGAAGCCGAGCCCGGCGGGGAGCAGCTCGCGGCTCACCACCACGGTGAGCACGGCGGGGACGGCGGCGAGCGGCTGCGGCACCGACGACAGCACCGAGTATCCGGCGCAGCGCCAGAACCCCACCCCCTCCGCCGCCATCGGCAGGCTGATCGCCAACCCCTCGGGGATGTTGTGCAAGGCGATGGCGAGAGCGATGAACAGCCCCAGCTCGCGCTCGCCGGCGCCGTAGCCGACGCCCACCGCCACCCCCTCGGGGAAGCTGTGCACGAACATCGTCGCCAGGATCAGCAGGACCCGGCGCCCGCCGGCGCCGCGCAGCCCGGCCACCGACCATTCGCGCTCGGCGACGAATCGGTGCCCGAGCCAGAAGAAGAGGGAACCTCCGAGGAAGCCGGCGGCGAGCTCCCAGACGGCGCCGCGGTGCAGGCCGGGCAGGACCAGGTCGAAGAACGAGACCGACACCATCATGCCGCCGGCGAGGGCGTAGGAGGCGCCCAGCAGGCGTTCCGAGAGCTGCCGCGAGAAGAGCACCGGCAGGGCGCCGAGGCCGGTGGCCAGCATCGTCAGCACGGCGGCCCAGAAGGCCTGGACGACCAGCGGCTGCGCGGCGAGCAGGTTCTCCACCGCCCCCCCCCGGCGGCGGCGCGGCGGTCAGCCGGCGGCGCCGGCGACCACCCGCCGCAACGCGGCCCCCACCTCGGCCGCGACCTCCGCCACCCCCTCCCGCTCGAGCAGCCCCAGCGCTCCGGCGGGGTTCATCGCCCGCACCACGGTGCGACCGTCCTCGACCGAGACGGTGACGTTGCACGGCAGCAGGACGCCGACCTCGGGGGCGGCCCCGAGCGCCCGGTGGGCGGACGGCGGATGGCAGGCGCCCAGGATGAGGTAGGGCTCGCGGTCGACGTCGAGCTTGCGCTTCAGCGTCGCCTGGACGTCGATCTCGGTCAGCACGCCGAAGCCCTCGGCGGCGAGGAGCTCGCGGCACCTTTCCACCGCGGCGGCGAAGGGCAGCGCCGACGCCACCTCGAACGCCACCCGGCTGCTGCGGACGTCATCGCTCACGGCGTTCCTCCCTCCTCCCCGTCCTGGCGCACCCGAGCGCGGAGAGCGGGCCGGCCCCACGGGCCGGCACGTTCAGGCTCACGTGAAGCCGCCGCCGCCCCCGCCACAGCCGACGCCCGGCGCCGCGGACCCGGCCGCTCCGGCGGCGAAGGTGGACAACTGCTTGGCGGGGCGCCGAGCGCCGCAGCGGGGGCAGGCCAGGCCGTCGTTGCCCTCCCCCATCCGCTGCAGCACCTCGAAGCGGTGGCCGCACTCGGCACAGCGGTATTCGTACAGCGGCATCGCGGCGCCTCAGGTGGCGACCGCGGCGGCGAGCACCGAGTCCACCCGCTGCTTGAGAGCGCCCTTGGGGAGGGCGCCGACGATCCGGTCGACCTCGCGCCCGTCCTTGAAGAAGATCAGCGTCGGGATGCCCTGGATGCCCAGCCGCGCGGCGTGCGTCTGGCTGTTGTCGGTGTTGACCTTCGCCACCTTCAGGCGCCCGGCGTACTCGCCCGCCAGCTCTTCGACGATCGGCCCCACCATCCGGCACGGACCGCACCACGGGGCCCAGAAGTCCACCAGGACCGGCGTGTCGGCCTTGAGGACCTCGTCGTCGAAGGTCTGATCGGTCACTTCCATCGGCTTGCTCATCGTCCACTCCTCGTCGTCGGTGGTTCTCGATCTCGGGATCAGCCGCCTCCGGCCGCCAGCAGCGACGCGCCGCGCCGCAGCTCCTCCACCGTGCGGTCCGCCTGCTCGGTGAGCGAGTCGCAGACCAGACGGCAGACGTCGAAGACGTTGTCGTCGGACAGGCTGTAGCACACGTTCATCCCCTCGCGGCGACAGCGCACGATGCCGGCGCCGCGCAGCACCCCCAGGTGCTTGGAGACGTTGGCCGAGGTCCCGCCCACCCGCTCGGCCAGATCGCCGACGCAGATCTCGCCCCCCTCGAGCTCGTGGAGGATGCGCAGGCGGGTCGGGTCGGCGAGGGCCTTGAGGCGCTCGGCGATCCGGGCCAGCAGGTCGTCGGTGGGGTCGGTCAGCATCGGCACGCACCTTACAACCAATCGGGAAAAAGGTCAATTCCATCGCCACCACTCCGGAAACCGTCCCAGATCGCACCCGATCCGCCCACCCCAAGGGGCGGTCGCCGCGCGCTTCGCGGCCCACCTGCACGGGCGTGGCGAGGAGAGCGCCGCGGCTGGGAAACTGCCGGCCAGTTCATCACGTCGGTCATCTGTGGATCCCGGACCGTGGGACGCACCGCCGCGGCTCCGGCACTTGTGCGGAGGAGGGCGCGGCATGCAGGCTCCTGCTGACCGTTCGCGGCGCAGCTTCCTGAACTGGTTCCTCGGCACCTCCGTCGGGGCCCTGCTCGCGGCGATCGTCTATCCGGTGGTCCGCTTCCTCAGCCCGCCGCAGGTGGCCGAGGCGGCGACCAGCCAGGTCGAGGCGGGACCGATCAACGACCCCGAGTTCGTCGACAAGGGCTTCAAGATCGTGCGCTTCGGCAGCGAGCCGGTGATCGTGGTCCGCGTCGGCGAGACCGACTTCCGGGCCTTCTCCGCCACCTGCACCCACCTGGCCTGCATCGTCGAGTACCGCCGCGACCGCGACCTGATCTGGTGCAACTGCCACAACGGGCAGTACGACCTCCAGGGCCGCGTCGTGGGCGGCCCGCCGCCCCGGCCGCTGGCGCCGCTACAAGGTGCACCTGGTCGCCGCCTCGGGCGGGGCCGACACCGTCGTCGTGGAACGGGCCTAGGGAGGAGCACGACCGACCATGCCGACCCGAACGCAGCGCCTCTTCGACTGGCTCGACGCCCGCCTCCCGGTCTCGGTGGTCCGCGACGCCGCCCGCCACAAGACGGTCCCGGTGCACCGCTACTCCGTCGTCTACTACTTCGGCGGCATGACCCTGTTCTTCTTCCTGGTCCAGGTCACGACCGGCATCCTCCTGATGCTCTACTACCGCCCCTCGGCGGACGAGGCCTTCGAGTCGGTCGAGTTCCTCATGACCACCGTGCCCGTTCGGCTGGCTGATCCGCTCGATCCACTCCTGGTCGGCCAACCTGATGGTGTTCTTCGCCTTCGCTGCACCTGGTCACGGTCTTCTTCACCAAGGCCTACCGGCCGCCCCGCGAGCTCACCTGGATCACCGGCTGCGTGCTGCTCTTCCTGGCCCTGGCCTTCGGCTTCTCCGGGCTATCTGCTGCCCTGGAACCAGCTCGCCTTCTTCGCCACCAAGGTCGGCACCGAGATCGCCGCGGTGGTCCCGGGCGTCGGCGAGTGGATGGTCCGCTTCCTGCGCGGCGGCGACCGCGTCACGGGGGCCACGCTGTCGCGCTTCTACGGCTGGCACGTGGCGATCCTCCCCGCGATCACGGCGCTGCTGCTCGGGCTCCACCTGCTGCTGGTCCAGCTCCACGGCATGAGCGTGCCGCCGGACCGCGAGAAGGAGGCGGCCCGGCGCCGGGCCATGCGCTTCTTCCCCCACTTCGCGCTGCGGGACCTGTTCGGCTGGCTGCTCGCCCTCGGCGTGCTGGCGGCGCTGGCCGCGCTGTTCCCCTGGGAGCTGGGCGAGAAGGCCGACCCGTTCGCGCCCGCCTACGCCGACATCCGGCCCGAGTGGTACTTCATGTTCATGTTCCAGACCCTGAAGCTGGTGCCGGGCGGCGAGATCCTCGGGCTCGAGTACGAGGCGATCCCGATCCTGCTGCTTCGGCCTCGCCGGCCTGGTGCTGCTGCTGGTGCCGTTCCTCGACCGCGGCGTCGTGCGGCGCGGCCGCAGCCCCGGCTTTCACCGCGGTCGGCGTCGTGGCGCTGGTCTACATGGTGGCGATGACCGCCTGGGGCTACCGCTCCTGGGTGCCGGTCGGCGTGGTGCTCGCCACCGGCGCCTTCATCGCGGTGTTCGCCTACGTCATCCGCCGCGATCGCGACGAGGAGGTGACCCGATGACGCCCTCGGCTCCGCGCCGCTGCGCGCCCCCGCCGGCGATCCGCGCCGCCCTGGCCGGGCTCGCCGCCCTGACCATGCTCCTCGCGGCCGCCCCGTCGCCGGCCGCCCAGGCCCCGGTCCGCACCTCCTGCACCGTGTGCCACGCCAACCCGGACTACTTCGAGGGCGAGGTGCTGGCGATCGTCGGCCACACGGCCGACGACGTCCACGCCGCCGCCGCGATCGCTGCCAGGACTGCCACGGCGGCAACCCGGATCCGGCCCTCGCCGACGATCCCGACGCGGCGATGGACCCGGGCTGCGCGGCCAACCCGTTCCGCGGCGCGCCGGCGCACAGCGAGGTCCCCGCCTTCTGCGGCCGCTGCCACTCCGATCCCGGCTTCATGCGCCGCTACCAGCCCGACGCCCGGGTCGACCAGGAGCGCGAGTACTGGACCAGCCAGCACGGCAAGCTGCTGGCCCAGGGCGACACGAAGGTCGCCACCTGCGTCGACTGCCACGGCGTCCACGGCATCCGGCCGCCGCAGGACCCGGAGTCGCCGGTCCATCCCCGCAACGTCGCCGAGACCTGCCGCCGCTGCCACGGCGACCCCGAGCGCATGGCGGGCTACCGCCTGCCGGACGGCCGCCCCCTGCCGGTCGACCAGTACGCCCGCTGGCGCCGCAGCGTCCACGCCGCCGCCCTGCTCGAGAAGGAGGATCTGTCGGCGCCGACCTGCAACGACTGCCACGGCAACCACGGTGCCCTGCCGCCGGGGCTCGAGTCGATCGCCTTCGTCTGCGGCCAGTGCCACGGCCGCGAGGCGGAGCTGTTCCGCGCCAGCGCCAAGCGCGCCGGCTTCCGCGGCCACAACGAGTACCTCGCCTCCGCCGACGGCGAGGGCTGCGCCGCCTGCCACGCGCCGGGGCAGCCGCAGGCCTCGCTGGCCACCGTCGCCAGCTTCACCGAGTGCACCACCTGCCACGGCAACCACGCCATCGTGCGCCCGACGGTCGCCATGCTCTCGCCGCTGCCGGCGATGCCCTGCGCCTTCTGCCACGAGAGCGGCGCGGTGACCGCCGGCGCGCAGGAGGAGCCGGTCTCGACCCGGCGGCACTACGAGCAGGTGCGCGACGGCCTGCTCGCCACCGCCGCCGAGCAGCACCTCGAGGGGGAGAACCGCTTCGACTGGCTGGTGGACCGCGCCCTCGAGCTCCCCGTCCACACCCAGCCGGCCGGCGAGGCCGGCGCCGCGACGACGCTGCGGCCCGAGTTCGACCGCCTGTTCCAGAAGTTCCGCATCGGCAAGACGTACTTCACCTACGACGACCCGGTGACCGGCAAGCCGGCGCGCGGCGACGTGGTGCGCTGCTCGGACTGCCACTCGGCCGAGCCCGACCTGGCCCCGGAGCCGGTGGGTCTGGAGACCGCGCGCGCCTTCCTGCTCGCCATGCAGAAGGTCACCGCACTGACCGCGCGCGCCGAGCGCATGCAGCTCGCCGCCCGCCGCGGCGGCGTGGAGGTGCGCCAGGCGAGCGCCGACATCGACGCGGCGGTCGACGACCAGATCGAGCTGGAGGTCCTCGTCCACACCTTCTCCGCCGCCGAGGGAGACGCCTTCCAGACCAAGGTGGCGGCGGGCCAGGAGGCGGCGCAGACGGCCCTCGGCGACGCCCGCCAGGCCCTCGACGAGCTGTCCTACCGGCGCCGCGGCCTGGCCGTCTCTCTCGGTCTCATCGTCCTGGTTCTCGTCGGTCTGGGGCTCAAGATCCGCCAGCTCTCGGCGGGGCCCTGAGCCGCGGGCCGTGCCCTCCGAAGCTGCCGATCGGGTCGCCCTGCTGGCGGAGGAGGTCCAGGCCCTCTCCGCCGAGCTGGACGAGCTGCGCCATCGGGTCGGGGCGCTCGAGACGGGAGCACCGGTGGCGGCGGCACCCCGCGCCACGGCACCCGAGGCGGCGCCGCCCGAGGCCGGCTACCACGCCGGCCGCGACGCCCTGGGCGACCTCGGCCTGGTCGGCCGTACCCTCATGGTGCTGGCCGGCGGCTTCCTCCTGCGCGCGGTCACCGAGACCGCCGCGGTGCCCGATGCCGCCGGGGTCGCCCTCGGCTTCGTCTACGCTCTGCTCTGGCTGGGACTCGCCGCCCGCGCCGCAGCGCCCCGACCCAGCCGCAGCGCCCTGTTCCACGCCGTCGCCTACACCGCCCTGGCCTATCCGCTGCTGACCGAGGCGGTGGCCCGCTTCCGGGTCCTCGACGGCGCCGGCGCCGCGCTCGGCGTGGCCGTCGCCACCGCCCTCGGCCTCGCGGTCGCGGTCCGCCGGGGCATGCGCTCGGTCGCCTGGATGGTCTCGCTGGCGGCGGTCGCCGCCTGCTGGGTGCTGATGGCGGTGGCCCACGCGGTGGCCCTCTTCGCCCTCCTGCTGGTCGTCCTCGGCGTCACCACGCTGTGGCTGGCGCGCCGCCACGGCTGGCGCGCCCTGCCCTGGGTCACCGCCGCCGCCGCCGACCTGGCGGTCGTGCTGCTGCTGGTGCGCGTCCTGCTCGACCGCGAGCCGGCGGGCACGGCGGCGTCGGTGGCGGTCCTCTTCGCCCTCCTGGTCGCCTACCTGGCCCGTTTCACCTTCCGCAGCCTGCGCCCCGGCTGGCGCGTCTTCCCCTTCACGCTCGCCCAGACCGCGGCCGTGCTCGCCCTCGGCTACGGCGGCGCCCTGCGCGTGGCCTGGGTGCACCCGGAGGCCGCTGCGGCCGTGGGCGGAGCCGGTCTCCTGCTCGCGGGCTGCGCGCTGGCCGGGGCCACCTTCCTGCTCCGCCATCGCGGCGACCGGCGGGCGGCCCTGCTCTATCACTCCACGGTGGGTTACCTGTTGTTGCTGGGCGGCAGTGGCCTGCTGCTCGCCGACCCCTGGCGGTCGCTCGCCTGGATCGGGTTGGCGCTGGTGACCGGGTGGATGGCGCACCGCGAAACCAGCGTCACGCTCGGCCTGAACAGCGCGCTGTTCGCCGCCGCGGCGTTCGTCTCCTGCGGCCTGGCCGCCCAGGCCGTGTGGGCGTTCGGTGCGCCGGCCGGCACCGCCTGGCCGCCGCTGACCGCGATCGCCCTGGCTGTCCTGGCCGTCACCGCGGTGGCCCTGGCGCTGCCGCGCCCGCGCGAGTCGACCTTCTGGGGACCGGTCGCGGCCCTGCCCTCCCTGGCGCTGCTCGTCCTGGTGACCGCCGGCGGCGGCGGCGTCCTCCTCGCGGTGCTCGCGCCGCTGGTGGGTGCCGGCCCCGGACCGGCGGCGGACGCGGGCGCGCTGGCGGCGCTGCGCACGGCGCTGCTGGCGGTGCTGGCGGTGGCGCTGGCCGGGGCGGCGCACCACCGCCGGTGGCGCGAGGCGGCGGGGCTGGTCTATCCGCTCCTCGCCCTGGGGGCGCTGAAGCTGCTCCTGGAGGACTTCCGGGTGGGTCGCCCGACCACCCTCTTCGTCGCTCTGGCGCTGTACGGCGGCGCCCTCATCGCGGCGCCGCGCCTGCTGCGCCGGCGCCGCTCCGAGGGCCCCGCCTCCGGCTGAGGCCGCCGGCTACTTCTTCTGCTCCATCAGCCAGGAGATCAGCGCCCCGAGCTCCTCGTCGCTGCCGGTGAAGGCCTTGGGGTGCTTCTGGCCGTCCATCTCGGCCTCCTTGCGCAGCCACTTGGCGATCCAGTCCGCCTCGTGGCGGTCGCCGACGTTCGCCAGGTCGGGGCCGGCCATCTTGCCGCTCTTCATCTTCGCCTCGATGTCCGCCGTCGACACGGTGTGGCAGAGGTTGCACTTGGAGTCGAGGAAGATCTGTTTGCCGTCGAGCTGCCCGCCGCCGGCCGCCGGGGGCGCCGGGGCGGCCACCGCGGTGCCCGCGCCCGGCGGGGTCAGCGCGAAGAGCAGCGGGACGACGAGGAGGGTGCTCAGCAGGAAGGCTCGTTTCATCGGTCTCTCCTTGGGCTGTCCGTGACGCAACGAAATGTACCACCACGGAACCCTGCACACCCCTTGCCCGCGGCGGCGCGCCGCCGCTCAGTGGGTGAGGAGACCGACCAGGATGCCCACCGCCAGCGCCAGCCCGACGACGACGGCCGTGAGACCGAAGATCCGCGCCCGGCGCAGCTCCTCGGCCGTCGGCGGTGCCACCAGGTAGCTCTCCAGCTCGCCGCTCTCCACCAGCCGCCGGTACTCCAGCGGCCGCTCCTCGCGGAAGCGCTCCAGGGGCATCGAGCCCACGAACATCACCGGATCCATCGGGAAGGTCTCCGGGCGCAGGTGGGTGTGGAAGAAGTGGAAGATGAAGATGAACCCGGTGGCCAGCAGGGCCTCGTCGCTGTGGATCAGGAACGCCGCGTTGAGCGACCAGCCGGGCAGCCAGCTGGTGAACAGGCGCGGGAGCCAGAGCATCAAGCCCGAGAGCCCGATGATCGGGACGCCCCAGAAGACCGCGAAGTAGTCGAACTTCTCCCAGTAGGTCCAGCGGTCGAAGGCGGGCCGCGGACCCGCGTACAGGAAGTAGCGCAGGTTGGCCAGCAGGTCGGAGAGGTCCTGGCGCCGCGGCACCAGGGAACGCCAGCCGAACAGGACCCGCCGGTCGCGCGTGGCGCGGCGGATCAGGTACCCGAGGTGGAAGAGGGCGTAGCCGAAGGTGAAGACCGCGGCGATCCGGTGCAGGACGTGGGCGGCGGTGAACCACCCCTCGACACCGCCCAAGGCCTGGGCCCAGGGGGCGGCGTGGAACTTCAGCGGCAGCCCGGTGGCCGCCAGGGTGAGGAAGGTCAGGATGATCAGCAGGTGCGTGCCGCGCTGCGACTTGCGGAAGCGGCGCACCCAGGGGCCGTCGCCGGCACTGTGCAGCGGGTGCACCTCCCCCCGCGCCCAGGCGACCACGGCCCGCTGCACCCACAGGACGGTGTGCAGGCCGAAGAAGGAGAACACGCCGATCAACAGGGCCGTCATGAACGTGTAGATCCAGTAGACGGCGGCGTTGTCCCCCGGGTTCGACGGCTCGTTGTGGGGGTCGAAGCTGAGAAAGCCGGCCGGAACCTCGCCGTGGCACCGGCCGCAGGTCTCGGCCAGGTGGGCGGGGTTGACCGTCGAGCGCGGGTCGCTCGCCGGCAGGTTCTTGTGCGGCGTGTGGCAGTCGGCGCACACCGCGGTGACCGCGAAGCCGAGGTCGTTGGCCTTGCCGTGGAAGCTGTCACGGTAGGAGATGTAGGGCTCGTCGTGGCAGCGCCCGCACATCGCCGCGCTGCTCAGCCGCGCCTCGCGGGTGTCCGGCTCGCGGATCGAGTGGGAGGTGTGGCAGGTGGCGCAGACCGGTACCGGCTTGCCGTCCGAGGTCTCCTTGCCCTCCTTCCAGGCGCCGCCGTGGGCGCTGGTCAGCCAGTCCTCGAGGATGAAGCGGTGGCACTGCGCGCAGGTGGTCGGCACGCGGGCGTGCGAGACCCGCGACTCCGGGTCCGACGGCGGCAGGATGTCGTGCGTGCCGTGGCAGCTGCTGCACGAGGGGGCGACGGTGAGCCCCGCCTTGAGCAGCGCGTCGCCGTGCACGCTCTTCTCGAACGCCTGGATCAGCCCGGCCTCGTGGCACTGGCCGCAGGTCTCGGGCTGGTGGCGCGGCTGCATCGGCGACGCGGTCGCGTCGACGGGCAGGATCTCGTGCGGCGCACCGTGGCAGTCGGTGCAACCGGCGATCCCGGCGTGCACCGAGCCCTCGAGCGCGCCGGCGGCGTCGTGGCACTGCGCGCAGACGTCGTTGCCCCGCAGCATCCCCTCCGGGTGGGGGACGTCGTCGATGTCCGAATGGCAGTCCGTGCACGCGAAGCCGGCGTGGACCGAGCTCTCCGCGACCGCCTGCTCGTGGCAGTCCGCGCAGTCGAGCTGCGCCGCCGCCCCCCCGGGGAGGAGCAGAGCCAGGGCCGCGGCGAGGGCGCTGACGACGAGCCCCCGCGGCACCACCGGTCGTTCGACTGAGGACATGGCACGAACCTCCACTGGAGGACCGGCGGAGCGTGCGCTCGCCGCCGGCCGTTGAGTTTTCGAGAGCAAGTTGTCAGGCGGGAGTTCGGGCGCTTCCCGGCGCGCCGGAGCGCCCCGGGAAGCGAGTGAGGGACGCCGCGCTACTTCTTCTGCGCCTGGATCCAGGCGACCAGGGCCTTCATCTCGGCGTCGCCGCCCTTGAACGCCTTCTTGTGCCGGGCGCCGCCGATCTCCGCCTCCTGGCGCAGGAACGACGTCAGGGTGGCGGCGTCCACGGAGGTCCCGACCGTGGCGAGGTCGGGTCCCCGCATCGCCTCCGACTTCACCGTCGCCTCGATGCCGGCGGTGGAGACCGAGTGGCACATGTTGCACCGGGCGTCCAGGAAGATCTGCTGTCCATCGAGCGCCGGAGCCGCCAGGGCGGAGCCGCTGTAGGCCGAGCCGGAGACCGTGACGGCCGCCAGGAACAGCGGCGTCGCGAGTGCGAGCATGGCGAGTGCGATCTTTCTCATGGCGATTCCTCGCTTTCGGTGGTTCATCCGCACGGACGCATTGTCGGCGTTCCGGCTCTCCCCCACCACGACCCTTGGCGTGGTCTTTTCCACCACCCGCCAGCGGCCTCCGCCCCCACCTCCGGGGGTGGGGCCCGCGGCCCGCGACGTGCTAACGTGTGGCCGTCTCTGAGAAGTCGCGAGTCTCTTCCCGGGAGCCGCAACGGTTCCCCGGGAGGGCTGAACCAACACCTGGCGAGGAGGCGACCGCTGATGCGAAGAGCGAAGCTTCTACCCCTGTTGGCGGCGGCGACGTTGGCTCTGGCGACGGCCGCGTCCGTCGCCGCGGCACCGGCTCAGGAGGCCTCCGCCGCGGCGATGGAGGAGGTCACGCCGGAGCTCTGCGCCGCGTGCCACGAGGACGTGGTGAACGCGTTCACCGCCGACAACCCCCACGCCGCGATGGATGCGCCCGACTGGCACGGCAGGAGCCCGGGGGCGCTGAGCTGCGCCGGCTGCCACGGCGATCCCAGCGCCCACCTGGAGGCCGGCGGCGGCAAGGAGACCATCTTCTCCTTCGACGAGTCCAACGGCCACGTGGTCAACGCCAAGCGCTGCCTGGCCTGCCACGGCGACGTCCACCCGCGCTTCTTCCAGAGTCCGCACGCGGCGGCGGGGATGGACTGCACCTCGTGCCACACCATCCACGGCGAGAAGATGCCGCACACGCCGCTGCTGCAGGCGGCCCACGTCACCCAGGGCCCGATGGACCGCATCTCGGCGAGCTCGCTGTTCTGCAAGCAGTGCCACGGCGAGGTGTTCACCCAGTTCGAGTTCAACGAGCGGCACCGGCTGCGCGAAGGCATCCTCGAGTGCAAGAGCTGTCACGACCCGCACGCGGCGCAGAGCCGGATCCTGCTCGGCGGCTTCAAGCAGCAGCAGTGCCTGGAGTGCCACGCCGACAAGGGCGGCCCCTACACCTTCGAGCACGGCTCGGTGATGGTCGAGGGCTGCGTGGCGTGCCACGCTCCGCACGGCTCGCCGAACCGCCACATGCTCAAGTACCAGCGCGTCGCCGAGCTCTGCTTCTCGTGCCATGCCTCGCCGCCGAGCTTCCACTCCCGGTTCACCCTCGACACCGTGTGCACGAACTGCCACTCGTCGATCCACGGCTCGAACTTCTCTCCATTCTTCTTGGAGTAAAGGGGGCGACACCATGAAGACGATGCGATGCGGTCTGGTGCTCGCGGTCGGCCTGGTGCTGCTCTGTGGAGCGGCCGCCCCGGCCACCGCCCAGGACGACGGCAGCGCCACCTTCTCCGGCCTCTTCCGGATCGGCTACCGTGCGGTGGACGTCTCCGGTGCGGAAACCAAGTACAAGGAGGACTTCAACTACGACGACGGGCCGCGCCTGTTCGACCTGTCGTTCACCTTCCTCCCCGAACCTTCCCTGCGGCGGCTGGTCGACCGCATCGACCTCACCGCCACCAACCTGGGCGGCGACCCCTACGAGACGATGCACCTGGGGGTGCGCAAGTACGGCGCCTTCGACTTCCGCTACGACCGCTTCAAGGACGACTACTTCTACCAGGACGTCATCCTGCCGGTGGAGCTGGAGGACATCCGCGCCTCGACGGGCGGCGACTTCCACCACTTCGACTTCCAACGCGTGCGGGAGAACGCCGCGCTGAAGATCGACGTCGGCCCGCGGGCGGTGTTCGACTTCGGCTTCAACCGCTACACCCGCCAGGGCTCGAGCACCACGACGCTGGACCTCCAGCGCGACGAGTTCGAGCTCGACAAGCCCCTCGACGAGTCGCTCAACGCCTACCACGCCGGCGTCGAGTACCGCTTCGACAAGGTGACGCTGGGCGTCGAGGAGAGGGTGCGGGACTTCACCAACGTGGTCGAGATCTTCCTGCCGGGCGCCTCGCCGGGCGCCACCACCACCAACGCGTCGCAGCTCGACTACTTCTTCCTCGACCAGCCCTACGACTACACCAGCCACGAGCACGTCCTGCGCGCCACCGCGCGGCCCACCGACCGCTGGATCCTCACCGGCCGCGCCAGCCTCACCAACCTCGACCTCGACGTCCACGCCAGCGAGAGCTCGGGCGGCACCAACCCGCAAGGCCAACCGTTCACCGAGCAGCTCGCCGGCGGCGGGGACATCAGCCGCGACGCCGACCAGTTCGACTTCGACGCGACGTTCATGGTCACCGACCGCCTGGCGGTGGTCGGCTCGGCCTACCAGAAATCGCTCGACCAGGACGGCCGCTTCACCTTCGGCGGCGAACCGGGCACCGGCCACTGGAAGATCGACACCAGCGGGCTGTCGGCGGCGGTGCAATACGTCATCACGACGGCCCTGACCGGCACCGCCGGAGTGCGCTGGGAGAGCCGGGACGTCGACCACCGGATCCTCGAACCGGGCGCCGACGACGAGGAGAGCACCAGCGAGACCACCGATCACACGGGCCTCTTCGGGGTGCTGGCGTGGCATCCGGCGGCTTCGCCCTTGCGTGTCACCGCCGAGATCGACTCCTCGAGCTTCGACGATCCGTACACCCTGGCCTCGCCCAGCGACCGCCTGCGCTACCACGTCAAGGCCGACTACAAGCTGACCGGCGGCTTCTCGCTCAACGCCAGCTACCTCGGCCACACCACCAAGAACGACGACGCCGACTTCGACGCCCACTACGACCAGGCCAACCTGCGGCTCGCCTACACCGCCGCCGGCCTCGACGCCTCGGTGGGCTACGGCTATGTCGACATCAGCCGCCGGGTCGAGCACCCGATCGACTTCCTCTCCCTGACGCCCTACGAGTACGAGGCGCAGTCGGACTTCTTCGACGGCCGCCTGCGCTGGCAGGCGACCCCGGAGTGGGGCCTGGGAGGCAGCTTCACCTTCTACCAGAACGACGGCAGCTTCGGGCTCAGCCGGGACGACGTCCAGGTCTACGGCGAGTACACCTTCCCGCAGCGCACCTCGCTGCGGCTCGGCTACCGCAACGTCGACTACAACGAGGACGCCTACAGCTTCGACGACTACTCCGCCGACATCGTGGAGGCCTCGATCGGCTACCGCTGGTAGCGCGCCTCCCGACGGTCCCACCGCTCCCCGGTCTGCGGCGCTTCCCCGCGTCGCGGCCGGGGAGCTCCGTTTCGGGCGCGGGCCCCCCGGCCGGGTGGCGGCGCGCTCCCTCCTCCGGGTGTGTTCCCCGGCCTGAAGCCGGTGGAGACTGGGCACGGAGGGCCCCCCGGTGCCGCGTCCGACCCACCCGCCCCACCGCATCCTGATCGTCCACCGCGAGGAGGGCGAGCTGCGCTCGGCGGCCCGCTTCTTCGGGCGCGAGCTGGAGCTCGTCTGGGCCGGCTGCGGCGGCTCCCTGGACCGGGCCCGTTCGCTGATCGCCCGGCACGCCCCCGAGGTCTCGGCGATCGCCCTCGAGCGGATGCCCCTGACCCTCGAGCTGGGCCACCACCGCCGCCGTCACGCCGTGGCCCCCGGCCTCGCCGCCGCCGCGGGCGACGTGCCGCTGGTCGACGGCAACGGCATCCGCAGCGCCCTGGAGCGCTGGGCGGTCGCCCAGGCCGCGCGCAGCGAGCCGGGCATCTTCAGCGACCGCCGCGTGCTCATGCTGCCGGGGCTCAACCACGCCGGCCTGGCCGAGGCGCTGGCGCGCCACAGCCCGGCCCTGCGCTACGCCGATCCGGAGATCTTCTTCGGCCTGCCCGACGTCCCCGGGGTCGGCAGCCGGCGCAGCCTCGAGCCGCTCGCCGAGCCGACCCTCGAGCGCCTGCACCGCCTCGCCTACGCCCACCTCGCCCCGCTGGCCGGCGATCCGCCCGCGCCGCTGCGCGGCTCCGCGGCGCGCCGCGCCCGCCTGCTCGCCGGCGACGTCGAGACGGTGCTGCGCTACGCACCGGCCGACCTGAACGGGCGCACCGTGGTCGTGGAGGCGGCCGGCGAGGCGGAGCTCGCCGAGCTGCGCCGGCGCGGCGTGGCGATCGCCGTGATCCTGACGCCGCAGCCGCCCGAGGGAACGCTGCGCCCGTGGACGGCGGCAACGGTCGAGGCGGCGCTCGCCGCCCTGCGCTCCGACCCGGCGCTGCCGCTCGGGGAGGACACCTACCTCGACCTGATGGCCGAGATGGACTGGGCGCCGGCGATCCGCTATCTGCAGCCGGGCGAGGAGGCGGTGCGCCGCTTCGCCTTCGTCATCCACCCCCTGTCGGTCGAGTACATCCGCCGCCACCCCACCTACCGCTGGACCCGCCACCTGCCGGCCCGGCTGGTGGAGTGGTTCGCGGCGCGCACCCCCCCGATGTACCTGTCGCGGATCACCGGTGGGCGCTCCCCCGCCACCGGCCAGCGCATCGAGGGCTACCTGTTCAGCCTCGGGGCCACGCCGCGGGCGATGATGCGGCGCCCGCCCCGCGCCACCTACGACCAGCTGCACCGCGTGGCGCGGATGGCCGCCGCGCGGGGCGCCCGCATCCTCGGCCTCGGCGCCTTCACCAGCGTCGTCGGCGACGCCGGCGAGACGGTGGCGCACGAGGCCGACATCGCGGTGACCAGCGGCAACAGCCTCACGGTCGCGGCGACCCTGGAGGCGGCCAAGCAGGCGGTGCGGCGGATGGGCAACGAGGACCTCTCGCGCGGTCGCGCCATGGTGGTGGGCGCGACCGGCTCCATCGGCTCGGTGTGCGCGCGGCTCCTCGCCCAGGCGGTGCGCGACGTGGTGCTGGTCTCGATCGAGCCCGAGCGCCTCATCGAGCTCAAGCGCACCATCCTCGCCGAGACGCCGGGAGCCCGGGTCACCATCGCGACGCGGCCCGACGAGCTGCTGGGCTCCTGCGAGCTGGTGGTCACCGCCACCTCCGCGTTCGGCCAGCGCATCCTCGACATCAGCCGGGCGCGCCCCGGAGCGGTGATCTGCGACGTCGCCCGGCCGCCCGACATCGGCCCCGCCGAGGCGGCGCTGCGGCCCGACGTTCTCGTCGTGGAGAGCGGTGAGGTGGTGATCCCCGGCCCGGTCGACTTCGGATACGACATCGGGTTGCCGGCCGGCATCTCCTACGCCTGCCTCGCCGAGACCGCCCTGCTGGCGATGGAGGGCCGTTTCGAGGACTACACGCTGGGGCGGCGCATCGACATCGACCGGGTCAAGGAGATCTACCGCCTCTTCCACCGCCACGGGTTCCACATCGCCGGTCTGCGCTCCCACGGCGTGCTGATCGGCGAGGAGGAGATCGCCGCCAAGCGCGCCGCGGCCCGCCGGCTCGCGGACGACCCCGAGCTGCGCGCCCGCGTGCAGACCGACGTGGCCGCCCGCCTGGCGACCCTGCCGGCGGGCTCGAAGGGGGTCGAGGCCGCCGCCACACCACCGGCCGCGGCGTGGTGGACGGTCGCGGCCGCGGCCGTCGCCGTCGCCGCGCTCGCCGTCCGGCGCCGGCAGCGCGCCCGCCGGCCGCCCCCCTGAGGCGCGGCGCAGCGCCTACACGGCGATACGCGGCCGCGCCAGGTGGCGCAGCGCGTCGACCTCTTCGTGGAAGGCCGAGATCACCCGCTCCGGATCGGGGACCAGCCCGGCGTCGGTGGCGACGCCCAGACGCACCCCGCCGTCGTAGCTGCAGATCGACAGTCCGAGGCCCACCCGACCGGCCTGCGGAACCCAGAAGAACAGGTCGCGGACGCGGCGCCCGGCGAGGTAGAGGGTCTGCTGCGGCCCGGGCACGCTGGTCAGGACGGCGGTGGTCTTGGTCGCCAGCAGCCGCACCACGCCGCGCTGCAGCAGCGCCGGGGAGCGCCCCAGAAGGCGCAGGATCGAGTACACCACCAGCGGTTCCGCCGACCGCTTCAGCGAGCGCATGCGGCGGCGTAGCTCGACGATGCGCTCGCGCGGGTCGGCGATCCCGACCGGGAGCGAGAGGAAGACCAGGCCGAACCGGTTGCCGAGCCGCGACATCTCCTCGAGCGGCCGCAGGTTGACCGGCACCGCGGCGCGGAAGCTCAGGTGCGAAGGCGCCTCGCCGTGCTCGAGGAGATAGCGGCGCAGGCCGCCGGTGGCGGCGGCGTGGAGCACGTCGTTGAGCCCGGTGCCGAGCTCCCCGGCGAGGCCGCGCAGGTCGCCGAGCGGCAGGTTCTCCGACCAGGCGGCGCACTTCGGGATCCCCAGGGTCCCCTTGAAGACGGTGCGCGGGTCGCGCCGCCGGAAGGTCAGCCGGCCGAGGGCGTCGGTGGAGGCGACCCCGGTCAACAGCCGCCCCGCCGAGCGCAGGGTCTGCGCCGGGTGGAGCAGCAGTTTCATGCCTTCGGGCATCACCCGCTCGGTGGCCTCGCGCACCAGCGCCAGGTCCTGTCCCGCCTGGGCGAACAGGGCGCTGAACGGGTTCGACTCCAGCGTGCAGGCGACCGGGGCGTCGGCCGAGAGGTCGGTGAGGCTGAGGATGACCAGCATCAGCGCGATGCCGTCGCCGATGCAGTGGTGCAGCCGGCCGACCAGCGCCGCGCCGCCGCGGTAGTTCTCCACCAGGATCAGCTTCCAGGGCGGATGCGCGGGGTCGAGCGGCTCGCCCATCAGCTCGCCGACCCGGCGCGCCAGATCCGCGTCGTCCCCGGCGCCGGCGAGCCGCTCCGCGACCACGTGCCGCGCCAGGTCGAACTCCGGGTCGAGCTGCCAGAAGGGCCAGCCGCGGCCGCCCGGGTCGACGATGCGCTCGCGGAAACGGGGGATGCCGAGCAGGCGCTGCCGGACGGTGTCGCGCAGCCGCTCGAGCGGCAGCTCGCCGGCGATCGACATCACGCCGTTGATCACCATGAGGTTGGCCGGCTCGTCCATCCGCAACCAGGCGTGGTCGACACTGGACAGCGGCTCCCCCGGCAGGTCGGGCAGCGCCTCCGGCAGCCGGCCGAAGGGCGGGACCTGCGCGGTCGGTCCGGGAGGTGGGGAGGGGGTGCTCATCACTGGAACCGGTGCGCCCGGGGACGCCGTCGTGTGGGGTGCGGCGCCGGCGAAAGGTCTACAGTGTACCGCTCTCGGGCGACGAGACGGCCCCCGGCGAGGCGCCCTCGCCGACGCAGGTGCGGCACACCGGACGCTGCCCGACGAAGCGCGCCTGGCAGGCGGTGCAGAAGCGGCGCCCGCAGCGCTCGCAGGTGCGCCGCAGCACCACGCGACGCCCGCAGACGTGACAGGAGCCCAGCCCCTCCGCGCCCCCGTGCACCGCGCTCCCGTTCACCCGACGCCTCCCTTCGTCTCCTCCGTGGGATCAGCATCTCACATCGCGCCCCGCGCCCCAACCCGCTGCCGGAGGGGCGGTCGCCACCCCGTGGAACGGGTGCCGCACCACCCCGGGGCGAGCGGCGGGCCACTCCGCCGGCCGTCGCCGCCGCCCGCCGTCGCGCCTAGCATGCGAGCGGAACAGCCATGCGATCGGAGGTCAGCGACATGTCCGGCGAGACCAAGACCATCCTGGTGGGGACCACCCTCGCCCGCAACACCGACGGCGTCGTCCGCACCGCCGCCGAGATGGCCCGCGCCCTCGGCGCGCGCCTCCACCTGGCCCACGGCTACTTCCTGCCGAGCTGGTACGGCGAGGGGCCCCTCGAGCCGCAGCCCGACCAGCGCGCCGAGAGCGACGATTTCCGCCAGGCGTTGCGCGACGAGATGACCGCCCAGCTGCGCCGCGTCGGCCTCGGGCCGGAGGCCGCCGCCGAGCTCCACCTCGAACCCGGACCGGTGCACCGGCTGCTCAGCTCGCTGGCCGCCCGGCTCGAGGCCGAGCTGGTGGTCGTCGGGGCCGGAGACGGCGATCGGATCCACCGCTTCGGCCTCGGCTCCACGACCCGCCGCCTGCTCGGCGGCGCCGACCGCCCGGTGTTGGTGGTGCGTCAGCCCCCGTTCCTGCCCCCCACGCGCGTCCTGGCGGCCGTCGACCTGTCGCCGCTCTCGGCGGACGCGCTGCGCGGCGGGATCGCCCTCGCCGGGCGCCTGTGGCAGGGGCACCAGCCACCCCGCCTCGAGGTCGTCTTCGTGCTCCACCCCCGCGAGCGCGAGTTGTCGCGCCAGTTCACCGCCGAGCAGATCGACCGCTTCGCCGCCGAGGAGCTCGACCGTTTCCTGCGCCGCAACACGCCGGCGCTGGCGCCGCTGGCCCACCAGCGCGTGCTCGTCGGCGGGGCGCGCGAGAAGCTCGCCGCGGAGATGGACTCGCTGCACCCCGACCTGGTGATCCTGGGGACCCACGGCCGCAGCGGCTTCGAGCGCTTCCTGGTCGGCAGCGTCGCCACCGACGTCGCCGCCCGGGCGCCGCGCTGCGCCCTGATCGTGCCCCCCGAGGCCGCCCGCCGGGCCGCCCGCGAGGCCGAGGAGGCGCTGCGCCGCGGCGGCGACTGGAGCTACGTCTCCGACCACCGCGAGCCGCTGGTCCCCACCCGCTGAAGGCGCCGCCTCAGAAGGGGAAGCTCTCGCCGGTCGCCGGCAGGTGGGGTCGCGGCCACCCCTCCCGCGCCGCGATCTGCGCCGCCAACGCCTTGCGCGGCGGGTCCTCGCCGTGGTTGAGGAAGACGCGCGACGGGATCCCCGGCAGCTCGCCGCACCAGCGCAGCAGCTCGTCGCGGTCGGCGTGCGCGGAGAGGCCGTGCAGGGCGTGCACCGAGGCGCGCACCCGCACCGTCCGCCCGTGGATGGCGACCGTGTCGGCCCCGTCGAGCAGCGCCCTGCCGCGGGTCCCGGAGGCCTGGTAGCCGGTGAAGACCACCGAGCTCGCCGGGTCCCCCAGCCGTTGCGCCAGGTGGTGCACGACGCGCCCGCCGGTGGCCATTCCGCTGGCCGCCACGATCACGGCGGGACGCCGGCGGCCGTTGAGCGCCTTCGACTCCGCCACCGTGCGACAGCGCCGGAACAGGTCCCGCGCCAGGGGGTCGTCGCCCGCCGCGACCAGCTCGGCCAGCTCCTCGTCGTGCTCGGAACGGGCCCGCCGGTAGAGCTCGGTGGCGTCGATCGCCATCGGGCTGTCGAGGAACACGTCGCCGGGATCGATCCGCCCCGCCTCGGCGAGCTCCGCCAGGTAGTAGAGGACCTCCTGGGTGCGCCCCAGGGCGAACGCCGGCACCACCACCATGCCGCCGCGCCGGAAGGTCTCCTCGATCACCCGGCCGAGCTGCTCGCGCGACGCCTCGCGCTCGTGGAGGCGGTCGCCGTAGGTCGACTCGAGCACCAGCGCGTCGGGCGCCTCCGTCGGCGGCTGCGGGTCGCGGAGGATGGGGACGCCGTAACGGCCCACGTCGCCGGAGAAGAGCCAGCGCCGGCGCTCGCCGGCAGCGTCCTTCGCCGTCACCGTCACCGACGCCGCGCCCAGCAGGTGGCCCTGCCGCCGGTAGCGGAAGCTCACCCCGGGCGCCACCTCCCGGGTCTCGTCGAAGGGCACCGCCTCCACCTGCCGCAGGGTCGTTCGCACGTCCGACCGCGTGTACAGCGGCCGCGGCTCGGCGTGCCGGCTGTAGCCCTTCCGGCGGGCGTAGCGCGCCTCCTCCTCCTGGATCTCGCCGGCGTCCTCGAGGATCAGCGAGACCAGGCCGCGGCTCGCCCGGCTGCAGTGGATCGGGCCGCGGAAGCCCTCGGCCACCAGGCGCGGCAGCAGTCCGCTGTGATCGAGGTGGGCGTGGGTGAGGACGACCGCGGTCAGCTCGCGGGCGGCGAAGGCGAGCGGCCGCCGGTTGCGCTGCTCGAGCTCCTCGTCCCCCTGGTACATGCCGAAGTCGACCAACACCCGCGTCGACCCCCAGGACAGCAGGGTGGCGCTGCCGGTGACCACGCCGCAGGCCCCGAGGAAGGTGACCTGGGCCATCAGCCCCCCTCCCGCGCCGGGAAGATCAGGACGCTCACCGGTGCGTCGCGCAGCACCGAGGCGGTGACGCTGCCGAGCAGGAAGCGCTCGTAGCCGCCGCGCCCGTGGGAGCCCACCACCACCAGGTCGGCGCCCAACCGCGCCACCTCGTCGAGGATCCGTTGGCGCGGGAAGCCGCGCCGCACCCGCGTGTCGAGGCGACGGCCGAGACCGGCACCGTGGCGCTGGGCCAACCGCGCCAGCTCCGCGCCGGCGACCTCCAGGGCGGTCGTGTAGTCCACCTCCACCTCCTCCTCCCCCACCGCGCCCTGGAACGGGCTGACGGCGAAAAACAACGTCACCCGGGGCCGCTCGCCGTCGGCCAGCCCGGAGAGCCAGGCGAGGGCCGCGGCCAGGGCGGCCACCGACGGCTTCGACAGGTCCACGGTGACCAGCACGGAGCGCGGCGGGACGCTCAGCCCTCCCCGCACCACCAGCACCGGCGACACCGCCCGCCGCGCCACCCGCTCGGCGGTCGCCCCCAGCAGCCGCGCCAGCGCCAGGCTGGCCTCCGCGGCGCCCACCACCACCAGCTCGGCGCCGCGGCGCTCGGCGAGCTCCCCGAGACCGCGGTGGGCCGCACCCACCTCCACCGTCACCCCGTCGAGCTCGGGCGGCGGCACACCGACGCGGCGCAGCTGCGCCCCCAGCTCGGCGCGCGCCGCTTCGCCGGCCGGCGTCGCCCCGGCGGCGGCTCCCGTCCCCGGCCACGGCTCGGCGTCGAGGAAGTGGGCCGGATGCAGGCGGCCGCCGCGGGCGGCAGCGATCTCGGCCGCCGCGCGCACCACCGCGTCGCTGGCGGCCGTCAACGACGTGCCCACCACCACCACCCCGGCTGCGTCCTCCATCGGGTGCCTCCCGTCGGCCGCGATTATCCCGCATCCGGCTGGGACGGCCGCAAACCACCCGGCGGCGCGGTGCGGGGCCACCCCTGCACGGGGTCGGCAAACGCCCGCTTTTGCCGTATCCTCTGTTCTCGGGGCCGCGAGACCCCACCCAGAGCGCGGGCGCCGTTGGCGCCGCCTCTCCCGGTCACCCATTCCGATCCAGATCCCGCATCGACCATCCACTCCCGAGGGAGAGACATGAACCGATCCGTCCGACCGATCCGCGAGGTGCGCAGACCGCCTCGGGATCGACCCCCGTTTCCTCGTGCCCTACGGCGACGACAAGGCCAAGATCCGCCTCGACGCGCGCGCCGCTTCGGCCGCAGGCCGGGCAAGCTGGTCCTGGTCTCGGCGATCACCCCCACCGGCGCCGGCGAGGGCAAGACCACCACCTCCATCGGCCTCGCCCAGGGGCTCGCCCGCCTCGGCGAGAGCGTCTGCCTGGCCCTGCGCGAGCCCTCGCCTCGGCCCCACCTTCGGCATGAAGGGCGGCGCCACCGGCGGCGGCCGCTCCACGGTGGAGCCGATCGGACGACATCAACCTCCACTTCACCGGCGACTTCCACGCCATCTCCACCGCCCACAACCTGCTGGCGGCGATGCTCGACAACCACCTGCACCACGGCAACCAGCTCGGCATCGATCCGCGGCGGGTGCTGTGGCGGCGGGTGGTGGACCTCAACGACCGCGCCCTGCGGCAGGTGGTCATCGGTCTCGGCGGCGGCTCCAGGGCGTGCCGCGGGAGACCGGCTTCGACATCACCCCCGCCTCCGAGGTGATGGCGGTCCTGTGCCTCGCCGAGGACCCCGAGGACCTGCGCCGCCGGCTGGGCGGACCTGCTCGTCGGCCTCGACTGCCGACAGCAGCCCGTCACCGCCCGCGACCTCCAGGCCGTGGGCTCGATGATGGTGCTCCTGCGCGACGCGATGATGCCCAACCTGGTGCAGACGGTCGAGGGTGTGCCGGCGCTGGTCCACGGCGGCCCCTTCGCCAACATCGCCCACGGCTGCAACTCCGTCATCGCCACCAAGATGGCGATGGCGCACGCCGACTGGACGGTCACCGAGGCCGGCTTCGGCTTCGATCTCGGCGCCGAGAAGTTCTTCGACATCAAGTGCCAGCAGCGCCGGTCTCGACACCGCCGCGGTCGTCCTGGTGGCCACGGTACGGGCCCTCAAGCGGCACGGCGGCGTCGCGCCGGACGCCCTCACCCGACCCCGACCCGGCCGCGGTCGAGCGCGGCCTCGGCAACCTGCGCAAGCACGTCGAGTCGATCCGCATCTTCGACGAGGTGCCGGTGGTCGCGCTGAACCGCTTCGACACCGACAGCGACGAGGAGATCGCGGTGGTGCGCCGCGCCTGCGAGGAGATGGCGGTGCCGTTCGCCCCGGCCGACCACTTCGCCCGCGGCGGCGAGGGCGCCGAGGAGCTCGCCCGCGCCGTGCTCGAGCACGCCGAGAAGAGCTCGGACCCCTTCCGCCCGCTCTACGACTGGAAGGAGCCGGTGCGCACCAAGATGGAGAAGATCGCTCGCAGTGGATGTACGGCGCACGGGCGGTCAACTACACCAAGGAAGCGGAGCGCGACCTCGGCGTCATCCACGACCTCGGCTTCGACGAGCTGCCGCTGTGCGTCGCCAAGACGCCGACGTCGCTGACCGACGACCCGAAGCGGGCCGGGCGGCCGGAGGACTTCGAGGTCACCGTGCGCAGCTTCATCCTCGCCGCCGGCGCCGGCTACGTCGTGCCGCTGCTCGGCGACATCCTGCGCATGCCGGGCCTGCCCAAGGAGCCGGCGGCGCACCGCATCGACCTGGTCGACGGGGAGGTGCGGAACCTGCGGTGAACGCGGGCGACGCGGTGGCGGTGCGGCCTGCCGCGCCGCCGCCGCCCGGCGCGCCCGGCGCGCCGGTCAGCCGCGCGCGAACCAGCGGACGAAGTCGGACTCGGTGAGGATCCCCACCAGCCGCCGGCCGTCGACCACCGGCAGGCAGCCGTACTTGTTCTCGAACATCGCCTGGGCGGCGAGCCGCAGGTCGGCGTCGGCCTCGACCGACTCCACCTCGGCGTTCATCACCTCGCCCACCCTCACCCGCCGCAGGACCTCGCTCTCGACGTAGCGGGGCACGTCGGGCTGTTCGATCACCGCGTGGCGCAGGAGGTCGCGGTGGGTGACCAGGCCGACCAGCAGCCCCTGCTCGTCCACCACCGGCACGTGGCGGCAGTGCGCCTCCTCCATGAGGTCGTGCAACGCCGCCAGCGTGTCGCCGGGCCGCAGGCTCCGCACCTCTCCGGTCATCAGATCGCCCACGCTCAGCGCCTCGAGCGTCCGTGTCATCTCCCACCTCCTCGCCCGCGGGCTCGCGGGACCCCTCCAGCCTAGCGCCGTGGCTCCCCACGGCCACCGGGCGCCGGCACGGGAGGACACCCCTCCCCTCGGGTGGTGGGGGCGCGGCGCGACGCTGGTAGGCTGGACGCGGAGGAGGTCGCGTGTTCCGCCACATCCTCGTTCCCGTCGACCTGACGGAGAAGAACCGGGCGGCCCTCGAGGTCGCGGCCGCCCTCGCCCGCTGCCCGGGCGCCGGCGGCGACTCGCCGCCCGCGCGCCTCACGCTCCTGCACGTCATCGAGACCATCGACCACGTCGCCTTCGAGGAGCTGGAGGACTTCTACGCCCGCCTCGAGGAGAAGGCGGCGGCGGGCCTCGCCGAGCTCGCCGACCGCGTCCCCGACGACCTCCCCCGCCCGGCGACGCGGATGATCTACGGCAAGCGCGCGCCGGCGATCGTGGAGCTCGCCGCCGCCGAGGGCTGCGACCTGGTCGTGCTCGGCTCCCACCCGCTCGACCCCGCCCGCCCCGCCGCCGCGTGGGCCACGATCAGTCACAAGGTGGCGCTGCTCGCCCCCTGCCCCGTCCTGCTCGTCAAGTAGCCCCCTCGCCGCAGCGCGGACGGCAGCCTCCGGCCGCGATAGGATCGCCGCCATGGACACCGTGCTCAGCGTGCTGTTGGGGACGGGCCTGGCCGCCGCGGCCGGGTTCCGGGTGTTCGTGCCGCTGCTGGCGGTCGGCCTGGCCGGGCGCTTCGGGGTGGTGCCGCTGGCGGGCGGCTTCTCGTGGATGGGAAGCACCCCCGCCCTCGTCGCGTTCGGCGTCGCCACCGTCCTCGAGGTGCTCGCCTACTTCGTCCCCTGGGTCGACCACCTCCTCGACGTGGTCGCGACCCCCGCGGCCGTGCTCGCCGGCGTCGTGCTCACCGCCGCGGTGGTGACCGACCTCGACCCCGCCTGGCGCTGGACCCTGGCGGTGGTCGCAGGGGGCGGCACCGCCACCGTCTTCCAGAGCCTCACCGCCGGCGCCCGGGGGATCTCGGGCCTGACCACCGGCGGCCTGGCCAACCCCCTGGTCGCCGCCTTCGAGGCCGCGGCGTCGGTGGTGCTCACGCTGCTCTCCCTGCTGGTGCCGGTGGCCGCGGTCCTGCTGGGCGTCGTCCTCCTCGTCCTCGTCGCCCGCCGCACCGTGCTGCGCCGCGCTCCCGCCGCCTGACGTGCCCGCGCCGCCCGCCCCTCCGCCCGCCGGGGAAGTCGCGCCCGCGGCGCCGCCCCTCGACGTCCTCGTGGTGGGCGCCGGCATCACCGGCCTGACCGCCGGGTTCCACCTGCACCGCGCCGGCCTCCGCGTCCGCGTGCTCGAAGCCTCCGAGCGCGTCGGCGGCGTGATCCGCACCCGGATCCTCGACCGCCCCGAGGGTCGCTGGGTCCTCGAGCAGGGACCCAACACCGTGGTCGACAGCCGCCCGGCCGTCGGCCGCCTGCTGAGCGCCGCGGGTCTCGACACCGAGCGCCTGACCGGGAGCGGCGCGGCGCAGCGTCGCTACATCTGGAAAGGCGGCCGCCTGCTCCCCCTCCCCGCCGGCCCGCTGTCCTTCCTGACCACGCCGCTGTTCCCGCCGGGCGGCAAGCTCCGCTTCTTCGCCGAGCCCTTCATCGGCCGCCCCCGCCACGGCCGTGAGGAGTCGATCGCCGAGTTCGTGCGCCGCCGCCTCGGCGGCGCCTTCCTCGACTTCGCGGTGGGCCCGTTCGTCTCCGGGGTCTACGCCGGCGACCCCGAGCGCCTCTCGGCCCGCTGGGCGGTGTCGCGGATCTGGGCGCTCGAGGCCGAGCACGGCGGGTTGGTCCGCGGCGGCCTCGCCCTGGCGCTGGGGCGTGGGCGGCGGGCCGCGGGCGAGCCGCGGCCGAGCAAGGAGCTGCTCACCTTCGCGGACGGTCTCGAGACCCTGCCCCACCGGTTGGCCGCCGAGCTCGACGTGATCCGTCGGGGCCCCCTGCCGGGAGCTGCGGACCGGCGCCGGCGGCTGGACGGCGTCGACCGACGGCGCCGTGCACACCGCCCGCCACCTCGTCCTGGCGGTTCCCGCCGACGTCGCGGCGCGGCTGCTCGCGCCACTCACCGATGGACGCGCCGCCGCGCTGGCGGAGATCCCGTACGCCCCGGTCGCCGTGGCGGCCTATGGCTTCCGCCGCCCCGACGTGGCGCACGCCCTGGACGGGTTCGGCTTCCTGGTGCCGCGCGGCCAGGGCCTGCGCGTCCTGGGTTGCCTCTTCCCGTCCGCCTTCTTTCCCGGTCGCGCCCCCGCCGGGCACGTGGCGCTGGTGGCCTTCGCCGGCGGGCGCACCGACCCGGGGGCGGTCGAGCTCGGCGACGACGCGCTCGACGAGCTGGTGCGTGGCGACCTCGACCGCGCCCTCGGGCTGCGCGGCGAGCCGGTGCTCCGCGAGCTGGCCCGCTGGCCGCGCGCCATCCCCCAGTACGAGCTCGGCCACGGTCGCTTCGTCGAGCTGGCGCGGAGCTTCGAGGCCGAGCTCCCGGGGCTGCAGGTGGCGGGCAATTTCCTCGACGGGGTCTCGGTCCCGGATCGCATCACCCGCGGCGCGGCGGTGGCGGCGGCCATCGCCGGCAGCCGGCAGGAGGTCGGCACATGATCCAGATCGTCGACGTGCGCCCGGGGCTGTCGCTCGACGAGTACGAGGCCCAGGCGGCCCTCACCCGGCCGGTGCAGGAGCTCCGGGCCGAGGCACGGCACCTCGTGGCGGCGCTCGAGGGGCGTCGCGTCTGGATGGTGAACTCGACGCCGCGCGGCGGCGGCGTGGCCGAGATGCTGCCCAAGGTGGTGTCGATCCTCCGCGAGCTCGGCGTGCCCACCGAGTGGGCGGTCCTCGGGACCGGGGAGCGCCGCTTCTTCGACCTCACCAAGCGGCTCCACAACCTCGTGCACGGGGTCGGCTCGCCCCACTTCGACAGCGACGACCGCCGCCTGTACGAGGCGGTCAACCGCGAGAACGCCGACGATCTCCGCGACCGCATGGGCCCCGGCGACGTCCTGGTGGTGCACGACCCCCAGCCGATGGCGATGGGGGCGATGCTGGCCCGCGAGCTCGGGCTGGCCGCGGTGTGGCGCTGCCACATCGGGCTCGACGGAGAGAACGCCGCCACCCACGCGGCGTGGGACTTCCTGCGCCCCTACACCGCGGCCTACGACCAGGCGGTCTTCTCCGCCCCCGAGTACATCACCGCCTTCCCGGCCCACCGCACCGCCATCATCCACCCCGCCATCGACCCGCTCAGCGACAAGAACCGGACCCTCTCCTCGGTCCGCCTCACCGGCGTGCTCGACAACTCCGGGCTGCTGCGGGACGAGCAACCGGTGCTGACGCCACCCTTCGACGACCCCGTCGAGCGACTCGGCCCCGACGGGAGCTGGGCCCCGGCGGCGGAGAGCGAGGAGATCGGGCTGCTCTTCCGGCCGCTGGTGCTCCAGGTGTCGCGCTGGGATCGGTTGAAGGGCTACCTGCCGCTGCTGCACGCCTTCGCGGAGATCAAGCGCCACCGCGACGAGCTGGCCGACGGCCACCTGATCCACCGCCGCCGCCTGGACATCGTGCGGCTGGTCCTCGCCGGTCCCGACCCGGCCTCGGTCGACGACGATCCCGAGGGGCAGGAGGTGCTCGCCGAGCTGCGCGGGGCCTACCTGGCGCTCGAGCCCGCCATCCAGCGCGACATCGCGCTGCTGTCGCTGCCGATGTCGTCGCGGCGTCAGAACGCTCTCATCGTCAACGCCCTGCAGCGGGCCGCCACGGTGGTCGTGCAGAACTCGCTGGAGGAGGGCTTCGGCCTCACCGTCGCCGAGGCGATGTGGAAGCGTGCGGCGGTGCTGGGAAGCACCGCCTGCGGCATCCGCCAGCAGATCCGCGACGGGGTCGACGGCTGCCTGGTGGACGACCCCACCGACGTCGAGGCGGTGGCCCGCGCCCTGGACGGGATGTTGGCGCGGCCGCGCGAGCGGGACACCTGGGGCCGCAACGCCGAGCGCCGCGTCCACGACTCCTTCCTGATCTTCACCCAGGTCGCCAACTGGCTGCGCCTGTTCGCCCGCGTGGTCGCCGGCCGTGCCGCCGGCGGTTCGCGTTAGTATCGCTTCCAGTCCGTTTCGAGGTTCACTGGCCGAGGCCGCCGGGCGCTCCCGCCCGTCGGGTCGGCACCCGTTCCGGGGGTGGCACCCCCGGGAGAGGAGAACGCATGTCCGTTCGCATGTCCGTTTGGAGGCCCGTCCGGAAGACCGTCCCTGCCGCCGCCCTGGCGCTGCTCCTGATCGCGGTGGCCCTGCCCGCCCGTGCCCAGGAGGGGGCTCCCGAGCTCTTCGTCGTCCACCAGGAGACCATCCGGCCGCCGCAGATGGACGCCTATCTCGCGACGGCGAAGGCCTTCGCGGCCGGGGTGGCCCAGCACCGGGACGTGATGAAGACGTTCCACAGCATGGCGTTCCAGACCGACGAGATGAAGATGGTCTACATCGTGCCGATCTCCAGCTTCGCCGACATGGACCGCGTGATGGGCGAGTTCATGGCCATGGAGAAGGCGGGCGGCGATGCCTGGAGCAAGCTGATGAAGGACAACGGCGCCGCCATGCAGCAGGTCGACGAGTGGGTGGTGATGCGGATCGCCGACGCCAGCTTCCAGCCCGCCGAGCCGACCGTGGACCCGATGACGGCGCCGGTGTTCCGCTGGGACTTCTACGACCTGCAGCCGGGCATGGAGCAGGAGGCCCTCGGCATCGCCCGCGACGTCAAGGCCCTCTACGAGCAGCACGACCTGCACGACGCGTGGGACGTGTACCTGTCGGTGCTGGGCGGCGGCATGCCGTTCCTGGTCGTCGGCAGCGCCGGCACCAGCCCGGCGGACCTGGAGACGCGCGAGGCGGCCGCGCGCGCCGCGATCGGCGACGCCTGGGGGACGATCGAGCAGCGCATCCAGCACGTCGTCCGCGGCACCCGGACCGAGTACGCCTGGCGCCGCGCCGACCTGTCGATCGCGGCGCCCCAGGGCGCGGGGATGTGACGGCGCGGCACCCGCCCGGTGGGGCTCTTCAGCAGACGCCGAGGATCCAGCCCTCGAGGTGGGCGCGCTCCTTCTCCTCCGGCGACAGCGGCGGCGAGAAGTAGGAGCGCAGCAGGCCCAGGCGGTCGCGGTCCTGCAGCCAGGCGCACATCGCCTGGGCGTCCTGCTCCTCCTGCGACAACCCCTCGCGCGCGTACCGGTGCCGCAGGCGCTCCGGCCGCAGCTCGACCACCGCCGACGACCCCGGCGGCACCTCCCAGCCGTCGAAGGGCCAGAAGTGCGCCCCCGAGCGGCGCAGGTAGGAGAGCCACGGCAGCCCGGCGTGGGCGGCCTTCGCGGGGCTGTCCTGCAGGTCGAACGAGAAGACGCTGCGCGGCGTCGCCGTCCACTTCGCGACCAGCCGGTGCTCGTCGGGATCGCCGGTGCGCGGGTTCCCGGGCAGCAGCTCCCGCACGCTCACCTTGTCGGTGGGCCAGTTGCGCTCGAAGTCGAGGAGGAAGTCCTCCCAGCGCGGCAACCCGTGGCGCAGCATGTAGGTCTGGGGGAAGGAGAAGGCGTGGTCGAGGCCGACCAGCGTCGGCAGCTCCCGCTCCGCCAGCCGCGCCTGCAGCCACTCCGCGAGCTCCCGGCGGCTCCAGCGCCCGGTGTCGTCCACCGGGTTGCGCTCCTGGTACGGCGGGTGCTCGTCGCGCGCCAGGAAGACCCGGATCTGCCGCAGGCGGTCCTGCGGCTCCTTGCGGCCCGCGTAGTGCACCCCGATGTAGCGCTGGAAGTCCGCCATGCGGCCAGTCTAGCGGCTCGCCACGGCGCCGGCCAACCGTCCGCCGCCGGATGCGCTCACTCGAAGCCGCGCTCGCGCGCCCAGAGGAGGAGCTCGACCCGCCCGGCCACCCCGAGCTTCTCGTAGATGTTGTGCAGGTGCATCTTCACGGTCCCCTCGGCGATGTGCAGCTCCGCCGCGATCGCCCGGTTGCGCAGGCCGCGGGCGGCGCGGCGCACGACCTCGAGCTCGCGCGCCGTCAACGCCCCCGCCGCCTCCTGCCGGGCCAACAGCCGACGCACCGCGCGCCCGCCGAGGCCCTCGTCCAGCCACTCGCCGCCGGCGGCGACCCGGCGCACCGCCTCCAGCAGGAGCTGCGGCGCCATCTCCTTGAGCACCACGCCCCGCGCTCCCAGCCGCACCGCCGTGAGCAGCTCCTCGTCGTCGAGCGCCGCGGTGAGGACCACCACCCTGGGTGCCTCCTCCCTCTCCTCCAGGCGGCGCAGCACCTCCAGGCCACCGGGCGCCGGCATGCGGAGGTCGAGCACCAGCACGTCCGGCCGATGACGCTCCACGGCCGCCAGTGTCGCCGCCCCGTCGCGGCAGCGGGCCACCACCTCGAGGTCGGGCTCCAGCCGGAAGAGCTGCTCCAGACCGTCGAGCACGATCGGGTGGTCGTCCGCCAGGACCAGGCGCCAGCTCACGCCGTCGCTCCGCTCGGCAGATCGATGTAGACGCACGCCCCCTCCGGGCTCGACTCCAGCTCGAGGTGGCCGTCGAGGGCCGCCACCCGCTCGCGCAGGCTGCGCGGACCCTCGCCCCGGCGCGCCATCTCCTCGCCGGTGAACCGCCCGACGAACGGGAAGCCGCACCCGTCGTCGGCGATCTCGAGGCGGAGCCGGTCGCCGGCGGCGACCAGGTGCACCCGCGCCCCGCGGGCGCCGCCGTGCCGCACGGCGTTGACCAGCGCCTCGCGGACGAGATGGACGACCTCCCGGCCCAGCGCCTCCGGCGCGTCCCCCTCGGTGCGCAGGTCGACCCGCAGCCCCCACTCCCCCGCCACCCGCTCGACCAGCTCGTCGAGCGCCGCCGGCAGGCCCCGCCCCTCGGCCGCCGGACCCGCCGGCGGCCGCAGCTCCTGGATGAAGAACCGCAGGTCCCGTTGCTCCTCGAGGATCAGGCGCTGCACCTGGGCGAGCTCCGTCGCCGCGCCGTCGCCGGCACGCTCGGCTCGCCGGCGCACCACCTCGAGGCGCAGGGAGATGCCGGTCAGCGCCTGCAGCACGCCGTCGTGGAGATCGCGGGCCAGGCGGATCCGCTCCTCGGCCGCCGCCGCGTTCGCCAGCCGCCGCGCCAGCGTGAAGTGATCCAGGCGGGCGCCGACCACGCCGGCGACGATGGTGGCGAGGAGCAGCTCGTCGGAGGTCAGCCCCGGCCGCTCGAGGAAGAACAGCCGCCCTTCGCCGATCTCGCCCCGCAGCGCCACCGAGAGCAGCGGCCCCGTGGCCAGCCAACCCCCGGGCTCGGCCGGGAGCGGCTGCCCGACCCAGGTCTCGGCTGCGCCCTCCCTCTGGCGGTGCACCCGGGCCGGCCGCGCCGCGGCGTCGGCGCAGAAGAAGTCGGCGCCGGCGAGCTCGGGGTGCACCCAGTCCTCGCACCGCCCGTCCCGTCGGGTGACCTCCACCTCACCCCGGCGCCAGGTGGCGAGCAGGAGCTCGTCCTCCTCGCCGCCGCCGCTCCACAACAGGGCCACCCGTGGCGCCGCCAGGACCGCCCCGGCGTACCCGAGCACCTCGCGGACGAGGTCCTCACGCTGCTCGGGCACGCGCCGCGGCCAGCTCGCCAGCTCCGAGACCACCCGCAGGGTCCGCTGTTCGTGCGAGCCGAGGTAGCCGAGCAGCACCGCCACCACCGCCAGGTAGACGCCCCGGATGATCAGCTCGTTGAGCTCGAAAGCGGGGTCGTGGCGCACCTCTCCGAAGTAGACGCCGATGCCGAGGAAGGCGCCCAGGGCCACCGCCGCCGTCCACAGGGTGCCCTGCCAGCGCCAGCGCAGCGCGGCGCACACCAGAGAGAAGACGAAGTAGGCGGTGAAGGGGCTCGCCGGGCCGGCCGTGAAGTAGACGAAGGCCGAGAAGAACGCGAGGTCGAAGCCGTGGGTGGCGGCCTGCCAGCGGCGCCCCGGCAGCTCCGACCGCCAGGCCGCGACCGCCACGGCCGCCGCGTAGCCGAGATAGGCGACGAGCAGCCCGTAGGCCACCGGCGCCTGGTTGACCGGCTCGGACGGGTCGAGCCAGACGGCCAGCAGCGAGGAGGCGGCCAACAGCACCCGGCCGGCGGCGATCAACCGGTCGGTGCGCCGCCGCGGCGAGTAGAGGGTCTCCATCCCCATCGAACGGTATACGAAATCCGATCGCACGGTGAATTCCGCCGCCGTCGCCCGGCCCGTAGAGTGGCGTGGTCCCGGGGAGAGGCTCCCCGGGCCGACCCGGAGGAGGAGTGGACACATGGTCCGGAAGTTGTCGTCGTCGCTGCTGGTGCTCGCGTTGCTCGTCGTCGGCGCCGCCTGCGCCAAGAAGAAGCCCGTCACCGCCGCCGCCGCCGCACCGGCGACGGCCACCGCCTCCACCGCGCCCGCGGCTCCCGCCGCCGCCCCGTCGGTGGCCGCGGCCGGCGCCGACCCCTGGGCCGCCGACCCCGGGACCCTCGACCGCTGGGTCCACGAGCAGGGTCTCCTCGTCGACGTCTACTTCGACTACGACCGTTTCGAGCTGCGCCCGGACGCCCGCCAGGGGCTGCAGACCAACGGACGCTTCCTCGCCGATCATCCCGAGCTGGTGGTCCGCGTCGAGGGGCACTGCGACGAGCGGGGGACCGCCGACTACAACCTGGCACTGGGCCAGAACCGGGCCGGCGGCGCCCGTGCCTACGTGTCCCATCTCGGCGTCCCGGCGGAGCGGCTCGCCGTGGTCAGCTTCGGCAAGGAGCGGCCGGTGTGCGGCGAGCCCGACGAGTCGTGCCGCTGGCGCAACCGCCGCGCGGCGTTCGTGATCGTGGGCCGGCGCGCCGGCTGATCCCCCGCCGCGCGGGGCGGCGCCGGCCCGGCGCCGCCCCTTACCGCCGCCCGGCGGGTCGGGTAGACTCCCGCCCATGCTGCGACTCCGGGTGGTTCCCCCGCGCGGGGAGCCCTACGAACGCCGTCTCGACGCCGACACGGTGGTGGTGGGCCGCGGCGAGGGCTGCGACCTGGTCCTCGCCGACGCCTTCCTGTCGCGACGCCACGCGCGCCTGCAGCGCGACGGCGACGGCTGGGCGATCGAGGACCTGGGCTCCCGCAACGGTACCCGGGTCAACGGGCAGGCCCTCTCCGGTCGCCGGCCGCTGCTCGCCGGCGACGTCGTCGAGCTCTCGGCGAGCTCCTTCGAGGTGCTCGGCGAGGGGACGATCGCGCCGTCGACCGCCGGCGCCGACGACTACGACTCCACGGCCACCGACGCCACCTTCTTCCGCTCCGCCGCCGAGATGCTCGAGGCGGGCTCGCGCGCGGGCAGCCCGGACAGCGGCGAGGACGAGCTGCTGCGGATCGCCGATCGCCTGCGGCTGGTCAACGAGGTGCACCAGGACCTCGGCCGCTCGCTGGCGCTCGAGGAGCTGCTCGACCGCATGCTGGACCGCGTCTTCGACCACCTCAAGCCGGAGCGCGGCGCCATCTACCTGCGCAACTCCGAGGGTGGCTTCTACATCGCCGCCCAGCGCTCGCTGCCGGGGACGGGCGACGAGGCGCTGCGCTCGAGCAGCCTGATCCGCGAGGTCGCCGAGAAGGGGCTGGCGGCCCTGGTCCTCGACGCCCGCACCGACGAGCGCTTCTCGCAGGCCCATTCCATGCTCGACTTCGGCGTCCGCAGCCTGCTCGCCGCGCCGCTGCTCGACGGCGAGGGCTCGGTGGGGATGATCGTGCTCGACTCCCGCCTGCCGATCCGCCAGTTCACCCAGGAGGACATGGAGCTGCTGGTCTCGCTCGCCTCCGCCGCCGCGCTGCGCATCCGCAACGTGGCGCTGGCCGAGGAGGCGGCGGAGCGCCGCCGCATGGCCGCCGAGCTCTCGTTGGCCCGCCGCATCCAGGTGGCGCTGCTGCCGGAGCACCTCCCGGAGGTCCCCGGCTGGGAGATCTTCGCCGGCAACATCCCGTCCCGCGGCGTGTCGGGCGACTTCTACGAGGTGGTGCCGCGCGACGGCGGCCTCGAGCTGGTGGTGGTCATCGCGGACGTCTCCGGCAAGGGGATGGCGGCCTCGCTGCTCACCGCCTCCCTCGAGGCGCTGCTGGCGGTGCCGCTGGAGGAGGGCCTGGGGCCGGCCGAGATCTCGACGCGGGTGTCGCCGCTGCTGTTCCGCCGCACGCCGCCCGAGAAGTACGCCACCGCCTTCCTCACCTGCCTGCACGGCCCCACCGGCGAGGTGCGGTTCACCTGCGCCGGCCACAACCCGGCCCTGCTGATCCGCGCCGGTGGCGCGGTCGAGCGCCTGACCGCCGGCGGCCCGCCGCTCGGCCTGCTGCCGAAGGCCGAGTACACCTCCGGCAGCGTGGTGATGGAGCCCGGCGACAACCTCCTCCTCTACACCGACGGCACCGTCGAGGCGGTGAACGCCGAGGACGAGGAGTACGGGATCGAGCGCCTCAGCGCGATCTGCAGCGCGCACCGGGCGGACAGCCCCGCCGACCTCGCCGCGGCCATCGAGGCCGACGTCGACGCGTTCGTCGAGGGGGTGCCGTTCGCCGACGACCGCACCCTGGTGGTGACCCGGCGCACCGCCTGAGCGGCGGCCGCCTCAGGCGCCAGGGCGCCGCGGCGCTTCGCGCACCAGCCGTTTGAGCTCGCGGATGTCCACCGGCTTGACCATGTGGTGGTCGAACCCGGCCTGCTCCGAGCGGCTGCGGTCGTCGGGCTGGCCGTAGCCGGTCACCGCCACCAGCAGCACGTCGGAGCCGATCCGCTGCCGCAGGCGCCGGGCGACCTCGTAGCCGTCGATGCCGGGGAGCCCGATGTCGAGCAGCACCGCCTCCGGCCGCAGCACCGCGGCGGCCTCCAGCGCCGACGGCCCGTCGTGAGCCTCCTCCACCCGGTGCCCTTCGCCGCGCAGCAGCACCGCCAGCACCTGCGCGGCGTCGCGGTTGTCGTCGACCACCAGCACGCGGCGCCCCTCCCCGTCCGCCGCCGCGGGCACCTCCCGGTCCACGGCCTCCGCCGGCTCCGGCGGCGGCACCAGGGGCAGCCGCACCTCGAACCGGCTGCCGCGCCCCGGACCCTCGCTGAAGGCCGCCACCTCGCCGCCGTGCAGCTCGACGAGGCGGCGCACGACGTTGAGCCCGAGCCCCAGGCCCTCCTCGCTGCGCGCCAGCTCGACCGCACCCTGCGTGAACAGGTCGAACACCTGCGGCAGGAGGTCCGGCGGGATGCCGGCGCCGTCGTCCTCCACCGCCAGCACGGCGCGCTGCCCCTCGCGCCGCGCGACCACGCGCACGTGGCCGCCGGCGGGCGTGTACTTCACGGCGTTGTGCAGCAGGTTGCCGAGCACCTGGACCAGGCGCGTGGGGTCGGCCCGCACCCACAGGTCGTCCTCGGTCTCGACGGCGAGCTCCTGGCCGCGGCGGTCGACCAGGGGCCGCACCGCGTCGAGGGCCGCCGCCACCACCGCCGCGAGGTCCACCGTCGCCCAGCGGAGCTCGACCAGGCCGCGCGAGATGCGCCCGAGATCGAGGAGGTCGTCGACGATCCGGCGCAGGTGGCCGAGCTGGCGGCGCATCACGCCGAGCGCCCAGTCCGAGCGCGGCGTCGAGGCGCCACGCACCTCCTCGTCCAGCACCTCGACGGCGTGGAAGATCGGGCCCAGCGGGTTGCGCAGCTCGTGGCCGAGCATGGCCAGGAACTCGTCCTTGCGTTGGTCCACCTCCTGCAGCCGCTGCTCGCTCCGGCGCAGACGTTCGTGGGTGCGCTGCTGGGTCAGGTCGGTGACGATGGCGCAGAGGACGACGACGCCCTCCTCGCCGATCTCGAAGGTGGAGATGCCGACCGGCAGGCGGGCGCCGTCGGCGCGCCGGAGGCTGGCCTCGCGATCCCCGGCGGTGAGCGCCACCGGCTCGCCCGGGCCCTCCTCGACCAGCTCCGCCAGCGGCGTGCCGATCACCCGTTCGAGCGGCTGGCCGAGCAGCGCCGCGAAGGTGCCGTTCGCGTACAGGATCAGCCCTTCCTCCGAGACGGTCACGGCGCCCTGCTTCATACGCTCGACCATCAGCCGGTAGGGGCGCTCGGCCGAGGCCAGCGTGTAGACCTGGGGCCGTCCCTCGTCGCCGATCAGCAGCGCGTCCACCTCGCCCCGGCGGATCGCCGCCACCGTCTCCTCGAGCTCGGACAGGCGGGCGCGCAGCGCCTCCACCTCCGGGTCGGAGGCGCCCGCGCCGGCGGAGCGGTCCGGCTCACCCAAGGCCCGGACCCTGCAGGCCGAGCGCCTCGATCACCCGCGCCTCGTCCGACAGGTCGCCGACCAGTCGGCGCAACGGCCGGGGCAGGGCGCGGATCAGCGTCGGGACCCCGACGATGTCGGCCTCGTGGGCCTTTTCGGTCTGCTGGTAGATGTCGATCACCTCGAGGTCGTGGCGACCGTGCAGGAACCGCTCGCAGATCCGGCGCACGTTCGAGATCGCCCGCACGGAGCGGGGAGAGGATCCCGCGACGTAGAGGTGCAACTCGTAGCGCGGCGGTGCCGGCTCCGTCGCTCCGCCCGCTACCGGCGCCATGGCGCTCACACCTCCCGCACCTCGAGGCCGACGAGGACCCGCTCGGTGTCGGAGAGATCGCCGATGATCTTGCGCACCGGCGGGGGCAGTTGGCGGACCAGGGTGGGGAGGGCGAAGATCTGGTCCCGCACCGCCTGGGCGGGGTCCGCGAGGACGTCGACCACCTCGATGCGGTAGCGGCCTGCCAGGTGCGCCTCGCAGAGGCGCCGCAGGTTGGCCAGCGCGGCCAGCGACCGCGGCGTCGACCCGGCGACGTAGAGCCGCAGCTCGAACGCCGCGGCGGCGCCGGCGGTCCCGCTCACGCCGCCCCCTCCCCCGCCGCCCCGCCGATCTCGATGCCGCCGTCGGTGATCCGGAGGTCGCGCGGCGACTCGGCGTGCGGCATGCCGCGGGCCTTGAGCACGTGGAGGGTCCGGCGCCGGTCGGCTCCCGTACCGGGGGCGCCGAGGACGATCCACAGGTCCATGAGCGAGGAGACCCCGAGCTCGGTGGCCAGGACGTCGCGGCCCACCCGGGTCAGCGACAGGAAGAGACCGGTGACCCCGTCCCCCTTCAACGAGTCCACCAGCCGCAGCAGGGCCGCCCCCGCCGCTTCCGACGCACCCCCACCGGTCAGCGAGCTCATCGGATCGATCACCACCACCTCCGGTCGAATGCGCTCGATCTGACGCAACATCCGGGCCAGATGCGCCTCGATCCCGAGAGTGGTGGGACGCGACGCGGCGAGCGTCAGCAGCCCGGCGTCGACCCACGGGGCGAGGTCGAGACCGATCGACGACATGTTGCGCACCAACTGGCTCGCCGACTCCTCGAACAGGAACACGAGGCAGCGCTCGCCGCGCCGGCACGCGGCGTCGACGAAGGTCGCCCCCAGGCTGGTCTTCCCGGTCCCCGCGTCGCCGGTGACCAGGAGGCTCGAGCCCCGGAACGGCCCGCGCCCCCGACCGATCATCGCGTCGAGCGAGGCGATCCCGGTCGAGAGGTGCTCGTCACGGGCCCGGTGGCTCAGCCCGAGCGCGGTGACCGGGAAGACGGTGATGCCCTCCTCGTCGATGGTGAACGGGTACTCGTTGGTGCCGTGCGCGCTGCCGCGGTACTTCACCACCCGCAGGCGCCGGGTGGAGACCTGGTCGCGGACGCGGTGGTCGAGCAGCAGCACGCAGTCGGAGATGTACTCCTCGAGCCCGTTGCGGGTCATGCCCTCGCCACGGCCGCGCTCGCCGGTGACCACCGCCGTCATCCCGCGGTCCTTGAGCCAGTCGAACAGGCGCCGCAGCTCGGCGCGGAGGATCCCCTCGTCCTCGAGGCCGGCGAACAGCGCCTCCACCGTGTCGAGCACCACCCGCCGTGCGCCGACGCGCTCGATGGCCCATTCCAGGCGGACGAACAGGCCCTCGAGGTCGTACGCCCCGGTCTCCTCGATCTCCTCGCGCCGTACCCGCACCGGGTCCACCAGGAGCAGCCCCCGCTCCTCGAGGCCGGGCAGGTCGAGGCCGAGGGAGGCGACGTTCTGGCGTAGGTCCTCGGCCGTCTCGTCGAAGATCATCACCACGGCGGGCTCGCCGAGGTCGCGCGCCCCGCGCGCCGCGAACTCGAGGGCGAAGAGGGTCTTGCCGCACCCGGCGCCGCCGCAGATCAGGGTCGGGCGGCCGCGCGGCAGCCCGCCGCCGGTCAGCTCGTCGAAGCCCGCGATGCCGGTGGCCGCCTTGGCGAGCCCTCCGGGCGCGCGGAGGCTGCTGTCTGCCGAGCTCCCGCGCAAGGATCGATCCTCCCGAAGGGCGCAAAGCCGGTTCGGTGGTGAGTATAGGCCCGCACCCAGGGGGTCGCAACCGCCGGCCGGGGGCCGGTACCGGGCGCCACGGAGGGTATGATCCGGTCGATGTTGCGCCTCCCCGCCTTCGAGCTCCGCACCCCCCGCGACCTCGCCGACGCCGTCGCCCTGCTCGCCGGCGAAGGCGCCGCCCAGGGCCGGGTCCGGCCGGTGGCGGGGGGGACCGACCTGTGGCCCAACCTCAAGCGGCGCCACCAGACCGCCGAGGTGGTCGTGGCGCTGGGCGGCGTCGCGGAGCTGGCCGGGGTGCGGGACGACGGCGAGGTGAGGTTGGGGGCCACCGCGACCCTGGCCGAGGTGGCGGCGCACCCGGCGGTGCGCCAACGCTACCCGGCGTTGGCGCGCGCCGTGCGCTCGATCTCCTCGCCCCCCCTGCGCAACATGGGGACGCTGGGCGGCAACCTCTGCCTCGACACCCGGTGCACCTACCTCAACCAGACCGAGGAGTGGCGCCGCGCGATCGACTACTGCATGAAGGCGGCCGGGGAGATCTGCTGGGTCGCGCCCAGCTCGCCCCGCTGCTGGGCCCACTCCGCCTCCGACTCCGCACCGATGCTCGCCGCGCTCGGGGCGCGCGTCCGGCTCGTCTCCGCCGCCGGCGAGCGGACCCTGCCGGTGGCCGACCTCTACCGCGACGACGGCATCGACCACCTCGCCAAGCGGCCCGACGAGCTGGTCGCCGAAGTCCTGCTGCCGGCCGCCGCCGACGCCGAGCACTGTCGCTCCTCCTTCTGGAAGCTGCGCCGGCGCGGCTCGATCGACTTCGCGGTGCTGTCCGCCGCCGCAGCCGTGTGGACCGACCCGGCCGGCGTGGTCACCGCGGCCCGCGTCTTCCTCGGCGCGGTGGCCTCGCGCCCCTGCCCGGCCGAGCGCACCGTCGAGGCGCTGGTCGGCAAGCGGCTCGACGAGGCGACCCTCCGCCACGCCGCCTCCCTGGCGCGGCGCGACGCCACGCCGATGGACAACACCGACTTCCAGGCGCAGTGGCGCGGCGCGGTGGTCGGCAAGTACGTCGAGGCCGCGCTGCGCGAGTGCGCCGGCCTCGACCCGGGACGTCTGGCCCCCAAGCACCCCCTGTAGCGGCCGGCGCGGGAACCCGCGGCCCCGGAGCTGTCTCTCACCGGGTGGAGACCGGCGCACCGCGCCACCGAACTTCGAGCGTTGGAGCAGCGACCATGATGGAGATGACCTTCCCCGGCGGCCTCGCCGTCGACGCGCGCTACCGCGGCCACGTCGTGCACACCGATCAGCCCGAGCGCGCCGGCGGCGGCGGCACGGCCGCCGCCCCCTTCGACCTCTTCCTGGCCTCGATCGGCACCTGCGCCGGCTACTACGCGCTCGCCTTCTGCCGGCAGCGCGACCTGCCGACCGCAGGGCTCGCGGTCCGGCTCGAGACGATCGCCGACCCCGAGCGGCACCGCATCGGCCGCATCCGGATCGAGGTGGAGCTGCCCGCGGGGTTCCCGGAGAAGTACCGCGCCGCGATCCTGCGCGCCGTCGACCAGTGCGCGGTGAAGCGCCATATCCTCGAGCCGCCCGAGTTCGTGGTCGAGGCGGTGTCGCCGGCACCGGTCGCCGGCTGAGCGCCGCCGGACCGCTCAGGGCTCCAGGAAGTCGCGCGCCAGCTCGACCGCGGCCCAGGCGTCGGCGAAGCTCGACACCAGGCCCAGCGAGATCCGCACCGCCCCGGCGCCCCCCGGGTCGACGCAGTCGCGGAAGCGCTCGTAGCTCTCGATCGCGTCGGGCCGCTCGAAGCACGTGGCGATGCGCTCGCGGGTGATGCCCAGCGCCACTTCGCCCGCGCCCGGGTTGCAGAAGCACCCGGTGCGCAGCGAGATGTGGCGGCGGTTGGCGGCCTCTTCGACGCGCCGGTGGTCGATCAGGCGTCCGTGGGCGTCGAGGAGGTTGAAGGCCAGGGTGGCGCCGCGGTCCTCGGTGGTGGCCGGACCGTAGAGGCGCACCAGCGGCTCGCCGTTGCCGTGCCGCAGCCACACCAGGGCGTCGAGCAGCCAGCCGGTCAGGCAGCGCACCCGCTCGCGGACGGTGTCCATCCCGACGCCGTCGAGCAGGTCGAGGCCCAGGTCCACGGCCGGGATCTCCAGGTAGTCCAGGGTCCCGTCCTCGAAGGCCGCCTCGCCCGCCGCCAGGAAGTGGCGGTCCGCCTGCACCGAGGCCACCGTGATCGTGCCGCCCGCGAACCAGGGGCGGTGCAGCTTGGCGAGCGCCTGCCGCCGGGCCACCAGCGCCCCGAGCCCCGTCGGGTAGCCGAACATCTTGTAGAACGACAGCGCCACGTAGTCCGGGTGCCAGCGCGACAGGTCGAGGCGGTTGGTGGGCACGAAGGCGGCGGCGTCGAGCAGCACGTCCCAGCCCTGGTCCTGGGCCTCGTGGATCCAGCCGAGCGGGTGCTGGACGCCGGAGAAGTTCGACTGCGCGGGGTAGGCGAAGAGGTTGTTTCCGGACGGGTCGGCCCGGTCCAGGGCGGCCTCCAGCGCCGCGTCGTCCACCCGCAGCTCCGGAGGCAGCACCGGCACGTAGTCGGTGTGCGCGCCGCGGGCCCGGTCGAACTCGCGGATCCCGTTGACCGAGTTGTGGTTGTCGAAGGTGAGCAGGAAGCGGTCGCCGGGGCGGAAGGGGTACGACTCGCCGACCAGCTTCAGCGCGTGGCTGGCGTTGGCCGTGAAGCACACCAGGTACTCGTCCGGGGAGGCGGAGAAGAACTCCAGGACGTGGCGCCGGGTGCTCTCGATGGCCTCGGTCGCGGCGAGCGAGGTGGGGTTCGACGAGTGGGGGTTGCCGAACACGCCGCCGAGCAGCATCTCGCCGTGCCCGCGCACCTGCGAGGCGGCGTAGAGGCCGCCCCCGGTGTAGTCGAGGTAGACGTGCCCGCCGGCGTCGAGGCGCTGGAACTCGGCGGCGCGCAGGTCGTCGAGCGCCGCGGTCCCGGCGTACGCCGGCCAGGCCGCGACGAAGGCGCGGAAGGCGCTGTCGCGGTCGGCGTGCGGAGCGCGGCCGGCCGCGGCCGGGGCCGGGAGGGTGGGCGTCTCGGGCATCGGCCCAACCCTATCGCCCCCCGGCCGGGACCGCCAGCCCCGGCAACAAACCGCCTGCCGCCACGTAGTGGGACCGAGAGACCCGATCCCACCGCACCTCCAGGAGGCGCCCATGCGACCTGTCCGACCCGTCCTCGCCGCCCTCGCCGCCGCCGCCGCCGTGCTGGCCGCCGCCGGCGCCGCCGGTGCCACCACCCTCGAGAAGGAGCTCGACGCGACCTATCCCCTCGCCGCCGGGGGGACGGTGGAGCTCGCCAACACCAACGGCAAGATCGTCCTCGACTCCTGGGACCGCGCGGAGGTGCGGGTGCGGGCCGTGAAACGTGTCTCCGCCGGCAGCCGTGAGGACGCCGAGAAGGGCCTCGCCGCCCTCGAGGTGAAGATCGCCGCCGCCCCCGACCGGCTGGCGATCGAGACCCGCACGCCGCGCGAGGACTCGGGGTTCTTCCAGTGGCTGATCGGCGACGACCGCCAGTACCAGGTGCGGTACCACCTCACCGTGCCGCGCGGCGTCCACCTCGAGGTGGAGACCGTCAACGGCGGCATCGAGCTCACCGACCTCGAAGGCGACCTGCGGCTGACCACCGTCAACGGAGGGATCGAGGCGGCCGGGACCCGGGGCGCGGTGCGCGCCACGACGACCAACGGGCGGATCGACGTCGAGCTGGCCGAGGTCGCCGCCGGCGCCGACCTCGAGTTCGTGACCACCAACGGCCACGTCGGGCTGACGTTGCCGGACGACGTCCGGGCCCACCTGACCGCGCGCACCACCAACGGCGGCATCGCCAGCGACTTTCCCGTAGCCGTCCAGGGCCGGCACTCCAAGCGCGTCGAGGCCGACCTCAACGGCGGCGGCGGGGGCCGCCTCACCGTGGTGACGACCAACGGCGGCATCGCCATCCGCAAGCTCTGAGCGCGCCGGCGGGGACGGACCCTCCGTCCCCGCCTCCCGCCGCCGTTGCGGGTAGACTCCGCGCCATGACGGACGGGGTGACCGCGGTGCGCGACCGCTACGACGTGATCGTCGCCGGCGGCGGCCCCGCCGGGGCGACGGCGGCCCTCCTGCTGGCGCGGCAGGGGCTCGACGTGCTGGTCGCCGAGCGGGCCCGCTTCCCCCGCTTCCACGTCGGCGAGTCGCTGCTGCCGCGCAACATGCCGCTGTTCCGCGAGCTCGGCCTCGTCGAGCCGCTGCGCACCATCCCGCGCCAGCGCAAGCTCGGTGCCGAGTTCGCCTTCGGCAACGCCGACGAGAGCATCCGCTTCCGTTTCGCCGACGGCCTGCTCGACCCCGAGGGCGAGACCTTCAACGTCGAGCGCGCCCCGTTCGACGCCCTGCTCCTCGCCGCCGCCCGCCGCGCCGGCGCCACCGTGGTCGAGGGGACCGGCGTGCGCGACGTCCTGCGGCTCGCCGAGGGGGACGTCGCCGTCCGCCTGGAGGGCGGCACGGAGGTGGCCGGGCGCGTCCTTCTCGACGCCAGCGGCCAGTCGACGCTGGTCGGCAAGCACCTGGGGATCCGCCAGGTCGTCCCCGGGCACCGGAAGGTGGCCTACTTCGGCCACTTCCGCGGCGTCGAACGGCTCCCCGGCGAGGAGTCGGGCCACCCCTGCATCGTCATGATGGCCGACGGCTGGTTCTGGCTCATCGGCATCGACGACGAACGCACCTCGATCGGGCTCGTCATGGACGCGGACCACGCCCGGCGGGTCGGCCGGGAGCTCGGGGTCGCCCCGCCGGCGATGCTCTCCTGGGGGATCTCCCGCTGCCCCTTCGTGGCGCGGCGCACCGCCGGGGCCAAGTTCCCTGCCGAGAACCGGGTCGGCGCCGACTTCAGCTACCGGTGCCGCCCCTACGCCGGACCCGGGTACTTCCTGCTCGGGGACGCCGCGAGCTTCCTCGACCCGATCTTCTCCTCCGGGATCTGCCTGGCGATGGTGGGCGCCGGCGAGGCCGCCGCGGGGGTCCGCGCCCTGTTCGCCGGCGCGCGGCCGTCCCGCGTGCAGGCGCGCTACCGGCGCCTCGTCGAGCGCACCACCCGCATCTTCTTCCGCCTCGTCCACCAGTACTACCAGCCGGCCTTCCGCGAGCTGATGATGGAGGGACAGGGGCCCTTCCAGGTCCACCGGGCCCTGTTCACCATCCTCGGCGGTTACGTCTACCCAGCGCCCTCGTGGAGCCTGCGCTGGCGCCTGCGGGCGATGGAGATGTTCACCCTGGTCCAACGCCTCTACGGCATCGTGCCCCACCGGCCGGCGGGCCACCTCTACCCCGCCGAGGCGCCGGACGCCACCGGGACCGCCGCCGCCGAGGCCGCGGGCTGAACCGGTGACCGCCCCCGGGTTCGCCTGCGGCCCGCTCCGTCCCGACGGCGGCGGGTGGCGCGTGGAGGTGGTCGTGCCCGCCGCCTCCCCCTGGTTCGCGGACCACTTCCCCGGCCGGCCGGTGCTGCCGGCGATCGGCCACCTCGCCCTCGCCGACGACCTCCACGCCCGCGCCGCGGGCGCCGGCCGCCTGGTCCGCGTCGGCGCCCTGCGCTTGACCGCGCCGGTGACGCCGGGCGCCGCGCTGCTCGCCCGACTCGGCGCCCCGGAAGAGGACGGCCGCTGCCGCTTCGAGCTGCTCTCCGCCGCTGGCGGCGCGCCGCTCAGCTCCGGATCGTTGACCTGGTCGGCGAGCGCCCCGGCCGACGCCGCCGAGCCGCCGCCGGACCGCGGGTCGCTCGGCAGCGGCGCCGGCGGCGCGCCGCCGGCCGGCGACGGCGCCGACGCCTTCCCGGTGGGGCCCGGTCTGGCGGCGGGCGAGGCGGTCCGCGCCGGGGTGCTGGCCTGGACCAAGGCGAAGACCGACCCGCCCCATCCCCCGCTCCCCCACGGGCCGCGGGCACGGTTCGTCACCGAGCTGCTGGCGCGGGGCGACGACCGCGCCACCTGCCGCGGCGCGATCCCGGCCGACCACGCCGCGGCGGGCGGTGGCGCCGCGCCCGCCTTCGTCGCCGTGGAGCTGGCCGCCCAGACCGCCGCCGCGCTGCCCGCCGGCGAGGGCGAGACCGAGCGCTCCGGGCCACGCACCGGCTACCTGGTGCGGCTGCGCGAGGTCGAGCTGCCCCGGGAGCGGATCCCTCTCGCCACGGCGTTGCTCGCCGAGGTCCACCGCGAGGGGGCGGCCGGACCCCTGACCCGCTTCCGCTTCCGGGTCTGCTGCCTCGACGGGCGTGACGTCGCCAGCGGCACCCTGACCACCTGGGTCGGCGCCTGACCGCACCGCGGCTCGCGCCGCCGCCCGCGCGCGGCTATCATCCGTCCATGGCAGACACCGGGGAAGACCGCGATTTCGGCGCCATCCTGGCGGAGTTCGAGAACGAGCAGACGGCCGGCGGAGGGCGCGACCCGCGCCCCGGCACCCGGGTGCACGGCCGCATCCTGTCGATCGGCGAGGAGACCGCCTTCGTCGACGTCGGGGCGAAGTCCGACGGGGTGGTGGCGCGCGCCGAGCTGCTCGGCGCCGACGGTGAGCTCACCGTCGGGCCGGGCGACCCGCTCGACGCCTTCGTCACCGGGCGTGACGAGGCGAGCGGCTGCCTCGTGCTGCGGGTGCGCCCGGGCGCCGCGGGCGCCCTCGGTGGCGGCGCGGCGGCCGCCGCCGTCGCCGTCGAGGAGATCCACCAGGCGCAGCGGCACGGCATCCCGGTGGAGGGGACGGTGACCGCCGCGGTGAAGGGTGGCGCGGAGGTGACCGTCGCCGGCTTGCGGGCCTTCTGCCCCATCTCGCAGCTCGACGCCACCTACGTCGAGGACGCCGCGGCCTGGGTCGGGCGGCACCTCTCCTTCCTGGTCTCCCGCTTCGAGCCCGCCGGCCGCGGTGGACGCCCCAACATCGTCCTGTCGCGCCGCGAGCTGCTGGCCCGCGAGGAGGCGGCACGGCGCGCCGAGGCCCTGGCGCGCCTCGAGCCCGGCGCGGTGGTGCGTGGCACCGTCACCTCGGTGACCCGCTACGGGGCCTTCGTCGACCTCGGCGGCGTCGAGGGCCTGCTGCACGTCAGCGAGATGTCGCACGGCCACGTCGAGGACCCCGCCGAGGTCGTCGCCGCCGGCGACTCGCTCGAGGTCAAGGTCCTCTCCATCGAGGAGCGGGAGGGCAAGGGCCAACGGATCTCGCTCTCGCGCAAGGCGCTCGAGGCGGATCCGTGGAAGGGGGTCGCGGAGCGCTTCCCCGCCGGTCTGGTGACGACCGGTCGGGTGGTGCGCCTCGAGCCCTACGGCGCCTTCGTCGAGCTCTCGCCGGGGCTCGAGGGGCTGGTGCACGTCTCCGAGCTGGCGGCGGATCGCCGCGTGTCGCACCCGCGCGAGGTCGTCGAGCTGGGGCAGGACGTCGCCGTCCGGGTGCTCTCGGTGGAGCCGCAGCGCCGGCGCGTCGCGTTGACCCTGGCGGCGCCTGCCGCGGAGGGCGAGGAGGCCAGCCACCACGAAGGGCCGGAGCGGCTCGGCTCGCTGGCCGACTTCTTCGAGCGCTGAGCCCGCCGCGCCCGCCCCTACTCGAGCCGCGTGTAGAGGCTGCGATCGAGCTCCGCCAGGATGCGCCGCGACTCCCGCCAGTGCGGCTCGTGCCGGACGTGCAGGTCGAGGTAGACCCGCCGGCCCAGGAGCTGCTCGATGTCGAGCCGCGCCTCGGTGCCGATCTGCTTGATCATCGATCCCCGGTGGCCGATGAGGATCTTCTTCTGCCCGGCCCGCTCGACCAGGATGGTGGCGTAGATGCGCGCCAGCCGGCGCTCCGGCTCCTCCTCCCAACCCTCGATCAGCACCGCGGTCGAGAACGGCAGCTCCTCGCGGGTGTGGGCCAGGACCTTCTCGCGGATGCGCTCGGCGACCAGGTAGCGCTCCGGGTGGACGGTGAGCAGCTCCGGGTCGTACAGGGGAGGCCCTTCGGGGAGCAGCCGCCAGAGGATGTCGAGCAGCTCGCCGGTGCCGTCGCCGGTCAGCGCCGACACCGGCACGATCTCGGTGAAGGCGCCGGACTCCGCGAAGCTCTCGATGCGCGGCAGCAGCCGCCCCTTGTTCACCAGGTCGATCTTGTTGAGCGCCGCCACCTTCGGCCCCGGCGCCCGCCCCACCATCTCGAGCAGGAACGTCTCGCCGGCCCCCGGCGCCTCCGAGGCGTCGACCAGGACGCAGGTCACGTCGGCCCCCGACAGCGCCTCGACGGCGTCCTGCATCATCCGCCGGTTCATGTCGTGCAGCGGCCGGTGGACGCCGGGCGTGTCGTGGAACACCATCTGGCCGCGGGCGTCGGACAGGATGCCGACGATCCGGTGGCGCGTCGTCTGCGGCTTGTCGGAGACGATGGCCACCTTCTCGCCCAGCCAGTGGTTCATCAGCGTGGACTTGCCGGCGTTGGGGCGGCCCACCAGCGCCACCGTCCCCGCCTTGGGGCCGACCCCGGTACCCGCACCGCTCATGGCGTCTCCTCCTCCGCGCCGCGCGCGGCGCGCTCCACCCGCACCGTCTGCACCCGCCGCCCGCTGACCCGCTCGACGTGGAAGCGCAGCCCGTGCGACTCGGCCACCTCCCCCTCCTCCGGCACCGAGCCGAGCACCGACAGCACCAGGCCGCCCACCGTCTCGTAGGGCTCGTCGTCGAGGTCGGCGTCGAAGATCTCCTGGAGGGCCTCGACGTGGGTGCGGCCGTCGAGGCGCCAGGACCCGTCGGGGAGCGGCTGCGGCTCGGGAGCCATCACCACCTCGTCCTCGTCGAAGATCTCCCCCACGATCTCCTCGAGCAGGTCCTCGACCGTCACGAGGCCGGCGGTGCCGCCGTACTCGTCGAGCACGATCGCGACCTGCTGGAAACCGGCCTGCATCTCCTTGAGCAGCTCGTCGAGCGGCTTGCGCTCCGGCACCACGAAGGGCGCCTTCATCAGCTCCCGCACCGGCGGTCGGGGGGTGGTGCGCAGGCCGCGCAGGACCTCGCGGATGTGGAGGATGCCGACGATCCGGTCGATCGAGTCCTCGTAGAGCGGGATCCGCGAGTGCCCCGAGTCGAGGAAACGCTCCGCCAGGGCCTCGAGATCCTCGCCGGCGGGGGCGACGATCATGTCCACCCGGGGCGTCATCACGCTGCGCACCAGGGTGTCGCCGAAGTCGACGATCCCCCACACCAGCTCGCCCTCGCCCGGCTCGAGGATGCCCTCCCGGGTGCCGAGCTCGATGTAGGCCTCGATCTCCTCGTCGGAGATCTCGTCCTCCTCCGCGTCCTCCTCGGCGGCCACCTCGGGACGCCGCGCCGCCGGCGTGAGCGGCGCCAGCGCCACCACCAGGGGCCAGACCAGCGGCCGGAGGGCCCGGTAGAGGAAGGTGAAGCGGCGCAGCGACGCCTCCGCCGCCCGCCCGACGAGCTGCCGGTTGAGCAGCTCCACCAGCGCCACCAGGACCAGGACCGCGCCCGCGGCCCACGGCGCCGCGCCGGCGACGCCGGCCCGCGCCAGCAGGACGGTCAGCGCCACCGCCAGCAGGACCGGCGTGACCCTGGCCGACCAGGCGAGCAGAAAGCGGTAGATCTCGAAGCGGGGCGGCGCCTCGAAGAGCGCCAGCAGACCGCCTCCGGCCTCCTCCGCCCAGTGCCGCAGCCGCACCGGCCCGCTGCGCTCGAGCAGCGCCGAAAGCAGGATGGCGACCACGCTGGCCGGCAGCAGCAGCCCGGCCGCCCAGGCGGCGGCGATCACGGCACCCACCGCCGCCGCAGCCGCCGCTCCAGCCGCGCCATCTCGCCGGAGTCGGTGGCGTGGTCGTGCCCCAGGCAGTGCAGCACGCCGTGCAGGACGAGCTCGCGCAGGCGCCGCTCGACGCCGTCGCCCGCCGCCGCGGCCTGCCGCCGCGCCGTCGGCACCGAGACCACGACGTCGCCGAGATGGACGCCTTCGGGCGTCGAGCCGCCGGGGAAGGAGAGGACGTCGGTCGGCCGGTCGTGACCGCGGTAGGTCCGGTTCAGCCCCCGCATGGCGCGATCCCCGACGAAGCGGACGGCGAAGCTCGCCGCGTCCGGCGCCAGGGCGGCGAGCAGCGCCGCGAGCCAGGGGCGCAGGCGGCGCGCCCCGGCCTCCGGGTAGCGGTTGGGGTTCTGCAGGGCGATCTCGGTCGCTGGCGGGACGGGGCTCAAGGTGCTCGGCGCCCTCAGGAGGCGGCGCGGGGGCCACCGACCTCGGCCGCGGCGGGAACGGCGGCCTCCGTGGCGTGGCTCCGCCGGGCGCGCTCGGGCTGGGCGTTGAAGTCGAAGCCGGGGTAGTCGATGCGGTGATGGTAGATGGTCCCGAGCACGCGCAGGAAGGCCTCCGACACCCGGCGCAGATCGGACAGCGTGAGGTCGGTGTGGTCGAGCTGGCCGTCGCGCAGGCAGTCGTCGAGGATGGTGCGGATCAGGGTGCGGATCTTCAGCGCCGTCGGCTCGACCAGGGTGCGGCTCGCCGCCTCCACGCCGTCGGCCAGCATCAGGACGCCCATCACCTTGTTCTGCGGCATCGGACCCGGGTAGCGGTACTCCTCCTCGCGCACCTCCCCGGTCGCCGGATCGGCGCGCTCGAGGGCGCGGTTGTAGAAGTACTTGATGAGCCGGGTGCCGTGGTGCTGCTCGATGGCGTCCACCACCGGCTGCGGCAGGTGGTGCTGGCGCGCCAGCTCCACCCCCTCCTTGATGTGGTTGATCAGGATCAGGGCGCTCATCGAGGGGGTCAGGCGATCGTGCCGGTTGTGGCCGGGCCGCTGGTTCTCGATGAAGTACTCGGGGCGGAAGACCTTGCCGATGTCGTGGTAGAGGCCGCCGGTGTACGCCAGGGTGGCGTCGGCGCGGATCGCCTCGCAACCCTCCTTGGCCAGGTTCGCCACCATCAGCGAGTGCTGGAAGGTCCCGGGCGCCTCGAAGGCGAGCCGGCGCAGCAGCGGCAGGTTGGTGTTGGCGAGCTCCACCAGCTTGATGTCGGTGGTGATGCTGAGCAGCGACTCGAGCACCGGCACCGCGAACGCCGCGACCGCCGCGACCAGCAGACCGCCGGCGAAGCCGCACACGGCATCGAAGGCGAGCTGCGCCGGACCCGCCTCGAGGTCGCCGCCGAGCGCGGTGACGGTGAGCACCAGCAGCACGTTCACCAGGCCGACGAGCAGGCCGACCCGGGTCAGCACCAGCCGCTGCTCGATCCGGTAGCGTTCGAGGCCGTAGATCGCCGCCAGCGAGCTCGCCAGGCTGTAGACGATCACCGTCGCCGCCTCGCCGTGCGCCAGCCGGCTCACCAGCACCGACAGGAGCAGCGACAGCAGCAGCGCCGGGCCGCGGCCGAGCAGCAGGCCGGCCACCAGGGCGAACGCCGCGAAGGGGATGGCGAAGACGTAGCTCCCCATCGAGTTCAGCGGCGCCGCCTCGAAGGCACCGGCCAGCGCCGAGGCGGTGAGGAAACCGAACTTGCTGGCCAGGATGGCGGCGAGCAACAGGAGGGCGGCCTCGCTGTACCGGCGCCGCGGGCCGTGCTCGGCCACCCGCTCGCGGCGCAGGCCGAGCCACAGGGCGCCGCCGGCGAGCAGCAGCAGCGACACGACGCCGAGCAACGGCACGGCGCGCCGGCTCCAGCGCTGGCGCCCGGACACCTCGGCGATGAGCTGTGCCGTGGCCGCGTCCACGCGGTCGCCCTTGCGGACGATCACCTCGCCCTTCGAGATCCGGTTGAAGGCGGGCGCCGTCGCCGCCGCGGCGGCCTCCCGCCGGGCCAGCGTCTCCGAGCGGTTGGAGTGGAGGTTGGGCGGGATGTTGGCGACCAGCAGGTCGACCACCGCCCGCCGCTCGTCCGCCGACAGCCCCGGCCAGTCGCGCACCTCGTTCTCGAGGAACTCGCGCAGCTCGTCGGGGTAGCCGAGGTGGTCGAACAGGTCGAAGTGCTTGCGCTCGCGCCCGCTCCCCAGCTCGCGCAGGGTGATGCCCCGCATGCGGTTCTCGAGCAGCGAGTCCTTGGCGGCCACCACCCCGCGGCGCAGCGTCTGGCGCACCACGCTGCGCACCCGGTCCTCGAGGTCCGAGGCGAAGGCCCAGTCGGCGAGGACCCCCGCCTCCTCCGGCGTCACCTTGAGGCCGCTGGCGGTGGCGAGCTGGTCGGCGAGCTGCTGGCGGTCGCGGGCGGAGGCGCGGACCCTCTCGGGGGTGCTCCCGACCAGCCTTCGGCCGGTGGCGAACAGGCGTTCGAGCGCGGTGTCGCGCTCCGCCGCCACCGCCCCGTCGAGGTCGTAGACCGGCAGCACCTCGTCGCGGGCCCGGCGCTGCTTCTCGGTGGTCGCCTCGCGGTCGAGGACCATGGTCTCGGCCGGCGCCACGTAGTCGCGCAGGGCGATCGAGTCGGCGGTGACCTCCGGCCGCAGGAAGAACCCTCCCGGGGTCAGTCCCCAGGCCCCGCCGACCACCAGCAGGACGAGCGCCAACAGCGGCAGCTCGAGCACGCGGTCCCACCCCCGGCGCAGGCCGCGGATCGCCCGGGCACCGGCGGCGTCGGCCGCCGCGCCCCGCACCCCACGGCGTGCCGCCGCCGACCGCGGCCCGGCCGGCGGCGCCTCCGCCTCGGCGCCGCTCCCCCGCGGCGCCGGGAGCGCCACGGGCTCGTGGTCGGGGGTGCGGGAAGGTCGCGTCATGGGAGGTCGCCGTCGTCCCGGCGGCCGGTTCAACGACCGGCGGGGACCTGCTCGGCCGACTCGGAGGCGCCGCGTGCCTCGCGCGCCTCGCGCGCCGCCCGACGCCGCTCCTCGAAGCGGTCGTAGGCGGTCACGATGTCCTGGACCAGGGGGTGCCGGACCACGTCGTTCTTGCCGAACTGGAAGAACTCGATCCCGGCGGTCCCGGCGAGCACCTCGCGCGCCTCGTTGAGACCGGAGACCTTGCCCTGCGGCAGGTCGATCTGGGTGACGTCGCCGTTGATGACCGCCCGGGAGTTGTAGCCGATGCGGGTGAGGAACATCTTCATCTGCTCGGGCGTCGTGTTCTGCGCCTCGTCGAGGATGATGAAGGCGTCGTTGAGCGTCCGCCCGCGCATGAAGGCGAGCGGCGCCACCTCGATGATGCTGCGCTCCAGCATGCGCCCCACCTTCTCGAAACCGATGATGTCGTAGAGCGCGTCGTAGAGCGGCCGCAGGTAGGGATTGACCTTCTCCGCCAGGTCGCCCGGCAGGAAGCCGAGCTTCTCCCCCGCCTCGACCGCCGGGCGGGCGAGCACGATCCGCCGCACCTTCTTCTCCAGCAGCTCGGCGGCCGCCATCGCCACCGCCAGGTAGGTCTTGCCGGTGCCCGCGGGACCGATGGCGATCACCAGATCGTGGTCGGTCATCGCCTTCAGGTAGAGGAGCTGGCGCAACGAGCGCGGCGCCACCAGGCGGCGGACGTTGTCGAGCGGCCCGTCCGGGTGGAAGAACTCGAGCAGCTGGGTGTCGGGGGCCTCGCGCAGCACCCGCACCGCCGTCTGCACGTCGGCCTGGCGCAGCCGGTAGCCGCTCGCCGCCAGCGCCGAGAGCTGGCGCAGCAGGCTCTCCACGGCGGCGGTGCGCTCCGGATCGCCGGAGACGTTCACCTCGTTGCCGCGCGCGGTGACCGTCACCCCGAACTCGCGCTCCAGCCGGCGCAGGTTCTCGTCGTGGGTGCCGAAGATGGCCTCCAGGCCCTCTTCGGCGAGGGTGAGCTGGGTCATGCGGGGAGGCGGCTTCCGGGGCTCAAGGGTCTCGCTGTTTCCACGGCGGAGAAACGGGGCCCGCGGCACGGAGGCCGGCGGACCGGGCCGGTAGTCTACCACCGGCCGCCCGGTCCGCCCGCGACCGCGCACCCTCAGGATCGCTTGGTGTAGTCGTAGAAGCCGCGCCCGCTCTTGCGGCCCAGCCGCCCGGCCTGCACCATCTGCTTGAGCAACGGCGGCGGCGCGAAGCGCTTCTCCCGGTACTCGTCGAACATGATGTTGGCGATGTAGTAGGTGGTGTCGAGGCCCACGAAGTCGAGCAGCGTGAACGGCCCCATCGGGTAGCCGGTGCCGAGCTGCATCCCTTTGTCGATGTCCTCGATGCTCCCCACGCCCTCCTCCAGCGCCCGCACGGCGTCGAGCAGGTAGGGCACCAACAGCCGGTTGACGATGAACCCGGAGTTGTCGCGGCAGGCCACCGGCTCCTTGCCCAGCGAGCGCACGAACTCCGCGGCGTCGTCGAACACCGCGTCGGCGGTCAGCAGCGTCCGGACCACCTCGACCAGCTTCATCACCGGGACCGGGTTGAAGAAGTGCAGGCCCACGAAGCGCTCGGGGCGCGAGGTGGCCGCCGCGAGCTGGGTGACGGTGAGCGAGGAGGTGTTGCTGGCGAAGATCGCCGTCTCCTCCACCGCCTGGTCGAGGGCGCCGAACGTCTTCTTCTTCTCCTCGAGGTTCTCGACGATCGCCTCGATCACCAGGTCGCACTCGGCGAGGTCGCCGAGCTCGACCGTGCCGGACAGGCGCGCCAGCGTGGCGTCCCGCGTCTCGGCGTCGAGCTTGCCCTTGTCGACCGCCTTGCCCAGCGACCCGCGGATCTTGTCCATGCCCTTCTCCAACAGGCTCTCGCTGACCTCGCGGACCACCGTCTCGTAGCCGGCGCGGGCGCTCACCTCGGCGATCCCCGCGCCCATCAGGCCGCAGCCCAGGACACCCACCTTCTCGATCTTCATCGTCTCGTCTCCTCCCTCGTCAGCGGTTCGGTCCGGCGGTCGCCGGAGCGGCCGTTCAGATGCGATCGGGCGCCCCGCCCGCGGCGGGCCCGCCCAGCTCGTGGATCTCGCGCCCCCCGGGGTGCCGGCGCAGCTCGAGGTGGAGGGCGCCGGGGACCGCCCACGGCAGTCGCTCGGCCCACTCCACCACCTTGACCGCGGGCGCGGCGAGCACCTCCTCCAACCCCAGCTCGAGGGCTTCCTGCGGCTCCAGCCGGTAGAGGTCGAGGTGGATCAGGCGGGCGCCCGACGGGGCGCGGTGCTCGCGGATCAGAGTATAGGTCGGCGATTGCACCTCGGCCGGATCGATGCCCAGGCCGGCGGCCACGCCCTGGGCCAACACCGTCTTGCCCGCCCCTAGATCGCCCGACAGCAGCAGCACGCCCGCGGGCGCCAACCGCCGCGCCAGCTCGGCACCGAGGCGGCGGGTCGCGGCCGGGTCCGCGGTGCGGCGCAGGAGGCGGGACGACACGGGCGTCGCCGGCGGCCTAGCCGAGCTCCGGAAGGTGCCGGAAGGCGGACGGCAGCGCGGCGAGGACGTCGCCGGCGGCGAGGCCGGTCTCCCCCACCGTCGCGGCCGCCAGGTCGCCGGCCAGCCCGTGCACGAAGACCCCGAGGCACACCGCCTCGACCCCGCCGATCCAGCCGACCAGCGCGCCGAGGACGCCGGTGAGGACGTCGCCCGAGCCGCCGCTCGCCATCCCGGGGTTGCCGGTGGGATTGACCCACACCCTTCCCGGGGCACCGTCCGGCCCCGGCGGCTCGGCGACCAGGGTCAGGTGCCCCTTCAGCACCACCACGGCGCCGCTCTCCGCCGCCGCCCGCCGGGCCGCCCCCCGCCGGTCGGCCTGCACCGCGGCGGCATCGCTCCCCAGCAGGCGGCCGAGCTCGCCGGGGTGCGGCGTGAGGACGGTGAAGGCGCGGCGCCCGCGGAGCTCCCCCAGCCGGCCGGCGAAGGCGTTGAGGCCGTCGGCGTCGAGCACCAGGGGGACCGGGCAGCCGAGGGCGATGCGGCGGACCGCCTCCGCCGTCTCGCCGGCCACCCCGAGGCCGGGGCCGAGCGCCACCGCGTCGCGCTCGCCCGCCGCCGCCAGCACCGGCTCCACCGCCGCCGCCGCCAGGCGCCCGTCGGCCGACGCCACGGGCAGCGCCATCGACTCGACCGAGCCGCCCTGGACGACCGCCAACACGTCCTCCGGCACCGCCGCCGTCACCAGCCCCGCCCCGGAGCGCACCGCGGCGCGCGCCGTCATCACCGCCGCCCCCGCCTTGCCCACCGAGCCGGCGACCACCAGCAGGTGCCCGAAGTCGCCCTTGTGGTCGTCGGCCGACCGCTCGGGGAGCCACTCGGCCACCTCCTCGGCGCGCAGCAGGTGCAGCTCGCCGCCCTCCTCCGGCGCCTCCGCGACCAGCGACGGCGGGATCCCGAGGTCGGTGACCACCAGCTCGCCCACGGCGTCGGCCGCCGGCGGGAAGACGTGGGCGATCTTCGGCGCCGCGAAGGTCACGGTGGCGGCGGCCGCGACGCACGGGCCGAAGACGTCCGCCCGGCTGCCGCCGAGGCCGCTCGGCAGGTCGACCGCGAGGATCGGCGCCGGCAGGTCGTTGAGCCCGTCGACCACCGCGGCGAAGAGGCCCTCCAGCGGCCGCCCCAGCCCGGTGCCGAAGAGGGCGTCGACCACCAGGTCGGCGCGGGCGCACTCGGCCAGCGCCGCGGCGAGGTCGGCGGCGTCGTCGATCGTCTCGAGCGCCACCCCCTGGCGCCGGCAGACGCCGAGCTGCACCCCGGCATCGCCCTCCGGCTCGCGGCCGCCCACCAGGTAGACCAGCACGTCGTAGCCGCGGATCGTCAGGTGCCGGGCCACCGCGAGCCCGTCGCCGCCGTTGTTGCCGAAGCCGCAGAACACCGCCACGCGTTCGGCGTCCTCGAACAGCTCGCCGATCGCCTCGACGACGCCGAGCGCCGCGTTCTCCATCAGCACCAGGCCGGGCAACCCGAGCTCGTCGATGGCCCGCCGGTCCACGGTGCGCATCGCCTCGGCGCTCAGAATCCTCATCCTCCTCCTCCCTTCCCCGCCGCCGGCGGGACCGCCGGCAGGACGCGCCAACGCCGCAACAGGTCCCGGGTCCGCGGGCAGTCGCCCCCCCGGGGCTGGCCTGCAGGATCGCCACCAGCCGGGCCAGGTCGGCGGGCTCGTCGACGTCGCGCCCCGGCGCCAGCCGCCGCACGCGCAGACCGTTGCGGCGACAGCGCGCCAACGTCTGCTCCAGCACCCGCCCGGTGCTCCACTCGATCCCGGCGAACAGCTCGGGGCGCACCGCGGCGGCGGCCAGGGCGATCAGGTAGTAGCCGCCGTCGAGCGCCGGGCCGACCACCACGTCGCCGCGCCCCGCCTCCAGGTGGGCGAACGCCTCGCCCACCCGGGCCGGCGCCAGGGTGGGATGGTCGCTGCCGACCGCCGCCACGGCCGCGTGGTGCCGCGCCGCCGCCGCCAGGGCCCGGAGCAGGCGCTCGCCCAGGTCCGCTCCCTCCTGGCGGCCGGCCGAGACGCCGGGGACGGCGGCCAGCTCCGCCGGCAGCTCCGGCAGCGCCGTCGCCGACCCCACCTCCCAGGCCACCCGGAGGTGGAACTCCCGCCCGGCGCCCGCGGCCGCCAGGGTGCCGGCGACGTCGCGGAGGAAGGCCTCGTGGAGCGCGGCGGCCTCCGCCGCGCCGATCCGCAGGACGCCGCCCTCCACCGCCAGCTCCGCCCCGGCGAGGCGCGTCTTCACCCGCCCCGCACGCGCCGGCTTGGTGAACAGCACGAGGCAGCGGCCGGTGGCTCCCACACCCTCGACTCTAGCCCGACTCCCCCCGGACGCGGGGGAGCCGTCCGCGCGGCTGCGCGATAATGGCGCCGTGACCCTGCTCACGCTGCTCACCGACTTCGGGCTCGACGACTACTACGTCGCCGCCGTCAAAGGGACGGTGCTGCGGCTGGCGCCGCAGGCCGTCCTGGTCGACGTCAGCCACGGCGTCGCGGCGGGGGACGTCGCCGCCGGCGGCTGGCTGCTGGCGGCGGCGGTGCGCTGGTTCCCGCCCGGCACCGTCCACCTCGGCGTGGTCGACCCCGGGGTGGGAAGCCATCGCCGGATCCTCGCGGCGCGGGCCGGCGACGCCTACCTGGTGGGCCCGGACAACGGGCTGCTTCCCCCGGCCGTCGGCGTCCTCGCCGACGGCGGCGCCGCCGAGGTGCGTTCGGTCGAGCGCGACGACCTCTTCCTCCCCGGCCCGGGCTCGACCTTCCACGGCCGCGACCGCTTCGCCCCGGTCGCGGCCTACCTGGCCCGCGGCGAGCCCCTCGCCGAGCTGGGACCGGAGATCGACGACGCGGTGGCGGCCGCCGATCGGGAGGCGCCGCACGCCGAGGGGACGCCACCGCGCGAGGGCACCGCCGGCGCCGTGCTGCGCGGGCGCGTCGTGCACATCGACCGCTTCGGCAACCTGATCACCGACATCCCCACCGCCTGGGTCGGGGACGCTCCCTGCCGGGCGGAGATCGGCTCCCACGCCACGGCGCGGCGCGCCGGCCACTACCGGGAGATCGCGCCCCGGCGGGCCGCCGTGCTCCCCGGCTCGCTCGGCACGCTCGAGGTCGCCCTCGAAGGCGAGAGCCTCGCCGAGCGCTGGGCGGTGGATCCGGGCGACGAGGTCACCGTCCGCCTCGACGTCGCCTCCTGAGCGCGCTCCCGTCCGCCCGCCGCGGCGGAGGTACGGGAAATGCAAGCTCCTGCCGCCACTTGGGCACCGCGTCGTGATCCGCCGCGCGCCGCGCGGCGGTCCGGGGCGGCGCGGCGCGGATGGGGAGAAGGAGGAGGCGATGACCCGCTGGCAGTACAAGGTGATCAACATCCGCAGCGAGAACTACCGGCTCGACCCCGCCTGCTCGACCGAGCTCGACCGGCTCGGAGAGGAGGGCTGGGAGCTGGTGTCGATCACCTCGGTGAACTTCAAGACCGGCGCGACCGACAACATCGCGATGGTCTTCAAGCGGCCGGCCCAGGCCTGAGGCACCGGCCCCGGCCGCTCACTCCGGCGCCCCCTCCTCCGCGGCCCCGCGCCGCCACTCGCCGCGCCGCCGCAGGGCCATGGCCAGGCCCGCCGCGGCGGCCACCACCGCCACCAGCCAACCTCGCCGCACCGGCGCCATCCCGGTCTCCCGCGACAGCGCCGCCCGCACCGCGGCCAGTCGCTCCTCGACCGCGCGCCGGCGCCGCTCGATCTCCTGCCGGGCCGCGTCGCGCTCCCGCGTCATGTCAACTCCTCCCGGCGTTCACCGCCGATCGGCGGGCGGCTGCCGCTCCTCGGCCAACAGCCGGTCGTCCCACCAGTCCAGGTGGTCCTCGTAGCGGCGCCCGACGACGGCGGCGGGGTTCTCGACGCGCTTCAGGTGCGCCACGCCGGCCAGCGCGAGGCCCGCCACGACCAGCACCAGGAGCCCGAGCACGACCAGCGCGGCCCCCCACTGCGGCAACCAGATGGCGAGCACGGCGACGAGCGTGTAGATCAGGGTGGCGACGAGCCAGAAGCCGACCGCCGCCGCGGCGCCGAACAGCCCCGCCGCCCAGGCCAGGCGCTTGCCGGAGCGCGCCAGGTCGCGGCGCACCGCCGCCCACTCGGCGCGGAGCAGGTCGAGGTAGGCCTGACCCAGGCCGCGGAAGAGCTCGATCCAGGCCCCCAGGAAACCGCCTCGCAACATGCGTCGTCTCTTCCCCACGGGCCCAGCCTATCGCGCTCCGACGGTGACCTGGTCGGTGACGAACGACGCCTCGCCGCCGAGCTCGTCGCGCAGCCCCACCGCCACCCGCTGCGCCCCCGCCCGCATGATCAGGCTCAACCGGTAGCGGTAGAACTGGCCGCGGGCCTGCTCGACCTCGGCGTCGGGGACGGAGATGGACAGCGGCACCTGCTGGATCGGCGAGGAGTCCCCCTGGGCGTCGATCACCCCCAGGAAGACGCGCAGCCGGGCCTCGTGGGTACCGGCGCGCGGCAGCAGCACCACCTTGCCCAGCGGCACCTCGACGTCGACGGGCACGGTGTAGTAGCGCCGGTCGTTGCGCGTCGGCTCGCCGAAGCGCAGGCGGACGCCCAGCGGGTTGTCCTGGTACGGGTAGTGGAGGGCCGAGATCGTCCCGTCGGTCATCACCGACTCGATCGTCTTGTCGCGGTAGCCCTCGCGGTGGCGCACCACGAGCCCCTTGCGCCCCTTGACCTCCACCCGCAGGTCGTGGAACCTGCCGGTGCCCGCGTGCGCGGGGCTGAAGCCGAGGGAGTAGTAGCTGCCGAAGTCCTCCGCCACCTGCTCGAGGCGCGGCAGGATGCGGTTGGTGTTGACCACCGCCACCCCACCGGTGGCGTCGGCCAGGTAGCGCAGCGAGCTCTGCTGGTTGCTGGTGTACGACGACTCCACCCGGGGTCCGAAGCCCGGCCCCATGTTCTCGGCCGAGAACGCGCTCTGCACCCGCAGGCCGGTGGCGTCGACGGTGTAGAAGGTCACCCGGTTGGCGTTGGCCAGGTTCGCGACCTCGGCGAAGCGTCGCGACGCGTCGTAGCCCACCGAGTCGATCATCGCGCTGCTCATGCCGCCGAACTTCTCGTCGACGGCGGCGAAGATGTCCTGCCCCGCCACCATCGGGATGCCGTCGCTGACGTAGAGGATCGCCTTGCGGCCCGGCAGGCCGGCCAGGTTCTCGATCGTGGCGCGCAGGGCGTCGAGCGTGTAGCCGAGGTCGTTCTGGACCTCCTCGGCATACTGCCGGGCGACGATCAGCGCCTCGTCGACCCCCGAGGCGTTCTCGATGCGCTCGAGCGCGTCGCGGCGCGAGGTGTCCTGGTTGGTGCCGCCGCCGGTCACCCGCTCGAGCTCGTCGAGCGCGCTGGCGATCAGCCGTGGATCGCTGGTGAAGGTCCGGCGCACCTTCAGGGAACGATCGAAGCTGAGCAGCATCACCCGATCCTCGGGCGAGAGCTCGTGGAGCAGGAAGTAGGCCAGCTCGCCGAGGACACGGTTGCGGTGGACCGGCCGGATGTTCTGGTTGTCGATGTAGACCACCAGGTGGAGCCGCTGCTCCTCGGGCCTCGTGCCGCCGGCCAACGGCTCCACCGTGCGGGTGGCCGGCTCCGTGGGCGGCGGCGTCTCCCCGGCGCCGGCTTCGGGCGCCGGCGCCCCCCCTCGACGGCGTAGAAGTTGGAGATCGGCACCGGCCGGCCGTCCTCGAAGAGCTCGAAGTCGTCACGCCCGAGGCCGCTCACCCGCTGGCCCTTCTTGTCGGTCACGTAGACGTCGACGTTGACCACCCGGACGTCGACCGTGTCGAGGAAGACGTCGTCGGGTGGCGCCGCCGCCGCGCCCGGCGCCGGGGCGGAGGCGGGCGGGCTCGTCGCCGGCGGCGGGGGCGGCGTCTGCTGCGCCCACGCGGCGCCGCCGGCGAGCGCCGCGACGAGGGCCGCCGTCGCGGCGCGCTGCGCGCCGCGGCGGGGGGTGGGTCGGAAGGGGTGGTGGGTCATATGGCTGCACCTGCTCGGGAAGTCGTCGTCCCGCGGGACCACGGCGATTGTATCGGCTGCCGCCGCCGCGGCGCGCGCCGCGGGTCGACTCCGGCCGCCGGCGTCAGGGGGCGATCGTCACCCGCGCGGTGGCGCTGCGCCCGCTCGCCACGTCGGTGACGGAGACCACCACGACCTGCCGGGCGCGGCGCAGCTCGAGGGTGGTCGGATAGACGATGGCGCTCCCGGCCCGTGGCTCGCGCTCCAGCCGCAGCCCGAGCGGGACCACCGGCACGTCGGAGCGCCGCCGCTGCTCGTCGAGGGCGGCGATGCGCAGCTCGAGCCGCACCGCCCAGCCGCCGTCGCCGCCGAGCGGCACGGCCGTGACCAGGTCACCCGGGATCGCGATCTGCACCGGCACCCGGATCGTGCGCCCGCGGCCCCGCTGGACCTCCCCCACCTGCACGGCCAGGCTGCCCTCCGTCGCGGCGTCGCCGAACAGCAGGGCGCTCTCGAGGGCCATCTGGCGCTCGGCGCCGCGCGACAGGTCGCGATAGTCGGAGCGGGCCCGCACCTCGAGGCCGGGACGGGTCACCTCGACCCGGATCTCGTGGCGCCGGTCGTCCCGTCGCCGCGCCGGCGTGAAGCCGAGCCAGTAGAACGACCGCGTGTCCGCCGCGACGCGCTCGAGCGGCGCGAGGCGCTGGGCGTTGACCAGCGCCCTGCCACCGGTCCGCCCCGCGACGTACGCCAGGGTGTCCTCCAGGTTCCTCTCCCGCGCCCGTGCCCCGTCGCCCGGGCTGTCGCTCGGCGTCCCCGCCCGCGTCGCGTCGGTCCCCGCGGCCGTCCCCAGCCCCGGCACGTCGACCGGGTAGACGGTGTAGCCGAGGAGGTTCGCGGTGTCCACCAGCGGCCGCAGGATCTCCGGGCCGTCGGGCACGTCGACCGGCGGGAGCACGGTGGTGGTGCCCACCGCGTAGGCCGCCGGCGAGAAGGGCCAGCCTCCGGCCAGCAGCAGCATCACCTTGCGCCCCGGCGGCGCGGCGAACCCGCGCAGGGTGGCCGCGGCCGCCGCCACCCCCCGCTCCACCTGGTTCGCCACCTGGAGGGCGAAGTGGCGGTCCTCCGGGTCGAGGTCGGCGAACCCTCCCACCCCGCGCGACGCCGGGCCGACCCGCGGCGAGGTCTCGTGCATCCGCAGCTCGCCGAGCCGGTTCAAGCCGAAGCTGCGCCGCGCCTGCGCGTCGGACAGCGCCCGCCGCAGCACCCGCGGCGAGTCCGTCCAACTGCTCAACATGTCGACCGTGTCGCCGTCGAAGGCCACCACCGCCGCGCGGTCGTCCGGCCCCAGGAAGGCCAGCTCGTCGGCCAGGGCGGCGATCACCTGGTTGCGGTCCCGCGCGATGGCGAACTGGTCGTCGACGAAGATCAGGTAGCTGGTGCCGACCCGGCCCGCCTCGACCCCGGGCACGCTGCGCGGGGCGGCGCCGCCGCCGGACGGCTGGATCTCGCCGCCGACGACCTCGTTGAAGTAGTCCACCGCCACCGGCTCGCCGTCGACCCGGAGGCGGAAGTCCTCCGGACCCAGGCCCGTCACCCGGTTGCCGTCGCGGTCCGTCACCACGACCTCGACGTTGACCACCCGCACCTCGATGGTCTCGCCGAAGACGTCGAGCGGCGGTGCCGGGGGCGTCTCCGCGGCCCGGGCGGTCCCCGGCGCCGACGCCAGCGCCAGCAGGCCGGCCGCCGCCAGGGCGCTCAGGGCGAGAGCACGGCGCCGCGACGGCGCTCCAGCGCCCCCGCTCCGGCGCGGCGGGCCGGCTCACCACAGCTCGTCCTCGCTCGCGGCGCATCTGCTCATCCTATCCCCCGGCCTGCCGGCCGGGTCGTCCCGGCGCACCCGGGCACCGCCGAGGCGTCCCCTCTCACCGGCCGACCCCGCGCAGCGCCCGGACCGCGACCGCCCGCGCCGGCGGCGGCACGGGCCGGCGGATCGAAGGCCCCCCGTTCGTGTCGTCGTCACGTCGGCTCCTGCTGGCTCTGTAGCAACCCCCGTTCCGCCCGGAATCCCCCGTTGCGGCGGGGATCTTCACCGGGGAGGGCGGCATCCCGCCCCCGGCGCCGGACGGCGGCCGTCCCCGGCCGGGGACAGCCCGGATCAGGAGCGGCCCAGGCGCCGCGCCAGGTGATCGACGATGCGCGGCGCGTGGTGGCGGGAGTTCTCGACGAAGATCTGGTCGGTGGCGTGGCCGGCCTGCAGCGTGCCGGCGACGTAGAGGCCGGGGACGTTGGTCTCGCCGCTCTCGGGGTCGTGCTCCGGCACGCCGCTCTCCGGGTCGTGGCGGACCCCCGCCGCCCGCTGCAGGGCGACGTCGGGCTCGTAGCCGATCAGCACGTAGGCCGCGTCGCACCCCAGGCGTCCGGGCTCTGCGGCGCCGTCCGCGGCCGGTTCGACCTCGACCCAGCGCTCGCCGGCCGCCTCGCGGAAGGCGGTGACGCGGGTGGCGAAGCGGGCCGCGATCGAGCCCTCCTCGATGCGGTTCTCGAGGTCCGGCTTGAGCCAGTACTTGATCGAGCGGCGCACCTCGTCTCCGCGGTGGACGAGGGTGACCCGCGCCCCGTTGCGCCACAGGTCGAGGGCCGCCTCCGCCGCGGTGTTGCCGGCGCCGACCACCACCACGTGCTCGCCGGCGTGGCGGTAGGGGCCCCGGTATCGCGCCGCCACCCAGGGCAGCTCCTCGCCGGCGACGCCGAGCCGGTGCGGGTTGAAGAAGTACCCCGTGGCCACGGCCACCGCGCGCGCCCGGTAGCGCCGGGGCACTCCGCGGTGCTCGGTCTCCACCAGGAAGGCGCCGCCCGCCCGCGCCGGCGGGACGATCGCCCTCACCTCCTCGTGCAGCGCCAGCGGGATGCCGTAGCGCTCCACCACCGAACGGTAGTAGACCAGCGCCTGGCGCCGGGTCGGCTTGTCCTCGGGGATGGCGAACGGGATGCCGGCGATCTCCAGCCGGTCGCGCGTGGTGAAGAAGGTCATGTCGGGCGGGTACTCCTGCAGCGCGGCGGTCAGCGGACCACGGTCGATCAGCCGCACCGAGAGGCCGCGGCGGATCGCTTCGGCCCCGATCGCGATGCCGGTCGGACCCGCGCCGACCACCAGCAGGTCCAGCTCCTCGCGCACTTCCGGGGACGCGGCTTCGGCGTTCACGGTCTCTCCTCCTCCTCGCGGCGCACCGGCAGCGGCGGCGGCACGACGCCGTGCTCGACCGGCCCGTGGCCGCCGCCGAGCGGCGGAGCGCTCTCGATCGCCCGCCGCAGGTAGGTGATGGCGCCCTCGACGGCGCGCGGCAGGGGCTCGCCCGCCGCCAGCCGGGCCGTCAGCGCCGACGACAGGGTGCAGCCGGTGCCGTGGGTCGAGCGGGTGGCGAGGCGCCGGCCCCGGAAGCGGTGCACCTCGACGCCGTCGAAGAGCACGTCGACCAGCTCCTCGCCCCGGCCGTGCCCCCCCTTCACCAGCACCGCAGGCCCCCGGCCCCCGAGGCGGCGCGCCAGCTCCTCGGCGTCCGCCGCGCCGCCGCCGGCCATCCGCGCGGCCTCCGGCAGGTTCGGGGTGACCACCGTGGCCAATGGCAGCAGCTCGGTGAGCAGCGCCTCCACGGCGTCGTCGGCGAGCAGCAGGTCGCCGCTCTTCGCCACCATCACCGGGTCGAGGACCACCGGCACGCCGGCGCCGCCCCCGGCGCCGTGCCGCGCCAGGCGCGCGGCGACGGCCCGCACGATCGCCGCGTCGGCGAGCATCCCGATCTTCACCCCGTCGACGCCCGAGGTCGTCGAACACGGCGTCGATCTGGGCCGCCACCAGCTCCGCCGGCAGCGCGTGCACCGCGGTCACCGCCCGCGTGTTCTGTGCGGTCACGGCGGTCACGGCGGTCATCCCGTAGGCGCCGTGGGCGGCGAAGGTCTTCAGGTCCGCCTGGATCCCGGCGCCCCCGCCCGAGTCGGAGCCGGCGATCGAGAGCAGGCGGAGTGGGCGACGGACGGGCACGGCGGAGCGCGGGGCGGGCGGGGTCAGTCCCGGGACCCCGGGGGGAGCCCGCGGCGGCCCCGGAGCCGCGCCGCCAGCGCCACCAGATCAGCGCCAGCAGGACCAGCACTCCGACGCTGATCGCCTGGGCGAGGGTGAAGGCGCCGAGGAAGCGATCGTCCTTGGCGCGCAGGAACTCGATGCCGAACCGCTCGCAGGCGAGCAGCGCCGCGACCGCGAGCGCGGTGAGGCCCGGCCGGGCGCCGCGCCGGATCAGGGTCACCCCGACCCACCACACCCCGAGGGCCAGCACGGTCTCGAAGAGCTGGGTCGGGTAGACCGGTACCAGGGCGTCGTCCGGCAGCCCGGGCGGCACCCGGGCGCCGTACTCGAGGCGCAGGATGCCGGCGGTGGTCGGCGGCAGGGCGTGCGGGAAGATCACGCCCAACGGTCCCTGGGTGGGCATGCCGTAGTCGTCGCCGACCAGGAAGCAGCCGATGCGGCCGATGGCGTATCCCAGGGCGACGCCGGTCAGCGAGGCGTCGGCCACCGGCGCGAAGGGCAGCCCGCGCCGGTGCAGCACCCAGAGGACCGCGAGGGCGCCGCCGGCCAGACCCCCGTACCAGACCAGCCCGGCGCGATCGAAGAGCAGGTGCCAGTCGTGGTAGAGGACGGCGTAGTAGACCTTGCCGCCGAGGATGCCGCCGACACCGGCGGCGAAGACCATGGCGCTGGCGTCGTCGGCGTCTCCCGCGCCCCGCCGGCTCAGACCCCAGCTCAGCTGGGCGTAGCCCGCCAGGAAGGCGACGACCATCATCGCCCCGAAGGAGGTGACCACGAAGGAACCGATATGGAAGAGCTCGGGGAACACGCGGATCTCGTCAGGGGGGCCGGCACCGCCCGGCGGCGCCGGCCGGCGGGTATGGTAGCACCGCCCGGGGCCCCCGCCGCCCCGCGACCCGGCTCGCGAGGCAGCCGCCGGATATGATCCACGCCGCATGATCACCGCGCTCACCCGGGAGCGGCTCGCGGAGTTCTCCCGCACGGTCGAGGAGGGCCCCCCGGGCCCGTGGCTCGTCCTCACCCACGACAACCCCGACCCCGACGCACTGGCCTCGGCCGCCGTGCTCGCCCGGCTGCTCGAGCACCGCTTCGGCGCCCGGGCGGTGTGCGGCTACGGGGGGATCATCGGCCGCGCCGAGAACCGCGAGATGGTGCGCGAGCTGCGGCTCGAGCTCACCCACCTGCGCCGGCTCGACCTCGCCGACTTCGCCCACTTCGCGCTGGTCGACGCACAACCGGGGACGGGCAACAACCAGCTCCCTGCCGACGTCACCGCCGACGCGGTCTTCGATCACCATCCGAAGCGGCGCGCCACCGCCGCGGCCCGCTTCGCGGACATCCGCACCGACTACGGCGCCACCGCCACCATGCTCGGCGAGTACCTGGCGGCGAGCGGCCTCGACTTCACCCACGCCCTCGCCACGGCGCTGGTCTACGCCATCCGCTCGGAGACCCAGGACTTCCGCCGCGAGTCCGCCGGTCCGGACAAGGATCTCTACGACGCCCTGCTGCCCCGCGTCGACAAGCGCGCCCTGGCGAAGATCCAGAGCACCCGGCTGCCGATCCAGTACTTCCGCAACCTGCACACGGCGCTGGAGAACCTGTTCACCGTGGAGACGCTGATCGTCAGCCATCTCGGCGTCGTCGAGCAGCCCGACATCGTGCCCGAGATCGCCGATCTGCTGCTGCGCCTCGACGGCAAGACCTGGTCGCTGTGCACCGGCCTGTTCGGCGACCGCGTCTACCTGTCGATCCGCACGACCAACGTGCGCGCCGACGCCGGCCGGATCATGCGCCAGCTCGTCGCCCGCTCGGGCAAGGGCGGGGGCCACGGGATGACCGCGGGGGGCTGGGTCGGGATCACGCCGGGCTGGGCGGAGGATCCGCGGGCCCTCCAGGAACAGCTCGCCAAGCGCCTGGCACGCCGCCTGCGCAAGAACCCGGAGCGCCTGCAGCCGCTGGACCTCGCCGGCGAGTGAGGCCGGCGCCGAGGACCGAAAGAAATCGATCCAAGTTGAGTGCAGCGAGGGCTCGAAAGCGGGACAAGGTGTGCGCACCGCGTGCTATGCTGCCGACGATCCGGCGGCGGCGAGGCGCGGTCGACGAGGGCGGTTCCTACGGTCCGAGGAGGGGCGGAATGGGGGCGATCAAGGAGGAGGCTCTGCGCATCGTCGAGGGGTTGGCCGACGACGCGACGTGGGACGACCTGATGTACGCCATCTACGTCCACCAGAAGGTCGACGAGGGGCGTCGCGCCCTCGCCGACGAGAAGGTCGTGCCCGCCGACGAGGCGCGGCGGCGGTTGACGCGGCGATGAACCTGGTGTGGACCGAGCCCGCGGTCGCCGACGTCGAGGCGCTGCGGAGCCTGCTGGACCGCGACTCGCCCCCCCTGGCCGATCGCACCGTCGACCGACTCTTCGAGGCCGTCGAGCGCGCCCTGCCGTTCCCCCGCCTCGGGCGCGTCGTCAGCGAGGTCGGCGACGAGGCGGTGCGCGAGATGCTGGTGCGCACCTTCCGCGTCATCTACCAGACCGACGGCCGCCGCCTCGCCGTCCTCTCCGTCCTCCCGGGCGGACGCGCCAGCGAACGCCGCGAAAACCGCCGCTGGGAGAGCTGACCCCCGCTCCTCCCCTCCCCTCCCCCCTCACGCCCGCTGCCCGCACCGCCCGAGAGCGGGCGCAGCCCGCGCGAGTCTCCGAGCGGCGCGAGCGAAACGAGAGCCGCCCTCGGCCGAGAGCGGGCGCAGCCCGCGCGAGGCCCCCGGGCGCGAGCGCAGCGACAGACGCCCCGCCCGGTGACCGCGAGGCACCCTCGCGGTGGAGGCGGGGGTGGCTGCAAGGAGCGCGAGGGAGGCCGACCGAGGCGACCATCAGGTCGCCGCAGGGAGGCCGACCGAGCAGCGACGCCGCAGACGCCCCCGCATCCGCCGCGAGGGTCATTCCCATTCGATCGTTGCCGGCGGCTTGCTCGTCACGTCGTAGACCACCCGGTTGACCCCCCGCACCTCGTTGACGATGCGGTTCGCCGCCCGCCCCAGCAGATCGTAGGGGAGCGGGCTCCAGTCGGCGGTCATGAAGTCCTGGGTCTCGACGGCGCGCAGGGCGACGACGTTCTCGTAGGTGCGGAAGTCCCCCATCACCCCGACGCTGCGCACCGGCAGCAGCACCGCGAAGGCCTGGCTGGTCTTGTCGTAGAAGCCGCTCTCGCGCAGCTCCTCGAGGAAGATGGCGTCGGCCTCCTGCAGCACCGCCACCCGCTCGGCGGTGACCTCGCCGAGGATGCGCACCGCCAGACCCGGCCCCGGGAACGGGTGGCGCCGGATGAGCTCCTCCGGCAACCCCAGCTCGCGGCCGAGCTGGCGGACCTCGTCCTTGAACAGGAAGCGCAGCGGCTCGACGAGCTCGAAGCCGAGCCGCTCGGGCAGGCCGCCCACGTTGTGGTGGGTCTTGATCACCGCCGAGGGCCCCTTCACCGACACCGACTCGATGACGTCGGGGTAGAGGGTCCCCTGGGCGAGGAAGCGCACCCCCGACAACTCCCGCGCCTCGCGCTCGAACACCTCGATGAAGACGCGGCCGATCGCCTTCCGCTTCGCCTCCGGCTCCTCGACGCCCGCCAGCGCGCCCAGGAAGCGCTCGCGCGCGTCGACCGCCCGGATGGGGATGCCCAGGCCGTCGCCGAGGCTGTGCACCACCTGGGTCGCCTCGCCCTTCCGCAGCACCCCGTTGTCGACGAAGATGGCGGTCATCCGCTCCCCCACGGCGCGGGTCAGCAGTGCCGCCACCACCGACGAGTCGACGCCGCCGGAGAGCCCGCAGATCACCCCCGCGTCGCCCACCCTCTCGCGCACCTCCTCCACCGTCTCGGTGAGGAACGACGCCATCCGCCAGTCGCCGCGGGCGCCGCAGCCCTCGTAGAGGAAGTTGCGCAGCATGTCCCCGCCGGCGACGGTGTGCGACACCTCCGGGTGGAACTGGATGCCCCACAGGCGGCGGTCGGACGCCTCGCAGGCCACCACCGGCGCGTTGGCGGTGGCGGCGGTGACCGTGAAGCCGGGCGGCACCTCGCCGAGGCGGTCGCCGTGGCTCATCCACACCGTCTGGCGCCCGGCGAGGCCGGCGAAGAGCAGCCCCGGCTCGGCGGCGAGCTCGATCTCCGCCCGCCCGTACTCGCGGCGCTCCGAGGGCAGCACCCGCCCGCCGAGCGCCTGCGCCATCACCTGCATGCCGTAGCAGATGCCCAGCACCGGCACGCCCAGGGAGAAGAGCTCCGGATCCGCCGACGCCGCACCGTCCTCGTAGACGCTCTGCGGACCGCCCGAGAGGATCAGCCCGATCGGACGCCGTCGCCGGATCTCGTCGAGGGCCAGGTCGTAGGGGTGGACCTCGCAGTAGACGCGGTTCTCGCGCACCCGGCGAGCGATCAGCTGGGTGTACTGCGAGCCGAAGTCGAGCACGAGGACCGTCTGGTGCTCCGTGTGGACCATCCGCCTTCCCCCTCCCCCGCCGGGACTCAGAGCTCCGCCTCGGACTTGAGCTCCCGGCGCATCAGATCGGCCAGCGCCGAGCGCGGCGACTTGCCCGAGTACAGCACCTGCCCCACCTGCTCGGTGATCGGCATCTCGACGTTGCGTTGGCGGGCCAGGCGTGCCACCGCCAGCGAGTTGCGGATGCCCTCCGCCACCTGCGTGGTGCCACCGGTGATCTCCTCGAGCGTGCGGCCCTCGGCGAGCTGCAGGCCGGTCTGCCGGTTGCGCGACAGCCCGCCGGTGCAGGTCAACACCAGGTCCCCGAGGCCGGCGAGGCCCGCGAAGGTGCGCGGCTGGCCGCCGTGGGCGATGCCGAGCCGGGTGATCTCGTGGAGACCCCGCGTGATCAGCGCCGCCAGGGTGTTGGACCCGAGGCCGACGCCGGTGACCAGCCCGGCCGCGATGGCGATCACGTTCTTCGCCGCCCCGCCGAGCTCGACCCCCGCCACGTCGCTCGACGAGTAGAGCCGCAGCACCGGCGAGGACAGCTCGGCCTGGAGGAGCTGCGCCAACTCGGCGTGCTCCGAGGCGATCACCACCGCCGTCGCCATGCCGCGCGCCAGCTCGGCCGCGAAGCTCGGCCCCGACAGCACGGCGAAGCGCACGTCGCGGTCCGCCGCCACGCCCTCTTCGAAGCTCACCTGGCTCATCCGCGCCCCGGACTCCATCTCGACGCCCTTGGTGGCCGACACCAGGTGCACCGGCCGGCCGCCGGGATGCGCCGCCAGGAACTCGCGGACCGCTTCGCGGAAGCCGTGCGAGGGCACCGCCACGAGCAGCACCTCGCAGCCCACCAGATCCTCGACCCGGGAGGTCGGCCGCACCCGGGGCGGCACGGTGATCCCCGGCAGGTACTCGCGGTTCGCCCGCTCTTCGGCGATCCGCTGCGCCAGGTCGGACCGCCGCGCCCACAGCACCACCTCGCGGTCCGCTCCCGCGGCGTGGACGGCCAGGGCGGTGCCGAAGGAGCCGGCGCCGAGGATCCCGATCGACCTCATCCCCCGTCCTCCGTCCCGGCGGCCAGCGGGAACGTGGCCACGTCGCGGTAGAGGGCTCCCCCCCCGGGGCCGCGGCCCAGCTCGCTCGCCACCAGGCGCCCCGCGTCCACCCGGAAGGGCTCGCCCAACGGGGGCCCGAAGGCGGCGGCGAAGCGCTCCACGGCCTCGCCCCGCCACGGCGCACGGGGTCGCGCCAGCGTCAGGTGCGGCGAGTACGGCCGTCCCTCGTCGGGCAGCTCGACCACCCGCCGGGCCGCCGCCTCCACGTCGCGCTGCAGGGCGAGCAGCCGCTCGTTGCCCTCGGCGACCTCGATCCCCACCCACGCCACCCGCGCCGGGCGCGGGCGGCGGCCACCGGTGGGCGGCGGCGGGAAGCAGCCCGCCCCCGCCAGGCGCAGCGTCAGGGGCGGGTGCGCCGCGAAGGCCCCCCCGAGCTCCTCCTCGAGGTCGCTCACCCGCTCGGGCGGGGTCTCCCCGAGGAAGACCAGGGTCAGGTGCAGATTGTCCGCGTGGACCCAGCGCGCCGCGGGCAGGCCGCGGCGCTCCGCCCGCTCGCGCTCACCGACGGCGGCACGCACCGCCGCGGGCACCGCGAGGGCCACGAAGAGCCTCATGCCGGGCCGTCCCCGCCCGCCGCCGGCGCCGTCGCGAGCGCCGCCCCGGCGGCGCTGTCCGCCGCCAGCAGGCGGCGCCGCAGCATCTCCAGGGCGAGCTGCGTCGACAGCCACCGGATCCGCTCGCGGTCCCCCGGGAAGCGCACCCGGCGGTGGTCGCCGGCGCCGCCGGGACCGGCCAGCACCAGGTGCACCGTGCCGACCGGCTTCTCCGCCGAGCCCCCGGAGGGGCCCGCGACGCCGGTGATCGCCAGCGCCCAGGTGGCCCCGCTGCGCTCCCGCGCCCCCTCCGCCAGGGCGCGTGCGGTCGCCTCGCTCACCGCCCCGTGGGCCGTCAGGGTGGCGGCCGGCACGCCGAGGCTCTGCCGCTTGAGCGCGTCGGAGTAGACGATCCAACCGCCCGGGTACACGTCGCTCGCGCCGGGCACCGCCGTGAGGCGCTGCCCGAGCCAGCCGCCGGTGCACGACTCGGCGGTCGCGACGCTCTCGCCGCGGCCGCGCAGCAGGGCGACCACCACCGCGGCGAGGTCCTCGTCGCGGTCCGCCGTGAACACCGCCGGACCGACCAACTCCGCCAGCCGCCGCCGCATCGCCGCCAGGCGCTCGCGCCGCTCGTCCGCCGTCCCCGCCGCCCAGAACTGGAGCAGGATCTCCCCCGGCTTGGCCAGCACCGAGATCGCCTCGCGGCCGAACTCTTCGTAGGCGGGCGCGATGCGCTCCTCCACCGTCGACTCGGGGAGACCCGCCACCTTCAACGCGCCGCGCTCGCGCCCGCGGCCCGCCGAGCGCGCCGCCAGCCAGGGCTCGAGGTCGTGCCGCATCATCCCTTCGAGCTCCGCCGGGACGCCGGGGAAGACGAAGACGGTGCGGCCCTCCGCGGCGTCGAGGCGGAGGCCGGGCGCCGTCCCGCGCGGGTTGGGCAGGACGACCGCCCCCTCCGGCACCTCGGCCTGGCGCCGGTTGACCGCCGCCATCCGCATCCCGTGGAGGCGGAAGCGCTCCTCGATGGCGGCCAACACCGCGGAGTCCCGCGCCAGCGGCCGGCCCAGCGCCCGGGCCACCGCCGGTCGCGTCACGTCGTCGGCGGTCGGGCCGAGGCCGCCGGTGAGCAGCAGCAGCTCGGCACGCTCCAGAAAGCGCGTCACCTCCGCCGCGATGTCCGCCTCGCGGTCCCCCACCACCGCCTTGCCGACCAGCTCCACCCCGTAGCGCTCGAGGAGCTCCGCCAGCCGCAGTGAGTTGGTGTCGAGCCGGTCGGTGCCGAGCAGCTCGGACCCGACGGCGAGGATGGCCGCCCGCATGGCCGGATCATACCCCGCCACCGGCGCCTTCCCGGGCGTTCCGCACTGCGTCCGGGACCCCCCGCTGGCGTTGACTCGACCCCCGCGCGAACCGTACGATGGCCGGATGAGCGCACGCCGTTTCGCCTTCTGCCGCGCCTCTTTCCGTAGCCCGCCGGCGGCGGTCGCGCTGCTGCTCGCCGTCGGCGCCGGGGGCGCCGCGGCGGCCGCGACGGCGCCCGCTCCCCCGGTGGCGGCGCTCGGTGGTGCGGTGCGCGTGGCCGCCGGTGACGCCGCCGGCGCGGCCCTGCCGGCGGTGGCGGCGACCCACGTCGAGAGCGCCGCCGGCACCGCCGACCGCTGGTTCGCGGCCGCCATCCGCCCCGACCGGAGCGGCCTCCGCCTGCGCCTGCTGGCCGGCGACCGTTCCATCGCGCGGGAGCTGCCGGCCCCCGGCGGCCGGCGCGCGCGGCTGCGCCTCGAGCCAGTGGTGCTGGCGGCCGGCGGCGAGCTGCGCGGCCTCGCCTGGCTCGAGGGCGACGCGCGCGGCGCGCTCGCGGTCCGCTACGCGCGCCGGATCGGCGCCGGCTGGGGTCCTCCCCGGACGGTGGCGCGGCCCGGGCCCGGCAGCCAGCTCGCGCTCGCCGGCACCCTGCTCGACGACGGCTCCACCCTGCTCGCCTGGACCCGCTTCGACGGCGAGGACGACGAAATCTTCTGGAGCGTGGGCCGCGACGACGCGTGGAGCGCGCCCCGGCGGCTCGGCGCGGGCAACCGGGTGCCCGACGTCACCCCGGCGCTGACCGCCGTCGCCGGAGGCGCCCTGGCGGCCTGGAGCCGGTACGACGGCAGCGGCTACCGCACCGTGGTCTCCCGGTTCGACGGCACCCGCTGGAGCACCCCCCGGCCGATCGCCGCCACGGGCTCGCTCTACCCCAGCTTCGCGCCGGCCGCGGACGGCCCCGCCCTGCTGCTCTTCCGGACCGCCGGGCCGAGCGGCTGGGGCGTCGTGGAGCTCGACGCGGAGGGCGCGCTGCGACGCCGGGCGCGGGTGAGCGGCGGGCCGGCGGACCGGCCGCTGGTGCGGACCGCGCCGGGCGGCGTCGAGCTGCTCTGGCCCGCGGGCGGTACCCCACCCGCCCTGGGCGGCTGGGAGTACCCGCCGTGAGGCGCCGCCTCCTCGTCGCGACGGCCGCCGTCGCCCTCGCCGTCGCCGCCGCTGCGCCGGCCGCCGCGCAGACGGTCTACCTCGCTTTCGGCGACAGCATCACCTTCGGCTCCTTCGATCCGCGCCCCGAGAAGGGCTACCCGCCCCGCCTCGAGCAACTCCTCGCCGACCGCGGCGTGCCGGCGGTGGTCGAGAACCACGGGGTACCCGGCGAGACCACCGCCGAGGGCCTCTCCCGGATCGACTCGGTGCTGGCCGGCGGCGGCGACGTGCTGTTGCTGATGGAGGGGACCAACGACGTCAACCTCAAGCTGTCGCCCGAGACCATCCGCTTCAACCTCGACCAGATCGCCTCCCGCGCCGAGGCCGCCGGCCTCGAGGTCGTGCACGCCACGGTGATCCCGCGCCTGCCGAGCGCCAACTACGACGGGATGAACACCGTCACCCGCGACCTCGCCGGCGAGATCCGGGAGCTCGCCTGGGAGCGGAGCCGCAACCTCGCCGACCCCTTCGAGGTCTTCTTCCGGCTCACGGAGAACGCCTTCTCGACCCTCTACACCGGCGGCGAGGACAAGCTGCATCCCAACGCCGCCGGCTACGACCTGCTGGCGGAGATCTGGGCGGACGTGCTCACCGGCGTCGACTCGGTGCCGCCGGTGATCGGTCACCTCTCGCCCTACAACGACCAGCAGGACACCCCGCCGGGGTCCGAGATCCAGATGGACCTCTACGACTTCGGCGCCGGCATCGCGGTGGGACAGACCGAGCTGCTGATCGACGGCGAGCCGGTGCCGGCGACGCTGTCCGGCGACGAACGCCGCCAGCTCGTCCGCTACCAGGCTCCCGACCCCTGGAAGGGCGTCGTCTACGTCGGCCTGAGCGCCCGGGACCGGGCGAGCCCGCCGAACGCCGTCGACGGCACCCTGCTGCAGTTCGTCGTGGCGGGCACGCAGTTCCTCGCCGGGGACATCACCCGGGACGGGCGGGTCGACGGCTACGACCTGGTGGGTCTGGCGATGGCGTTCGGCTCGCGCAAGGGCAGCAGCCGCTACCAGGGGTACGCCGACCTCGACGACGACGGCTTCGTCGACGGCTCCGACCTGGCGATCCTGGCCAGCAACTTCGGCAAGAGCTCCTTCTAGGCGCCCGGCCCGCCGGCCGGCCACAGCGTCCGGAACACGAACCACTGGTACGGGGCGCGCCGCACCGCGTCCTCCAGCACGGCGCCGAAGCGGCCGGCCGCCGCCGCGAAGTCGGCCCGCCGGTCGGCGGTGCGCGCCACCCGGATCGGCGCGTGGAAGACCACGCGGTAGCGGCGCCGTCCCTCGCGGTAGACGAACGTCGGCAGCAGCGGCGAGCCCGTCTGCCGGGCCAGGGCCAGCGGCCCCACCGGCAGCGCGAACGGCCGGCCGAACAGCCGGGTCGGCACCGCCCCGCCGCCGCGCCGGGGCCGGTCCCCCTGCAGCGCCACCAGCTCGCCGGCTTCCAGCACCTCGCGCAGGTGCAGGCCGAGCAGCGGGTCGCGGTGCGGCGAAGTGGGTGACGTAGTGCTCCCCCATCCCCTCGCCCAGCCGCCCCTCGACGAACGCCTGCGCCCGCGGGTCCATCTCCTCCTCCCGCACCACGTGCACCCGGCGGCGCTCGCGACCCGCCGGCATCGCCGAGGCCATCTCCCAGTTGCCGACGTGCCCGGTGACCATGAGGCCGCCGCCGCTGCCGTTGCGCTCCCAGATCTCGCGGTTCTCCAGCTCGACGCTGAACGTGTCGCCGTACTCGAGCCGCTCGTAGCGCTCGGTCTGGGTCCACGCGAAGGTGTAGAAGGTCCGCCAGATGCGCCGTTGGCGCTCGACGAAGCCGCAAGGGCCCAGGACCGCCTCCAGGTTGGCCGCCACCGCCCGCCGGATGCGCCGCAGGGCGAGCCAGAAGAAGGCGCTGAACAGGGGGACCACCAGCCGCTTCACCGCCTCGGAGCGACGCGCCCCGAAGGCGTGGAAACGGAACCAGAAGACGCCGGTGACGTGCAACGGGCCGAGCCACCGGGCCAACCGGCCGCGCTCGGGGGCGTGGGGTGGCGCCTCGGGGCGCGAGCCTTCCCGGGGCGGGGTCACGTCGCCCCCCCGGCGCGGCGCGGCACCAGCGCGTCCACCGCCGGCAGCAGGACCAGGGTGGCGAGCAGGCACAGGAAGGTGCCTGCCGCGACCAGCACGCCGCCCCGGGCCAGCGACGGCACCCGCGACAGCGCCAGGCTGCCGAAGCCGGCACAGGTGGTCAGCGTGGTCAGCACCATCGCCCGTCCGTTGGCGCGCAGCGAGTCGGGCAGGCCGCCGTGGAAGCGCTCGCCCTGGAGGGCGTGGAGTCCGTCGTCGATGCCGATCCCCAGGAGCAGCGGCGCCACCACCACGGCGAACGGATCGACCGGGACCCCGGCCAGGCCGGCGAGCCCCAGGGTCCAGGCGCACCCCGCGAGGACCGGCACCAGCGACAGCGACGCTCCCCGCAGAGGATGCGGCCGACCCCGGAAGGAGAGCAGGACGACCGCGGCGACCGCCGCCAGGGCCCATCCCCGAGGCGCCGCACGTCCCCCACGATCAGGCGCCGCAGCTCCGACCCCACCCGCGGCACCGACGCCACCACCGCCTCCGGGTCGGCCGTCCGCACCGCCGCCAGGACCTCCCGGGGAGGGCCCTCCGGCCAGGTGCCCAGCGCGGTCGTGAGGTGCACCGCCACCGCCACCCGGCCGCCGTCGTCGGCCACCAGCTCCTCCACCCAGTCCGGCCACGCCGAACGCGGGATGGGCGCCGGCGCCTCCCCCGCCGCCGCCGCCCGCAGCACCGCCAGGGGCCGCGCGAACACGCCGGGGGCGAATCCCTGGGCCGCGGCCTCGTCGGCCAGCGCCGCGGCCGCTCCCGCCGCGGGGGCCCCGCGCAGCAGCCGGAGACGACGCTCCACCACCGGCCCGGCCGGTAGCCAGCGGGCCGGGGACATCACCTCGACCTGCGCTCCCGCCACCCGGCGCACCGCGGCCTCCACCCGGCGGGCGCGGGCGAGGGCGCCGCCCAGGTCCACGTCCTCCACCACCACGGTCGAGCTGTCCAGACCGACGCCGAACCGGCTGGCCAGCAGCTCCTCCGCCGCGAAGGCCGGGTGGTCGGCGGGGCGCATCGCCCGCAGGTCGATCGAGATCTCGAGCCGGGCGATGCCGGCCGCCGCGGCGGCGGTGAGCAGCAGCCCCGCCCCCACCACCGAGGCCGGCCGCCGAACCCCCAGTGCCACCGCGCCGTCGACCAGGCGCCCCAGGCCGCGCCACAGCCCCCCCGCCGCGGAACGGCCGCCGCGCCGCCGGGGCCCGGCCGCCCCCGCCGCGGGCGCGCCACCACCAGGATCGGCGCTCCCACCGCCAGCGAGGCCACGAGGATCGCCGCGATGCCCGCGGCCATCACCTCGCCCAGCTCGCGGACCGGGCGGAAATGGGCCAGCACCAGCACCAGGAACGCCGCCGCGGTGGTGGCCACCGACGCCAGGATGGCCGGGCCGGTCTCGCGCAGGGCGGCCGACATCGCGCGCGGACGGTCGCTGCCGCCCAGGCGGGCGGCGCGGAAACGACTGGCGCCGTGGATGCCGTAGTCGACGCCCAGACCGAGCAGCATGGCCGCGAAGGAGAGGCCCAGGACGCTGACCTCGCCGTGCACGGCCGCGGTGAGGCCCGCCGTCCACACGATGCCGACCGCCACCGACGCGGCGAGCGCCAGGGGGATCCCCACGCTGCCGAAGTAGGCGATCAGGAGCAGCGTGACCACGGCCGCCGAACCCGCGACGGTGCGCGACACGTCCTCACGGATGACCCGCTCGTCCTGCGCGGCGTAGAGCGGTCCGCCCACCGCCGAGACCGCGAGCGGGGCCCCGAGCTCGGCCGCGACCTGGCGTCCGGCCTGCGCCAGAGCCGCCGCCAGGGCACGGCCCCCGGCGGCGTCGAGCTCCTCGCGCGCCGGGGTGACGACGACGAGGGCGGCATCGCCGCGCGGTGACAGGAAGGCCCCGGTGAGCGGGTCGACCAGGCCCAGACTGCCCCCGGAGGTCAGCGCCGCCAGGCCGCCGCCGGCACCCAGCGGGTCGGCGGCCAGCCAGCGCGCCTCCAGCGCGCCGGTGGGGCCCTGGAGCCGCCGGCGGATCTCGTCCACCCGGGCGCGCACCGCCGCCGGGTCGAGGCGGCGCTCGAGCTCGGCGTCGCTGCCCAGGAACAGCGGCGCCCGCGGCAGGACCTCGTCGAGCAGGAAGCGCTCGTCGGCGCGGCTCAACCCGGCGCGGACGGCAGCGACCTCGGGGCTGGCGGCGAGCTTCTCCGCCAGGCGGTCGGCCGCCTCCGCGAGCAGCGCCGGCTCCGGGTCGGGGCCGCGCCACAGGACGATCGCGTAGACCTTCTCGAAACCGCCGAAGACCGCCAGGTAGCGGCGGTACGCCTCGGCGGCGGGAGCGTCCGCCGGGAGCAGGTCCTCGAGCCGGGTCGCGATGCGCAACCGCGACGCCTCCCACGCCGCCGGCACGGTCACCGCGGCGGCGACCGCCAGCAGCAGCGCCCAGGCGCGACGGGGGCTCACGCGGAGGCGCCGGCGTCGACCACCAGGGCCTGGCCGGTGATCCCGGCGGCGCGGTCGGAGAGGAGGAAGACCGCCGCCTCGGCGACGTGGCGCGGCGCGACGCCGCCGGGAAGGCACTCGCCCCCGCGCAGGGCGGCGACGCGGGAGTCCGCCAGCGCCGCCGTCATGGCGGTGGCGACGAACCCCGGCACCACCGCGTTCACCCGGACCCCCCGCCGCCCCACCTCGCGCGCCAGCACCCGCGTGAGCGCCAGCACGCCGGCCTTGGCCGCCGCGTACGCCGCCTGCCCGGGGACCGCGTGCAGGGCGGCCAGGGAGGCGACGTTGACGATCGACCCCCGGCGCCGCGTCACCATGCCCCGCAGGACCGCCCGGCACATCCGGAAGGTGCCGCCGAGGTGGACGTCCACCGTGCCGTCCCAGGCGGCGTCCGGGGTCAGCGCGAGGAGCGACTCGCTGCGCCCGCCGGCGTTGTTGACCAGCCCCGAAAGCGGTCCCAGAGCCTCCTCGACGGCGGCCACGAGGTCGTCCGGCCGGGAGCGCTCCGCCAGGTCGAGGCGGAAGGCGCGGGCGCGCCCGGCCGCGGCCTCCTCGACGGCCCGGGCCGCCGCCTCGTCGGCGCGGAAGGTGAACGCCACCCGCGCCTCCGGGGCCGCCGCGAGCAGGGCCTCCACGACGGCCCGGCCGATGCCGCGGCCGCCGCCGGTTACGAGGACGACGCCGGTGTCCATCGGAACATCTCCAGGCGAGCCGCCGTGACCGCGCCGGCGATGCGCAGGCTGTCGATCAGGGGACGGTAGTGGCTGGTGGTGCGGCCGTCGGCGAAGCCCAGGCGCACCGGGACCGTCACCACCCGCGATCCGGTGCGCGCGGCACGCACCACGACCGCACTCTCCGCCTCGAAGCGCGGTTCGGGGAAGCCGACCCGGTCGACCAGCGCCCGGGAGTAGAGGCGGAAGCCGCTCTGGATGTCGGCCAGCGGCTGCCCGGCCACCCCGGAGATCAGCAGCGACGAGCAGCGGTTGCTGGTGCGGCGCAGCCGGCTCATGTCGGCGAAGAGGTGATCCCGGCAACCGATCACGAGGTCGGCGGGCGGCGCTCCCTGGGAGCACCGGGCGGCGAGCAGGACCGGGATCTCCTCGGGCAGATGCTGCCCGTCGGCGTCGACGGTGACCACCGCCTCGAAACCGCGGCCGAAGAGGTCGGCGAAGGCGGTGGCGAGCGCGCCCCCCTTGCCGCGGTTGCCGGGGTGCCGCAGCACCCGCGCCCCGGCCTCCGTCGCGGCGCGGCCGGTGCCGTCGGTCGAGCCGTCGTCGACCACCAGCACCTCGGCGACCCGGGCCCGGCAACGCCGCACCACGTCGCCCACCGAAGCGGCGGCCTGGTATGCGGGGACGGCGACGGCGACGGGGGGCTGCGGGCTCATCGGTCCGTGGGGGGCGCGACGGGGGTTTCGAGGATAACCCACGCCCCGCCGCCGCCGGCGGCGAGACCGGTCACCAGCACCCGGCGCAAGGGCGGCAACGCTCCGCCGGCATGCGGCGTCACCCCGAGCTCCGGATCGGCCTCGGCGAACCCGGCGGTGGCGGCGAACGGGGCCCCGGTCAGCGCCAGCAGGGCCGCGCCCAGGTAGGCGCCGGCGTACTCCCCGGTGACCCCCTTCGGCGCCAGCACCGGAGGCGTCCGGCCGGCGAAGAGCCGGCGCAGGGCGAGCGCCTCGAGCCGGTCGCCGCGGCGCGCGCCGGACGCTCCCGAGACCACGGCGTCCACGTCCTCGGGGCCGAGACCGTGCCGGGCCAGCCCGCGGTGCAGCGCCGCCGCCACCCGCTCGCCGTCCGTTCCCCAGTCGTTGCGCGGCGCCGCCGGGTCGAACATCCCACCCCAGGCGGTCACCCGGGCGAGCGCGCGGGCGCCCCGCTCGCGGGCGGCGGCGGCGCCCTCGAGCAGGAAGAGGGTGGCCCCCTCGGCGGCGAGAAATCCGTCGCGCCGGCGGTCGAACGGACGCGGCAGGGCCGACACCGAGCCGCAGCGGTCGAGGACCGCGAACAGCAGCGGCGTCATCTCCTCGACCGCCCCGGCCAGCATGCGACCGGCGCGGCCGCCGCGCACCTCCGCGGCGGCCCGCGCCAGCGCCGCCGGCGGCCCGGCCTCCCGCTGGCACAGGGTCAGGTTGGGGCCGGCCGCGGCGCAGTGGATGGCCACCTGACCGGCCGGCGCGTTGGTGACGCTCTCCATGAAGAGGAAGGGGGACAGGGCCTCCGGCCCCTCGTCGATGAGCTGGTCGAGCATCCGCTGGGTGACCGACGAGGCGCCGTAGGTGGTGGCGAGGGCGACACCGGTGCGCGGGTCGGCCGCCGCGGGGGCCGGGTCCAGGCCGGCGGCCGCCAGCGCCATCCGTCCGGCGGCGACCGCGAAGCGCGAGGGCGGGCTCATGCGGCGCGCCTCGCGCCGGCTCAGCCAGGGTTCGAACGTCTCGGCGACGACCCGGGCGGCGCGTCCGGCGGGGCGACCGCGCCGCGGCGGCAGGCCGGCCGGGGGCTCGATCGGCGACGCCTGCAGCGTCCCGGCGGCGAGCGCCGCGGCCAACGGCTCCGGCCCGAGGCCCTGGGCACCGACGGCGCCCCACCCGGTCACCACGACCGCGTCGCCGGCCGCGTTCAGAGGCTCGGCCACGGCGCGAAGACGACGGCGGCGTTGCAGCCGCCGAAGGCCAGGTTCAGGGAGACCGCCACCGAGCCGGCGGCGGGCGTCAGCGGCCGGGCGCGCTCCACGAGGTCGACCGGAGCCTCCGGGTCGAGCGGTCCGTCGCCGGCCGTCGGATGGACCGTCGCGTGCAGCAGGCACAGGACGGTGGCCACCGCCTCCAGGGCGCCGGCCGAGCCCAGCAGGTGCCCGACCGCCCCCTTCGGAGCGGTCACCGGCAGGCGCCCGGCGCCTTCGCCGAACACCCGGCGCAGCGCCTGCCACTCGGCCACGTCGTTGAGCGGCGTCCCGGTGCCGTGGGCGTTGAGGAACAGGACGTCTTCGCGGCGCGCCCCGCCGTCGGTCAACGCCGCCGCCAGGGCGCGCGCGGCGCCGTCGCCCTCCGGGTCCGGAGCCGTCATGTGGCCGGCGTCGCTCGAGGCCCCGGCCCCGGTCAGCTCGGCCAGGGGGCGAGCGCCGCGCGCCGCCGCCGCCGCCGCCGTCTCGAGCACCAGGGCCGCGCCGCCTTCGCCGATCGACAGCCCGGCGCGATCGCGGCGGAACGGCCGGCAGGGCACCTCGTCCACCGAGCGCAGGGCGTTGAACCCGCCGTAGGTGACCCGGCACAGCGAGTCCGACCCGCCGGCGATCGCCCGCTCCACCTCGCCCTCGCGCAGCGCCTCGAGCGCCCGCGCCAGCGCCAGCGTCCCGGAGGCGCAGGCCGACGAGACCGTCTCCACGGGGCCGCCGAGGCCGAAGGCCCGCGCCACCGCCTCGGCGGGAGCCGACACCGGCTGGCCGGCGAGACGGCGCAGGCGGGGAGCGGCGCCGGGGGCGCCGCGCAGCCCGAGGTAGAAGTCCTCGCCCTCGAACATCCCCCCGGTGCTGCTGCCGAAGAAGAGTCCGGCGTCGCCGAGCTCCGCCCGCTCGCCGGCGCCGGGGAGGAGCCCCGCCGCAGCGAGCGCCTCGCCGACGGCGTCCACCGCGAAACGGTCCGCCCAGGTCGCGCCGGGCGCGGCGGGGCGCGGCCGGGGTGGCGGCGGCACCTCGCCGGCGACGTGAGTGCGGTAGGCGGAGTGGTCGAAGCGCGCGAAGGGGCCGATCGCGGTGCGGCCGGAGAGCAGGCCGCGCCAGAGGGCCTCGACGCCCCAGCCCCAGGCGCTGACCGCGCCCAGCCCGGTGACGACCACCCGGGGCCGGGGGCCCGTCACCGGTCGCGCCTGCTCACCCCGCAGCGGCTGCGGGGCGCTGGTCATCCGTGGGTGCCCTCGCCCACCGCCGAGCGCGCCGCGATGAAGCGCGCCAGGCTGGCGACCGAGGCGAAGACCTCGGGGTCGATCTCGTCCGAGCGGATGCGGATGCCGTACTCGCGCTCCAGGGCGACGACCAGCTCGAGGGCATCCACCGAGTCGAGTCCCAGCCCGTCGCCGAAGAGCGGCTCGTCGTCGCCGATGCTCTCCGGACGGGTGCCCTCGAGGTTCAGGCTCTCGACGATGATCTGCTTCAGTCTCAGCAACAGTTCCGCGTCCGGCGACATCGCATCCTCCGACCCCCAACCTCTGTACGAACAGACACTTCCATGCAGGCCGCGGTTCCCCTCGGCACGAAGCGGCTAGTATAGAGCACCGGTCCGGGAAGCGTAACCTCCGCCCGCCGTCCTCCATGCCGATCGATCCGCTCGTCGCCGCCTTCGAACGCCAGCTGCGCCGCTCTCCCGGCGCCACCGCCGTGGCCGCCCCGGGGCGTCGTGCCACCCTCGGCGAGATCGACGCGCTGGCGCGCGCTGCGGCGCGCCGCCTCTCCCGGCCCGAGGCCGCCGCGCCCGGGCCGGTCCCCGGCGAACCGGTGGGCCTGCAGTCGACCAACGGTCCCGGGTTCCTCGCCTCGCTGCTGGCGCTGCGCCGCGCCGGGCTGCCGGCGCTGCTCCTCGACCCGGGGACACCCGCCAAGGAGCGCCGCCGCATCGCGGACGAGGTCGGGGCACGCTGGGCCCTGGTCTGCGGCACCGGCTGGCCGGCCGAGCCCGACGACTGGCACCTCGACCTCCTCGACCCCAGCCTGCCCCACCCCGCCGTGCCCGCCGACACCGGCGTCATCAAGATGTCGTCGGGTTCGACCGGCTCGGCGCGCGGCATCGCCACGCCGACCGAGGCGCTGCTCGCCGACGACGAGGCCCTGGTCGCCGCCATGGGCATCCGCGACGACGACCGCCTCCTGTCGACGATCCCGTTCTCGCACTCCTACGGCCTCTCCAGCCTGGCGGTGCCGGCGCTGGTGCGGGGGCTGCTCCTCGTCCTGCCCACCGGCTCCGGCCCGTTCGCGCCGCTGGCCGCAGCGGCCGCCGCCCAGGCCACCGTCTTCCCCACCGTGCCGGCCTACCTCGGTGCCCTCGTCCGCCTCGCCGAGCCGCCGCCGCTGCCGGCCTCCCTGCGCCTGCTGGTGGCCGCCGGAGCGCCGTTGCCGGCGGAGACGTCGGTGCGCTTGCGGCAGCGCTTCGGCCTCCCGGTGCACGTGTTCTACGGGGCCAGCGAGTGCGGCGGGATCTGCTACGACCGCGACGGAGGTGCCGCGGAGCGGGGGACGGTCGGAGCGCCGGTGGCGGGCGTCGAGGTGGAGGTCGAGCCGCTCCCCGACGCCGAGCCGGCCTCCCCGGGCGAGCCGGCCGGCCGGGTCGTCGTCCGCTCCCCCGCGGTGGCGACCGCCTACCTCCCCGCCGACGCGCGGCTCGGCGCCGGGCGCTACGTGACCGAGGACCTGGCGCGCTGGCGCGACGGCGAGCTGGAGCTGGTCGGGCGCCTCAACGACCTGATCAACGTCAAGGGGAAGAAGGTCAACCCCAAGGAGGTCGAGCGCGTCCTCGCCGCGCTCGCCGCGGTCGAAGACGTCCTGGTGACCGGTGCCCCGGGCTGCGACCGGCGCCACCAGGTGGTGCGGGCCGTGATCGCCTGCCGCCCCGGGACGCTCTCTGCCGAGGAGGTGCTGGCGTGGTGCCGGGACCATCTCGCCGACCACAAGGTGCCGCGCAGCGTGGTGCTGGTCGAGGAGCTGCCGCGCACCGACCGCGGCAAGGTGGACCGCGCGGCTCTGGCCCGGCTCGCCGCCCGCCAGGGACTCGACCCGGCGGCGCCGGAGGACCGGGCGCCCGGCGCCTGAGCCCCACGCCCCCATGCGCGACGTCCCCCCGGCGCTCGGGCGCTGGCTGCCCACCCCGCTGTTGCAGGTCTCCGCCGCCGTCCACCTGGCGGCCGTGGCCCTGCTCGCGGCCGCCCCGGGCCGCTGGCGCGGCGCGCTGGCCCTGCTGGCGGCGAACCACGCCGTGCTCGCGGCGGCCGGCGCCCTGCCGCGCAGCCCGCTGCTCGGGCCCAACGTCTCGCGGCTGGACGGCGCCGCGGCGGCCCGCGGCGAGGTCGCTCTGACCTTCGACGACGGGCCCCACCCCGAGGTGACGCCGCGCGTGCTCGACCTGCTCGACGCGGCCGGCGCCCGGGCCAGCTTCTTCCTCATCGGCCGGCGCGCCCTGGCGCACGCCGACGTCGTGCGCGACATCGCCCGCCGCGGCCACCGGGTGGAGAACCACACCTGGCGCCACCGCCACGACTTCGCCTTCCGCGGCCCGCGGACGCTCGCCCGCGAGGTCGACCGGGCCCAGGAGGCGCTCGCCGGTCTGACCGGCCGCCCCCCCGACTGGTTCCGGGCTCCCGCCGGGATGCGCAACCCCTGCCTGGCGGGTGTGCTCGCCGGCCGCGGTCTGCGGCTGGCGAGTTGGAGCCGCCGCGCCTTCGACACCGTGCGCCGCGATCCGGTGGCGATCGGCCGCCGCCTCACCTCGGGGCTCGCCGGCGGCGAGGTGCTGCTGCTGCACGACGGGTCCTCGGCCCGGTGCCCCGGCGGCGCGGCGGTGGTGCTCGCCGCGCTCCCCGCGGTGCTCGCCGGCCTCGCCGAGCGCGAGCTCACGGCCGTGCCGTTGCCCGTCCCGGAGGCAGGGTGAACGCGCCCGCCGACCCGCCCGCCCCCGAGCATCCGCCCGACGCCGGGGACACCCCCGCGCGCAGCGCCCGCGAGCGACTCACCGAGCTCCACGTCGCCCTGCGCACCGAAGGGGAGGGGCCGCTGCGGCGGGCCCTGGCCGTCGGTCTCGGGGTGGCGATCGGCTGCACGCCGTTCTGGGGCCTGCACCTCCTGCTGGCGACGCTGTTGGCCCGCCTCTTCCGCCTGTCGCGGGTGATCACCTATCTCTCGGCGCACATCAGCAACCCGATCACCTTCCCCTTCCTGCTCTGGATCGAGGTGGGGATCGGCCACTGGCTGTTGACCCGCGAGTGGCCGGAGCTGAGCCTCGCCCGGCTGCGCGAGGCCGGGGTGATGTCGCTCGGGCGCGACCTGCTCCTCGGCGCCGGCGTCCTCGGCGTCGGGCTCGGTGCGCTGCTCACCGTGGTCACCTACCTCCTCGGGGTGCGCAATCGCCGCCGCGACGACTTCGCCGCGCTGCGCGAGGCGGCGGCCGAGCCCTACCTCGCGTGCGGCATCACCCACTGGGAGTTCGTGCGCGGCAAGCTGCGCTACGACCCGGTGTACCGGCGGCTGGTCGAGTCCCGGCTGCTGCCGCGCCCCGGCCGGCTGGTGGACCTCGGCTGCGGCCGCGGCATCCTGCTGGCCCTGCTCTCGTCGCCGGTCGAGGAGTGGCGCAACGCCCCGCCGCGCGCCGCGGCGAAGGGGCCGGTCCGGGTCCGCCACGTGGCCCCCCCGGGAACCCAGCTCCTCGGCATCGACTGCGATCCCCGGGCCGTGAAGGTGGCGCGCCGGGCGCTGGCCAGCGCTGCCACCATCCAGCGCGGCGACCTCGCGCAGCACCCCGTCCCGGCCTGCGCCACCGCGGTGCTCCTCGACGTCCTCCACTACCTGCCGGCCGCGGCGCAGGAGGACCTGCTGGCGCGGACCACCGCGGCGCTGGGACCCCACGGGCTCCTGCTGATGCGCGAGGTCGACGCCGCCGGCGGCGCCCGTTTCCAGCTCACCCGTACGGCCGAGCGCCTCCGCGCCATCCTCCGCGGCCACCTGCGTCAGTCCTTCCACTACCGCAGCCGGGAGGAGTGGCGCCGGCTGCTCGTCGAGCGGGGGCTGCGGATCGAGGGGGGTCCGGCGGTGGAGGGCACGCCCTTCGCGAACGTGCTGCTGGTGGCCCGCAAGGGGGCCGCGCCGGAGCGCCCCGCGGCACTCCGCTCCCCCGCCCCGCCGCCCGCGGGCTGACGGACCGCGGCGGCGGGCGGTGCTACGCTCGCGACACCGTCCGCCGTCGGATCCGCGGCGTCCGCGCGACCGCCGCACCACCCGAAAGGAGACCGCCGTGACCCACCGCCTCCTCTGGCTCGCCGCCGCCACCGCCCTCGCCGCGGCGTGCGCCCCGTCCCAACTCGGCCCCACGACCTTCCCGGCACAGTACCGCTTCATGGGCTCGCCGGCGGACATCGAACCGGCCCCCGACTGCGCCCGCTACGGCAGTCTCGAAGTGGTCGACGGGCGCGCCGACAAGACGTCGGTCGGCGAGCGCTACCTGGAGTCCGGCGGCCCCCACCACAAGGTCGGCATGGAGGGCGATCTCGCCGACTGGGTGCACCAGGGGGCGGAGAAGGTCTTCCAGCAGGCGGGGCTCGAGCATGCCTCGTCGTCGGGCCCCGCGATCCGCATTACGCTCGATCGGGTGTTCACCGACGAGCAGGTCTACCGGCAGGCGGAGTACGACGGCAAGGTGGAGCTGAAGGCGCGGGTGAGCGGCGGCGCCAGCTGGTCCGGCGCCGCCTCCGGGTTCGCGGAGAACTACGGCCGCCCGGGGAGCGCCGAGAACTACCAGGAGACGGTCAACCACGCCCTCGACAAGGCGCTGACCAGCCTGGTCAACGACACCGGCTTCCGCGCCGCGCTCTGCAAGTAGGCGGCCCGCGCCGGAGCGACCGTCAGGTGCGCGGCACCCGCTCCAGGGCGGCCCGCAGCACCTCCGGCCCGGCCCCCGGGCGGTGGGCGTTCTCCGCGATGTGCCGGCGCCACGCCCGCGCCCCCGGACGGCGCGCGAACAGCCCCAGCAGGTGCCGGCCGATGCGGTGCAACGGCACGCCGGCGGCCACCTGCCGCTCGACGTAGGGCAGCAGCGACTCCACCACCGCGTGGCGATCGGGCGGCGGCGCGGCGGCGCCGAACAGGTCGCGGTCCGCGGTCGCGAAGAGGTAGGGGTCGTCGACCGCGGCGCGACCGATCATCACCGCGTCGACGTGGCGCAGGTGGAACGCGGCCGCCGCCAGGTCGTCGATGCCGCCGTTGATCTCGACGACGAGGTGCGGGTGCTCGCGCTTGAGGCGGTGGACGTCCTCGTAGCGCAGCGGCGGCACGCTGCGGTTCTCCTTCGGGCTCAGGCCGCTCAACCAGGCCTTGCGGGCGTGGACGGTGAAGCGGTCGCAGCCCGCCGCCGCGACCACCTCGACGAAGCGGGCGAGATCCTCGTAGCCGTCCAGGTCGTCGACGCCGATGCGGTGCTTGACCGTGACCGGCAGCGCGGTCGCCGCGCGCATCGCCGTCACCGCGGCCGCCACGCGCTCCGGCTCGGCCATCAGGCAGGCCCCGAAGCGGCCCTGCTGCACCCGCTCGCTGGGACAGCCGACGTTGAGGTTCACCTCGTCGAAGCCCCGCCGCTCCGCGATCGCGGCACAGCGCGCCAGCTCCTCCGGGTCCTCGCCGCCGAGCTGGAGCGCGAGCGGCCGCTCCTCCGGGGAGAAGCCGAGCAGATGGTCGCGATCGCCGTGCAGCACCGCGCCGGCGGTCCGCATCTCGGTGTAGAGCAGCGTGTGCCGGGTCAGATGGCGCAGGACGACCCGGAAGTGGCGGTCGCTGCGGTCCATCATCGGGGCCACCGACAGCGGCCGCACCACGCCGCGCCGCGTCGCGGACGCGGCGGCGGCGGCGGGGGCCGGGGCGGAGACGGGAGCGGGGGCGGTCACGGGCGGTCTCTCCGGGGCCTTCAACCGCGCGCGGGGCGGCACTGTTTCCACCCCCCCGCCGGGCGGCGCCGCCTGCTACCATAACCGCCCGGCGCCGCACGCGCCCCGAGAGCGAGCCGATGGCCCCTTCCCCCTTCGTCCCCCTGCGCCGCGAGACCCGGGTCCGCATGGTGCCCGAGGGGCTCGAGATGGTGCTCCCCGCCGGCGCCCGGGTGCGGGTGACGCAGGCGCTGGGCGGCACCTTCACGGTGGCCTCCGAGCGCGGCAACCTCTTCCGCGTCGAGCCCGGCGACGTCGACGCGCTCGGCGACGAGGCCGTCGCCGCCGCGCGCGAAGCGGCCGGCCCTCCCGAGGCCGCCGGAGGAGACCTCGAGGCCCAGGTCTGGGCCCGGATGCGGACCGTCTACGACCCGGAGATCCCGGTCAACGTCGTCGACCTCGGCCTGGTCTACAGCTGCGAGGTGGAGGCGGGGCCGGGCGGCGCCGAGGTGCGGGTGAAGATGACCCTGACCGCCCCCGGCTGCGGCATGGGCCCGGTGATCGCCGACGACGTGCGCGGTCGCCTCGAGGAGCTCCCCGGCGTCGCCCGGGCCACCGTCGAGATCGTCTTCGACCCGCCCTGGAGCCGCAACATGATCTCCGACGCCGCCAAGCTCGAGCTCGGGCTGCTCTGAACGGTCGCCGCGGCGGGCGCGGCGTCCGCCCGGCTAGCCGCGCACGGCGCCGGCCGTGAGGCCCTGCACCACCCGCCGCTGGAAGACCAGCACCAGCGCCGCCACCGGCGCCGTGGCCACCACCGCGGCGGCGAGCACCTCGCCCCACGGCACCTGGTACTGGCCGCGGAACAGGGCGATGGCCACCGGCACCGTCTGCCGCTCCGGGCCGAGGGTGAAGGCGAGCGCGAAGAGGAACTCGTTCCAGCAGTAGACGAAGGTGAGGATGGCGGTGGTCGCCACGCCCGGCGCGGCCAGCGGCACGACGACGTCGCGGAAGGCGCGCAGCCGCGAGGCGCCGTCGACCCGCGCCGCCTCCTCGAGGTCGACGGGGAGCTGGCGGAAGTAGCCGACGAGCAGCCAGACGGTCAACGGCATGGCGAAGGTCAGGTACGGCAGGACCAGGCCGGGGAAGGTGTCGATCAGGTGCAGGGCGCGGAGCAGCAGGTAGAGGGGCGAGACGATCGAGATCTGCGGGAACATCGAAACCGCGAGCACCCCGGCGAGCAGGGGCGCCCGGCCGCGGAAGCGGAGCCGCGCCAGGGCGTAGGCGCACAACGAGCCGAGCCCGACCGCCAGGGCCGTCGTGGTGCCGGCCACGACCAGCGAGTTGCGGATCGGCAGCCAGAAGCGCCGCGTCGCGAACAACGCCCGGTAGTGCTCGCCGGTGAGCTCCCCCGGCACCAGGGTCGGCGCCGCGAAGAGCCGCGCCTCCGGCGTCAGCGACGCCACCACGGCCCAGTAGAAGGGCAGGACGATGGCGAGGACGAGGAGCCCGACGGCGGCGCCCGCCGACCAGCGGCCGGCCCGCCTCACCGCTCCCCCCGCAGCAGGTCGCGACCGAGCAGCCGTACCCAGGCGAGCGCCAGGGCGAAGGTGACCGCGAAGACCCCCACCGACAGCGCCGCGCCGTAGCCGAAGCGCAGGTCCTCGAACAGCGTCCCGAAGGTGTAGAGCGCGATCGATTCGGTGGCGGTGCCCGGCCCGCCGCCGGTGAGCACGTAGACCAGGTCGAAGACGCGGAAGGCGTCGAGGCTGCGGAAGATCAGCGCCACCAGCAGCGCCGGCCGCAGCAGCGGCAACGTCAGGTGCCAGAAACGGCGCCAGGCTCCGGCGCCGTCGATCCGCGCCGCCTCGTAGAGCGCCGGGTCGATCCCCTGCAGGCCGGCGAGCAGCAGCAGGGCGACGAACGGCGTCGTCTTCCAGGCGTCGGCGAGGATCAGCGGCACCCAGGCGGTCGTCGGGCCCACCAGCCAGACCACGGGCCGGCCGACGACCCCCAGGGCTGCGAGCACCGCGTTGACCACCCCCGCCTCGCCCTGGAACAGGAAGCGCCAGAGCAGCGCCGCGACGACCGTCGGCAGCGCCCACGGCACCAGCACCGCCGCCCGCACCAGCCCGCGGCCGCGGAAGGCGCGGTCGAGCGCCAGGGCGAGCACCAGCCCGGCGGCGATCTCCAGGGCCACGCTGGCTGGCGGTGAAGAAGGCGGTGTGGCCCAGCGCGCTCCACAGCCGCGGGTCGGCGAGGGCCTCCCGGTAGTTCGCCAGGCCGACGAACGGGTGCCCCCGCCAGGGCATCCGCAGGTCGTGGACGTGCAGCGACTCGACCACCGTCCAGACCAGCGGGAACAGCGCCACGGCGAACACCGTCACGCCGGCCGGCGCCACCAGGAGCCAGGCGAGGCGGGCGTCGCGGCGCGCCATGCCGCCGAGCTCAGCCACCGTCCAGCCCCACCCGCGCCAGCAGCCGGCGCATCTCGCGGGCGGCCGCCCGCAGCGCCGGCCGCGGCTCCTCCTGGCCGGACAGCGCACGGTGCAGGTGCACCTGGAGGATCCGGGACAGCTCCGTGTAGACGGGGGTCACCGGCCGCGGACGCGCCGCCTCCAGCAGCTCGCGGGCGGTTCGCGGCGCCAGCGGCAGCGCCGCGGCCAGCCGGTCGCCGTCGTAGAGCGCCCGCCGGGCCGGGAACTGCCCGGTGGCCCGCGCCCGCTCCACCATCTGCTCGGGGCCCGTCAGGTATTCGACCACCGCCCAGGCCGCGTCGGGGACGTCGCTGCGGGCGTTGATCGCGAGCTGCGAGCCGCCGAGGGCGGCGGTGGGACGGCCGCCCGGCGCCGCCGGCATCGGAGCCACCGCGAAGCGGCCCGGCCACCGCGGACGATTCCCGGTCGGCGAGCAGCGGTACGGCGTACGGCCAGTTGCGCATCAGCACGGCGCGGCCGTTCTGGAAGGCGAAGCGGCTCTGCTCCTCGTGCCAGGCGAGCACCGCCTCCGGCACCACCCCGCGACGGATCGCCTCGCACAGGAAGCCGAGCGCCGCCACCGCGCGTTCGGAGTCCACCACCACCCGGCCGCGGTCGTCGAGGATGGCGCCGCCGAAGCCGCCGAGGTGCTCGAGGAACACGGTGACCAGCCCCTCGTAGCGCGCCCCCTGCCAGACGTAGCCCTCGGGGACGCCCTGCGCGCGGCCGGCGGCCGCGGCGGCGAGCAGCTCGGCGAAGGTGGTCGGGGGCGCCGCCAGCAGGTCGGTGCGCCAGTAGAGCATGCCCACGTCGACGAACCAGGGGACGGCGAAGAGGCGGCCCTGCCAGGTGTCCGCGGTGACGGTCGCCGGGAAGAAGGCGTCGGCGTCCGGAACGAAGCCGTCGAGCGGCAGGATCCAGCCGGCGGCGGCGAACTCCGGGGTCCACACCACGTCGAGCTGCAGCACGTCGGGGTCGGTGGCGCCGGCGGCCAGCCACTGCACGTAGAGCTGGTGGCGCTGATCGGCGGCGTCCGGCGTGGGGCGTTGCTCCACCCGGACGCCCGGATGGGTCGACTCGAAGCGGGCGAGCTGGGCCGCCAGCACCTCCGCCTCTCTGCCGACGGCGCTCCCCGGAAAGGTGACCACCGCCGGCCCCGGCGCGCGGCGCCCGTGGCACGCGGTGGCCAGGGCGAGGGCGACGACCAGCCCGGCGCACGCCGCCCGGCCGCCGACGACGGCCCGCGAGCGCTGCGCAACCGCCGAGGTCGCCACCGGCTCAGGCGCCGCGCAACACCAGGCCCTCGCCGCTGCGGCCGTCGATCCAGGTCTCCACCGACTCCGGCAGCCGCACGTGGCGGACGGGCCCCGCCTCCTCCACCGCCGGCAGCCCCTCGAGCCACTCGAAGTCGACGAAGTGCCCCGGCTGGTCGGGGTCGAGACAGAAGTAGCCGAGGCGCAGCGAGGTGATGTTGTGGAAGAAGTGGGTGCCCTGCGACGGCTCGATGTGCGCCTCGCTCTCCACCTCCACGATGACCCGCGCCGCGGACACCTGGGGCCAGCGCACCGGAATGCCCAGCCAGCGGTCGGAGGTGCCCCAACGGCCCGGTCCGATCAACAGGTAGGGACGGCGCTCCGACGCCAGGCGCTCGTTGATCCGCGCCACCTCGCGGGCCACCGTCGGGGAGTCGCGGCTGCGGAAGCGGCTCGGGTGGACGTAGACGACGTCGCGCACCCCTTCGATCACGCCGTTGCCCAGGGCGGGCCCGGCGAGCAGGCGCGGCCGCCCGTTGACGCGCCTCAGCTCCACCTCCTGTTTGCGCCCCTGCGCCATCAGCGGCCGCAGCTGGAGGATCGCCATCTCCCCCGGCTGTTCCGCCGTCGGCAGGGTGGCCGCGAACTCCATCTCCAGCGGCGTGCCCATCCCCTCGCGGCCCAGCTCGAGCAGGTCGACGAGCACCTCGGCCAGCGGGAAACGGCCGTGCTTGAGGACGCCGGCGAAGTTGACCAGGCGGACGCCACGGCGGTGGATGGTGTCGTAGATCCGGTCGTTGTCGGGCGAGTAGGTGGCGCCGACCGGCTCCAGGGTGCCGTCGGCCTCGGCCGCCTCGAGGTCGACCGCGACCAGGCTGGCCGCCTCCTCCAGCCCCACCGACAGGTCCGGCTGGGAGAGGTCGAGCGCCCAGAAGCGGCGCTGCGAGTTGCGCAGCGCGTCGGAGGGTGTCGACATCTGCGGCAGGATCTGCGGGTGCTGCGGGCTGAAGCGGAAGCCGCGGCCGTCCCCGACCACGGAGTGCCCCAGGCCGAGGGCGGCGGTGACGATCCCGTCCTCCGGCCGCTGTGCCCGAACGGGTAGTAGTTGTGGGACTGGGCGACGCCCGCGAAGTGGGGGTAGAAGCGTTCACCGTAGCGACGGCCGATCAGCCGCTGGACGATCACCGCCATCTTCTCCTCCTCGATGCGCATCGAGGTCGCCTCGAGGCAGGTGCGCGGGCCACGGAAGAAGGTGGAGGCGAAGACCAGGCGGACCGCCCGCGCCAGCTGCTCCAGCCGGACGTCGTCGGAGTCGGAGCAGTTCGGCAGCAGGTAGGTGCGGTAGAGCCCGGCGAGCGGCTGGAACTCCGAGTCCTCGAGCAGACTCGAGGAGCGCACCGCCAGCGGGTAGCGCACCTCGCGCAGGATCGAGGCGAGGTCGGCCATCAGCTCGAAGTCGAGCGGCTGCTCGAGGAAGAGCCGCGCCACCTCCGCGTCCTCGTCCGCCGCCATGGCCCGCTCGCGCAGGTTGCCGCGCTCGCAGAAGCGGTCGAAGACGTCGGTGCAGATCACCGCCGTGCGCGGGACGATGATCTTCAGGTGCGGGTACCGCTCGTGCACCGGGTGGTTCGCCTTCAGGTGCGACATGAAGGCGATCGACCGCGCCTTGCCGCCCATCGAGCCGCGGCCCAGGCGCAGGAAGTCCCGGCGCAGCGGGTCGGGGCGGCCGCGGAAGTCGGTGACCTGACCGCGCTGGCGCTGCTCGAGGAAATCGGTGAAGGTGCTCACCAGGTAGCGGCGCAGCTCGCTGGTGGTGGCGAAGTCGCTGACCCGCTTCGGCCGGACCTCCAGCGCCAGCGGGAACTCGCCCCGGGCCATCAGCCAGTTCGAGACGTGGTTGCGCGAGGCGTGGTGGTGGAGCGACTCGTCCGGCACGTCGCGCAGGGCCTCGAGCATCTCGCGGATGGTCTCGGCCCGGCGCACCTCGGCGCCCTCCGCGAGGCGGAAGACGAACGGTCCGAAACCGAAGCTCGAGCGCATGAACTCGCGCAGCTCGGCGAGCAGCTCCGGCGAGTTCTTGTCGGCGAAGACCACGCCGAGGCTACGCGCCAGCTCGGCGTGCTCGCGCTGGCGCGACTGCAGCAGCACCGGCAGGTCGGGGGCGTGCTTGCGCACCATGCGGATGAAGTCGATGCCGGCCGCGTCGTCGAGGCGGCCGCGCCGCGGAAAGCGCACGTCGGAGATGATCCCCAGCACGTTCTCGCGGTAGCGGCGGAACAGGCCGCGCCCCTCCTCCCAGGTGCGGGCGAGGAGGATCTTGGGCCGCGCCCGCATGCGGAAGTTGCGGTCGCGCTCGTTGAGCCGGTCCGCGAGCAGGCGCCGGATCTGGTCGAGCAGCTCCGCGTAGATGATCGGCAGGAAAGACGAGTAGTAGGCGGGCGAATCCTCGACCACGATGATGACCCGCACCAGGCCCTGGCGGGTGTCGTGGTCGACGTTCTTCTTGTCCTCGACGCACTTGACCACGGCGAGCAGCAGGCGCGGGTCGCCGGTCCACAGGAAGACGTTGTCGATGCCGCCGCGCCCCTGCATCTGCGACCACGACTGGGCGTCGGCGCGGTCGTAGGTCAGCAGCACCACCGGCATCCCGGGGTGCTGCTCGGCGATCTCCGCGCCCAGCCGGGCGGGCGACATGTCGTTGACGTGCGGCGTCGTGATGACGAGGTCGTAGTCCTCGCGCCGCAGTTGGCGCAGCGCCTTCTTCGCCGACGGGACGTGCTCGAACGAGGGTGGGCTGGCGAGGTCGAGCTCCTGGTACTGGCCCAGCAGCCGGTCGGAGAACCGGCCCTCCTCCTCCAGGATGAAGCTGTCGTAGGCGCTCGCCACCAGCAGCACGTGCTGCACGAGGTGCGGCATCAGCGCCTCGAAGGTGAACGGCTGCATGTCGCGCGCGCGCTGGCTCATCGGCGGGACCGCCCCCGCGAGGATAGCGCGCCGGCCCCGGGCCGCGGGCGCACCCGGTCCCCGGCGGCGCCGGGCGCCGCCGGGGTCGGCCGGGCGGGCCGGTCTAGACCAGCCCCTGGTCCATCATCGCGTTGGCCACCTTGAGGAAGCCTGCGATGTTGGCCCCGGCCATCAGGTTGCCGGGCTCGCCGTACTTCTCCGCCGTGTCGAAGCAGGTCCGGTGGATGCCGCGCATGATCCGCCGCAGCCGTTCGTCGACCTCCTCGCGGCTCCACGAGAGCATCATCCGGTTCTGGCTCATCTCCAGCGCCGACGTCGCGACGCCACCGGCGTTGGCCGCCTTGGCCGGCCCGTAGAGGACGCCGGCTTCGAGGAAGACCTCCACGGCCTCCGGCGTCGACGGCATGTTGGCACCCTCGGAGACGCAGATGCAGCCGTTGGCCACCAGGTTGGCGGCGTCGCGCGCCCCGACCTCGTTCTGGGTGGCCGACGGCAGCGCCACGTCGCAGGGCACCTCCCACAAGGGGTTGTGATCGAGCGACAGGTCGGTCTCGGTGTAGGTGGCCGAGGGGAAACGCTCGGCGTACTCGCGGATGCGGCCGCGCCGGACGTTCTTCAGGTGCATCACGAAGGCCAGCTTCTCGCGGTCCACCCCGGCCTCGTCGACGACGAAGCCGTTCGAGTCGGAGAAGGTGATCACCTTCGCTCCCAGCTCGATCGCCTTCTCGGCCGCGTACTGGGCCACGTTGCCCGACCCGGACACGACGCACGTCTTGCCCGCGAGGTCCTTGCCGCGGCTGGCCAGCATCTCGCACGCGAAGTAGATCTGGCCGTAGCCGGTGGCCTCGGGACGCATCAGCGAGCCGCCCCAGGCGAGACCCTTGCCGGTGAGCACGCCGACGAACCGGTTGGCCAGCCGCTTGTACTGACCGAACAGGTAGCCGATCTCCCGGCCGCCGACGCCGATGTCGCCGGCGGGCACGTCGGTCTCCGGACCGATGTGGCGGAACAGCTCGGTCATGAACGACTGGCAGAAGCGCATCACCTCGTTGTCGGACTTCCCCTTCGGGTCGAAGTCCGAGCCGCCCTTGCCACCGCCGATCTGCAGCGTGGTGAGGGCGTTCTTGAAGATCTGCTCGAAGCCGAGGAACTTCAGGATCGACAGGTTGACCGACGGATGGAAGCGCAGACCGCCCTTGTAGGGGCCGAGGGCGCTGTTGAACTCGACGCGGAAGCCGCGGTTGACCTGCACCTCGCCGGCGTCGTCGATCCACGGGACCCGGAAGACGATCACCCGCTCCGGCTCGATCAGCCGTTCGAGGACGCGGGAACGCCGCATCTCCGGATGGTGGTCGAGGACCGGCATGATCGACTCCACGACCTCCCGCACCGCCTGCTGGAACTCCTTCTGGCCGGGATCTCGGCGCTCCACCGCCGACATGAACTCCTCCACCTCGCGCTGGATGGTGGGCTCGGAAAGGACAGTCATCACACCCTCCTTGGGACAAGGGCTGAATGTACGGGAACGACCGCTGAGGACCTCCCCATTCTAGACCCTTTCGGGGCGGCGTGCGGCGCGCAAACCCGCGCCGGCACGGGGCTTTCGCCCCGGCGCCGTTTGCGGTAAGCTCACGGGTCCGGGGCGACCTGCCCCGCGTCCTGCAGACCGCCCTTCGACCCTTCGTCAAGCGGAGTCCCCGATGACCGACGAACGCCAGATCCTCGACCCCGAAACCTCCACCGACACCCCCGACGACGCCGCCGGTCGCGAGGCCGCGGCCTCTCCGCAGGCGGCGCCGCCCCCGGGCGACGACGCCGGCGCGGAGGGCGCGGAGGGCGCGGCGCCGGCCGTCGCGAAGGGGAGCTCCGACCGCGGCGAGGAGGCGGCGAGCGCGGAGCCGGCGACGCCCGCGGCGACGGCCCGGTCCGAGGAGACGCCCGAGGCCCCCGAAGACGTCGAGGCCGGAGCGGAGCGCGAGGCGGGCACGGACGTCGAGGCCGGCACGGCGGTCGAGGCGACGGAGGTCGAGGCAACGCCCGACGTCGAGGCCGGCACGGCGGTCGAGGCGACGGAGGTCGAGGCGACGCCCGACGTCGAGGCCGGCGCGGCGATCGAGGCGACGGAGGCCGAGGCGAGGCCGGACGTCGAGGCCGGCGCGGCGGTCGAGGCGACGGCGGTCGAGGCGACAGAGGCCGAGGCGACGGAGGTCGAGGCGACGCCCGACGTCGAGGCCGACGCGGAGACCGCACCGACCGGGGAGCCCGTCGCGGCGGCCGCCCCGGTCGAGGAGCCGGCCGACAGCGCGGAGACGCCGGCCGAGGCGCCGCCGGCCGCCAGCGCCGAGGCGGCGCAGACCGGAGGCGCCGAGGCCGAGACGCCGGCCGCCGCGGAGGCGCCTCAGCCGGCGGCGACGGCCGCCGCCGAGCCCGCCGGCGTGGAGGCGTCCGCCGCCGACGCGAGCGGCGGCGACGAGTCGGCCGACGACACCGGAACCGCCGCGGAGGAGCCGGAGGACCCGGCGCTGGCCGAGCTGCGCCGGGCGCGCGAGCAGGGCGTACCCGTCGAGGGGAAGGTGATCGGCTGGAACCGCGGCGGCTTCCACGTCGTCGTCGGCGAGGTGACCGCCTTCTGCCCCAGCTCGGAGATGGAGCTCGGGCGGCCGCGCAGCCCCTCGACCTACGTCGACCGCTCCTTCCGCTTCAAGGTCGTCAAGTTCCAGAAGCGCGGCCGGCGGGTGGTGCTCTCCCGCTCCGCCGTGCTCACCGAGGAGCGCCAGGAGATCCTCGCCGGTCTCCAGCCGGGCAAGGTGGTCACCGGCACCGTCACCTCTCTGCCCGACTTCGGCGCCTTCGTCGACATCGGCGGGCTCGAGGGCCTGGTCCACGTCTCCGAGATCTCGCGCTCCCGGGTGCAGCGCCCCAAGGACGCCCTCCAGAGCGGCCAGCAGGTCGAGGTGAAGATCCTCAAGATCGAGGACGGCGGGGAGCGCATCTCCCTGTCGATGAAGGACCTCGAGCCCGATCCGTGGAAGGACGTGGCGCAGCGCCACCCGCGCGGCTCCCGCTTCTCCGGCAAGGTGATGCGGCAGGCCGACTTCGGCCTCTTCGTCGAGCTCGAACCCGAGGTGGAGGGCCTGGTGCACGTCTCCCAGCTCCCCCCCGGCAAGGATCTCGGCGCCCCGGAGCTGCAGCCGGGTCAAGCGATCGAGGGCTGGGTCCGCGAGGTGGACACCAAGCGCCAGCGCATCTCGCTGTCGCTCCGCGAGGTCCCCACCGAGGATCCCTGGAAGGGCATCTCCCAACGCTTCCCCGAGGGCGAGATGGTGGCCGGCACCGTGGAGTCGATCGCCCCGTTCGGCGTCTTCATCGCCCTCGAGCCGGGGGTGACGGGCCTGCTGCCCAACTCCCAGACCGGCCTGCCGCGCGGTGCCAGCGCCGCCCGCGCCTTCACCCCGGGCCAGGAGGTCCGCGTGCAGGTGTTGTCGGTGGACTCCCGGCGCAAGCGCATCTCCCTGGGCAAGGAGGGCTCGCACGTCGAGGCCAGCAAGGCCGATCTCCAGGCCTACCGGCAGCAGCAGCGCGAGCAGAGCGGCCTGAGCACCATGGCCGCCGCCTTCGCCCGCCTCAAGGGCGACGAGAGCGACGAGGACTGAGGGCGCCGCGACCTCAGAAGGACGGCAGCGCCCCGGCCAGGCGGCGCCAGGCCCGCTGCCACCAGGGTGCCGGGGCGACGGCCGTGGCGGCGACCACCGGGGCCTCCCCCACCACCCGCCCGCCGCGCTCCACCACCACGCGGCCGACGCGCGCCCCGCGCGCCAGCGGAGCCGCCGCGCCCTCCCCCACCACCAGCACGCGGACCGGCGGGCGCCGCCCCCGGTAGCTCATCACCCGCACCGACCGGGCGGCGAGGACGGGCACGGCCTGGCGCCGGCCGTCCGCCACCGGGACCTCGCTGCCGAGGCGCTCGCCGCGCCGCACCACCGTCACCGGCCGGTACGCCGCGAAGCCGTCCTCGAGCAGCTCCTGGCTGCGCGCGAAGAGCTGCCCCTTGCGCTCGCAGCCCAGGGCGACGGCGATCAGCCGCACGCCGTGCTGCTCGGCGGAGGCGGCGATGTTGAACCGGGCGCGGCGGTGGTACCCGGTCTTGATCCCGTCCGCGGGCGGGTAGCGGCGCAGGAGGTAGTTGAAGTTGAACAGTTGGAAGGTGCCGTCCCGGAACGGCGCCACCTCCTCGCGCACCCAGGTCCGGAACCGCGGGTGCCGCATCAGGGCCGCCCCGACCCGCGCCTCGTCCCAGGCGGTCATGCGGTCGTCGTGCACCGCGCCGTCGGGGCTGGGCAGCCCGTTGGGCGAGAAGATCGCGTAGTCCTCGAGCCCGAGCTGCCGCGCCTTGGCCCGCATCCGCTCGACGAAGGCCTGCTCCGAGCCCGCCACCAGCTCGGCCACCCCGAAGGCACAGTCGTTGGCGGACTCGATCAGCGTCCCCCGCAGGAGCTGCTCGAGGGGGAAGGTCTCGCCCTGCTTGAGGTAGACCTGCGAGCCCCCCACCCGGCTGGCCGCGGCGGAGACGGTGTAGGGCGTGTCCCACGAGACCTCGCCGGCCGCCACCGCGTCCGCGGCCACCAGGGCGGTCAACATCTTGACCATCGAGGCGGTGGGCCAGGGCATGTGGGCGTTGCGCTCGTGGAGCGGATGCAGCTCGCCGCCGCTCGACTCGACCACCAGCTCGGCGCGGCAGGCCGGGGCGGCCGCCGCCGCCGGGGCCTGCGACAGGACCAGCGCCGCGAGCACCGCACCGAGGGCGCGGTGGCGGCGGGACGGGGTGCGGGGGCCGGTCGGGGGCATGGCGGGCGATCGCTCCTTCCCCGGACCGAGGTGCAGCTTCCGGACCAACGGCGGCGCCTCAGCCGTCGTCGCCGCCGGCCTCCGCGATGCGCCGCAGCAGGGCGATGTTGTCCCGGTGGCCGGTCAGCCGCGCCGTGACGCGCCCGCGGATGGGGTACCCGAGCAGGTACAGGTCGCCGACGATGTCGAGGATCTTGTGACGCACGAACTCGTCGGGGAAGCGGAGCTCGGTGTTGATCACGTCGTCGTCGCCGACCAGGATGAAGTTGTCGAGGCGGCCCCCGGAGCCGAGGCCCAGCTCGTTCATCATCTTCAGGTCCTTCATGAAGCCGAAGGTGCGGGCCGGAGCGATCTCCCGCTTGTAGTCGGCGCCGCCGGTGAGCTCGAACTCGAAATACTGCTCACCGACGGGCGGCGGGTAGCGCAGCAGGTAGGACACCGCGAAACCGTCGAACGGCTCGATCCGCAGCAGCTTCTCCCCGTCGCCGACCCGGTACTCGCGGTCGATCACCAGCTCGCGGCGCGGCGCGTCCTGTTCCTCGACGCCGATCTCCTCGAGCGTGCGGCAGAACTCCAGCGCCGAGCCGTCGAGCACGGGGATCTCGCCGTGCACCTTGACCAGCAGGTTGGTGATCCCGTAGGCGTGGAGCGCCGACAGCAGGTGCTCGACGGTGCGGATCGGCTCGCCGCCGTCGCTGAGCGTGGTGGCGTAGTCGGTGTCGCCGACGGCGCGGACGTGGGCGGGCACCAGGCGATGCGTCGGCAGCGTCAGGAAGTGGATGCCGCTGCCCGGCGGCAGCGGCTGGATCGCCATCCCGGTCCGGCCGCCCGAGTGCAGGCCGTGGCCGTAGATCACGGTGCTCGAGCGCACCGTCCGCTGCGCCGTCGTGCCCACCGCCAGCAGCGGGTGCCCGGGGGGCGGCTCGATCTCGCGCGCCAGGTCGGGACGGGTGCGCCCCTGCTCGAGCGCCCGCACCACCCCGCCCTGCTCCGCCGCCAGCTCGCGCCGGTAGGAGAGCGCGCCCTCCACGGCCTCGACGGTGCGGGCGTAGGAGAGCGGCTTCTCGAGGTACTCGAAGGCGCCCATCTTGATGGCCTTGACCGCGGTGGAGGTGGTGCCGTGCCCCGACATCATGATCACCGCCGCCGCCGGGTCGACCTCGCGCAACGCCTGCAGGGTCTCGAGGCCATCGCGGTCGGGCATCCAGATGTCCAGGAACACCACGTCCGGCGAGCGCTCCCGGTACAGCTCGACCGCCTCCCCACCGCTGGCGGTGGTCAGGGTCTCGAAGCCCTCGTCCCCCAGGATGCCCGCCAGGGCGGTGAGGATGCCGGGCTCGTCGTCGACGATCAGCACGAGTCGGGACATGGGATCCGCTGCGGCGACCGCTGGCGACCGCCGTGCCGGACGGCAGGATAGCAGGCGGCGCGGGGCGGCAGCTACGGCGCCCGGGCCGGCTCCTGGCCGGGAACGGGGGCCGCCGGCGCCGCCGCGGAGAACATCCGCGACCACACCAGGGTGAGCACGACGGCGAGGACCACCGCCGCCAGGCGCAGCGCGTTCACCCCCCAGCCGCCGATGCCGGTGCGGTCGATGCCGAAGCCCTCCCACCAGAAGTTGGCCAGGCCGTGGAAGGCCGCCGGCACCCACAGGTTGTCGCCCCAGGCGACGAAGAGCCAGGAGAAGAACAGGCCGCCGAGCAGGCTGGCGCCCGCGGCCAGCAGCGGGATGCGCAGGTTCTGGTCGAGGAAGAAGGCGAACAGGACGTGGATCAGCCCGAAGATCAGCGGCGGCACCAGGGCGGCGCTGGCGAAGCCCCAGCCGGCCCGCCGGTGGAGCTGCCGGAAGGCGTAGCCGCGGAACAGCAGCTCCTCCATCAACGGCCACACGGCCACCGTGAACACCATCCCCAGCCCGTCGAAGTTGGCCAGCGGGTCGTCGCCGAGGCCGAACCCGATCGCCAGCGGCAGGGTGGCGAGCAGGGCGAAGAGCACCGCCGGGACGAAGGGGCGCGCCAGCCCCAGCTCGGCGGCCATCCGGCGGGCCCCGCCGCGGGAGACCAGCGCCAGGCCGGCCGCCACCAGGAGCACCGCGAGCAGGGGCTGGACCAGCCAGCTCAGGGCACGCGGCAGCGCGTTGAGCCAGTTCCAGGTGTAGACGGCGTGGCTGACCAGCATGGCGACCGTGAAGACGGCCAGGGCCACCACGGCCGCGCGGCCGGCGCCGGGACGGGGGGACGGATCGACGGTTCGGGCTGGGTTCGGGGTCATCCGGATCTCCTGGCGGTTCCGAACCCTGGGCCGATGCCAAGGATGTGCCAGAAGCGCGTCAGGTGAGCCGGTCCCAGTCCGACTCCGGCGCCTCCAGGGCGATCGACAGGCCGCCGTCCGAGCCGGCGAAGACCGGGTCGCTGACCCGGCTGACCCGGCCGCCGCCGACCTGGCCGAGCTCGGCCTCCAGCCGCTTGTCGAGGCCGCGGATCAACGACGTTCCGCCGGCGAGGATCACGTTGTTGCGCACCCGCTCCTGGTACTCCGGATCGACCCGGGACAGCAGGTCGAGCATGGTCTCGACGAGCGGCGGCAGCAGCGACTCGCAGGCCGTCCGCATCGCCTCGGTGACGTCGATCTCGGTCGGCTTGCCCTGCACCGGCACGGTGACCTTCACCGCTCCCTTGGCGTCGCCGACGAAGCTGTGCCGCTCCTTCCACTCGCGCACCATGTGGATGGTGAAGCTGGCGTCGGGGAAGCGCTCGCGGAGCTGCAGGTCGAGCTGCTCGTCGAGCCAGTCGCCGGCGGTGGTCAGGGTGCGCTGGTCCTCCTCGCCGGGCAGCCGCCCGCGCATGACGCAGAAGTCCGCGGTGCCGGCGCCGATGTCGAGGATCATGGTGTGCAGCAGCGCCTCGAGTCCGTAGGCCACCGCGAAGGGCTCGGAGACGATCATCAGCGAGTCGACGAGGTCCGCCATCGCCTTGCGCAGGCTCTGCTTGTTGACCCGCAGCGACGCCGCGGGCACGCCGACCACGGCGTGCACCTTGGCGCCGTCGCGCTTCTCCGGCGAGGCGCCGGCGAGGCCGAGCAGGTGCCGCAGCAGCTCGCGGACCGCCGCCTCGTCGCGGCTCGACCCCTCCTTGATGAGGCCCTCCTCGAGCGGCCGCGCCAGCTCCAGCATGGAGCGGTTCTCGAGCGCCTCGCGGCCGATCAGGACCTCCTTCTTCAGCACCTTGCGAGCCACCATGTCCGCCGGCCACCCGACGTAGCTCTCGACCACGTGGCGCTCGCCGTTCGACGCGGTGACCGAGGACCGCGAGGTCCCGAGATCGATCCCCACCTTCAGATTGCCCTTGTTCTCGCTCATCAGGCGTTCCCCTTGGCCCCGGCCGCCCCGCCCGCATCGCGGGCCGGGGAACGGCTGGCGGCGTAGCTCTCGATGCCCGAGGCGAGGGCCTCGGCGATGTACTGTCGATACAGCGGCCGGGCCAGCAGCTCCGCCTCCTTGCGGTTGGAGAGGCAGGAGACCTCCGCCAGCACCGCCGGCATGTCGGTCTTCATCAGGACCAGGAACGGCGCCGTCTTGACCCCGCGGTCGTCCACCGCCGGGTTGACGGTGCGCAGCGAGCGCAGCAGCGACCGCTGGACCGCCGCCGCCGCATCGGCGGAGCTGGTCTGACGGAACCCCGCGTACAGCTCCTCGAGCAGGTCGCGCAGGTCCGCCACCGCATAGCCCGAGCCGCGGTTCTCTTCGGCCGCGAGGCGGGTCAGGAAGGGGTCGTCGGTGGTCCCCAGGTAGTAGGTCTCCACGCCGCGCACGGCGCGGTTCTCGATCCAGTTGACGTGGATCGACACGAACAGGTCGGCCTGCTCGCGGTTGGCGAAGCGCGCCCGCTCCTCGAGGCTGACGTCGCGGTCGTCGTCGCGGGTCATCCGCACCTCGTACCCGGCGGCCGTCAGCAGGTCGCGCAGCCGACGGCCGATGTCGAGGGTGAGGTCCTTCTCCACCAGCCCGGAGGGGATGTACGTGCCGCCGTTGACGCCGCCGTGCCCGGGGTCGAGGACCACCTTGCCCACCGCCAGCGGGAAGACGGCCGGGTCGACCGGCGCCAGGTCCGCCGCGGCCCGCCTCTCCGGGGGCCCGGCGGCCGGCCGCACCGCCGCCGGCCGCCCGCCACCTGCCGCCGCGGCGGCGGCGTCCGGGGCGACCGGTGACCCGCCGTGGGAGAGCGCCAGAAGCGACAGCGGCAGGGCGACGGCGGCGATCCAGCGCGCGCCCGCCGCCGCGGGGCGGCGGCGCCGCCGGGGGGCCAGCCCGCGGATCTGGGCGACGTTGTCCTCGACCAGCTCGGCGACCAGCCGGCGCTTGAGGCTGCGGCGTCGTCCCAGCACCCTCTCAGTCCCCCTCGAAGCCGACGTGGAGGCGGCCGTCGGACGCCGAGATCCCGCCGGCCGTCACGCCGGCGCCGGTGAGATCGAAGACCACGTGCAGCGAGCTCCTGCCGCCCGGACCGGAGGCCGGATGCAGCCCCACCCGGACCCGCGCCACACGCGGTCCGCGGACCTCCAGCGGCCCGCCGCGGAACGGCTCGGCGATCCCGAAGAGCCGCACCACCAGCCGTGGATGGTCGCCGCCCATCGTGAAGTGGTCGAAGTCGCCCGGGCCGATGGGCCGGGTGCCCTGGAGCGTGAACTCGGTCCGGCCGCCGCGCTCGTCCCAGGTGATGCGGGCGAGGGCCGGCGGTCCCCCGGCGGCCGGCGCGGGCGCCGGATCCGGGGTCGCGGCCTCCTGCCGGCGCTCCGCGGCCGGCACCGAGGACGGCGCCGCCGCCGGGTCCGCGGGCACCGTGGTGGCGGCGAGCGGCGGGCCGTCGGCCTCCCCGGACGGCGCCGCGGCGCGGGGCGTCTCCGCCGCCGGCGGTGCGGGGGAGCGGATCGTCGTCTCCCGGCCGAGCAGGAGGAACGCCGCCGCCGCCACGGCGAGCGCCACGGCGATCCCGCCGAGCCAGGCGGCGCGACCGTGCCGGCGGCGCGGCGGCGGGTCGCCGATCTCCTCGTCGGGCGCCGCGACCACGGCGGGGGGAGACGGCTCGCCCGTGGGCTCGGGATCCCGCCAGGCCAGCGAGGAGAATTCGCCGTCCTCGGGAAGCGCAGGCCCCTCCTCGGGGTCCGTCCAGGCGCGGCGGTCACCCCCCTCGGCACTCTCTCGGGAGGCGTCCTGGAGCGCGTCCGTCGCGCCCGCCGCGAAGAAGGCGTCACCCGCCGCGGCACGGTCGCGGTCGCCGCCGGTGTCCGTTTCTCGGGCCGGCGTCCCCGCTGCCACTTCCCCGCCCGGCCCGCTCACCGCGCCGGGCCGCTCGTCGGCGCCGGACGGCGGGCTCGGCGGCGGTTCCTCGACCGGCGCCGCGGCCCGGGCCGCAGCGTCCGCGCCGAGGGGCGCCGCGAACTCCTCGTCGGTCTCCGGCCCGGCCAGGGTCGACCCGGCGTTCCGGGCCACCGGCGGCCTCTCCGGGGAGGGCGCCGCAACAGCCGCCACGGGCTCGCGGTCCGCCGGCGCGGTGGCCGGCGAGCCCGGTGTGGGCCCCGACCGGTCGCCGGTCGGCGCCGCGAAGGGGAGGGGTGGCGCGGGAGGCGCCGCCGCAGCCGGAGCCGGCCGCGCGGCGAAGGCCGCCGGCCGCTCGGCCGTGAGGGCCGCCTCGTCGCGGTGCGCGGGCGCGGACGGTGGGGTTCCTGGCGCCGGCCGCGGCGCGGCGGCCGCCGGCGGCTCGGTCGAGACGGCCGCCTCGTCGCGGTGTGCGGGCGCGAACGGCTCGGCTCCTGGCGCGGGGCGCCGCGCCGCGGCGCCGGGCTGCGGGCCGCCGCCCCGGGGCGACCTGTCCCGCGCAGGGGGCGCCGCCGCCGTCTCGCCGTCCCGGGCCGGTGGACCGGGCAGCTCCCAGGGGGGCGCCGTCAGGGTCCCCTCGTCACGGGGCGGTGCCTCGGGCAGCGTCTCCTCCCCCTCTTCGAGGTCGAAGGGACGGCCGCCGTCCTTGACCCGGCGCTCCACCATCTTGAAGATCAGCTCGCGGCTGCCGGCGGTGAGCTCCACGAAGCGGATGCCCATGCCGGCCGGGCGCTCCGGCCCCGCCTCCGCGTCCGACCGCACCCAGACCACCTTGCCGGTGCCCCGGATCAGCTCGAAGCCGTCGCCGAGGCGGAACTCGATCGGCACCACCGTGCCCACCGGCGGTGGCGTCGCGGTGCGGACGAACAGCCCACCGAGCGACAGGTTGGCGGAGTACTGCTCCACGAAGCCGCTGAAACGGTCGAACTCGATCCGCACCGCCGTCTCGAACGGCACGCGGCGGTAGATGCGCGGGGGGACGTGGGTCGGCACGACGTTTCGCCAGCAGCTCGTGGGGCTTCCGGGACCCCGGATCTTACCGCAAGCGCGGCCCCCGGGAGGGTCCGGCCGTCAGCTCTCCGGCACCCCCAGATGGGTTTCCAGACGGCGCTCGAGAGCCGCCCGGTAGTCGCCCTGCCGCCACAGGGCGTCCGCCACCCGCCCGGCCGCCGCCCCGTCGCCGGCCGGGCGCCGCACCAGGGCCCGGCGCACCGCCTGCCGCAGCGGCGAGGTGTCGGTGGCCGCCAGCGTGGCGTCCATCGCGCGCCGCACCCGGCGCGCGGCGTCGCGGTCGATGCGCCCGCCGGGCCCGGCCTCGAGCGCCCCGATCGACAGGGCGTGGCGCAGCAGGTAGGCGTCGTGGAAGAGGCGCGAGGCGGCGTCGGCGCCGTCGTGGACCGCGAGCACGACGACGAGCTTGCGGAACAGCTTGCGCAGCAGGTAGAGCGACGCCTCGACCGCGCCGCGCAGCAGCGCCCCGAGGCAGCCGCGCCCGCCGCTGCGCTCGAGGCCGGCGACCACGTCCACGTCCGCCGGCGTCGGGTCCAGGCCGCGCTCCCGCAGCAGCGCTGCGAGAGTGCGCCGCCGCACCCCCCGCTCCACCGCGTCGTCGAGCCACGGCACCGGGATCAGCGGCGTCAGGCCGGCGAGGAGGCTGCGGGCGGCCAGCGACCGCAGGCCGCCGGCGCCCGACGTCGGCGGCGGGCGCCGGGCGCCGCGCTCGGCAGGGTCGGACATCCGCCGATCCTCTCCGCTGACGCCGCGGACGGCAAGCCCGGGCGGGGCTCCCAACTTCGCCGCCGGCCCTTCCGTAAAGACCGTAAGATGGGGGACCGGACCGTCCGATGAGCACCGCCAATCGTCCCCCCTCTTCGCTGCTGGCGCTGGGTCTGCTGGCCTTCGCCCTGGCGGCGTTGTCGATCGTCGACATGTACCTGCCACGGCCGTACGACGGCGTGGTGCTCGAGGCCGACGTCCCGGGGACGCTGCGCGTCGGTGCGGTGGTCGGCGGCTCCGGAGCCGACCGCGCCGGGATCGAGGCGGGCGACGAGATCGTGGGGATCGGCCGCACCCTGCTGCGTTCGAAGGCGGGCGCCGCCGCGATCCTCAACGCCCGCGACGTCGGCGAGACGGTCCCCTACCTGGTGCGCCGCAGCGACGCCGCCGGCCGGACCGAGCTGCGCGAGGTGGCCGTCGAGCTCGGCCGGCGGCAGATCGGCGACACCGCCTACCTCTACGCCTGCGTCCTGGGCTTCAGCTTCTTCTTCATCGGGCTCTTCGTGCTCCTCCACCAGCCGCAGCTGCGGCCGGCGCAGGTGTTCTTCGTCCTCTGCTCGCTGTTCCTGCTCTTCCTGGTCTGCCGCCTGCGGCCCGCCTCGTACTCGTGGGTCGACGCCTTCGTGCTGCGCACCGGGACGCTGGCCCTGGTGCTGCTGCCGGCCAGCTTCCTCCACTTCTTCCTCATCTTCCCGCGACCGATCTGGGACGGGCGCCTCGGCGAGACGGCCGCCCGGCTGCGCGGCCGGCGGGCCTGGACCGGGCTGCTGGTCGCCCTGTACTCGGTGCCGGTCCTGGTGTTCGCGGCGGGCGTGTGGCTGCGCTACGGCCTGGGACGGCCTGGCCGGCTGATCAGCGGCGCTCCGGCGGCGAGCTGGTGGGTGCTCGCCCTCTACGTGCTCCTCGGCCTCGCCGTGCTCACCGCCAACTGGGCGCGCCTGCCGGCCTCGGCGGAGCGGCGCGGCGCGGCGCTGGTGCTGGGCGGGTCGATCGTCGGGCTGGTGCCGTTCCTCCTCCTCGCGGTCGCGTTCCCCTCGTTCCTGCAGACGGAGAAGTTCGTCTTCTACGGCGTGGTGCCGCTGGCGGCGATCCCGCTGACCTTCGCCTACGCCATCTTCCGCTTCCAGCTCCTCGAGGTGCGCGTCATCCTGCGCAAGAGCCTCGTGTACACGGCGGCGACGGCCGTGGTGACCGTGGCCTACGCCCTCGGGATCGCCTCCTTCAACGCCATCTTCCGCGGCACCCGACTGGCCGACTCACCCTACTTCCCGCTGGTCTTCGCCCTCGCCATCGTGCTGCTGTTCGAGCCGCTGCGCCGCCGCATCCAGGTGCCGATGGACCGCTTCTTCCTCGCCGAGCGGACGCGCCTCCAGCGCGCCCAGGCCGAGCTCGCCGAGGCGTTCACCGGCGGCCAGGACCCCGCCGAGGCGGTGCGCCAGCGGCTCGCCGAGCTGCCGCGGATGCTGCGCTTGCGCTTCGGCGCCTTCTACCTCGACCGCGGCGGCCGGCTCGAGAAGGTGTCCGGACCCGGCGAGCTGCCCGGGGCGCTCGACCTGCCGGACCTCTTCTTCCAGACCCTGCGCCGGCGGGGCAGCGGCCTGGTGCGGGTCGACGAGCTCGGCCTGCTCCGCCTGCGCTCGGCACGCGTCGACCACCTGCTCGCCCATCTCGGCGACCTCGGCGTCGAGCTGGTCGGCGTGCTGGCCTCCGGCCGCCGGCGCCTCGGACTGGTGCTGCTCGCCGGCAAGGAGTCGCGGGTGGCGCTCGAGGCGGACGAGCTCGACCTGCTGCGCGGCCTCCTCCACCAGGCCACCATCGCCCTCGAGACCAGCGTGCTGCTCGCCGAGCGGACCCGCCAGGCGGAGCTCGAACGCGAGCTGGAGATCGCCTCGACGATCCAGAGCTCGCTGCTGCCGCGCGGGCTCGAGCTCGGCCCGGGCTGGGCGGTGGCCGCGACCTGCCGGCCGGCGCGCCACGTCGGGGGCGACTTCTACGCCGCCCTGCCGGGCCCCCGCCCGGGCAGCTCCGCCCTGGTCTACGGCGACGTCTCCGGCAAGTCCGTGTCCGGCGCCCTGATGATGATGGCGGCCTCGGAGGTGCTTCACTCGCTGGCCCTCTCCAACCGCGAGCCCGAGGACCTGTTCGAGCTCGCCAACCGCCGCCTCTACGAGATCGCGGACCGCAGCTTCGTGGCCGTGGGATACTTCACCCCGAACGGGAGCGACGGCACGCTGCGTTACCTGTTGGCGGGCCAGCCGCAGCCCCTCAAACGGACCCGCGCCGGGACCATCGAGGAGCTACCGCTCCCGGATCACCGGATCCCGCTCGGCGCCCTGGCGGCCGGCGGGTTCCGCAGCCTGGAGACCCGGCTGACCGACGGCGAGTTCCTGCTCGCCTACTCGGACGGCGTGGTCGAGGCGCAGAACCCGGCGGCGGAGTTCTTCGGGCAGGGGCGGCTCGAGGACGTCCTGCGCGACGCCCCGGCCGACCCCCCGCGGGTGATCGACCGGGTGCTCGCTGCGCTCGACGAGTTCACCCGCGGCGAGACGCCCTACGACGACGTGACCCTGCTCGCCATCGCGCGCCAACCGGCGGAGACCCCATGAAGAAGCTGCTCACCCTCGTCGCCCTGCTCCTGGTCGCCGGCGTCGCCATCGGCGCCGCCTTCCTGCTGCGCCGCCAGGGCCCGGAGTGGACCACCGGGTCGCCGCAGGCGCTGCGCGAGCTGCGCGCCGGCAACCAGGCCTCGCTCCAGCTCTATTTCAACGACGCCATCGACCACTACCAGAAGGCGCTCGCCGCCGACCCCGACTTCGCCATGGCCAAGATGAACCTGCTGCTGGCGCTGCGCCGCGGCGGCGGCGATCCGGAGCGCATCGGCAGCCTGCTCGACGAGCTCCAGGCCGTCGACCTCGAGAGCCTGAACCCGCGCGAGCGCCTGCTGATCGGCTACTACCGGCAGATGATCGCCCGCAAGCCCGACGCGGCGCACGCGCTGCTGGCCGACTATCTCGCCGACCATCCGGACGACCCCTTCGCGCTCGAGCTCGAGTGTGGACGGCTGTGGGGCTCCGGCGACGCCCGCGAGGCCGAGGCGTGCTACCGGCGGCTGATCGAGCTCGACCCGAACTGGGTCGAGGCGCAGAACCGGATCGGCTACCTGGCGATGGCCCGCGGCGACTTCGCGGACGCCGAGGAGCAGTTCGAGATCTACCGCTACATCGCCCCCGACCAGGCCAACCCCCACGACTCCCTGGGGGAGCTGTACAGCCTGCGGGGGCGCTACGACGAGGCGGAGCGGGAGTTCCGCGCCGCCATCGCCGCCAAGGCGGACTTCTGTCCCTCGTGGCAGAACCTGGTCCAGGTGGCGATGCTGCGCGCCGACTACGACGAAGCGGATCGCCGGCTCGCCGAGGCCGTTTCGTCGGGGGGCTGCGAGCCCGCCGCCCTGCGCAGCCTCACCTGCCGCCTGGCGCTCTGGCGGCTCGCCGACGCCGGCCGCTGGAGCGAGAGCCTGGCGCAGGCACGGGAGTGCGGCCAGCAGGGGGAGATCGGCGTCTTCCAGGTCTGGGCCGGCCTCAGCGCCTCCGACCCGGAGGCGGTGACCGAGGTGGAGAAGCGGATCGCCTCGTACGCCGCGGAGATGCACGAGAAGGACCCCGTGCTCGGCGCCATGGAGGAGCACATCGCGGGAGCCCGCAGCCTGACCGCCGGGGACGCGGCGGCGGCCGCGGAGCACTTCCGCAGCGCCGACGCGACGCTCGAGTTCCGCAGCGAGCAGTGGTTGTTCAAGCTGTTCAACCGGCAGGCCCTGGTCACGGCGCTGGAACGGGCGGGACGGGCCGACGAGGCCGGCGCCGTCGAGGCCGAGCTCGCCCGGGTCAACCCCGAGTTCGCCAGCCGGCCCCCGTTCCTGCTGCCGGGAGCCGCCGCCGCCCGATGATCGTCGCAGTGGTCAGCAAGAAGGGCGGCGTCGCGAAGACGACCACCTCGGTGAGCCTCGCCGCGGCGTTCGCCGAGGCGGGAGACCGCGTGTTGCTGGTCGACCTCGACGCCCAGGCCTCGGCGTCGATGTTCCTCGGCGTCGACCGCACCGACCTCGCCCCCTCGGTGGCCGACGTCCTGCTGTGGAACATGCCGGCCCGCGAGGCGATCCGCTCGACCCAGGTCCCCCGCCTCGATCTGCTCACCGCGTCCGTCGACCTGGTCAGCGCCGACATCGAGCTGGGGGCCTACCGCCACCGGGAGATCCGCCTGGGCACGGTCCTCGGACCCGCCGCCGCCGACTACGACTACGTCTTTCTCGACTGCCCGCCGGGGGTGAGCCTGATCCCCATCAACGCGCTGGCGGCGGCCGACGTCTTCCTCACCCCCGTCGAGCCGCACTTCCTGGCGCTGGCCGGCATCGACAGCCTGCTCGCCGCGGCGGAGCGCGTCCGCGCCCACCACAACCGCCGGCTGGCGCTCGCCGGCATCCTGCTGACCATGGTCGACTACCGCAACGGGGAGACGCGGCGCAACGTCGACCTGATCCGCCGGGAGTACGGGCCGCAGGTGTTCGGGGTCGAGGTGCGCGTCAACATCCGGCTGGCGGAGGCGCCCGCCGCCGCGCAGACCATCTTCCAGTACGACCCGTCGGCCCCGGGGGCCGCCGCCTACCGGCTGGTCGCCGAGGAGCTCACGCTGCGCCTCGAGCGGCAGCGGGCGCAGCGCGAGCCGGTCGTCCCCGAGGCGTCGGGGGGCTGAGTCACCAGCCGCCCGAGGCGCCGCCGCCGCCGAAGCCGCCGCCGCCGCCCGAGAAACCGCCGCCGCCGCCGAAGCCGCCCCCCCCGAACCCACCGCCACCCAGGAACGGCCCGAGGAAGCCGCCGTGGCGTCCGCCGCGTCCGCCGGCGGTCGACGCCCAGCGCGGGACGCCGTGGCGGGCCACCCACCACCGCCACAGCGGGTAGCCGAGCAGCCAGGCGAGCAGCAGGCCTCCCCCGGCGGCGGGATGGACCAGCACGCTCGGGAAGATGGCGATGAACGGCATCAGGAAGACATAGAGAGTCCAGCCGGCGCAGCCCGAGGTCGCCAGGGCGCTGAGGGCGAAGGTGCCGATCACGACGACGAAGATCAGCATCCCCAGCAGTCGGAAGCCGACCGGCACGTGCTGCGCGGGGGCGCCGCCCGCCGGCGGCGGCGGCAGGTCCGCGCCCTCCAGGCTGGCGAGGATGGCGTCCACCCCGGCCTGGATGCCGCCGCCGAAGTCCCCCTGGCGGAAGTGCGGCGCAACGCGCTCGTCGAGGATCCGGCCGGCCTCGAGGTCGGTGAGCAGGGGCTCGAGCCCGTACCCGACCTCGATGCGCATGCGCCGGTCGTCGCGGGCGACCACGAACAGCACGCCGTCGTCGACACCCTTGCGCCCGAGCTTCCAGGTCTCGGCCACCCGCATCGAGAAGTCGTCGATCGCGTCCCCCTCGAGGCCCGGCACAGTGAGGACGACCACCTGGTGGCCGGTCCTCTTCTCGTAGTCGGCGAGCTGGGCCTCGAGCCGGGCGCGCTCGTCGGGAGGCACGATGCCCGCCTCGTCGATCACCCGTCCCGAGAGGTACGGCACCTCCAGGGCCACGGCCGGCGCCGGGCGCAGCAGGGCCGCGGCGACGAGCAGGCCCAGCGCGGCGACGGCCCGCCTCACCGCTCCTCCCGGCGCACCCGGTCCGACAGCTCGTCGATGTCGTCGGGCCGCAACGGGACGCCGCGCTCGGCGAGCAGCGCCCCGCACGCCGCCACGGCCTCGGCCAGGGCGGACCCGGGGCGGCCGGCCCGCAGGCCCGCCACCAGCCGGTCGACGATGCCCTGCCAGGCGCCCTCCGGCACCCGGGCGTGGATCCCGGCGTCGGCGAGCACCACGACGCGGCGCTCGAACAGGGAGACGAACAGGAGGATCCCGGTGCGGTCGCGGGTGGCGAAGACCTCCTCGTCGACGAAGGCCGCCGCGGCGCGCCCCTCGACCCGGCGCTGGCGCACCGCCGCCGGTACCAGGGCGCGGCGCAGGGCGGGGATCACCACCGCGGCCAGGTAGCCGCCGGCCGCGCCCACGACCGGCGGCGCGATCATCCACAGCGTCCACTCCACGCCCCACCAGCCGGCCGCCCAGTGGGCCAGCGCGGTCAGCAGGGGCAACGCCACCGCGCCCAGCGCCGCGGCGACCCAGGCCGCCTCCGGGTAAGCGTCGGAGGCGTCGACCACGTAGGGGACGATCTCACCGCCGCTCTCCCCCTCCGCGGCGCGCACCGCGGCCTCGACCGCGGCGAGCTCCTGCCCGCTGAAGAACCGATCGACCGTCATCCCTCGTCCCCCGTGGCGGAGTCTATCCCGCGGCCTGGCGGGACCCTTGCAGTGAAATCTCTGGTCGACACATGATGTCTCCGCACATTCCCGACCGCGAACCGACGAACCCGCGAGGAGATCGACCGATGCGATCCCGACCGCTCCAGCTCCGTCCCGTCCTCTTCACCCTCGCCCTGCTGGCGATGCCGGCAGTGGCCCCGGCGCTGCAGGCCCGCCTCGACCGGGCCCGCGCCGGCACCGCGATCACCAACCCCCGGATCGAGGTCACCGACCTCGCCACCCGGCGCACCACCGCCTACGACCCCGGCCGCGGCGACCAGGTGCCGCTGACCGTCGGCCAGCGCGTCCTGGTGCGCGTCGTCGCCACCGTCCGCGACAGCGGCGGCCGCGCCGTCGAGGTGCCCGCCGACTTCCAGGTCACCGCCGGCGACTGGCGCATCGACGTCGCCCCCCGGGGCGGCGGCGTGGTCGTCGCCGCGCTCGAGCCGAACTCCGTGGACCGCGGCAAGACGGGCAGCCGCAGCCAGCTCCTCTACCGGGTCCGGGGCGTCCAGGCGGACCACCACGACGCGACGGGGCGCGTGACCTTCGACATCCAGCCGACCGTCGCGGCGGCCCCCGCCCCCGACACGCGGTGGCAGCGGTCGACCGACGTCGCCCGCGACCTCGCGACGCTCGTCCCCAGCCTCACCTTCGACCCCGCCTGGGTGCAGCGCGTCTACCAGGGCGGCTACGACGGCGCCCGCACCCTGGCGAGCCAGCTCGCCGACCTCGCCGTGCGCCGCGGGACCTATCGCGACCTGCCGCCGACGCAGGTGCTGGCGGAGCTCTACCGCAACCTCCTCGGCCGCGAGGGGAGCAGCGAGGACCTGTGGCGCCAGGATCCCGGCTTCCGGGCCAACGTCGACGTCCTCCGCGATCGCGGCCTGGCGGCGATGGTCGACTCGCTGGTGACCTCCGAAGAGTACCGGCAACGCTACGACTTCGCGGGCTTCGACGTCCTGCCCACGCGCCAGGACGCGCTCGACCTGTGGCGCGACCGGGTGGACCGCGGCGCCGCCACCACGCGACCGAACTGAGACCGGCCGCCGGAGAGGCTCACCCGCCGTGCTCGGCGGCGGCCTCCGCCAGGGCGGCTTCGGTGATGCGGAAGTGGCTGCTGCTCCACACCGCCCGCCCCCCGCGCAGCAGGAGAACCTGCGGCGACTGGTGGATCACCCCGGTGGCGGCGGCGAGGCCGTGGGAGAGCGGCCGCGCCCGCTGCACCTCGAGCAGCAGGAATTCGGCCCCGGGGTCCCCGTCCGCGGCGCGCCCGGCCACGAAGGCCTCGTAGGCGCGGCGAGCGCGCGACGAGACGCCGCAGGTCAGGCTGTGCTTGAACACCCATACCGGCCGCCGGCGGGAACGGGCGAGGATCTCGTCGAGCTCGCCGAGATCGGCGATCGGAGCGATGGTGGACAACCGGGACTCCTCCTGCGCGTGCCGGCCGGCGGGGCCGGCGAGGGGACCGGGCCGGGCCCTCAGAGCTCGCCGAGGGGCCGGACGGACGTCACCCGGGCGCGCGGCAGCACCAGCCGTCGGTGCCGCGCCCAGACGCCGAGCTGGGCGGCGCGCTCGAGGTACTGCTGGTTGCTGCGGCCGTCCTCGCCGTCCCGATGCACGTCGGCGTCGAGGAGGATCAACCGCTCGTCGTCGAGGTCGTCGCAGCGGCCCACGTAGACCTCCGGGCCGTCGGTGTCGACCACGACGGTGATGCCGTGCAGGGCGTGCTTGTCGTGGTGGAAGGTGCCCATCAGCCGGCCGCGGCGGCGTCGGCGGCATGCTCGCGGAGGACGCCGACCAGGTCCCGCGCCACCTCTTCCGCGCTGCGCCCCTCGATCCGGTGGCGCGGCATGAACCACACCAGCTCGCCGTCCTTGAAGAAGGCGATCGAGGGCGACGACGGCGGGATGTCCGGGAAGTAGGCGCGGGCCCGGGCGGTGGCTTCGACGTCCTGGCCGGCGAAGACGGTGGCGGCGCGGTCGGGCCGCGGCCCCTCGGCCAGGGCGGCGCGCACGGCGGGCCGCGCCATCCCGGCGGCACAGCCGCACACCGAGTTGACGATCAGCATCGCCGTCCCGCTCTTCTCGTCCATGAAGCGGTCGACGTCGGCGGCGGTGAGCAGCTCGTCCACGCCGGCGGCGGTGAGCTCCTCGCGCATGGGCTTGACGAGCAGTGGGCTGTAGGGCACGGGATGTCCTCCTTCGGATGTTGCCGTTCGGCGTTCGGATGTACGGTGGGTATGTTACGACGGTTCGCGGCGGTAGACTCTCTCCGTGACCGCCAACATCGCACCCCGACGCTCGATTCCTCCCGCGCTCCTCGCGATCTCCCTCGCCCTCGCCGCCGCCTGCGCCAGCGCCGGACCGCTCGGCCCGCCGGCCACCGCTGCCGGGCAGGCCGAGGCGCCGGCGCCCGATCCCGCCGCCTGGAAGCGCCCGTTGGCCCGTCCGCGGCTGCCGGAGCGCCCCCTGCGGGTCGCCTTCCTCGTGGTCGACGGCGTCCACGACAGCGAGCTGACCGACCCCTGGGACGTCCTCCACCACGTCGCCGCCGCGCCCGGCGAGCCTCCGGCCCTGGAGCTGTTCACCGTCTCGCCCGACGGCGCCGCCGTCACCACCGCCGCGGGGATGCAGGTCGCCGCCGACCACGGCTTCGACGACGCGCCCGCCCCCGACCTGCTGGTCGTCCCGTCGGCGACCGCCGGGGACGCCGCCGACCCGGTCGTCGCCTGGGTGCGGCGCGCCGGCGGCACGGCGCGCTGGGTGGTCGCGCTGCGCGACGGGGCCTTCCTCCTCGCCCGCGCCGGCCTGCTCGAGGGCCGCGCCGCCACCACCTTCCCGGACGACTACGACACGTTCGCCCGGCGTTTCCCCGGCATCGAGCTGCGGGTCAACCTCAGCTTCGTCCACGACGGCCCGGCGCTGACCTCGCAGGGCGGAGCGCGCAGCTACGACGTGGCGATGTACCTGGTGGACTACCTGTTCGGCGAGGAGACGGCGCGGCGGGTGGGCCGCGAGCTGCTGCTGCCGTGGCCTCCCGACCCCACCAGCCCCCCGTCGTTCGCGGTCGTTCCGCCGCCCCCCACCGCCGAGCCGGCCGCCGGATAGAGAGCCGCCGCACCGCGTGGCGACCCTCCCCGCGCCGCCCGCCGGCGCACCCCGCGCCCTCCCCTTCCGCGCGGCGGACGGCTGGACGCTCCACCTGTGGCACCATCCGCCGGGCGCCGGGGCGGACCGCGGCCGGGCCGCCCTGCTGTTGGCGCCGGGGATGATGCTCTCCGGCCGCAGCCTCGACCGCCCTCCCGGCGGCGGGATGGCGAGCTGGTTCGCCGCCCGCGGCCACCCGGTGTACTGCCTCGACGTGCGCGGGCACGGCGCCAGCGGCCCCCACGCCGGCGCGGGCGGCGACTGGACCTACGACGAGATCGTGGCCTTCGACGTCCCGGCCGCGGCGGCGGAGCTGGCCCGCCGCCACCCCGGGCGGCCGCGGGTGTGGGTGGGCCACAGCCTCTCCGCCCACGCCGCCGCCGCGGCCCTGGGGCAGCGCCCCGACCTCCCCGTCGACGCCGCCGTGCTGATCGCACCGGTGGTCTGGATCCGGCCGCACGAGCCGTCGTGGCCGCACTGGGTCGTCAAGCGGATCACCCTCGCGGCGTGGAGCGCGGTCACCCGGGCGGTCGGCCACACCCCGGCGCGGCGCCTCGGCCTGGGCAGCGACGACGAGGCGCCCGGCTACGTCGACCAGTTCCGGCGCTGGGCGCGCGAGGGCGCCTGGACCAGCCTGCCGCAGCCGCCCGGGCCGCCGCGGCCGTGGAGCGGGCGCGTCGACTACCTGGCCGGACTGGACCGGATCCGCATCCCGGTGCTGGTGGTGGCCGCGCGCGGCGACCGCTGGATCGCGCGCCCCGAGTGCGTGCGCCGCTTCGCCGCCGCCATCGGCGACGGCGGCGCCGCCTACCTCGAGCTGGGGAGACGCGAGCTGGAGCTGCAGCGCGAGCCCGGCCACATGACGTTGGTGCGCGATCCCCACGCCGCCGGCGCCTGGCGCGAGACCGCAGCCTGGATCGACCGCTCGCTGGCGGCGTGCCGCTGAGCGCTCGCCCGCCGCTCAGCGCTCGAGCGACGCCACCAGGGTCGCCAGCTCGCGCAGGACGCGCTCGGGGTCCTTGAGCTCGAGCCCCATCCCGCCCGCCGTGCGGTTGCCGGCGAGCTTGCGGGGCTCGATCACCTGGACCACCCGGGCCTCGAGCCGGACCGAGTGGCCGAGCCGCGGCAGCGCCAGGTCCACCGCGACGGCGTCGTTGAGGCTGGCGGGGCGGCTGGTGGAGACGAAGAGACCGCCGTTGACCAGGTCGCGGCGATAGACGGCGAGGAACTCCGTCGGGGCCTCGAAGACCAGCCGGTAGACCCGCTCGGCGCTGTCCCCGTCGCTCGACCCGGGCGTGGGAGCCTCGGGCCGCGGCGAGGGCGGGGGGGCGGCCGCTGCGGAGCCCGGCTCCCGCTGTCTCCTGCTCCCGCTCCTGCTGCTGCTCCTCCTCCCTCCGGCTCGCCGCCGCTCCGCGACCGCTCGGAGAGGAACGGGCCCACCAGGTCCTCGAGGTCGAGGAAGCGGACGCCCATCGCCGAATCGGCGAAGCGGCGCAGCTCGGGCGGGACCCGGTGCGAGTGCACCACCTCGGCGTACACCTGGACCGACTGGCCGGCGTCGCTCAGCTCCATGCGCAGGCGGTCGCCGCGGCTGCCGGGATCTGGGGTGGTGATGAACGCCCCGGCGAGCGACAGGTTCTTGGTGAACCCGGAGCGCGAACGATCTTCGTTGGGGCGCCAGAAACGGACCTGGAGCCGGCGCAGCTGACGCGGATAGGAGCGGCGGTTGGTGGCCTGCGGCATCCGGAGAGTCCTCGGGTCGGTGCGGCGTAGTCTACTCGACGCTCCGTCCGAGGTCCCCGCAGACGGCGAGGGCCGGCCCGAGGACCGGCCCTCGTCGTCCACCGCGGAACCGGCGACCCGGTCAGTGGGTGCCGACCGGTCGCACCTCCGGCGTGGGCTCGGCGGCCCCCTCGGCGGGCGGCGCGGGCTTCATCTCCCGTGCCGGCGGCAGGTTCATGATGCCGCGCTCCATCCAGGCGTGCTTGCCCTCGAGCACCCGCCGGGCCAGCCGCGTCTTGCGCACGTCGTCGTTGAACCACAGGGCGTGGAACAGCTCGCCGACGCGGCGCCGGCTCATGCGGCAGAACAGGTCGGCCAGCTCGCGCGCCTTGTCGGCCTCGGAGCGCCGGGACTCGGCGAGCGCCCGCGCCCGGGTGATCGAGGCCGCCATGGCGAACAGCTCGTTGGCGATGTCGACCAGGCGGAACAGGAACCCCTGCTTGTTCTGGAGCTTGCCGCCGTACACCACCATCCCGTGGAAGACCTGCCGCGCCAGCTTGCGGCAGCTGCGCTCGACGAAGCGCAGGTGGCCGGCCAGCTCGCCGAACTCCTCGAAGCGCGGGTAGCGGCTCCAGCCGAACCAGCGGCTCGGGTACCAGGTGGCGTAGAACGGCAGCATCTTGCCGAACAGGTCCGCCAGCTTCTCCTCGCGGCTCTTGTCCGGGTCGATGATCGCACCCGCCACCGCCAGGTGCTTGTCCACCGCCTCCCGGGCCATGAACAGGTGCATGATCTCGGTGGAGCCCTCGAAGATCTTGTTGATGCGGTAGTCGCGCATCATCCGCTCCACCCCGATCGGCTCCTCGCCGCGCGCCGCCAACGAGCGCTCGGTCTCGTAGCCACGGCCGCCGCGGATCTGCATCGCCTCGTCGACGATCTGCCAGCCGCGCAGGGTGTTCCACTCCTTGCAGGCCGCCGCCTCCAGGCGGATGTCGAAGCTGCCGCGGTCGGACATCTGGGTGGCGAGATCGACGATCGACTCCATGGCGTAGGTGTAGGCGGCCATCTCGGCCAGCTTGTGGGCGATCGCCTCGTGGCGGCCGACCGGCTTGCCCCACTGCACGCGCTCGCTGGCCCACTTGCGGCACAGCTCGAGCGACGCCTTGGCGAGGCCCACCGAGCCGTTGGGGATCGACAGGCGCCCGTCGTTCAGCGTGGTCAGGGCGATCTTCAGCCCCTTGCCCTCCTCGCCGATCAGGTTCTCGGCCGGCACCCGGACGTCCTTGAAGCTGATCACCGCGTTGGCCAGGGCGCGCAGGCCCATGAAGTGGCAGCGGTGCTCGACCCGGACGCCCTCCCACGCGGTCTCGACCACGAACGCGGAGATCTTCTTGCTCTCGGGGTCGCGCGCCATCACCACCAGCAGCTCGGCGATGGTGCCGTTGGTGCACCACAGCTTCTCGCCGTTGAGGACGTACGAACCGTCGGCGGTGCGCACGGCGCTGGTCTCGAGCCGCGCCGGGTCGGAGCCGACCTGCGCCTCGGTGAGGGCGAAGGCCGAGATCTCCCCGGCGGCGCAGCGGGGCAGGTAGCGCTTCTTCAGCTCCGGGGACCCGAACAGCTTGAGCGGCTGCGGCACGCCGATCGACTGGTGGGCCGAGAGCAGGGCGGAAAGATTGCCGTCGTAGCTCCCGAGCAACTGCATGATGCGCTGGTACTCGGACTGGCTGAAGCCGAGGCCACCGTACTCCTTGGGGATCTTCATGCCGAAGGCCCCGAGCTTGCGCAACCCGTCCACCACGTGCTCCGGGTACTCGCCGGTGGCGTCGATCTCCACCGGGTCGACCTCGTCGCGGAGGAACTCGCGGAAGGCGTTGTAGAAGGCGCGGAACTCCGGCCTCTCCTCCTCCTCGCTCGGCGGCACCGGGTAGGGGTGGATCAGGTCCAGCCGGAAGTTGCCGAGGAAGAGCTCGCGCAGGAAGCTCGGCCGCTTCCATTCCTTCTCGCGGGAGGCCTCCGCGACCTGCATCGCCTCGGCCTCGCTGACCTTCACCTTGCTCAGCTCACGATCGCCCATCAGTGACCTCCCCGGTGGTGGTTGACGCCCTGCCCTCGGTCGCTATGCCGCATCTCGGCATTATTGTAGCGGAACCGTCCATCCCACGCCAATGCCATTGCTGACAGGCATTTTCGCGGACTGCACGGACTCCGTCGCGCCTCCCGGGCCCGGCCGCAATGCCGCAGAGTGGCATCGCCCGCGGCTCCACCCGCACGGGAGGATTCAAGGGCGGTGCCGGGCCCGCCGCCGGCGGCGTCCTCCGCCGTTGCCGTGCTCTCGCGTTATGCTGAGCGCGTGAACGCCGAGAAACGGCGCAGCCCTCGCTACGACGTCGAGAGCGTGCGCGGCCATCTGCGCGCGGACCACGACGCGCGGGTCCTCAACCTGAGCGTCGAGGGCTGCGCCCTGGAGACCGGTTCGTGGCTGCAGGTGGGCCAGCGCTACAACCTGCGGGTCCGCAGCGGCGACGAGAAGCTCGAGCTGTCCGGGGTGGTGGCGTGGTGCCGCCTGGTGGGGACCCGGGGGATGAAGGGCGACGACCGGCAGGCGGTGTACCGGGCCGGCCTCGCCTTCGGCGATGCGCTCAACGAGTCGGCGCACCAGATCCTCGACTTCATCCGGCGCACCGGCCTGGTGGGGGTCACGAGCCGGGTCTTCGGGCGCTTCAAGGTCCGCCGCGAGGAGGCGGTCAACGTCACCTTCGACCACCCCTTCGACCTGCGGCGGCTGAGCCGCAACGGCGCCCTGATCGAGGCCGACCTGCTCCCCGAGGTGGGCGCGCGCTTCGTGCTGGAGATCGAGACGCCGGCGGGCGGCACCCTGCGCCCCACCGTGGTGGTCCGCAGCCTGGAGCAGACCACCGGGGGCGACGGGGAGCCGACCACCGCCATCGGAGTGGAGTTCGAACCCCTCGACGAGGGGGACCGGCGGCTCCTCGACCACTTGATCGAGGAGCAGATGGGGATCGCCGGGGGTCGGTCCGACGGACCTACTTCTTGATGTGCTGGTTCACCAGCTTGGTCATCTCGAACATGTTGACCTGGCTCTTGCCGTCGAAGATCGGCCGGAGCTTCGCGTCGGCGTTGATCATCCGCCGGTTGCTGGCGTCCTGCAGGTTGTTGCTCTTGATGTAGTCCCAGATCTTCTTGGTGATCTCGGTGCGCGGTTGAGCGCCCGGGCCGACGACCGCCGCCAGCTTGTCGTCCGGCTGCACGGGCTGCTGCAGGGCGCTCGAACCGCTCTTCTTCTGTGCCATCGCTGTCTCCCCCTCGTCCGTTTAGGTGTGACTGACCGGGGAATGTTACCGCGGAAGGCGGGAGAAATGGCGGCCGGGCCGCGCGAAGGCGCCGGCGGATGCCGTCGCGGTCAGCCGCCGACCGTCACCAGATCCCCCACCCGCCGCACCGGCAGGGTGCGCAGCGGGCGCGGCGGCGGACCCTCGCGCACCGTCCCGTCCGCCGCGTAGACCCCGCCGTGGCAGGGGCACCGGTACACCCGGGCGACCCCGTCCCAGCGCACGGTGCAGCCCTGGTGGGAACACAGCAGCGAACGGGCGACGATCCCGTTCTCGTCCCGCGACAGCTCGATCGGCACGCCGTCCACCGTCAGGTTGCGGCGGGCGCCGACCGGGAGCTCGGCCAGCGGCACGCCCGGAGGCGACGGCGCCGTGTCCCCGGCGGCCCGCGGCGCGTCGGCATCGCAGCCCGCCAGGACGGCGACGAGGGCGGTACCGGCGCCGGCGGCCACGGTGGCCACGCCCACGCCGAGGACGCTCAGGAGCCTGCGGCGTTCCGGGGACGTCTTCGTCGCGCTGCTCATCGACCGCATTGTGTCGCCGCGGTGCGTCCGGCGCACCGGCCGCGGGACCGGCTCCTCCCCACCCGGCTGGGCGGCCGCCCGGAGGCGGGCGCGGCCCCGCCGGCGCGACCTCGCGGCGCGCCCGCGGTCCCGGGCCGCCCGATGCCACCGTCCGGACGGGGGGCACCCGCGCGCCCGCCGCCACCCCGGGCGGGTGGTGCGATCCGGCGCCGCGCCGCGTAGCGTCGGCCCGCCGTGGACCCGATCCGCACGCTCGAGCCGTCCGCCGACCCGGCGCCGCCGGCCGCCGCCGCCCAGCGCCTGCGGGTGGAGGTGCGCGGCGCGGTCCAGGGCGTGGGCTTCCGGCCCTTCGTCTACCGCCTGGCCCGCGAGCTGGAGCTCGCCGGCTGGGTGCTCAACGACTCCCGCGGCGTGACGGTGGAGGTCGAAGGGACCCGCGAGCGGCTCGAGGCCTTCTCCGACCGGCTGCGCCGCGAGCGCCCGCCGCGGGCCGTCGTCCACGGCGTGCGGACGCGCTGGTCGCCGCCGCGCGGGGAGGCCGGCTTCGTCATCCGCCACAGCGCCCGCGCCGGCGCCAAGCGGGTGGTGGTCCTGCCCGACGTCGCCACCTGCCCGGCCTGCCTCGCCGAGGTCCTCGACCCGGCGGACCGCCGCCACCGCTACCCCTTCACCAACTGCACCGACTGCGGCCCGCGCTTCACCATCGTGCGCTCGCTCCCCTACGACCGGCCCGGCACCACGATGGCCGGCTTCGCGCTGTGCCCCGACTGCCGGCGCGAGTACGAAGACCCCGCCGACCGCCGTTTCCACGCCCAACCCAACGCCTGCCCGCGCTGCGGCCCGCGGCTGTCGCTGTGGGCGCCGGGCGGCGACGACGCCGCCGGCGGCGACGACGCTCTCACCGCCGCCGCGGCCGCCCTGCGGCGGGGGGAGATCGTCGCGGTCAAGGGGCTGGGCGGCTTCCACCTGATGGCCGATGCCGGCGACGGCGCCGCGGTGGCCCGGCTGCGCCGCCGCAAGGGGCGCGAGGAGAAGCCGTTCGCCCTGATGGTCGCCGACCTGGCCGCCGCCGGGCGCCTGTGCCGCCTCGACGCCGCTGCCGCGGCGGTGCTCGCCGCCCCGGAATGCCCGATCGTCCTGCTGCCGGCGCGGGACGGCAACGGCGTCGCTCCCGCGGTCGCTCCCGGCCGCCCCGATCTCGGGGTGATGCTGCCGCCCTCGCCGCTCCACCACCTCCTGCTCGCCGCGGTCGGGCGCCCCGTCGTCGCCACCAGCGGCAACGTCAGCGACGAGCCGATCGCCACCGACGAGACCGACGCCCGCGAGCGCCTCGGCCACATCGCCGACCTCTTCCTGGTCCACGACCGGCCGATCGCCCGCCACGCCGACGACAGCGTGGTGCGCTGCTCCGCCGGCGCGCCGCGGCTGCTGCGGCGGGCCCGCGGCTGGGCTCCCCTGCCCGTCCTGCTGCCCGTGGCCGCGGGCGGCGCGGCGCCCACCGTCCTCGCCGTCGGCGCCCACCTGAAGAACGCGGTCACCCTGCTGATGGACGGCCGGGCCTTCGTCAGCCAGCACCTCGGCGACATGGAGACGCCACGCGCCTGCGCCGCCTTCGAGCGCGTGATCGCCGACTTCCTCGACCTCTACGAGGCGGCGCCGGCCGCCCTGGCCCACGATCTCCACCCCGACCTCCCCACCACCCGCTGGGCGCAGGCGGCGGCGCGGGGAGAGGGCGCGGCGGCGCTGCGCGGACGCCCGCTGGTGGCGGTGCAGCACCACCACGCGCACCTCGCCGCCTGCCTGGCGGAGAACCGCGCCGCCGGACCGGCCCTGGGAGTGACCTGGGACGGCACCGGCTACGGGACCGACGGCACGGTCTGGGGCGGCGAGCTGCTGCTCGGCGACCTCGTGGGCTTCGCCCGGGTGGCGCGCCTGCGCCCCTTCCGCCTGCCCGGCGGCGACGTCGCGGCGCGCGAGCCCCGGCGCGCCGCCCTGGCGCTGGTGCACGCGCTGCGCGGTGCCGGCGCGCCGGACGACCTGCCGCTCGGCGCCCTGCCCGCCACCGCCTTCACCCCGTCGGAGCGCCGACTGCTCGAGCGCATGCTGGCGGGCGGCGTCCGCTCGCCCTGGACGACGAGCGCCGGGCGCCTGTTCGACGGGGTCGCCGCGCTCGCCGGGCTGGCCAGCCGCTCGAGCTACGAGGGCCAGGCGGCGATGGCGCTCGAGGCCGCCGCCGACCCGGGGGAGGAGGGCGTCTACCCCTACGAGATCGCCGAGCTCCCCGCGCCGCCGCCGCCCGGTGCCGCGGGCGAGCGGCCGGCGCCCGGCGGGCGCCTGCTCGAGCTCGACTGGCGGCCGCTGGTCGCCGCGGTGCTCGAGGACGTGCGGCGCGGCCGCTCCGCCGGCACCGTCGCGGCCCGTTTCCACAACAGCCTCGGAGCGGCGGTCGCCGACCTCGTGGTGCGGGTGGCCGCCCGCAGCGCGATCGACCGGGTGGCGCTCTCCGGGGGTTGCTTCCAGAACGTGCGGCTCACCGAAGACCTGGTGCGCCGCCTCGGGCGCCTCGGCTTCGAGGTGCTCCTGCACCGCGAGGTGCCGCCCAACGACGGCGGTGTCAGCCTCGGCCAGGCGGCGGTGGCCGCCGCGCGGCTGGCCCGCGATCGGGAGGATGCGTCATGTGCCTAGGGGTTCCCGGCCAGGTGGTCGAGATCGACGACGACACCATCGGCATGCCGATGGCCCGGGTCCGTTTCGGCGGCATCACCAAGCAGGTCTGCCTCGCCTACACCCCCGAGGCGCGGGTGGGCGACTGGGTGGTGGTACACGTCGGCTTCGCGATCAGCCGCATCGACGAGGACGAGGCCCAGCAGGTCTTCCGCTACCTCGAGGAGATCGGCGAGCTCGGCGAGCTCGACGTGCCGCAGCCCGAGGCCGTCCCGGCGCTACCCGGGGACGGCGGGCGGGAGGTCTGAGGTGCGCTTCGTCGACGAGTACCGCAGCGAGCCGGAGGCGCAGCGCTACCTGGCGGCCATCCGCCGTACCGTGACCCGCCCCTGGACGCTGATGGAGATCTGCGGCGGCCAGACCCACACGCTGATCCGCTCGGGCATCGACCGGCTGCTGCCCACCGAGGTGAGCCTGGTGCACGGCCCCGGCTGCCCGGTGTGCGTGACGCCGATCGAGATGATCGACCGCGCGGTGGCGATCGCCGCCCGCCCCGAGGTCCTCTTCACCTCCTTCGGCGACATGCTGCGGGTCCCCGGCTCGGAGCGCGACCTGCTCGCCGTCAAGTCGGCCGGCGGCGACGTCCGCATCGTCTACTCGCCGCTCGACGCCGTCCGCCTCGCCGAGCGCCACCCGGGGCGCCAGGTGGTCTTCTTCGCCGTCGGCTTCGAGACCACCGCGCCGGCCAACGCGATGGCGGTGTGGCGCGCCGCCGAGCTCGGCCTCGACAACTTCTCCATCCTCTGCTCGCACGTGCTGGTGCCGCCGGCGATGGAGGCGATCCTGTCGGCGCCCGACAACCGGGTCCAGGCCTTTCTCGCCGCCGGCCACGTGTGCTCGGTGATGGGGACCTCCGAGTACGAGCCGCTCGCCGAGCGCTACCGCATCCCGGTGGTGGTCACCGGCTTCGAGCCCCTCGACCTGCTGCAGGGCATCCACATGGCGGTCGCCGCGCTCGAGGCGGGGCGCTGGGGGGTGGAGAACCAGTACAGCCGCACGGTCCGGGCCGAGGGGCTGCCGGCGGCGCGCCGGCTGCTCGCCGAGGTCTTCGAGGTCACCGACCGGCCGTGGCGCGGCATCGGCACGCTCGCCGCCAGCGGCTGGCGCCTCAAGCCCCCCTTCGACCGCTTCGACGCCGCCCGCCGCTTCGCCGTCGAGGACCTGCGGACCGAGGAGTCGCCGTTGTGCGCCGCGGGCGACGTCCTGCGCGGCCGCATCAAACCGGTCGACTGCCCGGCGTTCGGCGCCCGCTGCACGCCGGAGCACCCGCTGGGCGCACCGATGGTGTCGAGCGAGGGCGCCTGTGCCGCCTACTTCGCCTACGGGAGGCTCGCCGGATGAGCGACGACCGCCGCCGCGACGCACCGCCCGACGCCGCGCCGACCCTGGCCGCCGGGCCGGTGTGCCCCGCGCCGCTCGCCGACCACGACACCGTCCAGATGGCCCACGGCGGCGGCGGGCGCATGTCGCAGGTCCTCGTCGAGAGCCTGTTCCTCGAAGCCTTCCGCAACCCCGCCCTCGAGACGCTGCACGACGGCGCCGTGTTGCCGCTCGACGGCACCGGCGGCGCCCGGCTGGCCCTGTCGACCGACTCCTACGTCATCCGGCCGCTGTTCTTCCCCGGCGGCGACATCGGCTCGCTCGCGGTCCACGGCACGGTCAACGACCTCGCCATGTGCGGCGCCCGGCCGCTGGCGCTGTCGGCCGGCTACATCGTCGAGGAGGGCTTCCCGATGGCCGACCTGCGGCGGGTGGTCGACTCGATGCGGCGGGCCGCGGCGGCGGCCGGCGTCCCGGTCGTCACCGGCGACACCAAGGTCGTCGACCGCGGCAAGGGCGACGGCGTCTACATCAACACCGCCGGCGTCGGCCTGGTGCCCGCGGGGATCGAGATCTCGCCGCGCTTCGCCCGCCCCGGCGACCGGGTGCTGGTCTCCGGCGCCCTGGCCGTCCACGGCATCGCCATCATGTCGGTGCGCGAGGGCCTCGAGTTCGAGACCGTCCTCGAGAGCGACTCGGCGGCGCTGCACCACCTGGTGGCCGAGCTGCTCGCCGCCGCCGGCGACCGCGTCCACGTGCTGCGCGACCCGACGCGCGGCGGGGTCGCCAGCGCGCTCAACGAGATCGCCGCCCAGGCCGGGGTGGGCTTCCGCCTCGACGAGGCCGCCCTGCCGCTCTCCGACGACGTCCGCGGCGCCTGCGAGATCCTCGGCTTCGACCCGCTCTACGTCGCCAACGAGGGCAAGTTCCTCGCCGTCGTCGACCCCGCCGTCGCCGACCGGGCGCTCGCCCTGCTGCGCCGCCACCCGCTGGGCCGCGAAGCCGCGGTCATCGGCAGCGTGGTCGCCGACCACCCCGGCCACGTCGTCCTGCGCAGCCGCATCGGCGGCGAGCGCATCGTCGACATGCTCAGCGGCGAGCAGCTCCCCCGCATCTGCTAGCGGGCCTCCCGGCCGGCGCCACCCCGGAGCCGAGAACGGCGACGGGCACATCGTGCTCGGAAGAGGCGCCTGCCGCCGCGTTCCCGACCGACGCCCGCACGGCGACCGGAGGCACCTCGCGGCGGCGGTGCGCGCGGATGCCGGGAAGGTGAGGGAGGCAGGCCGAAGGACCGGTCGTCGCAGGCTCCCGAGCCGCGACGCCGCAGACGCGCCCGCGTCCGCACGCCAGCCTAACCCTCCGAGCGAGAGCCGCTTCCCTCCTCCCGCAGCCGCGCCCTCAGCCAGAGGCGTGCCGAGCGCCATTGCCGCGCCACCGTGGACTCGCTGACACCGAGGACGCGCGCCACCTCCGGCACCGTCAGGCCGACGATGTAGCGCAGCTCGACGACGCTCGCCGCCTCCGCGTCCACCCGCGCCAGCAGGTCGAGCGCCCCGTCGAGGGCCACGAAGTCGACCTTCTCCGCGGCTCCGGCGAGACGATCCACCTCCAGGGTCACCCGCTGGAGGTCGCCGCCGCGTTTCAGCCGTCCGCGATCCCGAATGTGGTTGAGCAGGACCCTGCGGATCAGACGCGCCGCGACCGCGAAGAAGTGGGAGCGATCGACCCACTCCACGCGCCGCTGTGCCACCAGGCGGAGATACGCTTCGTGGGCCAGCTCGGTGGTCTGCAGGGTCAGCTCGGCGCCCGCACCGTCGAGCCGGCTGGCGGCGAGGCGGTGCAGCTCGGGATAGAGGCGCTCGACCAGCTGCCGGCCAGCCTCCTCGTCGCCGCCGCCCCAGGCGCGCAGGAGCGCCGTCGTCTCAGGCTCCGGCCGATGTTCCATCGGAGGATCGCCGCGGCGCGCGGGCCGCCGCCGCAAGGCCGAGGCGGGCGAGCTCGCGCCGCGCCCAGCGACTTTCGAACGCCCGGCTCCCACGGACCCGTTCGAGGGTCGCCAGGCCGCTCCGCAAGAGCTCCTCGCCCTCGGCCAGGCGCCCCTGGTGGGCCGCCGCCGCACCGAGGACGGTGCCACACTGCGCCAGACGCCAGTGGCCGTCCGCGACGCCGCCGCGGAGGATGTCCCGTGCCCGACCCGCCTCGGCCTCGGCCTCCGCGGCGCGGCCGCGGTCGAGCAGCACGACGGCGAGGTCCGTCCGCGACTCGGCGACGTCGGGATGGCTCGCCCCGAGCACCCGGATCCGGAGGGCGAGCACCGAGCGGAGCTCCGCTTCGGCGCGCTCGACCCGGCCCTGGCGGTAGTGCAGCCAGGCGAGGTCGTTGCGGGCCTGTGCCACCGCCGGATCGTCCTCGCCGACCGCTCGGCGGAGCGCCGCCGTCGCGTCCTCGAGGAGGCGCTCCGCCTCCGGAAACCGCTCCTGCGCGACCAACAACCAACCGATGTTGACCCGGGTGATCGCGACGTACTGGTGATCCGGTCCGAGCAGTGCCGTCAGCGGCACGAGATTGGCTCGCAGCAGCTCTTCGGCCTCCACCCATCGACCCTCCTCTCCGACGACCGCCGCGAGGTTGTTGCGAGCCACGACCTCTTGGAACTGACCGGGAGCCGCCTCGACCGCCAGGTCGTAGGCCTGCCGGAGCACCGAGTCCGCCTCGGCCAGCTTGCCCTCACGGTGCAGGAGTGAACCGAGATTGCTCAACGAATGCGCGACGTGTGGATGGCGATCGCCGTAGACGCGTCGCCGGATGGCCAGCGCGGAGCGGAACTCGTCCTCGGCGAGAGCGAACCTCCCCTCGTCCACGTGCAGGCCCGCCAGGTTGTTGAGGCTGAGAGCGACCTTCGGATGGCTCGTGCCGAGCACCCTCCGCCGGATCTCGAGGGACGACTGCAGGTCGCGCTCCGCATCCGCCGGTCTCCCTTGATCGGAGGCGATGGTGCCCAGCAGGTCGAGAGCGTCCGCCTCCACCTCGGCGAGTCCGGCGGCGCGCGCCCGCTGCAGGGCCGAACGACCGGCGGCGAGGGCCGCGGTGCGGTCTCCCGCTCCGAGACGGGCCAGACCCAGCGCCACCAGGACACGGGCCCGAAGGTCCGGTGGCGCCGCGGCTGCGCCTTCGAGGCGGCGCAACGCCCGCTCGAGCTGTTCCTGGGCCTTTGAGAAGTCACCCGTCTCGGTACAGGTCTCGCCGATCGCCCGCAGGACCTCGGCGGACGCCACGGGTCCACCGTCGGCCGGTCCCTGACGCAGCTGCAGGGCACGCTCGAGCTGCGACAGGGCCAGCTCGTAGCGACCGAGACCGCTGTTGGTACGACCGAGGGTCTCGAGGAGGCTCGCCTGGACCACCGGATCGGACGACAGGTCGAGGTCGACGCGCCGGCCGAGCTGGTCCAGCACCTCCTCCACCGAAGACGCCCGGCCCGACGGCCCGGACGGGTTCGCCGAGCGCAGCGCCTCGACGACCAGCTCGGTCACCCTCCGGGTGCGGTCGCGCTCGCCGGTCGCCAGATCGCGCTCGCGCGCCAGCCCGTGCGCGAGGAAGGCGCTGAGGATCCCGAAGGCGAGGATCGCCAGGCTCGCCGCCGAGCCCAGCGCAAGGGGAAGAGGATGGCGCCGCCAGAGCTTGCCGAGCCGGTAGCGCACACCCGGCGTGCGGGCCGACACCGGCAGGTCGTCCAGGTACCGGCGCAGGTCGCCGGCGAAGCGCTCGACAGAGCCGTAGCGCCGCCCGGGCTCCGGATCGAGCGCCTCGAGCGCGATCGCGTCGAGATCGCCGCGGAGGTCACGAACGAGCCCGGCGACGTCGGTCGAGCGACGAGCGGCGAGCTCGGCTGCCTCCCCGTCCGCGCTCCGCGACGCCAGGGAAACGGTCGCGCTCATCGGCAGGGCGGTGGCGTCGGCCCCCCGGACCAGCTCCGCGCTGACGTCTCCTCGGCGCTCGAAGGGCGCCCGTCCGGCGAGCAGACGGTGCAGGACGACGCCCAGCGAAAAGACGTCCGAGGCCGTCGTCAGGTTCTCACCCCGCAGGTGCTCGGGGCTGGCGTAACCGGGCGTCAACTGCCACGAGGTCACCGAGGCCTCGACCTGGTCGCCGACCCGACGTAGCACCTTGGCGATGCCGAAGTCCACCAGCTTCACCGCCCCGTCGCTGGTGACCAGGATGTTCGAGGGCTTCAGGTCACGGTGCAGGACGAGACGCTGGTGGGCCGCCCCCACGGCATCGCAGACCTGCAGGAAGAGCTCGATCCGGGCGCGGATCCCCAGCCGCGCCTCGTCACAGAAGCGGGTGATGGCGACCCCCTCGACGTATTCCAGGATCAGGTAGGGGGTCCCCGCCGGCGTCCACCCATGGTCGTAGGAGCGCGCGATCGACGGGTGGTCGAGTCCTTCGAGGAGCTGCTCCTCGGCATGGAAGCGGTCCCGGACCTCGACGCTCGACACCGTGGCCTTGAGGATCTTGATCGCCACGGTGGCGGGCTCGGCGGCGTCGGTGGCCCGCGCCAGGAAGACCCGGCTGGTGCCGCCTTCGCCGATCTGGCGTTCCAACCGGTAGCGACCGAGGACGTCCCCGACCCTCGAAGCGCCTGCCGTCCAGCCCGCCTCTCCCGGCGGCTCGAGGAAGCTCTCCAGAGAGTCCTCCTGCGCCAGGAGCCACTCGACCTCGCGGCGCAGCCACGGGTCGTCGCCGCAGCGCTCGGCGAGGAGCTGCTGTCGCGCCGAGATCGGAGCCGTCAGCAACGAGTCGAGGACCGACTTGGCTCGGCGCAGGCGCTCCAGTTCCGAGTTCGGCACAGCCGGTTGCCCCACGGGGTCGGCGGCCAATCTAGCACAGCGGGAGACGCGACTTGACAGGTTTCGCCGCCGGACGGGGCGTCTGGAAAGGGGGGAGCTTGAACCTGATTGCGGACAACCCGGTCTCGGTCGGAGGGATCGTCGTTCTCGGAGGGCCCGGCGCCGGAGCGTCGTTCGTCGCCAGGGTACTGGTCCGTCTCGGGTTCGAAGTCCCGGGGAGCCTCCCCGAGCCGACCGGCGCGCTCGACGACGACACAGGTGCGGTTTCCGAGATCGCGGACGTGAACGAGGCCCTCCTGGCGAGTCTCGGATCCTCGCGCAACGCACCCTGGGGCCTCGATCCCAAGGTCCTCGAGAGCGGCGTGCCGCGGCCGGTCCGAGAGCGCCTGGACGAGATCGTGCGCCGGGAGATCCGTGGTCGCCGCCGCTGGGTGCTCGCCGACCCCCGCATCGGTCGCCTGGTGCCGCCGTGGAGACAGGCCCTCGCGGCGGCGAACCTCCCGGTGGTCTGGCTCCACGTGGTGCGGCGACCCTTCCACACCCCCGCGCGGGGTCCGGAAGGGCACTCCCGAGACCGGGATCTCCTCCCCTGGCTTCGCCATCACCTCGAGTCCGAAGCGGCGACGCGGGACGAGCCGCGGGCCTGGATCCACCTCGAGGATCTCCGGGTGCCCGGGCCACACCCGCCGCGACTGCAGAGGGTGTGGGAGTCGCTCGGCGTTCCCTGGCCGGAGGTCGAACGCGCCCTCGCCAGCGTCACCCCGCCGGCCGTCGTCCGCCAGCGACCGATCGGTGACCCGTCTCCTCTCCACCCCTGGATCGACGCGGTCGACAGGGCGCTCAACGCCGGGGACGGGGTCGACGAAGGAGCCCTCGACGGCGTGCGGGAGACGCTCGCGACCGCCGAACGGCTGCTCGACCGTCGCGCCGGCGGTCCGCGGTTCGTCCCAGCGCCCTCACCGCCCGGGTCGGCTCCGATCGACGACGAGCCCGCGGACCGATGCCTCGGTGCCCTGGCCCGGGCCGCGGCAGCGGTGCGCGACGTCGCCGCCCAGAGCGCCCGCGCCGCCGACCGCCTCGCTGCCGCCGAGACGCGTTCAGAGGCGGCGTGGGCGGAGGCCCGCACCCTCCTCAAACGGCGCGTGGCAGCGGTTCGACGCGCCGAGCGCGAGGCCGGGCGACGACGGCGGCGGGAGGCCGACCTGGCGGCCGCCCGCCACCAGATCGAGCAGCTGCGGCAGGAGCTCGACCGTACCCGCGCGGAGCTCCGGCAGATCCTGGAGCGGAGGTCCTGGCGCTACACCGCGCCGCTCCGAGGGATCGGCGGCTGGTGGAAGACCCTCAAGGGATCCTCGTGAGCGAGCGCACCAACCTCCACCTGGCGCACGACGCCGGTGACGACGCCGCCGACGACTGGAGCAGCCGCTTCTCGCGCGCCGACCCCTTCTCGCGCAACCTGCGGCTCGCCTCCTTCGGCGTGCCCGGGTGCCACGGGATCGGCCTGCGCCTGACCGAACCTCGCTGCGGCGCACACCTCGGCTCCTGGGTGCTGGCCCGGCCGGTGGCTCTGCTCGCTGCGCGGCACGCCGAGATCGAGGCGCTGGTCGAACGGATCCAGCGCGAGCACCGCGTCGGCCACCTCTACGCCTCCGACCTCCGCGGCCACTGTCTCGGGGCGCTCGACCGGGCTCTCGCGCAGACCCAGGTCCACCTCGGCCCCCTCCAATTCCTCCACGCCCTCGCCGACGGGCGACGTGACCTGTTCGACGAGTGGCTGCGGTTCGCTCGGCGGCCCGGAGTCGTTCACGTCGCGCCTTCCGCCATCGCGGCGGCGCAGGTGGCAGGGCTCGACCCCCGGCTCGAGGATCTGCCTTTCGAGATCGTCGCGCCGGGCATCGAGCACCCCCGCCGAGACGGCTTCGGCGGCGCCTCGCCCGGCAGACGCCTGCGCGTGGGGATGCTCGGTCCTTTCACGTCTCGTGGCGCCGATTTCGTGCGCCGCCACCGCGGCGCCTGGGGCGCGATCGCCGACCTCTTTCTCCTCGGCGTCGGCGAACACGCCGAGGACTGGCCGCCGCCGCGGGGCGTGTCCCTGTTCCCTCCCCGGCCGCCCGGGCAGCTCTGCCGCCTCCTCGCTGAGCTCCGGCTCGACCTCGTCGTCCTTCTTCCGGACGCCGGAGAGCTCACCCTCTCCACGCTCGCCACGGCGCGTTCCTGGTCCCTGCCGGCCGCGGCCCCGGCGACCGGCGCCTGGCGGCGGAGAGATCACGCCCTGGGTCGACGGGATCCCCCTGCCGTCGGACGCGGGTGCCGTCACGGACCTCCTCGTCCGCCTCGACCGGGACCGGCGACCGCTGAGCCGGATCTGGCGAAACCTCCGCGACCGACCCCTCCGCGGCACGGAGGACGAGGTGATCGACCACTACCGATTGCGGGGCGACGCGCTGGCTCTGGTCGACGAGCTGTTGGCGACGGTCCGCACCACGGGACGAGCGGGGCGGCTGTGATCCACGCCTTCACGTGCTCGGCCGCCAACTACGCGGGGAAGGTCCGCGTCCTGATGGAATCGCTGGAGCGCCACGCGCCGACGCTCCAGCGGCATTGGGTGGTCGTCGACCGGCGGAGCGAGGAGCTCGCCGCCGAGCTCTCCGCGCCGGGCATCGAGCTCGCCTTCCTCGACGACTTCGGGGAGCTCTTTTCCTGGCCCTGGATCTTCGGGCACGACCTGATCGAGCTCGCCACCGGCGTCAAGCCCGATCTGGCGCTCGCTCTGCTCTCCCGGCGGGACTGCGATCTCGTCCTCTACCTCGACCCGGACGTCGCGCTCTTCTCCCCGATCGACGACCTGCTGACCACCGCCTTGGAGCACAGCGTGCTGCTGACGCCGCACCTGCTGCGTCCGGAGACGCAGGCGCGGCCGATCCTCGACCACGAGCTGTGCGCGTTGCGCAACGGTCTCTACAACCTGGGCTTCTTCGCCGTGCACGACGACGAGGGCGGTCGCGGGTTCCTGCGCTGGTGGCGCGACCGCTGCCGCCTCCTCTGCACCTCCGACAGCACGTCCGGGGCCTTCACCGACCAGAAATGGGTCGACCTCGCACCCCTGTTCTTTCCCGAGATCTCGGTGGTCCGCGACCCGCGCTTCAATGTCGCCCCCTGGAACCTGAACCAGAGGAAGCTGCGCGGCACCTTCGACACCGGCTTCACGGTCGAAGGTCGTCCGCTCGGCTTCTACCACTTCACCGGTTTCGACAGCGGCGCCCACCAGCAGGTCCTGGCGCATTACGGTGACGACCGCGCGGCCCGAGATCTGGCCCACTGGTACGCGCTGCGGAGTCACTCGTTCCTGCCGTCCCTCGACCTCGGCTGGCGGCTCGGCCGCTATCGCGACGGGACGCCGATCCTGACCTGGCACCGTCGTCTCTACCGCACCCGGATCGATCTCCGAGAGGCGTTCCCGGACCCGTACGCCGCCGGCCCGCCGCCCTCGTACACCGCCTGGATCGCGGACCACTCCGAGGACGGGCTTCCCCGCCGCAGGCACCGATTCTCCACGGAGCCGTCGTGAGCTCCACGGGATCCGGCTCACCGTACGTGCTGCGGTCCGGTCGCCGCCGGCTCGAGGAAGGAGTCAACGTCTTCGGCTATGCGTTCGCAGAGCACGGCGTGGGCGAGGGCATGCGTCAGGTGGTCGCCGTGGCGTCCGAGCTCGGCGTCCCCCTGAGCCGGGTGCCCTTCGCGGCCCCCGGCACCCGGCAGGCGGCTCCCGACCCCGGCGCTCTCGGCGAGGCGCCCTACGACGTCAATCTCGTGTGCGTCAACGCCGACACGATCGAGGCCTTCGTCCGGCAGCTCGGCAGCGCCGCGCTGCACGGCCGCTACAACGTGGCCCTGTGGTGCTGGGAGGTGGAGTCCTTCCCTCCGTGGATGGCGGCGGCGGCGCGCTTCTTCGACGAGATCTGGGCCTGCTCCCGCTACGCGGCCCGGGCGATCGCCGCGGCAGTCCCGGTGCCGGTGTTCGCCTGGCCCTGGCCACTGACGGCCGCGTCGCCACGAGAGACGGACCGTGGCCCGTCGCCTTCGCCGGGAACCTGCCGCTTCCTGTTCTGCTTCGACTACCAGAGCGTCTTCGAGCGCAAGAACCCGCTCGGTCTGGTGGAAGCCTTCCGGCTGGCCTTTCCGACCGGCGGCGGCGCCCGACTGCTCATCAAGTCGGTCAACGGCGCCTCCTACCCGGAGCAGGAGGCGCGCCTGCTCGCCGCGGCCGCCTCCCATGCCGGCGTCGAGGTGGCGGACGGATATCTCGACCGCGCCGAACAGCGGTCGTTGGTGGCCGCCTGCGACGCCTACGTCTCGCTACACCGGGCGGAGGGCCTCGGCATCACCCTGGCCGAGGCGCTCGCCCTCGGCAAGCCGGTGATCGCCACGGCGTACTCCGGCAACCTCGACTTCATGGACAGCGACGGCAGCTACCTCGTCCCCTACCGTCTCTCCCCGATCCCCCCCGGCTGCGGCCCCTACCCCGCCGGGACCCTCTGGGCCGACCCGGATCTGCACGCCGCAGCCGGCGCCCTCCGCGAGGTCGCCGCGGCTCCCGGCGAAGCGTGGCGACGCGCCGACCGGGGACGCTCGCGCCTCGCCGCCATCGCCGGCCCACCGGAGCGGACGGCCTTCCTCGAAGGGCGTCTGCGGGCGATCCGGGCGACCCTTCAGCGGCGTCCGCCGGCGCTGCCACCGTTCACCACCACGCGATGGGCCGGCGACGGACCGCGGGACGGAGCGGGCGAGGCGTTCCGCTCCTTCCAGGCGGCGCGCGACCTGCTCGACGAAGCGGTCCCGGACGCGCCGGCGGAGACCGCCGGCGGGCGGGTCCATGGATCCATCGACCTTCTGCGAGAGAGCGCCGATGGCGGCGTCTCGGTCCGCGGATGGGTGCCGGACGTCATCGAAGGCCGGCCCCCCCGCGCCGTGGTGCTCTACCTCGACGGCCGCCGACTGCCCTGCCGAGTGGCCTTCGAGAAACATGACGCCGGCCCCCTCCCGGCGACCCGCGACGGCCGGTGGGCCTGGAGGTGCAACCTCCCTTCCGGGCTCATCGCTCCGGAGGGAGGGCTCCTCGCCGCGTTCGCCGATCTCGGCGATCGCCGTCTCAGTGCAGCGGGATCCGTCCGTTTCAGGGGTGTGTGCTGAGGTTCTTCCGACTCGCCAGGAGCCTGCTCCTCGCCGGACTCCTCGCCGCTTGCAGCCGGGAGCAGGTCGCCAGCCCGCAGCGGCTGCTGCCCCCGGAGGCCTCCGAGGGCGAGCTCCACCTCGAAGGCATCGACGTGGCGGAGCGAACGATCGACCTGGACCTGCCGCTGCCCTCCGGCGTCCGGATCTCCGGCGGCGTGGCGCTGGCCGCGCCGCGCGGGATCCGGCTCCACGCCACCGGCCACGATCCGCAGCTCGAGATCGCGACCGGAGACTTCCGCCCCGGCCGTGTCACCCTCGACGTCGTCGCCGCGCGCCCGCAACGGCTCCAGATCTTCTGGGCCGGACCCGGAGAGGGCTTCAGCGAAGAACGCTCCGTGTCCACCGCCTGGCTGGCGCCCGGCCGGCCGACGACGGTCCCGGTCGATCTCCCGGCCGGTCGCTCCGGGGTCGCACGGCTCCGGATCGATCCCGAGTCCGACGTCCTGCTGGCCAGGGTGGTGCTGGTGCGGCGCGCTTTCCGGCTGCCGGAAGGCCGCCGGCCCGTGTCCGGGCGGTGGGTCGCGGCGCGCGAGGAGAGACCGGCCCTCGCCCTGGCGGGCGGAGCGAGGTTCTCGACGCGGCTCCGGAGAGCCCGCGGCGCCAGGTTGCTTCTCGGGATCGCGGCCGGACCTGCCAACGACGGCGCCGCTCGGCTGCGGATCGTCGACGATTCCTTGCGGGAGCTGTTCGCCGCCACCGTCCGACCGCGCGACCGTGGCTGGAGCGATCGGACGATCGAGCTGCCGCCCTGTCCGCCTTCCTGCGGCCTCACCCTCTCGGCCCAGCCGACGGCCGCGGGGAGCACGCCACCGATCGTCCTCGTCTCGGACCTCGTCGTCCTGCCCTCCCGTCCGACACGGCGCCCCGGCGTCCTGTTGATCTCCATCGACACGCTCCGCCCCGACGCCTTGGAGCCCTACGGAGCGCCCGCCGGAGCCTCGCCGGCGATCGAGTCTCTCGCCCGCGAGGGTGTCGTCTTCGAACGGGCCCACGCCGATTCCTCGGTGACCCATCTCTCCCACGCCGCTCTGCTGACCGGTCGCGAGCCGACGTCGTCCGACGACTACTGGCTCGACGGGAGAGCCGACAGCCCGACCCTCGCCTCGCGGCTGCGCGACGCCGGCTACCTGACCGCAGGCTTCACCGGTGGCGGGCTGGTCTCGCGGCTCTTCGCCCTGGACCGCGGCTTCGACAGCTTCTACGAGCACAACACGCTCGAGCGGCCCATCACCCGGCGTTCCGACGTCGAGGAACTGTCCTCGCGGGCCCTCGAGTGGATCCGCCGCCGTGCGGGGGCTCCGTTCTTCCTCTTCCTCCACACCTACGAGACGCACGGCCCCTACACGGTCCGGCCGGGCTTCGCGGGACCGGTGGCTCCGGGCTGCGAAGGTCTCGAGATCTTCGACCCGGAGCACCTGCGGGGCCGCCTGCCGGTCCCGCTCGAGGAGCTGCCCGAGCTCCTGCACGTCTACGCCCGCGACGGCTCGCCCGCCCGGCTGCCGGCCGACGGGCAATGTGACGCTGTGGCGGCCGGCCGGCGTGCCTATCTCAGCGAGGTGGGGTACGTCGACCGCGCCCTCGCCCGCCTGCTCGACGGCCTGCGTTCGCTCGGAGCGCTCGACGACACCCTCGTCGTGCTGACCTCCGACCACGGGGAGGCGTTCCTCGAGCACGGCCTGCTCGAGCACGGTCTGCTCTACGAGGAGAACCTCCGCGTCCCGCTCCTGCTCTGGAACCCCGCCCGGCTTCCCGCCGCGCGGGTTGCTCAGCGTGTCTCTCTGATCGACGTGGTGCCGACCGTGCTCGACCTGCTCTCCCTGCCTCCGGCGGAGGGGAGCGAGGGGCGCTCCCTGGTGCCACTGCTGGGCGGGGGAGACGCACCGGATCGCGCGTTCCTCGCCTTCGTTCCGGGAAACGGCTTCGCCTGGTTCCGCCCGGACGGGACCAAGCTGCTCTTGCGGGCGGCCCTGGGGCGGGAGAACTTCGGCCACACGGAGGTCTTCGACCTGCGGAACGATCCTCGGGAGAGACGGGCCCGAGACGATGGGCTCGAAGGCGTCCCTCCGCCGCTGCGAGGTACCGTCCGGCGCACCATCGCAGGGCTCCAGGGCATCCATCTCGATCTCGGGGCCCTGGCTCCGGGAAGCTACGAGCTCGACCTCCCGTTCGGCCGGCCCTACCGTGATTGGATCTATGCCTTCGGCATGGGACGCGCGGGAACCGCCGCAGACGATGAGAACCGGCTGCGTTGCCGCGTGAGCCTCGGTCCGGACTCGGAGCTGGTGGTGGTCCGCCGCCGACCCGGCGAGGAGCTGAAGCTGGCACTTCGGCGTGTGAAAACGGACGGCTGGTTGCGCTACGACGTCCGCCCGTCCGACGCCGCCGGGGAACGGCGGAGCTTCCTACCGGCCGGCACGAGCGGCCCACCGATCGTCGCCTGGCGTGTCGCGGCGGCGGCGCGGGACGATCCGTCGCGGGTCGACGCGGTCGAGGAGAGGACGCGGTCTCTCGGCTACCTGCGCTGACCGGCCCGGAAACCCCGACGGCTAGAGCCCCAGCAGCTCGATGCCGAGCCCCGACAGCAGGATCGCCGCGCCGGCCAGGGCGTGGCTGTAGCGCTCGAGGCGGCCCAGGGGCAGCAGGTCGAGGCCGGCCGACCCGAGCCAGACCACGGCCAGCATGGCGGCCAGCGTGGTGGCGGCGAAGACGCCGGTGACCAGGGCGACGCCGCTCCAGCTCGCCACCGCGGCCGGGTACATGACGAGCGGGATCAACGGCTCGCAGGGCCCGAGGACGAAGACCACGAAGAGCACCCACGGGGTCAGCGCCACCCCGCGTTCCGGGTGGTCGGGGTGGCCGGCCCGGTGCTCGGGGTGGTGGTGGTGGAGGGAGGCGTCGGGGTGGACGTGGGCGACGCCGTGCTCGTGGTCCTGGAGGTGCTTGACCGCCTGCAGGCGGCGTCCCACGGGGAAGTGGAAGTGGGTGTGGCCGCGGCGGCGCAGGGCGCGATGGAGCCCCCAGGCCGAGTAGACGAGCCCGACGGCGATCAGCAGCCAGGCGGCGACGCTGCCGCGCCAGGCCTCGACCGCCTCGAGCCGGCCGACGGCCAGGCCGAGCCCGATGCCGAGCAGCCCCAGCGCCACCGACGAGCCGACGTGGCCGAGGCCGCACAGGAGGGTGATCCAGCTCGTCTTGCGCCGCGACCAGCCGCGCGCCCGCGACAGCACGATGAACGGCAGGTAGTGGTCCGGCCCCATCAGGGTGTGGACCAGCCCGATCGAGGCGGCGGTCACCGCCAGCAGCAGCGAGTCGTGTCCCATGCCGCGCCCTCGCGACCGCTCAGCCGCGGCCGGCCCCCACCGGCACCGCCGCGAGCTCCTCCACGTGCGTGTGTCCGCCGGCGGATCGCTCCGCCGCCGCCAGCGCCGCCAGCGCCGCGCGGCGGCCGGCGAGCCAGGCCATCCAGTGGTCGATCCCCTCGCCCGTGACCGCCGAGACCGGGATCATCCGCGCCGCCGGCATGGTGCGGGAGAGCGCGTCCTCGATGGCGCCGAGGTCGAGACCCGGCAGGTGGGGCACCAGGTCGATCTTGGTGAGCAGGACCAGGTCGGCCTTGCGGAACATCACCGGGTACTTGAGCGGCTTGTCCTCGCCCTCGGTCACCGAGAGCGCCACGACGTTGGCCTCCTGGCCCAGGTCGTAGACCGCGGGGCACACCAGGTTGCCCACGTTCTCGATGAACAGCACGTCGAGGTCGCGCCACGGGAAGCCGCCGAGCGCGCGGTGCACCATGTCGGCGTCGAGATGGCAGGCCGAGCCGGTGGTGATCGCCTTCGACGGGATGCCGCTCGCCTCCAGCCGCCGGGCGTCGTTCTCGGTGGCGAGGTCGCCGGAGAAGGCGCCCAGGCGGCCGCTGCCGCGCCAGGCGCGGGCCGTCGCCTCGAGCAGGGCGGTCTTGCCCGAGCCGGGGGACCCCATCAGGTTCACCGCCAGCACTCCGCCCGCCGCGAAGTGCTCGCGGTTGTGGACCGCGCGGTGGTCGTTGCCGGCCAGCAGCCCCTCGCGCACCTCCACCGGGACCAGCTCGGGATCGCCGCAACCGCAGGACTCGCACATCACGCCACCTCCATCTCGATCCGTTCGAGGAGGATCTCCTCCCCCGCCGCCAGGCGCGCCGGGCGGGCGCACGGCGCACACCTCAGCACCGCCCCCCGGGCGATCGGGCGGCCGCACGACGGGCACTCCCAGCGCGCCGCCACCGGGACCACCTCGAGGGCCGCTCCCCGGCACACGGGGCTGCCCTCGCGCACCAGCTCGTAGGCGGCGGCCAGCAGGTCGCCCTCCACCCCGGCGAGCTCGCCGATGCGCACCTCGATGCGGTGGACGGCGCTCGCCTGGTGGGTCCGGGCGTGCGCCTCGACCTGGTCGAGCAGGGCGCGGGCGATGGAGTACTCGTGCATGGCGGCGGGCGGTTCGCCCGGCATCATGCCACGGTCCAGAATGATCTCTCCCACCCCTGCGGAGGGCGGTCCTCCCGCGCCGGCGCGTCCGGGTGGGCCTACCTGACCGGACGTTGGTCAACGCTCGCTCGCCGGATAGAAACCCCCCCAAGAACCTGCCCGGAGGAGGTGCAGATGAATCTCGATCAGTTTTCGGTCTTTGCGCATCGTGCCGTCCTCGACAAACCGGTCGACCGGCGCTCTTTCCTGAAGATCTGCTCGTTCGCCGCCGCCGCGGTGGGTCTGCCGATGTCGGCGGCCGCCGAGATGGCGGAGGCGGTCGCGGCGGGTCGCAAGCCCTCGGTCATCTGGCTCTCCTTCCAGGAGTGCACCGGCTGCACCGAGTCGATGCTGCGCACCGCGCACCCGGCGCTCGACGATCTGATCCTCGACATGATCTCGCTCGACTACCACGAGGCGCTGATGGTGCCGTCGGGCAACCTCGCCGAGGAGGCCCGCCAGGCCGCCATGAAGGCGAACGACGGCAAGTACGTCCTGGTCGTCGAGGGTGCCATCCCCACCAAGGACGACGGCATCTACTGCAAGGTCGGCGGCCGCACCGCGCTCGACATCGTGCGCGAGGCGGCGGACCACGCCGGGGCCGTCATCGCCATCGGCTCGTGCGCCTCGTTCGGCGGCATCCCGGCGGCCGAGCCCAACCCGACCGGCGCCAAGGGCGCTCCGCAGGTGCTGGCCGGCAAGACGGTGGTCACCATCCCCGGCTGCCCGGCCAACCCCTACAACTTCCTCGGCACGGCGCTGCAGTACGCCACCTTCGGCACGCTGCCGGCGCTCGACGACAAGGGCCGGCCGACGTTCGCCTACGGCCAGACGATCCACGAGCACTGCCCGCGCCGCGCCCACTTCGACGCCGGCCGCTTCGCGCAGCAGTTCGGCGACGACGGACACCGCCAGGGCTGGTGCCTGTACAAGCTCGGCTGCAAGGGGCCGCAGACCCACGCCAACTGCTCGGTGCAGTCGTTCGGCGAGGTGGTCGACGCCTGGCCGATCGGCATCGGGCACCCGTGCGTCGGCTGCACGGAGCAGACCCTGGCCTTCCGCGTGCCGATCCACCAGACCGTCGACATCGAGCGGCCGATGCCGCCCGACACCTACCCGCCGATCGCCGCCGTCCAGGGCGAGGTCAGCCCGCTCGCCACCGGCCTCGCCGGCGCCGTCGTGGGCGCCGCGGTGGGCGCCGGCCTGATGGCGGCCAAGAAGCTCAACGCGTCCGAGTCCCACGACGAGGAGGCCTGACATGGCGCTCGACCGACGCTCCCTGCTCAAAGGGGCGCTGACGGCGGGCGCCGCGGCGGCCACCGGGGCCCTGCCCCGGACGGCCGCGGCGAGCGAGCGCAAGCAGGCGCCGCCGGACGCGGTGGGCATGCTCTACGACGCGACCAAGTGCATCGGCTGCAAGACCTGCGTCGTGGCCTGCCACCAGGAGAACTTCTCCAACCCCTTCGCCGAGGAGGCCGCGAACGAGCAGCTCTGGTTCGACCCGGTCGACCTCGACGCCCGCACCCGCAACATCATCAAGCTGTTCAAGGACGGCGACCGGCGCTCCTACGTCAAGCGCCAGTGCATGCACTGCATCGATCCGGCCTGTGCCAACGCCTGCATGCTCGGGGCGCTGCAGAAGCGGGAGAAGGGGATCGTGAGCTGGGACCCCGCCCGCTGCATCGGCTGCCGCTACTGCGAGGTCGCCTGCCCCTTCAACGTGCCGAAGTTCGAGTGGAGCTCGAACAACCCGCGCATCGTCAAGTGCGAGCTGTGCCGCGACCGCCAGGCGCAGGGCAAGGAGCCGGCCTGCACCGAGGTCTGCCCCGCCAAGGCGGTGATCTTCGGCAAGTACGACGAGCTGCTGGCCGAGGCCCACCGGCGCCTCGAGGAGAACCCGGACCGTTACCAGCCGGTGGTCTACGGCGAGAAGGAGGGCGGCGGCACCCAGGTGATCTACCTCGCCGGGTCGCAGGTGTCCTTCGAGAAGCTCGGCTTCCCGCCGCTCACCGACCAGCCCGTCCCCGAGCCGGCGCGCACCCTCCAGCACGGCATCTACAAGGGCTTCATCGCGCCGGCGGCGCTGTACGCCGTGCTCGGCGCGGTGATGTGGCGCAACCGGCGTCAGAACCCCGAACCGCCGAGCCGGCCGGCGGCCGGAAGGAGGGCTGAGATGGCCACGGCACACGCGGCTCCGGTCGGCGGCACCCTGTGGACCCGGCCGTTCAAGGTCCTGGTGACGCTCGGCGCCCTCGGCCTCGTGCTCACCGCCTGGCGCTTCGCCGTCGGCCTGGGCGCCTCCACCGGGCTCTCCGACGGCTACCCCTGGGGGCTGTGGATCGCCTTCGACGTGGTCACCGGCACGGCCCTGGCCTGCGGCGGCTACGCGGTGGCGATCCTGGTCTACATCCTCAACAAGGGGCGCTACCACCCGCTGGTGCGCCCGGCGATCCTGACCAGCGCGCTGGGCTACTCGCTCGCCGCCCTGGCCATCGTCGTCGACGTCGGCCGGCCCTGGTTCATCTGGAAGGTGCCGCTGTTCTTCTGGCGCTGGAACCTCAACTCGGCCCTGCTCGAGGTCGCCCTCTGCGTGATGGCCTACGTGGTGGTGCTGTGGATCGAGATGTCGCCGGCCTTCCTCGAGAAGTGGGAGCAGGAGAGCCGGCGGCCGGGCCTGCAGCGCTTCGCCCGCAAGGTCCGGCCGCGCATCGAGAAGGCGCTGCTGTGGATCATCGCCCTCGGCCTGCTGCTGCCCACCATGCACCAGTCCTCGCTGGGCACGGTGATGCTGCTCGCCGGCCCGCGGCTGCACCCCCTCTAGAACACCCCGCTGCTGCCGCTGCTGTTCCTCATCTCCTGCGTGGCGATGGGGTACGCGGTGGTGGTGATGGAGTCGAGCCTGTCGGCCACCTTCTTCCACCGGCAGCGCGAGACCTCGATGCTGGCCTCGCTGTCGGGCGCCATGGTGGTGGTGCTGTCGCTCTTCGCGCTGATCCGGTTCATCGACCTGGCGGCGCGCGGACGGCTCTGGATGGCCTTCACCAACACCCCGGTGGCCTTCTCGTTCTGGGTGGAGATGCTGCTCGTCCTGGTGCCGCTGGGCATGCTGCTCGTCGCCCGTCAACGGCGCCGCGTCGGGGTCCTCTTCACGGCGGCGCTGATGATCGCCTTCGGCGGCGCCCTGTACCGGTTCTCGACCTATCTGATCGCCTTCCAGCCCGGCCGCAACTGGTCGTACTTCCCCACCGTCCCGGAGATCCTGATCACCGTCGGGCTGGTGGCCATCGAGATCGCCGTCTTCGTCTGGCTGGTCAAGCGGTTCCCGATCCTCAGCGGCACCCGGCCGCGTCCCTCGGAGGTTTGAGGCATGAGCAAGCGCATCGTCATCGATCCCATCACCCGCATCGAGGGCCACCTCCGCATCGACGTGGACGTCGACGGCGGCAAGGTGCGGGACTCCTGGTCCTCGGGCCAGATGTGGCGCGGCATCGAGGTCATCCTGCAGGGCCGCGACCCGCGCGAGGCCTGGCTCTTCACCCAGCGCATCTGCGGCGTCTGCACCACCGTGCACGCCATCGCCTCGGTGCGCGCGGTCGAGAACGCGCTCGACCTGGAGATCCCGAAGAACGCGCAGTACATCCGCAACCTGATCGTGGCCGCGCACGCGCTGCACGACCACATCGTGCACTTCTACCACCTGTCGGCGCTCGACTGGGTCGACGTGACCTCGGCGCTGAAGGCCGACCCGGCGGCGGCCTCGAAGCTGGCCGAGTCGCTGTCGCCCTGGCCGGGCAACTCGAAGCGGCAGCTCGAGGCGGTCAAGGGCGCGGCTCGAGGGCCTGGTGGCCTCCGGCCAGCTCGGCATCTTCACCAACGGCTACTGGGGCCACCCGGCGATGAAGCTGTCGCCGGAGGTCAACCTGCTGGCGGTGTCGCACTACCTGCAGGCCCTGGAGATCCAGCGCAAGGCCAACCAGGTGGTGGCCATCCTCGGCGCCAAGACCCCCAACATCCAGAACCTCGCGGTGGGCGGCGTCGCCAACGCCATCAACCTCGACAACGACTCGACGCTCAACATGGCCAAGCTCGAGGCCGTCCGCGAGCTGCTCGCCGAGGTCCGCACCTTCGTCGACCAGGTCTACCTGCCCGACGTGGTCGCCATCGGCGCCATGTATCCCGAGTGGCTCGGCTACGGCGCCGGCGTCACCAACTACATGGCCGTTCCCGACCTGCCGCTCGACGCCGCGGCGACCGAGTTCGACCTGCCGGGCGGCACCGTGATGGCGGCGGACCTGGGGACCTACAAGCCGTTCAAGGGCTTCGGCGACCCGTACTTCCGGGAGAACGTCACCGAGTCGATCGCCCACGCCTGGTACGAGGGCGACTGGACGAAGCACCCCTACGACGAGGAGACGGTGCCCCACTACACCGACTTCCAGGACGACGGCAAGTACTCCTGGGTCAAGGCGCCGCGCTTCGACGGCAAGCCCATGCAGGTGGGCCCGCTGGCGCAGGTGCTGATCGGCTACGCGGCGGGCCACCCGCTGATCAAGCCGCGGGTCGACGCGGCGCTGGCGACGGCGTCGTCGATCGCCGGCACCCAGCTCACCCCCGCGGTCTGCCACTCCACCCTGGGGCGGCACCTGGCCCGCGCGGTGCGCGCCTCGACGATCGCCGAGGTGGCCGGCAAGCACTGGGGGCTGCTGGCGAACAACATCGCCTCGGGAGACACCACGAGCTTCAACCCGCCCACCTTCCCGAAGGGCGAGCAGCGCGGCTTCGGCTTCCACGAGGCGCCGCGCGGCACCCTGTCGCACTGGGTGGTCATCCGCGACGGCAAGATCGTCAACTACCAGGCGGTCGTGCCGTCGACCTGGAACGCCGGCCCGCGCGACGAGAAGAACCAGAAGGGCCCCTACGAGGCCTCGCTGCTGGGCAACCCCGTCGCCGACCCCGAGCGCCCGCTCGAGGTGGTGCGCACCATCCACTCCTTCGACCCGTGTCTCGCCTGCGCCGTCCACACCCAGGACGTCGACGGCAACCCGATCGTGGAGGTCAAGGTCCTCTAGGCGGACTCCGGTCCGTCCCGAGTCGAGCTGAGCTGCCGTCCTTCCGGCCCGCGTCCTCCGCCGTCCCCTGCAGCGGCGGGGGGCGTGGGCCGACCTTTCGAGGCGCCTGGGAAGGAGGAGGTGGGCAGCGGCGGCTCTCCCTTCCCGCCACGGTCGACTACGCCTCGTCGTACGCTCTCTCGAGCTCCGCCACGTCGAGCTTCACCATCTTCAGCATGGCGTCCATCACGGCCTTCACCTTCCCGGGGTCCCGATCACGGATCAGCTCGGTGAATCGTCTCGGGACGATCTGCCAGGAGAGACCGAAGGGGTCCTTGATCCAGCCGCATTGCGTGGGCGTCGCTCCCGCCTTCACGAGCCTGTCCCAGGTTGCATCCACCTCCTCCTGATCCGCGCAGTCCACGTAGAGCGAGACCCCCTCGGAGAAGCTGAAGTAGGGACCTCCGTTGTAGCCCATGAAGAGTTGCCCCCCCACGACGAACTCGGCGGAGCTGATGGGACCGTCCTCGCCCGTGCGGGCGACGCTGCGGACTTCGGAGTCCGGAAACGTCGCGGTGTAGAGCTCGATCGCCGCTTCGAGCTGGTCGTTGAACATGAGGAAAGGGGTCACTTTGTTCATGGGAGTGTCTCCTCTGTGAATGGGAAGGCGAGGATCCTGGCCGCCCAACGGCCCGCGTCCGCGGTGACGCGAAGCGTCGTCCGCGGCCGGTTCAGCACAGAACGAACACGAGCTCCACGCGCTCCTCGCGCTCGAGGCGGAAGCCGCACTTCTCCAGCACGCGGATCGAGCCGACGTTGTGCCTGGCCACGTGGGCGCGGAGGGGACGCTCGGTTGCGAGCTGCAGGAACGCGGTGAGCGCGCGGGTTCCGACCCCCTTGCCCCAGTGCTCCTTGCCGAGCCAGTAGCCGACGAGACGGACGCCGTCCTGCCGCCAACTCCCGATGTTGCCCGCCACCTCGCCATCGAGGAGGATCGTCTGCGTGACCGCGGTCGGATTCCCCAGGATGTTCTCCGCCCAATGGGCGTCGAACGCGGCGCGGTCGCGGGAGGCAAAGGCGGCCATCCGCGTCGCGTCGGGATCGAGTTGGTGCTCGTAGAAAACCGGCAGATCGCCGGGCTCCACGTCGCGTAGTCGTACTTCGCTGCTCATTTCCCTCCACCAGGACTGGCGGTCCCTCTCTCGGAATCCTCGCTGATGTGCGAAAGCCGCCCAGCGCTCGGGTTCGACGGCGGGCCGCGCGACGGGCCGTCCACCGCAATCCGTCGTCAGCCGCGCACGCGCCGGTAGTGCGTGGCGACCGCGCCGTTGCGGAGCGGCGTCGCCGAGACCAGCTCGAGCCGTCGCGTGCTGGGCAGCCCGCTCTCGTACAGGGTCGGGCCGTGACCGGCGATCCTGGGGTGGACGAGGAACCTGTACTCGTCGATGAGATCCAGCCGGTCCAGCTCGGTCGCGAGCTTGCCGCTACCGAGGAGTACGCCGGAAGGGGTCGCGTCCTTGAGCTTCCGCACGCTGGTGCGCAGGTCGCCGGCGAGGTGGTGGCTGTTGCTCCACGGGAAGTCCGTCCGCGTCGAAGACACCACGTACTTCGGCTTGGCCTCCAGCTTGACCGCCCACTCGCGCATCGCCGGCGGCGCCTCCTCGTCGCCGCGAGCGACCGCCGGCCAGTAGCTCTCCATCATCTCGTAGGTGACGCGGCCCCACAGCATCGCCCCTCCCTCGTCCATGAGGCGGGTGAAGAAAGCGTGGGTCTCGTCGTCGGCGATTCCCTCCCGGTGATCGACGCAACCGTCGAGGGTGAGGTTGAGGCTGAAGGTCAAGAGTCCCATAGTGCTAAAAGTACACTGCGCGAAGCGCACCCACAACGGCAACCCGCGTCAGCAGCAAGCGCTGGTCAGCCTGCACCGCCGTCACGCCCTCCGGACATCTCGGCCATGACCTTCCCGGTGGACATTTCCGGGCTCTTCGGCCAGGAATCGCAGAGAGCCTGGAAGGCCGGAGTGAACAGTCCCTTGCGGACCGACCAGTAGGCGGCGAAGCCCGGGCTCTTGGCCCAGGTCATGAACGCGCGTTCCCAGGCCCGCCACGTTTCGGCATCCAGGGTGCCTTTGATCGACTGGGCGTGCACTGCCTCCGCGGTCTTGAGGAAGGTGAAGACGATATGGACGAACTGGTCCAGCTCGCTTTCGCTCAGCGTGGAGGGATCTTCCTGCCCGATGCGCCAGATCCGGGCCATCGGCGGGTTGACCATCAGATGCTGGTTGAACTCGCGGACGGCGGCGAGGGCGTCGCGTGCTGCCTGGGTGGCGATCGCCGCGGTGTTCTGACGCACCTGGATCGCCAAATAGACCAGCGAGATGACCACCGCCAACGCGCCGACGATCTCTCCGATCGCACCAGCCGCTCCCCAGTTCATCTTGCTCTCTCCATTCCGGTGCAGGCTAACGGTTGCGCTCAGCGGCGCGCACGCCGGCGTATGAACTTGGCACTTCATCTATCACGCGTCCGCTCCAGCGATTTGTGAAACGGCCGCAGGTGACCATGATCTCTGCGGCGAGCTTCAAGCTATGCGCTTGGCTCAAAGCGCTACCTGGCTTCACCATTGAGACGATGTGCGGAGCGTAGCTATCCTACTCATCGGCCGGCGCCTCGACGCCTGGATCCACGTTTATCGGGTCCCACCGGCGCAGGATCGCCTCAACGGCTCGGACATCCGCCATTGCTGCGTTCTTCCAAGCCTTGTGATCAAGCGCTGACATTGTTCAGCCGTCTAACGGACTATGAGTTCAGCGGCGACGGCCTGTGCGAAGCACAGGTCGGCGTCCGCTGCAACGAGGGGTTAGGCGACAAGCCGCACTACGCTGCCTGGCCGAAGCTCCAATAGGGCGTCCAGGATGCGAGGACCGAGCGGCTCGAGATCCTCGAACCTATTGGACCTGGCGGTAAGGATGACGACGCCGATGCCGCTCTTCTCGAGGTTCTGCTGGTAGGGAATACCTTGGTCACCCGTGACGAATGCGTGGAAGCCGCGCTCTTGAGCCAAACGCAGGAGCTCGCCGTTCTTGACACCAGCCCAGCCGGCTGCCGGGACAGTAACGACTTCGTGGCCTTCAATCAGACCCGCGAGCCGCTTCGGCAGTGACTCATCTAGAAGAACTCGCACCAGCCCCCATTGCCTCAGCGGCGTCCTCGAGAGCGGCAACCGCCTGTTCACGGGAGACCGATGGAAAGTCCTGAAGGAACCGCTCCAGGTTGTCGCCAGCCTCAAGGTAGTCTATGAGCGCTCGAAACGGAACTCGAGTACCAGCAAAGACAGGAGCTCCGCCGAGAATCTCGGGGTTGGTTTGAACTGCGCTAGTCTGGCGGCCGCTCATATTCTTCGCTCCCATTCATCATTCTACCGCAGGTGGAGCCCTTGTCGCCTAACGGAATATGAGTTCAGGGGCGACACCCGGCCGGGCTGCTGAGCGGAGCCACAGTTGTTCGACGCCAGACGCGAGGGAGTTGGAGAGCGCACCCGGGTGGCGTCCGCTGCAACGAGGGGTTGGGCCACACCTCACGGCTGCTGCGGTGGGATTCCGAGGACTACCGACTCAGGAGCTTCGGTGACCTGGTGGATGACGAACTGCCGGCGACCATGCTCATCTCGGTTGTCGGTGCATTCGAAAGCAACCCGACTGGGCACGATCACTCCGGGGCCCCCGATGGAGCCGAGTTGGAACAGTTCGGCCCGTGTGCAGTAGACAAAGAGGTCTATTAGAGGAAGCCAGAGGTCTTGATCTTCTGCGGTGAGCGAAATGGTCTGGCGAAGAGTCCGAGGCATGTCGTGGGTGATGTTGTAGTGGACCGAGCCATTCGGTGTCGGAATGACGTTTGGAGAAGAAATCTCGAAGATCTGGACGGATGGGCCAGGTGGATGAAGGAGCCACTCAAAGCACGTGTTGGAACGTTCTTCGCCGACGTATGCACCGATGACAGCTTGGCGGAAGTAGCGGTAAGCGATCGTAACGAAGAGCTCGGCGACTTCGACAAGCTCGATAGCCTCGTCTGGCGAAGGATGCTCGTATTCGTGCTCAATGAGGTTGCGCCGCCGATTCAGGGATCTAACCAGCCTCGTCGGAAAGGCGCCAAGAGCGGAAAGAAGCTCAAGTACCACGGGGAAGGGCTTGCGTGATGCCCACTTCCGCAGACAGTAGACGCTCAAGAATGACTCGATACTTTGGTGAATGGCGCGCTTCGCGTGAGCGACAGCATTGATGGGAGCCGCCGGGGAGTTGCTGGCGAGGTCCTTGTAGGCGAACTCGACGTAGTCCTTGGGATCGGGACCCTTGCGATTCACTTTGGAGTAGCCGGCGCGCATGCTGGGGACCGCGAAGCGCAGGTGCGCCCGCCGACCGCTCGCGAAACCAGGCGCGGATTCCGGCAGCAGGTACAGCGCCTCAAGCATGCCGAGGAGTTCTGAGGCTTCTTCAGGTGTCACAGTGACCACACAGTCTACCGAGTGTCGCCCAACTCTTTTTTGATATTCGGAGGAGAAGTCTCTCCTGGCGACGAATGCGACAGCTTCTTGTCGTCGAGTCGTCCTTCGCGCTCCGCGCGCCAGACGGCGACATCTTCCCACGTCTCTGAAACTTGGGAGAAGTGTAGGGAGCCGCTGCTGGGCTGTCAACGAATCTGCTATCCGGCCGTCGGGGTCTCGTCCAGGGCGCCCTCGGGGCGGACCGCCTCTTCAGGCATCGAGGATCGGCCCGAGCCGGCTCACGAGCTCGGGGGCGACCCGGTCGAGTCATCGCCAGGAGGAGACTTCGCGCGGCACGGGGAGTCGGGTCGGCGCTGCTGTTGTCGCGTAGGGACCTTCGGATCGCGTCAAGAAGCATCCTGGGCGACGGGTTCGGCACCAGATCCGTCCGGGCCAGTGACGGGGGCCGGTTCCCGACCCTGTCGCACTTGCCGGGCGCCTGTGCGACAGGAGTGGGCGGAGCTCCGGGTTGACGGGACGGCTACGGGAGGTCCGCGGGATTCCGGACTCCGCGGCCACCGCGGCGACGGCGCACGGAACAGGCTCGTTGACAGGAGGAGGCACCCTCCGTCCGGCGCGCGGACTCGACCCCTGCACGGGGTAGACTCCCGCCCCGTGACCCCTCCCTCCTCCTCCCCCACCTCCCGCCGCGCCACGGTCCTCGGCATCGGCAGCGTGCTGATGGGAGACGACGCGGCCGGGCCGTGGGTGGTGCAGGTCCTCGAGGCCGGCTGGCGGATGCCGGAGGGGGTGACGCTGTTCGACGCGGGCACGCCGGGGCCGGAGCTCAACCACTACCTGCTGGGGCTCGACGCCCTGATCGTAGTCGACACGGTCTCCGCCAAGGAGCCTCCCGGGACGGTGCGGGTGTACCGCCGCGACGAGATCCTCGAGGCGCCGCCGTCGCCGCGGGTGACGCCGCACCAGCCCGGGCTGCGCGAGGCGCTCCTGACCGGGGAGTTCGCCGGCGCGGCGCCGGCCGACGTGATGCTGGTCGGGGTGGTGCCGGAGCGCGTGGAGCTGGGCACCGGGCTGTCCGCCCCGGTGCGCGACGCCCTGCCGCGGATGGCGGAGACGGTGGTCGCCGAGCTCGCCGCCCTCGGCCTCGTGGCCACCCGCCGCCCCGACGCCGTGCCCGCCGCGCCCTGGTGGGAGCGCGGCAGCGGTTGAGGCGGCCCGGGCGGCGGAATCGGCGGCGCGCCACCCCGGTTGGCGGGGTCGGATGACCGTCGCCCTCGCTCCCACCGACGCCGAGCGCCTCGCCGGCTTCGTCGCCGCGGCCCGGCGCCTGCTGGTGGTCACCGGCGCCGGCTGCTCGACCGAGTCGGGGATCCCCGACTACCGCGACGCCGAGGGCGGCTGGAAGCACTCCCCGCCCATGCCGTACCGCGACTTCGCCGGCGACCGCGCGGCGCGCCGGCGCTACTGGGCGCGCAGCCGTCGCGGCTGGGCCCGGATCGACGGCGCGGTCCCCAACGGTGCCCACCTCGCTCTGGCCCGCCTCGAAGCGGCCGGGCACCTCCACCACCTGGTCACCCAGAACGTCGACGGCCTGCACCGCAAGGCGGGCAGCCGGCGGGTGATCGACCTGCACGGCCGCCTCGACCGGGTCGAGTGCCTGGGCTGCCGCACCGGCTTCCCGCGGTCCCGGTTCCAGGAGGAGCTCGAGCGCCTCAACCCGGGCCCCGGACCGTCGGTCACCCGCTTCCGCCCCGACGGCGACGCCGTGGTCACCGCCGAGGCCGTCGCCGCCTTCCGGCTGCCGGTGTGTCCGCGTTGCGGTGGCGACCTCAAGCCGGGCGTCGTCTTCTTCGGCGAGCCGATCCCGCGCCAGCGCACCGCCGCGGCGCTCGCCCGACTGGCCGAGGCCGACGCCGTGCTCGTGGTCGGCTCGTCGCTGATGGTGGGGTCGGGCTACCGTTTCGCCCGCGCCGCGGCCCGGCGCGGCCTGCCGCTGGCGCTGCTCAACCTCGGCCGCACCCGGGCCGACGCCGAGGCGACCTTGAAGGTCGCCGCCCGCTGCGGCGAAACCCTGCCCGCGGTCGCCGAGCTCCTCGGCGCCTGACCCACCGTCGCCGCGACTCCGGTCTCAGACCGCCGTCCCCGCCAGTGCCGCGCTCAGCCGCACGCCGCGCGGGATCTGCTCGAAGGTGCAGTCGCCGGGCGGCTTGTCGGGGCGGAAGCGCAGCAGGCGGGTGCCGTGGCGGAAGCGGCCGCCGCTGAAGTGATCGTAGACCACCTCGACGACGAGCTCCGGCGGCAGCGCCTCCCAGGCCGTGTCGCGTTCGGACGACCAGCGCGAGGGACCCCCGGGAGCGGCGCCCGAGAATCCCCTCTCCCCCCCAGCGCCGTCGCGCAGCCGTTCGAGCCGCGGGGTGAGCTCGCGGCGCGCCTCGCGGTCGAGCGACGAGGTGAAGCCGACGTGGTGCAGGAGCCCGGCGTCGTCGTAGAGGCCGAGCAGCAGCGAACCCACCTCGCGCCCGGAGCGGCGGTACCGGAAGCCGCCGACGACGCAGTCCGCGGTGCGCAGCCGCTTGACCTTGACCATGGCGTCGCGCCCGCCGCTGCGGTACGGCGCGTCGAGGCGCTTGGCCATCACCCCGTCCAGCGACGAGGTCGGCAAGCGCAACCACGCCGCAGCGCGGGAACGGTCTTCGGTCGCGGGCGAGAGCCGGATCGTCTCGACGCGATCGAACGTGCGCTGCGCGAACCGCTCCAACCGTGGACGCCGTTCCCCGAGCGTGCGATCGACGAGCACGCGGCGGCGCTCGTCCATCAGCAGGTCGAAGACCACGAAGCCGGCCGGGTGCTCGGCGGCCAGCTTCGCCACCCGGCTCGCCGCCGGGTGCAGGCGGAGCTGGAGCTGGTCGAACGACAGCTCGCCGTCGACCTGGATCACCAGCTCGCCGTCGAGGACGAAGCGCCGGGCGCCGAGCCGCCCCAGGGCCGCCACCACGTCCGGGAAGTAGCGCCCCAGCGGCTTGCCCGCCTTCGACCACAGCTCGACCGCGTCGCGGTCGCGGAAGGCCAGGCAGCGGAAGCCGTCCCACTTCGGCTCGTAGAGCCACCCCTCCCCCGCCGGGAGCTCCTCGGCGGTGGCGGCCTCCATCGGCGCGAGAGGCGGGACGAGCGGCAGCTCCATGCCCTGTGCGATCGCTGCAGAAGCCGTTCCGCCGCGTGCTACGCTGCCTCGCCGTGCACCCCTCCACCCCCGAGCGCGGCACGCCGCCGGAGGGCGGCGCCGGCGAGCGCGGCGGCCCGACCGTCCCCGGCCCCGGGACGGAGGACCTCGCCCGCGACGCGGCCGGCGCCCGCACCGAGCCGCGCGACCTCGGCTTCGGTACGGTGGTCGCCGAGCGCAGCCGCCTGCGGCTGCTCAACCGCGACGGCACCTTCAACGTGGTGCGCCGCGGCCTCGGCTGGCGCGCCGCGCTGTCGCTCTACCACACGCTGCTGGCGCTCTCCTGGCCGGCCTTCCTCGCGCTGGTGGCGGCCCTCTACCTGGTGGTCAACGCGCTCTTCGCGCTCGCCTACCTGGCCTGCGGGCCCGGCGCCGTCCACGGGCTCGAGGAACGCGCCGGCGGCCCCTTCGCGGCGGCGTTCTTCTTCAGCGTCCACACCTTCTCGACCATCGGCTACGGCGACATGGTGCCGGCGAGCCTACCGGCCGAGCTGCTGGTCACGCTCGAGGCGATCGCCGGCCTGCTGTGCGTCGCCCTGGCGACCGGCCTGGTCTTCGCCCGCTTCTCGCGCCCGATGGCGGACATCGCCTACTCGCGGCAGGCGCTCATCGCCCCCTACGGGGACGGCCGGGCCTTCATGTTCCGTATCGCCAACCGCCGCCGCGGCCAGATCATCGACCTGCGGGCGCGGGTGATCTTCTCCCGCTTCGAGCGCGCCGGCGACGGGCGCCTCACCCGCCGCTTCTACGACCTGCCGCTGGAGCGCCACGAGGTGAGCTTCTTCCCGTTGACCTGGACCATCGTCCATCCGATCGACGCCGCCAGCCCGCTCGCCCACTTCACCCGCGACGAGTGCCGCAGCGGCTTCGTCGAGGCCGAGTTCCTGGTGCTCTTGACCGGCATCGACGAGGCCTTCCACCAGACCGTCCACAGCCGCACCTCGTACCGCGGCGACGAGGTGGTGTGGGGAGCGCGTTTCTCGACCGTATTCGTGCCCCCGGACGACGCCGACGCGCCGCTCGCCGTCGACATCGCCGGGCTCGACGAGTACGAACCGGTCGCGCTGCCGGCGGAGCCCGCCGCGGACACCGGCGGCGAGGTTCGCCTCTAGGGCGGTCATGCGCCACCTCGACGCCTACCTCGCCCGCGTCGGCTGCCCGGCCCCCGAGCGAGCCGACCTCGCCAGCCTGGGCGCGCTCCACCGGGCCCACGCCGGCGCCGTTCCCTTCGAGAACCTCGACCTGCAGATGGGGCTCCCCGTGCTCCTCGACCTCGACCACCTGGAGGACAAGCTGGTGGCCCGTCGCCGCGGCGGCTACTGCTTCGAGCAGAACACGCTGTTCCTCGACGCCCTCCGGGAGCTCGGGTACGAGGCCTTCGCCTGCGAGGCGCGGGTCCGCCAGGGCGCCCCCGCCGGCACGATCCGCCCCCGCACCCACATGTGCCTGGTGGCGACCGTGGGGGGCGAGCGCTGGCTGGCCGACGTCGGCTTCGGCGGCAACGGTCCCCTCGAGCCGGTGCCGCTCGACGGCGGCGAGCAGGCGCAGGCGCTGGGCCGCTTCCGGGTCGTCCGGGAGGGCGGTCTCCACGTCCTCCGGTCCGCCGGCTCCGCGGGCGGCGACTGGGAGGACCTCTACGCCTTCGAGGCGTCGCCGCGGCCGGCGATCGACTTCGAGGTCGCCAACTGGTTCACCAGCACCCACCCGAGGAGCCCCTTCGTCACCACCCTCACCGCGCAACGTCCGATCGGCGCCGAGCGGCACGTGCTGCGCAACCTCACCTACAGCGTGTCCGCAGCGAGCGGACCCGCCGGCGGCCGGAGCCGCGAGGTCCCGCGGAGCGAGCTCCTCGCCCTCCTCCACGAGGTCTTCGGGCTCGACCTGCCGGCCGGAACCCGCTTCCGGTCCCTCGACGGGCCGCCGTGACCGTCGCGGCGTTCGACGCCGTCGTCGTCGGCAGCGGCCAGGGCGGCAAGCCGCTGGCGCTGGCGCTCGGCGAGGCCGGCTGGCGGGTGGCCGTGGTCGAGCGCGGCGCCGTGGGCGGGAGCTGACGCCATCCTCGGCTGCGCCATCCTCGGCATCGAGGGCGGCGAGGTGCTGTCGGTGGTCCAGATCGCGATGCTGGGCGGCCTTCCCTACACCGCGCTGCGCGACGCCGTCTTCGCCCACCCCACGCTGGCCGAGTCGCTCAACACCCTGTTCGCCCGCCTCGGGGAGTGACCACGCCCGAGGCGCCGGCGAACCGCGTGCGCTGTGCTAGCGTCCGAGCATTGAACCTGCGTTGAACCTGCCGAGGGTGGCCCCTTTTGGCGCCATCGAGCTCGTTCGCTCTCTTGCGGAGGTGATCCATGGCTCGCTCGCAGCGCTTCTCCTTCGGCCTCATCGTCCTCGCCCTGCTCAGCTGGGCGCCGCACCTCGCGGCGCAGACGCGGACCGTCGTGCTCGACAACTTCGAAGTCGACCCCTACACCCATTTCAACCCGGACTCGAGCGACACCGTCGTCGAGTTCCCGACCACGACCTGGCCCCCCGACGACACGTCGGCGAACTGGGCGTGGACCTACTTCGGCTACGGCACCCCCGCCGCCGGGAACCGCGACACCACCACGTTCCTCGGCGTGGCGTCCTGGCACTTCTTCCTCCGCCAGGCCTCCAACCTCGACGACCCGGACGCTTCCGACGATCTGTCCGCGGCCGGGCCGATCGTGGCGACCATCTTCAACAACGGGGGCTTCGAGGCCCGGACCTTCGACCAGGTGTTGGCGGACCTCGGGCAACCACCGATCGACTGGAGCCAGGTGGTCCGCTTCGCCGTCAAGGTGCGCGCGAAGTGGGACACCAACGCCTCGCTCGGCACGTTCGATCTGATCCGCCAGGGGATCCTGGTGCAGAGCTACTCGACCGGCGTGCAGAACGTGGCCGACTTCACCTACGGCCCCGGCGACAACGACGACGGCTGGCACGAGGCCACGATCGAGGTCGTGGGCGAGGACAGCAACGACAGTTTCGTCTTCGGCCTCTTCGGCCGCGCGGACTTCGACGCCGACGGCAACTCCAACGCCGGCGCCTCCCTCGGCGACCAACAGCCGGCGCTCGACTTCTGGTTCGACGACCTCAGGGTGCTCTACACACCGCTGCGGCTCGCCAACGTGGCGGCGACCAGCCCCGTCGACGAGAACGGCTCGACCACTCTCAGTGGCGACGTGGTGTACACGAACGCCGCCACCACCTTCGACGTGGACGTCGACTGGGGCGACGGCAGCCCGGTGGAGACCTTCACCTACCCCGCCGGGACCCAGAGCTTCTCGGAGACCCACCAGTACCTCGACGACGACCCGACCGCGACCCCTTCCGACGTCGTCCCCGTCACGGTGACCCTGCGGGACGACGAGGGGAGCGGAACCGCGTCCACCAGCGTCGAGGTGGACAACGTCGCCCCGGTGCTCTCCAACGTGGCGGTGCAGTTCGACCCGGGGTTCCACGTCCAGCTCGCCGGCGACATCGCCGACCCCGGGTCGCTCGACACGTTCACCCTCCAGGTCGACTGGGGCGACGGCGCCGAGGTCTTCAACTACCCCGCCGGCACCACCGGGTTCTCCCAGGGCCACACCTACGCCGACGCCACGCCGCACACGATCCTGCTCACCCTCGTCGACGACGACACCGGCACCGACGAGGCCCAGGCGGGGGTCGTCTGGCCCGTCCTGGTCATCCCGACGCTGTCGGGGCTCGGTCTGCTGGCGCTGGCCGCGCTGCTGGCGGCGGCCGGGCTGCGCCGCGGGCGGGCGCGGCGGCGGGCCTGAGCGCGAACAGGGTCGCGTAGAGCTCCCGCTCCGGCGGCGCGGCCCCGTGTGGGTGGAGGCCGAGCACACCGCCTTGGCGGGGCACCGGAAGCCTGCGCCCCGGTGCCCCGGTGCATCCTCGCCGGATCTCTCGCCGACGGCTTCGCCGGGCCGAACGCGGAACGCCGGCGGCGCTCAGGCGGCTCGTCGTCTCAGCAGGGCGAACGCCCCGGCACACAGGGCGAGCCCCAGCAGTGCCAGCTGTCCCCTCCCCAGCGTCGGGATCTCGAGGACCGACACCTCGACGTACTCGACCGCCCCCATGTCCGCCTCCGCTCCCACGACCCGCGGATAGCCCGTTCCGCGCTGGTCGTAAGGGAGCGAGTTGGGATTGGATCCCTGGTCGATCACCGGGCTTCCGGCCCCGGGCAGCCGGGTGTCGGTCGGCCCACCGTTGTCCGCCAGGGGACCCAGCAGGACCGGAACGCCGACGAGATTGCCGCTGTCGGTGCCGTTGATGACGTTGTCGGCGGGCAAGAAAGCCTCGCTGAACAGGCTGTCGGTGGCGTTGACGGTCGAGTCCCCGGTCCGGTTGAGATCGTTGGTCCCGGTACTGTCGGTGTTCGCAGCGAGGATGCTGCTCACCACGTTCATCGGCCCGAACTGAGGTCCCTGGAAGTGGATGCCGCCGACCAGGTTGGCGCTGTTGCCGTACACCGTGGAGTTGCGTAGGTCGAGAGAGGAGAACGTGAGGAAGGCCGCGCCGTTGCTGTCGGTCGCGGTGTTGCCGGAGATCGTGCTGTTCTCCACCTCGACGCCACAGAAGTACGCGGCGAACGCCCCCATCTTGTTGGCGTGGTTGCCGGCGATGGTGGAGTTCTTGACGATGAGAAAGCCCGGCACGTCCGCACCGGTGCAGTACAACCCACCCCCCTCACCGGTCGCCTGGTTGTCGAGCACCGCCACCCGGTCGAGGTTGATCCCCGCCTGGCGGGCATAGATCGCGCCGCCGTTGCCGCTGGCGTCCGCGCCCTCGAGCGTGAGGTCGGTGAGGAAGACGTTGAGGAGGCCGTTGTCGACGGTGAAGATGCGGCCGGAGCTGGTGATGGTGAGCGCGCGGGTGCCCGGGCCGGTCAGGGTGAGCGTGTCGGTGATCGCGATCTCCGAGCTCAGGGAGATGGTGCCGGCGACGGCGGCACCGCTGAAGACGATCTCGTCGGGACCCCCGCTGGAATTCGCCTGAGCGATCGCATCCCGGAGGGAGCCCATGCCGGAGTCGTTCAGGTTGGTGACCGGAAACTGCGCCGCCCCGGTGGGCACCGCAAGGGCGGTGAGGGCGAGTGCGGCGAGGATGACGGGGACGGCAGCGCGGCGGGTCGGGCACCTTCTCATGTCCTTCTCCTCTGGAGTGGTGGCAAGGCAATGAGTGCAGCGACGGATCCCGACCGTCCTAGCAGCCCCGCTCCGGGTTGTCAACGTCCGCTTCCGCCGGGTCCGCCGCCTCAACCGGAAACGCCGATGCGCCAGGCCAGGAACGCGGCGAGGACCAGCAGCAGCAGGAGCTGGCCGGCGACGAAACCGAGGACGCCGGTGACCAGCGAGCGGAGGACGCCGCCGAGCACGGAGGTGCGGAAGAAGCCGATCGCCGCCCAGGTGAAGTAGACGCCCCCGAGCGCGATCTCGGTGACCAGGAAGGCGACGTAAGTGGACGCCGACAACCAGGGCAGGAAGGCGAGCAACGTCCCCACCAGGACCAGGCTGCCCTGGGCGGTGACGTAGGCGTTGAACACCAGGTGCTCGGCGTAGTTGTAGCCGGCGCGGCGGAACACCAGCCGGGTGATCGCGGCCAGCAGCGGCAGGCTCAGCAGGTAGGTGACGTTGGCGAAGCGGCGCACCAGGACGTTGAACTCGTGCAGCCACGCGGGGAGCTCGGGCGGCATCCCCAGGCGCGCCACCTGCGCCGCCGAGAGCATCTCCCGGGGCGGCGCGTAGGCGTCGAGATCGATCCAGGACAGCAGCAGCACGACCACCGCGGCCCACACGGCGAGGTACTTGAACGGACCGGTGTAGGGACGGCGCCGGCCGGCCACGTACTCGCGGAGGGCGGCGCCGGGGCGCCGGCTGAGCTGGAGCAGGGTGAACACGAACCCGTGCTCCCCGCCGAGGAGGTTCCCGAGCCCCTCGGCCGCCGCTCGCCGGACGGTCAGCCGTCCTTCGATCCGCTCCTGGCCGCAGCCCGGGCAGTAGCGGTCCGCGACCGCCCGGCCGCAGTTGCGACAGGCGGGGATCTGGGTCACGGCCTCCATGCGAGCGCTCGGGAAGGGAGCCGATCGTACGGGAGCGCCGCCGGGACGTTCAAGCGCCGGGTTAGGCTGGCCCCGTGCTCGGCAGGATCGGCAAGCTGTTCGCCCCCCGGCCGGTCGACGGCCTCGCGGCACGGCGCGACCTGGTGGCCGCCGTCGGCGCCCGCGACCCCGAGCTCCGCGACCTCGGCTCGACCGCGCTCGTCGAGCGCGCCGCCGCCCTCCGCCGCCGCGTGGCCGCCGCCGGGGACGCTCCGGGAGCGCTCGCCGACGCCGACCTGGTCGAGGGCTTCGCCCTGGCGCGGGAGGCGGCCCGCCGCACCCTCGGCCTGCGCCCCTACGACGAGCAGGTCGCCGGCGGGCTGGCGCTGGCCGCGGGGGAGCTCGCCGAGATGGCGACCGGCGAGGGCAAGACGCTGGCCGCGGTGGCGCCCACCTTCCTGCGGGCGCTGGCCGGCCGTGGCGCCCACGTCCTCACCTTCAACGACTACCTGGCGCGCCGCGACGCGGCGTGGATGGGCCCGGCCTACCGCCTGCTGGGGCTCGAGGTCGGCGTCGTCCAGGAGGGGATGGCCCCGGCGGAGCGGCAGCGCGCCTACGCCTGCGACGTCACCTACCTGACCGCCCGGGAGGCCGGCTTCGACCTGCTGCGCGACGGCCTGGCGGTCGACCGCGCCGAGCAGGTCCACCGCCCGTTGCACTTCGCCCTGGTCGACGAGGCCGACTCGATCCTCGTCGACGAGGCGCGCATCCCGCTGGTCATCGCCGGCGCGCTGGAGCGGCAGGGACCCGCCCTCGCCCGCCTCGCCGAGCTCGCCCGCAGCCTCGAGCCGGGCGTCGACTTCGACACCGACGAGGCGCGGCGCAACGTCTTCCTGCTCGACGACGGCGTCGGCCGGGCCGAGGAGGAGCTCGGGGTCGACGACCTGATGGCGGCCGGGAACGTCGCCTGGCTCGCCGCACTGCGCAACGCGCTCCACGCCGAGGTCCTGCTGCGCCGCGACGTCGACTACATCGTCGCGCCGCGGCGCCGTCGAGCTGGTCGACGAGCTCACCGGCCGGGTGGCCGAGCGGCGCCAGTGGCCCGACGGGCTGCACGCCGCCGTCGAGGCCAAGGAGGGGCTGCGGCTGGGGGCCGACGGCCGCATCCTCGGCTCGATCACCCTGCAGCACTTCCTCGGTCTCTATCCCCACCTCGCCGGCATGACGGCGACCGCGCGCCCCGCCGCCGAGGAGCTGCGCGACTTCTACGGGCTGGAAGTGACGCCCGTCCCGCCACACCGCCCGTGCGTCCGCGAGGACCTGCCCGACCTGGTGTTCGCCTCGGGCGCCGCCCGCGACCGGGCGCTCGTCGCCGAGATCCGGCGGGCCCACGCCAGCGGACGGCCCGTGCTGGTGGGGACCGCCAGCGTCGCCGCCTCCGAGCGCCTCGCCGCGACCCTGGCCGCCGCAGGCGTCCCCTGCCGCGTCCTCAACGCCCGCAACGACGAGGAGGAGGCCGCCATCGTCGCCGGAGCGGGCGCCCTCGGCGCGGTCACCATCTCCACCAACATGGCCGGTCGCGGCACCGACATCCGCCTCGGCGGCGCGGACGCCGCCGACCGCGACCGGGTGGTGGGGCTCGGCGGTCTCTACGTGCTCGGCACCTGCCGCCACGAGAGCCGCCGCATCGACGACCAGCTCCGCGGCCGCGCCGGCCGCCAGGGAGACCCGGGTAGCTCGCGGCTCTTCGTCGCGCTCGACGACGACCTGCTCGAGCGCCACGGCATCCGCGGCCTGCTGCCGGCGGCGCTGTTCGACCCGGCGGCCGAAGCGCCGCTCGACGCGCCGACCGGTGCGCCGCGAGGTGGCGCGGGCGCAGCGCGTCGTCGAGGGGGTCTCCTTCGACATCCGCCGCCGGCTGCGCGACTACTCGCAGATCCTCGAGCGCCAGCGCGCCTTCGTCGCCGACTGGCGCCAGGCGGTGCTCGAGGACCGCGCCGAGCGCGGTCTGCTCGCCGAGCGTGCCGCCGCCCGCTGGGCGGCCCTCGTGGAGCGCCATCGGCGCCGCGCGCCTCCACGAGGTCGAGCGCCGCCTCACCCTCGCCGCCCTCGACCGCTGCTGGAGCGATCACCTCACCGAGATGGGGGCGCTGCGCGACGAGATCCACCTGGTGACGCTGGACGGCCGCAACCCCCTGGCCGAGTACTACCGCGCCGCCATCGCGTCCTTCGAGGGGCTGGTCGGCCGGGTCGACGACGCCGTCGTCGAGGCCTTCGAAACCCTCGAGCTCGCCCCCGACGGCAGCCTCCTGGCCGACCCCGAGCTCCCCCGCCCCGCCGCCACCTGGACCTACCTCGTCCACGACGACGTCTTCGGCGGCAACCTCTTCCTGGGCCTCTCCACCCGCGCCTCGCTCGGCTTCGCCGCCGTGATCGCGCTGTGGCCGCTGCTGCTGGCCTGGGGGATCTACCTGCGCTGGAAGCGGCGCCGGAGCGCCGGCGACGACCCCTGAGGCGAAGGCGTGGTGCCGGAGGTGGGGCTCGAACCCACATGCCCCGAAGGGCGGGGGATTTTAAGTCCCCTGCGTCTACCAGTTCCGCCACTCCGGCATACAGCTACTTCAATGCTTTTCGGTCTTCTCTCATGGTCTGATGTGCACTATGTGTGCTTGAAGGCCTGTGGCGACATTTCGCACGACTCGACTCGGGAACAACACATGGCGGTGCTACGCGACGATCCGGCTCGCTGGGCATCCTACATCCTGCGAGACCTTCTCCGGCGAGACAGAGGCCGCAGCTCGACGATGCGCTACGGAGTGGGAGACAGCCACCGAGACGCTGGCACGCCAGGGAGCCTCCCTCTACGAGAGCTCATGGGCTTTCTGGGGCATCGGTCGACCCAGATGGTTATGAGGTACGCGCACATCGCGGACGAACATCGCTCGACAACCGCGAAGAGGATGGTCGGCAGCTTCATCTCCCCCGCCCCGTGACGGGCGATCACGGGGAGATCCCCACCAGTCAGGGTCAGCGAACAGCACAACGGAGGATAGGGCCGCCCTGGTCGCCACCCGATTCATCGATTCTCCCCCTTTACGGCCTGGTCGAAAGTATCGGCGAGGACCCTCACTTGGCTCATCTCAAGCTCAGACCCCCACTCACTGCCGTTTTCAACGACCAGCTGTGTACCCTGACGAATCTTGCTATCCAGGTAATCGTCGACGAGTCGCAACTCGCCCTCCCGCAGCTCCTTCTCCAATTGTCGCCACACCAAACCTATATCCCGACTCTTCCTCGCCTGCAGCGCTCTCATGGCGGCGGGAAGATCCTGAGATCCCACTTCACAGCCACGGGATGCGACTCGATCCGCCATGGCTGACCGAGAACATCTTGAAGAGCGACGACCGCGAGGGCGCTGACGCGGCTCGGGCCGTCAGCGCGAGAGTCCGAACCCGCGTACGTGCTCCACCTCAAGCGCCGCAAGGCGGGCTGGCGGGGGCTGAGCTCGGTTGCGACCCGAGGAAGCCAAGGGCAAGAACCGACCGTCACTCTCGCCCCGCCTTCAACACCAGCCCGAGAATCAGAAGGGCGACTCCAAGCCCGATAGGACTCGCCGGCGAGCTGGAGCGGCGGCAAGTGATGGATCGGCATCCTCTGGCAGAATTCGCCGTGCCCCTCTCACAGCCCGCTCACAACCCGATATTGGATACCGGAATTCTCCGCGCTTTCCACTTCGATGTTCAGCGAACGGAAGCCGACGATAGTCGGGCCCTCCCGATCCATCGTGTAGGTCAATTCCTGTTGGAAGGCTGGCCGCGCTAGACTCTCGGAGAACTCGCGGTAGAGAAGCCGCAGCACTCCGGTGGCAACACCCTCGTAGATTAGTTCCGCCTTGAAACCCTCACCCACCATCATCTGAACCTCTTCAAACGGAACAGGTTGTTCGAGAGTGATCCAGCCACTCAGAGTCCCAGCTACATGCATCTGGGTGAACTCGTGCTTGTTCGGGGGACCAGCGAAGCAGACAACCCTCAGGGGTTCCTTCGTGATAAGGCCACCCGAAAAGTAGTTTTTGCGGGTACAGTAACTCGCACCCGTACCACCGCTAGGGTCTACGATAGCGCCTGCCGGGATTGACACTCGACACCTCAGACATGCAGGATATTCTCGCTCCAGCCCCGTAGACAACTTCAACACTTTCTCGGTCCGATAATTGAACTTCGAGTAGATCGCATCGCCGACGCGGGCCTCTGAGCTGACACCCACCGTGGGTTGCTCACCAACCCGTGACGCGTACCGCGGCAAAGGTCGACTGGTCGTCACACACGCGCTCAAAGACACCGCAAGGAGAACAGCCGGGACCACTCGGACAGTACAGAATTCTCTCAGACGCAACATGATCTACTCTTCTCCTCTCAGGTCGAATGCTTGGCTCCAAGAACCAGCCTCCCAAACTTCTCACCAGAGCGACGCCCGCGGAGGCCATCTCCATCCGAAGGAACCCCTACTTCCACGCAAGTCCCACGGTGTCAGCATAGGTAGACGAAAGGTGGTTCCTTTCGTTGGTGCAGTACTTCACATCGCCCCGTCTTCGAGTCCCACACGGCGTAGCCAGGCCCCCACATCAGCGCGGCCTCTACTCCTGGCACTCCGCTGGAGTACCTTTGACGGACAGAACCAGGGTTCCTTCGCTGTCGAAATAGCGCCACTCAGCTGAGACACCTGATTCCACAAGCGCAGTCATCATTCGGCAGTATTGACTCGGCAACGTCGACGAGAGGCTCGAAATCCAAGCGGGATTGATTCGCTCCTTCGGGAATTCGAATCGGTAGCGATACACAACGTGGCCTCCCACAGCCTCAGCACCCTCGCTAACAAGGCCCTCCCGCAGCACTGTGCCCGGCGGCAGGGCGGCTGTCGCCATAACCGCAGCCTGCCTAGCAGCCTCATTCGCTGAAGGTCGTAGGCCCATCTCCTCCTGACCCGCATCTCTCGTGCTCTCCAATCGGCGGCAGTCGTCCGAAGAAACCTCAAAGGTCGCAAGGTGAACCTGATCCATGTCCACGTATGTCTTTGAAATGATCACCAGCCGATCGAGCAAAGAGCGCAAACTTGGATCGCTGCAGCTAGCCACGATTGACTGCTTCTGCGCCTCCATACGCAAGTATTCACCATCAATGTCCGCGGCCTTGACGTTCGTATACTGGTATTTGTAATGGAGTCTATTGCCAACTGCCACAACACCAAGAATTCGAATGCCATCACCCAACGCGACTGGTGCATTCTTGTTCAGCTCTTTTGCGATCTGAGCGAGCTCGGTGATTGCCGGCATCTTGGCACTCATTCGGATCGGTGGCGACACCCAGGCCTCCGACAGAGCAAACCAACTGACTACCACGCCAGCAAATCCGGAAAGCATCAGAATCGATCGCGCCTGGGTCCCATGCGATGGCATTCCATGCTCACGCCTCAGGAACCGCAACCCCATTAGGAAAGCCGCAATTGGTACTGCGTTCGCAAAGGCCAACGCCGAGGCCGCCAACAGGAATGCCCTGAAGGTGTACTGGTGATTACGGACAGCGCGAAAGAACTCGACTATCTGCGGATCCGAGTGTAGAAGATCCTGCGTCCATCCCCAAGCTACAAAGACCGATGCGGCTGCCATCAGCCAAGCGACCCCTCGCCAGGACCAAGGTCGCTTGTCAGGGGCTTGCTGTTCGTCGGCCTCTTCACCGTGTACCGGCTCGCCCGAACGGTTTTCGTTGTCACCCATCAGAGGCGCCTCCCCGAGGTCTTGGCGTTACTGACGTAGCCGTTGCCAACGAAGCGCACCTCATAGAGCGTGTCATTCAGCTTCGTCTCGTCAAATCCACCCGTGGCGCCAGCTGGATGGTAGGTGGTAGCGCACGCGGCGAAGACGAAAAGGACAGCCTCAACACACAACGCTAATCCAATGATCGATCGGAGCCGCACTCAGCCACCCCCCTCCCCTTGCCGTTGAATTTCCATCAAGCGAAGCCTCGCTCGATCAGAAAGGCGGCCGTTCGCCGCAGACTCCGACTCCCTGATGAGGTCAACGGCGTCACGAGCACCCTCTGTTGGCTCATCAAACAGCGATACGTCTAGAATGTGTCGCCAGCCCTTTCCTATGAAGGGATGCTTCGAGTCCTCACTGTCGGCCCGAACGTACCGGAATCCATTCTCCAAGGCCAACTCAGCGGCTCGACGCCAAACCAGAGCGTCCGCATCCGCCTCACTTGTATAACCGTTGTGGTAGAAGAACACTCTAAACTTCGTGGACCCTAGCCACTCTTCCTGAAAGCCGCCGGTAAGACTCTTTTGCTTATAGGCACTAGCACACCCGGCCAGGACGACCAACAACACGATGCATGTGAAGCGACCCGACTTTATCATCAGGACCTCCCTCTCGTCTCGCCAATGGCTTCTGAAAGATCGGCGCCACCGAACCTGCAGCGGACTGCCTCGACTCGCACATCCTCCGCACATTGCGGACATCGCTTTGTAGGCCGCAGTGCATCGCTTCCAGCTCGTTCCCGGCTTGACCCAGACATCCTTGCAGGCCGCCCCCCTGCAATGAACGCCCACGCAGCAACAATCATGATAAGTACTCCGCCAACAATTCCGCCCACGCGTCCCACGCTGGCTCTTTCAAGAAAGAGTCCGAATCCCAACAGGAACACGGGGATAGCCAAGAGTTGCAGGAAGCAACCGGCCGGCTTGGTAAGCGCCATCTGCCCTTCCCCCCCAGCTAGGATTGATGCGGCCCCGAGGGTCGTAGGCCAGAGCATACCTTACCCTGTAGAAAAGGGCACAGGGCGTGCGCCTTCGATCGGCTTCTAACGCGCTAGAAAAACGCGGAACGCGAGCCGCCGGCGGAGACCGGACCCTGGCGCCTGATGCCCGCGGTGGACGCGCAGCAGCAGCTTGGCCACGGCGGCGGGGCGTCGACACACCAACCCCTCGGCCACGCTGACGTTGAAGAAGAAACCTCAGCAGTCGCTAGGGGCCGTTCTACGCTCACCGCTTCTGCGCAGGACGCGTGCCTTCCGGCGTGAGTCCGCGACGCATCCTCCCTTCGCGGACAATCCTATCCACTTCGCGCAAGAGCCTTTTACGATCTTTTGCATTTGGATATACCTCTCGCGCCAGCTCGTCGGCTAGCGCCCCGATCTCCTCTTCGCTCTCGGCGCTCTCAAAACCGCCGAGCTTCACGGGCTTGGCCTCCAGATAGGCGATTTTCACCAAACCCTCTCCAAGACGCGACAGGCGGCCCTGTAGCGCTCGCAGCTCCACCAGCGCTTCCTCAGCGCGGTCCAAAGCGTCTGCCGCCTCCGCGCTCTGCTCTCTTACGATGCTCAGCTGTCCGTAGGAGACTATCGCGATGAAGAGCGCCACCAACGCCGAAGCCCCAGTTGCCCAAGCGGTATTACGAGCGTGGCGCACATAGGCCCTTGTTGCCGTCGCCGTGGCCTCCGCGGCGAGCGCAGACTTCTCGATCGCCGCCGACTCTTTTTCACGACGCTTCTCTTCCCTATCTCGCCTCTCCTCCTCTCGAGCTGTCAGTTCAGCATGTGCCTGTCGCGCCTTCCAACTGTCTCCCTCCAAGTCGAAGGTCAATCTTGACAGCTCTGCATCCTCGAGTCGGCGCTTCCCCATTCATCCCTCCTTGCCTAAGCGGCCGCAACTCCGGGCCAGGACTCCGTTTTGTCCCACCAACGTCTCAGACACATCTTTCGGTGGCTACTATACTCGCCCCAATTCACTCAATTAATTGGCTTTAGCGGGCTCACCGCCGACACAACAAACCGGATTTTAAGTCCCCTGCGTCTACCGATTCCGCCACTCCGGCATACAGCTACTTCAATGCTTTTCGGTCTTCTCTCATGGTCTGATGTGCACTATGTGTGCTTGAAGGCCTGTGGCGACATTTCGCACGACTCGACTCGGGAACAACACATGGCGGTGCTACGCGACGATCCGGCTCGCTGGGCATCCTACATCCTGCGAGACCTTCTCCGGCAAGACAGAGGCCGCAGCTCGACGATGCGCTACTGAGTGGGCGACAGCCACCGAGGCCGACATCCGCAAGAACCGGGCACTCGGCCTTAGCACCCAGGCACCGGGGGAACCTGGAAAGGACAGCCGCCCCCCTCCCCCGCCTCGTGATGGGCGATCACGGCCAGATCCCCCATCAGGCACGCTCGTGCGACTCGCAGAAGGCGTCTACCCTGGCTTTTCCCCGGAGGGTCTCCTCCTCGGGACAACTTCTTTTGTGGTCCCGAGTTGCTGTCGTTGCTCTGGGTTGGTTTTCTTAGCCAACCCCCCTTGCAACGATTGAGTTAGATCGGTACCGTCCCGCACTCGAATCGCAGCGAGGCTACGACACCCAGAAGCGTTCTGCCCTAGTTGTTCGGGTCACAGTTGGAGATCCTATGACAGTCGGAGTATGCCCAGGGACCCCAACTGTTGGGGTCATGAAGCGAAGCGTTCGCCTCCGACCAATACCAAGGGCCGCCTGTCTGAAAACAGACTTGGTCGGTTTGCATGTTGATCGACAAGAGGGTGGTATACGGCAGCACCCCGTTACTCGAACCCTGGGTTACCGTTGCACCAATCAGGGATTGGCAACGACCCCCGTTTCGAATGTTGCCGAGGAGGTCCCATTGCTGGTTGTTGTCATCCGCTTCAAGATTGATTGCCTGAGCAGCAACGTAGCCCGAGTATCGCGCCCAGCACCCGCCTAGGTACTCAGCACTTATATTTGCAAAGACATTGAAGGTAACAGCCCTAGCGGGCGAGAGCGCCGCGAACAGCACAACCGAGGATAGGGCCGCCCTAGTAGCCAACCGATTCATCGATTCTCCCCCTTTACGGCTTGGTCGAAAGTATCGGCGAGGACCCTCACTTGGCTCATCTCAAGCTCAGACCCCCACTCATTGCCGTTTTCAACGACCAGCTGTGTACCCTGACGAATCTTGCTATCCAGGTAATCGTCGACGAGTCGCAACTCGCCCTCCCGCAGCTCCTTCTCCAATTGTCGCCACACCAAACCTATATCCCGACTCTTCCTCGCCTGCAGCGCTCTCATGGCGGCGGGAAGATCCTGAGATCCCACTTCTGACGGCAGGCCTCGCTTCAGAATCGGGCCAGCCGCCTTTCCCGCCGCGGCGATAGCGTCGGCGCCCTGGCTGTCAGGCTCGATGCCCAGTTCCTCGAGAAACGAACGCCAAACGCTCGAGTTCTCTCTTGCGTGCTGCACCATCAAGAGAAAGTTCTGCACGAGGAAGTACCTGGGGACATTCTCCCCAGCAACTATCTTTCTCTCCGCTTGGACCGTAGCCGGACCGGGCTGCACCTCAGACTGCGGCTGTGCTGTTGACACAAGAGGGAGTGCAGCAATCCAACCGACCAAGAGAGCTAAGTATCTACTCTTCCCGTGTCGCACATCAGTGTCCTAAGCTTTACTTTGTAAGATGTAAGCTGAACATAAGCATACACGGCTTATCGCTGCGGGTCAACGGCTCACCCTACCTCGAGCCCCAGCACATCCGGCGAAGGGCGGACGAAGGCCCCGACCACCCTCGCTGGGTCGTAGCCCTCTGCCCCAACTGCCACCAGCGAGTGCACCACGGGCAGGACGGAGCAGTCTACAACCGGCAGCCCAGCGACCGCGCCCTGGAACTGGAGTCCGCCTGAGGCCTTGCGCGGCGCCCCAGGTGCTCGGCCAGCCTCTGGACTCGCGTGATCGGCACCCGCGTGGGCGCATGAAAACCGTGTGCGGCCTAAGCGGGGGTCGGGGAGACCGCGGGATGGGGGCGTACCCCCGGGGGTGCGGCGGCAGGACGGGCTGACTTCTTCTGCACTCCTTGTGCACCCCTTCCAGCAACCGGTGACTACCCAGTTCGACTCCAGACCACTTGCAGTCGAAGTCCGAAATGCCAGGAACTCATTGCTGCTATGGGTGGTTACGCCCAAATGACTGGTGACCAGCAGGTTGCGGAGAACCGGAGTGGATGGCGTAGGGGGCGATTTTGAGTCCCCTGCGTCTACCGATTCCGCCACTCCGGCGTGCGTGTGGTGACGGGTGCCGCGCCTAGTATCGCCTGCCGATCCCCTTGTTTCCATCGCTCCGCTCGCCCCGGCCGCGCCCTCGCTCGGGCGCCCGTCTCGGCATCCCGCCGTGAAACCCGCCGCGCCCGCCCGCCGTTACACTCGGGGGAAGCCCGAATCTCGTCGTACGGACGGAGGCGCCATGGACACGTTGTTGGCCGATGTGCGGTTCGCTCTGCGGCAGTTCCGCAAGCGGCCGTTGTTCACCCTCGTCGTCGTGGTCACCCTCGCCGTCGGCATCGGAGGCAACGCGGCGATCTTCACGGTCGCCGACCGCGTGCTGCTGCAGCCGTTGCCGTACGCCGCCCCGGACGACCTGGTGCGCGTCTACACGCAGTTCCCCGGCCTCGGCTTCGACAAGTTCTGGATGTCGGCGCCGGAGCTCCTCGAGCTCGCCGAGTGGAACGACTTCTTCCGCTCGGTCGGCGCCTGGCGGGCCGGCTCGGTCAACGTCTCCGGCGGCGACACGCCGCTGCGCGTCACCGCCGCCCTCGCCGACGCCGGCTTCTTCGCCACCCTCGGGGTGCCGATCGAGCGCGGGCACTGGCTCACCGCCGCGGAGGACCGCCCGAGCACCGAGCCGGTGGTCGTCCTCGGCCACGGCCTGTGGCAGCGCGCCTTCGCCGGCGACCCGGAGCTGGTCGGCGAGACGGTGGTGGTCGACGGCGTCACCCGGACGGTGATCGGCATCGCGCCGCCGGGCTTCGACATCGCCGACGCCGGGGTCGAGGTGTGGGTGCCGCTGCAGCTCGACCCGGCCGACCCGGGCAGTCGCGGCGGCCACTACCTGAACGTCGTCGCCCGGCTCGCCCCGGGCACCACGCTCCCCGCCGCCCGCCAGGCGATGACGGCCCTCCTCGCCCGCTGGGAGACGACCTTCCCCGACACCCACCACCCGAGCCGCGACAACCACGCGATGGTCCTCTTCCCGCTGCGCGGCGAGCTGATCGGCAACGCCAGGACGCCGCTGCTCCTGCTGCTCGGCGCCGTCGGCTTCGTGCTGCTGATCGCCTGCGCCAACGTCGCCAACCTGATGCTCGCCCGCGCCGAGGGGCGGCGGCGCGAGATCGCCGTACGGGCCAGCCTCGGCGCCGAACGCGGCCGGCTGATCCGCCAGTTCCTCACCGAGAGCGTGGTGCTGGCGCTCGCCGGCGCCGTGCTCGGTCTCGGCCTCGCCCGGCTCGGCTTGAAGGCGATGCTCGCCGCCAACCCGCAGGCCGTGCCGCGCGCCGCCGAGATCGGCCTCGACGGCCGCGCCGTCGCCTTCACCGCGCTCGTCGCCGTCGTCACCGGCCTGCTCTTCGGCCTCGCCCCGGCCTGGCGCGCCCGCGCCGGCAACCTCTTCGCGTCGCTCAAGCAGGGCGGCCGGACGACCGGCGGCGTCTCCGCCCATGCCCTGCGCCGCGGTCTGGTCGTCGTCGAGGTGACCCTCGCCACCGTGCTGGTGCTCGGCGCCGGCCTCCTGCTGCGCAGCTTCTGGACCCTGCAGCAGGTCGACCCCGGCTTCGAGGCCAGCGGCGCGCTGTCGTTCCAGATCGAGCTGCCCGAGGCGCAGTACCCCGACGCCCCCGGCGTGCACGCCTTCTACGACCGGCTGCTCGACCGGATCGGGGCCCTGCCCGGTGTCGAATCGGCGGCCGCCGTCTCCGACCTGCCGCCGGTGCGCGAGCTCAACGCCAACGACACCGACTTCGAGGGGGTGGAGACCGGTCCCGACCTGCCGGCCAACGTCGACTACTACCAGATCGTCACCGCGGGGGCGTTGCGGACCCTGCGCATCCCGCTGGTCGCCGGGCGCGCCTTCGCCGCCACCGACAGCGCCGCCTCGCCGCCGGTGGTGCTGATCAACCAGGCGCTCGCCAAGCGCTTCTATCCCGGCGAGGACCCCGTCGGCCGGCGCATCCGCCGCGGCTGGTTCGGCGACGACGAGCCCTGGTTCACCATCGTCGGCGTCGCCGCCGACGTCAAGCAGGACGGCCTCGACAAGCCCGCCGGCACCGAGCTGTACTTCCTCGACGACCAGTGGACCAACATGCCGCAGCTCGACCCGATCCGCTCCCTCAACATCGTCGTCCGCACGGCCGGCGATCCTCTCGACCTGGCGCCGGCGGTGCGCGCCGCGGTGCACCGGCTCGATCCGACGGTGCCGATCGCCGACCTGGCACCGCTAGAACGGGTGGTGGCCCGCTCGCTGCAGCGCTCGCGCTTCCTCACCGTGCTCGTCGCGGTGTTCGCGGCCGTGGCGCTGCTGCTCGCCGCGATCGGCACCTACGGCGTCCTCGCCTACACGGTCGAGGCGCGGCGCCACGAGGTGGGGGTGCGCATGGCGCTCGGCGCCACCGCACGCGACGTGCTGCGGTTGCTGGTGACGCAGGGCATGCGGCCGGTCGTGGCCGGCCTCCTCCTCGGCCTCGCCGGCGCCGTGGCGACCAGCCGTCTGCTCGCCACCCAGCTCTACGCCGTCGCCCCCTCCGACCCGGTGACCTGGGTCACGGTGCCGGTCGTGCTGGTGGGGGTGGCGCTGCTCGCCTGCCTGCTGCCCGGACGCAGCGCCACCAAGGTCGACCCGGCGGTGGCCCTGCGGCAGGACTAGACGCCCGCCGGCCGCCGCCGCGACAGGGGCGAGCGGACCGCTGGCGGGAACCGGGCCCGTCTCCCGACTCAGTGGGTGACGCGCGCTGCCGGTTGCCGCCACGACGGCAAGGCGGGTCCCGGGCGCGCGCGGGGTGCGCTCGGCATCCCGGAGGCGACGCCTCCACCGCGGGTGTAGAGTGGTCGGCGCCGCTGAAGAGCTCGCTGCTTGCTCGCGGAGGACGGTGTCGTCCTCGGTCCGCGGGAGGGATGTCGCCCATCCCGGAGCCCATCGCTCCGGGCAACGACTGAAAGGAGACCCTCATGGGATCCCGACCCTCCCCACCTCGCCTGGCCGCGGCCGCGGCGGGACTCCTCCTCGCCGCGCTGGCGGTCGCGCCGGCCCTCGCCGCCCCGCCGAAGATCCGCTTCGCCTTCCTGCTCTATCCCGACGACGTCAAGGTCGCCGCCGACCGCGACCTGACGCTGTGCCTGGTGAACCTCGGCGAGACCAACAGCCTGCTGCTCGCCGACGGTGACCGGCTCAGCCTGTCGATCCCCGTCGGGCCCGCGGGGTCCGATCTGGCCGACGCCCTCGGGGTGCAGGGTCTCGGCTGCACCGCCCCCGCCGACTGGAGCTGCACGGTCGACCTGAGCGATCCGGAGGCGGCCCGCGTCGACCTCGAGCCGGCGCCCGAGGTGCTGGTCGAGGCGGAGGGGACGAGCTGCTTCACGATCACCGGCCTGACCGTCAACGGCGCGGAGGGCCTGGCCTTCACCGAGATGGAGCAGGACATCCATCCGCAGCGGGCCCTGATGCCCGACGACCCGCTGCTCCCCATCTTCAAGTCGCTCGCCGGGACGATCCGCCACGACGACCTCGCCGACGTGCTGCCCGACCAGCATCACGTGCAGACCTGGGAGGTCAGCGGCGACGACACCTACTCGTTGTTCCCCGGAAGCGTCGGCATCGGCACCTCGTCGCCCCAGCGCAAGCTGCACGTGGCCGGCAGCGGGCTGTTCGGGGGCGAGCTCTTCCTCGGCGGGACCCGCACCAGCCTGGTCGGCTTCGACGGCGCCGGCAACCACTGGCTGCGCACCGACGGCGACGAGGGTCGCCTGTGGCTGGCCTTCCACCAGTCGGGCGGCGCGCCGTCGGAGCTGCGCATCCCGCCCGGCAGCGCGTTCGACCTGCAGACGGGCGACCTGGCGGTCGGCCACGATCTCACCGTCGGCGCCGGCCCGGGAGGCCGCCTCGTGGTCGAGGGTTCCGGCGTCGTGAACGATCTCGTCAAGCTCCTGCGCACCGACAACCACAACGCGCTGCGGCTGAGCACGCCGCACGGCGCAGCGGGCGATCCGACGGTGCCGACCGCGGTGCGCTTCGGCGTCTCGAGCGACGACGCGAGCTACACCACCGCCATGGCGCTGGTCACCAAGACCGGCGGCTGCTGCGACCAGGGCAACGTCGGCATCGGCACGCTGAAGCCGCAGGCCCGACTGCAGGTCGACGGCGGCACCGACGTCGAACCGGGGAGTGGCGGCTACCTGGTGGTGGGAGATCCGGCCGGCACCAACCTCGCCCTCGACGACAACGAGCTGATGGCGCGCGACGGCGGCGCCACCGCGACCCTGTTCCTCCAGGTCGACGGCGGCGCCGTCGCCATCGGCACCACGTCGGTGCCGTCCGGCTACGTGATGGCGGTGGACGGCAGCATCCGCACCAAGGAGGTCGTCGTCGAGACCGGCTGGTCCGACGACGTCTTCGCCGCGGGCTACGAGCTGCGGCCGCTCGCCGGCGTGGTCGACTTCATCGCCGAGCACGGCCACCTGCCGGACGTGCCGACGGCGGCCGACGTGGAGGCGCACGGCGTCGGCGTCGGCGAGATGAGCTCGACGCTGCTGCGCAAGGTCGAGGAGCTCACCCTCTACGTGGCCGATCTCGACCGGCGGCTCGGCGAGCTGCAGGCGGAGAACCGGGAGCTGCGGCGGAGCCTCGGAACGGCCGAGGGGGCGGAGCGATGAGGCGGCACGCCCTCCTCGGCACCGCTCTGCTGCTGGTGGCCGCGGTCCCTGCCCTCGGCCACCAGCCGGGCGGCATGCCCCACACCAACCCGGACAACCTGCTGCCGGTCACCAAGGGCGTCTACCGCCTCCCCTTCCCCGCCGGCACCGACGTCCGCGTCAACGGCGACCACATCAGCCACAATCCGCACAACCGCATCGACATGAGCCCTCCGGGCGTGGGGACCTTCAACGTCGTCGCCGCCGGCGACGGCTGGATCGAGTACATCCAGGACGGCTTCGACCTGAGCTGTCCCTCGGCGTCGACCACCAACCCGAATCCCTGCAGCGGCTACAGCGGCCCGGCCTCGAGCTGCTGCGTGTCGGGCACGGCGGGCTGCAACTGCCGCAACAACTACGTCTTCATCCGCCACGCCAACGGCGAGTGGACCAAGTACACGCACTTCCGGGTCGGCAGCGTCACCGCGCTGGGCCACTTCGTGGGCGAGTTCGTCACCTCGGGCACGGTGCTGGGGGTCGAGGGCGACGTGGGGTTCGCCACCGGCGTCCACCTCCACTTCGAGGTCGGCGTGCCCGATTTCGTCGACGCGTCGCTTCCCCCCACCGACCCGGCCTACGACCCGCTGGGCATCGACCCGGCCAACTGCAGCGTGTGCGGCTTCCCCGCCGTGCCCGACGACGACGCGCTGCTGCTCGATCCGTCGGCCAACCGCCAGAACCGCATCCCGGTCTTCTGTCAGCTCGGCTTCCTCTCCGCCGGCGAGACCTACACCGCCGTCGCCTGCGACGGCCTGTGCGGCGTCGACGACGCCACGCTCTCGGGGACGGTGGCGGACGACGACATCGACTACTTCCAGGCGACCGACACCCTCGACGCCACGAACCGCACCATCGAGGCGGGCGCCGGCGCGGCGATGCGGGCGGGCACGCGGGTGCGCCTGCTGCCCGGCTTCCACGCCGAGGAGGGCTCCTTCTTCAACGCGTCGATCGGGCCCTGCGACAGCCCGGGCAACTGATCCCGCACCGCCCGGGTCCGGTCGGCACGGGCCCGGGCGGCTCCGGACCGCCGGGCCCGACCGCCGGGCCGACGATGACCCCGGGGATCGCCGTGGCCGGCGCCGGTCGGCACGGGGCCCGCGGCGCGGCCGGCGCGCCGCGAGCCCGCGAGGCATCTCCACGCGGGTGACGGACGTCGCGAAGCTCGCCGCAGGGCGGCCGGCCCCGTGCTAGGGTCACGCCGCCGGGACAGCCGAGGAGATCGCTCCGGCGAGGAGATCCCGTTGCCTCCGATCCTTCCCCGCCTTCCCGTGCTCGGCGCCCTGCTCGCCGTGGCGATCGCCGGTTGCGCGACGCCCGGCCCCCGGCCGCCGGCCAACCCGCCCCCGCCGGCCGCCGCCGAACCCGCCTCGCCGGCACCCGCCGCCACCCTCCCCGTCGCGACCGCCACCGCGGGCGAGCTCGGGCCCGTCGGGTGTTGGTCCTCGAACGAGGAGGTGACCCTCGCCGCCGGCGGCGGCCAGCCCGGCGCCCGGCGCGTGCTGCGCCGGCGGGCGGAGCCGGCGGCGGGCCGCATCGTGGAGGACATCCTGCGCCGCGATCCGCGGCCCGAGGCGCCCCCGCGCCTCTACACCGTCGTCTACCGGGTGGCGGACGACGGCAGCTACACCTTCTCCGAGACCGGTGACGAGTTCGCCGGCACCGGCGAGCTCACGGGCCCGGCGGCACGCCGCAGCGGGTGGACCTCGCACACCCGCCTGCCGAGCGGCATCGCGGTCGAGGAGAGCGCCCACCTCCGGGCCGACGGGGTGCTCGAGATCGTACGCGACGTCTCCGGCCCCGACGGCCAGGAGGTGATGACCCTGCGCGAAGCCGCCGAGCCCCTGACGGCGGACGATTGCACCGGCCGGCTGACCGCTGCGGCGCCGCCGCCGGGATCCTAGCGACCGGCTCCACGCGCCTCCCGCGCCCCCGCGGAGGCTATACTCTCGGCCTTCGCGCCGCGTGCTCCGGCAGATCCGGGCCGCGCGGCGCCGCTGTCTGGATCGACCGGGATGAGGGGACAGGCGAGCATCGTCGACGTGCGCTGCCGGCTGCCGTCGGCGGCCGATGGCGACTACCTGCGGCAACGCCCCGACGCCTCGCGTTTCGCCCCCTGGAGCGACCTCGGCCCGGAGGCCTTCTTCCACCACCTCGACGCCGCCGGCGTGCGTGCCGCGGTCTCGGTCTCCGGCAACAACGACGGCCTCGACCTCGGCGCGCACCTTTTCCCGCCGCGCCGCACCTCGAACGACGCGCAGGCGGCTCTCGAGCGCGAGCACCCGGGGCGCTTCCTCGGCGTCGCCGGCATCGACCTCGGCGGCGCGGTCCACGACCCGCTCGAGGAGCTCGAGCGGGCGGTGCGCGACCTCGGCCTGCCGCGGGTCGGGATCGAGCCCGGGCGGGCGCCGCTCCACGCCGAGCACCCCGCCGACCGCCGCGTCTACCCCTTCTACGAGCGGGCCCAGGAGCTCGGGGCGGCGGTCTTCCTGCAGACCTCCGGCTACTACGGCGGTCGCGACCTCGACTACGCCAACCCGCGCTGGATCGACCGCGTCGCGGCGGACTTCCCGCGCCTGCGCCTGATCTGCGGCCACGGCGCCCACCCCTTCGTCGGCGAGATGATCGCGGTCGCCGTGCGGCGGCGCAACGTCTTCCCCTCCCCCGACCTCTACGTCTTCGCGCCCAGCCGGCGCGAGTGGCTCTACGCGGTGAACAAGGGGCTGATCGCCGACCAGTTCCTGTTCGGGAGCGGCTTCCCGCTCTGCGGCAGCCTGGTGCGGACGGTCGAGCGCTTCCTGATGCTCGGCTGGCGTCCCGCGGTGCTCGACCGCATCCTCTACCGCAACGCCCTGCGGGCGCTCGACCTCGAGAGCGACCCCCGGTTCGCCGACCTGGCCCGAGGGCGAGACCGCTTCCACGCCGGCAGGATGCTGACGGCGCCCTTCCGCCTCGCCGCCCACGAGCTCGGCCGCCGGCTCGCCCGCCGGCGCCCCACCCCGGACCCGGCCGCCCACCGGTCCCAGCCGTCGTGAACGACGCCGGCGAGGCGCTGCGCCGGCCACCGGCGCCGCCGGTGGCGGGCGCCGACCTGCTCGCCCACGGCGCCGTCCACCGCGCCTTCGCCGCCGTGGCCGCCGCGGCGCCCGAGCGGCGCGCGGTCGCCGCCGGCGCCGGCGGCCCGACCTACGGGGAGCTGGCGCGACGGGCCCACCGGATCGCCCACCGGCTGGCCGCTGCCGGCGGCGATCGGGACCGGCCGGTGCTGCTGCTGCTCGAGCCGGGCCCCGACCTGGCGGCGGCGATGCTCGGCGTGCTCGCGGCGGGCCGTTTCTTCGTCGCCCTCGACCCGGTGTCCCCGGCCGAGCGCAACCGCTGGATCGCCGCCGACTCCGAGGCCCGCCGCGCCGTCACCTGTGCCCGGCTGGCACCACGGCTGGCCGGGCTCCGGGGGATCGACGTGGTCGAGCTCGACGGCCTGCGGCCGGACCCGGCGGAGAGCGCTCCTCCGGCGGCCGCCGCAGCGACCGGGCTCGACGACCTCGCCGCCCTCACCTACACCTCCGGGTCGACCGGGCGGCCGAAGGGGGTGATGCAGAGCCATCGCACCGTGCTCCACAACGTCGGCGTGACCCGCGACGCCCTCGGCGTGACCGCCGACGACCGCGTGACGCTGCTCTATCCGCCGAGCGTCAACCCCGCCCTGCGCGACACCTTCACGGCGCTGTTCTGCGGCGCCACGCTGGCGCCGTTCCTGGTCACCGTCGACGGCCTCCCCGCCCTGGCCGCCTGGCTGGCCCGGGAGTCGGTGAGCGTCCTGTGCTGCGGGGTGACGCTGTTCCGGGAGCTGGTGCCGTCGTTGCCGCCGGGCGACCCCCTGCCCGCGGTGCGCGCCGTCAAGCTGGGCGGCGAGCCGGTGACCGCCGCCGAGATCGCCGCCTTCCGCGCGCGCTTCCCCGAGCCGTGCCGGCTCTACTTCGGGCTCGGGACGACCGAGACGGGCACGGTCACCTGCCGCTTCTTCGGCCACCACGAGCCCCTGCCGGACGGGATTCCGCTGGGCCGGCCGGCGCCGGACACCGAGATCCTCCTCGACCCCGACGCGGCCGGCACCTCGAGCCTGCCCGGCAGCGGCGAGGTCGTGGTCCGCTCCGCCTTCCTCTCCCCCGGCTACTGGCGGGACCCGGAGCTCACCGCCCGCGTCTTCCGACCCGACGCGGCGGGCCGGCGCCGGTACCGCACCGGGGACCTCGCCCGGCGGCGGGCCGACGGCTCGCTCGAGCACCTCGGCCGGGCCGACGCCCAGCTCAAGATCCGCGGCCAACGGGTGGAGATCGCCGAGGTGGAGCGCGCCCTGCGCGCCCTCCCCGGGGTCCGGGAAGCGGCGGCGGGGACCCTGCCCGGACCGGGCGGCGAGCCGGACCTGATCGGTTACCTGGTGGCCGCCGGCAGGGGGCCGCTCGTGCGCGCCGACCTCCGCCGGCGGCTCGCCGCCGAGCTCCCCCAGCCGATGGTGCCGCGCGTCTTCGTCGAGGTCCCGCGGCTTCCGGTCACCCCCAACGGCAAGCTCGACCGGCCGGCGCTGGCGACGATGGGCGGGCGCGAGCTGCCCGCCGAGCGCAGCTTCGCCTTCCCCCGCGACCCCATCGAGACCCGCCTGTGTGCGCTCTGGTGCGAGGTGCTCGGCCACGAGGTGGTGGGCATCGACGAGAGCTTCTTCGACCTCGGCGGCGACTCGCTCGCCGCCGTGACGCTGTTCAGCGAGATGGAGCGCCGGTTCGGCCGCACCCTGCCCCTCGCCGGGATCTTCGAGGCGCCCACGGTGGCGGATCAGGCGGCCCGGCTGCGCGACGACCTGGCCGCCACCGCTCCCGCTCCCGTGATCACCCTCACCGACCCGGGGCGCGGGGCGCCCCTGTTCTGCGTCCCGGCGGTGGACGGCTACCCCTTCGTCTACCTGCCCCTGTCGCGCCACCTCGCGGGCGAGCGCGCCCTGCACGTGCTCAGCTTCCCCGGCCTCGACGGGATCGGCGCGCCGCTGCGCACCGTCGAAGAGCTGGCGGCCGAGCTGGTGCGGCGGATGCGCGAGGTGCAGCCGGAGGGCCCGTACCACCTGCTGGGGCACTCGTTCGGCGGCATGCTGGCCTACGAGATGACGCGGCAGCTCCAGGCCGCGGGCCAGCGGGTCGCCTCGCTGGCCCTGGTGGACTCCCACACCCGGCGCGCCGTCGGCTGGTCGGCCCGGCGCCTGCGGGACCTCGAGCTGGCCGCGCTGCGCGCCGGCGAGCTCTGGCGGGAGGCGGCCGCCGCCGCGCCGCGACCCTCCCGGCGGCTCGTGGTGGTGGCGACGACCCTGTGGCACACCGCCCGGCGCACCGTCGCCCGGCGGCGTCACAACACGGTGGTCGAGCACGTCATCCACGAGGTGCGGCGCGTCGCCACGTCCGCCCGCAAGCGCTACCGGCTGCGCGGTCGCCTCGACCTGGCGGGCGGACGGGTGGTGTTGTTCCGCGCCGCGCCGGTGGCCGGACAGCCGCGCCTGTGGTGCCGCCTGGTGGACTCCGCCAACGGCTGGGCGCGACACTTCGCCGGGCCGCTCGAGGTGCAGCCGGTGCCGGGCGACCACATCACCATGCTGCAGGAGGACAACGTCGGCGTGCTCGCCGCTCAGCTGCGGCGCGACGGCCGGCCGCCCTCGTCCGCCTGAGCGTCGGCGGCGCCCGTTCGCCCCCCACCGACGGCGGCCCAGGCGGCGGGCAGCACCTCGGACAGGCGGCGCAGCGCCGGGGGCGCCGCGGCGCCGGTCACCAGCAGCAGCCTCCCCCACGCCGGCAGGCCCAGCGCGACGGCCAGGGCCGCCGCGAGCATCGCCGGCGCGGCCGCCCGGGCGGCCCGGAGCAGCCCGCCCAGGCTGGCCCGGCGCACCTCGGCGCCGACCCAGGAGAAGGCCACCAGGGAGCGCAGCACGAGCGCGGCGCTGGTCCCCACCGCGGCTCCCAGCGCCCCGATGCGCGGCACCAGCAGCACCACCAGCGCCGCCACCACCGCGGTCGAACCGATCCCCAGCGCCAGCACCCGGCCCGGGCGGTCGCGGGCCAACAGCACCTCGTCGGTGTAGCCGAGCAGGGCCGCGGGGAGAAAGCCCGCCGCCAGGACCCGCAACGGCTCGGCGGCGGCCGCGTAGCCGCCTCCGAAGGCGACGGTCACGACCGCGGCCGGGCACAGCAGACAGGGCGCGAGCGGCAGCCAGAGCAGGCGGAAGGTCAGGTCGCGGGCGTGCCGGTAGCCGCTGGCCAGCTCCTGCACGTCGCCGCGGGTCACGGCGCCGGTGGCGAGCGGCAGGAAGCGGTGCGCGGTCGCGTTGCGCACGATCCCGAGCACCCTCCACACACTGTTGGCGAGACCGTAGATCCCCACCACCGGGAGCGGTGCCAGTGCGCCGACGAGGAGGACGTCGAGCCAGCCCTGCGTGTGGCTCAGCACGGTGGTCCCGAGGTAGGGCGGCAGGCTGCGCAGGAGCCGGCGGTCGAGCCCGCCCTCCGGACCGCGCAACCACCCGCGGCGACCGCCGTAGGCGACGAAACCCGCCTCCCCCGCCAGGCTGCCGAGGCCCCAGCCCAGCGCCATGCCGAGGACGCCGCCGCCCGCGGCGAGCGCCGTCGCCACCCCGGCGAGCCGCAGCAGGCCGCCGCCGCTGTCGCGGAAGAGGGCGCGCCCGCGGCTGTCGCCGTGGCCCTGGGAGACGCCCCAGCACGCCGCTCCCGCCGCCAGTCCGAGACAGGCCGGAGCCAGCGCCGCCAGCAGCCCCGGCGGCAGCTTGCCCGCGCTCAGCGCCGGAAAGGGCGAGGCGGCGACCAGGGCGCCGGCGGCGAGCCCGCCCGCGGCCGCGGCCACGCCGAGAGCGGTGCGGGCGCTCGCCGCCGCGGCGCCGCGGCGGCCCTGCGCCAGCAGCGCCGCGATGCGCCGCGCCGCCGCCGTCCGCAGGCCCAGCGACGCGACGCCGCCGGCGTAGGAGGCCACCGCGATGCCCAGGAACAGCACGCCGAGGTCGCGGGGCCCGAGGCCGCGGGCCATCGCCACCCGCACCGCCAGCGACGCGGCGACCGCCACCAGCGACCCGGCCAGGATCGCCGCCGCCGATCCCGCCAGCTCCCGGCGCGCCGGGGTCACCTCCCGGCGAGCTCCGCGACAGCGCGCAGGACGCCGCCGCGCACCACCGAGACCACCCGGCGGAAGGCGCCGGCGTCGGCGGTCGGATCGGCGGCGAGCACCAGCAGATCCGCCGCCTTGCCCGCCTCGACGGTCCCGAAGTCGTCCTCCCCGCCCATCGCGCGGGCGCCGCCGCGGGTCGCGGCCACCAACACCTGCATCGGGGTGAGGCCGGCGGCCTGCATCGCCTCGAGCTCCGCGTACACCGACGGCCCGTGCAGGGTCAGGGGGTTTCCGGCGTCGGTGCCGAGGGCGACGGGGATCCCCGCCGCCGCCACCCGGGCGAGGTTCGCGGCCCCCGTACGCTCCTGCGCCGCGGTGCGCTCCGCGCGGCGGGCCAGGGTCTCCGCCGTCAGGTCGCCGGCGCCCACCTCCGCCGTCTCCGCCACCCGCGCGCGGGTGACCGCGTCGACGCAGCCGTTCGGATCGTCGATCGCGGGCACCTCGCCGGCGACGGCGGCGCGGAACATCCGCAGATAGCCGCCGAGCACCGTCAACGTCGGCACGTACACGGTCCCCGCCGCCCGGGCCAGGTCGAGGAACTCCTCGTCGACCGGCCGGTCGAAGACGGAGTGGACCAGCACCCGCGCCCCGGACCGCAGCGCCGCTTTCGCCTCCTCGAGGCCGGTGGCGTGGACGATCAGCGGCAGCCCCCGGGCCCGCGCCTCGGCGCCCGCCGCCGCCACCACCCGCTCCATCTCCTCCATCGGCCGCTCGCCGGTGACGATGAACCACACCTTGACGGCGGCGGCGCCGCGCGCCGCCAGCGCGTCGACGCCGGCGACGGCGGCCGCCTCGTCGCTGAGGTACACGAACTGGCGCTCCGCCGGCAGGTTGAGCCAGAAGTCCCAGGTCGACAGCAGCGGTCCGGCGGCGGCGACGTGGGGGGCGCGGGGGTCGCGGGCGGCCACCGCCGGCAGGTCCAGGGTCCAGGGGTAGCCGCCCACGTCGAAGACCGCGGTGACCCCGGAGCACAGGTCGGCGCGGAAGAAGCGCTCGGGGTGCGCCGCCAGGTCGGCGACGACCTCCGGGTAGGGATGGCGGTCGCGCACGTCGAGGGCGTCCGGCCGCCCGTCCGCCCAGCCGGTCTGCGAGAAGTGGACGTGGGCGTCGACCAGCCCGGGGGTGATCCACCGGCCCGCGACGTCGACGGCGTCCACCCCTTCGGGGACGGGACACTCGGCTCGCGTCCCGGCGCAGTCGATCCGACCGCCGCGCATCACCACCACCGCGTCGGCGACCGGCGGGCGGCCGGTGCCGTCCACCAGGGTCGCACCGACCAGGGCGCGCGGCGGCGGCGGCGTGCCCGGCGGCGCGTCGACCGCCGAGGTCACCGCGATCCGCCAGCCGTCGAGCGTGTCGAGGAACAGCCGCTCGGAGATGCCGGCGTGCTCCTCGGCACCGTAGCTCACGCGGTAGCGGTAGGTGCCGTAGACCACACCCGGCTCGACGGGCACCAGGCGAAGGTCCTGCGCCTCGAACCCGTCCGGCCAGCCGTCGCCGGCCTGGGCGGCGAACTCCTCGAAGCCCAGCTCCGGGCCCTCCGGTCCGGTGCGCGCCAGGGTCGGGGCGTCGAGGTAGCACGCCAGGTAGGCGGCGCGGTCGTGCTCGGCGATCGCCTGCAGATTGCGGCGGAACAGGGCGCGGGCCGCGGCGAGGTCGGAGGGGGCGGTCGCGGCCGGCGGCGCGGCGGACGCCGCCCCCGCCGCCCCGACGAGCCCGAGGAGCAGGATCGCCGCCAGCCGGCGGCCGGCCCGGCACCGCGGCGTGCGGAGGAGCGCGGATTCGATCATGGCGCGTAGCTTAGCCTGCGCCCCGGGGCGGACCCGCCGCCGCCATCGCGCGCTCCACCGCCGCGAGATCGCGGAAGTCCGCCAGGACCTCCCCGGCACCGGCCCTGCGCAGCCGCTCCGCGGCCGCTCCCCGACCGACGCCGACGAACGGCAGCGCCAGCGCCGCGGCCGCCCGCACGTCCCACGCCGCGTCGCCGAAGGCCACCACGCGCCCGGCGCCGGGGCGGCCCCCTGCGGCATGGGCCGCCACGGCCGCCGCCACGATCTCCTCGCGCTGCGGGTGGAGGTCGGAGGAGAACAGGGCCAGGTCAGGCGGCAGCCCGGCCGCCCGGCACTTCAGGGCCGCCGAGGCCGACCAGCCGCCCGTGGCGATCGCCACCGCCCAGCCCTGCGCCGCCAGGTGCGCGAGCAGGCGCGCGGCGCCCGGCACCTCGCGGCAGCGCCCCGGCTCGGCGGCGATCCGCGCCGCGAGAAGGTCGCAGAAGCACACCCGCAGGCGGTCCACCTCGTCGGGCCACGGCGGACGTCCCAGGTGGCCGCCCAGCGCCTCGCCGGCGATCCCCGCGTCGGTCGAGTGGCGGTAGGAGGGCCAATCGGTGCGCATGGCGAAGCCGAACTCGGCCCGCACCGCGGCGGCGAAGCACTCGGCGTCCACGGCGACGCTGTCGACCAGCGTGCCGTCGAGATCGAACAGGGCGAGCGGCGGCACCGCGTCCTCACCCGGCGGCGGCGGGACGCCGCCGGCCGAGGTTGAGCGCCAGGGCGACGGCGACCGCCAGCAACGGACCCGCCGTGACCAGGCCCGGGAAGTAGCCGCCGCGGCCGAGGGCGAGCAGCGCGTGGCCGACGCCGTTGGCGAGCTCGACCACGGTCCAGCCCCAGGCCCAGGCACGGGCCGACGGGCGCCCGGGCCGCACCCGCGCCAGGTAGCACCAGACGCCGAGCAGGACGACCGCGGCGTTGACCACCGCGAAGCCGACCGCCGGGTCGTCGCCCGCCAGGCCGGCGAGGAAACGAGCCGGCGCCAGGACGTCGTAGAGCCGGAAGACGAGCTCCTCCAGCGAGTGGGCGGCCTGGGCGAGGACGAGCAGCAGGAAGAGCCGCCGGCCGGTCGCGTCCATGGCCCGGCGTTCCCCGCTCCGCGCCTCAGGCCCCCGGCTGCCGGGCGGCCCGGCGGCGGTGGTTCCAGGCGGTGAAGAGGGCGTAGCCGCCGCCGAGGACCGCCGCCGAGAGCGCGGTCCCCGCAGAGGCGGCGCCGCTGAGCAGGAAGTAGACGAAGCCGATGACCGCCAGCGGGACGGCCAGCACCAGGCCGGTGGCCATCCCCGGCGAGTAGCGGCGGGTCCGCAGGGCGCCACGGAGGTGGAAGACGGCGTTGCCGGCGAGCAGCGCCGCCACGGTCAGCCAGAAGGCGACCCCGCGCTCGGTCGGCCCCAGCGCCAGCGGCACGCAGCAGGCGGCGATCAGCAGGGCGTTGATCCCCACCGCGAAGCCGCGCGTGAAGCTGGCCGCGGTCTCGGGCCGGTAGAGCGCGTACCACGCCGCGAAGCCGCCGGGCAGGGCGAACTCCTCGACGACGTGGGCGATGGCGACGGCGGGAAGCGCCGAGAACAGCGCGGTCTGCAATTCGGTCCCTCCGGGAAGCGGGCGCAGGATACCACCCGGGCGGTCGCACGCTGCGCCGCCCCTGCGCTAGTGTGCCGGCACCATGCGCACTCTGCAACCCGAACCTCGCACGTTCCCTCGCCGTCCTGGCGGCGCTCGCCGCCGGCGCTCCCGCCGCCGCGACGGCGGGCACGATCACCGCGGACGGCGCCGCCGAGGTCTCCGTCCCGGCCGACGGCGCGTCCGTACACCTCGAGGTGGAGGGCCGCGGCGACACTGCGGCCGCGGCGTCGGCCGCCGCCGCGGCGAAGCTCGACCGGCTCCTCGCCGCCCTCGCCCCGCTGGGCGAGGCGATCGCGGGACCGCACTCGACCGGCTACAACGTGGCCCCGGACTGGCAGTGGGACGAGGAGGGCCGGAACCGACACCTGGCCGGCTACCGGGCCACCAGCGGCCTGCGCGTCGAGGTCCGCGACCTCGCGCGGCTCGGCCCGCTCCTCGACGCCGCCCTCGCCGGCGGCGCCGACGGTGCCTCGACGCCCGAGCTCACCGCCACCGGCGAGCGCGCCGCCCGCGACCGCGCCCTCGAGCTCGCCTTCGGGCAGGCGCGGCGTGACGCCGAGGTGCTGGCACGGGCCGCCGGCGGCCGGCTGGGCGCCCTGGTCGAGCTCTCCACCAACCCCGAGACCTTCCGCGGTGGGTCGGCCAAGGAGATCACCGTGACGGCGACCGCTCCGGGCGTCCAGATGCCTGCGCCGGAGGTGACGGTCCGCGTCACCGTGGCGGCTCGCTGGGAGGTCGGCGAGGCGGCCCCGTGAGGCGCCGGACGGCCGGCCTCGCCCTGCTCGCGCTGGGGCTCGCGGGCGCCGCCTGCACCGTCGCGCGGACCGCCCCGCCCAGGACGGCCGACGACCTCACCGCGCACCTGCGGGAGATCGGGGTGACGCCGGACCGCTCGCTGCGCCTGTCGCCCCGGGCGCTGGACGCCGCCCGCGGAACCGGCGTCGGCCTGCCGCGGCTCCAGGTCTTCGACCGCTCCGGCGCCTTGATCCACGAGGAGGACGGTTACACCCTCGGACTCGCCGGCCGGCTGGAGAGGGCCCTCGCCGCGCCGCAGCCGCTGGCGCCCGGGCGCACCCTCGCCACCGAGACGGCCGACGTCGAGACCCTCGACGGCGCGCCGGCCGAGCTCGCGACCGGCGGCGCGGACTTCGTCTTCGTCGACCACTGGGCGATGTGGTGCCCGCCGTGCCGGCCGCAGGCGCGGGCGCTGCAGCGCTTCCTCGCCGACCACCCCGCCCGGCGGATCCGCCTCGTCCTCGTCGACTGGGACGAGGCGGCCGCCGCGGAGTAGCCCCCCGGCCGACTCAGTCGACGGGGATGCGCTCGGCGTTGGCGTCGAGCCAGTCGCGGAAGGTCTGCAGGCGCGGGTTGAGGGCCCGCGACGCGTCGACGTTCCGGGCGGCGGTGTAGTCGGCGCTGAAGTCCGCCTTGAACTGGAACATGTTCCCCATGTCCTCGGCGCCGGGGAAGCCGAAGCCGCGGTAGACCTCGGGCGGCACGGCGTGGTAGCGCACCTCCTCGCCGAGCGCGTCGCCGAGCGCCGCCGCCATCTCGGCGCCGGTGGGCTGCCCGCCCGCGATCCCCACCGTCCTGCCGAGGTCGTCGTCGCCGCGCCGGAAGATGCCGTAGACGCAGCGCCCGATGTCCTCGGCGGCGATCCCGGGCAGCGGTGCGTCGCCCATCGGCAGGGTGAGGGCGAGGACGCCGTCCGCCCCCCGCTTCGGGCCCGAGCCGAGGTGGATCAGGTTGTCCCAGTAGAACGAGGTCAGCAGCAGCGTCGTCGGCACGCCGCGGTCGAGGAACTCGCGGTTCGCCTCCGCCTTGCCGTCGAAGTGCGCCACCTTGTACCGCCCCTGCAGCGTCGGCATGCGGTCGTCGTCGAGCGGCACCCAGTCGCGGGTGTCCTCGAAGGTGGACCAGACGACGTGGTGGACGCCCTCGTCCAGCGCCGCCTGCGCCATGTTCGCGGCCTGGGCCACCTCCTTCTCCGGCGAGAAATGCTCCCAGAAATTGGTGACGCAGAAGGCGCCGTGGGCGCCACGGAAGGCCCGCCGCAGGCTGTCGAGGTCGTCGAGGTCGGCGGCGACCACCTCCGCCCCGCGCCGCGCCAGCTCGCGCGCCCTCTCCCCGTCCGGGTGCCGGGTCAGCGCCCGCACCCGGAAAGGCCCGTCGGGGTCGTCGAGGATGGCGCGCGCCAGCCCCCCGCCCTGAGCCCCGGTGGCGCCGACCACCGCGATCGTCTTCTTCTCGGTCATGGCTGTCCTCCTCTCTCGGGTTGGCCTACCAGCCTACCGCGAAGCCGCTGCGGGCACGCGGCGCCGGTCGCGCGGGAGGGAGCGCGCGAAGGGGAAGCGGTATCGGAGAGGGTGGGCTTGGAGGCGACGGGCGGATTCGAACCGCCGAATGAGGGTTTTGCAGACCCTTGCCTTACCACTTGGCTACGTCGCCCCGAGGGGGTCGCCTCGCGAGAGGCGGGGGGCCGGGGGCCCCGAAAACGCGAACGGCCGCTGCGAAGGCGGCCGATGCTGACAAAGATCGTCGTTGCAAGCCTCCCGGAGGGAGGATCTGGAGCGGGAAACGGGATTTGAACCCGCGACCCCAACCTTGGCAAGGTTGTGCTCTACCACTGAGCTATTCCCGCCCGCCGGGCCGGAAGGATAGCCACCGCCCGCGGGCGCTGTCAACCGCTTCAGGCCTGGTCACTCCCCTCGAACGCGTCCCGCAGGAGGGTGAATCCCCAGCCGCCGTCGCGCTCGTCGAGCCCCAGGACGTCGAACCGGCACGGGGCGTCGGCCGGATGGGCGGCCAGCCACAGCGATGCGGCGCGCCACAGGCGGCGCCGCTTGGCGGGCCCACCGCGGTCGACCGCCGCGCCGTAGGCGCCGCTGGTCCGCGCCTTGATCTCGACGAAGCAGAGGGTGTCGCCGTCGCGCGCCACCAGGTCGATCTCCCCGGCGGGGTGCGGGCGTTGCGCTCGACGACGCCGGTAGCCCCGGCGCTCCAGCCAGGCGACGGCGGCCTCCTCCCCCACCCGGCCGCGCCCGGCGCGGATCGCGGCTGACGGCGGAAGTCGCTGGGACGGCGGCCCATCCGTCGGCCCCGCTCAGCCCCGCTTCCAGCGGGTCCCCTGCGGCGTGTCCTCGAGCACGACCCCGGCCGCGGCGAGCTCGTCGCGCAGGCGGTCGGCCTCGGCCCAGTCGCGGTCGGCGCGGGCGCGCTCGCGGCGCGCCACCAGCTCGGCGATCTCCTCGTCGGAGGGGCCGTCGGCGGCGCCCTCGGCCGCCGGCCATTCGGCGGGGTCGAGCACGCCGAGGACCCGGTCGAGTCCGGGCCAGCGACGGCGAGCACCCGGGCGCGGTCGCCCTCGCCGAGGCCCCCCGCCTCGATGGCCACGTTCGCCTCGCGCACGAAGACGAACAGGGCGCCGAGCGCCCCGAGCCGGTTGAGGTCGTCGGCCAGCGCGGCGGTGAAGTCGCGCTCGAGCCTTCTCCAGCGAGGCCGCCAACGCCCGGTCGGCGGGCGCCGGACTCGCTCGCGTGCTCGAGGCGGAAGCGCATCTCGTCGAGCCGCCGGAGCGCCCTCGCCGGCCGCCTCCAGCGAGTCGAAGGTGAAGTTGAGCTTCTGCCGGTAGTGCACCGACAGGAAGAGGTAGCGCAGCGCCCGCGGCGACGCGCCCCGCGGCCAGCAGGTCGGCCAGGGTGTACTGGTTGCCGAGCGACTTCGACATCTTCTCGCCGTCGACGATGAGGTGCTCGGCGTGCAGCCAGTAGCGCACGAAGGGCTTGCCGGTGGCCGACTCGCTCTGCGCGATCTCGTTCTCGTGGTGCGGGAAGATGTTGTCGACCCCGCCGCAGTGGATGTCGAAGGTCTCGCCGAGGTAGCGCATGCTCATCGCCGAGCACTCGATGTGCCAGCCGGGGCGGCCCGGTCCCCACGGCGAGTCCCACGCCGGCTCGCCGGGCTTGGTGCCCTTCCAGAGGACGAAGTCGCGCACGTCCTCCTTGTCGTACTCGTCGCTCGCCACCCGGTCGCCGCGGCGCACCCGGTCGAGATCGATGCCCGACAGCTTGCCGTAGTCCGGGTCGGCCGCGATGCGGAAGAAGACCGAGCCGTCCTTCTCGTAGGCGCACCCCCACCGCCACCAGCCGCTCGACCAGGGCGAGCATCTCCGGGATGTGCTCGGTGGCGCGCGGGAAGTGCTCGGCGTGCTCGACGTGCAGCGCGTCGAGGTCGGCGAAGAACGACTCGATGAACGGCGCGCGTGTACTCGCCAGCGTCACCCCGGCGCGGTTGGCCCCCTCGATCGTCTTGTCGTCGACGTCGGTGAGGTTCATCACCTGGGTCACGCGGTAGCCGAGCACGGTGAGGGTGCGGCGCAGCAGGTCCTCGAAGACGAAGGTCCGCAGGTTGCCGATGTGGGCGTGGTTGTAGACGGTCGGCCCGCAGGTGTAGAGGCCCACCCGGCCGGCCGCCAGCGGCTCGAAGGGGGCGAGCCTGCGCCCCAGCGTGTTGTAGAGGACCAGCGGCGGCATGGCGGCGGCCGGCTAGAGCTGGATCCGTGCGGTGCCGCCGAGCCAGTCGAGCTGGAGGGTCCGCCCGTTCGAGTCGACGGCGCCCTGGCGGCTGAAGGAGAGCGAGCCGTTGCCGGTGGCGATGGCGCGGAAGCGCAGGGTGAGCAGGGTGCCGGCGCCGTCGGCGCCGCTCACCGCCCCGAGTCGGGTGAGCCCGACGACCAGCCTGTCGCTCTGCTCGGCGACCTGCAGCGAGGTCTGGATGCCCCCGCTCGACAGCAGCGACCCCTCGGTGGCGCCCTCGAAGCTGAGCGCCGCCGCCGGGTACGCGAGGTCGAAGTACAGCCCGTAGAGGTCACTCACCTGCTGGGCGCGGACCTCGAGCACCAGGACCTGCGGATCGGTGCCGCTGCGCTGCAGGGTGACGGAGGCGCCGGACGACGTGCCGGCCGGCGTGAAGGTGAGGCTCTGCGCCGGCGGCGTCGGACCGGTGCCGCCGCCGCCCCCGCCGCCGCCACCGCACGCGGCGGCCAGCGCCAGGAGCACGGCGGCCGCCAGGGCCCGCCTCACGGCGTCGCCTCCGCGCGCTCGCGCACCATCCGGCGGAGCTGGCGGCGCACCTTGTCGCGGCGCAGGCCGCGCAGACGGTCGACGAACAGCACGCCGTCGAGGTGATCGGTCTCGTGGCAGATCGCCCGCGCCAGCCACTCCTCGGCCTCCATCTCGAAGTCGTGGCCCTCGAGGTCCTGCGCCGCCACCCGGATGCGCCGCGGGCGGTCGACCTTCTCGCTGATCCCGGGGATCGACAGGCAGCCCTCGAAGTCGGTCACCAGCCCCTCCTCCTCGAGGATCCGCGGATTGACGAAGACGTGGAGCTGCTCGGGATCCTCGCCCACCGACAGGTCGACGACCATCACCCGGCGCTCCACGCCGACCTGGGGCGCGGCGAGGCCCACCCCCGGGGCGCGGTGCACCGTCTCGATGAGGTCGGCCACCAGTCGGGCGAGCGCCTCGTCGAAGGTGTCCACCTCCGGGCAGCGCACCCGCAGCACCTCGTCGGGGAAGAGCCGGATCGGCAGGACCGCCATCAGCCGCGCGCCTCGAGCTGGGCGACGATGCGGGCGATGTCCGCGTCGTTCCCGTCGCAGCGCAGCGCCTCGAGGAAGCCGACCGGGTCGGAGTTGCCGGCCAGGGTGTGCTCGAGCCCGGTGCGGTCGAGCAGGAGCAGCAGCGACGGCTCCGCCACCCAGTAGCTCGCCGGCCACGGCTCGTGGTTGAACAGCGCCGCCTCGCCCACGATGTCGCCCGGCCCGAAGCGCCGCAGTTCGGTGGTCGAGCCGTCGGGGCGCTCGAGGACGACCTGCACGGCGCCGTTGACGACGATCCACAGCGCCTGGCGGTCGGAGCCCCGGGCGACGAGCTCGGTGCCCGGATCGAGCCGGACCGGCTCGATCCCGGAGAACAGGCGCCGGAGCTGGTCGGCACCGATCCGCTGCAGCAGCGGCGACACCGCGAGCTGCGGCCAGTAGCGCTGCACCCGGAGGATCTGGGTGCCGGAGCCGACGCCCGGCAGCCGGTTCGAGCGCAGGCCCTCCACCGCCGCCGCCCGCTTGTGCTCCAGCCCCTTCGCACGCTCGAAGGCGTAGAGCTTGTGGCGCAGCGCCTGGTCGGCGGGACTGAGCTTCATGGCCTTGGCGAGCAGCGCGATCCCCTTGTCGTAGAAACCGTCCTCGGCGTATCCGTCGGCCACGAAGCCGTACTGCTCGGCGGCGGACTCGCCGCGGCCGAGGCCGGTGTAGACCTCGGCCAGCTTGAGGTGGGCGTGCAGGTCGTCCGGATCGGCCTTCAAGGAGGACTTGAGGCGCTCCTCCGCCTCCGCGTAGCGCTCCAGGACGATCAGGTCCTCGATCGTCAGCTCGTCCGCCGCGCGCGACGGCTCGTTGCCCTGGGAGCCCTTGAACCACCCCTTGAACACCATGCGCTTCGACCCGATCTTCCTCTGCTCTGCGGCATCTCGGAAAGGGACCCTGAGGGGGACGCCGGTGACGCCCCGGGTGGACACCCGTGCCTGCGTCGGCTCATTATAGCCAACCGCGAAACCCCTGCCACGATTGCCTTTCCCGGCCGCCGCCCGGCCTGGTCCGGGAGTTGCTCTTCCGAGAGGCGGAAGTCCCCCGGCCGCGCGACCGAACCGCGGGCCGCGCCACCGGGGGCCGAACGCGGAGGCCAACTGCCATGACGAAGTCCACATCCTGCGAAACCGTGCTCCGGACCCTCGCGGCGACCGCCGTCGCCGTCCTTTTGCTCGGCGCGCTGCCGGCGGCCGCACAGTCGGTCGGCGCCTACGACGATCCGGGGGCCGGCGACGATCCGGCGGGCTACGACGCCGGCTACAGCTACGTCCGCAACCTGGTCGGCGACGCCACCCTCGTGCAGGGGGACGACGGCGCGCGCGACGACCTGCAGATCAACCAGCCGGTGCTCGCCGGCGACCGCCTGTGGGTGGCGCCCGGCTCGCGGGTGGAGATGCTCCTGTCGGACGGCAACCTGCTCCGCCTCGACGGCGACAGCGAGCTGGTCCTCACCCGCCTCGCCGGCTCGCCGGAGACCGGGGACACCCTGACCGACCTGGTCCTGCTCGAGGGCCACCTCCAGCTCGTGGTCTTCGCCGACGCGCTCGGCGACGAGCTGCCGCGCGTCGAGCTGCCCAACGGCACCGTCTACGTGCAGCAGGCCGGCTCCTACCGGATCACCGCCGCCGGCGGCGACTGGTCGCAGGTGGTGGCCCGCGACGGCTGGGCGGAGGTCGACACCGGCCGCGGCTCGGTGGTGGTCCGCGGCGGCGAGGAGGCGATCCTCGACGGCGACCGCGCGCCGCGGAGCGTGGTGCGCACCGCCAGCGCCCTCGACGACCTCGAGCGCTGGGGCGACCGGCTGGACCGCGCCGTGGACGACTCCGGCCACGTCGACCGCTCGCTGCGCTACGCCGCGGCGCCGCTGGACCAGCACGGCGACTGGATCTCGGTCGACGACCGCGCCGCCTGGCGGCCGCGGGTGGAGGCCGGGTGGTCGCCCTACTGGAACGGCCGCTGGGAGCACACGCCGATCGGACTGACCTGGGTCTCCTACGAGCCCTGGGGCTGGGTGCCCTACCACTACGGCACCTGGGACTACCAGCCCGCCTACGGGTGGGTGTGGTACCCGGGGACCGCGTTCTCGCCCGCCTGGGTCTACTGGTACTGGGGTCCGAGCCAGGTGGCGTGGGTGCCGGTGGGCTACTACACGCACTACTACCACCCGCGCTATCGCCAGAGCGCCGGCTTCCGCTTCGGCGTCTACGGCTGGGCCGGCGGCGACTGGGGCATCTTCGGCGACTGGACCTTCTGCGACGTCGGCTACTTCGGGACCCGCTTCCAGTCGCGCCACGTCTGGCGCGGCCGGAGCTGGGAGCGGCACCACGGCGGACGGGCGCTGCCGCGCGGCATCATCACCACCGACACGCGGCCGCTGGGGCGCGACGACTGGCGTGACCCCGAGCGCGCTCTCCGCGCCCTGCGCACCCGTCCCGGCGCCCGGGTCGCCGCCGGCGGCCGCGACCTGCCGGACGTGACGGCCTTCGTGGCGCGGCGCGGCGCCCTGCCCCGGGACGTGGAGCAGCGCGTGCTGGTGACCGACCGGACCCGCGGGGCGCGGCTCTCCGGAACGCCGCTACGGCCCACCGACGCCACCGTGGCGCGACCCCGTGCCACCGTCCGCCGCGGCGCGTCGCCCGCGGTCCGCTCCGCCCGTGGCACCCCCGGCGGGCCGGACGACAGCGGCGTCCGGGTCGTCCCCCGCGGCTCCGTGCGGACCGACCGACCGGCCGCCGGCGGGCGCGGCGCGGCGCCTTCCGAGCGCCCCGTCGCGAGCACCCGCGGGGTGATCCGCGCCCGTCCCGACGCCACCGCTCCGCGGGGCACCGTGTCACCGCGGGTGAGCGCGCGGCCCGGCAGCGGCGTCCGCACCGCTCCCTCCGCTCCCTCGGCCTCCGAGCGGATGCGGGACCCGGAGCGTGGTCAGGCAGCCCGGCCGCGGACCGTCACCCCGCGGCCGAGCGCACGGCCCGGCAGCGGCGTCCGCACGTCTCCCTCCAACCCCTCGGCCTCCCAGCGGATGCGGGACCCGCAGCGTGGTCAGGCCGCCCGGCCGCGGACCGTCACCCCGCGGCCGAGCGCCCGGGGCAGCTCCGGGGCCGCCGCGCCGCGGGCGGTCCCCCGAGGCGACACGACGCCCTCCTCCCGGGGCGGCTCCGGCCGCCCCGGCGCCGTTTCCCGGGAGTACTCCGTGTCGCCGCGTTTCCGGGCGTCCGGCGCCACGGCCGGCGCCCGACAACCTGCCGCCCCCCGCCGGGTGACGGTGCCACCCCGCACCGAGCGCGGCGCCCGCTCGGCGGCGCCGCCGGCGCGGCGCGTGGTCGGCGGCATCCGCCGCGACCCGCAGCGGAGCGGGTCCTCGGCGCCGCCGGCCCGGCCGCCGGCCGCCACCCCGCGACGGAGCCCGTCGGCCGGTTCCTCCGCCGCCCCGCAGCGCGGCGGCTCCCGGCCGCCGGCGGCAGGCTCGCCGAACCGCGGGGGCCGCCGGCCCGCCGCCTCCTCGCGCTCTTCGGTGCGCCCGCGCGGCGGCCGGGGCGCCGCCCCGGCGGCCAGCCCGCGGGGCGGCCGCACCGCGCCCCGCGCCGCGGCGCCCTCCCGGACCCCGGCGCGCGCCCCCCGGGCCCGCTCGTCGGCAGGGGTGCGGAGCGGTCGCTCCTCCGGCGCCGCCGCGCGCCGGTCGGCCCCGGCGCGGCGCGGCGCGGCCCGCCCGTCGCGCTCGACCGCGTCGTCGCGCGGCCGCAGCGAGCGGGGGTCGGCGCACCGCCGGCCGCCCCGGCACGGCAAGGACGGCGGCTGAGCCGTCGGGCCGGGCGGGACCGGGCTACAATCCCTGCCCGGCATGCCCGAGCCTCCCGCCCCGCTCCCCCCGTCCCCCGTCCTGGCGATCCTCTTCATCGTCTGGTGCCTGGCCGTGGGGACGCTGTTGATGTACGCCCCGTGGCTCCCCGTCTGGTCGCGGTGGATCGCGCCGCTGACCGCCACGCCGCTCCACGACGTCCTCAGCCACCCGACGGTGCGCGGCGCGGTGAGCGGCTTCGGCGTCTACCACCTGGTCTGGGGCACCCACGACCTCGACCTCCTGCTCGGCCGCTTCCTCCGCTCCCGTGGCTGAGCGCCCGGACCGGCCGGTCCCCAGGGTGTTGGCGATCTCGGACCGGCGCACGCTGGCCGTCGACCTCGACGACTGGCTGCGGCAGGCGGCCGACGACGGCGTCCCCGCCTTCCAGCTCCGCGAGAAGGACCTCGACGACGCCGCCCTGCTGCAGCGGGCGCGGCGCGCCCGCGCCCTGCTGGGTCCGGCGGTGACCCTGGTGGTCAACGGCCGCCTCGACGTCGCCCTCGCCGCCGGCGCCGACGGCGTCCACCTGCCCGCGGCGGGCCTGCCGGCCGACCTGTTGCGGGCCGCGGCGGCCCGTCGCGGCGCCCGGATCCTGGTGGGACGCTCGACGCACCGTCTCGAGGAGGTCGCCGCCGCCGCCGCCGAGGGCGTCGACTACGTGACCTTCGGGCCGGTCTGGGCGACGCCGAGCAAGGCGCCCTACGGGCCGCCCGCCGGCGTCGAGGCGCTGGCCCGCGCGGCCGCCGTGGGCGTGCCGGTGCTCGCCCTCGGCGGGGTCACCGCCGAGCGGGTGCCGGAGGTCGCCGCGGCCGGGGCCCACGGGGTGGCGGCGATCGGCGCCCTGCGCCGCGCCGCGCCGCGCCGGCGGCTGCTCGAGGCGGTGCGCCGGCGGCTCGGCCCGGTCGGATAGAATCCCCCTCGCCGCCCGCCGCGGCCACCGCCCCGCACCTCCCGTGGAGACACCGCCGTTGCGCAACGCTTCCCTCAAAGGCCGCTTCCTCTTCGTCTCCCTCGTCGTGCTGGTGCTCGACCAGTGGACCAAGTGGCTGGTCGAGGCGCACCTTCCCCAGGGGGCGAGCGAGGCGGTCGTGCCCGGGTTCTTCAACCTGGTCCACGTGCGCAACACCGGCGTCGCCTTCGGCCTGCTGGCTTCCGACCACGGGGCGATGAGCTGGCTGCTGGCGGCCCTCGGGCTGGCCGCGCTGGCCGCCGTCGTCCTGTACTTCTGGCTCACCCCGGGGCGCGACCGCCTGCTGCTCTTCGCGCTGACCCTGGTCGGCGGCGGCGCGGTGGGCAACCTGGTCGACCGCGTGGCGAGCGGCGCGGTGACCGACTTCCTCGACGTCCAGCTCGGGACCTACCACTGGCCGGCCTTCAACGTCGCCGACAGCGCCATCACCGTGGGCATCCTGCTGATGGTCTTCGAGACCCTGGTGCCGCGCTGGCACCGGATGCAGCTCGCCCCGGAGCGTCGCGCCGAGGTCGCCGCGCGGCCGGCCGACCCCGACCGCAACCTCTGAGCGGCCCGCGGCGCCCGTGCCCCCCACGCCGCCCGGACCTCGACTCTGGCGGGTGCCGCCCGCGGCGGCCGGCGAGCGGCTGGACCGGCACGTCGCGGCCCATCTCGACGTGCCCCGCAACCAGGTGCAGCGCTGGATCGCCGAGGGCCGGGTCACCGTCGACGGCCGGCCGGAGCGCGCCGCGCACGCGGTGGCCGCCGGGGAGACCGTCGCCTGCGACGTGCCGGCGGCGGCCGAGGAGCGGGTGCGGCCCGAGCCGGGCCCGCTCGCGGTCCTCTACCGGGACGACCACCTGCTGGTCGTCGACAAGCCCGCCGGCCTGACCGTCCACCCGGGGGCCGGCCGCCCCACCGGCACGCTGGTCCACCGCCTGCTGCACCACCACCCGGAGCTCGCCGGGGTCGGCGGTCCGGGCCGCCCGGGGATCGTCCACCGGCTCGACAAGGGGACCAGCGGCGTGATGGTGGTGGCCCGCACCGCCGAGACCTACCGGGCGCTGAGCCGCGCCTTCGCCGCCCGCCGCGTCGAGAAGCGCTACCTGGCCGTGGTGTACGGGGAGGCGGCCGCCCGCGGCGAGGTGGACGCCCCGATCGGCCGCCACCCGCAGGAGCGCAAGCGCATGACCGTGCGCTCCGACGGGCGGCCGGCGCGGTCGAGCTGGCGGCGGCGCGCCGCCGCCGCCGGGATCTCCCTGCTCGAGGTCGGGCTGGAGAGCGGCCGCACCCACCAGGTCCGCGTCCACCTCAAGCACGTCCACCACCCGCTGGTCGGCGACCCGGACTACGGCGAGAACCGCTGGAAAGGCCTGCCCGGCCGCCGCCAGTCCGTCCTGCGTGACTTCCCGCGGCCGGCCCTGCACGCCTGGCGCCTCGGCTTCGACCACCCCGTCGGCGGCCGGGCGTTGCGCTTCGAGGCGCCGGTGCCGGCGGACCTGCTCCGGCTGTGGACGGAGGCGACCGGCGAGCCGTTCCCCGACCTCCCGTAGCCCCGCCGGCGCGGCCGGGGCTCAGCCCGCCGGCTCCTCCCAGTCCCAGAACAGGTCCGCGTTGGTGAGCTCCTCCGCCTCGTCGGCCGCGGCGTCCCAGGACGGGTCGGTGTCGCGGCGGATGGCGCGCACCTGCTCCTCGGTGTCCGCGACCTCCCGCTCCCACCAGGCGTCGGTGCCGAAGTCGGACCAGGTCGCCGGGAAGATGGGGTCGTGCCAGCGCCGCGCCAGCCAGGTGGCGAAGTGCACCATGCGCAGCCCGCGCAACGGCTCGATCAGCCGCAGGGTGCGGGTTTCGAAGAGCCGGAAGCGCTGGTAGCCCTCCAGGAAGACCCCGCGCAGGCGGAGCGACTCGCGGTCGCGTCCGGGAAGCGCCAGCCACAGGTCCTGGACCGCGGGGCCCACCACCATGTCGTCGAAGTCGAGGACGTGGAGCACGCCGTCGCGCTCCAGCAGGTTGCCGAGGTGGAGGTCGCCGTGCAGGCGGTGGGTGGCCGGGGCGAGCTCGGCGAGGAGCGCGTCGAGGCGGCCGGTGATCTCCTCGCCGGCGGCGAAGTAGCGCCGGCGCAGGCGCTCGGGCACGGTGTCGTGCGCCTCGAGCCAGGCGAGGTCGGCACGGACGAAGCGGTCGGCGTCCAGCCGCAACCGGTGCGGGGCGTCCGCCCGCGCGCCGGTGGCGTGCAGGCGCCCCACCAGCATGCCGAGCCGCTCGACCGCCGCGGCGTCGAGCTCGTCGGGCGCCCGCCCGCCGCGGCGTTCGGCCAGGCTGTAGAAGATGTGCCCCTGGCGCTTGAGCGTGGTGCCGTCGGGGAAGCGCCGCACCGGGCAGACCGGCACCTCGTCGGCCGCCAGATCCTCGAGGAAGCGGTGCTCCTCGAGGATCTGCTCCTCGCTCCAGCGCCCGGGGCGGTAGAACTTGGCGATGATCCGGGTGCGGTCCTCGAGCTCCACCTCGTAGACGCGGTTCTCGAACGAGTTCAGCGGGTAGCACACCGGGTTGGTGTGCAGCCCCGCCGCCTCGACCGCGTCGAGGACCCGCTCCGGGGTCAGGGAGTAGAAGAGGTCATCCCTCACCCGCGCCCTCGTCGGCCGGCGCCGCCACCGCGTCGACGACGTCCATCAGCTCGACCTCGAAGATCAGCGTGGCGTTGGGGGGGATCGGCCCGCCTCCGTCCTCGCCGTAGCCCTGGTCGGGCGGGATGACGACGCGGTACTTGCCACCCTTCTTCATGTGCTGGAGCGCCTCGGAGAAGCCCGGGATCACCCCCTTGATCGGGAAGGTGGCGGGCTGGCCGCGATCGTACGAGCTGTCGAACTGCGTGCCGTCCGGCAGGGTGCCGCGGTAGTTGATCACCACCTTGTCGCCCGGGTCCGGCGAGGGGCCGGTGCCGGCCGTCAGCACCTGGAACTGCACGCCGCTCGGGAAGACCTCGACGCCCTCCTTCTCGGCGTTCGCCTGCCGGAACGCGGCGCCGGCGGCCAGGTTCTGCTTCGCGCTGGCGGCGAGCTCGGCCTTCTGACGCGCCATCATGTCCTCGCGCACCGCGGTGAGCGCGCCCTGCATCTGCTCGGGGGTGTACTTGGGATCCTCCCCGGACACGCCGGCGCGGAGTCCGTCGATCAGGGCCTCGAGATCGAAGGTGACGTTCTGCTGGTGCATGTTGCGGCCCATCTGGTAGCCGAAGCCGTAGCTCGCCTGGACCTTCTGGTCCGCGGTCGGCGCGGCCGCCGCGGTGTCGTCCGCGGCGGCGGACGGCTCGGCGGTGGACGGCTGCCCGGCGGCGGGTGCGGCGGCCGAGCCGCCCTCCGGCTGCTGCGCACACGCCACCGACCCGACACCGGTCAGCAGGAGGACGAGCACGGCGGAAACGACGAGAGTTCTCTTCATCAGGTGCCTCGCGTGAAAGGGGTTGGGGTTGGTGCGCGGTGAGGCGTCCGCGGTGGCGACGGCGGGCGATCGGTCAGCGCCGCGCACCGGCGCATGAAGCGGAATGGTATCACCCGGCCCCCCGCCGAACCGCCCGTCACCGTGCTACTCTCGACCGGTCTCTTTCGGAACCTGGAGGATGCGAGAGCTGTCGAGGAGAGGTTCGCTCGCCTGTTGGACCGTTTCACTGGCCGTGCTCCCGGGGCTCGCCGGATGCGCCCACGACACCGTCGAGCTGGCGGGCGTGGTGGAGCGCACCAACCTCGAGCTGGCGGCGCCGGTGTCCCAGCGCATCGTCGAGCTCCCCCACGCCGAGGGCGACCGCGTCGCCGCCGGCGACGTGGTGGTGCGCCTCGACGACAAGGTGGCCGCCCTGGAGCTCGAGGCCACCTCGGCCCTGCACCAGGCCGCCCAGGCCAACCTCTCCGCCGCCGAGCAGGAGTTCTCGCGCTCCGAGGGGCTGCGCCGCTCCGGGGTCTCGACGCCGCAGGAGCTCGACCGGGCCCGCCGCGCCCGCGACGAGGCCGTCGCCCTGGTCGCCGAGCGCGCGGCCCGCGCCGCCCAGGCCCAGGACGCGCTCGACGACCTGACCATCCGCAGCACCACGGCCGGGGTCGTCGACCAGCTCCCCTACGACGTCGGCGAGCGGGTGCCGGCCGGCGGCGTGGTCGCGGTGGTCCTCGCCGACGGCAAGCCGTGGGTGCGGGTCTGGCTGCCGGCCCGCGTCGTGAGCCGCCTGGCCCCCGGCGCCCCCGCCCGCGTCGACGTGGTCGGCCTCGAGGGGACCCTGCACGGGCACGTCCTCGACGTCGCCCGCGAGCCGGAGTACACGCCCCACTTCGCGCTCACCGAGAGGGAGCGCGGCCACCTCGTCTACGAGGCGCGGGTGGAGCTCGAGGACGCGCCCCCCGACCTGCGGCCCGGCCTCGGCGCCACCGTGCGGCTGAGCACGACCGGGCACGACGGCGGATGAGCCCGCCGGCGGAGACCGCCGAGCCGGTGATCTCGGCGCAGGGTCTCAGCCGGCGGTTCGGCAGCCGGCGGGCGGTCGAGGAGATCGACCTGGCGATCCCGCGCGGCGAGGTGTTCGGCTTCCTCGGTCCCAACGGCGCCGGCAAGTCGACCCTGCTGCGCATGCTCGTCGGCGTCCTGCCGGCGTCGACCGGCTCGGTGCGCGTGCTCGGGTACGAGATGCCGCGGCAGGCGGACCGGGTCCGCCGCCACGTCGGGTACATGACCCAGCGCTTCTCGCTCTACGAGGACCTCACCGTGGAGGAGAACCTCGACTTCGCCGCCGAGGTCTTCGGGTTCGATCGCACCGCCCGGACACGGCGCCTCGACGAGGTCCTGGAGGACTTCTCGCTCCGCCCGCGCCGCCGCCAGCGGGCCGGGACCCTGTCCGGCGGCTGGAAGCAGCGCCTGGCGCTCGCCGCCGCCACCGTCCACCGCCCCCAGATCCTGGTCCTCGACGAGCCCACGGCCGGGGTCGATCCCGAGCAGCGCCGGCTGCTGTGGGAACGGCTCTTCGACCTCACCGGCGAGGGGGTGACGGTGCTGGTGTCGACCCACCACATGGACGAGGCGGTGCGCTGCCACCGCCTGTGCATGCTGCGCCGCGGGCGCCTGGTCGCCCTCGGGTCGCCGGCCGAGCTCACCGCGCCGTTGGAGCGCCGGGTCGTGGAGCTGGATGCCGAGCCGACCGAGAACGCGGTGCGCCGGCTGCGGGCCCTGCCGGAGGTCGACAGCGTCACCCAGCTCGGGGACACGGTCCACGTCCTGCTCGCCGCCGGCGGGCCCGACGCGGCAGCCGCCGCCCCCGAGCTCCGCCGTCACCTCGAGGGCCAGGGGATGACGGTCACCGGCGCCGGACCGACGCGGCCGACCCTGGAGGACGTGTTCGTGGCCGCGACCCTCGGCCACGTCGACGAGGTCAGCCTGCCGCGCGGCGCCTGGAGCCGTTTCCGGCGGAGGGGCGGGTGAGCGCCGCGCCCTCCCCCGCCGCCGAGCGCCGCGGGCCCGGCGAGGGGCTGCGGCGGCTCGTCGCCGTCGCCCGCAAGGAGATCCGGCAGCTCGCCCGCGACCCGTTGACCCTCGGCTTCGTCGTCTTCGTACCGCTGGTGCAGCTCGCGCTGTTCGGCTACGCCATCAACCAGGACATCCGCGACGTCCCCACCGCGGTGCTCGACCGCGCCCACTCCGCCGTCTCCCGGCGGCTGGTCGGGCAGCTCGAGGCGACCCAGGCGTTCCGCGTCACCCACGCGGTGGCGACGGAGGCCGAGGGGCGGGAGCTGCTCGAGCGTGGCGCGGTGCGCGCCGTGGTGTTGGTGCCGGACGACTTCACCCGCCGCTGGTACCGCAGCCGCGGCGCCGAGGTCTCGATCCTGGTCGACGCCACCGACCCCCTGCTGGCCCGCGCCGTGATCACCGCCGCCGACGGCCTCGGCAAGGAGCTCGAGGCGCGCATGCAGAGCTTCCGGCTCGGCGAGGAGGGGGGCGCCGAGCGCCCGACCAGCGGCCTCGCCCGCCGCTTCGCCGCCAAGCCGGAGCTGGTGCACACGCGGGCGATGACCTTCTCGGTGCTGACCTACTTCAACCCCGAGCTGCGCACGCCGGTCTTCGTGGTCCCGGGGCTGCTGGGGGTCATCCTCACCACCACCATGATCCTGATGACCGCGCTGTCGCTGGTGCGGGAGCGCGAGCGCGGCACCTTCGAGTTCCTGATCGGGACGCCGGTGCACCGTTTCGAGCTGATGGTCGGCAAGCTGCTGCCCTACGTGCTGATGGGCTTCGTGCAGGTGGCCATCGTGCTGGCGGCCGGCTACGCGCTCTTCCGGGTGCCGGTCGAGGGCTCCCTGCTCGAGCTGGCGGTGGGCTCGCTGCTCTTCATCGCCGCCAACCTCACCCTGGGGCTGACCATCTCGGCGCGCGTCCGCACCCAGCTCCAGGCGACCCAGGCGGCCTTCTTCTTCTTCCTGCCCTCCGTGCTCCTGTCGGGATTCATGTTCCCCTTCGAGGCGATGCCGGCGCCGGCGCGGTGGCTCGGCGAGCTGCTGCCGCTGACCCACTACATCCGCATCTGCCGGGCGGTGCTGCTGCGCGGCACGCCGCTGACCGACCTGGCGGTGCCGTCGGCCGCCCTCGCGGCCATGTTCCTCGCCGGGCTGGCGCTGGCGACCCGCCTGTTCCGCAAGGAGCTGCGGTGACGACCGGCCCGCCGGCGGCCGGGGACCTCCTCGCTCCGGCGGCCGCGGCCGAACCCGCACGCCGCGTCCTCTTCGGCCGCGTGGTGAGCGGAGCGCTGCTCCTCGCCGCCCTCGCCTGGGTCGCCGTCAGCGCGGCCGACCGTTCGGCGGAGGCCTTCTTCGCCACCGGCCGCGACACCACCGCCTGGCTCGCGACCTGGGCCGAGGCACTGCGCCACCACGACCTCCGCGGCGCCCGCGCCGTCTACGCGGCGGACTTCCGCAGCCCGCCCCTGGGCCTCGGGCGGCCCCGCCTCGCGGAGGAGCGGGACGGGGTCCGGCGGTACGTCTTCACGCCGCCGCCGGCGACGGCGGAGCTCGACGCCGACGGCGCGGTCGCCGAGTGGGCCGCGTACCTCGACGGCTTCGCGTCGCTCCAGGATCTCGAGCTCCACCTCGACCGGCTGGAGCGGTGGCCGGGGCCGGTGGTCGTCGGCACGGCCCGCTTCGAGCTCGTCGGGACCCCCCGGGGCGAGCGCCGCCCCGCGGTCGACCGCGGCCGCCTGCGGGTGCGCCTGGAGGTCGTCCCCGGCGCTCCCGGGGGCTACCGTCTGCGTTCGGTGGAGTGGCTCGGCGGCGAGCGGGTGGTGGCGTCGGAAGCGCGCTTCGACGAGGTCGGAGCGGCCGCCGGCATCGACTTCGTCAACCGCCCCTACCCGCCGCTGCTCGAACCGGGCCTGCGCTTCGGCATCGTGCGTTTCGGGCCCGGCGGCATCGCCGCGGCCGACGTCGACGGCGACGGCCGGGTCGATCTCTTCGTGCCGGACGGGGTGGCCTCCCACCTGTTCCGCAACCGCGGCGACGGGACGTTCGAGGACGTCACGGCGGCGGCCGGCCTGGCGGGGCTGTCCGGGGTCAGCGTGGCCCTGTTCGCCGACGTCGACGACGACGGCGCGCGCGACCTCTTCGTCAGCCGCACCTTCGCCCCCAACCAGCTTTTCCACAACCGCGGCGACGGCACCTTCGAGGACGTCACCGCCGGCTCGGGACTCGGCGCCGACACCTCCACCGCGGCGGCCTCGTTCGCGGACGTCGACCGCGACGGCGACCTCGATCTCTACCTCGGCCGCTACATCGACCCGCGGCACGACCTGCCGACCACCTTCTACGCTCGCAACGGCGAGCCCAACCGCCTCTACCGCAACGACGGCGGCGGCCGCTTCACCGACGTCACCCGGCGGGCCGGGGTCGGCGACCCGGGACTGTGCCTGGCGACGTCGTTCGGCGACGTCGACGACGACGGCGACCCCGACCTCTACGTGGTCAACGACTTCGGCCGCAACACGCTGTACCGCAACGCCGGCGACGGCACCTTCGAGGACGTCACCGTGGACGCCGGGGCGCTCGACTACGGCGCCGGGATGAGCGCCAGCTTCGGGGACGCCGACAACGACGGCCGGCTCGACCTCTACGTCACCAACATCCGCTCGGACCACGCCTGGTTCGCGGCGGCACCGACCGTGCGCCGCTACTTCCTCAACACCCTCCGCCAGGGCGTGTGGCGCAGCGACCTCCCCCTGTACCTCGAGATCGCCCGCCAGACCGGTCCCGACTTCGTCGCCGTCTTCCGGCAGATGTCGTCCGGCAACACGCTGCTGCGCAACCGCGGCGACGGCACCTTCGAGGACGTCACCGCCGCCGCCGGCGCCGCACCGCCCGGCTGGTACTGGGGCTCCGCCTTCGCGGACCTCGACAACGACGGCCGGCTGGACATCTACTCCGCCGACGGCTGGGTCTACGGGCGGCGGGGAACCGACCTCGAGCTCGACTTCCTGCACGGCGTGGTCGACGAGATGCGGCGCTACAAGGCCGGGGACCTCTTCGATCCCGCCGGCTTCGGCGGCCGTTCGTGGCACGGCTGGGAGCGCAACCGCCTGCTGCGCAACGACGGCGACGGCACCTTCACCGAGATCGGCCTCGCCGCCGGCGCCGCCCTGCTGCGCAACAGCCGCGGCGTCGCCGTGGCCGACTTCCGGAACCGGGGCGTGCTGGACCTCGCCGTGGCCGCCTCGGGCGGCCGCCACGCCCTGCTCGCCAATCGGCCCGACCCCGGCCGGCACTGGGTCTCGGTCGAGGTGGTGGGCGCGGGGCGGGACCTCGCCGACGGCAGTCCGCGCGACGCGGTCGGCACCCGCCTGACGCTGGCCGCCGGCGGGCTGCGGCAGGTTCGCGAGGTGGTCCTGGGCGACGGCTACGCGTCGCAGAACGACCTGCGGCAGCACTTCGGTCTCGGCGCCGCCACGCGGATCGACGAGCTGACCGTGCGCTGGCCGCGCTCGGGCCGCGAGGAGCGCTTCCGCGACCTGCCGGCCGACCGCTTCTACCGGCTCCGCGAGGGGGCCGGCACGCTCGAAGCGGCCGACGCCTCACCGGCCGGCAGCCCCGTGCGGTGACCCGCGAGGGCGGGACACCACCCGCCCATGCCGGTCGCCGCCGGCGCAGGAGCCGGCCCCCGGCGGCGCGCGGTAGGGCCACGGAGGCCGCCGGACCGAGATCCGAGAGGGTCGGCACCACCAGCACGAAGACCCTCGCCGCGGGGCGCGCTCAGGTCGCGCGGGCGCGTCGCCGGCGCAGGGCGAGGGCGGCGGTGGCGACGAGCAGCAGGACGAGGGCGGCGAGACCGAGCTGCGACAGCGTCGGGATCGACAGCAGGACGAGCTCGGCGTGCCACGTCCCGTCGCTGCCGGCGAACGGGCCGGTCTCGACGGTCACGTCGCCCTCGTAGGAGCCCGTCGGCTTCCCGGTGAAGGTGGCGACACCCAGTTGGCTGGAGATCTGTCCGGCCAGCTGGTCGCCGTCGACCGTACCGGTGATGTCGCCGGTGATCTGTGCTGGACAGGCCGCCGGCCCCGACACCAGGTCGACGCTCTCGGTGCCGGACAGGACGTTGCCGTCCTGCGTCATGGTGCACACCCCCTCGAACGTGCAGACGCCCCCGTCGTCCGGCAACGAGAACTCGACGTGCATCGTCCAGGTGCCGGTGAGGGAGACGGCGTCGGCCGCCGGCGCGGTCGCGGCGAGGGCCGCCAGCACCGCGACGGCCGCGACGGTGGAGGGATGGAGTGGGCGAGCTCTCACGTCGCCTCCTTTCCTTCCTGACCTTCCTGCGTGGATGGTGCGACCACCCTAGGGGAATCGACCGGCCGACGCAACCGGCGGGTGCGGCGCCGGCGCCCTCAGTAGTGCAGGCGGCGCTTGGCGGCGGCCGTCTTCTCGTCGTTGCCCTCGACGGTGAGGCTGTCGCCTCCCCCACCGCCGGGGTACATCGGTGCGCGGTACATCGGCAGTGTCTCGGTGCGCAGGTGGGCCAGGTTCTGGTGTCCGCGCCGCACCGTCCGCTCGTGCCGCAGGGCGCCGACGTCGACCGGCGCGACGACGATCTTCTCCCCCGGCCCCGGGTCGGCCTGGGCCAGGATGCGGCCGTCGAAGTCGACCACCATCGAGCCCCCGGGCCAGGAGAACGGGGGGTAGTGCGCCAGGCGCGCCCCCTGGTTGGCGGCCACCACGTAGGCGACGTTCTCGAGCGCCCGGCAGCGGTTGACCACCGTCCACCAGTCCATCGGCGCGGTGGCGCCCCAGGGGTCCATGTAGGCCGACACCCGCAGCAGCACCTCGGCACCGTTGGCGGTGAGCTGGCGCAGCGTCTCGGGGAAGAGCCAGTCGTAGCAGATCGCCACCCCCAGCCGGCCGATCGGCGTGTCGGCCACCGGGTAGACCGGCTCGTCGTACCCCGGCAGGTCGTGCGGGCTGGCGTGGACCTCCCAGGGGATCCAGGGGTAGACCTTGCGGTACTTCGACAGGATGCCGTCGGGGCCGATCAGGCAGGTGGTGTTGAACACCACCTCGCCCCAGCGGTCGTCGCGCTCGAGGAACGTGCCGGTCTGGATCCACACGCCGTGCTCGCGGGCCTTGGCGGCGTAGCGCTCGGTGTGCTCGTTGGGGATCGGCACCGCGAGCTTGGCGTGCAGCTCGCGGGCCGTCGGGTAGACGGGGGCGGCGTGGGCGAACTCCGGGAAGACGAGCAGCCGGACCGGCAGGAACGGCGAGTAGCCCTCGACCGCCATGTCCACCATCTCGAGCATGCGGTCGACGTGACGCCCGATCCCCGAGCGGTCCGGCGGGTTCGGGAAGTCCACCTGGCAGGCGGCGGCGGCGTAGCGGAGGCGATCGTCGGTCATGGCGTCCGAGGATAGCGCCGGCGACGGCCGCGCCCGGCGGCGCTCACGCCGGCGCGGCGCCGGGGGCGGGATCGAAGTAGGCGTGGAACAGCGGCGGGATCGGCTGGCGCAGCGGCAGTCGCGCCACCGGCCCGGCCGCCACCCGGTGGGCGTCGAAGACCAGGAAGGACGCCGCCCCCGTCGCGGCATCGAGCTCCTGGCAGATCACCGCCGCCCGGCCCGGGTCCGCCGGGTCCGGCGCCACCGCCGGCTCGCCGCCGAGGACGCGGCCCGACGGCGCGCGCCAGGCGGTGGTGGCCGCCGCCGGCGCCCCAGCGCACGTGCACCAGCTCGTCGAAGAACTTGCGCCCCGGCCGGCCGGTGGCGGAGATGCCCAGCATCCAGAACTCGTCGTAGGGGCGCTGCGCGGTGCGGGGGTCGAGGGAGGGGAAGTCGCAGGCGCGGTCGTAGTCCACCTCCCGGCGCTCGACCACGGCGCCGCGGTCGAGGTCGAGCACCCGTCGCACCGGGCGGCCCGGCCGCACCCGGACGAAGAGGTCGGGCAGGCCCAGGTAGTCCGGATAGACCGGCTCCTCGAGCTCGAGGACGTCCACCACCAGCCGCCCGGCGGCGTCCTCGAAGGCGTTGACCAGGTGCAGACAGTAGCGCTCGCCGATTGGCACCGAGGCCACGGCGTCGCCGCTCTCCCGCTCCACCACCAGCAGGCGCGCCCCGAGCTCCGGTCGCCAGTCGAGGCACTCGAGGAGGGTGCGCTCGCCGCCCGCCAGGCCCCGGACGTCGAGGACGTAGGGGCTGAGGTAGAAGACCGCGTGGCGGGCCGCCAGGCCGAAGTCGTGGACCGAGCGGGGCGCGTCGAGGTCGTGACGGCGCCGGTAGACCATGTCGCCCGCCGCGGTGAAACGGTAGACGTGCAGCAACGGCCGGTCGGCGGCGAACGAGACGCCGAAGTTGAAGACCTCGCCGCTGTGACGGTCGAGGTGCGGGTGCGCGGAGAACGGGCTGATGGCGTTGAGCCGGCGCCCGAAGGTGAACTCGCCGCGGGTCGCCAGGTCCGCCGGGTCCAGCTCGTAGGGGAGCCCCTGCTCGCCGAAGGCCAGCAACCGCCCGCAGAGCGGGTAGACGCTGACGTTGACCGGCGAGGCCAGGGCGATGCCGCGCACCAGGCGGTCGCCCGCGAAGGCGGTGCCGAAGGTCCGGTAGAGGGCGCGTCCGGCGGCCTCCTCCTCGCGCCACTTGGCACTGCGCACGAAGCGGTTGGTGAAGCGCACCCCGTCGCCGTCGAAGGTCAGGGCGCAGACCATCCCGTCGCCGTCCAGCCAGTGGCGGTAGGCGATCCCGCCGCGGCCGAAGCGCGCCGGGCCGTTGAGCAGGTAGGTGCCGCGCACGAAGGACGGCACCTCCCCCTCGACCCGGTCGAGGCGGTACGAGCCCTCGGCGGGGGGCTCGGCGAACAGGCGCTCCAGGCCGGGAACGTGGTCGACGGTCTCGTCGGGAAGCGTCATGGCGGGACTCCTCTGCTGCGGTGCGCCGGAACCTCAGGAGGCGGCGCTGCGGTCGGCGGGCGCGGCGGCCGGCCCTGGCGCCGTCACCGGTGCCGCGCAGAGCGGGTCGAAGCTCCACGGCCAGCGCTCGCCCGCCGCCCCCTCCTCCCAGCGTCGCGCCCAGACCTCGGGCTCGAAGCGCAGGTCGGCGGGATCGAGGGCGGCGACGAAGGCGGCGTCGGTGAGGACCCGCTCGTCGCCGAGCACGACCGAGGCGATGTGGGCGGCGCTCCAGCGCACCAGCTCCTCGAGGTTGGCGAGCTGCCCGTCGAGGACGGCGCGGGCCTCCCCGGCGTCGAGCCCGACCCGGTAGAAGGTGTCGGCGGCGCGCGCCAGCGGCGGCACCGAGGTGAAGTCGAAGCAGGCCGGCTCCGGCGGGCCGCCGACGAGGCCGCGCTCCCGCTTCCACGCGTAGTAGCCGGCGAGCAGGGCCTGGAGGCTCGCGTTGAGCGGTCCGAGCCGTGCGAAGCGCGCCTGGAAGGAGACCAGGAAGCGCCGGTCGGTGAACAGGTGGTTGAGGAAGGGGAAGACGTAGAAGGCGAAGTAGACGCCGAGCTCCCACGCATACTTGAGGACGAAGCACTCCATGTCGCCCAGGGCGTCGTAGGTCGCCACGTAGCCGGGCACGTAGGCCTCGTAGAGGGCGCGCAGGAGCTGCTCGTGCTGCCGGCAGCGCCGCGGCAGCTCGGCGCGCTCCGCCTCGACCGCGTCGACGATCAGGGTGTTGTGCAGCGCGATGAAGTCGGCCCCCGGGCTGTACAGCGGGTCGAGGAACCGCCCCGACTCGCCGCTCAACGCCCAGCGACCCGCCGAGATCGTCGTCGTGCAGCCGTGCGAGACGTCCCGGAAGCCGGCGAAGTCGACCGTCGCCCGGCCGTCGAGCTCCCGCGACAGCAGCGGAAAGCGCCGGCAGGCCCAGCCGAGGAGCTTCTCGGCGCTGTTGACCTCGTCGCGGGCCACCCGCTCCGGATCGAACACCAGCCCCAGCGACGTGCGCCCCTGCAGCGGGATGACCCAGAACCAGAAGCCCTCGCCCACGAAGTGGTTGGTCGCCAGCCAGAAGGGCAGGTGGCCGAGCTCCCGGCGGTCGCGGCGCAGCAGCACCTCGCGGCGGCTGCGCGAGGTGAGCTTCTCGACGTCGACCAGCCCGTCGACCCAGCAGAAGTAGGCGCCGTGGCGGATCGGGCTCGGCCGGGCCATCCCGAGCTGCTTGGCCAGCAGCCGGCGCCGGCCGGTGGCGTCGACCACCCAGTCGGCCGCGGCTTCCACGGCGCGGTCCCCGAGGCGGTAGCGCAACCGGTGGGGCGCGTCACCCGCCTCGTCCGCCAGCTCGATCTCGAGGCCGTCGGCGCCACCCTGGAAGGTGCAGCGCGGCGCGGCGACACAGCGCTCGAGCAGCGCCCGCTCGAAGCGGTTGCGGTCGAGCTGGTAGCTGGCGACGTTCGAGATCGCCCGGATGTAGCACTGGCTGTAGTCCTCGAGGCCGGCGTTGTCGCGCCCCGGGGTCGGCCAGTAGAAGCGCAGGTTGTACTTGAGGAGCTGCTCGCGGAACATGTGCTCCTCCATGTCGAGCACCCGCGAGAGGTAGTAGCCGGCGAGCTGCACCGTGGACTCCCCCACCTTCTGCCGCCCCGCCGCCGGGTCCTCCCGGCGGTCGAGCAGCAGCACCGTCCGCCCGGTCTCGAGCAGCAGGTGGCGCGCCAGCGAGAGGCCCGCCAGCCCGGCGCCGACGATCGCCACGTCGTAGCGCCCCGCCGCCGGCGCCGCGCCGCTCACGACGCCACCTCCGCGGCCGGCAGCTCCGGCCGCCGCCCCACCGGCGGCTGCATGTGGCGCCTGCCGGTGATCGCCTCCGCCACCCGCACCGCCGACACGATCACCGGCGTGATGCCGCCGCCCGGCCGGGTCCAGTGCCCCACCAGGTAGAGGCCGCCGAGCGGGGTGGCGACGCCCGGCCGCTCGACGCCGAGCTGCTCGGGCGACATCTCCCAGCCCAGCATGGCGCCGCGGTGGTTGAGCGTGAAGCGCCACGAGGTCTGGGCGGAGGCGCTCATCCGCACCACGACGTGGCGCGACACGCTCGGCACCACGGCCTCGAAGTGGTCCGTCACGTAGCTCTCCACCGCCTGCTTGTGCGCCTCCCAGTCGGAGATCGACGGGTAGTCCATCTCCAGCACCTTCTGCAGGATGACCACCTGCCCGCCCGGCGGCGCCATCGCCGGCTCGTAGAGGGTCGGCGCGAAGATCTTGCACACCAGGGCGTCGCGCCCCACCCGGTCGGGGTCCCAGCCCTGCCACCAGTAGCCCTGCACCGCGGCGAGGACGTCGCCGGGGACGCCGCGGAGCCCGAGATGGGTGAGGAAGCAGGGAAAGCTGGGCCGCAGCCGGCGCACCGACGCCAGGTAGTCCGCACCGAGGTGCTCCTCCCCCACCAGCCGTTCGACGGTCTGCAGCAGGTCGGCGTTGGAGACGACCGCCCCGGCCTCGACGCGGTGGCGCCCGCTGAGCCGGCCGCGGGTGGTCTCGAGCTCGGCCCCCACGGCCCGCCCGTCGCGCACCAGGATGCGCTCGGCACGGGTGCTCATCAGGATGTCGCCGCCGCGCTCCTCGAAGGTGCGGGCGAGCTCGTCGGCGAAGGCCTGCGAGCCGCCGCGCGGGTAGTAGTTGCCGAGGAAGTAGGAGAGCCGCAGCATCGAGTCGAAGACGAACGACGTGCGGCGGGGCGGCGAGCCCCAGTGCGGGCAGTCCGCGGTGAGCAGCAGCTTGAGCTCGTCGGAGCGGAAGTGGCGGTCCAGGGCCTGCCGCACGGTGAGGTCGCGCAGCTCGGCCAGGCGCGGCGTCTCGCGGCCCCGGAAGTAGGCCAACAGGCCGAGCAGGTAGGCCTCCTCCACCTCGCGGAAGAAGGCGTCGAGGCGGTCCGCCTCCGCCGGGAATCGCGCCTTGACCCGCGCCAGGTACTCGTCGCGGTCGGCCGGGACGTCGAAGCGGCTGCCGTCGGGGAAGTGGAAGGTGTCGACCGGGTCCATCTTCACCCAGCCGGTCTCGACCCCGAGGTCGACGAGCAGCCGACCGGTCAGGGTCTCGGGGTTGCCGAGCAGGGGGTAGAAGTGGGTGGCGGCGTCGAAGGTGAAACCGCCGCGCCGGAAGGTGCTGCAGAAGCCGCCGGCCATGTAGTGCTGCTCGACGAGGAGCGTCGACAGCCCCTCGCGGGCGAGCAGGTTCGCCACCACCAGGCCCCCGATCCCGGAGCCGATCACCAGGGCGTCGTAGCGCCGCCGGGGGGGGCGGTCGCGCAGCCCGCGGAAGGGGCGCTTCACCGGTCCTCCCCGCGACGGGCGGGCGGCCGGTTGCGGCCGTAGGTCTCGTGCGCCGCGGCCATCTGTCCCGAGGCGATCGCCGCCGCCATCGAGATCTCGCCGGCCAGCACGGTCGCCGCCACCACCTCCGCGAAGCGGCGCGCCCCGCCGTCGCCGGCGCACCCGAGCATCTCGAGGCACTCGCGCGCCGTGCCGAGCCCGGTGCCCCCGCCCACGGTGGCGACGGTGAGCGACGGCAGGGTGACGCTGGCCAGCAACTCCTCCTCCCCGACCGCCTCGAACTCCGTCACCGCCACGGCGGCGTTGGTGACGTTCGCCACGTCCTGCCCGCAGGCGATGAACAGCGCCGCCAGGGCGTTGGCCACCTGCCCGTTGTACCCGAGGGCGCCGGCCTGCTGGTGGCCGATCACGGTGGCGCGCCACATGCGGTCGATCGCCGTCGGGGTGGTGTCGAGCACCCGCCGTACCACCGCGGCCGGCAGCCGCGCCGCCGCCACCACCCGCTTGCCCTTGCCGCCGGCGAGCAGCGCCCCGGAGGCGCGCTTCTCCGAGCTCAGGCCGCTGAACAGCAGGAACTCCTCGGCCACGCCGCGCTCGACGAGCCAGCGGCAGGCGGCGTCGGTGCCGCGCACGATCAGGTTCATGCCGTGGGCGTCGCCGGTCGACCAACGGAACGTGGCGAAGACCCGGTGTCCCACCACCCGCGCCTCGACCCGCAGCAGGCGCCCGTGCCGGGTGGTCGCCTCCGCCACCTCCCGCAGCTCGTCGCCGCGCGCCGCCAGGGCGCCGGCGAGGTCCGACGCCGCCGCCGGATCGGCGCAGGCGAAGACCGGGCAGATGCAGTTCTCGTCGCGCTCGAGGCGCACCGTCACGCCCCCGGCGCGGGTCAGGGCCAGCATGCCGCGCTCGTAGGAGCGCACCAGCGCCCCTTCGGTGGTCGCCAGGGGGACGTAGAAGACGCCTGCGGCGTGCTCGCCGTGGATCTCGAGGGGGCCGGCGACCCCCAGCGGCACCTGGGCGGCGCCGATCGGGTTCTCCACGTTGCCGCGCATCTCGCCGCTGGGCGTCGACGCCGCACCGACGTGGTCGAGGCGGGCGCCGGTCCGCTCCTCGACCCAGGCACGCCGCTGCGCCACCTGCTCCGGTCCATAGCCCTGGTCCCGGTACCGCGGCACCAGGTCCAGGGCCGTCCGCCGCCCCGGCCGCTCCACCGTGGTCACCCCCCCTCGCCGCTCCACAGTAGCAGGCAGTGCGCGTTGCCGTCGAAGTCCACGGAGGTGGCGATCCCGGCCCCGGCGCCGACCGGCCGTACGGTCGCCGCCAACCCGCCCAGCGGCAGACCTGCCTCGACCTGCTCGAGCCCGGCGATACCCGGCAGCTCGCCGCGGCGCAGCGCCTCGAGCAGCGCCACCGCCTGCAGTCCGCCCGAGGCTCCGAGGGCCTCGCCGAGCATCGACTTGACGGCGGTCACCGGCACCGTGGCCGCCGCCCCGTCCAGAGCCTCGGCGAGGCCGCGCGCCTCCCCGTGGTCGCCGACGGGGCGCCCCGAGGCGCCGCTGGAGACGCACGCCACCCCGTCGGGCCCGGTCCCGGCCGTCGCGAGCGCCTGCCGCACCGCTCGGGTCAGGGCCCGCGCGCTGCCGGCCGCGTCCCCGCCGCGCGACGGGTCGAAGGCGCCGCCGTGGCCGCGCACCTCGGCGAGGACCGTTGCGCCGCGCCGGGCGGCGGACCCGGCGGCCTCGAGCATCAGCAGCGCCGCCCCCTCGCCCAGCGCGCAGCCGTCGCGACGCGCCTCGAAGGGCACCGGCCGGCCGCCGGCGCCGGCCGCGGCCAGCCGCCCGGCGCGGGCGAAGCCGAGGAACGACTCGGGGCAGAGCTCGTCGGCGCCGCCGGCGAGGAGCGCCTCGGCGCGCCCACCGGCGATCAGGTCCGCGGCGTAGGCGATCGCCTGCAGCCCCGCGCCCGGCCCCCCCGCCAGCGTGGTGTTGACGCCGCGCAGGTCGTGCCAGATCGCCGTCTGCCCGGCGGCGGCGTTGATGACGCTGTTGGCGAAGTCGAGCGGCTTGACGTAGGCCGGGCCCGCCACCAGCGCGCGGCGGTCGAACTCCGAGATGGTGCGGACGCTCCCGAACATGGTGCCGAGCACGAGCCCCACCTCGGCGCCGGCCCGCGCCTCGGCGCTCCACCCGGCGGCCTCGAGGGCCCGGTGGGCCGCCACCGTGGCGAGCTGTCCGGTGCGGTCGAGCGGACGGAAGTTGGCGTTGCCGAGGTCGGCGCGGGGATCGAATCCGGGGATGCCGGCGGACCAGCCGTCCTCCCGCCCGTCGACCGCGAACGGCGTCCGCGGGGCCACCGCGGTGCGCCCGCCGCAGAGGGCCGCGTGCAGCTCCCCCGGCGTCGCGCCGAGGGCGCTGACCACGCCCGCACCGGTCACCACCACCCGCCCGCTCACGGCCGGTGCTTCCGGAAGAGGACGGAGGCGTTGTTGCCGCCGAAGGCGTAGGCGTTGTTCATCGCCACCTCGACCGGCAGCTCGCGCGCCCGGTTGGCGACCGGGTCGAGGTCGCACTCCGGGTCGGCCTCCTCGAAGTTGATGGTCGGGGGGACGCGGTCCTCCGCGACCGCCAGCGCGCAGGCCGCCGCCTCGATGGCCGAGGCGGCGCCCATGGTGTGCCCGAGCATGGACTTGATCGAGCTCACCGGCACCCGGCGCCCGCCGAAGACGCGGTGCACCGCCAGCGACTCGAGCCGGTCGTTGGTCGGGGTGCCGGTGCCGTGGGCGCTGACCCAGGAGACGTCGTCGGGGCCCAGGCCGCTCTGCTCGAGCGCCATCTCCATGGCGCGCGCCGCGCCCGCCCCCTCCGGATGGGCACCGGTCATGTGGTGGGCGTCGCAGGAGAGCCCGTACCCGGCCACCTCGGCCCACACGGTGGCGCCCCGCGCGGCGGCGCGATCGGCCGGCTCCAACACCAGCACCGCGGCGCCCTCGCCGGGGATCATCCCCTTGCGGTTGCGGTCGAAGGGTTGGCAGCGCTCCGGAGCGATGGCGCCGAGCCGGGCGAAGCCGGTGAAGGTGATGCGGGAGAAGCTGTCGGCACCGCCGGCGAGCATCAGGTCGGCGCGCCCCGAGCGCAGCGCGTCGAAGGCGTGGGCCACCGCGTAGTTGCCCGCCGCACAGGCGGTGGGGATCATCGTCACCGGGCCGGCGAAGCCGGCCTCGGCGGCCACGTTCGAGGCGATGAGCTGGCTCGGGTAGCGCTCGATGAACCAGGCTCCGACGCGGTCGAGCTCCGCGGCCACCAGGCGGTCGTCGAGGCGCTCGACCTCCTGCGGCTCGCCGGACGTCGTGCCCATCGCCACCCCGCAGCGTTCCGGGTCGAGCTCGTCCGGATCGAGGCCGGCATCGGCGAGCGCGAGCCGCGCCGCCGCGGCGGCGAGCTGCGAGGCGCGGCCGATCTCCGCGGGATCGAGGCGCTCCAGGTGGGCCTCGGGTGCGAAGCCGCGCACCTCGCCCCCCAGGTGGACGGGGTACCGGGAGGTGTCGAAGCTCTCCACCGGACCGATCCCGCTACGCCCGGCGAGGAGCCCCTCCCACAGCGCCCGCCGCCCGGTCCCGATCGAGGTGACGGCCCCGATGCCGGTGACGACGATACGGCGTGTCATCGCCGCCGCCCTAGGCCACTTCCGCCTGCTTCTCCCGCAGCCGCTCCTCGACGAGGGCGACGGTCTGATCCACGGAGTCGATGCCCCGCATCCGCTCTTCGGGCAGACCGAGCTGGAACTCGTAGTCGACGTCGACGCCGATCTCGAGCAGGGAGAGGGAATCGAGGCCGAGGTCGGCGGTGAAGGATGCCGCGTCCCCGATCTCCTGCGGATCGATGTTCGTGACGTTCGCGATGATCTCCTTGATTCGCTCCCTGATCTCGGCCCTGTCCATGACTCTCCTCGTCCGGCTTCGGTTGATCCTCAGGGGGACGCCGGCGGAATCCGCCGGTCCCCGATTCGACGCGCCGGAAAGGTCCGGCGACCATGTATGCATGACGATCTATCCGAGCATACACAACTCCAAGGCGGATGTGGACCGAGATCGTTACATACGTGTGGGCCGCGCCGCGCCCACCCTCGGCTCCGCCTCCGCTCCGCCGTCGCCGCCCACCGGGTCCGCCCCACCGCCGTCGCCCTCGCCGTCGAACACCGAACCGCGGAACACGGAACGCCGCCGCGCCAGCATGCCGTCGAAGGCCGCCCGCATCCGCCGGCGCACCTCGGCGCTGATCGCCGCCACGACCCGTGGATCGTCGGCGGCCTCGGGGCCGTGGTCCGCCTCCACGTGGAGCGGCGCCAGGAAGCGCGTGTGCCACTTCGACGGCAGCGGCAGCGGCAGCCACGGGAAGGTGGGCGTCAACGGCAGGTACGGCCACTCCGTCCAGCGCTTCCACCAGCTCCAGTCGACCCGCCCGAGGATGGGGAAGATCTCCGCGCTCCCCACGGTGACGAAGGGGACGATCGGGGCCCGGTTGCGCAGCGCCATCCGCACGTACTCGTCGCGCCCGAACTTGCCCAGGCGGTAGGCGCGGCGGTACGGGGTGAAGGCGCCGCGGATGCCCTCCGGGTAGATCCCCAGCACGCCGCCGGCGCCGAGGATCCGGTCGGCGTTCTCGCGACAGGCCGGCACCCCCCCCAGCCGGGTCATGAAGTCGAACAGGAACGGGAACTTCAGCAGCGTCGGGTGGAGCAGGAAGCGCGGCGCCCGCCCGGTCTCCCGCACCAGCAGGTGCAGCGCCATGACGCCGTCGAAGGGCATGAAGCCGCGGTGGACGCCGGTCAGGACCACGGGCCCCTCCTGCGGCAGGGCCTCCAGGCCGCGCCACTCCACCCGCCAGTAGACGTCGTGCAGGAAACGGAACAGGAGGCGTCCGTGCGCGGCGACGACCTCCGGGTCGAAACCGAAGTCGTCGGCCGGCGGCGCCACCGGCGGGGGGCGCCCCGTGGCCGCGGCGGCCGCCGCCGCGGTGCTCCGGCGCGCGGTGAAGCCCAGCTCGCGCGCCGCGCGCTCGCCACCGGCGGTGAACGGGTAGCGCAGCGACTCGACCGCCGCGGCACCGGGCACCCCCCACCAGCGTCCGGCGCTGGCCCGGGCCGCCCGTTGCACCCAGCGTGGCACCGGCAGCCGCCGCCGCCCCGCCGCGCGCAGGGCCTTGCGCAGCGGCGCCACCGCCGCCGGGACGACGTTGAACGGCCCGGGAGCCTCCACGGCCAGCGCCCGCAGCACGGCGGCGGCGAGGTCGTCGACGTGGAGGAGCTGGACCACCGGATCGTGCCCCGCGACCGTGCACGCCAGGGGGGCGGCCAGCAGGTGGCTGAACAGGTCGTCGCCCCCCCGCAGGGGCACCGGCGCGGCGCGCAGCACCGTCAGGGCGACGCCCGCCGCCCGCGCGGCCGCGGCAGCCCGCTCCTCGACCGCGAGCCAGCTCCGCGCGACCGGGTTCGCCCCCGCCCGCACCGGGCCCGTCGTCTCGGCGACCATCCCCGGGTGGTGGTGGTGCGCCTCGTAGACCTCGGTGCTCGCGGCGAGGACGATCCGCCGCACGCCGCCGGCGCGGAGGTCCGTCACCGTGGACGCCACCGCCGCGGGGTCCGGCACGCCCCGGTGGCGGCGCGGCAGGATCACCGCCGCCTCCCGGGAGCCGGCGGGGAGCGGCCGCGCCGCGGCGCCCGCCGGCACCGCCTCCGCCGCCGCACCGCTCGCCACGAGCCGCGCCGCCAGCAGGGTGGCCAGCGGGCCGGCGTCGCCCGGCCCGTCCCCCCGCCCGACGACCACGATCCCCGCTCCGCGAGCTGTGCCCCGCTCCACCGACATCCGTTCTCCGCTCTGGAAGCGGCGAGCATAGCAGCCGGTCGGCGCCCGCCCGCCCCGGCCGAGGGTCTACAATGCGGCGAGACCGCATGACCGTCCCTTCCGCCGCAGTGCGCCGTGCCGCCGTCCCCTGCCTCCTCGTCGCCGCCCTCGTGGGGGTGCCGGGCACGGCCGGTGGTGCCGCGGACGACCCCGCGGCCGCTCCGTGGTTCGAGGAGGTGACCGCCGCCGCCGGGTTGGCGACCCCCCACCACGTACGCCGCTTCCGCAACCCCTACGCGCGGATCATGGACGGCTACACCGCCCTCGGCGCCGCCGCCGCCGTCGCCGACTTCGACGGCGACGGCTTCGAGGACGTCTTCCTCACCGACTCGGCGGAGGACGGCCGCAACCACCTGTACCGCAACCGCGGCGACTTCACGTTCGTCGACGTCGCGGCGGCCGCCGGCGTCGCCGCCGGCAACGACGCGGACGACGCCTCCGCGGACGCGCTCTGGTTCGACGCCGACGGGGACGGCGACGACGACCTGCTGGTGGTGCGCTTCGGCCGCAGCCTGCTGTACGAGAACCGCGGCGACGGCACCTTCCGCGACGCCACCCGCGACGCCGGCCTCGACCGCCGCCTGAACTCGATCACCGCGATCGCCTTCGACGTCGACCGCGACGGCGACCTCGACCTGGTGCTGGGCAACTACTTCGCCCCGGTCGATCTGTTCGCGCCCGACGACCCGCGCTTCTTCCCCGAGAGCTTCGAGAGCGCCGACAACGGCGGCGGCGTCACCCTCTACCGCAACGACGGCCACGCCCACTTCACCGACGTCACCGCCGCCGCCGGGCTGGCGGCGCACTCCGGCTGGACGCTCGACGTCGGCCATGCCGACGCCGACGCCGACGGCGACGACGACCTCTACGTGGCGTCGGACTTCGGCAGCGACCGCCTCTACCTCAACGACGGCGACGGCACCTTCACCGACGCCACCGCCGCCGCCCTCGGCATCGACACCAAGAAGGGGATGAACGTGGACTGGGGCGACTTCGACGGCGACGGGCGGCTCGACGTCTTCGTCACCAACATCACCGACGCCTACATGCGCGAGGGCAACTTCCTGTGGCACAACGACGGGGACGGCACCTTCACCGACGTGGCGCGGGAGGCCGGGGTGTGGGACACCGGCTGGGGCTGGGGCGGCAAGTTCTTCGACTACGACAACGACGGCTGGCTCGACCTGTACACCGTCAACGGCTGGGTGTCGGCGGGCCCCGAGGACTACGTGCTCGACATCTTCTCGCTGATCGTCAAACCGCAGGTCGACCTCACCGACGCCCGCAACTGGCCGCCGATGGGCGGCAAGACCTTCTCCGGCTACCAGCGCGACCATCTCTTCCACAACGAGGGGGGCACCCTCTTTCAGGACGCCGGGGCGCGCCACGGTGTCGACTCGATCGCCGACGGCCGCGGCGTGGCCATCGCCGACTTCGACAACGACGGCCGTCTCGACCTGCTGGTCACCAACGCCGGCGCGGCGCCGCAGCTGTGGCGCAACCGCCTGCCCACCGGCGCCCACTGGGTGAGCTTCCGGCTCGAGGGCGGGCCGTCGAACCGCGACGCGATCGGCGCGCAGGTGCGGGTGACCGCCGCCGGCCGCGAGCGGCTCGCCTTCGTCGACGGCGGCAACGGCTTCGCCGGCCAGAGCAGCCGCCGCCTCCACTTCGGCCTCGGCGACGCCACCCGGATCGAGCGTCTGGACGTGCGCTGGCCTTCGGGCCGGCGCCAGGTGTTCACCGGCCTGGCCGCCGACCGCATCTACCGGCTGGTGGAAGGGGGTGCGCCCGAGCCCTGGTCCCCCCCGCCGCCGGACGGCCCCGGCGCCGCCGCCCCGGCGCGGAGTCCGGCGTGAGCGGGCTCCGGCTCGCGGCGCTGGCGCTGGCGGCGGCCGTCGCCGCCGCGCCTCCGGCGTGGAGCGACGAGCCGGCGGCGCCCGCGAGCGCCGCCCGCCAGGGCACCGCTCCCGACGCTCCGCCGGCGGAGACGGCGCCCGCCGCGGCGCCCGTCGAGCCCGCGGCGGGCGCCCCCGCCGCGGACGCCGCCGCGCGGCTGGACGACTTCGAGCGCCGCCTGCGCGAGTCGCCCGACGACCTGCTGCTCGGCGCCGACTACCGCCAGGCCGCCGTCGCGGCGGGGGCCTACGACCGTTCGATCGCCTTCTTCGAGGGGCTCGTCGCCGCCCACCCGGACGCCGCCAACGCCCAGCTCAACCTCGGCTACGCCTACGTCGACAAGATCCCCGCGGCCGGCGCCGTCACCCAGGTGATCCTCGCCAACACCGCGCTCGGGCACTTCACCGCCTCGCTCGAGATCCACGAGACCTGGCTCGGGCTCTACACCCGCGGCAACAGCTACGTGTACTGGCCGCGCATCTTCGGCCGCACCCGGCTCGGCATCGCCGACCTCGAGAAGGCGATCGCGCTGGCCGAGACGCTGCCGCCGAAGCCCTACCACGCCCACGCCTGGGCCGCGCTGGGCGACGCCTGGTGGCGTCTCGGCGACCTCGACCAGGCGCACGACGTGTGGCGCCGGGGGCGGGAGCGCTTCCCCGACGACAGCGGCCTCGCCGAGCGCTCGGCGCTCGAGGGCGCCGCGCTCGACGCCTACCTCGACGCGGTCTACGCCCTCGGCAACCGGGTGGAGACCGACCTCGGCGAGCTGCGCGCCGCGCCATGAAGGCGCTCCGGCTCCGCCTCGCGGCAGGCCCGGCCCTCGCCACGCTCGCCCTGGCGGCCGGCGCGGCGGAGCGCCCCGCCCCGTCGCCGCCTCCCGCCGCGGGGGTCGAGGCACCCCGCCCGGCGCTGCGCTTCGACGAGGTCGGCGCCCGCGCCGGGGCGCGTTTCGTCCACGCGACGCGCCGCTTCGACGGCCGGTCGCAGGCCGACGTGCTCGAGATGTTCACCGACGGCGGCGCCGCGGTGGCGGTGGGCGACTTCGACGGGGACGGCTGGGAGGACCTCTTCCTCACCGACTCCGACACCGGCCGGCCCAACCACCTGCTGCACAACCTCACCGGCGAGCGCGGCGAGCTCGCCTTCCGCGACGTCGCCGCGGCGGCGGGCGTCGCCGGCGGCAACGAGCCCGACGCCATCGTCGCCGACGCCCTGTGGCTCGACTACGACGACGACGGGCGCCAGGACCTGCTGGTCGCCCGCTTCGGCACCCCGTTGCTCTACCGCAACCTCGGTCCGGGGCCCGACGGCGGCGTGCGTTTCGCGGAGGTGGCGGCGCGCTCGGGCCTGACCCGCTTCGCCAACACTCTCTCCGTCGTCGCCGTCGACGTCGACCGCGACGGCTGGCTCGACCTGGTCTTCGGCAACTACTTCCCGCCCCGCAACCTGCTGCGCCTCGACGACCCCCACGTGCTGCCCGACGATCTCGACAGCGCCACCAACGGCGGCGGCGTGACCCTGTGGCGCAACGTGGCGCTCCCCGACGGGTCGCGCGGTTTCACCGACGCCACGGCCGCCGCCGGCCTCGCCGACTACAGCGGCTGGACCCTCGACGTCGGCCACGGCGACCTCGACGACGACGGCTGGGAGGACCTCTACGTCGCCGCCGACTACGGCAGCGACCACCTCTTCCACAACCGCGGCGACGGCACCTTCGCCGACGTCACCGAGCGGGCCATCGGCTTCGACACCCGCAAGGGGATGAACGTCGACGTGGCCGACTACGACGGCGACGGCCGGCTCGACGTCTTCGTCACCAACATCACCGACGACTACATGCGGGAGTGCAACATGCTCTGGCACAACGGCGGCGACGGCACCTTCGTCGACGTCTCCCGCGAGACCGGCACCTGCGACAGCGACTGGGGCTGGGGCGGCAAGTTCGCCGACCTCGACAACGACGGCTGGCTCGACCTGTACACCGTCAACGGGCTGCGCTCGGCCGGCCCGCAGGACTACATCCCGCTGCTGCTCGAGCGCACCATCCTGGTGCCCGGCGTCGACTTCACCGACCTGCGCAGCTACCCCGCCATCGGGGACCGGAGCTGGAGCGGGTACCAGCGCCAGCGCCTGTTCCACAACCTCGGCGACGGCACGTTCCGCGAGGCGGCAGCCGAGGCCGGGCTCGACAACGACCTCGACGGGCGCGGCGTGGCGATCGCCGACCTCGACCGCGACGGCCGCCTCGACATCGTGCAGACCAACGCCCGCCAGCCCAGCCTGCTCTTCCACAACGTGGGGGGCGCCGCCCGCCACTGGGTGGAGCTCGAGCTGGTGGGCGGTCCCTCCAACCGCGACGCCGTCGGCGCCCGGGTGACCCTGACCGCCGGCGGGCGGCGCCGGGTGCGCGAGGTCGACGGCGGCAACGGCTACGCCGCGCAGAGCTCGCGCCGGCTGCACTTCGGCCTCGGCGCCGTCGACCGCGTCGACGCCGTCGAGGTGCGCTGGCCCGACGGCCGCGTCGAGCGCCGCGCCGGCGGGCCGGCGGGCCCGGCGCTGTCCGTCGACCGGGTCACGCGGCTGGTCGAGGGTGCCCTGGAGCCGTCGCCCTGAGCCGCCGCCGGCCGCCCCGCCGCGGCGCCCTGGCGCTGCTCGCCGCCCTCGCCGCCGGCTGCGGCACGGCGCCGGCGACGCCGCCCGCGCCCGGCGCCGCACCGGGCGCGGCGGAGGCACCGGCGGGCCCGGCGGCCGCCGACCGCCTGCAGGAGCTGCGCGACCTCGGCAAGGCCTTCTACGAGAACCCCACCACGCAGGAGCGGGCGGTGGAGGTGCTGGCGGCGGCGCTGGCGCTGGCGCCGGGGTCGGCGCGCGACCGCCTCAACCACGGCCTGGCGCTGCTGCGCACCGGCCGGACCGCCGCCGGCGTCGCCGAGCTCGAGCAGGCCCAGCGCGAGGACCCGACCCTGCCCCACACCTGGTTCAACCTCGGCATCGCCTACAAGCACGCCGGCCGCATCGACGACGCCATCGCGCAGCTCGAGCGCATGGCCGCGCTCGTCCCCGACGAGGCCAAGACGGCCTACAACCTCGGCGTGCTCTACAAGCTGCGGGGCGACACCGCGGCGGCGCGGGCGGCGTTCGAGCGCGCCGCCCGGCTCGACCCGCGGCTCGCCGCCCCCTGGTTCCAGCTCGCCGCCGCCGACCGCCAGGCGGGCCGCACCGCCGACGCCGAGCGCGCCATGGACACCTTCCGCGCGCTGAAGGAGGCGGCCGCCGGCCAGGCCATCCCCGAGGACCTCGAGTGGAGCTACTACTCGGAGCTCTACGACCCGGTGACGCCGGCGGCGCCGGCACCGCCGGTGGGCACGCCCACCTTCGACGCCCGCCGGGTGGCGGCCGGCCGCACGCCGGGCGGCGGCCTCGAGGTCCTCGACGCCGACGGCGACGGCGGCGCGGACCTGGCCGCGTTCTCGGCGGCCGGCGTCGTCGTCCTGGCGGGGGGCCGGACGCCGCTGGCCAGCGGGCTCGAAGGCATCGCCGGGGTCCGCGACCTCGCCGCCGGAGACTTCGACGACGACGGCCTCCCCGACCTGGCGCTGCTCGACGCCGCCGGCGCGGCGCTGTTCCGCAACGCCGGCGGCGGCCGCTTCGCCCGCCTGGGGGTGGCGCTCCCCGACCCCGGACCGGGCGGTCGCGTGGTCTGGCTCGACTTCGACCACGACTACGACCAGGACCTGCTGCTGCTCGGTCCCCGCCCGGCCGTGGTCCGCAACCAGGGCGCCGGTTCCTTCGCCGTGCGCCCCGGGGCCCTGCCGCTGGTCGCCGGGCGGCCCACCGCCGTCGCCGCCCTCGACCTGGTGGCCGACACCCAGGGGATGGACCTGGTGGTGGCCTACGCCGACCGCCCCGGCACCCTCTACCGCGACCTGCTGGGCGGCCGCTACGAGGCGCGCGAGCTGCCGGCGGTGCCGGCCGGCGCCACCGACCTGGTGGCCCGCGACCTCGACGGCGACGGCTGGACCGACCTCGCCGTCGCCACGCCGGCGGGACCGCGCCTGCTGCGCAACGACCACCGGGAGGGCTTCACCGCCGCGCCGCTTCCGGCCCCTGCGGACGGCGCCCCCGCGGCGCTCGCCGCCCTCGACGTCGGCTCCCGCGGGGCGCCCGACCTGGTGGCCGGGGCGTCCCTGTCGGCGGCCCGCGGCGCCGGCCGCTTCGCCACCCCCGGCCCGCTGCCCGCGCTCGCCGGCGGTCCCCGCCCCACCGCCCTCGCCGCCGCCGACTTCGACGGCGACGGCCGCGACGACCTGGCGGCGGTCGCGGGGGCTGACGTGGTGCTGCTCACCAACCGGACTCCGGGGCCCTACCGCCATCTCACCGTCTCGCTCACCGGCGTGAAGAACCCGAAGCTGGCACCGCGCGCGGAGGTCGAGGTCAAGGCCGCGGGCCGCTACCAGAAGCGCACCTGGCGCGGCGTCCCGCTGGTCTTCGGGCTGGCCGGCGCCGACGAGGCCGAAGTGGTGCGGATCACCTGGCCGAACGGGCTGATCCAGAACGAGACCCACCGGCCGGCCGGGGACCGGGCGAGCCTCGTCGAGGCGCCACGGCTGTCGGGGTCGTGCCCGATGATCTTCACCTGGGACGGCTCGGGCTTCTCCTTCATCAGCGACGTCCTCGGCGTCGCGCCGCTGGGGGCCGCCGCCGGCGACGGGACCTACTTCGACGTCGACCACGACGAGCTGGTCGCGATCCCGGGCGAGCGCCTCGCGGCCCGCGACGGCGCCTACGAGGTGCGGATGACGGAGGAGCTGCGTGAGGTCAGCTACCTCGACCAGGTACGGCTGCTGGCCGTGGACCACCCCGCACGCCTCGAGGTGCTCACCGACGAGAAGTTCAAGGGACCGCCCTACCCGGCCTTCCGACTGTGGGGGGTCGAGCGCCGGCTGCGGCCGCGGGAGGCCCGCGACGACGCCGGCCGCGACGTGCGCGAGCGCCTGCTCGCCACCGACGGCAGCTCTCCGGACGGCTTCCGCCGCGACTTCGCCGGCCGCGCCGCCGTGCACAGCCTCACCCTCGATTTCGGTCCCGACCCCGCCCCGGACGGCCGCGCCCTGCTGGTCCTCCACGGCTGGGTGGACTGGGCGGACGGCAGCACCTTCCTCGCCACCGCCCAGCGCCCCGGCGGCGCGCTGGTGATGCCCTACCTCGAGGCCGAGGACGCGACCGGCCGCTGGGTGCGGGTGCTCGACGACATGGGTCTCCCCGCCGGCAAGCCCAAGACGATCGTCGTCGACCTCTCCGGGCGCCTGCCCCCCGGCACGCGCCGCCTGCGCATCGTCACCAGCCTGTGCGTCTACTGGGACGAGATCTACCTGAGCCCGGACACGGCGGCGCCGCCGGCGGTCGTCACCCCGCTGCACCCCGCCGCCGCCGACCTCGGGTTCCGCGGCTTCTCCCGGGTGGAGGTGGACCCGCGGCGCCTCCAGCCGGAGCGCTTCGTCTACGCCGACGTGCGCCCGACCACGATGTGGAACCCCACCCCGGGCCTCTACACGCGCTACGGGCCGGTGGCGGAGCTCCTCGCCGCCGTCGACGACCGCTTCGTCGTCATGGGGTCGGGCGACGAGGTCAGGATGCGCTTCCCGGCCGCCGGGCTGCCGGCGCTGCGCCCCGGCTGGCGGCGCGACTTCCTGCTCTTCGTGGACGGCTGGGCCAAGGACGGCGACGCCAACACCGCCCACTCGCAGACGGTCGGCCCGCTGCCCTTCCACGCCATGCCGGCGTACCCGTACGGGCCGCCCAACCACTTCCCGGACGACCCGGCCCACCGCCGCTACCTCGAGGACTACGAGATCCGTCCGGCCCTGCGCCTGGTGCGCCCCCTGGCCCCGGCGGCGAGCCCCGTGGCGCGCCCCGCGGAGCGATGAGCGCGCCGCGGGGACTCGCACGGTCGGCGGCGGCCGTCGCGGGGACGGCCGTCGCGGCGCTGCTGCTGGCGGCCGCGGCACCGGCGCCGCCGGCGCTCCCCTTCACCGACGTCACCGGGGCCGCCGGGGTCGGCTTCGTCCCGGTCAACGGAGCCTACGGGGAGAAGCTCCTGCCGGAGACCATGGGCGGCGGCGTGGCGCTGTTCGACTTCGACGACGACGGCGACGCCGACCTGCTCCTGGTCGGGTCGGCGTCGTGGCCCTGGCGTCCCGCGCCACACTCGCCGCCGCCCCCCCCCGTCGCCCTCTACGCCAACGACGGCCACGGCCGGTTCACCGACGTCACCCGCTCGAGCGGCCTCGCCGACGCCGTTCCGGCCGGCTTCTACGGCATGGGGGTGGCGGTGGGCGACGCCGACGGCGACGGCTGGCGCGACGTCTTCCTCACCGCGGTCGGTCACAACCTGCTGCTGCGCAACCGGGCCGGCCGGTTCGCCGACGCCACCGCCGCCGCCGGCGTGGCCGGCGCGGCCGACGCATGGAGCACCGGCGCGGCGTTCTTCGACGCCGACGGCGACCGCGACCTCGATCTGGTCGTGGTCAACTACGTCACCTGGTCGCCGGCCATCGACCGCGCCCTGGAGCGCCACCGGGGCGCTGCGGGGCTGACCTACGGCCTGCCGCAGAGCTACCGCGGCACGCTGCCCTACCTGTACCGCAACCGCGGCGACGGCACCTTCGACGAGGTCGCCGCCGCCGCCGGCCTCACCGGCACCGCGGAGGCGCCGCTGCTCGGCAAGGGGATGACCGTCCTCCCCCTCGACGCCGACGCCGACGGCCGCACCGACCTGCTGGTGGCCAACGACACCGAGCGCAACTTCTACTTCCACAACCTCGGTGGCGGCCGCTTCGCCGAGGAGGGCGAGGCGGCCGGCCTGGCCTACGACGCCGACGGCGGGGTGACCGGCGCGATGGGCGCCGACGCGGGCTGGCTCGCCGGCGACGGCCGGCTGGCGGTGCTGACCGGGAACTTCTCGCGCGAGCCGAGCTCCGCCTACCGCGCGGCCGACGGTGGCGGCGCCTTCTCCGACGAGGCCCTGCGCCTCGGGCTCGCCGTCACCCGGCGCGTCGTCACCTTCGGGGTGCTGCTCGCCGACCTCGACCTCGACGGGCGGCTGGACCTGGTGCAGTCGAACGGTCACGTGGAGCCCGCCGCGGCCGACCTCGGCGCCGGGGAGACCTACCGGCAGCCGACGCAGCTCTTCTGGAACAGCGGCGAGCGGCTGATCGAGCTGCCGGCCGCCGCCGTGGGCGACCTGGCGCGGCCGCTGGCGGGGCGGGGCTCGGCCTGCGCCGACCTCGACGGCGACGGCGACCTCGACCTGGTGCTCACCCAGGTGGGGGCGCGCCCGGCGGTGCTGCGCAACGACCAGGCGACCGGCCACCACTGGCTGCGCGTCGTTCTGCGTGGGCGGCCCCCGGACCGCGACGCCCTCGGCGCCCGCCTCGAGCTGACCGCCGGCGGGGCGCTCCAGCGGCGGCGGGTGGAGACGACGCGCTCCTACCTGTCGCAGAGCGAGCCGACCGTCACCTTCGGGCTCGGCGCCGCCCGGGCGGTCGACCGGCTCGAGGTGGTGTGGCCCGACGGCACCCGGCAGCGGGTGCCGAGCGCCGGGCGCGCCGTCGACCGCCTGTGGGTGGTCGCGCGCGACGCCGATCCGCCGGGCGCCCCGGCCCCGGGCTGACCCGCGGCCCGGACGGCCCGACCCGGTGGGACGGCCAGCGGGACTGCTAGTCTGGAAGCTCATGCGCGGCTCCGCACCCGATCCACGGCACGAAGGAGGCCTCGCCACCGAGCGGCGCCCGGCCACCGCCCGGCCGCGGCGCTTCCGGGTGCTGCTCCACAACGACGACTACACCACCATGGAGTTCGTCGTGGCCGCCCTGGTGGAGCACTTCCACAAGTCGCCGGCCGAGGCGACGCACGTGATGCTGCAGGTCCACCACAAGGGCGTCGGCGTGGCCGGCGTCTATCCGCGCGAGGTCGCCGAGACCAAGGTCGCCGCGGTCACGGCGGCGGCGCGGGCGCAGGGGATGCCCCTGCTGCTGACCCTCGAGGAGGACACCCCCTGAACCTGTCGCAGGACCTGCAGATCTCGCTCACCGTCGCGGTCTCCGAAGCCGGGCGGCGGGGGCACGAGGTCGCCACGCTCGAGCACCTCCTCCACGCCCTGACGCTGGACGACGACACCGCCCGGGTGCTGCGCCACGCCGGCGCCGACCTCGACCGGCTGCGCCGGCGCCTCGAGAGCTATCTCAGCGAGGAGCTCGAGCCGGTGGCGGCGGACGCGGGACCGCCCGAGCCCCGCCTGTCGCTGGCCCTCCAGCGCGCCCTGGGGCGCGCCGTCGCCCAGGCGGAGAGCGCCGGGCGCGACGAGGTGCGGGGGCGCGACCTCCTGGTGGCGCTGTTCGCGGAGAGCGACTCCGAGGCGGTGGCCCTGCTCGCCGAGCAGAACGTCACCCGCCTGGACGTGGTGAGCTACCTGGCCCACGGGGTGTCGCGGCTCCCCGGCGCGGCGGGGGGCGGCGAGCGCCGCGCCCCGGCCCCCTCCCCGCTCGACGACGAGGACGCCGCGCCCGCGCCCGACGAGGCGCTCGCCGCCTTCACCCAGGATCTCACCGCGCTGGCCCTCGCCGGCGGCATCGACCCGCTGGTGGGCCGCACGGCGGAGATCGATCGCACGCTGCACATCCTCCAGCGGCGCCGGAAGAACAACCCGATCTACGTCGGCGACCCGGGGGTCGGCAAGACGGCGCTGGTCGAGGGGCTGGCGCTGCGCGTCGCCCGCGGCGAGGTGCCCGAGCCGTTCGCCGGCGCCCGCATCTTCCGCCTCGACCTCGGGGCGCTGCTGGCCGGGACCCGCTACCGCGGCGATTTCGAGAACCGCGTCAAGGCGGTGCTCGCCGCCCTCGCCGCCGAGGACCGCCCGATCCTCTTCATCGACGAGATCCACACCGTCGTCGGCGCCGGCGCGGCGGGCCGCGGCACCATGGACGCCTCGAACCTGCTCAAGCCGGCGCTGGCCGCGGGGCGGCTGCGCTGCATCGGGGCCACCACCTGGGAGGAGTTCCGGCAGACCTTCGAGCGCGACCAGGCCCTGGCCCGCCGCTTCCAGAAGGTCGAGGTGCAGGAGCCGTCGGTCGACGAGACGGTGGCGATCTTCGCCGGGCTGCGCAGCCGCTACGCGGAGCACCACGGCGTCACCTACACCCGCGCCGCCGTCCGCGCCGCCGCCGAGCTCGCTGGCCGCTACCTGCACGACCGCCGCTTGCCCGACAAGGCGATCGACCTGCTCGACGAAGCGGGCGCGGCGGTCTCGCTCGCCGGACGCAGGCGGGTGGGGGTTGCCGACGTCGAGGGCGTCCTGGCGACGATGGCGCAGATCCCCCGCCGGCAGGTGCGCGGCGACGACCGCGAGCGCCTCGCCCGGCTGGGCGACGAGCTGCGCGCCGTGGTCTTCGGGCAGGAGGAGGCGATCGATCGCCTGGTGGCGGCGATCAAGGTGTCGCGGGCGGGCCTGCGCGACGCCGACAAGCCGGTGGGCTCGTTCCTGCTCACCGGCCCCACGGGCGTCGGCAAGACGGAGATGGCGCGCCGGCTCGCCGAGGTGCTGGGGATCACCCTGCTGCGCTTCGACATGAGCGAGTACATGGAGCGCCACACCGTGTCGCGGCTGGTCGGCGCACCGCCCGGCTACGTCGGCTACGACCGCGGCGGCCTGCTGACCGAGGCGGTGTCGAAGAGCCCGCACGCCGTGCTCCTGCTCGACGAGATCGAGAAGGCCCACCCCGACGTCTTCAACCTCCTGCTCCAGGTGATGGACCACGGCACGCTGACCGACACCAACGGCAAGCGCACCGACTTCCGGCACGTCGTCCTGCTGATGACCTCGAACGTGGGCGCCCGCGAGCTGGCGCAGCGCGCCCCCGGCTTCGGCGCCGAGGCCGGAGCGGGCGCGCGCGGGACCGCCGGCGACGAGGCGGCGGTCGAGCGCCTGTTCGCGCCGGAGTTCCGCAACCGCCTCGACGCCCGGCTGCGCTTCCGCCCGCTGACCGCGGAGGTGATGGAGCGGATCGTCGACAAGCTGGTCGGCGAGCTCGCGGCCCAGCTCGCCCCCCGGGGGGTGACCCTCGAGCTCACCCCCGCGGCGCGCAAGCTCCTCGCCGAGCGCGGCCACGACCCCGTCTTCGGCGCCCGCCCCCTGGCCCGCGTCCTCGAAGAGACCCTCACCCGCCCCCTCACCGACGAGCTCCTCTTCGGCCGCCTCGCCCGCGGCGGCCACGTCCAGGCCGGCGTCACCGCCGGCGCCCTCGACCTCCGCTACCCCGACTGACGCCGCCCGAGAGCGGGCCCAGCCCGAGGCCTCGAGCGGCGCGAGCGAAGCGAGAGCCGCCCCTCCGGCCGAGAGCGGGCGCAGCCCGCGCGAAGCCCCCCAGCGGCGCGAGCGCAGCGAGAGCCGCCCCCGGTGACCGAAGGCACCCTCGCGGTGGAGGCGGAGGGAGATGCAAGGAGCGCGAGGGAGGGAGGTTGAGGCGTACTCCAGTACGCCGCAGGCCTCCCGAGTGAGCAGCGACGCCGCAGATCCCTCCGCATCCGCCGCGAGGGGGAGCGGAGGCACCCTCGCGGTGGATGCGGGGGTGGCTGCAAGGAGCGCGAGCGAGGGGGGTTGAGGCGACCACCAGGTCGCCGCAGGCCCCCCGAGCGAGCAGCGACGCCGCAGAAGCCCCCGCATCCGCCGCGAGGGGGGTCAGTTGCCGAAGTTGATGGCCCCCGGACTCCCCCCGCTCCGCGAGCTCGGCGGATCGCTGAAGAACACCAGCGCGCCGGCCGCGAGCGCCCCCAGCCCGGCGACCGTCAGGCCGGCGCCGGTGCCGAAGAGGACCCCGACGGCGAGCGCCGCCACCACCGCCGCGACCACCAGCCACTGGGCCTGCCGCAGCCGGCGCTTGCGGTGCACTCCACCGGTCTTCATACAGCACTTCTTGTACTTGAGCCCGCTGCCGCAGGGGCAGGGAGCGTTGCGGGAGACGTCGACCATGACCACCTCCTCAGCGCGATGGAACGAAAGTGCCACCGAAAGACATTGACGTAGAGTGTACCCCCCTGACGCCGAGGAGGTCGGACGATGAGCGAAGGCCGGGAAGACCCGCACCGCAAGAGCGACGAGGAATGGCGGCGTGAGCTGACGCCGGAGCAGTACCGGGTGCTGCGCGAGAAGGGCACCGAGCGCCCCTTCACCGGCGAGCACGACGACCGCGAGGACCCCGGGACCTACCGCTGCGCGGGCTGCGGTCAGCCGCTGTTCGCGGCGGACGCCAAGTTCCACTCCGGGAGCGGCTGGCCGAGCTTCACCGCCCCGGCCGGCGAGGGCGTCGTCGACACCGAGGAGGATCTCTCCCACGGCATGCGCCGCACCGAGGTGCTGTGCAGCCGCTGCGGCGGCCACCTGGGACACGTCTTCCCCGACGGCCCGCGGCCGACCGGCCTGCGCTACTGCATCAACTCCGCGGCGCTCGCCTTCGAACCGGAGGAGGCGAAGGAAGGGACGGAGAAGGAGGGGGAAGAGGGCGAGGCGTAGGCGGCCGCCGTCGCGGCGCCGCCGGTCCGCCGCCCTAGGGGAGGCCGAGGAAGAAGCGGTGCCACCTCGGCGTGAAGCTGTCGGAGGGGTTCAACGACACCACCACCGCCATCGCCCGGCCGACGATGAGATCGCGATCGACGAACCCGAACCAGCGCGAGTCGCGGCTGTTGTCGCGGTTGTCGCCCATCACCCAGTAGCTGTGCTCCGGCACCACGATGGGGTCGAAGGAGCGGATCGCCGGCTGGAACGGCGTCCAGGTCACCGGGTGGCTGTGGTGGTTGATGGTCTCCCACACCCGCAGCTCCGGGGGCTCGGTCTCCAGGCCCAGGGCGTCGCGGTCGTTGCCGGCCAGCGGCTGGTAGTCGGCCGGCGCGCCGTTGACGAACAGACGCCCGTTGCGCATCGCCAGGGTGTCGCCGGGGAGGCCGACGATCCGCTTGACCAGGCGCTTGTCATCGGCCGGCGAGTAGAGCACCACGACGTCGCCCCGGTGCGGCGAGTCCCATTCCATCAGCCGCACCTTGGTGAACGGCACCTTGAGGTCGTAGGCCAGCTTGTTGACGAAGATGCGCTCGCCCTCGAGGATGGTGGGGCGCATCGAGCCGGTGGGGACGTCGTTCCAGTCGGCCACCGCCGAGCGGAAGGAGCCGACCACGATCAACACCATCAGGAACGGCTTGACCCACTCGCGCCAGACGCGATGCCAGCGGCCGGGCTGCGCCTCCTCGGCCTGCGGCCGCTTGTCGCTCTGCTTCTCGCTCATGCTCGACGGCTCCTCGGGTGGGTCCGGACGACTCGTTCCGCCCTTCTCCAACGCTCGCCGGCGGAGCCCCATTCCCCGTCGCGGCGGCGCGCTCGCGCCGCCGCCCGCCGCGGTTGGAGTGCCTCTTGCACCGCTCTGGACCGACCCCGCGCCGCGCCGCGGCGCGCCCGTCCCGCCCTGCGCGAAGGAGGAACCCGATGATGCTCCCCGTCTCCCAGGCCGTCCCCGCCCTCGCCCTCGCCGCCGCCCTGTGCGTGCCCCTCGCCGCCTGCCAGGCGCCCGCGGGGGACGAGCACGCCGACGAGACCCCCGAAACCTCCACCGCCTACCAGCAGCGGGTGGCCGAGGAGCACCGCGGCGACCGGCCGGTCCCCGGCTTCGCCCGCGAGGAGGACGCCCCCCGGGTCGAGGTGACGGCCGAGCGGGTGCAGTACGCCACCGTGGGCGGCCGGCCGGTCACCGGGTACCTGGCGGTGCCGGCCGGCGCCGAGAAGCGCCCCGACGAGCACCTGCCGGGCCTGATCGTCATCCACGAGTGGTGGGGCCTGAACGAGAACATCGAGACGATGGCGCGGATGTTCGCCCGCCAGGGCTACGAGGCGCTGGCGGTCGACCTCTACGGCGGCCAGGTCGCCGACCGTCCGGAGCGTGCCCGCGAGCTGGTGGGCTCGGTCGACGAGGCGGCGGCCCGGGACAACCTCGAGCAGGCCGAGGCCTACCTGCGCGAGAAGCTCGGCGCGCCCAAGGTGGGCGTGATCGGCTGGTGCTTCGGCGGCGGATGGTCGCTCGAGACGGCCCTCGCCCTGCCCGACCGCATCGACGCCGCGGTCGTCTACTACGGCCGCCTCACCACCGACCGCGACCGGCTCGCCAAGCTCGACATGCCGATCCTCGCCTTCTTCGGCGCCGAGGACAGCTCCATCCCCCAGCAGCAGATCCAGGCGTTCGAGCGCACGCTGCGCGACCTGGGCAAGGACGTCCAGGTGAAGGTCTACGAGAACGCCGGGCACGCTTTCGCCAACCCCTCCGGCGAGCGCTACCGGCCCGAGGCCGCCAAGGACGCCTGGGAGAAGACCCTGGCCTTCCTCTCGGACCACCTGCAGAGCTGACGGCGGCGACGCGGCGCCTCGCCTCCCCGTTCTCCCCCCGCCTGTAACGCTGCGGCCGGCCGGCCGTCAGGGTTCGGCAAGGAGGAGACCATGGATCCGAGAACGAGCCGACGCTCCGTCGGGCCGGGGCTGGCCGCCCTGGCCCTCACCACCCTGCTGCTCGGCGGCGCCGGCCGCGCCGCCGCCGTCACCTTCACCGTCGGCGACGACGAGCCGGGGGCCGACTTCACCAGCGTCCAGGACGCGATCGACGCCGCCCTGGCCACCGGCGGCGGCTTCCGCGAGGTGCGCGTCGCGGCGGGGTACTACGTCGAGCACCTTTCCGTCGAGCTCCCCGCCGCCGGCGGCTGGATCGACGTGACCGGCGGCTGGGACCCGACCTTCAGCTTCCGCTCCGCCGACCCGTCGGTGACGGTGATCGACGGCGTGGGCGATGGCTCGGTGCTCGCGGCGAAGTGCCTGGGCGGTCGTCTGTGGCTCCGCGGGCTCACCCTCACGGGGGGCAAGGCGCCCGAGCGGGGCGGCGGCGCCGACGTCAGGGTGAGCGGCGACTGCGTCGCCACCTTCGATCACGTCCGCTTCTACCGCAACGAGGTCGAGAGCGCCGCCGCCGGGAGCGTGGGCCTGGGAGGCGGCCTCGCCGCCAGCTTGCACGACCAGGCTCGGGTCGAGGTCCTGCGCTGCGCCTTCGCGGAGAACCGGGTCGTGGCCGCCGACGGCGGAGCGACCGGAGGCGGGCTGTGGGCCGCGGTACAAGGGGCCTCCGCCCTCGAGATCGCCGGCGATCCCGGGCCGGCGGGTGCCGTCGACTTCATCGGCAACCTCGTCGAGGGCGGCGGCGGCGTGCGCGGAGCCGCCCTGGCCGTCCTCGTGTCCGCCCCTGCCCGGGCCGAGATCCGCGACACGCGCGTCGTGGACAACCGTGCGGCCAGCACCGCCTCCTTCCCCGACCTCCAGCAAGGCATGGCGGTCGAGCTGGGAGGCGACGGGACCTTCCGCTTCGTGCGCAACGACGTGCGCGGCACCCAGCTCGACGCACCGAACCTCAGCCCTCCGCCCGGGGCTCCCGGACGCCCCCCCCAGATGGCCGTCCTGGCGAACGGCGAGGCGGAGATCCGGCTGTCGGACTCCTTCATCGGAGGATCCACGCTCAGCGGGTTGTCCGTCCTCGGGTTCGGCGACGTGCTCGCCGAGGTGACCAACCTCACCGTCGCCGGTAACGCCTTCGACGGCCTGCGCGTCGGCGCCGGGGGGACCTTCGGCACCGCCAGCGGCGGCGTCTCCAACAACATCGCGGCACTCAACGGCGGCATCAACTACGCGGTGGGAGGACTCCCCGAGCGGTCGAACTGGACCTCCGCGCTCGACCCGGGGTTCGTCGACCCGGCGTCGGGCGACTACCACCTGGCCCCGGGCACGGCCGCCGTCGACGCCGGCACGCCCACGCCGCCCGGCGGCCTCGGCGCGGTCGACCTCGACTTCCACCCGCGCGTGGTCGGCGCCTCGGTCGACCAGGGAGCGTACGAGCTGCAGGAGCCGGCCGGCGGCGGCGGCAACGGCCGCTGCGCGATCCTCGGCGGCCTGATCGGCAACACCTCCCCGGTGTGCCGCTGCCTGACCGACGCCACCCTCCGCGAGCTGCGCTGCGGCTTCTTCGCCGGCGACCTCTTCGTCGACCTGCGGACGCCCTTCCCCATCGCGCCGGGGCAGTCCTTCGAAGCCGGGTGGACGGTCCAGCCGTGGACCGGCGTCGAGGGGCCGCTCGAGATGGAGGCGGCGCTGCTGGTCGGCGGCCAGGAGATCGCGCCCCTCGGCGCGGTGAAGATCTCGCCGCCCAAGCTCAAGGACGGCAAGCTCTCCGGTGGCAGCCTGGAGGTCCGGGCGCCGCTTCAGGGCGGCACCCTGCGCGCCGTGGTCCGCTACCGGCCGGCGGGCTCGCAGGAGGTGCGCGAGCTGGCGCTCGACGCCGAGCTGCCGGTGGGGGGCTTCCAGGAGAAGTAGCCGCCGGCCGCCGCCGGCCGCGCGCCACCGCTGTGCCATCATCCGACGATGGCCCGGCGGTGGCGTTTCTACTGGGTGGTCTTCGCGGGCGGCGCCGTGTTGATGGCGCTGGAGATCCTCTCGAGCCGCATCCTCGCGCCGCGCTTCGGCAACAGCGTCTACGTCTGGGGCTCGATCATCAGCGTCTTCCTGGCGGCGCTCGCCGGCGGCTACGCCTGGGGCGGGCGGCTGGCCGACCGCCGCCCCTCGCTGGCCGCGCTGGGACGCCTCGTCACCCTGGCGGGGGTTGCCGAGGCGTTGCTGCTCCTGGGCGGCGTGTGGGTCGCCGACGCCCTCGGCGCCTGGACGGGCGCCACCCCTTGGGGCCCGCTGCTGGCGGCGACCGTCCTGTTCGTGCCGCCGAGCCTGCTGCTCGCCACCATCTCGCCCTACGCCGTGCGCCTCGCCGCCCGCGACCTCGGCCGCGTCGGCCACACCACCGGCGGCCTCTACGCGCTGTCGACGGCGGGGAGCCTCGCCGGCACTCTGAGCTGCACCTTCCTGCTCATCCCCTACCTCACGCTGCCGCGCGCGCTGGCCCTGGTGCTCGGGACGACGGCGCTGACCGCCCTCGCCGCGCTCGCCGACGACTGGCGCCGCGAACGCGTCGCCACCGCGGTGGCGGTGGTCCTCCTGCTGCTCGCCGTGCTCGGACGCCCCAGCCTGCGCGCCGACACCGAGGGGCTGGTCCACGAGCGGATGACCCCGTACCAGACGCTGCGGGTCGTCGACCGGGACGGGGTGCGCTACCTGGAGAGCGACCGCGTCACCCACGGCGCCATGCGGCGGAGCGACGGCCGGGTGGCGATGGTCTACCCGCGCATCCTGCCCGCCGCGTGGCTGCTCGACCCGGGCATCCGACGGGTGCTCGATCCTCGGCATGGGCGGCGGCAACGTCGCCGGCTACCTGCGCGCCGCCTTCCCGGAGATCACCGTCGACTTCGTGGAGGTCGACCCGGCGGTCCCCGAGGTCGCCCGCCGCTACATGCGCTTCACCGATTCCCCGGCGGTCCGCGTCCACCTGGGCGACGCGCGCTCCTGGCTCGCCGCCAGCGACGAGCGCTGGGACCTGGTCGTCGCCGACACCTACATCGGCCTGTCGGTCCCCTTCCACCTGACGACGCTGGAGTTCCTGCGCACGGTGGAGGCGCACCTCGCGCCGGGCGGGGTCTTCGCCCTCAACCTCGCGGCCCACCTCGACGCACCGTTCCCCCGTGCCATCTACCGCACGCTCCTGGCGGAGTTCCCCACCGTGTACGTCTTCGACGCCCCCGGTTCCGGCAACCGGCTGCTCTTCGCCACCAGCGCCCCGGCGCTGGCCGACGCCGAGCTGGCGGCGCGCGCCCGGCGGCTCGCGCCGCAGGCTCCGCTCGAGCCGCCGCTGGCCAGCCTCGCTACCCTGCGCCTCCACCGCCGGCTCGACCTCGGCGCCACGCCGGTCCTCACCGACGCCTACGCCCCCGTCGACCGCCTGATCCACCTCGACCGGCCCGACCTGCCGGCGGCGGCCGACGGGCCCGCGGACTGACCCCTACGGGCAGGTCGCGAAGGCGGCGGTGTCGGTGACCGCGGGCGCCGGCGGGCCGGGGTAGTTGAAGTAGACCTTGTTGACGCCGTCGAGCGAGTCGAACACCTCCATGCGGTAGAAGACGTTGGTGGTCGCCGCGCTGAACACCCAGTAGCGGTCGTTGATCGGGCAGCCGTACAGGACCTTCACCATGAGCTCCCAGTTGTCCGGGGTGAAGAACCAGAAGACCCCCGAGCTGGGGGCGGACACCGCCACCACGCCGTTGCCGGTGTCGGTGGTGGTGCGCCACTTCACGGTGACCGAGTAGTGGTCGGCGACGCAGAGGACGTTCGCCGTGGTGGAGCACGGCAGCGTGGTCACCGGGAAGGTCAACTTCGGCACGGTGCCGACCTCCACGCCGTCGTGGGGGCCGACCACGTCGTACGGCCCGCCCTGCGCCCACACCGCCACCAGCCCCGGCATCGGCGTGGTGATCGGCTTGTTGATGGTGGCGCGGATCTGCGCCGTCGTCCGCGCCACGTTCCACAGCCGCAGCTCGTTGATCACGCCGTCCGGGGTGAACGAGGCGTAGTCGACGTCGCTGCCGATCCGCACCGGCTGCGAGTTGGTGCCCAGCGGGGCGGTCTCGGCCCAGCAGGCGGCCACTTCTCCGTCGATGTAGTGACAGCGGTGCGCGCCGTCGAAGGTCACCGCGAAGTGGTGCCAGCCCGGTTGGCCGATCTGTCCCGCGTTGCGTTGACTGTTGTTGCCACGAAGGTACGAGCGCAGCGTGGTGTCGCAGATCCCCACCCACCACGAGTCCATCCAGCCCTTGCCGAGGATGTTGCTGCAGGACGACCCGGGGTCCGAGACGTCGACCCAGCCCTCGATGGTGATCTGCGCGGTCGGGTTGAGCGCCGGCGAGCTGGGGATCTGGTAGTAGTTGCCCGACGCCGAGTGCGAGAAGATGGCCCAGGCGCCGAAGGGTTGGGCCGCCGCGGTCCCGGTCGGAGCGATGGCGGCGAGAACGAAAGCGACGATCGGAACAACGGGCCACAGGCGACCGGCGGGACGGTGGACATCCATCGGGACTCTCCTCTCACCGGTCCCCGGCACGAGCGGGGACCGGTCGTCGTCGCGACCGGCGCGGTCGCAGGGGCGGAACCGAGCGTATCGAAGCCAGTCTATCTCCGGAGTCGGAGCCGCCGCTACACCGTCGCCAGCTCGACGTTGCTGAAGTTGCCGTGGTAGCGACGCTGCCAGTCGAGCTTGCGCTCGAGAGCGTCGAGCACCGGGGCGAGGAAGTCGGCCCCGTGCAGATGGCCGGCGATGCCGATGCCACCGGGCGAGAAGACGTTGACCTCCATCAGCTTGTCGCCGACGATGTCGAGACCCACCAGGAACATGCCGTCCTGGATCAGCTTGGGGCGCACCAGCTCGGCGACGCGGAGGTGGCCCTCGTCGGCGTCGACCCGCCGCACCTCGCCACCGGCGCTGATGTTGCTCCGCAGGTCGCCGCCGGTGGCGGTCCGCCGGTAGGCGCACACCTTGCCGTCGGCGCTGAGCGGCCGCCCGTTCATCAGGAACATCCGGACGTCGCCCTGCTCCGCCGCCTCGGGCAGGAACTCCTGGGCGACGACGTAGCCGTCGCGGCCGATGGTGGTGATGATCTGCTGCAGGTTCGACAGGTCGCCGTCGCGCACCGCGAAGACGTTGCGGCCGCCGGAGCCCTGCAGCGGCTTGAGCACGGCGTCGCCGCCCAACTCGCCGAGGAAGGCCCGGATCTCCTCGGGGTCGCGGGTGATCAGCGTCCGCGGCCGCACCTCCTCGGGGAAGAGCTGGAAGTAGAGCTTGTTGATCGCCTTCGCCAGGCCGCCGGGATCGTTGAGCACCAGCACGCCGCGCCGCACCGCCATCTGCCCGAACAGCAGGCCGGCGGTCTGCGCCCAGGGGCGGTCGGTGTCGTCGGCCGGGTCGTTGCGCAGCAGCAGGACGTCGAGGTCGTCGGCGCGCAGGCGGCGCCGCACCGCTTCGTCGGAGCGCAGCGCGGCGAGCAGCTCCTCGCCGTCGGCGGCTTCGCACCCTTCCGGCGCCGCCCGCGCGTGCACCAGCACCCCCTCCTCGGGGTCGTAGGCGAAGTCCTCCACCCCGACGTGCCACACCTCGTGGCCGCGCTGGAGCGCCGCCAGGGCCAGCCGGGTGGTGGTGTAGTCGCCCTTCTCGGTCGCGAGATCGTTGATCAGCAGTCCCAGCCTCATGGCGTCACGCTCTCCTCGTCGACCAGGTCGGCCACCGCCAGACCGGCGCGGAGGCGTCGGAGCCGGGCCTCGGAGGCCGGCTCGTGAAGGAAGCGCGGGGTCAGCGGCCGCGGCCCCAGCACCCCGCGCAGCTCGAGCTCGCGGACGATCGGCACGTGCTCCGCCGCCACCTTGCCGACGTAGAGGGGCTCGAGCTTCCCTCCCCCGGCCAGGTAGGCGAGCAGATCGCGCAGGCCCTCGAGGTACACCTTGTCCTTGGTGAAGCCACCGCCCCGCCACACCCGGAACAGCAGGGTGAAGGCGGTGTCGGGGGAGAAGCCGTGGCCGGCCGTGAGCAGGTCCCAGGCCTCGGCGAAGCGGGCGCCGTCGGCGCGGGCCTGCACCGCCAGCACGCGGCCCGCCAGCATGCGCAGGCGCGAGCCGGTCAGCCCGCCCACCAGGTACTCGGCGAGCACCGCCAACCCCTCCTGCAGCGCCTCGTACCCGGCGAAGCCGAGATGGAGCTGGTGGAAACCCTGGGCGCGCCCGTTGAGGTAGGTGACCACGTGGGTACCGACCTCGTGGTGGACCAGCGCCTCGGCGCGGTGCCGCGAGACGCGGAAGTCGCGGCCCACCAGGAGCCGGCCGCGCGACACCATCACGCCGGCGTACATGTCGTCGCGGACCTCGACGAGGTCGGGGAGGCCGGGCAGCACGCGCCGGTAGTGGTCGACCTCGCGGCGGGCGCGGGCGGCGAAGCCGGCGGCGCCGAGCATCCGCTTGCCGGCCGGCCCGCTGCCCCCGGGCGGGTGGCGCGCCAGGACCTGTCGCGCCACGGCCGTCAGGTCGTCGTCGACCGGGCCGTACAGCGCCATCGAGCCGTGGAAGAAACGCTCGGTGCCGCGGTCGACCAGCAGGGTGATCTGGCGGTCGAGCTCCTCCTGCTTGCCGCGGAACAGCGCGGTGAGCGTGGGGTCCTCGATCCCTTCGAGCGGCACGTCGTAGAGGCGGCGCTTGAGCAGCTCCACGTCCACCGTCACCGGGCGATAGCGGAAGTGCGGGGTGTGCCGGTGCCCGGAAGCGCGGAACTCGTGCCACGCCTCGGCGGCGTTGACCGGGGTCAGCTCGAGGAGATAGTCGAAGGTCTCGCCGACCTCCGCCAGGCGGCGGTCGATCTCCCCCAGCGCCTGCGGCAGCTCGCGGCGGCCGAGGGCCAGGGGGTGCACCACCGCCGTCCTTGCCTCGCGACGGCAGAAGGCGAACAGGGCCCGGCCCAGCGCCCGGTGCCAGAGGCGGCGCAGCTCGTCCAGCCGCGGCGGGTAGAGGGCGCCGCCCGGGCCGCGCCGGAAGACCGGAGCGACCTCCACCCCGAGCCGCGCCAGCGCGTCGTCGTCGGCCGCCGCGCACAGCGGCGCGAGGCCCGGCGGCGCCGGCTCCCCCTCGCTCCGGAGCACCCGCGCCGGGCGCCCGTCGAGCGCCATCTCGCCGAGGGCGCCGGCGAGCTCGGCGGCGACCTCGGGGACGCCGCCGGCGACCACCCGGAAGCGCGGCGGCGGCGCCTCGCCCGGGACCACCGCGCCCTCCTCCTCCCCCTCCTCTTCGGCCCGCGCCGCCTCGGCCGCCGACTCGGCACGCGTCCACACCTCGACCAGCAGGACGCGCGGAAAGTGCGCCCCGACGAGCCGCACCACCCCGCCGAGCAACGCCTCGGCCGCCGCCGGGTCGGAGCCGTCCAGCACCGCGTACGCGGCCTCCCCGGTCACCAGGCGGGAGGCGGCGAGATCCTCGCGGTCGGGGGGGCGGCGGTAGACGACCAGGAACGGCAGCCGGCGGTCGAGGTAGAGCACGCCGGACCCCGGCAGCGGCAGCGCCACCGCCCGGTCGCGCTCCAGCGCCCGCGCCACCCGATCGAGACCGGCGCCCGCGGCGCCGCCGGGCTCGGGCGCGGCGCTCACCGCCGGCTCCCGAGCCGCGTCAGCTCCTCGCGGACACCCGGCACGGTCGCCGCCAGGGCGGCGCCGATCGCGGCGTGGGCGGCGGCGTCGATGGCGCCCGTCCACTCGTCCATGTAGAGCTTCTTCCACTCGATGGCGAGGACGCAGGCGCTGGCCGGGAAGGTGGCGTGCGCCCAGCGCGCCAGCCCGCCGCCGCGGAAGCGGACGTTCTCCCGCACGTCGAGGCTCCGCCCGCCGACGCGGTGCGCCGCCAGGTCGGCCAGCAGACGCTCCACCAACGGTGCCCAGCGCGACCGGTCGAGGCTGCCGGTCCCGAGGTTCACCTGCGGGTTGTCCACCGGGTCGTCGGGAGGCGCCGCGGGCCCGCCGCGCCGGTGGTTGTAGCTGTGCAGGTCGAAGACCACGAAGCGCCCGTGACGGGCCGCGAGCCCGGCGAACAGCTCCCCCAGGGCGGCGTAGAAGCGGCGGTGCACGTCCATGGAGCGCTCCACCACCTCGGCCTCCGGCGGCCGCCGCCAGACCCGCAACCCCCAGGACTGCTCGGGCGTGCGGTAGACGGCCGCCTCGGGCGGCCGGTTGAGGTCCACCTCGAAGCGCGACCGGCGCGCGACGACGCGGCTGTCGCCCACCACCGTCCAGTCGGCGGTCCCGGGGTCCTCCTCGCGGCGGCGCTCTTCCGCTCCGAGCGCCAGCCGCTCCGCCACCTCCGGGCGTACCGCGTGGCCGTCGTGCAGCGCCACGGCCACCAGGGGGCCGTCGCCGCGCTCGATGAGGAACGCTCCGTCGTCCATGCCGCCCGGTTCCCGTACAAAAGCGGTGCCGCATCCCTGCGCGGGGCGGAAAGTGGGTTAGCTTTGTCCCATGCCCGGCATCCGCAAGCTCGCGGCCAACGACCTCGTCCGCACCACCGATCCCGACGCTCTCGGCTTCGCCACCACGGCCGAGGTCGAGCCGCTCGCCGACGTCCTCGGTCAACCCCGCGCGGTCGCCGCCCTCGAGCTGGGCGTCGGGATCCCGCACCCGGGGTTCAACGTGTTCGCCCTGGGTCCGGCGGGCAGCGGCCGCCACCATGCCGTCGAGCGCTTCCTCGCCGCGCGTGCCGCCGAGCGGCCGGTGCCGCCGGATTGCTGCTACGTCCACAACTTCGACGATCCCCACCGGCCCTGTCTGCTGCGCCTCGCCCCGGGGCGCGGCCGCTCCCTCGCCGCCGACATGGAGCACCTCGTGCGCGAGCTCGGCACCACCCTCGCCGCCGCCTTCGAGAGCGAGGAGTACCAGGCGCGTCGCGGGGCCATCGAGGAGGAGCTGCGCGAGCGCCAGTCGCAGGTGTTCGAGACGCTGCAGGAACAGGCCGCCGGCCGCGGCCTCGCCGCCCTGCGCACGCCGGGCGGAATCGTCTTCGCCCCCCGCCGCGAGGAGGAGGTCCTCGACCGGGACCAGTTCCTGGCGCTGCCCGAGGAGGACCGCAAGCGCATCGAGGAAGACATCGGCGCCATGCAGGGGGAGGTCGAGAAGGCCCTGCGCCAGGTACCGGCCTGGCAGCGCGAGCGGCGCCAGCGCGTGCTGGAGCTCAACGAGGAGTTCACCCGCTTCGCCGTGGGGCCGCTGTTCGAGGAGCTGCGCGCGAAGTACACGGACGAGCCCGCCGTGGGCCCGCACCTCGACGCGGTCGAGAAGGACGTGGTGGAGAACGCGCGCGAGTTCCTCCACCCGCAGGCGGCGCCCGCCGGCGAGAACGCCGACGGGGAGCCCGGACCCAGCGAGCACCGGAGCCTGCGGCGCTACGGCGTCAACGTGGTGGTCGACCGGAGCGGCGAGACCGCGGCCCCGATCGTCCACGAAGACCACCCGACCTACAACAACCTGATGGGCCGGATCGAGCACCTGCCGCGCATGGGAGCCCTGGTCACCGACTTCCTGCTCATCAAGGGCGGCTCGCTGCACCGGGCCAACGGCGGCTACCTGGTGGTCGAGGTCGACAAGCTGCTGCGCCAGCCGTTCGCGTACGAAGGGCTCAAGCGGGCGCTGAGCTCGGGCCGCCTCGGCGTCGAGTCGCCGGCCCAGGCGATCAGCCTCATCTCCACCGTCTCGCTGGACCCCGAGCCGGTGCCGCTCGACGTCAAGGTGGTGCTGGTCGGCGAGCGGCGGCTCTACTACCTGCTCGACGGCCTCGACCCCGACTTCGGCGAGCTCTTCAAGGTCGCGGCGGACTTCTCGGAGCGGATGGAACGCACGCCGGAGAACGAGCGCGCCTACGCCCGCCTGGTCGCCACCCTGGCCCAGCAGGCCGACCTCGCCCCGCTGGGCAGCGACGCCGTCGCCCGGATCATCGAGCACTCCGCCCGCACCCTCGGCGACGCCGCCCGGCTGTCGCTGCAGACCTCGCGGATCTTCGACCTCCTGCGCGAAGCCGACTTCTGGGCGCGGAAGGAGGAGCGCGAAGTCGTCACCGCGGCCGACGTGCAGCGCGCGATCGACGCCCAGATCTTCCGCTCCGACCGCGTCGAGCACCGCGTCCGCGAGGAGATCCTGCGCGAGACGGTGCTGATCGACACCGCCGGCGAGCGCGTGGGCACGGTCAACGGCCTCGCCGTGCTCGCCCTCGGCAACTACGGCTTCGGCCGTCCCAGCCGCATCACCGCCCGGGTGCGCATCGGCAGTGGCGAGGTGATCGACATCGAGCGCGAGGCCAAGCTCTCCGGCCCCATCCACTCGAAGGGGGTGATGATCCTCGCCTCCTTCCTCGCGGCGCGCTACGCCGCGGAGCGACCGCTGTCGTTGTCCGCGAGCCTGGTGTTCGAGCAGTCCTACGGCGGGATCGAGGGCGACAGCGCCTCGTCGACCGAGCTCTACGCCCTGCTGTCGGCGATCGCCGAGCTGCCGGTGCGCCAGTCCGTCGCGGTGACCGGATCGGTCAACCAGCACGGCGAGGTGCAGGCCATCGGCGGCGTCAACGAGAAGGTCGAGGGCTACTTCCGACTGTGCAGCGCCCGCGGTCTCAGCGGCGAGCAGGGGGTGATGATCCCGGCCTCCAACGTCCAGCACCTGATGCTGTCGCGACCGGTGGTCGAGGCGGTCGCCGCCGGCCGCTTCCACCTGTGGGCGGTCGACCACGTGGACCAGGGGATCGAGGTGCTGACCGGCGTCGCCGCCGGCGAGCGCGACGCCGACGGGGCCTACCCGGAGGGCAGCGTGAACCGCCGGGTCGAGAGCCGCCTCGCGGAGCTCGCCGAGAAGCGACGGAAGTTCAACCGGCGCGACGACAAGGGCGAGGAGGAGAAGGGCGAGGACCGGGGCGGCGGCAAGGAGCCGCCGCCGGCGCCGCCGGCGCCACCCGCCCCGCCCGAGCCGCCGCCGCCCGAGCCCGCTCCGGTGCCCGGCGACGACCCGACCGCGGGCGGCGGCCCGCCGCCGCCGGAGGCGCCGCGGTGACCCGCCGCCCGGCCGACGATCCCGACCGGCCCCCTGACGGCGACGGGGTCTCCGGGGAGGCGGCGGGGGAGCGCGACGCGCCGCCGTCCGCCGAGTGGCGCGTCCGCCGTATCGTGGTGGCGCTCGACGCCTCGCCCGCCAGCGCCGCCGCCGCGCACAGCGCCGCCGAGCTCGCCGCCCGACTGCGCGCCGAGCTCCTCGGCCTGTTCGTCGAGGACGCCGAGCTGTTGCGCCTGACGGACCTGCCCTTCGCCCAACAGGTCGGGAGCTTCTCCGCCGTCTCGCGCCGGCTGGCGCCCGGCGAGCTGGCCCGGCAGCTCCGCGGCCAGGCCGAGCGCGCCCGCCGCCAGATCGCCGCCGGTGCGGCCCGCGCCGCCGTGAGCTTCCACTTCGACGTGGTGCGCGGGGTGGTGCGCCGGGAGGTGGCCGCAGCGGCCCGGGCCGGCGAGCTGCTCAGCCTCGGCCGGGTCGGCAGCTCGCGCCTCCGCCGCCTGGGGAGCGTCGCGCGGGAGGCCGTGGTGCACGGCCGCGGCGAGCTCCTGGTGCTGCCCGAGATGGGCCGGCTGGCCCTGCCGGTGGTGACGGCGTTCGGCGACTCGCCCGGCTCGCGCCGCGCCCTGGGCGCCGCCGCCCACCTGCTCGCCCACCTGTCCGCGCAGGGCCGGGCCGCCGGCCGGTTCGTCGTCCTGCTGGTCGCCGCCGACGACGGGCAGGCGGAGCGCCTGGCCGACGAGGTCCGCCGCCACCTCGCCGCCGCCGGCCTGCCGCACGCGGCCCGCTTCCGGCGCGCCCGCCCCGGCGACCACCGCGCCCTGACCCGGGCCGTCGCCGCCGAGCGCGCCGGCACCCTGGTCCTTCCCGCCGCCAGCCCGCTGGTCCATGCCGACGACCTCGAGACCGTGGTCGCGGCGCTGGACTGCGCCGTCCTCCTGGTCCGCTGAGGGCGCCGGCGGACGCTGGGTACACCGGTTGCAGCCGTTGCGGCCGTCGCCGCCCGCAGGCGGCCGGAGCCCAACGACGATGAACGACCCCGAACCCACCCGCGAAGCCCGCGCGGCCGACCCCGCGGCGGCCCGCATCGAGTGGCACGTCGACACCGCCGGGACGGTCGGCGGCGACGGCGGCACACCGCTCCACCGCAGCGTCACTTTCGTCAGCTACCAGGAGGGCATGCCCGTGGCCAGCCGCGAGCTCAGCGCCGCCGACCTCGAGCGCGAAGTGGCCCATCTCGAACGCGAGGGGCTCGAGGTGCCCCGGCCCTACCGGGAGGCGCTGGCCGCGCTCGGGCGGCCGACCGCGGACGGCGAGTGACCGTCACCCCCTGCTAGAGTCGTCCGAGTGACCGCCGAGAACCTGGAGCCGACGGCAAGGGGGACGGACGATGGACCTGCCCAAGCTCGCCAGATGGTTGCTGGTGGCCCTCGTGGTGCTCGTCGCCTGGAAGGAGGGCCTGCCGCGCCTCCGCGCCCGCCTGGCCGCGAGCGACCGTACGACCGCCGGCGCCGGGGTGGCGGACGACGATGCCGAGCGCTGCGTGCGCGACGCCGCCGCCGTCGCCCGGGAGTTCGGAGAGGGCTTCCCTCCCTTCGCGGAGAACCGCGGCGACACCGCCGGCTGGATGCGGTTCGCGGGGCAGCTCCAGGTTCGGCTGCGCGACGCCCAGGCGCGTTGCGGCTGCGCCGGCGAGGCGTGCGACCGCGCCGCCGAGGCCCTCGGCCGGCTCGACTCACTGATCCAGCGGACCGACGGCCTGGTGCGCGGCTCCCCCGAGGCGCTGTTCAACCCGGCGACCGACATGGAGACCATCGACGAGCTGCTCGACCGGGCGCGGGACGCCCTCCGGGAGCCCTCGTAGGCCGACGCCGGCTCCCGTCCCCGCGACGGCGTGCGAGCGAGGACCGGCGACGCCAGCGGTCTCCGAGGTTCGGGCCGCCGTGGCATCCTGCTCCGACCCCCGAGCGATGAGTCGCGCGCACGCACGCAGCCGGAGTCTGCTGGCCGCCGCCCTCGGACTGTGTCTGGCGACCGGTTCGGTGGCATCGAGCCCCCCCACCGGCGCCGCCACGACCTGCGGCTGCCCGGCCGCCGCGTGCCGCTGCGCCCACTGCCACCAGGCCGGCCACGGACCCGCCGCGGAGTCCGAACCGACCCGATCGCACGCCGGCCCGCCCGCCGACCCGCATCCCGCCTGTGCGCGGCCGGGGGTTCGCCGCGGCGCCCGCGGGCCGGGCCAGTCCGACCTCCCGCACCTGACCACGGCCTGCCGTCACGACCCTTCCGGCGGGCCCACGGGCGGCGGCGACCGCCTCCTCGCCCACGTCCCCCTCACCGGTGAGGCCCCCGCCGCCGGCGGCGGTCTGCTCTCCGCCGCGAGCCGTCCGCCCACCGCGGAGCGCCGGCCTCCCGAGCTGCCTCCTCCGCGACGGATCGGCTGAGCCGGGACACCGGCGCATCGATCCGTCCCGGCGCCCCGCAGGCGCCGGAATCCGAACCCGTCGGCGGTCTCCGCGCATTCATCGCGGGGAACCGGACGCGCTCGACCCGAGGAGGAGACCATGCCGTCCACGATCGTCCATCCACCGACCGCCGTCCGGCGCGGGCTCGCCGCGGCGGCGGTCGCTCTCGCCGTCCTGGCCGCCCGACCGGCGGCCGCCTGTGACATCTGCTCCGTCTACACGCTGCTCGAGGCACGCGAGTCCGCCCGCGGCCTCTTCGCCGGCCTCGCCGAGCAGTACACCGATTTCTCCACCCTCCAGCTCGACGGCCACGAGGTCGAGAACGACGCGGGCCAGGCCCTGCACAGCTCGATCACCCAGGTCGTCGTCGGGTACCAGGTGAACCGCCGCTTCGGGGTGCAGGCCAATGTGCCGCTGATCCATCGCTCGTACCGGCGCCCCGAGGCGGGCGTCACGGAACGCGGCGCGGTCTCCGGCCCGGGCGACGTCAGCGTGATCGCCCGGTGGCGTGTGCTCGAGCGCTACCGGGGCGACGGGGTCGTCGTCCTGACGCTCCTCGGCGGCGCCAAGCTGCCCACCGGCGACAGCGCCCGGCTCGGCGAGGAGCTCGAAGAGGGCGCTCCGGCCGGCGACGGCGCGGCCGCGACCACGGCGGGACACCTGGGCGTCGTCGGCGCGCCGCACGCCGGCGAGGATCACGCGGCGAGCGGCGTCCACGGCCACGACCTGGCGCTCGGCAGCGGTTCGGTGGACGCGCTGCTGGGCGGCAACGCGTTCTGGAGTCAGGGACGCCTCTTCACCCGTGCCGGCCTGCAGGTCGCGCTGCGCAGCGAGGGCGACTTCTCCTACCGCTTCGCCAACGACCTGACCTGGAACGTGGTGCCCGGGATCCTCGTGGTCCTCGCCCACGACCACACGTTGAGCGTCGGCCTCGCCGTCAGCGGCGAGCACAAGGGGGAGGACTCCCAGGCCGGCGAGCGCCTCGATGACACCGGGATCGACGCCCTCTACGCGGGTCCTTCGGTCGCCTACTCGCGCCAGGGCCGGCTGTACGCGGAACTGGCGGTCGACCTCCCGCTGCGGCAGGACAACTCGGGCCTCCAGGTCGTCCCCGACTCGCGGCTGCGCATGGCCCTGACCTGGCGCTTCTGAGGCACGCGTGGGAGGCCGGCGCCGCCGGGCGTCGTCAGCTCGCCGCCAGAGCACGCGCCGCCACCCGGGCGGCGCCCAGCATCGCGGTGCGCGGCTCCAGGATCACCTTGACCGGGATGCGCTCGAGCATGGCGCGGAACCGGCCCTTGTCGTGGAAGGCGGCGAGGAAGCCGCCGGCGCGCAGGCGGGGGAGGATCTTCGGCGCGATGCCGCCGCCGACGTAGAGCCCGGCGGTGGCGAACGCGACCAGGGCCAGGTCGCCGGCGGCGGCGCCGTACGCCGAGACGAAGAGGTCGAGGGCGGCCGCGGCCAGCGGGTCGCCGGCGGCCGCGGCGCGGGAGATGGCGTCGCCGGGATCGGTGCGTTCGAGGCGGTCGCGCAGCTCGGGGTCCTCCGCGGCGACGCCGCGGTCGCGCAGGTGGTGGTAGACCGCCACCAGGCCGGGGCCCGAGACCACCCGCTCCACGCTGACGTGCCCGTAGACCCCCTCCAGCGTGGCCAACAACGCGCGCTCCGCGGCACCGCGGGGCGCGAAGCTCTGGTGGCCTCCCTCGGTGGCCACCGGCGTCAGGCGCTCCCCCAGGCGGGGCAGCAGCGCCATGCCCAACCCGGTGCCGGCGGCCAGCAGAGCGGCGTTGCCGGCCGGGTCCGCGATCCCCTCCTGCAGCACGGCGAAACGGTCGTCGGCCAGGGACGGGACCCCCTCGGCGGTCGCCAGCAGGTCGTTGATCAGCAGCAGGCGCCGGATGCGGGTGGCGCCGGCCACCTCCACGCCGTCGATCTCCCAGGCCAGGTTGGGGGTGCGCGTGGCGTTGCCCTGTACCGGGCCGGCGACCCCGAAGCAGGCCGCGTCGACCGCCTCGGGCGCGGTCGCCACCACGTCGAGGAAGGCCGCGATCACCGGTCCGAGGCCGGTGAAGTCGGCGCTGGCGAAGGTCTCCGTCCGCAGCAGCCGCGGCCCGTCGGCCCGCGGCTCGAACAGGCCGACGGCGATCTTGGTGCCACCGACGTCGCCGGCGAGGATCACGCCCCCTCCCCCGGCGCCGGGACACCGGCGCCCAGGCCGCCGGCCGCCGCGGCGTCGAGCAGCCAGACGACCCGCCCCTCCCGTGACCGCACCCGCGCCGCCGGCAGCGCCGCATCCCCGGAGAGCGCCGCCGCCACCGCCGCCGCCTTGCCGGCGCCGGCGACCAGGAAGACGATCTCCGCGGCGCCGGCCAGCGCCTCGTAGGTGAGGGTGACCCTGCGGCGCGGCGGCGCGGGCGCCGTGGCGGCGGCGACCAGTTGGCCGGGCAGCACGCACTCCTCCCCCGCCTCGTCCCCGGGGAACAGCGAAGCGGTGTGGCCGTCCGCGCCGAGGCCGAGCAGCACCAGGTCGAAACGCGGCGGCCGGCCGAGCGCCGCGGTCAGCTCGGACTCGTAGTCGGCGGCGGCCCGCACCGGCGGCAGCTCGCCCCGCATACGGTGCACCGCCGCCGGCGGCGGGTCGAGGAGCGCCAACAGGTCCTCGTGCGCCGCCGCGAAGTTGCTGCCCGTCTCGTCGGGGCGGACGGCGCGCTCGTCGCCGAAGAAGACCTCCACCGAGGCCCACGGCAGCCGGCCCTGGCGGTCCGGCTCGGCGAGCAGCCGGTAGAGGGGGCGCGGCGTCGCGCCGCCGGCGAGGACCAACGAGGCGCGGCCGCGCGCCGCCACCGCCGCCACCAACCGCGCCGTGACCTCCTCCGCCGCCGCCGCGGCGAGCTCGTCGGTGCCGGCGACCCGCCGCACCTCGACGCCGCTCATCCCTCCTCCCCGGCGGCGGGGCCGCGGTCCTTGCCGGCCCGCCAGTCGCGGACCCCCGGCGGCAGGAGCCGATCGGCCTCGGCGGGTCCCCAGCCCCCCGACGCGTAGGGATGGACCGGCAGGTCGGCGTCCAGGACCGGGGCGTAGAGGCGCCACGACGCCTCCGCCTCCTCGGCGTGGACGAAGAGCGTCTGGTCGCCGGTCAGGACATCGAGCAGCAGCGTCTCGTAGGCCTCGGGGAGGTCCTGGCGGTAGGAGAAGCGGAGCTCCCTCTGCTCGAGGCGCAGCGGCTCGCCGGGGTGCTTCAGATCGAACGACAGCGAGAAGCCCTCGTCGGGCTGCAGGGTCATGTAGAGGACGTTCTTGGGGACGTCGCGCGCCGCGTCGGGGTCGACGGCCATGGTCTCGAACAGCGCCACCGGCGGGCGCCGGAAGACCACCGCGATCTCGGTCACCCGGCGCGCCAGCCGCTTGCCCGTGCGCAGCAGGAACGGCACCCCCTGCCAGCGCCAGCTGTCCAGCGACAGGCGCAGCGCGGCGAAGGTCTCGGTGCAGGAGCCCGGCGCCACGCCCGGCTCCTCGCGGTAGCCGGGCACCGGCCGGCCGGCGGCGCGGCCGGGCCCGTACTGGCCGAGGACCACGTCCGCGGCCGGGTCGATCGGCTCGATCGAGCGCAGCGCCTTGATCTTCTCGTAGCGCACCGCGGCGGCGTCGTAGGCCACCGGCACCTCCATCGCCACCAGGGAGAGGAGCTGCGTGACGTGGTTCTGGACCATGTCGCGCAGGGCGCCGGCGCGCTCGTAGTAGCCGGCGCGCGACCCGACGCCGATGTCCTCGGCGACCGTGATCTCGACGCTGGCCACCCGCTCGCGGTTCCACAGCGATTCGAAGACGACGTTGGAGAAGCGGAAGACGAGCAGGTTCTGCACCGTCTCCTTGCCCAGGTAGTGGTCGATCCGGTAGACCTGGGTCTCGTCGAACCAGCGGTGGACGACCGCGTTGAGGGCCTCGGCCGAGGCCAGGTCGCTGCCGAACGGCTTCTCGATCACCACCCGCGACCAGGCCCCCTCGCGCGCCGGCCGGTTGAGGCCGGCGGCGCCCAGCGCCTCCAGCGTCGGGCCGAAGGCGGCCGGCGGCAGGGCGAGGTAGAAGACCCGGTTGCCGGGCAGCCCCGCGTCCTCCTCGAGCGCCGTCAGGCGGGCCGCCAGGCGCCGGTAGTCGTCGGCGGCGCCGGCGCCGAGGCCGAGGTAGAAGAGGCAGGCGTCGCACCAGCGGGCGAGCTCGCGGTCGGGAACCCCGGCCCGCAGCAGGGCGTCGCGGGCCCAGGCGCGGAAGGCCTCGTCGTCGAGCTCGGTCGAGCGCGACACCGCCAGGACGCGGCAGCGCCGGTCGACGTGACCGCGCGACATCAGCCGCCACAGCGCCGGCAGCAGCTTGCGGCGGTTGAGGTCGCCGGTGGCGCCGAGGATGACGAAGACGTGGGGATCGGCCGCCGGGACCGGGACCAGCTCCGCCGCGGCCGGAGCGAACAGGCCGCCCTGCGTCCCCGTCCGCCTCACCCGCCCTCCCCCGCGGGCGGCTCGTCGCGGCGCACGGCGTGGCCCCCGAAGGCGTTGCGCAGGGCGGCGAGCAGCCGGTCGGGGTAGGAGGAGGTGTCGCGCGAGCGCAGCCGCTGGATCAGCGACAGGGCGATGACCGGCGCCGGCGACTCGAGCTCCAGCGACTCGAGCACCGTCCAGCGCCCCTCGCCCGAGTCGGCCACCCAGGGCGCCACCGAGGCCAGCGCCGGGTCGTCGGCCAGCACCCCGGCGGCGAGGTCGAGGAGCCAGGACCGCACCACACTGCCGTGACGCCAGATCTCCGCCACCTGGTGCAGGTCGAGCGCCAGCTCCTCCTTGTGGGCGAGCAGCGCGAAGCCCTCCGCGTAGGCCTGCATCAGCCCGTACTCGATCCCGTTGTGGACCATCTTGACGAAGTGGCCGGCGCCGGCGGGGCCGACGTGGCCCCAGCCGCGATCGGGGCCCGGCGCGAGATCGCGCAGCGCCGGGGCCAGCCGCTCGACGGCGGCCGCGTCGCCGCCCACCATCAGGCTGTAGCCTTCCTCGCGGCCCCAGACGCCGCCGCTCACCCCGGCGTCGACGAACGCCAGGCCGCGGCCGGCGAGGCCCGCGGCGCGCCGCATCGAGTCCTTGTACCAGGAGTTGCCGCCGTCGACGACCACGTCGCCCGCGGCGAGGTGCCCGGCGAGCTCGGCGAGGACGGCGTCGACCGGTTCGCCCGCCGGCACCATCAGCCACACGGCGCGCGGCGGCGCCAGCGTCCCGGCCAGCTCGGCGACCGACCCCGCCCCTTCGGCGCCCGCCGCGGCCAGCTCGGCCACGGCGGCCTCGCGGGGGTCGAACACCACCACCTCGTGGCCGGCGGCGAGCAGACGGCGCACCATGTTGCCGCCCATCCGCCCCAGCCCGATCATCCCCAGCCGCATCGTCCCTCCCTTCCGTGGGCGCCGTTCACACCGCCGCCCCGGCGGCCGCGCCCACCGTCGCCACCAGCCGCTCCAGCCCGGCGCCGGGATCGGCACCCAGGTCGATCGCCAGCACGGGCCGGCCGCGCTGGGCGAGCGCCTGGCGGTCGCCGGCGGCCTGGCCGCGGATCAGGCGCCCGAACGTCACGTCGCTCTCGGGGACCGCCACGTCCTCCGCCGGCCGGTCGACGAGCTGCAGGAAGCGGCCGCCCTCCGGCCCCCCCTTGTGGAGCTGCCCGGTGGAGTGCAGGAAGCGGGGGCCGTAGCCCACGGTCACCGCACGGCCGGTACGGCGGCGCAGGGCTCCGGCCAGGGAGGCGAGGGCGTGGTCGGTGGCGGCGGTCGGGGCGAGGTAGGCCTGGACCGCCACGTAGTCGCCCGGCGAGCTGCCGTCGAGCAGCTCGCCGAGCGCCGCCGGCAGCGCCCCGTCCGCGGCGGCCAGCGCCGGCGCCGCGCCGTCGCCGCCGCCGGCGATCGCCTGCCGGGCGAGGTCCTTGGCGAGCTGCACGTCCGGCTGGTCGAAGGGCTGGATGCCGAGCGCGATGCCGGCCGCCGCCACCGCCAGCTCCCAGCGCAGCATCTCGCCGCCGAGGTCGGCGCGCTCCCGCAGGCGGGTGCGGACCACCGGGGCGCCGGCGCGCTCCAGCGCCGCCAGCCGCTCCTCGACCGCCGCCGTACCGTCGTCGCCGGCGAGGGTGATCCCCACCCACAGGCGGTCGTCGGCCGCCGCGCCGGCCGCGTCCTCCGCGGTCTCCCCCACCACCGGCAGGATGCCTCGCCCCCGCTTGCCGGTGCTCTCCGCCACGAGCTGCTCGATCCAGTCGGGGAAGGCGGCCAGCGCCGCCGAGGTCAGGAAGGTGAGCTTGTCGCGGCCGGCGGCCGCCAGCACGCCCAGCGCGGCGCCGAGGACCAACGCCTCGTTGACCCGCGCCGGGCGCTCCGGTCCGAAGGCGAACGAGGCCGCCCAGGCGCGGTCGAGCAGCGCCCCGACGTCGACGCCGGCGAGCGCCGCCGGCACCAGCCCGAAGGCCGACAGCGCCGAGTAGCGCCCGCCGACCTCGGGCGGCGCGGTGAAGACGCGGCGGAAGCCGCGCTCGCGCCCCAGCTTCGCCAGCGCGCTGCCGGGGTCGGTGACGGCGACGAAGCGCTCGCCGGCGCCGCCCTCGACCTCGGCCCCCACGCGCTCCCAGAAGTAACGGAAGAGCGACAGGGTCTCGGTGGTGGTCCCCGACTTGCTCGACACCACGAACAGGGTGCGGGCGAGGTCGAGCCCGGCCGCCGTGGCCGCGACCGCCGCCGGGTGGGTGGAGTCGAGGACGCTGAGCTCCGGCCGCCCGGCGACCCGACCGAAGACGCGCGCGAACACCTCCGGCGCCAGGCTCGAACCGCCCATGCCGAGCAGCACCACGCGGTCGCTGTCCGCCGCCACCTCGGCGGCGAAGTCGTTCCAGCCCGCCACCGCCGGGCGCTGGTTCTCGGGCAGATCGAGCCAACCGAGTCGGTCGAGCAGCTCGGGGACCGGCTCGGCCGACCACAGGGTGCGGTCGTGGCTCCACAGGCGGCGTCCCACCCGGGCGTCCTGCCAGCCGTCGAGCCGCTGCCCCACCGCCCCCAGCGAGCGCCCGAGGGAGACCTGCTGCCGGCCGGCGGCGCCGCGCGCCACCAGGGCGCGGCGCTTCGTCTCCAGGGTGGCGAGCAGCTCGTCGTAGGAGTCGGCGAAGGCGGCCACCCCCTCGCGCTGCAGGTCCTCGGTGATCTCGTCGAGGTCGACGCCGAGCCGTGCCAGGGTGTCGATCCGGGCCGCCGCCTCCTCCATCCCCGACCCCAGCCGGTCGGCGGGCTCGCCGTGGTCGCGGTAGGCGTCGACGGTGGCGGGCGGGATGGTGTTGACGGTCTCGGGGCCGATCAGCTCCTCGACGTAGAGCACGTCGGAGTAGGCCTCGTTCTTGGTGCTGGTCGAGCCCCACAGCACCCGCTGGCGCCGCGCCCCGCGCGCGGCCAGCGCTGCGAACCGCGGCCCGTGGAAGATCTCGCGGAAGCGCCGCCAGGCCAGCTTGGAGTTGGCGATGGCCACGGTGCCCCGCAGGGCCAGCGCCTCCGGCGTGCCGATCGCTTCGAGCCGCGGGTCGACCTTCGAGTCCACCCGGCTGACGAAGAACGAGGCCACCGACGCCACCCGCCGCAGGGCCGCGTCGTCGCCGCGCGCCGCCAGCCGCTCCAGCCCGGCCACGTAGGCCGCGGCCACCGCCTCGTAGTGCGCCAGCGAGAACATCAGCGTCACGTTGACGTTGATCCCCTCGCCGGTGAGGGTCTCGATCGCCGCCACGCCCTCCGGCGTCGCCGGCACCTTGACCATCAGGTTGGGGCGGTCGACCTCGCCCCACAGGCGTCGCACCTCCGCTTCGGTGCCCGCGGTGTCGTAGGCGAGGTAGGGCGACACCTCGAGCGAGACGTAGCCGTCCGCGCCGCCCGTGTCGCGGTACACCGGCGCCAGCAGGTCGGTGGCGGCGCGGATGTCCTCGATCGCCAGCCGCTCGAAGAGCTCGCCGGCGGGGCGCCGGGGATCGGCGGCGAGCAGCTCGCCGAGCTGCCGGTCGTAGTCGGCGCTGCCGCCGATCGCCTTGGCGAAGATGGTCGGGTTGCTGGTGATGCCCGCCAGGCCGTCGTCGGCGATCATCCTTGCCACGGTGCCGTCGTCGAGGCTACGGCGGCGGATGAAGTCGAGCCAGAAGGACTGCCCGTGCTCGCGCAACCGTCGGATCGGGTTCATGCCTGCTCCTCAGCGTTCGTCCGGGAAGGGCGGCGGCCGGCGGCCGACCGGGGATAGGATAGCGGACGGCCGGCGACGCCGCCGGCCCGCCGCGCAACCGCCCTCGGAGGACACCCATGACCCCGTCACACCTCGGCGCCGCCGGCGGCGCGCTGCTCCTGGCGCTCGCCGCCTGCGCGCCGCAACGAGCCGCGCCGTCCGCCGGCGGCGACGCCCGGATCTACGAGGTGCGCGGCGAGGTGGTGCGGCTCCCCGACCCGGCCGAGCCGATGAGCGACCTCGCCCTGCGCCACGAGGCGATCGACCGCTTCGTGGGCATGGACGGGGAGGTGGTGGGCATGGACTCGATGACCATGCCCTTCCCCGTCGCCCCCGACGTGCCGCTGGCCGGGATCGCCGTCGGCGACAAGGTGCGCTTCACCTTGCGGGTCGACTGGGACGAGGAGCCCTTCTACCAGATCACCCGGCTCGAGAAGCTGCCGGCGGAGACGCAACTCCACTTCGGGCCGGCCGCCCCCGCGGGCGCCGACCCCGACCGATCGAACACCACCGACCTGGACCAGAGAAAGCGAGGGAGCGATGCCGATACGGAAAGCTGACGCGGTGTGGAACGGGGACCTCAAGGGGGGCAACGGCCAGATGAACCTGGGCAGCGGCGCGTTCAGCGGCCGCTACTCCTTCGGCTCGCGCTTCGAGGAGGCGGGGGGCACCAACCCGGAGGAGCTGATCGGCGCCGCCCACGCCGGGTGCTTCTCGATGGCCTTCGCCGGCGCCCTCGGCCGGGCGGGATTCTCGCCCGAGCGGGTGGCGACCAAGGCGAAGGTGAGCATCGACCGCGTCGAGGGAGGCTTCAAGATCACCCGCATCGACCTCGCCACCGAGGCCCGCGTCCCCGGCATCGACACCGCGACGTTCGAGGAGCTCGCCGAGGGCGCCAAGAAGGGGTGCCCGGTCTCGCAGGCCCTGGCCGGCGTCGACATCCACCTCGACGCCAAGCTCGAAGGGTAGCCCCGCGGGGCGGCGCGGGTAGACTTCGCGCCATGCGACCAGGTGTCGGGGAGGTGGGGGGCGGGCGGCCGTCCCCGGGCGGACCCGCGGCCGCCGCCTCCGCCGGCATCGCCTGGGGCTCGGCGCGGGCCCGCTGGGTGCTGGCGGCCACCGTCGGCGCCTCCGCGCTGGCCATGCTCGACGCCACCATGGTCAACGTGGCGCTGCCGGCGATCGGCGCCGACCTCGGGCCGGGGTCGCCGGCCTGCAGTGGACGGTCAACGCCTACACCCTGAGCCTCGCCTCGCTCATCCTCGCTCTCCGGCTCGCTGGCCGACCGCTTCGGCCGCCGCCGGATCTTCCGCTCGGCGTCGGGTGGTTCGCCCTGGCCTCGGTCGTGCTGCGCGCTGGCCCCCACGCTCGGCGCGCTGATCGCCGCCCGCGCGTTCCAGGGGGTGGGCGGGGCGCTGCTGACCCCGGGCAGCCTGGCCATCCTGCAGGCGTCCTTCGAGCCCGACGGTCGCGGGCGCGGGCCGTCGGCGCCTGGTCCGGGCTGGGAGGCATCGCCGCGGCGGTCGGGCCGCTCCTCGGGCGGCTGGCTGGTCGGCGCCGCCGCCTGGCGGTCGATCTTCTGGATCAACCTGCCGGTCGCGGCGGCTCGTCCTGTGGATCGCCGGACGCCACGTCCCGGAGAGCCGGGCGCGACCCGCGGCGCAGCCGGGCGCTTCGACCTCGCCGGCGCGGTGCTCGCCGCCTCGGCCTCGGGGCGCCGACCTGGGCGCTGATCGCCGGCGGGTCCGGGGCCGGCCGGCGTCGCCGGCGCCCGGCGCCGCCGTCGGCCTGGTGGCGCTGCTCGGTTTCGTGGCCGTCGAGCGCCGACGCCGCCGCCCCCCTGGTGCCCCTCTCGCCTCTTCCGCTCACGCGCAGTTCTCCGGCGTCAACCTGGTGACGCTTGCGGTCTACGGCGGCATGGCGGGCATGTTCTTCCTGCTCGTCGTCTACCTGCAGCAGGTGGCCGGCTATCCGCCGATCGAGGCCGGGGCCCGCTGCTGCCCGTGACCCTGCTGATGCTGCTGCTGTCCGCGCGGGCCGGCGCGCTGGCCGAGCAGTTCGGCCCCCGCGTGCCGATGACGGTCGGCCCCCTGACCATGGCGGCGGGCATGCTCCTGCTGTCGCGGATCGGACCGACGCCCGCTACCTGACCGACGTGCTGCCGGGAGCGACCGTCTTCGGTCTCGGCCTCGCCGCCACCGTCGCGCCGCTCACGGCGACCGCTGCTGGCCTCCGCCGACGACCGGCTCTCCGGGGTGGCCTCGGCGGTCAACAACGCGGTCGCCCGCACGGCCTCGCTGCTCGCCGTGGCGGGCCTCCCCGCGCCTGCCGGCCTCGGCGGCGACGCGCTCCACGACCCGGCGCGGCTCACCCGGGGCTTCGCGATCGCGATGCGCCTTTCGGCCGGCCTCGTCGCCCTGGGCGGCGCCCTGGCCTGGTGGACGGTGCGCAACCGCCTCCGCGACGGTCGTCCGGCCTGTCCGCGGGGCAGCGCCGCCGGCCGCCACTGCGCCGTCGACGCCCCGCCCGCACCCTGCGGCGATCAGCGTCCGGGGCGGGTGAGCTCGCTCGGCGGCAGCAACCTGTAGGCGGCGATCCGGCGCGACAGGCCCCTGAGCTCGAGCTCGCCCAGCGACTCGCAGGCCGCCGGCGCGGGGAGCTGCTCGAGCGTGGCGGCGGAGAGGACCACCTCGCCGGCCGCCGCCCGCTCCTGCAGCCGTGCCGCGACGTTGACGGTGTTGCCGAGGACGGTGTAGTCGACGCGCCTCTCGCTGCCCACCTCGCCCACCACCACCGGGCCGGAGTGGACGCCGACGCGGACCGCCACCGGCTCGCCGCCCGCCGCGACGCGCCGGATCCCCCACTCCCCCACCGCCCGCCGGACGGCCTGCGCGGCCCGCACCGCGCGCGCGGCGTGGTCGGCCTGCGGCACCGGCGCCCCGAAGAAGGCCATCACGCAGTCGCCGATGAACTTGTCGAGCGTGCCGCCGGCGTCGAAGATGGCCGCCACCGCGTCGTTGAAGAACTCGCCGAGCAGGACGGCGACCTCCTCCGGCTGCGCCGACTCGGCCAGCGGGGAGAACCCGACCAGGTCGGCGAACAGGACGGAGACCTCGGCGCGGTGCGGCCGCACCCGGGCGCCGTCGCCGCCGTCGACCCGCGACAGCACCTCGCCGATCACCGCCGGCGAGTGGTAGCGCTCCAGGCGGGCGCGCAGCCGCCGCTCACGGTCCGCCCGCTCGGCGAAGCGGATGCGCTCGATGGCGACGGCGGCGAAGTTGGCCAGCGCCGACGCCAGGTCGACGTCGGCCTCGGTGAAGGTACCGGGCCGCGAGGGGCTGTCGACGAGCAGGGCGCCGACGATGCTCGCGCCCGACCACAACGGTGCGCACAGCGCCGAGCGCAGCCCGTGCAGGCGGGCCGACCCGGCCCCCTGCAGCCGGGGGTCGACGGCCGCCTCCGGTGTGACCAGCGCCACGCCGCGGTCGACGACCGCCCGCAGCAGGGTGCGCGACACCGGCACCGTCACCCGGGGCCGATCGACCACCTCGCTCCCCTCGCGGGCCAGCTCGCAGCGCAGCTCCCCGTCGCCCTCCGGGGGCACCAGGAAGACGTAGCCGCGCTCCACCGGCAAGGCCTCGAAGGCGACGTCGAGGACCCGGCGCAGCACCTGGTCCAGCGAATCGGTGCGCAGTAGCTCGCCGGCCAGGCGGGTGAGGTGCCCGAACACCCGGTTCCCGTAGGCGGCGTCCAGGGCCTCGCGCTTGCGGTCGATCGCGCCGGTGAGCAGACCCGCCGGCAGGTCGTCGAGGCGGCGCAGGATGGTGGCGTTGAGCAGGTCGTCCTCGTCGCCCTCGGCGAACGACACCGCCGCCTCGTCGGCCGGGGCGACCGCCCGCACCTGCAGGGTCACGCTGCCGAGGTCCAGGCGGTCGCCGGCGGCCAACGGCGCCCGCTCGACCCGCTCCCCGTTGAGGCGGACACCGTTGGTCGAGCCGCGGTCGACCACCACCCAGCGGCCGTCCGCGCCGCGCAGCTCGGCGTGGTGGCGCGACACCGACGGGTCGGCCAGCACCAGGTGGTTGTCCGGCGCCCGGCCCGCGGTCACCGTCGCCGTGCCGCCGAGCACGAAGGAGCGCTCCTCGGAGCCGTGGCGGAAGCCGAGAGCCAGGGGCTCGGGCGGCGGGGAGGCGGCCGGGGTCATCTCAGAGCTGCTCGTGCACCAGGAAGGCGCCGGCGTCGAGCAGACGATGCAGGAGCGGCCGGTGCCGCCACGCCGCCCGCTCCACGCGGCGGCAGTGTGCCAGGTCGTCCGCGAAGGCGGCGCCGAGCGCACCCGCCACCCCCTGGTCGAGGATCCCCAGCGAGACCTCGGCGTTGATGTCGAAGGAGCGCTCGTCGAAGTTGGTGGAGCCGAGGTGCGCCCACAGGCCGTCGACGACCATGACCTTCTGGTGGATCAGGGTGCGCTGGTGCTCCCAGATCTCCACCCCGGCGTCGAGCAGGCGCTGGAACTGGTGGTGGCCGGCGTGCTGGACGGCGCGGCTGTCGGTGACCGGCCCCGGCACCATCACGCGGACGCGGACGTCGCGCCGGGCCGCCGCGGCCAGCATCCGCACCAGGTCCGCGTCGGGGCAGAAGTACGGGTTCTGGATCAGCAGCTCGCGCTCGGCGCTGGCGATCATCAGCTTGAAGAGCACCGAGACGGAGGAGACGCCGCCGCTCGGCACCGAGGAGACGATCTGGCAGGCCACGTCGCCGGCGGGCTGGAGCCGCGGGAAGTAGCGGTCGCCGTAGAGCACCTCGGCGGTCTCCTCCATCCAGTTGCCGGCGAAGACCGACTGCGCCCGCCCGACGATCGGCCCCTCCAGCCGGGCGCCGGTGTCGCGCCAGCTCTGCGGCCCGTCGCCGGCGCCCGTCCACTCCCGGGCGAACCCCTGGCTGAACACGTAGCCGACGCGGCCGTCGAAGATGGCCAGCTTGCGGTGGGTGCGCTGGTTGAGCCGCCCGAGGGCGCGGAGCTCGAACGGGTGGTAGCGCTCCAGGTGCACCCCCGCCGCCTCCATCGCCTCCAGCGTCCCCTCCTCGGCGGTCACCGAGCCCACGGCGTCGACCATCACCCGCACCTCGACCCCGGCGCGGGCCCGCGCCGCGAGCGCCGCGGAGACCTGGCGGCAGATGTCCCCCTTCCACCAGACGTAGGTCTCGAGGTGGATCGAGTCGCGCGCCGCCGCCACGTCCTCGAGCAGGCGCGGGAAGAAGCCGTCGCCGTTCTGCAGCAGCTCGACGCGGTTGCCCTCGACGAGCCACCCCTCGGTCACCGCCGAGATCGACGGCAGGGCGTCGCGGAAGGTGATGGAGGCGCGCAGACGGACGCGGCTCGAGCGCTGCGCCCGCGCCGAGTAGAGGGCGACGGAGAGCAACGCCAGCGCGGCGAGCAGCAGGCCGAGGAGCCAGATGGGGACGTGCATGCGCGCCCGGCCCGTGCAAGGAGGCTGCCCGCGGCACGGGCGGCGGTCCCCGGCCGCCTCACTCCTCGTCGTCGGCGGCCGGCGGCGGCGGCGGTGCCGGGTAGTCGGCGAAGACCGCCTCGGAGGCCGGGCGCTCGGCCCGGAGCCGGGCCGCGACGCCCTCCGCGGCACGCATCGCCCGCAGGACGTTGCCGCCGGCGACCTTGCCGACCTCCTCGGCGCTGTAGCCCCGCCGCAGGAGCTCGGCGAGCAGCGCCGGGTAGGTGGAGACGTCCTCCAGGCCCACCGGCGTCGAGGTGATGCCGTCGAAGTCCGAGCCCAGGCCGACGTGGTCGACGCCCGCCACGGCGCGCACGTGGTCGATCTGGTCGGCGACGTCGGCGATCGTCGCCCGCGGCCGCGGGTGGACCCGCTCCCATTCCTCGAGGCCGGCCGCGGCGCGCTCCGGCTCGCCGGGGAAGAGGGAGGCGAGGCGCTTCGTCTCGCCGTCCCGGGCCGCCGACCACGCCAGGACCTCGCCGGAGCCGAAGGAGGGGACGAAGTCGACCATCACCACCCCGCCGTTGTCCGCCAGCCGCGCCAGCACGTCGTCGGGGACGTTGCGGGAGAAGTCGACGAGGGCCCGCGCCCCCGAATGCGAGAAGATCACCGGCGCCGCGGTGACGTCGAGCGCCGCGTGCATGGTCGCCGGCGCCACGTGGGACAGGTCGACCAGCATCCCCAGGCGGTTCATCTCGCGTACCACCTCGCGGCCGAACCCGGTCAGCCCGCCCACCCGCGGCGGCGAGGTGGCGGCGTCGGCCCAGTCCGTCCCCTTCCAGTGGGTGAGCGTCATGTAGCCCGCGCCGAGGCGGTGGAACATGCGAAGCACGGCGAGCGAGTCGTCGATCGAGTGGCCCCCCTCCACGCCGATCAGCGCCGCGATCCTCCCCGCCCGGTGGATGCGCTCGACGTCGTCGGCGGTGCGCGCCAGCTCGAAGGTGTCCGGGTAGCGTTCGACCATCCGATGGACGACGTCGATCTGCTGCAGGGTCGCCTCGACCGCCTCGGCACCTGCCATCGACACCGGCACGTACACCGACCAGAACTGCCCGCCGACGCCGCCGGCGCGCAGGCGGGCGATGTCGGTGTGGATCGGGGGGTCGAGCGCCGAGAGGTCCTGCGACGGGTCGAGCGCGGAGAGCTTGCCGCCGCCCCGCTCGCGCACCTCCCACGGGAAGTCGTTGTGGCCGTCGACGAGCGGCACCTCGGCGAGCACCCGCCGCACCGTGGCGAGGCGCTGCGCCGCCGCCTCGTCCGGCTCGGGGGCCTGCGCCGCGACGGCGCCCGCGGCGAGGAGGAGCCCGGCGACGGCCAGGCGGGTCACGGCGCGAGCGGCGGGCGGACGGGTCGGCAGGACGGCGGGCATCGGGTCTCCTCCAGGGGTCGGTTCGCGGCGTCTCACTCGAGGAACAGGTCCGTCATCGGCTCCTCCCCCGGCGCCACGGCGTAGCGCGCGAAATCGGTCACGCCCTCCTCGCGCAGCACCGCCTCGTCGAGGAAGAAGTTGCCGCTGCAGGCGCGGGCGGGACGCACCAGGACGGCGTGGGCGGCGTCGGCAACGATCTCGGGCCGCCGGGTCCGCTCGCGGGGGAAGGCGTCGCCGAGCATGGCCAGGGCGGCGGTGCGGATCACCGTCCGCGGCCACAGCGCGTTGACCGCGATCCCGCGCTCCGCCTGCTCCGCCGCCAGACCCAGCACGCACAGGCTCATCCCCATCTTCGACAGGGTGTACGCCAGGTGCGGCCCGTACCAGCGCGGGTCGAGGCTCGGCGGCGGCGCCAGCATCAGGATGTGCGGGTTGTCGGCGCGGGCGAGGTGCGGGATCGCCGCCTGCGAGCAGAAGAAGGTGCCGCGGGTGTTGACCTGGTGCATCAGGTCGAAGCGCTTCGCCGGCGTCTCCAACGTCCCGGCGAGGAAGATGGCGCTGGCGTTGTTGACCAGCACGTCGAGCCCGCCGAAGGTGTCGACGGTGCGCTGGATCGCCGCCGCCACCTGCTCCTCGGAGCGCACGTCGACCGCCAGCGGCAGGGCGCGGCCGCCGGCCGCCTCGATCTCCTCGGCGGCGCTGTAGATGGTGCCCGGGAGCTTGGGGTGCGGCTCGGTGGTCTTGGCGGCGACGGCGACGTTGGCGCCGTCGGCCGCGGCGCGCAGCGCGATCGCCCTGCCGATCCCCCGGCTGGCGCCGGTGATGAAGAGGGTCCTGCCCGCGAGGTCCGCCATCCACCGCTCCTTTCGCCGCCCCCGTCCGCCGTCGGCGCGGCGCCGGCCATCCTACACGCCGCGCCGCGGCGCGGTTACGATCGACCGCAGGAGGCCACGATGAGCCCGAGCCGCAGCGTCGAGGTGCCGCCCTACGAGATCGCCGAGCGCGTGGCGGTCGACCCGGCGCGCACCGCCCTGGTGGTGGTGGACATGCAGCACGACTTCGTCGACGCCGACGGCGCCCTGCCGGTGCCGGGAGCGGCCGCCACGGTGCCGCGCATCGGCCGACTGCTGGAGTGGGCGCGGGCGACCGGCGTCACCGTCCTCTACACCCAGGACACCCACCGCCCCGGCGACCCCGAGTGGACGATCTGGGGCCGCCACGTCGAGCGGGGCACCCGCGGCTGGGAGATCGTCGCCGAGCTGGCCCCGCGGGCCGACGAGCAGGTCTTCGAGAAGGCGCGCTACGACGGCTTCTACGGCACCGGCCTCGACCACGCCCTGCGCACCGCCGGCATCGACACCCTGATCGTCTGCGGCACGGTGGCCAACATCTGCGTCCACTACACCGCCGCCAGCGCCGGGCTGCGTTGGGTCCGGGTCATCCACCCGGTCGACACCCTCTCCGCGCTCACCCCCTTCGACCTGGAGGCCGCCCTGCGCCAGGCCTCCTTCCTCTTCCAGGCCACCCTCACGACGGTCGACGGGCTCACCGGCGGCTGAGGCGGGTGCGGGCGGGGCTCAGTCCGCCGCCGGCGCGACCGTGCCCGGGCGGCGCCGCCCGAGCGCGTAAAGCAGCGCCCCCACCACCAGCGCCACCCCGGCGGCCAGCAGGCTCGCCGGCTCGGCGCTGGCCGCCAGGCCCAGCGACAGGGCGCAGGCCGCCCACGGGATGGCAGGTCCACCGGGGAGCCGCCAGGTGGTCTCGAGCGCCGGCATCTTGCGCCGCAGGACCGGCACCGCGGCGGCGGTGCCGAGGTAGGTGGCGAGCCGGGCGACCACCGACAGCGCGGCGAGCCCGACGAAGGTGCCCGACAGGGCGAGCGGCAGGGCGATCGCCGTCTGCAGCACGATCGCCACCGCCGGGGTGTGGAACCGCGGGTGGATCCGCGACAGGGCCCGCGACAGCGCCGGCGGCCCGAAGCCGTCCCGCGACAGCGCGAACAGGTAGCGGGGACCGGCCAGCACGGTGTTGTTGTTGGTCCCCAGGATCGACAGCATCGCTCCCACCGTGAGCAGCCCGCCGCCCCAGGATCCGAGGAAGCCCTGCGCCGCGTCGGCGAGCGGGGTGGTGGAGGCGCCGAGCCGTGGCAGGGTGCCGAGGGCCACCCACTGCACGGCCAGGTAGAGCAGGCTGACCAGGGCGATCTCGGCGATCAGCGCGAACGGCACGTCGCGGCGCGGGTTGCGGTACTCGCCGGCCGCCGCCGCCGTGTTCTCGAAGCCGGCGTAGGCGAAGAGCAGCAGCAGGGCGGCCTCCCCCAGGCGTGGACCGAGCTCGCCCGGCGCGGTCGGCGCCTGGCTCCAGGCCAGCGAGCCGGAGGCGAACCCCACGCCCACCCCCACGAAGAGCAGCAGCGGCAGCGTCTTGACCACCACCAGCACCACCGAGGCGCGCACCCCGGACTTGACCCCGGCCACGTTGATCGCGGTCAGCGCCAGGGTCGGCACGACGACGGCGAGCGCGCGCCCGGCGCCCGTCGCGGCCGCCGGCACCAGGTGGGCCAGCGCCACGGCGAAGCCGACCGACAGCGAGGCGACCGAGGCGACCCGGGCGAGCCAGGTCATCCACCCCACCTCGAAGCCGACCAGCGGGCCGAAGGCGGTGCGGGCGTAGAGGTAGGCGCTGCCCGGCTCGTCGAAGCGGCTCGAGGCCTCGGCGAAGCACAGCACCAGCAACAGGACGGCGAGGCCGGCCAGCGCCACGGCGGCGAGGCTCCACGCGCCGAGCAGGGCCGCGGCCGCCGCCGGCAGCAGGTAGACGCCGCTGCCGATGACGTCGTTGAGCGCCAGACCGACGATCTCCCAGCGCCCCACGACCCGGAGCAACCCGGGGCCGGGGGCGGCGGTCGGTGCGGCGGTCGGGGGCGGGGCGGGGGGCGTCGGTGGTCTCCGGGGGATGGGCGGGGTGCGCGCCATCCTACCCGGCCGGGCCGGCCGCGGCGCCGGCCCGGCCCGGCCCGCGACGCCGGTGGTACCATCCCGGCCGTGGCGCGGAAGCTGTCCCAACTGCCGGTCGAAGAGATCCGCCGCCGCTTCCTCGACAGCGAGCAGCCGGTGTCGCCGCAGGCCCTGGCGCGGCTGCGGCGCGACCCCCGCCGCGGGGTGCGGCGCATCTACACGCTGCTGCGCGGCCGCTACGAGCGCGAGCGCGACGAGCGGTTGCGGCTCGACGCCATGCTCAACTTCGAGCGGGTGCTGTGGAAGTCGGGGGTCGAGCGCATCGCCGGGGTCGACGAGGCCGGGGTCGGACCGCTCGCCGGGCCGGTGGTGGCCGCCGCCGTGGTCTTCGCCCCGGGCACCGAGCTGTCCGGGGTGGACGACTCCAAGCGCCTCGAACCGGAGCGCCGCGAGGAGCTGGCGGTCCGCATCCGCCAGCGCGCCGCCGGGGTCGCCGTCGGCGTCGCCGAGGTCGGCGAGATCGACCGCCTCAACGTCTACCACGCGGCCCTGCTGGCGATGCGCCGCGCCGTCGAGGCCCTCCCCGCGGCGCCCCAGCACGTCCTGGTCGACGCCCGCGAGATCCCCGGCATCACCGCGCCGCAGAACCGCTTCGACAAGGGCGACGGCCTGAACTACTCGATCGCCGCCGCCTCGATCGTCGCCAAGACGCACCGCGACCGGATGATGCTGGAGCTCGACCGCCGTTTCCCCGAGTACGGCTTCGCGCGCCACAAGGGCTACGCCACCGCCGACCACCAGGACGCCATCCGACGCCACGGCCCCTGCGACGTGCACCGCCTCTCCTACCCCTTCCTGCGCGAGCTGTGCGGCGAGTTCTCCGCGCGCTTCTACGAGCTCCGCGAGCGCCTCGAGCGCGTCGCCGCCCACGCCGAGCTCGAGCGCGTCGAGGCCGAGGTCGCCGCCGCGCGCGAGCGCCTGGCCGAGGAGGAGCAGCGCAAGCTCCGCCTGATGATCGGCCGCCGCTGGCAGGCCCTGGCGGGCTGAACGGGTGCGGCGGGGCGAGCGGGGAGCGAGGCGCTCCTCCCCGGACCCACGGGCCGCGGCTACAATGCGCGCCATGGCACTGTTCCGGCGCAAGTTCCGGCTCACCGCCTGCGCCACCACCGGCGGCTGAGCGGCGAAGGTAGGTCCGGGGGACCTCTCCGAGCTGATCCGTCCCCTCGTCGGCCTCGCCGGCGGGCGGGAACGGGTGTTGGTCGGCCCCGAGACGGGCGACGATGCCGGCGTGGTCCTGCACGCCGGCCGCGCCCTGGTCGCCACCGTCGACTTCATCCCGCCGGTGTGCGACGACCCCGGCCGCTTCGGGCGCGTGGCGGCGGTCAACTCGCTCTCCGACGTCTACGCCATGGGCGCCGCGCCGCTGTTCGCCCTCAACCTGTGCTGCTTCCCGGACCAGGTGCCCGAGGACGTGCTGGGCGAGGTGCTCGCCGGCGGCGCCCGGGCACTGGCGGAGGCCGGGGCGGCGCTGGTCGGCGGCCACTCGATCGCCGATCCCGAGCTCAAGTACGGGCTCGCCGTCGTCGGCGAGGTCGATCCCGAGCGGGTGTGGACCCAGGACCGCGCCCGCCCCGGCGACCGCGTGCTGCTCACCAAGCCGCTGGGAACCGGGGTGATCATCAACGCCTTCAAGTTCGACCGCCTCGACGAGGCGGGGCTGGAGCCGGCGCTGGCCGAGATGGAGCGCTCCAACGCCGAGGCGGCGCGGCTCGGCCGCGAGCACGGCGCCCACACCGCCACCGACGTCACCGGCTTCGGGGTCGCCGGCCACGCTCTGAACGTCGCCCGGGCGAGTGGCGTCGCCCTGCGCCTGCGCTTCGCCGACCTGCCGGTGCACGAGGCGTTCTACCCGCTGGTGGCGCGCGGGGTCTCGACCGGCTGCACGGCGAAGAACCGCGAGCACGCCGGGCCGCTGGTCGACGACCGGCGGGGCCTGTCCGACGGCGAACGGGAGCTGCTCTACGACCCGCAGACGTCCGGCGGCCTGCTGCTCTTCGTACCGCCCGACCGCGCCGCCGACCTGCTCGCGGCCCTGCGCGCCGGTGGCCACCGGGCGGCGGACGTCGGCGAGGCGGTGGCCGGCGACCCGCGCCTCGAGGTCCTCTGACCCGCGGCGCGGGTCAGATGCCGCCTCCCGCCTCGAAACGGCTCTCGCGCGCCCGGCTCTGGGTGACCGAGCTGCCGGGGGGGACGCTGCGGGTGAGCCAGACGTTGCCCCCGATCACCGAGCCGCGCCCGATGGTGATCCGCCCGAGCAGCGTCGCGCCCGAGTAGACGATCACGTCGTCCTCGACGATCGGGTGGCGGTCGACGCCCTTGATCGGCCGGCCGTGCTCGTCGAGCGGGAAGCTCTTCGCGCCCAGCGTCACGCCCTGGTAGATGCGTACCCGGTCGCCGATCACGCAGGTCTCCCCCACCACCACGCCGGTGCCGTGGTCGATGAAGAAGCTCTCGCCGATCCGCGCCCCGGGATGGATGTCGATGCCGGTGCGCGAGTGCGCCTCCTCGGTGAAGATGCGCGGCAGCAGCGGCACCTCGAGCCGGTGGAGCTGGTGGGCCAGGCGCTGGCTGGTGATGGCGAGCAATCCCGGGTAGGCGAGGATGATCTCGTCGTGGCTGCGCGCCGCCGGGTCGCCCTCGAAGGCGGCCCGTACGTCGGTGAGCAGCAGCCGGCGCACCTCCGGCAGCCGGCGCAGGAAGGCCGCGGCGATACCGGCGGCGCGCGCGGCGGCGCCGGCCTCCTCCTCCCCCTCCTCGAGCATCAGCACCCGGCGCACCTGCTCGGTCAGGGTGTGGGTGACGCGGTCGAGGCCGGTGCCGACGTAGTGGCGCAGCGCCGCGCCGCCGAGGTCCCAGTCGCTGAGGTAGCCCGGAAACAGCACCGCCCGCAGCGTCTCGACCACCTCGACGAGCTGCGTCCGTGACGGCAGCAGCACGCGCTGCCGGCCCACCCCCGGCGCCGGGTGCGGGCCCGCGCAGAGGGCGTCGAGCACCTCCTCGAGGGGCGCCTCCGGCCCCGCCGGGCCCGCCGCGTCGCTCACGGCGCCGGCCCGGAGACGGGGTCGGTGTAGAGCGAGGTGCTGAGGTAGCGCTCCCCGGTGTCGGGGAGCACCACCACCACCACCTGGCCCGCGTGCTCCGGCCGCGCCGCCACCTGCAGCGCCGCCCACGCCGCGGCCCCCGAGGAGATCCCCACCGCCAGCCCCTCGCGACGGGCGAGCCGGCGGGCGGTCTCGCCGGCCGCGGCGTCGGAGACGGTGACCACCTCGTCGATCACGTCGCGGTCGAGGACGGCGGGGACGAAGCCGGCGCCGATCCCCTGGATCTTGTGCGGCCCGGGCGCCCCGCCCGAGAGCACCGGCGACGCCTCCGGCTCCACCGCCACCATGCGCACGGAGGGCTTGCGCGCCTTGAGGACCTGCCCCACGCCGGTGATCGTCCCGCCGGTGCCGACGCCGCACACCACCACGTCGACGCGCCCGTCGGTGTCGGCCCAGATCTCCTCGGCCGTGGTGGCGCGATGGATCGCCGGGTTCGCCGGGTTCTCGAACTGCTGCAGCATCCGGTGGCCGGGCCGTTCGGCCAGCTCGCGAGCCCGGTCCACCGCGCCGCGCATGCCGCCGGCGCCCGGGGTCAGCACCAGCTCCGCGCCCAGGGCGGCGAGGAGCTGGCGGCGCTCCTGGCTCATGGTGTCGGGCATCGTCAGCACCAGGCGGTAGCCCCTGGCGGCGCAGACGAACGCCAGGGCGATGCCCGTGTTGCCGCTGGTCGGCTCGACCAGGGTCGTGTCCGCGGTCAGGCTGCCGTCGGCCTCGGCGGCCTCGACCATCGCCCGGCCGATCCGGTCCTTGACGCTGCCCAGGGGGTTGAACGACTCGAGCTTCGCCAGCACCTCGGCGCCGGTCTCCCCGGCGAGCCGGCGCAGGCGCACCAGCGGGGTCTTGCCGATCCAGCCGGTGACATCGTCGGCGACACGCATGCGAACGCTCCTTTCCGTCCGGTCAGGTCCACCGACCCCAGTATGCGCCCGCCGTCAAGCGCCGCCGGGCGCGATGCAGTCCGGCGCCTGGAGGGCGGGCGCGGGAGGCGCGGCGGCCGGCCCCGCCACCCAGGCGCCGAGGGCCAGGCAGGGGCCCGGCCGCCGGCGGTTGCAGATGCGCCCCTCGACCCGCGGCGCGATGCCCGCCGCGCCGGCCGCGGCGAGCGCCGCGGCCACCCGGCTCTTGATCTCCGGCCGGTCCCCCGGCAGCGCCACCACCTGGTCGGGGCCCAACATGGTGTAGCCGTCCTGCCCGCTCGCCGGATCGACGAGGAAGTCGCCGGTCACGGCGAGGATCTCCTCGTCCGGGTCGATGGGGCGCGGCCCCGCCGGGGTCAGCAGGGTGAGGTCGGTCGCGCTGTCGGTGTCGGGGTCGTGGCGGAAGGCGAAGCCGGCGATCTGCAGCCACCAGCCGTTGCCGGTCCAGTCCTGGACCGCCCGCGTGACCACCTGCTGCAGCGTGGAGCCGCGCAGCCGCAGCAGCCGCAGGCTGCCGGGATAGGGGAACAGCTCCTCGATCGCCCGCCGAGTCACCGCCCCGCCGGCGGGCACGTCCTGGTTGAGGCGCAGCGAGCCCGAGTTGAGGAAGGCCACCTGGGCCCCCCGGTCGGCGTAGGCGGCCAGCGCCTGGTCGGCCACCCAGTCGCCGAGGTTGGTCTCGAAGCGCCGGATCTCGAGCTCCTCCCCCACCAGGCGGGTGCGGGTGTGACCGAGCGGCACGGACAGGCAGCCGGGGACCTCGCCCAGCGCGGCGCAGGCCTCGCGGTCCTGGCGCTGCCGCCAGTCCTCGACACGGGCGGCCACCTGCGGGTCCGGGGTACCTCGGGCCCGAGCTCGCGCAGCTCGGCGCGCACCCGCGGCCGCCCGCCGCCGGCCGGCAGGGTCACCCTCCACACCGTCGCGGTGCGCGCCTCGGCGTCCGCCTTGACGACGCAGCGGCCGCCGGCCTCGCGCGCCAGGTGGTCGTGCTCGTGGCCGCCGACCACCAGGTCGGGGCCGGCGTCGCCGAGCGCCGCCAGCAGGGCGACGTCGCGGGAGATCCGTTGGTGGGTCACCGCGACGACCAGCTCGGCGCCGGCGGCGCGCAGCTCGGCGGTGGCGCGCCGCGCCGTCGCCACCGGGTCGTCGAAGGCGGTGACGTACGCCGGGTGCTTGACGTCGGTGGTGAGACCGAACAGGCCCACCCGGACGCCGCCGCTGTCGACCAGGGCCGTGCGCACCAGCTGCGGCGCCGCCACCAGCGGTCGGCCGTCGGCGCCGGCGGCGAACTCGAGGTTGGTCCCCAGCCAGCGGAACTGCGACTCCTCGATCCGCCGGTCGAGCATCGGCCCGTCCGACAGGCGGTCCTTGTCGAACTCGTGGTTGCCGAAGGCGACGAACATCCGCGGGTCCATCGCCACCGGGTCGCCGTCGAGAAGCCCGAGGACGTCGACCATCTGGGCGCCCTGGAAGGCGCTGCTGAGCAGCGACGGGAAGAGGAAGTCGCCGGCGTGGAGCACCAGCAGGTCGGGCGCCTCGCGCTCCAGCTCGCGGCGCAGGGTGCGCACCCGGGCGAGGCCGCCGCGGGTCTCCCCGTCGACGCCGCCGATGCGGTAGACGTCGTTGATCGCCAGCATCGTCACCGTGCGGTCGGCGGCGGGGGCGGCCGGCGCCGGCCGGGCCGCCGGCCGGCCGCTCCGGCAGCCGGCGAGCGCCGCCAGGAGCACGCCCGCCAGGACGGCCGCGGAGAGCGATCCCCCTCGCGCGCGCATCGGCCTACGGAGCTCCCGGCGCCGCCGGGGCCGAGAAGATGTCGTTGAGCTTGCCGGCGAGCCGGACGCCCGCCTGCAGCAGGCGGTGCTTCAGCGTCGGCAGCGTCCGAAAGCGGTAGCGCCAGGAGAGCCTGCCGTCGCCGATGTCGTAGACCAGGCCGCGCAGCGCCTTGCTCTCCGCGATCCAGGTGGCGTAGGGGTCGGCCTGCCAGGCGGCGACCTCGGCGGGGGTGGGGTCGTCGAGGAACCGGGTCAGCTCGGTGAACGAGAGGTCGGTCGAGTCGATCATCGCGTCGTCCCACACCTGGTGCAGGTTGCGCGGGGCGCCGAACCAGGTGACGTCGATGGTGTTGCCCCCCTGGTCGGCATGGCGCCCGACGTGGAGCGGCTGGTGGACGTCGCCGACGAAGTGGACGTAGAAGCGCAGCGCCTCGGCGCGTTCGGCCGTCGACGCCGCCGGGTCGCGAAGCACGCCCTCGAAGTGCTCCAGCGCCCAGAGCACGTCGCCGGCCGGCGAGCGCGGCGCGGAGGCCAGCGTCTGGTCGTCCTCGACGTCGATGTAGTGCCAGGGCGAGGCACGCTTCCACGCCGGGTCGGAGCGGATGTCGTCGGCCCAGTCGGCGATCTCGGCCAGGCTGTCGCCATCGAGCAGGACGGCGATCCGGCGAGCGGCCGCCGCCGTCAGGTGGTGCTGGGCGATCTCCCCCACCGTCCGGTGCCCGGTGGCGCCCCACGCCGCCGCCCACACCGGCGCCGCCAGCGCCGCCGCCGCCGCCCAGGACTTCGCTCCCATGCTCCGCCTCCTTCCGGTTCCATTCGCCGGGGAGCCACGCTCCCCCGCATCCTAGCCCGCCGCGACCCGGCCTAGCCGCGGTCGCGCAGGGTGAGCAGGATCCCCTCGCGCCGGCGGGCCAGAAAGCCCGCCATGCGGTCGAGCAGCGGTCGCGCCAGCAGGACGGCGACGACCAGCCAGACCGCCTCGAAGGCGACGCCCAGGGCCGGGCTGTGGAGCACCTGCGTCGCCAGCAGGTGCAGGCCCACCGCCGGCGCCAGGCAGGCGGCGATGGCCGGCATGGACAGCAGCGCCGCCCCCTGGTGCGGCTTGTTGGCGCCGCCCAGGCGGGACAGGTCGACCGCCTTGGGGAGAAGGATCGACAGCCAGGCGCCGAGCGGCGCCAGCAGCGCGTAGGCCCCCAGCCCGCCGAGCAGGGCCGCCGGCCACAGCAGCGGCGGGCGCGCCGTTTCGAGGCTGGCGAGAACCAGCAGCGCCCCGGCCATCGACACGCCCGCCACCAGCGCCCCGCCGACCGCCTTGCCGCGCAACAGGGCGCGCGCGTCGAGCGGCAGCAGCGCCTCCAGCACGAGCCCCGAGCCGTCGGTGGCGAACTGGTTGATGAGCAGCGCCTGCTGCGCGATGACCGCCATCCCCGCGACCCCCAGGGCGAGCGCGCCGCTCTCCAGGGCGAGGGCGAAGAAGCCGCCTCCACGGCTCTGGGCGCGCTCGGCGAGCAGGTCGAACATCAGCGCCATCACCGCCGGGATGACCACCGCCAGCTTGCCCTGCACCGTGCGCCAGAAGGTGCGCGCGTGGGTCCACGCCACGGCGCTCTCCGCCGCGTCCAGCCCCGGCAGGCGCCGCGCCGGCAACGGTCGCGCCGCCCTGCCCCGGCGCCCCGAGGAGGTCTCGGGCGAGGTCACCAGGCGTTGCCAGAGCGCCGCCGAGAGCAGGTAGAACAGGGCCGCCTCGCAGGCCAGCGAGCCGACCCCGCCCGCCGCGGTGGCGAGCCGGCCGGCGGACACCCCGGCGAGCGTCCGGCCGAAGGCCTCCGAGGGCACCACCTGCAGCCAGAGCGGGAAGACGTCGGCTGCCGCGAGGCCGCGGTCCCCGCCCTGCGGCGCCGTCTGCGTCTCCGCCGGCGCCGCCGCGGCCGGGCGCTCGGCGGCGGCGGCCGGGCGCGCCTCCCGGTGTCGCCGGGCGCGCTGCTCGAGGAGGTTCGGCGCCACCGCGATCAGGATCCAGGCCACCACCATCGCCACCACGGCCAGCTCGGCGCGCCGGCGGTCGCGGAACAGGAGCTGCGCGGCGTAGGCGGCGCAGGTCGACAACGCGGCGAGGGCGAGCACGAACAGCAGCGCCCCCAGCGTGCCGAGGGCCGCGGCGGGAGCGCCGAACACCGCCGCCCCGACGCCGAGGACCAGGATGGCGGGGACCGTCAGGAGCAGCCAGGGGTCGGCGAGCGCTGCGCCGAGCTGCAGGGCGTGGAGCGTGCGGCGGGAGAGCGGCAGCAGCAGCAGGCGGTCGCTGGTGCCCCCGCCGCGCAGCGACCCCTGGATCGCCGGCACCACCAGCAGCACCACGATGGCGGTACCGGCGGCGATCCGCAGCCCCATCAGCACGAGCTCGCGCCCGACGCCGCCCTGCGCCAGGCCGTGCACCGCGAAGCCGGCGCCGACCGCCAGCGCCAGCGCCGCGACCGTCCCGAGGACGGCGAGCACCCCCTGCAGCAGGACCTCGCCCCAGGCGGCGAAGAGCCGGAGCGGGCCCCGCCGGCCGCTGGCGCGCAGCCCGTTGACCAGCATCCGCCAGCGCAGCCAGAGGAAGGCCGCGAGCAGGCTCCGCCTCACGTCCCCAGCCACTCCAGGGCGTGCCGGCCGCGATCCTCCACGCCGACGGTGGCCAGGAACACCTCCTCGAGGCTGCGGGTCTCCGCCCCGGCGCCGCGCAGCCCCGCGACCGGGCCCTGCGCCACCAGCTTGCCGCGGTGCAGGATGCCGACCTGGTCGGCCAACCGCTCGACGATCTCGAGCACGTGCGAGGTCAGGAAGACCGTGCCGCCGCGGCCGACGAACTCCTGCAGCAGCTCGCGGATCTGGCGCGACGACACCGCGTCGATCCCCTCGAACGGCTCGTCGAGGAAGAGCAGGTGCGGCGACGGCAGGAAGGCCACCGCCAGCGCCAGCTTCTTGCGCATGCCGTGGGAGTAGTCGGCGACCAGCGTCGCGGCGGCGTCGGTGAGCTCCATCACCTCGAGCAGCTCGGCGGTGCGGGCACGGAACGGTGGCCTCCTCGAGGCCGTGGACGCGCGCCACGAACGACAGGTTCTCCATGCCGGTGAGCCGTTCGAACAGGGCGAGGTCCTCCGGCACCACCCCGACGCGGCGCTTCACCGCCACCGGCTCGGCGAGCGGGTCGCGCCCGAGGATGCGGATCTCCCCGCCGTCGGCCGCAGCAGGCCGGTGAGGCACTTGATGGTGGTCGACTTGCCGGCGCCGTTCGGTCCCAGGAAGCCGTAGAAGCAACCCTCCGGGCACCGCCAGGTCGATGGCGTCGACGGCGAGGAAGTCCCCGAACGAGCGGCTCAGGGCGCGGGTCTCCAGGGCGAGGGCCATGGCCGTCGATGATAGAGGACCGGCGCCCGCTCAGGCGACGTCGGGCTGCGCCGCCATCCAGTCGAGCGTGGCGGCGACGGCCGCCGGGAACGGCGTCGGCGCGGCCTCTCCCAGCAGGGCACGCACCTTGGCCGTGTCGTACCGTACCGGCCGGGTGTAGGGAGCGATCAGCGGCCGCGCCGCGGCCAGGGACGGCATCACCCGGCTGAGCGGCGCCAGCAGCCAGCGCGGCGCCGCCCGCAGCTTCACCCGGCGCCCCAGATGCTCGCCGGCCAGCTCCGCGAGGCGACGCGCGGTCAGGGTGCCCGTGCCCGCCAGACCCCAGTCGGTCCCGTAGGCTTCTTCGCGGTCGGCCAGCTCGGCCACCCGTGCCATCAGGTCGGGCACGTAGCCGGTCTCCCGCGGGACGTCGGCCCCGCCGAGCCAGGACACGGGGCGACCGGCGAGGGCGTCGCGCAGCGCGAGCTGCACGGTGCTGAAGCCGACGCACGGACCGAAGAAGTCCGGCAGGTGCGCCACCGCCCCTCCCGCAGCCAGAACGGCGTCCTCGGCTTCGCGCCGGAACCGGAACCACGCGTGACCGCCGCTCCGGGGGTGTGCCTCGTCGACCACCTCCCCGCGGTGCGGCAGGAAGGCCCAGTAGGAGGAGATCAGCAGGCAGCGCGCTCCTGCCGCCCGGGCTGCGGCGGCGACCGCCGCCGCCGTCCGGGGGTGGTCGGCCATGCGCTCCGGCGGCAGGCCGATGGCGTCGACCACCAGGTCCGTCCCGGCGACCGCCCGTTCGAGGGCCGCGGGGTCGAGCGCGTCGGCGACCGCGATCTCCACGTCACGGCCGGCGAACCTCCGCTCGAGCGTCTCGCGACGCCGTGACACGGCCCGCACCGAGCGGCCCCGCTCCCGCAGACGGTCGCTGAGGTGGATGCCGGTGGCGCCCGTGGCGCCGACGACGGTCACGTGCGCGGCGGGAAAGGCCATGGCGCGATTGTCCCATGCCCGCCACCGCCGGCCCTTGACAAGGCGGCGTCGATGAATTATCTTTGTACCGAGATGAATGAACCCGAGATGATCGACGGCGGACGCCGACCGGGACCGCGCCCTCCAGCTCTGGGTGGTGCTCTCCCGCGCCTTCGACGCCGTCCGGGCGCACGCCGCGGCGGACGCCGCCGGGCACGGGCTGACCCTCACCGAGTTCGGCATCCTCGAAGCGCTCCACCACAAGGGCCCCGCGCTGATCGGCGAGGTCCAGCGCCGCATCCTGCTGTCGTCCGGCGGCATCACCTACACGGTGGACCGCCTGACCGACAAGGGGCTGGTGGAGCGCCGCGACTGCCCGCAGGACCGGCGCGCCCGCTACGCGGCACTCACCCCACGCGGCGACGAGCTGATGCGGCGCATCTTCCCCGGGCACGCACGGTGCATCGAAGAGGCGGTGGGGGGCCTCGACGCCGAGGAGCAGGAGCAGGCGACCCGCCTCCTCCGGGCCCTGGGCCTCGCCGCCGCCCGCCGCGCCCCGCGCGGCTCTTGAACGAGGACCCGACGCGAAGTCCTTCGCCACAATATCTCGGTACCGAGAATCTTTGGATGAAAAGGAGAACCCGATGACCGACAGCAAGACCACGACCACCACCGACACCGCCACCGCCGCGCTGACCGTCTGGGAGATCGACCCCGCCCACACCATGATCGAGCTCGCCGTGCGCCACATGATGATCTCGACCGTCAAGGGTCGCTTCTCCGACGTGCGCGGCACCGTCCGGGTCGACGACGACGAGCCCACCACCGCGGAGATCGACGTCACCGTCGACGCCGCCTCGATCGACACGCGGCAGCCGGACCGCGACACCCATCTGCGCTCGGCCGACTTCCTCGACGTCGAGAACCACCCCGAGATCCACTTCCGCAGCACCGGAGTGGAGCGCACCGGGGAGGGGCGCTACCGCGTCACCGGCGACCTGACGATCCGCGACACCACCCGCGAGGTGGTGCTCGACGCCGAGGAGCAGGGCCGCGGCACCGATCCCTGGGGCGCCGAGCGCGCCGGCTACCGCGCCACCGCCCGCCTCGACCGCCGGGACTTCGGGCTGACCTGGAACCAGGCGCTGGAGACCGGGGGCGTCCTGGTCGGCAACGAGGTGCGGATCGCCATCGAGACCGAGCTGATCCGGCAGGCGGACTGAGGGCCGGCCCGCCGGCCGGGCTACACCCGTACCTTCTTGTGGTGGAGCCCGGTGGCGCCGCTGGGCCGCGCCGGCCGGCTCTCCGCGACCTGCGGTCGGCCCTCACCGTCGGTGGCGCGTACGGTGAACGTGTGCTCGCCGGCGGCGAAGGGCCAATCGTAGCGCCAGATCACCCAGGTGACGTCGGACAGCGGCGCGCGCAGCCGCGCCGCCTCCCACGGTCCGTCGTCCACCTTCACCTCGACGCGGGAGATGCCGCGCGCGCCGCCGAAGGCGATGCCCCCCACCGGCACGACCTGCCGCCCTCCCTGCTCGTAGGCGGCCTGCACCGCGACGGTGTCGATCACCGAGGTGGTCCGGACCCGCGCCTCGCGGTCCCAGCCCCGCTCGACCCAGTAGCCGGGCGCGTAGCGGTCGGAGACCTCGATCGAGCGGATCCACTTGGGCTGCTTCATCCCGTAGCGGTCGGGGATCCAGATGCGCAGCGGGAAGCCGTGGTCGACCGGCAGCGGCTGCCCGTCCCACGAGTGGCAGAGCAGCAGCCGGCGGGTCGCGGGCGACCAGCTCGAGGTCGACCGTCTCGTAGTAGCCGTCGCCCGAGTGCACGTGGAGCCAGCGCGCCCCCGGCTTCGGCCGGGCCGCCTCGAGCACCGCGGCGAGCGGGACGCCGCTCCACAGGGTGGTCCCGATCAGGCCGGTCGCCACCCGGCCCGAGATGCAGGAGATGGTCACGTACTGGTCGCGCTGCGGCAGCGCGCCGCGGAGATCGGCGAGCCGCAGCCGGAGCGGCTCCTCGACCAGACCGTCCACCGTCAGCTCCCAGTCGTCGCCGTCGATCACCGTCGGCTCGGTGCGGATGAAGACCTTGTAGTGGTCCTTGAGCGGGGTGTACTCGGGGCGCGTGCCGGGCGCCGGCATCACCGGATCGTCGGCGTTCGGGAACGGCGTCCCCTTGCCGGTCTCGGTGCGGTGGGCCGTCGACGCCCGCGCCGCCCCGCCGCCCCGCTCGCGCCGCGCCAGCACCTCCGCGAGCCCGGCGCCGGCCACCGTCACCACCGCGCTGGCGGTGCCGAGGCGGACCAGGAACCGGCGGCGGTCCAGGGCCACCGCCCCGGCGCCGGCGCCGGCGGCGGGAATGGCGCGACGGCGGCCCCGCGCCACCACCATCCCCCAGCCGACGAACAGCACCAGCAGCCAGAGCACCACCCATCCGGCACCCACCGGCGACTGCCCGACGCCCAGGGAGACGGCGATCATCGGCATCGCGAACGCGGCGCCCAGCACCGCCCCCGAACCGCCGTCCGGCCGCACCCGGCGCAGCGCCGAGAAGACGAAGAACAGCACCGCGACCACCACGCCGAGGACGAGGAACTGGAGCACCGCCACCGCCCGTTCCGCGGTCTTGGCGCTGTCGGCCACGTCGAGACCCACGGTGTCGAGGGCCCAGATCATCGAGTCGATGCCGAAGGTCACCACGCGGCCCGGCAGGACCCGGGTGATCCAGTCGAAGAAGTCGAACGGCGAGAACGGCAGCCGGGCCAGCCGGTAGCCCACCGCCTCGATCGCCAGCAGCGGTGCCGTGGCGGCGAGCCCCACCACGACCCCCATCCCCACTCTCCACCTGTGCATCCGTGACCTCCTGGCACCCAGACTACACCGCGGGCGGGCGGGGGTCCTCACGAAACCGTCGCGGCCCGCCACCGTCGCGGCAGGTCGGGAAGCCGGTAGCATGGCCACCCGTGAAAGCGCTCAAGGTCGTCCTCGCCGTCGCCGTCCTCGCCGTCGCCGCCTGGGCGCTCGGACGCTTCTTCGTGCTCCAGCTCCACGCCGGGCGCGCCGACGGCGGCCCGCCGGGGGTGCTGCTGGCGGCGCCACCCGAGTACACCGTGACCGAAGGGGGCGAGATGGAGCGGACCGAGGCGGCCGCACGGCTCGCCCGCCTCCTCGCCGAGCGCCCCGACACCGCGCACCTGGCGCTCCACTTCTCCACCGCCGGCACTGAGATCTACTGGCTCGCCGACCGCGGCGACCCCGGCGCGGCGCGCCTCGTCGAGCGCAGCGCCGGGCCGTCGGGAGTGCGGGTCGAGACCACCTGGAAGGGCGGCCTCGTCGAACGGCTCGCCTGGGCCCGCGGCCACGGCGACCCGGAGGCCCCCGGCCTGCCGCCCGGCGAGCGCCGCAACCTCTACCACTAGAGTCCCGCGCGGGAAGTCGTCGTGCGCCGGGAGCGTCGGCGCGCCCGGTGCCGCCCTCGCCCGCCGGCTGCTAGCATCGCGTCCCCGTGAGCCCCCCGCCGCAGCCCCCCGAGCCGACCGCCCCGCCGGCCGCGGCGCCCGCTCCCGAGCTCACCGCCGTCGTCGCGGTCGGCGATCTGCGCGACCGGGTCGGCGACTGCCTGCGCAGCCTCCTCGACCAGGGCCTCGGCGAGCGCCTCGAGATCCTGGTGCTGGACCGCGGCCGGCCGGGGTCGGCAGCGCTCCCCTTCGCCGACCGCCCGGAGGTGCGCGTCCTGCCGCAGCCGCTCGACGCCACCTTCTCGGCGATGCGGGCCGCCGCGGTGAGGGCGGCGCGGGCCCCGGTCACGGCGTTCGTCGAGGAGCACGTGCGGGTGCGGCCGGGCTGGGGCGAGGCGTTGCTGGCGGCCTATCGGGAAGGGTGGGACGCGGTGGGAACGGCCGTGGTGGTGGGCAACCCCGGACAGGAGCAGTGCGACGCCGTGGCGCTGATGAGCTACGGCCTGTGGTTCCCCCCGGTCGAGCGCGGCGAGGTCGAGATGCTGCCCGGGCACAACGCCAGCTACCGCACCGAGCTGCTGCGCCAGCACGAGGACCTCGAGCTGCTGCTCCACGGCGACCTCGAGCTGCAGCGCCAGCTCCGCCGCGAGGGGGCCCGCCTGCTGCTCGAGCCGGCGGCAGTGATCGAGCACCTCAGCGAGGCGACCTTCGCGGAGATCTCGCGGGGCCTCCACCTCTGGTACCGCTGCTACGGTCCGCTGCGGGCCCGCCGGCGCGGCTGGAGCCGCTGGCGGCGGGCGCTCTACGTGGCGGCGACGCCGCTGATCCCCCTCTACTTCCTCGCCCACTTCGCGCCCGCGATGCACCGCAAGGGGCACGGCTACCTGGGTCTGCTGCTGCGCCACCTGCCGGGGGTGATCCGTTGCCAGCTCTGGGGGGCGGCCGGCCAGGCCCTGGGCCTGCTCTTCGGCGAGGGCGACGCCGCGGCCCGCTTCACCGCCTACGAGCTGCATCAGACGCGGCCGACCGGTTGAGCCGCCGCAGGCTCCGCAGGGCCCCCAGCGCCTCGCCGCCGAGCGACGCCACGAAGCCCAGCGCCACCAGCGGCGACACCGCGACGGCCTCGCCCAGGCGACCCGCCCGTGCGGCGTGACGGCCGACGTGGAGCAGGTTGCTGGCCAGGCGCAGCGGCAGCAGGCTGGCCGCTGCGAGGCCGAGGCGCCGCGCCGCGCCGGCTCCCTCCCACCCCAGCCGCAGCTCGGCCAGCTCGATACCGCGCACGAAGCGCTCGCGGACGAAGCTGCCCAGGCCCTGGACGTGGTGGTGCTCGGCCGTCGCCTCCGGGACGAGGACGACCGTCGCTCCGCGCTCGCGCAACCGCCAGCTGAACAGGGCGTCGCCCAGCATGTGGCCGGCGGGCAGGCCGCCCACCGCCTCGAAGGTGCTGCGCCGGCACAGCAGCCCGGCGGTGGGCGCGACGTCCACCGGACGCGGCGCGCCGCCGGGGGCCCACTTGCTGAACTTGGTCCAGTGGATCCCACGGTCGAGCCAGCTGCCGCCGTGGCAGGCGAGGGAGCTCGCCACGGCGCCGCTGCCGGAGCCCAGCGCGGCGACCAGCCGGCGCAGCCAGTCGGGGGGGGCGTAGATGTCCGGGTCGGTGAACAACAGTAGCTCCCCGGTCGAGCGCTCGACCCCCAGGTTGCGGGCCGCGTGGGGAAGGAGGCGCTCACGGCTGCGGATCGAGCGGACCTCCGGATGGCGGGCCAGGACCGCGGCGCAGGCCTCGTCGGGGGAGCTGTCGACCGCGATCACCTCGAAGTCCGGGTAGTCCTGCGCCAGCAGGCCCGCCAGGCAGCTCTCCAGGGTCTCCTGGGACCGATAGAGGGGAACCACGACGGAGACGCGCGGCGACACGGCGGCCCGGCCGGCGTCGCCCGCGCCGCTGGAAACGCCTGTCGTGGGAGCCATCGGGGCCATTCTAGCCGCGGGGAACCGCCCCCGGGAACGGTTTCTGCACCGCCGCCCCCCCATGCCCTCGAGCCTCGCGGCCCGCTCCTCCGCTCCCCGCCCCCGAGATCGGGCCCTCGGGCCCGCCGCCGCGCCGCGGCCCGGGGGTCGACCCGTCGCTGGCGACCGCCCGTCCGCAGCGGGACGACGCGGCGCCGTCGCGAGCCGTCCCCCTTGGGTCCCGAGCCACCGCCCCGCACACCGACGCACCACCGCTCCGGTCCGCTAGGTTCGCGGCCGCCAACGCACGCTCGACGATGGGACGGTTCCGTAGCCTCCACGACCCCGAGACCCTCGCCGAGCTGGTCCGCCGGCTCCGCGAGGGCATCTACGTGAGCGATCCGGAGGGCCGGGTGCTCGACGCCAACCCCGCCTTTCTGGAGATGCTCGGGGTGGGCAGCCTCGAGGAGCTGCGCGCGGTGCCGGCGGAACGGCTGTTCGTCGATCCGGAGCAACGCCAGCGGGAGCTCGAAGTGCTGCGGCGCGACGGGGTGGTGCAGGAGTTCGAGTTCGACCTGCTGCGTCCGGACGGTCAGGTGCGCACGGTCCTCGACACCGGTTACTCGGTGGTGGATCCCGACACCGGCGAGACGCTCTTCCACGGCATCCTCATCGACATCACCGAGCGCAAGGAGCTCGAGCATCGCTTGCGCGAGCAGGGGATCCGCGACCCCCTGACCGGCTGCTTCAACCGCCGCTTCCTTCCCGAGCTCGAGCGCCGCGGCCTGAGCGGACCCGGGACCTGGGGCGTGGCCATGGTCGACATCGACCACTTCAAGGAGGTCAACGACCGCCGCGGGCACAAGGCGGGGGACGAGGTGCTCGTCGCGTTGTGCGACTTCCTGCACACCCTCATCCGCGACAGCGACGCCGTGCTGCGCACCGGCGGCGACGAGTTCCTGGTCGTCGTGCTCGATCGCGACGTCGGCGACGTCGAGCGGGCGCTCGAGCGCATCGCGCACGAGATCGCCGAGCGCGCCCCGATCCCCTCGACCGTCGCCACCAGCCCCCGCGCCGCCGGCGAGAGCCTCGAGGAGACCATCATCCGCGCCGACCTCGCCCTGGTCGGCCACCGCGCCGACGACCGCGGCCGGCCCGGTGGCCCCGCAGCGAGCGCCGGGGCGGAGCCCACGGCCCGGCGGCGGTCCCCTCCCGGCGACGCCGACGGACCCGGATAGCCGCCGGGGTCCGCGATCCTCGCGGCGGCGCCGGACGGCAGCCCCGTCCCCTGCGCCGGGACGCACGGCTCCGGCGATTGCGCGGTCCGCTGCCGGCCCGGAGGGCCTCAGCCGCAGTCGTCGCTCGCCGCGCACCCCGCGGTGAAGGTGAGGCAGATCTCCGGCGGCCGCGGCGGCGCCGGCGCGGCCGGCTCCCCCAGCCGCGACGCCGGCGCGCCGGCGCAGCTCTCACCCGGCCAGGCCGTCTCCCGCGCGCTCCAGGTCCCGACCCAGGGCTCCCCGGCGAAGCTGCCGAACGACCCGCCGGGCGGCGCCATCTCCGACGCTCCGCCGTCGCGGCCGAGCACGACGTTGCGGGTGCCGCAGTTGACGACGCTCTCCAGCGTCAGCGACGGGGACCAGCTCGTTTCGGCGATGTTGACCACCGCCACGCCCAGGCCGCCGCTGCAGGCGTCGAGGTGGAAGGTCTGCCCCTCGCTCCCCACCACGACCGAGGCGGACGCCTCGCGGCAGACCACCGGCCGGTCGCGCGGCGCGCAGTCGATCTCGTCGCCGTTCCAGGCCTTGAAGCGGAAGGTGGTCGTCTCGCAGATCCGCGCGGTCGGCTCGAACAGGGTCAGCGCTTCGGTCGCCGGCAGGGTCGTCGGCAGTGCGCTGGACACGGGGGCCGGCGCGGCGGTGATCCGACCCGCCTGGAAAGCCCGCGCGGCGACGCGGAAGGTCACCTCGTCGCCGGGGCAGACCGCCCGCGGCCGCACCGAGACGTCCTCGACGACGGGGACCGAGGTGCAGCCGGCCAGGAAGCCGAGGAACCCGAGGAGCGCCACCGGCGGCGAGGCCGGTCGAGCAGGCGGCGCCCCGGCGGCCGGAGCGCCGGCCGGGGCGGCAGGGGGGGAACGGCAGCGGACGATGGATCGACCATTCGTGGGCCTCCCTCGGTTCGCGCCGCCGCCCCACCCGGCACGGCAGCGGCCCGGCGGCGCGCCTCGCGCACCCCGGACGGTTCGGGGCGACGCTACAGCGCCGTCGCCCGCATGGTTCTCGACGGTCGGTGACCAAAAAGTATCACGTGGACGCGCGGCGGCTCACGGGCGGGCGGAGCCGCGTCGCGACCGCCGCGCGCCGGACCTAGCCGCCGTCCGCCGGCGCCGCGGGCACCTCGCCGCTGCCGCGCAGGGGCGAGTCCTCCGGGATCGGCTCGTCCCACAGGTAGTGGCTGAACCAGTCGAGGTTGGTCTGCAGCACCGCGCGGTTCGACTTCGGCTTGGTGATCGGGTGCCCGTAGCCGGGATAGACGACCATCGTCACCGGCACCTCCTGGTCGCGCAGCCCGCGGTAGAGCTCGAAGCCGTTGGGGATCGGCACCCGGGCGTCCTCGCCGCCGTGCTGGATCAGGGTCGGCGTCGTCGCCTGCCGGATGTGGGTGATCGGGGAGGTGCGGGCGTAGATCTCGGGGTCGTCCCACGGCGTCGCGTGCAGGTACTGGCGGGTGAAGGGGGTGATGTCGGTGTTGACGTAGTAGGTCGTCCAGTCGCTGATCCCGGCGCCGACCGAAACCGCCGCGAAGCGGTCGGAGTTGGTGGTCAGGAAGGCCGAGATGTAGCCGCCCTGCGACCACCCCATCACCCCCACCCGGTCGCCGTCGACCAGGCCGCGCGCGATCAGGGCGTCGACGCCGCTGACCACGTCCCACTGGTCGCCCACCCCGAGGTTGCGGACGTTCAGGGCCCGGAAGGCGGCGCCGTAGCCGGCGCTGCCCCGGTAGTTCGGCTCCAGCACCAACGCACCCTTGGCGAGGAACTGCTCGACCGGGTAGTAGCGGCTGTCCGGCCGGAGGTTCGGCAGCGAGATGCCCGTCGGACCGCCGTGGATCACCACCAGCAGCGGAGCGCGGCGCCCGGCCTGGAAGTCCGCCGGACGGTGGAGGACGCCCTCGATGCGGGTGCCGTCCTGGCTCTTCCACGAGATCACCTCGGTGCTGCCGAGGGTCCAGCCGGCGACCTGGGAGGTCAGGTCGGTGAGCCGGCGCGGGCTCGGGGCCGGCAGCGGCGTCACCCAGAGCTCGGGCAGGTGGTCGGCGTCGCCCGCGATCCACGCCGCGCTGCGCCCGTCGGGGGCCACCGCCGCGGCGCGCAGCACCAGGTCGTCGGGAGCGGTGAGCCGGGTGACGGCGCCGGACGCCGGATCGACGCGGAACAGGTGGGCGCTGGTCTTCTGCAGCGCCGCGAAGAAGATGCCGCCCGGCGCCCAGGCGACGGGGTTGGCGTCTTCGTCGAAGTCGGCGGTGAGGTCGCGGACGTCGGCCGCCCGGGTCGCCGGGTGCCGCAGCACACTCGCCACCTCGACCGTCGCGAGGTGCTCGTTGGCGTAGTAGTAGTACCGCTCGCCCAGTGAGGTGGTGAAGGCCAGCGAGGTGCCGTCGGGGGAGAACATCGGGTCGCCGTCGGGACCCGGCAGGCCGACGACGCGGTGCACGCCGCCGCCGCCCTCCAGGTCGAGCAGGTAGACGTCGGACTCGCCGCCGTGCGCCAGGAGCGGGTCGGGTGTGGCGTCGAAAGCGATCCACTTCGAGTCCGGCGACCAGTCCAGGCCGCCCACGTCGAGCGCCGGGTCCGCGGTGAGCTGCCGCGCCGCCGCCGGGAGCTGGTCCTTCTCGGCCGCCGCCACGTCGACCGACCAGAGCTGGCCCTGCCGGAAGTCCCGCTCGACCACCCGGTAGTCGCCGTACCGCTCCGCGCGCTGCTCCGCCTTCTCGCCCTCCGGCTCGGGAGCCACGAAGGCGATCGACCGGGCGTCCTTCGACCAGGCGAAGCGCTGGATCTCCGCGCCGTGCTCGGTCAGCATCCACGCCTCGCCGCCGGCCGGCGAGATGAGCCAGATCTGCCGCTCGGCCGGCTCACCCTTCGCCGGCTCCGCCTCACCCTCCCCCGCCGTCGCCCCGGCCTCCGGCTCCGTGCTCTCCGGCGGCACGATCGCCCCCGACTCGCGGTGGGTGAAGAAGGCGATCCAGCGCCCGTCGGGCGACCACTGCGCCCCGGTCGCCGGCTCCTTGCCGCGGGTGAGCTGGAAGTCGCGCCCGCCGGCCGCCGCGGCCAGCCAGAGCTGCCGCACGTACGCGTTCTCCTTCCAGTCGGTCCGTTGGCGCTCGTAGACCACCCAGCGGCCGTCGGGCGAGATGGCGGGGCTGCCGATCGATTCGAGGCTCAGCCCCTGGTCGAGCGTCGGGGGCGCGGCGGCGGCCCCGCCGGCGAGGGCGAGGGCCGCCAGCAGGGCGAGGACACGGAGGGAGCGGTGGGCGGAACGCGGCATGGGGGGTCTCCTGGGTCGAGAAGCTCGGGGACGATGGGACGACGATGGATGGGACGTCGGGTCGACGGTCGCGAAGCGGTGGCGGGGCACCGGGGCCGCCGGTCGCCGGCGGCCGTGGGCGCTCACCGCCCCTCCTCCGCGCGGCGGCGCGACTCCTCGAGGTAGAAGGCGACCACCACGAGGGCGTGCGTGATCTCGCCGGCGGCGACCATGCGGCGCGCCTCGGCCCACGGGCGCAGCACGACGCGGCAGCGCTCGTCGGCGTCGAAGCTCGGCTCGGCCACCCGCTCGCAGCCGAGCGCCAGGTAGGTGACGCAGCGGTTGGTGAGGATGGCCGGATTGGGCTCGATCTCGCCCAGGCGGCGCAGCTCGCGTGCCCGGTGGCCGGTCTCCTCGAGGAGCTCGCGCGACGCCGCGTCCTCCGGCGCCTCGCCCGGATCGACCAGGCCACCGGGGATCTCCAGGGTCGAATGCTCGACGGCGTGGCGCCACTGCTCGACGAGGACGAGCTGGTCGTCGTCGGTCAGCGCCACGACGTTGACCCAGTCGCGGGTGTCGACGACGAAGAAGTCCGAGCGCTGGCCGGAGTCGACGCGCCGCATCCGCCAGCGCTCGAGCGCGAAGATGCGCGCCCGCACCAGCGTCTCGCGCGCCACGCGCTCCCAGCGGTCGAAGTCGGGCATGCCCGGATGCTACGCGAAGGGCCCGCCACCGCGGCCCGGCGACCCCAGCGCCCGGTGCGAGCGCGACCAGCCCCCGCCGCCCGACCCGACCTGAGGGCGAGGCACCTCCGGGCGCGGCCGAGCTCCCCGCAACCTTCGCGGCGCGCCCGACGTATCCGGGCGAAACCCCGTTCCCTGGAGGTGCCCGATGAAGCTCCGTCGTGTCGCGACCCTCGCTCTCGCCGGCCTGGCCCTGGCCCCGCTCTGCCACGCCCAGGCCCCCGGGCTCACCCTGCCCCCGTCGGGCGACAACCAGAAGGCCTCGGTGTCGCAGTGGATCGGGCCGGTCGAGGTGACGATCACCTACCACAGCCCCGACGTGACCAGCCCGACCGGCGAGGACCGCCGGGGCGAGATCTGGGGCCGGCTCGTCCCCTGGGGCATGGCGGACCTCGGCTTCGGCACCTGCGGCGACCAGTGCCCCTGGCGCGCCGGCGCCAACGAGAACACGACCTTCTCGGTGTCGCACGACGTCGAGGTGCAGGGCAGGCCGCTGGCGGCCGGCGTCTACGGTCTGCACATGATCCCGGCGGAGCACGGCCCCTGGACCCTGGTCTTCTCCAACGAGTCCACCTCCTGGGGGAGCTTCTTCTACGACGCCGCCGACGACGCCCTGCGGGTGGAGGTGACGCCCCGGCCCCACCCCTACACGCACTGGTTGACCTACGAGTTCACCGACCGCCAGCCGGCGCAGGCGACCGCGGCGCTGCAGTGGGAGGACCTCGAGGTGCCTTGGACCGTCGCGGTGCCCGACATCGCCGGCGTCTACGTCGCCGCCCTGCGCCGGGAGCTGCAGAACGCCCCCGGCTTCACCTGGACGAGCTGGAACGCCGCCGCCGCGTACGCCCTCGGCGCGAACCGCCCCGCCGAGGCGCTCGAGTGGGCGGAGGCGGCGGTGGGCCGGCCCTTCATCGGCCAGGAGAACTTCGCCACCCTGTCGACGCTGGCCCAGGCCCAGCAGCTCGCCGGGAAGACCGACGAGGCCGAGGCCACCCTGCAGCGGGCCGTCGACCACCCCACGGCGGACGTCCTCCAGATCCACCAGCTCGGCCGCCAGCTCATCGCCCAGAAGCGGCCGCAGGTGGCGCTGCGCGTCTTCGAGAAGAACGCCGAGCGCTTCGGCGACGCCTGGCCCACCGAGGTCGGGCTGATGCGCGGCCTCTCCGCCGTCGGCCGTTACCCCGAGGCCCTCGAGCACGCCCGCAAGGCCCTCGCCCAGGCCCCCGACGACCCCAACCGGCGCAACCTCGAGGACGCCATCGAGAAGCTCCAGAAGGGGGAGGACGTCAACTGAACACGGCCGCCGCCGCTCGGCCTGACCGGCTGGATGCGGCGCGACCGGCGGCTCGCTCGAGACGATCGTCTCGCAGGCGTTCCCGCGGAGCCGTCCGGCGTACCGGGGCGCACGGAGAGGGGGACTCGCGGCGGCTCAGGGGATCAGGATCGAGCAGCAGGTGACGCCGCCTTCGGCCTTGGCGAGCTCGTCGGCGGGGACGGGGCGGACGTCGAGCCCGCGGGCCTCGAGACGCCGGCGGGTGCGGGGGAAGGCGGCCGGAAGGACGACCGTGGTGCCGACGCGGAGGGCGTTGGCGGCGAACGGCTCGGCCGGATCGACGGCGATCACGTCGAGGTCGCCCAGCCGGGCGAGATCGATCCAGCCGGGGTTGGCGAGGACCGTTCCTTCGGCCACCTCCGTGACCGCGCTCTTCAGGTGCAGACAGCCGGTGACCGCGACCTCCTCGACCGCGTAGCCGTGCGGCTCGAGGAGCGCCCGGAGCTGCGCGCGGCCGGCGGCGTCGGTGCGCTCCGAGCGCCCCACGAAGACCCGCCGCCCGACGCGCAGCACGTCGCCGCCGTCGAGGGTTCCCGGCGGCTCGATCCGCGCCAGCGGCCGGTGGCGCGCCAGCGCCGTGGCCACGTCGGCGGTCTCGCCACGCCGCGAGATCGCGCCCGGCCGCGCCACCACCGCCAGCTCGTCCACCACCACCGCCGCGTCCTCCACGAAGACGGCGTCCGGGTGCTCCGGCGCCTCCGCCAACCACTCGACCGGGCAGCCGAGCTCCGCCAGCGCCTCGACGTAGCGCGCGTGCTGCTCGCGCGCCCGGCCCACGTCGAGCGGCGAACGCGCGAGGTGGGTCAGCTCACAGCGGGCCAACGAGGCGCTCACCGGGCGGACCAGGGCGACCGCTGCGGGGGCACGGCGCGGATTGGTCATCGGCGCCATCGTAGCCGCTCGTCGCGCCCACCGGCGGCGGCGGCGCCGCTCGCCGAGACGGAGGGGTTCTATACTGGCTCATCGACCCACTCACCTGTCACCTGCCGCAAGGGGTTCGCATGAAATCCTCCAGACTGCGCCTCGCCATCGTCGCCGTGGCCCTGCTCGCCACGCTTCCCCTCGCCGCCCAGGCCCTGCTCTCGGGCAACTGGACCGTGCACGCCACCGCCTACCTGCCCGAGGCCCAGACACCCTGCGAGTTCGAGGGAACGCTCCAGCTCGCCCCCGACACGGAGGGCTGGACCGGCCCGATCACGCTGCACCTGCTCTCGGGCCCCGAAGGGTGCCCCGCGGAGATGACGGCGGAGTGCTCCGCCAACCTCGACGGAGACTCCGTCGGCGGCACGCTGACCAGCGCCGAGTTCGGCATGGCGGACTTCACCGGCACGCTCACCGGCGTCGCGGAGATGGAGGGCACGCTGCAGGGCGGTGGCCAGCTCCCCCGCCACGGCGAGGCCGCGGTCACGCCGGACGACCCGCCCCAGGGGGGCTTCCACACCAACACCGGGCAGTTCGAGGGCGTCGGCGGCACCTGGGTGGCGGCCCGCCAGTCGGTCCTCGAGATCCCTGCCCTCACCGGGACGGGTGCGATCCTCCTGACGCTCCTGCTGCTGGCGGCGGCGAGCCTGCTGCTGGTGCGCCGCCGGCACGCGGCGTCGTAGCCGTCACGGTCCGCGCGACGCCGCGGCGGAGCCCGAGAGGACCACCCGGTGCTTCGGTGGTGGTAAGAATCGAACGCAGGCCTCGGCAGATCCCGGCCGCCCGCCCACGACGCGGCAAGGGCCGGAGCACCTCCGGGAGACGGACCGGGAGTCCGTCCCCGGCCAACGTCCTGACGAAGAGGAGGAAGGCATGAAAGGGCACGTCTCGAGATCCTTGGTGGTCGTCCTCGCACTCCTGGCCGGGTTCACCGCGGTCGTCCTGCCGGCGGCGGCCGAGGACCTCACCGACACGCTGGTGACCATCGAAAAGGGCCTGTGGCAGGCCTGGGCCGACGGCGACCGGGCACCGTTCGCCGCACGCATGACGGAGGACTCGCTGCTCATCACCCCCGGCGGGGTGGCGACCGGCAGGGAGGCGATCGCGGACATGATCGGCAGCGGCGACTGCGAGGTGCGGAGCTGGAGCATCTCCTCGCCGGCGGTCCACAAGTTGACCGACGACGTCGCCATCCTCACCTACGACGCCGAGCAGGACGCCACCTGCGGCGGCGAGGACGCCTCGGGCAAGATGCACACCACCAGCGTCTACGTCCACGAGGACGGCGGCTGGATGAGCGCCTGCCACCAGGAGACGATGGCCGCGGGTGCCATGGACGGGATGGACGAGGAGTAGGCGGGGCGGCGGCGCGGTGGCGGAGGGACCGACTCACGCCCAGAGGCGCCGGGACCTACCCAGCCACCAGAGGGCGGCGGCGAGGAGCAGGGTGGCGGCGAGAAGCGACCCAGCTCGGGACAGGGCCGGGACCTCGATCGGCGATCCGGCCACCGGTTCGAAGGTGAAGCGGACCCGGTTGGCCACCTCGAAGTCGCCCGGCCCGAAGTTCCCGACCGCGTCGTCGACGTCGCCGGTGCTGAGCACCGTGCCGTTCGTCCACGCGTAGCCGTCGAAGTTCCATCGCGTCTCCACGCCGTGGACGTCGCCGTGCCCGTCGTGCCGGACCAACAGGACGAGGTCCTGACCCGGCGTGAACGGGTACGGCGTGTCGAACTGGAGGACGAAGCTGAACTCCGCCTCCACCCCCGAGGCGTTGCTCTCGAAACTGCCCTGGGGGATGGTGAGCGCACCGGCACGGACCAGCACGGGAGCCATCATGTTGTCGGCGAACGTCGCCGAGGTCAGCCCGTTCGCGGCAGCGGCGGCCGGCGACGGCTCGGCCAGGGTGATCTCGTAGCGCCCGAAGTCGAGATCGCCCAGCTCCGGATAGTCGACGCCCGCCAGGGCAGGAAGCCGGAACGACATCGCGGTGAGGAGCACCGGCTCCGAGATGCCGGAGAAGAACGAGGCGTCGTAGAACTGCTGCAGCACGCGGTCGCTCTCCCGGCTCAACGAGGAGAAGCCGACCTCCGCGAGGCCTTCCCCGGTGACGACGAACGCCGCCTCCGCCCGCCCCGCCAGGAACGACAGGGCCAGCAGCGCGGCGGCCCGACCCCAGACACCCGGACGCTCGTGGGTCATCGCTCCGATCCTCCTCCCGAAACGAGGCAAGAGGCAGCGACGCCCCGGACGGCCGCCGACGTGAGCCCGTTCCGTGTGAGGTGACCGCCGCGGAGAGCCCGTGCCGGTTCCCCCGTGCCCTGGCCTCGTAGTGCCCTGGCCTCGTTGCTCTGCGGGCCATCCTACCCCGCTGTCGCCGACCGGCGCCGCCAACCTCTGCTATCGTCGGGCGGTTCCGTTCCGCCACAACCGGAGAGGGAGGTCGCAATGAGCGCGTCGCGTCGGCCCTGGATCCTCGTGTCCGCCATCGCACTCACGCTGGCGGTGTCGGCGGCGCCCGCCGCACGGGCCAAGCAGCCCAAGCAGGACGTCTGTCACCTCGACGCCGACTCGGGGACGTTCTTCCTGCTCAACGTCGCGGCGCCGGCGGTGCCGGCCCACCTCGGGCACGGCGACTACCTGCCGCTGACCTTCTACGCCGACGGCGACGGCGACGGCTTCGGCGCCGGACCCGCCTCGCAGGGTTGCACGATCCCTCCCGGGTTCGTCGCCAACGACGACGACTGCGACGACACGAACCCGGCGATCCACCCGGGTGCCGAGGAGGTCTGCAACGGCGTCGACGACGACTGCGACGCGGCGATCGACGAGGGGCTGACCTTCGACGACGACGGTGACGGCTTCACCTCGACCGACTCCTGTGAGGGCTCGGCCGACGACTGCGACGACGGCGACGCGACCGTCTTCCCCGGCGCCGCCGAGCTCTGTGACGGCCTCGACAACGACTGCGACGTCGCCGTCGACGAGGGGCTGACCTTCGACGACGACGGTGACGGCCACACCTCCCCCGCCTCCTGCGAAGGCTCGGCCGACGACTGCGACGACACGGCGCCGGCCGTCTACCCCGGTGCCGCCGAGACCTGCAACGGCGTCGACGACGACTGCGACGGCCAGATCGACGAGGGCGGCATCTGCGTCGACAAGGTGGTCTTCGTGTCCAGCGCCCTGTTCGACGGCAACTTCGGCAACGGGCACGACAACACCCTCGGTCACCTGCTGGCCGACGTCGAGTGCCAGACGCTCGCCTCGAACGCCGGCCTCGGCGGCACGTTCAAGGCGTGGATCAGCGGCCGCGTCGACACCGGCGCCGGACCGCTCCACCACGGCGTCGTCGACCGCTTCACCCCGTCGCCGGGGCCCTACAAGCTCCGCGACGGCAGCAAGGTGGCCGACGACTGGGCCGATCTGACCGACGGGTCGTTGGACCACGCGATCGACCGCACCGAGCTCAACCTGCCGGTGTCCGGCGAGGTGCGGGTGTGGACCAACACCACGACGGCCGGCCTCGCCTGGGACAACTCCACGAACTGCGCGCTGGGCCCCGGAACCGACGGCGTGCCCGGGATCGACTCGTGGACCTGCGGATCGCCGGACTTCTCGCCCGGCGACTGCGCCAACCAGTCGGGGAAATTCGGTCTGGCCACGGCGACCGACGGCTCGTGGACCGGAACCTCCTCGAGCAACATCGCCTGCACCAGCCTGTTCCGGCTCTACTGCTTCGAGCAGTAGGGCCGGGCGGTGCCCGTCCCGCTCGTCGCCTAGGTGGTCCCTGCCGCCGACGGGAACCAGTGCCGGGTGCGATTGCAGAAGGAGCACACCGACAGCATGACCGGCACCTCGACGAGGACGCCGACGACGGTCGCCAGGGCGGCGCCCGACTCGGGGCCGAACAGCGCGATCGCGGTCGCCACCGCCAGCTCGAAGAAGTTGCTGGCGCCGATCAGCGCACCCGGGGCGGCGACGTCGTGCTCGACCCGGAGCCACTTCATCAGCCCGTAGGCGAGCCCGGAGTTGAAGTACACCTGCACCAGCAGCGGGATCGCGATGAGCACGACGTGGACCAGGTGGCGGGTCAGGTTGTCGGCCTGGAAGGCGAAGATCAGGACCAGGGTGGCGAGCAGGGCGACGACCGTCACGGGGTGGAAGGCGGGGAGGAACCGCTCCTCGAACCACGCCCTCCCTCTCGTTCGCAACAGCAGGGTCCGGCTCACCACGCCGAGCGCGAGCGGGATGACGATGAACACGACGACCGAGAGCAGGAGCACCCCGAACGGCACCGTCAGGGTGCTCGCCCCGGTGACGAGCAGGCCCACGATCGGCGCGAAGAGCGCGAGCATGATCAGGTCGTTGAGGGACACCTGCACGAGGGTGTACCCGGGGTCGCCGTCGGTCAGGTAGGACCAGACGAAGACCATGGCGGTGCAGGGCGCCGCGGCGAGGATGATCGAGCCGGCGAGGTACTGGTTGGCGAGCTCCTCCCCGATCCAGGGCAGGAAGAGGACGCGGAAGAACAGGTACCCGATCGCCGCCATCGAGAAGGGCTTGACCAGCCAGTTGACGAAGAGGGTGACGAGGATCCCTTTCGGCCGCTCGCGGACGGCGACGACGCTGCCGAAGTCGACCTTCAGCATCATCGGGTAGACCATGAGCCAGATCAGCACGGCGATCGCGACGTTGATCCGGCTCCCCTCCCCGAACTCGAGCCGGCGCACCCCGTCGGTCAGCGCCGGCAGCGCCTTGCCGAGCAGGACGCCGGCACCCATGCACAGCACCACCCACAGCGACAGGTAGCGCTCGAAGACGTTGAGCCGCTTCATCGCCGCTGAACGATAGGTTCTCCCGGCCGCCGGTGCAAGGGTCCCCGGAGAGCGTCGCCGCGGGGAGGGAGCGGAGCGAGGCGCGGGACGGTGCCCGTTTCACCCCACCGACCCCGAGCGCCGTCGTCGCCAGGGAGCCGCCGGGCCCGGTCGGGGTCGGGACGGCGCGCGCGCTTGACAGCGTGGCGACGGGGGCGGATGATCCCGCTTCTCGAAGAGGGCAGATTTTCGCTCGTGGATGGCCCGGCACCGGGTCGTTGACGCAGGGGGGCCTCGGAATGCGAGCCATGGAGTTGCTGCGGGCGGCGTCCCGCGTCGCGGTGGGGGTCGGTCTCGGAGCTTCGGTGGTGGCGGGTCCCGTCGCCGCGGTGACGGCGCAGGACGGCGCGCTCGGCCGCGAGGTGGCGATCCCGCGCCACCTCCGGGACGGCGAGGAGTACACGATCCCGCGTCGCGACCTGATCGACTACGGCGGCAAGCTGTTCGACGCCAAGTGGACGGCGCAGGAGGGGGGCGGTCGGCCGCTGTCGACCGGCACCGGCGCGGGGCTCCACGACCCGAGCGATCCGCTGGTCTTCCCGCGCAACTTCAACCGCCTGTCGGCCCCCGACTCGAACGCCTGCAGCGGCTGCCACGCGCAGCCGGTGCGCGGCGGCGCCGGCGACATCGTCGCCAACGTCTTCGTCCTCGCGCAGCGCTTCGACTTCGCCACCTTCAGCGCCGGCGACGGCATCCCCGGCAAGGGCGCGGTGGACGAGAACGGCACCCCGGTCACCCTCGACACCATCGCCAACAGCCGCGCCACCACCGGGATGTTCGGCTCCGGCTACCTCGAGATGCTGGCACGCCAGATGACCGGCGACCTGCAGGCGGCACGCGACGCCCTGGCGCCGGGGAGCTCGGTGGCGCTGGCGAGCAAGGGCGTCTCCTTCGGCGTCCTCGCGCGCGCCGTCGACGGCTCGTGGGACGTCTCCGCGGTCGAGGGCCTCGGGGCGCCGTCACTGCAGACCACCGGCGGCGCACCGCCGAGCCTGATCGTCCTGCCGTGGCACCAGGCGAGCGCCGTCGTCTCGCTCCGCCAGTTCGCCAACAACGCCTTCAACCACCACCACGGCATCCAGACCGAGGAGCGCTTCGGCGAGGGCGTCGACGCCGACGGCGACGGCTTCGTCGACGAGATGACCCGCGCCGACGTCACCGCGGTGAGCCTCTGGCAGGCGACCCTGCCGGTGCCGGGCCGGGTGATCCCCAGCGAGCCCTACGTCGAGGACGCGATCCTCCACGGCGAGCACCTCTTCGCCGCGATCGGCTGCGCCACCTGCCACGTGCCGGCGCTACCGCTGAACGACTGGGGCTGGTTCTACACCGAGCCGAACCCGTACAACCCGCCGGGCAACCTCCGGGTCGGCGACGCGCCCACCCTCGAGGTCAACCTCAACAGCCGCACGCTGCCCGGCCCGCGCCTCCACGAGGATCGCGGCGTCACGTGGGTGCCGGCCTACACCGACATGAGGCTGCACGACATCACCTCCGGCCCGGACGACCCGAACCGCGAGACGCTGAACATGCACTTCGCGCCCGGCTCCGACGAGTTCCTCGCCGGCAACTCGCGTTTCCTCACCAAGCGGCTGTGGGGCGCCGGCAACACCGCGCCCTACTTCCACCACGGCAAGTTCACCACCCTGCGCCAGGCGGTCCTCGCCCACGCCGGCGAGGCGCAGGCGCAGGCGGACGCCTTCCGGGCGCTGTCCGACGACGACAAGAACGCGCTGATCGAGTTCCTGAAGTCGCTGCAGGTGCTGCCGGAGGGCACCACCGCGCAGGTCATCGACGACCGGGGCCGGCCTCGGCAGTGGCCGCCGGCGGACCGCCGCTAGCCGCCCCGCCGGACGACGACTCCAGCGGGGAGGCCTTCGCCGTCGGTCTGCACCGCGGCGCGATGCCTCCCGAGCGGACGCGCTGCCGCGGCCTCTCCGGGCCCGGACCCCGGCGGTCTCCATCCGCTGAAGGTCTTCGCCGACGGCACCCGCGAGACCCGGGCACCGACGACCGCCACTCTGGAGGTCGTGCACCACGAGGGTCGCGGGCTCAGGCCGCCGACACCTGGTCCGCCGGCGATCTCGGCGGCGCGGAGCCCGTGGCCGAACAGGGTGCCTCGCACCCTTCCGGCGCTGGCCTACTTCACCGGAATCATCAGGTGCTCGTAGGGTGTGTCGGGCCACATGACATAGGGCTTCGAGGTGTCCGGATCGGCCGTGCGCGGGTAGCCCGTCATCATGTCCTTGGCCCCGAGGATCATCACGTGCGGACCGGTCTTGATCCAGTGATTGTCGGCCGCCGGCGCCGCGGCGTAGGGATCGGTGTTGCTCGCGTCCGTACCGCCCTGCAGCATGTACATGAACCCGATCTTGCCCGCCGCGGGCGGCTGGTGGGCGATCCACGCCTTCACCCACTCCATGGCGTTGGCGTCCATGCACATCGGATCGGGGCCCGGCGTGGCCGGGCTGTCCGGCATGCAGGTCCAGCCGTTGTCGCCTTCGCGGACGACGCGCAGAGACCCGTCGGCCTCCACCGTGACGATCTGGGCGTGGCCGCTGACGGCGGCGGGCGCCGCCGCCATCGCGCTCGAGATCAGCTCGTCGTCCGAGCCGGCCGCCATGTGACCCTGGGCGAACGCTGTCCCCGCGATCGCCAGCACCGCGACCACGACCACCGCACCGCGCAACGACCACCACTCGTTCCGGACCATGTACGGCCTCCTGTCCCTGTCCTACGGCGTTTGGCGCCTCATATCACACCTTCCGGAGCGACCGCAAAGCGCCGTCCGGAAGCGGGAGGCGCCGCCCCGCGTCGTCGCACCGTCCGGACACCGCTTGCCTGGCCATCACCGGCGGGACCGGAGGAGGCGCGGCGTGCGGAGGTCCGCCGGTGGAAGGCGGTCGCTGAACACGTCGCCGGCGACGCCGCCCCGGAGACCTCCCATCGCCAGGGAGAACGGTTTTCTCCGCGTCGCCTCGAACGGGGCCGAGCTTCGTTGCAGCGCGTGGCCGGCACCCGCCCCCGCCCGGCCCCCTAGGGACAGTCCTTCAGGGCCAGGTCCACGTCCGTCACCATCGTCGGGGGGCTCGTCTCCACGATCGAGACGGGGAAGCTGACCCCCGTCGACGGGTCGATGGCGCTGTCCGGCCCGGAGGACGGGCAGGTCCCCGCCGGCCCCGTGAGGCCGACCACGTAGATGCCCCCGGGAACGTTCGAGAAGGTGTAGCTCGAAACCGGATCGCCGCTGAGCGTCTGCGACGCCACCGGGGCGCCGTCGGGCTGTCCGTCGAAGGGAGCCTCGTCCGCGAAGAGCTCCAGGGTCGCCGCGAGCGCGAGGTCCGGCTCCCCGGGGTCCCGCACGCCGTCGCCGTCCGTGTCGAACCACAGGGCGCCGGAGATCGTGCCGAGCTCCGGCGGCGGCACCTCGGTGACGTCGCAGGAGGCCCCCGCGAGGCTGAACGGGATCATCTCCACGCCCTCGAGGCACAGCGGGCAGGACAGGAAGGGATCACACTCGTCGTCGAGGTACAGCACGTAGGAGCCGTCGAACGACGTGGGCCCGGTGTAGTCGAACACCATGTCGTGCCGGCAGACGAACGTCGTGGCCTGCGCGGTGCAGGACGACGTCTGCAGCGAGTCGACGAGCACCCCGTCCGGCGTGTCGACCGATTGAGCGACCAGGCGGACCGGGCGGTCGGTGAGGGTCGCGATCTGGACCGCGACGGTGCAGTCGTCGAGGCTCTCGATCTGCCGGGTGATGGCGGCCCGCAGACCCGACGTGTCGGGGCAGACCGGAACGCAGTCCGCATCCGCCGCGTCGATCGAGCCGTCGCAGTCGTTGTCCAGACCGTCGGCGCACGAGGTCTCCACCACCTCCGGCGGGTCCAGTGGTGAAGCGTCGCAGACGAGGCCCGCCGCGGTGCACTGCAGCAGGCCGTCCGCCGCACACTCCCCCACCCCGGCCGTACAGGAGGGGTCGTCGGGGACGACGGCGTCGCCGTGCCGGCGGACGTGCGCGTCCACCGCCGCCCGGCCCACGTGGATGACGTGGGCGTTGGCGGGATCGCCGGGTGGCACGTGGCAGATCGAGACCTGCTCGCCGGCGGCGTCGCCGACGACGAGGCTCGTTGCCAGGGACAGAAGGACGAAAGACGACAGCCGGTAGCGGGTCATGTTCTCCCCCTTTCGTCGACTCGCCGCGACCGTCCTCGAACGCCTCGGCGGGACGCGTCGCCCGATGCGCGCGTCCGCGAGCCGCCCGAGCACGGCGTTTTCGCCATCTCTACTGACGGAAATTCAGAACATTTTACCACCGGGAGCCCCTGCCCGGAAGCGGGTGTGTGAGAATCGCCACATCGTCCGCCGAGTGAATGGAGGGCTGTGAAGATGTCGAAGCCGCCGTGTCGTGGGTCTGCGGTTCTGCGTTCGTGCGCTCCGGCGCTCCTCCTGCCCCTGCTCCTCGCCGCCTGCGCGCCCGGCGAGCGGGTCGCTCCCGCGGCCCCTGCAGTGGCCGCCCCCGCCGCCGCGCCGGCGGCCGGCGGGACCTGTCCCGACCTCCAGGGGACGTGGAGCTCGGCCGTCTACCACCCCTTCGAGGTCTCCGCCGACGGCAGCCGCCTGCGCCGCGGCGCCACCACCGCCACGCTCGAGGTGACGCACCAGGACGGCTGCGCCTTCCAGGCCGTCAACCGCTCGAGCGGCGCGATCGAGGGCGCGGAGCCCGTGGCCGGGGTGATCGACGCCGCGAGCGGCGAGATCACCATGGTCGAGGTGGGCCCGCACCCCGAGGGCGACGCGAGCGCCTGGATCACCGCCGCGCTGGTCGCACCGGACCGGATGATCTGGGACTACGTGGGGCTCGCCGACGACGACTCCAGGGGGGAGGCCTTCGCCGTCGGCCTGCACCGCGGCGCGTCGCCTCCGGAGCGCGCGGAGTGCCCCGACCTCACCGGCACCTGGAAGTCCGCGGTCTTCCACCCGCTGAAGGTCTTCGCCGACGGCCGCCGGGAGACCCAGGCGCCCACCTCCACCACTCTGGAGGTGGTCGCCCAGGAGGGGTGCGCCTTCCAGGCCGTCAACTCCTGGTCGGCCGGCGAGCTCGGGGGCTCGGAGCCGGTGGTGGGCACCGTCAGCGGCGAGAGCGGCGTCGTGACGATGCGCGAGGTCGGCCCCCATCCGAAGGGAGGCTCGAGCGCCCTGATCACGGCGCGACTGCCCTCCCCCGACCAGATGACCTGGGAGTACGTGGGCCTGGCCGACGACGACTCCATGGGCCAGGTCTTCACCACCGCGCTACACCGCGGCTCCTCGCCCCCCGAGCGCGCCGCCTGCCCCGAGCTCGTCGGCCGCTGGAGCTCCGCCCCCTTCGAGCCGCTGAAGGTCTTCGCCGACGGCAGCCGCGACGTCCAGCCGCCGACCCACGCCACCCTGGAGGTGACCCACCAGGAGGGCTGCGCCTTCGAGGCCGTCAACTCCTGGTCGGCCGGCGACCTCGGCGGCTCGGAGCCGGTGGCCGGCGTGATCCGCGGCGAGAGCCAGGACCTGCTCATGGTCGAGATCGGACCGCACCCCGAGGGCGGCTCGAGCGCCCTCATCCTCGCCACCCTGGAAGCTCCCGACCACATGACCTGGAGGTACGTCGGCCTCGCCGACGACGACTCCATGGGCCAGGTCTTCGTCACCGAGCTGACCCGGCCCTAGGGCGGCGAGGAGAGGGTGCCCGCCCGGCTCTCGAGCCCCGCCGGACGCCGTGCCCACACCGCCGCGCCCTCACGCGGACGCCGAGGACGAGCGCGGAGACGGCGCCGATCCGGCCGCGGCGCCCGAGTGGTGACGCGTGCCACCAGGGCTCGTCGCTCCTCGGGCGGAGTTGGAGTGCTCTCCCCACGGACCCAGGCAGCGAGGGACGCAGCTCCCGGCGGGTTCATCGAGCTTCCCCGGAGCTGTAGAGTCGGACGACGATGACGACCTTCGTGCGCCCGGGGGTGCCGATCGCGAGCTACGGAAAGCGCGCCCTGGAGCAGGCTCCCGCGAGTAGAGAGCCGACGTAGAAGGCGGCCGTGAGCATCCACTACTTCCTGGCCCAGGCCCTGATCATCCTGGGATCGGCGGTTCTCGTCCTGCTGGTCAGCAACCGGCTGCGCCTGGCGCCGGTGATCGGGCTGCTGTTGACCGGAGTCCTGATCGGGCCTTCGGGGCTGGCTCTCATCGACGAGGCCGCGGCGGTGGAGATCTTCGCCGAGATCGGCGTGGTCTTCCTGCTGTTCTCGATCGGTCTCGAGTTCTCGCTCGAGCGGCTTCGTGAGATTCGCCGCCCGTTCTTCCTGGGTGGCAGCCTGCAGGCGGGAGGCACCATCCTGCTCGTCGCCTTCCTGGCGACGGCGTTCGGAATCTCCGCCCGTCAAGCCGTCTTTTTCGGGTTCGTGATCGCGCTGTCGAGCACCGCGGTGGTGCTGAAGCTCTACAACGAACGAAGGGAGATGGAGTCTCCCCAGGGGAAGACCGTCCTCGGCGTCCTCCTGTTCCAGGACTTCCTGATCGTGCCGATGATCGTCCTGACCCCGGTCCTGGCCGGCGCCGTCGAGGCGTCCCCGGGTGCCATCGCTCTCCGGCTCGGCTCCGGCGTCCTCGCCGTCGGCGTGGTCTTCGTGGTGGCGCGGTACCTCATGCCGAAGGTCCTCTACCACCTCGTACGGACCCGCATGCGGGAGCTCTTCGTCCTCGGGGCTCTCTTCGTCTGCCTCGGTATGGCCTTTTTCACCGAGTCGCTGGGGTTCTCCCTGGCCCTCGGAGGGTTCCTCGCAGGAATCATGATCTCCGAGAGCCACTACAGCCATCAGGTCGTCGCGGACATGATCCCGTTCCGGGACCTCTTCACCAGCGTGTTCTTCGTCTCGATCGGTATGCTGTTGGACCTCACGTTCGCCCTCGAGCATCTGCCGCTGGTGGTCGGGCTGACTCTGGCCATCTTCGGCCTCAAGGTGCTGACGGGAGCGGGGGCGGTCCTGGCCCTCGCGTTTCCTCCCCGGGTGATCGCCATCGTGGCTCTCGGACTCTCCCAGATCGGAGAGTTCTCCTTCGTGCTTCTCAACGTGGGGCGAGGTCACGGGCTGGTCGATCCTTCTGCCTACCACGCTCTCATCGCGGTGGCGGTGCTGACGATGCTGGTCACGCCGGCCCTGGTATCGGTGGCGCCGTCGATCGGAGCCCGCATCCCGCGCCGCCTCTCGCGCTGGGTCCCGGGCACGGCACCCTCACCCGCGTCCGACGCGCCGGCCCGTGGAAACCACGTGATCGTGGTCGGCTACGGCCTGAACGGCAGGACTCTCGCCAAGGTCCTCGAAGAGGCGGGCATCCGGTACGTGGTGATCGAGCTCAACGGAGACACGGTCCGCAAGGCCCTCGCGGAGGGCAAACCGATGATCTTCGGGGATTCGACCCGGCGCGAGATCCTCGAGCACGCCGGGATCGAGGATGCGCAAGTCGTGGTGTTCGCGATCTCCGACCTGGAGGCGGTACGACGCAGCATCTCTCTCTCGCCAGCTCAACCCCGAGCTCCACATCGTGGTCCGGACGCGACAGCTCTCTCAGATCGAGGAGCTGACCCGGTGTGGCGCCGACGAGGTGATCGCCGAGGAGTTTGAGTCGGCGATCGAGATCTTCACCCGGGTGCTGCAGCGGTACCACGTGCCGCGCAACGTCATCCGTACCCAGACCCGGCTCCTTCGCGGCGAGAGCTATCGGATGCTGAGGAGCCCGGCGATGCGCGGGGGGATCTCGACCGAGCTGATGGACGCCCTCGAGGCCGGCACCACCGACCTCTTCCGACTCGCCGACGACAGCCCGGCCGTCGGCAAGACCCTGCGGGACCTCGACCTGCGCAACCGCACGGGTGCCACGATCATCGCCGTCGTACGGGACAAGACGTCGATTCCCAGCCCGGCTCCTGACGTGGCCCTCGCGGCCGGCGACACCCTGGTGCTGGTCGGCAGTCACGAGCAGGTGGATCGCGCCATGGAGATCTTGGAGGGCCCTCCCCACGCCGCGAGCGTTCCCAGGGCTTGACCCGAACGGCCCCCCGAGAGCCGCTTCCGCTGCTGCCGCGTCCCGTGGAGGCGGCCATGCGGGACTCCTTCACCCAAGATCCATTGAATGGAGAGGCTTACGGTGGTAGCCCCAACGGGATTCGAACCCGTGTTTCCGCCTTGAAAGGGCGGCGTCCTGACCGGGCTAGACGATGGGGCCGGAGGGGGCGGGGGCGCCGTGGGGCGCTCCGCGACGCCGGTCGGGGAGCGTAGCACAGGGGTGCGGTGGGGCCGGGTCGGGGCGGGGTGGGTGGCGGTTTGTCCACACTTCGGGCCCGGCGGGCACTAGGAGAGGTGAACCTCAGCAGAGCCCGAGCGGGGCGCGAATCTGTGCCCCTCACGTTTCCGGTCCCGCTCGGGCCGGCTTTTTTTTGCCCGCGGCGGGGGGGCGGCGCGGCCCGGCGCCGGTCGCGGGCGGGCCGGAGCGGGAATTCCTCCAGTGTTCATGCTTGTTTGGCGGTGCGGAAGCCGTTACAATCTCGCCCCAGCGAGCGAACGTCGGTCTTTTCATCTGTGAGCGCTGGTCCGGGCTCCGTCTCCGTGCGGGGTTCGCGCAGTGCCGAAGCGCACGGGAGACGAAGAGCTTTGGAGAGGAAGTTGCGCCCCGCGGTCCCCCTGGTCCTGTCCCTGTCGATCCTCTTCCCCGCCGTCGGCGGCGCGGCCAGCCTGCGGCCGTCGCACGCCGGTCTGCTACGCCAGGTGCACGCCGCGCGCGACCACGGCTACGTGTACGCCTACGACCGCGACGACGTCGAGCGCATGGTGCGCGCCGGCGAGCTGGTGCGGGTGGAGGGCAACCGCGACTACGTGGTCAAGGGCGCCGTCCGCTACCCCTTCGCCCGCCCCGAGGTCGAGCTCTTCGTCCAGCGGCTGGGCCAGCAGTACCACCAGGCCTGCGGCCGGCGGCTGGTCGTCACCAGCCTGATCCGGCCGCGGAACGAGCAACCGCGCAACGCCTCGCCGCTGTCGGTCCACCCCACGGGGATGGCCATGGATCTGCGGGTCAGCAGCTCCCGCTCCTGCCGCTCCTGGCTGGAGCGCGCCCTGCTCCACCTCGAGGACGGCAAGCTCCTCGAGGCCGCCCGCGAGCACCACCCGCCCCACTACCACGTGGTGCTCTTCCCCGCCCCCTACCTGGGCTACGTGGCGGCCAAGGACGGCGCCGCCGCGGTCGACGGCTACCGCAGCCCCACCGGGGTGCTCACCGCGGACGCCGGGGGCGCCGAGTACCGGGTGCGCCGCGGCGACAGCCTGTGGACGATCGCGCGGCGCTTCGGCACCACGACCGGCGCCATCGAGCGCGCCAACGGCCTGGTGTCGTCGCGCATCAAGCCGGGACAGGTCCTCGCCATCCCGGGTCGTGGCGGCGCCGCCGCCCAGGTGGCCGCCGTGGACGCCACTTCGGGCGCCTCGGGCCCCGCCGGCGGCGACGCCACCTACCGGGTGCGTCCCGGCGACAACCTGTGGACGATCTCGCGACGCTTCGGCACCACCACCGCGTCGCTCCGGCAGGCCAACGGTCTCGCCTCCTCGCGCATCAAGCCGGGACAGGTGCTGACCGTCCCCGCCCGGGGCGGCACCACCTTCGCCAGCTACCAGGTGCGCCGCGGCGACAACCTGTGGGCGATCGCGCGCCGTCACGGCACCTCGCCCGGCGACCTCAAGCGGATGAACGGCCTCGCCTCGTCGCGCATCAAGCCCGGCCAGGTGCTGACCGTCCCCGCCGGCGCGCGCTGATCCCCCGGCGCCGGGGCGGTCCCGCTCAGATGAAGTGCCGGCCGGCCTCCCAGGCCTCGGCGAGCGGCCCGCGCAGGCCGCGGCAGACGTAGATGAGGTCGCCGGTCTCCGACGGCATCGCCCAGGGGGAGTCGACCCGCGCCGCCGGCTCGACGTCGGCGAAGGCCTGGCGCAGGTCGTCGCCGTCGATCCCCACCGCGATCACCACCCGCGCTCCGGACGGCGGTCCCCAGAAGTAGTAGCTGTTGTGCTGGCTCGTCGCCCGCGGCAGGCCCAGCCGCCGCCCGTAGTGGTCGATCGCCCCCGCTTCGCCGTAGTTGCTGGTCACGATCGCCGCCCGCTCGCGCTCCGCGGCGGGCAGATCGCGGTAGACGCGGGCCACCGCCGCCACCATCTCGGGCCAGCCGAAGCGGTCGGCGAAGTACTGCGGCAGAGCTCCCAGGGGGTTGTGCTCGCTGGCCTCGGGGTGGATTCCCAGCCGGGCCTGGTAGCGCACCAGCGCCTGCGGGGGCAGCACCGGCAGCGCCAGGGGCGCCAGAGCCACGCCGCCGGCGATGAGCAGGGCGAGCGCGGCCGGGCGCACCCAGCGCCAGCGCCGCCGCCCGGTGGCGGCGCCGAGCGCCACCGCCCCCGGTGCGAGCAGCAGCGGGTAGGCCGGCGACAGGTAGTAGGGCTTGCCGCCGGTCGCCACCAGCAACGCCGCCACCGCCAGGAAGAGCACGCCCAGGAAGCGCAGCCCCCGCCAGCGGCGGGCGAACAGCAGCGCCCCGAGGCCCGTGCCCCAGACCGGCAGCGTCAGCGGGTTCATCATCAGCACCTGCTCGCGGAGGAAGGCCCCCGGCCCCAGGTGGACGTTCTTGTAGCGGCGCGCGTTCTCCATGAACTCCAGCGTCGGCCAGCCGTGCGCGGCGTTCCAGGCGAGGTAGGGCGCCGCCAGCGCCAGGGCGAGGGCGGCGCCGAGCCACAGGTGGCGGCTGCGCAGGTGCCGCCGCAGCCGGCTGAACGGCAGCGCCACGGCGAGCCCGAAGCCGAGGAACGGCAGGCTCCACTTGTTGAGCAGCCCGAGGCCGACGACCAGGCCGAACGGCAGCCACAGGCGGGGGTCGTCCTCCGCCGCGAGGCGCACCAGCAGGCCGATGGCGAGGACCCAGAACAGCAGGTCGAAGGCGTTCATCGAGAAGAAGCCGGTGGTGACGAGCACCACCGGCGCCACTGCGATCGACAGCGCCGCCAGGTTCTCGGCGAAGGCGCCGCCCCCGAGCCGTCGGGCCAGGCGCGCGGTGAGCAGGACCAGGGCGGCCCCGGCCAGCGCCGGCAGGATCCGCAGCGCGCCCACCGAGCTGCCGAGGATCGCCCGCTCGAGCCCGAGCAGCCAGATCGACAGCGGCGGCTGGTCGACGTAGCCCCAGGCGGGGTGGTCGGCGCAGGCGAGGTAGTAGAGCTCGTCGCGGAAGATCCCGTAGCGCCCGTTGGTCACCAGGTGGGCGACGAAGTGGACGGCGGCGATCGCCCACACCCCCGGCGCCACGGCCGCGACGAGGCGGGACCAGCGGCCGGCGGGCACCGCCGGCTCCGAGGGAGCGGTCGACGACGACATGCGGTTCCTCCCAGGTGACGGGCGGGGAGTCTAGCAGCCGTGGTGGAATGTCCCCGTCGCCCCGCCATGCCCCGCCCGCCCCTTCCCATCGACGCCGTCCTCCCCCGCCTGCGCGAGGCCCTCGCCGCGGCCGGCGCGGTGGTGCTCCGCGCCCCCACCGGCGCCGGCAAGACCACCCGCGTGCCACCCGCCGTCCTCGCCGACCTGGCGCCCGACCGCAGCGTGGTGGTGGTCGAGCCGCGCCGGGTGGCCGCCCGGGCCGCCGCCCGCCGCATGGCGGCCGAGAACGGCTGGGAGCTGGGGCGGGAGGTCGGCTACCAGGTGCGTTTCGACCGCCGGGCCGGCGCGGCGACCCGCCTGCTGGTGGTCACCGAGGGCATCCTCGTCCAGCGGCTGCAGCGCGACCCCTTCCTCGAGGGCGTCGGCGCGGTGCTGTTCGACGAGTTCCACGAGCGCCGGCTCGACGCCGACCTGGCGCTGGCGATGGCGGCCCGGGTCCGCCGGGAGGTGCGCGACGACCTGCGGATCGCCGTGATGTCGGCCACCCTCGACCCCGCTCCGCTGACCGCCTTCCTCGACGACTGCCCGGCGGTGGAGAGCCGCGGCGCGCTCCACGCCGTGGAGATCGAGCACCTCGATCCCACCGAGCGGCGGCTGCCCCCCGACGCGGTCGGCTCGCGCCGGCCCGGCGCCGTCGCCGCCCTCACCGCCTGGGGGGTGCGGCGCCTGCTCGCCCGCACCAGCGGCGACCTGCTCGCGTTCCTGCCGGGGGTGGGCGAGATCGAGCGCACGGCCGAAGCCCTCGCCGACCTCCCCGGGCACGGCGTCGCGGTCCAGACCCTCTACGGGGACCTCCCGCCCGAGGCCCAGGACGCGGTGCTGGCCGGCGGCGGCCGCCGCCGCGTCGTGCTCGCCACCAACGTGGCGGAGACCTCGGTCACCCTGGCCGGGATCGAGGGGGTGGTCGACAGCGGCTGGGTGCGCCGCCTCCGCTTCGACCCGGCGAGCGGCCTCGACCGGCTCGAGCTGGCTCGGATCAGCCGCGCCTCGGCGACCCAGCGCGCCGGGCGGGCCGGACGGCTCGGACCGGGCCGCTGCCTGCGGTTGTGGAGCGAGCACGAGGACCGCGGCCTGGCCGAGCGCGAGACCCCGGAGGTCCACCGGGTCGACCTCTCCGGGGCCGTCCTCGAGCTGTTCGCCTGGGGCGAGACCGACCCGGCGCGGTTCCCCTGGTTCGAGGCACCCGGCGCCGACCGCCTCGAGCGCGCGGTCGCGCTGCTCGCGCGGCTCGGCGCCCTCGCCCCGGCGGCCGGCGGCGGGCACGCCGTCACCCCGCTGGGGCGCGCCCTGGCCGCGGTGCCGGCCCACCCCCGCCTCGCCCGCCTCCTGGTCGAGGGGCGCCGCCTCGGCGCGGGCGAGGCGGCGGCGCTGGCGGCCGCCGTGCTGGCCGAGCGCTTCCCGCTGCGGCGGCCGCGGGGTGCCGCGCCGCCGCCCTCCCGGTCGGACGTGCTCGACGCGGTCGAGGCCGTCGAGGCCTTCGCGGCCGGCCGCGGGCGCGCGCCCCGCCTCGACCTGGCGGCCGCCCGCTTCGCCCTGCGCGCCCGCGACCAGCTCGCCGCCGTCGCCCGCCGGCTCGACACGCCGGTCGACCGGCTTCCCGCCGGCGGTCGCGGCGAGGCGGTCCTCCGCGCTCTCCTCGCCGCCTACCCCGACCGCGTGGCGCGACGCCGCGAGCCCGGGTCGCCGCGCGCGGTGGCGGTGGGCGGCGGGGGCCTCGTCCTCGGCGAGGAGAGCGCCGTGCGCCACGCCGAGCTCTTCGTCGCCGTCGACGTGGCGGCTCGGCGCGGCGGCGGGGGCGGCGCCGAGGCACGTGTCCGCCGCGCCTCGGCCGTCGAGCCGGGCTGGCTTCCCGCGGCGCGCGTCCACCGCCGCGTCGAGGTCGCCTTCGATCCCGCCCGCGAGCGGGTGGTCGCCCACCGCCGCAGCCGCTACGAGGACCTGGTGCTGGCCGAGGACGAGGTGCCGGTCCCGGCCGACGGGACGGCGGCCGAGGTCCTCGCCGCGGCGGCGGCGGCCGACATCGGCCGGGCGCTCGACCTGGAGTCGCCGGCCGTGGCCGCCTTCCTCGCCCGGCTGCGCAGTCTGCGCGCCTGGCGCCCCGAGCTCGGCCTGCCGGAGCTCGCCGAGGCCGAGCTGGTGGCCCTGCTGCCGGCCCTGTGCGCCGGCCACCGCTCGTTCGCCGAGCTGCGCCGGGTCGATCTCGAAGCGGTGCTGCGCGGCCTGCTCACCGCGGCGCAGAGCGCCGCCCTGGACCGCGAGGCTCCCGAGCGGCTCGAGGTGCCGAGCGGCAGCCGCCTGCGCCTCGCCTACGAGCCCGGCCGGTCGCCGGTGCTGGCGGCCCGCATCCAGGAGCTCTTCGGCCTCGAGGCGACGCCGCGCGTGGCGGGCGGCCGCGTGCCCGTGCTGCTGCACCTGCTGGCGCCGAACGGCCGGCCGCAACAGGTGACGCAGGATCTGGCGAGCTTCTGGGAGAACACCTACCCCGAGGTGCGCAGGGAGCTGGCGGGCCGCTACCCGAAGCATGCCTGGCCGGAGGACCCGCGGCGCGCCACCCCCGAGCGGCGGCCGCGCCGCCGCTGAGCGGCGCCGGCTACTGGAGCTGCAGGACCTCGCGCGGCTCGAGCCGCGAGGCGCGCAGGGCCGGCGCCAGGGTGGCGGCGACGGCAGCCAGGACGAGCACCGCGGCGGCCGCGACGACGGCCCAGCTCTCCGCGCCGCCGCCGCCCCCCACGAAGCCGTGGTAGAGACGGACGCCGGCCCACAGCAACGGCGCCCCCGCCCCGAGCGCCAGCGCGCCGAGCGCCAGCCCCTCCCCCACGATCCTGCGGAACAGCCGCGCCGGCGTGGCCCCCACCGACAGGCGCACCGCCAGCTCCCGCAGGCGCCCGTGGACGAGGAACCACTGCAGGCTGAACAGGCCCACCGCCGCGACCACCAGGGCGACGGCGGCGAACAGCGCGTAGGTGAAGGCGCTCAGCCGGTGCCGCGGGTGGACCTCGACCAGGCGCTCGCGCAGGGTGGCGAGCCGCCCCGGCGCCAACGTCGGGTCGACCGCGACCGCGGCGCGCCGCATCCCGGCCCGCGGCGGCGCCACCCCCGGCGCCGTGCGCACCACCAGGGTCACGCCGGGCAGGTCATAGTCGGTACCCACCGACAGCGGCAGGTACCAGGCGTGCCGGACCGGCCAGAACTCGCTGGCGATGGACTCCTCGACGTCGTCGACCACCCCGACCACGGTCAGCCGTCGCGGCGCCTCCCCGTCGCGCGACACCCGCAGCAGGCGGCGGCCCACCGCGTCGGCGGTGCCGAACGCCTCGCGCGCCAGGTCGCGGCTGACGATGACGCTGCCGGTCTCGGGATCGTGCATCTCGCGGGCCGTGAAGTCGCGGCCGGCGAGGCGCTCGATCCCCATCGCCGCGAAGTAGCCGGGAGACACCAGGCGCAGGTTGGTGAGCCGTTCCTCGCCCGGCCGCCGCGGGTCCTGGCCGGGGACCCGGTAGGAGGCGCCCCAGCTCCCCGCGTAGTCCGGGGTCACCGTGGAGGCGGCCACCGCGGTCACCCCCGGGAGCTTCGCCAGCTCCGCCTCGACGCGCTCCACCGCCCGCACCCGGGACGGCGTGTCCGGGAAGCGTGTCGCGGAGAAGCCGACGTCCATCAGGGCGCGGTCCGCGATGCCGTAGCCGGGATCGCCCGCCACCAGCTCGCGGTAGTCGGCGGCGACGGTGGCGGCGACCGCCAGCAGCGCGAAGCTCAGCGCCATCTGCGCCACCGCCAGGCCGCGCATCGCCCGTGACGCCCGCCGTCCAGGGCTGCGCCCGCGGCCGCCGGCGGCCAGCGCCGCCGGCGAGGCGACCCGGCCCTGGAAGGCGACCTCGACGGCGGCGAGCAGGGCGGCGAGGAGCGCGGCGACGGCGAGGGTGAGGACCACCGTCGTCGCGTCGAGCCGCGGACCGGCGTCGAACTCCCGCAGCGCCGAGAGCCCGACGAAGCCGGCCAGCGAGGGCACCAGGACGGCGGCCGCCGGGATCGCCAGGGCCGCGGCGGCGCCGACCAGCAAGCCGTTGCGCAGCAGCGCCTCGGCGAGCAGGCGGCCGCGCCGGGCGCCGAGCGCCCAGCGGACGGCGGCGCGCGGGGCGTCGCGCAGGGCCCGCGCCAGCAGCAGGTTGGTGAGGTTGACCAGGCCGAGGAGGACGACCAGCAGCGCCGAGCCGCCGATCCACGCCACCACCGGGACGAGGTCGCGCAGCAGCTCGTCGCGGAGCGGGCGCACCACGGCGCCCTCGGCCCGGGTCAGGTCGCCGGCCTCGCGGCGGAGCTCGGTGGCCAGCCGGCGCATGGCGCGTTCCGCCTCGGCCCGGTCGACGCCGGGCCGCAGCCGCGCCGGCGCGTAGAGGTAGTTGCCACCCGGGCGGAACGCCTCGTCGCCGAGGTCCAGGGGCAACCAGTAGTCGGCGTCGTAGGGGTGGTGGATGCCGCGCGGCAGGACCCCGATCACCTGCCAACGCTCGCCGTCGAGCTCCAGCGACCGCCCCACGATCTCCGGGTCGGCGGCGAAGCGGCGGCGCCACAGCGCGTCGGAGATCACCACCTCCCGCCGGTCGGCCGGCTCGTCGGGCGAGAAGGTGCGGCCGCGCTCGGCGCGCAGCCCGAGCACCTGGAAGAAGTCGGTGGTGACCCGCGCCCCCGGGAGCCGCTCGGGGACGCCGTCACCGCCCGTGAGGCTGCGGGCGTCGGCGGTCCCGGCGGCGATGCCGCTGAAGACGGTGTTGCGCTCCCGCCACAGCCGCAGGGTCGCCGCCGAGAGGCTGTACTGCCGGGCGATCGAGCCGTCCTCGGCGTACCGCGCCTCGCGCAGGCGGGCCAGCCGGTCCAGCCCGTCGATCGGCAGCGGCCGGAGCAGGAAGGCGCTCACCACGCTGAGCGCGGCGATCGCCACCACCAGCGCGGCGGCGACGGTCGCCACCACGGCCAGCGTGTGGCCGGGGTTGTGGCGCAGTTGGTTGCAGGTCGCTCGCAGCATCACGGGGCCGGGACGTCCCCTCGGACCAGCGCAAGGTGCGTGCCGATCGGTCCCCCGGGAGCCCGGGCGGCGTCCGTGTCCGCGCCTGGGACGCGCCGTCCCCGACCGGTCACCCGGCCCGGCCGATCCCCTCCCCGGGCTCGGCCCCGGCGTGCGACCCGACGCCCTCCCCGGCCGCCACCTCGTCGCCGGCCCCGGCGAGCGGCAGGCGGATCTCGAACTCCGAGCCGTGGCCCGGGCCGCCGCTGCGGGCCTCGGCCCGCCCGCCGTGCAGCTCGACGAGCTGCCGTACCAGGGTCAAGCCGATCCCCAGGCCGCCGCCGGTGCGGTCGAGGCCCTGGCGGCCCTGGGCGAAGAGGTCGAAGACCCGCGGCAGCAGGTCGGGAGCGATCCCCATGCCGTCGTCGCGCACCACCACCACCGCCTCGTCGCCCTGGCGGCCGGGCCGCGATCTCGAGGTGGCCCTCCTCCTCGGTGTACTTGGCGGCGTTGCGCAGCAGGTTCCCCAGCACCTGCTCGAGACGGGTGGCGTCGGCCACCAGGGTCAGCGGCTCGGCGGGCAGCTCGACGCGGAGCTCGTGGTGGCGGGCGACGATCATCGGCTCGGCGGTCTCCACGGCGCGCTCCACGACCGAGGCGAGATCGAGCCGGGAGCGCTGCAGCTGCCACCTTGCCCCGGGTGATCCGCGAGACGTCGAGCAGGTCGTCGACCATCCGGGTCAGGTGCTCCATCTGGCGCCGGATCACCCCCACCGCGCGCTCGGTCCGCGGCTCGCCCGAGCGCAGCTCGCCGAGCAGGAAGGTGGCGGTCGAGATGGCGCCCAGCGGGTTGCGCAGCTCGTGCCCCAGCATGGCGAGGAACTCGTCCTTGCGGCGGTCCGCCTCGGCCAGCCGCTCCGCCCGCTCCCGCGATTCCTCGGCCAGCCGCTCGCTCTCCCGGGTGCGCACCTCGAGGCGGTCGCGCATGTCGCGGAAGTTCGCGGAGAGGCGGTCGACCTCGGTGATGCCGGTGGCGGTCAGGGGCACGGCCGGCTTGCCCGCCGCCAGCTCGTCGGCGGCGGCGGCGAGGCGCTCGAGCGAACCGGTGATCAACCGCGCCGCGAGGGCCCCCGCGACGACCGCCAGCAGCACCACCACGACGAGCAGCAGGAACACCTGCAGCCGGCCCCGCCGCAGCGCCGCCAGCGTCGGCGACAGCGTCCGCACCACCTCGACCCGCCACGGCCCGCCCGGCACGTCCTCGGCGGCCAGGAGGTCCGTCGTCGCCTCCCCGTCGTCCGCCGACAGCCCGTCGGACACCAGCACCCGGCCCTCGCCGTCGACCACCCGCACGCCGAGGGCCTGGCGCGACAGGCGGCGCAGCACCGCCACGCCGTCGTATCCCGTCAGCAGCAGGCCAACCCGCGCGCCGTCCGCGTACACCGGCGAGGCGACGACCATCATCGGGCCGGCGCCGTCGTCGAGGATGTCGTAGGCCACCTCGGCGCCGTCGCCGGCGAGCAGCTCGCCGGCGAAGCGCAGCGCCCAGAGCCGCGGCAGGGTGCGCCGGCCGACCCGGGCCAGCGGCTCGCCGTCCTCCGCGAAGGTGGCGAGACCGCTGATCCGCGGGTGCTCGTCGGCGGCCGTGGCGAGCAGCGCGAGCTGTGGCCGCGGCTCCCAGGGGGCGCGGCCGGCGGCGGCCGCCAGGTAGCCGTTGCGGGCCACCACCAGCTCGAGGTAGTCGACGACGTTGCGGGCCAGCGACAGGGCCTTGTCGCGCTCGGTGTGGCTGAGCTCCTGCGCGGTGAGCTGCTCCGTGCCGGCGGTGACCAGCGCCACCGTCACCAGCAGCGACAGCGTGGTGGCGGCGGCGAAGGCCAGGGCGAGGCGCGTCCTCAGCGACCCGGGGTCGAAGTCCTGCAGGCTGCGGCGCAACGCCGGCAGCAGCGCCACGGTGACGCCGCCGCTGCCCCACAGCGCGATCCCGGTCGAGGCGCGCACCGGCACCGAGAGGAACACCATGACCATCAGCAGGGCGAGCCCCGACAGCAGGTGCGCCGTCCATACCACCCGCCGCGGCAGGCCGGGGCGGAGCTGCACCAGGAAGAGCAGCGGGCACGACAGCACGAGCAGCGCCCCCAGCCAGCGGGCGCGGTCGCCGAGGTAGGCGGCCGACGGCACGCTGGCGGGCGCCAGCAGCAGCAGCGCGCCGACCACCACCCCGGCGCCGGCCATCAGGGTCGAGAACAGGTCGCCGCGCCGGACCCGGCGCGGCAGCGGGGAGCGCGGCGCGGCCGGCGCGGCGATCAGGACGCCGACCAGGAACACGGTGTAGACCGCCGCGCCGGCCCACGAGCCGGCGCCCGCGAAGCCGCCCGCCAGCAGCGACAGCACGCCGGCGGTGAGCAGATGCGCCACCAGGTAGAAGCGCCGCCGCGGGCGGAGCGCCGCGGCGGTGACCATGGCGGCGCCGGCGACCAGGAAGGCGATGCCCCACGACAGCGGGCGCAGCTCGATGGCGCGGTAGGTGGCGCCCCCGAACTCCTGCGGCGCCACGACCATGAAGGCGCCGAGGAAGCTGCAGAAGAGGCCGGTCCACCAGCGGAGGGTGCTGACGCTGAGCCGGCGGAGCGCGGGGACGAACCCCGTCGCCGGCGCCGGCGGGCTCGCCGCGGCGGACTCCATCCCGAAAGGATAGCCCAACCGTGCGCGATCTCCGATCGACCGCCTCCCCCGGGCGCGCCCGAGGCGGCCCGCCTGCGCAACGCCCGGGCGGCGGCCCTAGAGGCGCCGGGCCCAGTGCTGCGGGGGGATGTGCAGCACCGGGTAGCGCGCCTTCAGCTCGGCCAGTCGGCGGCGGAACTCCTCGATCGGCAGCCGCCCCAGCCGGCGTTCGGCGGCCTTCTGCTCGGCGCGCAGGCCGCGCACCTCGAAGGTGTAGATCGACTTGAGGAGCTCGTAGACGTCGCGGGGCGGATCGACCGGGCGGGGCCGCAACCCGTGCCGCTCCAGGGCGTAGAGGATGTGCGGGTGGTACGCGAAGCGGGGCGACATCGGCGGCTGGTGCGATCCGGGGGCTGATTGTAGCCTTCGGCCGTGCGCGGCCCCGGCCGCTTCGCGGCGTCGCCCCGCCCGATCCCGTACCGTGCCATCGAACCGAAGGAGGGTCGCATGCATCGCCCGTCGCTCGTCGTCCCCTGCCTCGCCGTGCTCGCCGCGCTCGCCGTCCCGGCGCCGTCCCACGCCGGGCCACCGCTGCTGCTGCGGACCCCGTCGCTCTCCGCGGACCGGATCGCCTTCGCCTACGGCGGCGACATCTGGGTCGTGCCGCGCGACGGCGGTACGGCGCACCGGGTGGTCAGCGGCAGCCACCGCGCGACCCGGCCGGTCTTCTCCCCGACGGCAGCCGGATCGCCTACAGCGCCGACTACGACGGCAACCTCGACGTCTACGTGATCGCGGCGGCCGGCGGCGTGCCGCAGCGGCTGACCTGGCACCCGGAGGACGACGTGGCCGTCGGCTGGACGCCGGGCGGCGGGCGCATCCTGATGGTCTCCTCGCGCGCCCGGGCCACCGACTCCCACCGCCTCTACACGCTCGGCCTCGACGGCGGGCCGCCCGAGGAGATCCCCCTGTCGATGGCGGAGGACGGCTCCTACTCGCCGGACGGCTCGCACCTCGCCTACAGCCCGGTGTTCCAGTGGGAGCCCGACTGGCGCAACTACCGGGGCGGCCAGACGACGCCCATCTGGATCGCCCGGCTGAGCGACTCGAGCGTGGTCGAGGTGCCGCGCGACAACTCCAACGACCGCAACCCGATGTGGGTCGGCGACACCGTCTACTTCCTCTCCGACCGCAACGGGCCGCGCACCCTGTTCGCCTATGACACCGGCTCGGGGCAGGTGCGCCAGGTGCTGGCCAACGACGGCTTCGACGTCGACGCGGCGGCGGCCGGGCCGGGCGCCATCGTCTACTCGCAGATGGGGGCCCTGCACCTGTTCGACCTCGCCAGCGGCACCGAGCGCCCGGTGGCGGTCGAGATCGCCGGCGACCTGCCGGCCCTGCGCCCCCACTTCGAGAAGGTGGGCGAACAGATCGTCCACGCGGCGATCTCGCCGAGCGGGGCGCGGGCCGTCTTCGAGGCCCACGGCGAGATCCTCACCGTGCCGGCCGAGAAGGGAGACGTGCGCAACCTCACCCGCTCGCCCGGCGTCGCCGAGCGCGACCCGGCGTGGTCGCCGGACGGCACCCGCATCGCCTTCTTCTCCGACGCCTCGGGCGAGTACGCCCTGCACGTGGTCGCCCAGGACGGCCTCGGCGAGGTCCGCCGCGTCGCCCTCGGCGACCCGCCGTCGTTCTTCTACTCGCCGACCTGGTCCCCCGACAGCGAGAAGATCGCCTTCCGCGACAAGCGCCTGAACCTGTGGGTGGTGGACCTCGGGCACGGCGGGCCGGTCAAGGTCGACACGGACCGCTACGACACACCGCTGCACGAGTTCGACCCCGTGTGGTCGCCCGACAGCCGCTGGCTCGCCTACACCAAGCAGCTCCCCAACCACCTGCGCGCCGTCTTCGTCCACTCGCTCGCCGACGGCACGACGACCCGGGTGACCGACGGGATGAGCGACTGCCTCTACCCGGCGTTCGACCGCAGCGGCAAGTACCTCTACTTCACCGCCTCGACCGACCGCGGCCTGTCGACCGGCTGGCTCGACATGACGAGCGACGCGCACCCGGAGAGCCGCAGCGTCTACGTGGCGGTGCTGCGCCGCGACCTCCCCTCGCCGATCCCGCCGGAGAGCGACGAGGAGAAGGCCGACGACGAGACCCCGGCCGGGGACGCCGGAGCCGCGAAGGAGGACACGAAGGCCGAGGCCCGCGGCGCCGGGAAGAAGGCGGCCGACGAGGCGAAGGACGCGGGCGAGAAGGCGCCGGAGCCGGTCCGCATCGACTTCGACGGCATCCTCCAGCGCACCCTGGCGCTGCCCATCGAGGCGGCCAACTACCAGGGTCTCGCCGCGGGCGGCGAGGGCGAGCTCTACCTGCTCGAGGCGCCGCTGGTGACGCTGCCGACGGAGGACGGCCCGGGACCGGGCGTCGCCGTCCGGCGCTTCACCCTGGAGAAGCGCAAGACCACGACCCTGGTGGAGGGGGCGACGGGCTTCGCCCTCTCGGCCGACGGCAAGAAGCTCCTCTACGGCAAGCAGGGGAGCTGGTGGATCGTCGGCTCCGACGCCCCGCCCGGCGGCGGCGACGGACCCGCCGCGCCGCTCGCCACCGCCGCCATGGAGGTGCGGGTCGACCCGGCCGCCGAGTGGCGCGCAGATGTACCACGAGGTGTGGCGCATCGAGCGCGACTTCTTCTACGACCCGGGCTTCCACGGCCTCGACCTGGCGGCGGCCGAGCGGCGCTTCGCCCCCTGGCTCGACGGCCTGGCCGGGCGTGACGACCTGAACTTCCTGTTCCGGCGCATGCTCTCGTACCTGTCGGTCGGCCACATGTTCGTCTCCGGGGGCGACCTGCCCGACGTCGACCGGGTGGCCGTCGGCCTGCTGGGAGCGGACTACTCGATCGACCACGACCGCTACCGCTTCGCCCGCATCTACGACGGGGAGAACTGGAACCCGGACCTGCAGGCGCCGCTGACCCAGCCCGGCGTCGACGTCGCGGCGGGCGAGTACCTGCTGGCGGTCGACGGCCACGAGGTGACCGCCGCCGACAACCTGTACCGCTTCTTCCAGGAGACCGCGGGGCGCCAGACGGTGCTCCGCGTCGGGCCGCATCCGGACGGCAGCGGCGCGCGCGACGTCACCGTGGTGCCGGTCGCCGACGAGTTCGGCCTGCGGCACCTCGCCTGGATCGAGTCGAACCGCCGCAAGGTCGACGAGCTCAGCGGCGGCCGGCTCGCCTACGTCCACCTGCCGGACACCGCCGCCGGCGGCTTCACCAACTTCAACCGCTACTACTTCGCCCAGGTCGGGCGCCAGGGGGCGGTGATCGACGAGCGCTACAACCACGGCGGGCAGATCGCCGACTACGTGATCGACCTGCTGCAGCGCCGGACGCGGATGTTCGTGCGCAGCCGCGAGGGCGAGGACTACGCCGAGCCGACGCAGCTCATCCCGGGCCCGAAGGCGATGATCATCAACCAGTTCGCCGGCTCCGGCGGCGACGCCATGCCCTGGCTCTTCCAGCGCGAGGAGATCGGCCCGCTGATCGGCGTGCGCACCTGGGGCGGGCTGGTCGGCATCGGCGGCTACCCGGAGCTGATCGACGGCGGCCGGGTCACCGCGCCGCGCTGGGCGATCTACGGCCTCGAGGGCGAGTGGGAGGTCGAGAACCACGGCATCGCGCCGGACATCGAGGTGCGGCAGGACCCGGCGCTGGTCCGCCAGGGTCACGACCCGCAGCTCGAGAAGGCCGTCGAGGTGCTGCTGCGCCAGCTCGACGAGAATCCCCCGCCCACCTACGAGCCGCCGGCCTACCCGGACTTCGAGCCCCGCCTGCCCCCGGCGCCGGGCGCGGGCGGCGAGGGCCGGCCGTGATCCGCCACGGCCGGCTCGCCGCCGTCTCCCTCGTCGCGCTCGCCGCCTGCGCGCCGCCTCCCGCCGCCACCCCGGAGGTGGCGGCAGGCGCTGATAGCGTCGCCGCCATGGATGCGATCGCCCGCGACTACGTCCACCTGGTCCTCGAGCTGGGGACGCACGACGACGGGTACGTCGACGCCTACTACGGCCCGGACGAGTGGCGGGCCGAGGCCGAGGCAACGCCGCGGCCGGTGGCCGAGATCGGCCGCGTCGCCGGCGAGCTGTCCCTGCGGGCGGCCGCCCTGCCGCTGCCGGCCGGCGACGACGCCGAGCTGTGGCGGCTGCGGCGGACGTTCCTCGCCAAGCAGCTCGCCGCGGTCGCGGCGCGCACCGCCCTGCTCGGCGGCGCCCGGATGAGCTTCGACGAGGAGTCCCGGGCGCTCTACGACGCCGTCGCGCCCCACCACGACGCAACGGACTTCACCGCCACGCTCGCCGAGATCGACCGGCTCGTGCCCGGCGCGGGACCGCTCGCCGAGCGCCTCGCCGCCTGGCAGCGCGACTTCGTCGTCCCCCCCGACCGCCTCGGCGCGGTGTTCGACGCCGCCATCGCCGCCTGCCGGGAGCGCACCCGCCGCCACGTCGAGCTGCCGGCGGACGAGGGCTTCCGGGTGGAGTTCGTCACCGACCGGCCGTGGAGCGCCTACAACTGGTACCAGGGCCACCACCAGAGCCTGATCCAGGTCAACACCGAGCTGCCGGTCCACATCGACCGGGCGATCGACCTGGCCTGCCACGAGGGCTACCCCGGCCACCACGTCTACAACGCCCTGCTCGAGAGCCGGCTGGTGGAGGGGCGCGGCTGGGTGGAGCTGACCGTCTACCCGCTCTACTCACCGCAGTCGCTGATCGCCGAGGGGACCGCCAACTTCGGGATCCACGTCGCCTTCCCCGGCGACGAGCGGCTCGCCTTCGAGCGCACGACGCTGTTCCCGCTCGCCGGGCTCGACCCGGACCGGGCCGCGGAGTACGCCCGCGTCCAGGAGCTGCGCGCCGGGCTCGACGACGCCGGCAACGAGGCGGCGCGCCGTTACCTCGAGGGCGACATCGACCGGGATGCGGCGATCGGCTGGCTCGAGCGCTACGCCCTGATGACCCGCGAGCGCGCCGCCCAGCGGGTGCGCTTCTTCGACACCTACCGCGCCTACGTCATCAACTACACCCTGGGGCAGGATCTCGTGCGGCGCTGGGTGGAGTCCCGCGGCGGCACCGCCGAGGACCCGGAGCGCCGCTGGGAGGTCTTCACCGAGCTGCTGACCACTCCGCGGGTGGCGTCGGAGCTGACCGCCGGGTAGGGGCGGGACGGCGGCGGTCGCCGCGCCGCGGCGGGTCGCCCCGCGCGGCGCCTAGGCGTAGCGCTCGGTGACGGCGTTCTCGCCGAGGAGCCCCTCGACCGACTCGACCAGCTCGGGGTCGAAGCGCACCTTGAAGCTCTCCCGCGGCGCCACCCGCACCCGGCGGCCGGGCAGGCGGATCTGCAGGCGCAGCGGCGTCTCGCCGGCGTGCTCGATCAGCAGGTCGCGCAGCTCGAGCAGCTCGCGGGTGCCGAGCCCGGCGTCGACCTCGACGTCGACCGAGCGCAGCAGCCGGCGCACCGCCTTCTTCAGCGGGACGATCTCGTCGACCGTCACCTCGAGCTCGCTGCCGCGCTCCTGCGGCATCCCCTTCAGCACCACGACCGCCTCGTCCTCGAGCAGGTGGCCGTACTGCTGGTACGGGTCGGCGAAGAGGATGGCGGGCACGCTGCCGGTGAGGTCCTCGAGCACGAAGCGCCCCATCAGGCGGCCGGCGTTCTTGCCGCTCTTGATCTTGGTGGGGCGCACCCGGGTGACCAGCCCGCCCAGGGTGACGGCCTCCGCGACCCCCTCGGCGAGCTCGGCCACCGTGTGGCTGGCCAGGCGGGCGAGCTGCTCCTCGTGCTCCGACAGCGGGTTGCCGGTGAGATAGAAGCCCAGCGCCTCCTTCTCGAACGACAGGCGGTCGCCCTCGGCCCACTCCGGGCCTTCGGGATCGGGACCCGGCTCGAGCGCCGTCCCGGCGGCGAACAGCGTCTCCTGTCCCACCTCGCGCTCGTGGCGGCGCTGCTGCGCGTAGGCGAGGATCGCGTCGAGCGACTCGTAGAGCGGCCGCCGGCCGTGGCCCATGGCGTCGAAGCAGCCGGCCTTGATCAGCATCTCGAACACCTTGTGGTTGACCTGGCGGCCGTCGAGCTCGCTGGCGAAGTGCGTGAGGCTGCGGAAGCGCCCGACGCGACGGCGCACCGCCAGCATCTCCTCCACCGCCCCCTCGCCGACCCCCTTGACGGCCGCCGAGGCCGTAGCGGATGGCGTCGCCTTCCAGGGTGAACCACCAGTCGCTCTCGTTGATGTCCGGCGGCAGGACCTCGATCCCCATGGCGGCGCACTCGCGCATGTACTTGGCGATCGAGTCGGACGAGGAGAGCTCGGAGTTGAGCATGGCGGCCATGAAGGCCACCGGGTGGTGGGCCTTGAGGTAGGCGGTCTTGTAGGCCAACATGGCGTAGGCGACGCTGTGGCTCTTGTTGAAGCCGTAGCCGGCGAAGGGCTCGATGGCGTCCCAGAGCTCGGCCGCCTTGCGGCCCGCCACGCCGCGCGCCTCGGCGCCGGCGACGAACTTCTCCTTCTGCTCGACCATCTGGTCGAGGTTCTTCTTGCCCATCGCCTTGCGCAGGACGTCGGCCTCGCCCATCGAGAAGCCGGCGACCTCGACCGCGATCTGCATCACCTGCTCCTGGTAGACGATGATGCCGTAGGTCTCCTCGAGGATCGGCCGGTCTCGGGAAGCAGGTAGGTGACCCGGGTCTTGCCGAGCTTGCGCTGGATGTACTGCTCCACCATCCCCGAGGTCAGCGCGCCGGGGCGGTAGAGGGCGTTGAAGGCCGCGAGGTCCTCGAACTTCGACGGCTTGGCGCGCCGCAGCAGGTCCTTCATGCCGCGCGACTCGAACTGGAAGATGCCGTTGGTGCGCCCCTCGCAGAAGAGCTCGTAGACCTCGGCGTCGTCGAGCGGCACGGCGTCGAGGTCGAGCTCGCGGCCCTGCTGCCGCACCATGCGCACCGCGTCGTCGAGCACGGTGAGGGTGCGCAGCCCGAGGAAGTCCATCTTCAACAGCCCGAGGCTCTCGACGACGTCCTTGTCCCACTGGGTGGTGATCTCGTCCTTGGACGTCTTGTAGAGCGGGACGAGCTCCTCGATCGGCCGCGGGGCGATCACCACCCCGGCGGCGTGCACCGAGGCGTGGCGGGTCAGCCCCTCGAGCCGGCTGCCCACCTCGATGATCTTCGCCACCTCGGGGTCGCGCTCGGCCTCCTCGCGCAGCTTGGGCACCTCCTCGACGGCGGCGGCCAGCGACTTCGTCATGTCGGGGACCAGCTTGGCGATGCGGTCGACCTTGCCGTACGGCAGGCCCATCACCCGGCCCACGTCGCGGATGACGGCCTTCGCCGCCAGGGTCCCGAAGGTGATGATCTGGGCGACCTTGTCGCGGCCGTACTTCTCGTTGACGTAGTGGATGACCTCGCCGCGGCGGCGCATGCAGAAGTCGATGTCGATGTCCGGCATGCTGATCCGCTCGGGGTTGAGGAAGCGCTCGAAGAGCAGCCCGTAGCGCAGCGGGTCGATGTCGGTGATGCCGAGCGAGTAGGAGACCAGCGACCCGGCCGCCGAGCCGCGCCCCGGCCCCACCGGGATGTCACGCTCCCGCGCGTAGCGGATGAAGTCCCAGACCACCAGGAAGTAGCCGGCGAACCCCATCTGCCCGATGATCCCGATCTCGTGCTCGAGCCGCTCGCGGTAGACCTCGGCGCCGAGCCGCTCGAGGGTGGGCGCGCCGCGGCGCCGCATCTCCTCCAGCCGGCGGTCCAGGCCGTCGCGCGCCACCCGGGAGAAGTACGAGTCCGGCGTCTCGCCGTCCGGCACCGGGAACTCCGGCAGGTGGAAGGTGCCGCTGGGGATCTCCAGCTCGCAGCGCTCGGCGATCGCCAGGGTGTTCTCGATCGCCGCCGCGTCCTCGGGGAACAGGGAGTACATCTCGTCGGCGGTCTTCAGGTAGAACTGGTCGGAGGCGTAGCGCAGCCGGTCGGGGTCGGAGACGTTGCGCTGCGTCCCGATGCACAGCAGGACGTCGTGGGCCACGGCGTCGCTGTCGCGCAGGTAGTGGCAGTCGTTGCTCGCCACCAGCGGGATGCCGGTGCGCCGCGAGATGCGCCGCAGCACCTCGTTGGCGGCGCGCTGCTCGGGGATGCCGTGGTCCTGCAGCTCGAGGTAGAAGTTGCCGTCGCCGAAGATCTCGCGGTAGTCGAGCGCCAGCGCCTCCGCCTCGCGCTCGTGCCCGGCGGTGATCTGCTCGTTGATCTCGCCCTTCAGGCAGGCCGAAAGCGCCACCAGCCCCTCGCTGTGGGCCCGCAGCAACCGCTTGTCCATGCGCGGCTTGTAGTAGAAGCCCTCGAGGTAGGCCCGCGACGACAGCTTGATCAGGTTGTGGTAGCCCGCCTCGTTGCGGGCCAGCAGCACCAGGTGGTTGGCGCCGCCGCCGCGGTTGCCGGCGGTGCGGTCGCGCATGTCGCCCGAGGTGACGTAGGCCTCGATCCCGATCACCGGCTTGATGCCGGCGGCGCGGGCGCGGTTGTAGAACTCGATCGCCCCGAACAGGTTGCCGTGGTCGGTGAGCGCCAGCGCCGGCATGCCGAGCTCCACGGCGGCGCCGATGACGTCGTCGAGGCGGTTGGCGCCGTCGAGCAGGCTGTACTGGCTGTGCAGGTGGAGGTGGACGAACTGGGACACGGCTGGCCGGATCGTAGCAGGAGTCGGGGCGCCGCGGGGAGGCGCGGCACGGCCGCCGCGGAGCCCTCCGGCCGGGCCCGCAGCGGCCCCTCCGGGAGCGCCGGCTCAGCCCTCGTCGCGCTGCTGGGCGACCGTCTTGTTGGCCAGGTAGATGTAGTTCAGCCCCGACGCGACGGTGAGGACGGCGACGCCGTAGATGGCGGCGAGCGTCGTCTGCTCGAGCATCGGCACCTCGGGCCAGACCATGAACAGCAGCACCAGCACCACCGCCGCGATCTGCAGCGCCGTGGTGGCCTTGCTCACCGGCGCCGGCCGGATGGTCTTGATCCCCATCGCCAGGTAGAGCGAGACGAAGGTCACCACGATCAGCACGTCGCGGGCGATCACCAGGATGGTCACCCAGAGCGGGATGGTCATCGTCGGGTTGACGCTGCCGATCGTCAGCGTCACGTAGGCGGTGGTGAGCAGCAGCTTGTCGGCGGCCGGATCGAGGTAGGTGCCCAGCACCGTCTGCTGGTCGAAGAAGCGGGCGATGAAGCCGTCCAGCCCGTCGGTCGCTCCGGCGATCACGAAGACCACCAGGGCGTTGAGCGCGTCCCCCCGGGTCATCTCGATCACGAACAGGGGGATCAGCCCCATCCGCAACAGCGACAGCAGGTTGGGGACGCTGAAGGCCACGCGGTCAGGTCTCCCCGAGCAGCGTCGAGGTGCGGCGGATCATCTCCACCGCCTCGGTCCCGGAGAGGCCCACCGCCGCGGGGCACGGCTGCGCGGCGCCGAGCAGCGAGCAGCCCACCGCGAACGAGCAGATCTGCGGCCGCAGCGGGTCCGGCGGCAGGTCGGCCACGCAGCGCACGGGGGCCGTGGCCGCGAGCAGCCGCAACAGGCTGAGCAGGGCGCGGTCGCGGCTCATCGGCCGGTCCGGGTAGAACTGGTGCAACGTCCGGTCGACGTCCATGAAGCCGAGGTTGAGCACCCGCGCGATCTCCTCGCGCCGCGGGTCCTCGAGGATGTCGCTGGCGATGCGGGCGCCGCCGCCGTGGCCGTACCGCACCTCCGGCAGCAGCCAGTAGAGCAGCAGGGCGAAGTCGCCCCGGGTCAGCTCCCCGGCGGCCGCCGCGGCGCCGACCTGCGGCGGGAGCTGGTCGATCCGCCAGCGGAACTTCGCCGACGCCAGCCCTTCCGCGATCTGGGGGTCGTCCGGGAACCGGGAGGCGAGCTGCTGGTAGATCTCGAGGCCGGCGCGGGCGTCGCCGACCGCCAGCTCGAGGTCGGCGCGCCGCCGCACCAGGGCGCGCTCGTCGCTGCCGCCGGCAGCGGTCAGCCGGCGCAGCGCGGCGAGCTCGCCCTCGCGGTCGCCCCGGGCCGTCGCCACCTGCCAGGCGGCGCGCGCCGTCTCGGGGGCGTCGGGAGCCCACGCCTGGAGCCGTTCGAGAGCCTGCCGGGCCGCCTCCTCGTCGCCGGCCGCCGCCGCCGACGCCACCCGTCGGCCGAGGATCTCCAGCACCCGCGGCCGCAGCTCCTCCACCCGCTCGGCCGCCAGCGGCTGGACGGAGGCGACGGCCTGGAAGGCGGCGAAGGCGGCCACCGGGTCGTCGCCGCGCTCGGCCGCCCGGCCGAGGGCGAGCTGCGCCGCGGTGTACGCGGGGTGATCGGCGACCACCGGCTCGAGGCGTTCGCGGGCCTCCCGCGGGCGGCCGGCGGCGAGGTCGACCTGCGCCGCGAGGACCTGCGCCGGCGCCAGGCCCGGCGCCGCGACGGCGATCTCGCCGGCCGCGGTCTGGGCGGTGGCGAGGCGGCCCTGGCGCAGCGCGGCGGAGGCCTGCTCCAGTCGCTCGGCGAGCGCCGGGTCGAGGCCTTCGTCCCACCCCTCCAGGGGCGAGACCAGGTAGGGGATCTCGGCACGCGCCACCGTCGGTGCCGGCGGCGGCGCGGCGGGGCCCGCGGCACCGCCGGAGGCGCAGGCGGTGACCCACGGGAGGAGGGCGAGGACGGCGAGGAGACGCGACCGCTCCCGCCCGGCGAGCAGCGGCAGCCGACTACTCCGGCGGCTGGCCGCCCATGGCCGCGATCGTGGCGATGGCATGCTTGTAGACGAGGATCTCCTGGTCATCGGCCTCGAGGACCACGGCGAAGCGATCGAAGCGCTTCAGGCGCCCGGTGAGGTTGCGACCGGTGACCAGCTCGACGAACATCGGATGGCCTTCCTTGAGGTTCTGGAAGAGGAAACCGTCCTGGATGTTGATGTTGTGCTTGGCCATCGTGCCCTCCTGTTACTCGCTGCACTGCATCCATGCGAGGACTTCAGAGATCCCATCGGAGAGCTGGCGCGGATCCCACCACCGCACCTGCGGCTCGCTCCGGAACCAGGTGAGCTGCCGTTTCGCGAACCGTCGCGTCGCTCGCTCGATCTCGCCGACGGTCCGCTCCAGATCCCACTCTCCCCGGACGTGGCGCACCATCTGCCGGTACCCGATGGCCTGGAAGGCGGGCGCCCCAGCATCCACGCCGGCAGAGAGGAGGCTCGCGACCTCCTCCACCCATCCCCGTTCCACCATCCGGGTGACTCGTGCCGCGATCTGATCGTACAAGATGGCTCTCGGCAGCGTCAATCCGAGCCAGCGCGCCGCAAGGGGCGTCGCGCCGGGGGGTCGTTCCGCCACCAGCTCCGACAGCGGACGGCCGGTGAGACGGGCCACCTCGAGGGCCCGGACGACCCGCTGCACGTCGGCCGGCGCGAGCTGCGCGGCGCGTCGGGGGTCGACCGCCGCCAGCTCGCGGTGGAGCGCCTCCGGCCCCTCGTCGGCCGCCCGTCGCGACAGCTCGCGGCGCAGCGCCGCGTCGGCCGGCGGCATCGGGCTGAGGCCGGAGAACAGCGCCCGCAGGTAGAAGCCGCTCCCCCCCACCACCAGCGGCACCCGCCGGCGCGCGCGGATCGCGGCGATGGCGGCGCGGGCGCGGCGCGCGAACTCGCCGGCCGAGAACCGCTCGCCAGGGTCGACGACGTCGATCAGGTGGTGCGGGACGCGCCGTCGCTCCTCCTCGGTCGGCTTGGCGGTGCCGATGTCGAGGCCGCGGTACACCTGCAGGGCGTCGGCGTTGACGATCTCCCCGCCGACCGCCGCAGCCAGGCGCAGGGCCAGGTCGCTCTTGCCGCTCGCGGTGGGACCCACGATGGCGACGACGGGGGGCATGGAGCGATTCTAGGCCGGGGACGGGCCCGGGCCCCCGGGGCTCAGCGGGCCACCATCATCGGCGCCAGGTCGGGGCAGGTCTGCCGGACCCGCGGCGCCAGCCGGCTCTTGATGGCGGCCTGCGGGTCGCTCAGCGCCTCCTCGACGGCGGCGTCGACCGCTTCGCCGGCGGCCGCCTCGGCGTCCGCCGCGTCCGTCCCCGCCACCGTCCGCAGCGAGTCCATCGACATCGTCATCGCCGGGAGCTGCGTCAACAGGTCGGTCATCACCTGCTGGCAGGTGCGGTCCCCGGCGTCGACCTGGTCGAGGCGGGTCTCGAAGTAGCGCACCGGCAGCAGGACGTTGCAGGCGTAGAGGGCGCGGCGGGCGGCCGGGTCGGCGCCCTTCCCGGTACCGATCAACCGGCCCTTCAGCCCGGCGCAGGCGAAGGCGGGATTCTCCCCCGCCGACGCCTTCTGCCAGCCGCGGTTGACGCTCGCCTGGTACTCGCGGCCGACGTCCGGGGCGCCCGCCACCGGGCCCTCCCGGGTCCCGGAGTCCCGCTTCGCCGCCGCGACCTCGTCGCGTACCTTCGTCCCGACGGCGCTCTCCGCCTTGGCCGCACCCTCCTCATCCTGCGCCCGCGACGCCCCACACCCCAGGGCGCCGCCGAGGGCGACGGCGACGACGACGATCGGCGTCCAGCTCTTCATCCCGACCTCCCGATCCTTCCGTTCCTGGTGCCCCGGTTCCACGCGACCGGTGGACCCGCGAACGTACCACGCGCCCCGCCGCTCAGCGGGCGGCGGCCGACCCGCGGCCCGCCACGGCGAGCCGGAGGGTGGCGGGACGCCCCCCGCGCCGCGCCGCCAGGCGAGGCGGATCCTGCCGTCGCGGTCGGTGCGCAGCAGCGGCACGCCCCGGGCGCGGAAGCGGGCCAGCACCTCCGGCGCCGGGTGGCCGTACGGGTTGCCGGGACCCGCCGAGACCAGGGCCAGGCGCGGCCGCACCGCCGCCAGCAGGGCGGGGTGCGAGGAGTGACGGCTGCCGTGGTGCGCGACCTTCAGCACGTCGGACCGGAGCCCGGCGCCCCACTCCGCCACCAGCCGGAGCTCGGCCCCGGCACCGACGTCGCCGGTCAGCAGCACCCGCCGGCCCCCGGCCGACGCCCGCAGCACCAGCGACGCGTCGTTGGCTCCGGGCGGCAGGCCGGCCGGCGGGTTCAGCACCCGCAGTCGCCACCGTCCGACGCGCAGCCGGTCGCCCGCCGTCAGGCGCCGCAGGCGGGTGCGGTCGGGGACGTCGCCCAGGACCGCCCGCACCAGCTCGGCGCCGCAGCCGGAGCGCTCCACGCCGCGGGCCAGCCACACCTCCCCGATCGGCAGGTAGGAGGCGATGTCCACCAGCCCGCCGCAGTGGTCGCGGTCGGGGTGGGTCAGGACCGCCGCGTCGAGCCGCGCCACCCCCTCTCCGAGCAGCGCCGGCAGGAGCACGCGCCCCCCGAGGTCGCCGTGCCACCAGCCGCCGCCGTCCACCAGCACCGCGCGGGCGCCGTCGCGCAGGAGCAGCGCATCGCCCTGCCCGACGTCGAGGACCGCCAGCTCGGCGCCGGGGTGGTCGCGCGGCCCGCCCCCGCCCCAGCGCAGCGCCGGCAACAACAGCGCCGCCGCCGCCAGCCAGGGGAGGCACCGCCGCGGCCGGGCGAGGGCGCGGGCCAGCGACGCCACCAGGAGCCAGCAGACGGCCGGCGGCGCGGCCACCGCCCAGGCGCCCCACCACCCCGGCGGGCCGAGCGCCGGCCAGCCGAACGGTCGCGCCACGGCGTCGAGGGCGGGCCGCGCCGCGGCCGCCGCCGTCGGGCTGGCCAGCGCCAGCGCGGTCCAGGCGAGGCCGGACCCGAGCGCCACCGCCGTCCACGGCACGGCCGCCAGGTTGGTGAGCGGGGCGGTCCAGGCGACCAGGTGGAAGGCCGGCAGGGCGAAGGGGGCCGCGCCGAGCTGGGCGCCCAGGGTGATCGCCACCGGCCGCGCCACGCCCTGCGCCACCCACCGGCGGGCCCCGGACCGCCCGTCGCCGCGCACCGCCCGCCGCCCGCCGGTGGCGAGCCCGGAGCCGACCAGGAGGATCCCGGCGGTCGCCGCCACGGTGAGACGGAAGCCCAGGTCGTCGACCAGCTCCGGTCGCTCCAGGACCAGCCCCGCCGCCACCACGGCGAGCGCGTTCGCGCCCCCCGGCGGCCGGCGGGCGAGCAGCGCCGCCCCGCCCACCCCCGCCATCGCCGCGGCGCGGAGCAGCGACGGCCGTGGCCCGGCCAGCAGCAGGTAGGCGGCGACCGCCCCGAGCGCCGCCGCCGTGCGCAGCGGCGCGGGCACGCCGACCGTGATCCACAGCGCGACCGCCGCGACCAGCGCCACGTGCAGCCCCGACACCGCCAGCAGGTGCGCCAGGCCGCTGCGCCGCAGGCCGCGACGCCAGCGGGCGGGGACCTCCCCGGCGTCGCCGGCCACCAGGGCCCGTGCCAGGGCCGCTCCCTGCCCGCCCCCCGCCGGGACGGCGCGCCACGCCGCCTCCACCCGCCGGCGCAGCCGTGCGGAGAGGCCGGCGACGGGACCGGGCGGCGCCAGGTGCTCGACCAGCCGCGGGCTCTTCACCCGCAGCCGCCACGGCCCGGGGGCCACGGGGATGGCGTTGGCGAACCCGGCGGAGCGCCGCAGGGCCCCGCGCACGCGCAGGCGCTCCCCGAAGCGCAGCGGCGGCCCGTGGTCCGGCATCGTCAGCCGCACCGTCGTCCGCACGCGCACCACCCGCCGCCCCTGGCGCAAGCGGGAGAGGGCGAGGAGGGTGCGCCGCTCGCCGCCGGCGACCCGGGGATGGTCCGCCACCCGCCCCACGGCGGCCACCGGCCGGCCGGCGTCGAGGTCGGCGGGGAGGGCGCCGCGCGCCGCCAGCGCCCCGGCGGTCAGCCCGGCCGCGAGCGCCCCCAGCGCCAGGCCGGCGCGCCCGCGCCAGGCGACGGCCGCCGCGGCCAGCGCCGCGTCCGAGCAGCACCGGGACGTGTCCGAGATGGAGCCCGGCCGCCGCTCCCGCCACCAGGGCGGCCGCCGGCGCCAGGGCGGGAGCCCGCCGCAGGTCCATGCCCCGGAAGACGGAATCGGGGCGCCGGCGGTCGCCCGCGGCACGCTCAGCCGGTGGCGGGCTCGGCCTCCGGCGAGAACAGCGACAGCACCGGCAGCTCCAGCCGCCGGCGCACCGCCTGGCGCCGCAGACGGTCGCGGGCACGGTCGACGTCGCCCGCGAAGACGCGGCCGAACAGCCCCGCCACCGTCTCCTCGACCTCCGCCTCGACCGCCTGCCGTTCGGCTGCCGACAGGCCCTCGACCGCCCGCGCCAGGACCTCGCGGTCGAGGCCGGCCAGCGCCTCCTCGACGTGCTCGGTGTCGCCGGCGAGCGCCCGGATGCGGCGGGCCAGCCCGGCGCGCCCCGGCAGGCCGGGCGGCAGGGCCGCCGCCAGCGCCGCCAGGCGCGCCGGCACGTCCAGGCCGGGGGCGGTGGCGCGCTCGCCCGTGGCGCGCAGCTCCTCGACCTGCGCCCACGACGACTCCACCGCCCGGCGGCAGTAGCGCAGGGTGAAGATGCCCGTGGCGCCGCGCTCGCGCCGGCGCGCGAAGACCTGCTCGATCACCTGGCGGACGTGCGCCAGCGGGATGCCGCGCTCGAACCAGCGCTTCGACACCTGCCAGTCGCTCGGCGAGAGCTGCAGCGGCGCTCCCCGCAGGTCGATGAAGAAGTCCTCCAGGGCGCGGAAGTAGCGGTGGGCCTCTCCCGAGTCGAGGGCGGCCGGGCCCTCAGGTCCGGTTGCGCTCATGGATCAGCTTGAGCCCGATCAGGGTGATCCCGTCGTGGACCTCGCGGATGTAGCGCGAACCGGTGGCGATGAGCTGCGCCTGCCCGCCGGTGGCGACCACGTTGGTGGCGTCGGGGATCTCGGCGAGGAGGCGCTCGAGGATGCCGTCCACCAGCCCGATGTAGCCGTAGTAGAAGCCCGACTGCATCGCCGACGAGGTGTCGCGCCCGATCAGTTGCGCCGGTTTCTTCACGTCCACGCGGCGCAGGCGGGAGGCGCGGGCGAACAGCGCCTCCGCCGAGACCAGGATGCCGGGCGCGATGATGCCGCCGGCGTACTCGCCGGCGGCGTTGACGACGTCGAAGGTGGTGGCGGTGCCGAAGTCGACGACGATCACCGGCGCGCCGTAGAGCTCGCGCGCCGCCAGCGAGTTGACGATCCGGTCGGCGCCCACCTCGGCCGGGTTGTCGTAGCGGATCGGCAGGCCGGTGCGCACGCCGGGCTCGATGAACAGCGGCTCGCGGTGGAAGAAGTTCTGCGCCAGCCGCTCCAGGGTGGGCCGCAGCGGCGGCACCACCGACGACACGACCACGGCCTCGGCGTCGGCGGGGTCGACCCCGGCGCGCGCGAAGAGCGGCACGATCTGGGCGCCGTACTCGTCCGCCGTCCGCTCGGCGTCGGTGGACAGGCGGAAGCTGCCGATCATCTCGTCGCCGCGGAACATCCCGAACACGGTGTTGGTGTTGCCGACGTCGACCAGGACCAGCAGCCCGTCGTCGGGGCCGGAGCCGGCCGCCGACCTCCCCGCCGCCGGCTCGCCCGGCGTCCCCGTCCCCCGTCTGCGGCTCACGGCATCACCTCCCCGGCGCTCACCCGCACCTCCTCCCCCGCCGCCGCGCTCGCCGCGGCGGCGGTCAGCTCGAGGCGCAGGAAGCCCCGCTCGTCGAAGCCCCGGAACACCCCCTCGAGGGTCTCCGCGGCGGTGCGGCAGCGCACCCGGTCCCCCACCCGGTGCACCGACAGGGCGCGGTAGCGGTCGACCAGGTCGTCGGCCGCGGCGGCGAGCTCCCCGGCGACCGCCTCCACCAGCTCCCAGACCAGGTCGCCCAACGTCGGGGGCGCCGGGCTCTCGGCGGTCAACGAGGTGGCCCCGAGCGATCCGCCGGCGGCGGGCGGCACCCCGTCGACCGGGGCGTGGTTGATCCCGAAGCCGATCACCGCCGCCGCGGCGCCTCCCCCGGAGGGGCCGCTGATCCCGTCGATCAGCACGCCGCCGAGCTTGGCACCCGCCGACCACCAGGTCGTTGGGCCACTTGATGCGGCAGGGGCGGTCCGCGGGCAGGTGGCGGCCGAGGGCCCCGGCCAGGGCCACCGGCACCGCCAACGGCACCGGCTGCAGGGCCTGCGGCCCCGCCACCGGCCACACCAGCGTGACGTAGGCACCGCCGGGCGGGCTCACCCAGCCGCGGCCGTGCCGGCCCCGCCCCGCCGTCTGCTCGCGGGCGACGATCGCCAGATGCGGCAGCGCCTGATCCTCTCCCAGGTACTCGTCGACGATACGCCGCGCCAGGGCGTTCGTCGAGCCCACCGCGCGCAGCACCATGCGGTTGGCGGCGACGGAGCGCGCCGCGCCGCGCACCCGGCGGGCCCGGCGCTCGACGCCGGCGACGAAGGCGTCGAAGCCCCCGGGCTCAGGACCCGGCACCCGCCCCCGCCTCGCCGCCGAGGGTGGTCACGATCCGCTCGCGGCGCTCGTTCAGCTCCTCCAGGCGGGCCCGGTTGCCCGCCACCACGTCGGGCGGCGCCTTGGCGACGAACTGGGGGTTGCCGAGACGACGCTCCGCCCCGGCGATCTCCGCCGCCACCTTCTCGAGCTCCTTGACCAGGCGGTCGCGCTCCGCCTCGCCCAGCTCGCGCTCCGGCACCGCCACCGCCAGCTTGACCCCGGCCACCAGGTCGCGCGCCGCCCCCTCGGGGGCCGTCCCGCCGGCGACCTTCGCGGCGCGGGTGAGCTCGGCCACCAGCGGGCGCTGCGCGCGCAGGAAGGCGTCGAGCTCCGGCTCGTCCGCGGACAGCCACACCTCGACGCGGTCGCCGGGGCCGACGTTGAGGTCGGCGCGCAGCGCCCGCACCCGCGTCACCGCCTCGATCAGCGTCCCCATCCGGCGCTCCACCTCGGCGTCGCGCCAGCTCGCCACCGGCCGCGGGTAGGGCGCCAGGGTGATGGTCTCCGGGTGGATCGCCTCGCGGCCGGGCAGCCGCTGCCACAGCTCCTCGGTGAGGAACGGCATCACCGGGTGGAGCAGCCGCAGGCTGCGGTCGAGGACGGTGAGCAGGACGTCGCCGACCCGCGGGCGCGGCGCGGCGCCGGACAGCGCCGGCTTGGCGAGCTCGATGTACCAGTCGCACAGCTCGCCCCAGAAGAAGTGGTAGAGGCGGTTGGCGGCCTCGTCGAAGCGGTACTCGCCGAAGCGGGCGTCGACCTCGGCGGCGGTGGCGGCGAGGCGGGAGAGGATCCAGCGCTCCGGCGCCGCCAACCCCTCGGGGTCGAGCTCGGCGCGGACCCGGTCCGCCTCGTCCACCCGGGCCAGCGCGAAGCGGGTCGCGTTCCAGATCTTGTTGCCGAAGGCGCGGTAGCCGGCCAGCCGCTCCGGATCGAGCGGGATGTCGCGGCCGGGCACGTCGAGGATGGTGAGGGTGAAGCGCAGCGCGTCGGCGCCGTACTCCTCCACCAGGTCGGCGGGATCGACCACGTTGCCCCGCGTCTTCGACATCTTGTGGCCCTCGGCGTCGCGCACCAGGCCGGTGAGGTGGACGGTGCGGAACGGCACCTCGCCGGTGAAGTGGAGGCCGAACATCACCATCCGCGCCACCCAGAAGAAGAGGATGTCGTGGCCGGTGACGAGGACGTCGGTCGGGTAGAACTCCGCCAGGTCGACCGTCTCCTCGGGCCAGCCGAGGGTGGAGAACGGCCACAGGGCGGAGGAGAACCAGGTGTCGAGGACGTCGGGGTCCTGGGTCAGCTCGTCCGCTTCCACGCCCGCCGCGGCGGCGGCCTCCTCGCGCGTGTGGGCCACGTGCACGCCGCCGGCCGGGTCGTACCAGGCGGGGATGCGGTGCCCCCACCAGAGCTGCCGCGAGATGCACCACGGCTTGATGTTCTCCAGCCAGTGCTGCCAGGTCTTGACGAAGGTCTCCGGCACCAGGGAGAGGCGGCCGTCGTCGACCGCGGCCAGGGCGCGCTCGGCCATCCGCGACACGTCGCAGAACCACTGGGTCGAGATCAGCGGCTCGATCGGCTCGCCGCCGCGCTGGCTGTGGCCGACGTTGTGGACGTGCTCCTCGGTCTTGACGAGGAAGCCTCCCTCGCGCAGCCGCTCGACGATGCGCTCGCGGGCGGCGAAGCGGTCCATCCCCGCGAACGCCTCGCCGGCCGCGGCGCTCATCCGGCCGCGCCGGTCGATCACCTCGACGGCGTCGAGCCCGTGGCGGCGCCCGATCTCGAAGTCGGTGGGGTCGTGGGCCGGGGTGACCTTGACCAGGCCGGTCCCGAAGTCGCGCTCGACCACCGGGTCGTCGACGAACGGCAGGCGCCGACCGACCAGCGGCAGCACCGCCGCCCGGCCGCTCAGGTGCCGGTAGCGCTCGTCGTCGGGGTGCTTGGCGACCGCGGTGTCGCCCAGCAGGGTCTCCGGCCGCGTGGTGGCGACGACGACCCGCTCGTCGCTCCCCTCCACCGGGTAGGCCACGTGGTAGAGGGTGCCGCGCACCGTCCGCATCTCGACCTCGAGGTCGGACACCGCGGTCCCGAGCTGCGGCGACCAGTTGACCATGTACTCGCCGCGCGTGATCAGCCCCTCGGCGTGGAGGCGGACGAAGGCCTCGGCCACCGCCCGCGACAGGGACTCGTCGAGGGTGAAGCGCTCGCGGCTGAAGTCCGCCGAGGCGCCGAGCTGGCCGAGCTGGCGCCGGATGTTGTCGCGGTGCTCGTGCTTCCACGCCCACACCCGCTCCAGGAACGCCTCGCGTCCGATCTCCTCCCGCCCGGAGCCCTCGGCGGCGAGGGCGCGCTCCACCATGAGCTGCGTGGCGATGCCGGCGTGGTCGGTGCCCGGCAGCCACAGGGCGTTGGCGCCGTGCATGCGCTGCCACCGGGTCAGCAGGTCCTGCAGCGCCGTCTGCAGGGCGTGGCCCATGTGCAGCTTGCCGGTGACGTTGGGCGGCGGGATCATGATCGAGAACGACCGCCGCTCCGACGGCGCCTCGGCGCGGAAGAAGCCACGCTCCTCCCACCACCGCTGCAGGCGCGGCTCGTAGCTCGCCGGATCGAAACGCTTGTCCATCGTCCTCGGGGTCGTCACCACGCCCTCCTGCTCCTGCGGTTCGGATGCCGGCCGGCGCCGGCCGGCGCGCGGCCGGGCGCGGTCGCGGCCGCGACCGTGCACTCGCCGCGGGCGGCGCCCCGGCCGCCGGGCCGGGCTCGTGGAACGGGGGAAACGGGTCCGCGGCGGGCGCGGGAGCTCAGTCGAGCTGGCTCTCGAGCTCGCGCAGCCGGTCCTTGATCACCACCTCGGCGAGGTCCGGGACCACCTCCCAGGCGACCTCCTGCAGCACGCCGGTGCCGAGGATCTCCACCACGCGGCGCGCCACGCGCTCCACGTCGTCGTCGGAGAGGCCGTCGAGCCGGCCGGCCTCCACCGCCCCGGCGGCGTCGGCGGCCGGCTCGGGAACCCCCGACACGGCGCCCCCTCCCGGGGCGGGGCGGTCGAGCTCCGGGAACGGCTCCTCCTCCGCCGAGGCGTCGGGGAAGGCCGGGCCCGGCTCGGCCTCGCTGAAGGGCGTGGCCTCCGCGTCGGGCTCGGCGGCGGGCGGCTCGTCGTCGTCCGCCGCCTCCACCGCCGGCACGGGGATCCCGCCGGCGCCGGTGGCCATCGGGTCCCAGCCCGTCGGGTCGGGCTCCCACGCCGGCTCCTCGTCCGCCGTGGCCTCGGCGGCCTCCTCCTGCGACGCCGCCGCGGGGACCTCGTCCGCCCACGGCGCCCAGGCCCCCTCCCGCACGGTCTCCTCCGCCGGGCCCTCCTCGTCGAGGGCCGAGCCGAAGCCGGACAGCGCCCGCGTCCCCAGGTCGGCGCCGACCGCGCCCGGGCCCTCGACGTCCTCCGGCGGGGTCACCCGCCAGGTGTCGGTCTTCTCGTCCTCCCACCCCGGCTCGAAGCTCTCCTCCGCCATCGAGCCGACGCTCACCATCTCGTCCTCCCCGGCGCCGGCGGCGTCCGCCGCGGCGACGGGAGGCTCCTCGGCCCCGGCGGGCTCGGCGGCCACCGCCAGGGTGTCCGGGGTGAAGGCGGGGGCCTCGTCGCCCTCGTCCGCCGCCGCCTCGGGCGCGGCACCGGCGGCCGCCCCGGCGTGCGCCTGCATCAGCTCGCTGACCCGCTGCAGCAGCTCCTGCGAGTCGAACGGCTTCTTCAGGACGGCGTCGGCGCCCGAACCGTCGTAGTCGCTTTCGTCGAAGGGCTCGAAGGTGCCGACCAGCAGCAGCACCGGCGCCTGCGGATGGAGCTGCTTGGCCCGCTTCGCGACGTCGTAGCCCGAAGCTCCCGGCATGTGGACGTCGGCGATCACCACGTCCGGCGTCAGCTCCTCGAGCCGGTCCAGCGCCTCGTCGCCGTTGCCGACCGCCACGACCTCGTAGTCCTCGTCCATGAAGGTCAGCTCGATGACCTTCTGGATGGTCACGCTGTCGTCGGCCAGCAGGATCGTGTTCGTCATGCGCCCTCCGAAGAGAAGATCACGCCGCCGCCAGCCGCCGGTTGAGGTACTCGACGATCTCGCGGGTCGAGGTGCCGGGCAGGAAGATCTCGTCGATCCCGGCCTCCTTCAGCGCCCGGATGTCCTGCTCCGGGATGATGCCGCCGGCGAAGACCAGGATGTCCCCCGCGTCCTGCTCGCGCAGCAGCCGCACCACCTCCGGCAGGAGCTTGTTGTGCGCCCCCGAGAGGATCGACAGCCCGATGCCGTCGACGTCCTCCTGCACCGCGGCCGCCACCACCTGCTCCGGGGTCTGCCGCAGACCCGTGTAGACGACCTCGAAGCCGGCGTCGCGCAGCGCCCGCGCCACCACCTTGGCGCCGCGGTCGTGACCGTCGAGGCCGGGCTTGGCGACCAGGATGCGATAGGTCCGGGATCCCATGGCGGGGATTGTAGCAAGGAAAGAGCGCCGTCCGGCCGTCCCCGCGGCGCGCCGGCCGCGGCGCCGGCGACCCCCGCCCCGGCCACGCGCCGGCCACCGGCCGCGCCGCGACCGCGAGCTCGCCGCCCGGACGGCCTCGCTCCCACCCCGCCGGGCGGGATGCTATGCTGTTCCCCGCCTTTCCAGGTAGTCAGAGCAGGGCTGCAGCACCCGCGAGGTAACGACCGCGTGGAACCGGAACGCCATCCGGCGGCCGGAACGACCGCTCCCGAACGGGTCGTGCTCCGGCCGCACTATCGCCGCCAGGGCCGCGAGGTGCGCTCGCTCCTCTCGGACCGCCCGGTGCTCTGGCTGCGCCGCGAGGAGGTGGAGCTCTTCGACGCCCTCGCCGACCGGCCTGCCGTCGGCGACCTCCTGGCCCGGTTCCCCGGCGCCGAGCCGTCGCTGTCGGCCTGGCACCGGGCCCGGGTGGTCGAGCGCCTCCGGCGCGCTCCGGCGACCGCCGGCCGCCCGCTGGTCGTCGTCGAGCCGCACATGCACGACGCCGCCTTCAGCGTCGGCGGCCGCCTGCTGCAGCTCGCCGGCCGCCGCCGGGTGGTGGTGCTCTCCGTCTGCGGCCGCTCGAGCCTCGACCGGCAGGGCGCCCTGCGCGGCTCGCCGCTCGACGCCGAGGCGGTGACCGCGCTGCGGCTCGCCGAGTCCGGCGTGGTCTGCGAGCTCCTCGGCGCCGAGCACCGCGCCCTCGACCTCCCCGACGCCCCACTGCGCTTGCGGCCCGCCGAGGAGTGGACCCGCGAGTCGCTGCCCCGGCTGCGCGACGCCCTCGCCGCCTTCCTCGCCTTCCCGCCCCTGCCGGGAGAGGTGCGGCGCCTCGCGCGGCGTCTCGCCGCGGCGATCCTGCCGCTCGATCCGGCGGAGCTGTGGATCCCGATGGGGGTGGGGGGCCACGTGGACCACCGCGTCACCCGCGACGCCTGCCTCGCCTTCCTCGGCGACCACTGGGACCGGCTGGGGCGGCGCCCGGTGCTGCTCTACGAGGACCATCCCTTCGCCGACCACTTCCCGCACCAGCCGAGCGAGATCCGGCGCGCCCTCGCCTCCCGCGGCACGCCGCTGGTGACCGACGAGGCCGACGTCGGCGACGTCCTGGCCGACAAGCTCCGGCTGGTGTCGATCTACGCCTCGCAGCTCGGCGGGGGCGCCGCCGCGGCGGCCTTCCCGCGGCGCCGCGCCGCGCGGACCACCGCCGCGGGACCGCCCACCGAGCGCGCCTACCGGCTGGGCGGCCGCCCGCGGCTCCCCGCCGCGTCGAAGCTGGCACCCGACGCCTGGGACCTCGCCGACCTGCGGCGCCGCCTCGACCCCTGGCTGATGCGCCGTCACCGCGTGCGGCGGCTGGCGGTCCTCTGCGGCGGCCCGGTGGGCCGCTGGCCGGTCGCCGCCCGGCTGCTCCTCGCCGCCTTCCCGTCGGCGCGGATCCACTGCTACGTGGGCGCCGACGCCTGGTGGGAGCTGGCCGGCGTGGAGCACCCCCGCCTGCAGACGGTGCGGGTACCGCGCCGCGGCTGGGGCGGCGTCCTCGTCCGCGAGGCGGCGCGGCTCGCCTCTCCGACGATCGTGGTCCGCTTCACCCCGTGGGGGACGACCGAGCGCTGGCGGCACCAGGTGCTCAAGCACCGGCCGCCGCTGGCCTGGCGGGCGCTGCAGGGGATGCTGTCGCTCGCCCTGCCGCTCCGGCCGCGGCTGGCCTGTCGCCACCTCGGCGACCTCTGCGGCCTGCTCGCCGAGCAGCTCGGGATCGATCCGACGGCCGGCGCCGAGTAGGCGCGGCCGCCGGCCGCCCGGCTCAGCCGCCGTCGGCGGCCAGCCGCAGCCCGGTGAAGGGCCAGCGCTCGTGGGGGTAGAAGAAGTTGCGGTAGGTGGCCCGCAGGTGGCTGCGCGGGGTGACGCAGCAGCCGCCGCGGAGGACGAACTGGTTGGCCATGAACTTGGCGTTGTACTCGCCCAGGGCGCCGGCGAGCGGGCGCGAGCCCGGATAGGGGCCGTAGGCCGAGCGGGTCCACTCCCAGACGTCGCCGAACCACTGGCCGTCGTCGTCGCCGCGGGCGGGGCGCGGCTGCAGCAGCCCGGTGTCGAGGAAGTTCCCCTCGAGCGGCCGCTCCGCCGTCGCCACCTCGAGCTCGGCCTCCGAGGGCAGACGCTTGCCGGCCCAGCGCGCGTAGGCGTCGGCCTCGAAGAAGCTCAGGTGACAGACCGGCGCGGCCGCGTCGAGCGGGCGGAGGCCGGCGAGGGTGAACTCGCTCCACACGCCGTCCTCCTCGCGCCAGTACAGCGGCGCCCGCCAGCCACGCTGCTCCACCGCGGTCCAGCCGTCCGACAGCCACAGGGTGGGCTCCGCGTAGCCGCCGGCGGCGATGAACTCGCGGTACTCGCCGTTGGTCACCGGGCGCGAGGCGAGCCGGAAGTCCTCGAGCAGCACGCGGTGCCGCGGCACCTCGTTGTCGTAGGCGAACCCGTCCCCCGCCCAGCCGATCTCGCGGATGCCGCCGGCGTGGTCGTGCCAGGCCAGCGGCGGCGCCTCGGCGCCGGCGAGCGCCGGCAGGTCCTCGCGGTAGGCGGGCAGCAGCGGGTTCTCGCCGAAGTTGCGCTTGACGTCCATCAGCAGCAGCTCCTGGTGCTGCTGCTCGTGGTTCAGCCCGAGGGTGACGCGCGACGCCACCTCCGGCAGGTGCTCGTCGGCGACGCGGTCGAACAGGTGCCCGACGGCGTCGTCGACGTGGGCGCGGTAGGCGTAGACCTCCTCGACCGTCGGCCGCGACAGAACCGCCCGGGCGCCGCGGGCGTGGAAGGGGCCCACCGCCCGGTAGTAGGAGTTGAACAGGTAGCCGAAGCGCGGGTGGAAGTCGCGATAGCCCGCGGCGAACGGCTGCAGCACGAAGGTCTCGAAGAACCACGAGACGTGGGCCAGGTGCCACTTGGGAGGGCTCGCCTCGGGCACGCTCTGCACCTGGTAGTCGTCGGTGACCAGCGGCCGGCAGAGGTCCTCGGTGGTTCCCCGGACGGCACGGTAGCGGTGCGCCAGGTCGGCGCGCAGGTCGGCGGGGGCGGTGCGGGTCAGGTCGTCGATCATGGCTCTCCCGGGTGCGGGTGCTCGGGGCGGCTCAGAAGACCGCCGGCTCCTCGTAGGTCCCGAAGACGTCGCGCAGCGCGTCGGAGATCTCCCCGACGGTGCAGTACGCCTTCACGCAGTCGAGGATCAGCGGCATGGTGTTGGCGTCGCCCGCGGCGCCGCGGCGCAGCGCGTCGAGGGTGCGCCCGACCGCACCGCCGTCGCGGCGCCGCTTGATCGCGTCGAGCGCGCCGATCTGCTGCTCGGCGAGGTCGTCGGGGATGTAGAGGACCTCGATCGGCTCGTCGTCGGTGACCTCGAACGAGTTGACGCCGACGATCAGCTTCTCGCGCTCCTCCACCGCCCGCTGGTAGCGATAGGAGGCATCGACCAGCTCGCGCTGCGGGAAGCCCTCCTCGATGGCCTCGACCATGCCGCCGTACTCGTCGATGCGACGGATGTAGTCGTTGGCGCCGTCGACCATCCGGCGGGTCATCTCCTCGACGAAGAAGCTGCCGCCCAGCGGGTCCACCGTGTTCACCACCCCGGACTCGTGGGCCAGGATCTGCTGCGTCCGCAAGGCCGTGCGGGCGGTCGACTCGGTGGGCAGGGCGAGCGTCTCGTCGAGGGCGTTGGTGTGCAGCGACTGGGTGCCGCCGAGCACGGCGGCGAGCGCCTGGACCGTGGTGCGCACCACGTTGTTGATCGGCTGCTGCGCGGTCAGCGAGCACCCCGCCGTCTGGGTGTGGAAGCGCAGCATCCACGAGCGCTCGTCGCGGGCGCCGTAGCGCTCGCGCATCACCGTCGCCCAGATCTTGCGCGCCGCCCGGAACTTGGCGATCTCCTCGAAGAAGTCGTTGTGGCTGTTGAAGAAGAACGACAGCCGGGGCGCGAAGGCGTCGACGTCGAGGCCGGCGTCGAGGCCGTACTGCACGTACTCCATGCCGTCGCGCAGGGTGAAGGCGAGCTCCTGCAGCGCCGTCGAGCCCGCCTCGCGGATGTGGTAGCCGGAGATGGAGATGGTGTTCCAGCGCGGCACGCGCTCGGCGGCGAAGGCGAACTGGTCGGTGATCAGGCGCATCGACGGCCGCGGCGGGTAGATGTACTCCTTCTGGGCGATGTACTCCTTGAGGATGTCGTTCTGCAGCGTCCCGGTGACGCCGCGGGCGACGTCGACGCCTTGCTTCTCGGCCACCGCCAGGTACATCGCGAAGAGGATCGGGGCCGTCGAGTTGATGGTCATCGACGTCGACACCTCGCCGAGCGGGATCCCCTCGAACAGCATCTCCATGTCGGCGAGCGTGTCGATCGCCACGCCGCACTTGCCGACCTCGCCGTTCGCCATCGGGTGGTCGGAGTCGTAGCCGTAGAGGGTGGGCAGGTGGAAGGCCACCGACAGGCCGCTCTGGCCGTGCTCGAGCAGGTACTTGAAGCGCCGGTTGGTGTCGGCGGCGGTGCCGAAGCCGGCGAACTGCCGCATCGTCCACAGCTTGCCGCGGTAGCCGGTCGGATGGATGCCGCGGGTGTAGGGGAACTCCCCGGGCACGCCGAGGTCGGCGGCGAGGTCGAGGTCGGCGGTGTCCGCCGGCCCCACCAGGTGCGGCACCTCCATGCCCGAGACCGTGGTGAAGTCCTCCTTCCAGAACGGCCGCCGCTGCCGGATCGCCCCCTTCGCCTGCCGCCACCGCTTCTCCCCGGCCGCCGCGCGCCCCAGCGCGTCCTCCCGGTAGGTCACGTTCCGGGACTCGACGTCGTCGCGCGGCGCGGCCGCGTCCGGCGCGCCGGCCTCCTGGACCTCCGGAAGAGCGGGTTCCTCGACGGTCATCGACAGCTCCTTTTCACGGTTCGGCATCGGGTGGCGAGGGCGCAGACACGGAGCGGTACGGGGACCTGCGCCCCCGCACCGCTCGTCTTGCAGCGATTATACCGCCCGGCCCGGCGCCCCCCGGCCGGCGGCGGGAGCAATCCGCACGCCGCCGCGGCGCGTACAGGGAGCGGAGTCGAGGGCGGGGCGGGTCACCGCTCCGTCCGCGGTTCTCCGAATCCCCGGGGCGGGAGGTCGGCGACGACGCCTCCCGCCCCCCTTTTTCCTCCCGCGGACGCCGGCCCCCGTGCGCGCGGCGAGTCAACGCTCACTTGTCCTCGCGCCGCCCGCTCGCCTATACTCGGAAGCGCTTTTTCCAACGCTCTTTGAGCTCTCGGTCCCTCGCGGCGGGAGCTCCCCGCTCCTGCCCGCGGATCCATCTGCCGACGCCGTCGCCCGACGGCGGCCGGGGCGGTCGCCGCTGGCGGCGGAGCAAAGGAGGAGGGGGAGATGAATGCGTTTCTGATCGCCATCCTGGGCATGGGCGCGTACGTGATTGCGTACTTTGTCTATGCCCGCTTCCTGGCCCAGTCGATCTACAAGCTGGACCCGAACTTCGTCACTCCGGCCCACGAGTTCCGGGACGGGACCGACTTCGTACCCACCAAGAAGCACGTCCTGTGGGGGCACCACTTCACCTCCGTGGCGGGCGCCGCACCGATCGTCGGCCCGGCCATCGCGGTGTTCTGGGGCTGGCTGCCGGCCCTGCTGTGGGTGATCTTCGGCACCATCTTCTTCGCCGGCGTGCACGACTTCGGGACCCTGTGGATCTCGGCGCGCCACAAGGCGCGCTCGATGGGGGCCCTGACCGAGGACGTGGTCTCGAAGCGCTCCCGGACCCTCTTCCTGATCGTCATCTTCCTCCTGCTGCTGATGGTCAACGCGGTGTTCGCGATCATCATCGCGCGCCTGTTCGTGAAGTTCCCGGGCAGCGTGCTGCCGATCTGGATCGAGATCCCGATCGCCATGCTGGTCGGCTGGCTGATCTACCGGCGCACCGGCAAGCTCCTGTGGCCCTCGATCGGGGCGCTGATCGCCCTGTACTTCTTCATCTGGGTGGGCAGCTTCACCCACCTCTCGCTGCCCGAGAGCACCTTCGGCATGCCGCCCGCCGCCGCCTGGGTGGTCATCCTCTTCATCTACGCCTACATCGCCTCGCGCCTGCCGGTGTGGCTGCTGCTGCAGCCGCGTGACTACATCAACTCCCACGAGCTGATCGTCGGCCTGGCGATCCTCTACATCGGGCTGCTCATCGGCATGCCGACGATCGCCGCCCCGGCGATCAACCACAACGCCGCCGCCGGCGGCGCGCCGCCGCTGTTCCCGCTGCTGTTCATCACCATCGCCTGCGGCGCCATCTCCGGCTTCCACGGGCTGGTGTCGTCCGGCACCTCGTCGAAGCAGCTCGACAAGGAGACCGACGCCAAGTTCGTGGGCTACATGGGCGCGGTCGGCGAGGGTGCCCTGGCCCTCGGCGCGATCCTCTGCGTCACCGCCGGACTGGCGGCCACCCAGGCCGAGTGGTTCGGCAGCTTCTACAAGGACTGGGCCTCGGCCAGCGGCGGCGCCGCCGGCTTCTTCGTCTCCGGCCTGGCCCACATGGCCGAGAACCTCGGGATCTCGGTGGCGGTCGGCGAGGTCTTCGCCACCGTCATCGTGGTCAGCTTCGCGGCCACCACCATGGACACCGGCGTGCGGCTGCAGCGCTACATCGTCGGCGAGATCGGCGAGATCTGGCACATGCCGGTCCTCAAGAAGCCCGACGTCGCCACCTCGATCGCGGTCGGCACCTGCCTGCTGCTCGCCTTCGGCGCCACCGCCCCCGGCGGCGGCGTCGGCTCGGGCGGCCTGGTGATCTGGCCGCTGTTCGGCACCACCAACCAGCTGCTCGCCGCACTGTCGCTGCTGGTCATCGCGGTCTACCTCAAGCGCCACGGGCGGGCGATCTGGCCGGTGGTGGCACCGATGTGCTTCCTGCTGGTGATGACCGTCTGGGCGATGCTGACCACGCTCGGCAAGTGGTGGGGGATGGGCGGCGCGACGCCGAACTACCTGCTCGGGATCATCGGCGTCGTGGTGCTCGGATCCGCGGTGTGGATGGCGATCGAAGCGGTCGGGGCCCTGCGCGGCGCCGCCCCGCCGACGCCGAGCCGGCCGCCGGCGACGACCAACCCGTGAGCGGGCTGTGGCGGCGGCTCCGCGCCGGACTCGGAGCGTTCGCGGACTTCTACGACGAGGTCTTCTTCGCCCGTTGGCGCGGCGCCGTCGCCCGGCAGCGCAAGGAGCAGGAGGACCTGTTCCTCCTGCTCTGCTTCTCCGACCTGTTGGGCATCCCCAACCCGGTCAACTACTACACCCTGGAGCTGCTCCCCGCGATGCTCGAGAGGTTCCACGAGTGGCACCGGCGCCAGGGCATGGAGCGATCGCCCCTCGAGGGCTTCCGCTGATGCTGAGTCGGGGCCCCGGCGGGGCCCCCGGCTCCCCCTCCCCCGCGGAGGGCGGCGGCGGCGGCGCGGTCGAGCGCTGGCTCGACCGCAACGTCGTCTTCTTCGGCGGCAAGGGGGGCGTCGGCAAGACCACCTGCGCCGCCGCCTTCGCGCTGCTCGCGGCGCGCCGCGGCCGCCGCACCCTGCTGGTCTCCACCGACCCGGCGCACTCGACCTCCGACGTGCTGGGCCGGCAGCTCGGCCCCCGCGAGGAGGAGGTCGGCGACGGCCTGTGGGCGATGGAGATCGATCCCGAAGGCGAGTCGCGCGCCTACGTCGAACGGGTGCGCAAGCAGCTCGGCAAGGTCACGCCGCCGCACCTGCAGCGCGAGATGGAGCGCCAGATCGAGCTCGCCCGGGTCTCGCCCGGGGCCGAGGAGGCGGCGCTGTTCGATCGCATGGCGGCGGTCATCGACGCCGTCGGCGACCGCTGGGACCTGGTGGTCTTCGACACCGCGCCGACCGGCCACACGCTGCGCCTGCTGACCCTGCCCGAGCTGCTCCAGGCCTGGGTGGACGGCCTGCTCGAGCGCCGGCGGAACATCTCGCAGCTCTCGGCCATGTGGCGCAGCATGACGCTGGGCAGGGGGGCCGACGAGGTCCCGGAGGATCCCATCGAGGCCATCCTGCTCGAGCGCCGGCGCACCTTCTACCGCGTGCGGCAGCTCCTGCTCGACGCGTCGCGGTCGGCCTTCATCTTCGTGCTCCTCCCGGAGCGTCTCCCGATCCTCGAGACCCGCCGGGCGGTCGAGATCCTGGGCAAGCACGCCGTGCCGGTGGCCGGCCTGATCGTCAACCGGGTACTGCCCGCGGAAGCCGCCGACAGCGAGTTCCTCACCTCGCGCCGGCGGCAGGAGGCCGCCTACCTCGAAGAGATCGACGCCACCTTCGCCGAGCTCGAGCGGCTCCGCGTGCCGTTGCTGGCCTCCGACGTGACGGGACCGGCCGAGCTCGAGACGGTGGCGGCCGCCCTGGCGGCCGGCTGAGCGCCGGCGCCCGGGCGGCGCGGCGGCCCCCCAAACGCGAAGCGGGAGCGCGACGTCGCGCTCCCGCCTCCTCTTCCGCGACGGCTCGCGCCGCCGCTCCCTAGAACCGGTAGATGGCGCTGATCGCCAGCTGGTCGCCGGAGACCTCGTTGCCGCCGGGGTACTTGGTCTTCGCCTGCGTCCACTCGAAGCCCATGCCGTACGGCCCGAGATCGTAGATCACCTCGGCCGACACCAGGGTGTTCTCCAGCCGGGTGCCGCCCGCCGCGAGGACGTCGCCGTCGTCGGGGTTCTCGGTGCCGTAGAAGAGGTAGCCCTTCCACTGCTTGGTGAAGTTGTAGCCGCCCTGGATCCAGGCGCCCCAGCTGCTGATGTCGCCGAACTGGGTGATGGCCCCGAACTGCTGGCCGATCGCCTGGCCCGAGTAGACGTTGCCCTGCACCATCACCGGGCCGGAGGTGACCTTGGCGCCGAACTCGAACGCCGTGCCGTCGAGGCTGTCGTTGCTGCCGGCCTTGGCGTTGACGCCGCTGAGGTCCTTCTGGTCGTAGTGGCCGACCACGTAGGCGCTCCAGGCGCCGCCGCCGGTCTTGCCCGAGAAGTCGAAGCGCGCCTCGAACTGCGGCAGGTCGGACGCCTCGCCGGCGCTGTGGTCGACCAGGTTCGAGCCCGGACCGCTCCACGAGCCCTCCATGAAGCCGAGGGTCAGCTTGGTCTGCACCGCCGCGCCGTCGGCCGACAGCGGCTGGTAGATGTACAGGCCCGGGAAGCGCCAGCCGACGAAGCCGGCCGCGCCGTAGCCGAGCGGGAAGGCGATGTGCGACAGCGACACCGGCACGTTGCCGAACAGCGGCGACCAGGCCTGGCCCATGCGGAAGACGGTGCGGCCCTTGTGGACGTCGAGGTAGGCGAGCCGCAGGCGCGGGGTCGGTTGCTCGTCGCTGAACGCTCCGGTGCCGTTGAAGCCGCCGAAGAAGTCGGCTTCGATGACGCCGCCGAGCTGCAGGTCGTCGTTGACCTTCGGTCCGTTGAAGGCCATCGTCAGACGGGTGTTGCGGACGTCCCCTCCGAGGAACCAGCGGTCGGTGCCGAACTCCGGCGCCGTCGCCCACTCGGCGTTCTGGCCGTTGCCGAACCCGAAGTCCTGGTTCTGGGTGTAGAAGGTGGCGGAGATGAACCCCTTGAGGGTCACGTTCTCGTTGCCACCCGTCGTCACGTTCCCCTGCGCGAACACCGGGGATGCCACGAGGCACACCAGGGCCACGGCGAGGGCACCGCTCAGCAAGCTAAAGCGACGCATTCCTACCCCTCCTTCTTGCCGCCTGCCGGCCGCGGGAAGCCGCCCCACCTGACCTGCTCCGCGCCGCCGGCGGGCATTGATTGGACGCACAGACTGACGTGGCGCGATGATGCCATCCGGGGCGTCGAGGCGCCCCGCGCCGGCGGGTGGGACGGTGGGCCGCCCCGGAGGACGGGCGGGCGGACGGCGCGCCGTCGAGCGGTGCCCGGAGGTGTTCAGGCCGGGCCGAGCAGCAGGGCGACGGGCAGCCGGCGCAGCACCGCCGGGACGGCGAGGCGGCCGCCGGCGGCGCGCACCTCGGCGCCGCCCAGCGCGTCGCGCCAGCGCTCGGGAGCCGCCGCGGGAAGCGGCAGCTCGAGCCCGTCCCACACCTCCCCGACCGGGGGCCGCTCGGCGGCGACGCGGCCGGCCAGCCAACGCGGCGCCACCGCCACCGCCCAGCGGTCCCCGAGGCGGCGCGCGAAGGCGACCAGGTGGGACGCTCCGCCGCCGCGCGGCTCCAGCGGCAGGTAGGCCCCGCCGAGGAAGAGCTCGGGGTCGGCGCGGCGGGCGGTCAGCGCCCGCCAGGTGACCCACAGCTTGATCCGCCCGTCGCGCCAGTCCGCCAGCAGCTCGGCGAGCAGCGCCTCGAGGTCGCCTTCGGCACGTCGGGCGAGCTGGTCGAGGAGCCGGCGGCGCTCTTCCCAGTCCACCGTCCGGCGGTTGTCCGGGTCGACCAGGCTGAAGCGCCACAGCTCGGTGCCCTGGTAGAGGTCCGGCACGCCCGGCCCCGCCACCCGCAGCACGAGCTGCGACAGCGAGCTCCATGCCGCGTAGGGCGCCACCCGGCCGACGAAGCCGAGGAGCTCGTCGAGGAAGGGGTTGGGCCCGGGATCGAGGAGGTCGCGGGTGAAGGCGACCAGGGCCTCCTCCCAGGCCTCGTCGGGGGTGAGCCAGGAGGTGTGGACCTTGGCCTCGCGCGCCGCCTTGACCAGGTAGTCCTCGAGGCGGCGGCGGAAGTGCGCCTCGTCGGGGTCGCGCAACGGCCAGGCCCCGACCAGCGTCTGGTAGAGGAAGATCTCGGCGTTGGAGTCGGGCACCAGCCGGCCGTCGACCACCCGCTTGCGGGCGCGGTTCATCGCCGTCCACCGCTCCACCCGCCGCCCCCACTCCTCCGCCAGCTCCGACAGCACGTTGACCCGGGCCCGCACGTCCTCGCTGCGCTTGCCGTCGTGGGTCGAGCCGGCGGTCATGCCGTGCGGCCACCGGGCCTGCCGCCGCGCGTTGCGGCGGTGGAAGGCGGCGACGTCGCCGGGCGGGTCGATCCCCTCCGGCTCGCCGCCCACCGCGTTGAGCGAGATCAGGCGGTTGTAGACGTAGAGCGCGGTGTCCTCGAGGCCCTTGGCCATCGCCGGACCGGTGAGCTGCTGCCAGCGGCGCGCGAAGTCGAGCCAGCCGGCGGGGACGGCCGCGCGGCCCGGCCCGGCCGCCGCGGCGTCGAGGGTGAGGACGCGCTCGAGGAAGTCGAGGGCGAGCGGCGCGAGCGGCCCACCCCCCGGGCGCCGCCGCGCCGCCGCGAAGGCACGGCCGAGGAACCGGCGGTCCCGGGCGTCGGGGCCGCCGGGGCCGAGATAGGTGCGGTACACGGGCAGGCCGGCGGTCACCTCCACCAGCGCCCGGTGGAGCTCGGAGTACGGCACGTCCCGCGCCACGGGATCGGCGGCGGCCAGCCCCTGGAGCCGCCGCGCCAGCGACGCCACCTCCCCGGGGAAGAGCTCGTCCAGCACCTGCCGCTTGCGCCGCGTGCGCACCTCCTCGAAGTCGCGGGTGAGCCCGGTGTAGCGGGCGTAGAGGCGGTCGAGCGCCTGCAGCCCCGACGGCTCGACGAACAGACCGGTCAACGAGTTGAGGGTGTCGTAGCCGGTGGTCCCCGCCACCGGCCAGTCCTCCGGCAGCTCCTCGTCGGGGGCGAGGATCTTCTCGACCACCACCCACAGGGGGGCGCCGCCCGCCACCTCGCGCTGCAACCGCTCGAGGTAGCCGGCCGGGTCGCGCAGCCCGTCGACGTGGTCGACCCGCAGCCCGGTCACCACTCCGTCGCGGACGAGCCGCGCCACCAGGGCGTGCACGGCGGCGAAGACCTCCTCGTCCTCGACCCGCAGCGCGGCGAGGTCGGCGATGTCGAAGAAGCGGCGGTAGTTGACCGCCTCGGGGGCCAGCCGCCAGACCGCCAGCCGGTAGGGCTGGGCGGCGAGCAGTGCGTCGAGGGCCGCCGGGTCGCCGGCGAAGGCGGCCAGCTCGGCGTCGAGCAGGGCGCGGGCCGCGGGGTCGGTCCGGTGGAGGGCGGCCAGGCGGCGTCCGAGCACCTCGGGCCCCGGCCCCGGCTCCCCGTGGGCCTGCGGCCGACCCGCGGCGTCGCAGCCCGCCGCTGCCAGCAGCGCCGTCACCGCCGCCACACCCGGGTCCCGGTCGCCGCGCCGGCGCCGGCGCGCCGGCAGACCGTGGGCGAGGAAGCGGCGCAGGGCGTCGCCGGAGAGCGGGAAGCGGTGCTCGTGGTAGGCGACCTCGAGGCCGTCCTCGCCGAGCACCAGGCGGAGGTTGCCCGCCGCCAGCTCGGCGCCGTAGACGTCACCGAGCACGGGGACCAGCAGCCGGCCGCGGCCCACCGCCTCCGACTCCCAGTCGACGTCGAAGAAGCGGGCCCACGGGGACTCCGGGCCGCGGACCAGCAGGTCGCGCCACCAGGGGTTCTCGGGCGTCGCCGCCATGTGGTTGGGGACGATGTCGAGCACCAGCCCCATGCCGTGCGCGGCGAGCTCCGCCGCCAGCTCGGCGAGGGCCTCCTCCCCACCGAGCGCGGGATCGACGCGGGTGGGGTCGACCACGTCGTAGCCGTGCAGGCTGCCGCGGCGGGCGGTGGTGAGTGGCGAGCTGTAGAGGGCGTCGACGCCCAACCGATCGAGGTAGGGCACGAGCTCCCGCGCCGCCGCCAGCGGCAGCTCGCCGTTGAGCTGTAGACGGTAGGTCGAGGCGGGGACGCGCCGCACGGGCCGGGACACCATCGCTAGACCGCCCTCCGCAGGAGAGTGAAGGCGTGCGCCGCGACTTCCACCTCGGCGGGGCCGGCGACGTCCGGGGAGCCGCCCGGCCGCGGACCCGCCCAGCGCTCCTCCGCGGAATCGACGAGCCGATGCCAGCGGCCGGCCGGCAGCGCCACCCGGCGCGGCTGGGGCGCGAAGCACAGCGCCGCGAACACCTCGCCGCCGGCGCCGCGGCGCAGCGTCACCACCCCCGCGGCGGGGTCGGCCGCCGCGGCGACCGGCGCGCCCGCCGCCAGCGCCGGAACCTCGCGGCGCAGGCGCAACAGCTCCCGGTGGAGCGCCCGCAGCGCGGCGCCGCGCGGCGTCGAGGCGGCGCCGCGGTCGAGCCGCGACGCCGCGAAGGTCGCCTCGGCCTGCGGGTCGGGCACCTCGCCGCGCCAGCCGAACGCGGCGAACTCCGCCGCCCGGCCGCGCCGCACCGCCGCCACCAGCTCCGGGTCGGTGTGCGAGACGAAGTACTGGAAGGGCGCCGTCTCGCCGTACTCCTCGCCCATGAAGAGAAGCGGCAGGAAGGGCGACAGCAACAGCGCCCCGGCGGCGAGCTTGAGCTCCTCGAAGCCCACCAGCGCCGCGAGGCGCTCGCCGCGCCGCCGGTTGCCGGTCTGGTCGTGGTTCTGGGCGAAGGCCACCAGCCGCTCGGCGGAGATCTCGCCGGGATCGACCCCGTGCCGCCGCCGCCGGTAGGGCGAGTACTCGCCCTGGTAGACGAAGCCGTCGCGGAGGGCCCGGGCGAGCTGCCCGAGATCGCCGAAGTCGCGGTAGTAGCCCTCCCGCTCGCCGGTCAGGACGGTGTGGAGCGCGTGGTGGAAATCGTCGCACCACTGGGCGTCGAAGCCGCAGCCGCCGCGCCCGGGCGGGCGCAGGAAGCGCAGCGTGTTGACGGCGCTCTCGGCGAACAGGTGGACCTCCCGCCCCTGCCGCTCCGCCGCCGCGTGCACGGCCGCGGCCAGCTCGGCCAGGAACGGCCGTTCGGAGGCGTCGACGATGGCGTGCACGGCGTCCAGGCGCAGGCCGTCGACGTGCTGCTCGCGTACCCAGGCGACGGCGTTGGCGACGAAGAAGTCGCGCACCGGATCGCTGTCGGGGCCGTCGAAGTTCAGCGCGTCGCCCCACGGGGTGGCGTAGCGGTCGGTGAAGTAGGGCCCGAAGTCGCGCAGGACGTTCCCCTCCGGCCCCAGGTGGTTGTAGACCACGTCGAGGACCACCGCGAGGCCGGCGGCGTGCGCCGCGGCGACGAAGCGGGCGAACCCCTGCGGCCCGCCGTAGGTGTCCTGCACCGCGTACGGGAAGACCCCGTCGTAGCCCCAGTTGCGGCCGCCGGGGAACTGCGCCAGCGGCATCACCTCGACCGCGGTGACACCGAGCTCGGCCAACCCGGCCAGGTGCGGGATGGCGGCGTCGAACGTGCCCTGCGCAGTGAAGGTGCCGACGTGCAGCTCGTAGAGCACGTGGTCGGCGAGGGGCAGCCCCCGCCAGCCGCCCACCGGCGCCGGGAAGGCGGCCGGGTCGACCACCGCCGACGGTCCGTGCACGCCCTGCGGCTGATGCCGCGACGCCGGGTCGGGGCGCTCCACCACCTCCCCGCCGTCACGGTGCAGCCGGAACACGTACCGCTGGCCGGGACCGACGTCGCCGAGCGTCGCCGAGAAGTAGCCGGCGTGCCGCGGCGGTCCGCCCTCCTCGGCCGCCAGCGGAGCCACCCGCCCGCCGGCACCGGGGAGCTTCACCTCGACCCGCTCGGCGAACGGAGCCCAGACTCGGAAGCGGGTCCCGCCGCCGGGGAGGGGCAGGGCGCCCAGGTGGAACGGCTCGGCTGGCATGGGCATCGGCGATCGGGCGCAAGAGGGCGGCCAGCGGCCCGGCGGCGCGCGGCGCCGCGGCCTCGCACCGCGACGATTTCGCACCGCGGCCGGGCGGCCGGCGCGGCCTACCCGCCGTTCCGGAGCAGCACCATCCCCAGCGGCGGCAGGGTCAGGGCGACCGAGTGGCTGCGGCCGTGCAGCGGGGTCGGCGAGGCGTCGACGCCGCCCAGGTTGCCCTGGCCGGAGCCGCCGTAGTCGGCGGAGTCGGTGTTGAGGACCTCCGCCCAGCGGCCGCCGCCGGGGACCCCGATGCGGTAGGCGTGGCGCGGCACGGGGGTGAAGTTGAACACCGCCACGAAGCGCTCGTCGCCGTCGCGGCCCCGGCGCAGGAAGGAGAGCACCGAGCTCTCGGCGTCGGAGGCGTCGATCCACTCGAAGCCCGCCGGGTCGCAGTCGAGCTGGTGCAGCGCCGGCGCCCCGCGGTAGAGGCGGTTCAGGTCGCCCACCAGCCGCGCGATCCCCTGGTGCGGCCCGTGGTCACCGAGGTGCCAGGCGACGGACGACTCGTGGCTCCACTCGTCCCACTGGCCGAGCTCGCTGCCCATGAACAGGAGCTTCTTGCCCGGCTGCAGCCACATGTAGCCGTAGAGCAGCCGCAGGTTGGCGAACTTCTGCCAGTCGTCGCCGGGCATCTTGCCGAGCAACGAGCCCTTGCCGTGCACCACCTCGTCGTGCGACAGCGGCAGGATGAAGCTCTCCGAGAAGGCGTAGATCATGCGGAAGGTGAGCTGGCCCTGGTGGAACTTGCGGTGCACCGGCTCCTTGGACATGTAGACCAGGGTGTCGTGCATCCAGCCCATGTCCCACTTGTAGCCGAAGCCCAGCCCGCCGACGTAGGTGGGCCGCGACACCATCGGCCACGAGGTCGACTCCTCGGCGAAGGTCTGCACGTCCGGATGGTGCTCGTAGACGGCGGTGTTGAGCTGGCGCAGGAAGTCGATCGCCTCCAGGTTCTCGCGCCCGCCGTGCACGTTGGGGATCCACTCCCCCGGCTGGCGCGAGTAGTCGCGGTAGAGCATCGAGGCGACGGCGTCGACCCGCAGCCCGTCGGCGTGGAAGCGGTCGAGCCAGTACAGCGCCGAGGAGATCAGGAAGCTGCGCACCTCGTGACGGCCATAGTTGAAGATGTAGCTGTTCCAGTCCGGGTGGAAGCCGACGCGCGGGTCGGAGTGCTCGAACAGGTGGGTGCCGTCGAAATAGGCGAGGCCGTGCTCGTCGGTCGGGAAGTGCGACGGCACCCAGTCGAGGATCACCCCGAAGCCGCGCTGGTGGAGGTGGTCGATCAGGAACATCAGGTCCTGCGGCGTGCCGTAGCGGGCGGTCGGCGCGAAGTAGCCGGTGGTCTGGTAGCCCCAGGAGCCGTAGAACGGGTGCTCCATCAGCGGCAGGAACTCGACGTGGGTGAAGCCCATCGACTCCAGGTGCTCGGCCAGCGGCTCGGCCAGCTCGCGGTAGGTCAACGGGCGGTTCTCCTCCTCCGGCACCCGCCGCCACGAGCCGAGGTGCATCTCGTAGATCGACACCGGCCGATCGAGCGCCGAGCGCTCGCCGCGGCCGGCCATCCACGCGCCGTCCCCCCACTCGTAGTCCAGGTGCCAGAGCACCGAGCCGGTCTTCGGCGGCACCTCGCTGCGCACCGCGAAGGGGTCGGCCTTGTCCACCCGGTAGCCGCCGAAGCGGGACGCGACGTGGAACTTGTAGTTGCTCCCCGCCTCGATCCCGGGCAGGAAGCCCTCCCAGATGCCGGAGCTGCCGCGCGCCGACAGCGGGTGGGCGTCGCGGTCCCAGCCGTTGAAGTCGCCGATCACGCTCACCCGCTCGGCGTCCGGCGCCCACACCGCGAAGGCGTAGCCCTCCTGGCCGCCGGAGCGCGCGCGGTGGGCGCCCAGCTTGTCGTAGAGCCGGAAGTGCCGGCCCTCGTTGAACAGATACACGTCGTCGTCGCCGATCCGGCTCTCCTCCACCGCGACCGGCTCGACGTCGGCGACCGCGGCGGCGGGGGTCGCCGGAGCGGGCTTCGACTGCGCTGGCTTGTCCTTGGTCATGCGGCTCCTTCCGTCGTCGATGGCGGGGGCGGCGCCCGCGGGGGCGCCGGGCCGGGCCGCGGGCCCGGCTGCGGCGATGCTCTTCTTCCACGCAAGCTCCGCGCCGGCCGCCGTGCGGCGCGCCGCCGCCAGGCCGGCCAGCGCCGCCGTCACCCGGGGGTCTCGCGCCATCTCCTCGAGCGACAGCGCCGCGCGGCGCCGCCAGTTGGGCCGCTCGGCGCCGGTGCCCGGCACGTTCTGCGGCGCGGTCTCGCCCCACAGGTCTTCGAGGTTCGCCAGCACCAGCGCCGCCGCGCCGGCGCCGAGCGAGGCGAGGGCGGCGGCATGGACCGCCAGCGGGCCCTCCTCGCCCGACCCCAGCCGCCCGCCGGCGCGGAGGCCGGCGCGCCAGTGCGCGCGCTCGGCGGCGCGGTCCCGGCGGGCCGCCGCCGCGGCCTCCGGAGCGAGCAGCCCGAGCTCCTCGCGCAGGTCGAGGTCGGCGCCCTCCCAGAAGGCCCGGAAGGGGGGCATGTCGTGGGTGTCGACGGCGCCGACCGCGTCCGCCGGCACCGGCCGGTGCAGCGCCTGCGGCGGCTCCGCCCGGTCGATCTCGAACGGCAGCACGAACAGCCGCAGCACGCCGTGGCGCTCCAGGGCCCGGTCGACGTAGCCGGGCACGGTGCCCAGGTTCTCGCCCAGGAGCCGGGCGTGGGCGCGGTGCGACTCGAGGGTCAGCACCGCGTAGAGCTCCTCGTCCGGCGAGCGCACGTAGACGCCCTCGGTGGCCGGCGCCCCGGCCGGCACCCAGAACAGGCGGTGGAGCTGCATCACGTGGTCGAGCCGCAACCACCGCGCGTGCCGCAGGTGGTGGCGGACCACCGCGGCGAAGTGGCGGTGCCCCTGGAGGCGCGAGCGCTCGGGGTGGATCGGCTGGAAGCCCCAGTCCTGCCCGCGGGTGAAGAAGTCGTCCGGCGGCGCCCCGGCCGACACGCCCTCGGCGAACAGGTCGCCCTCCCGCCAGGTGTCGTAGGAGTCGCGGTGGGCGCCCAGCGGCAGGTCGAGGTAGAGGCCGCCGTCCGCTGCGGCGGCCGCCAGGGACGCCGCCACCGCCGCGAGCTGCTCCTCGCACGCGAACTGCGCGTAGAGGTGGACGCGGCGGGCCTCCTCGTCGCCCTCCGCGGCGGAGAGATCGCCCGCGCGCGCCGCCTCGGGCCACTCCCGCCAGGGCGTTCCGCACCGCTCCCCGACCGCCCGGAAGGCGGCGTAGTCCGCGAGCTCGGGGCGGCGGTGCAGCAGCTCGTCGAAGGCGCCGCGCCGCTGCTCCGAAGCGCCGGCGAAGAAGCTCGCCGCCAGCGCCTCGAGCACCCGGCGCTTGGCGCCGTAGACCCGCCGGTAGTCCACGCGGGCCGCGCCCACGGGCGCGGCCGCGCCGCCGGCCGCGGCGAGCAGCGACCGTGCCGCCGCCGAGCGCTCCAGCTCGGGCAGCCGGCGCAGGTCGAGGTAGAGCTCGTTCCAGAACAGCCGGCTGGCCGGCGCGTAGGGGCTCGGATCGAACGGCCCCTCGGCACCGAGGAAGGCGGCGAGCAGCGGCAGGGTGGCCACCGTGCCGCCGCCGAGCTCCGCCACCCAGCGCCCCATCGCCTCGAGGTCGGAGAAGTCCCCCACGCCGAGATCGTCGGCCTCCCGGCGCAGGGCGTAGAGCGGCAGGAAGACGCCCCAGGGCAGCCCCGTGCGGGCGTCGCCCGTCGCCGGTCCAGCGCCCTCCGCCGGCGCGGCCCAGGCCCGGCGCGGCGCCGCGATCACCCGCGTCTCGCGCACCTCGCCGCCGCCGAGATCGAGGGTCAGGGTGTGGTAGCCGGCCGGCAGGTCGGCCGGCAACGGCAGGCGCAGCCGGCGCCAGGGGACCCCGCCGGCGGTGGCGTGGGGCGAGGCACCGAGGTCGTCGAGGCGCTCGAAGGCACGCCGCCAGCGCCCGCCGCCGCCGCCTTCGAGCGCCAGGTGCGCGTCGACCGTGCGGCGGCGCTGCCCGCCCGACGGGGGAACGGTGAGCTCGACGGCGCCGCCGCTTCCGTCCCAGGCCACCGCGACCGGCTCGACCCGGCGCGCCGCCCGCTCGGCGCGCCACGCCGCCAGGGCGGCCGGGGCGTCGCCGGCGTCCTCGAGCGGCGCACCGAGGGCGCGCAGGACCGCCACCAGCGCGGCCTCCGAGGCCGTCCGCCGCTTCCCCAGCGCGTCGCGGTAGGCGCGCAGCACGCCGTGCTCGGCGGCGAGCTCGCCGAGCGCGCGGCGCGCCGCGGCGCCCGCCGCCCCGCGGCGCCGCGATGCGCTCACCCGCCCGCCAGGAGCTGCAGGATGCCGGTGAGCGGGATCGGCACCCACTCGGGCCGGTTGTTGAGCTCGTAGCGCAGCTCGTAGATCGCCTTGTCGAGGAGGTAGACGTCGAGCAGCAGCGCCAGGTCGGCCGGGTCGGCCGGGAGCAGCCGCGGCGCCGCGCCGTCGTCCGCGGCCTCCGGGGCCGCCAGGTACGCTCCCAGGAACGCCGCGGAGACCCAGCGCTGCCACCACCGCGCCCACGCGGTCAGGACCGCCGCGTCCTCGGCGCCCACCAGGCCGCCGCCGACCTGCCGCGCCAGCTCCGAGTGCGCCGCGTAGTCGAACGAGCGCAGCATCCCGGCCACGTCGCGCAGCGGCGAGCGCTTGATCCGCCGCTCCGACAGCGCCCGCGCCGGCTCGCCTTCGAAGTCGATGATCAGGAAGTCGCGCCCGGTGTACAGGACCTGGCCGAGGTGGTAGTCGCCGTGGGTGCGGATGCGCTGGGCGTCGAGCTTGCGCCCCAGGAGGCCGCCGAAGCGGTCGAGGACGTCGTCGCGGCGCGCCAGCAGCTCGTCCGTCAGCTCGGCGGCCCGGCCGGAGAGGCGGGAGCGTTGCGCCGCGAGGTGCTGCATGGAGCGTCCGGTGAGCGTCCGCATCGACTGGTACAGCGAGCGCTGGTAGAGGGTCCCGAACGGCTCGGGCGCGAAGTCGGCCGTCCCGCCGTCGCCGGCCAGGGCGCGGTGCAGCTCGGCGGTGCGCCGTCCGAGCAGGCGTGCCGAGTCGAGGTAGGTGCCGAGCAGCCCGGCGTCGAAGCCGGCCGGCTCCCCGGCGCCGTCGGCTCCCGCGGCCAGCGCCGCCGCCAGGTCGAGCACGCGGCCCGGGACCGGCGGCGGCGGCGGCACCGCCGACTCCTGGCGCCGCATCAGGACGCGCTCGAAGAAGCGGCCCACGGCGTTGAGCGTGAAGCTCCAGGCGTCGCCCTCGTTCTTCGCGAAGCCCTGGAGGATGCCGACCGTCATCGGCTCGCCCTTGCGCCGTTCGCTGGCGCCGCCGCGGCGCACCTCGAGCCATCCGGCGACGGGCGGCGTATGGGGGAAACCGGCCCGCTCGGTGAGGAAGCGGCCGATCTCGAGGTCGGGGTTGACGCCCGGCTCGAGCTTGCGGAACAGCTTGAGGATGAACCGGTCGCCGAAGATCACCGAGGTGTTGGACTGCTCGGCCCGCGACATCCGCGGCTCCAGCTCGCCGCGGGCCCCGCCGAGCTCCTTGAAGGCGGCCGTGGTGCGCCCGGCGAGCTCGCCGCCGTCGGCCGTGAAGCAGCGGCGCCGGGCGACGGCGCCGAGCAGCGCCCGCGCCACCCGCGGATCGACCAGGGCGTCGTAGAGCACCCCGCCGCCGGCGCGCCGCGCGTAGACCGCCCACGGCTGGTCGTGGAGGAGGCGCTCGGCGGCCTCGCCCTCCGCGTGCGCCACCATGAGCGCGTACGTCTCCGCCTCGCCCTCGGTGTAGTCGACGTGGGCGAGGGCGAACAGCGCGTCGACGCCGGCCTTCTCGTCGTGCACCGGCAGCACGTCGCCGAGCGCGACGGCGCGGGCGCTGCGGGCCTTGCCGCCGTACCAGCGGCGCGGCGCCAGGATGCGCTCGAGCTCGGCCTCGAAGGGCCCCCCGGGGGCGACCGCCTCGTGCCAGTCGCCGGCGCCGGCGAGCACCGGGAGGGCGCTGGCCGCCTCCTCGGCGGCCGGCTCCGGGCGCGCCGCCACCTCGATCCGCTCGCGCTCGAGCGCGAACCAGTAGAAGCCGTGCGGACCGAGGGTGAGCAGGTACGGCCAGTCGCCGATCCTGGGGAACGGGTGGCGGCCGAACAGCTCGACCGGCACGGTGCCCACGAAGTCGGGGTCGGCCCCCTTCATGTCGAGCTCGACGTGCTGCACGAAGCGCGACAGGTTGGCGACCACCAGCACGCGCTCGTCGCCGTGGCGGCGGACGAAGGCGAGCACCCGCGGGTTCTCCGGGTAGAGGAACTCGATCGAGCCGCGCGAGAACGCCCGGTAGCGCTGGCGCAGGGCGATCAGCCGCCGGGTCCACCAGAGCAGCGAGTGCGGATTGGACTCCTGGGCCTCGACGTTGACCGCCTCGTAGTGGTACTCGGGATCGATGATGACCGGCAGGAAGAGCTTCTGCGGGTTGGCGCGCGAGAAGCCCGCGTTGCGGTCCGAGCTCCACTGCATCGGCGTGCGCACGCCGTTGCGGTCGCCGAGATAGATGTTGTCGCCCATGCCGATCTCGTCGCCGTAGTAGAGGACCGGCGCCCCCGGGAGCGAGAAGAGCAGCGCGTTCATCAGCTCGATGCGGCGCCGGTCGTTGCCCATCAGCGGCGCCAGCCGGCGACGGATGCCCAGGTTGATCCGCGCCCGGCGGTCGGCGGCGTAGACCCGGTACATGTAGTCGCGGTCCTCGTCGGTCACCATCTCCAGCGTCAGCTCGTCGTGGTTGCGCAGGAACGTGGCCCACTGGCAGGCGTCGGGGATCGCCGGCGTCTGCTCGAGGATGTCGATGATCGGGAAGCGGTCCTCCTGGCGCACCGCCATGAACAGCCGCGGCATCACCGGGAAGTGGAAGCACATGTGGCACTCGTCGCCGGCGCCGAAGTAGGCCACCGCGTCCTCGGGCCACTGGTTGGCCTCGGCGAGCAGCATGCGGTCGTCGAACTTCGCGTCCAGGTGGGCGCGCAGCCGGCGCAGGAAGGCGTGGGTCTCCGGCAGGTTCTCGCAGTTGGTGCCCTCGCTCTCGTAGAGGTAGGGGACCGCGTCGAGCCGCATGCCGTCGACCCCGAGCCGGAACCACTGGTCCATCGCCGCCATCACCGCCTTCTCCACCGCCGGCTCGGCGAAGTTGAGATCGGGCTGGTGGTGGTAGAAGCGGTGCCAGTAGTAGGACTCCGCCACCGGGTCCCACGACCAGTTCGAGGTCTCGAAGTCCTTGAAGATGATGCGCGCCTCGCGGTAGCGGTCGGGGTCGTCGCTCCACACGTAGAAATTGCGCGCCCGGGTCCCCGGACGGGCGCGGCGGGCCTTCTGGAACCAGGCGTGCTGGTCGGAGGTGTGGTTGACGACCAGCTCGGTGATCACCTTCAGGCCCCGGCGGTGGGCCTCGCGCAGGAAGCGCTTGAACGACGCCAGGTCGCCGTAGGCGGGGTTGACGTCGTTGTAGTCGGCGATGTCGTAGCCGTCGTCGCGCAGCGGCGACGGATAGAAGGGCAGCAGCCACAGGGCCGAGACGCCGAGGCTCTGCAGGTAGTCGAGCCGCCCGGTCAGGCCGTCGAAGTCGCCGATGCCGTCGCCGTCGGCGTCGGCGTACGCCTTGACGTGCACCTGGTAGATGATCGCGTCCCGATACCACCCGGGGTGGCGCTCGACCGCGCCCCCCCGGCCCGTCGTCCGTCGCGTCGCCTTGGCCCTCGCCATCGCTCCCCTTTCGTCCGTTCCGAAGATCCCGCCCGCGCCGCCGCGGCGGTCCGGCCGTCTCACATGAAGTAGTCGAAGTCGCGCTCGCTCTTGACCCGCCGGCGCAGGCGGAAGACGTGCGCCGGCACCGAGCCCGGGTCGAGCTGCACGAAGTTGCGCGGCCCCTGCCACAGGTAGCGCGCGTCGGTCAGCACGTCGTGCACCTGGAAGGGGCGCGCCGGGTCGATGCCGAGCCGCTCGAGCGGCAGGTCCAGCCAGCCCGACTGCACGTGGTGGGGGTCGAGGTTGACCACCATCAGCATCAGGTTGGAGCCGCCTTCGGTGCGCTTGGTGTAGGCGAGGAGCTGGTCGTTGTCCACCGGGTGGAACTCGAGCCCGCGGTCGCTGTGCAGCGCCGGGTTCTCGCGCCGCACCCGGTTGACCCGCGCGATCAGCTCGGCCAGGCTGTCGGGCCGCTCGAGGTCCCAGGTGCGGAGCTGGTACTTCTCCGAGCTCAGGTACTCCTCGCTGCCCGGCTCGCGCGGCCGCGCCTCGCCGAGCTCGAAGGCGGGGCCGTAGATCCCGTAGCTGGCCCCCAGCGTGGCGGCGAGCAGCAGGCGCTGCACGAAGGCCGGACGGCCGCCGACCTGCAGGTGCTCGGGCAGGATGTCCGGCGTGTTCGGCCACAGGCTGGGGCGGAAGAACTGCGCCGGACGGCCGTGGGACAGCTCGGTGAAGTACTCGGTCAGCTCCCACTTCGTGGTCCGCCAGGTGAAGTAGGTGTAGGTCTGGGTGAAGCCGAGCTTGGCCAGCCGGGCCATCACCTTCGGCCGGGTGAAGGCCTCCGACAGGAAGATCACCTCCGGGTGCCGCCCCTGCACCTCGCCGATCACCCACTCCCAGAAGGCGAAGGGCTTGGTGTGCGGGTTGTCGACCCGGAACACCCGGACCCCCTGCGCGATCCAGTGCTCGAAGACGCCGGCCAGCTCCTCCCACAGGCCGCGCCAGTCCTCGCACTCGAAGTCGAACGGGTAGATGTCCTCGTACTTCTTCGGCGGGTTCTCGGCGTACTGGATCGAGCCGTCCGGGCGCTTCCGGAACCACTCGGGGTGCTCGTGGACCCAGGGGTGGTCGGGGCGGGCCTGGAAGGCGATGTCGAGCGCCACCTCGAGGCCGTGCTCGTCGCGCGCCGTCTCGACCAGGTGCCGGAACTCCTCCAGGGTGCCGAGCTCCGGGAGGATCGCGGTGTGGCCGCCGGCCTCGCCGCCGATCGCCCACGGGCTGCCGACGTCGCCGGGCTGCGCCTCGACGGCGTTGTTCTTCCCCTTGCGATGGGCGATGCCGATCGGGTGGATCGGCGGCAGGTAGAGGACGTCGAAGCCGAGGCCGGCGACGTAGGGCAGCCGTGCCTCGACGTCGGCGAAGGTGCCGTGCCGCCCGGGCTCGGCGGCCGCCGAGCGGGGGAACATCTCGTACCAGGCCGAGAAGCGGGCCAGCTCGCGGTCGACCCGCACCGCGAGCTCGCGCCCGTAGCGGGTGGCGTGCCGCCGGTCGGGGTGGCGGCCGACCAGCTCGCCCAGCTCGTCGTCGAGCGCCAACCGCAGGCGCTCCGCGTACTCCTTGCCGTCGGCCAGGTCGTCGGCGAGCCCGGCGAGGACCTTGGCGTCGCGCTTCGGCGCCCGCGCCGCCGCCTCGCGCACCAGGGCGGCGCCGATCTCCAGGTCGACCCGCACGTCCTGGCCCGCCTCGACCCGCTTGCGCAGGTCGCGGCGCCACGACTTGAAGGGATCCACCCAGCCCTCGACGGTGTAGCGGTAGCGCCCCAGCCGGGTGACCGTGAACTCGCCGCGCCAGCGGTCGTTGCCGAGCTCGCGCAGCGGCGCCTCCTCCCAGCGGTCGGCCCCCTCGTGGCGCCACAGCAGGCGGAGGCTCAGCGCGTCGTGGCCGTCGGTGAAGGCGTCGGCCTCGACCTCGACCTTCTCCCCGACGGTGCGCTTGATCGGGAAGCGGCCGGCGTCGACCTCCGGCTCCACCCCTTCGATCACCACCCGCCGGCGGCCCTGCTCGCTCGCCCCGTCTCGCTTCTCGACCACACCCGCTCCTGTCCTTGAGATTCCCTGTCCCGGGGGTTCCCCGGCCGAAGAGACCCCGTCCGTCCGCCGGCCCGAGGGGGCGGCGGCGCGCCGGGTCGCGATACCGCCGGAAGGTGCAAGAAGCCTTCCGCGCGGTCGAGCGCCGGCGCGGCGGACGGGCCTGCCCCGATTGTGCCACGGCCCGGTCCGGCGCCGCCCCGGGACCCCCGGGCCGGCCGCGCGGACCTAGGGCGGACGGGGGGACGGGGCGCGGCTCACCAGCCCACCCCGTAGTCCTCGCCGTAGTCGCTCGAGCCGCCCCACATCGTGCCGTGGGCGGCGTCGAAGACGATGGCGTTGATCGGCCCCGACGTCTTCGCCGCCAGCTCGACGTCGTACCCCATGGCGCGGAGCTTCTCCCGCACCCAGGGCGGGGTGTCCTCGCGCAGGGTGACGCGGCCCGGGCGCCGCTCGTGCTGGCCGAAGGACGAGAACATCTGGTAGCTGGTCAGGTGGGCGGCCTCGGCCGCCTGCTGGACGTCCATCCCCCACTCCACCACGTCGAGGAAGAACTGCAGCAGGTTCTGGTCCTGGGTGTCGCCGCCCTGGACGGCGGCGGCGAGGTAGGGACGGCCGTCGCGCAGCGCCAGCGTCGGGGTGAGCGTGACCCGTGGCCGCTTGCCGGGCGCCACGACGTTGTAGGGGTCCTCCGCCGGGTCGGTGACGAAGCTCTGCATGCGCTGCGACAGGCCGACCCCGGTGTCGCCGGCGATCCAGGCGGGGACCCAGCCGCCGCTCGGGGTCATCGACACCACCCAGCCGGCGGCGTCGGCGGCGAGCACCGAGGTGGTGCCGGCGCGGAAGGCCTCGTCGAAACCCAGCCCGTCGCGCGCCGCCACCGCCGGCTCCGCCCTGCCGGCGCCCGCGGGCGGCCAGGCGTGCAGCAGGTCGGCGAAGGGGTTGTCCCCCGCCTGGTAGCGGTAGGGGTCGCCCGGGCCCACGGCGGGGTCGTTGCGGTCCGGGTCCATCCGCTTCCGCCGCTCGTCGGCGTACGCCTTCGAGAGCAGGCCGGCGATCGGCTCCTGCGGCGGGAAGTAGGGGTCGCCGTAGTAGAAGTCGCGGTCGGCGTACGCCAGGTTCATCGCCTGGTAGAGGGTGTGGAGGTAGCGGGCGCTGTCGTAGCCCATGGCGCGCAGGTCGAGCGGCTCGAGCAGGTTGAGCACCTGGAGCATCACCGGGCCCTGGGTCCAGGTGGTGAGCTTGTAGACCTCGATCCCCTTGTAGGTGGTGGAGACCGGTTCCTCGACCAGCGGCTTCCAGGACGCCAGGTCCTCGCCGGTGAACAGGCCGCCGGCGGCGCGCACGGAGCGCACGATCTCGGCGGCGACGTCCCCGCGGTAGAAGCGGTCGTAGGCGGCGTAGATCGCCTCCTCGCGGCTCTTGCCCGCGGCCAGCGCCTCGCGCTCGGCGGCGACGAGCTTGCGCAGGGTGGCGGCGAGGTCGGGGCTGGCGGAACATCTGCCCGGGCTCGGGCGGCGCGCCGCCCGGCAGGAAGACCGCCGCCGAGTCGGGCCAGCCGGCCAGGCGCTCGCGCTGCGCGGTGATCGAGCGCACCAGCTGGGCCTCGATCGGGTAGCCGTCGGCGAGCTCCAGCGCCGGCGCCAGGACCTCGGCCAGCGACAGCGTGCCGTACTCGGCGAGCATCGTCATCAGGGCGCCGGGGGTGCCCGGCGTGACCGCGGCCAGCGGCCCGAACTCCGGCGGGTAGCGCTCGCCGCGGGCGCGGAAGAGCTCGGGGGTGGCGCCGGTCGGCGCGACCCCGAGGCCGTCGATGGCGATCACCTTGCGCGCCCCCGGGTCGTAGATCAGCGCCTGGGTCTCGCCGCCCCAGCCCAGCGTGTCCCACATCGTGCAGGCCGCGGCCAGCATGGCGCAGGCGGCGTCGACCGCGTTGCCGCCCTTCTGGAAGGTCATGGCGCCGGCGGTGGCCGCCAGCGGCTTGCCGGTGATCGCCAGCCAGTGGCGGGCGTGCAGCACCGGCTTGTCGACGCCCTCGGCGGCGGCGGGCGGGACCGCGGCGGCGAGCGCGGCGGCGAGGAGCAGGAGGAGCGGGAGGGGCGGCAGGCCGGGACCACGGCGACGCCCGTGGCCCCGCCGCCGACGGGATTCCGGAGTCATGCCGGAAACCTAGCACGGCGGCGCCAGCGCGCCGCCGGCACGGTCAGGACGGGGCGGGGAGGCTGCAGGTGGCGAAGGCGTCGGTGGCCTGCACCGGCGCGAACGGGGTGCCGGGAGCGGAGCCGTAGGTCCGCGTCGTGTCGGTCCACCGGTCGGTGACCTGCAACTCCACGCCGACGTTGGTCAGGCCCGCGGCGAACACCCAGAAGCGGCCGAAGGGGACGCAGGCGTCGAGCACCTTGACGGTCAGCTCCGGGTTGTCGGGGGAGAAGAACCACAGCACCACGCCGTCGCGGGTGATCGCCCTGCCGTGGGCGACGCCCGACCCGCCGCGGCCGTCGCTCCAGGTCGCCGCGACCAGGAACCGGCCGCCGGGGACGACCGCCGCCTCAGTGGTCGCCGCGAGGCGCAGCGGCACGTCGGTCCAGGACCAGAAGGCGGTGTCGTCGCCGTAGATCCCCTCGATGAGGCCGCTGAACCGCACCTCGGTCGTCGAGCCGCCGGCCGGCGCGAGCAGGAAGCTGGTCGCGAGGCCCTGGGCGGTAGCGCCGTCCAGCGACAGTCCGCCGTCCCCGGCGAGGGTGCCGAAGAGGTCGTCGCCCACCGACCCCGGCCAGGGATCGGCCTCCGCCCCCGGCGGACCCTCGGCCCGCACGGTGAGCCCGAAGGGCAGGGCGCGGACGAAGCTCCCGTCCACCTCGACCGCCAGGGCGCCGCCCAGCAGGTAGTCGGTCTCGTTGATCCCCAGGCCGTAGTTGACGAAGGTGACGGTGGCGCCGGGCTCGGGCACGTAGATCCGCGTCTCCGCCCGCGCCGGCCCGGCCCCGGGGCCGCACAGGCAGACCGTCGCCGCGACGAGGAGGATCCGTCGAGATTCGCGCATCAACGCAGACACGGAAAAAGTTTGCCAGCAGCGGTCGGGGATGTCAAGGCGGCGGCTTTCGCTACACTCGCTCCCGAGGCCATGGCACAGGACCGTTTCCGGAGCCGGGTCGAGGAGATCCTCGCGGCGGCCGGCGTCGCGCTCGACGGCGACCGCCCCTGGGACGTGCGCGTCCACCGGCCGGAGCTCTACGGACGGCTGCTCGCCGGCGGCTCGCTGGCGCTCGGCGAGTCCTACATGGACGGCTGGTGGGACTGCCCGGCGCTCGACCAGCTCTTCGCGCGCCTGCTCGCGGCTCGCCTCGACCGCCGGCTGCGCCACCCCCGCCAGCTCCTCGCCGGGGTCGCCGCCCGCCTCGTCAACCGCCAGCGCCCCTCGGTGGCCTTCGAGATCGGCCGCCGCCACTACGACCTCGGCAACGACCTCTACGAGCGCATGCTCGACCGCCGGATGATCTACTCCTGCGGCTGGTGGAAGACGGCGGACAGCCTCGACGCCGCCCAGGAGGCCAAGCTCGACCTGGTGTGCCGCAAGCTGGGGCTCGCGCCCGGCATGCGGGTGCTCGACATCGGCTGCGGCTGGGGCGGGGCCGCCGCCTTCGCCGCCGAGCGCTACGGCGTCGAGGTCCTGGGGATCACCGTCTCGGAGCGCCAGGTCGAGCTCGCCAGGGAGCGCTGGGCCGGGCTGCCGGTCGAGATCCGGCTCGCCGACTACCGCACGCTCGAGGGGCGCTGGGACCGCATCTTCTCGCTCGGCATGTTCGAGCACGTCGGCGTCAAGAACTACCGCACCTTCTTCCGCACCGTCCGCCGCCTGCTCCCCGACGACGGCCTCTTCCTGCTCCACACGATCGGCGGCAACCGCTCGGTGGCGCGCACCGAGCCCTGGATCGACCGCTACATCTTCCCCAACTCGATGCTGCCCTCCGCCCGCCAGATCACCACCGCCGCCGAGGGCCTCTTCGTGCTCGAGGACTGGCACACCTTCGGCGCCGACTACGACCGCACGCTGATGGCGTGGCACGCCAACTTCACCGCCGCCTGGCCCGACCTCGCCGAACGCTACGACGAGCGCTTCCGCCGCATGTGGACCTACTACCTGCTCTCCTGCGCCGGCTCCTTCCGGGCGCGCAAGAACCAGCTCTGGCAGCTCGTCCTCTCCCCCCGCGGCGTCGCGGGCGGCTACCGCTCGATCCGCTAGACCCCGGCCCCTTGCGCCGGCCCGGGCCGGCGTGATCGAGTTCCGCGCAAACCATAGGGAGGGCGCCATGTACCAGATCCGCGAGGTGTTCCGCTGCCGGCCCGGCAAGGCCCGCCTGCTGGTCGAGAAGCTCCAGGCCGCCGGCCCCGTCGTCGAGCGCGAAGACGGCTTCCGCCACGTCCGCGTGCTGACCGACTTCGTCGCCGACTACTGGACGGTGGTGTGGGAGGCCGAGGTCGACGATCTGGCGCAGTTCGAGCGCCACATGGCCACCTACGGCGCGCGCCCGGAGATCCGCGACGCCATGGCCGGCTACCTCGACCTCGTCGACGGCGGCCACCGGGAGATCTGGAAGGTGGTGTGAGGGTTGCCGCCCGACCTCTAGAACCCCAGCGGCGGCAGGCGGTCGATGGCGGAGCGGGAGACGACGTCGAGGGCGGCGATGCCGAGCAGGCAGGCGAGCAGGGCGACGGAGACGAAGAAGGCGAACCGGCTGGAGGTCTTCTGCTCGACGAGGTGCATGAAGAAGAGGACGACCAGGAGCGACTTGGCCACGGCGATGGCCATCGCCAGCACCGGGCTCCAGGCGCCGAGGTCGAGGAAGCTCAGCAGCAGGGTCAGCGTGGTCAGCGCCAGCAGGCCGACGAAGGTCCACACGTAGCGGATCACCGGATCCTCCTCATCGCGGCCGCCACCTCATCGCAGCAGGTAGAAGCAGGGCCACAGGAACAGCCACACGATGTCGACGAAGTGCCAGTACATGCCGCCGAGCTCGAGCGGGGTGTGCCAGGCGGGGCCGTAGGCGCCGCGCCCGGCACGGACCGCCAGCCAGGTCAGGACGACCACGCCGCCGATGACGTGCAGCGCGTGCAGCCCGGTCATCAGGTAGTAGAGGGCGAAGAAGGCCTTGGCGCCGCGCTCGGGAAGCTCGGGGTCGCGGTACCAGGCGCCGGGATAGATGCCGTGGGCGAAGTGGTGGCCGTACTCGAGGCCCTTGAGGGCGAGGAACACCACGCCGAGCAACGCCGCCACCGCCAGCAACGCCGCCGCCGCCCGCGCGCGGTCGCGGCGGATGGCCCCCACCGCCAGCGCCACCAGGAAGCTCGCCGCCACCAGGATGTAGGTGTTGAGCGAGCCGAGCAGCAGGTCGGTCTCCCCCGCCGCCGCCTTGAAGCTCTGAGGCTCGGCGAAACGGTAGGCGGCGTAGAGCGTGAAGAGGGCGCCGAAGAAGAGCACCTCGGAGGCCAGGAACACCCACATGCCGAGCTGGGCGGCATGGGTCTGCCGCTCCATGCTCCCGAACTGCCGCTCGAGGTGGGCCCGTGCCCGCGCGGTGGTCGCCTCCACCTCAGCCCTCCTTCCGGAAGTAGTCGTAGGAGCCGCGGTGGAAGACCGGCGGCGCCGGCCAGTTCTCGGGCGGCGGCGGCGACCCCACCTCCCACTCGAAGGAGCGCGAGCCCCACGGGTTGGCGGTGGCCACGGGACCGTTGCGCAGCGACCACAGCAGGTAGGCGAGCACCAGCCCGAGGCCGGCGGCGAACGACCACGAGCCCACCGTGGAGATGACGTGGAGCGGCTGGAAGTGGGCCGGGTAGTCGGCGTAGCGGCGCGGCATGCCGCCGTTGCCGAGCAGGAACTGGGGGACGAAGGTGCCGATGAAGCCCATGAAGACCAGCACCGCCGCGACCATCCCCAGCCGCTCCGGATAGCGCCGCCCGAACATCTTGGGGAACCAGTAGTGGAGCGCCGCCAGGAACCCGGTCATCGTCGCCCCCACCATGATGAAGTGGAAGTGCGCCACCACGAAGTAGGTGTCGTGCCAGTGGATGTCGAGCGAGGTCGACGCCAGCGCCACCCCGGTCGTGCCGCCGACGCCGAACAGGAACACGAACTCGAAGAAGTACAGCATCGGCGTCTTGAAGGAGATCGAGCCCTTGTACAGCGTCCCCACCCAGGAGAAGACCTTGATCGCCGAGAAGATCGCCACGAACATCGACAGGGCGCCGAAGATGCCGGCGTCGAGCAGCGACAGCCCGGCGACGAACATGTGGTGGCCCCAGGTGAGGAACCCGACGAAGGCGATGCCCAGGGTCGACACGACGATGCCGCGGTAGGAGAACGGGTTCTTGCGGGCGAAGGTGGAGACCACCTCGCTGATCACCCCCATCGCCGGCAGGATCATGATGTAGACGGCGGGGTGGGAGTAGAACCAGAACAGGTGCTGGTAGAGCACCGGGTCGCCGCCCACCGCGGGGTCGAAGACGCCGACGTGGAAGGCGTGGTCCAGCGCCACCAACGCCAGCGTCATGCCCAGCACCGGGGTCGCCAGGACCTGGATGATCGCGGTGGCGTAGATCGTCCACACGAACAGCGGCAGCTTCATCCAGCTCAGGCCCTCGGCGCGCAGGGTGTGGGTGGTGACGATGAAGTTGATGCCGGTCATGATGGTGGAGATGCCGAGGATGAACACCCCCAACGCCACCGTCGACACGTTGGTCGGCGAGCCGGTCGAGTACGGCGTGTAGAAGGTCCAGCCGGTGTCGACGCCGCCGGCGACCACCGCGTAGAGGACCACCGTCGCCCCCGCCAGGTACACGTAGACGCTCGCCAGGTTGAGCCGCGGGAAGGCCACGTCCTCCGCGCCGATCAGGATCGGCAGCAGGAAGTTGCCGAAGGCGTTGGGGATCGCCGGGATCATGAACAGCCACACCATGATCACGCCGTGCAGGGTGAAGAAGCGGTCGTAGACGTCGGTGGTGACGAAGGTCTGCCCGGGCGTCAGCAGCTCGAGCCGCATCAGCAGCGCGAACGTGCCTCCCAGGGCCATCGCCAGGCTGGTCAGCACCAGGTACATCACCCCGATGCGCTTGTGATCCTTGGTGGTGAGCCACGAGAGCACCCCCCGCTCGGCGGTGAGGTAGCTGGCGCCGGCGCGCTTCTCGAAGCGCCCGATCGGGATCGCGTCGCTGGTCACCTCGTCTCCTCCCCCGCCGCCGGCGGCCCCGGCTCCTCCGGCGCGGCGCGGTTTCCCGGCCGGCCCGCCCAGCGACTTGATCAGCTCCACCACCGCGGCCACCTCCCCCGGCTGCATGCGGCCCTGGAAGGTCGGCATCAACGGCGCATAGCCGGCCACGATCTCCGCCATCGGGTCCATCATCGACCGCGTCAGGTACGGCGTGTCCGCCACCACCGTGCCGCCGCCCGCCAGCGCCACCCGGGAGCCGAACAGGCCCTTCCAGGTGGGCCCGATGTGCGGCTCGCCGTCCAGCGTGTGGCAGCGCAGGCAGCCCTGCTGCTGCGCCACCAGGACGCCGCGCCGGGCCAGCGACGTCAGGGTGCGGCCCTCCACCCCGGCGGGCGCGGTCAGCGGCGTGCCGCGCAGGGGCGACACCGGCTCGGGCGGGCCCTGTTGCGCCAGCCAGCGGTCGAACTGGTCGGGGGGCAGCACCACCACCTCCGCCCACATCCGCGAGTGGCCGGCGCCGCAGAACTCGGCGCACAGCACGTCGTAGCGGCCCACCCGGTCGGCCTGGAACCAGGTCGTGGTGTAGCGGCCGGGGATGGCGTCGCGCTTGAGCCGGAAGGCCGGCACGTAGAAGCTGTGGATGACGTCGCGCGAGGTCAGCACCAGCCGCACCGGCCGCCCCGCCGGCACGAACAGCGCCCCCGCCGCGCTGGGCCCGTCGGCGTAGGAGAACTTCCACACCCACTGCTTGGCGGTGACGTAGACCTCGACCGCGCCGGGCGGCGCCTCCGAGGCGTCGACGTACTGCCCGAAGCCCACCACCCAGAAGACCACGAAGCTGGCCAGCAGCCCCCCGGCGACCAGGATCTCGAGCCACAACGGGGCGCGCACCTCGGGCGTGGGCCCCGCCGGCATCCGCCGCCGGGCGTAGCGCACGGTGAACCAGATGGCGGCGCCGAACACGATCACGCCGAGCAGCCACATGAAGGCGAACTGCACGTACTGGAGCTCGTCGATGCGGCGCGCCATCGCGGTGGCCTGGACCGGCAGGTCGAGCAGCCAGTGGAGGAAGTCCTCGACCGGCTCGAGGACGTCCGACAGCGGGCTCGGGGGCGGATCGAGCCCGAGCAGGATCCAGGCGCTCACCGCGTCCCCTCCCCCGCCCGGCGGCGGGCGCCGCGCCGGCGGGCGAACCAGAAGACCGTGCCCAGCCCCACCAGGATCGCCAGGGCGCTGCCGCGCAGCAGCAGCGCCAGCGCCCCCGACCAGCGGCGCAGCGCCGGCGTGTAGCAGAAACACTGGATGAGGACCTGCTGCAGCGACCTGCCCGCCTCCCCCGCCGCCGCGGCGTCCAGCGCCGCGGCCATCTCGTCGGGCGGGAAGGAGACGCCGTAGAGGGTGCGCGACACCCGGCCGTCGGGCGCCAGGACGAAGACGCCGGCGGCGTGGGCGTACTGGCCGCTGGCGGGGTCGAACCGGTAGCCGAAGCCGACCGCCCGCGCCACCCGGCGCACCTCGTCCGCGCCGCCCACCAGGAAGGCCCAGTCGTCGGCGGCGAGGCCCGGCCAGGTGCTGCCCACCGTGGCGCGGCGGGCGCGGGCGGCGTCCGCCGGGGTGTCGCGCGGGTCGAACGACACCGTGACCACCCGGAAGCCGTCGCCCGGCCGGCGGCCCGCCACCGACAGCGCCGTCGCCGTCGAGCGCAGCACCAGGGGACAGAGCATCGGGCAGCGGGCGTAGGCGAGGACCAGGATCACCGGGTCGCGGCCGTCGAAGTAGTGGCCGAGCCGCACCGCGCGCCCGGTGTGGTCCACCAGGCGCGCGTCCAGCGGCACCTCGTTGCCCGGCCGCTCGGTGATCTTCGCCTCCGCCAGCGCCGGGTGCGGGCCCACCTCGGCGACCGCCGGCGGCACCGCCAGCACGGCGACCAGTGCCGACAGGAGCGGCGCGAGGGCGGCGCTGCGCCTCACCCGCCACCTCCCGCCGGCGGCCGGTGGCCGCCGGCCTCCGCGCCGCCGGCGCGCGCTCCTTCGAGCTCGGGGGCGCGGCCCGCCGGCGGCGTCCCGCCGGGCGGCGGCGCGACCTCGGGGGCGCCGCCGGCGAGGCCGCCCGCGGGCAGCGGCCGCGCCCCGCCCACCGGCGGCCCGGTCGGCGGCAGCGGGCGGGGGGCGCGGGGGAAGACGGTGGCACCGCCCGGGAGCGGCGCCGTGCCCCCGATGCCGCGCGCCGCCAGCAGCGCCATCGCCCGCTCCACCGGGATGCGCACCAGCCCGCGGCGGGCGTCGACCCAGCCGTAGGTGGTGAGCCGCACCCGCTGGCCCTGCCGGCCGACCTCGGGCTGCTCGCCGATCGGCCCCTGGAGCACGCCGCCGAGGCTTGGGGCGGTGCGCTCGGCCCGGGTGCGCGCCCCGCGCCAGGCGATCTCGAACCCCGCCGGCGCGCGGTGCCGGAGGATCCACCAGGCCCACCAGACGCTGCCCGCGATCACGGCGAAGACGAACAGCGTCAGGCCGGCGGCCCACAGCCCGCCCACCCGGTCCTCCATCTGGGGGCGCAGGCTCACGGGCTCTCGTACCCCAGCGAGGTGGCGAGCCGCGGGTCGTGGCGCGGCACCAGCGGGTGGCCGGCCAGCCGCCAGGCGGCGAAGGCCACCGCCGCCCCGCCGACGAAGAGCAGCGCCCCGAGGTCGATCCAGGCGCCGGCGAGCCACAGCGTGCCGACGCCGTGGGCCGCCGACCCGGAGGCGTAGAGCGCCGGCAGCACCAGCCAGAAGACGTCGACCGCGTGCATCAGCAGCATCCAGGCGGCCACCCAGGCCATCGCCCGCGAGCTGCGCTTGACCGGACGCCACAGCAGGACGAGGAAGGGCAGCAGGAAGTGGCCGAGGCCGAGCCCCCAGGTGACGACCGCCCACCCGCCCTCCCACCGCGCCAGGTACCACTCCGCCTCGCTCGGCAGGTCGGCGATCCACACCAGGAAGCCCTGGGAGTAGGCCATGTAGACCCAGAACACGGTGAAGGTCAGCAGCAGGCGGCCGAGGGCGTGGACGTGGGAGGCGCCGATCTCGGCGCTCAGCACGCCGCGGCGGCGCAGGCGGTGGACCACCACCAGCATCACCGCCAGCCCGCCCACCATGCCGCCGGCGAAGACGTAGAGCCCGAAGACCTTCGACATGAAGCCCGGCGACAGCGACATCAGCCAGTCGATGGCGGCGAAGGTGAGGGTGAAGCCGAACACCATCAGCCCCGGCCCCGAGATCGCCACCGCCCGCGCCGGCGGCGCCGCCGCGGGGTCCTCGTCCTGGCGGAACGACCAGCGCCGCAGCAGCACCGCGAGCAGGCTGAAGATGGCCAGGTAGGCGAAGCTCCGCGCCAGGAAGAAGGGCACGTTCAGGTAGGCCTGCTTCGCGTGGATCTCCTCGACGAGGCGCTGCGGCAGGCCGTCGAACGGGGGCACCCAGGGGTAGAGCTCGCCGAGCCCGAAGCACAGCGGCACGAACAGGACCGCGAAGACCGGCACCGCCCCGGCCACCCCCTCGGTGAGCCGCCGCACCACGACGATCCACTTCGCCCCCACCGCGTGGCCGATCATCAGCAGGCACAGCGCTCCGAGGGCGATGGTGAGGAAGTAGACCCAGGCGGCCAGGTAGGCCATGAAGGTGCGCTGCGGCTGGGTGGCGAAGCCGAGGCCCAGGACCACCGCGCCCGCGGCGGCGGCCACCAGGCCGGTGACGATCGGCCGCCCCGCGCCCGAAGGACCCCGCGCCGTCACCGCACCTCCTCCCCGCCGGCGGCCGGCGGCACGCGGCGCGGCTTCTCCGCCATCGCCCGGCGGAACCTGCGGCGCTCCGCCGGCGGCAGCTCCGCCAGCGGCACCCGCTGGCTGAGCTGCAAGGCGCGGAGGTAGGCGACGACGGCCCAGCGGTCGGCCACGGAGAGCTCCTCGGCGTAGCTCGGCATCAGGCCGTAGCCCTCGCTCACCACCTGGAAGAGGCGGCCCGCCGGGAGGCCGCGGATCCGCTCGTCGAGCAGCGACGGCGGCGGCCGCAGGGGCATGTGGGCGGCGACCGGGGTGCGGCCGTCGCCGAGGACGCCGTGGCAGGCGCCGCAGTAGATCTCGAAGCGGTCCCGTCCGCGCTGGAGGCGGGCGAGGTCGACGGGCACCGGGATGCTCCCGACCGGCACGCCGCCGCGGGTGCCGCGCAGCACCTCCTCCGGCGCCAGCAGCGCGTCGTGCGGCACGGTCCCGTCGGGCGGGCGCCGCATGGCGCTGCCGTCGGCGAAGAAATCGCTCGCCTCCTGCGGCTTGTCGGACGGCTGGTGGATCATGCGCTCCAGCCCCCAGGCGGTGCGACCCTCCGGCGGGCGGGTGCCGCACCCGCCGAGGGTGGCCAGCGCCCCGGCGGCGGCGAGGAGGAGAGCGGCGCGCCTCACGCTTCCCCCTCCCCCGGCCTCGCCGGCGGGCAGCCGCACCACCCGCAGCGCCCCGGTCTCGGCGAGGTGGGCGCCGGTCGACACCGGATCGAAGCGCTCGTCGCGCCGGTCGAGCCCGAGCCAGAAGCGGTCGGCCGAGACGCGATCGAAGCCGACGATCTCGAACAGGGGGTTCCAGGGCTCCGGCAGGCGCCCGGCGACGAAGAAGGCGACGAAGGTGGCGCAGCCGGCGAACAGCACCATGGTCTCGAAGGTGATGATCAGGTACGACAGCACCGGGTGCAGCGGGCGGCCGCCGACGTCGAGCGGGTAGTCGACCGTGTTGCAGTACCACTGGATGAGGTAGCCGGTGAGGGCGCCGAGGACCCCGGCGACGAAGGTCACCACCGGCACCCGGGTGCGGCGCAGGTGGAGCTTCTCGTCGAGCTCCTCGAGCGGGTACGGCGTGTAGGCATCGAGGCGGCGGTAGCCTTCGGCGTAGAGCGCCTCGGCCGCCGCCACCACCGCCTCGGGCGAGTCGTACTCCGCCGCGATCCCCACCCGCATCGGGTCGGCGACCAGGCGCGGCACCCACCTCACGGCAACGCCTCCCCACGGCGCCGCTCCCAGGCGATCTTCTTGGCCTCGTGGATGGGGACGAAGGGGACGAAGCGGATGAACAGCAGGAAGAAGAAGCTGAACACCCCGAGGGTGCCGAGCAGGATCCCCCAGTCGACCCAGGTCGGCGCGTAGAGCTGCCAGCTCGAGGGCAGGAAGTCGTGCTCGAGCGAGGTGACGATGATGACGAAGCGCTCCAGCCACATGCCGACGAAGATCAGGCACGAGCCCAGGAACAGGGCCAGTTGGCTGCGGCGCAGGCGGCGGAACCAGAACAGCTGCGGCGTGACGCAGTTGAAGATCACCATCAGCCAGAACCAGATCGCCTTCGGCCCGAAGGGGCGGTAGACCAGCTCCATGTAGCGCTCGAACTCGTTGCCGCTGTACCAGGCGAGGAAGGTCTCGACGACGTAGGCGTAGAGCATCATCGAGCCGGTGACCAGCAGCACCTTGGCGAGGACGTCGAGGTGGCGCGTGGTGATGACGTTCTCGAAGCGGTAGATGCGGCGCAGCGGGATGAGCAGCATCGCCACCAGCGCGAAGCCGGAGTAGATGGCGCCGACCACGAAGTAGGGAGGGAACATCGTCGAGTGCCAGCCGACCACCTGGGCGATGGCGAAGTCCATCGACACCACGCTGTGCACCGACACCACCAGCGGCGTGGCGAGGCCGGCGAGGATGCCGTAGGACACCCGGTAGCGCGACCAGTCGCGCGCCGAGCCGCGCCAGCCGAGCGACAGGAGGCCGTAGACCCGGGCCTTGCGCCGCGAGGGGGCGCGGTCGCGGGCCGCCGCCAGGTCGGGCACCAGCCCGAGGTACCAGAACAGCACCGAGATGGTGAAGTAGGTGAAGACCGCCGCGGCGTCGTAGGGCAGCGAGCTCTTGAAGTTCGGCCACACGTTCATCGTCGCGGGATAGGGGATCAGCCAGTAGAAGAACCACGGGCGCCCGAGATGGAGCAGGGGGAACGTTCCCGCGATGGCGATGGCGAACAGCGTCATCCCCTCGGCGACGCGGTTGATCGAGCCGCGCCAGCTCTGCTCGAGCAGCAGCAGGAAGGCGGAGATGAAGGTGCCGGCGTGGCCCAGCCCGATCCACCAGACGAAGTTGGTGATGGCGTAGGCCCAGGCCACGGGGATCTGGTTGCCCCACACGCCGATGCCCGAGACCACGGTGTAGGCGGCGCAGAGGGCGAAGACCGCGGCGCCGCCGAAGGAGGCCAGCAGCAGCAGGCGCCACAGCCAGGAGCCGCGCCAGATCGGCGCCAGGAGCTGGTCGGTGAGGACCGCGTCGCCCGGGTAGGCGCGCAGGACCTGGAGGTCGCCGTCGCCGTCGCTCACGGCTCCTCCGTCCGCGGGTCGGTGCCGAGCTTGGCCTCGGCGTGGGGATGCGCCGGGCGCTCCCGGCGCACCTCGGCCAGGGTGCGCCGGTGCAGCCCGGGCTCCGGGTTGGCGATCCGCGCCAGGTAGCGGGTGCGCGGGCGGGTGCCGAGCTCGTGCAGGAGCTGGTAGGCGCGCGGGCTCCGCCGGCTGCGCGCCACCCGGCTCGCCGGGTCGGTCAGCGAGCCGAAGACGATCGCCTCGGTGGGGCAGGCCTGCTGGCAGGCGGTGACGACGTCGCCGTCGGCCAGCGGCCGGTCCTCGACCTGGGCGGCGATGCCGGCCCGCCGGATCCGCTGCACGCAGTAGGTGCACTTCTCCATCACGCCGCGCTCGCGCACGGTGACGTCGGGGTTCAGCACCATCGAGGCGAGCGGCCCGCGCGGCGCGTTGTAGTCGAGCCAGTTGAAGCGGCGCACCTTGTACGGGCAGTTGTTGGAGCAGAACCGCGTGCCGACGCAGCGGTTGTAGATCATCTCGTTGAGGCCGTCGGCGCTGTGCACGGTGGCGTTGACCGGGCAGACGTACTCGCACGGCGCGCGCTCGCAGTGCTGACAGAGCATCGGCTGGTGGACGATCTCGGGGTCGTCGCCCGAGCCCTTGAGGTAGCGGTCGATGCGCAGCCAGTACATCTCGCGCCCGTCGAGCACTCCCTGCTTGCCGACCGTCGGCAGGTTGTTCTCCGCCTGGCAGGCCACCACGCAGGCCGAGCAACCGGTGCACAGCGACAGGTCGATGGTCATCGCCCACTGCTCGGCGGCGTCGAGCGGCGGCCCGTCGTAGAGCGTCGCCGGCTCGCCCTGCTGCTCGGCCGCGAAGTCGCGGTGCCGGCGGTAGTCCTCGAGGGTCGCCTCGAGCACGATCGGGCGCCCCTCGACGCTCCAGTGGTGCTGGGTGTCGGCGAGCCGCTGGCGCGCCGGGCGGTCGGCGGCGCCGAAGATCCGCCAGGGGCCCTCCGGCGCCACCCGCACCCTCTCCACCGCGACCCCGGAGACGTTCCCGAGGTGGGCGGCCGGCCGCACCCGGTAGGCGTCGAAACCGACGCCGGTCCCGGGGCCCGCGCCGGCGGTGCGCCCGAAGCCCAGCGACACGGTGATCGTGCGGTCGGCGTGACCGGGCACCGTGAACACCGGCGCCCGCACCCGCCTCTCCCCCACCACGAGGTCGACCAGGTCCTCGGTCTCGACCCCGAGCTCGCCGGCCGTCCGCGGGCTCATCAGGGCGGCGTTGCCCCACGACAGCTTGGTGACCGGCCGGGGCAGCTCGAGCAGCCACGGGTTGCTGGCGAAACGGCCGTCGTGGACCCCTGGGTCGGTGCGGAACGAGAGCTCCAGGCTGTCGTCGTCCCGTGTCTCCGCCGCGATCCGGGCGAGGGCGGCGCCGGCAGCGCGCGGCGAGGCGGCCGCCGCCGGCGTCGCCGTGTCGGGGAGGAAGCCGCGGCGCAGCGCGGCGCGCCAGAAGTCCGCGAACGGCCCCGACTCGGGAGCCCCGGTGGAGCGATCGACGCGGACGCCACCGTGCACCTCGACGTCGCCGGCGGCCGCGGGCGCCGCGCTCCCCGCCCCGCCGCCGCCGAAGCCGCGGCGGCGCCGCCACGACTCGCGGAGAAGCTCGCGCCCGTCGCGCACTGCGAGGCCGGCCAGCAGCGCCAGCGCCTCGTCCACCGTGTGGCCGCCGAACAGGGGGCGCACCAGCGGCTGGACGAAGGTCGCCGTGCCGTCGAAGGCGCGCGCGTCCCCCCAGCTCTCGAAGGTGTGCAGCGCGGGGACGACCCAGCGGCAGCGGCGGGCCGTCTCGTTCTCGTGCAGACCGAGGTAGACGGTCGCCGGCACGCGCCCGAGGAGCTCGGCGAACGGCACGTCGGCGGGCGCCGAGTAGGCCGGGTTGCCCTCGAGGATCACCAGCGTGTCCACCCGCCCCGCCGCCATCCGCCGCGCCAGCTCCTCGAGGCGGTGCGAGCGCCGCCCGGCCTCGAGGACGGGCGGCTCGCGGTAGCCGACGGTGCGGCCGGCGTTGCCGAGGGCGGCGTTGACCAGCGCGGCGCCCAGGTGCGCCCCGGCCGGCGCCGCCGCGCCCGCCACCACCACGCCGCGACCGCGGTGGGCGGCGAGGTCGCGGGCGGCCGCCGCCACCCAGGCGCGCTGGGGCTCCTCCAGCGCCACCCGCGGCGCGCCCGCGCCGCCCACCGCCGCGTAGAGCGCCAGGGCCAGCCGCGGCAGCTCCGAGGGTCGCGCCCGCAGGCGGTGGTCGGCCAGCGAGCCGGTCGGGGTGGGCATCGGCTCGGCGGCGTAGAAACGGCTCATCGGATCCTCGGGGCGGAAGATCCGGCGGCGCAGCGCGAAGCGGCGCGCGTGGCGGAGATGGAACGGACCCGCCGCCAGCAGGTCGGAGCCGAGGGCGACCACCACCGCGGCCCGCCCCAGGTCGGGCTCGGCCAGCCGCGGCGCTCCGAACAGCTCCGCGGCGGCGGCCAGCTCGGCGCGCGGCTCGCCGGGGGCGTGGAACCAGACGCCGGCGCGCGGCCAGCGCCGGCGCACCGCCGCCAGCAGGTCGGCCCGCAGCGGCGACGAGGTCGGCTCGAGCAGCAGGGCGAGGCCGGCACCGCCGTCGCGCCGCGCCCCGCCGGGTCCGTCGGCGAAGAACCGCTCCAGGTCGCCCCAGCTCGCCGGACCGTCCTCGCGGCGGGCGTCGCGGAGGCGCGAGGGATCGTAGAGGCCGAGCAGCGCCGCCTGCTCGAACACCCCGGCAGCGCCGAGGCTGGCCGGGTGATCGGGGTTGCCCTCGACCTTGATCGGGCGCCCCTCGCGGGTCTGCACCAGCAGCCCGGTGGCGTAGCCGTCGAGGACGGTCGCGGTGGCGTAGGCGGCGGGGACCCCCGGGGTGACCTCGGGGGGGCGGTGGGCGTAGGGGACGATCTCGTCCGGGGGGCGCGGCACGCACCCCGAGGCGCCGGCCAGCGCCATGCTGCCCCCCACCAGCTCGAGGAAGCGGCGGCGCGACAGCGCGCCCGGTGGGAGGTCGGCGCCCGCCGGGAACTCGGGCGTCGGCCCGACCGCCCCGAGGCGCCCGTCGCGCGGGCCGCCGTCGCCCCGGCCTTCCCGCCGTCCGCCGTTCAACCGCGCTCCTCGTGCACCTTGCGCATCAGCGGTGGCAGGTGGTGCAGTCGGTCAGCGATTTCACCCGGTAGAGGCGCGCCAGCTCGGCGCCGGAGCGGCGCGACCCCCGGTCCGCGGTCCACCCCATGGTGGTCACCTGGTCGCGCGGGCGCAGGAATCGCTCCGGGTCGCGGTGGCAGCTCAGGCACCAGCCCATGGTCAGGGGAGCCGCCTGGTAGACCCGGGCCATCCGGTCGACGCGGCCGTGGCAGGTCTCGCAGCCGACGCCCTTGTGGACGTGGATCGAGTGGTCGAAGAACACGAAGTCGGGGAGCCGGTGGACCCGCGCCCAGGCGATCGGCCGTCCGGAGTAGTAGCTCTCCCGCACCGTCTCGAGCAGCGGGCTCTCGTTCCACACCTGGGAGTGGCAGTTCATGCAGCGGTCGGCGGAGGGCACTCCGGCGACCGGCGAGCGCTCGACCAGGTCGTGGCAGTAGCGGCAGTCGATGCCGTCGTCGACCACGTGGTGGCGGTGGTCGAAGGGGACGGGCTGCTCGAGGGGGGAGCTCTGACCGGTGACGTAGGGGGTCCGCACCCAGCCCATCAGGGCCAACGGCACGGCAGGGACGAACAGGGCCAGCAGGAGGATCCCCCACCGCATCGCCGCGTTGGCGCCCCGGGGGAGCGGGGCGGGCCGAAACTCCTCCGACATCGCCGCCGGTAGGCCTGCAAGCGGTGTTCCGCGGCGGCAGACGCCTCTGCGGCGGGCGATCGCCGGCCGGCGCCATCCGCCCGGGATCCAGCCGGATTGAAAACCTTACAGCCCGGCCGGAACGATCTTCACTTCTTGAGGCCGATCTCCCGCAGCCGCTGATCGAGGAAGGCGCCGGCCGTGATCGGGGGGAACCGCGGCGGCCGGTCGACGGTGACGAAGCGGTCGATCACGGTGAGGTCGGTGTCGGGCGTCGGGTGGACGAAGAACGGCATCGAGTAGCGGTCGCGGTGGTCGGCGCCGGGGGGGTTGACCACCCGGTGGGTGGTCGCCGGCACCACCTCGTTGGTGCAGCGCGACAGCATGTCGCCGGCGTCGACCACGATCTGCCCCTGCGCCGCCACCACCGGCAGCCACGCGCCGTCGCGGGTGAGGATCTCGAGCCCTGGCTCGGTGGCCTCGCAGAGCAGGGTGATCAGGTTGATGTCCTCGTGCTCGGCGGCGCGCACGGCGCCGGGCTCGACCTCGCCCTCGACCCGCGGGTAGTGGAGGATGCGCAGGATCGACTGGCCGTGCGCCATCATGCCCGCGAAGGTCGCCGGCGGCAGGTCGAAGTGCTCGGCCAGCGCCACCAGCAGCGACTCCGCCACCCGTTCGAGGGCCCGGTAGAGGCGGCGGGTGGGCGCCTCGATCTCCGGGATCTCGGCCGGCCAGACGTTGGGCGGGTAGAGGTCGGCACCGGCACCCGGCGGCGGCGCGTCCTGCCCCACGTGCCAGAACTCCTTGAGGTCGCCGGCGCGGCGCCCCTTGGCGTGCTCGACGCCGAAGGCGGTGAAGCCGCGGGCTCCCCCCTCGACGCCGGCGTAGCGCCGCTTGGTCGCCTCGTCGAGAGCGAAGAAGCGGCGCCACAGGTCGTAGGTGCCACGGATCAGCGCCGGGTCGATGCGGTGGCCCTCGACGGCGAGGAAGCCGAACTCCTGGAGGCCCTCCCCCAGGGTGCGGACCCCCCGCTCGCGGGCGGCCGGGGAGCCGCCGGTAAGGTCGGAGAGGTCGATCGTCGGGAGGGTGCGGGGCATGCGTCGGCTCCTCGGCGGAATCGTCCGGGCGCTGCGGTGCGCGGCGCCGTTTTATACCAGAGGCGCCCGCCGCCGCGGCGATCCCGCCCCGGGGGGCGCGTGCTATCTTCCAGCCGACCATGGTCCAGCGCGTCCTGCACCGCGAGCACGAGGAGCTGCTGGCCGAGGATCGGCGCCTGCTCGCCGAGCTGGCGCGCGCTCTGGCCGGTTTCGACGCCGCGGACGACGACCAGCGCACCCTCGCCTCCGCGGTCGAGCGCCTCGACGAGCTCTTCCTGCTGGTGGTGGCCGGCGAGTTCAACGCCGGCAAGAGCGCCTTCATCAACGCCCTGGTGGGGCGCGAGGTGCTCGAGGAGGGGGTCACCCCCACCACGCGCCGCATCCACCTGTTGCAGCACGGCGAGGACGACCGGCGGGAGAGCCGCAGCGGCATCGAGGTGGTGTCGGCGCCGCTCGAGCTGCTGCGCGACCTCCACATCGTCGACACCCCGGGCACCAACGCGGTGCTTCGCGAGCACGAGGCGATCACCCGCGAGTTCGTGCCCAACGCCGACATGGTGCTGTTCGTCACCTCGGCCGACCGCCCGTTCACCGAGAGCGAGCGCGCCTTCCTCGGGGAGATCCGCGGCTGGGGCAAGAAGGTGGTCTTCGTCCTCAACAAGATCGACACGGTGCTGCGCGCCGAGGACGTCCAGCGCATCGAGAGCTTCATCTCCGAGAACGCCCACGCGCTGCTCGGCTTCACCCCCGCCATCTTCCCGGTGTCGGCGCGGCAGGCGCGCGCCGCCAAGACGACGGCCGACGAGGCGGAGCGCCGCCGCCTGCTCGAGGCCAGCCGCTTCCCCGCTCTCGAGGCCTACATCGTCCGCACGCTGGACGCCACCGAGCGCGTGCGCCTGAAGCTGCTCAACCCGCTCGGGGTGGGCGAGAACCTCGCCGGCCGCTACCTGGAGGTGGCCGAGGGGCGGATCGGCCTGCTCAAGGACGACTTCGCCACCATCGCCGACATCGAGCGCCAGCTCGCCGTCTACAAGGAGGACCTGGGGCGCGAGTTCCGCTACCGGCTGGCCGACGTCGAGAAGGTGCTCGCCGAGGTCGAGACCCGCGGCCTCGAGTTCTTCGACGACACGCTGCGGCTGGGCCGCGTCTTCGACCTGATCAACCGCGCCCGCATCAAGAGCGAGTACGAGCGGCGGGTGCTCGGCGACGCGCCGCAGCAGATCGAGCGGCGGATCCAGGAGCTGATCGATTGGCTGGTCGCCTCGGAGCTGCGCCAGTGGCAGGCGGTGATGGAGCACCTCGGCCGGCGCAAGAACGAGTACGCCGACCGCATCGTCGGGCAGGCCGGCGGCTCGTTCGACTACGACCGCTCCCGCCTGCTCGACCGGGTCGGCGGCGTGGCGCGGCGGACGGTGGAGAGCTTCGACCACGAGCGCGAGGCGACGCGGCTCGCGGAGTCGGTGCAGACCACCGTGGCCAGCGCCGCCGTGCTCGAGGTGGGAGCGGTCGGCCTCGGCGCCACCATCGTGGCGATCGCCACCTCCACGGCGGCCGACGTCACCGGCATCCTCGCCGCCACCACCCTGGTCGTCCTCGGCTTCGCCATCATCCCCGCCCGCCGCCGTCGCGCCAAGGCCGAGCTGCACGACAAGATCACCGCCATGCGGCACGACCTGATGACCTCGCTGAGCGGCCACTTCGACGAGGAGGTCGAGCGCTCGATCGCCCGCCTCGAAGCGGCCATCGCGCCCTACACCCGCTTCGTGCGGGCGGAGCGCGAGCGGCTCACCGAGCACCGCGACGCGCTCGCCCGGCTGGGCGGCGGCCTGGCCGACCTGCGCTCCCGCATCGAGCGGCTGGCCGGCCCGCCCGGCGACGCCTGACGGCCCCCGCGGCGGCGCACCCGCCGTGACACCGACCCCCCGGGGTGGGTATACTGGCGGGTCACTCCTACATCTTTCAGTGGCCCCCGGAGAGAACGATGCGATCCTCCCTGCCCTCCCCTTCCCGTCGCCTGCTGCCCGCGCTCCTCCTCGCCGGGCTCCTCGCCGCCCTGCTCGCCGCGCCGCCGGCGCCGGCCCAGGCCCCCGGCGACGCCCCGCCCGATGCGGCGGCGGCCACCGCCGGCGGCGAGTTCGTCGACGTGGTCGACGTCGACGTGGTCGACGTCGAGGTGATCGTCACCGACAAGCAGGGCCGCCCCATCCTCGGACTGACCAAGGACGACTTCCAGGTCCTCGAGGACGGCAAGCCGGTCGACCTCACCAACTTCTACGCCGTGTCGGCGGGAGTGCGGGTCCCCGAGGGCGAGGAGACGGGGACCCTGCCGCTGCGCGGCGAGGCCCCCGGCTTCATGATGGCGCCGCGCGACCAGCGCCTCAACCTGGTGGTGTTGATCGACAGCGCCCACCTGGCGCCGGGAGACCGGCGGCGGACGCTGGAGGACCTCACCGACCAGGTCGGCGACATGCTGCGACCCGGCGACCGGGTGATGCTGGCGGCCCTCGAGCCGGAGCTCGCGATCGTCCGCCCGCTGGGGCACGAGCTCGGGCCCATCGTCGAGGGCCTGGGGAAGCTCGGCAAGGGGGCGCCGAGCAGCGTCGCGCTCGAGGTACAGCGGCAGCGGGTGCTGTCCCAGATCGGCCGCGAGAGCTCGGCCCCGACCCAGGAGAACAGCGCCACGACCCAGATCACCCGGGCCGAGCTCGCCGCCGGCATCCTGCAGCAGATCCACAGCTACGCGGCGCAGGTGGACAGCCAGAACCGGCGCACCCTGCAAGCCGTCGAGAAGCTGGTCGCGAGCGTCTCCGGCCTGACCGGCCGCACCGCCGTCCTCTACGTCACGGGCGGCTTCAACACCCGACCCGCGGAGTCGCTGTACGCCTACTGGTACCAGCTCTTCCAGGACGTCGCCAACGTGCCGGAGGTCGGCTTCACCACGCCCGAGTTCGAGGCCAACCGCTGGGACCTCGAAGGCGAGCTGTCGCGGATGGTGGCGGGCGCCTCGGCCAACCGGGTCACCTTCTACGGCTTCAACGCGGCCGGGAGCTTCTCGGCCGTCGCCTCGGCGGAGCTGGGGTCGGGGGTGATCGACGCGGACCTGGTGCGCGACTCCTCCGACCAGGACCCGCTGCTCTTCATGGCGAAGGCGACCGGGGGCGCGGCGTCGCTCGGCTCGAGCGATCCCGGGGCCCTGCTGGCGCGCCTGGAGGACGACTACAACGACTACTACTCGCTGGGCTACGTCAGCCCGAAGAGCCGCGACGGCGCCGAGCACCGGATCGAGGTCCGCCTGCCGGGCCACGAGTTCCGACTGCGCTATCCCAAGGTCTACGAGGGCAAGTCGACCGAGCAGCGGATGGCCGAGCGAACGATGTCGGCGCTGCTGCTCGACGCCACCGACAACCCGCTCGGCGTCAGCGTCAAGCTGGGCCGCCAGGAGAAGGACAAGGGCAAGGGCTGGGTGCTGCCGGTGCTGGTGAAGGTGCCGATCGGCAAGCTGCTGCTGGTGCCGCAGCAGCACTCCTGGGACGGCAAGCTGTCGATCTACCTGGCGGTCCAGGACGACCAGGGCCGGGTGTCGGAGCCGCAGCGGGTGGAGTTCCCGGTGAAGGTGCCCACCGCCCGCCTCGAGGAGGCCAAGGGGAAGTTCTTCGGTTACGGGGTGAACCTGCGGGTGCGGCGCGGCCAGGGGACGATCGCCGTCGGCGTCCGCGACGACGTCGCCGCGGTGTCGTCGACGGTCAACCTGCGGATCTCGGCGGGGGCGGGTTGAGCGCGGCCGTGGTGCGCTCCACCAGCAGCGCCTCCGGGGCCGCCGCCCGCCACGGCCGGCCGGCCGCGTAGAGCCGCCGGCGCCGCTCGCCCTGCCGCGCCGCCTCCCCGTCGAGGCTCCCCAGGGCGCGGTCCTCCCAACGCACCGCCTCGGCGTAGCGGCCGGTGGCGGCGTAGGCCATCGCCACGGTCTCCGCCACGTCGCCGGCGGGCACGCTGGCGAAGACCTTCCGCGACAGCTCGAGCGCGCGCTCCCCGTCGCGGACCTCCGCCGTCGGGGCGGCGGCCAGCACGCGGGCCAGCAGGTGGGCGAGGTTCGAGCTCGCCGGCAGCACCGCCACCCCCTCCTCCAGGCGCTGCCGCGCCTCCGGCAACCGGTCGTCGAGGATCAGGGCGGCGGCCTCGCCGAGGCGCGCCCCCTCCTCCTGCGGGCGCTGCGCGATGGCCTGCCGGTACGCCGTCGCCGCCTCGCCGTAGCGCCCCAGGCGTCCCAGGGCGTCGGCGAGGTCGAGCCGGGTGGCGGTCCGGCCGGGATCGAGGTCGAGCGCCTGCCGGTACTGCTCGACGGCCCCCGCCACGTCGCCGTGGCGGCCGAGGTAGTCCCCGAAGCCGCGCCGTAGCGCCGCCCGGTCGGCGTCGCTCATCTCCAGGTCCAGCGCGCGGCGGAAGCTCGCTTCGGCCTGCGCCAGGCGCCCCTCCATCTCGTACGCCTCGGCGATCCGCGTGCGCACCACCGGATCGTCGGGGCGCGCCGCCACCAGGGCGTCGAGGTCGCGGCGGGCGGCGTCGATGCGCCGCAGGTTGAGCAGCGCCGTCGCCCGCTTGAGCCGCGCCCCGGTGTGGTCCGGCGCGCGCGCCAGCAGCCGCGAGTAGACGCCGACCGCCTCCTCCAGCCGCCCGCCGCGCGCCAGGGCGTTGCCCAGCTTCAGGGCGGCGTCGTCGAGCCCGGGGCTCAGCTCGAGCGCCCGGACGAAGTGCGGGATCGCCTCGGCGTCGCGGCCCCGGAAGACGAGGACGCCGCCCAGCAGGTAGTGCAGGCGCGCCACCTCCGCGGGCGCCGCGCCGCTGCCGGGCGCCTCGCGCGCGGCGAGGGCCTTCTCGAAGGGCGGCAGCACCCCCTCGGTGTTGCCGAGCTGGGTGAGGGTCAGGCCCATGAGCTCCTCGGGGCGGATGTCGCCCGGGTCCGCCGCCAGGGTCCGCACCACCCGGAAGGCGGTCAGGGTGCGCAGGTCGTCGAGCTGGCGGGCCAGCGGGTCGGGAACGCGGACGGGCTCGCGGCCGCGCAGCGCGAGCTGGGCGGCCGCGTCGTCGGCGCGGCCCAGGCGGCGGTAGACCTGGGCCAACGGGTAGTGGATGCTGGAGGCCTCCGGAGCCAGCGCCAGGGCGCGCTCGAAGTGCGTCGCCGCGGCCGCCAGGTCGCCGCTGGCCGCCTCCGTCTGCCCGAGCCCGAACAGGGCCGGCGCGGAGTCCGGGGCGAGCTCGAGGGCGCGGCGGAAGTCGGCCGCCGCCTCCTCCTGCCGGTTCTGCTGTCGCTCGACCTCGGCGAGGCGGAGACGGGCGGGCAGCGAGTCGGGATCGAGCTCGAGGGCGCGCCGCAGGCGGGCCTCGGCGACGTCGAAGTCGCCGCTGAAGAAGGCCGCCAGCCCCTCGAGGTACGGCCAGCGGAAGTCGTCCGGCCGCAGCAGCGCCGCGTTCCGGTAGGCCACCCGCGCCGCCGCCCGCAGCTCGTAGGCGTGGTAGAGCTGGCCCAGCGCGCCGAACGCCTCCCCCACCTCGGCGGGATCGGCGTCGGGGCGCGCCGCGAGCGCCTCGACCTGGCGCCGCGACTCCTGCACGGCGGCCCGCAGGGTGGGCTCGAGCTGGGTGAGATCGGGCTCCGGCTGCGGCAGGCTGGCCGGGTCGGGGAGCTCGGCCGTCCGCCGGCCGCAGCCGACGGCGGCGAGCAGGAGGAGGAGGCCGGCGGCCGCTCCGCGCCTCACGGCGCAGTCACCGCGGTGCCGCTGCCCTCGCGCAGCGTGGTGTAGCGGTCGACGGGCAGGCCGGTCCACGCCTCCACCCGACCGTCGGGCCAGCGCGCCAGCACCCGCCCCACCGCCGTCGCGGCGCCGAGGCCGAACAGCACCCGGGGATCGCGGGACGAGGCGAAGCTGCCGTCGGTGTGGGCGCGCCGCACCAACGACGGCGCGCCGGGGCGCTCGAGCGTCACCACGGTGCCCAGCATGTCGCGCGGTCCGGCGCCTCCCACCATGCGCAGCCCCAGCCAGTGGTGCCGCTGGCCCACGTTGTTGCGCAGCAGCCGGGCCGGGCCGTTGTTGTTGAGCAGCAGGATGTCGAGGTCGCCGTCGTTGTCGACGTCGACGGCGGCGGCTCCCCGGCTCACCTCGAGCTCCTGGAAGCTCGCCCCGGCCTGCTTCGAGACCTCCTCGAACCGGCCGCCGCCGAGGTTGTGGAAGAGCTGGTTCGGCATGCGTAGCGGAAAGGGGACCTTCTTGCGCGCCTGCTCCTCGATGATGCGGACCTCGCCGTTGAAGGTCGCCAGGTCGAGCAGGCCGTCGTTGTCGTAGTCGATCGACACGGCGCCGAAGGCGGTGGCCCACTTGCTGGCCGGTCCCAGGCCGGTCGCCACCGAACGGTCGCCGAACATGGCGTCGCCCTCGTTGAGGTAGGTGGTGTTGGTCTCCCCCAGCAGGTGGGCCATGAACAGATCCTGGTCGCCGTCGTCGTCGAGGTCGTCCGCCTCCACCCCCATGCTCGCCTCGGCGAACCCCTCGGCGTTGACCGCCGCGCCGCTGAGCAGCCCCTGGTCGACGAAGGTGCCGTCGCCCTGGTTGATCCACAGCTGGTTGGGGCGGCCGTCGTTGGCCACGTAGAGGTCGGGGCGGCCGTCGCCGTCGAAGTCCGCCGACACCGCCCCCAGGGCGGAGCCGAAGGCGGCGGTGAGGCCGGCCTCCCGGGTGACGGTGGCGAAGGTGCCGTCGCCGCGGTTGTGGAACAGCCGGTCGGCCACCTCGCGGTAGGCCAGCGGACCGCAGTAGTCCCGCGCCCCGGTGACCCGGAAGCAGGTCTTGTCGTCGGAGAACCGGAAGTCGACGTAGTTGCCCACGAACAGATCCAGCCAGCCGTCGCCGTCGTAGTCGAAGAACACCGCCGGCACGCTCCAGCGGTCGTCGTCGGTGCCCGACGCCGCGGTGACGTCGCGGAACGTCCCGTCGCCCTGGTTGTGGAGCAGGACGTTGTGCTCGAGGTTGGTGACGTAGAGGTCGGGCCGGCCGTCGTCGTCGTAGTCGCCGCTGGCCACCCCCATCCCGTACCCGTCGAGGTGCAGCCCCGCCGCCGCGGTGACGTCGGTGAAGTGGAGGCGCGGCTCCCCGTCGGCGCCGGGCGCGAGGTCGTTGCGGTACAGCCGGTCGACCAGCGGCACCATGCGCTCGGGCGGCGGGAACTCCGCCCGCGACAACGGCAGGTCCGCCGGCAGCATCCGCCCCTGCGGCAGGTAGAGGTCGTAGTCGCCGTCGCCGTCGTAGTCGATCACCCCGCAGCCGGCGTTGGTGACCTCCGCCGTGTAGTAGCCGCCCGACATGCCGTTGAAGTGGACGAAGTCGAGGCCGCTCGCCGCGGCGACGTCGGTGAAGATCTCGCCGGGGCGTGCCGTCGCCGCGTCGGAGGAGGCCTCGGGTCGCGCCGCCTCCGGGCCGCCGCAGGCGCCGAGCGACAGGCAGAGCACTGCCGGAACGAGGGCGGCGCGGAGGTCGCGGGGGGACGGCGGACGGACGGTGCGACGCATCGGAGAACCGCGACGGATCTTAGCAGCCGGACCGCCCGGCGGCGGGGGCAGAAAAAAGCCCCGGCCTCGCGGCCGGGGCTCGGAATCAGCTCGAAACGGGCGCCCCTAGGGGTTCCAGCGGAAGCCCACCGAGAACCGCCAGGTGCGTGGAGCCTGGAGATCGCCCTCACTCGTCGGCTTGCCGAAGTTCGGGCCCTTCTCCCAGTTCACGCCCTCCACCGGAGTGTCCGTGAAGGGGTTGAACGGCGCCAGCAGGTTGGTCGCCGTGTTGACGGCGATCACGCCCTTCTCGTTGAACACGTTGGTCATCGAGGGCTGGAAGAAGACCTCGAAGTCGCCGAAGGTCAACGAGTAGTTGAGGGCCAGGTCGGTCCGCGTGATCGAGTCCGTGGTGTACGCGCCGCGATCGCTGAAGAAGTAGTCCACCTGACTCGGCGGCGTCTGGTACCCGGGGTTGCTGACGTACGGCCGCGGGTCGATGGCGTGCACCGCCTCGTAGGGCGAGCCGGCCGCGAAGTTCTGCAGCAGGCTGACGTTCACCAGGTTGCGGTCGTTGTGGAAGACGTCGAACAACGCCCACACGCGGCCCACGTAGGCCTGGTCGACGCCCAGGTCGCCCTTCGGAGAGTTCCACCGGGCCTGCTTGTACTCCGGGTACTCCAGCACGCCGCTGGTCACCGGACCCGACCCGCCGGTCTCGCCATCGAAGTTGCCTCGGGCGCGGCCGACGGTGGCGTTGCCGCCCACCCGCAACCGGTTGTTCTGCAGGAGGTTGAAGGCGAACGAGACCGAAGCGCCGTCGTACTTCCGCTCCAGCGCGCTGTCGTTGTTGACCACCACGCCGAGATCCGCGACGTTGCCGTTGGCGTCGACCACGCCGCCCGTCGACAGGTCCCGCCGCGTGGCGAAGAAATCGCCGTAGTCGCGGTGCACCAGGTCGAGGCGGGCCCGGCCACGGGTCCCGAACTGGTGCTCGTAGCCGAAGGTGATCTCGTCGGCGCTGGTGGTCGCCAGACCGTTGTCGAGAATGGTGGTGCCGCCCGGGATGTCGGCGTAGGAGAACGCCGGACAGTCCTGCGGGCTCGACGGCGGCGGCGCGAACGGATCGGAGAAGTTGATCGCGTTCGGACACACCGACTGGAACCAGTCGAAGATGATCTGGTTGTAGGTCACCGGATCGAAGACGCCGGTGGTCGGCCCGAGGTAGTAGTACTCGAACTCCGCGGGGTTGCCCGCCGGCGACGAGGTGTCGAAGATCGAGTTGGCCGCCGCGCCGACGTACCGTCCGGCCGAGCCGTGCAACACGTTCCGCCCGTCACCCGTCAGATCGTAGGTCAGTCCGAGCCGCGGGCTGACGGCGCTGCTGTCCGCGACCTTGGCGCCGTTCGAGTTCACGGCGTTGGTCGTGTCGTAGCGCACGCCGACGTTGAACGACCAGCGCTCGCTCAACCGCCACCGGTCGTTGATGAAGCCGGAGTCGGTCTTGAAGTCGGTGCCCTTGGTCGGGTTGAGGATCGGCAGGTGCTCGATCAGCACGGCGCCGTCGTTGGTCAGGACCGGCATCGGCTGGCCGTTGACGAACTCCGTCGCGTTGAACGTCCAGACCATCAGGTCGTTCGGCGACTGGTGGTTGTCGGACGCCCGGATGTCGGTGAACGTCTCGTAGCCGAGCGCGAGGTCGTGCGAGCCGGCGCTCTCCGTGGAGAGGAAGTACGACAGCTTCGCGCGGCCCTGCTTGTTGTTGCGCTCCTCGTCCGTGCACTCGGGGATCGCCGTACCGTCGCAGAAGAGCGACTCGTTGAAGGCCACCCCGTTGGCGAGGTCGTAGATCGGCGTCCCGGTGTCCAGGGCCCGGTCCTTGCCGCCGCTCCCCTCGAAGGTGAAGTGGCGCTTGCCGTAGTAGGCCTCGCCGTACATGTTCGGCGTGAAGATGCCGGTGTAGTTGAGGTTGTAGAAGTCCTGCGGCAGCGACCGCACGTCGTCCAGCGAGCCGTCCGTGGTCGACACGCCGTCGCAGCACCCGCCGTTCATGACGTTGGTCTGGTCCTCCTTGATCTCCAGGTAGCTGCCCTGGATCTGGTGGGAGGGCGTGACCGACGCCGTCAGCTTCGCCTCGTACCGGTCCTCCGTGTTGGTGGTCGGGTAGGCGATGTTGGTGATGGCGGTGGTGGCGTTGCCGCTGGTGTCGCGGTTGCGGCCGGCGCCGAAGAACCACAGGCGGTCCTTCCAGAAGTAGCCGCCGAGGGTGGCCTCGTAGGTCTCGTTGGTCGTGTCGTCGCGCTCCGGCGAGAACTCGTTGTCCGACTGCCACGAATCGTTGTCGAAGCTGGTGCGGAACGACCCGGAGAACTGGTTGCCGCCCGACTTGGTGATCGCGTTGACCACGCCGCCGGTGAAGCGCCCGTACTCCGCCGAGATGCCACCGACCTGGGTGGTGGTCTCCTGGATGGCGTCCTCGATGAACAGATCGAAGGGCTGGCCGCGCAGGTTCTCGTTGATCACCGCGCCGTTGAGGGTGAACAGGTTCTCCCACGACTGCGCGCCGGAGATCGAGATCGCGTCGCCGCGGCCCGGACCGTTCGTGGTCACGCCCGGCGCCAGCGTCACCGCGGACTGCAGGGTCCGCGCGACCGGCAGCTGGTCCATCGTGTCGAAGGTCATCGTGTTCGCGGCGGTCGAGTCGTCGGAGATCGTGTTGGTGGCCTCACCGGAGACCACGATCTCCTCCGACACCGTCGCCAGGGGCAGGGTGGCGTCCACCTTGACGTTCTGGCCGGCCGACAGGCGCACCTTCTGCTGCAGGGTCTGGAACCCTTCCAGCTCGAAGGTGATGGTGTACTCGCCCGGCGGCACCGGCGGGGAGGCGTAGGCGCCGTTCGGACCGGTCGTCACCACCCGCGTCCCCTGCAGGTTCGGCGACTCGAGGGTCACCGTGACGCCCGGCAAACCGAATCCGTCCGACCCGGCGACGAGACCGCTCGCCTTCGAGGTCGGGGTTCCCTGCGCCCAGGTGACGGCCGGCGCCAAGAGGCACACCAGCACCACCGCGAGACACAGGGCCTTCAAGCTCGCCCTCATGCATCCGCTCCTTTCCATCCGGTAAGCGTTGTCGGACGAACGGCCGCCGCCGTCCGGACCGACGCGTCAGACATACCTGCGACCACTGAGAACTCTGGAAATCCGATGGCTACGGCAGATGCAAGTGGAGTGCCGCGGAACACTTCCCACCCGGACGGGCAGGTTCGGGTTCGCACCGCGGGGTTGGATCCAAGAATCTGGACCAAAAATCCAGGTTATTGGATCGAACCGCCACTCCGGACCCCTCCCGTATACTGGCGCCGGATGCCCCCGCGAAGTCCCCGTTCCCCGTGGCGCCTCCTGCTGCGCTCCGCCTGCCGCGCCCTCGCCACGGCCGCGCTGTGTGCCTGCGCGGCGGCGCCGCCGGCCGGCGACGCCCCCCTTCCGCGGCCCGACCTCGCGGCGATGGAGGCGGGCGCGCGCCAGCGCGTCCTCGCCGCCGCCGAACGGGCCGACGGGCTCCGCCGGAGCGGCGCGCCGGCCGCCGAGCGCGCCGCCGCGCTCGGCGCGCTCGGTGACCTCTACTTCGCCTACGAGCTCTTCGCACCGGCCGTCGACTGCTACCGACGCGCCGCCGCCCTGGCCCCCGACGACGCCCAGTGGCCGGCCCTCCTCGGCATGGCCCAGCAGGCAGCCGGTGACTACGCCGGCGCCGAAGCCAGCCTGCGCCGCGCCACCACGCTGTCGCCGGACGATGCGGCGCTCGAGCTGCACCTCGGTGCCGCGCGCCTCGAGGCGGGCCGGCTCGAGCCGGCGGCGGCGAGCTACCGGCGGGCGCTCGAGCTGGCCCCGGACAGCGCCGCGGCGGAGCTCGGCCTGGGCCGGGTGGAGGCGGCGGCGGATCGCCCGCGCGCCGCCATCCCCCACTTCGAACGGGCGCTCACCCTGGCGCCGCAGGCCGACGCCCTGCACTACGAGCTCGGCCAGCTCTATCGTCGCGTCGGCGACCTCGAGGCGGCGCGCCGGCAGCTCGCCCGGCGCGGCGATCGGGAGGTCGTCTTCCCCGACCCGCTGCGCCGGCGGGTGGCGCTGCTGCGGGCCGAGACGGCCTTCGACGTGGTGCGCCAGCTCGCGGCCGACGCCGACCGCCTGTCGGCGGACGACGTGCTGGGCTTCGCCATCGTCCAGTTCGGCGAGGCGTCGGCGGCGATCCGGCAGTTCGAGCGCGTCCTCGCCGAGCGCGAGTCGGACCTCTCCCCCGCCGAGCGGGCGCGGGCCCGCTACGTCCTCGGTGCGCTCGAGGCACGGCAGGGCGATCCCGGCGCCGCCGCGGCGAGCTACCGCGCCGCCCTCGCCCTCGATCCGACGCTCCTGGCCGCGCGGGTACAGCTCGGCTGGGCGCTGGCCCAGCAGGGGGACCCCGCCGCCGGGCTGGCCGAGATCGAGGCGGTCCTCGCCGAGCATCCCGACGACGGGCGCGCCCTGCTCAAGCACGCCGCCCTGCTCGCCGACACGCAGCCGGCGCGGGCGCGGCGCGACCTCGAGCGCCTGCTGGCGGCGCGCCCCGACGACGCCGAGGCGCACCTCCGCCTGGCGCAGCTCGACGAGGCCGCCGGCCGCTTCGACGCCGCCGGCCGCATGTACGAGGCGGCGCTCGACCTGGCGATGGCGCCGGCCGACCGGGCGCTGGTCCGCTTCCGGCTGGGCGAGCTCGCCCTGCGCCGCGGCGACGGCGCCGCGGCGCTCGACCACTACCGCGCCGCGCTGCGCATCGATCCCGGCTTCCACGAGGCGCGGCTGCGGCTCGGCGGCCAGCTCGCGGCGAGCGGGCGGACGGCGGCGGCGGCCGAGGAGTTCGCCCGCGCCCTCGCCGAGCGCGGCGACGACCCGGCGGCCGTCCTGGGCCGGGCCAGCACGCTGATCGCCCTGGGCCGGCACGCCGAGGCGCGGCGCGTCCTCGAGAGCGGTCTGGAGCACGACCCCGACGGTCGCGTCGCCGCGGCGCTGGCCCGCCACCTCGCCGCCTGCCCCGACCCGGCGGTACGGGACGGCCGGCGGGCGGTCGAGCTGGCGACCGACCTGATGGCCCGCCACCCGACCCCGGTCAACGCCGAGACGCTGGCCATGGCCCTGGCCCAGGACGGGCGCTACGAGCCCGCCGCCGAGCGCCAGAGGGAGCTGCTCGCCTTCGCCCGCCGCCACGGCCTCGCCGACATGGTGCCCCGCCTCGAGGGCAACCTCGCACGCTACGAAAGGGGGGAAGCTTGCTGCGCCGCGCCCTGACCCACCGCCGCCGCTCCGCCGTCTCCGGCGTCCCGCCCGGCCTGCTCCTGACGTTCGCCCTGGTCGTCGTGCTCGCGGCGTCCCCGTCCCGCGCCCAGGAGGCACCCGCCGCCGCGGCCGAGGAGCCGGGCTCGGGAGTCTTCTTCGAGACCGTCGACGTGGACGTCGTCAACGTCGAGGTCTACGTCACCGACAAGGACGGCAACCCGGTGCCCGGGCTGCCGCGCGAGGCGTTCGAGGTCCGCGAGGACGGCCGGCCCGTCGAGGTGACGAACTTCTACGCGGTCGCGAACGGCCGCCCGGCCGAGGCGGCCACCGCCCCCTCCGCAGCCACCGCCGCGGCGGCCCCGCAGGCGGTCGTCGCGCCGGCCCCGGGGGAGCCCGCGCTGCCCGAGGACCAGCGCCTGTCACTCGTCGTCTACCTCGACGACTTCAACCTCGAGCCCGCCAACCGCGCCTGGGTGATCGAGGTGCTGCGCCGCTACCTGCACCGACAGGTCGGCCGCGGCGACCGGGCGATGCTGATCAGCTACGACCACCAGCTCCACGTCCGCCAGCCGTTCACCGACGACTACGAGCTGCTCGACCACGCGCTGGACGAGATCGGCATGCTCACCGCCGGCGGCGCCGCCCGGGCCGCCGACCGGCACCGCGCCCTGTCCGACATCGACCGCGCCCGCGGCTACAACGAGGCCCTCTCGATCGCCCGCGAGCGGGCCCGCGTGATCCGGCAGGAGACCGGCGAGACGCTCCGCGGCGCCAAGGACCTGGTGGAGGCGCTGGGAGGCGTCCCGGGCCGCAAGGCGCTGCTCTACGTCTGCGACGGGCTGCCGATGGTCGCCGCCGACGACCTGTTCACCGCCGTGGCCGAGCGCTTCGGCAACGTCTCGACCCTGCTCGAGTCGCAGCGCTACGACCTGCGGCCGCGCTACCAGGAGCTGGCGGCGCTGGCCAACACCTCCGGGGTGACCCTCTACACCCTCGACGCGCGCGGGCTCGACACCGACAGCAGCGTCTCCGCCGCGGAGCCGGGCATGTCCTCCGAGCGCGGGCGCTTCAGCGTCGAAGCACAGCGCAACATGAACCTGCAGGCGCCGCTGCAGGAGCTCGCCCAGGCGACCGGAGGCATCGCCCTGCTCAACACCAACGCCCTCGACAAGGGGCTGGCGCGCCTGTCGTCGGACCTCTCCACCTACTACTCGCTCGGCTACCGCTCGGTCCACCACGCCGACGGCCGCTACCACACCATCGACGTCCGGGTGGACCGACCGGGGGTGGTGGTGCGCCACCGCGAGGGCTATCGGGGCCGCAGCCTCGACGCACGGATGACCCAGGCGACGGTGGCGGCGCTGAACTTCGGCTCCGCCTCCAACCCGCTGGACGCGCGGCTGGACGTCGAGCGGACGGTGCGCCAGGGCGACGGTCTCTACGAGGTCGACCTGCTGGTGCGCATCCCGATCGCCAGGCTCACCCTGGTGCCCCAGGACGGCGTCTACCGCGGCCGGGTGCGCCTGTGGCTCGGGGTGATGGACGGCAAGGGCGACCTGTCGCCGGTGCTCGAGCAGAAGCCGCTCGACCTCGCCGTGCCGGCGGCCGACCTCGACCAGGCCCGCGGCGCCTACTACACCTACGAGCTGCCGCTGCGCACCCGCCCCGGGCCGCAGCGGCTCGCCGTCGCCCTGGTCGACGAGCTCTCCGCCACCAGCGCCGTGGTGCTGCACGGCTTCCACGTCGGGGGCTGAGGCGATCCGCGCCCCCCGCCGGGGCCGCTCCCGTTGGCACGGGAACCGAATGACCGCAGGCCGAGCCGCCGCGCCGCAGCCGCGCCGGCGGTCGTGACCACGGGGGACGCGTGAGCGAAGAGAAGAGCGCAGCGCTGGGCGCCGAAGGCGCCGGGAGGACGTCGAAGCCACCGCGCCTGGGCACCTGGCGCAGCCTGGTCGAGTCGTCGAGGTCCTGGCGCACGCTCTCGGTCTCCCTGATGTCCTTCTCGTCCGGGCTGCCCCTCGGCCTGGTCTGGCTGGCGATCCCCGACTGGCTGCGCAACGTCGGCGTCGACATCCGCATCGTCGGGTTGATCACCCTCGCCCAGGCGCCCTGGACCTTCAAGTTCCTCTGGTCCCCCTTCATGGACCGCTACGTGCCGCCCTTCCTGGGCCGGCGTCGCGGCTGGGCGCTGATCGCGCAGGTCGGGCTGTTCGCGCTCACCCTCTGCCTGGCCGGGGTCGGCGACCGGCCGGAGGCCCCGTGGGTGGTGGGGGCCCTGGCCCTGGCGATCGCCTTCGCCTCCGCCTCCCAGGACATCGCGCTCGACGCTTACGCGGTGGACGTGCTGCGCCCCGAGGAGCAGGGCATCGCGGTCGGCGCCCGCACCGCGCTCTACCGCGCCGCCATGTTCGTCGCCGGCGGCACCGCCATCACCGTCGCGGGCCGCTGGGGCTGGCCGCTGGTCAACGTCGGCCTGGCCTGCCTCTATCTGCCGATGATGGTCATCACCTGGAAGGCGCCGCCCCCGGAGACCGCGATCGACTCGCCCCGTACCCTGAAGGAGGCGGTCTGGTACCCCTTCCTGGGCTTCCTCTCGCGCCACCGGGCGCTCGAGATCCTCGCCTTCGTGATGTTCTACAAGCTGGCCGACAACCTCGCGCAGACCCTGCAGCGCCCCTTCCTCGTCGACATGGGCTACAGCGACTTCGACCGCGGCGTGGCGCTGTCGACGATCGGCCTGATCGGGACCCTGGTCGGGACCTTCATCGGCGGCGCCCTGACCAACACCATCGGCCTCGGCAACTCGTTGTGGCTGTTCGGCTTCTTCCAGATCTTCTCCAACGTCGGCTACGCCGCGCTGGCGATGGTCGGGCACGTCAACCGGCCGCTGATGTACGGTGCCATCGGCTTCGAGACGCTGAGCTCCGGCCTCGGCACCGGGGCCTTCTTCGTGCTGCTGTTGCGCATGACCCAGAAGCGCTTCTCGGCGACGCAGTACGCCCTGTTCTCGAGCCTGTTCGGGTTGCCGCGCATCATCGCCGGGCCGATCGCCGGCTTCTCGGTCTACGCGGTCGGCTGGACGACCTTCTTCTGGTCGACCCTGGCGGCCGGCATCCCCGGCCTGCTGCTGCTCGCCCGCTTCGTTCCGCCGGGCACGCGCGAGCCCCGCTTCGAGGTCGAGCCGCCGGTCGACCGGGGGCCGCTGCGCCGCGGCGACCTCGCCGTCAAGGGGCTGAGCGGCGCCCTGGTCGGCGCCGTCTTCGCCGCGGTCGTCGCCGCCGTGCTCGCCGCGCTGCGCGGGGCGCGCGAGGGCGGCGCCTTCGACCTGGCGACGCCGCTCGCCGACCTCTTCCACCCCGCCGGTACCGGCGAGTGGGTGACGCTGTTCGGCGTGGTCGCCTTCGGACTGGTGTGCGGCCTGTTCACCGCCGCCATCGTCGCCGCCCGCCACGGGCTCGGCCGCGAGCTGGCGCTGGCCGAGGGCGACCCGGGGGTCCTGCCGCACGACGACCCGGGTCAGCTCGACCGCGCCGACCGCGACTGAGGGCGGCGTCCGGCCGCCGGCCGTGGGTCAGAGGGCGCAGTCGGCGCGCAGCCCGAGGCGCGCCGCCACCCGCCGCCAGTCGAAGGCGCTGATCCCGCCGCCCTCGCGCAGGGCGTACACCGCGCCCGCCGGCAGCTCCGGCGTGGCCGCCGCCAGGACCCAGAGCGCCACCGCCGGAGCCCCCGCCGCCGCGAAGGACGCGACCGGCGCCAGGGTGCCCCGGTCGAGCACCGCGAACAGTGCCTCGTCCGCGTCGCGCCCGGCGAGCAGCCACCACCCGTCACCGCCGGGGCAGGGATAGAGGGCGGCGCCGCCGAGCGGGCCCGCCACCACCGCCACCCCGCCCGCCCAGGGCCCCTCCTCCCCCTCGCGGAGCGCCACCGATCCGGTCCCGGGCCGCGCCACCACCACCAGCAGGTGCCCGGCCGCCGGGTCGGCCTCCAGTGCCGTCACCGAGCCCTCGGACGCGGCGCCGCCGCCGACCGCCACCGCGGTGGAGACGAGCTCCTCGCTGCTGCCGTCGGGGTGGAAACGGAAGCGCCGCAGGCGCAGCTCGTCGCCGCCCGCCGCGGCGCGGTCCGCCACCCACACCGCGTAGCCTCCCTCGGCCCGCTCCACCGCCACGCGCAGCGGCGCGCTCAACGCGCCGGCGCCGACGAAGCCGACCGTCGACAGGCCCGGCAACCGCAGCACCTGCACCCGCGCGTTGCCGCTCTCGGCCACGAAGGCGAGGTCGTCGAGCACGGCGATCCCCGCCGGGCCGCGGAACCTCCCGGGGCGCTCGCCGGAAGCTCCCAGCTCGCGCAGCGGCTCGCCGGTGGCGGCGTCGAAGACGAGCAGACGGTCGGTCGCCCCGGCGGTCGCCAGGAGCCAGGAGCGCGCCCCCGCGCCGGGCCACACGGCCAGGTCGACGAGGCCCTCCTCCGGCCGCTCCACCTCCCACAGGGGCTCGACCCGGGGGGCGACCGGCGGCGCCGTCGGCGCGGACGGCGGTGGCGCCGGGGCGGTGGCCGGCGGCCGCGGGACGGACGGTGGCGTCCGCGGCGGCGGCGCGGGCGCGCAGGCGGACGCCGCGGCGGCGAGCAGGACGGCCGCGGCCAGCCGGCGGCGGGACGGGGTGGGGATCGGGAGCGGCTGCGGCATGGCGGAACGCGGAGGCAAGCCCGATGCCGGGCGCCCCGGGCCGCCGGCGCCGTTCGATCCTATACTCGGGAGGGCGGGCACCGTGGCCCGCATCCGTCCCCGTCCGAGGAGGTCCTCCATGCCGTTGTACCGCTCGCGCCGGCATCGCATCGTCGGCGGTGTCTGCGGCGGGATCGCCGAGTGGCTCGGGTGGGGGGTGTGGAAGGTCCGCATCCTCTACCTGATCCTCGGGGCGCTCCCCGCTTTCGCCGGCATCCCGATCTACATCATCCTGTGGATCCTGGTCCCCAAGCAGCCGCGATGACGCCGCCGGCGGTCCTCATCCCCGAGGAGCGCATCCACCGGCGGGTGGACGAGCTGGCGGCCGCGATCTCCCGCGACCACGCCGGGGCGGACGACCTGCTGCTGGTCGGCGTGCTGCGCGGCGCGTTCATCTTCCTCGCCGACCTGGCGCGGCGGCTGACGGTCCCCTGCGCGGTGGACTTCATCGCCCTGTCGAGCTACGACGGCTCCACCCGGGCCGGCGAGGTCCGCCTGGTCCTCGACGTCCGCAGCAGCCTGCGCGACCGCCACGTGGTGGTGGTCGAGGACATCGTCGACAGCGGCGAGACCCTCGCCTACCTGCTGCGCGCCTTCCGCGCCCGCGAGCCCGCCTCCCTGCGCACCTGCGTGCTGACCCGCAAGCCGGCCGGCCGCGAGGCCGGGGTGCAGGTCGACTACCTGGGCTTCGAGATCCCCGACGCGTGGGTGGTCGGCTACGGCCTCGACGTCGCCGACCGCTACCGCACGCTCCCCTACATCGGCACCGTGGACCCGGCCGAGGTGGCGGCGCTCGGCTGAGCGACCGCGCGCGGCGCTCAGGAGGAGACCGGGGCGACCGGTTCCGCCGGCTCCGCCGGGGTCACCGGCTCGAGCTCCCGCCAGACGTTCTCGTCCTCGTCGAACACCGGCAGGTCGGGGTCGATGCCGCGACGCGCGTTGACCCGCCAACCCCACAGCAGGGCCCACTTCATGTAGGTGCCGAAGGCCTGCAGCATGCAGAAGACCAGCCCGCGCATGCCGTCGAGGAAGCCGAGCTGGAAGACGAAGGTGCGGACGAAGCGCCACGCCGAGCGCCCCCACACCTGGAAGAAGCCCGAGCGCCGGCCGTCGCGCCAGCCCTGGGAGGCGCCCCAGAAGCTGTACTTGAGGATCCGCGGGATGTACTCGTCGAGGGTCTCGGCCATGTAGTGGACCATCGAGTTGCGCAGCAGCGGCGCCGGCCCGAGCGTCATCATGTCGGCGTGCACGCGGCGGTTCGGGTAGCGGGCGGTGCCGCGGCGCACCAGGCGCACCACCTGGTCGTGCTGCCAGCCGGAGAAGCGGATCCGGCGGCCCAGGAAGTAGACCTTGCGGCGGATGGTGTAGGCGTCGTGCTCGGGCCCGGAGGCGAGCAGCCGCTCGATCTCCCGCTGCAGCTTCGGGGTGCAGCGCTCGTCGGCGTCGAAGATCAGGATCCAGTCGTGCGCCACCTGGTCCATCGCCCAGTTCTTCTGCGAGGCCGAGCCGAAGTAGGTGCGTTGGACGAACTTGACCTGCGGGTAGCGGCTGGCGATCTCGGGGGTGCGGTCGGTGGAGAACGAGTCGGCGATGAAGATCTCGTCGCACCACAGCAGCGACTCCACGCACGCCGCGATGTTCTTCTCCTCGTTGAACGTCGTGACGATCGCCGAGACCGCCGGCCGCTGTGTCCCTGGGGTCCTCTCCCGCGCCATGCTGCCCTCCTCGCCGCCGATCCTAACGCGCTCGCCCGGGATCGTCCCCGCCACCGTGGACGGCGAGCCAGGCGAGGAGCTGCGCCTCCAGCCGAGCGGGGGCGCCGCCCCCGGCCGCGGCCGGCAGCGGTCCCAGGCCGGACCGCGCCGGGAACCCGAGGTGGCCGCCGGCGACCCACCGGACGGTGAGCCGCGAACCCGCGTGGCGGTCGAGGACCGGGCGCAGGGTGCCGGCCGGCACCATCGGGTCGTGCCGCGCCGCGACCAGCAGCGCCGGCACGCGCAGCTCCCCCAGCCGCGGCGCCACGCTGGCCCGGGCGTAGTAGTCGCCGGCGTCGGCGAAGCCGTGCCGCGGCGCCACCACCGCGTCGTCCCAGGCGCGCAGGGTGCGCAGCCCCGCCGCCACCGCCACCGGCACCGGCACGGCGCGGCGGGCGGCGACCGCGGCGTACATCTCCTTGAGGCCGCGCAGGACGTAGGCGCGGTAGAGGGTGTTCGCCGGCCGGTCGATGGCCCGCTGGCCGGCGGCGAGGTCGAGCGGCGAGCAGACCGCGGCGACCGCCGCCAGCCGCGGGTCGCCGGGCGCCGTCGCCAGCCGCAGCACGAGGTGGCCGCCGAGCGAGAAGCCGAGGGCGTAGAGCTCGCGGTAACCGGCCAGCTCGGGACTGGCCAGCGCCGCGGCGAGGTCCTCGCTGAGACCGGCGTGGTAGTAGTCCTCGCCGCGCCGGTCGGCGCCGCGCAGGTTCAGGCGCAGGCAGGAGAGCCCGGCGGCGACGGCGGCCGCGGCGGTGCGGCGGGCGTAACGGCTGTCGGCCGAGCCGCTGATCCCGTGGACGAGGAGCACCGCGCCGCGCGCCCCCGGCGCCGCGCTGAGCCGGCCGCTGAGCCGCACCGGCCCGAGGGCGGGATCCTCGACCCGGAGCGACCAGTCGCGCGCCGGCGGCTCCGCCGGCGACCGCCGCAGGCGGCTGCCCACCGTCCACAGGTGACCGACGAGGGACATCTCGGGGTGCCGGCCGCCGGTCGCAGCTCAGTCGGCCGCCGGCGCCGGCGGCGGCCCTGCGGCGGGCGCCCAGAACGGGCGCCACTTCTCCTCCGGCGACCGGGCGGTGAGCAGGCTGACGGCGATCAGGCTCACCAGCGAGGCGAAGGCCGCCGGGTAGATGATGAAGTCGTAGTCCAGCGGCAGGCGGAAGAGACCGAGGTCGAGGCTCTCCAGCCCGCTGCGCGCGAGCGCGGCGAACAGCACCGTCGTCGCCATGCCGGCCGCCACCGAGACGGTGCCGCCGAGCGGCGTGACGCGCCGCCACAGGAAGGCGGCGAGCAGCGCCGGGGTCACCGCCGCGCCCACCATGGTGTAGGCGTAGAGCGCCATCGACAGGATGGTCTCGAACTGCGAGGTGACGACGAAGGCGACCAGCGCGAGCACCACGATCATCACCCGCTGGAAGCGGATGATCGAGCGCTCGCTGGCGTCGGGGCGGAAGAAGCGCTGGTAGAGGTCGCGCGTGAGGTTGGTCGACGGCACCATCAGGAAGGTGTTGGCGGTCGAGAAGACGATCGCCGCGGCCCCGATCAGCAGCACGGTCCCGGCGGCGACCGGCAGGTCCGTCGCCAGTGCCAGGATGATGGTCTCGGTCATCGAGCCGTCGAGCCCGCCCGCCGCGGTGCGGAAGGCGGGGTCGCTCCAGTGCAGCGCGGCGCCGAAGACCGCGGTCGTGGCGAGCAGCGTCTCCACCACGACGACGCCCACGATCATCCCCACCACGGCCCGCCGCGCCGAGCGCTCGTCGCGGGCCGACATGAACTTCTGGTACATGCTGCTCTCGCCGAGCAGCAGCAGGAAGGTGGGCAGGAACAGCCCCACCGCCCCCGCCAGGCCGGGGCCGCCGACGATGCTGAAGTGCGCCGCGGGGAGGACCGCGGTGACGTGGCTCCAGCCGCCGGCGGCGTGCAGCGCCAGGGGCGCGGCGATCACCACCCCGGCGAGGATCAGCAGGCCGTTGAAGACGTCGAGCGCCACGATCGACGTCATGCCGGCGGCCACGGTGTAGACGATCACCAGGCCGCAGGTGATCGCCTGCCCCCAGAACGGATCGATCGCCGGCACCAGCAGGTTGAGCAGGCGGCCGCCCCCCTTGAACTGATACCCGGCGATGGTCAGGTAGGCGAGCACGATGGCCAGGGTGCCGAGCACCCGCGCCGTGGCGCTGTAGCGCATCTCGAGGATGTCGGGCACCGTGTACTGGGCGATGCGGCGCACCCGCGGCGCCAGGAAGTAGACGATGGCGATGCCCAGCCAGGCGCCGGCGCTCATCCACAACGCCGAGAAGCCCTCGCGGAACGCCCGCCCGGCGCCGCCGAACAGGCTCCCCGAGCCGATCCACGTGCACACCAGGGTCCCCACCAGGAACAGCGCCGACACGCCGCGGCCGGCCACCATGAAGTCGTCCTGGGTGGCGACGCGCCGGCTCTTGGCGACGCTGACGCCGACGAGGAAGACGAGGTAGACGACGATCGCCCAGAGATAGATCAAGCGCATCTCCTTTCCTGCGGCGCGGTGGCACCGCAAGCCCCGCGACGAGATCCCGGGACCGTCGTCGCCACCATGACGGCGCGGTGGTCACCGGCGGGCGCCGCCTGCGAGGCCCGGCCGGAGCTGGTGCGGGTCCGCGGTAGGTTAGGGGATCGCGCCATGGCGCGCAAGGCGGCGGTGGCGCGCGCCGGGGGCGCTTGGCGCAGAGTGCCCGTCGCGCCTACGGTGGCGGCGGGCACCCGCGGCGCGCCCGGGGATCGAGGGGAGATCGGCTTGTATACTGCCGGCCTCGTTCCGCCATGAAGCCACTGACGCCCGATTGCCGAATCTACGTCGCGGGTCACCGCGGGTTGGTGGGCTCGGCGATCCTCCGGCGCCTCCGGTCCGACGGTTTCGCCAACCTCCTCACGGCGACGCGGGAGGAGCTCGACCTGCGGGACCCCGCGGCGGTCGACGCGTGGTTTCGCGACCGGCGTCCGGAGATCGTGTTCCTGGTCGCCGGAACGGTGGGCGGCATCCTGGCGAACGCGACGCGGCCGGCGGAGTTCCTCTACGACAACATGATGATCCACGGCGCCGTCGTCCAGGCCGCGTGGAAACACTCGGTGCGGCGGCTGCTCTACCTCGGCAGCGCCTGTATCTACCCGCGTGACTGCCCGCAACCGATCCGCGAAGAGGAGTTGCTGTCCGGCCCGCTCGAGCCGACCAACGAAGCCTACGCGATCGCCAAGATCGCGGGAGTGAAGCTGTGCCGAGCCTACCGGAGACAGTACGGCTGCGACTTCATCTCCGCCATGCCGACCAATCTCTACGGACCCCACGACAACTTCGATCTCGAGAGTGCCCACGTTCTTCCCGGCCCTGTTGCGCAAGTTCCACGAGGCCGCGCGGGACGGTCGGCACGAGGTCCGGATCTGGGGCAGCGGGACTCCACGCAGGGAGTTCCTCCACGTCGACGACCTGGCCGACGCCTGCCTCTTCCTCATGCGACGGTACGATGGGGAATCACACCTCAACGTCGGGACCGGAGAGGACCTTTCGATCCGCGAGCTCGCGGAGGTGATCCGGGACGTCGTCGCTCCCCGGGTCGAGTTGGTCTTCGACACCACCAAGCCGGACGGCGTGCCGCGCCGGCGGCTCGACGTCTCCAGGCTGCACCGGCTGGGCTGGCGGCACCGGATCGGCTTGCGGGAGGGCATCGAGCGAACCTACGCATGGTTGGCGGCGCACGCCGAAACCGCCCTCCAAGGGCCCACCCGCGTCGAGGTCGACTAGGCCTCGCGGGCCCGGCGGCGCGGCTGCGGAGGAAGGGCGTGGTGAGAAGCGTGCTCGCTTCCGGGGTCGGCCCCGTCGACCGTCTCGGGGTGGTGATCGTCGCGTTCGAGAGCCCGCGCGTCGCCCTGCGCTGCGTCGATTCCCTGCGGTCCGATCCGTCCAGAGTGCGGCGTCGCATCGTCGTCGTCGACAACTCCCGGCATCGAGAACGGGCACTGGATCGCCGCTGGCTGCCGCCCGAGGTGAATGTCGTCTACCGGACCGACAACCCAGGCTACGGAGCCGGGGCCAACCTGGGAGTCGCCCGCCTGGAAGGGCGGCAGGAGAACGGCTTTCAAGGCTATGTGATCCTCAACCACGACGTCGAGGTCCTGCCCGGCTTCCTCGACGCTGCGGCCACCGCCCTGGCCTCCGGGGCCGGCTGCGCTGCCGGCCCGATCTACCTCGACGACCGGGACGGGCCGTTGTGGTACGCCGGGGGTGGGTGGCGGCGCCTCACCGGGACCGTCTGGCACAGCCGGACCGCCACGGACGCCGCTCGGAACCACGAGGTCGGTTTCATCCCTGGTACGATCTTCGCCATCTCGGCCGACGCCTGGAGGGACACCGGTGGCTTCGATGCGAGGATCTTCCTCTACCACGAAGACCTGGATCTGTGCCTACGGCTGCGACGCAGCGGCTGGCGGTTGGCCTTCGCTCCCGGCATGCGCGCCGTCCATCACATGGGAACCTCCACGGGTTCGCGAGAGCGCTCGGCCTTCTACCTCGAGCACATGACCAAGACACGGTTCCTTTCCCACCGGAGCCGCACCTACCGCCTCTACCTCGCGGCGGTCCACACGCCATACGTCCTGCTGCGCTCGCTGCTTCTTCTCCTGCCGGGCGATCGGTCGCGGTCCGGGCGGGCCGCGGCCCTGTGGCGCGGGCACCGAGCTGCACTGGCGAGGCTGTGGGAGTGACGCCCGGACGACCGATCATCGTCCTCGGTGCGCCCCGCTCCGGGACCAACCTCCTCAGGGATACGCTCACCCGACTTCCCGGCCTGGGGACCTGGCCCTGCGACGAGATCAACCCCATCTGGCGTCACGGAAACGCGCGCTGGCCCGACGACGAGCTGACACCCGAACAGGCGAGGCCGGAGGTCAGTGCGTACATCCAGCGCGCGTTCCGGCGGAGCGCACGGCGTGGCCGCCACTCGACGACCGTCGAGAAGACCTGCGCGAACTCCCTCAGGGTGCCCTTCGTCCACCGCGTCTTTCCAGCGGCGCGGTACATCTTCCTGCTGCGCGACGGGCGCGATGCCGTGGCGTCGGCGATGGAGCGCTGGCGGGCACCGTTCGACCTCAGCTACACCTTGCGCAAGCTCCGCTTCGTTCCCCTCACAGACCTCCCCCGGTACGCCCTGGAGTTCCTCCACAACACCGGGGGCGGCCGACGCACGCGCCGCACCTGGGGGCCGCGTTTCAGGGGCATGGACCGTTTCCTCGACACCCACGGTCTGGCAGCGACCTGCGCCACCCAGTGGCGTCTCTGCGTGGAGGGGACGGCCAAGGCACTCGAAGGGATGGACGACCGTGCGGCCGTCGTCCGCTACGAGGACCTGGTGACCGACCCCGCGCGGGAGCTGGCTCGCCTGGCGGTCTTCGTGGGAGCCGGGACGGCGGAGAGCGCATCGGCCTTTCCCGAGAGGTCGTTCTCGCGCGACTCGGTGGGGCGTTGGCGTTCCCGACTGACCCCTGGGGAGCAGGACACCGTCGAATCGCTCCTGCGACCCACCCTGGAGTCGCTGGGCTACGCACCAGGCCCGATGGCGAGCGCCCCACCGGCGTAGGCGAGCGTTGCCGCCCGCCGCCCTCGTCGTGCCTCCCTGGATCCTCGGGATCCTGGCGAGCTGGCTCGCTTCCGCCATCCTGCTGGTCGCTCTGCGCTCGGCGGCGGCCCGCGTGGGCTGGCTCGATCGGCCGGGAAGCGGCGGCCTGAAGATCCACGCACGGCCGATCCCGCTGGTGGGGGGCACCGCCATGGCGCTGGCCACGGTGACGGGAGTCGCTGTCGGGGCGATCCTCGACGACGTGCCGCCGGACCTCCGGCTCCTCCGGCTCGCGCCGCTCTTTCTCGCCCTGTTCGCACTCGGCCTCGCCGACGACTTCCGCGGCATCGAGCCGCGGCTGCGGTTCGCCGGCGAGCTCGTGCTCGCCGCGGTCATCGCGAACTTGCTCGTGGGGATGGCGCTACCGCCGGCCGCCCCGGCCTGGTACCGACTCGCCGGCGTGGTGACCGCCGCGATCTTCCTCACCGGCACGCTCAACGCCGTCAACATGCAGGACGGCATGGACGGCCTGGCCGGGCTCCTGGTGCTGGTGTCCGCGCTGGGACTGGCGGTGGTGACCCGCGGAGAGCCGGTCGGAGCCATCTACCCACCGCTGGTCGGAGCCGTCCTCGCCTTCCTGCTCTTCAACCTGCCCCCGGCCTCCGTCTTCATGGGGGACAGCGGCAGCTATCTGCTGGGCGCCCTCGTGGGCTCGGGCGCCGTGTGGGTGATCTGCCGCCACCCCACCGCACCGGGCCTCGCTGGCGCGACCCTCCTGGTCGGGCTGCCCGTGCTCGACGCCGGCGCGGCGATCGTCCGGCGGCTGCGCCGCGGAGTGTCCCCGTTCCAGGGCGACCGCGAGCATTTCTACGACGTCCTGCTCGCCCGAGGCTGGCATCCTCACGCCGTGCTCGGAATCGCCGTGCTGGCTCAGACCCTGCTCGTCGGCGCGGGGATGCTGCTGGTCGGGCTCTCGGAAGAGCTCCCCCCTTGAGCGGACGCCGGAGCGCGCTCGCCCGGGGTTCCGGGTGCGCTCCCTTCCTGCGCCGGGCGGGCGAGCGTGGCGAACAACAGGCCCCACAGCGGAGCGGTGCGGAAGTCCAGGATCTCCGGCGACGTGACGCTCCAGGCGCAGTAGGCGAGCCAGGCGACCAGCAGGGCCGTCGCGAGGGCGCGCTCGAGACCGGCCGGCAGCGCCCGTGCGCTCCGCAGCAGAGACCGGGTCCACAGCGCGATGGCGAGGACCACCGCGAGCGTGCCCACGAGCCCCAGCTTGAAGAGCAGGAAGAGATAGAAGTCGTGGACATAGTTGATCCCGACCGTGGGTCTCCCCCAGGCGGTCCCCTCGTGCTCGTGACCCGCGAGCGAGAACGTCGCCCCGAGACCCTGCCCCAGCAGGCGCCGCCCCCATGGCGCGCGCTGGATCCGGGAGAGGAGGGAGACGGCCTCCGCGCGCCGGTATTCGAGCGACGCGTCGCCCTCCGCCCCCGGCGTGAGCAGCCCGCGGAGGCGACGTGAAGTGGACTTCACCTGCCGACCCCAGGCACCCACGAACGGCGGACCGATCCGCCGGAGCTGCGGTCGCCTCAGCTCCCAGGTGCCCGCCGCTCCCGGCGACGTCCGGACGACGATTTCGAGCGCCGTCGCCGGTCGCGGTCTCACCACCAGGATCTCCGCGGGCCGGCGCTCCGTGCCCCCGATCGCACGCCCCCAGTCCGTCCGCACGACGCGCCCTCGCCGGTCACTCCACCGGACCCCCAACCTGACCCTGCCGACCCCCGAGCTCCCGATCCCGGCCCGCACCAGATAGGTGGCGGGGGCGGCGGGAAGACGGCGGGTGACGCGCCACTGGCGCTTGTCCCCCGACGGTCGCCAGCGGACGACGACGCCTTCCGGGCCGGTCCCCCGGCGGACGATCCGCAGGCCGGTGGGCGACCGGCCGGACACGAGGCTCTCGGGCGTGACCAGGTTCGGGCGCTCCGCTTCGATCCAACGTTCCGTCCAGACGCCGCCGAGGAGCAGCGAAACGGCCAGGATGGTCCCGGGGAGCACCACCGTCTTCAGCAGTCGCCATCGGCCCTGCGGCTCGAGGGTCACGGCCAGGGCGGCGAGCCCCGCGGCCAGGATCAGTCCCCCTCCCCGACCTCCGGATGCCAGAGCGAAAAGGAGGATCGCCCACAGCAGCGGCTGCGCGCCGCGCCGTTTCGCCCCGGGCGCCATCGCGACGAGGGCGGCGGCCAGCAACGCGGCCAGCGGCACCGTTCCGGCGACGGAGACGCCGCTGGCCAGGGCCATGCGCTCGAGCCATCTCCCCTGCGTCGCCGCGACCAGCCAGTACGCCAGGTGCAGCCCGCACGCCGTCCCCACGGCGGCCGTGAGCGCACCGGACACGTCGGCCGGCCGGGCCGCCACCGACTCGCGGGATGCCGCCCACCAGGCGAGCGGCAGGAGCGCCATCGACAACCACTGCCCGGCGACGGCGACCGGTGCGTTGCCTGTGGCGAGCCCCACCACGGCACCGAGCGAAGCCGCGCCCAGGTAGAGCAGCGCGCCGAGGAGCTGCGCTCCGCCAGGGCCCCCCCACGCGGGCTCGCGTCCGGGGCGACCGGCCGCGCCGGCCCGCAGCGCCAGCACCACGACGATCGTCAGGACGATCACCGCCTGGGCCTGCAGCGCAGCGCGGTGAGCGAGCCCGACGGCGAGATAGGGAGCGAGCACCAGTGCCGCCGTCGCCGCGGGGACCGCAACTCGACTCGATTGCGCCCGACCCATCACCGTCGACCGCAGAAACGTCGCCCGTCACCGCAGCGCTCCGGTGTCCGTGCCGCCGCCCGAACGACGGGGGCCCCGGCTCCGAGCCGGTGGGAGGACACCCGCCGCCACCGGCTCACCGACCGCCCCCGGCGGCCGCCGCGGACGCCATCACCGCGGCGGCCCCGAGGCGGTCCAGGGCATCGAGGGTGACGAACCTCGGGTTCCCCGCGGTGTAGTCCTCGAGCAGCTCGTACTGGTAGAACTCGGTGATCTCGCCCTCATAGAGCACGTAGCCATCCGTCAGCAACGCCGCGAGCACCCCGAACGTGCTCTTTCCGGGGACGAGGAGCCGTGCCGCGGCCAGCCGGGACAGGGTCTCCATCGTGTCGTCGCGGAGATGGAATCGGATCCCGTCGATGCGGCGGTCCGCGCCGATCTCCAGGCGGGCCTCGCGGTCGCTGGTGAAGGTGAAGCGGTCGAAGTCCTCGCGACGACCGTCGGAGTAGACATGGAACCGCACCGGTCGCGGCGAGGTGGCGAAGATCTCCTGCAGGCGCGCGAGCAAACCGACGTAGTACCCCTGGCCCACCACCTTGTTGCGTCCTGCTCGTCGCGCGACCCGGCTCGGTAGCGGTCCCAGATGTCGCCGCGCCGCACGTGGATCACGATCTCGAAGGGGCCGTCGCGGACGGCTCGCGGTGGAGGGAGGACCCTGTTGTTCCTGAACCTGGTGCGACGCGATCGACCAGCTCGGCGTCCAGCAGCAACCCCGACTCCCGGGGGCACCGACAGATCCCGAGGCCGAAGCTCCAGACCCCCGACGCCTCTGGACCTCCGGAGCGCAGCGCCTCGGCGCGACCCCACCAGCGCGCCCACTCCTGCGCCCCGGGATCCTCGGCGAGGGACCCTGCCCCGGCCAACCGCCTCGCCAGCCGACGCCTCCCCATCGCCTCGACGAGATCGGTGATCTGACACTCGCCCTCGCCGAGATTGAGGAAACGCTCCCACCCGGCCGCCCACTCGCCGGCGGTCATCTTCCGGCCCTTCGCGTCGACGTCCTTGTGCGCGGACCTCGATGAAGGGGAAATGGACGTAGGTCGCACCCGCCCGACGGGCCAGCAGCAGGGCGCAGATCCGGATCATCGCCTGGATGCCCACGCCGTCGGTGCTGAACCCGGGGACGACCGCCCGGCTCTCCGAACCCCACGTCAGCGGACGCCCTGCGTAGCCACAACGTCGCAGGATCGCCCGGGCCCGCGCGATCCGCGCGGCGGGAGACCGCTGCAGGACCCTCCGCCGCACCGCGCCGGCGATCCCGCCGAAGGTCGCCTTCACGCCGGGTCGGCCTTCGGTCCCGCCCCGGCCTCGAGCACGACGGCGAGCAGCAACCCCAGCAACGAGCCGCCGATCAGGGCCATGGCAGGAAACAGGCCGAGACCCCGGACGGGCTCGGGTCGCGAGGGGGGAGCGCCGCCACCGCGACGTGGAGGTCCGTGAGGTCTTTCTGCGCCGCGGCGAGGTCGGCCTGGTTCTTCGCCTGGGCGAGGTCCGCGAGCAGGGCCCGCGCCGGCCTCGAGGTCACGATCCAGGGCTCCGAGCAGCGCGTCGCGCTCCGCCACCTTCTGCGCGAGCTCACGGTTCTGCTGACGGCTCATCGTCCCCAGCTCCCTGGAGCGGCGCTGGCGGACCTCTTCGGCCTGCAGAGCTCGCTCGAGCTGCAGCTTCGCCAGACCCGCACTCCGCGCCCTCTGCTGCCCTTCGAGAGCGCTCATGCCGTCACGCAGCGCACCGTCGCCCGGCGGCAGCCCGGCGGCGATCTCCGACTCGATGCTCGCCACCTTCCGTTCGAGATCCTGATAGACGGGGTTCTGTTCCTGGGTCCGCAGACTCTCCGCCGCGACCGGGGAACACCGCCGGAGTCGGCGTCGGAGGGCGGCGCCTTCATCCAGAGCGCATCGTCGGTGATCGACTTGTCGAGGACGACGAGGGCCGACGCCTGGGCCAGGTGCGTGCGGAGAACGACGAGCTCGGCGATCGAGGGCGGCGCACTGCCGGCCTGCCCCGCCGAAGCGGCAGCCGGAGCGGCGGCGGCCATCACCCGCCGTGTCTCCTCCTGGTACTGCGCCAGGAGATCCTCGCTCTCCTGGCGTTGCTCGACGAGCTTGCGGTCCCACCGTTGGCGCTCGGCGAACCGGCGCCGCTCCCACGCCTCGGTGAGCTCGTCGATCCCGGCGCGGAAACGATCCGCCTGCGTCCGGCGCGCCGACTCCAGCTCCCCCACGCGATCCCGCTGTTCGCGGTAGGTGCTCTCGACCACGCGCAACGACGGCTCGAGGCTCCCGGTGACGATCTCGCCAGCCTGCTCGATGAACACCTGCGCCCAGGTGTTGGCCAGGTCCGCCGCGGTCTCCGCATCGTCGCTCCGCGCCGAGATCTCGATCAGCGGCGCGAGGCTGTGGCTTCCGTCCTTCGACAGGAGGATCCGCGAACGCAGGGCCGCGCCGACGCGCGGCCTCTCGCCTGGCCCCAGCCGCCCGGCCCGTTGGAGGTGGTCGATGGCCGCCGAGACGACGCCTTCGGACTCCAGGAGCTGCTGGTACGCCTGCAGGCTGAGCTCGTCGGGTCGCAGCGAGGACGAGAACGAGTCGGGGCGACCATCACCGTCGCCGTCGCCCGATAGGTGCGTGGCCTCAGCAGCAGAGAAACCAGCACGGCACCGCAGCAGAGCAGCGCGACGGCGAGGATCAGCGCCCACCGGACGCCGAGCAACCGCGCGAGACGTGCGAGGTCCGTGGAGCGGCCACGGCCGAAGCCGGATCGCCGGTGAGGTGTTCGGTCTCGGTCATCGGGTCGAGGGTCCCTCCGTCGACGGCGAGCGGCCGGCCGGCCAATCGGCGCGGCGGCTCCGTTCGCGCAGAAGCGCGAGGAATGCCGCCTTCTCATCGCTCAAGCTCCACTCCGGGTCGAGATCTCCGCGGGTCCGCAGTGGAATGGTCATCCGGTAGAGGTCCGGGGCGATCCCGAGCGCACGCAGGAGGAGGATCTTCACCGAGAGCCTGGCCGCGATCCCGAGAGAGGTCCACCTCCCGTGGTCGACCAGACCCTCTCGGCGCAGCGTCCGATAGGTCGCGCGGCGCGCCCGATTGGTCGCCAAGGCCTTGTCCCACCGGCCCCCGGCGACGAACTGGTGCGCCAGCAGAGCGTCCCGGATCCACTTTCCCCGCGCCCGGTGGACACCGGGAGGATGATCCGGACGCTCCCCGGCGCTGCGGGAATAGCCGACCCGACGGGCCAGCTCCAGGTCGCAGCTCAGCGTACCGTGCACGAAGGTGGCCGTCCGCCCGCTCTCGTCGCGCGTGAAACCTCGCGCCCCCACGACCTCGAGATCGTCGTCGATCAACAGGATGTAGGAGCAGCAGAAATCGAAGCCGGAGCGCTGTGCCTCGAGCGCCCTCTCCAGCCGGTCGGGGAAGTCGATGTCGTCCACGTCCCAGATCGCCATCCACCGGCCCCGGGCCCGCCGCAAGGCCCCGCCGAGCCTGGCCGCGGCCCCGTGGTCTCGAAACGGAACCGCCGGACCCGCGGATCCCCGAGCGCCCCGACCGCCTCCCACGTCCCGTCCGTCGACCCGTCGTCCAGCACCACCCACTCCCAGTCTTCCACGGTCTGCTCGCACAAGAGGAAGTGGCAGCGCTCGATGAAGGCCTCGCCGTTGAACACCGGCGTGATGACACTGAACGCTGGCTGGCCGGGAGACATGGGGTTCCGCGAGGAGCTCGCTCAGAAATCGTACCCGAGGAGGTCGACGTCGCGAGCGAAGGCCCGCCGCACGAGCGCCCGGGTCTCCTCGCCATAGTAGCCGCGGTAGTGGCCGCGCTCCCCCACGTTGACCCGCGGCAGCGACGCCGTGATCCCGAGCCGGGAGCAGATCCGGGCGAAGTCCTCGTCGAGGCGCTCGAAGCGCCCGACGAAGTCGACGAGCTGGGCGCCGCCGGGCGAGAGCAGGTAGGAGGACTGCAACCGGAACGTCTCCTCGCGCTCGGCTCTCTCCGGCGGGCAGGTCTCTGGCGAGCACCTCCACCGGAGGTAGGCCTCGAAGCCACCCAGCGAGCGGATGAGTCGATGTTCGCGGTGCGCGGGGGTGCTCAGGATGTAACGGTACAGCGAAACCTGATGGTCCCAGGGGTTGCGGACGACCGCGAAGGAGAAGTACGAGCGGTACCTTTCGCGGCCCACCCTCCCGAGGATCTCCTCGGCGGTGGCGTGCGTGGGCAGGGGGCGGGGGGAGATCCGTACCCTCCCGATCCGTCGCAGGGCCCTCTCGAGCAACCGCTGGAGCGGCCCGGCAGCGAAGGGCAGAAGGGCTCTCGTGATGCTGGTGCCGGCGGTCTTCGGGATGTGGACGAAGACGAACCGCCTGCGCCCGGAGATCAGCATCCGGACCGAGCCGCAGACCTCGGGTCGCACGCCGCCCCGGATTCCGGCACCCGGGACGGCGCCGACGCCGCGGTCCCGTCGCCCGCCCGACGCCGAGCCGCCGCGACGAGCTCGCGCCGGAAGCGCTCGCGGCCGGCCGTCGCCTCGAGGTGCCGCAGCGCCCACTCCCGGCCGGCCTTCCCCATGCCCAGGCGAGCCTCGCGGTGCGTCAGCACGGCGACCAGATCGGGAGACGGCGCGACCGCCTCCGTCCCCTCGACCGCGACGCCCGCTCCGAGCCGCTGCAGGAAGCGCCCCGACTCCAACCTCTCGGAGCCCAGGACCAGGATGCAGCGGCCGGCCATCAGATATTGGCTGAGCTTCGTCGAGAACGACAGCCGCGTGTACTCGACGAGGGCTCCCTCGGAGCTCTCGACGTGGAGCAGCAGGTCGGCGTCGCGGAAGATCGACGGGAGGCGGTCGGGGGGACCCAGCCATGGACCCGGACGCCGGCGCCTTCGAGCTGCCGGCGATGGGCCGTCGCGTCCCGCTGCGGGCAATAGACCGAGATCTGCGTCCGGGGCCCGTCCCGTGCCGTCCACCTCGCGAGCGTGTCCGCCAAGCGCTGCAGGGCTCGCCATCGGTCGCGTCCCAGGCCACCCGCGTAGACCAGGCGGGTCGTCCGCCGGGGCGGCGGCGGCTGCGGGTCGTAGGCGTCCGGATCGACCAGCGTGGTGAACCACGTCCAGTCGTGTCCGTAGCGGCGCGCGTACTCGGCCGCCATGAACGGGCTGATCGCCGCCAGCCCGTCGGCGGTCTCGACCGCGCGGAGGAACCACCGCTCGGAAGCTCGCCGGAGGCGCGGGCCGAGCGGCTGCCCACGGTAGAGAGAGGACACGAAATCGTCGGCGACGTGCAGGTACAGCGGCAGGCCGAGCCCTCGACAGGCAGCCGTGACCGCCCGGGTCACCGGGTAGTCGCCGACATACCCGTAGACGACGTCGGGGCGGAGCTCGGCCAGCCGCCGCGACAGGGCCCGCGCCACCGCCGGTCGGGCGCTCCACAGGTGCACCAGCGACCGCGCCCACCGGAGCGGCGTGCCGGTCCGTCCCAGGCCGAGCATGGCGAGGCTTCGCAGGGAGGGCCTCTCGCCCTCCCCCGGCACGGGGCTCCTCGCCCCCCTCCCCCGAGGGGGGCCGACGCGACGCGCGACGGCATCGAGGCCGATGGCGAAGACCTCCGCGCAGTCGTCGCCCGTGGGGCGGTGGGGAACGACGACGCGGAAGAAGACCTGTCCGAGACGCTCCCTCGGCCAGCCGGAGAAGAGCGACCGCAGCAGCATGCCGTTGTTGGTGTCGTCGCGCATCGGGTTGGCGGAGACGATCGCGACCCGCGGATGCCGTGGCGGCGAAGCGGTCACGACCCGGACTCCGCCAGGGATCGAGCGACCGGCCGGTCCTCGGGTTGGCGATCGCCGCGCTCCACGCTCCCCGGGCCGGTGCTCCGCGTCGCGCCCCGCGTCAGCAGCCAGAAGGCGAGCAGCCCGTACAGCGCGAATGCCGCCTCGGGATTGCCCATCCTCAGGTTGTTGGCCGGAAGGTAGTAGAGAAAGAGCATCCCCTGGGCTGCGAAACCGATCGCGAACGGACCGCGCCCGGCGAGTGCGTCGGACCAGGCGAGCGCCGTCAGGAACGCGACCAGCCCGACGAACAGGAGGGCGCCCGGGAAGGTCAGGTCGGAGGCCAGCCAGGCGTAGGCGGTGTGCCACGCGGCGAACGAGCTGGTTCCGGTCGCAGCCTCGAGCCGCACGGGGTAGGTCGCATCCCGCACCCAGGCGAGCCGCGGTGTCAGCAGCTCGGCGTACCGCGTCAGGAACAACGAATGCCCCAACCCTCCGGTCCACTCGAAGGGCAGGTCCAGGCAGCCGGCCAGCCCGTAGTAGCCCACCGAGGCATAGCGCGCCAGGTAGTAGAGATCCAGCTCGACGCCCGCGGGCAGGTCGACCCCGTAGAGCTCCTCGGACCATCCGGTGATCGCGGCGGCGGCCCCTGGCCCCGCGCTCTCCGTCCTGGAGCGCCGGGAATGGAAGAAGTACCCGAGGGAGAGCGCAGCGACGACCAGCACCGTCGCGATGGCCCAGAACGAGCCGCGGTAGCCGGCGCGCCGCGCCGACCGTCCCCCTCCGCCGCCGCCCGCCGTCGCGCGGTCCGGGACCAGGCTCAGCAGGAGCATCCAGGGAACGACCAGCGCGATGTCGAAGATCCCGAAGGCGCGCCCCGTCAAGACGGCGACGGCGAGCCGCCCGGCCACCGCCACCCCCCACAGGGCTCTCCATGCGACGCCCACGCGACGGAAGAAGACGATGCCCAGGGGCACCAGGAGCGCGAGCCCGGGAGACGCCAGCGTCCGCAGGATCGACAGCCACCGATAGTCGAGGTCGGCGACGAGCTTGGCCCGGAAGGGCAGAACCGGGTTGCGCAACGCCTCGAGCAGTGAGACGCCGGCGAAGTTGCGCGTCGAGAGCGTCGGCGGGAGGAGCAGGAGCGTGATGAGAATGGAGGCCTTCAGCAGGAGACCGGCGGAGGGACCGGACGGCCCCCTCCGCGCCGGCAGTGCCGAGCCGAGCAGATAGCCCGCGGCGATCAACAGCTGGCCCAACAGCAGGTAGCTGTAGAGGGCCCACGGATCATCGATCTGCCATCGGATCGGGCCGAAGGCGAAGACGGCGACCGTGCCGGTCAGGTAGAGCTCGAAGAAGATCAGAGGCAGGGTCTGCGCCCACCGCGAGGGCCACCGCCGCCCGGCGGCCGTCCGCGCCGCCGGCGAGGCCACCGGCGCTCCCTCCGTCACGTCGCCTCCGAGATCACGCCGCACCCGGCGCGGCAGTCTCCTCTCGAAGCATCGACCCCCGGCCCGTCGGCCGTTCGCCGCGTCACCGCTGCCCCGCGGACGTCGGGCGCCGCCACCGGAACGGCGGAGCGAGCCCGAGCAGGCCCAGGACCCCGAGATACACGAGCGCCAGGAGCGGTCCCAGGCCGACGAGGAGGAGAGTCGCCTGCAGGCGCCCCGTGGGCGACAGCGACGAAGTGCCGAGCCAACCCAGGGCGGCGAGTCCGACCGTCGCGGCATAGACGCCGAGGTGGCGCCAGATCATCCTCCCGCCGAGGTCGAGCCTGCGGTGTGCGAGGACCATGAGGAACAGGGCGCCCGGCGCCCACGAGGCCGCCGACGACGCCACCGAGCCCACGCCGCCGAACCAGTGGATGAACAGAGGCTTGGAGATCACCGTGAGCGCCAGGGTGAGGAGCGTGTACGCCGTCTCCAGGCCGGGTCGCCCCACCCCCTTGACCAGCGCGGTCGCCGCCCCGGAGAAGATCACCGCGGAGACGACGCCGATCAACTGCAGGGCCAGGAAGACGTGCACCTCGGGATAGTCGCGGCCGAGCCAGGCCACGAGCAGGGGGCTTCTCAGCGTGGAGACCAGGAAACCGGCGAGCCCCGCGAGGAAAGCGATCCAGGCCCCCACGGACGCGTAGAGGTCGCGGATGCCGGCCCAGTCGTGCCGCGCGTAGAGGGCCCCGATGGCGGCGCCGAAGGGAATGCGGACGACGAGGAACGTCTGCATGACCACGGAGGCGAGGCGTTGGGCCATCCCGAAGAAGGCCGTCGCCGACGGGGAGTCGAGAGACGCCAGCACGAGCTTGTCGGTCTGGTCGCGCAGCAGGCCGGTCAGACCGCTGACGAGGACGAGGCCGGCGAAGGGACCCAGCACCTTGAGGTCCTGTCGCGTCGGCGCCAGCGGCATGGGTGAGAAACGACCGCAGAGCGAGGAGGCCAACGGATACAACAGGACGAACTGCCCGCCGAACCCGGCCGCGTACCCGTAGAGCAGGGCCTCCAACCCGTGGCCGGCCATCAGGAAGGCCACCGCGCCGCCATGGGTGAGGACCAGTCCGGCGGCCTCGATGAGGGCGGCCACCCCCGCGCGTTGGTAGCCGATCAGCACCGCCCGCAACGACTCGTTGACGCCGGTCAGCAGCGCTACGCCGACGATCGAAGGCAGCAACCAGCCGGCCCCTTGCCCCCACGGCCCGGGGACCCGGAGCAGACCGAGGAGCTCGCCGCGGAAGATCCAGACGGCGGGGAGGCAGATCACCAGGAGGCCCGTGGTGCCGCCGATTCCGAGCCTGACGACGCGGCGCGTCTCGACCGGATCCGACGCCCCGTAGCTCATCGCGACGCGCCACACGACGGTGCCGCTGACCGCCGCCTGGAACACGAGGGCGAAGCCGGAGACCGCCAGGAAGGACTCCCAGACGCCATAGCCCTCGGTGCCGATCGCGCCGACCACGAAAGGAACCGCCGCGACCATCACGAGCACGCCCACCAGTCGCGCCAACACGATCAGGGCGCTGTTGCGCACCAAGCGGACGGTCGAGACCGGCGGAGCGTGCCTGCCGCTCACCTCGGAGCCATCGCCGCTCTCCACGTCGTGCCGCATCGGCAGCCGGAACCAGGGCTCGCCGACGCTCAGCCCGGTCCGGCATGGCGAAGGGACGTCGGGCGGTCACCGGTCGCGGCACCGGGTCCGCAGCTCACGGTCGCTCCCGCCCGCCCCACCGGCCGGGTAGCGGCTCCTGCCGAGGCCTCCCCGGGCCTCTTCATCCCGTGAACCATGGGCTTTCCGATCCGGTCGTGGCGCCGGGACGCCACCGGTCGCCGCGCCGGGGCACGGGTGGAAAAGGCGCTGTGGCCATGTTCCGGGCAGTGTAGCGCAGGGAGCCGCTGGGCGGCCCCCCGGCGGGACGGGCGCGGCGACCGGCTTCTGGACCCGCCGGCGGGCAGGGACTAGGATCGCCGTGCCGCCGGGCTGCTGCTGCGACTCGCGAGGGGTCGCCGATCCCCGAGCTCCCGATCGAGGGGGTCCGATCGCCGCGACACCGTCCGCCGGAAGTCGGTGCATGAAGCTGCGCTTCTTCAACTCCTTCGAGACCGTCAACTCCCTCTACCGGCAGCTCCTGCCGTTCCTGGTGGAGCAGGGCCACGAGGTCGAGGCCCTGGTCGCGCGGCAGCGATACCGCCCGGGAGACGACGCAGGCTCCCCGGCCGACCGGCACTTCCACCGCCTCCCCACCTGGAGCGGCAGCGATCCGCAGAGTCGCAGCGGAAGGCTGGCCTTCTATGCGAGTTACGCGCTCGCCGCAGCGGCCTTCTCCTCCGTCGCTCCGGCCGTCGACTGCAACGTCTTCCTCACCCAGCCCCCGCTGTTTGCGGCGTGGGGCCGGGCGCTCGAGCGCCTCCGCGGACAGCCCTACGTGCAGATCGTCATGGACCTCTATCCGTGGATCGCCACGGCCGTCGGTGCCCTGGACGGCGACGGTTCCCTCGCCAGGGCGGCGGCCGCGCTCTCGACGAGAACCCTCCAGGGTGCCGAGCGAGTGGTCGTCATCGGCCGTTGCATGGCGGAGCGCGTGGCCGCGTTGGGCGTCGCCCCCGACCGGATCGTGTTGATCCCCAACTGGGCGGACTGCGACGGGATCCGACCGCCGCCGCCCGGCGACAACCCCTTGCGCATCCAGCTCGGTCTCGAAACCAAGAAGGTCCTCCTCTACGCGGGCAACGTCGGGCGCGTGCACACCTTCGACGAGCTGCTGGCGGTCGCCGACCGGCTGCGTGGGCGCCGCGACGTGGTCTTCGTCGTCGCCGGCAGCGGTGCGCGTTTGCCGGAGGTGCGGCTGGCCGCCGGTCGCCTGGGCCTCGACAACCTGGTCCTGCTCCCCCATCAGCCCCGCGAGCGGTTGTCGGAGGTGCTCGGTCTCGGCGACGCGCACTTCGTGAGCCTCCGCACCGGGATGGAGGGCCTGGTGGTTCCCAGCAAGGCCTACAGCGCCCTGGCTGCGGGGCGGCCGCTGCTCTACGTCGGACGAAGGAGCGGTGAGATCGCCCGCATGATCGAGGAGAGGGACGTCGGCATCGTGGTCGAGCCCGGCGACGTGAGCGGTCTCACCGCAGCCGTCGAACGCATGCTGGACGACGTCGACTGGCGTCTCCGATCCGGGAGGCGGGCCCGGCGGGTCGGAGTCACACATCGAGGAGCCCCGAGCTCGCTCACAGCCTACGGCGCCCTCTTGCAGGAGCTCGATCGGACCGACACCGCCCGCCGCGCGCCCGGGCCCGCAGAAAGCCCGGCGGGAACCGCGCCCGGCCCCGCCGGGTGGGCTGCCCGAGATCCCGAGGGGTCCCGGACCTCGGCGCCGCGTCGTTAGGGGGCCGCTGGCCGCGACCTCGTCCGGCCCGCCTACTCCACGTCGCCCATCACCCGGCGGATCAACGGCGACACCGCCAGCGCCACCAGGCCGGCGCAGCCGATGATCACCGCGACGCGCCAGAACAGGGCCTGCGGATCGAGGTTCTCGAGCTGCCCGGCGACCAGGCCGGCGAACAGGTTGCCCAGCGCCGAGCCGATGAACCAGACGCCCATCATCTGCCCCACCCGGCCGGAGGGAGCCAGCTTGGTGATCGAGGACAGGCCGACCGGCGACAGGCACAGCTCGCCGCAGGTGTGGAGGAAGTAGGTCACCACCAGCCAGGCGGGGGTGACCGGGTTCGCCGCGCTGGCGTTCGCGGCGCCCCAGGAGAGGACGAAGAAGCCGCCGGCGAGGCCGAGCAGGCCGAGGCCGAACTTCACCGGGATCGACGGGTTGGCCCGCCGCTGCGCCAGCCAGGTCCACAGCCAGCCGAAGATCGGCGCGAAGACGATGATGAAGATCGGGTTGACCGACTGCAGCCAGCTCGCCGGCATCTCCCAGCCGAAGTAGGTGCGGTCGGTCAGGCGCTCGGCGAAGAGGTTCATCGACGAGCCCGCCTGCTCGAAGCCGCCCCAGAACACCGCCGCGAGCAGGAAGAGCCAGAAGATGACCAGCAGCCGGCGCTTCTCCATGCGGGTGTGGCCGCCGGCGGCGAGCAGATAGACGAAGTAGAGGACGGCCAGGGCGATGATCCCGTAGCCGAACCAGAGCGCCACCTGGCCCAGGCTCACCGCCAGCGCGCCGGTGACGGCCAGCCAGACGAACAGCATGACCAGCGCTGCGACGACTCCGAGCACCGCGTAAAAGTTGCGGCTGCGGCGGCGCATCGCCTCGCCGGTGACGTCGCCCTTGAGGAAGCCGGCCCGGCCCAGCCAGCGGCCGCCGTACCAGTAGGAGACGAGGCCCGCCACCATGCCGAAGCCCGCGGCGGAGAAGCCGAGGTGCCAGTCGACGTTCTCGCCCAGGTAGCCGCACACCAGCGGCCCGAGGAAGGCGCCGATGTTGATCCCCATGTAGAACACCGAGAAGCCGGCGTCGCGGCGCGCTCCGCCCTCGGGGTAGAGCTCGCCGACGATGGTCGAGACGTTCGGCTTGAGCAGCCCGGTGCCGAGCACGATCAGCAGCAGGCCGCCGTAGAAGCAGGCCTGGTCGGGAAGCCCGAGCAGCGGCAGCGCCATGGTGAAGTGTCCTGCTGCGATGACGCACCCGCCCACGAAAACGGCCCTTCGCTGGCCCCAGAGCTTGTCCGCCACCCAGCCGCCGGGAAGGGCCAGGAGGTAGACCATCGAGGTGTAGAGGCCGTAGATCGCCGCCGACTTGGCGTCGTTGAACCCGAGGCCGTTGCGGGCCAGCGGCGCGGCCATGAAGAGGATGAGGATCCCCCGCATGCCGTAGTAGCTGAAGCGCTCCCACAGCTCGGTGAAGAACAGCGTGTACAAGCCGATGGGGTGGCCGAAGACCTGAGGCGCCGACGCGACGGCGCCGGGCGCGGCCGCTTCGGGGGCGAGCTCCGTGGTGGGGTCCTTGGGCATGCGGGCTCCGTGGTCGGGAGTTCGGACGTGGGCCTGGGTCCACGGCGGAAACCGCCGTAGGATAGGTGATCGCTCTGCTGGCTCGCAAGGACGGTGCCGGGCCGGACACGGCCGGTTGACCGTCGTTCGACAAGGGCGGTATCCTTCCGCTTCCTCTCGGCGTGGCCGCCGGTCCTGGCCCACGCCGCGCGATCGGAGACGGGGCGTAGCTCAGCCTGGTAGAGCGCACGGTTCGGGACCGTGAGGCCGGAGGTTCAAATCCTCTCGCCCCGACCATTTCCCGATCGCGGAATCCGCACGGTGCCGACGACCCCGACCCAGAGCACGGCCCGGCCGGCCCTGCGGCCGTGACCCGCGTCGCACTGCTCGCCTGGGGGAGCCTGTTCGACGAGGACTTCCTCGACCCGCTCGGGGTTTCGCTGGACGACCTGCGCCACCGTTTCGTCGGCTCCTGGATCTTCGGCTACACGAGCGCCCTCGGGCGGGCCGGCTGTTCCGTCCACGTCGTGCTCCCGGCCTCCTGCCGGCGGCCGGTCCGGTTCACCCACCTGCCCACCGGCTGCTCGGTCTGCCTGCTGCCGGCGTCGCGCGCCTACCGGGCGGCCCGCCGGCGGTCGGCCGCCGCCGGCGCGGGGCGCGGCGGCCTGGCGCGGCGGGCGGCCCCCTGGCTCGCCACCCCCTGGCTGCGGCTGGCCCGCGAGCTGCGCCGCGAGCGCTGCCGCGCCCTGATCTGCCAGTCGCACGACGATGCCCGCTTCGACGGCTCCGTCCTGCTCGGTCGGCTGCTGGGAATCCCGGTGTTCAGCAGCTTCCAGGGCGGCGGCGACCGTCCGCTGGAGGGTCTCGAGCGGCGCCTGCGCCCGGTCACCCTCCGCCTCGCGCGGGGCTTCCTCTGCGGCTGCCGCGACGAGGGTCGGCGCCTGCGGGTGCGCGCGGCGATCCCCGCCGGGCGGGTCGTCCACGTCGGCAACCCGGTGGATCTCGCCGTCTGGACGCCGGGCGGCCGGCCGGCCGCCCGCCAGCGCCTGGGGATCCCGCCCGACGCCCGCGTCGCCGTCTGGCACGGGCGGATCGACGTCGCCAAGAAGGGCCTCGACCTCCTGTTGGGAGCCTGGGACCGCATCGTGGCCGAGCGGCCGGGACGGGACCTCCGCCTGTTGCTGGTCGGCGACGGCCCCGACGCCGCGCACCTCCGGCGTCACCTGCGCACCGCCCCGGTGCGCGGGCTCACCTGGGTCGACCGCTTCGTGCACGACCGGGTCGACCTGGGCGATCGCCTGCGCGCCGCCGACGTCTACGTCTTCCCCTCGCGCTACGAGGGTGTCCCGGTGGCGCCGCTCGAGGCGATGGCCTGCGGCCTCGCGGTGGTGGCGGCCGCAGCGCACGGCGTCCCCGACCTGCTGCCCGGAGGCGAGGCGGACGGCGGCGAGGTGGTGGCCCCCGCCGACCCGGAGCTCTCGCTGCGGCGCTCGGGAACCTGCTCGACGACCCGGTGCGGACGGACGAGCTGAGGCGCCGCGCCCGGCGCCGCGCCGAGGAGCTGGGGACCGAGGCCGTCGGCCGCCGGCTGCGCGCCGCGCTGGCCGGAGAAGGCAGCGCCGGCGCGGACGAGGCCGGTCCGTCCGAGCCGGCCCTGGAGCTTCTCGGCTGCTTCGCGGGCCCGCCGGTCGCGGGCCGGCGCGAGCTGACGATCGCGGCGCGCGGCGCCACCCGCGGCACGCTCGCGGTGGTCGACGGGGAGCCCGTGGTCACCCGCTACGTCACCTCCCGCCATCTCCTCGCCACCGTGGCCGTGCGGACCCGTCGGCCCGCCGCGCGCCTGCACCTGACCGACGGGGAACGGACCTCGGCGGCTCTCCGGCTGCCGCCCGCCGGCGGCGTCACCGGCACGGCGGCCGACCTGGTGCGGGTGGCCGCGGTGGAGACGGCCGGCGGCGGCGACGGATTCGTCGCCGGTCTCGACCTCCCCGCGGCGGGGATCCTGCACCGGCGGGCCGCCCGCCTCGCCGGCTGGGCGGTGGGGCTCCGGCGGCCGGTCGTGGCCGTCGAGGTGGAGGGCGAGCGGCTGGTCACCCGCCGCGCCCGCCTCCTCCTCCACCGCCCCGACGTCCTCGCCGCCCATCCGGACGCCGAGGCCGCCGCCGGCGGCGGCTTCGAGCTGACGGTCGATCTCGGGCCGCTCGCCCCCACGACCCTGACGGCCCGCCTGGCGTGCGGGGAGGGTCCGACCCGTCCCTGGGCCACGCTGCGGCTCGAGGGACTCCCCGGATGAACGTCTTCGGCCTGATGCTGGTGCGCAACGCCGCCGACCTGGTGCCGGTGACCGTGCGCCACCACCTGGCCCTGGGGCTCGACCGGCTGCTGGTGGTCGACAACGGATCGGACGACGAGACGCCGCGGGTGCTGCGCCGCCTCGCCTCCGACTCCCGGGTGCTGTGGACGCGCGAACCGGGCGCCTATCTGCAGCCGCAGATCACCACGGAGCTGGCCGCCGAGGCACGGCGGCGCGGCGCCGACTGGGTGCTGCCGGTCGACGCCGACGAGCTCTGGCACGCTCCGGGCGGCGACCTGCGGCGGGTCCTCGCCGCGACCACCGCCGGCGCGCTGCGCGTCGAGGTCGTCAACTTCGTCCAGCGCCGCGAGCAGCTCGAGACCACGCCCGACGCCCTGCTCCACATGACGCGCCGCCCACCCCACCCGCGCGGCACCCGGGAGACGGCCCGCGAGCTGGTCGAGTCCGGCGAGATCGCCTTCGTCGAGCACGTCTACGCACCCAAGCACGTCTGCCGCGCGGGACGCGACCTGGTCATCCACAAGGGCAACCACGAGGTCGCAGGCGTGGAGGGGCCGATCGAGCCCACCGCGGAGATCCGCTGCCTGCACGCCCCGCTGCGTTCCCACGCCGAGCTGCTCGCCAAGGCGGCGGACTTCGGCGCCCGCGTCGAAGAGCTGCCCGTCGAGCAGCGCCACGACTGGCACTTCCTGCGCTGGCACCGGATGCTCGCCGCCGCGCGGCTCGACGCGGAGTGGCGCGCCAACAGCTACGCGGACGACCGGCTGGACCTCGGTGAACGGCTGCACCCCCTGGTGGTCGACACCACCCTCGCCGATCTCGCCCGCCCCTGGATCGAGGCGTCGCGGCGGGGCGCCCGCGTGGCGCTCCCCGGCGGCGCCGGCGCGCCGCGCGCCGAGGAGAAGCCGGACGAGCTCGTCCGCGGGCTCCTCGAGCGGATCGAGGGGATCGAGGGCTTCCTGGAGGAGCCGGAGGCGACGCTCCTGATGCAGGCGGCGCTGGTGGCGGCCGCCGCGCCCGGCGGTCCGGCCCTGGTCGAGGTCGGCAGCTACTGCGGACGCTCGACGGTGGCGCTCGCGGCGATGGCGCGCGCCGCCGGGGCGACCGCCCCCGTGGTGGCGATCGACCCGCACGAGGGGGAGCTGTCCTACGGCGACGAGGTGATCCGCCGCGCCCCCACCCTCGACGCCCTGCGGCGGAACCTCGCCGACGCCGGCCTCACCGACGCGGTCGAGGTGGTCGTGGGGCGCTCCTACGAGGTGCCCTGGCAGCGCCCGGTCGGGCTGCTGTTCCTCGACGGACTGCACGACGAGGGCAACGTGCGCCGCGACCTGGAGCACTTCGAGCCCTGGCTGGCGCCGGGGGCCCTGGTGGCCTTCGACGACTACCACCCCGACTTCCCGGGGGTGGGGGCGGTGATCGACCAGCGGCTGGCGTCGGGAGGCTACCGGGAGCTGGCGCGGGCGGGCCGCCTGGTGGTCCTCGAGCGGCTGGGCCCCGGCGCCGACCGGGCCGAGGCCGGATCGCTCGACCGGATCGCCGAGCGCGGCGTCGGGGGCCGCGCCGGTGCCGTCTATGCCGCGCTCGCAGGCGCCCGCCGGGCTGTCCGCAGCCCCGGCGGCGTGTCCGGCAGCTTCGCCCTGTCGCTGGTCGAGATCCTCGAGGTCGTGCACCCGCCGCGCACCGAGGGCCTCCTGTGGGGAGCCTCCGTGGACCAGCCGCAGACCGGGGAGCGCGGTGGCCTCAGCGGCTTCCCCATCGCCGGCTGGGCGCTCGGCCGGCACGCCGCGGTCGAACGGATCGAGATCGTCGTCGGCGGGAGGGTCCGCGAACGCCTGCGGCCCGACCACCCCCGCCCCGATGTGGCGGCCGCGTTCCCCTCGGTCCCCGGGGCGGCCGTGAGCGGCTTCCAGGCCCGCGTCGCCGTCGCGGGCGAGGGGGACCTCGACATCCTGGTCCGCGCCGTCCTCGCCGACGGGCTGCAGGTGCCGATCGCCATCCTCCGTGCCCGCCAGGGCGACCGCCGGCCGGGACCGCTCCCCGCGCCGTCCGGACGTCCCGCACGGCCCTCCGACCCGCGCCGCTGGACGCTGTCGCTCGACGCCCGCGAACTCGAGTCGCTGCTCGCCGGGCGCGCCGCGCGCGCCCGGCGCGCCCGCGTCGCCCGCCGCTCCCCAGCGGTGGCGACCATCGCGGCGCGCAACTATCTCGCCCAGGCGCGGGTGGCGCTGCGCTCGTACCTCGACCACCATCCCGACGGGCGCGGCTACGTCCTTGTCCTCGACGGCCTGCCGCCGGGGGTCGAGCCCGGGATCGACCGGGTGCACGTCGTCCCGCCGGAGGAGATCGCCGCTCTCGGCGACCCCGGGTTCCGCTTCAAGTACGGCGTCACCGAGCTGGCCACCGCGGTCAAGCCGGCGCTGCTCTCCCTGCTGCTCCACCACTACGGCGAAGAGGAGGTCGTCTACCTCGACCCCGACGTCCTCGTCCTGCGGCGTTTCGACGAGATCCGCGCCCCGCTCTCCGACGGGGGCTTCGTGTTGACGCCGCAGCTGCTCGCGCCGCTGCCGATGGACGGGCTGTCGCCGAACGAGACCGACCTGCTCATCGGCGGCGTCCACAACCTCGGGTTCCTCGCCGTGCGCCGTGGCCACGAGGTCGACGCGATGCTCGGCTGGTGGGGCGAGCGGCTGCGCGACGGATGCCGCGACAACCCGATGCAGGGGCTGTTCGTCGACCAGAAGTGGATGGACCTCGCCCCCAGCTACTTCGCCTCCGCGGTGCTGCTGCGCGACCCGACCTACAACGTGGCGCAGTGGAACCTGGGGGAACGCAAGGTCGAGCGGATCGGCGAGCGCTGGGCGGTGGCGGGACGCCCCATCGCCTTCTTCCACTTCAGCACCCTCGACCCGGTCGAGGGCGCCTTCCGACCCCGCGACCAGAACCGCACCTCGATCGAACCGGGGACGCCGCTCGACGACCTGGTGGCGGACTATCGGGCCCGGCTCGGTGCGGCCGGCCTGGAGGAGTGCCGCACCTGGGAGTACGGCTACGGACGCTTCAGCGACGGCCGCCGGGTGCCCGACCTGCTGCGCGGCGTCTACCTGCGGCTCGACGAGGCGCGGCGCGCCGACTTCGCAGACCCCTTCCGCAGCGGCGAGAGCTCGTTCGTCGAGTGGGCCTGCACCCGGGACCTCTCCGCGGGGGGTCTCAGCCCGCTGCTCGACGCCCTCTACGAGGCGCGGCCCGACGCCCGGGCGGTCTTCCCCGACCCCCGTGGCGTCCACCGCCGCGCCTTCGTCCGCTGGGCCCGCACCTCGGCGGCCGGCGAGATGGGCTTCGATCCCTCCCTGGTGCCGGGGGGCGAGCCCCGGTTCGCCGCAGGGCCGGAGCTCGACGCCCGCCACCGGGTCCTCGAGGTCCTCGAGGTCGAGGTCCTCCCCCTCGACTCCGCGGCGCTCGCCGGCCGCAGCCTCGACCTGCCGCGCGTCGGCGACCGTCACGACAGCCGCGTCCTCGACATCGAGGGCTGGGTCGTCGGCCGCGACGTCCCCGCCACGGCGGTCGAGGTGTGCCACCGGGGACGCGTGGTCGCGCGCAGCGCCATCGGCATCGCCCGCCCGGACGTGGCGGCGGCGCTGGGATCCGCGGCGGCGGGCAGCGGCTTCGGGCTGGTGGTCCGCACGGCGGGCCTCGACGACCTGCAGCTCGAAGTGCGCGCGGTGCTCGCCGACCAGCGCCGCCCGCCCCTGGCGAAGGTGCGCGCGGCCCGGCGCTGGGTGGGCTCCGGAGCCGCCCGCGCGCCGCTCGTCTCGGTGGTGATCCCCTGCTTCGAGCAGGCCCGCTTCCTCGCCGACGCGCTCGACAGCGTCGTCGAGCAGACCTATCCCCACCTGGAGATCGTGGTGGTCGACGACGGTTCCTCGGACCGCACGAGCGAGGTGGCGGCGCAGATCCCCGGGGTGCGCTGCGTGCGCCAGGACAACGCCGGCCTCGCCGCCGCCCGCAACGCCGGGATCCGCCACAGCAACGGCGACCTGCTGATCTTCCTCGACGCCGACGATCTCCTGCTGCCCGACGCGGTGGAGACGGCCCTCGAAGCGCTCGCCGCGAGCCCGCAGTGCGGGCTGGTGACCGGGCATGCCCGGCTGGTCGGCATCACCGGTGCGCCGTCGCGTCACCGCGGGCCCGAGTGTCCGGCGGAGCCGAGCTACGCCGCGCTGCTGCGCGGCTGGTGCCCGCAGATGCCGGCCGTGGTGGCCTTCCGTCGCGCCGCGCTCGAGCAGGTGGGGGTCTTCGACTCGACCTGGGACGCCTGCGCCGACTACGAGATGTACCTGCGCGTCGCCCGCGTGGCGCCGGTGTGCTGCCACCACGGGGTGGTCGCGGAGTATCGGCGGCACGGCGGCAACATGACACGCGACCCGGCCCTGATGCTGCGCTCGGTCCTCGCCGTCCTCACCGCCCAGCGCGACCGGCTCCGCGGTCCCGAGGAGCGTGCCGACCTGGAGGCGGGGCGGCGGTTCTGGCAGGAGCACTTCGGGCCCCACCTCGCCGACGAGGTGGGCCGCCGGGTGCGCCACGGCGAGCTGCGCGGCGCGCTCGACGCCCTGCGGACGCTGCTGCGCCACGACCGCCGCCGGCTCGGGCGGGCGCTGGCCGCCGCCTCCGGGCGCACCCCGCCGCCTCCCGAGTGACGGGAGGCGCCGCGCCGCGCCGCGCGCGGCGCGGGCGGCGACCGCGACCCCGCCCCGCGTTCCCGTAGATCCTATGGCCGCGGCCCGTCCCCGGCCGTAGGAATCACGGGCCCCGGACTCGACCGGCCGCCGCCTGGATGTCCAGATCCCACGTGTTTTCAGAGGGTTCCGAGAAGTTCGTGGCAGGGCCACCCGCTGGCACGCTTCTGGCTATTCCCCGGGGCACATCCGCTCCACGCTGTCTTCAGGGATTCGGAGGACCGCCTTTTGATGACGGACCCGCTGTTCGCCGTTCGCGCCCGCCGAGGCCGCCGCCTCGCCGTGGGTGCCCTCGCCCTCGTCGTCGCTCTCGCCGCCGGCCGGGAGGCGGCGGCGCAGAGCTGCATCCTGACCCGGCTGGACAGCCCGGTGCTGCACTCGTTCGACCCCACCTTCGACGCGGCGGTCGCCGGCAAGCGGTGGCAGATCACCGCCGGCTGGCGCTACGGCAAGTCGGACCGCCACTTCGTCGGCACCGTCGAGCAGGTGCACCGCAAGCGCGAGGGGAGCCAGGTGATCAACACCGTCCACCTGCTCGACCTCGAGCTGCTCTACCAGCTCAGCCCGCGCTCGAGCCTGGCGGTCGGCTTCCCCTACCTGATGGCCACCCGCAGCGGCCCGGTGCGCGACGAGGACCGCAACCTGGTCGGCCGCGAGACGCGGGAGACGCCGCGCGGCATCGGCGACATCGCGTTCACCTTCCACCACCTCGTGTGGGACCCCACCGCCCACCCGCGGCAAAACCTGTCGCTCGGGGTCGGGATCGAGATCCCCACCGGCAACGACTCGGTGATCGGGACGCGCACGCGGGTCGTCGACGGCGAGACGACGGTCTCGTTCGCCACCGCCGACGAGTCCGTGCAGCCGGGGGACGGCGGCTTCGGCCTCATCCTGCAGGCGAGCGGCTACCGGCTCCTCAACGCCGCCGACACGCTGGCCGCCTACGCCACCGGCACCTACATCGTGGCGCCGGAGGGCACCAACGGAGTGAAGACCTTCCGCAGCGCGCCCGGCGAGGAGGTGGTGTCGATCGCCGACCAGTACGTCGCCCGCGCCGGCCTGCAGCTCGGGCCGCAGCGCTGGCGCGGCTGGAGCGTCGGCCTCGGCGGCCGCATCGAGGGCATCCCCGTGCACGACCTGATCGGCCCCAGCACCGGGTTCCGCCGCCCCGGCTACATGGTCTCGGTCGAGCCGACCGTGAGCTGGGTGCACGGGGTGCACTCGGTCAACCTCTCCCTGCCGGTGGCCGTGCAGCGCAACCGGCAGACCAGCGTCCCCGACCGCGCCCGCGGCGCCCACGGGGACGCGGCCTTCCCCGATTACCTGGTGCTCGCCAGCTACAGCCGCCGCTTCTAGCCGGCGATCCGGGTCGCCTGGGCGGGAGGCGGCGGTGACCGCGCCGCCGCCTCTCGCCCAGGCCCGCCCCCGGCGGCGTCCGGCGGGCGCACCGTGACAGGATCGGGCGTCGTGTCCCAGCGCATGCGTTTCTTCGCCGCGCCGGTGTCGGTGGCCGTGCTGGCGCTGCTCGTCGCCGTGGTGGTGGTCGACGTGGTCGCCATCCGCGGCGCGGTGCGCGCCCGCCGCGAGGCCGTCGCCGCCGCGCAGGAGGAGGTCGGGCTGCGCGCCGAGGTCGAGGCGCGGCGCCTGGAGGCCGCGCTGGCGGCCGCCCGCGCCGACCTCGGGGTGCTGGCGGGGGGCGAGGTGCTGGCGGACGCCGCCACCCCGATCGCCGACCCGCTGGTGGCCCGCCGGGCCCGGTTGGAGCGGGAGAGCGCGCTGCTGCTCTTCGCCGCCGGCCACCCGGTGCTCGACGAGCTGCGCCTCGAGGTGCCGGCCGGCACCGCGGTGCGGATCGGCCGGGCCGGCGCCGAGCCGCTGGTCCTCGCCGTGGACGCCCCGCCGATCGACGCGCCCCTGACCCGCCGCACCCCGGTGGCGGCCGGGATCGAGCTGGTGGCCCGCGCCGGCGGCGCCGCCAGCCTCGGCCTGCTCGACGCCGGCACCGGCGCCCTGGCCCTCGAGCCCGACGACGTGGCGCCGCCGCCCGCCGGACCCGACGAGCTCCTCGCCAGCGCCCCGCTCGACCCGGCCGGGTGGCGGCCCGCCGTCGCCTGGCGGCTGGACCGCCGCGAGGGCCGCCGGGCCCTGCTCGGACGGGTCGAGGCCCTCGCCGCCGACGTCCGCAAGACCCTGGCGCTGCACCTCGCCCTGGTGGTGCCGTCGTTCGCCCTCGGCGCCCTCGCCCTGGCCAGCCTGCGGCGCTCGACCCGGATGGCGGCGGAGCGGGCCGCCGCCGAGGAGCGCCGCCTGCTCGAGCGCCGGGTGTGGCACGCCGAGCGGCTGGCCAGCGTCGGCCGGCTGGCGGCGGGCATCGCCCACGAGATCAACAACCCGCTCGAAGGGATGACCACCTGGCTCACCCTGCTCGAGGAGGACGTGGCCGGCGGCGAGACGCGCGGCGCCCTCGACACCGCCGCCCGCCTGCGCCAGGGCCTCGAGCGGATCCGCGACGTCGTCGGCCGCACCCTGACCTTCGCCGCCCCCGGTCGCGACACGGACGACCCGGTCGACCTCGTCGACGTGGTGCGCGAGACCTCCGCCTTCGTCAGCGACCTGCACGCCGGGTTCGCCGTCGCCCTGGCGCTGCCGGAGGCGCCGGTCCTGGTCGCGGGGGACCGGCCGGCCCTCGGGCAGCTCCTGCTCAACCTGCTGGTCAACGCGGCGCAGGCGCAGGGAGCCGGCGGCGCGGCGCGCGTCGTCCTGGGCCGCGACGCCGGCGACGCCGTGATGACCATCGACGACGACGGGCCGGGGATCCCGCCCGAGCTGCTGGACCGGCTCTTCGAGCCCTTCGTCTCCGGGCGCGGCTCGACCGGGCTCGGCCTCTCGGTGTGCCACGGGATCGTGGCCGGCCACGGCGGCAGCCTGCGCGCGGAGAACCGCCCCGGGGCCGGCGCCCGCTTCGTGGTCCGCCTGCCCCTGGTCGAGGCGGAGGGAGCGCCGTGAGCCCGGTCGCCACCGTCCTGCTGGTCGACGACGAGGACTACGTCCGCGACTCGCTGACCGCCCTGCTGGAGCGCCGCGGCTTCGAGGTCCGCACCGCCGCCTCGAGCGACGCCGCGCTCGACGAGGAGCTGCTCGAAGGGTGCGATCTGGTGCTCACCGACCTGCGCATGCCCGGCCTCGACGGCCGCGAGCTGGTCGCCACCCTCGCCGAGCGCCGCCCGGGGCTGCCGGTGATCGTGCTGACCGCGCACGGCGCCGTCGCCTCGGCGGTGGAGTGCCTGCGCGCCGGCGCCGCCGACTACCTGACCAAGCCGATCGAGCCGGCCGCCCTGGTGGTGGCGCTCGAGCGCGCCCTCGAGCGCGCCGCCCGCGGCCGCGAGCTGGCCTTCCTGCGCGGCGGCGCGGAGGCCGGCGCCCGCCGGCCGATCGGCGACGCCCCGGCCTGGCGCGAGGTCGTGCGGCTGGTCGAGCGGGTGGCGCCCAGCGACAGCGCCGTGCTGCTCGAGGGGGAGACGGGGACCGGCAAGGAGGAGCTGGCGCGCCTCATCCACCGCCTGTCACCGCGCGCCGCCGAGGCGCTGGTGGTGGTCAATTGCGCCGCCATCCCGCCCGAGCTGTTCGAGTCCGAGCTCTTCGGCCACAAGCGCGGCGCCTTCACCGGCGCCGCGAGCGACCGCGACGGCCGCTTCCGGGTCGCCGACCGCGGCACCCTGGTGCTCGACGAGGTCAACTCGCTGCCGCTGATCGCCCAGGCCAAGCTGCTGCGCGTGCTCCAGGACGGCAGCTTCGAACGGGTCGGGGAGAGCCGTCCGACGCGCGCCGACGTGCGCCTGGTGTGCGCCACCAACGTCGACCTCGACGCGGAGGTGGCCGCGGGCCGCTTCCGCGCCGACCTGCTCTACCGCATCAAGGTGGTGCCGATCCGGCTGCCGCCGCTGCGCCACCGCGTCGAGGACATCCAGCCGCTGGCCGAGGCCTTCGTCGCCGAGCTCGCCCAGCGGCTCGGCTGCCCGGTCGAGGGGCTCGAGCCGGAGGCCCGGGCGGCGCTCGAGGCCTACGACTGGCCCGGGAACGTGCGCGAGCTGCGCAACGTCCTCGAGCGCGCCGTGCTGCTCGAGCGCGGGCCGCGGATCTCGCGCGCCAGCCTGCCCTTCGCCGTGCGCCCGGAGGAGGGGGGTGGCCCCGCCGGCCCGGCGGCGGGCGGCGACGGCAGGATCCCCGACCTGCGCCTGCGCGCCCGGCTCCTCGCCGCCGAGCGCTCCGTCCTGGTCGAGGCGCTCGAGCGCGCCGGGGGGGTCCGCAAGGCCGCCGCGCGCCTGCTCGACGTCGACGAGCGGAACCTCGCCTACTACCTGCGCAAGCACGACCTGATGGACTGGCGCCCGCCCGGGGAGGAGGCGTGAGGCGGGCCGTCGCGGGGTGCGCGGCCGCCGCCGGCGCAGCGCTGCTGGCGGCCTGCGGGACGCCGCCCGCCGCCCCGGCCGCCCCGGCGGAAACGGCGCTCATCGCGCTCGCCGACGCGACGGCGGCGAGCGGCATCACCTTCGTCCACGACGCCGGGCGCTCGCCCGCCCGCCGTCTGCCGGAGACGATGGGCTCCGGCGTGGCGGTGTTCGACGCCGACGGCGACGGCCTGCCGGAGATCGCCTTCGCCGACCTCGGCCCGATCGACGGAGCGGGGGGTGGCGTCTCGCTGTGGCACAACCTCGGCGGGCTTCGCTTCGCGGAGGTCCCCGGCGCGGTCGCCTCCCGCCGCCACGCCATGGGGCTGACGGTGGCGGACTGGGACGGCGACGGGCACCTCGATCTCCTGGTGACGGGCCTCGACGGCGACGAGCTGTGGCTCGGCCGCGGCGACCTGCGCTTCGCCGCCGCCGGCGCCGCCGCCTTCGACCCGCCGCCTCCGGGGTTCTCCACCAGCGCCGCTTTCTTCGACGGCGACCGCCGCGGCCGTCTCGACGCCGTGATCGCCCGCTACGTCGCCTGGAGCCCGGGCGCCGACCGCCCCTGCACGCTCGCCGGCCGGCGCGTCTACTGCACCCCGGAGGCCTACCCGCCGGTGCCCAGCCGGCTGCTGCTCACCGGCGACGGCGGCCTCGCCGACCGCACCGCCGGCTCCGCCTTCGCCGCCGCCCCCGGCAAGGCCCTGGGCATCGCCCTGCTCGACGCCGACGGCGACGACCGCCTCGATGTGGCGCTGGCCGACGACACCACCGTCAACCAGCTCTTCCTGGCGACGCCGGACGGGTTCCGCGAGGACGCCGCCGCGAGCGGCTTCGCGCTGGGCGCGTCGGGGGTCGCCCGCGGCGGCATGGGGATCGCCGCCGGCGACCTCGACGGCGACGGCCGCGAGGACCTGGTGGTCGCCAACTTCGCGCGGGAGTCTGCCGGCATCTTCCGCGCCGAGCCCGGCGGCTTCCGCGACGTGGCGGCGGAGTCCGGCGTCGGGCTGGCGACCCACCTGCCGCTCGGCTTCGGTGTCCTCGCGGTCGACCTCGACCTCGACGGACGGCTCGACCTGGTGGTGGCGAACGGCCACATCGAGCCCGGCATCGAGGGGGACAGCGCCGGCGCCGAGACCTGGAAGCAACCGCTGCAGGTGTTCCGCAACCTCGGGGGCGGCCGCTTCGCCCCCGTCCCCGGCGCGGTGGCCGGGCGCTGGGTGGGCCGCGGGCTGGCGGCGGGAGACCTCGACGGCGACGGCGATCTCGACCTGGTGCTGTCGCAGAACGGCGGCCCGCCGGCGATCCTGCGCAACGACACCGCCGGCGGCAGGTCGCTGCGGGTCACCCTGCGCGGCGGCGCCGACAACCGCGCCGGGATCGGCGTCCGGATCGAGCTCGAACGCGACGACGGGCACCGGCTGGTCCGCCGCCTCGACCCCAGCGGCTCCTACCTGTCGGCCAGCGAGCCGGTCGTCACCTTCGGGCTCGGAAGGGCCCGGCCGCGGCGGCTGCGGGTGCGCTGGCCGGCGGGCGAGGAAACCTCCCTCGAGCGGTTGCCCGCGGCCGGCGCGCTGGTCGTCAGCGCCCCCTGACCACCCGCCGGACGGCCCTTTTCCGGGCTCCGCCCGCCATGCCGCAGAGCGTCGAAACCCGCGCCGCGGCACGGCACGCCGGTGCGATAGACTCGGCTCCCAGCAACCCCGGAGGGAGGCGCTGCGTCATGTCGATCGAAACCCTGTCCGATCTCTTCCTCGTCGCCGCCGACTACCACAAGCCCGACTGCCTGCTGCACAAGGTGGAGGGCGAGTACCGCCCCATCTCGACCGCCGAGATGGTCGACCGGGTGCGCCGCGTCGCACGGGCCCTCGAGAAGCTCGGCGTCGGCCGTGGCGACCGCGTGGCGCTGATGGCCGAGAACGGCCCGCACTGGCCGGTGATCGACTTCGCCACCCTCTGCCGCGGCGCGGCGACGGTGCCGATCTACCCCTCCCTGCTCCCCGAGCAGTCGAGCTACATCGTGGCCGACAGCGCGGCGAAGGTGGTCTTCGTCGAGACGCGCGACCAGCTCGAGGGGCTGCGCGCGCACGACCTGCCCGGCGTCGAGAAGATGGTGCTGATCCGGGGGGGCGGCGACGACGCCGAGGATCTCGACCAGCTCGCCGCCGGCGGCGACGACGCCGACGCCGAGAGCTTCACCGCCGGCGCCCGGGCGGTCGGCGCCGACGACCTGGCGAGCCTCGTCTACACCTGCGGCACCACCGGCAAGCCGAAGGGCGTCATGCTCACCCACGCGCAACTTCGTCTCCAACGTGGTGACGGCGATGGGGCTGGTGGACTTCCGCCCCGATCAGACCTCGCTGTCCTTCCTGCCGCTGGCCCACGTCTTCGAGCGCATGATCGACTACTGCTACTTCTACAAGGGCGTGTCGATCGCCTACGCCGAGTCGGTGCAGACGGTGCCGCAGAACATGCTCGAGGTGCGGCCGCACGTCTTCGTCTCGGTGCCCCGGGTCTACGAGAAGTTCCTCGCCCAGGTGCAGGACACCGTCGCCTCCAGCCCGCCGCTGCGCCAGAAGCTCTTCGCCTGGGCGCTGGACAGTCGGGCGCCAGGCACTGCCCTACACGCTGCGCGAGGAGCACCCGCCGGGGCTGCTCGGGCTCAAGCTGGCGCTGGCCAGCTCGCTGGTCTTCCGCAAGATCAAGGAGCGGCTGGGCGGGCGCTTCGAGTACGCGGTCTCCGGCGGCGCGCCGCTCGCCCCGGACATCGCCGAGTTCTTCTGGTCGATCGGCGTACGCATCTTCGAGGGCTACGGCCTCACCGAGACCTCGCCGGTGATCAGCGTCAACCGCCCGGGACGGGTCAAGCTGGGCACGGTGGGGCCGCCGATCCCCGGCATCGAGGTGGAGATCGCCGACGACGGCGAGATCCTACCCGCGGGCCCCACGTGATGAAGGGCTACTTCGACAAGCCCGACGCCACCGCCGAGGCCATCGACCCGGAGGGCTGGTTCCACACCGGCGACATCGGCGAGATCGACGCCGACGGCTTCCTGCGGATCACCGACCGGAAGAAGGAGATCATCGTCAACGCCTACGGCAAGAACGTGGCGCCGGCGCCGATCGAGAACAGCCTCAAGTCGAGCCGTTGATCCTCGCCAGGCGGTGGTGATCGGCGACCGGCGCAAGTTCCTCTCCGCCCTGCTGGTGCCCGACTTCGAGGCGCTCGCCGGCTGGGCGGCGCAGCACGGCGTCGCCGGCCGCGAGCCCGCCGATCTGATCGCCGACCCGCAGGTGCGCGAGCTGTTCCGCGCCGAGGTCGACAAGGTCAACGCCGACCTCGCCAGCTACGAGAAGATCGTCGCCTGGGAGCTCCTGCCCGCCGAGTTCACCCTCGAAGGCGGCGAGCTCACCCCCACCCAGAAGATCAAGCGCCGGATCGTCCACGACAAGTACGCGCAGACCATCGAGGCGCTGTACTCCGGCGCCGAGCGGTCTCGCGCCGACACCGTCGGCGCCTGACGGATCCGCGAGCGAAGGAGAATCCCCGTGTCTTCCGCATTCCGCCTGACGGCCGGCTCGGACGGGTTGGCCACCCTGGTCTTCGACGCCCCGGGCCGCAAGCTCAACGTCTTCGACGAAGCGGTCCTGCGCGAGCTCGGCGAGGTCGTCGGCCGAGCTCGCCGAACGCCACGACATCGAGTGCCTGGTGCTGCTCTCCGGCAAGCCGCGCGGCTTCGTCGCCGGCGCCGACGTGGCCCTGATCGCAGAACCTCACCGACCCCGCCGCGGCCGACCGAGGGCTCGCGCGCCGGCCAGCGCATCTTCGCCGACTGGTCGGAGCTCCCTTCCCCACCGTGGCCGCGATCGACGGTCCCTGCCTCGGCGGCGGCACCGAGCTCGCCCTGGCCTCGACCTACCGCCTGGTGGCCGACCGGCCCGAGGTGCGCATCGGCCTGCCGGAGGTCCGCCTGGGCATCCTGCCGGCCTGGGGCGGCAGCACCCGGCTGCCGCGGCTGCTGGCGCTGCCCGACGCCCTCGACTGGATCCTCGGCGGGAGCACGTCCTCGGCGCAAGCGGGCGCTGCGCCAGGGCTTCGCCGACGCCCTGCTGCCGGCGGCCGGCTTCCTCCACCACGTGCGCGACTTCGCGCAGGCGCACCGCGGGCGCACCCGGTCGCTGTGGCAGGGCGGCGGCGGCTTCGACCTCAAAGAGCTGCTGCTGGAGAAGAACCCGCTGGGCCGCAAGCTCGTCTTCGACCAGGCGCGCAAGAAGACGCTGGAGCGCACGCACGGCAAGTACCCGGCGCCGCTGGCCGCCCTGGAGGTCGTGCGGACCGGGCTGGAGGAGGGGCCGGCGGCCGGCTTCGCCGCCGAGTCGCGCGCCTTCGGCGAGCTCGCCACGTCCGGCGTCTCGAAGTCGCTCCTGCACGTCTTCAAGCTCACCGAGGGCGCCAAGAAGCTCGTCGGCGCCAGCGGCGGCGAGGCGCGGCCGGTGCACGAGGCCGCGGTCCTCGGCGCCGGCACCATGGGGGGCGGGATCGCGCAGCTCCTCGCCCACGAGGCCGGCGTTCCGGTGGTGATGAAGGACATCCGTCCCGAGCCGCTGGCGCACGGCATGGCGCACGCCGCGGCGCTGTTCGCCAAGCTGCAGAAGAAGCAGCGGCTGAGCGAGCCGGAGGCGCGCGCGCAAGATGGCGCTGCTGCAGCCGACCCTCGACTACGCCGCCTTCGGCCGCGTCGACCTGGTGATCGAGGCGGTGGTCGAGAAGCTGCCGGTCAAGCAGGCCGTCTTCGCCGAGGTCGCCGAGCACGTCTCCGCCGACACCGTCCTCGCCAGCAACACCTCGTCGTTGTCCGTCGACGCCATCGGCGAGCGCACGCCGCACCCGGAGCGGGTGGTCGGGATGCACTTCTTCAACCCGGTCCACAAGATGCCGCTGGTCGAGGTGGTGGTCGGCGAGCGCTCGGGCCCGGCGGCGATCAACACGGTCTTCGAGCTCGCCCGCAAGCTCGGCAAGACCCCGGTGCGGGTCCGACAGACCCCCGGCTTCCTGGTCAACCGGCTGCTCGACCTTCTACTCGGTCGAGGCGCTCTGGCTGCTCGACGAGGGCTATCGGGTCGAGGACGTGGACCGGGCGATGGAGGCGCTGGGGCATGCCGATGGGCCCGGTGGCCCTCGGCGACGAGGTGGGCATCGACATCGCCCAGGAGGTGGCCGGCGTGCTGCACGAAGCGTACGGCGACCGGCTGCCGCTGCCGTCGTGGCACCGCGAGCTGCCGGCGGCCGGCTACCTCGGCAAGAAGAACGGCCGCGGCGTCTACCGCTGGGACGACGGCGAGCGCGGCGCGCCGGACCCGGCGGTCTACGAGCTGCTCGGCCTCGAGCCCCGCGATCGAGGACCCGGACCCGCGCTACCTCGAGGAGCGGATGGTGCTGCGCGATGATCGACGAGGCCGCCCGCTGCCTCGAGGAGGAGGTGGTGGCGACCGCCGGCGAGCTCGACCTGGCGATGATCTTCGGCACCGGGTTCCCGCCCTTCCGCGGCGGCCCGTGCCGCTGGGCCGATCAGCAGGGCCTGGGCTGGGCCCTCGAGACCCTGGAGCGGTTCGCCAGCGCCGTGGGCGAGCGCTACCGCCCCGTCCGAGGCATTGCGCCGGACGGCCGAGGAGGGCGGCTTCTACGCCCGGTTCGGGATGATCGGCGAAGCGGGCGGCCGCCCCGCTCCCGCGGACCGCGGCGCACCGGTCGCCACCTGAATCGATCCGCCACGGCGTCCCCGCCGGAGGACACCGGCGGTCCCCCACGGGGACTGCCCGGGCGCCGCGGTTCCCGCCGTGACGCCCCGGGGGGCGGCCGGCCGCGCGCCCTGGCCCGGCCCTTGCTCCTTTCGACTCCCGGAACCATGCAATCCAAGAGACCAAGGGAGAGTGAGATGATCCGCAGAATGCTCGTTGTCTGCGCTGGCGCTGGCCGCCGCTGCCGGGACGGCCGCCGCCGCGGCCGTGCAGACGCCGGAGGAGACGCCGCAGACCTCCGCCCAGTTCGGCGAGCAGGTCGACGTGACGGAGGTGCTGCTCGACGTGCTGGTGACGGACCGACAGGGCAACGTCATCGTCGGGCTCGGTCCGAACGACTTCTTGGTGCGCGAGAACGGTACCCCGCAGCAGGTCCAGGACGTCACCTTCTACAGCTCCAGCGGCCGCAGGAGTCGGCCGCCGCGCTGGAGGCCAAGGGGGTGGCGGTCGACCGCGCCCCCGAGGACCGCTACTTCATCCTCTTCTTCGACGACGTCCGCAAGTACCAGACCGGCGACCTGCCGCTGACCCGCGAGCAGCTCCGCGCCGGTCGCGACGCCAAGCAGTGGGTGCGCACGCTCGCGCCGGCGGACTGGGTGGCGGTGTTCAGCTACGACCGCAGCCTGCAGCTCCACAGGACTTCACCCACGACCGGGGTGCCATCGCCGCGGCCATCGACCGCGCCGCCTCCGGCGGGCGCGGGTCCGGGCAGCTGGCCGTCGCGCCAGAAGCAGGACGAGGGGCCGTCGATCGCCGCCCAGCTCCCCGTCGGCAAGGAGCTCAGCCGCCAGACGCCGCGGGTCTACGACGCGCTGGAGATGGTGGCCGACGCGGTCAAGGACGAGCGGGGTCGCAAGAACCTGATCTACTTCGGCCTCGGCTTCGGGGACATCAACACCTTCGGCCAGTATCGAAGCGGACACCCGCTTCTACCCCGACATGATCCACGCCCTCAACGACGCCAACGTCGCCATCTACACCGTCGACGTCACGCCGCAGAGCGTGGAGCACCCGCTCGAGGACGCCCTGTCGCAGCTCGCCAGCGACACCGGCGGCCGCTACTACCCGTTCTTCACCAGCTACACGACGCCGCTCGAGCAGATCGCGCAGGACTCGACGGGGTACTACCTGCTGAGCTACCGGTCGCCGCATCCGCGGGACGCCTCGGGGTACCAGCGGGTCGAGGTGGAGGCCAAGAACCCGAACTTCCGGGTGCGGGCACGCCGCGGCTACAGCTACTGAAGCGGCGCCGACCGGTCGTCGTCGTCGCCCCGGATCCCCAGGGCGACGACGGTGACGTTGTCGTGGCCGCCGCTGGCGTTGGCGCCGGCGACCAGTCGCTCGCAGACCTGCCGCACCGAGCCGCCCTCGCGGACGAGGGCGGCGATCTGGGGGTCCGACAGCATGGTGGTCAGGCCGTCGGAGCACAGCAGGTAGAGGTCCCCCGGCGCCACCTCCAGCTCGCGCACGTCCACCGCCACGTCGCGCTCCCCGCCCAGGGCCCGGGTGACGACGTTCTTCAGCGGGTGCGCCCGCGCCTGGGCCTCGGAGAGGAACCCCGCCACCACCTGCTCGTTGACCCAGGTGTGGTCCTGCGTCAGCAGCTCGAAGGCGTCGTCGCGCAGCCGGTAGGCACGGCTGTCCCCGACGTGGGCCAGCGCCGCCACCTCGCCGTCGAGGTAGAGGGCGACCACGGTGGTTCCCATCCCGTAGAGGCGTCGGTCCTCGCGGATCGCCGCCAGCACCTTGCCGTGGGCGACGCGGACCGCGTTCTTCAACAGGTTCGAGTGCCGTTGCAGCCGGGTGTCGAGGACGAAGGGCCAGGTCGACTCGGAGTCCTGGGTGTGCGCGACGAAGTCGCGGATCGCGGTCACCGCGACCTGGGCGGCGACCTCGCCGAAGCGGTGCCCCCCCATGCCGTCGGCGACGAGGAAGAGCCGGCGCTCCGTGTCGATCTCGAAGCAATCCTCGTTGTGGGTGCGTGCCCGCCCCACGTCGCTCACGCCCCAGGACTCGATCTCGACCCTCATCCGCTCACGTTCTTCCGAAGAAACCGAAGCGGCCCTTCCGGGAGCCGCTGCGCAGCGCCTCGAGCTCCTGCCGGATGGCGGGATCCTCGGCCGACCACTTGAGTGCCTCATTGTAGTAGTGCTCGGCGGCTTCCAGATCGCCGGCGCCCGCCAGGATACGTCCCGCCGCCCGCAGGTACGGCACGTTCATCGGCTCCAGCTTGCACGCGCGTTCGATCGCGCCGGTGGCGTCGCGGCGCTTGCCGTGACTGGCCGCCAGCGCCAGGTAGTACCAGGCGCGTGCGTCCTCCGGGGTCGCCCGCGTCGCCTGCTCGAAGCTCTCCGCCGCCTCGGCGTAGCGCTTCTCGCGGTAGGCGCGGACACCCCGTCCCAGGTAGGCGCGCGCCACCTCCCGCGGATCGATCCCGCCACCCCCCCCGGGCGCCGGACGGTCCCCGCTCAGCTCCCGGTCGTGCAGGCGGCGGCGCTCCGCATCGGCGAGGACGTTGAAGGCCTCGGTCAGCGCCTGGAACTCGCGCTCCGCCCGAGCCTTCTCCTCGCCCCGGAACCGGTCGGGGTGGCGCTGGCGGGCCAACTCGCGGAACCGCCGGCGCACCTCGGCGGTCCCCGCGTGCCGGGGCACCCCGAGGACGGCGTAGTAATCCGTCGTCATCTCGAGCGGCTACAACCTTTTGATTCTATACAAACGCTGCGCGGTGGTCCGCACCGCGTCGGGGACGTTGCGGTCCTTCGAAAGAAACCGCAGGTCGCGGACCGCGAGGCGTGGGATCAGCTTGATCGACACCCCCAGGGGCGTCTTGGGGTTGCGCGCCAGTGCCAGCAGGATCGGGTAGCGCACCACCCACTCCCGATGGCGGGAGATCTCCGACAGCACGTCCTCGTGGACGGCCCGGCTGGAGGCGACCTGCTCGATCTCCTGGTCGGAGAGGGTGTTGCCGGTGAGCACCGTGCGCGCCACGATCGGGTTCGGGTCGCGCACCAGCAGGGCGCGCAGGGTGCGCGGCGCACCGCGGGCCAGCCGCCGGCGCACCGGGACCGGCAAATTCCGCACCTGGACCTCGGTGAGGCCGGTGTGCGGCTCCTGCTCGCCCTCGCCCTCCACCGCCCCCACCTCCGCGAGGGCGCGCCGCACCTCCTCGTCGCTCGCCTCCCCTTCCGCCTCCGGCGGCGGCTCCTCCACCGCGCCCTCCGGGCGCAGCAGGTGCTCTCGGTACTCGGCGAGCCGGCGACGCACCACCGGGCCGAGCTGCGGGTTCGCCTCCAGCGCGTCGGCGATCGCCGGCTCCTCCACCAGGGCGTCCTGGCGCTGGATCAGCACCTCCTGCAGCCGCGGGGAGAGGCGCCCCGCCAGCTCGACGAGCAGCTGGCGGGGGACGTCGCGGCGCCGCAGCACCGCCTCGATCACCTCGTCGTCGCGGCTGGCCCCGGCGAACCAGGCGAGCTCCGCCGCGCCCGCACCGCGCGCCACGTAGGCGACCACCCGGCGCGCCTCGAGCCCGCCGAGAGCCTCGCGGGCGGCGGCCGCGAGCTCGCCGTCGCCCCGAGCGAACCGCACCTGCAGGGGGATCAAGCGGTCGGGCTCGATCGGCAGCAGGCCGCGCGCCGCCAGCAGGGAGAGCGCCGGATCGGTGCCGGCCCGGACCCGCTCCTCGAGCGACTCCGCTCCGGACGGCGGTGGGGAGCCGGCGGACATGGGCGGGCTCAGGCGGCGCGGCGGCGCAGGCGCTCGACCGTCTCGAGATCGATCGTCACGTCGTGCAGCACCTCGCCGCTCTCGGCCCGCAGGTCGAACGGCATGCCGTTGACCTGCACCTCGACGCCGCCGGCGTTGCCCAGCGTGGTCAGCACGACGCTCTGCTGCGCTTCGAGGCGGAGCGACTCCCCGGCGACGTAGCGGCGGCTGATCGACGGCTTGCCGTCGGTCTCCGCCTCGACCCAGCACTCCTGGGTGAAGTCGAGGGTGACGGTCACCGGGGCGGTGACCTCGGGCTCGGCGGGCGGCGGCGGCGGCACCTCGTTGCGCGGCACCTCCACCTGGGCCGGCACGGCGATCGGAGGCGGCGCCGCGCGCGCCGCCTCCTCGTGGGCCCGGCGCCAGAACAGGAAGTACGCCGCCGCGGCGACCACGACGATCAGGAGCAGGATGAGGAAGGCGCCGCGGGTGACGGGTCCGCGCGCGGCCGAGCTCGTCGGACGGTCGTCCGCCTCGGGCTCGCGCTCCTCGACCAGCCCCTCCTGGGTCAGGTAGTAGTTGACCACCTCGTCGGGGTTGAGGCCGACGTACTTGGCGTACTCGCGCAGGAAGCCCCGGGCGAAGACCGGCGCCGGCAGGACCTCGAAGCGGTCCTGCTCCATCGCCTTCAGGTAGCGCAGGCTGATCTTGGTCTTGTCGGCGATCTCGCGCAGGTCGATCTCGCGCAGCTCGCGCTGCCGCCGGAGCCAGGTGCCGAAGGAGGCCTCGCCGGCGCTCGCGGGACCGCGCTCGGGCTCCGCCCGCTCGGCCCCCGCCGCCGCCAACCCGGCCTCCGCTCCCGAGCGCCGCGTCCGCGCCACCGGCAACGCCTCTCCCACCGCGACGTCCTCGCGGACCGCCGCCGTGGAAGTGTCGGGAAAAGCAGCGTCTTCGCTTTCGCTCCGGCTCTCGTTCGACACGTTGGGATGACTCTATTCGGCCCTCGGGCGACGGTCAAATCGGCACGTCAGCCCAACCCGCCGAGCAATTGGGCCCGCCGGCGCACAGCTGCTGCCAGACGCAAGTCCCGCGCCACGGTCACGAGGTCCGACTTACGTAGGTGCGGCAGTGTGCGCAAAGCTATCTGAACAGGGGTGGATGGGTTGCGGGCGAGAGCCAACCGGATCGGGTAGCGCACGCCCCAGCGGGGGTCGTTCGCGACCACTTCGAGGACGGCGGGCGGCACCCGCTCGCGGTGCAGCAGCGGGAGCAGAGCCCCTTCCGTCATCCGCGGGTTCTCCAGCAGGGCACCGAGGACCCGCGGGTTCGCCTCGTCCCGGAAGTGCGCCACCAGCCCGAGGCTGGCCCGGCGCGCCACCGCCATCTTCTCGCCCGGCGACAGGCCGGGCAGCCGAGTGGCCAGCAACAGGTCGGCGGCCCGGCGCAGCAACGGCGCGAGCCGCATGTCGGCTCCCGCCGCCACCAGGTCGTGCCAGTAGAGACCGCCCAGGAAGCGACGCGCCAGGATCTCCGGCGTCCGGCGGTCCATGGCCAGCGCGCGGCGCACCTCGTAGGCGGCGGTGACGCGGCCCTGGGCGGCCAGCAGCTCCACCCCCGCGGCGGTCAGGAACGGGTTGGCGAGCGCCTGCAGGGCGTCCTCCGGCCCGAGCTCGCCGGCGTGCTCCCGGAGCAGCGCGAGCAGAGGCTCCTCGGCCGACTCCCGCAGCCGTCGCCGCAGGTCTTCGCCCATGCGCGCCATGCTATCGTTCCGGGCTCCATGCCCTTGCCTCCGGAGTTCCGTTCCCCCCTCGAGCTCGGCGATTACGACACCCTGGAGGACATCTGGGTGCAGCGGCTCGCCGAGGCTCCCCACGACGTCGCCCCTTTCGCCGCAGCGGCGCGCGAGCTCGCCGCCCGCGACGAAGAGGAGCGTGCCCGCTTCCTCCTCGAGCTGGTCGACGCGGAGCTGCGCTCGCGCGGCCTGCACCGCGCCCGGCTCGACCTGCTGCGCCGCGCCGGTACCGTGCTGCTCCCCCCCGAGCGCGTGCACCCCGAGATCCTCGGGACGCTGGCCGAGCTCTACGGCGCCGGTGACACCTTCGACGGCGTCGTCGAGGCGGTCGGCCTGCGCCGCGCCCCCCACGACCTGCCGAAGAGCTGGGAGAAGGTCGAGCGCCTCGAGCAGATCCTCGCCTACGACGTCGGCACCCTGGTGGCGATGAACGGCCAGGGGGTGGGCCGGGTGGTGGAGCTGAACTTCCCGCTGGAGAGCCTGAAGGTCGAGTTCGCCGGCGGCCGTAACCTCCACGTGGGCTTCCGCGCCGCGCCCAAGGTGCTCGAGAAGCTGCCGCCCGGCCACATCCTGCGCCGCACCGTCGAGGAGCCCGAGGAGCTGGCGCGGCTGGTGGCCGAGGACCCTTCCGAGCTGCTGCGAGTGGTGCTCGAGAGCCGCGGCCGGCCGCTGACCGCCGGGGAGATCAAGCAGGACCTCGCCACCGTGGTGCCCGACTCCTCGTGGACCTCGTTCTGGGCGGCGGCGCGCAAGCACCCGCAGGTGGTGGTCGGGGGCAAGGGCCGCCAGACCTATGCCTGGGCGGCGTCGAGCGACCACGCGGTAGAGGCGGTGTGGGCGGCGTTCGAGCGGGCGGCACCGCGCAAGCGCATCGACCTGCTGCGCCGCGAGGGCGACCGCGAGCCGGAGCTCGCCGGTCGCATGGCGGCGGAGCTGGCGGCGCTGGGCGAGTCGGCGGCCGGCTCCGACCCGGGCCTCGCCTACGAGATCTGGGCCGGGCTGGAGCGCGCCGGGCGCGCCGCCGCGGCGGCGGCCCTCTCTCCGGACCGGCTGCTGGGCGGCGACCGCCGGCTGCTCGACACCCTGCTCTCGGGCCTCGAGGACCGCAGCCTCAAGGAGGACGCCTACCGGAGCATCCGCCGCCTGCGCGACGACTGGCGCGAGGTCTTCTTCGACCGGATGGGCCGCGAGGAGGACCCGAAGAGCCTCGACCTGCTGCACGACGAGCTGGTCGCCGACGCCGGCGGCACGCCGTCCCGCGCGCTGGCCCGCTTCCTCGACGCCGCCGTCTCGCAGCCGCACCGCCAGCCGGCCGCCTTCACCTGGCTCGCCGAACGCGCCGCCCGCGACCCGGCGCTGCTGTGCCGCAACCCGCTGCGCCTGCTGCAGCAGATCCTCGCCGCGCCGCACCGCGAGGAGCTCGCCCCCTACCGCGCCCGGCTCAAGGCGCTGGGCGAGAAGGGGGGAACGCTCCTGCGGCTGGTCCCCGAGCTCGCCGAGGAGCAGGCCGCGGCGGCCAGCGACGCCGTGCACCGGGCCGCCCTGCTCGAGGCCTACCAGCGCGACAACCTGCAGCACGCCCTGGAGCGCCAGTTCCCGTCGCTGACCGGAGAGCAGGCCGCCGTCGACGTGCTGTGGGCGCTCCCCGCTTCGATCGCCGCCCGCCGCGCCGAGCTCGAGGACATCGCCCGCAAGGAGCTGCCCGCCAACCGCAAGGCGATCGCCGAGGCCCGGGCGATGGGCGACCTGCGCGAGAACTTCGAGTACAAGGCGGCGCGGCAGCGCCACGAGTACCTCACCGCCCGCGCCACCAAGCTCGACCGCGAGCTCGGCCGCGTCCAGACGCTCGACCTCGCCAAGGTCGACCCCGCCCAGATCCGCGTCGGCACCCGCTTCCGGATCGAGCTCGAGGGCGGCGACGAGCGCACCCTCACCCTGCTCGGTCCCTGGGAGAGCGACCCCGACCGCGGCGTCCTCTCCTACCAGTCCGAGCTCGGCCAGAGCCTGCTCGGCAAGGCGGTCGGCGAGGCGGTCCAGGTCGAGGGCAAGGCGGGGACGGTGCGCTCGATCGAGGTGGCCGAGCCGCCGGCCGCCGGCTGACGGACCGCGGCGACCGACGCCCCCGCGCCGACCACCGTTCGCACTCTACGGCTCCACGGTGACCCCGTAGCTCCCCCCGCCCGCGAACTGGCCGAGGTCGACCGTCGCCTCCTCGCCGGAGCGGAAGCGCACCGTGAGCTCGCCCCCCTGGCGGCGGTCGAGGCCGTAGAGGGTCACCTCACCGCCGGCGTCGGGGATGTAGGGCCAGCCGACCCCCGTCTGACCATAGGCGAAGACCAGCGCGTCGGTGGAAAGGGCCAGGCCACCGGCGACGAGGCGCAGGGGGCCACGAAGCGGTAGCCGTGGACGCCGCGGACCAGCGGCTCGATCGCCACCACCTCGTCGCAGCGCATCCTGCCGCACCGGTGCAGCTCGAGCACTGCCCGCCGGTGGTCGTCGAGCGGCTCCTAGTCCACCGTCGTCTCGAAGACCAACCGCGGCGCCAGCTCCACGGGCCCCAGCTCCAGGGCGGCGCCGCCCTCCGGTGGCACCGCGACCTCCCGGGTGAGGAGCTCCGGATGGCGGAAGATCACCTCGGCGGCGGGCGCCGACCATCGCCGGCAATGAAGTGTTCATCTACATTTACAATGACACCACCCACTCAGCCCCGCGGATCCGCCGATGGAAGGTGGGCCAGCCGGCGAGGACGTCGACCCGGGCCTGGACGGCGGCGGGGTCGAGGCCGAGCAGGTGGGCCGAGGCGGAGCAGGCGTAGAGGCGGAGCAGGCCGCGCTCGCGGGCGGGGGCCAGCAGGCCGGTGAGCGACGGGAGGTCCGGGGCGGCCGAGCCGTCGGCGCGGCGCGGCGCGCCGGGCTCGGGATCGTCCCAGCGATCCCCGACCCAGGCGGCCAGCGCGGCGAAGAAGAGGACGAGCTCGACCGGCTGGCCGGCGGCGACGGACGAGGCGGCGAGCGAGGAGGCGCCGAAGCGGATCGGCCAGCCGTCGCCGTGGGCGAGGATCACCAGGGGCCGGGTCGCGCCGCCGCGGGCAGCGTCCGGATCCACCCCGCCCGCCCCGCGCTCCCCGCCTACTCCGCCGCGCCGGCGCCCTCGGCGACACGGCCGTCGGCGCCCACGGTCCACACGTCGCCGCGGCGCAGGAGCTCGTCGAGCGAGCCCTCGCCCAGCCGCTTGCGCTCGCTCTCGATCTGCGCCACCACGGCGCGCTCGTAGGAGGGCTCGGAGACCGCCCGCACGACGCCGACCGGCGTGGGGAACGCCGGCGGCAGCATCTGCGCCGCCAGCCAGGCGAGGTTGGGGTCGGTCTCGTCCCAGACCAGCAGGTCGTCCTCGCCGAGCCCGTCGCCCAGCGCCACCACCTCGGGGCGCATCCCGGCGGCGCGGATCCCGCGGCGCCCCTCCGGCGTGCCGAAAACCAGCGGCTTGCCGTGCTCGAGGTAGAGGATGGCCGACTCGCGGTTCTCCTTGTCGGTCATGTAGGCGAAGGCGTGGTCGTTGAAGATGTTGCAGTTCTGGTAGATCTCGACGTAGGCGGCGCCCGGGTGCTCGGCCGCGCGCCGCAGCACCTCCTTCAGGTGCGGCACGAAGATGTCCACCCCGCGGGCGACGAAGGTGGCGCCGGCGCCGAGCGCCAGGGCCAGCGGGTTGAAGGGGTTGTCGACCGAGCCCACCGGGGTCGAGGCCGTGCGCTTGCCGCGCTCCGACGTCGGCGAGTACTGCCCCTTGGTCAGCCCGTAGATGCGGTTGTTGAACATCAGGATCTTGATCCCGACGTTGCGCCGCAGGGCGTGGATCAGGTGGTTGCCGCCGATCGACAGCGCGTCGCCGTCGCCGGTCGCCACCCACACCGCGAGCTCCGGCCGCGACACCTTCAGCCCGGTGGCGATCGCCGGCGCGCGGCCGTGGATGGTGTGGAACCCGTAGGTGTTCATGTAGTACGGGAAGCGCGACGAGCAGCCGATCCCCGAGATCACCACGAAGCGCTCCTTCGGGATGCCGAGGTCCGGGAACACCGACTGCACCGCCTTGAGGATGGCGTAGTCCCCGCAACCGGGGCACCAGCGCACCTCCTGGTCGCTCTGGAAGTCCTTCAGGGTCAGCTCGGCGGCGGCTTCGGGGCTCATCGGCGCCCTCCCAGGATGTCGCGGATGCGGTCTTCGATCTCGGAGCGGAAGAAGGGGCGCCCCTGGACCTTCGAGTAGGTCTCGACGTCCACCAGGTAGCGGGCGCGCAGCAGCAGGGCGAGCTGGCCGGTGTTCAGCTCCGGCACCAACACGCGGCGGAACCGTCCGAGGACCTCGCCGAGGTCGGCGGGCAGCGGGTTGAGGAACCGCAGGTGGACCCGCGACACCGACAGACCGTCGCGCCGGGCGGCGGCGACGGCGCCGTGGATGGCGCCGGCCGTCGAGCCCCAGCCGACGACCAGCAGCTCGCCGCCCTCGGCGTCACCCTCGACCTCGGTGGGCGGCAGCTCGCCGGCGATGCGCTCGACCTTCTCCGCCCGCAGCCGGGTCATCCGCTCGTGGTTGGCCGGGTCGTAGGAGACGTTGCCGGTGACGTCCTCCTTCTCCAGGCCGCCGATCCGGTGCTCGAGCCCGGGGGTCCCGGGCACCGCCCACGGCCGCGCCAGGGTCTCCTCGTCGCGGGCGTAGGGGGCGAAGCCGTCGGCCGCCGTGTGGAAGTCGGTGCGCAGGTCGGGCAGGCCGCCCACGTCCGGCAGCCGCCAGGGCTCCGACCCGTTGGCGATGTAGCCGTCCGACAGCAGCACGACCGGCACCATGTGGCGCACCGCCAGCCGGCAGGCCTCGATGGCGGCGGCGAAGCAGTCCTTGGGCGACGAGGCCGCGATCACCGGCAGCGGCGACTCGCCGTTGCGCCCGAACAGCACCTGCAGGAGGTCCGACTGCTCGGTCTTGGTGGGCAGGCCGGTCGACGGGCCGCCGCGCTGGACGTCGACCACCACCAGCGGCAGCTCGGTCATCACGGCCAGGTTCATCGCCTCGGACTTCAGGGCGATCCCCGGCCCCGACGACGCCGACACCGCCAGGGCGCCGCCGAACGCCGCCCCGATGGCGGCCGACACGGCGGCGATCTCGTCCTCGGCCTGGAAGGTGGTGACCCCGAACTGCTTGAGCGCCGACAGCTCGTGGAGCAGGCTCGAGGCCGGGGTGATCGGGTAGGCGCCGAGGAACAGCGGCAGGCCGCTGCGCCGCGAGGCCGCCACCAGCCCCAGGGCGAGCGCCGTGTTGCCGAGGACGTTGCGGTAGGTGCCGGGCGCGAGCCGCGCCGGCTCCACCTCGTAGCGCACCTGGAAGATCTCGGTGGTCTCGGCGAAGTTCCAGCCCGCCTTCAGCACCCGCACGTTGGCCTCGGCGAGCTCGGGACGCTTGGAGAACTTGCGCTCGATCCACTTCTCCGTGGGGCCGAGGGGGCGGGAGAACATCCAGTACACCATCCCCAGGGCGAAGAAGTTCTTGCAGCGGTCCTTGGACTTGACGTCGAGGGCGGTGTCCTCGAGCGTCCGCCGGGTCAGCGTGGTCAGCTCCACCGCGTAGAGACGGAAGCCGGAGAGCGAGCCGTCCTCCAGCGGGTTGGCGTCGTAGCCCGCCTTGGTGAGGTTGCGCTGGTTGAACTCGTCGGTGTTGACGATCACCACCCCGGAGGCGGCGAGGTCGCCGAGCTCCTTCTTCAGCGCCGCCGGGTTCATCGCCACCAGCACGTCGGGGGTGTCGCCGGGGGTGTGGATGTCGTGGTCGGCGATCCGCACCTGGAAGGCGGAGACGCCCGGCAGGGTGCCCGCCGGGGCGCGGATCTCGGCCGGGAAGTCGGGCAGCGTCGACAGGTCGTTGCCGACCAGCGCCGAGGTGGTGGTGAACTGGCTGCCGGTGAGCTGCATGCCGTCGCCGGAGTCGCCGGCGAAACGGATCACCACCTCGTGGAAGCGCTCGCGGCCGGTCCGCCCCGGGGCGTCCGGCGCATCCTGGACCATCGTCTCCATCGGTTCCCCTGATCTCAAGAAAAAGACCTAGCCCGCGGCTAGGTCCCGGTCGCTCTCTCTCTTGCCTCCGGGCCGCGCGTCCACCCGCCTGCGGAGCCCGTCACCGCTGGCCCTTCATCCTAGCAGAGCCCGCCACCCCGCGGCGCGGCGCGCCCACCCCGCCGGGCGGCCCTCCGGCTCAGAAGGTGTCCTTCGTCGAGACCAGCCACTGCACCCGCTCGATCGACCCGTCGCCGTCGAGGGGGAAGGCGAGGTCGAGGTGGACCATGCCGCCGAGCCCGGAGCGGCTGGGAGCGAACCGCAGCCCCACGCCGACGTCGCGCAGCCAGCCGCGGGCGTCCGGATCGGCCGCCGCCGACCAGGTGCGGCCGACGTCGAAGAACACCGCGCCGCCGACGTGCACCAGGCGGAACGGGTAGAGGTCGGTGAAGATCCGCTGCTCGAGGGTGAGCAGGAGCCGCCGGTCGCCGCTCTGGTAGCGCAGCGGATAGCCGCGCAGCCCCTCCTCGCCGCCGAGCACGATCTGCTCCTCGGGGTCGAGCCGCTCGGCGGCGGTGCCCTCGAGGGTGGCGAAGAAGAGCTGGTCGCCGACGTCCCGCCAGTACCAGCGCAGCGCGGCCGACGCCACGGTGTCGGCGGCCCCTCGCCGGTCCCAACGCCCGGCGACCTCGGCCCGGGCGACCAGGGTGTGATGCTCGGCGGGTGCGAGGCCGCGCGCCGCCGACGCCGCGAACACCGCCGCCGACGCCCCGCCCAGGGCCGGGGTGGAGACGCCGACCAGGGCGTGGAAGCGGCCGCCGAGGTCGAGGTCCTCGGTGCGGTGGATCTGGTCGTGGTCGGAGACCGTCACCCAGCCGTCCTCGACCGCGTCGAAGGCGATCCACGGGTAGGCGAGGGTGCGCTCGGGCGGGACCGCCGAGGTGCCCGGGTCGCCGCCGTCCGCCGCCACGGCCGAGAAGCGGTCGCGCCGGTAGGTGAAGCCGGCGCTCCAGCGCCGCGCCCAGCCGCCGACCAGCCCCTGCGACCGGCCGCCGCGCAGCTCGACGATGTCCTGGCGGTGCCGGAACCGGTCGCTCACCCGGCCGAGCCGGTAGAGGTGGTCCACGCGGTCGTCCCGCCGGCCGTACACGCCGCCCGCCCAGCGCGCGTCGAGCGAGTAGAAGGGCCGGTCCAGGGAGAGGGTCCGGCTGCCGCCGTCGCTGTGGTCGGCGACCGAGGCGTCGAGGCGCAGCCGGCTGCCCCCGACCTGGTCGTCGACGTAGCGCACCAGCTCGGTGGTGCGGTCGACCGAGCTGCGGCGCTCGAGGGTCACCGACTTGCCGGTGCCGAGGAGGTTGGTGTCCTGCAGCAGGACGTGGCTGCGGTTCTTGCCGCCGGCGCGCCCCACCCCCGCTCCCACGTTCAGCGTCCAGACGTCGCGGGTGACGACCTCCACGTCGACCTGTCCGGCGTGGCAGGAGGTGGGCCGCACCGCCGCGTCGTAGAGGTAGCGGTTGCCGCGCAGCAGGCGTGCCGACTCGGCGAGCAGGCGCGGGTCGTAGGGATCCCCGGGGGCGAAGAGGAGCTGGTGCTCGATCACGCCCTGGCGGGTGGTGGCGTGCAGCCGGTTGGCGAGGCGGAACAGCAGCCGGTCCTCGCGCGGGTCCCGGGTGTCGAAGACGTCGAGGGCGCGGAAGTCGATCCGGCCGATGACCTCGCCGCAGTCGGCGAAGGGGTCCGCGACGGCATCCTCCGCCGCGCCGCCGCGGGCGGTACCCGCCGGCGCCAGGGCGAGGGCCAGCAGGCCGGCCGCCACGGCCGTCCGGCGGCGCCTCCGGAAGCCGCCTTCCCGCGCGGCGCACTCAGCCACCGAGGCTCACCCCCATCAACCAGCCGATCCCGTAGGTGACGGCGGCGGCGCCGAGCCCGAACAGGGTCTGGCGCAGCCCCGAGAACCAGACGCCACGGCCGGTCAACAGGGTGATCGCGGCACCGACGACGAAGAGCCCCACGGTGCTGGCGGCGAGGCTGACCAGGGTGGCGGCCGAGCCGGCGAACAGGGCGAACGGCGCCACCGGCAGCACGGCGCCGACGGCGAAGAGCACGAACGACGTCACCGCCGCCTCCCAGGCCGAGCCGCCGAGCTCCTCGGGGTCGACCCCCAGCTCCTCGCGGGCGAGGGTGTCGAGCGCCCGGTCCTGCCGGCGGACGAGCTGGGCGGCCAGCTCCCGCGCCATCTCCGGGTCGAGCCCCTTGGCCTCGTAGATCAGCGCGAGCTCGGCCTCCTCCTCCTCCGGGTGCTCGGCCAGCTCCTCGGCCTCGATGGCGATCTGCCGCTCGGTGAGCTCGCGCGAGCTGGTCACCGAGAGCCACTCGCCGAGGGCCATCGAGATGGCGCCGGCGAGCAGCCCGGCGAGGCCGGTGAGCAGCACCGCCCGATTCGCCAGATTGGCGCCGGCGACCCCCATCACCAGGCTGAGGTTGGAGACCAGGCCGTCGTTGGCGCCGAGCACCGCCGCCCGCAGCGCGTTGCCGCCGACGCCGCGGTGGCGCCCCTCGAGACGGGCCAGCCAGGCCCCCTCGACGCCGCCGCGGACGCCGGCCAGGACCGTGGACAGGACGCGGTGGTGCGAGGCCTCGTCGGCGGGCAGCGCGGTGCCGCTCGACTCGGGCTGGTGGCGGTAGCCGGAGCTGTCCGCGGCCTCGTGGCCGGCCACCGTCGGCAACACGAAGCCGGGGCCGAAACGGCGCGCCAGGGCGGCCAGGACGCGGGCCCGCCAGCTCGGTCGCGGCGCCGGGGGCGCGACGCCGGCGGCCGCCAGGCGGTCGCGCCAGAAGCGCGCGTGGCGCTCCTCCGACTCGGCGAGGCGCGCGTAGACGCCGGCGAGGCGCGGGTCCCGCTCGGCGCCGGCCAGGGCGCGGTAGAGCGCCGCGCCGTCGACCTCCGACTGCAGGTTGGCGCGGAAGCGCGCGAGATCCGCGGCGGGCGGCATGCCGGGATTCTAGCGGCGCCGGCGGTCGACCGACCGTCAGGCCTGGCGCCGGTCGAGCAGCGGTGCGTAGGCGACCACCCGGTTGCGCCCCCGCCGCTTGGCCTCGTAGAGCGCCCGGTCGGCGTTCTCCATCGCCTGGCGGTAGTCGGCGCCGTCGTCGGGCATGGTGGCGACGCCGCCGCTGATCGTCAGGTGCAACGGTCCGTGGGGACCGGGGAACGGATGCGCGGCCACGGCCGAGCGCAGGCGCTCGACGACGGCGACGGCGGCCTGGCGGTCGGCGCCGGTACAGATGGCGGCGAACTCCTCGCCGCCGATGCGCGCCACCATGTCGCTGGCGCGCAGTTGCGAGCGCAGCAGGGCCCCCAGCGCCTGCAGCGCCTCGTCGCCTGCGAAGTGGCCCCAGCGGTCGTTGAACTCCTTGAACCGGTCGAGGTCGAGCAGGGCGAAGCTGCACACCCCGAAGCCCTGCGCCACCCCGGTCGCCTCCGCTCCGGCGACCTCCTCGAAGCGTCGCCGGTTCGGCAGCTCGGTCAGCGGATCGACGAGCGCGAGCCGCGCCAGGCGACGGCGCAGCTCCTGCGTCTCCTCGCGGCCGCGGCGCGCGCGGTCGAGGACGAGAGCCGCATAGGTGCCGGCGCCGAGCAGGAAGATGGCGTGTCCGGTGACGGCGATCCAATCGACCTCGACGCGGCTGGCGGCGGCCAGCCAGCGCAGGGTGACGACGTAGCCCAGCGCCAGGATCGACGAGAAGGCGAGGACCTCCCGGAAGCTCGCGATGCCGACGCCGAAGAGCAGGATGAGGAAGAACCCGGCGAAGAGGAGGGACCGGGTCTCGGGAACCAGCACGGTCAGCAGATCGAGGATCACCACCGCCGAGAGGGGAGGCAGGTAGAGGAACTTCGGGTCCCAGGTGAGCCAGCGGTCCCACCCCAGGCGCGGTGTCAGCCAGAGGGCGAAGAACCAGGCGTCGGCGCCCAGGGCCAGCAAGCCGAGCTGCCAGAGCTCCACCTCCGCGCGCCCGAGAAGCCGCAGCGCCGCCGCCGTGGCGAAGCCGAGCTGCAGTCCCACGGCTCCCAGCAACACGTTGCGCTCGCGCGCCCGGCGGCGCCGCGCCAGCCGTTCGGCGCCCTCGCCCCCGCCCCGCCGTCGTTGCTTCATGGCCGCCCCTCCGCGGGCCTTCCGGGAGCAAGGGCGCTGCCAGGCAGAAAGCCCTTGCCGTGCGGTTTTTTTCGTGCGGCGTCCAGCTTCTGGACGGCCTACCGTCCCGATCCGGGACCTCTCACCCGCGCCGCGCCTCCAGCCGGGGCCGCCGCAGCCGCGCCAGCAGCGCCGCCGTGGTCAGCGTCTCCGCCGCGCCGCCGGGGGCGCTCAGGCGCCAGCCGCCGGCCGGCCCGGGATCCAGCCGCCACCCCGCCGCCGGAGCTGCGCCGCGCACCAGCAGGGCGCGGCACCCCAGGAAGTGCTCGCGCACCAGGTCGCGGAGCACCGCCGGACCGGCCAGCGGCTTGACGGTCACCGCCCGACCGGGCGCCACCGCGACCGCCCGCAGCACCCCCAGGGCCGCCGCCGCCTCGAGGTCGGGCGGCAGGAGCGGCGGCGCCGGCGACCAGTCCAGCCAGCCCAGCCGCGCCCCGTCGCCGGCCGCCGCCGCCACCAGCGTCGCGAAGGCCTCGGGCGGTGCCTCCACCACCAGCAGGTGCGGGAACCTCACCGCCCCCCCCGCGGGTAGAGGAGGTGCGGCGCGCACTCGGCACGGAACGCCGCCTCGTCGGCGGGCCAGGTCGCCATCCAGGATTCCATCGCCTCGCGGTCGCCGGCGTCGACCGCCCGCCGCAGCCGGTCGCTGCCGGCGAGCAGGTCGACCGCCGGGACGTCCTCCACGAACTCGTAGGGACGCCGCCGCCAGGCGAAGCGTCCGGGCGCCGCCGCCCGCAGGGCGAAGAGCAGCTCGCAGCCGAGCCGGAAGGGCGCCAGGGTCGCAGGATCGGTGACGGCCATCTCGACGCCGCCGCAGACCTCGCCGGCGTGCTTCTGGAACTGCGGCCGGAAGTACGTGGGGAGGAACGCGACCCCCGGCAGCCGGAGCGCCCGCAGGCGGTCGGCGAGGGTCCGCGGGTCCAGGCCCGGAGCCCCCACCAGGTGGAAGGGGCGGGTGGTGCCTCGGCCCTCGGAGAGCTCGGTCGCCTCGACCAGGCAGGCGCCCGGGTAGAGGAAGGCGACCGCCAGGGTGGGGAGGTTCGGGGAGGGGGCGACGAACGGGCGCTCCCCGCCCCAGCCGGCCGCCGGCTCCCAGCCCGTGACCGGCCACACCCGCAGCCCCGCGTCGTCCCAGCCGCGGCGGGCGGCCTCCAGGCGGACCAGCTCGCCCAGCGTCAGGCCGTGGCGCACCGGCGTGGCGAAGGCGCCGACGAACGACGCCGTCGCCGCCTCGCGGAGGTTGCCCTCCACGCGCTCGCCGCCCAGCGGGTTGGGACGGTCGAGGATCCACACGGCGCAGCCGGCGGCCAGCGCCGCCTCCGCGGCCCACACCGCGGTGGCGGCGTAGGTGTAGTAGCGGGCCCCCACGTCCTGCAGGTCGACCAGCAGCAGGTCGAGCCCGTCGAAGGCGGCCGGCGCCGGCCGCAGCGAGGCGGCGTCGGCGCCGTAGAGCGAGCGGATCGGGGCGCCGGTCCAGGGGTCGCGGGCATCGGCCGCCGGCACCATGTCCTGCTCGACGCCCCAGTAGCCGTGCTCGGGGCCGAACAGGGCCGCCGCCGGCGTTCCGGCGGCGGCCAGCGCCAGGTGGGCGGGGACCAGGTCCGCGGTCAGCGACGCACCGTGGGCGAGCAGCCCGAAGCGCCTGCCGGACAGCTCTCCGAGGCCGGCCCCGAGGAGGCCGTCGAGACCCGAGCGCCAGCCGCTCACCCGGGCTCCGCCGGCGGCGCCGGGCCGCGCCTCCAGGCGCCGCTCGCCCCGCCGCTCTTCTCCTCCAGCCGCAGGTCGGTCACCACCGCCCCGCGTTCCACCGCCTTGACCATGTCGTAGAGGGCGAGGGCGGCCGCCGCGCAGGCGACCAGGGCCTCCATCTCGGCGCCCGTACGGCCGGTGGTCACCACCCGGCTGCGCACCGCCACGCCGCTCGCTCCCCCCTCGTCGAAGGGCGCCAGGTCGACCTCGACCTGGTCGAGCGGCAGGGGGTGGGCCAGCGGGACGAGATCGCCGGTGCGCTTGGCGGCCTGGATGCCGGCGATCCGCGCCACCGCCAGGGCGTCGCCCTTGGGAAGGGCGTCGAGGCGTCCCAGCGTCTCCGCCGCCAGCAGGACCCGGCACGAAGCGGCCGCCACCCGCCGGGTCACCGGCTTGGCCGAGACGTCCACCATGTGGGCGCCGCCGCGGTCGTCGAGATGGCTGAAGCCGGTCATCGGGCGCGATCATAGCCCGCCGCCCCTCCCGCCAGCGCCGGCGGCCTGCTAGCCTCGCGGGGCGCCCGCCCCCGCCGCCCGGAGATGGATGTGACCCCGCCCCGCCCGCTCCGCCTCGCCGCCGTCGTCCCCGTCCTCGACGAGGAGGACAACCTGCGCCGCCTGCTGCCGTCCCTCGGCGCCGAGGCCGACCTGGTGGTCGTCTCCGACGGCGGCAGCCGCGACGGCGGCGCCGCGGTCGCCACCGGCGCCGGGGCACGCTGGGTCAGCGGGCCCCCGGGGCGCGGACCACAGCTCAACCGGGGCGCCGCCGCTGCCGGCGACGTCGACGTCCTGCTCTTCCTCCACGCCGACACCCGCCTGGCGCCGGGTGCCGGGGAGCGGGTGCGCGCCGCGGTGGCCGCCGGCGCGGTGGGCGGCGCCTTCCGCCTGCGCTTCGACGATCCGCGGCCGCTGCTCCGCCTCGGCGGCCGCCTCGTCGACCTGCGCACGCGGTGGACCCGGCTGCCCCTCGGCGACCAGGCCCAGTTCGTGCGCCGCGACGTCTTCGCCGCCCTCGGCGGCTTCCCCGACTGGCCCATCCTCGAGGACCTCGACCTGGCGCGCCGTCTCAAGCGCTCGGGCCGCACCGCCCTGCTCGACCCGCCGGTGACCACCGCGGCGCGCCGCTACCTGCGCCAGGGGATCCTGCGCACGGTGGCCCGCAACTGGCTGATCTGGGGACTGTTCGCGCTGGGGGTGCCGCCGCGCCGGCTGGCCCGCCTCTATCCACCGGAGTAGGTCCGGAGACACCACGGCCCCGTGCGTCCGGGCCGCCGCGGCGGGACCGCGGCGACCGGCGACGGGGCCGGAGGTGGGAAGCGCGGTCGGGAGCTACCGCTTCTTCTTGTTCAGGGTGTCCTTGAGGTCCTTCGCCGGCTTGAACCGGGCGTTCTTGCTCGCCGGGATGTTGATCGACTGACCGGTGGCCGGGTTGCGTCCCTTGCGGGCCGCGCGCGACGACAGCGAGAAGCTGCCGAAGCTGTTGATCTGCACCCGCTCACCGCGCTTCAGGTGGTCGGTGATCGAGTCGAAAATGACGTCGAAGGCCTCGGCCGCCTGCTTCTTGTTGAGTCCCGCCACGCGCTCCGCGACGATGTCCACGATGTCGGATTTGCCCGCCATGCCTCTCCTCCTCTGGAGTGTTTGAACCGAATCCACGCAACCACATGGAACCGCGCAACGATAAGCCCATCCCGGCGCGCTGTCAACACACGAAAAGGTGAGAAAATCCCGTCGCCACGGGCTTTTTCAGACCTCGTGGCGGCCGGCGGAGCGCCCCCCGCGACGGCTCAGGACGCTCACCGTGAACCCGTCGTGGTCGCCGCCCGGCAGGAGCTGCCAGAGCCCGGGCCCGACCACCGCGCGGGCCAGCGGCGCCGCCAGCCGCTCGCCGAGGGCCAGGGGCGCGAAGTCGGCGCCGCCGGCCAGGAAGCGGGCCACCACGTCGGCGTTCTCCTCGGGCTCGAGCGAGCAGGTGATCGCCACCAGCAGGCCCCCCGGCGCCACCAGGCCGGCGGCGCCGGCGAGCAGCGCCGCCCCCTGCCCGGCCAGCCGCCCCAGCTCCCCCTCGCTGATCCGCCACTTCAGCTCCGGGTGCTTGCGCAGCGTCCCGGTGCCGCTGCACGGCAGGTCGAGCACCACGCGGTCGAAGGCGCCGCGCACGGCGGGGCGCGCGGCGTCCGCCACCAGGCACGGCACCCGGCGACGCAGCCGGCGCAGATTGGCCGCCACCCGCGCCGCCCGTGCCGGGTCGACGTCCGCCATCAGGGCCGCCACCGTGGGCTCCCAGGCGAGCAGGGCGAAGGTCTTGCCCCCGGGGGCCGCCGCGGCGTCGAGCACCCGCTCCCCGGGCAGCGGCGGCGGCAGCAGCGCCGCCACCTGGCTGGCCTCGTCCTGCACGTAGAGGTCGCCCTCGGCGAAGGCCGGCGTGGCGAAGGGGTCGCCGTCGCGCACCACCAGGCCGAGCAGGGACAGCGCCGACGGCTCGACCTCCACCCCGGCGTCGATCAGCCGCTCGGCCAGCAGCTCGCGGCCGCCGCGGTCGCGGAAGGCGAGCAGGTGCAGCGGCTTGCTCCGGTTGTTGGCGGCCAGCAGCCGGCGGGTGCGGGCCTCGCCGTAGCGCCCGAGCCAGCGCCGCACCAGGAAGTCGGGGTGGCTCATCTCGATGCCCAACCGGCGGACCGGGTCGGCCTCGTCGATCCGCCAGGCGCCGAGCACCGGCTGGCGGGCGATCCGGCGCAGCACCGCGTTGACGAAGCTGGCGCCGCCCCGGTGGGTCTGCGCCGCCGCCTGCTCCACCGCCTCGTCGACCGCGGCGTGGGCCGGCACCCGGTCGAGGAAGAGGAGCTGGTAGGCGGCGATCCGCAACGGTCCCCGCAGGGCCGGCTCGATGTCGGCGAAGCGTCGGTGGCTGGCTTCGTCGATGACGTGGTCGAGACGGCGCAGCCAGCGCAGCGAGCCGTGGACCAGCTCGCGCAGCAGCCCCCGGTCGCGCTCGTCGAAGCGCCCCTCGGCGCCGCCGAGGAAAGCGGCTGCCGGGGCCCGGGTGGCGAGGGTCTGCTCGAGCACCCACGCGGCGGCGGTGCGGACGTCGTCGCGCCCGCGGCTGCGCCGGGCGCTCGCACGCCGGCCGCGGGCCCCGCCGGACGGCGGGGAGGCTCCCCTGCGCTTGCTCATGGTCCGCGTCGGAACGGCCGGGTCAGGCGAACCGCTCGCCCACCCGGAGCCGTTCCCCGTTGGCGAAGTCGGAGGAACGGATCGGCTTCTTCCCCGGGCGCTGCAGCTCCTCGATGCCGAGGATCGTGCCGTCGCCGGCGAGCACGGCGAGCCGTCCCTGGCGCAGCCCGAGGAAGGTGCCGGTGACGCCGATGGGGGCGTCCTCCCAGCTCATCGGCACCGCCCAGACCAGCTTCACCGGACGGCCGCGGAAGTGCGCGGTCAGGCCGGGCCACGGGCTGTAGGCGCGCAACCGGTTGTAGAGCTCCTCGGCGGAGAGCGCCCAGTTGACCCGCCCCTCCCCCTTCTCGATGGTCGGGGCGTAGCTCGCCGACTCCTCGCGCTGCTTGCGCTCCTTGAGCTTGCCGGACTCCAGCCGCTCGAGGGTCCGCACCATCACCTCGCCGCCGAGCGGCGCCAGCCGCTCGGCGAGCTCGCCGGCGGTCTCGTACGGTTTGATGTCGACCTCTTCCTGCTCCAGGATCGGGCCGGCGTCGAGCTCCTCGACCATCCGCATCGAGGTGACCCCGGTCTTCTTCTCGCCGGCGATCAGCGCGGCCTGGATGGGGGCGGCGCCCCGGTAGCGCGGCAGCAGCGAAGCGTGCAGGTTGATCGAGCCGTGACGCGGCAGCTCGAGCAGCCGCGGCGGGAAGATGCGGCCGAAGGCCACCACCACCGAGAGGTCGGGGGCCAGCTCCCCGAGACGCCCCAGGAAGGCCTCGTCGCGCACCGACTCCGGCTGCACCACCTCGATCCCCAGCTCGCGCGAGCGCTCCGCCACCGGCGGCTCCTGGGGCTCCTTGCCCCGGCCCGCCGGGCGCGCCGGCTGGCTGACCACCAGGACCGGGGACCGGTCCGCGGCGACCAGCGCGTCGAGGGTGGGCACGGCGAAGTCGGGCGTTCCGAAGAAGACGATCTTCCGCAGGGCGGGCATGGCGGAGGATGCTAGCAGAGGGTCCGGCCGCCCCGCGGGCGGCACACCCCTTGCGTCGTCGAGCCACGATGCCGGGAGATGTCCGAGCTTCCGCCGGAGTGTGGTCGCTCTTCGCGGCCCTCCTCGGGGCCTTCCTGGCGCTCGACCTCTGGGTCCACCGGGGCGGGCGCGGCGGCTCGCGCCGCGTCGCCCTGCTGTGGAGCGGCATCTGGATCGCCGTCGGCCTCGGTTTCGGCGGCTTCATCGCCTGGCGCTGGGGCGGCGGGGCGGCGGTCGAATACCTCTCCGCCTACCTGATCGAGAAGAGCCTGTCGGTCGACAACCTCTTCGTCTTCCTGATCATCTTCCAGAGCCTCAACATCCCGCGGGACGAGCAGCACACTGTGCTCTCCTGGGGGATCCTCGGCGCGCTGGTCCTGCGCGGCGCCTTCATCTTCGCCGGGGCCGCGGCCCTGCGTCGCTACGAGTGGGTGGAGTTCGTCTTCTCCGCCATCCTGCTGTGGGCCGCCTGGCGCACCTTCCGCGAGGACCCCGCCGACGAGAAGGAGAACCGGGCGGTGGCCTGGCTGTCCGAGCGGCTGCCGGTCACCCGGGAGATCCACGGCACCCGCTTCTTCGCCGAGGAGGACGGCCGGTGGGTGGCGACGCCGCTGCTGATCGCCGTGCTCGGCCTCGAGCTCACCGACCTGCTGTTCGCCGTCGACTCCGTTCCGGCGGCCTTCTCCGTCACCCGCCAGGAGTTCCTGATCTACACCTCCAACGCCTTCGCCATCCTCGGCCTGCGCGCGCTCTACCTGGTGATCGCCCGGACCCTCGCCGAGATCGAGTACCTGCACTACGGTCTGGCCGGCGTCCTCGCCTTCGCCGCCGTCAAGATCGGCCTCGGCCACTGGATCGAGATCCCCGCCTGGGCCTCGATCGTCGTCATCGTGGGGATGATCGGCGCCGCGGTCGCGGCGAGCCTGTGGCACGACGGCGGGTGAGCACCCCGCGGCCGGCTCAGGGCTCGATGCCGTGCCGCTCCATCTTCATGGCCAGGCCGTTGCGCGACAGGCCCAGCAGCCGCGCCGCCTGCGACTTGTTGCCCTGCGTCTGCTTGAGCGCCTGGCGGATGGCCGCCTCTTCGGTGGCGGCGACCAGCCGGTCGAGCTCGAGGTCGGAGCCGGGCTCGAGGCGCGTCCCCGAGCGCACCGTGGCGAGCCGCACCTTCTCGGGCAGAGCCTCGAGGTCGATGGGACGGCCGGCCGGGCACAGGTGGACGAGCTGGCGGACGATGTTCTCGAGCTCCGGCAGGTTCCCGGGGTAGTCGTAGGCCAGCAGCGCCGACATCGCCTTGACGGTGATCCCCGCCATCCGCTTGCCCGTCTCGTGGCAGAAACGGTTGACGTAGGTCTGCAGCAGCAACGGCAGGTCCTCCCCGCGCTCGCGCAGCGCCGGGACGTCGAAGGAGAACTGCGACAGGCGGTAGGCGAGGTCGACGCGGAACAGGTCGCGCCGGACCAGTCCCTCGAGCGGTTCGGAGCTGCCCGCGATCACCCGCACGTCGACGCGCTCGGCACGGCGGCTGCCGGCCGGCTCCACCTCGCCGGAGCGCAGCAGGCGCACCAGCCGCGCCTGCAGCTCGAGCGGCAGGCGGTCGACGTCGGAGAGATACAGGGTGCCGCCGTCGGCCAGCGAGATCTTCCCCTCCCGGCGTACCGGGCCGCCCTTGCCGGGGACCTCGGCACCGAACAGGTCCGCCTCGACGTGGAACGGCTGGGCGCCCTCGCAGGACGCGGTGACCCACGGCCCGTCGCGGCGCGGCCCCGACAGGTGGAGCGAGTGCGCCAGCGCCTCCTTGCCGACGCCTCGCTCGCCGCGCAGCAGGACGTGCACCGGCGGCTCGATCGCCGCCCGCAGTTGCGCCACCAGCCGGCGCATGACGCTCGACTCCCCCACCACCACCGCCGGATCGAGGACCAGGTCCTGCCGCCCATGGTGGCCCGGCAGGATCGGCTCGTACCAGCCGACGTGGTGCACCAGGCCGAGGATGATGAGGTTGCCGAGGGCGCGCAGGGCGGCGACGGGGCTCCACGCGCCGCTGGGGCGGAAGCGCGGCAGGGCGGTGATCTGCACGTAGGGACGCTCGACGGCGACGAAGAAGTGGCAGCAGATCCACGCCGCCTCGTCGCCGAGCCGACCCTCGAACGCGATCCCGGGGCCGGGCGCGGGCCGGCGGCGCGTCGTCGCCCGCCGCCGCGAGGTGGGCACGGGTCTGCTCGACCAGCGGCTCGGCCCGGGCCATCCACTCCTCGCGGCTGGCCACCAGCAGCTTGATCCCGGACTCTTCCAGGCTGCCCGCGAGCAGCAGCAGCACGCCGCCGCCGAAGTCCGCCAGCAGGTCGCCCACCAGGGCCTCCGAGGTGGTGCGGCTGTCGACGTCGGTGAGCACCCACTCGGTCACCCGCGACAGGTGGCGGATCATGCGCTCGGCGTCGATGGCCGGCGCCGCCGCGGGCTCGGGCGGCGGCCCCGGCGTCGGCGCCGCCCGCGGCGGCGCCGGCCGCGTGTCCTCGACCAGCAGGGTGACCGCTCCCAGGCGCACCTCGTCGAGGAGCTCGAAGTCCGCCTCGCGCACCCGCTCGCCGGCCACCAGCAGGCCGCGGCGGCTCCCCAGGTCCTCGATGTGCAACGCCGCGCCGTCCCAGCGCAGGCGGGCGTGCTCGGGGGCCACGCCGCGGTACGGCAGGTGGACGTCGCAGCCGGGGCCGCTGCCCAGGGTCAGCGGGCTGCGGTGGAGGGCGAAGCGCTGCACGCCGTCGGGCGCGTAGGCGACCAGGCGGAGCATCGGCTCAGGCGAGGGCCTCGAGGTGGGGGTCGAGAGGGCCGGCGAGCAGCTCGGCGGCGGCGGCGAGGTCGGGGGCCATCTCGCGGTCGTCGTCCCAGCGCGGCACCCGCTGGCGCACCGCCGCGTGCAGCGCCTCGAGCGGCGCGCTGGTGCGCAGCGGCCGCAACAGGTCCACCCCCTGCGCCGCCGCGAGCAGCTCGATCGCGAGGACGGTGCGCACGTTGGCGGCCACGGCGGCGAGCTTCAGGGCCGCGCCCATCCCCATCGACACGTGGTCCTCCTTGTCCGCCGAGGTGGGGATCGAGTCGACCGAGGCGGGGTGGGCGAGCCCCTTGTTCTCGCTCACCAGGGCCGCCGCGGTCACCTGGGCGATCATGAACCCCGAGTTGAGCCCGGCGTCCTCCACCAGGAAGGGCGGCAGTCCGGAGAAGGCGGTGTTGGTGAGCTTCTCGGTGCGGCGCTCGCTGATGGCGCCGAGCTCGGCCAGCCCCAGCGCCAGGACGTCCGCCGCCAGCGCCATCGGCTCGCCGTGGAAGTTGCCGCCGGAGATCAGCTCGCCGCCCGCCTCGCCGGCGAAGACCAGCGGGTTGTCGGTCACCGAGTTCATCTCCACCGCCAGCTTGGCCTCGACGTCGCGCACCAGGTCGCGCACCGCGCCGTGGACCTGCGGCATGCAGCGCAGGCTGTACGGGTCCTGCACCCGCACGTCGCCGGTGCGGTGCGACTCGCGGATCTCCGAGCCCTGCAGCAGCCGCCACAGGTTGCCGGCGCTGGCGAGCTGGCCGGGGTGCGGGCGCAGCCGGTGGAGCCGCGCGTCGAAGGCGGCGTCGGTGCCGCGCAGGGCGTCGGTGGAGAGCGCGCCGACGAGGTCGGCGATCCGCACCAGCCGCCGCGCCTCGAGGACGGACAGGGCGAGCAGCGAGGTCATCGCCTGGGTGCCGTTGATCAGCGCCAGGCCCTCCTTCGGCCCCAGCACCAGGGGCTCCAGGCCGGCCTCCGCCAGCGCCTCGGCGGCGGCGAGCTCGCGGCCCCGCCAGCGCACCCGGCCGCGGCCGATCAACGGCAGCGCCAGGTGGGCCAGCGGCGCCAGGTCGCCGCTCGCGCCGACCGAGCCGCGGCTCGGCACCACCGGCAGCAGGTCCGTCGCGAGGAGTCCCAGCAGCCGTTCGACGAGCTCCGGCCGCACCCCCGAGTGCCCACGCGCCAGCGTGTTGGCGCGCAGCAGCAGCATGCCGCGCACCGCGGTGTCGGGCAGCGCCTCGCCCACCCCGGCGGCGTGGCTGCGCAGCAGGCGCTCCTGGAGCACCGCCAGCCGGTCGGCGGCGATGCGGACCCGCGACAGGTCGCCGAAGCCGGTGTTGAGGCCGTAGATCACCGCGCCGCCGGCGAGGACCTCCTGCACCACGCGATGGCCGGCGACCATCCGCTCGCGCGCCGCCGCGGCGAGGTCGCAGGGCTCCCCCGCCAGCGCCACCCGGGAGAACTGCTCCAGGGTGAGCGAGGCGCCGTCGAGCTCGATCCTTCCCGTCATCCCGGCCGTTTCCCCCCGCCCGGCAGTATAGTTTGCTCCCCCGCGGGCGCTGCTATCCTCCCGCTGTCATGAACGACCTCTTCCTCCGTGCCTGCCGCGGCGAGCCGGTCGAGCGCCTTCCCGTGTGGATCATGCGCCAGGCCGGCCGCTATCTCCCCGAGTACCGCGAGGTGCGCCGCAAGGCGGACTTCCTCACCCTGTGCAAGACCCCGGAGCTCGCCGCGGAGGTGACCCTGCAGCCCGTCGACCGGCTCGGGGTCGACGCGGCGATCCTGTTCGCGGACATCCTGCTGCCGCTCGAGGCGATGGGCGCCGAGCTGGTGTTCGCCGCCGGCGACGGACCCACCTTCCCGCAGCCGGTGCGGCGCCGCGAGGACATCGGCCGCCTCGGCCGGCCCGACGTGGACGCCACGCTCGGCTACGTCTTCGACGCCATGCGGCTGGTGCGCCGCGAGCTCGACGGGCGGGTGCCGCTGCTCGGCTTCGGCGGCACCCCGTGGACCCTGGCCGCGTACCTCGTCGAGGGCGGCGGCTCGAAGCAGTTCGGCCACCTGCTGGCGTGGAGCTACGCCGACCCCGAGGGGCTCGGCGAGCTGCTCGACCGCATCGCCGAGGTCTCGATCGAGTACCTCGGCCGCCAGATCGAAGCCGGCGCCCAGGGGATCCAGCTCTTCGACACCTGGGGCGGCCTGCTCGACGCGGAGCGCTGGCGCGCCCTCGCCATGCCGCCCCTGGCGCGGGTGCTGGAAGCCCTGCGGGCGCGGGCGCCCGAGGTGCCGCTGATCTACTACCTCAACGGCGGTCCCCACCTGCTCGAGGCGTCGGCGGAGCTGCCGGTCCAGGTGCTGTCGGTGGACTGGCGCCTGCCGCTGTCCGAGGTGCGGCGCCGCGTCGGCCCCGGCAAGACCCTGCAGGGCAACCTCGACCCCGGGGCGCTGCTGGCACCGATCCCGGAGATCCGGCGCCGGGTGGAGCGCCTGGTCGAGGAAGGCTCCGGCGGCCCGCACGTCGCCAACCTCGGCCACGGGATCTTCAAGGAGACCTCCCCGGAGCACGCCAAGGCGTTCGTCGACGCCGTCCACGAGATCTCCGCGCGCCGCTTCGCCGACCGCGCCCGCGGCTGACCCGCACGGCCGGGCGCCCCGCCCCGCCGCCGGCGCGCCCGGCGGGAGCGCCCCTCCGCCATCGGCTCGACGCGCGCGGACCGCCCTGACGCGCCCCTCCGCCGGAGCCTGCAGCGTGCTGCTGCTCGGCGCTGCCGCTGGACGGCGCCCGGCGGCACGCCTCTTGCCTAGGCCCCGGGTGGATGCGCACCCTGTCCTCCACCGCCCGCCGCCCCGGCGCGACCGCCTGGCCGATCCACCTGGTCGGCGCCACCTGCCTGGCGTTCGTCGTCTGGACGGCGACCCTGGCACCGCCGGCGGCGCGCAGCACACCCCGCGCCGCGCCCGCCGCGGCGGCCGACCTGCCGGCGGAGCTGGCGCCGCTCGAAGGACTGCGGCTGGAGGCGGGGCGCTTCCACTGGCGCGGCCTCGAAGCCGGCATCGGGCACCGCGAGGCGGCGGCGGTCCTGGGCTCCCCGGTGGCGACGCCGCGTAGCGACCCGGCGGGCTGGTGCGGCGAGGTGGAGGCCGCGGTGCGGATCGACGGCGATCGCGCCGTCCTCGCCTTCGCCGGAGCCGGAGCCGGCGATCCCCTGCGCTCGGTGACCGTGCCGTCCCCGGGCGGCGCGGCGACCCCGCTCGCCACCCTGGCCACCGCGATCGAGCACCGCTGGCCCGGCCTCGAACGCCTGCCGGCGGCCGGCAAGCTCCTCTACCGCAGCGCGGCCGGGCAGCTCCTGTTCGTCGACCCCGGCAGCGCCGCGGCCTTCGGCCTCCCCTGCATCGACTGAGGGCGGCGCCTCAGCCCCGGGCCCCGGCCCGGGCCGGCAGCGGCCGGTCGTCGGCCAGGGCGCGGGCGTCCTCGCGGTCGGGGTCGGCGATGCGGTCGAGCCCGGCGGCGGCGAGGCGGCGGGCGGCGGCGGCGGGGCGGCCGTCCCCCTCGTGCTCGAGCGTCCAGCGGGCGTGCTCGACGACCAGGGCGGTCTCCAACACCCGGCCGAGGGTCAGCGCGAAGCGGCGGGCGCCCGCCTCCAGGGCGTCGTGCCCCTCGCGGCCGGCGCGCTGCAACCACTCGCCGGCGCGCCGCAGCGCCGCCGCGGCGGCGCCGGCCGGGGCCGCCAGCTCCGGCACGCCGTGGGCGGCGGCCGCGGCACGGCGCAGCTCGCCGGCCAACGTGTCGAGGCCGCGCTCGGGGCCGCCGTCGCCCGAGAGGAGGGCGTGCAGCAGGTCGAGGGCGAGGACGTTGGTGGTCCCCTCCCAGATCGACAGCACCTGGCTGTCGCGCAGCAGCATCGGCAGCCCGGTGTCCTCCACGTAGCCGGCGCCGCCGAAGGCCTCCAGCACCTCGCTGGACACCGCCACCGCCTGCCGGCCGGTGGTGAGCTTGGCGAGCGGGGTGAGCAGGCGCAGCAGGCGGGCGCCGTCGTCGTCGAGCTCGTCCCCCTCGTCGCGCCCCAGCAGGTCGGCCACCCGGAAGACCAGGTGGAAAGCGCCCTCCAGCTCGGCCTGCAGCGCCGCCAGGGTGTCGAGGTGCAGCGGCTTCTGCGCCAGCGGGGCGCCGAAGGCGACCCGGCGGCGCGCGTAGTCGCGGGCCAGCGCCACGCCGCGGCGCATGAAGGAGATCGCCGAGGCGCCGTTCCAGGCGCGGGTCAGCACCAGCATCGGCACCATGTGGCGCACCCCGTCCTCGGTGCCGGCGACCGGCTCGGCCGGCGTGCCGTCGAGGGTGAGCTCGGCGGTGGGCAGCTTGCGGGTGCCGAGCTTGTCCTTCAGCCGGTCGATGGTGATCCCCTGCAGCCGCCCCTCGGCGTCGCGGGTCTCGAGGTAGAACAGCGCCAGGCCGCTCCCGCCCGGGCCGTTGCCCTCGGGCCGGGCGAGGGTCAGGGCCATCTGCGACGCCGCCGCCGAGGTGAACCACTTGCGGCCGTAGAGGCGCCAGGTGCCGCCCTCGCGCCGCGCCACCGTCTCGCTGCGCCCCACGTCGGAGCCGCCGGTGGTCTCGGTCATCCACTGTCCCGAGGTCCAGAAGGTCGCCGGGTCGCGGCTGGTCAGGTGCGGCAGCGCGCGGTCGAGCAGGGAGCGGTTGCCGTGCGCCCGCAGGGTGCGGGCGGCGCCGTCGGTCATCGCCAGCGGGCACGAGTAGACGTCGGTCGAAGCGGTGAACAGGTAGATCAGGGCGAACTGGTGGAGCCGCGACAGGCGGCCGTGGCGGCGCTCGTAGGCGGTGGCCACCAGGCCGCGCTCGGCGGCCAGTCGCTCGGCGCGGCGCCACAGGGCGGTGGGGAGGATCTCGTCGCGGCGCTCGCCCCAGGGGCCCCAGCGCACCAGCCGCGGCTCGTTCTCCCGGTCGGCGAGCTGCAGCCGGTAGAGCTCGCCCCCGGCGAGCTCGCCCATCGCGTCGAGCTCGGGCTCGATCTCGGCGCGCACCTCGGGCGGGAGGGCGCGCGCCAGGTAGGAGCGCAGCATGCGGTCGTCGCGGTACTGGTTGCCGAGCTGGGGCGGGGACTGGAGGAAGCTCGAAACGGCCACGGCGGCACCTCCCGTCGGATGTCGCGCCCCGCCGCCGGCCGCCGGCGGGGCGGCGCGAGGAGGGCGTCCTCCGAATTCTAGCGACCGGCGGCCGCCGCCGCGACGTCGGGTGCGCCGCTACTCGTGGCGCAGCGCCTCGATCGGATCGAGGCGGGCGGCGCGGACGGCGGGGTAGATGCCGGAGACCAGGCCGACGGTCATGGCGACCCCGGTGGCGAGCACGATCGAGCCGGCGGTGACGACGGTCTCCCAGCCGGCCCAGGCGGCGACGCCGCGGGCGATGGCGAGACCCATCAGGATGCCGGCGACGCCTCCGAAGAGGCTGATCGCGAACGACTCGACGATGAACTGGAAGCGCACGTCGCGGCGCCGCGCCCCCACCGCCCGGCGCACCCCGATCTCGCGGGTGCGCTCGAGGACGGTGGCGAGCATGATGTTCATGATCCCGATGCCGCCCACCAGCAGGGAGATGCCGGCGATGAACCCCATCACCAGGTTGAACAGACGCTGGGTGCGCCGGCTCTGCTCGAGCAGCGCCTCGGGCACCACGAGCTCGAAGTCGTCGGCGCCGGCGTGGAGGCGGTCGAGCAGCTCCTCGATCAGGCGGGCCGCGCCCCGCGCCGACACCCCCGCGTCGAGCCGCACCACGATCTCCGACAGCGGCGACTCGAGCGGATCGTGCGCGAACTTGCGCAGGGCGGTGGTCACCGGCACGTACACCTCGGTGCCGGGGGAGCCCAGCGAGACGCCCTGGAAGCTGTCGGCGGTGGCGCCGCCCGACCCCAGCACCCCCACCACCTCTATCCACACCTCGTTGATCTTCAGGTCCTGCCCGATCGCCGGACCGAAGCCGAAGAGCTGGCGGCGCACCTCCTCGCCGATCACGGCGACCTGGGCGTGGGCGCGCTCGTCGGCGGCGTCGAAGAACCGCCCCTCGGCGAGGTCGAGGCCGGCCAGCTCCGCCTGCGTGTGGGAGACACCGTAGACGCGGGGCGTGGCACGCCCGCCGGCGGAGATCACCTTGTAGGTCTCCACCAAGACCCGCGGCACCGCCAGCGACACCCCCGGCACGCCCTCCCGCAGGGCGGTGATGTCGCGCAGCGCCACCCCGGGCGACTTCTTGCGGATCTCCGCCAGCTCGTCGTGCTTGAAGCTCCGCGCGCGCACCAGGACGTTGCGCAGGCCCAGGCTCTCGATCATCCCCAGCGCCTGGCGCTCGGCCCCGGCGCCGATCGCCAGCATGGCGATGACCGCCCCCACCCCGAACAGCATGCCGAGCATGGTGAGCGCGGAGCGCAGCTTGTGGGCGCGCAGGTTGTCGACCGCCGCTCCCAGCGCCTCGCCCAGCCTCACCGCCCGCCCCCCGCGGGGGACGGCATCTCCAGGCCCCCGCCGTCGCCGCCCTCCTCCTCCGGCGCGGCGGCGCGGCGCGGATCGACCAGCGCCACCACGTCGCCGGCCGCCAGTCCGCGCTCGACCACCACCCGGCCCATCGCCGCGGGGCCGAGCACCACCTCGACCGGCTCGAAGCCGCCGCCGGCGGCGCTCCGGTAGACGTGCGGCGTCCCCTCCTGCTGCACCACGGCCTGCCGCGGCACCACCAGGACGTCGCGGAGGTCGCCGAGCTCGATCGACGCCCGCACGCGCTGGCCCGGCTTCATCACCTCCGGCACGGTGCGCCCGAGCTCGAGGGTGACGGCGAAGTACTGGACCGGGGAACCGCGCAGCCGCGGCTTGGCGAGCGCGTCGACCCGCGCCACCCGCGCCCCGTACCGGGTCTCCGGGTGCGCCTCGACCACCACCCGCGCCGGCTGCCCCACCGCCAGGCCGCCGGCGTCGGCCTCCAGCACGTAGACCTCCGCCTGCATCGTTCCGAGGTCGGGGATCTCGCCGAGCGTCTGGCCGCGGAAGACGGTGTCGCCCACGCGCAGCTCGCCCCGCCAGTCGCGCTGGAACAGGATCAGGCCGTCGTGCGGGGCGGTGATCTCCAGCGCCTCGAGACCCTCGCGGGCCTGGCCGATCTTCTGGTCCGCCCGGCGCCTCTCGATGGCGAGCAGGTCGGCCTCCGCCGCGGCGACGCGCTCGCGGCTGTGGCGCGCCCCGCGGGCGTGGTCCAGCCGCTCGCCGGCGAGCTCCTCGTCGATCTGCGAGCTGACGATCTCGTGCCGGGAGAAGATCAGCTCGTCCTTCTTCTGGTAGTGGCGGGCGTCGTCGAGCTCGAGGCGGGCCAGACGGGCGTCCCGGTCGAGGCCGGACAGCGCGCTCTCGCGCTCGGCCGCGGCGCGCTCGAGCTTCAGGTCGGCGGTGCGGCGCGCATCGCGGGCGTCGACCAGCTCCTTCTCCATCTCCGTCGGGTCGAAACGGATCAGCGGATCTCCGGTGTGGACGCGGCTGCCGTCCGGCGCCATCCAGGCGACCCGCATCGGCTGGCGCACCGTCGGCGGCAGCGAGATCGGCGTCGATTCCACCGCCTCCAGCGTGCCCTCGGCCGCGACGCGGCGCACGAAGCGCTGCGGCTCGACCCGGGTGGTCGGGACGGCGGCGGCGCCGTCCCCCCCGCCCCGGGGCAGCGCCACCCCGACCGCCAGGGCCACCCCGACCGCGGCCAGTCCCCAGCCGCCGCGCGCCCTCATGGCGCCTCCTCCCGCGGCGGAGGGACCAGGCGGTCGCCCTCGGACAGCCCCGCGACGACTTCGACGAAGCGCTCGTTGCGGCGGCCGACCTCGAGGGACACCGGCTCGGCGCCCCACGGCGAGCGCCGCCAGGCGCGCGGGCCCGCCGCGGTGGAGCGGACGGCGTCGGCGGGCGCCAGCACCACGTCGCGCGCCCGCTCGACCTCCACCTCGCCCTGGAACCGCATCCCCGGCCGCATGCGCGCGGTGTCGGTGGACTCGAGGGCGATGACCAGCGAGACCTCCTTGATCGGCGGCCCCTGCTCCCGGCGCTTCACCGTCTTTTCGATCTCCTCCACCGTGCCGCGGTACTCGACCTGGGGGTGGGCGTCGAGGCGCAGCGTCACCGGCTGGCCCGCCGCCAACCGGCCGGCGTCGGCCTCGTCCACCCGCCCCTCGGCCTCCATCGACGCCAGGTCCGGGATCTCGAGGATCTTGCGCCCCTGCCACACCTGATCGCCGACCTTCGCCTTCTCGCCCTGCCAGTCGCCGACGTAGATCACCGTCCCGGGGCGCGGCGCGGCGACCGTCATGCGCTGGATCTGCTGCTGGATCTCCGCCACCCGGGCCGCGGCGCGGTCGCGCTTCTCGACGAGCGCCGCGACCTCGGAACGGCCGGCGCGCTCCTCGAGCTCGAGCCGGGCCGTCAGCGACGCCACCTCGCGCTCGGCGAGACGGCGGTCGAGCCGGGACTCCAGCAGCTCCTTGGCGGCGGTCAACCCCTCCGGCACGTCGGTCTCGAGCCGGGCCCGGCGCAGGCGGGCGCGCGCTTCGGCGAGCTGCAGCTCGGCGTCGCGCAGGGTCGCCTCGAGCTCGATGCGCCGCTTCTCGACCTCGGTCTCGGCCTGGTCCCGTTCGGCGACCTTCTCGAGCAGCCGCCGCTCGAGGTCGGAGGTGTCGAAACGCAGCACCGGCGTTCCCGCCGCCACCTCGGTCCCCTCCGGAGCCAGGAAGGCGATCTTGTAGTTCCACATCATCGGGATCTGCGGTGGCCCGAGAAGCTGCGAGCCGGTCGAGCGCAGCGTCCCCGCCACCTCCACGGCGACCACCAGGTCGCCCCGCTCGATCCGCAGGTCGCCCGCGCCGGGGGCGGGGCCGAGGCCGAAGGTGGGGCTTCCCGCCAGCAGCCACAGCGCCGCCAGCGCCACGGCGCCGAGGGCCGCCACGGCGCCGCGCAGCAGGGCGCGTCGCCGGCTCACCGCCCCGCCTCCCCGGGCGCGGCCGCCGGGACCGCCGGCGCCAACCGCTCCCCCTCGCCCAGGCCGGACACCACCACGCACTCCTGTGTGTCGCACGGCCCGAGGGCCACCTCGCTCCAGCCCCCGTCCGCCCGCCGGGCGCGCGGCGGGCGGGCCTCGCGGTCGAGCGCCACCCGCGGAACCAGCAGCGCGTCGGCGAGGTGGTCGGTGGTCACCTCCACCTTGACCGACATCCCGGGGCGCATCCGTGCGGGGTCGTGCTCGTCGAGGGCCACGTCGACGGCGAAGTAGCGCAGCTGCCGCGACCACTCGTCCTCGCGCGCCACCGGGGCGACCCGCACCAGGTGGCACGGGTAGGCGCGGTCGGGGTAGGCGTCGAGGGTGCAGGTGGCCTGCATCCCGGGCCCGACCCGGCCCTCGTCGACGTCCCACAGCACCGCCTCGACCTGCATCGAGGCGAGCTCGGGCAGGCGCCCCACCGTCATCCCGATGAAGACCATGTCGCCCTCCTGGAGCTTGCGCGCGCTCTCCCACGGAGAGGACTCGACGACGAAGATGCCGCTCTCGGGCGCGGTGAGGGTCAGCTCGGCCAGCGCCCGCTCGGCGACGGCGATCTCGCGCCGGGCTCCGTCGACGGCGATCCGCTGGATGTCGCGCTCGGCCGCGTGGGCGGCGCGGGCGGCCTCCAGCGCCTCGGCGGCCTTGTCGAGCTCGATGCGGGCCCGCTCCAGCTCGAGCCGCCGGTCCTGGAGCTCGCGTGCCGACAACAGCTCCTCCGGAACGTCGGCGCGGCTCTCGGCCTTCTCCAGCGCCGTCCGCTTCCCCTCGAGGGCGAAGGCCTTCTCCGCTTCGTCGATCTCGCCGCGGGCGCGGCTGCGGGCGAGCTCGTTCTCCTTCTCCCCCAGTGCCAGGCGCTTCTCCTCGAGATCGCTGGTGAACTCGCTGGAGTCGAACTCGACCACCTTCTGCCCGGCCGCGACCTCGGCCCCGTCCTCCTCCAGCCAGCGGATCTGCACCCGCCAGGTCGGCGCCCGGGGCACCACCAGGTCGCGGGCCCGGGCGGCGCGCAGCTCACCGGTCAGCAGCACGCGGCGGGTGAGGTCGCCGCGGCGGACCACCGGCGGCCCGGCGGCCGGCGCCGCGGCGGGCACCTCGGCCCCCGCCCCCGCGCAGCCGGCGGCCGCCAGCGCGGCGAGCGCCAGGCCGGCCAGGCGGCGGGGGACGGAGACGAACGGCATGCTCGGGTGTTCGTACGAATGCAACGACGGAAACGTCGGGCCGCGACCCGCCGGCCGTGGCCGGCGGGCGGCGGGCGCGCCGCGCTACTGCGGGGCGCCGAAGTCGACGGTGGGCGCCTGCTCCGCGCCCGGCTGGCTCTTGAAGTACTCCTTGGGCGGGAAGTCCCACCCCAGCAGCGAGATCAACCACACCGCCGGCACGCGGCGCACCGCCGCGTTGAAGTCCCGCGCGTCCACGTTGAACCGGCGCCGCTCGACCGCGATCCGGTTCTCGGTGCCCTCGAGCTGCACCATCAGGTCGCGGAAGGCCGCCACCGCCTGCAGCTGCGGGTAGCGCTCGACGACCACCATCAGCCGCGACAGGGCGGACGACAGCGAGTCCTGGGCCTGCTCGAAGCGGCGGAAGGCCTGCGGGTCGCTGAGGATCTCCGGGGAGACGTTGAGCTGGCCGACCTTCGCCCGCGCCTCGACCACCTCGTCGAGGGTCTGGCGCTCGAAGTTGGCGGCGCCGCGCACCGTCGACACCAGGTTCGGCACCAGGTCCGCCCGCCGCTGGTAGACGTTCTCGACCTGCGCCCATTGCGCCTCGACGGTCTGCTGCTGGGAGACCAGGCGGTTGTAGGTCCCCACCACCGCCACCCCCAGCACCACGCCGACCAGGAGCACGATCGCCACCACCACCGCGCAGCCCACGACCCATGTCTTGCTCATCGCGACCCTCCGCCCCTCGAACGATCCATGTGTGGCGCCCATCCTACGGCAACCCGCGACCCACCCGTCCCTACGCCCCCGGCCGCTCCCCCGTTCCGCGGCCGCACCGGATCACCCGCGCGCCGCCTTGACGGCCTCGGTCAGCGCCGGCAGCACCTCGTGCAGGTCGCCGACGATCCCGTAGTGGGCGACGTTGAAGATCGGGGCGCCGGGATCCTTGTTGATCGCCACCACGGTGCCGGAGCTCTTCATCCCGACGACGTGCTGGATGGCCCCGGAGATGCCGGCGGCGACGTAGAGCTTCGGCGCCACCGTCTGCCCCGACGAGCCGATCTGGCGGTCGCGCGGCAGCCAGCCGTTGTCGACCACCGGCCGGCTGGCGGCCAGCTCGGCGCCCAGCGCCGCGGCGAGGTCGCGCACCACCCCCATCTTGTCCTCGCCGCCCACCCCGCGGCCGACGGCGACGATGACGTCGGCGCGGCTGAGGTCCACCTGCTCGCCGGCCACCTCCTCGACCCCGAGGATCTCGCGGTCGGCCACCACCCGCGCGTCGTCCAGGGCGAGCGGCCGCAGCGCGGTGTCGCCGCCGCGCCGCACCTCGTCGGCCGGGAAGGCGCCCGACTGCACCGACACCAGCACCGTCCCCGCGCCGCGGACGCGGACTCGGGCGTCGAGCTTGCCGCCGAGGATCGGCCGGCGCCAGACCAGCCCGTCGGCGCCCTCCTCGAAGCCGGTCACCTCGGGGAGCAGGCCGGCGCCGGTCTCCTGGGCCAGGCGCGCGAAGTAGTCGACGGTCTGGTAGGTGTGGGGGAAGAGCACCCAGTCGGGCGCCGCGGCCGCGACGGCCGGGGCGAGGGCGCCGACGTAGGCGCCGGGCGTGTAGTCCGCGAGCGCGGGGTGGTCGGCGACGTGCACCGCCGCGAGCTCGGCCCCCGCCACCTCTTCCGCCAGCGACCCGACGCCGGAGCCGAGCACCACGGCCTCGGCGCTGCCGCCGGTGGCGGCGGCGAGCCGCTGGCCGGCCGCGATGGCTTCCCAGGAGAGGCGGGAGACCTTGCCTTCGCGCTGCTGCAGGACGATCCAGATCTTGCTCATCACAGCACCCTCGCTTCCTTCTGGAGCTTCTCGACCAGGGTCTTCGCCGCGGTGGCGGCGTCGCCGGCGATCATCTGCGCGCCCTCGCCGCTGTCGGGGAAGGCCACCGAGAGGATCTCGAGCCGCGCGCCGGCGGCCCCCACCGAGCCGGCGTCGAGACCGAGGTCGGCGGCGGCGACCGTGTCGAGCGGCTTGCGCTTCGCGGCCATGATCCCCTTGAGCGAGGCGTAGCGCGGGTGGTTGATGCCGGCCTGCACCTCGAGCACCGCCGGCAGCCGCAGGCGGAAGATCTCGTTCTTGCCGCTCTCCATCTCGCGGGTCACCTTCGCCGTGGCGCCGCCGTCCTCGACCTCGACGCCCATCACCAGCCAGGCGTGGGGCAGCCCGAGCTCGCCGGCGATCACCGAGCCCGTCGCGCCGTAGCCGAGGTCGTCCGACTGCGACCCGGTGAGCACCAGCCCGACGTCCTCGCGGCGCAGCGCCGCCGCCAGCGCGCGGCCGGTGCTGGTCGCGTCGCCGCCGGCGAAGGCGTCGTCGACCAGGTGGACGGCGCGGGCGGCGCCGAGGGCGAGGGCCTTGCGCAGCGCTTCCTGGACCCGCTGCGGGCCCAGCGAGACGACCACGACCTCCCCGCCGGTGGCCTCGGCGATCCGCAACGCCTCCTCGAGCGCGTACTCGTCGCTCTCGTTGATGCGGAACTTCAGGTCCTCTTCGTCGATCCAGCGCCCGTCCCGCCCCACCCGCAGGCGGGACTCGGTGTCGGGCACCTGTTTGATGCAGACGGCGATTCGCATGGAAAGCACTCTCCTCCTCGCTGGATTCGCGTGTTCGAGTGGCACCGGCGGCGCCGCGAGGCGCTCAGAGCGCCGGCCCGGGCACCCGCACCGCCGCGCCGTTGACCGCCGCCGCGGCGGGCGTCGTCAGGTAGTGGATCACCTCGGCGACGGCGTCGGTGGAGACCCAGCCCGCCGGATCCGCGGCGGGCATCGCGGCGCGGTTGGCCGGGGTGTCCATGGTACCAGGGAGGACCGCGTTGGCGCGAGCGCCGTGGGGGGCGAGCTCGCGCGCCGCCGACTCGACCAGCCGCAGCACCGCCGCCTTGGTCGCGGCGTACCCGCCCACCCCCGCCTCGCCCGCCAGCGCCGCCGGTGACGCCACCGCCACCAGGGCGCCGCCGCGCGCCGCGGCGAAGCGGCGGCAGCACTCGCGGAGGACGACGAAGGTGGTCTCGAGGTTGACGCCCACCAGGAAGCGCCAGTCGGCGTCGGCGGTGTCGGCCAGCCGCGCGAAGCGGAAGCCGCCGGCCAGGTGGGCCACCGCGGGCGGCGCGCCGTCGGCGCCGCCGGCGAGGTCGAAGAGCTCCGCCACCGCCGCCGCGTCGGTGAGATCGGCCGCCCGCACGGCGACCGCGCCGGGCGGCGCGGCGGCCGCCAGCGCGGCGAGCGCGCCGCGGTCGCGGGCCGCCGCCAGCACCGGCGCGCCGGCCGCCACGAAGCGCGCCACGACGGCCCGGCCCAGGGCGCCGGTGGCGCCGGTGATCAGCGTCCGGCCAGGGTCGGCGGCAGCGGCGGGCGGGCGGCTCATGGCGACGGCGGAGAGGGGAATACGACCGCGAGAGCCTAGCATTCGTAGAGGTCGGACGGACCGCGGTCCCGCCCGGCGCGACGCCTCCACGACGTGCTAGTTTGTGGCGCCGGCCACCCGGCGCCGGCGATCCGACGACCGCGGAGGACTCGCACAGGGTGACGATCATCTCCAGCCCCCCGACCGCCGGCCTCGCGCCGCTCCTCGCTCTCACCGCATCCCTCGCCCAGCCCACCCTGCCCGGCGCCCAGGGGCCCGGCCTGCTGGAGACCTTCCTCTCCACCGGCCCGATGGCCAAGCTCGTGCTCGGGCTGCTGGCGGCCTTCTCCCTGGTGTCGTGGGCGGTGATCTTCGCCAAGGCCCTGCAGCTGCGCCGCGCCGACGTCCACACCCGGCGCTTCCTCGAACACTTCCATCGCTCCAAGCGCTTCAGCGAGGTCAGCGCCGCGGCCTCGAAGCTCCACGCCTCGCCGATGGTGGGCATCTTCCAGACCGGCTACGCGGAGCTCGACGCGCAGATGAAGCGCGGGATGCCGGAGAGTGCCGACGCGGGGTACCGGCTGCGCTCGGTCGCCGCGCTGGAGCGCAGCCTGCAGCGCTCGATCCACCTGGAGTCGGCCGAGCTGGGGCGCTGGACGTCGTTCCTCGCCACCACGGCGGCGGCCTCGCCCTTCATCGGCCTGTTCGGCACGGTGTGGGGCATCATGGTCGCCTTCCGCGACATCGGGCTCACCGGCTCGACCTCGATCACCGTGGTGGCTCCCGGCATCGCCGAGGCGCTGATCAACACCGCGGCCGGCCTCGCCGCGGCGATCCCGGCCCTGATCGCGTACAACTACTTCGCCAGCCGGGTGCGGCGGCTCCGCGGGCGGATGGAGGACTTCGCCCTCGAGCTGCTCAACCTGTCGGAGCGCAACTTCACCTGACCCGCGCAGCGGGGCCCGGAGACGACGACCATGGCCTTCCGCATCGGCGAGCCCGAAGAGGCGGTGATGTCGGACATCAACGTCACGCCGCTGGTCGACGTGATGCTCGTGCTGCTCATCATCTTCATGGTGACCGCGCCGATGCTCCACCAGGGGATCCAGGTGGCGCTGCCGCGGGCGCAGGCCGAGAGCCTGCCGCTGCGCACCGAGGAGCCGCTGATCGTCACCGTCAACCGCGAGGGCATCGTCTACCTGGGGCAGACGCCGATCCACCCCACCCAGCTCGCCGAGCGGCTGCTGCCGGTCGTCGAGGCGCGCGGCGACGACGAGACGGTCTTTCTGAAGGCGGACCGCGAGGTGCCCTACGGCCGCGTGATCGACGTGCTCGACACCCTGCACCGCGGCGGCATCGTCCACGTGGGCATGGTCACCGAGCTGCCCGAGGACAAGGCCTCCGCCGGCGGCCGCCGGCGTCGCTGAGGCGGCGGCCCACGACCCGATGCTCGAGCCGGTCGAGAGCGTCCTCGCCCAGCGGCGCGCCGGCCGCGACGCGGCGCGGGTGCGCACGGTCGGCCTCGCCGCCGCGGCGCTGTTCCACGCCGCCCTCGCCGCGGCCGCGCTGCTCGCCCCGCGGCTGATGCAGGCCGACCGCGGCCCGATCGAGTTCGTGCCGGTGCAGGTGGTGCCGGCGGCGGCCCTGGGGCGCCGCCCCACCCCGCCTCCCGAGCGGGCCGCGCCGGAGCCCGCCGTCCCGGAGGCGCCCGCCGCGGAGCCCGAGCCGCCTCCTCCCGAGCCCGCGCCGGTGCTGCCGGAGCCCGAGAAGAAGCCCGAGAAGAAGCCGGAGAAGAAACCCGCAGCGCAACCGGCGACGCGGCCGCCGCCCGCCCCTGAGCCGGCACCGGCCGGCGCCGGCGCGACGTCCGGGGTGGCGGGGGGCAGCCCCACGGCCACCTCGACGCTGGGGATGGCCGGCGTCGGCGACCCCAACTTCACCTACGGCTACTACCTCGACCGGATGCTGGCCCTCATCGAGCGCAACTGGGTCCGGCCCCCGACCGAGGGCCTGCCCGAGGTCGCCCTGACCTTCCGCATCCAGCGCGACGGCACGGTGAGCGAGCTGGCGGTGGACGTCCCCTCCGGCTCGTCCTCGTTCGATCTCGCCGGGCTGCGGGCGGTGCGCAACGCCTCGCCGCTGCCGCCGCTGCCGGCCGGCTACCGCAAAGACTCCCTGAGCATCCGCCTGATCATCCACTAGCGCCAACTCCCCGGGGAACACCACACATGAACCGTCGCTTCGACCGCCACGCCGCCCTCGCCGCCCTCGCCGTCCTCGCCGCCGCGCTCACCCTCGGCGCCGGCGGCGCCACCTGGCTCGCCGCCTCCCCTACGGCGCAGCAGCCGCCGCCGGCGCCGCAGGAGCCCGAGATCGAGCCGACCGCGCCGAGCGAGCCGCCCACCGGCGACCGCGTCCAGGTGGTGCTCGAGACCGACCGCACGCGCGCCCAGATCCGCCTCGCCTTCCCGGCCATGGAGGGCGCGGCGGCGTACGGCGGCGAGTTCGGTCGCGCCGCGCGGGAGCTCGACTCGACCCTGCGCTCCGACCTCGACGAGACCCGCATCTTCCAGATCCAGGGGCCGTGGGCCTTCGCCGTCCTCGAGCTCACCGGCGACCGGCCGCACGACTTCGAGCAGTACCGCTCGCTGGGCAACGAGATCGTCCTGCTCGGCAACATCGCGCCCGAGGCGGGACGGCTGGTCTTCGAGGGCCGCCTCTACGATCTCGCCAGCGGCCAGGCGATCCTGGCCAAGCGCTACCGTGGCCCGGAGACGGCCGCGCGGCGCATGGCCCACACCTTCGCCGACGAGGTGGTGCAGTTCCTCGCCGGCCGCCGGGGCATCTCGCTGACCCGCCTCGCCTTCACCTCCGACCGCACCGGCGCCAAGGAGGTGTTCGTGATGGACTACGACGGCGCCAACCCGCGCCAGATCACGGCCCACCGGTCGACCTCGATGTCGCCGGCCTGGATGCCTTCCAGCGCCGGCCTGCTCTACACCTCCTTCGTCAACGGCTCGCCGCAGATCTACCGCGCCGACCTCACCACCGGGCGCAAGTTCCCGGTGGTCACCGACGGCGACCAGAACATCTCCCCCAGCGTCTCGCCGGACGGGCGGCGGATCGTCTTCTCGCGCGCCCTGGGCGCCAACACCGAGATCTTCACCGCCGACATCGACGGCTCCAACCTGCGCCGCCTGACCCACTCCGCGGCGATCGACACCAACCCCGCCTGGAGCCCGACCGGCTCGGAGATCGCCTTCACCTCCAGCCGGGCCGGCAACCCGAACGTGTTCGTCATGGACGCCGAGGGGACCAACGTGCGGCGCATCAGCTTCGAGGGCACCTACAACGACGGCGCCGCCTGGAGCCCGGAGGGCGACCGCATCGCCTACGCCACCCGCCGCCGCAGCAGCTTCGACATCGCGGTGACCGACCTCGTGACGCTGGCCACGCAGGTGCTGACCGGGGGTCCGGGCAGCAACGAGGAGCCCAGTTTCTCGCCCGACGGGCGGCGCATCGCTTTCACCTCCGACCGCTCCGGCAGCAAGCAGATCTGGGTGATGGACGTGGACGGATCGAACCCCAAGGCGCTCTCCGGCACCGGGAGCAACCAGTCGCCCGCCTGGTCGGCCTACCCGACCGATTGACGCCGTGGAGCCAAAAACCGTTGAAGAATCAGTCGCTTCAAGCCCTCGGCCCGCTTGCTGCATGGGGCGCGCTCTGGTAGATTGTTGGACCGCGCCACGGTCGCGGCTGCCACCGCGAGAATCCGGTCCGTCAACTGTTTGCGGAGGAGAAGGAAATGGGTCGCAAGTGGATCGCCTTGATGGGGTTGCCGCTGCTGCTCACCGTTCTGGTGGGCTGTCCGAAGAAGAAGCCGACGACGCCGCCGAAGGACATCGAGGTGGTGAGCACGCCGGTGCCCGAGACGCCCGTCGAGGAGGCGCCCGAGCCGACGCCCCCGCCGGCCGAGGAGATGACCGAGGAGGCCCTGCCCAGTGACCTCGTCGAGCTCAACAGCTACCTCGCCCAGCACCAGCTGATCTCCGACGTCTACTTCGCCTACGACCAGTCGGACCTCGCCGCCGAGGCCCGGGACCGGCTGGCCCAGAACGCGTCGTTCATGCGCGAGCATCCCGAGTACCTGTTCACCATCGAAGGGCACTGCGACGAGCGTGGCACCAACGACTACAACCTGGCGCTCGGCCAGCGCCGCGCCAGCGCCGCGAAGGAGTACCTGTCGAGCCTGGGGATCGAGGACGGCCGGATGCGCACCATCAGCTACGGTGAGGAGCGCCCCTTCTGCACCGAGAGCAGCGAGTCCTGCTGGTCCCAGAACCGCCGCGCCCACTTCGTGGTGACCGGACGGAGGTAGACGACGGTGCGGAGATCCTCCCCCCTGCTGTCGGTGGCGGCGCTGACCGCCGCCGCCCTCGCCGGCGGCTGCGTGTCCACCAGCGACATCCAGTCGATCCAGGGACAGCTCAACGAGATCCAGCGCCAGGTGCTGCAGTTCCAGAAGCAGGCGCCGAGCAAGGAGGAGGTCTCCGCCCTCGACGAGCGGGTCAAGGGGCAGATGGACCTGCTGCTGAAGTCGGAAGCCGACATGCAGGTCCGCCTCGAAGGCCTGTCGAGCCAGATCGAGGCGCTGCAGGCGAAGCTCGAAGACACCAACTACCGCCTGGCGCAGCTGTCGCAGACCATCGCGGCGACCAACCAGGAGCTCAAGGCCGCCCGCACCGCGCCGCCGCTCGACGCCGGCCCGGGCGGCGGCGGCACCGTGGTGATCCCCTCGGACCCCGAGAGCCTCTACCAGACCGCCTACAACGACTACCTGCGCGGCTCGTACGACGTGTCGATCCAGGAGTTCGGCGAGTACCTGCGCAACTTCCCCGACACCGAGCAGGCCGACAACGCGGTCTACTGGACCGGCGAGGCCTACTACCGGCAGCGCAAGTTCCGCCAGGCCATCGAACAGTTCGACCAGGTGCTGAACCGCTACCCGCGCTCGGACAAGCTGGCCAGCGCCGCGCTGAAGAAGGGCTACGCCCACCTCGAGCTCGGCGAGCGGTCGCAGGGCGTCGCGCAGCTCCAGTACGTGGCGCGCCAGTTCCCCGGCAGCGACGAGGCCAACCTGGCCCGCCAGCGGCTCGGCGAGCTCGGCGTTGACGGAGGCCGGTAGCGGGTGGTATAAACACGGGCCGGCCGCGCCCGAGGCGCGGCCGGCCCGTTTCACCTCGTCACGTTTCACCTGAGGGAAACCCGAGAGCATGGCGAACACGAAGTCAGCCGAGAAGCGGCACCGTCAGAACCTGGAGCACCGGCAGCGCAACCGCGGCCAGCGCTCGCGGATGCGCACCGCGGTCAAGAAGCTGCGCGCGGCGGTGGCGGCCGGCGAAGCCGCGGCCGCGGCCGAGCTGCTGCCCGAGACCCTGCGGGTCATCGACAAGACCGCGCAGAAGGGTGTCATCCACGACAACACCGCCTCTCGCACGAAGTCCCGCCTGACCCGGGCCGTCGCCGGCCTGGGCTCCTGAGCCCCCCGCTCTGAAGGGTCCCCCGCCCGGTGCCCCGCACCGGACGGGCGAAGTGTGTCCGCCCGCGGCCGCCCGGCTACACTGGACGGCATGCGGGCGATCGCCGGCGGTCTCCTGATCGGACTCCTCGCCGCCGTCCCGTCCGCCGCCGCGGCGGCGGACGACGGCGCCTACGCGCTGTGGGCGCGGGTGCGCGAGGCCTACGGGCGGGCGGACGGTTACCGGGACGCCGGCGTCATCGAGCGCGCCGGGGCCAGCTACGGCTTCTCGACCCGCGTCGCGGGGGCCGCCTTCCGCTTCGAGCTCGAGGAGCCGGACGGGCGGCGCTGGGTGGTCTGGCGCGACGCCTCCGGCACCTTCCTCTACGACTCGGCGCGCGGCGCCTACCGTGCCGCGGTGTCGGTGGTCACGGCGCTCCAACGCCTGCCGGAGGAGCGCCCGCTGGGGCTCGACGCCCTCCTCGTGCCCGCCCTGCTGGCCTCCGGGGGCGCCGAGACCTTCCCCCCCGAGGCCGCGACCGTGGAGCCCTGCGGCGGCGACGACGGCTGCCGGCGCCTGCGCCTCGCCTGGCCGCGGGACGACCTCGAGGTGGCCCTCACCGTCGACGCGGAGACGCCCTGGGTCCGCGGGATCGAGGTGCGTGCCCCGTCCCCGGACGCGTCCTTCGCCGCCGCGCTGGCCGCCGCCGCCGGCACCGCGGCCGGCCGGCCGGGCGAGGCAGCGGTGGCGAGGATCCGCGTCCGCTTCACGCAGCGCGAGGTCGGCGCGGCCGCCGCCGGCGGCGGAGCGCCCCCGGAGCGCCGCAGGGCGCGCGCCGGGTGGCGATCTGGCCGCCGGCGCCACCCCGGCCGGAGCGGCCGGCTGCCGTGGCGGGCGAGGAACCCGCCGGCACCTTCGGCGAGACCGTGGAGGTCTCCCTGGCGCCGGTCGTGGTGCGCGTCGTCGACGCCGGCGGCGAGCCGGTGCTCGGCCTCGGCCCGGACGACTTCGAGGTCGCGGTGGGCCGCACCCGGGTGCCGGTCCGCGCGGTCGACTTCTACTCGGCGGACCACCTGCCCGGGCTGGCGGCGGACGGGCCCGGCGCGCCGTCCGCAGGGCTCCCCGCCGCCGCCGCGCTGCCTCCCCGGCTCGTCGTCCTCTTCGTCCAGGCCGACTTCAACGGCCTGCGCATCCGCGGCCACCTGCGCCTGCTGCCCTACGTCGAGGCGCTGCTGCACGACCTGCCGCCGGACGATCTGGTGGCGGTGGTCTCGTTCGACTCGCACCTGAAGCTGTGGCAGGACTTCACCCGCGACCGCGACGAGGCCTGGCGCGCGGTGTGGCGGGGGATCCACTTCGGCGGCACCCCGCCGGAGGAGCGCCGCCACCCGCGGCACCGCGGACCTTCGCTGGCCGCCGCCTTCGACCGCCAGGCCGCCCGCGACGCCGCCTCGCCCGAGCGCGCCCTCGAGCTGGTCGCGGACGCCGCGGCCCCGCTGCCCGGCGACAAGACGATGATCTTCCTCGGCTGGGGGCTCGGCCGCTTCGGCTCCTCCGGCTTCCAGCAGGTCCCGGACTACGCGCCCGCCGGCCGCGCCCTGGCGCGGGCGGCGATGCCGGTCTTCGTCCTCGACGTCACCGACGCCGACTACCACACGCTGGAGCTCGGCCTCCGCCAAGTCGCCGCGGCCACGGGCGGCACCTACGAGAAGACGGTCGACTTCCCGATCCAGGCCACCCGCCGGCTGGCCGCGACCCTGGCCAGCTACTATGTCCTCACCATCGATCCGCACGACCTCCCCGCCACCGGGGGCGAGCTCACCGTCACGCTGGTGGGCCACCGCGCCCGGCTGCTGATGCGGCTCCTGCGGGTGCCGCCGGCCCCCGGTTGAGGCTCCCGCCGGCGGGCGGCGACCGGGTAGGATCGCCGTGATGCGGGTCTACGGCGTCGACTTCACCAGCAGCCCCACCCGCGCCAAACCGATCACGGCCGCGGAGTGCAGCTTCGAAGGCGGCCGCCTGCGGGTGAGCCGCCTGCTGCGGGTGTGCGACCTCGCCGCCTTCGAGCGCGCCCTCGCCACCCCCGGCCCGTGGGTGGCCGGCTTCGACTTCCCCTTCGGACAGCCCCGCCGCCTCGGGCGGGCGCTGGACTGGCCGGCGGCCTGGGAGGAGTACGTCGCCGCCGTCGCGCGCCGCGGGCGCACCGACCTCGAGCAGGTGCTCGCCCTCTACAAGGAGGCCCGCCCCGCCGGCGACAAGGAGCACCGGCGCGCCACCGACCGCGCGGCGCGCGCGCTGTCGCCGATGAAGCTGTACGGGGTTCCGCTGGCGAAGATGTTCTTCGCCGGCGCCCCGCGGCTGCTGGCCAGCGGCGTCTCGGTGGTGCCCTGCCGGCCCACCGCCGACGACCGGGTCGCCCTGGAGGCCTACCCGGCGCTCGTGGCCCGGCGCCTGCTCGGGCCGCGCCGGCGCTACAAGGCCGACGCGCGGCGCGAGCAGACCGACGCCAAGCGCAAGGCCCGCCGCGAGCTGGTGGCCGCCCTCCGCTCGCCGCGCCTCGCCGAGACCTACGGCCTCTCGCTCGACCTGGACCGCTTCCGTGCCCACGACCTCGTCGACGACGCGCGGGGCGACCTGCTCGATGCCGTGCTCGCCGCGGTGCAGGCGGCCTGGGCGTGGGAGCGGCGCGAGCGCGGTTGGGGCGTCCCCGCGGCCTGCGACCCCTGGGAGGGCTGGATCGTCGACCCCGCCACCGCCGCACCGCCGCGAGAGGGTCGGACGAGCCGGCGCTGACGCCGCTCGCCGCAACCGCCCGGGCTCGCCCGCGCTGCCGCGGTCCACGTTCCGGTCCCCGATCGAGGACGGGGCGCCGCCGGCCCGGCGTGCCCCCCGTGTGGACCCCGCCGCGGCGCTGCGGCCGGACGCCGCCCGGCGGTTTCCCGACGATCTCCTGACGCTCGGCACCGATCCTCTGCACATGGGGTTCGTGTGTCCGTGGTCCCGGGCCGCCCGCCACGCTCCACGACGGAGCCGGCAGGGCACCGGGAGGCTTCGCCGCTGAGGTTCGCCGGAGGGGGACGCTGAGCCAAGGGCCCGACGCAACCCGCATCCTGCTGGTGGACGAGCGCGACGACGATCGCGCCCTGGCACGGCTGGTCCTTCTCCAGCGCCTGCCGCGCGCGACCGTCCACGAGGCCGGCGACGCGGTGTCCTTCGCCGGCCACCTCGCGGACGCCGACTTCGACCTGTTGATCACCGAGCGCTCCCTCGGCTGGGCCGACGGGGCCGAGGTGGCCGCCGCCGTCAAGCGGCGCCGCCCGCGCGTGCCGGTGATCGTCTTCGCCGCCCCCCCCGCGGCGGCAGGCGACGCCCCGGCCGCCCCCGCCGCCGACCTCGAGCTGCCCAAGACCAGCGCCGGCTACCTGCGCCTCGGCGAGGAGGCGGAGCGCCTGCTGGCCGGGGGCGAGCCGGCGTCGCGGATCGAGCCGCTGGTGCGCGCGCTGAGCCACGACCTCCAAGAGCCGGCCCAGCTCGTGGTGCGCTACGCGCGGCTGCTCGCCGACACCCACGGCGAGGCGCTCGGCGAGCAGGGACGCGAGCACCTCGAGCTGCTCGCCGGCAGCGCCCGCCGCATGCAGGCGATGATCCAGCAGGTCCTCGAGTACACCCGCCTGGGGACGGCGCGACGCGAGCCGGTCGCCCTCGACGAGGCCGCCGACGAGGCGCTGGCCAACCTGCGGGCGACGCTGGAGGAGAGCGGCGCCGAGATCGAGCGCGACGGGCCGCTGCCGACGGTGGTCGCCGACCGCGGGCAGATGGTCCAGCTGTTCCAGAACCTCATCGGCAACGCGGTCAAGTTCCGTAGTGAGGCGCCGCCGCGGGTGCGGCTGGACGCCGAACGAGTCGACGGCCATTGGGAGATCCGTGTGACGGACAACGGCATCGGGATCGACCCGCGCCACCACCAGCGCGTCTTCGAGCTCTTCCAGCGGCTGCACCCGGCCAGCCGCTACCCCGGCACCGGCATCGGGCTGGCGCTGTGCCGGCGGATCGCCGAGGCGCACGGCGGCGCCATCCGGGTAGAATCCGCACCCACACGAGGATCGCGATTCACCGTCGAGCTTCCCGGGGGGAACGCATGAGGTCGCTCAACGTCCTGCTGGTCGAGGACGACCCGGCAGAGGCCGAGCTGGCGCGGACCTACCTCGCCGCGGCGCGGCGCACCCGCTACACGGTCGAGCACGTCGAGACCCTCGGCGCGGCGCTCGCCCGGCTCCGTGCCGGCGACGCCGCGCCGGTCGACGTCGTCCTGCTCGACTTCCAGCTCCCCGACTCCGCCGGCCTCGAGACCTTCGAGGCGGTACACGCCGCCGCCCCCGACGTGCCGGTCCTGGTGCTGACCAACCTCGACGACGAGGCCACGGCGCTGGAGGCGGTGGGCCACGGGGCGCAGGACTTCCTGATCAAGGCCGAGGTCGACGCGGCGCTGCTCCACCGCGCCGTCGGCTACGCCGTCGAGCGCCACCGCGGCGAGCACGCCCTGCGGGAGAGCGAGGAGCGCTACGCGCTGGCCGCCGCCGGCGCCAACGACGGCCTGTGGGACTGGCGCATCGGCCCCGGGGCGGCCTATTTCTCGCCGCGGTGGAAGGCCATGCTCGGCTTCGGCGCCGACGAGCTGGGGGCGTCGCCCGACGAGCTGCTGGCGCGGGTCCACCCCGACGACGCGCCGGCCTTCCAGGCGGCGCTGCGCGCCCACCTCGACGGGCGCAGCCGGCACTTCCACCACGAGCACCGCATCCAGCGCCGCGACGGGACCTGGATGTGGGTGCTGACCCGCGGCCTGGCGGTGCGCGACGCGGCCGGTGTGGCCTATCGGATGGCCGGCTCGATGAGCGACATCTCACGCCGCAAGCGCACCGAGGAGCAGCTCCTCCACGACGCCATGCACGACGCGTTGACCGGGCTGCCCAACCGGGCGCTGTTCCTCGACCGCCTGCAGCTCGAGCTGGGCCGCGCCCGCCGCGACCCGCGCTCCCGCTTCGCGGTCCTCTTCCTCGACCTCGACCGCTTCAAGACCGTCAACGACAGCCTCGGGCACGGCGTCGGCGACCAGCTGCTGCTGGAGATCGCGCAGCGGCTCGCGGCGAGCCTGCGCCCGGGCGACACGGTGGCGCGCCTGGGCGGCGACGAGTTCGCCCTCCTGATGCAGGACGTCGAGGGACCCAAGCGGGCCAGCCAGGTGGCGGAGCGGGTGCAGGAGGTCCTCTCCCGCGCCTTCGACATGGACGGCCACGAGGTGTTCACGACCGCCTCGATCGGGATCTCGCTGTCCGAGTCCGGCTACGTCCGCCCCGAGGAGATGCTGCGCGACGCCGACATCGCCATGTACCGCGCCAAGGCCGCCGGCAAGGCGCGCTACGAGATCTTCGATCGCGCCATGCACCAGAACGCGCTGGCCCTGCTGCGCCTGGAGAGCGAGCTGCGGCGCGCGGTCGAGCGCGAGCAGTTCGAGATGCACTACCAGCCGATCGTCGCTCTCGACAGCGGCCGCATGGTGGGCTTCGAGGGCCTGGTGCGCTGGCGCCACCCCAGCGGCGTGCTGCGGCCGCCGCAGAGCTTCCTGGCGGTGGCCGAGGAGACCGGGCTGATGGCGCCGATCGGCTGGTGGGCGCTGCGCGAGGCCTGCGGCCAGCTCGCCGCGTGGCACCGCCGCTTCCCCGGCCAGCCACCGCTGACCATGAGCGTCAACGTGTCGGGGAAGATCTTCCTCCAGTCCGGAGTGACCCGCGAGATCGAGGGGCTGCTCGCCGAGACCGGCCTCGATCCGACCAGCCTGCGCCTGGAGATCACCGAGAACGTGCTGCTCGACCACGGCCCGGAGGTGCTCGCCAAGCTCGCCGAGATCCACGCCTTGGGCATCCAGCTGCACATCGACGACTTCGGCACCGGCTACTCGTCGCTCACCTACCTGCGCCAGTTCCCCTGCGACTCGCTGAAGATCGACCGCTCGTTCATCAGCGACCTCGACGGCAAGGCCGGGGCCGAGGCGATCGTGCAGACCATCCTCACCCTGGGCAGCAACCTGTCGATGAACGTCATCGCCGAGGGGATCGAGACCGCCGAGCAGCTCGCCCACCTGCGCCGGCTCCACTGCCCGCAGGGCCAGGGCTACTGGTTCTCCCGGCCGGTCGACGCCGCCGCCGCCGGCGCCCTGCTGGCCGCGCAGACCCACTGGAGGACCGGCCCCGGCGCCCCGCTGCCGAGCTGATCCCGGCGCCGGCGCCCCCGGGCGCCCGCCCCGCGCCGCACTGGAACGCTTCCTGCTGCAGAATGGGGCCATGGCCCTCGACACCGCCACGGCTCCGGACGAGGCGCACCTGCACGCCTTCCGCGACGTCCCGCGGACGGGGGTGATCTACGTCTCCGGCGAGGCCGCCGCGCGCGGCTTCCACCCCGGAGACCCCGCCTGGTGCAACCTCGGCCAGGGCCAGCCGGAGAGCGGACCGCTGCCCGGCGGATCGCCGCGCGTCGAGCAGGTGGCGATCGCCCCCGACGACCACGAGTACGCGCCGGTCGACGGGCTGCCGGAGCTGCGCGAGGCGGTGGCCGAGCTGTACAACGCGCTCTACCGCCGCGGCATGGGCTCGCGCTACAGCGCCGAGAACGTCGCCGTCTCGGGCGGCGGGCGCACCGCGCTGACCCGCGCCGTCGCCGCCCTCGGACGGGTCAACCTCGGCCACTTCCTCCCCGACTACACCGCCTACGAGGAGCTGCTCGACGTCTTCCGCACCATGACGTCGATCCCCATCCTGCTCTCCCGCGAGCGCGGCTACAACTTCGCTCCCCGTGAGCTGCGCCGCGAGCTGATGGGCCGCGGGCTGTCGGCGCTGCTGCTGTCGAACCCGTGCAACCCGATGGGGCGCCTGCTCTCGGGCGAGGAGCTCGCCGAGTGGGTCGGGGTGGCGCGGCAGCTCGACTGCGCGCTGCTGCTCGACGAGTTCTACTCGCACTACATCTGGCGCACCGGCTACGGCGAGCCGGGGCCGACCGTCTCGGCGGCGCGCTACGTCGAGGACGTCGAGCGCGACCCGGTGGTGATCTTCGACGGCTTGACCAAGAACTGGCGCTACCCCGGCTGGCGGGTCGCCTGGACGGTCGGCCCGCGCAAGGTGATCGAGCGCCTGTCGAGCGCCGGCTCCTTCCTCGACGGCGGCGGCAACCGGCCGCTGCAGCGGGCGGCCGTAGACCTGCTCGAGCCGCAGCGTGTGCTCGCCGACTGCCGCGCCCTGCAGCGCGCCTTCGGGGCCAAGCGCGACCTGATGCTGCGCCGCCTCTACGAGATGGGGGTGGGCATCGACCGCGAACCCGACGGCACCTTCTACGTCTTCGCCCACCTGCGCGACATGCCGCCGGCGCTGGCCGACGGCATGGGGTTCTTCCAGGCCGCCCTCGACCGCCGGGTGGTCTGCGTGCCCGGGGTGTTCTTCGACGTCAACCCCGGGGGGCGCCGGTCGTCGTGGCTGTGCCGCTTCCACCAGTACGTGCGGCTGTCGTTCGGTGCCCCGATCGACCGCCTGAGCCGTGGCCTCGACCGCTTGGAGGAGATGATCGACGACGCCCGCCGCGGGCCCTGAGGCCGCGGGCGTGCCCTGGCGCGGCTGGCGGAACGCCGAGATCTACGACCGCTTCGTCCGCGAGCGGCCCCTCTACCGCGCCCTGAACCGGCGCCTCGTCGAGCTGGCGGACGTGGCGGCGGCGCGGCGGGTGCTCGACCTCGCCTGCGGCACCGGCGCGACGGCCCGCGCCTGCCTGGCGCGCCTTCCCGCCGCCGCGACGCTGGTCGGGGTCGACGCCTCGGAGGCGATGGTGGAGGTGGCCCGCGCCGGGGTGGACGACCCGCGCGCCCACTTCGAGGTGGCGACCGCGCTCGACCTCGGCGCCGCCGGCGCCGGCTTCGACCGCGCCCTGTGCAACGCCGCCTTCTCGCAGTTCCCCGCCCCGGCCGCGGTCCTCGCCGCCCTCGCCGCGCTCCTCGAGCCGGGGGCGCTGTTCGTCTTCAACCTGCCGGCCGCCACCGTGGCCGGCGAGCCGGCCGCGGTCCACCCCTTCCAGGTGGCGTTGGCGCGGGCGCTGGCGGCGCGCGGCTCGACGGTCAGCCGGCCGCCCGAGGTCGACCCCGAGCACCTCGCGGCGCTGCTCGCCGAGAACGGCTTCGAGCAGGTGCTCCGCGAACGCTTCGTCTACCGCGGGCGCCAGGACGAGCTGATGGAGCTGATGGAGATCCCCGCCATGCTCGCCCGCTCCGCGCCCGGCGTGCCCGAGCGCGACCGCGCCGGAGCGGTCGCCGAGGCGCGCCGCCGCACCGACCCGGCGCAGGCGGTGGAGGTCCCCTGGATCTACCTGGTGGCGCGGCGCCGCCCGGCGCCGCCGCTCCGGGGCGCGGGGTAGAATCCCGCGCCATGCCGCGCGTCGTCGTCGTCACCACCGGGGGGACCATCGAGAAGACCTACGACGAGCGCACCGGCGAGCTGGCCAACCGCCACTCGGTGGTCGAGCGCATGCTCTCCGAGCTGCGCCTCGAGGGGGTCGAGGTCGAGGTGGTCGAGCTGATGAGCAAGGACAGCCTCGAGATGACCGACGCCGACCGCGACCGCATCGTCGCGGCGGTGCGCTCGGCCCTCGCCGCGCCCCGCGACGGCCTCGCGGGGGTCGTCGTCCTGCACGGCACCGACACGCTCACCGTCACCGGCGAGCGCCTGCTCCGCGACCTCGACCCGGCGGCGACGGTGGTCCTCACCGGCGCCATGCGGCCCTTCGAGATGAAGCACTCCGACGCGCTGCAGAACCTCACCGAAGCGCTGTTCGCCGCCCGCGCCCTGGGGCCCGGCGTCTACTGCGTCGCCCACGGGCGGGCGCTGCGCTTCCCGGGGGTGGTCAAGGACCGCCAGCGCGGCACCTTCGTCGCCGGCCCCGGCTGACGCCGGCCTCCCGGGCGGTCAGGAGCGCCCGCCGCGCCGGGCGCTCAGGCGCAGCAGCGCCAGGGCGGTCTTCGCGTCGTGGATCTCGCCGGAGACCGCCCGGGCCACCGCGTCGGCGAGCGGCTGCCGCTCCACCCGCAGCACCTCGTCGGGCTCGAGCGCCTGCGCGGCCGGCTCGAGGCCGCGGGCGACGAACAGCCAGACCTTCTCGTCGCTGGTCCCCGGCGCCGGCCACAGCCAGCCCAGCGGCTCGAGGTCGGCGGCCCGGTAGCCGGTCTCCTCGACCAGCTCGCGGCGCGCCGCCTCCTGAGGACGCTCGCCGCCGTCGAGGCGGCCGGCCGGGATCTCGAGCAGCCAGCCCCCGGTGGCGTAGCGGTACTGCCGCACCAGCAGGACCTCCTCGCCCTCCCCCACGCCGAGCACCGGCACCACCGCCGCCGCGCCGCGTTGGTGCACCAGCTCCATCTCCGCCGCGCCGCCGTGCGGCAACCGCACCCGGTCGACGTCGAGGTCCAGGACCCGCCCCCGGTAGATCGGGCGGCTGCTCAGCCGCTCCGCCTCCGGCCGTCCGTCCGTCGCGCTCATCGCTTCCCCTCCTCCCGGCTCATCGCTTCCCCTCTTCCCGGTCGCCCGCCGCCACCTCGTAGACCAGCGCCCGGCCCACGGCGTAGTCCTCGCCCACCTGGCGGCGGCACCGCGCCTCGAGATCGGCCAGCAGGCGGTCCGGCACCGCCCGCCAGCTCGCCCGGTCGCGCCAGCGGATCACCAGCGTCAGCTCGCCCGGCCGCTCCCGCCGGCGCCACACCTGCTTGTCGACGAAGCCGGGGAGCCGCGCCAGCGCGCGGGTCCACACGGCCGCGTCGCGGGCGAGGAAACGCTCCTCCAGCCCGGGCCGCAAGCGCACGATCTTGGTCTCGACGATCACCCTCCTCCTCCGGCCGCGGGGAGCGTGTGCAGTCCCCGCGCCAACCGGCATCCCGTCTTGGGACGACCGCGGGGATGCCTGTATGCTGCGGCGAGCGATGAGCGAGGCGAGCCTGTACGAGAAGGTGATGGCGGCGGCGGGCGAGGCGGCGCGCCCGCCGGCGCGCCCGCCGCGCGCCTCGGCGGCGGTCGTCCTGTGGCGCCCGGCGGGCGACGGGGCCGACGGGGAGGTCGAGGTCTTCTGGGTGCAGCGCGCCGCTTCCATGGCCTTCATGGGCGGCTGGCACGCCTTTCCCGGGGGCGGCGTCTCCAGCGCCGACCTGGCGGTCCCGGTGCAGGGCATGCCGGCCGGGCTCGACGAGGCCTTCTCCTCCGCCGACGCCTTCCCCGAGACCCTCGCCGAGGGGCTGCCCCCCGGCACCTCGCTCGAGCCCGACCTGGTGCCCGGCCTGCTGGCCTGCGCCATCCGCGAGCTCTTCGAGGAGACCGGCGTGCTGCTCGTCGAGGAGCTCCTCCCCGACCACCACGAAGGGCCGGTGACCTCAGCGGCGACGCTGGAGCAGGCACGGCGCCGGTTGCTGGCGCGCGAGACCCGGTTCAGCGAGATCGTCGCCGAGCTCGGGCTCACGCCGGACGCCTCGCACCTGACCTTCGCCGGCCGCTGGCTCACCCCGCCGTTCGCCCCGCTGCGCTTCGACAACCGCTTCTTCCTGCTCGAGTGGCCGCGCCGCGCCGCGCTGCAACCCACGGTGCTCGGCGACGAGTGCGCCGACGGTGAGTGGGTGGATCCCGCCGAGGCGGCGGCGCGCTGGGAGCGCTGCGAGGTGCTGGCGGCGCCGCCGATCCTCCACCTCCTGCGGGTGCTCGCCGCGGAGGGCCCGCGGGCCGGGCTGCCGCGGCTGCGCCACCCGGTGGAGGCGGACCTCGGGCCGTTCCGGCGCATCGAGTTCCGCCCCGGCGTCATCCTGCTGCCGGTCCTGACCCGCACCCTTCCGCCGGCCGATCGCACCAACGCCTACCTGCTCGGCCGCGGCCCACGGCGCGTGCTGGTCGACCCGGGCTGCGACGACGAGGAGGAGATCGGACGCCTCGAGCGGGCGGTGCGCGAGCTCGACCGGCGCGAGGGCGCCCGGGTGGTCGCGATCTGGCTCACCCACCACCACCCCGACCACGTCGCCGGGGCCGCGGCGCTGCGCGACCGCCTCGGCGTGCCGGTGGCGGCGCACGCCGCCACCGCCGAGCTGCTGGCGACCCGCGGCATCGCCGTCGACGAGACGCTGGCCGACGGGCAGCGGGTGCAGCTGGGCGGCGACCCGCCGTTCCCGGTACGGGTGGTCCACACCCCGGGCCACGCCCCGGGGCACCTCTGCTTCTTCGACGAGACCTGGGGTTCGCTCCTGGCGGGCGACATGGTCGCCGGTCTGGGCACCGTGGTCATCGACCCCCCGGCGGGGGACATGGACGACTACCTGCGGTCGCTCGACAAGCTCCTCGATCTGGAGCCGAGGACCCTCTTCCCCGCCCACGGCCCCGCCCTGCGCGACGCCGCCGGGACGCTGCGCGAGCTCGTCGCCCACCGCCGCTGGCGCGAGGAGCGCGTGCTGGCGGCCTGGAACGAGGGCCTGCGGGAGCCGGGCGAGATGCTCCCCCGCGTCTACGACGACGCCCCGGAGAGCGCCTGGCCACTGGCCGAGCGCCAGATCCTGGCCCACCTCGAGCGCCTCCGCCGCGCCGGCCGGCTGGCCGGCTGACGGCGCTGCGGCGTCCACGCCGCGGGGTTGGCGACCCCGCCGCAGGCGCCCTCAGGGGAAGGCGGTGGTGTCGGCCCCGCCGCCCAGGTGGTATGCCTCGTTGCGGTAGATGCTGCTCGCCGCTGCCCACCGTGTCCTCGATCCGCAGCTCGACCTCGACGTCGGTGAGCGAGCCCCAGAAGACCCAGGCCCAGCCATTGACCGGACGCCCGTCGAGCACCTTGACCAGCAGCTCCACGTTGGCCGGCGAGAAGAACCAGAACAGGGCCGAGTCGGCGGTCTCCGCCACGCCACGCCCGATGCCGGTGTCGCCGCTGCGCGGGTCGCGCCAGGCGACCCGCACCCGGTAGCGGCCGCCCAGCAGCACCTCCGGCGCCGCGCCGGCGAGTCCCGTCCCCGGCGTCGTCCCCGGCCCCGGGGCGGCGGCCGCGGGCGGTCGCGGGAACGCCGCCGCGTCGGCCACCGTCGCCTGCCGGTACGGGGCGACGCCGCGCCCCCACTGCTCGCCGCTCGCCGTGTCCGTGACCGTCACCCACCAGCCCACCGTGGTGGTGGCACCGGCCAGCACCCAGAAGCGGCCGTTCACCGGCCGCCCGTCGAGCACCTTCACCAGCAGCTCGAGGTTGTCCGGGGCGAAGAACCAGAAGGCCCCGGTGTCCGTCGTCAACGGGTGTGCCCGGGCGCGGCCGGGGAGGTCGCCGGCGTACGGATTGACGAAGGCGCCGTCGATGCGGAAACGGTCTCCCGTCCCACCTCCCAGGCACAGGTCGGTGGGTCCCGGCCGGCACGGGCCCGCCGGGACCGCGGCGAACAGCCACGCGGTGTCGCCGGCCACCGCCGCCACCCGGTCGCCGCCGACGGCGAGGGCGTCGAGGGCGGCCGGCCCCAGCCGGACGTCGAGCGGATCGCCGACCGCCCTCCCGTCGAGATCGAAGCGGCGCAGCGACACGCCGTGGAACGGGTTGCCGGCCGGACCCGGAATCCACTCCCGGTCGGTGCGCCAGGCGGCGACGAACCCGTCGCCCGCGGCGGCGACACGGACGTCCTGCTGGCAATCGCGCGGGTCGCGCGCCAACGGCGACGGGGCCGGCGACAGGTCGTCGTCGCCCACCGCCAACAGCCCGAACACCCCGGTGCAGTCCCCGTCGTCGCTGGCGTAGGCCTCGCCGGTCTGGGTGAAGAGGGTGAAGCTCCGCCCGCCCTCCCCCACCGCCACGGCGGTCTCCCAGGACCGCTCCGCGGTGTCCAGGGGAGAGTCGCCGGCCGCGGGACCGGTGCGCAGGCGCAGGCCCTGGTCGAAGTCGGAGGCGTAGGTCCGCGTCGCGGTGGCGGTGACCAGGTAGTCGCCGGCACCGAGGGCGACCGCGTCGACGAACCCGATCCAGAAGTCCGTGGCGAGCGGCCGGGAGGGACCCAGCGGAGCCCCGGACACGTCGAAGAAACGCACCAGGAGCTGGGAGAACTGCGCCTCGTAGCCACCGCCGAGGGCGTCCCAGCTGAACCGGGCGGGCCAGACGACCACGAAGCCGCCGGCGGGATCGACCCCGATCGCGGCCGGGGCCGGCGGGCAGCCGGCGCACGGGGTCGCCCCGGCCTCCACCCGGCCGTCGTCGTAGTGCAGCGGCGCCCCCAGCGCCGTCCCGTCGAAGGACCACCGCCGGACCGCCTGCGCCGCCGCGACGAGCAGCGTCCCGCCGGGCGCCGCCGCGACGTCCTCGAGCGGGCCGCTCCCCAGGTCGATCGCGGGGCCCGCAGGCCCCGCCGTGGTGAGCCGGCGGGCGCGCACCGGACCCGGGTCGCCCTCCTCCCAGACGACGAGGAAGCCGCCCGCGGGATGCGCCACCACGTGGCCGTGGAGGGCGACGGGCGGTGGGTCGGAGGCCAGCCGCCACGGGCCGCCCGCGGGGACGAGCTGGGCGGCGGCCGGGGTGGCGAGCAGCAGTGCAGGAACGAGGACGAGGAACGCAAGGGCGCAGCGGCAGGAGAGACGGCGCGGCACGGCGGGGCGCATCGGGAACCTCCTCGGTCGAGAAGCCGCCGCGGCCGCTCGCGGCGGTGACCTGACCCCAGTGTAGGCGGTGCGGAGGGTGCCCGCGCCGCCCCCTCGGGTGGCCGCGCCACGAGACGATCGGTCGAGCCTGTGGATAGGATGGGGCGCGCTTCCGCACAGGCGAGCAGTGAACGGCAGGGATCGGAGACGATCCCGGGAGGGGCTTCCGATGGGACGGCACGGGTGGCTCGAGGTGGCGGCGGGTGGGGTGGTGGCGATGGCGCTCGCGGGGTGTGCGGCGCGCGGCGGCGAACCGGCGACGGGAACGAGCGCTCCGGCGGCGGGCCCGGCGGCGGCGGTCCCGGCCAGCTACTTCGACGGCTCCGGGCGCGACGACGTCCTCGGCGGCGGCGCGCGCCGCATCCCGATCCACACCCCGAAGGGCGACTTCTGGGTGTGGACCAAGCGGATCGGCAACAACCCCCGGATCAAGGTGCTGCTGCTCCACGGCGGCCCGGCGATGACCCACGAGTACCTGGAGGCCTTCGACAGCTTCCTGCCGGCGGCGGGGGTCGAGTACTACTACTACGACCAGCTCGGCTCCTTCTTCAGCGCCCAGCCGGACGACGACGACCTGTGGACGATCCCGCGCTTCGTCGACGAGGTCGAGCAGGTGCGCCGGGCGCTGGGGCTCGACCGGGACGATTTCTACCTCTTCGGGCACTCCTGGGGCGGCATCCTGGCGATCGAGTACGCCCTCGCCCACCAGGATCACCTCAAGGGGCTGATCGTCTCGGACATGATGGCGTCGATCCCCGCCTACAACGACTACGCCCGCCGCGTGCTGATGCCGGCGATGGACCCCGACGCGCTGGCCGAGATCCAACGCCTCGAGGCGGCGGGCGACTTCGAGAACCCCCGCTACATGGAGCTGCTGGTCCCGAACTACTACGTCGAGCACATCCTGCGGATGCCCCCCGACCGCTGGCCCGACCCGGTCGAGCGCGCCATCGCCCACCTCAACGGCCACGTCTACACGCTGATGCAGGGGCCGAGCGAGATGGGCGCCAGCGGCCGGCTGGCCGACTGGGACCGGACCGCCGACCTGTCGCGCATCACCGTGCCCACCCTCACCATCGGGGGCCGCTACGACACCATGGATCCCGAGCACATGAAGTGGATGGCAGGCCAGTTCCCCCGGGGGCGCTTCCTCTACTGCCCCGAGGGGAGCCACTTGGCGCTCTACGACGACCAGCAGACCTACATGCAGGGCCTCGTCGGGTTCCTCCGCGACGTCGACCGGGGGAAGCTCTGAGCGGCGGCGCGGGAGCGCCCGGATCCGCCGTCAGTGCGGGAGGCCGAGCGCGCGCATCCGCCGCCACAGCGTGGTGCGACTGATCCCCAACGCCGCGGCGGCCTCGGCCCGCCGCCAGCGGTGCGCGTCGAGGGTCGCCAGCAGCTGCCGGCGCTCGGCGCCGCCGCCGGAGGCGGGAGTCTCGGCCGCGCTCTCCTCCGCCGGGGACACCAGCACCAGGTAGGCGACCCGCGGGTCGCACGGCGACGACCGCTCGGGGCGCAGCGGCGCCGCGGCGAGCGAGACCCGCCGCGGCGCCACCCCGGGGGCGCTCAGGGTAGCGGCCCAGGCTTCCCGGCGCTCGCCGGCGGTCAACGCCCGGCGCAGCGGCGCGTCCTCGCCGAAGAGCTCGGTGCCGAGCACCTCCTCCACCGGCAGGCCGTCCCACCCCGCGGTGGCGCCGGTGCCGACCGGGCGGCCGACCCCCGGCGAGACCTGGAACACCCGGAAGTCGTGCGTCAGGCAGATCAGGCCGCGCCCCAACGACTCGAGCACGCGGTGGACGCCCTCCAGCACGAGGGCGGTCGACGGCCGTTCGGAGGTGACGTTGTCGGCGTCCATGGGGCGGTGCGGAGCGGTCCATCGGCATCGTAGCGGCGGCCGGCCGTGCGGCGCCTCCCCCGGGTGGAGGGCACCGAGCCCGCCCCCGGGTGGGGGCGGGCCGCCGTCCCTGCCGCCGGCCGTTGACGTGCGGGGGCCGTCCGACTAGCATTCGCCGCCCGATGGCGTGCGACCCGCTGACCGACCCGGCGGTGACGGAATCCCCCGGCACCGCGCTCTGGACCGCGCTCGCGGGCGCGGCGGCGGCACCCCCCGCCGGGCACCGGCCCTTCTTCACCGTCACCTACGGCGGCGGGCCGGCGGCGGTCGCCGCCGACGCCGAGCGGGTGGACTGGCCGCTGCGCCAGCTCGGATCCGCCCGCGCCGAGCTGTGGACGGTCGACTCGCCGCTGCGGCGGGAGCGGGCCGGCGAGGTCCGCCTGGCCCTCGCCGAGACGGTCGCCCTCGGCGCGGTCGAGGTGGCGGCGGGAGTGGGCCGGGACCTCGAGGCGGCGGCACGGCGGGCCTACCGCCAGCTCCTCGAAGCCCTCGCCGCGGCGGGCTTCCCCCACCCCCTGCGCGCCTGGAACGTGCTGCCCGGCATCAACGAGAGCGACGGCCCGCTGGAACGCTACCGGCGCTTCTGTCGCGGCCGCGCCGAGGCCTTCGAGGGTCACTTCGGCGCCGGCTTCACGCGTCGTCTGTGCGCCTCGACGGCGGTCGGCAGCCGCCGGAGCGAGCTGGCGATCCACCTGCTCGCCGGCCGCCTGCCCGGCGTCCACCACGAGAACCCGCGGCAGGTCGCCGCCTGGGCCTACCCCCAGACCTACGGGCCGCGCAGCCCGTCGTTCGCCCGCGCCACCCGCACCCCGGGGGGGCTCGGCGGACACCTGCTGATCTCCGGCACGGCCAGCATCGTCGGCCACCGCAGCCGCCACCCCGGCTCGGTGGCGCGGCAGCTCGCCGAGACGCTCGACAACCTCGACCGCCTCGCCGGCCCCGGCGCCGTCTACCGCTACCTGAAGGTCTACCTGCGCGACCGCCGCCACCTCGGCGCGGTCCGCGCCGGCCTCGCCGCCCGCTACGGCGGGTCGCTGCCCGCCCTGTTCCTCGAGGCCGACATCTGCCGCCGCGAGCTGCTGCTCGAGATCGAGGCCGTCGCCGCCTGAGCCGTCACCCCCGCCGGCCTCAGCGGCGGAACACCTCGCGCACGCCCCCGGAGATCAGCACCGCCAGGTGGGAGAGGACCTGCGGCAGCACCAACCCGCCCGGCGAGGCCAGGTAGCTGGGCTCCCACTGCGGGCCGAACTTCTCCTTGTAGCTGCGCAGTCCCCGGAAGTTGTAGAAGTGCTCGGCGTGGCGGTAGAGGAGGCCCGCCACGCGGTTCCACAGCGGTGCGCCCGGCCGCGTGTCCACCCCCGACAGCGGCGCCATGCCGAGGTCGAACCAGCGGTACCCGGCGGCGGACCCCCAGGCCAGCAGGCCGGCGAACAGGAACGTCATCACCCCCTCCGGGGCCGACGGGGCGTAGCGCATCAGGTCCACCGAGAGCTCCTCCCGGTCGGCGCCCGGCAGCAGGTTGGCGAAGGCCACCACGACCCCCTCCCGGCGCACCACGGCGAGCGGCAGGCGGGCCAGGTAGTCGGGCCGGAAGAAGCCGAGGGAAAAACCCTTCTCCGCCGTGCTCTTCGCGGCCAACCAGGCGTCGGAGATCTCCCGCAGGCGGGGCAGGACGGCGGGGACCGCCGCCGGCTCCAGCACCTCGAGCACGGCCCCGGTCTCCTCCACCTTGCGGACCTCCCGCCGCAGCCGTTTCCGCGCGCCCCCCTCCAGAGACCAGTCGGCCAGCGGCACCCGGGCGGTCTCGCCGAGCTTGAGCAGGCGCAGCCCCATGTCGACGTAGCGCGGCAGCGTCTCGGCGCCCACCTGGTAGAACACCGGCCAGCCGCCGTGGCCCTCGGCGAGGTCGCGGACCCGCCAGGCGAGCTCGCCGGCGGCCGGCGGCGGCCCCACCGGGTCGCCGAGGACCACCCAGGAGCGGCCCTCGACCGCGAGCATCGCGAAGGCCCGCCCGTCGTCGGAGAAGAGCAGGCGCTTGTCGCCGAGCAGCGCCAGCCAGGCGGTGGTCCGGCGGCTGGTCGCGGCGAGCGCCGCCGCGCGGTCCAGCTCCTCCGCCGTCGGCAGCTCCGGAGCGGGGGGTGCCGGGCGCAGCAGACGCGACAGGCCGACCACCGTCACCACCGCCGCCGTCCCGACCAGGGCGCGCAACGCCCGCGGCGCGTGGCCCTCGAGCGCGAAGGTCCACCACAGGTCCGCCGAGGCGTCGAGGTGCCGGTAGGCGAAGAGGGTGAGCCAGGCGGTGGCCGCCAGCACCAGCAGCACGGCGGCGGTCCAGCGGGTGGTGAAGCGGGTGGCGCCGAGCGAGGCCCTGCGGTCGAAGGCCGGAGCGAGCGGCGCCAGCGCCGCGAGCATCGCCGCCAGCGCCCCCGCCGTCGCCCAGTCGGCGCCCCGGGCGACCGCGAAGACGATGCCGCCGGCGAGCAGACCCAGGGTGGCGCGCCGGGCCGCGGCCAGCCGCTGCTGCAGGCCACGGGCGAGGACCAGGAGGAGGCCGCCGGCGACGCTGCCCAGGAAGTGCGAGACCTCGATCACGGGGAGCGGCAGCAGCTCGTTGATCCACGCCATGGTCGAGCCGCGGGTCGGCGTCGCCCCGGTGAGCAGCAGCAGCGCCCCGGCCACGAACGTGACGGCGGCGAAGGCGGGCGGGATCACGGCGCGGGCCGCCCCGGAGAGCGCGTCCCAGGCGCGGCCCACCCGCTCGCGCTGTCGCCGCACCTCGAGGACCGCCAGCGACAGGACGGCGGCGAGCAGCGGCAGCAGATAGTAGACGGTGCGGTAGGCGAGCAGCGCCGCGAGCAGCGCCGGGTGCGGCGACGCCGGCGCCAGCAGCGCCAGGAGCACGGTCTCGAACACCCCGAGCCCGCCCGGGACCTGGCTGAGGAAGCCGGCCAACTGGGCGACCAGGAAGGAGGCGAGGAAGCCGGGGAAGGAGGGGCGCACCGTGCCGGGCAGCAGAACCCACAGGACGGCAGCCGAGAGCGCCCAGTCGGAGCTCGCGACCGCCACCTGCGCCAGGGCCAGCCGTGGGCGGGGCAGCCATGCCCGGCGGCGCCCGGCGAGCCGCGCGGCGTTCCCGAACGACGCGGCGAGGTACGCGGCGACCACGACGAGGAAGGCGATCCCCAGCGGGCGCTCCGCGCCGGCGGGCAGGTGCAGGCCGGGCGGTAGCTCGCCCGGGAGGAACGTGAAGACCGCACCGCCCAGGGAGAGGAAGCCGACCCAGAAGGTCAGGAAACCGAAGGCGACGATGCGACCGATCTGCTCGGCGCTGGCCCCCCATCCCGCGTAGAGGCGGAAGCGCAGCGGGACGCTGGTCAGCAGCGCGTGCCCGACCGTGTTCGAGAAGCTGTAGCCGATGAACGAGGCGAGCGCCACGCGCGGCGCCGCCAGCCCGGCGCCGGCGTGGCGGGCGCCCAGCAGGTCGTAGCCGGCGAGCATCAGATAGCCGGCCACGGTGGCGCCGGCCGCCGCCAGCAGGCGGCTCGCCGGGAGCGCCCGCAGGGCGTTCATCACCTCGTGGTACCGCGCGCCCCCCAGCTCGTGGTGGAGGACCGACAGCGCCACCACGAAGAGCAGGACGGGAAGGAAGGGCGCCACCCGGTGGAGCCAGGCCGTCGCGACGCGGCGCGGCGACGACAGCTCGGGCTGCGGCGACGCGCCCGCGGCGCGGCGGAGGCTCACCCCCTCATCCTACCGGCCCGTCGCCCCCGCGGGCACGCGACCGGGCACGCGACTTGGATGCTGCGCGCGGCTGCGATGCTCGAGACGCTCTTCGCCGACACCCTCTACCCCGCGCCGCCCGATCCGGTGCCGTCACCGCCCCCGGCGCCGCTCGTCGAGGTGGTGCTGCCGTCCGCGACCGGCGAGCGGATCGTCGCCTGGTCCTCGGGGGACCAGCGGCCACCCGCCGGCCGACCGGCCGTCCTCTTCCTCCACGGCAACGGGGAGAACCTCGAGGTGCTCCGGCGGGGGCGGATCTTCGACCTGCTGCAGCGGTCGGCCGTCGCCTTCCTCGCCGTCGACTACCCGGGCTACGGCCGCAGCACCGGCCGCCCGGGCGAGGCGTCCCTGCTCGCCGCCGCGGAGGCCGGCCTGGCGCGCCTGCGGCACGAGCACCCGCGGCGGCCCCGGGTGGTCTGCGGCTGGTCGCTGGGTGCCGCGGTGGCGGTCGCCCTCGCCGCCCGACGCCAGGGCGAGCTCGCCGGGCTGGCGCTTCTCGCCCCGTGGAGCAGCCTGGCCGACATGGCGGCGCGGCTCTACCCGGCGCCGCTCGTCCGGCCGCTCGCCGGCGACCGCTACGACAGCCTGTCGCTGGCGCCGCGGCTCCGGCTCCCGGCCCTGGTCCTGCACGGGGAGGGCGACGACACCGTGCCCCCCGAGCAGGGGGCCCGGGTGGCCCGGGCCCTGGCTCGACCGACGCGCTGGGTCCTGCTCCCGCACGCCGACCACAACACCCTGCTGGCGCTCGAACGGACCTGACGCGAGCTCGAGGCCTTCTTCGACCGCACCGCGAGGGGCGGGCCCGGGAGGCCGCCGTCGACCTAGACGGCCTTGGCCTTCAACAGGATGTCCACCCGCCGGTTCTGCTGCCGCCCCGCGGCGGTGTCGTTCGACGCCACCGGGAGGCTCTCGCCGTAGCCCAGCGCCGACATGCGGCCGGTGGCGACGCCGCGGCCGGCCAGGTAGTTCTCCACCGCCGTGGCCCGGCGCTCGGAGAGCTGCTGGTTGTGGGTCTCGGTCCCGGTCGAGTCGGTGTGCCCCTGGATGACCACCGCCGTCTTCGGGTACTCCATCAGCACCGAGGCGACGTCCCCGAGCGTCGACTGGGCGCCGCCGCCGAGGACCGCGGAGTCGACGTTGAAGAGCACGTCGGAGTTGAAGTGCACGAGCAGCGTCGTCGGGCTGACCCGCTCGACGGTGGTGCCGGGGATGTGGCCCAGCTTCTCCTCCTGGTGGTCCATGTAGGCACCGATCCCGCCGCCCACGACGGCACCGATGGCGGCGCCGGCGAGGATCTCGTCAGCCTCCCGCTCGCCCTTCAGCACGGCGGCGGCGACGCCGGCGACGGCGCCGGCGCTGGCGCCCTTGATGGTCTTGTCGCGCTTGGTCACCCGTGGCTCGCGGGTCTGGCCGCCGGTCGTGGCGCAGCCGGTCACCAGGGCGAGGACGATCAGCGGCGCGACGGCCGCACGGACGGATCGGAGTCTCGGAGAGTGGATCTGCATCGGGGGGCTCCTTTCGTGGCGTTGACCGCGGCGCCGCCGACGGGGGTGGGAGGTTCCGGCAAGGAAGTCTCTGCGTTCCACCCCCGGCGGCGGCCGGCTGCAGCGCCCGGGGGCCGAGGGCCCGCGGACGTCGCCGGAAAAACGCAAAGGCTGTGCCACCACCCCGCGGCCGCACGCTCGGCCGCGGAGACGGCGGCCGCCGGGAAGGTGCCGGGCGGCGCCCGCGGCGGCCACCGCGCGCCGCGTGGCACCTGCATTGCACCTCTGCCCGACCGAGATCGGGTCGCCCAACAACGAACGGAGCAAAGAAGATGACGAACCTGAACGTTTCGCCGTCCTGCCCGCGCTGCTGGCGGCCCTGTTGGCCTTCGGCGCCTGCGAGCGGGCCGAGCAACCCGAGGAGGCCGAAGAGGTCGCCACCCCGATGAACTCCGACGTCAACAAGGCCGAGGCGATGATGGCGGTGGACGACGTCACGGTCGGAAGCAAGCTCTCCGCCGACGGCTCGATGGAGACCGGATCGACCGGCGACGAGTTCGGGCCGGGGCAGACCGTCTACGTGGCCATGGAGGTCGGCGACGCGACCGCCGGCTCCGAGGTGCGCGTGGTGTGGTACGGGCCGGACGGGATGGAGCTGACCAGCAACCGCAAGCAGATCGCGGCCGGCGACCACTACATCAACTTCTCCGCCGACACCACCGGCTGGGCCCCGGGCAGCTACCGCGGCGAGGTCTGGTACGGCGACGAGATGGTCAACGAGTTCGACTTCCAGATCGAGGGCGGCCAGGAGGGCGCCGAAGAGGCCACGGAGACCGACTCGACCTCCCCCGCCGACTCGCGCCGCCGCCGGACCGGACTCAGCGGAAGGTCCGGTCGCGGCGCGAGCGGCCGGCGAAGAGGTCGCCGGCGAAGCCGACCTCGGCCGTCACGAAGGCGGCCGGGTCGGCGAGCCCGTTGACGTTCCCGAGGACGGGGTCGCGAAGCACCACCGTATAGGCCGCCGCCCCCGTCCTCGGACCAGACCCGCGCCACCACCCGGCGGCCGTCGGCGCTCGCCTCCGCCTCGACGCGGGCGTCGCCGAACGCCCGGCGCAGGCGCTCCAGCGCCCAGTCGTAAGGTTGCAGGGTGCCGTTCTCCATGCCGCCTTCCTCCTCGCCGGCAGTAGCTGCCGTCCCCGACCGCCCCCGCCGCTCACCCCGGCACCCCCGCGCGCACCCGCAACCGCCAGCTCGCCCGCCGCACCCGCTCGGCGCCTCCCCAGGCGGCGAGCAGCTCGTCCCGCACCGCGTCCACCGGGTCGCCGCCGTGGGCTTCGGACCAGCGCCGCGCCGCCGACCAGGTGGCCAGGTAGCCGGCGAAGCGGGCGAAGGTCCAGCGGACGCGGATCTCGAAGGGCGGCGCCGGAACCTCGCGGAAGGGGAAGGGCAGGTCCTGGTAGCCGGCCTCGACCCGCCGACGCTGCGGCGGCCAGAACGGGCCCACCACGTCGTGGTAGTAGCGGTCCACCACCCGGTCCACGGCCGCGTCGACCCGCACCCGCTCGTACACCCACACCGCCACCGCCCCCCCGGGGGCGAGCACCCGGCGCACCTCCGCCGCGAACCCGGCGGGATCGAACCAGTGGGCGGCCTGGGCCGCCGCCACCAGGTCGACCGAGGCGGCCGGCAGCCCGGAGGCCTCGGCGCGTCCGGGTCGGAACACGACGCCGGGGTGCGGCCGCGCCCGGGCGAGCTGCTCGCGGCTGGGGTCGGTCGCCACCACCTCCCGGAACCACGCCGCCAGGCCGTGGGCCGCCTGCCCGTTGCCGGTCCCGCAGTCCCAGGCGCGCCGCCGGCGCGCCGGTAGCCCCGCCACCCAGGCGAACAGCGCCGGCGGGTAGTCGGGACGGAAGCGGGCGTAGGACGCCGCGACGGACGAGAAGTGGTCGGGGAAGGGGAGATCGCCCGCGGCCATCGCCAGGGTGCCGTTCAGCCGGCGGCGACGGGGACCGGGCGCAGGGCGCCGCGCGCCGCGACCTCCTCGAGGTGGTCGGCGAGGAGGATCGCGATCGCGTCCTTGCCCACCGCCCGGCGCGCCTCCTCCGGCCCGGTGACCAGCCAGGCCACCTGCTCCCCGCCCGGCCCGGTCTCCTCGCCGCGGTTGGCCACCAGGGCCCCGGGGCCGCCGAGCTCGGCCAGGCGCTCGCGACCGACCCGCAGCAACGCGTCGTGGTCCACCCCCTCCTGGTACTTGAAGCTGACCAGGTACAGGTCGGGGTGGCTGCTGCGCACCCGGCGGATCACCTTCTCCGTCGGGACCAGCTCGATGCGCTCGAGCGCCCCGCCGCTGGGGGTCTTGCCGGCCAGCACCTCGCGGGGACGGTAGTCCGCCACCGCGGCCGAGAAGATGCCGCACGCGGTGGGCCGGGCGGCGAGCTCCTCGAGCACGGCGTCGCGGTACTCGTCGAAGGTGCGCACGACCCGCACCGGCAGGTGCTCCGGGGGCTGGTAGGCACCGTCGCCGTGGATCAGCCGGACCGCGGCGCCCCGCAGGTGCAGCTCGGCAGTGATCTCGGCCCCCAGGCGGCCCCGGAACCGGTTGGTGATGCGGCGGACGCTGTCGATCGGCACCGGCGTCGGTCCGCCCGTCACCAGGATGCGCACGCCGCGCAGCGGCGAGCGGCTGACGGCGCGGCAGACCTCCGCCACCAGCACCTCCTCGGACGGGATGTTGTGCTTGCCGTAGTCCTCGCGAGGAGGCACCACCCGCACGCCGAGCCCGTCGAGGCGGCGCAGCGAGGCGGTGAGGATGGCGTTGTGGAGGCTGCCGTGCATGGTCGGCGCGACCAGCACCGCCGTCTCGCCCCGCTCGCAGCGGCCGAGGGCCGAGGCCAGGGCCGCGGTGACCGGTCCGTCGGCGATGCCGGCGGCGAGCTTGTTGAGGGTGTTGTACGTGGCCGGCGCGACCAGGTAGGCGTCGAACGGCCGGGCGTCGGCGAGGTGCTCCGCCGCGGCGGTCAGCCGGCGGACGACCGGGCTGCCGCAGCTCCACTCGAGCGCCTCGACGGCGACGTAGCGCAGGCCCTCGTCCGAGGCGTAGGCCACCACTTCCGCACCCTGCCGGCGCAGGGCCCGGGCGATGAAGGGCGCCTTCATGGCGGCGATCCCGCCGGTGACCATCAGCGCCACCCGCCGGCCCTCCAGGTGGCGGCCGGCGCGCGGCACCTCGCGGTCGCCCAGCGGGGAGGGCGGCGGCGGCGAGAAGTCCCAGTCGGACATCGCGGAGAGGATACCCGAAGCGGCGAGGCTCTCGTAGTCGCCGGGGGTGTCGACGTCGGTGACGGCGCCGGGGTCGGCCACCGGCACCTCCGTCACCCGCCGCGGGTGGCGCGCGAGGAGCTGGCGCAGACCCACCGCCGGGTCGAGGCCGGCCAGCTCGCCGAGGCACGCCGCGCCGACGGCCAACGGATGACCGCGCCGGCCGCCGTGGACGGGGACCGCCAGCTCCGCCCCGCCGGCGACGGCGGCGAGGACGGCGGCGACGCTCGTCGCCGACAGGCCGGGCAGGTCGGCGGGCGTGACCAGGAGCGTCGCGCCCGCGGCGGCCAGCCGCCCGGCGCCGCCCAGCGCCTCCACGCCCGCGAGGACGCTCGACAGCATGCCGCGCGACGGGTCCGGGTTCTCCGCCACCTCGACGCCCCGGCCGCGGGCGCGCTCCGCCAGCTCGCGGTCGCCGGCGGCGACCACCAGCACGGTCCGCCCGACCCCGCCGCCGGACAGCGCCGCGAGGACGGCCTCGACCACCGTCCCGCCGTCCCAGGGGAGCAGCGCCTTCGGCCGTCCCATCCGGCGCGAGGCGCCAGCGGCCGGCACCACGGCGACGGCCGGCGCCAGCTCAGTCCTCCCGCCAGCCGTGGCGGCCGACGAGCGGTACGAAGACCACCGGCTCGCCCTGCTCGCGGCGTACGTCGCCCCGCACCGTCTTGCGGTACAGCACCAGGTACTGCGCCGAGCGGCTCCCTTCCGGGATCACCAGCCGGCCGGAGGCGGCGAGCTGGTCCAGCAGCGGCGGCGGGACCCGCGGCGCGCCGGCGGTCACCAGGATGCGGTCGAAGGGGGCGAACTCGCTCCAGCCGACGGTGCCGTCGAACGTCTGGATCTTGACGTTGTCGAGACCGAGCTGGCGCATGCGCTGGATCGCCAGGCGCACCAGCTCGTCCTTGCGCTCCAGGCTGTAGACGCGCCGCGCCAGCCGGCCGAGCACCGCGGTCTGGTAGCCGGTGCCGGTGCCGATCTCGAGCACCGAGTGCTCCGGCTCCACCGCCAGCAGCTCGGTCATCCGCGCCACGATGTAAGGCTGGGAGATGGTCTGCCCGGAGCCGATCGGCAGCGCGTGGTCGCCGTACGCCTGGGCCCGCAGGTGCTCGCCGACGAACAGGTGGCGCGGCACCTCGCGCAGGGCCGCGAGCACCCGCTCGTCGCGGATGCCGCGGGCGGCGATCTGGTCGCGGACCATCGCCTCCCGGCGCACTCCGTAGTCGTGCCCCTCGCGCATCACCGACCCCCCTCCGGGACCGGCTCGAGGAGGCGGCCGAGGCGCTCGTGCAGCGGCCCGAAGGTCTCGAGGCCGCGGTAGTCGGTGAGGTCGAGGTGGAGCGGGGTCACCGAGACCCGCCCGGCGTCGACCGCCGCGAAGTCGGTGCCCTCCTCCTGCTTCCACTCCGGCGTGCCGGCGATCCAGTAGTACTTGCGGCCGCGCGGGTCGAGCTTCTCGACCACGGTCTGCTGGTAGACACGCCGCCCCAGCCGGGTGAACTCGAGACCGCGGAAGTCGCCGAACGGGAAGTTCACGTTGAGCAGCAGGTCGCCCGGCAGCTCGTGGTCGAACAGCTCGCGCACCATGCGGCTGGCGAACCGTGCGCCGTTGGCGAAGGAGAAGTTCTCGCCCACCTGCTGGCTGAAGGCGATCGACGGGATGCCGAGCAGGCTGGCCTCGAAGGTCGCCGACACCGTCCCCGAGTAGGTGACGTCGTCGCCCAGGTTGGAGCCGAAGTTGATGCCCGAGACGACCAGCGCCGGCGGGTCGTCCTTGAACAGGTGGAGCACCGCGAGGTTGACGCAGTCGGTGGGCGTGCCGTCGACCGCCCAGCGGTCGTCGCCGAGCGGCCGGATGCGCAGCGGCCGGTGCAGGGTCAGCGAGTGGCTGGTGGCGCTCTGCTCGCGGTCGGGCGCCACGACCACGACGGCGGCCACCTCCCGCAGCGAGGCGGCGAGCAGCTTGATGCCCTCCGAGTAGATCCCGTCGTCGTTGGTGATCAGGATACGGCGGCTCACGAGGGGAAGTACCTCCCGACGAGCGGCCGCAACCGCTCCAGCGCCTCCGCAGGGACCGCGTCGCGTTCGGTGATCAGGGCGTAGCGCAAGGCCTCGCCGCAGCCGCAGGCCGCGCCGCGGGCGGCGTCGAGCCCGGCGACCGTGCGGCGGACGATCTCCTCCCCCAGGCGGGCGTTGGCCGCCAGCACGGCGAGCAGGGCCTCGACGTTGACCGCCTCCTCCGTCTCGTGCCAGCAGTCGTAGTCGGTGACCATGGCCAGGGTGGCGTAGCAGATCTCCGCCTCCCGCGCCAGCTTCGCCTCCTGCAGGTTGGTCATGCCGATCACGTCGACGCCCCACGAGCGGTAGAGGTTCGACTCGGCGCGGGTCGAGAACTGCGGGCCCTCCATGCACAGGTAGGTGCCGCCGCGGTGGACGGTGCCGCCGGCGGCCGCGCCGGCCGCGGCGACGGCCGCGGCGAGCTCGGGGCAGACCGGATCGGCCAGCGACACGTGGGCCACCAGGCCGCCGCCGAAGAAGGTGTCCGGACGGTGGCGCGTGCGGTCGATGAACTGGTCGGGGACCACCACGTGGCCGGGGGCGTAGTCGAGCTTCATCGCGCCCACCGCGGACACCGCCAGCAGGCGCTCGACGCCGAGCAGCTTGAAGCCGAAGAGGTTGGCCCGGAAGTTGATCTCACCCGGCAGCAGCCGGTGGCCGCGGCCGTGGCGCGGCAGGAAGGCCACGCGCCGCCCCTCGAGCCGGCCCAGGACGTAGGCGTCGGAGGGATCCCCGAACGGGGTCTCCAGCCGCACCTCCTCCTCGACCTCGACCGCCGCCATGCGGTAGAGGCCGCTCCCCCCGATCACGCCGATCTCCGCTCGTCGCTCCACCGGACCGCCGCCTCCCTGCTGTTTCGGGAAATCCCGCTCGCTGCGCCTGGCGCCATTCTACGCGGCGGTCGGTGGCGCCACCACCCGCCGCGGCTGGCTCCCCTCGTGCATCCTCTCCCGGCCGAGGCGCCCCACGACGGGTGCGAACCGACCACCGCGACGGGAGGAGGGAAGAGTGACCGTGCAGACGCCACCGATGGAGAAGAGCGGCGAGGCCAGCCGCCACGAGCTCGACCTGGCCCGCGAGCAGGGCGAGGTCTACCGCAAGGCCCTGCGCCACATGGCCCGGGACGTCGCCCACGACGGCGGCGAACGGGAGGCGGGCGACTACGTGGTCGCCTATGCCGTGGAGGAGGCGGAGGGGCTCTGGCGCCGGCGCGGCGGCGAGCTGGTCTGGGAGGCCCCGGAGGAGGAGAACTGCCACGTCGAGGTGTCGGTGCGCGACCGCGCCGACCACCGCTTCCTCCCCGGTCTCGAGGTCGAGGCGACCCTCCTCGACGGCGACGGCACCGAGGTCGGCACCCACCCGATGCCCTTCCTCTGGCACCCCTGGCTCTACCACTACGGCCGCAACTGGAAGGTGCCCGGCGACGGCGTCTACACCCTGCGGGTGCGCATCGCCGCTCCCGACTTCCACCGTCACGACGAGAAGAACGGCCGCCGCTACGCGGAGGACGTGGAAGTGGAGTTCCCGGACGTGGAGATCGCCACCGGACGCGACTGATCCCGGCGCGGCGGGCGGCGGGCGCTTGACAGGCGCCGCGGGCCGCCTCAATATATGGCGATCCCATATGTGAGGTCGCCATGTTCGATCCGGAGCTGAAGAAGGGCACCACCCCGTTTCTCGTCCTCTCGCTGCTCGCCGACGGGCCGCGGCACGGCTACGAGCTGAGCAAGCTCATCGCCACGCGCTCGCAGGGGATGGTCACCATCCACGCCGCCTCGCTCTACCCGCTGCTCTACCGGCTGGAGAAGGACGGCCTGCTCGCCGGCCGCTGGGTCGAGGCCGCGGGGAAGCGCCGGCGGCGTTACTACCACCTGACGGCGGCGGGCCGCAGCCGACTCGAGACCCAACGCCGCGGCTGGGCCGAGTTCGTCCGCGCGGTGTCCCGCATCACGGGGGTGGAGTATGCGTGACTGGCGCGACGAGGTGCGCCGCCGGGTGGCGACGGCGGACCTGGCGCCGGCCGACGAGGCCGACGTCGTCGAAGAGCTCACCCAACACCTTGAGGACCTCGAGGCGGAGCTGCTCGCCGGCGGGACGGACGCGGCGGCCGCCGCCGCTGCGGTGGCCGCGGAGCTCGGCGCGCGGCGGCCCCTGGCGGCGGCGCTGGCGGCGGTGCGGGCGCGCAGCCACGGCCCGCGCCGCCCCCTGCCGGCCCCCGGCGCCGGGCCGGTCGCCGGCCTGGGGAGCGACCTCCGCGCCGCCGTCCGCGCCCTGCGCACCAACCCGGGGTACGCCGCCGCCGCCGTGCTCACCCTCGCCCTCGGCACCGGCGCGGCGACGGCGGTCTTCAGCCTGCTGCACGGCGTGGTTCTGGCCCCGCTGCCCTACCGCGAGCCCGACCGCCTGGTGCGGGTCTGGGAGACCCACCAGGAGAAGGGTCTGGCGCAGGAGCCGGTGTCGCCGGTCAACCTGATGGACTACCGGCGCCTCGAGGCGGTCTTCACCGACATCGCCGGCTGGTGGCGCCCGGAGATGAACCTGGCGGACGCCTCCGGGGCGCCGATCCAGGTCTCCACCGTGGAGGCCTCGGAGAACCTCTTCGCGCTGCTCGGCGTGCAGCCGGTCCTCGGCCGCAGCTTCCCGCGCGACGACACGCTGTGGGGCAGCGAGCGGGAGGCGGTGATCAGCCATCGGCTGTGGCGCAGCCGCTTCGCCGCCGACCCCGGCGTGTTGGGCCACGTCCTCTCCCTCAACGGCTTTCCCTACACGGTCGTGGGGGTCATGCCGGCAGGGTTCCACTTCCCCGACGACACCGACGTCTGGGAGCGGCTCGGATGGGACCTCGAGCAGCACAGCCGCGGCGCTCACTTCATGGGGGCGGTCGGGCGCCTCCGCCCCGGCGTGACGCTGGAGGCCGCGGACCGCGAGCTCGCCGCGCTCGGCGAGCGGCTGGCGGCCGCGGCGCCGCGGACCAACCGCGGCTGGAGCGCGCGCGTGGTGCCGCTGGCGCGCGACGTCGCCGGTCTCTTCCGCCCCGGCTTCCTCGCCCTCTTCGGCGCCGCCGGGCTGCTGCTGCTGATCGCCTGCATCAACGTCGCGGGGCTCGGCCTGGCGCGCGCCACCGCGCGGCGCGGCGACCTGTCGGTGCGCCTCGCCCTGGGCGCGGACCGCTTCCGCCTGCTGCGCGGCGTCCTGGTGGAGAGCGCGCTGCTGTCGACCCTCGGCGGAGCGCTCGGGCTCGGGGTCGCGCTGGTGGCCGTGCACGGGCTGCTCGCCTGGTCGCCGATCCCCATCCCCCGGGCCGCCGACGTCCGGCTCGACGCCGCGGTGCTCGTCTTCACCCTCGCCGCCACCGCCGGGTGCGCCGTGCTGGCCGGTGCCGCGCCCGCGCTCCTGGCCTCGCGCACCGCCGTCCGCCGCTCGCTCTCCGACGCCGGCCGCGGCGCCACCGGGGGGCGCGGCGGCCGGCGCCTGCGCGCCGCCCTGGTGGTCGCCCAGGTGGCGCTGTCGGTGGTGCTGCTCGCCGGCGCCGGCATGCTGATCCGCAGCGTCGCCCGCCTGCTCTCCGCCGACCTCGGGGTGAGCGCCGCCGACGCCCTCGGCGTCGACCTGCAGCTCCCCGACGCGGAGTACGGATGGGAGCGGGTCGCGCCCTTCTACACCGGGCTGCTCGCCGGCCTGCGCGACCGGCCCCAGGTCGCCGACGCCGGCGTCGCCAGCTTCCTGCCGGTGGACCCGGGCTGGAGGGTGCCCTTCACCGTCCCCGGCGCGCCGGAACCGCCGCACGGCGAGGAAGGGTCCGCCCAGATCCACTCGGTCGACGAGGGCTGGTTCCACGCTCTCGGCGTGCCGCTGCGCCGCGGCCGCGGCTTCACCGCCGCCGACCGCGCCGACGCTCCGGGCGTCGTGGTGGTCAACGAGACGCTGGCGCGCCAGGTGTGGCCCGGGCGCGACCCGGTCGGCCGCCGGCTGGTCGTCACCACCCGAGCCATCGGCCCGCTCGGCCGCCGCCTGGTCGCGGGCGACGAGCACCGGGTCGTGGGGGTGGTCGCCGACGTCCGCAACGCCGCCCTCGACGCGCCGGCGGAGCCGGCGATCTACTTCTCGCAACGCCAGTTCCCCTACCGCAAGATGCACCTGGTGGTGCGCGGGCCCGGCGACGCGGCCAGCCTGCTGACGGCGGTGCGGGAGGAGGTCCGGCGGCTCGATCCCGCCCTGCCGCTCGGCGAGGTCGACGCGCTGGAGCACGCCCTGCGCGCCACCGCCGACCCGGCCCGCTTCGTCATGCTCCTGATGGCGGTGTTCGCGGCCACCTCGTTGGCGCTCACCGTGCTGGGCATCTACGGACTGCTCGCCTACTCGCTGGCCCGGCGCCGGCGCGAGATCGGCCTGCGCCTGGTGCTCGGCGCGCGGCGCGGCGACGTGGTGGCCCTGGTGGTGCGCGAAGGGCTCGCCCTGGCGCTCGCCGGCATCGCCCTCGGGCTGGCGGCCACGCTGGCCGGCGGCCGCCTGCTCTCCGGGCTCCTCCCCGACCTCCGCCCCGGCGACCCCGCGGTGCTCGCCGCGACCTGCGCCCTGGTGGCGGGGGTGAGCCTCGCCGCCGGCCTGCTGCCCGGACGGCGGGCCGCCGGCGCCGATCCCGCCGAGAGCCTGCGCGCGGACTGAGCCCCGGGTGGGCACCGGCCTTGACGGGGCGGCCGACTTGGCCGATGATCGCGATGTTCCCGGAGTCCACCGATCCTTGTGCTCCGCCCCTCGGGCGACGAACGACGGAGGCGACCGTGAAGAAGACCGCCCAGACCTTGTACATCCTCTCCGCCGCCGCGGTGGCGGCGACCGCCTCGGCGTCCGTCCCCATCGCCGGGACGGTGCCGACCCTCGGGACCGCCGGGTGGATCTCGCTCGCCGTGCTGTTGGTGGGGGCGGGTTTCGTGGCGCTGCGGCGCCGCCCGCCGAAGTAGTGGACGCGACCCTCCGGAGGAGACGATGGTGAAGACGACCTGCCGCGGCCTCGCCGCCCTCGCCGCTCTCGCGGTGTCCGGCACCGCCGCCGCCACGCAGGCGACCCCCGGGCTGGCGGTGCCGGCGCTGGGGCCGGCCGGCTGGGTGACCCTGACCGCGCTCCTCGCGGGCGCCGGCTTCGTGGTCCTGCGGCGGCGGCCGCCGAAGTAGCGTCGGCCCCGGCCCTCAGGCGCGGCGCCGGAAGGGCGCGGCGAGGAGCCGCAGCAGGCTCAGGCTGGTCCGGCGGTCGGCGTCGGCGAGGCCGATGCCCATCCCGTCGTGACCCAGTCGCGGCTGCGCCACGTAGCTCCCGAACAGGCGGTCCCAGAAGCTGAAGATGGCGCCGTAGTTGCTGTTGCCCTCGCGCAGGTCTGCGGAGTGGTGGACCCGGTGCATGTCGGGGGTGACGACCACCCGTCGGAGGACCCGGTCGAGCCGCGGCGGCAGCGACACGTTGCCGTGCGCCACGAACGCGTCGCCCAGCAGCACCGCCTCCGCCATCAACGCCGACCAGGGCGAGAGCCCCAGCGCGAGGACGACGACGCTGTTGGCGAGGGCCGTCGCCAGCGCCTCCGCGGGGTGGAAGCGCAGCCCGGTGGTCAGGTCGTACTCGAGGTCGCTGTGGTGGACCCAGTGGAAGCGCCACAGCCAACGGTTGGCGTGCAGCGCGCGGTGGAGGGCGTAGGCGAACAGGTCGATCAGCAGCAGCGAGACCAGCAGCCGCGCCACCGGCGGCAGCGGCAGGTGGTTGAACAGGCCCCAGCGGTGCTGCTCCGCCCACAGCGCCACCAGCACCACGGACACCGGCAACAGGAACCGCACCAGCACGCTGTTGAGCAGCCACAGGAGCCCGCTGACCCGCCAGCGTCGCAGGGTGTCGGCGGAGTGCGGCCGGCGCGGCCGCCAGGTCTCCCACAGGCCGACGGCGACGAAGCCGCCGGCCAGGGTGAACAGCAGCACCTGGGCCTCGAGCTCCTGCAGCGCGTTCCACATCGGGGGTCGCGGTCCGGCCTGGCCGGCCGCCGCGGCCAGCCTATCGCAGGCTCCGGCCGGCGGACCTCAGGCGCCGATCGCGGCGGCCACCTCGAGCGCGGTGGCGAGGGCGCGCCGTCCGGCCGCCCCGTCGACGAAGGGCACCGCCTCGCCGCGGCAGGCGGCGAGAAAGGCCTCGAGCTCGCGGCGCAGCGGCTCGGCCCGCTCCACCGCCAGGTCGTCCGGCACGATCGCCCGCGACGGCGCCTCCTCCAGGCGATAGCCCTTGATCTCCTGCGCCTGGTAGTCGAGCGAGTAGTAGCGCCGGGGCAGGAAGACGCGGAGCTTGCGGACGCGCTCGGCGGAGACCCGCGACGCGGTGACGTTGGCGACGCAGCCCGAGGCGAACGCCAGGCGGACGTTGGCGATGTCGACGCGCGGCGACAGCACCTCGATGCCGGTCGCCCGCACCTCGGCGAGCGGCGACGGGTCGAGGGCGTGGAGGATCTGCAGGTCGTGGATCATCAGGTCGAGGACGACGTCGACGTCGAGGCTACGCGGGGTGAACCGCGCCAGGCGCTCGACCTCGACGAAGCGCGGCGTGCCGCCGGTGGCCAGCAGCGCCTGCACCGCCGGGTTGTAGAACTCGACGTGGCCGACCCCGAGGACGGCCCCCGACGCCGCCGCCGCGGCGAGCAGCGCGTCGGCCTCCTCGAGGCTCGCCGCCATCGGCTTCTCGACCAGCACCGAGACGCCGCGCTCGAGCAGCGGCAGGGCGACCTCGGCGTGGGCCACGGTCGGGGCCGCGACCACCGCGACGTCGATCGCGGCGGCGAGCTCGGCGGCGCTGGCGAAGAGGCGCGCCCCGTGGTCCTCGGCCACCCGCTGCGCCGCCTCGGGCCGCGGGTCGTGGACCCCGACCAGCTCCGCCGCGGGCAGCGCCGCCAGCAACCGGACGTGGTGGTAGCCGAGGGCGCCGGCCCCGAACACCCCGGCGCGCGGCGGCCGGCCCCGCTCAGTCACCGCCTTCGCCCTCGGCGGCGGTGACCAGCGGCGCCTCGTCGTCGCCGGCCCCGGCCGCGCCGCGCTCGCCGCGCCGTCCGGGCGGCGACTTGACCACCCCCCGCCGCGTGCCGCGCACGAACGCCACCAGATAGGCGACCTCGGGGTCCTCGCCGACGCTCTCCTCGATCCGCGCCAGCGCCTGGGTGGTGTTCAGGCCCGACCCGACCAGCAGCTTGAACGCCTCCTCGAGGCGCCGGATGGTGTCGCGGCTGAACCCCTTGCGGCGCAGGCCGATGGTGTTGGCGCCGTAGAAGGTGGCCTTCTGCCCCACCGTCTTGGCGAACGGGAGGGCGTCCATGGTCACCACCGTGTAGCCGCCGATGTAGGCGTGGCGGCCCACCCGGCAGAACTGGTGGACGGCGGAGAAGGCGCCGATCACCGCGTCGTCGCCCACCTCGACGTGGCCGGCCAGCGTGGCGCAGTTGGTGAACACCGTGCGGTCGCCGATGCGGGCGTCGTGGCCGACGTGCGAATAGACCATGAACAGGTTCTCGCTGCCGATCCGGGTGACGGCGCCCCCCCGACGGTGCCGCGGTGGATGGTGCAGAGCTCCCGGAAGTGGTTGCGGTCCCCCACCTCCAGGCGCACCTCCTCGCCGCGGTACTTGAGGTCCTGCGGCTCGAAGCCGACGCAGGCGTGGGGGAAGATCCGGTTCTCCCGGCCCAGCCGGCTCGGCCCCTGGACCACGGCGCCGCTGCCGACCTCGCAGCCGTCGCCGAGGGTGACGCCGGCGCCGATCACGGCGTGGGCGCCGACGCGGACGCCGGCGCCCAGCTCGGCCGAGGGGTCGATGACGGCGGTGGGATGGATGTCCTGGCTCATGACGAGCTCCCTGGAATCGACAGTGTCCGAAGGATGCGAAACGACGGTGCCGGCGGGGGTCCCGGGCGCCGGCTCACCGGTCCACGGTCGCCGAGGAGATCACCGCCTCGGCGGCGAGCTGCCCGTCGACCGTCACCCGGCCGGACAGCCTGGCGTAGTTGGCCCGCAGGCGCAGCACCTCGATCTCGTAACGCACCTGGTCGCCCGGCACGACCGGGCGGCGGAAGCGCGCGCTGTCGATCGAGGTGAAGTAGAGCAGCTTGTGCTCGCGGTCGGGCAGGTCGTGGAGCACCAGCAGGCCCCCCGCCTGCGCCAGCCCCTCGATCAGCAGCACGCCCGGCACCACGGGCTGGCCGGGGAAGTGGCCGATGAAGTACGGCTCGTTGATGGTGACGCCCTTGATCGCCACCAACCGGCGGCGCGGCTCGATCTCGAGCACGCGGTCCACCAGCAGCAGCGGGTAGCGGTGCGGCAGGATCGACAGGATCCAGCGGATGTCCATCTCGCTCGTCGCCGACGTCACCTCAGCCCTCCTCTGCGTCGTCCTCGCCGGGGCTGAGGCCGAGGCGCCGCTCCAGCGCCGCGAGCCGCCGGGCCAGCCCGTCGAGCCGGGCCAGGCGCGTCACCTGGCGCCGCCAGGCGCCCATCTCCACCGCCGGGATGCCCGCCACCCGGCGGCCCGCCGGCACGCTGCGGAAGACCGCCGACTTGGCGGCCACCAGGGCGCCGTCACCGATCTCGAGGTGGCCGCTGACGCCCGACTGGCCACCGATCATGACGCCGTCGCCGACGGTGGCGCTGCCCGCCACGCCGCCCTGCCCCGAGATCACCACCCCACGACCCAGGCGCACATTGTGGCCCACCTGCACCAGGTTGTCGATCTTGCTCCCCGCACCGACCCGGGTCTCGCCGAGGGTCGCGCGGTCGATCGCGGAGTTGGCGCCCACCTCGACCCCGTCCTCGAGCACCGCGCGCCCGACCTGCGGCACCTTGCGGTGCTCGCCGCCGCGGCTGGCGTAGCCGAAGCCGTCGCTGCCCACCACGGCGCCCGAGTGCAGCTCGACGCCGGCCCCCAGCTCGCAGCCGTCGTAGACCACGGCGTGCGGGTGGAGGCGGGCGCCGCGACCGATGCGGCAGCCGCGGCCGACGACGGCCAGCGCCTCGACGACGGCCTCCGCCGCCAGGGTGGTGCCGTCGCCGATCACCGCGTAGGGACCGACGTGGGCGGAGGGGTCGACCGTGCAGCCGGCGCCGACGATCGCGGTCGCATGGACGCCCGGTCGCGGCCGGACCGGCGGGTGGAAGAGCTCGAGGAGCGTGGCGAAGGCGTGGTCGGGCCGGTCGACGAGCAGCAGGTCGCGGCCTTCGAGACCGGCGAGCAGCGGCGCGGCGCCGCGGGGGACCAGCAGGGCGCCGGCGCGGCTGGCCCGCGCCGCGGCGCGGTGCCGGCGGTCCTTCAACAGGGAGAGGTCGTCGGGGCCGGCGTCGGCGAGGCCGCGGATGCCGGCGATCCGCCGGCTTCCGTCGCCCCGCACCTCGCCGCCGACCCGCGCGGCGAGGTCGGCGAGCGCGAGGCCGGCCCCCCCGGCCGCGGTCGCCACCCGGGCCGCCCTACTGGCCGGCGGCGCCGCCGTCGAGACGGCCGATGATGTCGTTGGTGATGTCGACGGTCTCCGCCGCGTAGACCAGGCCGCTGTCGAACTTGCGGAAGATCAGGTCGTAGCCCTTCTCCTTGCCGTACTGGTTGATGATCGGCATCACCTTCTTGTCGATCGCCGCCAGCACCTCGTCGCGCTTCTTGCCCAGCTCGCGGTTGGCGTCGTCCTGGAACCGCTTCATCTCGATCGTCTTGTCCTCGTACTGCTTCTGGAGGTCGGCCAGCTTGTCCTCCGACAAGGACATGCGGCCGTCGGAGAGCCGCTGGCGCAGGTCCTGGATCTGCTGGTCGAGGGTCTGCGCCTGGGTCTCCTTCTGGTCGCGCAGCGTCTGCAGCTCGGCGAGCGCCTTCTTGCCCGTCTCCGAGGTGGTCAGCACCTTCTCGGTGTCGAGGACGGCGATCTTCATGGTCTGGGCCACGGCCGGCGCCGCGGCGCCGGCCGCGAGCAACAGGCCGAACGCGACGGCGAGGGCGCGGCGGCCGCGCAGGAAGGTCAGGGACATGGGACTTCTCCTCACTTGCTCATCTCGGTTTCTCCGGGCCCGCGGGCCCGGTCGCGCCTCCCGGCGCTCAGTCTGAGAACCCCGCGGCCGGCGCGGCGATTCCGCGCCGCCGGGCATGCTGGAACGCTAGAACGTGGTGCCGATGCTGAACTGGAAGTTCTCGAAGCTCTGCCCGGCCGGCGGCTCGGGGCCGAGGTTGAACGAGTAGATGAAACGCAGCGGCGCGCCGAACACCGGCACCAGGATCCGCAGCTCGATGCCGCCGGTCCAGTAGAGGCTGTTCAGGTCGACGTTCTCGCCCCGTCCCCAGGTGTTGCCGGCGTCGCTGAACAGCACCACCCGGAACGGCCCGCCGGCGAGGAACTGGTATTCGGCGTTGGCCTGGAGGTACTTGTCGCCCCCGATGATGTAGCCGAACTGGTCGCGGAAGGGGTTGCCGTTGTCGTCGCGCGGGATGATCGACAGGGTGTTGAAACCGCGGATCGAACGCTCGCCGCCCAGCCGGTAGAAGCGGAACGACGAGGTCACACCGCCGCTGAGCGGGTGCAGGTAGCCACCCTCGAGGTTGAGCCCGACGACGTGCCGCACCGGGTAGCCGCCGAGCGGCCGGTAGGCGGTGAAGCCCACCTCCGGCTTGATGTAGTTGTCGGCGCCGCCCAGGACGCCGCCCGAGTACTCGCTGGAGATGGCGAGCCGCGTGCCGCGGGTCGGCTCGAGCGAGTTGTCGATCGAGTTGTAGGCCCAGCTCGGGCGCAGCGACGAGCTGTCGATCGACGGGCGCGAGATCTTGGTCGGGTCGCCGGTCGTGGGGTCGACGAAGACGGCGCGCTCGGTGTAGCGCGCCCGCGTGTAGCCGACGGAGAACGACTGGAAGAGCCGGAACGAGCGCCCGTAGGTGGCGGTGACGCCCTGCTGGGTGTACTGGTACTGCTCGTTGTTGTTGAAGTAGTCGTAGTTGAGGTTGCGGCTGAACACCTGCAGGCCGACGGTCTGCGGCCGGTCGAGGAACCAGGGGACGAAGTAGCCGAGGTCGAAGTAGTCCTGGATCACCCCGCTCTGGAACGAGGCCTGGACGCTCTCGCCGCGGCCGAGGAAGTTCTGGGTGCGGATCGAGAACTGCCCGAAGAAGCCCTCGAACTCGCTCCAGCCGCCGCCGAACTGCAGCTCGGTGCGGTCCGCCTCCTCGCCCACGAACACCAGGTCGACCGTCTTGGCGTCCTGGTCGACGTCGATCTGCACCGGGTCGTCCTCGTCGAGCTTGAAGTAGCCGAGCTGATTGACCTTGTAGACGCTGTTGCGCAGGGCGGAGACGTTCATCACGTACCCCTCCTGCACCCGCAGCTCGCGCCGCAGCACCTTGTCCATGGTGCGGCTGTTGCCCTTGAACTCGATCCGCCCGACACGGTACTGGTCGCCCTCGGAGACGTGGATGATGACGTCGGCGACGTTGTCGTCGCGCTCGACGATCTCCGGCTCGACGCGGGCGAACATGTAGCCGGTGTTCGAGTAGAGGTCCTTGATCGACTCGAGGCCCTCGTCGATCTGGTTCTTCTTCAGCCAGCCGCCCGGCTTGTTGTGGAAGACGCGCAGCAGCGCCTGGTCGCTGTAGACCTTGTTGCCCTCGATCGAGATCTCGCCGAAGCGGAAGCGCTCCCCCTCCTCGACCGGGATGGTGAGCTCCATGCGCCGCTTGTCGCCATGCTCGACGATGTCGGTCTCCGGGTCGCCGAGCACGACGTTCTTGTAGCCCTTCTTCTCGTAGAGCTCGCGGACCTTCTCGAGGTCCTCCTCGAGCTTGCCGGGGTTGTAGATGTCCTTGCGCAGCAGCCGGGTGATCAGGCCCGACTCCTTGGTCTTGCGCATCGCCAGGCGCAGCCGCAGGTCGGAGAAGACGGTGTTGCCTTCGAAGTCGATGTCGGAGATGCGGACCCGGTCGCCCTCGTCGACGGTGAACACGGCCCGCACCTCGTTGGCGCCGGCGTCCTGGAGCTCGTAGCGCACGTCCGCGAAGCGGTAGCCCTTGTTGGCGTAGAGCTCCTCGATCGCCGCCTCCAGGCGCGACAGCTCGCCGCGCGACAACGGCGCGCCCTCGTGCACCGAGATGCGCTCCTCGACGATCTTGTCCTGGATGTCGGTGCGGGAGAGCTTCTTGAGCCCTTCGTAGTCGACCGAGCGCAGGATCGGCCTCTCCTTGACGTCGATGACCACCTTGACGCCACCCTCGGCGGGCTCGTAGCGCACCGTGATGTCGTCGATCAGCTCGCGCTCCCAGAGGTTCTTGATGCGCGCGTTCAGCGCCGCCGAGTGCAGCTCCTGGCCGGGGGCGAGGTCGAGGTAGTAGAGGAGCGTCTCCTGCGACAGGTTGTGGAGGCCGTGCACCTCGACGGCGGTGACCGGCTGCCCCTCGAACCGCGCCGTGTCGGACTCCTGGGCGGCGGCGGGCGCCGCCAGGCCGGCGAGGGCGAGCAGCGCCGCCACCGCGGCGAGCGCGGGCGCCGCCCGGCGCCGGACGATCGAGCTCCGTCCGGCGCGCACGAGACCGTCTGCTGGACTCATCGAATCTCCCCTACCGCAGTGGGACTTGCCGCAAGTGCGGGCACTGCCCGGCGCGCCGCCGCGGGAGCGGCGGCCCGGCCGGCGATCTTATAACGAGCCGCTCCGGCGGCCGGGAGCTTCAAGGGGCGTGCCCGCCCGCAGGGCGGGAGCGCGGGGGTCGGAAGCCGCAGCGGTCAACGCTCCTCGCCGACCATCTCCCCCACCTGGGTGGCGAAGGAGAGCTCGTCCCCGGCGACGGTCACGGCGATGTGCTCGATGGGCTCCTCGCCGTGCTGGCTGATCAGGATCTCCGAGACGGCGTCCTGGATGTAGCGCTGGATCGTCCGCCGCAGGGGACGGGCGCCGGTCGAGGGCTCCACCCCCGCCTTGGCCAGCAGCCACTCGGCGGCGGCGTCGTCGACCTCCACCTGGAGGCCGCGCTCGGCGAGCGTGGTGTTGACGTCCCGCAGCAGGATGTCGACGACCCGGCGCAGCGTCGGGCGCGACAACGGCTTGAAGACGATCACCTCGTCGACCCGGTTGATGAACTCGGGGCTGAAGGTGCGCCGCAGCTCGCCGAGGATCTCCTCCTCGAGGCGCTGGAAGTCGATCTCGTCCTCGCCGCCCTCGCCCTCGGCGAAACCCATCCGCCCGCCGCGCAGGACCAGCTTCGAGCCGATGTTCGAGGTCATCAGGATCAGCGTGTTCTTGAAGTCGACGTGGTTGCCGTAGGCGTCGGTCAGCGTGCCGTCCTCGAGGATCTGCAGGAGGATGTTGGCGACGTCCGGGTGCGCCTTCTCGATCTCGTCGAAGAGGATCAGCGAGTAGGGCTGGCGGCGCACCCGCTCGGTGAGCTGACCGCCCTCCTCGTGGCCGACGTAGCCCGGCGGCGAGCCGATCAGCTTCGACACCGCGTGCTTCTCCATGTACTCGCTCATGTCGAAGCGCACCAGCGCCTTCTGGCTGCCGAAGAGGAACTCGGCGAGCCGGCGGGCGACCTCGGTCTTGCCGACGCCGGAAGGCCCGAGGAAGATGAACGAGCCCATCGGCCGCTGCGGGTTCGACACCCCCAGCCGTGAGCGCCGGATGGCGCGGCTGATCGACGAGATGGCGCGGTCCTGCCCGACGACGTGCTCGCGCAGGGTGTCCTCCATCCGCATGAGCTTCTCGGCCTCGACCGACTCGAGCGCCTTGAGCGGGATGCCGGTCCACGAGGAGATCACCTCCTCGATGTCGCGGCGGGTGACCTCGAGGTCGCCCCCGTCCTCGGCCACCCGGCGCATGCGCTCGAGGTCCTCGCGCAGCTCGATCTCGCGCTCGCGCAGGTAGACGGCGCGCTCGAAGTCCTTGTCGGAGATGGCGCCCTTCATCTCCTTGACCACCTCGCGGATCTCCTGCTCGAGCCGGCGCAGGTTCTGCGTGTCGCGCACCCGGCGCAGCTTGACCCGCGCCCCCGCCTCGTCGATCACGTCGATCGCCTTGTCGGGCAGGTGGCGATCGGTGATGTAGCGGCTCGACTGGTAGATCGCGGTGCGCAGCGCGTCGGGGCGGTAGCGCACCTTGTGGAAGCCTTCGTAGCGCTCCTTGACCCCGTCGAGGATGCGCAGCGTCTCCTCGTCCGTCGGCGGCTCCACCTGGATCGACTGGAAGCGGCGCAGCAGCGAGCGGTCCTTCTCGATGTACTTGCGGTACTCCTTGAGCGTGGTGGCGCCGATGCAGGAGATCTCGCCGCGCGACAGGGCCGGCTTGAGGATGTTGGCGGCGTCGAGCGAGCCCTCCGCCGAGCCGGCGCCGATCAACGAGTGGATCTCGTCGATGAAGACGATCAGCTCGCGGGACTCCTTGAGCTCCTTGAGGATGCCCTTCAGCCGCTCCTCGAACTGGCCGCGGTACTTGGTGCCGGCCACGATCAGCGACAGGTCGAGGGCGACGATGCGCTTGTTGGCGAGGAAGATCGGCACCTTCCCCTCGACGATGCGCTGCGCCAGCCCCTCGACGATGGCGGTCTTGCCGACGCCCGGCTCGCCGAGCAGGATGGGGTTGTTCTTGGTGCGGCGCGAGAGGATCTGGATGATCCGGTCGACCTCGTCCTCGCGGCCGATCAGCGGGTCGAAGGCGTCCTCGGCGGCCAGGGTGGTGAGGTCGCGCCCGTACTCGGTGAGGAAGGGCAGCTCCTTCTTCTGCTGGCTCGCCTCGCGCTCCTTGGCGATGCCCAGCACCTCCTCGCGCACCGTGTAGAGGTCGAGGCCGTGCTGGGCCAGGATGCGCATCGCCACGCAGCCTTCGACCCGCAGCAGCCCGATCAGCAGGTGCTCGGAGCCGACCGTGGAGTGGAGCATCGACTCCGCCTCGTGCGAGGCGTAGGCGAGGATCTTCTTCGACTCCTCGGACAGCGGCAGCTCGGCGGTCGAGGAGATGCGCTCGACGAACACCCGCTCGCCCTCGATCTCGCGGCGGATCTCCTCCGGCTTGACCTGGAAGCGGCGGAAGATCTCCCCCACCGTCTCCTCGCCCTCGCGCAGGATGCCGAGCAGGATGTGCTCGGACTCGATCACCCGGCTGCCCAGCTTCGACGCCTCGTAGCGGGCGAAGAAGAGCGCCCGCCGCGCCTTCTCGTTGTACTTCTCGAACATGATTCAGCCCACCCCTGCCTGCGTCCGTCCCATGTCTCTCATGGAAACGGCCTTCCACCGACGGCCATTCCGGGGAGCAGAGGCGATGTTAGCACCGGGCGCCGCGGCCGCCCCCACCCCCGCGGGGCGGTTCGCGCCCGGCGTCCGGGCGGCGTCGCGCCCGCCCCGGGCCGGGCCGGGCGCGACGCCGCGTTCAGCCGGGCGCCAGCACCCCGTCGACCAGCTCGAGCACCCGGCCGCAGCGGGCGGCGATGTCGGGGTTGTGGGTCACCAGCAGGGCGGTGGTGCCGTGGCGCGCCTGCAGGTCGAAGAGCTGCTCGAGGACCCGCTCGCCGCTCGCCGCGTCGAGGTTGCCGGTGGGCTCGTCGGCGAGCAGCAGCGGCGGCTCGAGCAGCAGCGCCCGGCACAGCGCGGTGCGCTGGCGCTCGCCGCCGGAGAGCTGGCTGGGGAAGTGCTCGAGCCGCTCGGCGAGGCCGACCTCGGCGAGCAGCCGCCGGGCCCGATCCTCGAGCTCCGCCGCCGCGCGGCCGGCGATCCGGCCCGGCATCATCACGTTCTCGAGCGCCGTGAAGTCGGGCAGGAGCTGGTGGAACTGGAAGACGAAGCCGATGGTGCGGTTGCGGAAGGCGGCCAGCCGCGCCCCGGCCAGCCCGGCGATGTCCTCGCCGCCGATCCGGACCTCGCCGGAGTCCGGGCTGTCGAGGGTGCCGAGGACGTGCAGCAGGGTCGACTTGCCGGACCCGGAGGGCCCCACGATGGCCACCATCTCCCCCGCCGTGACGGCGAGGTCCACCCCCTTGAGGACCGCGACCTCGCGGACGCCGTCGCGGTAGCTCTTGACCAGCCGCCGCGCCTCGACCGGGACGCTCATCGCCGCAGCGCCTCCACCGGCACCAGCGCCGCCGCCCGCTGCGCCGCGTAGAGCGAGAAGCCCAGCGCCAGGGCCACCGCCAGACCCAGCACCACCACCAGGTCGACGGGGCGCACCGAGAAGGGCACGTAGTCGAAGACGTAGACGTGCCCCGGCAACGAGATCAGCCGGTAGCGGTCGAGCAGCCAGGCACCCCCGACCCCGAGCAGGGTGCCGGCGCCGGTGCCGACCCCGGCGAGCAGGGCGCCGAGCAGCACGAAGGTCCGCCGCACCAGCGCCGCCGGCGCGCCCATCGCCCCGAGCATGCCGATCTCCGCCCGCTTGCTCGACACGATCAACGCCAGGTCGGCCACCAGGGCGAGCGCCGCCACCACCACGATCAGCGCCACGGCGACGAACATCAGCGTCTTCTCGAGCCGCAGGACGAAGAACAGCGAGCGGTTGATCTCGCGCCAGGTGCGGACGGTGGCGCCGGCCGGCAGGGCGCCGGCGAGCCGGCGCGCCACCCGCGGCGCCGCCTCGAGCGGCGTGTCGGCGACGATCACCCGCGGCCGCTGCGGCAGCAGGGTGGCGGCGACGGCGAGCGGCAGCGCCACCCGCGCCCGGTCCTCCTGGGTGCGCGGGCGGCGGAAGGTGCCGGCCAGCGGCAGGCTGCGGATGCGCGGCTGCGGCGGTCCGAACGGGACCAGGGTGGGCACCGGGGAGACCACCTCGACCACCTCTCCCGGCTCGAGCCCCCAGCGCGCCGCCAGGCCGTCGTCGACGTAGAGGCCGGGGCGACCGCCGGCCGCCCCGGGGTAGTCGCGCGGCACCGGCCCGGCGAAGCCGGTCAGGTCGACCGGCTGCGCCAGCCCGCCGGCGGTGACCAGCCAACCATGGCCGCGCAACGTCACCTGGGCGGTGGCGACCTCGGGGTCGGCGCGCACGGCGGCGACGGCGGCGTCCAGCGCCTCCGCGGAGGCCCCGGCCGGCAGCTCCACCTCGAGCCGCGGCGTCCGCGCCAGCACCTCCCCCTTGAGCACGCCCTGGAACCCGGACAGCGCCGCCAGCGACAGCACCAGCGCGGCGACGCCGAGGGCCAGCCCGCCGGCCGCGACCGCCGACAGGAAGCTGGCGAAGGCGTCGCGCCGGGTGCTGCGCAGGTAGCGCAGCGCGAGCTCGAAGGCGAAGGGCATCAGCCGCCGGCGTCGCCGCCGCCGCCGGCCGCCGGCTCCGCGGGCGCCCCCTCCGGCGGTTCCGGCCGCAGCAGCGGGAAGAGGATCACGTCGCGGATCGACGGGCTGTCGGTGAACAGCATGGTCAGCCGGTCGATGCCGATGCCGCAGCCGCCGGCCGGGGGCATGCCGTGCTCCAGCGCGCGCACGTAGTCGGCGTCGAACAGGTGGGCCTCGGCGTCGCCCCCCTCGCGCGCGGCCACCTGCTGCCGGAAGCGCTCCGCCTGCACGTCGGGGTCGTTGAGCTCGGAGAAGGCGTTGGCGATCTCCATGCCGCCCAGGTAGAGCTCGAAGCGCTCGGTGAAGCGGGGATCGCCCGGCGTCTGCTTGGCCAGCGGCGACACCTCCACCGGGTACTCGGTGATGAAGGTGGGCGGCCACCAGCCGCGGCTCGACCACCTCCTCGAAGAGCGCCGCCAGCAGGTTGCCGTAGGCCGCACCCGGCGGCGTCTCGACGCCGCGGGCGGCCAGCTCCGCGGCCACGCCGGCGGCGTCCTCCAACCGCGCCGGATCGATGCCCGCCTCCTCGGCGACCGCCGCGCGCATGGTGCGCCGCGGCCACGGCCGCGCGAGCGGCACCTCCTCGCCGCGCCAGGTCAGCGCCTCGCGCCCCAGCAGCTCGCGGGCGAGGCCGGCGACGAGCTCCTCGCACAGGTCCATCACCGCCCGGTAGTCGGCGTAGGCCCAGTAGAACTCGAGCATCGTGAACTCGGGGTTGTGGCGGGTGGAGATCCCCTCGTTGCGGAAGTTGCGGTTGATCTCGTAGACCCGCGGCAGCCCGCCGACCAGCAGCCGCTTGAGGAACAGCTCGGGGGCGATGCGCAGGTAGAGGTCGAGGTCGAGGGCGTTGTGGTGGGTCTTGAAGGGACGCGCCGTGGCCCCACCCGGGATGACGTGCATCATCGGCGTCTCGACCTCGAGGAAGCCGCGCTCCTCGAGGAAGCGGCGCAGGGCGCGCGATCAGCCGCGACCGCACCTCGAAGACCGCCCGGCTCTCGGGGTTGGTCGCCAGGTCGAGGTAGCGCTGGCGGTAGCGGGTCTCGACGTCGGTCAGGCCGTGCCACTTCTCGGGCAGCGGCCGCAGCGCCTTGGCGAGCAGCACCAGGTCGTCGACCAGCAGCGACAGCTCGCCGCTGCGGGTGCGCATCAGGGTGCCCGAGGCACCCACCAGGTCGCCGAGGTCGAGCTGCTCGGCGACCGCCCGGGCGGCGTCGGGGAGCTGCGGCCGGCGCACGAAGAGCTGCAGCTTGGCGCGCCCGTCCGACAGGTCGACGAAGACGCTCTTGCCGTGCTCGCGCACCGCCCGCACCCGCCCCGGCACGCGCAGCACCAGCGGCTCGGCCGCCAGCTCCTCGGCGGAGCGCTCGCCGTGCCGGGCGGCGACCTCGGCCGGCTCGAGGTCGTGCTCGAAGCGGTGCGGGTAGAGCTCGACCCCGGCGGCCGCCAGGGCGCCGCGCTTGTCGCGCCGGTTCTGGATCTGCTCCTCGAGCTCGGACACCTCGGTTCTCCTCTGCGCTGTCCGGGGACCGCCGCCCGGCGGCGCCGGCGGCGCAGGGCAAAGATAGCACCCGCCCCGGCGCCGGAAGCCCCCGGAACCGTGCCGCGGGGCGGGGCCGGGCGGCGGCCGCTGGGGTACCATCCGCCGCGATGACGGAGGACCTCGAGACCCCGCTGCACGCGGCGGTGGAACGCTACGAGGCCCGCGGCTGGCCGCGTCCCGACGTCCTGCTGGTCTCCGGCTCCGGGCTGGCGGTCGACCTGGGGACGCCGGTCGCGGGGCCGGTGCCGCTCGCCGACCTGCTCCCCTTCCCCGTCCACGCCATCGCCGGCCACCCGCTCGCCGTCGAGCTGCTCGCGCCGCGGCCGGACCGCACCGTCCTCTACCAGCGCGGGCGCCTGCACGCCTACCAGGGGTACAGCGCCGCCGAGACCGTCTTCCCGGTACGCCTCGCCCGGCTGCTCGGCGCCCGCACGCTGTTGCTGACCAACGCGGCCGGCGGCATCGACCCGGAGCTCGAGCCGGGGGACCTGGTGCTGCTGGAGGACCATCTCAACCTGACCGGCCTCAACCCGCTGCGCGGCCGGCTCCCCCCCGCCTGGGGCCCGCGCTTCCCCGACCTGGTGGACGCCTACGACCCGGAGCTGCGCAGCCTCGCCCGCGAGCGCGCCACCGAGCTGGGGATCGGGCTCGCCGCGGGGATCTACGCCGGCGTGGCGGGGCCGAGCTACGAGACCCCCGCCGAGGTGCGCATGCTGCACGGCCTCGGCGCCCACGTCACCGGCATGTCCACGGTTCTCGAGGTGATCGCCGCCCGCCAGATGGGGATGCGCTGCCTGGCGATCTCGCTGGTCTCGAACCCGGCCGCCGGGGTGGCGGCCGAGCGCCTCGACCACGCCGACGTGCTCGCCGCCGGGCGCGCCGCGGCGCGCGACGTCCAGCGCCTGCTGGCCGCCCTGCTCGCCGAACCCGCGCTGGCCTGAGGGCCCGGCCGCGGCGACCGGCGGGAGCGCGCGCTCAGTCGGCGCGCCGCAGGTCCTCGTGGGCCAGCAGCCACACGTCGGACCAGTCGCGCACCAACCGCACGCGGAGCAGCGCCAGCACCTGCGCCTCCTCGGGGCGGCCGGCGAGCAGCTCCTCGCCCATCAGGTGCTCGAAGCGCCGCACGTACTCGTCGCCCAGGGCGGCGAGGCGCCGCAGGCGCTCGGAGGCGACCTCGCCGTCGCCCTGGTCGAGCAGCGAGCGCGCCGTCTCCGCCGCCTCGCCCAGGCAGACCCGCAGCGCCGCCGCCTCGAGCAGGAAGCGCTCGAGCCCGGGGTTCTCGGCGCGGGCCTCGCCGGCGGCGGCGGCCCCCGCCTCCAGCAGGCGCCGGTAGGCCACCACCTCGCGCGCCTCGAGCCGGAAGGGGAACAGGTCGGCGGTGTGGACGACCGCCCGCGCCGGCGAACCGAGGCTGACGCTGCCCAGGGCGTCGATCAGCCGGCGGTAGGACGCGCCGGTCAGCGGGTCGCGGTCGGGCTCACGGACCGGCGTCCCGGCCGCCGGCTCGACCTCGCGGCCGTCGGGCTCGTCGTCCGCGTCGCCGAGCAGGCTCTCGGCGGCGGCCGCGCTGCCCAGCCGGGGCACCAGGTCGCGGACCCGCTCGCGGAGCTGAGCCAACTCGTCGAGGCGCAGGTCGTCGCGCTGTAGCCGCTGCTCGAACTCCTCCACCTGGGAGCGGAAGCGCTCCAGCTCGCGGTCCAGGTCGACGTCGGGGTGGACCCCGCGCTCGAGGTCGAAGATCTGCCGGTACTCGGAGACGATGCGCTGCTCCTCGCGCTCGTAGAGCCGGCGCACCACCTCGCGGAAGGCGAGGTTGCAGTCGACGATGGCGAGCAGGATCGAGGGCTCGAAGAACAGCATCCCGAGGCTGTGCTTGAAGTCGCGGTAGGCGCCCAGCGACTCGCGGCGGTCGAGGTCGTCGAGGCTCTCGACGGTGGCGAGCTCGGCGCGGATGTCCTCGACGGCCCGGCGCAGGCCGGCCACCTTCTCCTCCGGCTGCTCCGGCGCGCCGACCAGCGACCAGAACCCGCCGAGGATCTCCTCCAGCCGTTGCTGCGCCGGGCGCCCGGTCGAACCCGGCGTGCCGCGCTCTTCCTCGCCGACGTGGGTGACCAGGAAGTCGACCTTGTCGCGGCGGTCGGCGCTCCAGTCGTCCTCACCGCAGGCATAGAGGTAGAAGCGGACGAGCTGGACGAGGATCTTGGCCTCGTAGTTCCGGTATTTCTGGAAGAAACGCCGCAGCTCGCCGGGGGGGACTTTGCTATCCTCCGCCAGCAACGCCGCGAGGATCTCGCCGATGCCCCGCTCCAGCGCGTCGAAGCGGCCGCGCAGGCTGTCGACCTCGGTGGCGTTGAGGCTCTTGGAGCAGTCCTTGAGCTCTCCGTAGTGATCCTGGAAGCGCGCCAGCAGCGGCGAGGAGGGCTCCTCCTGGCCGGAGAGCTTGGCCCGGCTCTTGAGGAACTGGTGGAAGACCCACGCGGCGCGGAACTGCTGCGACAGATCGACGTAGCGGCGGTGCAGGTCGCTGAGCTGCTCGACGGACATGAGGCGGATTCCAACCGCGGATTGTAGCCGACGCGCGCCCGCGGGCGCATCACGGGGGAGCGACGACGTGCGACGACCCAGGACCCTGATCCCGCGCGATGACCTCGAACGCCGGGTCGGGGAGCTCGCCGCCGACATCGCGCGCGACTACGGGAACGGCCGCGCCGACGACGATCCGCTGATCTGCGTCGGCGTCCTCACCGGCTCGGTGTTCTTCCTCGTCGACCTGCTCGAGGGCATCGAGGGCCTGCCGGTGGTGGTGGACTTCTTCCAGACGTCGAGCTACCGCGGCGGCCGCTACGCCGGCGAGGTCCGCATCCTCAAGGACATCGGCATCCCGATCCGGGGTCGCGACGTCCTCCTGGTCGAGGACATCGTGGACACCGGCTACACGCTGCGCACGATCCTCGACCTGCTGCGCTTCCGCGGCGCCCGCAGCGTCAAGCTCTGTTCGCTGCTCGACAAGGCGAGCGCCCGGCGGGTCGAGGTGCCGATCGATTATCTCGGCTTCGCCATCGACGACGTCTTCGTGGTCGGCTACGGCCTGGATCACGACGGTCTGTACCGCAATCTCACGTACATCGGGGTCCTCGAGAGCGACGGCGAGGACGCAGAAGGAGGAGACAGCCCATGAGGTCTTACCGCACCGACGGCGCCCCCGCCGCGATCGGCCCGTATTCGCAGGCCGTGGAGTCCCACGGCTGGCTGTACACGTCGGGCCAGATCGCCCTCGACCCCACCACCGGGGAGCTCGTCCCCGGCGGCTTCGAGGCCGAGGCGCGCCGCGTCCTGGAGAATCTGAGCGCGGTCCTCGCCAGCGCGGGCGCGAAGTTCCGCGACGTGGTGAAGGCGACGATCTACGTCACCGACCTGGCGAATTTCCCGCGCCTGAACGAGCTCTACGGCGAGGCGATGGGCGACCACCGCCCGGCCCGCTCCACCGTCCAGGTGGCGGCGCTCCCCAAGGGCGCCGCCGTCGAGATCGACCTGGTGGCGCGGATGCCCTCGGCGCCGCACTAGGGGCGCGAGCGCGGACCGGGCGGCTGCGGCGGGTGGTGGCGAGACCGGGCCGCCGGTGGTCTGCTGTCGGACGGGGGGGAACCCCGCGATCGCGCGCCGTGGGCGGGCGGGCCGGGGGCGGCTGTGCTGGGGAAGGTCGGACGGCGACTCCTCCGGCGCGGGAGAGCCTCCGGAGGCGCCGTCCGACTCCCCCGCCCGCTCGCCGCCGCCCCGGACCGCCCTGACACTGGCGGACCGGGTGCGATGAGGAACTTCGCACGGGCGACCGGTGGTGGGCGGACGGTGGCTATCGGGGCACCGAAGGGGACGACCGACGCGGCTCGGAGTCCGCAGACGGAGAGTGCTGGATGGTGACCGGAGGGGCGCTCCAGGCGAACCTCTGAGGGTCGAGGAACCGGCGATTGCGTACCGTGGGCGGGCGGGCCGGGGGCGGCTGTGCTGGGGGAGGTCGGACGGCGACTCCTCCGGCGCGGGAGAGCCTCCGGAGGCGCCGTCCGACCTCCCCCGCCCGCTCGCCGCCTCCCCGGACCGCCCTGACACTGGCGGACCGGGTGCGATGAGGAACTTCGCGCAGGCGACCGGTGGTGGGCGGACGGTGGCTGTCGGGGCACCGAAGGGGACGACCGACGCGGCTCGGAGTCCGCAGACGGAGAGTGCTGGATGGGGACCGGAGGCCGCTCCAGGCGAGCCGCTGGTGGCGAAGGCACCAGCGATTGCGTACCGTGGGCGGGCGGTCCGGGGGCGGCTGTGCTGGGGGAGGTCGGACGGCGACTCCTCCGGCGCGGGAGAGCCTCCGGAGGCGCCCTCCGACTCCCCCGCCCGCTCGCCGCCGCCCCGGACCGTCCTGACGCTTTCGGACCGGGTGCGACGAGGGACTTCGCACGGGCGACCGGCGGTGAGCGGACGGTGGCTATCGGGGCGCCGAACGGGGCGACCGGACCGGCCCGGAGTCCGCAGACGGAGAGTGCCGGCCGGGGACCGGAGGGGCGCTACCAGGCGAACCTCTGAGGGTAGAGGCACCAGCGATTGCCTACCCTGGGCGGGCGGTCCGGGGGCCGCTGTGCTGGGGGAGCTCGGAGGGCGACTCCTCCGGCGGAGAGCCTCCGGAGGCGCCCTCCGACTCCCCCGCCCGCTGGCCGCCGCCCCGGACCGCCCTGACGCTTTCGGACGGGTGCGATGAGGGACTTCGCGCGGGCGACCGGCGGTGAGGGGACGGTGGCTATCGGGGCGCCGAACGGGGCGACCGGACCGGCCCGGAGTCCGCAGACGGGAAGTGCCGGGCCAGGACCGTCGGGGCGACAGTGCGCCGGATCGGGCGTGGCAGAGGAGAACCGGCGGCACGCCTGGTCACTGCCGGGGACGACGGGACGAGCCTAGGCCGCCAGCGCTCGGAGGTGGTCCAGCGCCTGGTCCACCTGCTCCCGGCTCACGTCGCGGTGGGTGACCAGCCGCACCCGGTCGTGGCCCACCGGGACCGCCAGCACGCCCTTCTCCGCCGCTCGCTTCACCAGGGCCAGGGCCGGCCCCTCCTCGGGCACCTTGCCGCCGAAGACCTCCACCGTCACGGTGAAGATGACGATGTTGGTCTCCACCGTGTCGGGGTCCACCTCGAGGCCGGGGATCCGGGCGAGCTCCGCGGCGAGGTGGCGGGCGTTGGCGTGGTCGGTGGGGAGGTGGGTGGGGCCTTTTTCGAGGGCGATGCGGCCGGCGGCGGCGAGGATGCCGACCTGGCGCATGCCGCCGCCGAGCATCTTGCGGACGCGGCGGGCCTCGCGGATGAAGTCGGCGGGGCCGCAGAGCATGGAGCCGACGGGGGCGCCGAGGCCCTTGGACAGGGAGAACATGACGGAGTCGAAGCCGCGGGCCAGGTCGGGGACCGCGACGCCGAGGGCGGTGGCGGCGTTGAAGATGCGGGCGCCGTCGAGGTGGACGGGGAGGCCGTGGCGGCGGGCGACGGCCTGGACGGCGGCGGCGCCCGCGGGGCGAGTGACGGTGCCGCCGGCCATGTTGTGGGTGTTCTCGAGGACGATGGCGGCGGTGCGGGCGACGTAGCCGACGTCCGGGGCGATGGCGCGCTCGACGGCGGCGGGGTCGAGGCGGCCGCGCTCCCCCGCCACCGTCCGCGGCAGCAGGCCCGAGAGCGCCGCCATGGCGCCCATCTCGTAGAGCACCACGTGACTGCGCTCGTCGCAGACGACGTCGGCGCCGGTGCCGGCGCGGCGGCCGTGCAGGTGCAGCGCCACCTGGTTGCCCATCGTGCCCGAGGGCATGAACAGCGCCGCCTCGTGGCCCACCGCGGCCGCCGCCTCCTCCTGGAGCCGCGCCACGGTGGGGTCCTCGCCGTAGACGTCGTCGCCCACCTCGGCCGCGGCCATGGCGCGCCGCATCTCGGCGTCGGGGCGGGTGACGGTGTCCGAGCGCAGGTCGATGGGTCGGTCGGGCATGGGCGGGTTCCTCCGGCCGGTCAGAATCCGATGGCGATGCGCAGGGCCGCCTGGGTCGCCACGCCGCGCTCCACCTCGAAGGTGATCTTGGGCAGCAGCAGGTTGAGCGTCGCGCCGGCGTAGACCACCGGGCGGGTGTCGTCGGTGGAGAGCTCGGTGCCGTCGCCGCGGTCGAGGGTGCCCTTGCTGTAGACGAGGCCGGCGCCGGCATAGGGCGTGACGACGGCGAAGCCCTTGCTGACCAGCACCTCCGCCCCGTACTCGTCGAGGTCGTAGGCGTCGGCGTTGAGCGTCCGCGTGCCCGTCAGCCGCACCGCGAGGGCGGGCGAGACCAGCCCGCCGTCGATCACCGACCACTGCAGGTCGGCCGAGACCAGCTCGAGGCCGCTGTCGAGCACCTTGACGTAGGCGGCGCCGAGGTCGATGCCGCCCGGCAGGCCCTTGCGCGCGCCGACCCGCGCCACGGTCAGCCAGCCGCCGGTGAGGTCGCCCGAGACGGCGCCGTCGTAGAAGTTGGCGCCGTCGAAGCCCTGGTCGGCCGCGGCGTCGGCGTAGACGTCGAAGCCCACCAGGCCCAGCGACGAGGCGCCGTGCCGCGGGTAGTGGTAGACGGCGGTGGCGAACCGCCGGTGGAAGGCCGAGAAGTCCTCCTTCGACGCGTCGCGCCGCACCTCCCAGCCGCGCGCCGCCGGCGCCACCGCCAGCAGGGCCAGAAACCCGACCACGATCCCTCTGTTCATCCGATCTCCTCGTCCCCGGTGTAGGCGCGCCGGAGCGCCGCGAGCAGCTCCGGCTCGCCGCCCGACGCCACCGTTGCCTCGAGCAGCTCGCGGCTCCTCGCGTCGATCGCCGCCACCACGCCGAGGTTGCCCTCGCGCGCCAGCGCCTCCAGATCGTAGCCGCTCTCGTCGACCCAGCGGGCGGCACGGAACAGCGCCTGCCCCGCCTCCGGCGACCGCCCCAGCCGCAGCCACAGCTCGGCCGCCAGGTAGAGCACCTCGGCCAGCCGCCGGTTGCCGGCACCGCCCAGGGGGGCGCGCGGCAGCGGGCGGGCCAGGAAGACGTCGAAGCCCTGGCGGGCGGCGGCGCGGGCGAAGGCCCGCTCGTCCGGCTCGGGCCCGTGGAACAGGCGGTCGAACGCCTCGGGATCGCCGGCGTGGTCGGCGAGGCGGCGGCGGGCGGCGGCCTCCAGCCGCGGCACCGTCGCCTGCACCGCCCCGGCCCCGGCGGCGGCGAGGTGCTCCAGGCCTGCGGCCACCAGCTCGGGGCGGTCGGTGAGGCCGGCGACGAGGGGCCAGGCGACGGCCGCGCCGGCGGGCACCTCGGCGAGGACGGCCGCGTCTTCGGCGAGCAACGCCGCCAGCGGGTCGACCAGCGGGACCGCACCCGGCACCGCCGCCGCCTGCCCCGCCACGAGGCCGACGAGGACCGGGGTGCCGGCGGCGAGGTGGCCCGCGGCCAGCCGGTCGCGCTCGCCGGCCAGCTCGTCGGGCACCGGGGGGAGCCACAGGACGTCGTCGAACGGCGCGCCGGCCGGCTCCGGCAGCGCTCCGGCGCCGCCGCTCGCCGCCCCCAGGGTGCCGCGCCCGAGGTCGAGCCATGGACGGTCGGGCGCCGGCCAACCGCGCGGGGTGTAGCGGATCCAGAAGCCGGCCGGCTCCGCCACCCGCGTCGCGGCGCGGGGCGGGGAGACGGCGCCCGGGGACGGCGGGGTCACGGGGCGGCGTCCCCGCGGCGGACGAGGAGCTGCTCGACGTACTTCGCCAGCACGTCGACCTCCAGGTTCAGCCACTCGCCGGGACGGCGGCCGCCGAGGGTGGTGACCTCCAGGGTGTGGGGGATGAGCGCCACGGTGAAGCGGTCCTCGAGGCGACGGGCCACCGTCAGGCTGACGCCGTCCAGGGCCACCGAGCCCTTCTCCACCAGGTAGTGGGCGAAAGCCTCCGGCAGCTCGAAGGTGAAGACGCTGTGGTCGACGAGGTCGTCCCGCCCGAGGATCTCGACGACGCCGTCGACGTGGCCCTGGACCCAGTGGCCGCCGAGGGGATCGCCGACCCGCAGGGCCGGCTCGAGGTTGACCTCGTCGCCGGCCGCGAGGCGGCCCAGCGTGGTGCGGGCCAGGGTCTCGGGCGAGAGCTCGACCCGGGAGCGGGCACGCTCGCCGCCGTGGAGCTCGGTGAGGGTGAGGCAGACGCCGGACACCGCCAGGCTGGCGCCCACCTCGAGGCGCTCGGCGAGACCCGCGCTGTGGGCGATCTCCAGCTCGACGCCGCCCCGGCCTGACGGCGCCGGGGCGCTCAGCAGGCGCCCGCGCTCGACGACAATTCCCGTGAACATCCCCGTCTCAGTCCATCGAGCAGAAGGTCGGCGCCGCGGCGCCGCACGCGCAGCCCCTCGAGCCGTGGCGCCGCCGCCAGGCTCGCGGCGCCGGCGCCGCCCAGCGGGCCCGGAGCGGTGTCGCCCCCGATCAACAGTGGCGCCACCGCCGCGGCGACCCGGTCGAAGAGGCCGCTCGCCGCGAACGCCCCGGCCACCGCCGCGCCGCCCTCGACCAGCAGGCTGCCGACTCCCCGGCGGTGGAGGTCGGCGAGGACGACCGCGGGCTCGACCGTGGCCAGCTCGACGACCTCGGCGCCGCGGGCTTCCAGAGCCCGCCGCCGCCCCGCCTCCGGACCGGCGGCAGTGTACACCAGCACCGGGCCGTCGACGGCCAGCATCCGGGCCGCCGGCGACAGGCGCAGCCGGCGGTCGAGGACTACCCGCAGGATCGGTCCCACCGCCCGCCCCAGACGCCGGTCGAGCCGGGGATCGTCGGCCAGCGCGGTGCCGCTGCCCACCGCGACGGCATCGTGCTCCTCGCGCAGGGCCAGCGCCCAGCGCCGCGCCGGCTCGCCGGAGATCCACTGGCTCTCGCCCGCCGCGGTGGCGATCCGCCCGTCCAGGCTCATCGCCCACTTCAGCGTCACCGCCGGCCGTCCCAGGACCGCTGGCACCAGGTACCGCAGGTTGAGCCGCGCCGCCTCCTCCGCCAGCACCCCGGACAGCACCTCGACGCCGGCCTCCCGCAGCCGCCGGCAGCCGCCGCCGGGCAGCGCCGGGTTGGGATCCCCGTGGCAGACCACCAGCCGCCCCACCCCGGCGGCGAGGATCGCTTCCGTGCAGGGCGGCGTGCGGCCGTGGTGGTCGCACGGCTCGAGGGTCACGCACAGCGTCGCCCCCCGCGCCCTCTCCCCCGCGGCCGCCAGCGCCACCGCCTCCGCGTGCGGCTCCCCCAGCGCCGCGTGCCACCCCTCGCCCACCACCTCACCGTCCCGCACCACGACCGCCCCCACCATGGGATTGGGCGCCACCCGGTAGCGCCCCCGGGCGGCGAGCCGCAGCGCCCGCCGCACGAACGGCTCCCAGCGCTCCGCTGCGCTCATGTGCAGGTCCCCGTCGGCACCGTCATCTCTTGCGTCTGCCTCGTCGCGCGATCCCCACCGGCCACCGGGGGCCGCGCGCAGCGCGGCGACCCCCACACCCCACCGCCCCGGCCCACCACCTCGTAGACGCCGGTCGCACCTCCCCTCGTCCACCACAGCCTTCCGTTCATCCCCCACTCCCCCCTCCGCCCGCGGACCGCCGGCCCGCCGACCCCCGCCGGAGCGGCGGCAGCGGCGCCGGGAGGAGGCCCCACCGCCCGTGCCGGGGTCGCGGGGACGGCCCCCCGGGGGGCTCGGCGGCCGCCACCAGCGGCCGGTCCCTGGTCACCAGAGCCTTGGTACCGCCGCCCGCCGCGCGCGATCCCCACCGGCCACGGGAGGCCGCGCGCAGCGCGGCGACCCCCACACCCCACCGCCCCGGCCCACCACCCCGGAGACGCAGGCCTCACCACCCCTCGTCCACCACAGCCTTCCGTTCATCCCCCACTCCCCCCTCCGGCCGCGGACCGCCGGCCCGCCCACCCCCGCCGGAGCGGCGGCAGCGGCGCCGGGAGGAGGCCCCACCGCCGGGACCGGGATCGCGGGGCGGCCTCCCCGGGGGGCTCGGCGGCCGCGCCAGCGCACCGCCCCCGAACCACCACCGCCGACCGCGCGCGGCCGCCGCGCAGGCGCCGCGACACCCCCATCCACCACCGAAGCGGCGCCGGCCCCCGGGGAGGCCGCCCCGCGATCCCCCCCACCTCCGGTCCCGCCTCCTCCCCGCCGCGACCCGCCGCGGGCCCCCCGCGACCCCGCGCCCTCATCCGAGCAACGCCGACGCGAACTCCCGCGGCCGGAACTCCACCAGGTCCTCGGCCTTCTCCCCGACCCCCAGGTACACCACCGGCAACCGCAGCTCCCGCGCCACCGCCACCGCCATGCCGCCCTTCGCCGTGCCGTCGAGCTTGGCCAGCAGGACCCCGTCCACCGGCACCACCTGGGTGAAGGTGCGCGCCTGGCTGATCGCGTTCTGGCCGGTGGTGGCGTCGAGGACCAGCAGGGTGCGGCGCTGCCAGTCGCCCGCCTCGCGGTCGATCACCCGGCCGATCTTGCCGAGCTCCCCCATCAGGTGCTCCTTGGTGTGGAGGCGCCCGGCGGTGTCCACCAGCACCTCGTCGGCGCGCCGCGCCCGCGCCGCCTGCAGGGCGTCGAAGACCACCGCGGCGGGGTCGCCGCCCGGGCGCGAGCGGATGACGTCGACGCCGAGGCGCCGTCCCCAGAGCTCGAGCTGCTCGATGGCGGCGGCACGGAAGGTGTCGGCGGCGGCGATCAGCACCCGCTCGCCGCGCCCCTGCGCCCGCCGGGCCAGCTTCGCCACCGAGGTGGTCTTGCCGACGCCGTTGACCCCCACCACCAGGGTGATCCGCGGCGGTCCGCCCGGCGTCTCGCGCCACTGCGGCGGGCGCGGCGCGTCGAGCAGCAGGACCGACATCTCGTCGACCAGCCGCTGGCGCAGGCGGAAGATGTCCATCGCCTCGTTGGGCCGGACGTCGGCGCGGAGCTGCTCGACCAGCTCCAGGGACGTCTCGACGCCGAGGTCGGAGCCGATCAGCACCTCCTCGAGGAACTCCAGCGTCTCCTCGTCGACGGTGGCGCGCCCCTCCATCGCGGCGCTCATCTTCTCGAGGAGCTCGGTGTGGGTCATGGTGAGCCCGCGCCGCAGCTTGCCCCAGAAGCCCTTCTTCTCCTCCTCCTCGGGGAGGCGGCGCTCCGGCGCCAGCTCGAGGACGTCGGGCTCGCGTGGGTTCTCGTCGTTCATGCCGGGATGATAGCGGAGCGCCCCGGGTCCTCCGGGGGCCGGGACGGGCGCCGGGACGCCGCCGGGCAGGGGCGGCGCGGCGCCGTCAGCCGCCGTCGAAGACCAGGTCGCGGAGCTGCTCGGCGGCCACCTCCAGGCTGCGCCGGGCGCGGGCCACCAGGGCGGGGTGGCGCTGCACGAGCGCCACGTGGTAGCCGTCGGGGAGCGGCACCGTGTAGACGTGCCAGGCGCCGCGCGCCAGGTGGATCAGGCGCGGCGTGCCGAGGTCCCCCTCCTCGGCGAGGCGCTCCACCTGCCGCAGGTAGATCCCCAGGTAGGCGCCGAGGACCCGGAGCTCCTCCGGGGAGGGCTCGGCGCAGACGAAGTCGATCGTCTCGCCGGTGTCGTCGAGGAACAGCACTCCGCTGGCCCCGTCGTTGGCGGCGAGGAGGTTCCCCAGGATGTAGTGGTAGGGCATCGGGCGGCGTCAGGTCCCGGTCTCGGCGCGCGCCGAGGGCGCGGCCTCCCCGCCCGCCCGGCGCACGGGGCGCGGCCGCAGCGGCGCCACCTTCACCTCGCCGCGCTCGTAGGCGCGCAGGAAGGCGGTCACCACCTTGGCGTCGAAGCGGGTGCCGGCCAGCCGGCGCACCGTCGCCACCGCCTCCTCCAGCGAGTAGGCGCGCTGGTAGGGCCGGTCGGTGGTCACGGCGTCGACCGTGTCGGCGACGGCCACGATCCGCGCCAACAGGGGGATCCGCTCCCCCTGCAGCCCGTCCGGGTAACCGCGGCCGTTCCAGTTCTCGTGGTGCCAGCGCACCGCCGGGATCATCTCCCGGAGCTGCTCGATCGGGGCGAGGATCTCGGCGCCGATCACGGTGTGGGCCTTCATCTGCTCGAACTCCTCGGTGGCCAGCTCGCCGCCCTTCTGGAGGATCCGGTCCTCGACCCCGATCTTGCCGACGTCGTGCAGCAGGGCGGCGATCCACACCCGGTGCTGCACCTCCTCGCCGAGGTTGAGGTGGCGCCCGATGGTCCGCGCCAGCGCCGCGACCCGCTCGGAGTGGCCGCGCGTGTACGGGTCCTTGGCGTCGATGGCGGCGGCGAACGAGCGCAGCGAGCCGATGAACAGCTCGCGGTTGGCCGCGGCGGCGCGCTTGAGCTCGTCGACGTAGCGTTCGACGTGGCCGCCCATGCGGTTGAAGTCCGCCGCCAGGTCCACGAACTCGGCGGTCAGAGCGGCCACCTCGATGCGCTCGCCGAAGTTGCCGGCGGCGATCTGGTGCGTGCTCTCGGCGAGGCGCTGCACCGGCTCGGAGACGCGCCGCGCGGTGAACACGGCGAAGAACAGCGCCAGAAGGACCAGCAGGACCGTCGACCACAGGGTGTTGCGGACCACCTGGTCGACCACCCGGAAGGCGGTGGAGAGCGGCTTCTGGGCCACCAGGCCCCAGCCGGTCTCCGAGATCGGCGAGATCTGGACGATCATCTCGCGGGTGGTGCCGGCCACCGGGAACTCGTACTGCCCCAGCGCCGACAGCGGTCGCGTGACGAAGAGCCGCACCGGGTAGGAGTTGCTCAGGTTGGCGCGCTGCTCCAGCGCGATGCCCGCCGACCACAGGATGCGGCCCTTGGCGTCGATCAGCGCGGCGCCGACCTCGCGGCCGTCGTCATCGCGCTGGAACACCGAGCCGAGCACGTGGAGGGGGACGACCGCCTCGACCACCACCTCGGGCTGGGCGGGCTCGCGCGGCACGGCGCCGAAGCCCCGCGCCACCGGCACCGCCACCGCCGCCAGCGGATCCTCCTCCGAGGTGACCGCCAGCTCGTAGGCCGGCCGGCCGCTGCCGCGGGCGCGGTCGAAGGCCCGCCGCAGCGCGGCCTGCGCCGGCTCGGGCAGCGGCCGCTCGCTGGCCACCCCCTGGCCGGAGGCATCGAGCACCCGCAGCGCCACGAAGTCGCCCGGGTTCTCCAGGTTCACCGAGGAGAGATAGTCGCGGACCCAGGGTTGGCCCAGCCGCTCCTCGACGTCCCCCTCGCCGGAGCCGGTGAGGATCCCGTAGCCCACCTGGGCGAGCTGCTTGCGCAGGCTGGCGAGGTAGCCGCTGACCTCCTGCGACAGGGTGTTGGCCTCGGTCACCAGGAGCTGCCGCTCCTGGTTCTCCAGCACTTCGCGGTTCTGGTGCACCAGCAGGAAGCTCGACACCGCCAGCGGGATGATGCCCGACAGCACCAGCGCGAGGAACAGCAGGTGTCGGAGCTTGAGGCGCAGGGGGCGGCGAGGGGAGGGCTTCATCGCACGCGAGCTCCCGTCCGGCGGCCGGCGGCCGCCACGGCGGCGGGCGTCTTGTGGAGGCCGAGTATACCAGCCGGGCGTGCCGGAGCCCCCGGCTCACCCGGCGGCCGGCGCGGCGAAGGGGGCGGCGAGGAAGGGTGCCAGCTCGCCGGCCACCTCGTCGGCGCCGACGCCGGCGACCATCCGGGCCACCGCGCGGCCCGGCCCCACCGCCTCCGGAAGCACCCACACCAGGCCGCTCTCGCGCGCCTTCTTGTCCCGCCCGAGGCGGGCCGCGAGGTCGGACGGGGTGACCGCCTCGGGATCGATCGCGGGCAGCTCGAGGCGCGCCAGCAGTGCCCGCACGCGCGTGAAGAGCTCCGGGTCGCCGGCGGCGAGGCCGCGCCGCTCCGCCAGGCGCAGGGCGAAGAGCAGCCCGTAGGCCACCGCCTCGCCGTGGCGCAGCCCGCGGTCCGCGAGCGCCGACTCCAGGGCGTGCCCCAGGGTGTGCCCGAGGTTGAGGACCCGCCGCTCGCCCGCCTCGGCGGGATCGCGCTCGACCACCGCCGCCTTGGCGGCCGCCGAGGCCGCCACCACCGGCGCCAGCGCCGCGCCGTCGCCGGCCAGCAGCGCCGGCAGCTGGCGCTCGATGCGGGCCAGCAGCTCGGCGTCGAGCACCAGCGCCATCTTGATCGACTCGACCAGCCCCGACCGCAGCTCCGCCGGCGGCAGGGTGGCGAGCAGCGCCGTGTCCGCCACCACCGCGGCCGGGTGGTGGAACAGGCCGACGGCGTTCTTCGCCGCCGGCAGGTCGACCGCGGTCTTGCCGCCGATCGCGGCGTCGACCTGGGCGAGCAGCGTGGTCGGCACCTGCGCCACCTCCACGCCGCGCAGGAAGCAGCCGGCCGCGAAGCCGGCCAGGTCGCCGACGCTGCCGCCGCCGAAGGCGAGCACCCGGGAGTCGCGCTTGCCGCCGGCGGCCAGCATGCGCTCCCACAGCCTCCCCGCCTCGGCGACCGACTTCGCCGCCTCGCCTTCGGGGACCTCGAGATCGACGCGGCGGGCGGCCGCGGCGGTGAGCGCTCCGAGCCGGGCGCCGTGCAGCGCCAGCACCCGGGGGGTCGACACGACCAGCAGCGTGCGGCCCGCCATCCAGGGGGCCAGCCGCGGCGCCGCGGCGGCGAGCGCCCCCGGGCCCACCAGGATCGGCGTGGCGCCGCCCGGGTGGCGCAGGGTCAGTGCGTGGAGGGGCGCGGCGGTCATCGGCGCGGCCCGGCGGGTCCCGGCTCAGCTCCCGCCGTCGCCGTCGCCGTCGCCGCCCTGCGCCAGCCGCAGGTGCAGGTCGCGGAGCTGGGCCGGGTCGACCGCCGACGGGGCGCCGGTCATCAGGTCGCTGGCCCGGGTGGTCTTGGGGAAGGCGATGACGTCGCGCAGCGACCCCGCCCCCGCCATCAGCATCACCATGCGGTCGAGACCGAGCGCGATTCCGCCGTGGGGCGGGGCGCCGTACGACAGCGCCTCGAGCAGGAACCCGAAGCGCCGGCGGGCCTCCTCGGCGCCGATGCCGAGGCGCCGGAAGACGCGCTCCTGCAGCGCCGCGTCGTGGATGCGGATCGAGCCGCCGCCGAGCTCGAGCCCGTCCATCACCACGTCGTAGGCGCGGGCCCGCACCTCGCCGGGAGCTTCGTCGAGACGGTCGAGGTCACGCGGGTCGGGAGCGGTGAACGGGTGGTTGACCGAGAACCAGCGGCCGGCGCCCTCGTCCCACTCGAAGAGCGGAAACTCGGTGACCCAGCAGAACGCGTGCGAGCCCTCGGGGATCTGCCCGTAGGTCCGCGCCAGCTCCAGCCGCAGGGCGCCGAGCGCCGCGGCGGTGGTGGCGGCCGGCCCGGCGGCGAGCAGCGCCAGCCCGCCCTCCTCGAGCCCCAGCGCCTCGGCCGCGCCCTCCGCCTCGGCGTCGGTGAGGGCGTTCTTGACCTGGAAGGCGACCCCGCCGTCGGTGCGGCGCAGGGTGAGCACCCCGGCGGCGCCGTGGCGGCGGGCCAGCTCCGCCCAGCCGTCGACCTGCCGGCGGCTCGCCGCCCCGGCCCCGGTGGCGGCGGGCAGGGCGAAGCCGCGCACCACGCCGCCGTCGGCCACCGCCTGTGCGAAGCCGCGGAAGCCGCTGCCGCCCAGGCGCTCGGACAGATCGGCGATCTGGAGACCGAAGCGCAGGTCGGGGCGGTCGCTGCCGTAGCGCAGCATGGCGTCGGCCCAGGTGAGGCGCGGGAACGGATCGGGCGGCTCGATGCCCACCAGCGGGAAGATGCGCCGGAACAGGCCCTCGATCACCGCGAAGACGTCCTCCTCGCTGGGGAACGACATCTCCACGTCGACCTGGGTGAACTCCGGCTGGCGGTCGGCGCGCAGGTCCTCGTCGCGGAAGCAGCGGGCGATCTGCACGTAGCGCTCGAAGCCGGACACCATCAGGAGCTGCTTGAAGAGCTGCGGCGACTGCGGCAGGGCGTAGAAGGTGCCGCGCTGGACCCGCGAGGGCACCAGGTAGTCGCGCGCGCCCTCCGGCGTCGACAGGGTCAGGATCGGCGTCTCGACGTCGACGAAGCCCTGCTCGTGGAAGTAGTTGCGGATCGCCAGGGTCACCCGGTCGCGGAGCAGGAAGTTGCGCTGCAGCTCCGGGCCGGCGCAGGTCGAGGAAGCGGTAGGTCAGCCGCGTCTCCTCGCTGGCGTCGGTCTCGCCGGCGACGGCGAAGGGCACCGGCTCGGCGCGGTTGAGCACGCGGGCGGCGCGCCCGATCACCTCCACCTCGCCGGTGGGCATGTCGGGGTTGACGTTGCCCGCCTCGCGCGGGGCCACCTCGCCCTCGACCTCCACCACCCACTCGGCGCGCACCGGCTCGAGCGCCGCCGCCACCTCCGGATCCTCCTCCGGCCGCACCACCACCTGCACGACGCCGCTGCGGTCGCGCAGGTCGAGGAACAGGAGCCCCCCGAGGTCGCGGCGCCGCTGCACCCACGCCGCCAGCCGCACGCGGCGCCCCACGTCGCCCGCCCGCAGGCTGCCGGCGCCGCTGCGCGGCAGCGCCTCCCGGCCGCCGCCGGCCACTCCTCCCGCTGCGCTCACCGTGCCTCCTCCGCCGCCAGGGCGCCGATCGACTCCAGACGGATCACCACCTCGGAGCGCGGCACGCGCTCCTGCTCGCCGCTCGCCAGGTCGCGCACCGTCACCTCGCCGGCGGCCAGCTCCTCGTCGCCGAGGATCGCCACCCAGCGCGCCCCCAGCCGGTCGGCCCGCTTCATGCCGGCGCGCAGGGAGCGCGCGGTGAGCTCGGCGGCGGCCGGATAGCCGGCGCCGCGCAGCTCCTCGGCCAGGGCCAGCGCCTCGTCGCTCCCCACCTCCCCCACCGGCAGCACGAACACCCGGCGGCCCTCCTCGGCACGGGCGCGGAACGACTCCGGCAGCACGTCGATCAGCCGGTCCTCGCCGATGGCGAAGCCGATCCCCGGCACCTCGGGACCGCCGAGGTCGGCGATCAGGCGGTCGTAGCGGCCGCCCCCGACGATGGCGTCCTGGGCGCCCAGACCCTCGGCGGTGATCTCGAAGACGGTGCGGGTGTAGTAGTCGAGGCCGCGCACCAGGCGCGGATCCACCCGGTAGTCGACCTCGAAGCGGTCGAGCACCCGCCGCACCGCGTCGAAGTGGGCGCGGCTCTCCTCGTTGAGGTGGGCGGCGAGCTCCGGCGCGCCGGCGAGCAGCTCGCGCTCGGCCGGGACCTTGGTGTCGAGGATGCGCAGCGGGTTGGTCCCGAGGCGCCGCAGGCTGTCCTCCCCGAGGCGGTCGCGGTGCGGCTCGAGGAAGCGCCGCAGCGCCTCCCGGTAGGCGGCCCGCGAGGGCTCGTCGCCGAGGGTGTTGAGCAGCACCGTCAGGCCCGAGAAGCGCAGCTCGCGCAGGAAGCGCACCAGCATCAGCAGCAGCTCGGCGTCGGACCAGGGGCCCGGGTCGCCGAGCAGCTCGGCGCCGATCTGATGGAACTGCCGGTAGCGCCCGGCCTGCGGCCGCTCGTAGCGGAACTGCGGCCCGACGTAGAAGAGCTTCACCGGCGACGGCCAGCTCGCCATGCCGTGCTCGATGTAGGCCCGCGCCACCGACGCCGTCGACTCCGGGCGCAGGGTGACGCTGCGCCCCTTCTTGTCGGGGAAGGTGTACATCTCCTTGCCGACGATGTCGGTCGACTCCCCGACGCCGCGGACGAACAGCTCCGTCTCCTCGAGGATCGGGGTGCGGATCTCCCGGTAGCCGTAGCGGCCGAAGACGTCGCGCGCCGCCTCCTCGACCGCCGCCCACAGGGCGGTGTCGGGGGGCAGCAGGTCGCGGGTTCCCTTGACGGAGCGAGGTGTCGACATGGCGGGTCTCGTGGCGGCGGGCGCCGCGACGGCGTCTCAGACCTGGAGGCGGTAGCGTTCCTTCAGGGCGATGTAGCGGTCGCGGATGGCGCCGATGTTCTCGATCTCCCCGTCGGTCAACGGGCGCACCGGCCGCGCCGGCACGCCCAGCGCCAGGTGGCCGGCCGGGATGCGGTGCCCCGGGGTGACGACGGCGCCGGCGCCCACCTGCGCCCCGGCCTCCACCACCGCCCCGTCCAGCACCCGTGCGCCGATGCCGATCAGCGCCCCGTCCTCGACCGTGCAGCCGTGCAGGACCACGTGGTGGCCGACGACGACGCCCGCCCCGAGCACCGTGGGGTGCGTCTCGTGGGTGACGTGGACGACCGAGCCGTCCTGCAGGTTGCTGCCCGCCCCGATGCGGACCCAGTTGACGTCGCCGCGCACGACGGCGCCGAACCACACCGAGACGTCGTCGCCGAGCTCGACCGCCCCCACGACCGAGGCACCGGGGGCGACGAAGACCCGCTCCCCGAGCTGCGGCTCCCGATCCTGGTAGGGGTAGAGCGGCATCGACTCGACCGGGCGGCGGGGGCCGCCCACGGAGGCGGCAGTCTAGCACGCGGTCCCGCCGCCGGAAGCGCCTCCGGGGCGGGTAGACTCCCGCGGAGGAGGTGCGATGGGCACGGCGGCGGAAGGCGGTCCGGTCGAGCGGGTGATCGAGGTCGAGGTGCGCTACGCCGAGACCGACCAGATGGGCGTGGTCCACCACGCCAACTACGTGGTGTGGTTCGAGATGGCGCGCACCGCCCTGTGCGCCGAGAGCGGCTGGCACTACGCCGAGATCGAGGAGCTGGGGTTCTACCTGATGGTCACCGCGGTCGAGGTGAGCTACCGGCGCGGCGCCCGCTACGGGGAGCGGGTCGACGTCGCCTGTGCGCTCGAGCGGCTGGGCAGCCGCGGGCTGCGCTTCGCCTACCGGGTGACCCGCGACGGCGAGACCCTGGCGCGCGGCGCCACCGAGCACGTCTGGGTGGACCGCGCCAGCCGCCGCCCCTGCCGGATCCCCGCGCAGCTCGAGGCCCCCTTCCGGCGCCTCGCCGGCGGCTGAGGCGCGGCCGGCCGCGCCGGACGGCGGGACTTTGCGCCCCGCCGCGTCTGTTTGCTTCGACGGATCGTCGCCGCAGCCCTGGCCGGGCGATAGGATGTCCCCCCGGCGCGCCACCTCGTACCCGCCCGGCGCCGGGCTCCCCTGGAGACCTCGAACGATGAGCCGCCCGCAGACCTACGCCGCCGCCCTCCTCGCCGTCCTGGCGCTGCTGTCGCTGGCCTTCTTCAGCCGCCGCGGCGACGGCGAGACGGCGGCCGTGCCGCCGGAGGCCGGAGGCGCCCGTCCCCCCGCCGTGGTCGCCGCGGCGGCGGCCGAGCGCGGGCCGTTCGTCGAGCGGGTCGAGCTGGTGGGCACCCTGGAGGCGCGCGCTGCGGCCGACCTGGTGGTGCGCAGCTCCGGCCCGGTGGTGTCGCTGGCCGCGGACGTCGGCGACCGGGTGCGCAAGGGGCAGGTCCTGGCCCGGATCGAGCCGGCCGAGGAGCGCCAGCGCGTCGCCCAGGCGCAGGCGAACCTCGAGGCCGCCGAGGCGACCCTGGCGCAGCGCCGCTCGGCCGCCGAGATCGCCGCCGCCACCGCCCGCCGTACCGCCGCCCTGTTCGACGAGGCGCTGGTCTCCAGCCAGCAGCAGGACGCCGCCCAGGCGGAGCTCGCCGGCGCCGCGGCCCAGGTCCAGCTCGCCCAGGCCCAGGTGGCCCAGGCGCGCGCCGCCCTCTCCGCCGCCGGCGTCGAGCTCGACCAGACCCTGGTGGTGGCGCCGTTCGACGGCGTCGTCGGCCGTCGCTATCTCGACGTCGGCGCCTTCGCGGCGCAGAACTCCCCGGTCTTCCAGGTCGCCGACCTGTCGCGGATCAAGACCCGCGTCGACCTCCCCGAGCGCCAGGCGGCGCGGGTGGAGGTGGGCCAGGCCGCCACCGTCACCGTCCCCTCGCTGCCCGGCGAGCGCTTCCCCGCCCGGGTCGCCCGCATGTCCGACGTCTTCGACCCGCAGTCGAACACCACCGAGGCGCAGGTCGTGGTGGACGACCCCGACGGGCGGCTCAAGCCGGGGATGTTCGCGCAGGTGACGATCGCGCTCGACCGCAGCGACGAGGCGCTGCTGGTGCCCGCGGAGGCGGTGGTCGAGGACGACGGCCGGAGCTGGGTCTTCGTGGTCGAGGAGAAGGGCGCCGCCGGCGGTGCGGCGGCAGGCGCCCCGGTGCCGGCGGTGGCGCGCAAGCGGCCGGTGACCGTCCTCGGCCGCTCCACCGAGGCCGGCGGCGGCGGCCGCCGGCTGGCGGTCTCCGGGCAGCTCGCCGCCGGCGACCGGGTGATCACCCTCGGCCACGAGGCGCTCGAGGACGGCGCCGCCATCGCCGTGGCGGCGCCGGCGCCGCGCGGCGCGGCGGCGGAGACCGCATCCGGCGAGGGCGCCGCGGCGGCACCGGGAGCGGCGCGATGAGCCTGGCCGCGGTCGCGGTGCGCCGCCCGGTCGCCACGGTGATGTTCTTCCTCATCGTGGTGCTGCTCGGCGGCATCGCCTTCTGGCACCTGCCGGTCGACCTGATGCCGGAGGTGACCTACCCCACCCTCACCCTGCGCACCGACTACCCGAACGTCGGGCCGCAGGAGGTCGAGGACCTGATCAGCCGCCCGATCGAGGAGGCGGTGGCGGCGATCGCCGGCGTCGAGACCATCACCTCCACGTCCAGCGAGGGCGAGTCGGCGGTGCGCGTGGCCTTCACCTGGGGCACCGACCTCGACGCCGCCGCCGACGAGGTGCGCGCCCGCATCGACCGCATCCGCTCCACGCTGCCCGAGGGCGCCGACTCGCCGCGGCTGTACAAGTTCGACCTCTCCTCGTTCCCGGTCCTCTACCTGGGCGTCTACTCCGACACCATGGACGCCGTCGAGCTGCGGCAGTTCACCGAGGACCGCATCGAGCGGCGCCTCGAGCGGGTGCCGGGGGTGGCGGCGGTGGACGTGCGCGGCGGGCTGCGGCGGCAGATCCGGGTCGACCTCGACCGCGACAAGCTGCTCGCCCTGGGCCTGTCGGCCGACCGGGTCACCCGGCTGCTCGGCGCCGAGAACCTCAACCGCCCCGCCGGCAAGGTCGAAGAGGGCAACCTCGACCTCTACCTGCGCACGGTCGGCGAGTTCAAGACCGCCCGCCAGGTCGGCGACACGGTGGTGACGGTGCGCGACGGCCGGCCGATCTACCTGCGCGACGTCGCCGACATCCGCGAGGGCGTCGAGGAGGTCACCTCGATCGTCCGCATCAACGGCGAGCCGGGCATCCGCGTGGCGATCAACAAGCAGTCGGGCTCGAACACGGTGGAGGTGGCGCGCGCCGCCCGCGCCGAGGTCGACCACATCAACCGCGACGACCCGCAGGTGCGGCTGATCCCGATCATCGACTCGTCGGAGTACGTCGAGCAGGCCATGTCGAACGTCCGCACCGCCGCCGTGCTCGGCGGCGCGCTGGCCGTGGTGGTGCTGCTGTTCTTCCTCCGCTCCGGCCGCTCGACGCTGGTCATCGCCACCGCCATCCCGATCTCGGTGGTGGCGACCTTCGCCCTGATCTACTTCGCCGGCTACACGCTCAACATCATGACCTTCGGCGGCCTCGCGCTCGGCGTCGGCATGCTGGTGGACAACGCGGTCGTGGTGCTGGAGAACGTCTTCCGCAAGCGCGAGGAGGGGGTGGGGCCGGAGGCGAGCGCCATCGACGGAACCGGCGAGGTGGCGCTGGCGATCACCGCCTCGACGCTGACCACCATGGCGGTCTTCCTGCCCATCCTGTTCATGGAGGGCGTGTCGAGCGTCATGTACCGCCAGCTCGCGGTGGTCGTGGCCTTCGCCCTGTTCGCCTCGCTGGCGGTGGCGTTGACGCTGATCCCGATGCTGTCGAAGCTGCTGCTCGCCCACGGCCCGGCGCACGGGACGAGCCGCTTCGGACCCGTCGAGCGGCTCTACCGCTGGAGCGAGAGCGTCCTCGACGGCCTCGAGCGGCGCTACGCCGGCAGCCTCGACCGCACCCTCGACCACCGCGGCCGCGTCGCCCTCGGCGCCCTGGCCCTGCTCGCCGCCAGCCTCCTGCTGGTGCCGTTCATCGGCAGCGAGCTGATGCCGAAGACCGACGAGGGCGAGGTGCGGGTGGACGGCGAGATGGCGGTGGGGACACGCCTCGAGGTGCTCGACCACGCCTTCCGCCAGGTCGAGGCGACGGTGGCCCGCGAGGTGCCCGAGGCCGAGAGCACGATGACCTTCCTCGGCGGCTCCGGCTGGCACGCCTCCGGCCAGCACACCGGCAACGTGCGCATCGCCCTCGTCGACGCCGAGCACCGGCAGCGCTCCTCGGCGCAGGTGGCCGACGACCTGCGCGGCGCGCTCGCCGACATCCCGGGCCTCCAGGTCCGCACCCGCGAGGGCTCCGGGCTCTTCCTGCTGCGCCTGGCCTTCGGCGGCGGCGACGAGGGGCTGTCGGTCGAGATCTACGGCGACGACCTCGACGCCGGCTACGCCCTGGCCGAGCGCATCCGTCACGCCATCGAGACCATCCCCGGCGTCTCCGACGTGCGCTTGTCGCGCGACCCGGGCCGCCCCGAGCGGGTCATCGACATCGACCGCGAGAAGATCGCCCGGCTGGGCCTGACCATGTCGGACGTGGCCGGGGTGATCGAGACCAACCTGGCGGGCACGCGGGCCACCGTCCTGCGCCGCGGCGGCCACGAGTACGACATCTTCGTGCGCCTCGCCGAGGGCGACCGCCGCCGCCTCGCCGACCTCGACAAGCTGACCCTGGTGTCGGCGCGCGGCGACCGCGTGCCGCTGGCCTCCGTCGTCTCGGTCCACCCCTCGCGCGGGCCGGTGGTCGTCGAGCGCAAGGACCAGGAGCGGGTGATCTACGTCTCCGCCAACCTGGCCGGGCGCGACCTCGGCTCGGTGGCCACCGACGTGCGGCGGGCCATCGCCGGCGTCGAGGTGCCGCAGGGGTTCGCCGTCACCCTGGGCGGCGAGTACGAGGAGCAGCAGAAGGCGCAGCGCCAGCTCGCCATCGCCATGCTCCTCGCCCTCGCCCTGGTCTACATGGTGATGGCGGCGCAGTTCGAGAACCTGCTCGATCCGTTCGTGGTCATGTTCTCGATCCCGATGGCCCTGGTCGGCGTGCTCGTCACGCTGTGGGCGACCGGCACCACCTTCAACATCCAGAGCTATATCGGCATGGTGATGCTGGCCGGCATCGTGGTCAACAACGCCATCGTCCTGGTCGACTACATCAACCTGCTGCGGCGCCGGGACGGGATGCCGCTGCGCGCCGCCGTCGTGGAGAGCGCCCGGCGCCGGCTGCGCCCCATCCTGATGACCACCCTGACCACCGTCCTCGGCCTGGTCCCCCTGGCGGTCGGCCTCGGCGAGGGCGCCGAGCTGCAGGCGCCGATGGCGCGGGTGGTGATCGGCGGCCTCACCACCTCGACCCTGATCACGCTGTACCTGGTGCCCGTCGTCTACAGCTACGTCTCGGAGTGGCAGGAGCGCCGCGCCGCCCGCCGCGGCGTCGCCGCGGCGGTCCCCGGCCAGGCCGCCTGAGCCGGCGCGCGCCCGCCCCGAATCGCCCGGCCGGCGGGCGCCGGCACCCGCCCCTCCGGCCTCCCCCTGCGCACGCCTCTTGCACTCGCCCGCGGGCAGGAGGTGGGAGGATGTTCACCCGCAGAGTGTTGCAGCAGAGCCTCGTTTCCCTCGCAGCCATCGCGACCGCGTCGGGCGCCGCGCCCGCCCTCTCCGCCGCGCCACCGGACCCCGCGTCCGCGCCGCCGGTCCAGGTCGACGACGTGGTGCTGCAGCCGGTCGACAGCGACGGCGACCACCTGACCGGCCGGCTGGAGGTGCGGTTCCCGGGCCACCGGTTGAGCCGCACCCTGGTGCAGTGGGTGCTCGCCCTCGCGTCGCGCGACGCCCAGCGCAACCCGTACGGTTTCTACAACCTCCGCGTGAGCGGCGAGGTGCGGCGCGACGACGACCGCCCGGTCGACCGCTTCGACTACCGCTTCGACCTGCCGGCCGCCGACGACGACGCCGCGCCCCTGGCGCTGGTGTTCGGCCGCGACCTGCGCCCCGGCGCCTACCAGCTCGCGCTCGAGGTGGAGGATCTCGAGAGCGGCCGGCGGTTCCGCGCCCGCGACACGGTGAAGGTCCCCGAGCTCGCGCCGGCGCCGCGACCGGCCGCGGCGCCGGTGGAGGTGGCGGCGCCCGCCGCGACGCCGGAACCCCCGGGCCCGGCCCGCGCCGCCGCGACCGGGCCCTCGATCGTGCTCCTCCGGCCCCGCGACCCGATCCTCCTCGGCCGCCGCCGCTTCGCCGCGCTGCCCGACGGCCCCGGGATCGAGCGGGTCACCTTCCTGCTCGACGGCCAGCCGGTGCTGACCAAGACCCGCCCCCCCTTCAGCGTCGAGCTCGACCTCGGCGAGGAGGGCGAGGTGCGGACGCTCGCCGTCGAGGCGTGGGGCGCCGGCGGCGAGACGCCGTTGGCGCGCGACGAGATGGTGCTCAACACCGGTCGGGAGCGCTTCGCCCTGCGCCTGGTCGAGCCGCGGCCGGGGACCGGCGACGCCGCCGGCGTCCGCGCCCGACCCGCGCTCGACGTGCCCGCCGGCGCACGGCTGGAGCGGATCGACTACTACCTCGGCGACCGCCGTGTGGCCCACGTCGACGACGCGCCCTTCGACCGCGCCGTCTGCATCCCCCCCGCCCCCGGCAGCGTGGCGGTCCGCGCGGTGGCGCGGCTGTCCGACGGCCGCACCGCCGAGGACGCGGTGGTGCTCGACGACTCGGCGCAGCTCGACCGGATGAAGGTCCACCTGGTCGAGCTCTACACCGCCGCGGTGAACCGGCGCGGCCGCAGCGTCGGCGGGCTGGCGCCGGGCGATTTCCGGGTCCTCGAGGACGGGGACCCGCAGCGGGTGACCCGCTTCGAGCGCGTCGACGGCCTGCCCCTGCACGTGGCGCTGGTGCTCGACGTCTCCGGTTCGATGCGTCACGACATCGACCAGGTCGGCGAGGCGGCGCGCCACTTCCTCACCACCGCCCTGCGCCCCGGCGACGCGTCGGCGATCGTCCTCTTCGACCGCGCGCCGCGGGTCGCGGTGCCCTTCACCGACGACCTGCCCCGCCTGCAGAACGCGCTCACCAACCTGCAGGCGGGAGGCGGCACGGCCCTGCGCGAGGGGCTGCTGTTCGCGCTGCGCCAGTTCGACGACGTCGCGGGACAGCGGGTGGTCCTGCTGTTCTCCGACGGCGCCGAGCACAGCGACGCGGTCGGCTCGCAGGAGGTGCTCGACTACGCGCGCCGCTCGGGGGTCACGGTCTACACGGTGGGCATGCGGATCCCCTCGGAGGCCCGGGCGGCGCGGCTGCTCCTGCAGGGCCTGGGCGACGACACCGGCGGGCGGGCCTTCTTCGTCGACCGCCCCGACCAGGTGGCGGCGGCCTATGACGCGATCGACGCCGACATGCGCTCGCGCTACCTGCTCGCCTACCAGTCCTCCCACCCCGACGGCGACGGCTTCCGGCAGGTCCGGATCGAGGTGGCACGGGCCGGCGTCGAGGCCCGCACCGTGCGCGGCTACTACCCCTGATCGGGTGCCCTCAGCGCGGCGTGTCTCCGGACGCCGGCGCAGCCGAGGGCCCCGTGGAGGTCTCGGTCCCCGCGGACGGCGTGGCGCGCAGCGCGTCGAGCCGGCGCCGCACCGCGGCCGGCGCCTCCGCCGCGCGGCCTCCCAGGTGGGCCGCCAGGAACTCCTCGACCGCGGCGGCCAGCGCGCGGCGATCGGCGGACGGGACGTCGCCGCCGGCCGCGCCGGGGACCACCAGCAGCGCGGCCTCCCGCCCCCGCTCGCGCAGCCTCGCCACCAGCGCCAGGGCGGCGGCGCGCTCCTCCGCCGGCTCGCCGCCCCGCCGCACCACCAGAAGCGGCGCCCGTACGGCGGCCGCGGCGGCGAGCGGTGACTGCGCCGACAGCCGGCGCCGGTCCCGGGGATCGTCGGGATCGCCGACGCGGCGCCGCAGAAGCTCCCGCCGCCGCGGGTCGGCGACGGCGCCGAGGTGGGCCAGCAGGTCCACCGGCCCGTCGATCGACACCGCCGCCGCGTAGAGCTCGGGGGTGAAGGCGACGGCGGCGAGGGCGGCGTATCCGCCCCACGAGGCGCCGGCGATCGCCACCCGGTCGGGGTCGGCGGTCCCCTCCTCCGCCAGCCAGCTCACGCCGTCGGCGACGTCGTCGAGGACCGCGCCGCCCCAGCGACCGTCGCCGGCGGCCGCGAAGCCCTTGCCGTACCCGCTCGAGCCGCGGGGGTCGACCTGCAGCACGGCGTAGCCCCGGTTGGCGAGCCACTGCGCCTGCGGATCGAAGCCGGGCCGGTCGCGGCTCCACGGATCCGCGCGGACGAGGACGACAGCGGGCAGCCCCGTGGCGGTCGAACCGCGCGGGCGCGTGAGGGCGGCATGCAGCGTCAGGCCGTCGCGCGCCGTCAAGCGCACCGGCTCGACCGTCGCCAGCACCCAGCGCGGCAGCTCCCCGAAGGCCCGATGCAGGGTGCGGACTTCGCCGGAGGGGCGATCCCACAGGACGAGCACCCCCGGTTCGCGGGGACCCGAGGCCTCCACCACCCAGCGGTCGCCCCCGGCGGCGGTGGCGAGGAAGCGGAGCCCGCGCGCCGGCAGGCGGTCGCGCAGCGCCTCGAGTTCGGAACGGAACGCCGCGTCGCGCGCCTGGAGGCGGATCTCGTCGCCGGCGTACCAGGTGGCCAGCAGGCGGCCGGCGGGACCGAAGACCGCGCCGCCGAGATCCACCTCGCCGCGCGGATCGGACTCGACCGCTTCGACGTGACCGCCGGCGAGGTCGAGCAGGGCGAGGCCGACGCGCTCGACCCCGGCTCCGGCGTCGGTGGCCAGGTAGAGCCGGCGCCCGTCCGGGTGGAAGGCGAGCGGCCGGCAGGTCTCCTCCGGGCCACAGGCGAGGAGACGGCGGCTCGGCCGGCCGGCGGTGACCGCCCACAGCTCGTCGCCGCCGGCGGCGGGTCGCCGTACCGCCAGCCGGGGGTCGCCGGCGCGGTCCACCCACCAGCTGGCCACCCCCAGGGTGTCGGCGGCGGCCAGCGTCCGCTCGCCGCTGGCCAGCTCCAGCCGGTAGAGGTCGCGGCGCGGCGGCGCCGCGGCGCCGCCGCCGGCGTCGCGCGCCATCGCCACCAGCACCTCGCCGGGCACGGCGGCCGGGACCGCGACCAGCTCGACGTCGCCCGCCGCGTCCGGCGTCAGGTCGATCGCCCCGGCTTCCGGCGGTGCCGTGGCGGCGGCGGCCCGGGCCACCGTGGCGCGGCAGAGGCGGCGTCCGGCGACCGGAGCGGGCTCGACCGCGAACAGGTGGTCGGGGCCGCCGGCGCCCGGCCGCACGACCAGCAGGCAGCGGCCGTGGGCGCTCCAGCGGACGGTCCGGGCCACCGGGTCGCCGGCGCCCGTCACCCGCCAGGCGCGCTCCAGCGGCTCCCCCGCCGCGACCACCCAGAGACCACCACCGGCCTCGGGGTCGCGCGCGAACGCCACGCGGTCGCCGGCCGGGGAGAGGGCGACCGTGGTGACCTCGGGAGGGTGGAGGAAGAGCTCCGCCGGCAGCAACGGCGTCTCGGTCCGCGCCGGGGCGGGGGCGGGCCGCTCCGCCGCCGCCGGCGGCGGCGTGGCGAGCGGCGGCGGACCGGCGCGGCGGCCGGGCAGCGAGGCGCAGCCCGTCACCAGGACCAGGAGCGCGAGCGCCCCGGCGCGGCCCGGCTGCACCCCCGCTACTCCCAGGGCGCCGCGACGGCGAACGGGTCGGGGTCGATCCGCACCACGAAGCGCAGGCCGTGCGCCTCGGCGAAGCGCGCGGCGGCGGCGAGAAAGGCCCGCTGCTCCTCCCCCGGCTCCTCGACGCAGCGCAGCTCGACCCGCGCCACCAGCCCGGCGTAGTCGGGGTACTCGCGCGCCAGGTGGCCGTCGAGGACGTAGCCGAAGTAGCTGTTGAGCTTGTCCTCGTGCTCGCCGAGCTGCGCCGCGCCGCCGCTCCAGGGACGGTCCTCGAGGATGGCGAGGACCACCTCGCCGCGCCCGCGGTCGGGCGTGATGAGGTCGACGATGCGGGGGTTGCGCACCCCCCGCCTCTCGAAGGCCTCCCCGGAACCGTCCTCGGGCACCGCCACCGCCCGCCTCAGCCCGCGTTGGCGTCGCGGTGGTCGGAGACCAGCGTCTCGACCACGCTGGGGTCTGCCAGCGTCGTCACGTCGCCGAGGTCCTCGTACTCGCCGGCCGCGATGTTGCGCAGGATGCGCCGCATGATCTTGCCGGAACGGGTCTTCGGCAGCCCGCTGACGATCTGGATGCGGTCGGGCGCGGCGATCGGCCCGATGGCGTGGCGCACGTGCTCCTTGAGCGCTCCCACGAGCTGGTCGCGATCCCACTCCCGGTACTCCGGCACGATGTCGACGTAGGCGAAGATACCGGTGCCCTTGATCTCGTGCGGGAAGCCGACCACGGCGGCCTCGGCCACGGCGTCGTGCGACACCAGTGCGCTCTCCACCTCCGCCGTGCCCAACCGGTGTCCGGAGACGTTGAGCACGTCGTCGACGCGGCCCGTGATCCAGTAGTAGCCGTCCTCGTCCCGGCGGCAGCCGTCGCCGGTGAAGTAGAGGCCCGGGAACTGGGAGAAGTAGGTGTCCCGGAAGCGCCGGTGGTCGCCGTAGATGGTGCGGGCCTGCCCGGGCCACGGCCGGGCCAGGCACAGGTTGCCGCGCACGTCGTTGCCCTCCAGCCGCTCGCCGCCCTCGTCGACGAGCACCGGCTCGATGCCGAAGAAGGGCAGCGTCGCCGAGCCCGGCTTGGTCGGGATGGCGCCGGGCAGCGGCGTGATCAGGATGCCGCCGGTCTCGGTCTGCCACCAGGTGTCGACGATCGAGCAGCGGCCGTCGCCCACCACGTCGTGGTACCACTGCCAGACCTCGGGGTTGATCGGCTCGCCGACCGTGCCCAGGATGCGCAGGCTCTCGCGGCTGTAGCGCTTGACCGGCTCGTCGCCGGCGCGGGCGATCGCGCGCAGCGCGGTCGGTGCGGTGTAGAAGATGTTCACCCCGAGGTCGTCGACCACCCGCCAGTAGCGCCCGGCGTCGGGGTAGGTGGGCGTCGACTCGAACATCACCGTGGTGGCGCCGTTGGCCAACGGCCCGTAGACGATGTAACTGTGGCCGGTGATCCAGCCGATGTCGGCGGCGCAGAAGTAGACGTCGTCGGGCTTGAGGTCGAAGACCAGCTCGTGGGTCAGGGCGGCGTAGACCATGTAGCCGCCGGTGGTGTGCAGGACGCCCTTCGGCTGGCCGGTCGAGCCCGAGGTGTAGAGCACGAACAGCGGCGACTCCGCGGCCATCCACTCGTTGGGACAGGTGGAGCGCTGCCGGTCGGCCTCCTCGTCGAGCCACAGGTCGCGGCCGGCCTTCATCGGGACGTCGCCGCCGGTGCGCCGCACCACCAGCACCGTCTCGACCAGCGACAGGCCCTCGATCGCCTCGTCGGCGGTGTGCTTGAGCGGGATCTTGCGGCCGCCGCGGAGGCCCTCGTCGGCGGTGATCAGCATCTTGGCGCCGGCGTCGAGGATGCGGTCGCGCAGCGAGCCGGCCGAGAAGCCGGCGAAGACCACCGAGTGCACCGCGCCGATGCGGGCGCAGGCGAGCATGGTGTAGGCCAGCTCGGGGACCATCGGCAGGTAGATCGCCACCCGGTCACCCCGGCGCACGCCGTGGTGCAGCAGGACGTTGGCGATCCGCGCCACGTGGTGCTTGAGCTCGCGGTAGCTGATCCGCTCGTACTCACCCGGCTCGTCCGCCGCCCAGATGATCGCCGTCTTGTCCGCCTGCGTGTCCATGTGGCGGTCGATGCAGTTGAAGCAGGCGTTGAGCCGCCCGCCCGCGTACCACGAGAAGTCGACCGCTTCGAGGTCGAAGTCCATGACCTTGTGGAAGGGGTGGTACCAGGTGAGGCGCTTCGCCTGCTCCCCCCAGAACCCCTCGGGATCCTCCAACGACCGACGATAGAGCTCGCGGTACTCCTCCATCGAGCTGATACGGGCACTCTTCGCGATGGCGGGCTTGACCGGGACCACGGGCGACCTCCCCTCTTCGTCCAGTGAACGGCGGCGACGGCGGCGGAAAACACAGACCGATTGTGGCACGGCAGTATAGCGGGCGTTCACTCGCCTTCCCCCACCCGTCGGGGTCGGTTCGACCTACCCTGCGGAGCGTTGTCACGGCGGCGAGCGGGCCGTACTTTCCACCCACCAGTTCGCTGTCGCACGTGTTTGTCGCCGCCGTGTGCGGATCTCCTCGGGGGGAGGACCGCGCCGGCAGGACCGGACTCTGGAAGGAGGGAAGCGCATGGAAGACGAGCGCCCGTCCGCCAACATCGCTGCATATTGGCGGGCCAACAAGTCCCTGATCGCCATTCTGCTGGTGATCTGGGCGGTGGTTTCCTACGGCTTCGGCATCCTGCTGGCGAGGCCGTTGGCCGGCGTGTCGATCGGCCATCTGCCGATGGGTTTCTGGTGGGCGCAACAGGGGTCGATGGTGGTCTTCGTGATCCTCATCTTCGTCTACGCCTGGCGCATGGACCAGCTCGACGAGAAGTACGACGTCCACGAGGACCTGGTGCGCCGCCGCCGTCCGGGCGCGCCGCCGGCCGCAGGAGGTGATACGCCGTGACCGTCGAAACCTGGACCTACATCATGGTCGGCATCAGCTTCGCCGGCTACCTCTACATCGGTTACCTGAACCGGGTGAAGGACACCCGCGGCTTCTACGTCGCCGGCCAGGGCGTCCCCGCCGTGTTCAACGGCGCCGCCACCGCCGCGGACTGGATGTCCGCCGCGTCCTTCATCTCCATGGCGGGCCTGATCTCGTTCATGGGCTACGACGGCACCGTCTACCTGATGGGGTGGACCGGCGGGTACGTGCTGCTGGCGCTGCTGCTGGCGCCCTACCTGCGGAAGTTCGGCAAGTACACGGTGCCGGACTTCGTGGGCGACCGCTACTACTCGACCACCGCCCGCATCGTCGCCGCCATCGCCGCCATCTTCGTCTCGCTGACCTACGTGGCGGGCCAGATGCGCGGCGTCGGGATCGTGTTCTCCCGCTTCCTGAACGTGGAGATCTGGCTCGGGGTCATCATCGGCATGGCGATCGTCGCCTTCTTCGCCGTCCTCGGCGGCATGAAGGGCATCACCTGGACCCAGGTCGCCCAGTACTCGGTGCTGATCATCGCCTACATGATCCCGGCGGTGGCCATCGCCTGGGTGCTGACCGGCAACCCGATCCCGCAGCTCTCGTTCACCTTCAGCGACATCGTGCCGCGGCTGAACCAGATCCAGCTGGACCTCGGCTTCACCGAGTACACGCAGCCGTTCCGCACCAAGGGGATGCTCGACGTCTTCTGCATCACCCTGGCGCTGATGGCCGGGACCGCCGGCCTGCCGCACATCATCGTCCGCTTCTACACCGTCCCGAACGTGCGGTCGGCGCGCTACTCCGCCGGCTGGGCGCTGTTCTTCATCGCCCTGCTCTACACCACCGCGCCGGCGCTCGCCGCCTTCGCGCGCTACAACCTGATCGACAACCTGCAGGGCAAGTCGATCGAGCAGATCAACGAGCTGAACTGGGTCAAGAAGTGGGAGGTGACCGGCCTGCTGGGCTTCGAGGACAAGAACGGCGACGGCAAGATCGAGCTGACGCCGGACGCGGAGACCAGCGAGATCAAGGTCGACCGGGACATCATGGTGCTCGCCACCCCGGAGATGGCCCGTCTGGCTCCCTGGGTGGTGGCGCTGGTCGCCGCCGGCGGCCTGGCGGCGGCGCTGTCGACCGCGGCCGGCCTGCTGCTGGTGATCTCGAGCTCGATCGCCCACGACATCTACGCCCGCCTGATCAACACCGAGGCGAGCGAGGCGCAACGCCTGCTGGTGGGACGCATCATGATCTTCGTCGCCATCTGCGTGGCGGGGTACTTCGGGATCAATCCACCAGGCTTCGTCGCACAGGTGGTCGCCTTCGCCTTCGGGTTCGCGGCCGCCAGCTTCTTCCCGGTGATCCTGCTGGGCATCTTCGACTCGAGGACCAACCGCCAGGGCGCCATCTGGGGCATGGTGATCGGCCTCGGGTTCACCGCCGTCTACATCATCGGCAACAAGTTCTTCGGCATGCCCACCTGGTTCCTCGGCATCAGCTCCGAGGGCATCGGCACGGTCGGCATGATCCTCAACCTCATCGTGACCTACGTGGTCTCGCGGATGACCCCGCCGCCTCCGCCCGAGATCCGCCGGATGGTCGAGTCGGTCCGCGTTCCGCGCGGCGCCGGCGCCGTCTACACCGGCCACTGAGGTCGCGTCTCCTCTCCGCCCCGGCGTCCGCCACGGACGCCGGGGCGTCGTTTCTCCACCACCCTGCTCTAGACTGAGGCCGCATGGAGCCCGACCGCTTCCTCGCCGGCCATCCGCCCTTCGACCGCCTGTCGCCGGAGCGGCTCGAGGACGTGGCGCGCGAGCTCGAGGTCGTCTTCGTGCCCCGCGGCGAGACCATCCTGCGCCGCAGCGACCCCGAGAACCACCACCTGTTCGTGGTCCGCAAAGGGGCCGTGCGACTGGAGCGGGACGGTTTGCTGGTGCAGGTGCTCGAGGAGGGCGAGCCGTTCGGCTACCCGTCGCTGATCTCCGGCGGCCGCCCGCACGTCGACGTCGTGGCCGAGGAGGACACGCTGCTCTTCCGGGTGCCGCGGGCGCTGTTCGAGCGTCTCATGGAGCACCCGCCGTTCGCCGACTTCTTCGCTCTCGGCCTGGCCGACCGGCTGCGCCGCGCCTCGTCGGTGGAGGCGCCGCCGCTGTCCGGAGACCTGTCGACGCCGGTCCTCGGCCTGGTGACCCGGTCGCCGGTGTTCGCCGAGCCCGGCGACACGGTGGCGGCCGCGGCCCGCCGCATGCGCGACGAGGGGATCAGCTCGATCCTGGTCCGCGGTACGCCGCCCGGCATCGTCACCGACCGCGACCTGCGCAGCCGCGTGCTGGCCGCCGGCCGGCCGCCCGAGACTCCGGTCGAGGAGGTGATGAGCCGGCCGCTGGTGGGTCTCGCCGCCCAGTCCTCCGTCTTCGAGGCCCTGCTGGTGATGATCGAGGATCGCATTCACCACCTGGCGGTCCTCGACGGCGAGGAGGTGGTCGGCATGGTCACCGACGCCGACCTGCTGCGCCACCACCTGAAGAGCCCGCTCTACCTGCTGGCCCGCATCGAGAAGCTCGAACGCCCCGACGTCTTCGGCAGCTACGCGACGGAGCTCGCCGGAATGGTCGAGGTGCTGGCGGGCGGCGGCCTCGGCGCCACCGAGATCGGCCGCATCGTCTCGACCATCAACGACGCGCTGGTGTCGCGGCTGCTGCGCCTCGCCGAGCGCGAGATGGGCGCTCCGCCCTGCCCGTATGCCTGGATCGTCTTCGGGTCGGAGGGGCGCAAGGAGCAGGCGCTGCTCACCGACCAGGACAACGCGCTGGTCTACGCCGGCGGCGACCGCGCGGCGAACCAGTGGTTCGGGCGCCTCGCCGAGCGCGTCGTCGACGGCCTGGTGAAGTCCGGCATCCCCCCCTGCGCGGGCGGCTTCATGGCCACCAACTGGCACCGGCCGCTGGCCGAGTGGGAGGGCCTGTTCCGCGGCTGGCTGGAGGCCCCCGAGCCGCAGGCGCTGATCGAGGCGGCCAACTTCTTCGACTTCCGCCGCGTCCACGGCGAGCTCGGCCTGGGCAGCCTCGAGGCCATCGTCCGCGAGGCGCCCCAGCACGCCAGCTTCCTCGCCCACATGGCCCGCAACGCGCTCGAGTTCGGTCCGCCGCTGGGCCTGTTCCGGCGTATCCGCCAGCAGGCCGAAGGGGTCGACGTCAAGCGCGGCGGCATCATCCCGATCGTGAGCATGGCGCGGCTGTTCGCCCTCGAGGCGGGGGTCGACGCCCGCGGCACCCTGGACCGGCTCGACGCCGCCGCCGGCGTCGGCACGGTGTCACGCCCCGGCTCGGAGGACCTCGCCGAGGCGTTCCGCTTCCTGTTGCGGCTGCGGCTCGAGCACCAGCTCGCGGCGCAGCGCGCCGGCCAGGAGGTCGGCAACCTGGTCCCGCTCGAACCCCTCTCGCCGCTCGAGCGCCGCCACCTCAAGGACACCTTCGTCGCCGTGCGCGGGATGCAGGAGGCGGTCTCGCAACGCTTCCGCACGGATCTGTTGGGCTGAGCCGATGGTCGCGTCGCGCCGCCCCGCCCCGGCCTGACCTCCCATGTGGTGGCGCTCGCCGGCCTGGGACGAGGTGGTGTGGTGGGCGCTCGATCTCGAGACGTCCGGCCTGACCGCCGGTCGTGACCGCATTCTCTCGGTGGGGATGGTGCCGGTGCGTGGCGGCGTGGTGCGCTGGGGAGAGCGCGTCTACCAGCCGGTCCACCCGGGGGCCTTCACCGGCCTGTCGACCGAGGCGATGGCCGTCCACCACATCCTCCCCGACGAGCAGCACCGGGCGCCGCCCCTCGCCGAGGTCCTGCCACGGATCGAGCCCCTCCTCGCCGAGGGCGTCCTGCTGGTCCACTACGCCGCCCTCGACGTCACCTTCCTGCGCCGCGCCTTCCGCGACCTCGGCCGGCACTGGCCGCGCCCGCGGGTGGTGGACACCCAGGACCTGGTCGCCCGCCTCGAGTTCCGCCGCCAGCAGCTCGACCCCTACGCCGAGCCCCTGCCCCGCGCCCTCTCCGGCATCCGCGCCCATCTCGGCCTGCCCACCTACGACTACCACCACGCGCTGACCGACGCCCTGGCCACCGCCGAGCTGTTCCTGGCGCTGCGGGCGCGGCTGGGGCTGGCGAGGGTGCGGCAGATCGTCCGCCGTTGACGGGCCCCCGGCACCGGCCGCGAGGCCGGCCGGTCACGTCAGGTGCCTGCGGCCGGACCGACGGCGTCTGCCGGCGCGACGGGGCGGGTCCACAGCCAGGCGGCCGCACCGAGGTTCCACAGCCCCTGGGCGAGCAGGACGGCTCCCATGCCGGCGAGGTGGAGCTCCAGGCGGCCCAGCAGCAGGCCGGCCAGGGGAAGGACGCCGACGGCGAGCCCCGCCGCGGCGAGCCACCTGCCGGCGCGCCCGCGGCGTAGCAGGACCAGCGAAGCGGCGAGCAGGGCGATCGACAGCGCACAGGTCCCGGCCTGCGAGAGCGCCTGGTTCGCTTCCCAGCACAGCCGGAGCGCCGGGGCCACGGCCGCCACCTCGGCGGCGGCGCCGCCGACGAAGTGGGACCCCAGGCGCGGGGTGACGAAGCCGCTGACGAGGCCGGCGCCCATCAGTGCCACGGCGCCGAGCGTGTAGGCCTGCGCCGCCAGGCGGGCCCCGGCGTGGCGCCGTCCCAGGGTGTCGCACAGGCCGAGGAAGCCGAACAGGAGCAGACCGAGGTCGGCGATCAGGCCACCGTGGACGAGGGCCGAGAGGTGCGCGGTCCCGCGCAACCGTTCCAGAGCGTCCTCGAGCCCCCCGGCCGCCATCCTCGGGTGGTGCGCCATCAGGGCCAGGGCGAGGATCGATCCCACCGCCAGTGCCAGGGAAGCCGTGCGGTCGCCGCTCTGTCGCCGCCGGTCCTCCCACCTGCCGTCGCTCTGCTCCATCGGTCTCCTCCCGCCCGTCCTCTGATAGCTTGTTCCCAGCCTACCCAGTCCGGATCCGCGCCGCGACCGACGGGCGCCGCCCGGCATCCGCTAGCGAACATCGGAGGAGAGATGTCCGGCCGAGTGCAACGAGACCGCCCGGGCACCGGCGCCGACCGCCGGACGCGCCGGACCGAGCGCGCCCTCCACGCGGCCTTCGCCACGCTGGTCCAAACCCGGCCCTACGACCAGATCCGGGTCGCCGACATCCTGGCCGCGGCGGACGTCGGCCGCTCCACCTTCTACGAGCACTACCGGGGCAAGGACGACCTGCTGCTGGCCAGCATGGCGCCGATCCTCGACGCGCTCGCCACGGCCGCCGATCCCGAGAGCCCGAGCGACCGCCTCGAGGCGGTCCTCCGGCACCTGTGGGACCGGCGCCGACTGGCCCGTCGGCTGCTGGCGGCCGGAGGTGCCGGCCATCCCGCGGAGCGCGTGCTCCTCGAGCTGGTCCGGCGCGTCGAGGAACGGCTCGCCCCGGACGCCACCGAGAGCCGCCGCACGCCGTCCGTCCCCGGCCGCCTGGCGGCCTTCGGGCTCGCCTGCGCGCAGCTGGGTCTGGTCCGCGCCTGGCTCTCCGGAGAGGTCCGGAGCGATCCCGGGGAGCTGGCCCGCGGCCTGCACCGGAGCTCGGTGGGAGCCCTCGCCGGCTGGGGGGAGGACGACGACGGCTTGACGGCCGGGGGTCGGGTGCGGTAGATCGGCGGCGTGCCGATCTACGAGTTCTACTGCGCCGACTGCGACACGCTGTTCAACTTCTTCTCCCCGGGGGTCGACACGGAGAGCCGGCCGCCCTGTCCGCGCTGCGGAGAGCGGCGTCTCGAGCGGCGGCCGGCGCGCTTCGCCGCGCTGACCGGGCGCGGGGGCGGAGCGGAGGGGGACGAGCCGGACGAGGAGCTCGCCGCCCTGGGAGTGGACGAGGAACGGCTGGGGCAGGCGTTCGAGTCGGCGCTGTCGGAGGTCGAGGGCGCCGGCGGTGACGCCGAGGACCCACGGCAGGTGGCACGGCTCTTCCGGCGGGTGGGCGAGGCGGCCGGGCTCGAGCCGAGCGCCAGGCTCGAGGAGATGCTCCGCCGGCTGGAGTCGGGGGAGGACCCGGACCGGCTCGAGGACGAGATGGGGGACGCCCTCGACGACGACGGCGACGACGACCCGCTCGGCGAGCTGTTCCGGCGCAAGCGGGGGGCGCGGCGGCGCCGCCCGCGGGTCGACGAGGAGCTGTACTTCCTGTAAGCCGGGGGCCGTGTCGGCCCCTGCGCCTACCAGTCGCTGCGCCAGCCGGGCTCGGCCGCGGCGTAGGCGGCGGCCAGCCGCCGGGTCCACGGGCCGCAACCGCCGTCGCCCACCGCCCGGCCGTCGAGCTCGACGAGCGGCTGCACGCCGGTCAGGGTGCCGCACAGCATCGCCTCCTCCCAGCTCCCGGACTCGGCGAGCCGGGGCGCCGTCTCGTCGGCGCCGAGGCCGAGTCCCGCCGCGAGCTCCAGCAGTGCGCCACGGGTGACGCCGGGGAGGATCCGCGGCCCCAGCGGGTGCGTCTGCAGGCGCCCGCCGCGGACCACCAGGAGGTTGGTGCTGCCCCCCTCGCGCAGGTCGCCCTCGGGGCCGACGAAGAGCACCTCGTCGGCGCCGGCGTCGCGCGCCGCCAGCTTCCCCAGCACGGTCGCCATCAGGCTGACCGTCTTGACGTCGCAGCGGCCCCAGCGCAGGTCCGCCCGGGTGACCGCGCTCAGCAGCCGGGAGGCCGGCGGATCGTGCGGGTGGGAGCGGGCGAAGGCGAAGACGGTGGGCGGCAGGTCGTCCGGCGGCACCTTCTCCCGCGGGCCGGCGCCCCGCGTCACCTGCAGGTACAGCGAGCCGTCCACGACGCCCGCGGCCGCCGCCAGCTCGCGGCAGCCGCCCGCCACCGCCGGCGCACCGCCGGGGACCGCCAGGCGCGCCACGCCGAGACCGTGCTCGAGACGGCGCCGGTGCCCCTGCCACAGGACCGGGCGTCCGCCGACCAGCCGCACCACCTCGTAGATCCCGTCGCCGAACAGGAAGCCGCGGTCGAGGGGCGAGATGCGCGCCTCCGCGACCGGCCCGACCCGGCCGTCGAGCAGGCACCACACGTCGGCCGGCAACCGCGAGAGGTCCATGCGGGCAGCCTACACGACGGCGGCGCCGGCCCCGGAGGATAATCGCCCCATGCGCAACGCCCGCCGCCGTTCCGCCGCCGCCCTGGCCCTCGCCCTCCTCGTCGCTGCGCCGGGGCCGGCGGCCGTCGCGGCCGCCGGCGACCCTCCCGCGGGCGAGGCGGCGGCCGACGAGCCCTCGACGGCTCCGGAGGCCGCGACCCGGCCGCGCCTGCGGGACCTCGGCGCCTCCCCCGGCGTCCTGCCGCCGGGGCGCTGGAACGCCATCACCGACGTCGCCGGGGTGGCGGTGGGGCAGCGCAGCGTCGTCGCGGGCGACGACGTGCGCACCGGGGTGACCGCGATCCTGCCCCACCCCGGGAACCTGTTCCGGCAGAAGGTGCCGGCGGCCGTCCACGTGGTCAACGCCTTCGGCAAGGCCGCCGGCTTCCTGCAGGTGCGCGAGCTGGGCACGATCGAGACCCCGATCGTGCTCACCAACACACTGTCGGTCGGCACCGCCGTCGACGCGGTGGTCGGCTGGACGCTGGCCCGGCCCGGCAACGAGGAGGTGCGCTCCGTCAACGCCGTGGTCGGCGAGACCAACGACGGCGACCTCAACGACATCCGGGGCCGCCACGTCACCGCCGCGCACGTCCTCGAGGCGATCGCGGCGGCGCGTCCCGGTCCCGTCGCCGAGGGCAGCGTGGGCGCCGGGACGGGCACCCGGGCGTTGGGCTGGAAAGGGGGCATCGGCACCTCGTCGCGGGTGCTGCCGGCGGCGCTCGGCGGCTGGACGGTGGGCGCCCTGGTGCAGACGAACTTCGGCGGCATCCTGCGCATCGACGGGGTGCCGGTGGGCGAGGCGCTCGGCCGCTGGTCCTACCGCGACGAGCTGACCGGCGGCGCCGCGCCCCCGGGGCCCGCCGACGGTGCCGGGGGGAACGGGGACGGCTCGGTGATGATCGTCCTCGCCACCGATGCACCGCTCTCGGCGCACGACCTCGAGCGGCTGGCGCGTCGCGCCCCGCTCGCCCTCGGGCGGGTGGGCTCGTTCGTCAGCAACGGCTCGGGCGACTTCGTCGTCGCCTTCTCGACCCGCAACCTCCGCCCCGACCCCCCGCGCGAGCCCGTCCTCACCCTCGAGGAGCTGCCGGCCGCCGCGCTCAGCCCGCTGTTCCTCGCCGTCGTCGAGTCCGTCGAGGAGGCGATCTACAACTCCCTGTTGCGGGCGACGCCGGTGACCGGCCGCGCCGGCCACCACGCCGACGCGCTGCCGCCGGCGGCGGTCCGCGAGCTGCTCGCCGCCGCCGGGCGCCTGCGGCCGGACGGCTGAGCCGGCGCACCGGCCCCGGCGCCCGGCGTCACCCGATGTCGAAGAAGCGCAGCGGCGGCGCCTCGGGCCGCGCGTCGCGCAGCACCCGGAGCGACACGTTGTAGACCGGGACGCCGGCCTCGGTGGCACCCTCGGGGGTGCCCCGATGGGCGTGCCCGTGGAAGACGACGTCGGCCGGGTAGCGCCGCAGCGGCTCCTCCAGCCGGCTGGAGCCGAGGAACGCGAAGATCTCGGGCGGCTCCCCCACCACCGTGGCCACGATCGGCGAGTAGTGCAGCAGCACCACGCGGTGCTCGGTCTTCAGGCGACCCAGCGCCGACTCCAGCTTCAACGCCTCGTCGACGGCCTCCTGGACGAACGCCTTGATCATCGCCTCGCCCCAGGGCGACAGCGAGCCGCGGCCGAAGCCGCCCGCGAAGCCCTTGGCGCCGGCGAACCCGACGCCCTCGATCTCGCAGGCGTCGCCGTCGAGCACCAGCACGCCGCCGTCGGTGAGGACCGCCTTGACCTCGTCCTGGCGCCCCGACTCGAAGTCGTGGTTGCCGAGCACGGCCACCGCCGGGATCGACAGCGCCGCCCCGAGGTCCTCCATGAGCAGCTCGGCCTCCTCGGGCAGGCCGTAGTCCGTCAGGTCGCCGCACAGCAAGAGGACGTCGGCCTCGGCGTCGGCGCGCCGGAACAGCGCGTCGAGGCTGCCGCGCGAGGTCCGCGTGTAGTGGAGATCCGCCGTCGCCGCCAGCCGCATGTCCGCCTCCTGGGGGGTGATTCGCCGTCCGGCCGCGGGGTCGGGGCCGGTGCCCTGGGTCGCCCTCGGAACGTCGCAAGAGGGGTGCCACGACGACCGCCGGGCCCGGTACGCCTCTTGCTCCTGGCATCCCCACCCGCGGCACTCCGCCGCAGACCGACCCCGACGAGACCGCACATGCTGCCGCCCCGCACCGCCAGAGAAGATCCCGAGCCGATGGCGCTGTCGGCGGAGACCCGCGCCTTCTACAGCGAGGTCCTCGCGACGCTGGCCCGGGACCGGGTGCCGCACCTGGTGGCGGGGGCCTACGCCCTCGCCCACTACACCGGGATCGAGCGCGACACCAAGGACTTCGATCTCTTCGTCCGCCAGGCGGACGTACCGCGGGTCGCGCGGTCGCTCGAGTCGATCGGCTGCGCGGTGGTGCCCTACGCCTCGCACTGGCTGACCAAGGCCTTCCGCGGAGACGACTTCGTCGACATCATCTACAGCTCGGGGAACGGCCTGGCCGAGGTCGACGACGGCTGGTTCGCGCACGCTCGCGAGGGGCGCGTCCTCGGCGTCGAGGCGCGGCTCTGCCCGCCCGAGGAGATGATCTGGTCGAAGGCCTTCATCATGGAGCGGGAGCGCTTCGACGGGGCCGACGTCGCCCACCTGCTCCACGACCTCGCCGAGGAGCTGGACTGGGAGCGGCTGGCCTCTCGCTTCGGCGAGCACTGGCGGGTGCTGCTCGCCCACCTGGTCCTGTTCGGCTTCATCTATCCTTGCCGGCGGACCGCGGTCCCGGGGTGGCTCGTCGGCGGGCTGCTCCGCCGCATGCGCGAGGAGCAGCGGGCCGCGGCGCCGGAGCGGGTCTGCCACGGAACGCTGCTGTCGCGCCGCCAGTACGCGACCGACGTCGAGGAGCGCCGCTACCGCGACGGGCGCCTGCCCCCGGCGGGCAACCTGAGCCGGCGGGAGCTCTCCGAGTGGCAGCGGGTGACCGACGAGGAGGCCCGGGAGGGGGACGAGGAAGGGTGAGCATCGGGGTGGGAGTGATCGGCACCGGCTGGGGCGTGAAGACCCAGGTGCCGGCGTTCCGGGCGGCCGGTCTGCGGGTGACCGCCGTGTGGGCGCGCACGGCGGAGAAGGCCGCCGCCGCCGCGGCCGAGCTGGCGGTCCCCTGCGCCACCGCGGACTGGGAGGAGGTCGTCGGCCACCCCGAGGTCGACCTGGTCAGCGTCACCACCCCGCCGCACACCCACCGCGAGATGGCGGCCGCCGCCCTCGCCGCCGGCCGGCACGTCCTGTGCGAGAAGCCGACCGCTCTCGACGCCGCCGAGGCCGCCGAGATGCTGGCCGCCGCCCGCCGCCACCCCGACCGGCGCGCCCTGATCGACCACGAGCTGCGCTTCGTGCCGGCGCGCCGGCGGCTGCGCCGGCTGGTGGCCGAGGGCTGGCTGGGGGAGCTGCACGAGGTCGAGGCCCAGCTCCTCAACGGCGGCCGCCTCGACCCGGCGCGCCCCTGGACCTGGTGGTGCGACCGCGACCGCGGCGGCGGGATCCTCGGGGCCGCGGGGAGCCACCTGCTCGATTTCGTGGCGTGGGTCACGGGTCGCCGGGTCGAGGCGGTGCGCGGGACGCTGGGCACCTTCGTCCGCCGGCGCCGCGACCACGACGGCGTGGAGCGCCCGGTCACCGCGGACCAGACGGCGAGCGTCGAGCTGCGGCTGTCCGGCGGGGCCGCGGGGTCGCTGCGCCTGTCCACCCTGGTCGCCGGACCGCCGCTCTCCCGGCTGCGCCTCTCGGGGTCCGCCGGGACCCTGGTGCACGAGAACGGCGTCCTGCGCGGCGCGCGGGCCGGCGAGCGCGAGCTCGCCGAGCTGGCGGTGCCGGAACCGCGCGCCCTCCCCGCGGGGCTGCGGGACGACGAGTGGCGGCGCGGCACGCTCGAGCTCGGCCGCCGGCTGGCCGCGGCCCTCGACGGCGGCGACCGCGACGCCCTCGCCGACGCCGCCACCTTCGCCGACGGCCTGCGGGTTCAGCGGCTGCTCGACGCCGTCCGCCGGTCCCACGCGGGCGGCGGCGGCTGGGTCGAGGTGCCGGCCGCCCGCGCCGCCGCACCGCCGGGGCCCGCGGCCGGTGGGACGCGCTGATGCGCCGTGGGCCCCTGGGCAGGACCGGCGTCGAGGTGCCGGCGATCGGCGTGGGCACCTGGGGCCACGGCGGCCCCAACCGCAACCGGGAGGGCGACCCGGTGGGCTGGACGGGCCACGATGACGAGCTCGCCCGCCGCGCCCTGGTGCGCGCCTGGGAGCTGGGCCTGACCCACTGGGACACGGCGGACGTCTACGGCGAAGGCCACGCCGAGGAGCTGATCGGATCGCTGTGGGGCCGGGTACCGCGGCGGGAGATCTTCCTGGCCAGCAAGGTGGGCTGGGACCGCGGTCCGTACGACCACCCCTACCACCCGGAGCTGATCCGCGGCCACCTGGAGCGCTCGCTGGCCAACCTGCGCACCGACGTGATCGACCTCTACTACTTCCACCACTGCGACTTCGGGCCCGCCGACCGCTACCTCGACGGCGCCCTCGAGGTCCTCCACCGCCGCCGCGACGAGGGCAGGATCCGCTTCGTCGGCCTGTCCGACTGGGACCCGGCGAAGGTGGCGCGGCTGGCGCCGCGGGTCGATCCGGACGTGGTGCAGCCCTACCGCAACGTCGTCGACGACACCTGGGCCGAGAGCGGGCTGGCGGCCCGGGCCGCCGCCACCGGCGCCGGGGTGGCGTTCTTCTCCCCGCTCAAGCACGGCCTGCTGCTCGGCAAGTACGAGCGGCCCACCGAGTTCCCCGCGGGCGACTTCCGCAACCGGGTCGAGGGCTTTCGCGACCCCGCCTTCCTCGCCCGCATGCGGCGGGCGCGGCAGGCGGTCGAGCACCGTTTCTCCGCCCATCCCCACCCCGTCCTCCATGCGCTGACGGGGGTGCTGCTCGCCGACAGCCCGGGCGCCTGCGTGCTGCTCGGCCAGCGCAACCCGGCGCAGGTCGAGGCGGCGGCCACGGTGGGCGAGCCGCTGGCCGAGGAGGACGCAGCGTGGGTGCGCCGGCTCTACCGGGGTGAAGGGACCGGCGGGGCGGAGGCCAGCGAGCGGTCGTAGACCATCACCTTGTTGCGCCCCGAGCGCTTCGAGGCCATCAGGGCCTGGTCGCCGGCGTGGTAGAGCTCCTGCGGCTGGCGCATCTCGCGGCCGAGCTGGGCGACGCCGAACGAGCAGGTCACCCGCACCACGAAGTCGCAGTAGGTGTAGTCGAGCGACGACACGCGCTCGCAGATCTTGTGGGCCAGCGCCTCGGCGCCGCCGCTCTCCGTCTCCGGCGCCAGGATGACGAACTCGTCGCCGCCGACGCGGGCGAACACCTGCTCGGGCCGCAGCAGCTCGCGCGCCAGGTTGACGACCCGCTTGAGGACGAAGTCGCCGCACAGGTGGCCGTAGTTGTCGTTGATCTGCTTGAAGTCGTCGAGATCGAACATGATCAACGACAGCGGCCGGCGGTGGCGGCGGGCGCGGGCGAACTCGCGCTCCACCTCCTCCTCGTACTTGCGCTTGTTGAAGATCTCGGTCAGGCCGTCGCGGGTGACCAGGTCGTAGATGGTCTCGTAGTAGGCGTGCTCGGGATCCTGCTCGTGGAGGAACTTGAAGTGCACGCCGGCCACCTGGAAGCGGTCGCCGGAGTGCAGCACGGCGGCCTCGCTGGGGCGCAGGAGCTGGCCGTTGACGTAGGTGCCGTTGGTCGAGCCGAGGTCGCGCAGCGTGACGCGGCGGCCGCGGTACTCGAGCCGCGCGTGCTGCCGCGAGATCGACAGCACCTCCGGGAGGGAGACCTCGGCCGCGTGCGAGCGCCCGACCTCCATGCGCTGGCCGGGGCGCAGGCGGAAGCGCGTGCCCAGCCGGCGGTTCTCGGGGTGGGCGATGAGGATGACGTCGGCCTCGAGGAGCTCGTCCTCCTCCTCGAACAGACCCTCGCGCTCGGCCGTGTCGTAGGTCTGGGTGAGGCCGCTCTCGTGCAGTGCGGACAGCTCGATGTCGTCGGTGCTCTCGGCACCGCTGGCGCGCGGTTCGGCGCGGTCGCGCCCCTCACCGGGCTCGTTCATCCTCGCGGCGCCCCTCGCTCTCCGGTTCTCGCGGAACCCGACACGACTCTGCAGTTTCGATCAAGAAGCAACTCCGCGGACACTACCATCGCCGTGCCACGCCCTCAACCCAGAAGCTCCCGGGAGCGGCGGGTGGCCTCCACCACCGCCTTGATCAGGGTCACCCGCAGTCCGCCCTCCTCGAGCTTGAGGATGCCGTCGACGGTGCAGCCGGCCGGCGTCGTGACGGCGTCCTTGAGCAGCGCCGGGTGCCCCTCGGTCTCCAGCACCATGCGGCCGGCCCCGAGGCAGGTCTGCGCCGCCAGCTCGATCGCCACCCGCCGTGGCAGGCCCATCTTGACGCCGCCCTCGGCCAGCGACTCGATGACGATGTAGAGGAAGGCCGGACCGGAAGCGGACAGCCCGGTCACGGCGTCGAAGTGGGCCTCGTCGAGCACCAGGGTGCGCCCGACCGGCCGGAAGACCGCCTCGGCGAGCTCCACCTCGGCCGCGCCGGCGTGGCGGCCGCCAGTGAGCGCGGTCATGCCGGCGCCCACCAGGGCGGGGGTGTTGGGCATCGCCCGCACGACCGGCACCGGCCCGGTCAGCCGCGCCTCCATGACCCCCAGCGGCACGCCCGCGGCGATCGACACCACCACCCGGCGGGCGTCGAGCACCGGCGCGATCTCGTCGAGGACCTCGGTCACCGTCCGCGGCTTGACGCACACGAGGACCAGGTCGGCGTCGGCGACCGCCTCCCGGTTGTCCCGCCCGACGCGCACCGGCAGGACGTCGCGCAGCCGCTCGACGCTCTCGGCGTGGGCCACCGTCGCCGCCACGTCGTCGGCGCCGACGGCGCCGGTCCCGAGCAGGGCGCGGATCAGCGTCTCGCCCATCTTCCCCGCCCCGAGGACGGCGACCCGGCGGCCGGCGAGCCCGCTCACCGGGCCCTCCGGCCGTCGCCGGACCAGCGTCGGAGGGTCGCCCGCATGACGTGACGGGCGACCTCGGGGTTCTCGCGCAGGCGCCGGATCGAGTACGGGTACCAGTCGCGGCCGAAGGGCACGTAGACGCGCATCCGGTGGCCCTCGGCGACGAGGATGCGGCGCAGCTCCTCGTCGACCCCCAGCAGCATCTGGAACTCGTACCGGTCGCGGGCCACCTCGTAGCGCTCGAGCAGGGCCCGCGCGGCGCACACCAGGTACTCGTCGTGGGTGGCGACGGCGGCGTAGACGCCGCGCCGGATCATCTTCTCGAGCGCGGCGAGGAAGTTCAGGCGCACCGTGTCGTAGCCCTTCCAGGCCACCCGCCGGGGCTCGATGTAGATGCCCTTGCAGAGCCGGACGTTGGCCCCCTCCGCCGGCAGCGCGTCGAGGTCGCTCAAGGTGCGCCGCATGTAGGCCTGCAGGACGACGCCCAGGTTGCCGAGGCGCGGCTGCAGCCGGTGGTAGATGGCCAGCGTCTCGTCGGTGGTGGTGTGGTCCTCCATGTCGATGCGGACGAAGTTGCCGCGCTCCCGGGCCGAGGTGGCGATGCGCTCGACGTTGTCGCAGCAGAAATCGGGATCGATCTTGAGGCCGAGCAGGGTGAGCTTGATCGAGACGTTCGCGTCGAGGCGCTCGCGCTCGATCGTCTCGAGGACACGCAGGTACTCGGCGACCGCCGCCTCGGCCTTGGCGCGATCGTCGACCTCCTCGCCGAGGACGTCGAGGGTGCCCGCGGCTCCCTCCCCCGCCAGGGCGCGGAGGGTGGCGACGGCGTCGTCGAGCGTCTCCCCCGCCACGTAGCGGGAGGCGACGCGCCCGACGGCGGCCTTGGGAACGAAGGGAAGGGTGGTGACGACGGCGCGGCTGAACAGGCTCATGGCGGCCGGAAGCCTACCGCAAGCGACGGCCCCTCAGCCGGGGGGAGAGGGTGCGTCGGCGGGCTCCTCGGGTGCCGGCCCCGGCGCCTCGCCGGCGGCGCGTCCGGCGCTGGCCACCATCGCCCGGTACTGCTCCGGCGTCAGCTCCGGGAGGCGCTCGACGAACGCGGTCAGCGCCCACAGCTCGTCGTCCCCGAGCAGGGGGCCGAAGGCCGGCATCCCGGTCATGCGCACCCCGTTGGCGAGGATCCAGTAGGTGCGCGCCGCGCGGCGCGCGGGCCGCTCCCCGGCCGGACGGGCCCCGTGGAGCTCCGGCGGCAGGGGGTTGAGGCCGCGGGCGATCGGTCCGGGGTCGACGCCCGGCGCCCCGTGGCAGCCCTCGCACAGGGCGTGGTAGCGCACCACGCCGGTGCGCAGCAGACGCGGATCGTCCAGGGGCGGCACCTCGACGTCGCCGACCGCCGCCGCGATCGCCCCCTCGCGCGCCGTCGTCAGGTACCAGGCGACCAGGGGCGGGTCGGGGTCGGTCGCCGCGACGCCCACCCAGCCGGCCCAGGCCGCCACCACCAGGGCGGCGGCCAGCAGGGCGAGCACCGCCACCACCGTCAGGACGATCTTCATACGCGTGGTCTGCTCCTGGTACCGTCCGACGGTGGCGCCCGCGCGGCCGGGCGCCCGCTTCACCGGCAAGCTTTATGCTAGCCCAGCCGGGGGGAGACCTCGCCCGACGCCATGACGAACGCCCGCACGCCCCCGACCGACGGACACGGAGCCCTCGCCGTCGTCCTCACCGGCGGGGGCGCCCGGGCCGCCTACCAGGTGGGCCTGCTGCGCAGCCTGGCCCGCCGCCTGCCCGACCTGCGCTTCGACCTCGTCACCGGCATCTCGGCCGGCGCGATCAACGCCTCCATGCTGGCCTCGCATCCCGGGGACCTGGGCGAGGCCGCCGAGGAGCTCACCCGGCTCTGGTCCAACCTGCGCTCCGAGCAGGTCTTCCGGGTCGACTCGCCTTCGCTGGGCCGGCAGATCGCCTCGTGGGGCAGCCGGTTGTTCTCGGGCGGGCGGCGGATCGGCGGCCGCAGCCGCGGCTTCGTCGACACCCGGCCGCTCGGGCGGCTGTTGCGGCGGGCGCTGGCCCCCCTCGGGCCGGGCACCCAGATCGCCGGCATCCGCCGCAACATCGAGCGCGGCAACCTGCACGCGGCGGCCGTCATCACCCTCAACTACGCCACGGGGCAGACCGTGACCTGGCTCGAGGGGCGCGACATCCGCGGCTGGCGCAGCCCCAACCGGCGCGCCATCCACACCCACCTCACCGTCGAGCACGTGATGGCCTCCGCGTCGCTGCCGCTGTTCTTCCCCGCGGTGCGGCTGGGCCGCGATTGGCACGGCGACGGCGGCATCCGGCTGGCGGCCCCGCTGTCGCCCTCGATCCACCTCGGCGCCGACCGCATCCTGGCCGTCTCCACCCGCTACGTGCAGAGCCAGGAGGAGGCGGACCGCCCGCAGATCGCCGGCTACCCGCCGCCGGCGCAGATCCTCGGCCACCTGATGGACGCGATCTTCCTCGACATCCTCGACGAGGACGCCGAGCGGGTGCTGCGGATCAACCGCCTGCTGCGCCGGATGCCGCCCGAGGACTGGGGGGACGACCGGCCGGTCGACCTGCTGGTGCTGCGGCCCTCGGTGGACCTGGGACGTCTGGCGGTCGACTACGAGCCGCAGCTCCCGGGGGTGTTCCGCTTCCTCACCCGCGGCCTCGGCACCCGCGACACCGCCAGCGCCGACTTCCTCAGCCTGATGATGTTCCAGCCCGACTACCTCGCCCACTGCATCGAGATCGGCGAGGCCGACGCCGACCGCTACGGCGACGAGATCGAGCGCCTGATCCTCGGCCCCTCGCAGCAGGCGCGCGCCTTCGGGTCGGCCTCGACCCGCGGCGACCGCACCACCGGCGCCGCCTGAGCCCGCTCCGCGTCCCACCCCGGTAGACGGCGCCCTCCCCCCGCCCCCGGCCGGTGTGCGCCGGCCCCCGACGCGGCAGCATCGTGGCGCGGCATGGCGCCGTGCGCCTCGGGCATCCACCCGAGGCCGCCTCGGGTGGATACCGGAGATCGGTCGGGTGGAGGGCCGGAGCGAATCGGGTGAACACCGCAGGGAAATCGGGCGAGCGCCCGAGTTACACGCCGGCGGTGGCCTCCTACGATGAAGCCAGGTCAGACGAACGAACCCGAGGAGGCAAGACCATGACCCGCTATCACGGACACCAGAACGTCGAACCCGGCATCTACTTCAACTTCCGTCACCTGCAGTTCCGTTCGCTGGACGAACAGGGACGGCTGCCCGGCGACGAGCGGCAGATCTGGCGCCGCGTCCCGGTGCTGGCGATGCTGATCGCCGGCCCCCTGGCGGGTGCCGTCTACGCCATCTTCCTGCCGCTGATCGGCTTCCTGATGCTCGCCGGAATCGTGCTGCGCGCCGCCGCCCGCCTGGCCGGCGAGCTGGCCGGCGCCGCCAGCCGGGTGCTGCGGCCCGCCTGGCAGCCCGCCAACGCCTTCCTGGGGCGGTCGAAGACCGGCACCGAGGAGCGCGCCGAGGACGCGGAGGCCGACGGGTGGGAGGAGAAGGCCGACCGCGAGCTCGACGACGAGGGCGAGGCCTAGAGGGTCCGGTGCGGTGGCTCGAACGCCGCGCCGGTGGACGGCTCCGAACCCGCGGCGGCCCCACGGCCGCCGCGCGGCTCGGGGCCGCCCGTCTGCGATGCGCTGCAGGATTTCGTTGATTCGTAGGTTCGCTTCTCGAACCCGACCTTCGGAGGGTCCATGACCACGACCACACGACGCCGACGGCAGATCGTCCGGGGCGCTTGGCCGGCCGCGCTCTGCGCCGCCGCCGCGCTCGCCCTCGGGCTGCCGGCAGCGGCCGCAGAAGCCCCGGCCGAGGCGGTCTCGTACTGCCTCGACTGCCACGCCGACCCCGACCTGTCGCTCGACCTGGAGGACGGCTCGACGATGAGCCTGACGGTCGACGCGACGAGCTGGATGTCGTCGGTGCACGGCGACCAGTTGGTGTGCACCGACTGCCACGAGGGCTACGAGGACGATCACCCGGACGGCGACACCTTCGCCAGCAAACGGGCCTACGAGCTCGCCAACTACGACCTGTGCAAGAAGTGTCACTTCGACACCTACACCCGCACGCTGGAGAGCGTCCACTACGAGCTGCTCGAGGAGGGTCTGGAGGAGGCGCCGGTGTGCACCGACTGCCACGGCGCCCACGACATCGCCGACCCCCACGAGAAGCAGGCGATGATCTCGCGGAGCTGCGGCACGTGCCACGACGACGTCTACGCCACCTACGCCACGAGCGTGCACGGGCGGGCGCTGGTCGAGGAGGGGATCCAGGACGTGCCCGGCTGCGCCGACTGCCACACCGCGCACGCCATCGTCGACCCCACCACGGCGCGCTTCCGCCTGCGCTCGCCGGAGATCTGCATCCGCTGCCACGGCGACGACGACCTGATGGTCAAGTTCGGCATCCCGACCACGGTGGCGACCACCTACCTGGCGGACTTCCACGGCGTCACCGCGGCGCTGGCCTCGCGCGACAACGTCGAGGAGCGCAAGCTGGTGGTGACCTGCATCGACTGCCACGGCGTCCACGACATCGCCGCCCCGGGAGAGATCTCCGAGGCGCAGATGAAGGAGCGCGTCTCGGGCGTGTGCGCCCGCTGCCACCAGGGCGCGGCGCAGGACTTCCCCGCGGCCTGGCTGTCGCACTACCCGCCCTCGCTCCACCACGCCCCGCTCGTCTACCTGGTCAACGGGTTCTACAAGATCTTCATCCCCTTCGTCGTGGTGGGCCTGATCTTCCAGGTGCTCCTGCACCTGTACCGGTTCACCTTCGGCCGCTGAGGAGGAGCCATGAACGCACTGCGTGCCAAGACCCAGGAATACGTCACCCGCTTCTCCTTGTGGGACCGCGTCCAGCACGGCCTGATGATGGTCACCTTCGTCGTGCTGCTGCTCACCGGGCTGCCCCAGAAGTGGCCCTACGCCGATGCCAGCGTCTGGCTGATCGATCACATGGGCGGCATCTACACCGTCCGCTGGATCCACCGGGTGACCGGGCTGCTGCTCAGCGTGATGACCGTCTTCCACCTGATCTGGGTGACCTGGGCGGTGGGGTCGCGGCGGGCGCGCCCGAGCATGATCTTCACCCTCCACGACTTCACCGACGCGGTCGAGAACCTGCGCTACTATCTCGGCCGCCGCGAGACGCCGCCCCGCTTCGGGCGCTTCGACTACCGCCAGAAGTTCGAGTACTGGGGGCTGATCTACGGCGGCCTCATCATGGTCCTGTCCGGCCTCATCCTCTACTTCCCCATCTTCTTCTCGCGCTGGATGCCGGCCGAGCTGATCCCGGCGGCCAAGGTGATGCACTCGAACGAGGCGCTGCTCGCCTTCCTGATCATCATCATCTGGCACACCTGGGGCGCCCACTTCAGCCCCGAGGTCTTCCCCATCGACACCAGCATCTTCACCGGCAAGATCAGCAAGGAGCGCCTCGAGCACGAGCACCCGCTGGAGTACGAGGAGAAGTTCGGCAAGACGTGACCTACCTCTGGCAGGTGGCGCTGCACTCCTTCGTCGCCGCGGCGATCTTCTACGCCTGGTCGCGGCGGCAGGAGCTGCCCTCAGGGAGGACGAAGCGGTGGGCGCTGGCCGTGCTGCTGATCCTGCCGCTCGTCACCGCCGCGGTGCCCGGGCGTGGCGGAGACTTCCCGGAGCGCCACGCCTGGCTCGACAGCGGGCGCCTGCTGGCCCTGCCGCTGGGCGGCCCGGTGCGGGTGGCCCACCTGGTCTGGGTGGTCGGCGCGGCGGCGATCGTCGCGACGCTCGCCCAGGAGGTACTCGGCGCGCTGCGCCGCCCCCGGCCCGACTTCGACGCCGTGCCCGACGAGCTGGTCGAGCGGGTACGGGCCCTGCCCGGCGCCGAGCGCTGCCGGGTCGGGCTGCTGCCGTCCGACGCCAGCGCTCCCGTGGCGGGACGGGCGCCGGCGGCCGCCGAGCCGATCCTCCTGGTGACCGGCGGCCGGCCGGGCCGGCCGACGTTGCTGGTCTCCAGCGGCGCCCTCGCCCAGCTCGACGACCGCGAGCTCGCCGCCGCCCTGGCCCACGAGCGCGCCCACTGGCGCCCCGGCCGCTGGTGGACGACGCACCTGCTCTTCGCCGCGCGGCTGCTGCAGATCTACAACCCGGTCGCCCTGTGGGTCTTCCGCGAGTACACCGTGGAGGTGGAGATCGACTGTGACCGGGAGGCGGTGGCGGGCGCCGATCCCCGCCCGCTCGGACGCGCCCTGATGCGCATCTACCGCGCCACCGACCGCCGCGACCTGGCCGCCCGCCGGACGCTGCGCCGGCGGATCGACCTGCTCCTCGCCACCGCACCCGACCGGGTGGGCGCCCCCGGTCCGGCCGCCGTCGTCGCCGGCGCCGCCCTCCTCGCCGTCCTGCTGCCATGGATCGTCTGAAGCCGATCCTCTCCTTCGCCCTGCTCGCCGCCCTGGTGTTCGGGGCGCTGCGGCTCGTCCACCTGATGGTCCCGGTGCTCTACCCCAAGGTCCTCGCCGGCCCCTTCAGCCTCGAGTCGATCGAGCAGGTCGAGGAGTACGCCGGCTTCGCCCCGCGGGTCCCCTTCTACCGCCCGCAGACGCTGGGCGCCCGACCGGTGAACGTCACCGTGGAGCGCCGTCCCTTCCCCCGCATGCGGGTCTTCTGGCAGGGCGAGCACTTCCTGGTGCTCGAGGAGACCCGCGGCGGGCCCCAGCCCCTCCACCTCCCCTCCGACCACCCCCTCCCCGGCCACCCCGGCGCCGCCTGGTGGACCGAGGGCCGCACCCAGCACGTCGTCTACCGCCTCGACGACCTCTGGATCGACCTCCGCACCGACCTCCCCCCCCAGGACGTCCAACGCCTGGTGGACACCCTGAGGCCGTACCGGGAGCTGTTGTGAGGGAGGCTGTTACATCCTGACGTCTGCTAGCAACCCCCGCTGCGTGATTTCCAACTTTTTCTGAAGTTCACGCACTGCAGCGACCGTAAGTTCTTCCCTGGCCGCAGCGGTTTGGAATACGACTACGGAAGCCATGAGCATCGGATCCACTTGCTCCGCCTGGAACAGTTCCCCGACCAAGCGAGCCATACGCTTCACTTCCCAGATACGACCTTCTTCCAGGTAGAGGACTGCGAGGTCAAGAGATACCACAGCTGCATAAAGCGCATTACGTTGAGTAATGAACTCGTTGCGAGATTCCATTAACAACGCCTCAGCACGCTGCGGTTGACCCAGTCCCCATGCTACTCGTCCTTGGAGGATCTTAAGAAAAGCGGAACGCCCGGTGCCGGCTTGCCCAGCGCAGATCTCGCCGTGTTCGCCGAGTAGGGCAGCCGCTTCAACATAGCGCCCGAGTTCGCAAAGAACGAGCGCGATATTGGCTACCGCGCTTGCCGCCACACCACTGGCGGCAGGGTGCTCTCTCGTCAAATCCAGTGCCGCCTGGTGTGTCGCCAGCGCCTTCTCAGGCTCGCCAACTCTGCGCTCAACAATCCCCTGCTTTACCAGAACACTAGCTAGGCCCTCCCAGTCCTTCTCTTGTCGGTAGTGACTGGCCGCCTCAGAGAGTAGGTGACGCGCCCGTGAGTACTTGCCATGATCTAGCTCCAAGGATGCCTCAAGTCGAGCGACTTCCGCCAATAAGCCAGCCGACGCATGGTCCCCAGCGGCCAGCTTCGCCCGTAACTGCGCAAAGAGCTTGGTCGCTCTTCTCAGGTGTCCCGCGACGCGAGCAGCATTCGCCCGCCAAGCTTCCGCCCGATAGCACATGATGCTCGCCCAGTCTTTCTCAATTGCACCAGGCGTCCAGAGCAGAACCACGGGGACCAAGGCCGCCAGACTCTCTGACTCTTCCGGTGTCGTGGCGACGCGGCACTTGGACTCCGCCAGGAGCAACTCCGCGAGGCCTCGGGAACGAAAACGGGTGCGAGCATTCTCAATGCGGCGCCGCCTCGCCTCGGTTGGAAGCTTAAGGAGTTCGTGCAGATCGCGCTTTGCGCGCCGTCTCTCTCGACTGACTAGCCGTACCCATTCGGCCGCCCCATTCTCCACACCGGAGAACACGGCCAAGTGTTGCGGGTCGAGCGCGACAGTTGAGGTGTGGGCGGGGCTCGAAGCCCTTGGCACCTCGGGCGCGGCAAGGAGACGCCCATCCAACTCGTCGAGGGCCCTCCTGCATTCGGGGCATAGTTCCCTGAGGTGCGCGAGTACCAGGTTGCGAAATGCACCTATTGAAATGCGACCGTCAAGGACGTCGCCCAACAAGGGTGGTTCAAGATGATGCATCCGAGACTCTCCTCCGTGCGCGAGACCCGCAGATAACAGGCCTTCGCTAGACAGAGTGACCGGAACACGGACTCCGGAGACACATCGGAGAGCAGGTCGACCTTCGAGCTGGCTAGCTTAGCTGACTAGCCGTCCGGATCCCAGTCAGGCGGGATGTCGCCCCCGGAGGGGGGGTGAACCTGCATCAGCGAGTCCGCATCGCTCGGAGAAGGCGCAGGGTTCGACACGTCGGTGGTCGTCCGGTAGGTCCCAGTATCCAAGCCGACTCTTCGGGTCACGTAGGCCCAGACCTGCTGCACCCCCTTGTCGACTGATCGCCACCAATCCGACGCCTCACACCGTGGAGCCGCGCTCACTCCTCTCGCAGCGGCCAGGCTCAGTGCGAGGACAACAACCGTCGGCAAACATCTCCTCAGACTCGCGCTGATCACCGTCACTCCCTCCAAGGGCCGGGTCGGACCTTCGGCGCCTTGCCGCCGCCGCCCGTCCCAGGGAGCACAGTATCGGAACTTCGCCTTCAAATGTAGAAGGTCCAGACCGCCTATCGCTAGCCAAAGGACCCTAAATCAATAACCTGCGGGGCTGAGAATACCTAATACAGGAACTCCGACTCGTAGATATGTAAGAGGGGACTCCTAGCAGCTACCGCAGTACCCTAGGTTGCCTCAACAGCATCTCTAGTTGGCGCTGGAAATCGCGCACGACCCTCACAGTGACGTTCTCAGCCGCAGCCGCAGCCTGAAACAGGGCCACAGCAGCCATAGTGCAGGAATCAAGCTGCTCGACTTGAAACAGCTCCCCTACCGTGCGAGCAATCTCCCTTGCCTCCTGCGTGCGTCCCTCCTCTAGGCGCATGACTGCCAAGTCGAGTGTCACGAGCGCTGCACGCAATGCGCTTCCCTCCTTCGAGAAGGTGTCCCTGGCCTCCAGCAGCTTGATTTCCGCCTTCGAACGTCTTCCCAGAGCCCAGTCAACGCGCCCCGAGATGTGCTGCAACTGCGCCCGTGAATGTGAGTCGGCATGCCGCGCGAAGAGATTGCCGTTCTTTTCGAGCAAATCTCGGGCGTCGTCTGCACGTCCTTGCTCCCAAAGCACCAGCGCCACATTCGCCGCCGCGCACGCCGCAAATGGACCCGGATCCGGACACGCGAGAACCTCGTTGTACATCTCTATCGCCCCCTCTGCGTCGCCCGTGAGATCTGCGACCGTTCCCCGCTTGATCAGGACTGCCGCAAGACCCTCGGTGTCCTCTACCGATCGGTAGTACCTCACAGCTTGATCCAAGAGTCGGGTCGCTTCAGAGAGACGCTCGGCATCGATATGCACCGACGCCTCGAGGCGGGCGATCTCGGCGAGGAGGGCGGGGTTGTGGAGGTCCTCGTCGGAGAGGCGGGCACGGAGGTGGGCGAAGGCGCGGGTGGCTTCGCGCAGGCGGCCGGCGACGCGGAGGGCGTTGGCGCGCCAGGCTTCGGTGCGGAGGCGGAGGGTGCGGGCCCAGGGGCGGGACCCGGCGTCCGGGATGCGGTCCAGGGTGGGCGGCATCAGGGCGGCGAGGCCCTCGGCCTCGGTGGGGTCGCTGCGCACCCGCTCGCGCACCGCGGCGAAGAGGGCCTCGGCGAAGGCGCGGGTGCGGAAGCGGGTGCGGGCGCGGAGGATGTGGCCCTGGCGCTCCGCGGGCGGGTGGCGCAGCAGCTCGGCGAGCTCGCGGCGCGCCCGTGGGCGCTCCCGGGCGGCACGGGCCACCCACGCGCCGCCGTGCCGCTCGAGGTGGCGGAAGATGGAGCGGTAGCGGTCCTCGTCCACCGGGTCGGCAGCCTCCGTGGTGCCTTCGGCCTCCGGATCGCTCTCCAGGAGGTCGAGGGCGGCGCGGCACTCGGGGCAGAGCTCGCGGAGGTGCTCGACGATCAGGTCCCGCAGGACCGACGGCGGAAGCTCGCCGTCGAGCACCCGGGTCAGGAGCGGCAGGTCGAGATGGAGCACCGTTTTCTCTGGAGCGCGAGCCCCGGCAGTGTCAGCCTTCGGTTATGAGAGTGATCCCCGAGGCGGTTGCCGTGACACGCTCCGATGCCGAGAGCATCGAATCCAGTCAATCCCAGGCCGACCGGATCGCCGGAAATCGCTGTTGGATGGAACTCGTTGGCCGACGGGACGGAGCCGACCGACGAGACCGAGCCGACCGGGGTGGACCTGGCGCCGGGCCCGCCTCACCCGGCGCGGCGCACCAGGGGCAGGCAGTCCTCGCAGAAGTGCTGCGACTTGGTGTCGATCTCCTCGGCGTAGGTCGAGGCGTGCATCACGCAGGCGGGATCCTGGCAGTGCACCAGGCCGTAGGTGTGGCCGAGCTCGTGGACCGCCTCCTTCACCGTGCGGGTCCCCAGCAGCACCGGGTCGGCGGGCAGGCCGTAGCTGTCGGGGCGGAGGCGGTGGATCGAGATCACCGCGGCGCGCCCCTCGAGCTGCGCCTCTCCGAAGACATAGGTCAGCACCGGGATGAACAGGTCGACGCTGGTCACCGCCAGCGCCCGGAACCCGGTCTCCCCGGGATCGGCCAGGAGGAGCTCGAGGAAGCGTGTCGAGTGGTACTGGCCCCGCGACGGGTCGAAGGCGACCTCCGGGTCGAACCACGGGGCGCGCGTCCGCACCTTCCGCCGGAAGACCCGTTCGAGCTGCTCGGCGAGCACGCCCATCAGGTCGCGCCGATCGGCGAGGTAGATGGGGACCAGGTCGATCGGGCCGCGACCGCGCGGCCCCCCCTGTCGAGCAGGCCCATCCCGCGCCTACTTCTGGAGACCGTACTTCTTGATCTTGTTGTAGAGGGTGGCGCGGTCGATGCCGAGCGCCGCGGCCGACCGGGTGATGTTCCAGTCCTGGCGCTCGAGGATCTTCGCCACGTGCACCCGCTCGAGCTCCTCGAGGGTGTCCCCGGACGGCCCGGCGTCCTCCTCGGCCAGGGCGACCGGCAGGTCGTCCACCCGCAACACCGGCGGCTCGCCCACCACCAGCGCGCGCTCGACGGCGTTGGCCAGCTCGCGCACGTTGCCGGGCCACGGGTAGCGCACCAGCAGCTCCATCGCCCGCGGGCTGATCTCCTCGAACGGACGGTTCATCTGCAAGGCGTAGCGCCGCAGGTAGTGCTCGGCGAGCTGCGGGATGTCCTCCCGCCGCTCGCGCAGGGGCGGGATGTAGATCGACACCACGTTGATCCGGTAGTAGAGGTCCTCGCGGAAGCTGCCGTCCGCGACCATCTGCTCGAGGTTCTGGTTGGTGGCGGCCACGACCCGGAAGTCGACGTGGATCGGCGTCGAGCCCCCGAGGCGGGTGAACTCCTTCGACTCCAGGACCCGCAGCAGCTCGACCTGGGTGCGCGCGCTGATGGTCCCCACCTCGTCGAGGAAGAGGGTCCCGTCGTGGGCCATCTCCAGCTTGCCCTTGCGGCGGTACTGCGCGCCCGTGAAGGCGCCGCGCTCGTGGCCGAACAGCTCGGACTCCAGAAGGGTCTCCGGCAGCGCGCCGCAGTTGACCGGTACGATCGGGAAGTAGCGGCGGCGACTGTTGGCGTGGATGGCCTGGGCGATGAGCTCCTTGCCGGTGCCGCTCTCGCCGCGCAGCAGCACCGTCGAGTCGGTCGCCGCCACCGACAGCGCCATCTCCACCACCTTGCGCATCGCCGGGCTGTCGCCGACGATCCGCTCGTGCCGGCTCATCTCCTCGATCTTGGTGCGCAGGCGCGTGTTCTCGTCCTTGAGCCGGCGCCCCTCGATCGCTTTGCGCACCACGTGCGACAGCTCGTCGGGATCGATCGGCTTGGTGATGTAGTCGGTGGCGCCCTGCTTGAGCGCCTGCACCGCGGTGTCGACCGAGGCGTAGGCGGTGATCATCACCACCGAGATCTCGGGGTTCTTCTCGTGGATGCGCCGCTGCAGCTCCAGCCCGTCCATCCCCGGCATCTTGATGTCGAGCAGCACGACGTCCCACGAGCGCTCCTCGAGCCGCGCCAGGGCGGCGCGGGCGTCCTCGGCGGCCCCGGTCAGGTAGCCGTCGCGCTTGAACCAGTGCATCAGCGAGTCGCGCACCGAGAACTCGTCGTCCACCACCAGCACCGCCGCTTGGGGCTCCGTCATCGCAGTCCTCCAGGCTCGATCACTCCGGCACCGACCGGCGGGCCGGCTCGGGCTCGGGGCGCCGCGCGGCGTCCCCGGACCGCGGCTGTGGCCGCCGCGTCAGGATGAGGCGGAAGGTCGATCCGCGACCCTCCTCCGACTGCACCTCGATCCGCCCACCGTGGCGCTGCACGATGCCGTACACCACCGCCAGGCCGAGCCCGGAGCCGCCGCCGCCGTCGGTCTTGGTGGTGAAGAACGGCTCGAAGATGTGCGCCCGAACCTCCGGCGGCATGCCGCAGCCGGAGTCCTCCACCGAGACCGCCACCGCCGGCTGGCCGTCCTCGCGGGCCGCCTCCACCGTCACCCGCAGCGTGCCGCCGCCGCCCATCGCCTCGATGGCGTTGACCAGCAGGGCCACCAGCGCCTGCTGCACCTGGTTGGCGTCGCAGACCACCCGGTCGTCGCCGGCCAGGTAGCGGGTCTCGAGGCGGATCTCGGCCATCTCGAGCTGGTGGCGCACCAGCATCAGGGCGCGGTCGATGATCGGGTTGACCTCGACCAGCGCCATCTCGGCCCCGGAGCGGCGTGCGAACAGCAGCAGGTTCCGCACCACGTCGCCGCAGCGCCGGGACTCGTTCTGGATCACCTCGAGGAAACGCATCAGCTCGCGCCGCTCGCCCGGATCGTCGCTCCCCGACTCGAGGCTGCGGGAGACCAGCTTGGCGTAGTTGAGGATGCCCGCCAGCGGGTTGTTCAGCTCGTGGGCGACGGTGGCGGCGAGCTTGCCGAGCGAGGCCATCTTCTCCATGTGGAGCACCTGGCGCTGGGTGCGGGAGAGCTCCTCGGTCTTCTCGAGCACCTTGCGCTCCAGCTCCCCGGACCAGCGCCGGTTCTCCGCCTCCGCCCGCTCGAGCTCGTCGGCCATGCCGTTGAAGGCGGCGGCCAGGGCGCCGATCTCGCTGCGCGAGTCGTCCAGCGCCAGGCGGGTGGCGAAGTCGCCGCGGCCGACGCGTCCGACGGCGTCGATCAGGCGGCGCACCGGACGGCGCACGCCGCGGTCGATGAACAGCGCCGAGAACACGCCCACCACCAGAGCCATCGCCACGGCCGCGCCCGTCGACAGCCGGGTGGCCCCGGCGAGGCGCGCGTCCGCCTCCTGCATCGACATCTGGACGTCGAGGACGCCGAGGATCGTCTTCTCCGGCGGATGGGCGTGGCAGGCGGCGGTCGAGCAGGCCTGCTCGTTCTCGATCGGGCGGATCAGGCCGAGGATGCGGCTGCCGTCGGCGCCCCGGTAGACGCGCATCCGGTTGCCGGTGGGCACCCACTCGAGCGGCTTCGGACCCTGGTGGCAGACGATGCAGGCCTGGGCCTCGAGGTCGACCCGGCGACCGATCTCCCCGTCCTCGGCGGAGTAGATGATGCGCCCTTCCTTGTCGTAGATGCGCACCCCCACGACGCCGGGCGCCCGCGCCACGGTGCCGATGATGTGGTGGACGTCCTGCTTGCGGTTGAGCAGCATCGCGTAGTGCGTCGACTGCGCGATCAGCTCGCTGAACCGCAGCGCGCCGATGTGCACCTCGGCCTGCCACTGCGCCGAGGTGGCGCGGACGTTGAGGAAGGCGTAGGTGGCGAAGGCCGCGATGACCAGCGCGAAGAGCCACAGGAACAGCCGGACGCCGAGCGACGCCCAGAGCACGCGCCCACGGCGCAACCAGCGCTCGAGACTCCGCAGCATCACGACCCTCCGCAGCGGGCGGACCCAGGGGGGTCGCCCGACCCACTGTACGCCCGCGGGCGCACGGAGACGCCACCCGGAGGTGGGGCCGTCAGAACCGCCCTTTGCACCGGGGGGTGGGCGGCGGTACCCTTGCCGCCACGATGACGGAAACAGCAGTCCCGCCGGCCCCCGAACGGGCCCGGAAGTGGCGCCAGATGGTCCTGATCGCCCTCGCCGAGAGCCTGGCCATGGGCCTGTGGCTGTCGGCCTCGGCCGTGGTGCCCCAGCTCACCGCCGCCTGGGGGCTCGACGGCGCCGAGCAGGCGTGGATGACGATGAGCGTGCAGGTCGGGTTCGTCGTCGGCGCCCTGGCGAGCGCCCTGCTCAACGTCGCCGACCGGGTGCCGACGCCGCGGCTGTTCGCCGTCTCGGCGCTGCTCGGGGCCGCCGCCAACGCGGCGATCCCCCTGCTCGCCCTGGCCGGCGCCGGCGGCCCCCTGCCCACCGTCGGCCTGCGCTTCCTCACCGGCGTGGCGCTGGCCGGCGTCTACCCGCCGGGGATGAAGTTGATGGTCACCTGGTGCCGCGAGGACCGCGGGCTGGGGATCGGCCTCCTGGTGGGGGCGCTCACGCTGGGCTCGGGCGGCCCCCACCTGCTCAACGCCCTGCCGCTCTTCGGCCACGCCGGCATGCCGCCCTGGCCCGGCGTGCTCCTGGTCGCCTCGGGCCTCGCCGTCGTGGCGGCGGCGGTCGCCGGCCTGCTGGTGCGCCCCGGCCCCTTCGCAGGGCCGTCGAGCCCCTTCGACTGGCGCTTCGCCGGCCGCGCCCTGGCCCACCGCCCCACCCGCCTCGCCAACTTCGGGTACCTCGGGCACATGTGGGAGCTCTACGCGATGTGGGCCTGGACGCCGGTGCTGCTGCTCGCCGCCTACCAGGGGGTGGGCTGGAGCCCGGTGGGCGCCCGCCTCGCCGGGTTCGGCATCCTCGCCGCCGGGTCGGTGGGCTGCGTGGTCGCCGGCTACTGGGCCGACCGCCTGGGCAGGGTGCGGATCACGGTCTGGAGCCTGGCCGCCTCGGGTGCCTGCGCGCTGGTCGCGGGCCTGCTCTTCCACCACCCCGGGTGGCTGACCGCCCTGTGCCTGGTGTGGGGATTCGCGGTGGTCGCCGACAGCGCCCAGTTCAGCGCTGCGGTGAGCGAGCTGACCGACCCGCGCTACGTCGGCTCGGCGCTGACGCTGCAGACCAGCCTCGGCTTCCTGCTCACCCTGGTGACGCTGCGGATGGTGCCGGCGCTGCTCGGCGCGCTCGGCTGGCGGGGGACCCTGCCGCTGCTGGCGCTGGGCCCGGTCGCCGGGATCGCCAGCATGCGGCGGCTGGGGCGCCTGCCGGAGGGCGCGCGGCTGGCGGGCGGCACCGCGGGGAGCGGCACCGCCACGCCCCCCGCCCCTCAGGACAAGAACCGAGCGACCAGCCGCGCGTAGGCGCCGGCGCCCAGCGCGGCGGCGAGACCGCCGATGCGCTCGCCGCCGTCCTGCAGGGTCTGCCCCACCTCCGCCGGGCGACCGGCGAGACCGCGGCACGCCGCGGCCAGCAGCTCGCCCATGTCGCGCTCCGCGCGCCGCCCCGCCGCCTCGCCGCCGACCGCGCCGGCGGGCTCCGCCTCGCCGGCCGCGGGCACCACCTCGAGCAGCCAGCCCTCGTCGTACGGCGAGTGGGCCAGCAGCCCGGCGCAGCGCTGCAGCCGGCCGTTGCGCCGGCGTACCGTGCCCGACACCGGCGCCCGCACCCCGATCAGCTCGGCGTCGAGCAGGAACCAGCTCTCCGGCTGGCCCCGGGTCAGGCGGCTGCCGACGGCCGGGAGCACCACCGAGCCCGCCTGCCCCAGCAACCGGGCGGCGAAGGCGTCCACCCCCACCCGCACCGTGGCATCGGCCAGCGGCAGCGACCAGGTGTGGCCGCGGTGGTAGCGGCGATCGTCGGGGAACGACCAGGGGGTGCCGGCCGGCAGCAGGCGCTCGGCGTCCACCGCCGGCTCGGCGCCCCGCAGGGCACGGTCGAAGGGGCAGTCGTCACATTCGAAGTCGCGGTCGCACAGCTTGTAGGCGACCAGCCCGGCGCTCATCCACACGCAGGGCTCGGCACCGCGGGGAAGCAGCCCGTCGAGGCCACCCATCCGGTCACCGCGCTCCATGGTCCACCTCCTCAGGTTGCGGGTCCGCCCCGCCTCACATCGCGTGACACAGGCTGCAGTCGTCCTCGACCGCGAAGGCGTTCTCGCCGTCGTGGCACGAGGCGCACAGGTCGCCCTGGTGGATGCGCTCGAAGGTGAGCTCGCCGCTCACCGGCCGCCCCGCCTCGTTGATGCGGAAGAGGGCGACGTGGCAGGTGGCGCAGCGGGCGTCTCCAGCGTCGACGTGGCCGGCGTGCGAGAAGGTCACCGGGCCGGGGCTCTCGGCGCTCGTCGGGAACGTGAAGTCCGCCGGCAGCCGATCGAGCGACACCGGGACCGTCACCGCCGGCTGCGGCACCGGCTGTGCCGCCGCGGCGGCCTCCCGCCCGGCGCGCACCGTGGTGAAGCCCAGGGTCACGCCGCCGATCAGCAGCAGCACCCAGAGCGAGGCGAGGACCGGCCGGTTCATCACCGGCCGCGGCACCGTCGCCGGCACCGGGTCGCCCCCGTGGACCTCCCCCTCCGGCTTGGGGAACACCGGCAGGTACTTCACCGCCAGGGCGAAGGCCAGGAAGCCGGCGCCGACGATCGCCGCGGTGACCGCGAACTCGTACCACGACGGGAAGTAGGCGACGCCCGAGGACCGCGCCATGCCGGTGATCGCGACGTTGAGCCGGTTGAGGATGAACCCCATCACCGTCAGCAGCGCGGCGAAGAACAGCCCGTGCTGGTTGCGCCGCACCGCCGGCACCGCGAACAGCAGCATCGGCAGCAGGACGCCGAGCCCCATCTCGCCCCAGAACATGACGCTCTCGGGGGTGAGCTGGAAGACCAGGTGCAGGGCCCCGCGCGAGGCGAGATCGAGCGTCTTCCACAGCGCGTACACGCCGAGGACGACGACGGCGATGCGGCCGAGATTCTGCAGCAGGTCGCTCTCGAGGTGCTTGCCGAAGGCCCGGTGGCTCATGTACGACTCGAAGATGGTCATCGCCAGACCGCCGGCCACCGCGCTGATGAAGAAGAACACCGGCAGCATCGTCGTGTACCAGAGCCCGTAGAGCTTCTCCGGGGCGATCACGTAGAAGGTGCCCAGCGAGGACTGGTGCAGGGTCGATAGGAGGACGCCGGCGATGACGATCGGCACGTACACCCGGTGGATGATCGACAGCGGCCGGCGCCAGCCGAAACGCTCCAGCACCAGCGGCAGGAACTCGAGGAACAGCACCGTGGTGTAGAGGGTCACGCACCACGAGACCTCGAACATCACCGAGTGGGCGTTCCACATGACCAGCGGGTGCCAGATGCGGTGCGGCAGCCCGAGGTCGAGCAGCAGGGCCACGACCACCAGCAGGTAGCCGAGGAAGGCGGTGAGGATGGCCGGGCGGGCGATCTCCTCGTAGCGCCGGAGCCGGAACACGTGCACCGTCGCGGCGATGACGAAACCGCCGGCGGCCAGCCCCACCCCCACCAGGACGTCGAACCCGACCCACAGGCCCCAGGGGAAGGCGTCGGACAGATGGGTCACCGCGCCCAGACCCTTGGCGTAGCGCAGCACGGTGGCGTAGAGGCCGAGCGCCAGCAGCGCCATCAGGACGGCCTGCCAGAAGGTCACTCGGCGCCCGGCGAAGCGTCGCAGGATGCTCATGGTGTCACTCCTCCTCGGGCGCGCCGGACGGCCGCGCCGGTTCGTCGTCGGCCCGCGGAGGCTCCCCGCCTCCGAGCGGCGGCTTGCGCCGCATCGCCTCGGCCAGGGAGATCTCGCCGCGCCGCACCTGGTCGAGCGTGTTGCGCCGGCCGGAGATCCACCAGATCCCGCCCAGCAGCACGCCACCGACCGCCACCACGTTGGGGAGCTTCGACAGGATGTCCCAGGTCAGCTGCGGGTAGGCCCGGTTCTGCAGCTCGGTCTTGAAGCCGATCTGCTCGAAGGGAACGCCGGACAGGTACAGCACCGACGTGCCGCCGGCCTCGGTGAGCCCGTAGATGCGATCGACGTAGCGGCCGGGCTCGGCGGCGATGCGCCGCCGGGCCTCGGCCACCAGCTCGTCCCGGTCGCCGAACAGGGTGGCGCCGGTCGGGCAGGCGGCGGTGCAGGCGGGCTGTCCGCCGGCCGCCAGGCGGTCGAAGCAGAAGATGCACTTCTTCACCCGGGGCAGCGGGCTCGACCACTCGTAGGTGGGCACCCCGAACGGGCAGGCGATCATGCAGTAGCGGCAACCGATGCACTTGTCCTGGTCGTAGATCACCGGACCGGCGGCCGTCTTGTGGAGCGCCCCCACCGGGCAGACCGAGGCGCAGGCCGGGTCGAGGCAGTGCATGCACTGGCGCTTGACGGAGATGCCGCCGTGCCGCTCGATCGCGGTCCAGGCGGTGGCCGACAGGTGGTCGGCCTCTCCGCGCGGCAGCCCGTTGGCCTCCTTGCAGGCCAGCACGCACGCCTCGCACCCGGCGCAGCGGGTGATGTCGTTGAGGATGGCGGGTCTCATCGCTGGTTTCCCTCCGGCAGCAGGAATCAAGGTCAGTTCTCGTCCACGGGGAGGTCGTAGGGATCGATGAAGGCGGCGGGCCGGCGGACCGCGAAGAAGCGTCCGACCAGCTCGGCCCACTCGTCCTCGCTGAGCAGGCTGGCGATGCCGTTGACCGGCACGCCGCCGTCGGGCAGCGTGGCCCCGGCGAAGGCGCCGCGGGCGCTGACCCCGGTCAGGAAGTCGCGCAGCTCGCCGAGCTGGCGCTGCATCCACTCCTCGGCCTTCTCGGCCACGAACAGGCGCTCCAGCGCCGCCTGCAGGCGCCGCGGCGCCACGCGCACCAGCCAGCCCTCGCCGAACGGGCTGTCGGCGACGCGCGCCGGATCGGTCTCGGCGACCGCGTTGACCTCGGTGACCACGCCGTCGACGGGCGACGCCACGTCGACCGTGCGCTCGCCCCGGCGCAGGGTGGCGATGCGCTCGCCGCGGCGCACGTTCTGACCCGCCGGCACCGCCTCGCAGGAGTCGAAGCCGCCGAGCAGCGCGCCCGGGACGGCGTCGGCCCCCACGGTGACGTGACCCGTGGGCTGCAGGGCCATCCAGGCGTGGCCGGGGCTGACGAAGACGCCCGCCGGAACCGCGGCGACCGCCGGCGGCACCCGCAGGGCGAAGGGCGCCGTCGCGAGCTGCCGCGGCGCCGGGACGGCCACGCCCTCGCGGGCGGTCCGCTTCACGAAGTAGTAGTCGATGGTGAGCATGACGAGGATGGTCAGCAGGAGAAGGATGGCGACCATGGGACACCTCCTGGGTCTTCGGTTCGTTTTCGGACCCTCGCGGGCCCGTCCCTCCACCGCTGTCCTAGAGCAAGGGCAGGGCCATCTCGCCGCAGGGCGGCAAGATTCCGCTGTCGAACTAGTAAATCATTTACTTTCAGTTACTTCCGGGAGTATCGGCACGACCTGCCGAGGAACTTTGCGACAGCTGTCGTGCCGCGGGTTGTCGAGGAATTCGACACCCCCGGGGGCGCCGGCCCGCCCTCTCCGCCGCGATCCCCTGCCGGTGGGGGGATCCGGCGGGTGTGGAGAAATCCGACGGGGGTGTCGTAAAACCCCACACCTGCGCCGCGACCCGCGTCAGCGCTCGCGCGGGCTCGCCTCGCGGCGGCGCATCGGGTAGCTGCCGAGGACCCGCAGGTGGCGGGTCAGCGCCTCGAGCTCGGCCAGGGCGCGGTCGACGTCGGGGTCGGCCGCGTTGCCCTCGAAGTCCGCGTAGAACAGGTACTCCCACGGGCTGTTGTAGAGCGGCCGGGACTCGAGCTTGGTGAGGTTGAGACGGTGGCGGGCGAGCACCTCGAGGCAGCGCGCCAGGGCTCCCTCCTCGTGCAGGGTGGCGAACGACAGCGAGGTCTTCGCCGGCACCCGCGGGTCGCAGCGCACCGGCTGGCGGGCCACCGCCACGAAGCGGGTGAAGTTGGCCGGCTGGTCGGCGATGCCGCGGCGCAGGACCGCCAGGCCGTAGAGCCGCGCCGCCTCGGCGGAGGCGATGGCGGCCCGGGTCGGGTCGCCCTCGTCGCGCACCCGGCGGGCCGCCAGCGCGGTGTCGACGTACGACTCGACGGTGCAGTGGGGCAGCCCGTGGAGGAAGGCGCCGCACTGCGCGATCGCCTGCGGGTGGGAGGCGATCCACCGCAGGTCCGACAGCGGCACCGGGGCCAGCGCCACCAGGCAGTGCTCCACCGCCAGGACCTCCTCCCCCACGAGCCACAGGTCGCGGGCCGCCAGCAGGTCGTAGACCTCGTTGATCGAGCCCGCCGTGGTGTTCTCGATCGGCAGCAGGGCGACGTCGGCCCGCCCCTCCTCCACGGCTTCCACCGCGGCTCGGAAGCTGTCGTTGCCGCGGTACTCCACCGGCCGGCGGCGCGCCCCGAAGTGGTGCTGCGCCGCCAGGTGGCTGTAGGCGCCTTCGCCGCCCTGGTACGCCACCCGCAGCGGCTCCCGGTCCGCCGGCTCGCCGTGGCCGGCGAGGCGATCGGTCTGGAAGCGCACCGAGTGGTCGAGGATCTGGCGGAACAGGGAGGTGACGAAGAAGCCGTCGAGGGCGCGCTCGCGCGCCCCCTCGCGCAGCCGCGCCAGCAGGTCCTGCTCGCGCACCGGGTCGCGGACCGACCCGGTGCCCGCCGTCTTCACCCGCGCCGCCTGGTCGACCAGCCGCTGCCGCGCCGCCAGGGCGTCGAGGATCTCCCGGTCGACCCGGTCGATCCCGGCCCGCAGGCCGGCGAGGTCTCCGCCGCTCCGCACGTCGTCGCTCATCGTCGTCTCTCCCCGAACCGCCGAACGAAAAAGGCCCGCCACGCGGAAACGCGGCGGGCCGGGGTGGCGCTCGATCCTCGGATGCCGGACCGGGTCAGCCCCCGCCCTGGGAGCGCGTAAAGGCGACGACCTGGCGGGGGTGGCGGGCCGGCATGGCGCGGCGAGTCTAGCACCGGCGGCGCGCCGCGCCCGCTTGTACTAGCCTGTCGGCATGAGCGAGACGACCGCCGAGACCCTCGACCGCCTGGCGGCCGGCTACCGCGGGGCGCAGGTCCTGTTCACCGCGGTCCGGCTCGACCTCTTCACCCGCCTCGCCGCCGGCGAACGGAGCGCCGAGGAGGTCGCCGCCGACCTCGGCGCCGACCCCCGCGGCGTCCGCATCCTGCTCGACGCCTCGACCGCCCTCGGGCTGCTCGACAAGCGCGACGGGCGCTACCGCAATGGCGAGATCGCCCGCCGGCACCTGGCGCCCGACGCCCCCGAGCCCAAGGCGGCGATCGTCCGCCACGGCGCCCGCCTCTACGAGCGCTGGGGCCGCCTGTACGACGCGGTGCTGCGCGGCGAGCCGGCCCCGGAGGCGGCGCTCGACCCGCGTCTCGACGGCGGCGAGGAGGGCTTCGCCCACGCCATGGCCGACGTGGCGCGGGCCAGCGCCCGGACGACGGTGGAGGCGCTCGACCTCGACGGCGTCGCCACGGCGCTCGACGTCGGCGGCGGACCCGGCCTCTACGCCATCGAGATGGCGCGCGCCCGGCCGGACCTGGTGGCCACGGTCCTCGACCGGCCCGCCACCCTCGAGGTCGCCGGCGAGAACGCGCGCCGCGCCGGGCTCGCCGACCGCGTCCGGCTGCGGCCCGGGGACGCCCTGGCCGGCGGCTTCGGCGGCCCCTACGACCTGGTGTTCACCTCGAACGTGGTGCACATCTACTCGCCCGAAGACAACCGGCGTCTGCTCCGCAACGCCGTGGCCGCCCTCGCCCCCGGCGGGCGGCTGGCGATCAAGGACTTCCTCCTCGACCCCGACCGCACCTCGCCGCCGGGTGGCGCCCTGTTCGCCGTCAACATGCTGGTCTCCACCGCCGGCGGCGCCAGCTACTCCGCCGAGGAGGTGACGGGGTGGCTCGCCGGCCTCGGCCTCGCCGTCGAGTCGATCACCGACCTCACCGCCCAGTCCCGCCTGCTGGTCGCGCGGGCGTCGGGGCGCGGGTAGGAGCGCCGTGGAACGCCCCGATCCGGGTTCCCCGACCGGCCGCGTCGCCCTGGTCACCGCGGCCAGCCGCGGCGTCGGCGCCGCCTGCGCCCGCCGGCTCGCCGCCGACGGCCATCGGGTGGCGCTGCTGGCGCGCTCCCCCGAGGTCGAGGAGCTCGCCGCCGAGCTCGGCGGGATCGCCGTCCGCGGCGACGTCACCGAGGCCGCCGACCTGCAGCGGCTGGCCGCGGCCGCCCTCGCCGCCTGGGACCGCATCGACGCGGTGGTGCTCAACACCGGCCATCCGGCGAAGGGGGACCTGCTCGCGATCTCCGACGCGGCGTGGCGCGACGGGCTCGACCTGCTGCTGCTCTCCGTCCTGCGGCTGGCACGCGAGGTCACGCCGGTCTTCGAGCGCCAGGGCGGCGGCGCCTGGGTCAACGTCTCGTCGCTGTGGGCGGCGGAGCCGAACCTCGACGGCCCGGTCTCCTCGACCCTGCGCGCCGGCCTGTCGGCGCTCACCAAGCTCTACGCCGACCGCTACGCCGCCTGCGGCGTGCGCATGAACACCGTGCTCGCCGGCTTCTTCGACAGCTACCCGGTGGCCGACGAGGTGCGCGCGCGGATCCCGCTCCGCCGGGCCGCCAGCGTGGACGAGATCGCCGCCGCCGTCGCCTTCCTGCTGTCGCCGGCGGCGAGCTACGTCACCGGCCAGAGCGTGCGGGTCGACGGCGGTCTGACCCGCTCCGTCTGACCCCGGGGCCCCGCCGTCCCGGCGTGCCGGGCTAGAATGGCCGTCTTTCCCGGAGAGGAGCCCCGATGGACCGCGACACGACGTGGCCGACCCTGCCCTATCCCGAGTGGGCGGACACCTGCACCACCCTCCACATGTGGACCCAGATCGTCGGCAAGGTGCGACTGGTGTCGACGCCGTGGGTGAACCACTCCTGGCACGCCACCCTCCACCCGACGCCGCGCGGGCTGACCACCGGGGTGATGTCGTGGCGCGACCGGGCCTTCGAGATCGACCTCGACCTGTTCGCGCACCGCCTGCGCGTCGCCACCGACCGCGGCGACCGCCGCGAGCTGCCGCTGCCCGGCCAGACGGTGGCGTCTCTCTACCACGGCCTGCTCGGCAGCCTCGAGGAGCTCGGTCTGCCGGTGCGGATCCATCCCCTGCCCAACGAGCTCCCCGACCCGGTGCCTTTCGCCGAGGACGAGCGCGGGACCTACGACGGCGAGGCGGCGCACCGCTTCGCCCGGGTGCTCCTGCAGTCGGCGCGCGTGCTGCAGCGCTTCCGCTCCCGCTTCCTCGGCAAGTGCAGCCCGGTCCACTTCTTCTGGGGCAGCTTCGACCTCGCGGTGACCCGCTTCTCGGGCCGCCCGGCGCCTCCCCACCCCGGCGGCATCCCCCATCTGCCCGACGCCGTCACCCGCGAGGCCTACTCGCACGAGGTCTCGAGCGCCGGCTTCTTCCCGGGCAACGCGGGCCATCCCGAGCCGGCCTTCTACAGCTACGCCTACCCGGAGCCGGCGGGCTTCTCCGGGGCGCGGGTCGGACCGGCGGAAGCCCTCTACGACCCGGACTTCAGCGAGTTCTTCCTCCCCTACGACGCGGTGCGCACGGCGGCCGACCCCGAGGCCGTCCTGCTCACGTTCCTCCAGGGCACCTACGAGGCGGCCGCCGACCACGCCTCCTGGGACCGTGCCGCCCTCGAGCGCGACGAGGGGCCGCCGCCGGGGCTCCACGTCGGCCGCTGAGACGACGCGGCGGCGCGGACCCGCGAAGACCGCCGCTCAGTGTCCCCGACCGGGATTCTCCACGGCGACCGAGCAGAGCTGCTCGATCGTGTTGCCGGCGGCGTCTTCCGCAGAGACCGTCCAGACGATCGTGTCGCCCACCCCACCGCTGTCGATGACGGTCACCTGGTCGCCGTCGCGAGCGACCACGCACGACCCGGTCTTGTCGACGCGCTTCCCCTTGCGGGTCTCCATGAAGCAGTCGGTGCCGGTGACCTCGACGGCGGCCGCCCCGCAGGCGTCCGAGGCCGTCGCGGTGAAGGTGACGGGCGCGTCGGGCGGCGTGATCGCCGCCGGAGCGTTGCAGGCGACGACCGGCGCGGCGCCGTCGGTCACCGTCACCGTGGCCGTGCAGCTGTCGGAGAGCCCGTCGGGATCCTCCGCGGTGAGGCTGACGGCCGTGTGGCCCAGGCCGTAGGGGCCGGCCGGCACCGTGGTCAGGGTGAGGGCGTCGCCGTCGGGGTCGTACGAACCGTCGTCGACGTCGGCCGCGGCGGTGCAGGACGTCGGGTCGGCCTCCACCGTGACGTCGTGGCACGACGCCACCGGCGGCTGGTTGGTCGAGTACTCGATCTCCATCGACCAGGAGTCCAGGGTGCGCGGGCAGGCCGGTCCCACCACGAAGCCGTCGCAGTCGCAGTCGCTGGCGTCGCTGTAGCCGGCGTCGCTGACGGTGAGGGTCCAGGATCCGGCGATCGGGACGCCCGCGAAGGCGGCCAGCGACTCCGCCGGCAGGAAGGTCGAGCCGGTCAGGCACTGGCCGTTGGTCAAGAAGTCCGGCGGCGGTGACGAGGCCGCGTCGTCGAAGGTGACGTCGAACAGTCCGTCGGCCACGCCGGCCTCGCGGTCGAACAGCCGCACCGTCACCAGGCCGGACGGGTCGGTCAGATCGATCTCGACGTCGGCGAGCTCGGGGTGCTCGATGGTGACGGTCACGGTGATGCCCACCAGGGTGCCGGCGTCGCCGACCAGCAGCGAGTCGCTCACCGACTGCGGGGTGCCCGGACCGGGCGGCAGGGCGTCGGGGATGAACGCCCCCGGCGTGCTGGTGTAGGTCGAGACGGCGGCGCCGGCCGCCGGTGCGAGAGCCAGCGAAACGGCCAGGGACAGGAGCACGATGGGCGCGGACATCCTCGCCATGGAGACCTCGCTTTCGGTCGAGCTGCAGAACGACGGAACGATGCCGTGAAGTATAGAGGCCCCCGCTTCGACGTCGCGCGGCCCGCGGTCACTCCTGGCGCGGCCCCTCCTTCGGATCGATGCGCGCCGCGGGACGGGCCGGCGGCACGACCGTCTCCGCCGAGCGCCCCCGGGAGGCAGTATCCTCTTCCGCCATGGGCGCATCCCCGGCATCCCGGAGAGCGGCGTTCCGCCAGGCCTTCGGCCCCGGCCTGCTGTGGGCGGCGGCGGCGATCGGCGTCTCGCACCTGGTGCAGTCGACCCGGGCCGGGGCGATGGCGGGCTACGGCCTCGCCGGCGTGGTGCTGCTGGCGAACCTGCTGAAGTACCCGTTCTTCGAGTACGGGCCACGCTACGCCGCCGCCACCGGCGAGAGCCTGGTCGAGGGCTACCGGCGGATCGGACGCTGGGCGCTGTGGCTCTACATCGCCATCACCCTCGCCACCGGCCTCGTCATCCAGTCGGCGATCGTCCTGTTCACCAGCTTCCTGGTCGACTACGCGCTGGGGATCCGGCTGGCGATGCCGCTGGTGGGTGGCCTGGTGTGCGGCGTGTCGGCGGCGCTGCTCTTCGCCGGGCGCTTCCGGCTGCTCGACGGGCTGATCAAGGCGATCCTCGTGGTCCTCGCCGTCTCCACCCTGGTGGCGGCGGCGGTGACGCTGCCCCGGGCCGACCTGTCGACCCTGGCGTGGCTACCGCCGGTCGGCGCCGCCGGGGTCGACTTCGCCTTCCTCCTCGCCCTGGTCGGCTGGATGCCCTCGGCGATCGACATCGCGGTGTGGAGCTCGCTGTGGACCCTGGCCAAGGACGAGTCGACCCGGTCGCACACCAGCGTCGGCGACAGCCTGCTCGACTTCCGGATCGGCTACGTCGGTACCGTCGTGCTCGCCTTCGCGTTCCTCGCCCTCGGCGCCAACGTCATGCACGGATCCGGCGAGGTGTTCAGCGCCCAGGGGGGCCGCTTCTCGGCGCAGCTCGTCGAGCTCTACACGCGGGCGCTGGGCGGCTGGGCGCGGCCGCTCGTGGTGACCGCCGCGCTGACCACCATCCTGTCGACGGCGGTGACGGTGATCGACGGCTTTCCGCGGGCGATCGACCGGGCGCTCCGGGTCGCCTTCGCAGGACGCCTGGAGCCGCGTGCCCGCGAGGGGATGGGAAGCGTCTACTGGCTGGCGATGCTCAGCCTGATCGCCGGCACGGTCGGTGTGCTGGCCCTGTTCGCCGGCACCCTGGCGGCGATGGTGGACTTCGCCACCATCGTGTCGTTCCTGGTGGCGCCGGCCCTCGGCTACCTCAACCTGCGCGCCGTGACCTCTCCCGAGGTCGCTCCCGAGCATCGTCCCGGCGCCGCGCTGCGGGCGCTGTCGTGGGCCGGCCTCGCCCTGCTCGCGGGGACGGCGCTGGTCTACCTGGGGTCGCTGCTGGCGGGACCCGCCTGAGGGCGGGGCGGGGCGGCGTGCGGCCGGCCGGAAGGAGCCGGCCGGCCCCCGCCGCGCCGTTGCGGCAGCGCGGCGGGAGACGGTCGGATCGAGCTCAGCGCCCGCTCTCGAGATCGTCGTTGACGATCACACCGATCCCGATGGCGTCCGCGATCGGCGGCCCGCTGGAGTTCGACAGCTCGACGGTGAACTGCTCGTCGCCCTCGCTGAGGGTGTCGCCGGTGACGGAGACGTCCACCGTGGCGGTGGTCTGGCCGGGCAGGAACGTCAGGGTGCCCGACAGGGCCGTGTAGTCGCTGCCCGCCGTCGCGCTGCCGTCGACGGTCGTGAAGTCGACCGTGGCCGTCGTCGCCTCCGCCGGGTTCAGGGTCACGGTGAAGGTGAAGGTGGTGGTGCCGCTGTTGCCCTCGGGCTTGGTGACGTCGTCGATGGAGAAGCCGGTGCCGCCACCGCCGCCGCCCTCACCACCGCCGCCGCCGCCGCCGAGCGGGGTGCAGACCAGCGCGCCGTTGGCGTCGAACCCGGTGACCGCCTCGCCGGCGGCACAGGAGAGGCCGGCGAGCTCGGCCTGCACGGTGGTGCACACCGCCTCGCCCGAGGTCTCGTCGAAGCGCACGAGGACCTCGCCGTCGGCACAGTCCAGCGCCGCCAGGATCGAGTCGGTGGTGATGCAGATCGCCGCGCCCGCCGTTTCGTCGTAGCCGACCAGCACCTCGCCGTCGGCGCAGTCCAGGGCGCCGAGGATGGAATCGATGGACACGCAGATCGGATCGCCGGCGTCGTCGTAGCCGTTGAGCACCTCGCCGTCGTCGCAGCCCTCCCCGGCCAGCGGGTTGGAGCGCTCGTACCCGAGGCGCAGGCCGACCACGTAGACGTCACCGATCTTGTCCGCCGCGAAGGCGAGACCGGCCACGTCGACGCCGGCCGCCAGTGCGGCGGGGAAGATCGAGGTCACGTCGACTTCGGCGACGTCGCCGGCGGTGAGGGCCGCCGATCCGTCGCCGCTGGCGGTGATGGCGTCGTGCGGCAGACCGTCCTGCGAGATCGACAGGTCGACGTGCCAGTCGATGCTGGTGGTCTTCTTGCCCAGCAGGACGACCCGCGCCGAGGTCAGCTCCGAGAGGTCCGCCGGCACGCCGAAGCTGAAGCGCGCCGCTCCGGTGTTCGTCACCCCCCAGCTCCCGACCTCGTGGTCGGCCTTGTCCCCCGGTGCCACCCACATCTCGTCCGCGGCGGCAGGCAGTGCCCCGACCACCACCGCCAGAGCGACGGCGGCCCCGAACCATGCACCCCAATGGCGTACGACCCGCATCTGCGACCTCCTCTCGTCCCGTCAGTGAGATCTCCCGGCGGGAAAACGTCCACCGCGGGAGGAGTCCTTTCGCAGCGCCGGCTCGACCGGCCCTGCCTGGATAAGGGAAACGCCGAAGAGAATACATCATTCGGCCGAAAGGTCAAAGCGGCGCAACGGGGTCTCGTCGGCGCCGAGGCCGGCCAGTCGAGGCGGACGCCTCGCCGGCCCAGGGGACTCTGCGCAGGGAAGTCGAAGCGAGCGGGGCGGGGAGGAAACCGCCGTGCAGGCCGGCCGTCGGTGCCCCCTCCGGCCCGCCGGCGGCGGGCCCGGGGCCGGTCCCGCCTAGCCGCCCACGACCCGCTCGGAGGCGGCCACGGGGTCGTCGACCACCCAGCGGACCGACTTCGAGCAGGGGCAGGCGCCGGCGACGCGGCGCAGCTGCGGCATGCGGCGCGAGGCGTCCTCGGCGGTCACCTCGCCGGCCGCCACCTCGCGCAGGGCCTCGACGAACTCCCGGAAGTCGATCCCGGCGAGGTAGGCCTCGGGAAGCGCGGCGCGCAGGTGGGCGAGGTACTCGTCGGTGTCGTCGAAGGTCCGGCCGTCGGTGCCCACCATCCCGAAGGCCGGCACGCCGCGGCGGCGGAAGAAGTCGGCGTGCGGCAGGTGGAGAAGGTCCTCGGGGCGGATGCCGGAGACGGTCTCGCCGGCCACCACCTTCTCGACCAGCGCCGTCGCCTCGGCCATCGACAGCTCGGGGAGGCGGGCGCGGACGTAGCGCATGTTGACGTCGGTGACGAGCTTGCCGACCTCGTCGTAGTACTGCCGCTGGGCCACCGCGTTCTTCATCGGCTTGAGCCCGTAGCGCACGTTGGTGCCGCCGCCGCGCTCGTCGCCGAACATCTCCAGGCCGCGCGGCAGCCACTTGTTGATCGCCTTCTGCAGCATCTCCATGGTCACGTAGACCTCGCCGCGGGCCGCCTGCGTGGCCCAGCGGCGCATCGGCACCACGCCGGCCGCGAGGTGGAAGGCCTCCTCGCGGAGCATCTGCGGCATCGACTCCGCCATCGGCTGGTAGGCGGAGATCTTCTGCATGGCGAGCTGGTACTTGCCCACCCGGTCGATCAGCGCGCAGAAGGTGACGTTGTCGACGAAGGAGTCGAAGTCGATGTTGAAGGCCCCCAGCACGTGCGAGCCGGTGGTCATCGACAGGATCTCCTCGATGGTGTCGGAGGTCGACTGCCCCGAGACCGCGCTCCAGTCGTCCTCGACCAGCAGGTGGATCATCTGGTAGCCGTGGCGCAGCTCCTCGGCCATCATGCGCAGGATCCACACCTGCTCCTGCTCCTCCTGCGCCCGGGCCAGGGTGAGACGGTGCTGCTGGATCGAGCCGAACTCGGTCGACGCCTGGGCGCGGATCGCGCCGTAGAGGTGGCCGGCCTGCTCGGGGACCATCTCCGACGCCCGCTGGTACTTCGGACGCCCCTTCTGGTCGCCGACCTCGATCTCGGTGCACATGCCGAGCTCGCGGTAGGCGCACACCTCGAAGCGCGGCTCCTTGGGAAAGTGCTTCTCCCAGTTGTCGAGCAGGAAGTCGAAGTCGGGCAGGAAGGTGTCGCGCCACCGCAGGACGGCGTCGTGGTACTTCTTCGGGAGCTGGGCGGTCCTGGTGCTCATCGTCGACTCCTCAGTTGCAAGCTCTCTTCCGGCGGGACGGGCCCGACTCTACAGGCGGCGGCCGAACGGGCGCAGCGTCGACGGCTCGAAGCCCAGGCTGGCGAAGAAGGCGCGGATGTCCTCGCGCTGCTCGTCGACCAGGGTCCGCACCCGCGTCGCCCCCTGGGCCCGGAAGCGGCCGATCATCGCGTCGGCGAGACGCCGGCCGACGGCGCGGCCGCGGACGTCGGGGTCCACCCCCAGGACCTCGATCCAGCCGGTCGGCTCCTCGAGCCCGAACTCCCCCGACCGCACCTCGCCGAGCATGAACCCGACGACCCGGCCGCCCGCCTCGGCGACGAACGAGCCCTCCGGGTCCCGGCGGATGTAGTAACCGCAGCGGGCCTCCCAGACTTCCGGGCGGTAGGTGCCGCCGATCTTCTCGTCGATGGCGGCGATGCCGGAGACGTCCAGCTCGTCGAGGGGGCGGATCACGAGGTCAGTCTCGGGAGACATCGGTTCTCCTTCGGGGATGGGCCGGCGGGTGGCGAGGACCGCAACGGATTGTAGCCGAAGGCCCGGGCTCAACCGGCGCCTTCGGCGGCGAGGAAGGACTCGATCTCGGGGAGCAGACGGTCCCAGGCGGGCTCGCCGGGCAGAAGCAGGTGGTTGGCGCTGTCGAGGAGCAAGAAGCGGGCGCCGGGGATCGCGGCGGCCATCTCGTGGCCCATCCGGAACGAGACCAGGGCGTCGTCGCGGCAGTGGACGACCAGGGTCGGCACCGCCACCTTCCCCAGCTCGGAGGTGACGTCGAGCTCGCCGAATGCGTCCCACAGCCGCACCGCGTTCTCCGGCGACGTGCTGACCCGGTGCAGCTCCTCGAACCAGGCGGCCTGCTCGGGGGTCGCCGCCGGGGCGAACAGCGGCACCAGCGCCTGCCGCAGAGCCGGGTGGCGCCGACCCCAACCTTGACGGATCAGCGTACGGAAGGCCCGGCCCCACTGGCGGCTCTCCGCACCGCGTCCTGCCCAGCCGCGGGCGAAACCTCCGTAGAGGACCAGCCGCGTCACCCGGTCCGGGTGCCGCACCGCGTAGGCCACCGCCACCGCGCAGCCCTGGGAGATGGCGAACAGTGGAAAGCGACCGAGGCCGACGGCGTCGACCACGGTCTCGAGGTCGCGCACGAAGGCGTCGACCGACAGCTCGCCGACGTCCCAGTCCGACAATCCGTTGCCGCGCTCGTCGTAGCGCACCAGGCGGTGGCGCCGCGTCAGCTCGGCCAGCCAGGGCCGCCAGACCGGGCTCCGCCAGTCGTACTCGAGGTGGTTGAGCCAGTTGGCCGTCTTCACCAGCGGTGTTCCCTCACCGGCCGACGCGAAGGCGATCCGCACGCCGTCCGAGGTGGTGCAGAAACGGATCTCGTGGGCCGGCAACGGGGCAGTGGGCACGCCGGAGGCCGAAGCGGGCTCCGGCGACGCCGCGGCCGGCGCCGGAGGCCCGGCCGCCACGCCCTCCTCCAGGTCCTCGGCCAGACCGCGGAGGACGGCGACCACCTCGGCGGTGGATCCGGGGCGGCCCTCCGGGTCCTTGGCCAGCAACCGGGCGACCATCGCCCCGAGACCGGCGGGGAGATCGGGGCGTTCCCGGAGCAGCGGCGGCGCCTCGTCGCGGAGGATGGCGGCGAACAGCTCCGGGGCGCTGTCGCCGCCGAAGGGGCGCGACCCGGTGGCCATCTCGTGGAGCAGCACGCCGAAGGAGAAGCGGTCCGACCGCTCGTCGGCGCGGCGCCCCTGCACCTGCTCCGGCGACAGGTACGGCAGGGTGCCGAGGATCAAGCCGGCCCGGGTGCGCAGAGCGTCCGAGCCGTCGCCGCCCGCCAGCGGACGGCCGTCGCGCAGCGCCAGGCTGAAGTCGAGGAGCTTGACCCGTCCCGATCGTTCGACCATCACGTTGGCGGGCTTGAGGTCGCGGTGGACGACCCCGGCCTCGTGGGCGGCTTCGAGCGCCTCGGCGAGCGGCAGGGCGACGGCGACCAGCAGACCGAGCGGCATCCCGCCCGGCGGGATCAGGCGGTCCACCGTGCGACCCTCCACCCGCTCCATGGTGAGGAAGTGCAGGCCGTCGATCTCCTCGATCGAGTGGACGGTGACGATCGCCGGGTGGTTGAGCGCCGCGACGGTGCGGGCCTCGCGCCGGAAGCGGCGCAGGCGGTCGGGGTCGGTCGCGACCTCGGGCGCCAGGACCTTCAGCGCGACGTGACGGTCGAGGCGGGTGTCCACCGCCTCGTAGACGTGGCCCATGCCGCCGGCTCCGAGCAGCTCCCCCACCCGGTAGGGACCGAGCTGCGCGCCGGCCAGGCCGGCTCCGGGGGCCGCGGGCGCACCCTCTCCGATCCCCATGCGGAGCAGGCACTGCGGGCAGTCGGCCGCCCCACCGGCTCCCGGCGGGAGCTCGGCGTGACAGCGCGGGCAGAGCGACGGCTGCGGCATCGTGACCCGGCGATTCTAAGCCCCCGCAACCGCGGCCGACGGTGCTACAGTGCCGCGCCCGTGGACCGCGGCGAGCCACAGAGGGGGCGGGGCCGGACGCCGGTCGGCGCCTCCGGCGGCACCGCCCTGCGGGTGCACCTGGCGCTGCTCGCCGTGCAGCTCGTCTTCAGCGGCTTCCACGTCTGGGGCAAGCAGGTGCTCGGCGAGGTCCATCCCCTCGCCGTCGCCTGCCTGCGGGCGGGCTTCGCGGCACCGCTGCTGACCGGCTTCGCGGCCTGGCACGACCGCCGCCTGCCCCGCCTGCGACAGCTCCCGGCCCTGGCCCTGCTCGGCGCCCTCGGCGTCTTCGCCAGCCAGGTCCTCTTCGTCGCCGGGCTGGCGCGGACGACGGCCACCAACGCCGCCATCCTGATGCCCTCGGTCCCGGTCTTCGCCGCCGGCATCGGCGCGCTCTTCGGCATCGACCGGGTCGGGCCCCGGCGGCTGGTGGGGATCCTCCTTGCGGTCGGCGGGGCGCTGACCATCCTCGATCCCACCGCCTTCTCCCTGCGCGACCAGCAGGCGGTGGGCAACCTTCTGGTGGTCGGCACCTGCCTCTGCTACGGCGCCTTCCTGGTCTTCCAGCGTCCCGTGCACCGCCACCTCGGCTGGCGCACGGTGATCGCCGGATCGTTCGTGTTCGGGGCGGTGGGGGTGTTCGCGGTGGGCGGCGACGAGCTGGCGGCGACCGACTTCGGGGCGCTCTCGGCCGGCACCCTCGGCGGTCTGGCCTACATCCTCGTCTTCCCCACCCTGATCGGCTACGCGCTCAACACCTGGGCGGTGCGCCGCTCCTCCCCCACCCTGGTCGCGGCCTACACGACCCTGCAGCCGGTGGGCTCGGCGGTGCTGGCGACGCTGCTGCTGGGGGAGCGCTTCGGCCCACGGCAGGCGGCGGGCTTCGCCCTGATCGCGGCCGGCCTGTGGGTGGTCAGCCGCCGCTCGGCGGCGGTGCGGCGGGCGGCGCTGAGCCCGCCCGAGGGCTGAGGCCGGAGGGGGATGCGGGCTCGGCGGCGGCGGCGCTCGCTCGGGCCGCCTGCGGCGTGTCCTGCCTAGCCGCGCAGCGGAACGCCGCCGCCGGGGACGTGCTCGTGGGCGTGGTAGGACGAGCGCACCAGCGGGCCGGCCTCGCAGTGGAGGAAGCCGAGGGCGAGCGCGTACTCGCGGTAGCCGGCGAACTCCTCGGGGCTCACCCAGCGGTCGACCGGCAGGTGGTCGGAGGTGGGCTGGAGGTACTGCCCCAGCGTCATCACCTCGACCCCGGCGCCGCGGATATCGCGCAGGGTGGCGCGGACCTCGTCCGGCGTCTCGCCCAGGCCCACCATGATCCCGGTCTTGATGCGCCCCGAGTAGCGGCCGGCGTCGCGCCGCCGCGAGGCCTCCGCGAGCAGTGCGAGCGAGCGCTCGTAGCGGCTGCCGGGCCGGGCCCTGCGGTACAGGCGGGGCACCGTCTCCATGTTGTGGGAGAAGACCTCCGGCGCCGCCCCGAGCACCGTGTCGAGGGCGTCGGTGACACCGCGGAAGTCCGGCGTCAGCACCTCGACGGCACAGTCGGGGTTGCGCTCGTGGACGGCGCGGATCACCGCCGCCCAGTGACCCGCCCCGCCGTCGGGCAGGTCGTCGCGGTCGACCGAAGTGATCACCGCGTGGCGCAGCCCCATCGAGGCCACCGCGGACGCCAGGTGGCCCGGCTCGTCGGGGTCCGGACCCGCCGGCGGCCGGCCGCTGTGCACCGCGCAGAAGCCGCACCGGCGGGTGCAGGTGTCGCCGAGGATCATGAAGGTGGCGGTGCCGTGCTGCCCCCAGCACTCGTAGATGTTGGGACAGCGCGCCTCTTCGCACACCGTGTTGAGCGACAGGCCGTCGACCAGCCGGCGGACCTTGTGGTACTCGGCCGGCGTCGCCAGCTTGATGCGCAGCCACGGCGGCCGCGCCCGCCGTGCCCCGGCGGGCTCCGAGCCGCCGCCGATCTGGATCAGTCCCTCGCCCATGCACCCAGTCTAACCCGCCCGGCGCCGCCCGCCTTCCCCTCCGGCGGACCGACGACGGGGTCGGGAGAGGCCGCCGTCCCTAGACGAGCGGGTCGAGGTCGAGGGCGACGTCGAGGGTGGTGACGGAGTGGGTCAGCCAGCCGAGGGAGAGGACGTCGACGCCGGTGGCGGCCACCGCCGCGGCGGTCTCGGGGGTGATGCCGCCGGAGGCCTCGGTGACGGCGCGGCCGCCGACCCGGGCCACGGCCCGCCGCAGGGTGGCGAGGTCCATGTTGTCGAGCAGCACGGCGTCGACCCCGGCGGCCAGCGCCGCCTCGAGCTGGTCGAGGTCGTCCACCTCGACCTCCACCTTCACCAGGTGGCCGACCCGCGCCCGCACCCGCTCGACCGCCGCCGCGACGCCCCCCGCCACCGCCACGTGGTTGTCCTTGACCAGCACCGCGTCGTCGAGGCCGAAGCGGTGGTTGCTGCCTCCGCCGGCGCGCACCGCGTACTTCTCCAGGGCGCGCAGGCCGGGGGTGGTCTTGCGGGTGCAGGCGACCCGCGCCCGGGGGGCGGCCGCGGCCACCGCCGCGACCACGTCGCGGGTCGCGGTGGCGATGCCGCTGAGCCGCCCGAGGAAGTTCAGCGCCACCCGCTCGGCCGAGAGGATGGGGCGCGCGGGACCCCGCACCGTCGCCAGCACGTCGCCGGCTCCGGCGTCGGCCCCGTCGGGGACGCGGACCGCCACCTCGATGTCCGGGTCGAGGGCGTGGAAGGCGGCGGCCGCCACCCCGAGCCCGGCGACCCGCCCGGCCGCCCGGGCCACCAGCCGCCCCCGCGCGGCGAGGCCGGCGGGGAGCACGGCGTCGGTGGTCAGGTCGCCGGCGCCCCCTAGGTCCTCCTCCAGGGCGCGGCGGACGAGCGGTTCGTAGAGCAGCGGGTAGAGCGGCTCGAGCCGCACCGCAGGCCCGCGCGCCGCCACCGGCGCGAGGCGCTCGGCGGTCATCGGCCGCCCCGGGTGCGGCCGAGCGACACCGCCGCCGCGCCGCCCACCGCCGGACGCTCGCCGCCGGCCTCCACCGCCACCGCGCCTTCCGGTCCGACGACCACCCCCAGCCGCCGCCGCCACGCCGGGTCCTCCCGCGGGAAGTCCTCGCGGTGGTGCGCCCCGCGGCTCTCCGGGCGGGCTGCGGCCGCGGCGGCGATCAGCCGCCCGGCGGCCAGCAGGTTGCGACTCTCGAGGAGCGAGCGCAGCGGGGTCCCGGCACCGGCACCGGCGCCGGCCGCGCCGAGCAGCCGCCCGAGGCGCGCCTCGATCCGGTCCATCTCGACGCCGGCGCGCCGCAGGCCGTCGGCCGCGCGCACCAGCCCGATCCGCGCCCAGGCCAGGCGCCGCAGGTCGGCACGCAGCCGGCGCGCCGCGGCGAGGAGCTCGCCCTCGCGCGGCGCCTCGGAGGCCCGCTGCCCCGCCGCCCGGCGCACCGCCGCCCCGCCGACCTCGAGCCGGCCGAGCGCCGTCGCCGAGGCGCCCGGGACCGCCGCGATCCGGGGCGCCAGGTCCTCCGCGACGCGGGCCCCGAAGACCAGGGCCTCGAGCAGCGAGTTCGAGGCCAGCCGGTTGGCGCCGTGCACCCCGGTGGAGGCGACCTCCCCGCAGGCCCACAGGCCCGGCAGGCTCGAGCGCCCGCGCTCGTCGGTGGCGACGCCGCCCATGTGGTAGTGCGCCGCCGGCGCCACCGGCAGCCGCTCGACCCGCGGGTCGATGCCGGCATCCCGGGCGGCGGCGAACACGGTCGGGAAGCGATCGGGGAAGCGCTCCCCCACCGCCCGCCGGCCGTCGAGGAAGACGCGCCCGCCGGCCGCCAGGCGCCGGTGCAGCGCCCGCGCCACGACGTCGCGCGGGGCGAGCTCCGCGAGCGGGTGCTCGGCGGCCAGGAAGCGGCGGCCGGCGGCGTCCACCAGGATCGCGCCCTCGCCGCGCAGGGCCTCGGTGAGCAGCGGCAGGCGCACCGGGTCGCCGTCGGCCGCGGCCAGCGCGGTGGGATGGAACTGCACCATCTCGACGTCGGCGAGGCGCGCGCCGGCCCGGGCGGCCATCGCCAGGCCGTCCGCGGTCACCTCGCCCGGGTTGGTGGTGTAGCGGAAGAGCTGCCCGAGCCCGCCGGTGGCCAGCACCGTGGCGCCGGCCAGGTAGAGCACCCGGCGACCGGTGGCGTCGAGCGCCAGGACGCCGGCCACGCGGCGGGGGGCGGCCGCCGCGCGCGGCGCCGCCGCGAGCACCAGGTCGACGGCGAAGACCCCCTCGTCGACCCGGACGCCGGGGGCCCGGCGCACCGCGGCGACCAACGTCCGCACCAGCTCGGCGCCGGTGGCGTCGCCGCCGGCGTGGACGATCCGGCGCCGGCTGTGCGCCGCCTCCCGCCCCAGGTCGAGCTCGGCGCTCGCGTCGCCCGCCCGGTCGAAGCGGGCGCCCAGCCGGATCAGCTCGGCGATCCGCTGCGGCCCTTCGCGGGCCAGCAGCTCGACGCGCTCCGGCTCCGCCAACCCGCCGGCCACCGCCAGGGTGTCGGCGGCGTGCAGGGCCGGCGAGTCGTCGCGTCCCCAGGCCACCGCCACCCCGCCCTGGGCCCAGGCCGACGAGCCGCCTGCGCCGAGAGCGGACTTGGTGAGCACGGTCACGGCCCGCGGCGAGCAGCCCAGGGCCGCGGCCAGGCCGGCGACCCCGGTGCCGACCACGAGCACGTCCGAGGTCCGCACCTCGTCCACCGCGACGGCGGCGGGCCCGCCGCCGGCCGCCGCCGGCACCGCCAGGTCCAGCCGCACCGGGACGGCGCCGTCGCCGCCGGCGGCGCTCACCGCTCCCTCCGCCCCACCGCCAGCATGCGCTCCACCGCCCGCCGCGCCCGCTCGGCCACGGCCGGGTCGACCCGCACCTCTTCGCGGAGGGTCTCCAGCGAGCGCAGGATCTTCGGCAGCGTGATCCGCTTCATGTGGGGGCACAGGTTGCAGGGGCGGACGAACTCCACGTCCGGGTACGCCACCGCGACGTTGTCGCTCATCGAGCACTCGGTGATCATCACCACCCGCGCCGGCCGCGTCTCGCCGACGTGGCGGATCATCCCCGACGTCGAGCCGACGAAGTCGGCCTCCGCCAGCACCTCGGGCGGGCACTCCGGGTGGGCCAGCACCTGCACGCCGTCGAAGCGCCCGCGGAAGTCGCGGATCTGCTCGGGGGTGAAGCGCTCGTGGACCTCGCAGTGCCCCTTCCAGAGGATCACCTCGACGTCGGTCTGCCCCGCCACGTAGCGCCCGAGGTACTCGTCGGGGAGGAAGATCACCCGCTCCGACCCCAGCGACTCGACCACCTCGACCGCGTTGGCCGAGGTGCAGCAGACGTCGGACTCGGCCTTGACCTCGGCCGAGGTGTTGACGTAGGTCACCACCGGCACGCCCGGGTAGCGCTCCCGCAGCAGGCGCACGTCGGCGGCCGTGATCGACTCCGCCAGCGAGCAGCCGGCGCGCGCGTCGGGGATGAGCACGGTCTTCTCGGGCGAGAGGATCTTCGCCGTCTCGGCCATGAAGTGCACGCCGGCCAGCACGATCACGTCGGCCTCGGTGGAGGCGCCCTGCTGCGCCAGCCCCAGCGAGTCGCCGACGTAGTCCGCGACGCCGTGGAAGATCTCCGGCGTCTGGTAGTTGTGCGCCAGGATCACCGCGTTGCGCCGCCGCTTGAGCTCGGCGATGGCGGCCACGTACGGAGCGTGCACCGGCCACTCGACGGCCGGCACGACCTTCCGCACCCGTTCGTAGACCGGAGCGGTGAGGCGAGCGATCTCCGGGGTGTAGTCGAGGCTCGGCGCGGCGGGGTCCAGTGCGGCCATCGGGCGCTCCTCCGGTAATACTCAGAGTGAGACTAACTAGGGTCTGAAAAAGGCCGGCCCGCGCCGGCCTCTCCTCGCTCGGGCTTTATGCTAGCCCTGAGCATTTACCTGCGTCAACCGGGCCCGGGGCGGCCGCATTCCCGGCCCCCGGCGCGCCTCACGGCGACGACCGCGGCAGGCCGACGCCGGGCGCCGGCCGCTCGCGCAGGACCTCACGCCGGAAGCGGAACAGCTCGGCCGGACGTCCCCCGGTCGCGGTGAGGCGCCGGGTCCCCTCGACCAGGCCGCCGCGCTCCACGAGGCGCCGGAAGTTGCCCTTGTGGAGCTCGACCCCGCCCAGCGCCTCGACCACCCGTTGCAGGTCGAGAAGGGTGAACTCCCCCGGCAGCAGCTCGAAGACGACCGGCCGGTACTTGATCTTGCCGCGCACCCGCCCCAACGAGGTCGCCACGATGCGCCGATGGTCGAGCGTCATCGGCTCCCCCAGGGTCCGCGGCGCCTCGAGCGGCTCGCCGGTCTCCTCGCCGCCCTCGTCGCCGCGCTGGCGGAGCTGGCGCTCGCGCGCCCGCCGGTCGCGCTCGGCCTCGGCGACCAGCCCGGCCTCGTAGAGGAGCTCGTAGCGCTCGAGCACGCGCTCGCCGTCCCAGGCGACCCCGCCGAGGCCGAAGGTGATGTCGGCGCGCTCGCGACGCCGCTGGCGCAGCCCCGGCGTGGGGGCCGACGCGACCCACCCGGCGAGCGCCGGCACGACGTCGCGCTCGAGCATCGCGGGGCGGCCGTCCCGCCAGTCCTCCCAGGGGAAGGCGCGGTAGACGTCGCGCCAGCCGGCGCCCCCCGACGGCGGCGCCTCGCGCATCAGCGCCAGGTAGCCGATCGAGATCGGGCGCACGCCGGCGCGGCGCACCCGCGGATCGCGGTTGCGGTCGCCGAAGGTGTAGAGCTGCTCGACGTAGCCGGGCTCGAGGCCGGTCTGCTCGCGGACGCTGACCCGCAGGGCGAGCTCGAGGGTGCGCTCGCTCTCCGGGTCGAGCAGGGCGAAGGGCAGGGCCGGCTCGCCGCCCGCGCCGCCCACCGTGAGCACCCGCGGCGCGCCGCGGGTCACGGCCAGCAGCACCGCGTTGAGGCCGATCGAAAAGGAGGCTTCGGGCGCCACGGCGGCTCTCCGGCTCAGCCCTTCACCACGCCGAGCGGCTGCAGCCGCGCGACCTTGCGGGCGATGCCGGCCCGATGGACCACCTCGACCACCGCGGCGACGTCCTTGTAGGCCTCGGGCATCTCCTCGGCCACGGTGGCGCGCCCGGCGGCGCGCACCCGCACGCCGCGCCGCGCCATCTCGGCGAGCAGGTCGCGGCCGTGGGCCGCCTTCCGGGCGCGGGTGCGCGACAGGCGCCGGCCGGCCCCGTGGCAGGCCGACCCGAAGGTGTCGCGGAAGGCGGCCGGGGCCCCGGCGAGGACGTAGGAGTAGCGCCCCATGTCGCCGGGGATCAGCACCGGTTGGCCGACCTCCCGGTAGGGCGCCGGCACCGCGGGGTGCCCCGGAGGGTAGGCGCGGGTCGCTCCCTTGCGGTGCACCAGCGCGCGGACCGCCGCCGTCCCGGCCCCGAAGGTCTCGAACTTGGCGATGTTGTGGCACACGTCGTAGACCACCTCGAGCCCGCTCCGCGTCCGGCGCGACCTCCAGGGTCTCGGCGAAGGCCCCGCGCACCTGGTGGGTCATCACCTGGCGGTTGGCGAAGGCGAAGTTGGCCGCCGCCGCCATCGCCCCGAGGTACCGGCGCGCCTCCGGCGAGGTCAGCGGGGCGCAGCAGAGCTGGCGGTCGGGGAGCGCGATGCCGTAGCGCGACGCCGCCTCGACCATGCCCTTCAGGTGCTCGCTGCAGACCTGGTGGCCGAGCCCCCGCGAGCCGGAGTGGATCATCACCGTCACCCCGCCGGGGACCAGCCCGAAGGCCGCGGCCGCCGCCGGATCGTACACCTCGGCGACGAACTGGACCTCGGCGAAGTGGTTCCCCGACCCCAGGGTGCCGAGCTGCCGGGCGCCGCGCTCGAGGGCCCGCGCCGAGACCGCCTCCGGGTCCGCCCCGGCGAGCGCGCCGCCCTCCTCGATCGCCGCCAGGTCGCGGCGCGCGCCGAAGCCCCGCTCGACGGCCCAGGCCGCGCCGCGCTCCAGCACCGCCGCCAGCTCGCGGCGGCCCAGGCGCAGGTCGTCCCGGCACGCCCCGACGCCGGTGGGGACGCGGGCGAACAGCCGGTCCACCAGCCGCGGCAGGAGCGGCTCGACCGCCTCCCGGCGCCACGGCCCGGCGAGCAGCCGCACGCCGCAGTTGATGTCGTAGCCCACCCCGCCCGGCGAGACGACCCCCTCGTCGGGGTCCATCGCCGCCACTCCGCCGATCGGGAAGCCGTAGCCCCAGTGGATGTCCGGCATGGCGATCGAGGCGCCGAGGATGCCGGGCAGGTGGGCGACGTTGGCGACCTGGTCGAGGCAGGGGTCGTCGCGCAGCTCGGCCATCAGCTCGTCGCTGGCGTAGACGACGCCGTCGACGCGCATGCCGCCGCGGCGCGGCAGCCGCCAGCGGTGGTCGTCGAGGCGTTCGAGCGCGGTCATGGTCCGGGGCGGCGGGCGGAGCGGCGGGCTCCTACACGTCGAAGACGACCGTCGCCGTCCAGGTGCCGTCGGCCGCGTGCGCCACCTCGAGGCCGTGGTAGGTGACGCCCTTGACCAGCGTCTCGATCGGGTGCCGGGCCGCCTCGACGCTCTCGCCGCGGGCCACCGCCACCAGCTCGAGCCCGGCGGGGACGTCGCGCACCGCGACCTCGGCGTCGTGGAACAGCCGCCCGTGGACCTCGTAGGCGTAGAGCAGCTCGCCGAGCCAGTCGACCAGCAGCATCGCCTCGTCGGCGGCGGTGAGCTCGAAACCGTGGCGGGTGAGGGGGACCACGGCGTCGCGCTCGGTGAGCAGATCGGTGAAGGCCGCCAGCGCCTCCGCGAAGAGGTCGTCGCGGCTGGCCGCCGACAGCTCGACCCCGACGTCCGCGGTGTGGTCGAGCAGGCGGTAGCTCACCGCTCGCCCCGCCCCGCGACGACCGCCGGCGCGACCCCTCCGGCGGCCTCCTCCTCCCCCGCCCACGGGGGCCGCTCCCACGCCACCATCTCGCGGCCGAAGACGGCGCCGAAGTGCCGCGCCGCGCACGCCGCCACCTCGGCCAGGGGGGGCCGCCGTCCGGTCAGCCGCTCGATGGACGTCATCCGCACGTCGGCGAGCCCACAGGGGACGATGCCAGAGAACATCGCGAGATCGGTGGTCACGTTGAGGGCGAAGCCGTGGGTGGTGACCCACCGCTTGAGGTGGACGCCGAGCGAAGCGATCTTCTCCTCCCCCACCCACACCCCGACGAGGTCGCGACCCGCCCGCGGCGCGGCCTCCACCCCGTAGTCGGCGAGGGTGCGCACCAGGGTCTCGATCAGGTCGCGCATGTAGCGGCGGATGTCCCGCCGATCCGGGTTCAGATCCACGATCGGGTAGCCGACGAGCTGCCCGGGGCCGTGGTAGGTCACCTGGCCGCCGCGGTCGCACTCGGCGACGCTCACCCCGCGCGCCGCCAGCGCCGGCGGAGCGAGCAGCACGTCGGCGGCGGTGGCGTTGCGCCCCAGGGTGTAGACGTGGGGGTGCTCGAGCAGCAGCAGGTGCTCGTCGCCGGCGCCCGCCTTCAGGGCGTCGCGCAGCCGGTCCTGGAGCGCCGTCGCCGCCGGGTAGGCGACGCGGCCCAGAAACCCGTGGAGGGTACGGCGGGACGGGGCGGCCATCGCGACCATTCTAGACCCCGGCCCCGGGGCGGCTAGCCGGCGCCGGTGATGCCGCGATCGAGCGCCAGGGCGTAGAAGCGGGTCGTCTGCCCGGGCGAGAAGTTGTCGTCCGAGACCAGCACCAGCAGGCGCCGCCCGTCGTCGAGGCGGGGACCGAAGTCCATCCCCTCGATGTTGCCGATCTCGACGCCGAGCGCCGCCAGATCGAGCACGAGACGCTTGGCGACCGGGCGGGCGCGGCCGGCGCGGGCGCGACCGGCCACGTCCTCGCCGGCGGCCAGGTCGACGCGGTAGAGGCGCACCCGGTTGCCGATGCCCGCGACGAACTGCCGCTCGAGCGCGAGCAGCCGCCCGTTGCCGAGCGCCCGCAGCTCCACCAGCCCGCCGACCTTCAGGCCTCCGGGCGGCGTCGGCGGCACGCCGATCGGATCGGTGCGGTAGATCCAGGCGCCGCTGAGCCGGCCGCTGGCGGTGTCGAAGCGCAGGATGCGCGCCGGGCTCGGCGTCTCGAGGTCGGCGGCCGGTCCGTCCTGGACCAGGGCGTTCTCGGTGGCGGAGAACAACGTTCCTCCCCGTCGGGAGAGAGGGCGAGGCTCTCCAGCGCCAGGTTGTCGCGCACCCCCCGCCCGGCGGCGGGCAGCAGGAAGGGCGGCAGCGGCAGGGTGCGCAGGGTCGTCCCGTCGAGGCGGAGCTCGCGGATCCAGGGGTCGACGCCGCGCGCCGCGGCGCCTTCGGAGGAGACGAAGAGCGTGCCGCGGCGCGACAGCGCCAGGCCTTCCGGATCGACGCTCCCGGCGTCGAGCGCCGTCCCGGCCGCGTCGCGCAGCTCGGTGACGCCGATCAGCTCGACGTCGCCCGGCCCCAGCCGCCCGTCGGCCAGGTCCAGGCGGAGGGTGTAGAGGCGCGGCGGCCCGTGCTCGCCGGCGTCGTCGGAGAGCGCGTACCAGACGCCGGTCGACGCCTGGTAGGCGAGCGCCGAGAGGCCGCCCACCGCCGTGCCGGCGAGCGCCGCCCCGGGCGGCAGGTCGACCGTGCCGCGGAGCTCGACCGCCATCCCCGGCGCCTCCGGCGGCCCGGGCGCCCGCGGCACGGCGCCGCTGCCGCAGGCGGCGGCGGCGAGGGCCAGCAGGCCGCCGGCCACGGCACGCCGCCCCGCCGCCGCGCGGCACCGAGGCCGGGGCGGCACCGTGGTCGCCGTCGCGCCCGTCATCGCGGGGCCGCTACTTCTCCCCCATGTGGGGGTACGACGTCCCCACCGGCGGCACGAAGGTCTCCTTGATCGCCCGCACCGAGCACCAGCGCATCAGGTTGGCGAGCGAGCCGGCCTTGTCGTTGGTGCCCGACGCCCGCGAGCCGCCGAAGGGCTGCTGGCCCACCACCGCCCCGGTCGGTTTGTCGTTGACGTAGAAGTTCCCGGCGGTGTGGCGCAGCGCCCGGGCCAGGCGCTCGATCGCCGCGCGGTCGTCGGCGAAGACCGCGCCGGTGAGCGCGTAGGGGCTGGTCGTGTCGCAGAGCTCCACCGCCTCGTCGAGGTCGGCGTCCTCGTAGACGTGGACGGTGAGGACCGGGCCGAAGATCTCCTCCCGCATCAGCTTCAGCTTCGGGTCGCGGGCGACCACCACGGTGGGCTCGACGAACCAGCCCTCGCGGTCGTCGGCACCGCCGCCCACCAGGATCTCGGCGTCGGGCGAGCCCTCGGCGTAGGCGATGTAGCCCGTGATGTCGGCGAAGGCGTTCGCGTCGATCACCGCCGCCATGAAGTTGCGGAAGTCCAGCGGCGAGCCCATCTTCAGCGACTCCACCTCGGCGGCCAGGCGGTCGCGCACCGACGCCTCCCACAGCGAGCGCGGCACGTAGGCGCGGGACGCGGCCGAGCACTTCTGGCCCTGGTACTCGAAGGCACCCCGCACCAGCGCCGTGACCAGCGCCTCCGGGTCGGCCGACGGGTGGGCGAAGACGAAGTCCTTGCCGCCGGTCTCGCCGACGATCCGCGGGTAGGTGCGGTAGTCGGCGATGCGGTCGCCGATGGTCTTCCACATGCGCTGGAAGGTGGCGGTGGAGCCGGTGAAGTGGATGCCGGCCAGCTCCGGCCGCGCCAGCACCGGGTCGCCGACCCGGCTGCCGCGGCCGGGGATGAAGTTGACCACCCCCGGCGGCAGCCCCGCGGCCTCGAGCACGCGCAGCACGTAGTAGGACGACAGCACCGCCGTCGAGGCCGGCTTCCACAGCACGGTGTCGCCCATCAGCGCCGGTGCCGTCGGCAGGTTGCCGCCGATCGAGGTGAAGTTGAACGGCGTCACCGCGAAGACGAACCCCTCCAGCGCCCGGTACTCCACCCGGTTCCACACCCCGCGCGCCGACTGCGGCTGCTCGGCGTAGAGCTGCCGCATGAAGAAGGGGTTGAAGCGCCAGAAGTCGATCAGCTCGCAGGCCGCGTCGATCTCCGCCTGGAACACGGTCTTGGACTGGTTGAGCATGGTCGCCGCGTTGAGCGTGTCGCGCCAGGGGCCGGCGAGCAGGTCGGCGGCCCTGAGCAGGACGGCGGCACGCGCCTCCCACGGCATCTCCGACCACTCGCGCCAGGCGTCGGTGGCGGCCTCGACCGCCAGCGCGACCTCGGCCTCGCCGGCCTGGTGGAAGCGGCCCAGGACGTGCCCGTGGTCGTGCGGGCAGACCAGGTCGACCGTGTCGCCGGTACGGATCTCCCGGCCGCCGATGACCAGCGGGACGTCCACCTGCTCGGACATCATCTCGTCGAGCTTCTTCTTCAGCGACGCCTTCTCCGGCGAACCGGGACCGTAGGCGCGCACCGGCTCGTTGACGGGGATCGGCGTCGGGGCGATGGCGTTGGACATGGAACGAGTCTCCTCGGAAAGGTCGATGCGGCAGGTGCGGGTGCGTCGCCCGGCGAGGGCGGCGGTGGGCGCCGGCACGGCGGCCGGCGGACCCTTCCGATCGTAGCGAAGCCGACCGCCGGGAGGCAACGCCCGCCGGGCCGGTCAGCGGCCGTCGGCCTCGGGGGCGTCCCCGGCCTCGAGGTGGCGGTCGATCGCCGCCCAGGCGATGGCGAGGAAGCCGGCGATGAGCAGCAGGCCGCCCACCGGGGTGACGGCTCCCAGCGCCGGCGCGGCACCGAGGGCGAGGGCGAACAGGGTGCCGCTGAAGATCAGCGAGCCCGCGGCGAGGCTCCAGCCGCTGGCGTAGAGCAGGCGCTCCGCCCACAGCCGCTCGAGCGTCCCCGCCGCGATCAGGCCCAGACCGCCGAACATCAGGTAGCGCGCGGCCGTCTGCCAGAGGTCGACGGCATGGGGATCGAGGCGGGTCGACAACCCGTGCGCCCCGAAGGCGCCGGCGCCCACCGCGGCCGCGGCGTAGAAGCCGCCGAGCGCGATGAACAGGTGCCCCGCTCCGGATCTCTCGCTCATCTCGTCTCGCGTCCCGCCCGACGGCCCGAGTCTATGACGGATGGACCACCCCGTCGAACGGCTGCTGCGCCCCCGGCACGGGCCCCGTCACTCGTCCCCGCCGCCCATCTGCAGGAACTCGTCGTCGAACTTCCAGGCGCCTCCTTCGCGGACCAGGTGGACCTCGCCGTGCATCGCCCCGAAGGCCTCGCTGGCTCCGCTGACCAGGACGATGGCCCGCGGGCCGTCCACGAAGGCCTCGCTCACCCGCACCGTCTGCGGTCGGTCGTCGGCGAGGAAGGCGAGGAAGGCGTCGCCCTCGCCGTCCGCCTCGGCCTGCTGCCAGCGCTCCAACAGGCCGGCGGCGACCATCTTGCGCAGGGCCGCGACGTCCCGCCGCGTCACCGCGTCGTGGTAGGCGAGGTAGGCGGCGCCGGGGGCTCCCCCGCCGGCCCCCTGCGCCGGCCCGTGGTCGTCGCTGGCGATCGGCACGTCGAGGGTGACGTCGAAGGCGACGTCACCCTCCTCCTCGGCGGCGACGACGACCTGGCCCGCCAGGCGGCCGCCGGCGAGCTTCACCGTGGAGCGGGCGCCGCCGCCGCAGAAGCCGCAGCCGTCGCCGCTCTCGAAGTAGTAGCTGTAGCCGCGGTAGGCGCCGTCGGGGGCGAACTCGAGGTAGACGACGCGGGTCTCGTCGTCGGCGAAGAGATGGTCGAACAGGTAGCGGCGATCGTAGGTCGCGTCGAAGAAGTCGCGGCCGATCCCCTGGTTGGTGATCACCACCAGGACCGCGTCGCCCCCCAGCGACGCCTCGGCGTGGAAGGCGTAGGCGTCGACGATGGGAACCTCCCACGCCGCGCTCGAGAACGTCCCGGTGGCGGTCGCCGCGCCCGCCGTCGCCGCCACCGTCCCCACCACCGCCGCCATCGCCCACCGCACCGCCCGCGCCAGCCGCCGGTCGCCCACGCTCGTCCCTCCCGGCGCGGCAGTCTATCCCTGTTCGTCGAGCTGGATGATGCCCTTGCGCAGGGCGTACTTGATGACCTCGCCGCGGGAGTGGACCTCGAGCTTGGCCATCACGTTGGTGCGGTGGGTCATCGCCGTCTTCAGGCTGATCCCCAGGTACTTGGCGATGTCGCGGCTGGTCTTGCCCTCGGCGAGGAGCTTGAAGACCTGCTTCTCGCGCGGGGTCAGGCTCTCGTAGTCGTCCTCGTCCAGCGTGCGGCCGGTGGCGACCATCTCGGCGAGCTCGCCCGCGGCCAGGGGGTGGAGGTAGCGCCCGCCGGCGAGGACCGCCCGGATGGCCTCCTTGAGCTGGCTGGCGACGCTGCGCTTGGGAAGGTAGCCGTGGGCGCCGATGCGGATGGCGCGGCGGATGTACTCCCGGTTCTCGTACTGGGTGAGGATGACGATGCGGGTGTCGGGATGCTCCTTGAGCACCGCCTCGGTCACCTCGAGCCCGCCCAGGCCGCCCGGCAGGCTGATGTCCATGAGCACGACGTCCGGGTGGGTCTCGCGGATCAGGCGGATCGCCTCCTGGCCGTCGCCGGCCTCCCCCACCACCGTCCATCCCGGCTCCTGCTCGAGCAGGGCGCGCACACCCTGGCGCACCAGGTCGTGGTCGTCGACGATGGCGATGCGGACCATGCGGGGCTCTCGTTCGCGGGCGGCGGCTCAGCCGCTCAGGGGGATGCGCAGTTGCACGTGGGTGCCCATCCCGGGCTCGCTGTCGAAGCGGATGCTACCTCCGACCAGCTCGGCGCGCTCGCGCATCCCCACCAACCCCACCCCCTCGGACTTGGCCGCCGGATCGAAGCCGCGGCCGTCGTCCTCCACCGCCAGCACCAGCTCGCCGGCGGTGCGGTAGAGCTCCACCGACACCGTCTCGGCGCCGGCGTGGCGCAGGATGTTGGTGACGATCTCCTGGTAGATGCGGAACACCGAGATCTCGACGTCCGCCGGCAGCGGCAGCTCCTCCTCGACCTCCAGGCGCACCTCGAGCCCCTGTTTCTCGAGGTAGTTGTTGCCGTACCACTTGACGGCGGCGGCCAGCCCGAGGTCGTCGAGCAGCGACGGGCGCAGGTCGAAGATCACCCGGTGCACCTCCTGCTGGGTGCGGGTGAGCAGGTCCTTCGCCTTGGCCAGCGCGGCGGCATCGCCGCCCACGTCGTCGAGGGAGAGCTGGATCACCGTGAGCAGCTGCGAGATCTCGTCGTGGAGCTCGCGGGCGATGCGCCGCCGCTCCTCCTCGCCGGCGGCGAGCAGGCGGCGCACCAGGGCCTTGCGCTGCGCGTCCTGGGCGGCGGTCCGGATCAGCAGGTAGGCGCCGTGCAGCGACAGCGCGAGCTGGTTCTCGAGCGCCTCGGGGAACCAGGTCTCCCCGCCCGTTCCCGCGGCGACGAACAGCAGCGCCTTCGAACGCCCCTGGTAGACGAGGTCGTGGCGCTGCCAGCCGGCCGGGGCCTCGGCGCCGGGCTCCAGCCAGGGCAGCTCGCGATCGGGCGGGTGCACGTAGGTCTGCGCCGGCTCCATCCGCGGCGTGGTCACCATCGCCGCCGCCGCCAGGCCGTAGTGGTCGGCCAGCAGGCGCAGCACCCGCGGCACGAAGCGCTCCGGCTCGCGCTCGCGCGCCGTCACCTCGGCGAGGTCGTGGAGCAGCTTGAGGTCCTCGTACTGCTCCTGCAGGGCCCTGGTGCGGCCGGCCACCTGGCCCTCGAGGTCCTCGTTGAGCGAGCGCAGCTCCGCCAGGGTCGAGGCGAGCTGGCGCCGCGCCCCCTCCAGGGTCGCGCCGAGCACCGCCACCTCGCGGTCGCCGCGGGTGTGGATCGGGGTGGAGAGGTTGCCGCGGCGCAGCTCGTCGGCCTGGCGCGACAGCTCCTGGATCGGCTGCACCACCGAGCGCGACACGCCGCGGAACAGCACCACCCCCATCAGCCCGAGCAGCAGCGCGGCGAGACCGAAGCCCCACTGCAGCGCATAGACCGCGGCATAGGCGTGGCGCGCCTCCTCGACCACCAGCACCCCCCAGGGAGCCAGCTCCAGCGGCTCGACCGCGGCGACGAAGCGGCCGCCTCCCCCGGTCTCCGGGCAGATCGTGCAGGTCCCGGTCTCCCCCACCCAGGAGCGGCGGGCGGCTACGGCCGCCGTCACCTCGGCGGCGCGCGGGGCGCGCCGGAAGAGTTGCTTCTGGTCGGGGGCGGCGATCACCCTCCCGCTGCCGTCGACCACGACCACTTCGAAGGGGTGGCCGCCGGTGAGGCTCTGCAGGAAGGCGGAGACGCCGGAGCCGAGCGGGTTCATCTCCGCCACCAGGTAGCCCGACCGCCCGTGGCGGCGGAACGGCTGGACGATGGCGACGCTCGGCGTGGCGCCGTCGGGGGTGAGCAGCGGTGTCACCTCCTCGCGGCCCTCGAGCCAGCGGCGCGGTAGCGGCGTGGCGAAGGCCGGGTCGGCGACCAGCGGCCGCCCGGCGGTGTCGAGCACGTAGATCTCGTCGCGGAACAGCGACTGGAAGCGGAACGAGCGCAGTCGGGGCACGGCGGACTCGTCGAGCGCCGGCAGGCCGTCGGCGAGCGCCGCCAGACCGTGGAAGGCGTTGCCGATCGAGGAGTCGAGGTACTGTGCCACGGCACGGGCGAGCAGCAGCCGCTCCTCGGCGGCGTCGCGGCGGAAGCGGGCGAAGGCGAAGGCGCTCACCACCCCGGCCACGGCCAGGAACACCACGAACCACTGGACGAGGAGCGACTGCAGACGGCGGCGGAGGGTGGTGCCCTTCATGGCGGCGGGAACGGGCGCCGGCCGGACGGCGGGCCCGCCGCGGCGGCGCGCACGCGTCCCCGCCAAGGGTCGCAGCAGGCGCCGGCCGGAGCGACACCCCGCCGGGTGGCCGCCTCCCCCCCGCTGCCGGGCGGCGCCGGGCGGGCGCCGCGCGCCCGGACCCGCCGCCGGACCTCTCAGACCGACGCCGGCAGCGCCGGGTCGAGCGCCACCGTCGTGCCGGCGCCGACCTGCTCGAGCGCGCGGGCGAAGTCGGCGATCAGGTCGTCCGGGTGCTCGATCCCCACCGCGACCCGCACCATGGCCGGGGTGATCCCCATCTCCCGCTGCCGCTCCACCGGCACGTCGGCGTGGGTCATCGTCGCCGGGTGCTCGACGAGCGTCTCGTTGGCCCCCAGCGACACGGCCAGACGCGCGTGGCGCACCGCGTCGAGGAACTGGAAGGCGGCCGCCTCGCCGCCCTCGGCGAGCTCGAAGGCGAGCAGGGCACCGCCCCCGGAGCACTGGCGCTCGAAGATGGCGCGCTGCCGCGTGTCCTCGTGGAAGCCCGGGTAGAGCACCCGCGACACCTTCGGGTGCCGGTCGAGCCAGCGGGCGATCTTCTCGGCGTTCTTGCGCGAGCAGGTCATGCGCAGCTTGGCGGTCTCCAGCGAGCGCGCCAGCAACCACGCCGAGTGCGGGTCGAGCATGTTGCCGAGGATGGTGCGCAGCATCTTGACCTGCCCCACCAGCTCCTCCGACCCCAGCACGGCGCCCGCCACCAGGTCGCTGTGGCCGCCCAGGTACTTGGTGGCCGAGTAGATGACCAGGTCGGCGCCGTGCGCGAGCGGCTGCTGGTAGAGCGGGCCGAGCAGGGTGTTGTCGACCGCGCAGATCGCCCCCCGCCGGTGGGCGAGCTCCGCCATCGCGGCGATGTCGGTGGAGAGGATCGTGGGATTCGACGGCGTCTCCAGGTAGACCATCCGGCAGGGGTTCCCGGACGCCTCCAGCGCGTCGATCTCGCGCTCCGCCGCCGCCGCGTCCTCGCCGGCGGGGAAGCAGCGGGTGCGGATGCCCATCGACGGCAGCACGTGCTCCATCAGGAAGTCGGTGCCGCCGTAGACCGGCTCGCTGAAGACGACCCCCGAGCCCAGCGGCACGGTGGCCAGGATCGAGGTGGAGATCGCCGCCATCCCCGAGGAGAAGACGGCGCTCGCCGCCGCCTTGTCCCACAGGTTCAACCGCCCCTCGACGATCTCGAGGTTGGGGTTGTTCAGGCGGCTGTAGATCAGCCCCATCGGCTTGAGCGGATCGCGCTCCTCGAGCCCGTAGGCCCAGGCGAAGTACTCCTTGCCCTCGCGGGCGCTCTTGAAGGCGAAGGTCGAGGTCTGGAAGATCGGCGGCTTGATCGCCCCCTCGGACCACTCGGGCCGATAGCCGAAGCTCATCATCAGCGATTCCGGCCGCGCGTGCTCCGCCGCCGGATGGGTCGTCTTGCGCTTTCTGTCCCGCTTCATCGGTCGCTCCTCCCCGGGGTGGACACTCTCGCACGGATTATGCCGCAGCCCCGCCCGCCGGCGCGCCGCGCGAGGGGGTGGGGCGCACTTCCGCCCCACCTCCGTCCTTCCCCGCAGCCACAAGATGTCGTACAGTGAGCGTCAAGAGGCCCCACATGTTGAGCACGCGCTTCCTCTCTCCGGAACCGGAGGTCCGGCTGGTCAATCACTTCCAGCGGCCCTACGACAACGCGGTGGCCACCGCCCGCACCTGCTACTCGAGCCGCGGGGTGATCACGCCGGAGGAGGTGGCGGGCGTGGGCGAGCCGCCGGAGCGCGTGGTGACGCTGACCGCGCGCCGCGACCGCCTGGCCCGCGACCTCTACCGCGCCGGCCACCACACCACCTTCCAGCACGGCCACTTCCAGTTCACCCTCGACCGGGTGAGCCGGCACTTCCTGTGGTCGTTCCTGCACAGCCACCCGTTCTACAACTCCGAACAGGTGAGCCAGCGCTACGTCACCGTGCGCGAGGGGTCGTACGCCGTGCCCCCGCTGAGCGGGGAGGCGCTGGCCGTCTACCGCCGCACCGCCGAGGCCCTCGGCAGCGACTACCGGGAGCTCGGCGAGGCGCTGGTCCCGGTGGCGGCCGAGGCGTTCTTCGAGCGCTTCCCGGCGCGGCGGCACGCGCCCGAGCGCTGGCGGCGCGACATCCAGAAGAAGGCGCAGGAAGTGGCCCGCTACGTCCTGCCGGTGGCGACGTTCGCGTACCTCTACCACACCGTCAGCGCGGTGACGCTGTTCCGCTACTGGCGGCTGGCGGAGCAGCACGACGTGCCGCTCGAACAGCGCCTGGTGGTGGGCAAGATGGTCGCGGCGGTGCTGGCGGTCGAGCCGGGATACCGCGAGGTTCTCGAGGAGCCGATCCCCCTCGCCGAGACCCTCGAGGCCCAGGCCTTCGAGCGGGTGGGCCGGGACGGCGGCGTCGACCCCGCCTTCGCCGCCCGCTTCGACGCCTCCCTGGACGGGCGGGTCAGCCGGCTGATCGACTGGAAGGTCGCCAACGAGGAGACGGTGGCGGAGTCGGTGCGCGAGGTGCTCGGCGCCTCGCCGGCGGAGCTCGACGACGACGCGGCGCTGGCCCTGGTGCTCGATCCGGCCGAGAACCGCTACTTCGGGGAGTCGCTGAACCTGACCACGGTCTCGAAGCTGACCCGCTGTCTCTCGCACGCCCACTACACCTTCCGCAAGAAGCTCTCCCACACCGCCGACAGCCAGGACCAGCGGCACCGGATGACGCCCGGGTCGCGCCCCATCCTCGCCGCCCAGGTCGACGGCCAGCCCGACGTCGTCGAGCCGGTCCTGCTGCGGCGTGACGAGGCCGTCCGGCGGCGCTTCCACGACGCCTGCGCCCGCGCCTGGGAGGGGATGTCGCGCCTGCGCCGCCTGGGCGTCCCGGCGGAGCTGACCCAGTACCTGCTGCCCAACGCGGTGGCGGTGCGCTTCACCGAGTCCGCCGACCTGCTCCACCTGCACCACAAGCTCACCATGCGCCTCTGCTACAACGCGCAGGAGGAGATCTGGCGCGCCAGTGTCGACGAGGCCGAGCAGGTGCGGGCGCGCCACCCGCGGCTCGGCCGCTGGCTGCTGCCGCCGTGCGGGCAGCGCGACCGCGCCGGGGTCAAGCCGCCCTGCCCGGAGGGGAGCCGCTACTGCGGCGTGCCGGTGTGGCGCATCGACGTCAGCGAGTACGATCGGGTGCTGTGAGAGCTCCGACCGCGCACCGTCCCGCCCCCGCCCCGCCCGCCCCTCGCCGATCCGCCGCCGCCCTCCTCGCCGCCGGCCTGCTGCTCGCCTGCGGCGGCCCGCCCCCGCCGGCCGCCGAGCGCCCCGGGCCCGACGGCCCGGCCGCGGCGCCCGCCGCCCCGCCCGCGACCGCCTCCCCGGGGTCCGGGACCCGGCCCGGGCCGCAGGCCGGCGGAGCGCCCGGCGAGGCGCCCGGCGCCGGGGCGGGGGACGGCGCGGGTGCCGCCCCCGCCGGCCCCGAGGAGGCGGCGCCGGCCGGCGGCGAGGCAGGCGGCGTCGCCCCGGCGCCCGGCCCCGAGCCCCCCCCGCTCGCGGAGGTGGCGATCTTCCTCGTCCTCCCCGAGGGCAGCACCGGGGGCACCGACCGCGCCGCCGGCGTCGGCCCGCCGGCGGAGGAGACCTTCGGCTGCGGGGATCGCCTGGTGCCCGTCCGCGTGCCGGTGGCGGCCGCCGACGCGACACCCGCCGGGAAGGTGGCGGCGGCGGTGCGGGCGCTGCTCGAGGTGTCGTCGGGCGCCGACCTCCCCGCCCACCTGATCGACGCCCTCGGCCGCTCGCACCTCGCCGTGGAACGGGTCGAGGAGGCGCCCGCGGACCCCGGCGTCTACCGCCTCCAGCTCACCGGCGAGCTGCGGCTCGGCGGGGTCTGCGACCACCCGCGGGTGCGCCACCAGCTCGAGGCCACCGCCACCCAGTTCGAGGGGGTGGACGAGGTCGAGATCTACCTCGACGGCACGGCGCTCGACCGGCGGCTCAGCTTGCGCGGGGAGGCGGGGGACTGACCGCGGCACCGGCCGCCTCGCGCCGCGCCCGGAACCACTCCGCGGTGCGCCGCAGGCCGGCGGCCAGGGCGAGCGGCTCCGGCAGGCCGAGCTCGCGCCGGGCGCGCCCGGCGTCCACCGACGAGCGGCGCTGTTCGCCCGGCTTGGCCGGCCCGTGGACGGGGGCGCGCTCGATCCCCAGCGCCGCCGTCAGCAGACGGTGCAGCTCGACGACGTCGGTCTCGCCGCCGGTGCCCACGTTGTAGATCCGGAAGCCCGAACCCGCGGGCAGCGCGGCGGCGGCCCGGTTGGCGCGCACCACGTCGGAGACGTGGACGTAGTCGCGGCTCTGCCGCCCGTCGCCGTGGATGGTGCAACGCTCGCCCGCCAGCAGCCGCTCGAGGAAGATCGCCACCACCCCGGCTTCGCCGTGCGGGTTCTGCCGCTCCCCGTAGACGTTGGCGTAGCGCAGGCAGACCGCGTCGATGCCGTACTGCAGGTGGTAGAAGTCGAGGTAGCGCTCCACCGCCAGCTTGGCCACCCCGTACGGCGACAACGGCCGGGTCGGGTGCTCCTCCGGCGCTGGATGGACCTCCTGCTCGCCGTAGATGGCGCCGCCGGTGGAGGCGAACAGCACCCGCCCCGTACCGGCGCGGCGCGCCGCCTCGAGCAGGTTCAGCGTGCCGCGGACGTTGACGTCGGCGTCGAAGGCCGGGTCCGCAACCGACCGGCGGACGTCCATCTGGGCCGCCTGGTGGACGAGCAGGTCCGGCCGCAGCCGCTCGACCAGGGAGGCCGCCTCGGGCGACCGGACGTCGAGGACGTGGAGCTCCGCCGCCGCCGGCACGTTCTCCCGGCGGCCGCTCGACAGGTCGTCGATCACCACCACGCGGGCGCCGTCGGCGACGAAGGCGTCGGCGAGGTGCGAGCCGATGAAGCCGGCGCCCCCGGTGACCACGACGACGCCCGAGGTGCCCGTCGTGCCGGCTCCGTCGCGTCGGCTCGCTGTTCTCTGGGGGTCGGACATGGCGTCGGCGGGGCGCTCGTCCCGTGCGAGCTTACTGCACGCCCGACGAGGGCCCACCCGCCGCCGGGCCGCCGTCCGCCGCCGGCGCGCGCTGCCGCGACGGGGCCGGTACGGCCGCCCGCCGCCCCGCCCACAGGCGGTCGACGACCCCGACCCCGAGGACGGCGAGGACGCCGTCGATCGGGCGGACGTAGCGCGGCATCACGTGCGTCACCAGATAGGGGGCCGCGTAGGCGACGATCGCCAGCACGAGCAGGACCTCCTCCCCGGCCCGTCGCGGCCCGCCCGTCGCCAGCCAGAGCACCAGCACCGTGCCCGGCAGGGTCCCGGCGACGAGCTTCACCCAGCGCCGCCAGCCCGGCGCCTCCCACGGCCGCGGCGAATACCAGGCGAAGAAGCCGGCGATCCGGCGCCCGGTGGCCGCGGCGAAGCGCGCCGGCTCGAAGCGGGCCCGGAACTCGGCGAAGCGCGAGCGGATGAAGGCGCGCTCCCCCAGGCGGCGGTAGTCGGCGAACGCCGTCGGGCTCTGGCTCGGGTGCAGCGGCTTGTAGACCTCGCCGTGCAGGTGGCCGTCGACCCCGGGGTAGTTGCCCAGGTAGAGCTCGAACGGCAGGTTGCTCTTGACGAAGCTCCAGCCGCCGAGCCGCCCGTGCTGGAAGACGATCCACGGACCCACCAGGAGGAGCCAGAGGACCGCCACGGTGGCGAGGCGGCCGGCCGGGCGCCGGCGCGGCCCGCCGACCGCGGCGGCGAGCAGGACGACGGCGACCGGCGCCAGCGCCGGCGAGGCCAGCGTGGCGAGGCCGGCGGTCAGCCCGAAGCCCACCGCCCAGCCGCGACCGCCGCCCGCGGCGCCGCGGACCGCCAGATCGGCGAGCAGGAGGAACAGGAAGCCGTAGGCGCCCAGGTCGAGCTGGGACGGCGAGGCGAACATCGCGGCGTCGAACGGCCAGAAGGCGACGACGGCCGCCGCCCACAGCCCGGCCCGTGGGCTGGCGAACAGCCGGCGCGCCAGGTCGTGGGCGAGCAGGACACCGAGGAGCGACAGGACCAGGGCGAAGCCGAGCAGGGCGAGCGGTGCGACCGGGCTCGTGCAGCCGAAGGCGGCGAAGGCGCCGGCGTAGACCGCGACGATCCCCGGGCTGACCCAGCCGGTGGGACCGGTGTCGCCCGCGAAGGGGCTGGAGAAGCCCTGGCCGCGGCAGACCCAGGCGCGGGCGACGTTCGCCGCCTCGAAACCGAAGAGCGGCACGTGCGGCGGCGGCGGCGCCGCGGTCCGGACCGAGGCCGCCGGCGCGGCGAACAGCTCGGGGTGCCGGGCCACGTTCCCCGCCAGCAGACCGAGCCGGAGGACCGCGGCGGCGGCCACCAGGACGGACAGGACCTGCCGGTGGCGTGGCCGGGCGAGGCGGGGAGCGCTCACGACGGGGCAGTCTACCCGCCGGCCGGGAGATCGGGCCGTTTATACTGCCGGCCGCCGTGCACGCCTCGCGCCGTCGCTTCCTCCTCCTGCTCGCCGCCGGAGCCGGCGCACCGGCGGCGGGCCTCGCCGCGTGGCGCTGGGGAGGGCTCGCCGCGGCCAGCCGCACCCTCTACCACCGCCTCGGCTTCCCGGTCCTGCCGGCGGCACCGGCGGCGCCGCTGGCGCCCGGCGTACGGCGCACGCTGATCGCGGCCGCCGAGGCACTGACCGGCGCGGCGGACGACAGCGGAGGTGTCGAGCGCTTCGTCCGCTGGCGCGCCGAGAACGTCCCGGGGTACGCCGCCCTCTACCGTCGCTTCGCCGCCCGCTGCGACGGGTGGGCCCGCGCCGCGGGAGCGCGATCCTTCGCGGACCTCGGCGCCGGTCCCCGGCACGACCTGCTGGTCGCGCACCTGCCGGCGGGGCGGCTCCACCGCGTGCTCCTGCACTTCACCGACCCCGAGGCGCTCGCCTGCCGCCACTTCGTCAGCCGCGAGATCCTCGTCCTCTACGCCCACACCACGGCCTGGCGCCGGCTCGGCTATGCGGAGTGGCCCGGGGTGCCGCGCGGCCTCGACGGCTACGTCCTGCCCCCCGTCGGGTGACCACCGCCGCCCCGATCGTCGTCGTCGGCTCGGGCCTGGCGGGCACCGCCGTCGCCTGGAGCCTCTGCCGCCGCGGCTTCGACGTGGAGGTCCTCGAGAAGGGACCCGACTACCCCTACCCGCACCGGCCGCAGTTCGAGGCCGAGGTCGAGCACCTCTACCGCGATCCGGCGTGGCGACGGGCCGCGGGGATCCAGGGCCTCACCCAGTCGGGGGACTACCGTCGCTCCCTCGACAGCGAGCGCCACCTGTGGGTCGGCGGGGCCGCCACCCGCTGGGAGGCGCTGACGCCACGGCTGCTGCCGGCCGACTTCGCCACCCGCACGCGGTACGGCCACGGGGTCGACTGGCCGCTCGCCTACGACGATCTCGAGCCGTGGTACGTGCAGGCGGAGTGCTGGATGGGGGTCGCGGGCACCACCCGGGACAACCCGTTCGCGCCGCCCCGCAGCGCTCCCTACCCGCTGCCGCCGTTCCCGCTGTCCTGGGGCGACCGCCGGCTCGCCGAGCGCCTGGCGGCCCACGGCCTGGCGCTCCACACGACGCCGCAGGCCCGCACGTCGCGGCCCTGGGACGGGCGGGAGGCCTGCCTGAACGTGGGCACCTGCCGGGTGTGCCCGATCGGCGCCCGTTACTCCCCCAACGTCCACCTCGGCCGGGCGGTGGCGAGCGGGCGCTGCCGGCTGCGCACCGACACCTCGGCGCGCCGGGTCGTCGTCGACGCCGCCGGACGGGCCCGCGCGGTGACGGCGCGCACCGCCGGGGCGGCCGGGGACGAGGAGCTCGGGGCCCGGGCCGTGGTGGTGGCCGGCGGGGCCTTCGAGTCGGCGCGGCTGCTGCTGCTCTCCGGCCGCGGCGGCGGCGCCCCGGGCCTGCCCACCGACCAGGTCGGCCGGCACCTGCTCTTCCACTCGTTGTGGACCGGTCGCCTCCACTATCGCGAGCCGCTGTGGCCCGGCCGCTCCGGCCCGTGGACCGGGCAGAGCGACCAGTTCGCGGATCCCCCGGAGCGCGGCCGCCACGGCGGGGTCAAGATCGAGCTCTCCTCGCGTCTGGCCCACGCCACCGACGAGCCGATCCAGGTCTGGGAGAGCCTGGACCGGGCGATCGAGCGCTCGGCCGACGCGGACCAGCTCCTGGCGGCGTTGTCCGAACGGCCCCGTTGGCGCCCGATCACCTTCCACGCCGAGTCGGTACCGGGTCCCCACAACCGGCTGACCCTGTCGGCCGAGCGCGACCGGCACGGGGATCCCTTCGCCCACGTCCACTACGAGCTCGGGGACTTCGACCGTCGCACCCACGCGTTCGCGGCGGGTCTGTTCCGCCGCTTCCGCGAGGCGACGGGAGCCGACGACGGCGAGCTGGCCAGCGCCGAGCGCTACTACTCGGGGTTCCATCACATGGGAGGTTGCCGGATGGGTGACGATCCGGCGACCAGCGTCGTCGATGCGGAGGGACGGGTGCACGGCGTCCCGGGCCTGTGGGTGGTCGGCTCCTCCGTCTTCCCCGGCACCGGGTCCGCCAACCCGAGCCTCACCCTGGTCGCCCTCGCCCTGCGCACCGCCGATGCCCTCGCCGACGAGCTCGCCACCCCTCACGCCTGACCGCGGCCGCCCGGGGTTCGCCGAGGCGGCCGGCCTCGCGGCGATCCTGCTGGGCGCGGCCCTGCTCACCGTCCTCTGCGGGCGTCGCGGCTTCTTCGCCTTCGACCAGTCCATCCTCTTCGACGCCGGGCAGCGCGTGCTCCACGGCCAGGTGCCGTTCCGCGACTTCGTCCTGCCCTTCGGTCCGGTGGCGCCCTGGCTGCAGGCGCTCGGCTTCCGGATCTTCGGCGCCGATCTCGCCGGCTACCTGGCGACCGCCGCGGCGGCCGACGTCGCCGGCGCGGCCCTCGCGTGGTGGGTGGTGCGGACGCTGGTCCCCGGGCGGCCGGGCCCGGCGCTGCTGGCCGGTGCGCTCACCGCGATCTGGCTCGTCCCACCGTCGGGAACGCCGTGGTTCGACGCCTTCGCCTATCTGCTCGCGCTGGTCGTCGTGGCGCTGCTGCTCGCCGCCGGGGCGTCCGGGGGCGGAGGCCGGCGCGCCGCGGCCGCGGTCGCGGCCGGCGCGGTGGCGGTGGCCGTCGCCCTCACCAAGCCCAACGCGGTGGTCCCGCTGGCGGCGGTCTGCCTGCCGCTGCTCGCCCACCCGCCCGGCGGCCGGCGCCGGACCGCGGTGGGCTTCGCGGGGGGCGCGGCACTGGCCGCGGCGGCCTTCGCGCTCTGGTTGTCCGGGGCAGCGGAACCGCGCCTCTTCCTCGCCCACGCGGTCGAGATCCCGTGGGCGGAGGGCCACCGGCGGCTGGCGGGCCGGGCGCTGCTGGTGGCCGGCCGCGCCGTGACCGGCTCGGGGGACCGGTGGATCCGCGCCGTGCTCCTGGGGGCGATGGCGGTGGGCGGCCTCCGGCTCGCCCGTCCGGACGCCGGCGTCCGGGAGCGGCGAACGGCCCTGGTCCTGCTCGGCATGGGCCTCGGGCAGAACCTGTTCGTCGCCACGTCGAACAACCAGGCCGCGATCGCGATGGGCTGGACCGGGGTGGTGCTGGGCCTCGCCTTCGCCCTGCTGCCCCGGAGCGGGAGGTGGGCGACCGCGACGGTCGCGCTGGGCGCGCTGGCGATCGCGGGGGTGGCGGCCGGCGGCCTGCGGATCGCGTGGACCCGCAGCGTCCACGACGCGCCCGCGGCCGTGGAGCTCCCCGCGTTCGCCCCCGTCTCCGGGCGCTGGCGGACCGCCGGCACCCCGAGCGCCGAGGACCTCCGGGCGCTGCTCGCCCTGCTCCGCCGCGACGGCGGGACCTTCTTCGTCTTCCCCGACTGGACCGTGCTCTACGGCCTCACCGGCCGCACCGCGCCCCAACCGCTGCCCTGGTTCCATCCGGGCGTCACCTACGACCCGGAGACCGTGGCGCCGCTGGACCGCCGCATCGCGTCGGCGGTCGCCGAGGTCGACCGGGTGGTCCTCGAGCGGCGCTCCTGGCTCGGGACGAGACGGCGGCTCCGGGACTTCCCGCACCTGCGCCGGGTGCTCGCCACCTGCTTCGCGCCCGAGCGCCGGTTCGGCCTCTTCGTGGTGCTCGAGCGCACCGCCGCCTGCGGTGAGACGGGCCCGGGCGCGCGGTCCGCTGCAGAGCCCTGAGCGGCGCCCGGCGGCCCGGCTAGAAGGCGGCGGTGTCGCCGCGCCCGCAGAGCTCCCCCGCCGCGTTGTGGTAGGTGCGCTCCTTGCCGGTCCAGGTGTCGCGGACGTGCAGGGTGTAGTCGACGTCGGAGAGGCCGCCGTAGAAGAACCAGAAGTGCCCGTTGACGGTGCGGCCGTCGATGAGCTTGGTCAGCAGCTCGACGTTGCCCGGGCTGAAGAACCAGAAGAACCCGGTGGTGTCGCCGCCGGCCGACTCGACGCGCTCGCGGCCGATGCCGGTCTGGCCCCCCCCGTGCTGGTTGACCCACTCGACGCGGACCTGGAAGCGCCCGCCCGCCAGGCAGATGACGTCGCCCGTCGGCGAGCAGGCCGCCGCGGCCGCGGCGGCGGGAGCGGCCGTTGCCGGCGGGGCGGCGAGCCAGGCGCCGGCGCTGGCGCCCGAGCCCACCGGGAACGCCCCGGTGTCGCCACGCCCGCACAGCTCGCCCGGTGGGTTGTGGTACGTCCGCTGGCTGTGCGTCACCGTGTCGGTGACCACGATGTCGTACGCGACGTCGGTGAGGGCGCCGTAGAACAGCCAGAAGCTGCCGTTGATCGCCCGCCCGTCGAGCAGCTTGACGGCCAGCTCGACGTTGTCCGGCCCGAAGAACCAGAAGTAGCCGGTCTCCGCGGTGCCCGGGATCGGCCGGCCGACGCCCGTCCGACCGCCGTTGTGCTGGTCGCGCCAGGAGACCCGCACCTCGAAGCGGCCAGCGGCCAGGCACAAGGCGCCGGAGGGGCAGGTCGGCGGCGGTGCCGGGGTCTGGACCGTCACGGCGGCGGAGGCGGCCGAGTCGCCGGCGGCGTTGCGGGCGCGCACGCGGAACGCGTACGACGTCCGGGCCACCAGGCCGGTGACCGTCGCGGTGGTGACGTTGGCGCCGGTGGCCTGGAGCGCCGAGAACGCGGAGCCCGCCCTGGCCATCTCGATCACGAAGCCGCTCTCGTTCGAGGAACGGTCCTGCCAGGTCAGCCGGACCTCGGTGGGACCGGTGGCCTGGCCGCTGAGCCCGCTCGGTGCGGCCGGGGGGCTCGGCGGCGGGAGCGACGGGTCGGTGGTGGCGCCGGCCTGGTTGGAGGCGCCCGAGCAGCCGGCGGAGTTGCAGGCGCGGACCCGGAAGACGTAGGCGGTGCCGGCGGCGAGACCGCCGATCGTCGTCGCCTCGGTGCCCGCCCCCAGGCTGGCGACGGTCGCGAAGGAGCCGCCGATGGACCGCTCGACGCGGAAGGAGGTCTCGTCGCTCGAGCGGTCGGTCCAGGTGAGACGGATCGTGGAGCTCGACTGCGCCACCGCCGCGAGCCCGCTCGGCGACAGCGGCACGGTGGCGCCGCCGCCCCCGTCGCCGTAGAGCACCGCCAGGCCGGCGATCTCGTCGGCGCCGAGATGGGCCCCGCGGCCGTCGCCGTAGGCGTAGGCGCGCATCAGCGCGCCGCTCACCGTCGAGTGGTTGAAGCCCAGGGTGTGGCCGAGCTCGTGGGCGAACACCTCCTCGCCGTTCTTGCCGCCGTGCCCGGCGAACCAGCTCCCGGCACCGTCCTGGGTGACGATGAAGCCCTTCTGTGCCGGGCGGTACGAGGTGCCGCCGTGGCTCTGTGCGGAGCACGAGAAGTAGGGTCCCCCGATGGCCAGGGTGCCGCTGCCTGCGAACGAGCCGCTGATCTCGCCGTTCGGGTCGTCGAAGTAGATCTTCCCGCCGGTGCCGCCGCTCTGGTACACGAGGCGGACGTCGCTTCCCGGGTCCGCCGTCCAGGCGGCCAGGGCGTTGCCGAGCTCGGTCAGCCCGCTGCTCCCCATCCCCGCCGGCGTGCCGGTGGAGCTCCAGGCCACCGAGCCACCGGAGTCGAAGACGAACCAGCGGATCGGCAACGAGCCGCCACCGCACTGCCCGCCGTCGGTCATGTGGGTGAACGCGGCGGTCACCTTGCCGTACGGCGACGCCGCGGCGCTCTCCGCCAGCCGGTAGTCCACCGCCCGCGCCCGCCCCGCGGCCCGGTCGCGGACCCAGTCGGCGAAACCCGTGAAGTCCCGCACCGGCTCCGCACCGCCCTCGACCACCGCGCCGTCGGGTGCCACCGGCCGCGCCTCGGAGAGGTCGCGCAACGCCATCGACACGCCGCTGCGCTCGACGTCGTGGAAGGCCCCGAGCATGAGCTGTGCGATGCCGTAGGTGCCGTCCGCCCGCGGCTCCAGGAAGAGGAGCACCCGCTCGCCCGCGACGAAGGACGGTGCACCGAAGACGCGCCAGGCGTGACCGTCCGCCGTGCTGCCGCCGGGCACCCGGACCTCGACCGGCGAGGCGTTCACGGTGCCCTTCAGGACCTGCTCGACCTCCACGCGGTAGGTGGTCGCCGGCAGGGTCCCGGCCGGGCCGCCGGCGGCGTCGACGACGCGCCCGACCGCCACCACCGGGGTGGTGTCGACCAACGCCGCGTCGCTCATCGGCACGTAGGTGGTGGCGTGGGCGGTGGCGGCCCCCAGCAGGACGGCCAGAGCCGCCAGGAGGTGCTGCGTCGCAGCTCGTCTCATCGCGTCGATCCTCGCTGTGGTCGCTGGCGCCGCCACCGGTCACTCGGAGGTGCGGCGCGACCGACGCAACAGGGTCGCTCGGGAAAGGATTCCTACGTGGCGATATGCAAATCGAAAGCCCGCGGCGCCCACCGGCGGCCCCCGGGAGGCGGAGCGCCCGCCCCCTCCCGGCGGTGACGGACGATGTCACCTGCGGCGACCCTCCCGGTCACCCGCACCGGGAGGGTCGCCGCGACGGCGCCGGCCGGCGCGACGGCTCAGAAGGCGGCGGTGTCGCCGCGGCCGCAGATCTCGCCCGGCTGGTTGTGGTAGGTGCGCTCCTGGCCGCTCACCGTGTCCCGGACGTGGATGTCGTAGGCGACGTCGGAGAGGGCGCCGAAGAAGAACCAGAAGTGGCCGTTGAGAGCGCGGCCGTCGATGACCTTGGTGACCAGCTCGACGTTCGACCGGTCGAAGAACCAGAAGAACCCGGTCGTGCCGCCGCCGAACGCCTCCGGCCGCACGCGGCCCACGCCGCTGCCACCGCCGGGATGCTGGTTGACCCACTCCACGCGCACCCGGAAGCGGCCGTCGGCCAGGCACAGGCTGCGGTCGTCCCCGCCGCAGTCCGTGGCGCCGTCGGCGCTCGCCGGGGCGGCGGGCTCGGGCGACGCCGCGCTCAGCCAGGCGTCACCGGCGGTCGCCGGCGCCGGGAAGGCCACGGTGTCGCCGCGGCCGCAGATCTGCCCCGGCGCGTTGTGGTAGGTGCGCTCCACCCCGGCGACCCGGTCCCGCACCCGGACGTCGTAGCCGACGTCGCTGAGGCCACCGTAGAACAGCCAGAAGCTGCCGTTGAGCGGCCGTCCGTCCAGCATCTTGACCACCAGCTCGACGTTGTTCGGATCGAAGAACCAGAAGTAGCCGGTCTCGCCGGTCGCCGGCAGCGGACGACCGACGCCGTCACCCCCGCCCCGGTGCTGGTTGTGCCACACGACGTCGATCTGGAAGCGACCGTCGAGCAGGCAGAGGGCGCCCGGATCGCACGGCCCGAGAGCGCTCGGCGTCGCCACCGCCACCGGGTCGGTGGGCGCGGAGGCGCCGTAGCCGTTGCGGGCCCGCACCCGGAAGCGATAGGAGGTGCCGGACTCGAGGCTGGTCACGGTGGCCCCGGTGGCGCCGGCGGGGGCGCCGCCGAGCTCGCGGAAGGCGCCGTCCCCGGCCGCCACCTCCAGCGCGAACCCGTCCTCGCCCGACGAGCGGTCGCGCCAGCTCAACCGCACCTCGGTCGGGGCGGTGGCCCGTCCGGCCAGGCGGTCGGGCGCCGCCGGTGGCGCCTGCGGGTCGCCGCCGCCCTCGGGTCCGGCGCCGGCCGTGCCGTAGAGCGCCGCCAGCGCGGCGCGCTCGTCGTCGGAGAGACGGGCGCCGCGACCGTCGCCGTAGGCGTAGGCACGCATCAACGCCTGCGCCACCGTCGAGTGGCCGAGGCCGAGGCTGTGGCCGACCTCGTGCGCGAACACCTCCTCGCCGTCCTTGCCGCCGTTGCCCGCGAACCAGCTCCCGGCGCCGTCCTGCGTCACGATGAAGCCGCGCACCGCGGGACGGAAGGTGCCGCCGTTCCAGCTCTTCGCCTTGCAGTCGAACCAGGGGCCGCCGATGGCCAGGGTGCCCCCGCCGGAGAACGAGCCGGCGATCTCGTCGTCGGGATCGTCCCAGGAGACGTGGGCGTCGCCGCCGACCTCCTGGCCCGTGTAGGTCAGCCGCACGTCGCTGTCCGGATCGTCGGTCCAGGCGGCGAGCGCCCGGCGCAGCTCGGCGAAGCCGCCGCCGGCCATCCCCGACTGGCCCACCGCGTCGGCGGTCCAGCGGACGGTGCCTCCGTCGTCGAAGAGGAACCAGCGGATCGGCCGCGAGGTGGCGCCGCACTGCCCCTCGTCGTCGAGGAGCTGGTAGTCGGCCGAGACGTGGGCATAGGGGCTCGTCGGCGCCGCGACGTCGAGCCGGTAGTCCGCCGGCCGCGCGTCGCCGGCGGCGCGGTCGCGCACCCAGGCGGCGAAGGTCGCGAAGTCACGGGCCCCGCCCGCCGTGGTGGCCGCCGCCGAAGCGGTCCCCGGCGCCGGGACCGCCTGTGCCGCGGAGAGGTCGCGCACCGCCAGCCGGAACCCGTCGCGTTCGGTCTCATGGAACGCCCCGAGCATCATCTGCTCGATGCCGAAGCTGCCGTCCGCGCGCGGGACCAGCAGCAGCAGGGCGCGCTCGTCGGCGCCGAAGCGGGGGGCGCCGTAGACCTTCCAGCCCTGGCCGTCGGCGGTCACCCCGCCGGGGACCCGCACCAGGATCGGCGAGGCCTCGAGGGTTCCCTTGAGCACCTCCTCGACCTCGGCGCGGTAGAAAGTGGCCGGGAGGTCGCTGGGCGGCCCCGCGGTGATCCCGGTGATACGGACGACGGCGGCCAGGGGCGCGGCGTCGACCAGAGCGGCGTCGGTCATCGGAACGTAGTTGGTGGCGCCGGCCGGGACCGCCAGGGCGAGGGCGGCCAACGCGAGAAGGATCATGCTCTTTGCAGGTCTCATCGAAGTCGTCTCCGTGGGATGCGTTCCCACACGCAGGTCTACATTTTGCAAGGGCGCTGCCAGCATCCACGCAGAGCAAGGGGCGCGAAGGGTGCCCGAGGCGTTACCGGAGCGGTGCCCCGCAGGGACCGTCCCCCGGGGAGGCGACGCCCTTCCCGCGGGTGGTGGGGCCTGTTATGGTGCCGGATCGATGCCTCGCCGCCGCTTCCACCTCGGGCCCGCGGCTCTGGCGGCCCTGGCGGCCGCCGCCCCTGCGCCCGCGGCGCATGCCCCCGCCCCCTTCTCCGAGGTGGCCGCGGCCGTGGGCCTCGACTTCGTCCACTTCAACGGCATGGCCGGGCGGCTCGACTTTCCCGAGATGATGGGGCCGGGCGCCGCGCTGTTCGACGCCGACGGCGACGGCGACCTCGACCTCTACGTGGAGCAGGGCGACCTGCTGCGTCCCGGCGACACGCCGCGAGACGGTGCTCTTCCCCTCCGCCGGCGCCGGCCGCCCGACCGACCGGCTGTTCCGCAACGACCTCGCGCCGGGCCGGGACGGCCGGCCGCGCCTGGCCTTCACCGACGTCACGGCGCAGGCCGGGATCCCGGCCGGGGGCTACGGGCTGGGAGCCGCCACCGGCGACTACGACAACGACGGCGACGTCGACCTGTACGTCGCCAACCTCGGTCCCAACCGGCTGCTCCGCAACTCCGGCGACGGCCACTTCACCGACGTCACCGCGGCGTCCGGCGCCGGCGACGACCGCTGGAGCAACGGGGCCGCCTTCGTCGACGTCGACCGCGACGGGTGGCTCGACCTCTGGGTGGTCAACTACGTCGTCGACGACCCGGACCGCCACTGCTTCTCCGCCAACAGCCGACGCGACTACTGTGGACCGGCCGACTTCACGCCGGTCACCGACCGCCTGCTGCACAACCGCGGCGACGGCACCTTCGAGGACGTCTCGGTGCACGCCGGGATCACCGGGGCCGCCGCGCCGGGCCTCGGCATCGTCACGTTCGACGCCGACGGCGACGGCTGGGTCGACGTCTACGTGGCCAACGACGGCACGCCGAACCAGCTCTGGCTCAATCGCCACGACGGGACGTTCCGCGACGACGGCGTGCTCGCCGGTGTGGCGCTGAGCGCCGCCGGCCGCTCGCAGGCCGGGATGGGCGTCGATGCCGGCGACGTCGACAACGACGGCGACGACGACATCATCGAGGTGCACCTGGACGGCGAGACCAACGCCCTCTACCTCAACCAGGGAGGGGGCCTGTTCGCGGAGCGCTCCGCCGCCGCCGGCCTGGCCGCACCCGGGCTGCCCTACACGTCGTTCGGCGCCGGCTGGATCGACGTCGACAACGACGGCTGGCTCGACCTGTTCGTCGCCAGCGGAGCGGTGAAGATCCTCGAGCGGCCTAGCGCGCCGGGACGACCCGTTCCCGCTGGGCCAGGGCAACCAGCTCTACCGCAATCTCGGACCGGTCGGCCCGGGCGGCGCGGTACGGTTCGGCGAGTGGCCCGGCGTCGGGGAGGCCCTGACGCGCGCCGAGGTCAGCCGCGCCGCCGCCTTCGGGGACGTGGACAACGACGGAGACACCGACGTGGTGATCACCAACAGCAACGGACCGCTGCGGCTGCTCCGCAACGACGTGGGCGCCGCCGCGCGGTGGGTCGGCCTGCGGCTGGTCGACCGGCACGGGCGCGACGCCCTGGGGGCACGGGTCGAGGTCGTCCGCAGCGACGGGGCGACCCTGTGGCGGCGCGCGCACACCGACGGCAGCTACGCCGCCGCCTCCGACCCGCGGGTGCTGGTGGGTCTCGACGGAGCCGCGGAGGCGACCGCGGTGCGGGTGATCTGGCCCGACGGCCGCCGCGAGCTCTGGAGCGGCCCGGCGACCGGCGCCTACGCCACGCTGGTCGAGGGGACGGCGCCGCCGCCCGGCCCCGCCTCGCCGGAGGAGCCGGCACCGTGACGCGCCGGGCGTGGCGCCTCGCGCTCGCGCTCGGGCTGCCGGCCCTTGCCGCGCTCCTCCACCCTCCCGCGGCGGCGGCGACGCCCCCGGCCGCCGAGCCGGCGGCCCCGTCGTCGGAAGCGCTCCTCCCGGTGCCCAAACCGAACCTCGAAGGGTTCGACCCGGCGGTGGTCCAACAGCTCGAGGAGGTGGCGGACGAGCTCGGCGCGGCGCTCGCCGCCGCCGGCGGCAGAGAGGCGGCGGCCGCCGCCCCCGAGGCCCTCCGCCGCCAGCTCGCGGACGCCTACGGGCAGACCGGGATGGCCGCTCAGGCCTACGCCCTCGCGGCGGCCGCGGAGCCGGCCTACCGCAACGCCCAGCGTCTCGCCCCCGACGACGTCCGCTGGCCGCACCTGCTGGGCCGCCTGCTCGAGCAGGCCGGGCGCCTCGACGAGGCCGAGGCAGCCTACCGCCGCGCGCTCGAGCTGGCGCCCGGCGACGTGCCGGCACTCGTCTACCTCGCCGGCGTGCTGCGCACCGACGGCGAGGCCGACGCCGCCGCCGACCTGCTGCACCGCGCCCTCGAGCTGGCGCCGGGCTCCGCCGCGGCCCACGCCGGCCTCGGGGAGATCGCCCTCGCCGCGAGCCGCTGGCCGGAGGCGATCGACCACCTGCAGAAGGCGCTCGCGGCGGCGCCCGGCGCCAACCGGCTGCACTACTCGCTGGGCCTCGCCTATCGTGGTCTCGGCGACCTGGCGCGGGCGCGGAGCGAGCTCGAGCAACGCGGCGAGGTGGGCGTCCGGCCGGCGGATCCGCTGTGGGACGACGTCGAGGCCGTCCGCGGCGGCGGACGCGTCCACCGCCTCGCCGGCCGGCGGGCGCTGCGCGTCGGCCGCTACGCGGACGCGGCGAACGAGCTCCGCGCGGCGTTGGCGGCGGACCCGGAGAGCGTCGGCATCCGCGTCGACCTGGCCTACGCCCTCTCCCACGCCGGCGCCCGCGACGAGGCCCTGGCCCTGCTCGAGGAGGCGTACGGCAAGGCTCCCGACGACCCCGGGGTGCTGTTCAACCTCGGCTCGCTCCTCGCCGCGACCGGCCGCGCCGAGGCGGCGGTCCCGCTGTTGCGGCGTCTCGTCGAGGCCGATCCCTCCGACACGGACAGCCGGCTCGAGCTGGCCGACGCCCTGGCGGCCACCGGCGCCCTGCCCGAGGCGCTCGACGAGTACCGCCGCGCCATGGCCACGGGGACCGGCGGCGAACGCGCCATCCTGGGCGAAGCGCAGACGTTGGTCCGCATGGCGCGGTACGGCGAAGCCCTGGCGCGCCTCGAGGCGGCCTGGGCGGCGGCACCCACCAGCGGCCAGCTCACCCACGCGCTGGCCCGGCTGCTCGCCGCGAGCCCCGACCCGACGCTGCGCGACGGTCCCCGTGCCGTCGAGCTCGCCCAGCGGGTCGTGAAAGCCAGCCCGACGGTGGGGCACGCCGCGACCTACGCGATGGCCCTGGCGGAGAGCGGGCGCTGCGACGAGGCCGCCCGGTTGCAGGAGGAGGCCATCGACGCGGCCCGCGAGGAGGGGACGCCCGAGCTCGTCGCTTCCCTGCAACCGGCCCTCGAGCGCTACCGCGGCACCCGCCCCTGCCGGCCCCCGGCGGACCCTCCGTAGCCGCCCCACCGGTCGGCCGGACCGCCCGCCACCTCGCCGGACGGGGAGCGTCGGAAGGGGACTACCCAAACGGGTTGGCGGTGTGTATACTCCTGATTATCCGAATGCGATTTTTTCCTGGTCGCACCCCTGGCGCAGTGTCGGGACGGCCGGTCGGTGACCTCCGGGCTCGCCGCCCGACCGGCGACCAACGATGACGTGTTTTCCTCGGCGCCCGCCGCGGAGAGAGAGAGAGGAGCACGAGAGATGCGGAACCTGAGCACCTTCCGGTTGTCCTGTCTGGCCCTGGCCCTCGCCCTGGTGGCGGTGAGCCCGGCGGCCCTGGCCGCCCCGGTCGCCGAGATGAACCTCGGCGTCACCCAGGTGGAGTGGGTTCCCACCGGCGACTACGCGTCCCTGACGCTGCGCGTCACCGGGCCGATGGGCGTGGTCGAGCACCGCTTCGCGGCGGGCGAGAACCCGCTGTTCGACCTGGGGAGCATCTCCGGCGACGCGGACGGCCTCTACAAGTGGGAGCTGACCGCGACGCCCCGGCCTGCGGCGTTGGGGAAGGCCGCGGCAGCCGCCCGCGCCAACGGCGACCCGGGAGTCGTCGATCGGCTGCGCCTTCAGGGCGAGCTGCCCGCCCGCGGTGAGCTGGTCCAGAGCGGCACCTTCCGGGTGACCGGGGGGAGCATCGTGCAGCCCGCCGCAGAGGCCCCGTTCCAGCCGGAGGTGCGTCTGTCGCACAGCGCACCCGCCAGCGCCGGAGCGCCCCTGCAGACGGCCAGCGCCCCGCAGACGATCTCCGGCGACCTCACGGTCTACAACAGCCTCTGCGTCGGCCAGGACTGCGCCGCCAACGAGAGCTACGGCGCCGACACGATCCGCCTCAAGGAGAACAACACGCGGATCCACTTCTGGGACACCTCGAACAGCGGGAGCTTCCCGACCACCGACTGGCGGCTGGTGGCGAACGACCAGAACAACGGCGGCCGCAGCATCTTCTACCTCGAGGATTCCGACACCGGCCAGCAGCCGTTCTCCGTCGAGGCGGGCGCCCCGAACAGCGCGCTGTACGTCGACGACGTCGGCAACCTCGGCCTCGGGACCAGCGCCCCGGTCGTCGAGATCCACGTCAAGGACGGCGACACCCCCACGCTGCGCCTCGAGCAGGACGCCAGCTCGGGCTTCGCCGCCCAGACCTGGGACATCGCCGGCAACGAGACCAACTTCTTCGTCCGCGACATCACCAACGGCTCGTTGCTCCCCTTCCGGATCCGGCCGGGCGCGCCGAAGAACTCCCTCTACATCAAGGAGAACGGCAGCGTCGGCCTGGGCACCGAAACGCCGACCGCCCCGCTCCACGTCCGACGGACCGACGGCACGGCGAAGGTGCTCGTCGAGGAGGCGAGCTCGACCGGAGCGGGCAGGACGCTGTTCGACCTGGAGAACAACGGCCAGGTCAAGTTCCGCATGAACGACACGGCGCAGACCCCGGACTGGGTCTTCACCGCGTCGAACGCCTTCCAGATCGACAACCTCGCAGACGTCGGCGTCGAGTTCCAGATCAACCCCGACGGCGCCATCGTGCAGAACGGCACCCAGATCCACGCGCCCGACTACGTCTTCGAGCCCGACTACGGCCTGCTGTCGCTCGACAGCCTGAAGACGTTCGTCGCCGAGAACAAGCACCTGCCGAACGTGCCCAGCGCCGAGGACATCCGACGGGACGGCCTCAACCTCACCCAGATGCCCATGCGGCTGCTCGAGAAGATCGAGGAGCTCACCCTCTACACCTTGGCGCAGGAGGACAAGCTCGACGAGCTCGCGCAGCAGAACGCGGCGCTCGCGGCCAAGAACGCCGAGCTCGCCAAGGCGGTCGAGGAGCTCCAGCAGCGGAAATGAGTCCTGGAGGTCGTGCGTCCCGCAAGCTCGTTCCGCGCGAGCCGTCCGACGGCCCCCCGCCCGTGGGGGGCCGTCCTCACATCGGGCGGGGCGTGGAAGGTCGCGATCCTCGGGTCCCTGCGCCGCCCGGAAACGAAACGATCCTCGGAACGCCTACATCGATACGCACAGGCTGCTGGAAGAGCCCCTGCCCGGCTCGCAGACGGCGAACGCCAGGGAGAGGCGGACGGCCTCTTCGCGGCGCTCGCCCTGCCGTCGGGGACCGGCCCTTCCCGCAGAAACGCCGGGGCCAGGCCCACGCCCAATCCGGGACGGATGGGCCGGGAGCCCCCGAGTCCAAGGAGGAGGAGAGAGAATGAAGCTGACCCGGTTGCTCTGCTGCACCGCACTGCTCGTCGCCCTGGCGCTGCTCGCCGCCCCGGCGCAGGCCCAGAAGGCGCCGCTCTGTCCGATCGATGTCAACGGTCGCGTGGCCTCCGTGCACTACGAGGGGAGCATGGTCTACTGGGACCCGGTGGTCCCCTACGAGCGGATCCGCCTCACGGTGTCCACGCCGTGCTCGCAGGTGGTCCGTGAGTTCGGCCCCAAGGACCCGCTGTTCTTCGATCTCCGCGACGTCGTCGGCGAGGTCGACGGCAACTACACCTGGGAGCTGCGGATCGTCCCCCAGGTCGACAAGGAGGTCCGCTACGCGTTGGCCAAGTCCCGCTTGACCGGCGACATGTCGCTGCCGCTCGAGCTCCAGCAGAAGGGGCTGCTCCCGAAGGGCCCGATGGTGGACTCGGCCATGTTCACCGTGGTGCGCGGCGAGATCGTCCCGCCCGACATGTCGGAGGACCGCGGGGCGAAGGTCGCCTCCTCGTCGTCCGGCGGCGGGGGCGAGGACGGGCTGCGCACGGTCACCGCTGCGGCCACTGTCCTGACCAACGGCGACGGCGTGATCCGCAACAGCCTCTGCGTCGGCTTCGATTGCGTCAACAGCCCCACCTTCTCGGACTCGACGATCCTCCTCGTCGAGAACAACACCCGGATCAAGTTCGACGACACGTCGACCATCTCGGGCTTCCCCAACCGGGACTGGGAGCTGCAGGCCAACAGCAGCAACAGCGGCGGCGGCAGCTTCTTCGCCATCAACGACTGCGGCAGCTCCTCGGGGGGCGGGTGCGCCGACGACCCGGTGTTCATCGTCGAGGCGAACGCCCCGTCCAACGCCCTGCGCATCGACAATGGCGGTCGGGTGGGCTTCGGCACCGCGAATCCGTCCGTCGAGCTGCACGTGGTGGACGGCGATACGCCCACCCTCCGCCTGCAGCAGGATGGCTCGAGCGGCTTCGCCCCGCAATCCTGGGACGTGGCCGGCAACGAGACGAGCTTCTTCGTCCGCGACGTGACGAACGGCTCGACACTGCCCCTGCGCATCCGGCCTGGAGCGCCGAGCAGCTCCATCGACATCGCCAACGGCGGCAACGTGGGCGTCGGGACGGGCTCGCCCTCGGCCTCGCTGCATGTCCGGCGGACCAACGGCACGGCGCAGGTCTTCGTCCAGGAAGCGAGCAGCACGGGAGCGGGCCGGACGCTGTTCAACCTCGAGAACAACGGCCAGGTCAAGTTCCGCATGAAGGACGCGGCGCAGACCCCGGAGTGGGTCTTCACCGCGTCGAACGCCTTCCAGATCGACAACCTGGCCGACGTCGGCGTCGAGTTCCAGATCAACCCCAACGGCGAGATCCTCCAGAACGGCTCCCAGATCCATGCGCCCGACTACGTGTTCGAGCCCGACTACGGCCTGATGACCCTCGAGCAGCTCGGTTCCTTCGTGGCGGAGAACAAGCACCTCCCGAACGTGCCGAACGCCGAGGACATCCGCACCAACGGGCTCAACCTCACCCAGTTCCCGATGCGTCTGCTGGAGAAGATCGAGGAGCTGACCCTCTACACCCTCGAGCAGCAGAAGCAGCTCGCCGCGCTGGCGGCGCAGAACGAGGAGCTGCGCAAGGCGGTCGACGCGCTCCGCAACCCGCCGGAGTAGAAACGGTCCCACCGCTCCGGCCGCAGCCGCGGCCGGAGCGCCCCGGCCGGTCGCCGCCGGCGGGCCCTGTAGACTCCCCCGCATGTCGCGCCCGCCGAGCGGCCCGGAGGGAGCCGGAACCGACCCCGACGGCGAAGGCCTCCTCCTCGTCGTCCCCACCTACGACGAACGCGACAACGTCGGCGACCTGGTGCGCCGGGTCCGCGCCCGCCTTCCCGCCTGCGACCTGCTGGTGGTGGACGACGACTCTCCCGACGGCACCGCCGAGCTCTGCCGGCAGCTCGCGGCGAGCGATCCCGGGCTCCACCTGCTGGTTCGGAAGGGCGTCCGCGGCCTCGGCGGCGCCTACGTGGCCGGACTCCGCTTCGGCCTCGAGAGGGGATACCGGACGATCGGTACCCTCGACGCCGACCTGAGCCACAACCCCGACCACCTGCCGGCGATGCTCGCCCTCGCCGCCCGCCACGACGTCGTCGTGGGCTCGCGCTACATCCGGGACGGAGGCACGATCAACTGGCGTCTCCGCCGTATCCTCCTCAGTTGGCTCGCCAACCGCTTCGCCGCCTGGCTGCTCCGGATCCCGGTGCACGACGTCACCTCCGGGTACCGCCTCTACGGCCGGCCGGCGCTCGAGCGCGTCCACCTCGAGGAGATCACCTCCACCGGGTACTCCTTCCTCGTCGAGCTCCTCGACCGCCTGGCGCGCACCGGGAGCAGCATCGCCGAGTCGCCGATCGTGTTCTACGACCGGACGCTCGGGGCGTCGAAGCTGGGCAGCCGGGAGATCTACGTCGGCGCCTGGCGGCTGGTCCGGCTCCGCCTCTCCCGGCGGCGGCGTGCGGCCGCGTCGGTCCGGCGTCCGCCCGGCCGCGGCGAGGCCGACGCATGAGCGGGCCCGCGCACGACCGGTCCGGCGCGGCCGGAGACCCCGCGGCATTCCGGCGGCCTCCCCGGGCGGCCCGCGTCGTCTCCGTGCTGCTGGCGATCGCCGTGCCGTTCGTCAGCTTCGCCCTGCTCTTCCCCCTGGTCGATCCGATGCCGACCTGGGACGAGTGGAGCTTCGCGCCCGCCTGGGCCGCACACTACGCCGGCCGGCCGGTCCTGCCGCTGCTCGTCGCGCCCTACAACGGTCATCTCAACGTCCTGCCACGCCTCGTCCTCTTCGGGCTCGGGCTGCTGTCGCACTGGAACGTCCGACTCGACGTGGTGGCCAGCTACCTGGCGGCCGCCGGCACGCTGGCGCTGCTGCTCGCCCTGCTGGCGCGCCGGCGGGACGCGCTGGTGTTGGCGGCACCGGTCGCCGCCGTCGCCTTCTCGCTGCTCCAGTTCGAGAACTTTCTCTCCGGGTACCCGTTCGGCCAGAACCTGTCGCAGCTGCTGTCGACCGCGGTGGTCGTGCTCCTGAGCCGACGGCGCCTCGGCTCGCGGGCCTTCGCAGGCGCCATGGCGGCGGCGACCGCCGCCACCCTCTCCTGGGGCGCCGGGCTGATCGCATGGTATGTGGGACTCGCCGCCTTGGCGCTCCACCGCGAGCGCGCCGCGTCGCGGTGGGGGGTGTGGGGCGGCGCGACCGCTGCTGCGACGCTGCTCGTCAAGGCGGCGGCGGGCTCGAGCTTCGGGACCGCGGACTGGGGGGCGGTGCCGGCGTTCGTCCTCGTCCTCCTCGGACGGCCCTGGTCGCCCTTGCCGTCCGACGGGGTGCTCGTCGCCCTCACACTGGGAGTGGGCGCGCTGCTGCTCTTCTGCTACCCTCGCCGCGTCGGCCCTGCGGCGCCCGTCACGCGACCACGATCCGGCCTGGATCCTGCTCGGTCTTCTGGCGTTGGGGAGCGCCCTCCTCATCGCCGTCGGCCGCAGCGGCGAGGGGATCCGCCAGGCCCTCGGCTCGCACTACGTCACCGCCACCTACCCTCTGGCGGTCGCGTGTCTGGCCCTGATCTACGAGCACACCGTGGGCCCGACCTCGCTGTCGCGGCGGCTGCGGCGGACGGTGATCGCCGCCCTCGTCGCGCTGCCCCTGCTGCAGGCGGCGGCGAGCGCTTCGCTGCTGCCCACCCTCCGGAAGTGGACCGCCATCACCCACCGCAACTCGTTGGCGATCGCCTGCGGGACGGCGACCGACGAGCAGATCCATCGCTCGCACCATCCCAGCGCCCAGCTCGTCCGCGACGGCACCGCGGTGATGCGGGCCCACGGCCTCGCCTGGTTCCACGAGCTGGCGGGCGCGGCCGCCCCGGCCGGGGGCGTCGACCTCGTCGCCGGGCGGCCCCCGCGGAACGGGCCTCTGCGGATCGACGTCGCATCCCCCTGGACCGTCGAGGGTTGGGCGGTGGGATCGGCGAAGACGGGCGGCCCGGTGTGCGCGATCCAGCTCCGGGTGGACGGGCGGGCGGTCGGCACCACCGTCCGTGGCCTGCGGCGCGAGGACGTCGCGGCCTCCCGCGGCGGTCCCGCCTTCCTCGAGTCGGGCTGGAGGATCGAGGTGCCCGCGGGCGCCGTCTCCCCGGGCCCCCACCGGCTGCGGGTCACGGTCCCCGACTTCGCCTCGCGACCTCACCTGCTGCTGGACGTCGAGGTCACCGCCACCGCGCCGGCCGCCGCCGCGGCGTCGACCGAGGGACGGCGGGCGGACAGGAGGATCTCGTACCCCCACCGCGACGCCCAGGGTCGCTCCCAGCGCAGCGCCCGTTCGGCCAGCCGGCGCGACACCGCGGCGACGAACGGCGCCGCCAGGTAGAAGGTCTCGATCCGCAGGTCGACGAAGCCCGCCTCGGCGGCCGCCGCGCGCAGCCGCCGCGTGTCGAACCGGTTGATGTGCTGGGCGCGGTAGTCGACGGCGCCGACCCGGCTGACGGCCCACTCGATCAGCGGCCAGCCGCTGCGGAAGTTCGGCGTCGTCAGCACCAGCGAGCCCCCGGGGCGCAGCAGGTCGTAGGCGCAGCTGAGGAGGGTGACGGTGTCGGCCGGGGGCAGGTGCTCGATCAGCTCGATGCAGACCACGGCGTCGAACGGGTCGAGCCGCTCGAGGGCGGTGACGTCCGCGGCGCGGAACTCCAACCCGGGGCGGCCGTGGCGCCGGCGGGCGTAGGCGATCTGGGCCACCGCGAGATCGATCCCCAGACCGTAGGCGAACGGCAGCGCCAAGCGTCCCAGATAGGTCCCGGGGCCGCACCCCAGGTCGAGGATGCGGTCGAGCCGCGGCGGCAGCGCGGCATCCACCCGGGCGAACCGGTGGTGGTGCCAGAACCACTGCACACCCCGGCCGCGGGCATAGGCGTGGTCGTAGTAGCCGGCAGGGACCGCCGCGTAGAGCTCCCGGTCGAGCTCCCCGGCGCGGCCGTCCTGCGTCCGCCGGCCACCCTCCGTCGAGGTGGCTCCCGTCGTCGTTCTCCGCTCGGGCGTGATCCGCCACGATAGCATCGGCGGCGCGGCGCCCCGCTCCCGGTGCCCGCCGACGCCCCGACCTTGACCGACGCCCCCGCCGTTCCGGACCGTTCGCCCGGACCCGTCGACGTGATCGTGCCCGTCCACGGCGCCGCGGCGGCCCTGGCGCGCTGCCTCGACAGCCTGCTCCGGCACACGGATCTGGGGAGCCATCGCCTGCTGTTGGTCGTCGACGGTCCCCAGGAGCCGGCCGTCGAGGCGGCGTTGGGAGGGGTCGACGGGTGCCCCGCCGACCGGGTGCGCATCCTCCGCCAGCCCGCCCGCGGTGGATTCGTCACCGCGGTCAACCGGGGCATGCGCGAGTCGTCCGGCGACGTCGTCCTGCTCAACAGCGACACGCGGGTGACCGCCGGCTGGCTCGACAAGCTCCACCGCGCCGCCGCTTCGCATCCTCGCATCGCCAGCGTCACCCCGTTCTCCAACGACGCCACCATCTGCTCGCTCCCCCGCTGGCTGGAGTCCAACGTCCTCCCGGCGGGTTGGGACGTCGACCGCTTCGCAGCGCTGGTCGAGCGGGTGTCGCAGCGCCGGTACCCGCGGCTGCCCACCGGCGTCGGCGTCTGCCTCTATCTGCGCCGCGAGGCCCTCGACGCGGTGGGCCCGTTCGACGAGACCGCCTTCGGCCTCGGCTACGGCGAGGAGAGCGAGTGGTGCACGCGCGCCCTGCACGCCGGTTGGGAGCACGTCCTCGACGACGCCACCTTCGTCTACCACGAGGGGCAGCGCAGCTTCGGCCGCTCGCGCGGACGACGGGTCGCCGTGGCCCACCGGCACCTGCGGCGGCGACACCCCGACTACCTGCCGCGGGTGGCGCGTTTCCTGCGCGACGATCCGCTGCGGAGCGTGCGGGAGCGTGTGGTCGACGCGCTGCGGCCGGCCCGGGCGGCGGCGCCGGTGCCACCGCAGCGGGTGGTCCACGTGGTCCACGGCTGGCCGCCCTGGAACCACGCCGGCACCGAGAGCTACGCCGCCTGGCTGGCGCGCGGGCAGGCGGGGCGGCGCGAGGTGTCCGTCTACGCGCGGATCTCCGACCCGAGACGGGCCGGGGGCGACGCCCTCGAGCTGATCGACGAGGGGGTGCGCGTGCGGCTCGTCGTCAACGACTTCACCCAGCGCGATCCGCTCGCCCGCGCCGCCCTGCGCTGGCCCCGGGTCGAGCGGGACTTCGCCCGCTTCCTCGACGAGACCCGTCCCGAGCTGGTCCACGTGCACCACCTCGCCGGCCACTGCGCGTCGCTCGCCCCGCTGGCCGCCCGCCGCGGGATCCCGCTGCTCTTCCAGCTCCAGGACTGGTGGCCGCTCTGCGCCCGCGCCAACCTGCTCGACCGCGAGCGCCGCGCGTGCTCGGGGCCCGGGGCCGCGAAGTGCTCGCGCTGCCTGCCGCTGACCCGCCGCCCTCCGGCCGCGCTGCTGAACCGGCTGCTCTACCGGGCCCGGGCGCGCCGCATGCGTCGGGCGCTCGCCGCGGCGAGCGCCTTCGTCTGCGGGTCCCACTTCCTCCACCGCAGCTACCGCGCGTTCGGGGCCCTGCCGGCCGGGCGGCCGGTCCACGTGCTCCCGTACGGCGTCCCCGCGGCCGACGGGCCCCCACGCCCCCCCCGGCCGGCCGGAGCGCCGGTCCGCTTCGGCTGCATCGGCTCGCTGCTGCCCCACAAGGGTCCCCACCTCGCCGCCGCGGCGTTCGCCGGCCTCGATCCGGGCCGGGCGCGGCTCACCCTCTGGGGCGATCCGTCCGCCGACGCCGTCTACACCCGCGAGCTCGAGGCCCTCGCCGCCGCGGGACCGGTCGAGCTCCGCGGCACCTTCGACGAGTCGGACAAGGAGGCGGTGTTCGCCACGATCGACGTGCTGATCGTGCCCTCCCTCGGCCTGGAGAGCTTCTGCCTGGTGGCGCAGGAGGCCCTGGCCCGCGGCATCCCGGTGTTGGGCAGTGACCGCGGGGCGCTTCCCGAGACCGCCGGCGGACCGGGCGTCTGGACCTTCTCCCCGCAGCGGCCGGGGGAGCTGCGGGCCCTCGTCGAACGCTGTCTCGACGCGCCCGAGGGGCTGCGGGTGGCTCCCGCCCGGCGCGTCAGGAGCCTCGCCGAGCACGCGGACGAGATCGAGGACCTCTACCGGGGCCTGGTCGCCGGGGTCCGCCGGTGAGCCTCGGCACCGCGGCGCGCACCGCCGGACCGGGCTGGCTCGGGCGGCTCGCGGACGAGGGATGGCGGGCGCTCGCCGACCGCCTGGTCGATCGGGCGCTCGACCGGCGCGACCGGGCCCGGCACCAGCCCGCGGACGACGCCTCCAACGTGCCGCAGGTCGCCGTCCTCGGCCTCCTCGAGACGCCGCCGGAACGCCGTCTCGGCGGCGTGCAGATCGCCGCCATCCAGCGCCACCGCCACGCCGGGGAGACGGGGCGGGCGCTGCTCTTTCCCTACGGTGACCGCTACCGGCTCGAGGTGGGCCGCGGCGGGCACGAGCTGGCGCTGGCCGGACCGCCCATCACCCGGCCGCCGGCCGGTCCCGCCCCCTTCCCTGCCTGCGCCGATCCGGCCCTCGCCGACGCCCTGGCCTGGGCCGCCGACCGGGTCGGGGCGTCGGTCCTCCACGTGGAGAACCTCGGCACCCTGCCGCCACGGACGCTGGCCGCGGTCGCGGAGCGCGGCCTGGCCGTCGTCGTCTCGCTGCACGACTTCGGCGCCTTCTGCCCGCGGCCGCACCTGCTGGAGCTGCCCGCCGGGCGCTTCTGTCACTACAGCCGCGACGCGGAGCGTTGCCTGCGCTGCCTGTCGGTCGACCACCGCGTGGCGCGCGACGACCAGTCCTCCCGCCGCGAGGCGGTGGCCGAGCTGCTCGCCGCCGCCACGGCCCTGGTCTTCCCCTCCGAGTTCCAGCGCCGCACCGTCGGCCGCCTGTTCCCGGGGCTCGAGCCAGGACGGCTGTTCGTCGTCGAGCCCGGTCTCGACCTCCCGCCCGTGAAGCGCCGCGCCCCCGACGGGGTGCAGCGCGTGGCCTTCGTCGGAGGGACCCGCCTGCACAAGGGAGGTGGGCTCGTCGCACCGGTGATGGAGGCGTGCCGGCGCAGCGGCGCGGCGCCACCGGAGTGGTGGGTGCTCGGGGGCGGTGAAGCCGAGGTCGCGCGCGCGCTCCGGGGGCTCCCGGGCGTCCACCTGCGCGGCTACTACCGCGCCGGTTCGCTACCCCGCCTGCTGGCGGCCCGGGGCGTCGACGTGGCCGTGCTCCCTTCCATCGTGCCCGAGTCGTTCGGCCTGACGCTGACCGAGTGCTGGCACGCCGGCTGTCCGGTCGTCGCCTTCGACCACGGAGCGGTGGGCGAGCGCCTGCGCGGCGGCGGCGGCGGGGCCGTGGTCGCACCGGAGCGCGGTGCCGCCGGGCTGGCCGAGGCGATCGGCACGGCGCTCGGCCGCGCCACGCGCGCCGCGGTCCCCCCTGCCGCTCCCTCCGCGGCGGCCGCGGCACGCGCCCACCAGCGCCTGTTCGCCCGCATCTCGGGATGACGGCCGACGGTCAGCGGCCGGCTTCCGCGGCCGCCGCCGTTGCGGGATCGAACGGCGTCGCCGCGCGGGCGGCGAGCACGTCGACGATCCGCGCCGCGGCGCGGCCGTCCCCGTAGGGGTTGGCGATCCGCGACATCGCGGCGTGCGCCGCGGGATCGGAGAGCAGGCGCTCCGCCTCGGTGAAGATGCGCGCCGCGTCGGTGCCGACCAGCCGTGCGACCCCCGCCTCGATCCCCTCGGGACGCTCGGTGGTCTCGCGCAGCACCAGGGTGGGCACACCGAAGGCCGGCGCCTCCTCCTGCAGGCCGCCGCTGTCGGTGATCACCAGCCGCGCGGCACGCAGCCAGGCCACCAGCTGCGGATACCCGGCCGGTTCCACCCGCTCCACGTTGGCGGCGCCGGCGAGCACCTCGGCGGCGGCCACCACTTCGGGGTTGGGGTGGACCGGGAAGACGAAGCGGAGGCCGCCGAAGCGGTCGGCGAGACGGCGGACCGCCGCCAGGGAGCGGCGCATCGGTGCGCCGAAGCTCTCGCGCCGGTGGGTGGTCACCAGCACCGAGCCCCGGGGCGGCGGTGGCCGGCGGCAACGTCCGCTCGATCCAGCGCAGGGCGTCGACCACGGTGTTGCCGGTCACGTGGACCCGGTCGGCGGGGACGCCCTCGGCGTGCAGCGCCGCGGCGGCGCGCCGCGTCGGAGCGAAGTGGAAGCGGGCGACCAGGTCGGTGACCCGCCGGTTGAGCTCCTCGGGGAAGGGCCGGCCGAGATCGCCGGTGCGCAACCCGGCCTCGACGTGCCCCACCTCGACGCCGCGGTGGAACGCCGCCAGCGAAGCCGCCAGCACCGTCGTGGTGTCCCCCTGGACGAGGACGAGATCCGGCCGCCGCTCGACGAGCACCCGGTCGAAGCGCTCCAGCACCCGGGCGGCGACGTCGGTGAGCGTCTGGCCGGGGCGCATCACGTCGAGGTCGACGTCCGGCCGCAGGCCGAAGGGCTCGAGCGCACGGTCGAGCATCTCGCGATGCTGCGCCGTGGCGCACAGGGTCACCTCGAAGCCCTCGGGCTCGTCGCGCAGCCCGAGCACCACCGGCGCCATCTTGATCGCTTCGGGACGGGTGCCGACCACGGCCAGCACCCGCCGGCGGGCGCGGGAGCCGCTCACAGCACCCCGGGGCTGAAGGCGAGCAGGTTCGGATGGCGCATGGCGGCGAGGATCTCCCGCTTGCGGTAGCGCAGCTCGGTGACGATCAGGTCGTGGGGCACGAGGATGGCGAGGGCGTCGGCACCCCGCACCACGCCGAGCACCGAGTCGCACTGGTAGCGCGGCACGAGGGGATCGAAGAGCTCGACCTCCAGACCGCCGGCGCGCAGGTCGGCCACCACCTCCAGCGCCGGGCTCTCGCGCAGGTCGCGGACGTTGGGCTTGTAGGTCGCGCCCAGGCAGACGACGCGGGGCGACGGCAGGCCCTCGACGGCCTCGCGGATCCGGTCCGCCGTCCGCCGCGGCATGGCGTCGTTGAGCTCCCGCGCGGCGCGCAGCAGCGTGCTCTGCTCGGGGCAGGCGGCGACCAGGAACCAGGGGTCGATCGGGATGCAGTGCCCGCCCACCCCGATGCCGGGCGCCAGGATGTCGACCCGGGGGTGGTGGTTGGCGAGCTCGATCGCCTCGTGGACGTCGACGCCGAGCTGGCGGCAGAGCAGCGCCGTCTGGTTGGCGAAGGCGACGTTGACGTCGCGGTACGAGTTCTCGATCAGCTTGACGAACTCGGCGGTGCGCGGCGTGGTCTCCATCAGCTTGCCCTTGACGAAGCGGCCGAACAGCTCCACGGCGCGACGGGTCGAGCGGTCGTCGACGCCGCCGACCACGCGCGCGTTGTACACCGCCTCCGACATGATGTTGCCGGGGAGGATGCGCTCCGGGCAGTGGGCGACCAGAAGGTCCTCGCCGACCCGCAGCCCCCCCGATTCGAGGATCGGCACCACCACCTCCTCGGTGGTCGAGGGCGGGACGGTCGACTCGACGACCACCAGGTTCCCCGGCGCCAGGACCGGCACGATCGAGGCGCAGGCGGCGCGCACGGCCCCCAGGTCGGGGCTGTCGTCGCTCGCAACCGGCGTCGGCACGGCGATGACGAAGGCGTCCGCCGGGACCGGCTCGCCCCGGGCCGAGAGGTGGCTCTGCACCTGCGGATGGCGGAAGAAGGCCTCGAAGTCCTCCTTCTCCTCGATCTTCGCGGTGCGCTCGTTGATCTGGCGCACGACCTCCGGATCGACGTCGACGGCGACCACCTCGAGGCCGGTCCGGGCCAGGTGCAGGCACAACGGCAGGCCGACGTAGCCGGCACCGACGACGACGGCGCGCCGCAGCGGAACCTCAGTCGCGCACACCGTAGACCTCCCGCTGCCAGGCGATGGTCCGCGCGATGCCCTCGTCGAGCCCCACCGTCTCGTGGTGACCGAGCTCGGCCTCGGCACGCGCCGTCGTGGCCTTCTTGTCGCGGGTGTTGTGCACCTCGAAGTCCACGTACTCGACGCGGCGGTCGTCGCGGCCCGTGCCGGCGAGGATCATGTCGGAGATCGTCTTGATGTCGTGGTAGGTCGTGCCGGCGATGTTGTACACCGCCCCGGGACGGAAGCGGGCGCTGATCTCGGCCAGGGTGCGGACCGTGTCGTCGACGTACGAGGAGGTGCGGTGGTGGTCGAGGTAGACCCGGTAGGGCAGGTCGTGCAGGGCGCAGTAGACGAACTTGCAGATCACGCTGCGGTACTCGCTGTAGGGCTCGCCGGGACCGTAGGTGTTGAACAGCCGCACCACCACCGTCTCGGTGCCGTGCACCGCCGCCGAGTTGCGCACCTGGAGCTCGTTGACCCACTTCGACACGGCGTAGTCGTTGAGCTGCCGGATCGGGTTCTCGTCCGGCACCTCCTCGCTCATCACGCCTCCCCAGTCGCCGTAGATCTCGGAGCTGGAGAACACGACCATGCGGAAGCCCCGCTCCTCCTGCAGGCGGATCAGGTTCTTGGTGCCGACGGCATTGGTGCGCCAGAGGTTCTCGTAGAAGTGCTCGCCGTTGATGCGGCCGAACTCGGCGGCGGCATGGTAGACGAGGTCGAAGCCGACGCGGTCGAAGACGGCGGCGAGCTGCCGGTGCTCTCCCACGTCGCAGCGGAAGTACCCACCACCGCGCAGGCCGTGGTGGTGGGCCCGGTCCAACACCCACACCTCGTGGCCCCGCCGGCGCAGCTCCTCCGTCAACGGGGCGCCGACCGCCCCCAGCCCTCCGGTCACCAGGATCTTCACTCCGCGCCTCCTCCACTCACCAATCGAGAACGAACCAGCGGCCGGTCAGCCGCTGGACGAACGCCTTGACGACGATCTTGACGTAGCCCGGTCCGGCGCGCAGGAACGAGAAGCTGCTCTGGCCGGAGGCGCGCTTGAGGTGGCAGACGTCCACCTCGGCGATCCGGCGGTTGGTGAACCAGGCCTTGAAGGTGATCTCGGGCGAGATCTCGAAGCCCCCGCTCTCGGGCCCGTAGCGCCGGAAGATCTCGCGGTCGAAGACGCGGAAGGCGTTGGTGTAGTCGGAGAGCCGGAAACCGATCAGCAGCCGCGCGACGAGGCGGAAGCAGGCGCTCCAGAAACGGTACAGCAGCGGGACGCTGCGGTAGTTGCGCCGATGACGGTAGCGCGACCCGATGGCCAGCGAGCAGCCGTCGTCGCGCACCCGCGCCAGCATCTCGGGGAGCCGCGCCACCTCGTCGGACCCGTCGCCCATGGTGACCGCCAGGTAGCGCGCCCGCGCCCGCTCGATCCCGAAGCGGATCCCGTTGCCCATGCCGCGCGGCGCGGGCTTGCTGTAGGCCCGGATCCGGGGCGAGCGCCACATCTGCCCGCGGGCCCGGGCGAAGGTCGCGTCCCGGCTGCCGTCGTCGACCACCAGGATCTCAGCCGAGACCTCGGCCAGGGCCGCGAGCAGGCGGTCGCACACCACGACGATGTTGCCCTCCTCGTTGTAGGCCGGGACGATGACGCTGAGCTCCGGCTCGCCGGCCTCCAGGGCGTCCCGCCGCCAGCGGTCCAGGAAACCGACCAGCCGGGCCCCGGCGCCGCGGTGCACTCCGGCCGTGTCGCCGTCGCCGCCGAGCTCGGGATCCAGGGCCGGGTTCCCCACCGGCACCAGCGTCGAGCCGTAGCGCGGATCGTCGAGGGCACGCTCCAGCAGGTCGTCGCCGGCGAGCAGGAACAGATCCGGCCGGGAGCCCCGGGGCGGGCCGGGTCCCGGCACGTGGTCGAGGCTGTCGAGCAGGGTGACGAGGGGCCGGTGGGTGAGCCGCGCCGCGGCGCCCCCCAGCAACGCCAACGGCCCGCCGCCGGCGACGAAGCATGCCTCGGCGCCGCTGTCGTCGAGAGCGCTCACCAACTGGGGAAAATCCGGCAGCAGGAGGTCGCCGTGCGGCCGCCCCCGGAGGGGGTGTCCCACAGGGCCGGCCGGACCCGCTTCGCCGAAGCCCAGGAACACCGGCTCGACCCCGGCGGCGGCGAGGTCCAGCCGGCGGGCCCAGGCTCCGCCGCTCCCGTCGTCGACGCTGAACGCCACCTTCATCGCCCGCCCGCCTCCGGCTCGGTGTCGAGCGCCCGCCACAGCTCGGCCAGGCCGCTCCCGAGGTCGTGCGCCGGCGCGTAGCCCAGCTCGCGGCGGATGCGCCCGACGTCGGCGACGCTGCGCCGCACCTCGCCGGCACGGGCGGGCTCGTGGCGCACCTCCACCCGCCGTCCCGCGGCACGCTGCACCGCCTCGGCGAGCTCGTCGACCGTGGTCGACACGCCGCTGCCCACGTTGTAGACGGCACCCGCCGGCGCCGCGGTCGCGGCCAACAGGTTGGCGCGGACCACGTCGCCGACGTGGACGAAGTCGCGGCACTGCCCCCCGTCGCCGTAGACGATCAACGGCTCGCCGCGCCGCAGCCGGCGCAGGAAGATCGAGATCACCCCGGTGTACTCGCTGTCCTCCATCGGCAGACCGAAGACGTTGAAGTAGCGCAGCGCGACCGCCGGGACGTCCCACAGGGCGTGCGCCAACAGGGCGTACCGCTCGCCGGTCTCCTTGCTCAGGGCGTAGAAGCTGGCCGGGTCGTGCGGGTGGTCCTCGGCGATCGGCAGGGTCCGCGCCTCGCCGAAGATGGCCGACGAGCTCGAGTACACCACCTTCCGCACGCCGGCGCCGGAGCAGGCCTCGAGCAGCCGAACGGTCCCCACGACGTTCGTCGTCGCGTCCGCCAGCGGCTCCCGGATGGAGCGGACGTTGCCCACCCGCGCGGCGAGGTGGAAGACGAAGTCGTGGCCCCCCACCAGGGCGTCGAGCCCCGCAACCTCGCGCAGGTCGGCCTCGACCACGCGGAGCCGGGAGTCGCCGGGCAGGTGGTCGCGCGAGCCGGTCGAGAGGTCGTCGAGGACCGTGACCTCGGCGCCCGCCGCGAGCAGGGCGCGGACCAGGTTGCTCCCGATGAAGCCCGCGCCGCCGGTGACCAGGCACCGGGCGCCTTCGAGCTGGAGGGAAGCGGTCATCGAGCGGGCTCGGGGGAATCGGGTGCCGATTCTAGTGGAGCGGGCACGCCCTCGCTCCGCGACCGCGGACGGTCAGCCGGCCGGATAGCCGAAGCGCTCGCGGTAGACGCGGGTGCGGTCGAGGATCCGCTCCACCTCGGCGGCCGACAGGCTCGTCCAGGATCCGATCTCGGTGCCCGCCGCCCGCGTCCTGTGGCGACGGAACCGCGGCTCGTCGGTGGCGAGGGCCGCGACCAGGTCGGCGACGACGCGGTCGGGCGTCGCCGGTTCGATCCATCTCGCCACCCGGCCCAGCTCCTCGCGCGGCCGGCGCACGAGGTCCTCGTAACGGAGGTGCAGCCGGTCCTCCGCCGGGTGCTTCTCGAAGACGTCCACCAGGCACGAGATCCGCTGACTGTAGAGGTCGATCCAGCTCTCCTCGTCCGCGCAGAGCTCGCGCAGGAAGCTCGGCCGGCCGCGGCGCGCGTTGAACTCGCGGGCGGAACGGAACACGTCGCGGGGATCGCGGGTCAGCAGCACCATCCGGACCCGCGGGTAGATCCACAGGAGCTCCCCCGGCGAGGTCGGGCGCATGCTTTTCTCGAGGAGGAACCGCCCCCCCTCCTCCCGCCCGGTGGCCGCGGCGACCCGCGCGTAGACCCGGTCGACCGCCGCACGGACGAAATCGGCGACGTGCGGCGCCTGCTCGGCGAGCGTCGCCTCGAGGTCCTCGTGCGCGACGTAGTCGGGGTGGAGGAAGGGGTTGGCCCCGATCGCCCGCCGCGTGCGGTAGGCATAGCCGAGATCGCCGGAGAAGCGGTCCGGCTGCGGGAGCAGGTTGGGCGTGCGCAGGAGGGCGGCGGCGATGCGCGCGTAGTAGACCGCCTGGGCGTTCTCGAAGGGGTAGCGCGGGTGAACCACGCAAGCGGGATGCTGCCCGAGGGCCTTCATCAGCGCGGTGGTGCCCATCCGGCCCTGCGAGGCCACCAGCACCGGCTCGAACCGCGGCGCGCAGCTCCCGGCCAACCAGGCGCGGCGGCCCCGCACCCGGCCCAGCTCCTCTTCCCCTCCCGACCGCGGCCGGTAGGAAACGTCGACCTCGAACTCCCGGGGAAGCTCGACGCCGTCGACGTAGAGGTCGAAGCCGAGCGCCGTCTCGCCGTCCCGGGCCGGGACGTCGGTGCGCGGAGCGACCGCCGCCCGGCGCAGCTCCCACTGCACCGGCTCGCTCTGCGGCGACGCGGTCAGCGCGAGGAGCACCTCGCCCGGCGGCTCGCCGTCCGGGCGCCGGAACCACATGGCGATCCGCAGCGCCAACGTGGGGACCGTGCCGGTCCGCGGCAGGTCGAAGCTGGCCGCAGCGGCCGCCGCGAGGGGCTCGGAGACCGCGGTGGAGAGGATCTCGATCATCGTGCCGTGGCCGGACGTGCGCCGGGGTCGACCGGCCGGGAGTGTACACTCGCACGCCGCCCATGCCGTCCCTCGGTGATCGATCCGACGGCCGCCCCGCCGGCGGCGGCAGGTGGCTCGCCGCGCCCCGGAGGGGGTTCCGGGCCGCTGCAGCCCGCGTGCCGTCGCTGGGCTTCGCCCTGCTCCTCTTCCTGTCCCTGCTGGGGGCCGGGCGCCTCGACCCCCGCAACGTCGACTGGACCCTGGCCAACCAGGACCGGGCGCAGAAGAGTCTCGCCTGGTGCTTCCTGCGCGACGAGCCGTGGCGTCTCCCGCTCACCTGGACGGACCGCATCTTCCCGCCCGAAGGGACGTCGGCGGCGTTCCTCGGCGTCAACCCGCTGGCCGCGGTGCCGCTCAAGGCGGCGCAGCGCTGGCTCCCCCGGCCCTTCCAGTACAACGGCGCCTGGATGCTCCTGTCCCTGCTGCTCACCTCCTGGGCGGCGTTCGAGATCTGCTCCCTGCTCACCGAGCGGCCGCTCGACCGCGTCCTCGGCTCCTGCCTGATCACGCTGTCGCCACCGCTCCTCAACCAGATGCAGGGACACGAGGGGCTGACCGCGCACTGGGTGATCCTCTTTTCTCTGTGGCTCTACCTCTCCCGCGTCTCCGCCCGACGCCCGGGGGACCCGCGCGGTGCCCTCGTCGCACAGTGGGGCCTCGCGCTGCTCGCCGCCGCGATCACGCCGTATCTGGCCGTCCAGGTCCTGGTCCTGGCGGTCGCCTTCGCCGGCGGCCTCGCGATCGACGGTCGGCTGCGCCCCAGCCTCGCGGCGGCCTTCTCGGCTCTCGTCGGGCTGTCGGTCTTCGGCGTCTTCGCACTGGTCGGTTTCCTGCCTTCACGCGATCCCGCCGCGTACACGGGCGGCCTGTACGGCAAGGCGTCGCTCAACCTGGTGGGTCTGATCAACCCGGCCCTCCCCGGCTCCCCCGTGCTGCCCCGCATCGCCGTGGCCTTCCCGCAACAGGAGCGCGACGCCGGCTACCACTACCTGGGCCTGGGAGCGCTGATCCTCCTTCTGCTCGCCCTGCCGCTCCTGGGACACCGCCGTCCAGGGCTCTGGCGGCGCCACCTGCCGCTCGCCCTCGCCGCCCTCGTCCTGGCCGCGCTGGCGATCTCGCCGACCATCACCCTGGGGCCCCGGGTCCTCGCCGAGCTCCCCTTGCCGCCGGCCCTCCTGCGGGTCGGCAGCACGTTCCGGGCCTCGGGCCGGCTGTTCTGGCCGGTCGGCTATCTGCTCGTCATCGCCGGCCTCCGGGCGCTGTGGCGCACCTTCCCCCCACGCTTCGCGACCCTGCTGCTCGCGGCCCTGACCCTGGTCCAGGCGTTCGACACCGCAGGGGTCCGGGCCCGGGTCCACCGATCGGTGACCCGGACCCGGAGCGCGCCCCTGCGGTCGGCCGAGTGGCGGCAGCCGGGGCCGCGCGGTGGCCGTTTGGAGGTGCTCCCATCCCTGGGGTGTGGGGCCGGGACCCCGGGGGGCTCGAAGCGCTTCGCGGAGCTCGGCTGGGTGGCCTGCCGGGCGGGGATGAGCATCAACAGCTTCTACGTCCCGCGGCGGACCCCGAGCCAGGTCCGCCGTCTGTGCCACGACGACGTGGCGGACCTGCTCGCCGGCCGGGGCGAGGACGACACGACCTACGTGCTCAACGCGGCGCTCGCCACGGCGGTCCGCCTGCGGCCGGCCACCCGGCTGCGCTGCCGGCCGGCGGACGGGCTCTGGCTGTGCACCGCAGGAGCCCGCGCGGCGCCGCGGCCGGACCCCTGGCCGCTGCCGATCGTCCCGGCCGGCGCCGAGCTGCGAGGAGACGAGCTCGGGCGGACCCTGCTGTACGGCTGGTCGGAGGACGCGACGCTGCGACGGGATCGAGCGCTCCTGGCGTTCGCCGGCGCTCCCGCGACCACCACCGCCGTGACCCTCCGGCTCCGGGCCTTGCAGGGCTGCCTCCCGCTCTCGGTCCACGCCTCGGCGGGGGCCGGCGCCGTCGAGTGGTCACCTGCCGAGCCGGGCGAAGTCGACCTCGTGGTCCCGGCGAGGGCCGACGCCGAGGGACGTATCCTCGTCGACCTCGACCTGCGGCAACGCGTCGGCGTGGCCGGCGAGCACCGCTGGCCCTGGTCGATCGCACCGCGGCTGGAGCTCGTCGCGTTGCAGGTCGAGGCGGCGCCGGCGCCGGTCACGTCGGCGGGGGCCGCAACGACGCTTCCCGCGGCGGTTCCCGACGTCGCCGGCCGACCAGGACACCCGCCCCGAGCAGCGCCGCGCAGCCGGTGATCCACAGCCCCGGGGTCAGCCCCGGCGGCCAGTACGCGAGGTGCACCCGCCGGCGGCCGCGGCGGACCGGCACCGCCCGGAAGGCGAAGTCCGCCGGCAGGATCTCGGACGGCCGACCGTCCACCGTGGCCGACCACCCCGTGAAGAACGAGTCCGCGCAGTAGACGACGCCGTCGCGGGGCGCCTCCACCGCCAGGGTCAGGGAGTTGCGGTGCCAGCCGACCACCCGGACGGCGGGGTCGTCGTCGCGGTTGGGCGACGACGGAACCGGCAGCGCCGCGGCCTCCAGCAGCACCTCGCGCGGCCGCCGGGGATCGGCGACCCGCTCGAGCGCCTCCGCCGGCGCGACCAGCGTGAGGTCGGAGGAGAAGGTACAGCGCGGCTCCGTCCGGCGCGCGTAGATCCGCACGTAGCCGTCGTCGAACACGGTCGGGTAGCCGCGTGCGTCGGCCTCGGCGATCCGCTCCTCCAGCACACGGCGGACCGTCACGGTCCCGATCGCCGCGGCGTCGAGCACCGGCTCGGGTGGTAGCCGGGTCGCTCCGCGCAGGAAGATGTTCGCCCCGGGGTTGGCATAGCGGCGGTAGAGCTCGAAGACCCGCGGCGGGTTCCCGGTCATCAGGGAGTCCAGCGTCGGGACCTCGAAGGCGGAGTTGAGGTTGGCGTTGAGCGCCCCGACGACGAACGAGCGGTCCAGGCGGCCGCGGTCGATGAGCGCGCGCACGTACGGCGGCGGCCGGTGGAAGACGTCGGCGCCGCGGACCTGCCGCGGGTAGTAGGCGTGGCGCGCCCCCTCGCCGGCGACCAGCAGCAGGGCGCCCGCGGCGATCCAACGCGCGCGCCGCCCGCGGGCCCTCCCGAAGGCGGCCAGGGTCGCCAGCGACAGGATCCCCGCGACGAAGGCGACGCCGACCGCCCACTCGAACAGCCAGCGGTTGACCTCGGGGAGCCTCAGTGCGCCGCGCCGCGCGGCGATCTCGAGCAGCGAGCACAGCGCCACCACGGCGAGGCCGCCGACCGTCGCCAACCGCCGGCGCGACACGCGGCCCGCCGCGAGGTTCTCCGTACCGATCGCGGCGAGCACGGCGAGCAGCAGGCACAGGCCCATGCCGAAGTAGTTGGGGATGTGGATCCGGGACAGGACCGGAAGGCGGCCGAGCCACTGCACCGGCGCCACCCCGAGGATCTTGAGCACCAGCAGGGCGGCGGCGGTCGCGGTGAAGGCGAACAGCGGCCCGCCGCTCCCCTCGCCCCGGCGATCCGCCAGCGACAGCAGCATCAGAGCGGCGAAGCCCAGGTACGGCAGGTAGTACGGCTCCATGCCCGGCATCAGGGGGGCGCGGAAGATCACCTCGCCCCCCATCAACATGGGCGAGGCCAACTGGTACAGGCTCTCCCACACCCAGGAGGAACGGCCGACCTGGTGGTAGGTGGCCTCGACCTGTGGCAGGCCGCGCAGCAGGGCGGCCGCCGGGAGGTAGTAGAAGGCCACCAGCCCGGCCGCCAGGAGGCAGCACCCCGCGTAGGCGGCGAGGGTGCGCCCCCGCAGCGCCCGGCTCCGACCGGCGGGCGGCGCCGCCAGCGTCATCGTCACGGCGTAGGCCGCGGCGAGGCCGAACCCCTCGACCAGCAACGGCGGGAAGCTGGCCAGCGCGGTCGCCGCGGTCGCCGCGACCAGGGCGCTGCCGCGGCCGACGGACGGCCGGTCCAAGAACCGCCGGGTGAGCAGGAGGACCAGCGGCAGGCAGGCCAGGGGCTGGCCCATGAACGAGCCCATCGTCTGCACCACCGCACCGCTGAGCATGAAGGCGGCGCCGCCGACCAGGGCGGGGACCCGTCCCAGGCCGTGCTCGAGCAGGAACAGGTAGGTGAAGCCGCCGGCGGCGAGCGCCAGCAGGAGCTGGTAGAGGTTGAGGAGGAGCGAGGTGTCTCCCAGCAGCACCACGAGCAGGTGGGGCGGAAACCAGAAGGCCTGCGTCAGGTTGGCCATCGCCGGGGCGCCGGCGGCGACGAACGGGTCCCAGAACGGCAGCTCCCCGCGCGCCAGGCCGGTGCGCAGGAAGGGCGCCGCCGGCTCCCACTGCCAGACGTTGGCGCCGTAGTCTCGCCAGTTCGGGTAGAGCGAGAGATTGTGGCGGGCCCAGTCCTCGACCGGGGCGAAGCCGGGACCGTAGTTCGCCTCCAGGAGCCGGCTGTCCAGCGGGTTGAGGTTGTCGCTGTAGACGAGGCTCCGGCCGGCGAAGACCACGTTCCAGAAGGCCAGCACCAGCAGCAGACCGAGGAGGGCGACACCCGGCCAGCGGGCGGCGGGCGACCACCGGGGGAAGCGCTTCACCGGCGCGCCCCCCTGCTACACTGCGGACCGCCGATGAAGCTGCTCAGGACGCTTCTGCTGCTCGCGGTCGGATTCGCCGCCGGCCTGTGGGCCGCCCCCCACCTGCGGCGGATGGTGCCTGCCGGTGAGGCCCTGATCGAGGCCGTCTCGCACCGCTTCTCGGCGTCTCCTCCCGAGACCGCCGCGGCGGCTCCGGGCCCTCCGGTCAGCGGCGAGATCCCCTGCCGCACGTGCAACCTGCTCCTCATCTCCATCGACACGCTCCGCGCGGATCGCATGCAGGTGTACGGCTACCCGCGTCCCGACACGCCCCACCTGGTGGACCTGGCACGGCAGGGCGTCCTGTTCGAACGCTTCTACCACAGCGGCGGCGGCACGCTCCCCTCGCACATGAGCATGCTCACCTCGCTGAACCCGGTCACCCACGGGGTCGACGTCGGCACCGACACGGTGCTCGACCCGGGGTGGGTGACCCTGGCCGAGCAGCTGCAGGCGCACGGCTTCACCACCGGCGCCTTCGTCGACGGCGGCTGGGTCCTCGCCCGCTTCGGCTTCGACGCGGGGTTCGATCGCTGGGACGAGAAGGGGGGCGAGTTCGAGACCATCCTCCCGAAGGCGCACCAGTGGGTGAAGCGACACCGGGGGGAGAGGTTCTTCCTCTTCCTCCACACCTACGACATCCACTCCGGCTCCGAGGGCTACCCCTACCAGTGCCCCGGCGACCACGCCACCCGCTTCGCCCCGCGGCCGCCGGGGTTCGACGGCTGCCGCGGCGGCCGCTGCGCCTCGGAGCTGCTCGCCTGGACGAATCAGGGCATCGCGGCGGGCGAGCGCACCCTGTCCGACGTGTTCACCCGCGAAGAGGTCGACGGGATGTCGTCGGCCTACGACGGCTGCATCAGCTACGTCGACGCGCGCATCGCCGACTTCCTCGGGGCCCTCCAGGAGCTCGGCCTCTACGACCGGACCGTGGTCGCGGTCACCTCGGACCACGGCGAGGAGTTCGGGGACCACGGGATGCTGATCCACGACCAGGGGGGCTACGAGGAGATCAGCCACATCCCGCTGATCCTGAAGCTCCCCCGCTCCCGCTTCGCCGGCCGGCGGGTCGCCGGCCTGGCGGCGATGGTCGACCTCGAGCCGACTCTGCTCGAGATCCTCGGCGTGCCCGTTCCCGACCAGGCGCAGGGGCGGAGCCTGCTGCCCGCCGTGACCGACGGGGAGGTCGTCCGCGAGGACGTCCACATGTATGCGAACCTGGTGACGCCCACCTGGAAGCTGATCCCGGCCGTGGGCGGGCTCTTCAACCTCGTCGACGACCCCGAGGAGAAAGTCAACCTCCACGGCAGCGACCCCGCGCTCGAGGAGCGCCTCGAGCACCGGCTGCGACAACTGATCGCGAAGGACAAGGCGGCGCGGCGCGCCCACGCCGCCGCCACCGGCACCGGTCCGGCGCTCACTCCCGAGGAGGCCGCCCGCCTCCGCGCCCTCGGCTACCTGCGCTGAGCCCGGGCGTCGGCCGCGGCGCCCGCCGTGGAGCCGGGCGCCCGCACCACCAGGGTCTGGTCGCCAGGGACCGGCCGCGGAGCGGTCGCTCCGGCCGGCAACGCCAGCGCCTGGAGCCGGTGCTCCCCGGGCTCGAGCCCCTCGGTGCCGATCTCGAAGCGCCAGGCGCACGGCGCCGTCGCACGGTGGAAGAACCGGTCCACGTCCCGCCGCGGCACGAAGGAGGCGGTCGCCGCGACCCAGGCGCCGTCCACGGTGAGCACGACGGCGGCCGGGCTCTCCAGCCCTGGGGTCAGCGCCCAGCCTTCGGCGACGACCCGCTCGCCCTGCTCCACCACGTTGGTCGCACCCGCCGGGCTGCGCCGGCCGACGAACTCGAAGGTCCCCTCCATGCGCCGCAGGTCCGGCGCCGCGGCGTCGCCGGCGGGGGGCAGCGGCGCGCGCCCCCCGGCGCCGCCGTCCGCCGCCAGGAAGGCGGCGGGCACGGGATCGGCGAAGGGTCCGAGGCGCCAGCGTTCCAGCGTCGCCGCCCGCTCGCGGACCAGCTCGCCGTCGGCGACGTAGACGCCGCGCAGGCACTCGACGTCGGCGCTGCGGTAGTGCAGCAGGCAGGGGAGCGTGCGCAGCTTGAGGGCACGGTGGGCGGCCCCCATCTCCCACCCCAGCTCCACGCCGCGGGCCTGCTGCAGGACCGCCGCCGCCGCCAGCAGCAGCGCCCCTGCCGCCACCGCGGCGCGCCGCCACCCGCCGCGGCCCCACAGCTCGACCCCACACCGGCTCGCCAGCACCACCAGGGCGACCGGGAGGAACATGGCGACGGTGAGGAACCGGGAAGGCGTCACCATCCGCTCCCAGACGAAGCTGCGTCCCAGGGTCACCGCCGCCACTGAGAGCATCCCGAAGCACCCCAGGGCCAGCCACGGCAGGTCGCGGCGGTCGCCGCGCCGCAGGCGCCACAGGCCGACGAGGACGACGGCCGAGAGCGTCAGGACCACCACCCCGGCCACGGTCATCGCCGGGATGGTGCCGGCGCCGAAGTTGTTGCCGGCCAAGGCGACGAACATCCGCGCGGCGTTCCAGGGGTGGCGGAAGACGGCGAGCTCGTAGCCGGCCGGCGGCCGGTCGAAGCCCTGGTAGCCCCAGCGGTAGGCGACGGCCGCCGCGACCGCCGTGCCGCTCCAGACCGCGAGACGCCGGCGCCGGGTCCCGGGGGCGGCCGCGGCGATCGCCACCAGGCCGGCCGGCCACACGGCCATCCCGTTGGCGAACGAGAAGGTGGCGGCCACCCCGCAGAGCGCCGCGGCCGCCCCCCTCCAGCGCCCGTCGCCGGCCAGCAATGTGATCGCGCAGAGCGCGAAGAAGCTCATCATCGGCACCTGGAACTGCCAGCCGACGAGCAGGTTCTCGAACTGGGCGGTGGAGAGGATCAGCCAGCCGACGGGGACGATCGCCCACCGCGGCCCGCCGGTGCGGCGGAGCAGCGACCAGCAGACCACCGCCGCCCCGAGCATGAACAGCGCCGCGAGCAGCTCCTCGACCCGCACGTCGAGGTCGGTGACCAGGGAGAGGAACAGGATCACCAGGCGCGGCAGCACGATGCGGTGCTCGCCGTAGTGTTGGACCACCATCGACCACCAGTCGCCCCCGGAGTAGAAGGCTTCGACGGTGGGCATGAAGTTCCACTCGTCGTAGGACGGCACGTCGACGGCGAAGCGCTGGACGAAGGCGAGCGCGACCAGGCCCGGGAGGGCGATCCCGAGCACGGCGGGGAGCCAGCGGCGGGCGCGGGAGCTCGGCGGGCTCATGAAGCCGCGTGGACCGACGGAGGCCGGGAGACCGGCGGCGCGGCGGCGCGCGGGCGCGGGGTCCCGTCGCGTGGATCGAGGGATCTGCGACCACCCGCCGGGCGGGGGCCGCGCGGCCCCCGCCCGGAGCGTCGGCCGCGGGCGCCACCCGTGGCTCCCGCGCCGCTCAAGCGTCCGCTCCGACGGCGGCCAGGAAGCCCGCGTAGTCCCGGAAGTAGTCCCCCTCGCCGTAGAGCTCCGACGCCAGCACCAGGCACACGGAGTTCGACGAGAAGTTGTCGATCTCGCGCCAGGTCCGCGGGGTGATGTAGAGACCGTAGTGGGAGCGGTTGAGATGGAACCGTGCGCGCTCGCCGCTCGCGTCGTCGAGGATCACGTCGAAGCTGCCCGAGATGGCGATGATGAACTGGTGGCAGCTCTTCAGAGCGTGGCCGGCGCGCGAAGCGCCGCCGGGAACGTCGTAGACGTAGAACACCCGGCGGATCCGGAAGGGGACATGGCGCTCGGTTTCGATGAAGGTGAGGTTGCCCTTCTCGTCCTCGATCTTCGGCAGGTCGATCAGGCGACAATCGCGGAGGGCCATCGTCCGGCTCCTTCACGCTCCACCGCGCCGGGTCTCTTCCAGCGCCCGGGCGCAAGCGGCCACCGCCTCGGCGACGCGGGCCAGGGCGCCGTCTCCGAGGCCCACGAAGAGGGGAAGGGAAACGACCTCCGCGGCCACCCGCTCGGTGAGCGGGAGGGCCCCGCGCCGCAGGCCGAGATGGGAGTAGGCCGGCTGGAGATGGACAGGGTGCGGGTAGTGGACCAGGGTGTCGATCCCCTCCCGGGCGAGCGCCTCGCGCAGTGCGTCCCGGCTCGGATGGCGGACCACGTAGAGATGGTACACGTGCTCGGCGTCTTCGTGGCAGGCGGGCGTGGACACCCGCGTCAAGCTGCCGTCGTAAGCGTCCGCCAGGCGACGCCGGACGTCGTTGTGCTCGTCGAGCCGTCGCAGCTTGACGCGCAGCAGAGCCGCCTGCAGCTCGTCGAGCCGGCTGTTCAGTCCCACCTCCTCGGAGCGCCCGGGCTCGCCGCGCTGTCCGTAGTTGCGCAGGCTGCGCAGGCGCCCGGCCAGACGGTCGTCGTCCGTGACCACGGCGCCGGCGTCCCCGTAGGCGCCGAGGTTCTTGGTGGGGTAGAAGCTGAAGGCCCCCACGTGGCCGAAGGTACCGACGAGCCGCCCCCTCCAGCGGGCGCCGTGGGCCTGGGCGCAGTCCTCGACCAGCGCCAGCCCGTGGCGCCGGGCGAGGTCCCCGAGGGTCGTCAGGTCGGCCGGGTGCCCGTACAGGTGGACCGGGAGGATGGCGCGCGTCCTCGAGGTGACCGCGGCGGCGGCCGCCGCCGGATCCATGGTGAAGCGCGTCTCGTCGATCTCGACCGGGACCGCCACGGCGCCCGCACGCTCGATCGCGCAGACCGTGGCGACGGCGGTGTGCGCAACGGTGATCACCTCGTCGCCCGGACCGATCCCCAGGGCTCGCAGAGCGAGCTCGACGGCATCGGTCCCGCTCGCCACACCGACCGCGTGCGCGCAGCCGTGGTAGGCGGCGAGCTCCTGCTCGAACGCTTCGAGCTCCGGCCCGAGCAGGTAGCGGCCGCTGGCCAGGACCCGCAGCGCGGCGGCGTTCAGATCGGAAGCCAGCAGGGACTGGACGGGCTTCAGGTCGTGGAAGGGAACCCGCTCCCGACCGGGGGCGCCAGCCGTCGCCATGGACACGTCTTCACGTATTTGGATCGGGGGAAGATATCACAGCGCCGCCGCTCCCTCGCGGCGCCGCGACGGCCCCGCGCCGGTCGGCGGCATCGCTATAATGGCTCGCCTTTGTTCGGAACGTTGTACGACCCCGGCCCCGACGTCCTGCGATCGGCGGACCGCAGCCCCACCAAATGCACCGGCACTGCGCCTGCACGATCGTAGCGAACAACTACCTCCCCTTCGCGCGGGTGTTCGCGCGGTCCTTCCTCGCGCACCACCCCGAAGGCCGGGTCTGGGTCCTGATCGTCGACCGCCCCGCCGCGTCCATCGACTACGCCGCCGAGCCGTTCGACGTGGTGTTCGTCGAGGACCTCGGGATCCGCCGCTTCGAGAACGTCGCCTTCCGCTACTCGATCCTCGAGCTGAACACGGCCGTCAAGCCGTACCTCCTCGAACACCTCCACCGCACCTCGGGCTGCGAACGGATCTGCTACTTCGATCCCGACATCCTGGTGACCGGCGACCTGTCGCCGATCTACGAGACCCTCGACGACGCGGAGATGGTCCTCACCCCGCACATCCTCGAACCCCTCGACGACGACGGCCACCCGACCGAACGGGACTTCCTGTTGTCGGGGATCTACAACCTGGGGTTCCTCGGGATCTCGATCCGGCCGACCACCCTGAGCTTCCTGGCGTGGTGGCAGAGCCGCCTCTACCACCACTGTCTCCACCGCACCGACCGCGGGCTCTTCGTCGACCAGCGGTGGATGGACTTCGCGCCCGCCTTCCTCGACACGGTGCGGATCCTGCGCGACCCCGGCTACAACGTCGCCTACTGGAACCTGCCCCACCGCACCGTCGAGAGCGGTCCGGAAGGCAGCCGCGTCGCAGGGGCTCCTCTGCGTTTCTTCCACTTCAGCGGCATCGTCGTCGACGATGCACGGAACATCTCGAAGTTCCAGGACCGGTACCGCGTCGCCGAGCGTCCCGACGTCGAAGCGCTCTTCCGCGACTACCGCCTTGCGCTGCTCGACGAGGGCTTCGCCGAGATGCAGGCTCTGCCGTACGCCTTCGGCCATTTCGAGGACGGCTCGCCGGTGCCGCGGGCCGCCCGTCAGTTGCTGCAGAAGATCGACCCCGACGGCGAGCGCTGGCCGGATCCCTTCCGCAGCTCGGATCCGCACGGCTATCACCGCTGGCTCCTGGAGTCCGTCCACACCGACGGAGGCCTGGAGCTCCCGCGGCTGGCGGTCGCTCTGTGGGACCTCCGCGCCGATGTCCAGGCCGCCTTCCCCTTCCCGCTCGCCCACGACGCGGAGCCCTTCGCACGCTGGTTCGTGGACGAGGTACGACGGACCTCCGATCTCGACCCGTCGCTCGCCGACCGCGTGGACCGATCGCTCGCGGAATCGCGAACCGAACCGTCGACGACGTCCGGCCGGCACCCGCACGACCCGTTCCCGCACCTCGTCTCCCGTGCGCGCTCCGAAGGGGCACGCCTGACGCCGGACCAATCGACGTGGTGGTCCTCGAGCGCCGACCTCGAGCGGGGGGCGCGACCCCGCATTCCGCGGGTGGCGATGATGATCCTCGAGCGACGTCCCGACCTGTCGTCCAGCTTCCCCGACCCGCTCGGCAGGTCGCGTCGCGCCTTCGCCCTCTGGTTTGTGACCTACGGCCGGCTCGAGTACGACCTCCCCGCCAGCGTTGTGCGGCGGGTGCTGTGGACGCTGACGCCCCGCCGCCAGGTCTGGGCCCGGCTGTGGTGGCTGCGCCACGGTGTGATCGCCCGCAGGAGACGAGGGCGCGCGGTCCCGCCCCCCGCCGCGGCGGCGGTCCCCGAGCTGCCGGTGCCCGACGTCCGCCCCGCGGAGCCGGGACGGGAGGGGGACGGGCTCGGGGTGAACGTGATCGGGTGGCTCCGTTCCCGGACCGGCGTGGGCGAGGTCTGCCGCGGCACGCTGCGGGCGCTCGCCGAGACGAACCTCCCCTACGGCCACTCCGGACTCCGCCACCCGGCTCTCGACCAGGGGGGACCGCTGGTGGAGAAGGAGGGCATGGCCCTCGAACCGCGCTACGGGGTGACCCTGTACCACGTCAACGCCGACATGATGCCGCAGGTCCACCGGCAGCTTCCGCGGGTCCTCACGTCGTCCGAGAAGTGCGCCATCGGATACTGGTTCTGGGAGCTCTCCCATTTCCCGCTGGAGTACGCGGGCAGTTTCCGGCTGGTCGACGAGGTCTGGGCCCCGAGCCGCTTCTGCGAGCGCGCCTTCAACGGCCTCTCCCCGGTCGAGGTGCGTTGGGTCCCGCCCGCCGTCCTGGCTCCCGAGCCCGCCCTCCTCGATCGCGCTCCGCTCGGCATCCCCGACGACGACTTCGTCTTCTTCTTCGCCTTCGACGCCCTGAGCATCCCCGAGCGCAAGAACCCGCTCGGCCTGCTCGAGACCTTCGCGCAGGTGGCACGGCACGCCCCGCGCCCGACCCGGCTGCTGCTGAAGATCAGCCACGCCGAGGCGAAGTCCGACTATCTGCGCGAGATCCGTCGCCTCGCCCGGAACCTGCCGGTGACCCTCCTGGAGACCTCGCTCGAGCGCGAGGAGCTGCTCGGACTGTTCGTCCTGGCCGACGCCTACGTCTCCCTGCACCGTTCCGAGGGGCTCGGTCTGCCGCTGATCGAGGCGATGTACCTGGGCCGCCCGGTGATCGCCACCGGCTACGGTGGCTGCACCGATTTCCTCGACGAGTCCACGGGGTGGCCGATCGCCCACGAGCTCGAGACCCTGGACCGCAGCTACGGTCCCTATCCACGCGGGGCGGTCTGGGCCGCCCCGGATCCGGAGCATGCGGCTCGGCTCATGCTCGAAGTGCTCGACGACCCCGCAGCGACGGCCACCCGCACCGCGGCGGCGCGGGAGCGGGTCGAGAACCTCTACAGCCCGCGGGCGGCCGGGGCGCGGTTGCGGTCCGAGCTCGAGCGGATCCACTGCGGCATCAAGGGCTGAGGCCGGAACGTCCGGCCAACGGAGAGAGGCGGAGATGGAGCTGGTCCTGATCGCCGACGTCGGGGGGGCACAGACCTACCACGTCGGCGACGAAGCGATGCTGGAGGCGAACCTCGGCGAGCTGTCCCGGCGCCTCCCCGGGACGCGGTTCACCGTCGTCTCCGCCGATCCCGAGGCGACCGCCCGCCGCTATCGGGTGGAGGCCGTCGCTCCGCTCGGCTTCCCGAGCGGTGACGCGGAACAGGACGAGGTCCGGCGCGAGCGGCGCCTCGAGGAGGTCCTGCGGCGGGCCGAGGGCGCCGACGCCGACGCACCCCCGCCGGCGGCGGAGCCTGCGGTGGTCGCGGCCGTGCGCCGTAGCTCCGCCGTGGTGGTGTCGGGTGGCGGCAATCTGAACTCCTCGTGGCCCGAGCACATCTACGAGCGGGTGGCGCTGCTGGAGCTGGCCCGGCGCTTCGGGAAGCGACGCATCGTGCTGGGCCAGACCCTGGGGCCGGAGCTCCGGACCCGGGAGAGAGAGTTGGTTCACGAGGTGCTCGCGAACGCCCACTTCGTCGGGGTCCGAGAGACCTACTCCCTGCGGTACGCGCAGGCCCTCGCGGTGCCCGAGTCGGTCCTGGAGTTGCAGCTCGACGACGCCTGGATCCTCGAACCGCGGGCGGCCGAGGCCGCCGGCGGCCCCTCCCGGCCGTGGATCGGCATCACCCTGACCTCCGGCATCCGACCCCTGGCGGCCGCCACCGAACAGCTCAGGATGCTGTCTCGCGCGCTGGACGTGGACCTCGTCTTCCTGCCCCACGTCCGGGGTGCCCACGACGATGAACGGGTGGCCCGCGAGTTGGAGCGGGCGTTCGGCGGCGACGGCCGGCTCTCGGTGCGCGACGTCGAGGCGGCGGAGACGGCGCGCCGCCGGATCAGCGGCGCCTCGATGGTGATCAGCAGCCGCTACCACCCGCTGGTGTTCGCCCTCGCGGCGGGGGTTCCCGCCCTCGGGGTCCACCTCGACGAATACACCCGCATCAAGCTGGTCGGCGCACTCGGCCACGCCGGGCTGGGCGAGTGGACCCTGCCCTGGGCTCTGGCACGCGAGGGCGCCCTGCTCGCGGCGGCCCGCGAGCTGTGGGCCCGGCGCCGTGCCGTGCGGCGCGAGATCGACCACCATCGGGAGCGCTGGCGCAGCATGCAGGCGGCGCACTGGGACCGCGTCGTCGCGACTCTGTCGGGGGACGGCGGGGCGATCACCCAGCCCGGGGTGCCCGAGCCCCGCGGCGACGCCCAGGTGGAGCCAGGAGACGCCGAGGCCCGGCCGTCGGAGAGGTGGGCACGCCTCAACGCGCACCTCCGGAGCACCGCCGACCGCGCCGCCGCGGAGCGGCTGAACCTGCTCCACCAACGCGACGAGGCGGTCCGCTACGCCAACTCCCTCCGCGGCGTCCTCGCCGCACGCGACGACGAGATCGCGGGGCTCCGACGGGCCCTCGAGCCACCACCCGGCGCCACGCCGGAGCGCGACGAGCGAGGGTAGGCCCACAGTCCGGGAGGGCCGTACCGGCATGAGGATCATCACCGGCATGCATCGATCGGGCACCTCCCTGACGGCGCGGCTCGCCTTCGAGTCCGGCGCACCCATGGGAGCACCCGAGGGCTTCTACCGCGGCGACCGCTGGAACCCCGACGGCTACTACGAACAGCGCGACGTGCTGGCCGTCAACCGGGAGCTGGTGGGCGGTCCGTGGGGGCGGCTGTCCTACCTGCGGCTGCCCTCCGAGGGCACCGTCGTGCGCCGCGCCCGCCGGCTCGCGGACCGCGTGCGGACGGCAGGCCGGACCTACGCCGACGCCCTGGTCAAGGACGCCCGGTTCGCGCTCACCCTGCCCGGCTGGACCGGTCAGGGCGTGACGGTCGACGCCATCGTCGTCTGCCTCCGGGAGCCGTCGTCGGTGGCGCGCTCGCTCCGCTCGCGCAACCACGTCCCCCGGCGGCACGCCCTGGCCCTGTGGCGGGAACACAACCGCCGGCTCCTCGCCTACTGCGCCGGCGTCCCGACGTGGTTCGTCCGCTACCGGACCCTGCTCGACCCCACCACCGGCGACCGCGAGCTGGCCGGCGCCCTCGACTTCCTCGGGCGACCCCACACGCCCGAGGGCCGGCGGCAGCTGTGGGACGATTGCGTCAAGCTCCATCTCGACCACCATCCGCCGGAGTCCAGCGGCCCGGAGCCGGCGCCGGTGGCCGAGCTGTGGGACGATCTCGTCCACCGGCACCGCGACCAGTTCACCGCATGACGCCGGGAGACGAGCCCCCGATGGCGACCGGCTCCGCCAACGCTCCGCCGCCCGCCGCCCCCGGCGTCGCGATCGACGCCCTCAGCGTCGTCGTGCCCCTCTACAACAGCGAGGCGACCCTCGCTGCCGTCGTGTCCGGGCTGGTCGAGGTCCTCGCGCCCGCCTGCCACCGGCTCCAGCTGGTCCTGGTCAACGACGGCAGCGACGACGGCACCGACGGCGTGGCGCGGTCTCTCGTCGAGCGCTACCCCGACACCGTCACCTACGTCGTCCTGTCGCGCAACTTCGGCGAGCACAACGCGGTGATGTGCGGACTGCACCACGCGACCGGCGACGCGGTGGCGATCGTCGACGACGACCTGCAGCACCCGCCCGAGGAGGTCCTGGCCCTGCTCGCCCGTCTCCGCCGCGGTTGCGACGTGGTCTACGGCCGCTACGCCCGCAAGCGCCACTCCTGGCTCCGCAACGCGGGCAGCCGGTTCACCAACTTCGTCACCCGGTTGCTGCTCGGCAAACCGCCTCGGCTCTACCTGTCCAGCTTCAAGGTGATCAACGCCTTCACGGTGCGAAACCTGTTGAGCTACGAGGGACCGTACCCCTACGTCGACGGCCTGATCCTGCGCGTGACGCGCTCGATCGACTCGGTCACGGTCGCGCACCGCCCCCGCGGTCAGGGCCGCTCCAACTACACCCTGCGGCGCCTGCTGGCGCTGTGGCTGAACATGTTCACCGGCTACTCCATCGTGCCGCTGCGCATCGCCTCGGCCCTGGGACTGGTGATGTCGGCGGCCGGGTTCCTGCTCGCCGTGTTCTTCGTCGTGTCGTGGTCGGTGGGAGGCATTCTCCTGCACCACGAGATCCCGCCGGGGTGGGCCTCGCTGATCGTCAGCGTCGTGCTCTTCGGCGGCATCCAACTGATCGTGCTGGGGATGATCGGCGAGTACCTCGGCCGGCTCTTCCTGACCCAGGCTCGCCGACCGCAGTTCGTGGTCCGGGAGGTGCTGGGCCCGCCGCATCGGCCAGGGACCTGACGCCGATGTCCGGCCGCAGCGGCTCGCGCGCAGAGGACGGACCGGTGGAAGCCGTCGCCGGGCACGGTCCGACCGCACCCGTCCATCCGCCGGAGGGATGCTACGACCTAGGCGCCGACGCCGGCTGCTTCCTGTGCGGCCGACGGGACGGTCGGCGGGTGGTGCGCGAGGTGGGGCACTTCGGGATTCCGCTCCGCTTCGAGCGTTGCCGCTGCGGCCTCGTCCAGCAGACCCCGATCCCCAACCGCCGGTTCTTCGAGTGGTTCTTCAACTCGGCGGTCTTCACCTCGGGCCGACGCCATGCCGGAGGCAAGATCTGGGGCTTCTACGACTACTTCCCCGACGAGCCGTCGCGCCGGGCCACCGCGCATCTGCGTTACCGGCGCCTGGCCCACCGGCTCGGGCTCGACGCCTCGCGCCACGACGTGCTCGAGGTGGGCGCCGCCACCGGCACGTTCCTCCACGTCCTCCGAGAGCACGGCCACCGGGTGACGGGATGCGAGATGTCCGAACGCTTCGTCGCCTCCAGCCGCGCGAGCTACGGCTTGGAGCTGCGGCACGGCGCCTTCGAGGAGGCCGGCTTCCCCGAGGCGTCCTTCGACCTGGTCGTGCTGTTCAACGTGATCGAGAACGTCCCCGGCCAGGCGGCCTTCTTCCGCGAGCTCCACCGTGTCCTACGCCCGGGCGGTACGCTGGTGCTGAACTTCGTCGACATGCGGCACAACCTGCTCGCCGCGCTCCAGGGGGAGCGCTACTTCCTCTACCGCCCCCCGGTGTGCTTTCTCTACGAAGGCCGGGTCCTCGAGGCGGTCATCGACCGCTTCGGCTTCGCGGTGTCGCACCGACTGCGGGATCTGCGCTTCCTCACCGTCGAGAAGGTCGTCACGCTCCTCGGCCTCCGCCGCGCGCCCGCCGTCGCTCGCGCGCTGGGGATCGCCCGCCGTCCGTTTCCCCTCTACGCCTATCCTTCCAAGCTCTGGCTGGCGCGGCGCCGGCCGGCGGAGCTCCCGGGCCCCCCGGCTCCCTGAGGCGCGACCTGACCCGGAACACGGCGCTCAGCCCCCCGGCTCGTCCGCCGGGGGGTCGCGGAACACGTTGAGCCGGTACTTTTCGAGGAGGGGGAGGGCCGCCTCGACGTAGGAGAACTGCCGCGCGTTGGCGAGCAGCCGCCGGCGCAGCTCCTGGTCCGTGAACTCCGCATGGTGCCGCAGGTCGGACGCGACGCGGCGGAACTCCCGGCGCAGGGCGGGCGCGGCGGTCCACCCCCGCACCAGCTCGACGCCGTGCACCGCCGCGAGGAGCACCAGGACGGCGGCGGCGAGCCGCGCCCGGGGTCGGTGACGCGGCGCCGGGCCGGCGCGTGCCGGCGCCGGCGTGGCGACCGCCAGCACCGTCGCGACCTGCCAGAGGACGGTGTCGGCGAGGTACCTGCCGACGAACAGCGCTCCGCTGCCGCCCCGGGCGAGCGCGATCATCGCCAGGGCGAGCAGCGTGTAGACCACGAGGCCGGCCGCCAGCGGGTCGACGCCGGTGCCCCGGGATCGCATCACGGCCCTCCACAGCACCAGGAGAGCGACCGCGACGACGACGACGCCGACGACCAGGACGGCGCCCTCGGGAATCCGAGCGACCCCGCCCGACGCCAGGGTGGCGGCGGCCATCCGCAGGGCGAACCGCAGTGACCGGCCTGGCTCCGCGATCCCTGCCGAGGCCATGCCGAGGGAGGCGCTCGCGTCGGGCCGGACGATCAGCGGCAGAGCGAGCAGGGGAACGGCGATCAGCACGCCGGCGAGCGCCAGGTGGCGTCGGGTCGGGGGCCGCCGGGGGACCGCGCGGCGGGAGGCGGCCCAGACCACGGCTGCGGCGCCCCACAAGGCCACCGCGAAACCGCTGCCCACGACCGCCACGGCGAAGAGGAGCAGCCCCGCCCACCCCCCCACCTGGAGGAGGCCGGGGCGGCGGGCCCGGCACAGAGCCGCCAGCCAGGCCAGGGTGACCAGGTAGACGCCGACGCGCAGCAGCCCGACGACCGCGATCCCGTAGGAGATCGAGTGGACCTGCATCGGCGACAGCAGCACGACCGCCGTCGCCACCGGCCAGGCGGCGGCCGGAGGTCCACGGACCAGGCGGCGGCGCACCAGCTCCAGGAAAACCACCACGGTGAGACCGGCGACCAGCACGGCACCGAAGTACAGCGGCGTCAGACGGAGGTCCAGGGCGACGCCGTCGAAGAGCACCAGCGCCGGGACGAGGAGCGACTTGATCGGGTGGTTCGTGGTGGCCAGCATCTCGCCGACGGTCAGCGTGCCCTCCCGGTAGGCGCCGATCAGGTGGACGAACCGCCACTCGTCCCGCAGGACGACCCCGTTGTCGATGTAGAGGGTGAACGCCAACTGGTTGGCCACCAGCGCGGCGACCACGGCGTAGAGGAGCACCGTGGTCCGACGGCGCCCGCTCCACGCCCCGCCGCCGACGGGCTCCGGCATCAACGGCCTGCGGGGAAGTCGGGGCGGGTGCGGATGCGCTCGTACACCGCCTGTGCGACGACCGTCGCGGCGGCCCTCCCGTAGTGGGCGCCGCGCCCTCGGAAGTCGATCTCGGGGTGGGCCAGGAAGCGGGGACGGGGGTCCAGGCCCCGCAGGCCCCCCCGTGCGACGACGTGCTCGAAGTACTCCTCCCCGAACGACCGCGGCCGCCGGTCGCGCAGCTCGCGGCCCCGGGGCAGGTAGACCAGCAGGAAGCCGGCACCCTGTTCGGTGCAGGTGGCGCGCATCGCGCCGACCAGGCGGTCGTTGAGCCGGGTCCGTGCCTCCGGATCGACGGCGCCGGCCGGCGTGCCGGCGAGCGAGTTGCGGACCAGGTTGAGCAGCCGGAGCCGGGAGAGAAAGCGCTTCCAGCCGAGCTCCCGGCGCACCCGCTCCGCCGTCTCGCGCAGACCGGGAACCGGCGTGTTGGTCAACACCAGCCGTCCCTCGCGGATCTCGAATCTCGGCTTCTCGAAGTCGCGGAAGGAGAGCATGGCGCGCTCCAGGTCGTCGTCGATGAACGCGGCGACGACCAGGTCGGGCCGGAAGTGGCCGATGTGGCGGCGCAGCATCAGGTACATCTGGTCGAGACCGTAGCCTCCGACCCCCATGTTGAGGACCTGGAGGCGGGGGTCGAGGCCCTGGAGGAGGGTCGGCCAGACGGCGCCGTCGTCGGCTTGGCTGCCGTAGGTGAACGAGTCGCCGACGACCAGCACCGTGTAGTGCTCCGCATCGTCGACGGTGTACTCGCGCAGCGCCCGGAAGCCCAGGCTGTTGGTGGTGTACCAGTCACCACCCTCACCGACGAAGTGGAGGTTCGGCCGGGGGACCCAGCCGAGCTCCGCATCCACCCGGTACTCCCGCTGGCTGATGGGCAGCGACCGCACCGCACGCTCGTCGTACCCGCGGAGGAAGCGCTCCTTCCAGAAACGGTCCTGGTCCGCCCTGAGGTCACCGGTGGCGGAGCGGATCGCGGCGAGGACCCCGGTCCCGGCGGGAACGCCGGCCAGGCCGTGCAGCAGCAGCTCGAGGAGCCCGAGCGTGGCCAGCGAGACGGCGAGGATCTTCCGAAGCGTTGCCCCGAAGACCCGGCGGGCTTGTCTCTCCGTGGTCACGAACGGACCGGACGCTAGCACAGCGCCCCCCGGGACGGCCGGCGCCGAGCGATTAGGATGGGCCGTCATGCCACGGGCCATCGGGATCCTGGGACCGCACCGGAGCGGCACCTCCGTGACCACCCGCGCCCTCCAGCTGGCGGGCGTCGACCTGGGAGAGCCGTCGAGGCTCCAGCCCGGCGGCCGCTCCAACCCCGACGGCTTCTGGGAGCTCGCCGACGTCATCGAGCTCCACGACGACCTGCTGGCCGACCTGGGACGTTCCTGGGACACGGCCCTGGCGCTGCCCGACCGCTGGCACCAACTGCCGGCGACCACCGTGCATCGCGACAGGTTGCGCGCGATCGTCGAAACGACCTTCGCAGGCCGCGAGCTCTGGGGTTGGAAGGACCCCAGGACCTGCCTCACGCTGCCGCTGTGGACCGCCGTGCTGGACGAGCTGGGCGTCGAGCCGGGCTTCGCCCTCGTATTGCGCGATCCTCTCGACGTCGCCCGCTCCCTCGCCCGGCGGGACGGCCGGCCGCTCGCGCACGGCCTCGGCATCTGGTTCCATCACATGCTCGCTGCCCTCGCCGGCACCCGGGGGCGGACCCGGGCGGTGATCGAGTACGAGAACCTGCTGCGCGAACGCGCCACCGGGCTGCTGCCGCTGTGCGAGGCGCTGGGGCTCCCGGAGCCTCCGGGAGCCGCCCGGGCGCAGATCGACGCGCTGATCCGTCCCCCGGCCGACCGTCCCGGATCGGCTCCGTCGCAGCTCGCGGCGGCCGTGCCCGCACCCTGCCTGGAGCTCTACCGGGCGCTCCGCGAGGTCGCGGCCGACGCCTCGCGCTGGCCGCAAGTGGAGGCGGTCGCGGAGACTCTCGGCGCGGGTTGGCGCGACTTCAGCCGCATGATCGAGTACGAGCTCGACCGCTGCCGCGAGCGGCGGACCGCCGCGGAAACGGCGTTCCGCGAGCTGAGCGACCACCACGAGAGGTCGCGGCGGGCCGCCGGCGGCTACGTGGCCGATCTGCGCCGGAACCTCGAGCTCGCCAGGCGAGAGGCCGAGGCGCTCCGCGACGCACTGTCCAGAGCTGGGAGCGCGAAGGACGACGACGGTGCGACCGACCCGTCCCCGCCCTAGCCGCGGGCGCCGACGACGACGGATACGGCGAGGCGGCCGCGGAGCCGCTCCGGGGCCTGCGGCGCTGCCAGCACCCGGACGAAATGCTACTCTGCGGCTCGCCGTGAGAACCTCCGGGTCGATGCTGCCGCCGGGGACGCCGCCCCCGACGCCGACGGCAGGCCGTCAGCCCGGCGCGGTTCCCGGCGCCGTTCCGCAGCGCCTCGGGGACTCACCGCCGGCGCCCCCGCCCGGTGCCACGGGATGACGAACCTCTTCCGCTACCGCGATCTGGTGGTCACGCTGGTGGCCCGCGAGCTCAAGGTGCGCTACCGGCGCTCCACCCTCGGCTTCCTGTGGACCATGCTGCAACCGCTGATGATGATGCTGGTGCTGTCGGCCGTGTTCAGCACGCTGTTCCGCTTCCGGCTCCCCGACTACCCCGTCTACGCCCTGGCCGGGATCATGTTCTGGAACTTCTTCAGCCAGAGCGTCACCGCCTCGATGAACAGCCTGAAGGAGAACGCCGGGCTGGTGACCAAGCTCCCGGTGCCGCGCCACGTGTTCCCCCTGGCCACGGTGCTGGCCGGCCTGATCAACCTGGTCCTGGCGCTGATCCCGCTGTTCGCCATCCTCCTGGCCACCGGGCACCCCATCCGTCGCTCCGTCCTGTTCCTGCCGGTCCCGATCCTGCTCGCCGCCCTGTTCACCCTCGGGGTGGGGCTCGTGCTGTCGCCGCTCGCCGTCTTCTTCCACGACATCATCGAGATGGTCGGGGTCCTGCTGACGCTGCTGATGTACATGACGCCGGTCTTCTACCCGATGGCGATCGTCCCCGACCGTTTCCTCTGGGTGGTGCGTTTCAACCCCCTGCGGTCGGTGCTCGAGGTCTTCCGCGACCCCATCTACTTCGGCAAGATCCCGCCCTGGCCGCACCTGGTCGTCGCCTGCGTCGTGACCTGCCTGTCGCTGCTGGCGGGGGTGGTCGCCTTCCGCAGGAGCAGCGACCGGATCCCCTTCTACGCATGACCTCCGACCGACCGGCCATCCGACTCGACCAGGTGGGTCTGTGCTACCGCCTGGCCAAGCAGCGCATCCCCTCGCTGAAGGAGTACGCGATCCACTGGATGAAGGGCGCCCTGACCTACGAGAAGCTGTGGGCACTGGAGGAGGTGTCGTTCGACGTCTTCCCCGGCGAGGTGCTCGGGATCGTGGGGCGCAACGGTGCCGGCAAGAGCACGCTGCTCAAGGTGATCTCCCGCGTCCTCAAGCCGACGCGGGGAAACCTCGAGGTCCGCGGCTCCGTGGCGCCGATCCTCGAGCTCGGCACCGGCTTCGACTACGAGCTGACCGGGGTCGAGAACATCTACCTCAACGCGCTGCTCCTGGGGCACACGCGGCGCGAGGTCGACCGGCGGCGCGAGGCCATCGTCGAGTACGCGGAGCTCGAGCCCTTCATCCGCAGCCCGCTGCGCAACTACTCCTCGGGCATGATGGCCCGCCTCGGCTTCGCGATCGCCACCGCCTGGGTGCCCGACATTCTCATCCTCGACGAGGTCCTGGCGGTCGGCGACGGCCGCTTCAAGCAGAAGTGCCGGAGCACCATCGCCGAGATCCGCCAGCAGGGGACGGCGATCCTGCTGGTCTCGCACGACATGGACGCGGTGCGCGAGAACTGCAGTCGCTGTCTGTGGTTGGAGGACGGCCGCGTGCGCGCTGCCGGCCCGACCGACGAGATCGTCGACCGCTACGCGGAGGGTTTCCAGCGCCCGGCCCCCTGATCCCGCCGCGCCCCGGCCGTCAGCCGGTGCGGCGCGTTCCGACGCCGGCGTAGAGCCCGCACAGCTCGGCGGCGATCCGGGCCGGGTCGTGGCGCTGGCACAGCAGACGCCGCCCGCCGGCCACCAGGGCCGCCGCCAGATCGGGGCGCTCCGCGACCTCCGCCACCGCGGCCGAGATCCCCTCCACCGTGTCCCTCACGCGGAGCTCGCGCCCGTCGACGCACCCCAGCCCCGCCACCGCCTCCGGGGTGGCCACGACCGGCACGCCGCGCGCCCAGGCCTCGAGGATCTTCATCCGTACGCCCGAGGCGATCCGCAAGGGGACCATCAGCACCCCGCCCTCCGGGAACGCGGCCCGACTGTCCTCGAGGTGGGGATGGACGACGATCCGTCCGGGCAGGGACGGCCGCCAGGGCGCACCGTAGAGGTGCAGCACCGCCTGCGGCGACCGGCGCAGCAGCGCCGGCCACACCGCGGAGGCGAACCAGTCCACCCCCTCACGGTTGGGCAGCCATCCGCCGCCCCCGAGGACCACCACGGCGGGACGCCCGGGCAGCGGCTCCCCCGCCGGCAGGCGCGCCGGGAAGGGGGCGCGCACGACCTCGACCCGCCCCCCGCCGTGCGCCAGGGCGCGGAGATGCTCGGCGTCCTGCTCGCTGAGCGCCGTCGTGGCCGCCACGCGGCGCACCGCCGCACCTTCCCAGCGCGCCAGCCGGCGGCCGTCGAGCCGCGCCGGCAGGAGGCGCAGCGAGCGGCGTCCGACCGCCTGGCTCCACAGGTCGCTCTCGACGTTCTGCGCCCGCAGCACCACGGGCAGGCCCCGGGACAGCGCCGGCGCCGCCTGCGGCAGCGCCTGGAGCTGCTCGACGTGGACCGCGTCGAAGCGGTCGGCGGCCACCCGCTCGCGCACGGCGCGGACGACCTCCGGGCTGCGGTGCCGCGCCACGCCGACCGGCAACCCGGCGAGCAGGCCGGCGACCGCCGCCCCGCTCCAGCTCCGGCGGCGCAACCGCACCAGGTGCACCCGACACCGCGGCGCCAGGTGCTCCTCGAGGGCCGCGGCGCGGGCGGCACCGTCGGGCTGGGCCACCGGTGCCACCAGGGTGACGTCGACGCCGCGCGCGACCAGCGCCTCCAGCGTCCGGAGCTGCAGGAGGCGACCGCCGTCGCGCGGCGGCCACGGCGGCTTGGTGGCGATCCAGAGGAGCTTCGGACTCCCTGCAGCGGCCAGGTTCACCGGTCCTCCGCCCCGCCTCGGATCGACCGTCGGCCTCCGGACGCCGCAGCTCGCCGCGGCGTCGCCGCGAGGTCGCGGCGCACCGGGCGGGTCCGGGCTCGCCCGGGAAACGGGCCCTGGAGCCAGGGACACGGTGACGGGCGCCGGTGGGGGGACCTCGCCATGGTCGCCGGGAAGCTACCATGTCCGGCGGCGCGCCCCGGCCGGGCGGATCCGGAGGTCGAGCCCGAGGGGCGCCGGCAGCCCGGCACCCTCCGGCGGGGTGGTACGCTGCGCCGAACCTCTCGACCCCGACGGCCGGCACACCCCCTCGGAGCGGACCGGGAGCCGAACCGATGACAGAGCTCTTCCGCTACCGCGACCTGGTCCTCGCTCTGGTCGGTCGCGAGTTGAAGGTCCGCTACCGCCGGTCGACCATCGGCTTCCTGTGGACCATGCTGCAACCGCTGCTGACCATGCTGGTGATGTCCCTCGTCTTCAGCACCCTGTTCCGCTTCAAGGTGCCCGACTACCCGGTCTACGCGCTTTCCGGGATCATGTTCTGGAACTTCTTCAGCCAGAGCATCACCGCCTCGATGAACAGCCTGCACGGGAACTTCAAGCTGATCACCAAGCTGCCGGTGCCGCGCTACGTCTTCCCCGTCGCCACCGTGCTGGCCGGGCTGATCAACCTGGTTCTCGCCCTCGTTCCCCTGTTCGGCATCCTCCTCGCCACGGGGCACCCGATCCACCCCGCCATGGCGTTCCTGCCGATCTCGGTCCTCTTCGCCGGCGCCTTCACCCTCGGTGCCGGGCTCCTGCTTTCGCCGCTGGCGGTCTTCTTCACCGACATCCTCGAGGCGACGACGGTGGTGCTCTCGATGCTCTTCTTCATGACGCCCGTCTTCTACCCGATGGACATCGTGCCCGACCGTTACCGCTGGCTGGTGCGCTTCAACCCCCTGCGCTCCGTCCTCGAGGTCTTCCGCGACCCGATCTACTACGGCAAGATCCCCCCGCTGACCCATCTCACCGTGGCCGCCACCATCGCGGCGCTCGCCCTCGCGGTCGGCCTCGTCGCGTTCCGCCGGAGCAGCGACCGGATCCCGTTCTACGCATGACCCGAGGCGACCCGCCGCCGGCGGCGCGGCCCGCGCGGCGGGCACCGGCCGCGGCACGACGCCCACCCCGTCCCCGATGCGCAGCCCGCTGATCGCCTCCTCCTACGTCCCGGGGAAGGCCTACGGCCCCGAGGTGGTCGAGCTCTGGCTCGCCCACCTCCGCGGCCCCGGAGGACACCGCGGCGACACGCTCCTGTTCACCGACTCCCCGGAGGCGCTGGCCCGTCTCGACGTCCGCACCGCCCCGTTCGGGGGCCCGGCGGCGACGCCGGCGGAGCTCTTCCTGCGACGGGTCCGCAACGGCCTCCGGATCGAGGCGGAGGGCCACACCGCGATCGTCCAGATGGACCTCGACATGCTGGCGATCGCCCCCCTCGAAGGGTTCTTCCCCCGCGACGGCGCCCTCTGGGCCGCCGCCTCGGGTCTCGATCTGTTCGAGCGCCGTCACCTGGGCTACTTCTTTCCCCGCGGCTGGCGGCGGCGGTGGGAGGCCCTGCGGGCCGGGCTCCGGCGGCGGCGGCGACCGCCGGTCTCCGCCTGCCTGGTGGCGGCCCGAGGCGACCGCTGGCGCGGCCATCTGGAGCGCTGGTGCGCGGCGATCGAGCAGGCCGCCGCCGCCGTCCCCGAGGCGCCGCCCCCGCTCGGCGACCAGACCGTGCTCAACCTGGTCCACCACCGCGGCTGGATCCCCGTCCGGGCCTTCCCGGAGAGCTGGATCCAGCACCGGGGATGGGCCCCCGGCCCGGAGACCCGCGTCCTGCACTTCGCGGGAGTCCCGGACCGGCTGGCGGCGATGCGGCGCTTCGCGGTCGTCGGCGCCGGCGGCACCGCCTGACGCCCCGGGGCGCCGCGACGCGGGCACCGGAGCCGGGCTACTCCCCGTGCCCGAGCTTGCGGTAGCCCTGGTTCCAGTAGACCAGCGGCGGCTCGCCCTCGCGCGGCGCGCCGCTCGCCTGCACCTCGCCGACGTAGAGCACGTGGGTGCCGACCTCGTGCCGGCCGTGGATCCGGCAGTCGAGCCAGGCCAGGGCGTCGCGCAGGATCGGCGCGCCGGTGGCCGCCGTGGTCCAGTCGCCGGCGTCGAAACGGTCCTCGTCCTTGACCCAGGCGAAGCGGTTCGACAGCTCCACCTGGTCCTCGCCGAGGATGTTGACCGCGAAGGTCGCGTCGGGCCGCTCGAGCAGCGCCGTGGCGCGGTGGCGCCGGTCGATGATCACGGCGATCAACGGCGGCTCCGGCGACACCGAGGCGAAGGCGGAGACGGTGAGGCCGTGGACCTCGTCGCCGGAGTGGATGGTGACCACGGTGACGCCGGCCGGGAAGTGGCGCAGCGCCCGGCGGTACTGCTCCGAGGTGATGGCCATGGGCGGCCGATCTTACCGGAACGGCCTGCCGGGGCCCGCCGCGAGATCTCCCCCACCGCTTTCCGTCTCTCCGGTCGATGCTCGCGCGCGCGACGGCGGCCACGCCCTGGGGGATCGACGCCCGGCCGGTGCAGGTCGAGGTCGACGTGCGCAACGGGCTGCCGCAGATGCAGATCGTGGGGCTGCCCGACGCGGCGGTGCGCGAGAGCCGCGAGCGGGTGCGCTCGGCGCTGCGCAACATCGGTTTCGAGCTGCCGCCGCGGGCGGTGGTGATCAACCTCGCCCCCGCCGACCTGCGCAAGCAGGGCAACCACCTCGACCTGGCGATCGCCATGGCCCTGCTCGCCGCCCACGAGCGGCTCGGCGGCGAGCGCCTCGACGGGCGTCTGCTCGCCGGCGAGCTCGCCCTCGACGGCACCCTGCGGCCGGTGCGCGGGGCACTGGCGATCGCCGACCTCGCCCGCCGCCGCGGCATCGCGGAGCTCCTGCTACCGCGCGCCAACGCGGCGGAGGCGGCGGCGCTGGGGCGGGTGCGGGTGCTCGGCGTCGAGCACCTCGCCGAGGCGGTGGGGCACCTCGCCGGGGTCGAGCCGCTGGCGCCGGTGGTCGACGCCCCGTTCGACGGCGCGCCGCACGACGGGCAACCGGACCTCGCCGCGGTGCGCGGCCAGGAGGTCGCCAAGCGGGCGCTGGAGATCGCCGCGGCCGGCGGCCACAACCTGCTGTTCATCGGGCCGCCGGGCTGCGGCAAGACCATGCTGGCGCGGCGGCTGCCCGCCCTGCTGCCGCCGCTGACCCGCTCCGAGGCGATCGCGGTCACCAAGATCCACTCGCTGGTGGCCGACCGGCCGCCGAACGGGCTGCTCGCCGCCCGCCCGTTCCGCAGCCCCCATCCCGGCACCTCCAGCGCCGGCATGGTCGGGGGCGGCGCCGGCGTGCCGCGGCCCGGCGAGGTGTCGCTGGCCCACAACGGGGTCCTCTTCCTCGACGAGCTGCCGGAGTTCAAGCGCGAGACGCTCGAGGCGCTGCGCCAGCCGCTCGAGGAGGGCCGGGTGTCGATCGTCCGCTCCCGCGCCCGCCTGGTCTTCCCGGCCCGCTTCGCCCTGCTGGCGGCGATGAACCCCTGCCCCTGCGGCCACCTCGGCGACCCCCGCAAGGAATGCCTGTGCACCCCGGCGGCCGTCGAGCGCTACCGGTCGCGCATCTCGGGCCCGCTGCTCGACCGCATCGACCTCCACGTCGAGGTGTCCGCGGTGGAGCTCGCGGAGCTCGACGGCGCCCGCGGCGAGGGGAGCGCCGCGGTGGCCGCCCGAGTGGCGGCCGCGCGCGAGCTCCAGGGCCGACGCTTCGCGGCAGGGCCCGCGGCGGGCGCCGGCGACGACGGAGGCCCGCGCGGCGGCCCGCCCCGGCGCCGACACGGAGGTCTCGCCGAGAGCCCGGTCAACGCCGTCCTCGGACCCGACGACCTCGCCGCCGCCTGCCCGCTCGACGCCGCCGGCCGGTCGCTGCTCCACACCGCCTACGAGCGGCTCGGCCTCTCGGCACGGGCCGTCCACCGCATCCTCAAGGTGGCGCGCACCATCGCCGACCTCGCCGGACGGGAGGACATCGCCGCCCGCCACGTCGCCGAGGCCATCCAGTACCGCACGCTCGACCGGCGGACGGAGGTCTGAGCGCCGGGTCGGACCGTCGGATCGCCCGGGACCGCCGGCCGCGGACTCGAGCGCCGGGCGACGCCTTCGTCGCCGGACGAGGGGGAGAGCCGGCGACGGCGACGGGTCGCGGGCCCGCTCACCGCGGCGGCCGCTGCGGAGTGCTCAGCCAGGCGGCATCGAGGAGGAAGGCGAGCTGGCGGTGGCCGGACGGAGGTCTGCGCCACGAAAAAGGGGAGGCGCTGGAGCCTCCCCTCGCGTCGGCCCGCCTGAGGAGGGATCAGGCGAGGACGGGGACCGCCTCGCAGAGGAGCTTGAGGTTGCCCAGGGTGTGCTCGAGGGCGCGCTCCTGGAGGCGCTCGACCAGCATCGGGTCCTCGAAGCGGCGCAGCGCCTCGTCGGGGACGGAGAGCTCGAGGTCGACGGTGACCTCGGTCTCGTCGCCCGCCGGGCGCGTGTTGTAGGTCCAGGTGTGCTCACCGCGCAGGGGCCCTTCGAACTTGCCGTGCCAGCGGGCGTTGCGGGCCTCGAGTTGATCCTCGAGGACGGTGCTGGTGACGGCGAACGGGATGCCGGCCAGACGGTAGTCGTGCTCGACGACCGTGCCGCGGCCCCCCTTCCCTTCGACCCGCCGCAGATCTCCGAGGCTGGTCATCCAGGTGTTCCAGCGATGGGGGTCGCGGGCCAGAGCGTAGACCCTGTCGACCGGGGCGTGGATGGTGACGGTCTTCTTCAGACGCGTCATGGTGCCTTCTCCTTTCTCGTAGCATCGGCTGGCTACGGCAGCGGTGAAATCCGCGGAGAGAGGCGGTGCTCCCTCCAGGCTAGTCCTCCGCCGCCCCGCCGCCACACCCGACGGGGTGGTTCGGCCGGCCGCCGCGTACGTCTGTCGTAGGATGCCGCCGACCACGAGGCGCATGCCGAACCCCGCTCTGTCGATCATCGTCCCGACCCGGGACACCCGCGACCTGACCCTCGCCTGCCTGGCGAGCGTCGGCGGGGGCGAGGGCGGAGCGCAGCTCGTGGTGGTCGACGACGGGGGGCGCGACGGCACGGCGGACGCGGTCGCCGAGCGCTACCCCGCGGCGACCCTGCTGGTCAACGACCGGCCGACCGGCTTCTCCGCCGCCGCCAACCGCGGCCTGTCGGCGGCGACCGGCGGCATCCTGCTGCTGCTCAACAGCGACACGGAGGTGCTGCCCGGGGGCCTCCCGGCGCTCCTCGACGCCTTCCGCCGCCATCCCCGCCTGGGAATCGCCGGCGGGCGCCTCCTCGAGCCGGACGGGACGCTGCAGTGGAGCGGCGGCCGCACGCCGACCCTGCCCTGGCTCTTCGCCGTCGCCAGCGGCCTGTCGACGCTGTGGAACCGCCTGCCGCTCTACCGCCGCTGGCGCGAGTCCCGGCGCGGCGCCGCCGTCCCCGGCGACGCGGGCCTGCGCGGCGTCGACTGGGTCAGCGGTGCGGCGCTCGCCGCCCGCCGCGAGGTCTGGCGCCAGGTCGGCGGGCTGCACGAGGGCTTCCGCTTCTACGCCCAGGACCTCGACTGGTGCCTGCGCGCCCGCGCCGCCGGCTGGCAGGTCGGGCTGGTGGAGGGCTTCCGGGTCGTCCACCACCACGGCACGACGCTCGCCCGCGTCGAGCCCGCGGCGCAGCTGGGGCGCCAGCAGCCCGACCTGTTGTGGAGCGACTGGGTGCGCTGGGCCCGGCGGGCGCGCGACCCGGCGTGGGCCCGCCGCGCCGCCGCCGCGCTGACGGCCGGGGTCCGCCTCCGCCTCCTGGCCCGCCGGCTGACCGGACCGTTGCACCGGCGCGACGCACGGCCTCTACGGCGGCGCGAGGACGCGGTGCTCGCCGCGGCGCTCGAGCGGCTCGGCGAGGAAGCGAGGCGGCCGGGCGAAAACGGCGGCTAGCAGCCGGTCTGGGCAGGCGGTTCGACCTCGGGGCCGGGCCGTGGAGGGGGTCGGAGGAGGACGACGCCGCACCGGAGCCGCCTCCGCCGCCCGGCGCGCCGCCGCCTCGTGGTCGCGCTGCTATGCTGTCCGCAGCGTCCGATTTTCGACAGGGGGCCGGGCCGCCCGCCAGCGGCCGCCCCGACCGCAGACGGGAGGCGCCATGCTCAGCCAGGCCGCCGCCGAGGAGCTGCTGCAGAGCTACGGGCGGACCGAGCCGTGGACCCGGCACTGCCGAGCCGTCGCCCGCGTCGCCGCGGCGCTGGCCCGCGAGGTCGCCCGGGAGCGCTCCGCCGACGTCGACTTCACCCGCTCGGCCGGTCTGCTGCACGACATCGGGCGCTGCCGGACCCACGACCCGGTCCTGCACGGCGTCGAGGGCTACCGGTTGCTCGCCGCGCGCGGCCACGCCGACGAGGCGTTCGTGTGCGCCTCCCACGTGCTCTTCGGGCTGTCGGAGGAGGACGCCGCCGCCGTCGGTCTGCCGCACCGCCCCTTCGTGCCCACCACCTGCGAGCACAAGCTGGTGGCCCTGGCCGACCTGCTGGTCGACTTCGACCGCCCCACCACGCTCACCGCCCGCTTCGCGGGCCTGCGCGAGCGCTACGCCTCCCACGCCTTCTTCGCAACCCGGCTGGCGGCGGCGGAGGTCGCGGCGCGCTCCTTCGCCCGCACCCTCGAGCGGGAGATCGACCGCTCGGCGGCGGGGGTGGCGGCCGAGGCATTGGGGGAACCGGGAACGGTCTGACCGCGGCGGACCGGCGACCGCCTGCTAGGATCCTCGCGATGACTCCCGACCGCGGCCAGGCCCTCGCCCTCCTCCACGAGCACGTCGCCGACGACAACCTGCGCCGTCACATGCTGGCGGTGGAGGCGGCGATGCGCTGGTACGCGCGGCGCCTCGACGCCGACCCCGAGACCTGGGGCCTGGCCGGCCTCCTGCACGATTTCGACTGGGAGATCCATCCCACCCTCGAAGCCCACCCGAAGGAGGGCGTGCCGATCCTCCGCGACCAGGGGGTGCCGGAGGAGGTGCTGCAGGCGATCCTCTCCCACAACACCGAGGGCACCGGCGTCGAGCGCGAGCACGCCATGGACTTCGCGCTGCTCGCCTGCGACGAGGTCACCGGGCTGATCATCGCCGCCGCCCTGGTGCGGCCGCACAAGGACCTGCGCCAGCTCGCGGTCAAGTCGATCAAGCGCAACTGGAAGGACAAGCTGTTCGCCGCAGGGGTCGATCGCGACCATGTCGCCGCGGCGACCGAGGACTTCAGCCGCGAGTGTTTCGCCGGCGGCCTGGGGCTGTGGGACCACGTCGGCAACGTGCTCGCCGCGATGCAGGAAGCGGCCCACGACCTCGGCCTGGACGGCCGGCTCGCCGCGCCCCCCGCGTCCTCCTAGAGCCGCGCCGCGCGCCGCCGCCGCTTGACAGGTCCCCCCCGGCGTGTTCGGATGCCGCGGAAAGCCCCGAGTCTCCAGCTCACTTCGCCCGGCCCACGCGGTTCTCGGGAAGGAGCGCAGCGATGAAGATCGTCTTCCTCAAGCCGCCCATCGGGGGCATCCTCGGTCTCGAGATGCTCACCTTCGTCGAGCCGCTGGGACCGATCTGCGTCGCCGCCGCCCTGGAGGCCGCCGGCCACGAATGCGCCGTCCTCGATCTGCGGATCGAGGGCGAGGAGCAGGGGATGGCGCGCCTCGCCGAGCTCGCCCCGGACGTCGTCGGCCTGCAGTGCAACTTCACCACGGAGCGGTACCGCACGCGGCGCCTCGCCGAGCGGGTGCGTCGCGAGCTGCCCGGCGCCTGGGTCGTGGTGGGCGGACACGACGCCTCCCGCGAGCCGGGCTGGTTCTGCCTGCCGTCGGTCGACGCGGTGGCGATCGGCGACGGCGAGGAGGTGATGCCGCCGCTGGTCGACGCGCTCGCCACCGGGCGTGACCCGGCCGGTGTCCGCGGGTTGCGGCTGGTGCGGGACGGTCGGCAGATCGACACCGGACCCGCCCCGGCGCGGAGCGACCTCGACGCGCTGCCGCCGCCGGCGCGCCACCTGATCGCCCACTACGCGCCCCACTACTACATCAACTTCCGCAAGCCCCTGGCCCTGCTGGAGACCGCTCGCGGCTGCCCCTTCAAATGCAACTTCTGCTCGGTGTGGAAGTTCCACGAGTCGACCTTCCGCCAGAAGTCGCCGGAGCGGGTGGTGGCCGAGCTCGCCGCCATCGAGGCCCCGAACGTCTTCATCACCGACGACATCTTCTGGATGGACGTGCGCCGCGGCGAGGAGATGGCCCGGCAGATCCAGGCCGCCGGGATCCGCAAGTACTTCACCGTCCAGACCCGCACCGACATCATCTGCAAGTTCCCCCACCTGATCGAGATGTGGAAGGGGTGCGGCGACCTGGCGATCTTCCTCGGCCTCGAGTCGGTGACCGACGAGGGGCTGGGAGCGGTCAACAAGAAGAACACCGCCGCCAACAACGAGCGGGCCCTGGGCATCCTCAAGGACCTCGGCGTCGGCTTCACGCCGAACTTCATCGTCGACCCGGCCTGGGAGCGGGAGGACTTCACCCGCCTGCGCGACTGGATCGAGCGCACCGGCGCCTACAACAGCGGCTTCTCGGTGCTCACCCCGCTGCCCGGCACCGACCTGTGGGACGAGGCGAGCCGCCGGGTGACCACCCACGACTGGGAGATGTACGACATCATCCACGCCGTGCTCCCCACCCGCCTGCCGCTCGAGGAGTTCTACGAGGAGTACTCGCGCCTGTGGCGGCACGTCCTCGACGTGCGCTACCGCGCCCGCGGCCGGGCCCGCACCTGGGTGCAGCTCGGCGCCGCGCTGGCCACCGGCAAGGTGAGCTGGGGCGCCGTGCGCAAGGGCATGAACCTCGCCCAGGTGTTCAGCCGCCCCGACACCTTCCTGAGCGCCCACCGCGAGCGCCCCCCGGTGCCACCGCCCGCGGTCGCCGCGGACGCGCGCACCGGCACCGCCGGTTAGCCGTCCGCACCCGGGACTCTCGCCGCCGGGCCCATGGCCCGCCGAATCCTGCGATAATCCTCCCATCGAACCATCACCGGGTGTCGGAGAGGGCTGAGGAGATCGCTCGGGCGGTCCAAGCGCGGGATCGTCGCGAGGGCGGCCGGAGCTCCGCGGCCCGGGGAGGAAGACCCGCCTGACCGTCCTCGACCCAGTCCAGCCCGCCGGGTCGGAGCCCCCGGCCGGCGAGCCCTCCTCCCCCTTCCCGCACCGCGTCTTCGCGATCGGGATGCACGGCACCGGTACGGCCTCCCTGGACCGGGCGCTGCGCCAGTTGGGCGTCTCTCCCGTCGTCGACCGGAGCCGGGTGCGCTCCGCAGGGCTGGTCGAGGCCCTGGTCGAGCGCGGGGACCCCGAGCCGGCCCTGCGCTACGCACGCCCCTACCGCGCCTTCACCGGGAGTCCCTGGAACATGTGGGACCTGTACCGCCACCTCGACCGGCGCTACCCGGGGAGCCGCTTCGTCCTCACCGAGCGGGACGCGGAGGAGTGGTGGCGCTGGCTGCGCGCCACCGCGGGTGCGACGGGACCGGACACCCTCGAGAGCCACCGTCTCCATCTCCGCGCCGCCACCTCCTCGCAGCGGGACATGGTGGAGTCGTTCCTGCGCCGCAACCGCGAGATCCGCGAGTTCTTCGGCGACCGCGACGACTTCCTGGTGCTCGACGTCGCGCGCCAGGAGGGCTGGGAGCCGCTGTGTCGGCTTCTCGGGGACCTGCCGGCCCCGGAGCTCCCCTTCCCCACGGCCCCCGGCCGGCGCTCCCGGGAGGGCCGGCCGGCGACACCGCCCCGCCCGCCCCGGCCGGCGGTCGCCCCCCGCCCCCTCGGGATCGAGCGCTGCGTGCGCTGCGGCGCGGAGCTGCGCCGGGAGCACCCGCAGGAGAGGCCCTGGGTGGCCCGGCTGCCGCGCTGGAGCAAGGACCTCTACCGCTCCCTGCAGCGGCGGGCCTTCGCCCCGCCGCGCGACCCGGCGAGCGCCCGGCGCCGGGCCGCCCGGCTGCGGCGCGACCATCCCGGGTTGCGCATCGACGACCTGGCCGTCGTGACCTGTGTCTTCAACCCCTGCGGCTACCGCTCCCGCCTCGACAACTACCGGACCTTCCGGCGGAACCTGGAGCGCAGCGGCGTAGGGTGCCTGACCGTCGAGCTCGCCGTGGCCGACGACCCCCACCTCCTCGCCGCGGCGCCGGGTGAGGTGCTCCAGGTGCGCTCCTCGGCGGCCCTGTGGCAGAAGGAGCGGCTCCTCAACCTGGGCATCCGCGAGATGCTCTCCCGCGGCTACCGCAAGATCGTCTGGCTCGACGCCGACGTCGTCTTCGAGGACGCGGTCGACTGGCCCTGGCACGTCGCGGCCGCCCTCGACCGGAACCGCTTGTGCCAGGTCTTCGACGCCGTGCTGGTCGAGGAGGAAGGGAAGCGGCCGCTGCCGGGCGTCTCCGCCGTCCGCTACGCGCACGACCACGACCTGTGGTTCCACCAGGAGCGTCGCCTGCCGTCGTGGCGCTGGCCGTTCGGCTACCCGCTGGGCTACGCCGGCTACGGCTGGGCGGCCCGGGCGGACCTCCTGGAGCGGGTCGAGTTGTACGACCGGGCGGTGGTCGGCGGTGGCGACGAGCTGATGCTCGCCGCCAGCGTCGACCGATCCGACGGATGGGAGGCGCGGGCCGGCCACCTGCTGCGCAGCGCCCTACGCCGCTGCGCCCGGTGCGGGCACCGCAACGCAGCCCCGGGCTACCTCGCCGACTACCTCACCTGGGCGCGGCGCTGGCACGAGCAGGTCGGCGGACGCTGCGGCTGGGCCGACCTCACCGCGCGCTCCCTCTACCACGGCGATCGCCTGCATCGGCACTACTCGCTCCGACGGGACATCCTCCTACGCCACGAGTTCGATCCCACCAGCGACCTGGCGCTCGACGGCGACGGTTGCTGGCGCTGGGCGTCGGCCAAGACCCGGCTCCACCTCGAGGTCCAGAACTACTTCTTCGAACGCCGCGAGGACTCGTGAACGATCCCGGCGCCCTGACCCTCCTCCGGTGGCCCCCACCCGGGTGCTGCTCCGCGACGCCGACCTCCTGCTCCTCGACGACGCCGCGTCCCCGCTCGACCAGCGCACCGAGCGCCAGATCCTGTCGACCCTGACCGAGCTGGCGGGGCGATCCGTTCGAGAAGGCCCGACGCTACCGCGCAGGGGCCGGGCCGGCGGCCGTCCGCCCGGCCCACCGGGCACGGGCGGCCGCCGCGGGCCGTCAGGCCGCCACGTCCCGGCCCGCCGTCGCGCCGACGCCGTAACGCTGGGTGGCGTAGCCCACGATCAGCCCGAGGATCGCACCCGGGATCATGATCTCCCAGAAGTAGGGGTTGGCCAGCGTCACCAACCAGGCCAGGAAGGCTCCCACCGCGAGGCCGAAGACCAGGCCCCAGGCGAGCGAGTGCACCCGGCGGGCGAACCAGCCGATCAACACCCCGGCCAGCAGCCCCTTGACCGTCGAGCCGATGACGATCCCGAGGATCTGCGGACCCGTCTCCGGCGCCGAGATCAGCGCCGACAGCCCGTCGAGCACGCCCAGGACCCCACCCAGGATCAGACCGAAGATCACTTTGTTCACGTCGTTCCTCCCTCGCTGTCGTCGGCGGATCATCCCGCCACCCCCACCTAGCGCGTGCCGGCCGGATCCTTTGAGCCGGCGCGGTCAGAACCCTGCGAAGAGCAGGAACGCGGCCCGCAGCGCCAGGTAGGCCAGCACCAGCGCGAGGGGCACGCGGTAGCGCCGCACCTGCCGGCCCAGCCGCTCGAGCGGGCCCTCGCGGTGGGCGGTGACCGGCATCCCGGCACGGTAGCGGGCGATCTCGGCCGCGAGCTCGGCGGCGCTCCGGTAGCGCGCCGCGGGCTCGGCCGCCATCGCCCGCGCCGCCACCGCCGCCAACGCCGGCGGCACCGCGGCAGCGTCGCCCGCGCCCGGCGGCCGGCCGGTCAACAGGAAGCGCAGCAGCGCGCCCAGCGCGTAGACGTCGGCCCGCCGGTCGTGGCGTTCCACCTCGCCGCGCGCCTGCTCCGGCGGCATGTAGCCGGGGGTCCCGACCACGGTCCCGTGCGCGGTGCCGCCGCTCGGCGGCGCCGGCCCGGGGGCGGCGGGGGCCGCGTCCTCCCCGGTCCCCGCCAGCAGCTTCGCCACCCCCCAGTCCATCACCAGAACCTCGCCGAAGGCACCCACCATCACGTTCTCCGGCTTCAGGTCGCGGTGGACCACCCCGCGGTCGTGAGCGAAGGCGACCGCCTCGCAGAGGCGCTCGAAGATCCCCAGCCGTTCCGAGACCGCCGCGGCGTCGAGGGCCGGGCCGGCGACCTGCTCGTCGAGCCGCCGGCCCCGCACCCGCCGCATGGCGTAGAAGACCCGGCCGTCCTCGAGGGTCCCGAGATCGTGGACCGCGACGATCCCGGGATGCTCGAGGTGGGCGAGGATCCGCGCCTCCCGCCGCAGGCGCTCGACCACCGCGGGCTCCGCCGCGCCGGGCGGCAGCACCTTCAGCGCCACCTCACGGCCCAGGGTGTCGTCCCAGGCGGCGTACACGGCGGCCATCCCGCCTTCGCCGAGGCGCCCGAGCAGCCGGTAGCGGGTCCCGGTGAGGTCGGGCTCGGCGGTCACCCGCACGAGACGCCCCAGCGCCGCGTCCGAGAGCCCGCTCACGGCGGGACCCTCCCGAGGAGCGCCCGCGCCTCCTCGGCGAGCTCGCGATCGCTGGCGGTGAGCTCGCGGAGCAGTCCGAGCACCTGCTGGCGGAGCTCCCGGCGCGCCGCCGCCAGCAGGTTGGTCACCCGGGTCACCGCAATCCCCAGCTCGGCCGCCAGCTCCGCGTAGGTGGGACGGCGAGGGGCGTCGGTCCCCTCGAGGTCGCAGCGCTCGAAGACCGTCCAGGTCAGCGCCCGCCCGCTCCCCTCCAGCCGCCGCCGGGTGCGCTCGAGCGCCAGGGAGAAGACCTGCCGCACCCGCTCGCGGTGGTACACCGCCTCGGGATCCGGGCCGGCGGCCGGCAGCTCGGCGACGGCACCCTCCGGGGCGCGGAGGTCGCCCGGCTGGCGGCGCCAGCCGCCGCCGCGCTTGAGCCGGCGATCCGCCTCGCGCCGGTGCCCGGCGAGCCCGTCGGCACAGAGGCGGAGGTAAGTGCGGAAACGCGCCTTGTCGGGGTCCCAGCGGCCCAGCAGGTCGTTCTCGAGCGCCGCCACGAAGAGCTCCTGCACCAGGTCCTCGGCCGCGGCCGGCGGCAGCGACCACCGCACCCTGAGGTACTCGACGAGCGGTCTGCGGTAGGCGGCGGCCACGGTGTCGAGCGCCCGTCTCCGCTCGGCGGGCGCGCCGGTCCGCAGCGTGGCGAGGACGCTGCTGCGGGTGGCGGGGAACAGGCCGCCGGGTGCTGGCGAGGGCACGGTCATGCGCCGGTCTCCGGGATCGGTCGACGACCCTAGCGGATTTCACGCCGCGGCTCCAGCCGCGGCCGGCGGCGCCCGGCGGCTGGCACGGCGTTTGCCCTCCCAAACCCGGCATCCGGCGGCGCGGCACGTGACCCCGCCGCCGGGCCAGTCGGCAAGACGACATCCAGGAGGACACCATGGTCGACCGTGAGCTGGCGCACCTGAAGACCGATCCCGGGTCGCCCGACCCCTACCCCATCGCCGACGACGCCTGGCCGCAGGCGATCCTCGACACCCTGCGCCGCAGCGCCCGCCGGGAGAGCCGGCGCACCGCCCCGGGGAGGACGCGATGAACGGGCCGGTCTGGCTGCTGGTGGCGGCCGCCGTCCTGGTCGCCGTCGCCCTCGTCCTGCTGTTCGCCTGGAGTCGCTGGCGCAGCCGCCGGCTACGGCGCGACTTCGGGCCCGAGTACGAGCACACCGTCGCCGCCACCGGCGACCGGCGCCGCGCCGAAGACGAGCTCGAGGCGCGCCGCGAGCGCGTCGCCAAGCTCGAGCTCCGGACGCTCGACGCCGAGGAGCGCCGCGACCTGACCGCCCGCTGGGAGGCGATCCAGCAGCGCTTCGTCGACCGCCCCGCGGAGGCCGTGTCGGAGGCCGACCGCCTGATCGCCGCGGCGATGCGCGCCGTCGGCTATCCGCTGGACGACGTCGCCGACGCGACCCGCCGCCAGGAGGACCTGTCGGTGGCGCATCCCGACCGGGTGGCGCGCTACCGCGAGGGTGCCGCGATCGCCGTGCGCAGCCGTCGCGGCGACGCCACCACCGAGGAGCTGCGCCGCGCCATGGTGCACTTCCGCGAGGTCTTCGAGGAGCTGGTGGGAGCTCCGGTGGCGGCCGACCACGGCGGGCACGCCGCGGCGACCGCGCCGCGGAGGGCCGCATCATGAGCGACCGCGACGACCGACCCGACCGTCCCGCGGCGACCGGTGTCGCCGAGCCCGAGCCGTTCCTCGGCCGCGATCCCGACGCTCCGGCATCGCCGGCGGACGATGGCGCCCGCCGGACCGGGCGGCCGGTGTCGCCCGGCGATCCCGACCGGCCGGCGGATCCCGTGCGGACCGCGGCGACCGTGGAGCCCCGCGACCGGCTCGCCGGCGAACCGGTCCCGGCGGAGACCCGCTCCGGGACGGAGGCCGAAGCGGCCGCCGAGCGGCGCAGCGACGTCGCCCCGGCGCCACCGACCTCCGGCGAGCCCGTGCCGGCGCCGCCGGCCGGCAGCGACTGGGTGTCGCTGTTCAGCGACGAGGAGCGGCGCCGCCTCCACGCCCGCTGGCGGGAGCTCCAGTCGGGGTTCGTCGACGACCCGCGCGACGCCGTCGCCCGCGCCGACGAGCTGGTCCAGGAGACCATCCGCACGCTGCACGAGACCTTCCAGCGCGAGCGTCGCGCCTTCGAGGGGATCTGGAGCGGCGGCGAGGAGGTCTCGACCGAGGACCTGCGCCTGGCCGTGCAGCGCTACCGCTCCTTCTTCGAGCGGCTGCTCGCGGTCTGACGCCCTCCGGTCGCCGTCACCAGCGCCGGAGCGCGGCGAGCTCCTCCGCGAGCCGCCGCGCTCCGGCCGGCTCCATCTCGCCCTCCTCGGTGACCAGGACCCCGACCCGGCCGGCGAGAACACGCTCGAACAGCGGCGACCACCGCGCCACCCCGGGGACCTCCGGGCCCAGCACCGCCGCGTCGGCGAGCTCGCTCGGCGCCGCGCCGGCGTCGGGCGAGACCTTGTCCGCCGCCGCCACGGCGAGCACCGTCCGGCCGTGGCGGGCCGCCGCCAGGGCGGCCGCGCAGGAGCCCACCTTGTTGACCACCGAGCCGTCGGCGAGCACGGTGTCGGCGCCGAGCAGCACCTGCTCGACGCCGGCGGCCAACGCCGCGTCGACCGCCGCGTCCGGGATCAGGGTCACGGCGAGCCCGGCGCCGGCGAGCCGGCGGGCGACCTCCACCCCCTCGCCCCCGGGGCGCGACTCGGCCACCCACACCTCCGGCGGAGGGTCGGCGGCGAGCAGGGCGCGGGTCACCGTGCCCGAGCGCGACAGGGTCAGCACCCGGCGGCCGGCGATCCGCCGCGCCGCGTGCTCCGCGGCCCGCTCGTCGGCGGCGAGCGCCCGCCCGATCGCCTCCCCCGCCGCCGCCTCCACCGCCGCCGCCCGGCCCTCGGCGCGGCAGGCGTGCATCGCCCGGTGCACCCGGTTGGCGGGCGCCGCCATCGCCGGACGCGCCGCCACCAGTCGGCGCGCCAGCCGGCGCAGCTCCTCCCGGGCCGTCCCGTCTCCGGGCGCCGCGCCGAGCTCCGCCGCCGCGTCGCGCAGCACCTCGAGGGCGCGCAGCGAGAGCCAGGCCGAGCCGTGCTCGCGGTCCGCCGCCAACGACTCCACCGTCGGCGCCACCCGCCGGTAGGAGGTCCACAGCTCCGGGACGGTGGGCCGCCGGAGGATCTCCGGCGGCGGCACCCACGCCGCGTCCGTCGACTCCCAATCGGTGCGCACGTCGCGCCGCGCGCAGTCGAACAGGTAGGGGTGGACGATCCAGCGCTTCCCCAGTTCGGGGGCGTCGAGGGGGAAGGGCTCGCCGCGGCGCACCCGGTCGACGGCGTCGCCGAGGCCGGTCTCCTCCTCGATCTCGCGCCGCGCCGCGGCGTCGGGGTCGCCCTCGGCGTACCCCGCCACCGCTCCCCACAGCCCCCGGTAGGAGCCGACCGCGGAGCTGCGGCGGAGCAGCAGCACGTCGCCGCCGTGGCGCAGGAAGCAGGTGACGACGGGGGTCTCGACGAGGCGGGCCACGGCGGAGAGTCCCTTCAGGCGCCGGCGGCGAGCGCGCCACGCTGGATCGTCCGCACGGTGTCGAGGGTGTCGGCCTCCTCGGGGCGCTTGTCCTCCCGGTAGCGCTTGACGCGGGCGAAGCGCAGGGCGAGGCCGGCGGGGTACTGCGGGCTCACCTGGACGTCGTTGAAGGCGACCTCCACCACCAGCTCCGGGCGCACGTGGACGGTGCGGCCGTCGCGGGCCACGGCGAGCTCGCCGAGCCGCCGGGTCTGCCACGCGAGCATGGCGTCGGTCATCCCCTTGAAGGTCTTGCCGAGCATGACGAAGCCGCCGCTCGCCGCGTCGCGCGCCCCGAGGTGGAGGTTCGACAGCCAGCCGCGCCGGCGCCCGCTCCCCCACTCCGCCGCCAGCACCACCAGGTCGAGCGTGTGCGCCGGCTTGACCTTGAGCCACCCGGCACCGCGACCGCCGGCCTCGTAGGCCGCGTCCAGCGCCTTCGCCATCACCCCCTCGTGGCCGCGGTCGAGGGCGCGGCGCAGGAAGGCGGCCGCCTCCGCCGGGTCGGCGGTGACCAGCCGCGGCACCCGCCGCTCCTCCGGCACCGCGTCGGCGAGGGCGGCGAAGCGCTCGCCGGCGGGGCGGTCGAGCAGGTCCTCGTCGTCGCGCCGCAGCAGGTCGAAGAAGAACGGCGACAGCGGCAGCTCACGGCGCAACGCCTCGACGTCGAGGCGCCGCCCGAAGCGTCGCATCGTCACCTGGAAGGGTTGCGGCGCGCCGTCGGGGCGCAGGGCGAGGACCTCGCCGTCCAGGATCGCCGTCCCGACCGGCAGCGCGCGCGCCGCCGCGACCACTTCGGGGACCGCCGCGGTGACGTCGTGGAGCTGGCGCGAGAAGGCGCGGACCTCGTCGCCCTCCTTGTGCACCTGGACGCGGGCGCCGTCGAGCTTGAAGTCGAGCGCCGCCCGCCCCAGGCGGTCGAGCGCCTCGCCCACCCCGTCGGCCGTCTGCGCGAGCATCGGCTGCAGGGGGCGGAACAGGCGCACCCGGAAGCGCTCCAGGCCCGCCGCGCCGTCGGCCAGCGCCGCCCGCGCCACCGCCGGCAGGTCCCCCGACACCATCAGGGCGCGCCGCACCGCCGCCAGGTCGACCTGCGCGGCGCGCGCCAACGCCTCGGTCATCGAGGCCTCGAGCGCTCCCTGGCGGAGCTCCCCCAGCAGCAGGCGGGCGAGAAAGTCGCGCTCCACCCCGGTGGCGCGGCCCAGCAGACCGGCCAGCAGCTCACCGCGGGCCCGCTGCGCGCCGGGGCCGGCCGCCGCGGCGATGCGCTCGAAGGTCGCGTCCACCTCGCCCAGGGTCAGCGCCGGCACCGCCGCACCGCCGGCAGGACGGGCGTCGCGCAGCAGCGCCGGTCCCACGCCGATCCTCCCCTGCGGCAGCTCGCCGGCCAGGTAGGAGACCGCGACCGCCACCTCCTGCGGCGCCAGGCGCCGCAGCAGCTCCGCCAGGTGGGTGGCCTTGGTACGGCGCGAGCGGGTGGCCGCGATCCGCCCCGAGACGTCCACCACCTCGGCGAGGAGCACGCCTCAACCCTCCCCCGCCGGGGCCAGCACGGAGAGCGCACCGACGCGCACCCGGTAGTCGAGCGGGGTGCGCAGACGGTGGAGCTCGCCGTCGACGAAGACGTCCAGCTCGGGCCGGTCGCATTCCACCGCGAGGCGCGACGCCGAGAAGCTCTCCACGTCGCGCGAACGCCGTACGTCGGCCACCGCGTAGACCAGCAACGTCCGCACCAGCGCGGCGCGGGTCGAGGCGCGCAGCAGGTGCACGAACAGGCGGCCGTCGTCGATCCGGGGCCGGGCGGCGAAGGTCAGCAGGTTCATGCGGTACTCGTTGTTGCCCACGAAGAGGAACGGCGAGGTGCGGACGCGCTCGACGCCGTCGGCGTGCAGGCGGAGGCGGAGGAACGGCGGGTGGCGCAGCGTCGGCACCACCGCGGCCAGGGTGCGCAGCGCCTTGGCGAGCCGCCCGCCGCCCCGACCGGCGCGGCGGCGCACCGCCCGCGGGTAGAACCCGAGGATCGAGTTGTTGACCATCGGCCGCCCCCCCACCTCCACCAGGTCGAGCCGGCGGGGGACGCCGGTCGCGAGCACGTCGGCCGCCGCCTCGAGGTCACGGGGGACGCCGAGGTCGGAGGCGAAGTGGTCGAAGCCGCCGAGGGGGAGCACGCCGAGCCGTGTCCTCGACCCCGCCACCGCCCCCGCGACCGCGCTGACCGTGCCGTCGCCGCCCGCCGCCACCAGGAGGTCGGGACCGCCCGCCACGGCGCGCCGGGCCGCCGCGGCGACGTCGTCGCCGACCTCCTCGACCCGGGCGGCGACACCACGGGCGGCGAGGAACGCCGCCAGCTCGGCGGCGTGCAGCCCGCGGCGCCGGGCGCGGGCCGCGCCGGGGTTGAGCAGCACGACGACCTGGGAGTCCGTCGGATCCACACCCGCGCCGCCTGCAAGCGCCGCACCCTGACGGCCGCGGGCCGGCACCTCAACGGGTCGAGGGCAGCGGCACCCGCCGCCGCTCGGGATCGGGATGGCGGCGGAACAGCACCGCCACCCGGCCGGTCAGGCCGACCGCCTCCGCTCCCGTGCGGTCCGCGATGTCGGCGGCCAGCGCCTCGCGCTCGTCGCGGTCGCCGACCAGGCGCACCTTGATCAGCTCGTGCGCCTCGAGGGCGTCGTCCACCGCCGCCAGGACCGGTGCGGTCAACCCCTCCTTGCCGAGCTGCACCACCGGCTTGAGCGCGTGCGCCCGCCCGCGCAGCCACCGGCGCTGCCGCCCGCTCAGCCCGCCGCCTTCGCTCGCCGTCGTCACGTCCGCAGTATACGGCCGGCGCCCGTGCCGTCCGCCCCGCCCGGCGCCGCGTCGCCCGCTCGGGCGACGGCCACCCGCTGCGCCGCGGTGAGCGCCCCGCCCCGCAGCACCGCCGCCGCCAGCGCCGGCTGGCCGGCCAGCAGCTCGGCCAGCGCGCGGCCGCGGGCGAAGGCCTCGCGCTCGGCGGGCAGCCGGCGGTAGCTCGCCGCGTGGGTCCGGCCCTGCACGCGCCCGGCGAGGTAGCCGCCGACGTAGCTCAGCAGCATCCGCCACCACCCGAGGCGGCGGTACTGGAGGACGTGGACCACCTCGTGCGCCACGAGCGCCACGCCGCGCGGCTCCCGCCGCGCCACCGCGGGCCAGGCGCCCGCCGAGAACAGCACCCGCTCACCGAAGGTCACCGCCGCGGCGCCGAGCCCGCGAGCCACGGCGCGGGCGCCGCCGCCGGCGTGCAGCCGCACCGCACCGAGGTCGCAACGGAAGAACAACTCGAGCACCTCCCGCACCGGCGGATCGAGCGGCCGGCCGCCGGAGCGGCTCACGGCTCGCCGGCGCCCCCGAACAGCGCGAGCTGGGTGCCCCCGGGCCGGCGGAAGGCCGCCACCGACAGCGGCTCGCCGCGCCGCTCGAGGCCGTGGCGCCGGCGGGCGGTGGCGAAGAGCGCGGCGATCTGGTCGGCGAAGACGCCGGCGCCGCGCATCCGGTGCCCGAAGCGGGGATCGTCGAGACGTCCGCCGCGCAGCTCCCGGATCCGCGCCAACACCTTCTCGGCGCGGTCCGGGAAGTGCTCGGCGAGCCAGCCGGCGAACACCTCCTTGACGACGCCCGGCAGACGCACCGGGATGTACCCCGCGGTGGTCGCCCCGGCCTCGGCGGCGGCGGCCAGCAGCGCCGGGATCTCGTGGTCGGTGAGCCCGGGAACGACCGGCGCCACCATCACCCCGGTGGGGACGCCGGCGGCCGCGAGCGCCGCGATGGCGCGCAACCGCTCGCGCGGGGCCGAGGCGCGCGGCTCGAGGCGCCGCGCCAGCTCGACGTCCAGCGTGGTGACCGACAGCGACACCCGCGCCGCCCGGTGCCGCGCCAGCTCGGCGAGCAGATCGAGGTCGCGGGTGACCAGCGCGCTCTTGGTGATCACCCCCACCGGCTGGCGCAGCTCGGCGCACACCTCCAGGCAGCGGCGGGTGATGCCGAGTCGTCGCTCGATCGGCTGGTACGGGTCGGTGACCCCGCTGAGCGCCAGCGTCTGCGGTCGCCACGAGGGCGCCCCGAGCTCGCGGCGCAGCAGCTCCGGCGCGTCCTCCTTGACCAGGATGCGGGTCTCGAAGTCGAGGCCGGCCGAGAAGCCGAGGTATTCGTGGAACGGCCGCGCGTAGCAGTAGCTGCAGCCGTGCTCACAGCCGCGGTAGGGGTTGATCGAGGCGGCGAAGGGGATGTCGGGGCTGTCGTTGCGCGCGATCACCGAGCGCGCGGTGTCGCGCAGGTAGCGCGTCTCGACCCGGTCCGGCGGCGGCTCCTCCGAGGTGACCACCAGGGTCTCGAAGCGGTTGGCCGGGTTGCCGGCCGCCCCCCGCCCCCGGGGACGTCCGGCGCCCCACGGGGCGTCGCGATCCGCTCGGCGCATCGCCCGACGATACCACGGAAAGGCGTGAACGGGGCGTAACACGCCATGTGCCACCCCAGATCGTCGACGCCCTGCGCGACGCCCCGCGCGGCGGTTCCGACGTCGACTTCCGCAGCGCCGCGGGCGACGGGACCGGCGTCTACCGGGTGACCGGCAGCCGCGAGGACGGCCTGCGCCGGCGCCGCGAGGAGCGGTCCCGGGCCGGCCTCAGCGCGGCGGGCCGCTCGCGGCCGCGGCCCCCGCCGTGCCGGCCGGCGCGGCGGCGCCGCGCGCCGCCACCTCCCGGGGCAGGAGAACCCACAGGCGCCCGGGGTGCTTCATCCGGCCGGCGATCTCCTCGGCTGCGTCGCCCGGTCCCCAGAAGACGTCGCCGCGGACCGGGCCGCGGATGGCCCCGCCGGTGTCCTGGGCGACCAGAAGCCGGCGCAGCGGCCGGTCCGGCGTCCTCGCGTCCGCCGCCGGCGCCGTGCCGGCCCACCACATGGGGACGCCGAGAGCGTGGAACGCGCCGTCGACCGCCAGCGAGCGCTCCGGCGTCAGCACCACGCCCTGGGCCCCGACCGGCCCGCCGGTGCGCAGGCGGCGGAAGAACACGTAGGACGGGTTGGCCGCCATGATCTCGGCGGCGCGCTCCGGATGGCTCTCGAGCCAGGCCCGGATCGACTGCATCGAGACCTCCTCGCGGGTGAGCTCCCCCGCCTCGACCAGCACCGCCCCGATCGCCCGGTAGGGCTGGCCGTTCTGCGCCGCGTAGCCCACCCGCAGCTCGCCGCCGTCGTCGAGCCGCACCACCCCGGAGCCCTGGATCTGCAGGAAGAAGGCGTCGACCGCGTCGTCGACCCACACCACCTCGAGGCCGCGCCCCGCCAGCGCCCCGCCCTCGATCTCCCGGCGGTCGGGGAACGGCACCAGGCGGCCGTCGCGCACCCGCCCGGCGATCCGCCGTCCCGTCAGGTCGTCGCGGAACTGGCCGAGATCGACGCTGACCAGCTCGGGCGGCCGGCCGTAGAGCGGGATGCGGTAGGCGCCGTGCCGGCGGCGGCTGCCGTCCAGTGTCGGCTCGTAGTAGCCGGTGAACATGCCCTCGGTCTCGCCGTGGTTGCTGGCCGCGAACGGCACGAAGCGGCGGGAGAAGAAGGCGCGCGCCGCCGCGCTACCGGAGGCGACCCGGTCCGCCGCCGCACAGACCGGCCCCCAGCCCCCCGCCGTGCCGGCGTAGGGCGCCCCCAGGGCCTGTTCCGCCGGGAGGGCGGTCAGCACGCCGCAGGAGCGGCGGAAGGCGGCGAGGGCGGCGGACGGGTCGTCCGCCTCCCAGCCCGGCAGGTCGGCGAAGCCGGCCGGCGACAGATCGAGGCGGTCCGGGGGCGGTGGCGGCGGGACGGCCACCGCGGGCGGTGGCGCCGGGCGGGCGGGGCGCCGCGACCACAGGAGCCAGCCCCAGACCGCCGCCGCCACGGCCACCAGCGCGACGGCGAGCGCGATCCGCGACCGGCGGCTCATCGCCGGATCCCGCGGCCCGGCACCGTCCTTCCGGCGATCGCTCCGCCGGTGCCGCGACGACCCCTAATCGTCCTCGGCTCCCCGTCCCTTGCCGCGGCGCGCCCGCAGGGCGGCGAAACGCTCCAGGGCGGCGGAGCGGCCGGGCGGTGGGGCGTCCGCCTGCGCCGCCGGCGGTGCGCCACGCCGGGCGGCGTCGGGGGCCCGCTCGCCGTCCGGCCGTTCGCCGCCACGCCGACGGGAGGCCGGCGGGCGCTCCGCGGGACGGTCCTCCCGGCGCGGCGCCGGCTCCGCGTCCCGACGGACACTCTCCCGGCGCGGGGCCGGCTCCGTGTCCCGACGGACACTCTCCCGGCGCGCCGGCTGCGCTGCCGCCGGCGCGCGACCGGCACCCGACCGCCGCGACGGTCCCCGGCCGCCGCGGCGCGCCACCGCCCGCAGTCGCTCCGTCTCCTCGTCGTCGAGCGCCGCGACGTCCCGGGTGAGACGGTCGCCTTCGCGGCGCGCCCGCAGGCGCGCGAACCGCGCCAGCCGCTCGTCCCGCGGACCGGAGCCCCGGCCCTCGGCCGCCGCCTCGGCCGCGCCACCGGCCCCGGAAGCCCGCTCCTCCTCGTCCTCCGGCGCCGGCCGCCGCGGCCGCCGCGGGGCGGCCTTCGCCGCCGCCCGGGCGGCCGGTCTCGCGACCGGCTCTGCGACCGGTTCGTCGACGGCCTCCTCGTCGGCGGGCTCCTCGTCGAGCTCGTCTTCGATCGCCGCCGTGGCGGGTTCCGGGATCTCGTCCGCGTCGCGCTCCCACCACGGTCCGTCACCGGTCGCGCGCCGCGCCGCCGAACGTCCCCGGCGCGCCGCCGGACGCCGGGGTCGAGCGGCGGGCTCCGCGTCGTCGCCGGGGGTCGCCCGGGCTTCCTTCGTCGCCGCGGCGGCCCGCCGCGGGCGCCGGCTCCGCGACCGCGCAGCCGCGGTCGCCGGGGCGTCCGCTCCCTCCTCCGTCGCCTCCGTCGCCTCCACCGGCTCCGTCGGCGGCTCCCCGTCGTCCTCGGGAGCCGCGGGGGACCCCTCCCCCGCTGCCGCGCTCTCCGCCGTAGGCTGCCAGAACCAGCGCAGCAGCCCGCCGCCGAGCCCGCCGGAGTGCAGCGGCGCCTCCTCGCCCTCGCCCTCCGGTCCGGCCTCGGTCACCGCCGGGGTCGCGGTCGCGTCGTCCGCCTCCTCGTCCCCTGCGGAGGCGGCGGCCGCGGCCGCGGGCACCGCCGGCTCGAGCCCCTCGTCCTCCGCGCTCTCCGGCTCCCCCTCGGCGGCCGCCCCCTCCGCATCCGGCTCGGTACCGGCGGCCTCGACCGCCGGCGGCTCGTCGCCGGGCTCCGCCGTCGCCACCTCGATCTCCGCCTCCTCCTCGTCGTCGGTCGCCGCGTCGATCGCGGGGACCGGCGGCGGCGAGGCCAGCGCCGCGCTGCGCGAGTAGTCGAAATCCTGGAGGCGGATGCGCTCGATCTTCTGGCCGATCGACTTCTCGATCAGGTGGAGGTCGGCGAGCTCGCGCGCCGCCACGAAGGTCCAGGCGTCCCCCGTGGCGCCGGCACGCGCGGTCCGCCCCACCCGGTGGATGTAGTCGTCGGGCTGGTTCGGGACGTCGAGGTTGATGACGTGCGACAGCTCCTCGACGTCGATGCCGCGGGCCGCCACGTCGGTCGCGACCAGCACCCGGTGACGCCCCTTCTTGAAGCCCTCCATCGCCCGGGTGCGGTGCTGCTGGCTGCGGTCGCCGTGGATCACCGCCACCGCGATCCCGGCCCGGCGCAGGTACTCCCCCACCAGGTCGGCGCGCTCGCGGGTGCGGGTGAACACCAGGGCGCTCTCCACCGCGTGCTTGCCGAGCAGGTGCAGCAGCAGCGCCGGCTTGAGCTCGTGGCGCACCGGGTACACCGCCTGGCGGACGCCCTCGGCCGGGATCGCGCGGCGCTCGAGGTTGATGGTCACCGGGTCGACCAGCATCTCGTTGGACAGCCGCACGATCGGCGACGGCAGCGTCGCCGAGAAGAGCATCGTCTGCCGTTCCCGCGGCACCTGGCGCAGGATGCGGCGGACGTCGGGGATGAAGCCCATGTCCAGCATGCGGTCGGCCTCGTCGAGGACCAGCACCTCGACCCCGTCGAGCCGCGCGTAGGGCCTGCGGAGATGGTCGAGCAGCCGGCCCGGCGTCGCCACCAGGATGTCCACGCCCTCGCGGAAGGCCCGCTCCTGCGACTCGTAGGCGACGCCGCCGAAGATGGTGGCCACACCCACCGGGGTGTGGGTGCCGAGCAGGTGCAGGTGCTCGTCGATCTGCAGCGCCAGCTCGCGCGTGGGCGAGAGGATCAGGGCCCGGGTCGTGCCGCGCTCGCGGGCCAGGAGACGCTGCAGGATGGGCAGCCCGAAGGCGGCCGTCTTGCCGCTCCCGGTCATCGCGCAGGCGAGCACGTCGCGGCCCTCCAGGGCCCACGGGATGGCGTCCTGCTGGATGTCGGTCGGCTGCTCGAAACCCAGGTCGCGCACACCGGCGAGCAGGGCGGGATCGATGGCAAAGGAGTCAAAGCTCATCGCAACAAGGCCTCGGACCGCCCGGCCGCCCCGCGGTGGGCGGGAGCTGGAGCGCAGCCGGGCATCGGGAGCGGGGAACCGGCCTCGGCCGGCGCCGCCGCGTTGGAAGAGGAGGGCCGCGACCGCGCACCCTCCGGCGCCAAGTATCGCACGGCCAGACGGTTACGGCAAACGGTCCAGATCGCGCCGGCCGCGCGGCCGGTCGAGCGCCTGATCGTCGTACGAGCGGGGGTCCTCGAGCGGCTCGAGGTGGGTGAAGACCGCCGCCGCCGGCAGCCGGGCGCGGACCTCCTCCTCGAGGCTCTCGAGCAGGTCGTGACCGCGCTGCACCGACCAGCTCCCCGGCACCTGGACGTGGAAGGAGACGAACGAGCGGGCGCCGGCCCGGCGGGTGCGCAGGGCGTGGTACCGCACCTGCTCGGCACCGCCGCCGCTGTGGGCGGCGAGGACCTCCTCGACCACCCGCACGTCGGCGCCGGGCAGCGCCCGGTCCATCAGGCCCTCCACCGAGGTGCGCACCAGCCCCAGCCCGGTCCAGGCGATCTGCGCCGCCACCGCCAGCGCCACCACCGGGTCGAGGACCTGGAGGCCGGTCGTCGCCACCAGCCCGAGCCCGACCAGGACCCCGGCCGAGGTCCACACGTCGGTCAGCAGGTGCTGGGCGTTGGCGCGCAGGGTGATCGAGCGCAGCCGGCGGCCGGCGGCGAGCAGCACCAGCGCCACCGCCAGGTTGACCAGCGCCGCCACCACCAGCAGGGTGAGCCCGAGGCCGAGCTGCTCCACCGGCCGCGGCGCGAGCAGGCGCCGCACGGCGCTGAACGCCACCGAGCCGGCGGCCACCATGATCAGCGTGCCCTCGACGCCGCTCGAGAAGTACTCGGCCTTCTCGTGGCCGTAGAGGTGCTCCTCGTCCGGCGGCCGCTCGGCGACCCGCAGGACGAGCAACGCCAGGACGCCGGCCGACAGGTTGACCAGCGACTCGAGCGCGTCCGCGAACAGGCCCACCGAGTCGGTCAGCAGCCACGCCACCGTCTTCAGCGCCATGGTGGCGACCGCGGCGGCGATCGACAGCCAGGCGTAGCGGGAAGGGGTGCCGCGGTCCGGCGTCGTCATCGCGCGACGATTCTACGGGTCCGCGGCCGCCCGCCCCGAGGCGGCGCCGCGAGGTCGGCGCGCACCGCCTCGCGGACGGCTCCGCAACGCAGAAGCCCGTCGGGGCGCGACGCCGCAGGCGCGGCCGTCTCCGCGCCTGCGGCAGGACCGTCGTACGGAGAGATCCGGCTCTAGCCGTCCGGGTCGATCCAGGGACCGGAGTCGCCGGTCTCCGGGCTCCCCGTGCTCACGTCGGTGCCGTCGGTCGGGGCGAGCCGGGTCGTCCCCGGACCGCTGGGCGCCGTCGGCGTCGGGGCGACGCCCGACGCGGCGCCGGCGGCGGCGGGGCCGCCGCCCACGCCGAGCCAGGCCAGGAGCTCGTCGCAACCGTGGGCGAGCGCCGACCACCAGTCGCCGACGGCGTGACCGGCGGTCTGGTCGGCCCGCGACGCGGCCGGCGCCGCGGCGGCGGTGAGGGGCAGGGTGGACAGCAGGACGACGGCGAGCGCAAGGAGACAGCGCACCACACTTCTTGACCGCATCGGATGTTCCTCCTGGTGAGAGATCACGCCGGCCAGGAAAAAGAGCGGCCGGCCTTTCGCCTTCACTGCAAGAGTGCCGCGCGGGGCGCATCGGTGGACAGAGAAGGAGAAATTTGTCTACTTGCTCGATTGCGGCGAGCCGCGGCCGGCGGCGGGCGCCCTTTCGGCACCGCTGGTCTCCTCCCTCGCCCCTGTGATACAAGGCCCCTGCGGCCTTCCCGCCGCCGCCCCCGGTTCGCTCGCTCCTCCGGGGCCGCCACGACCGGATTTCCTGCACGGAGAGGGACCATGACCACCGCCGAGATCGACGCGCGCCCCGCCGCGCCCCGCACCACCACCGAATTCATCGAGCTCGAAGAGCGCTTCGGCGCCCACAACTACCACCCGCTGGACGTGGTGATCCAGCGGGCCGCCGGGGTCTGGGTCTGGGACGTCGACGGCAACCGCTACATGGACTGCCTGGCTTCGTACTCGGCGGTCAACCAGGGCCACTGCCACCCGCGCATCGTCGCCGCCCTCGCCGATCAGGCGGGCCGGGTGGCCCTGACCTCGCGCGCCTTCCGCAACGACCAGCTCGGCCTGTTCTACCGCGAGCTGTGCGAGCTGACCGGCTTCGCCCGCGTCCTGCCGATGAACACCGGGGCGGAGGCGGTCGAGACCGCCATCAAGGCGGCCCGCAAGTGGGCCTACACGGTCAAGGGGGTGCCCGCGGACGCCGCCGAGATCCTGGTCTTCGAGCACAACTTCCACGGCCGCACCACCACCATCGTGGGGTTCTCCAGCGAGGAGCAGTACCGCAGCGGCTTCGGCCCCTTCACCCCCGGCTTCCGCCGGCTGCCCTACGGGGACGCCGACGCGGTGGCCGCCGCCCTCGGCCCGAACACCGCCGCCGTGCTGGTCGAGCCGATCCAGGGCGAGGGCGGCATCATCGTGCCGCCGGCCGGCTACCTGGCGCGCCTGCGCGAGCTGACCCGCGAGCACGGCGCGCTGCTGATGCTCGACGAGATCCAATCGGGCCTGGGGCGGACCGGCAAGCTCTTCGCCTACGAGCACGAGGGGATCCGGCCGGACGTGGTGATCGTCGGCAAGGCGCTCTCCGGCGGGCTCTACCCGGTGTCGGCGGTCCTCGCCGACGACGAGGTGATGGGGGTCTTCCACCCCGGCGACCACGGCTCGACCTACGGCGGCAACCCGGTCGGCGCCGCCGTGGCGCGCGAGGCTCTGCGGGTCCTCGTCGAGGAGGGGATGGTGGAGAACTCGGCGCGTCTCGGCGCCGACATGATCGAGCGGCTGCGGGCGATCGACTCGCCGCACGTCGCCGAGGTCCGTGGCCGCGGCCTGTGGATCGGCATCGAGCTGACCGCCGCCGCCGGCGGCGCCCGCCGCTTCTGCGAGGAGCTGCAGCGCCGCGGCCTGCTGTGCAAGGAGACCCACGAGAACGTCATCCGCATCGCCCCGCCGCTGGTGATCACCCGCGACGAGGTCGACTGGGCGCTCGAGCGCATCGAGGCCGTCCTGCGGATGGACTGACGGCCCCAGAGGAGGAGCGGATGCAGACGCTGCGCAGCTACGTCGCCGGCCGCTGGCACACCGCCGATCGCGACTTCGTGCCGCTGGTCGACCCGTCGACCGAGGAGCCGATCGCCCGCGCCTCGTCGGCGGGGATCGACTTCGGCGCCGTCGTCGAGCACGCCCGCCGGCGCGGCGGCCCGGCGCTGCGCGCGCTCACCTTCGCGCAGCGCGCCGGCCTGCTCAAGGAGATGGGCCGGACGCTGCGCGAGAACCGCGACGAGCTGCTCGAGCTGTCGCGGCGCAACACCGGCACCACGCGCCCCGACGGCGCCTTCGACGTCGACGGCGCCTCGGGCACCCTCTCCTGGTACGCGGGCTTCGGCCGGCGCCTCGGCGAGCGCCGACCTGCTCGCCGACGGCGACGGCGTCCAGCTCGCCCGCAGCGAGGGCTTCTGGGGCCAGCACGTCCTCGTCCCGCGCCACGGCGTGGCGGTGGCGATCAACGCCTTCAACTTCCCCGCCTGGGGCTTCGCCGAGAAGGCCGCCTGCGCGCTGCTCGCCGGCGTGCCGCTGGTGGTCAAGCCCGCCACCGCCACCGCGCTGGGTGGCGGCGCGGACCGTCGAGCTGGTGCTGGCCGCTGCTGCCGGAGGGCGCCCTGCAGCTCGTCTGCGGCGGCACCGGCGACCTGCTCGACCGGCTGGGGCCGCAGGACGTCCTCGCCTTCACCGGCTCGGCCGACACCGCCCGCGCGCTGCGCGGTCGCGACCCCCTGCTCGCCGCCGCCACCCGCGTCAACGTCGAGGCCGACAGCCTCAACGCCGCCGTGCTGGCGCCCGGGGCCGCCGGCGCCACCTTCGAGCTCTTCCTGCGCGACGTGGTCCGCGAGATGACCCAGAAGTCGGGCCAGAAGTGCACCGCGGTGCGGCGCATCCTGGTGCCGGCGGAGCGCACCGACGAGGTCGAGGCCGCCCTGGCGGCGCGGCTCGCCGAGGTGGTCACCGGCGATCCCGCCGACGCGAGCGTGACCATGGGACCGCTCGCCACCGCCGACCAGCTCGCCGACAGCATCGCGGGCGTCGCCGAGCTCGCCGCGGTGGCGCGCCTCGTCCACGGCGCGGGCCGGCGCACCGACGGCGCCGGCGCGCCGGCCGGCAGGGGCTTCTTCCTCGCCCCCACCCTCTTGCGCGCGGACCGGGCGCGCGAGGCGACAGCCGTCCACGACCGCGAGGTCTTCGCCCCGGTGGCGACGCTGCTCCCCTACGACGGCACGGCCGCGGACGCGGCGGAGATCGTGGCGCTCGGGGGCGGCACCCTGGTCACCTCGGTCTACGCCGACGACGTGGCGTGGACCGCCGACTTCCTCGCCGGCGCCGCCGCCACGACCGGTCGCGTCTACCTGGGCTCCCAGGGCTCGGCGGAAGAGGCCCCGGGATCGGGGATCGCGCTGCCGCAGACCCTCCACGGCGGCCCCGGCCGCGCCGGCGGCGGTGCCGAGCTCGGCGGCCTGGTGGGGATGGAGCTCTACCTGCAGCGGGTGGCGTTGCAGGGCGCCCGCGACCGGGTCGACGAGCTCGCCGGCCGCGCCGACGCCGGCTGAGGTGCCCGGCCGGCCGCGGTCGGCAACCAACGAAAAAGACCCCCGGAGCCGTCGAGGGGAACGGCTCGCGGGGGCCCCTGGCGGGTCCCGGGCGGCGCAGGGTCGCTCCGGGCCCGCGCCGACGTCGACGCCTACGACACCAGCGGCTCGTCGTAGGTGGTCTGGGTCTGCACCGTCCCGTCCATGCGGTGGATCACCATCTGGCTGGGAACCTGCCCCTGGGCCAGCTCGCGGGCGGCGCTGACCGCCTCGTCCTTGGTGGCGTGGGTGCTGGTGGCGCGGCTGGCGCCCTCGGCCTCCACCTTCCACTGCTCGTCGGCCCAGACCACGTGGTAGACCTTGCGCTCGGCGGTCGCGGCGACCTTCTCGCCGCGCGTCAGGACGCGGTGCGTCAGCTCCTCGACGCGGCGGGTCAGGGTCTGGATCTCGTCGCGGGTGGGGATGCCCATCCGGTGCAGCACGGCGGCGACCCGGCGGTCCACCAGCTCGGCGAGGTCCTCGACGCCCTTGGTGACGCGGCCGCGCGCCTTGTCCATCTCGCGCACCGCCTTGTCGACCTCCTTGCGGCCCCGGCCCTCGAAGGTGCGGCCACGGGCGATCAGGTTCTCGAGGAGGTCGCGCCCCTCCTCCTCGGCCAGGGAGACGGCGCCGAGGCTGGCGAGCCAGACGTTGTGCGCCGAGGTGCGCACGTTGCCCTCGAGCTTCTTGACCTGCTCGTTGACATCCATGTTGATCAGTTGCATCGGGTTCCTCCTGTCTCCGGCCCGTCCGCCGCATCGCGGCAGGGGCGGGAGTTGGGTTGCGGCGTAAGACCTGCGGGCGCCATCGCCTGCTTGGACCTCGCCCGTCGAACGCAGTATGCCGCAGTGCGTCAAAAATGTCAAGGCGCGTCATCCGGCTGCCGCGCTGCGGCGTCGCCGGGGACGCTCGCGTGTGATACACCATCGGCGAGGAGGAACGGACATGGAGCTCGCAGGCGCCAAGGCGTTGGTCACCGGAGGCAGCGAGGGGATCGGACGCGGCATCGCGGCGGCGCTGGTCGGGCGCGGCTGCGACGTCGTGCTCACCGGCCGGCGGCTCGAGCCGCTGCGCCGCGCCGCCGAGGAGCTCGGAGCCGGATACCTGCAGGGGGACGTCGGCGTGGAGGCCGACGCGGTGCGCACCGTCGCGGACTTCGTGGAGCGCCACGGCCGCCTCGACATCCTGGTCAACAACGCGGGCTTCGGCCGCTTCGCGCCCCTCGTCGACACGGAGCTCGCCGACCTCGAAGCGGTCTACCGGACCAACGTCTTCGGCGCCTTCCTGATGGCGCGCGAAGCGGCCCGGCAGTTCCTCCGCCAGGGGTCGGGCAACCTGGTCAACATCGCCTCGACCTCCGGGCTGCGCGGCGGCCGCGGCGGCACCGCCTACGCGTCGTCGAAGTTCGCGCTGCGCGGCATGACCGAGTGCTGGCGCGACGAGTTGCGGCGGCACGACGTGCGGGTCTTCCTGATCAACCCGAGCGAGGTGCAGACCGGCTTCTTCGGCAAGGTGGGCCGCGCACAGGAGGCCTCGCCCAAGAAGCTGCGCCCGGAGGAGATCGGCGCCGCCGTGGTCGGCGTCCTCGAGATGGACGACCGCGGCTTCGTCCCCGAGCTGTCGGTCTTCGCCACCAACCCCTTCTGAGGCCTGCCGTGCCGCGCCGCGCCCCCCGCTCGCGCCGTGGTCCCCGCACCGTCCGGGCGGGCCTCGCCCCGCTGGCGCTCGCCGCCGTGCTGGCCGGGGTCGGCCCGGCGCGCGCCCAGGAGAAGGCGGCCGCGCCGCCGCCGCGGCTGATCGCCCTGGGGTCGCAGATCACCTGCGTCACGGGGCCGGAGCCCGCCTGCGTCTGTGCCGGCGAGGAGGCGTTCCAGGTCCCGGCCGACCTGTCGCCCCTGGCCGAGGCCCGCGACCTGACCTTCGGCCTCCGCCACGGCTGCCTGCTGGCCGCCGACGGCGCCGTCCTGTGCTGGGGCGACGACGAGCTCGGCCAGCTCGGCCTCCCCGCCAGCGCCGATCTCGAGCGCCGCCGCGGCCACGCCTGCCGGCCCACGCCGGCGCCCGTGCCCGGGCTGCCCCGCCTGGTGGCGCTCGACGCCGGCTGGATCCACACCTGCGGCCTGACCGCGGAGGGCGGGGTCGTCTGTTGGGGGGAGGACACGCTCGACCAGCTCGGCCGCGCGGCGGAGGGTCCCGCGCCCGCCGCCGTCGAAGCGCTCCCCGGCCCGGCGGCGGCGCTCTCGGCCGGGGGGTTCCACACCTGCGCCCTGGGCCGCGACGGCGGCGTCGCCTGCTGGGGCGACGGCTCCGCGGGGCAGCTCGGCCAGGGCAAGGCGGTCGATGCGAGCACGCCGGTGGCGGTGGCGCGGCTGCCGGCGAAGGTCACCGAGGTGTCGGCCGGCGCCTACCACACCTGCGCCCGGCTCGAGGACGGCGGCGTCGCCTGCTGGGGCGACAACCGCTTCGGCCAGCTCGGCGACGGCACCCGGACGCGGCGCACCTCGCCGGTCCGCGTCGCCGGCCTCTCCGGCCCGGCGACCGCGGTCGAGGCCGGCTTCTCGTTCACCTGCGCGCTGGTCGCCGGCGGCTCGGTGGAGTGCTGGGGCTCGAACGAGCTCGGCGAGCTCGGCACCGGGCGCGAGGAGCGGATGGCCCCCGAGGCGGCGGCGATCGGGCCGCACCCGGTGCAGGGGCTGGGCCGGGGCGTCGTCCGGCTGGCGGTGGCCGGCAACCACGCCTGTGCCGAGACCGCCTCCGGCGACATCCTCTGCTGGGGGAGCAACGAGGTGGGTCAGCTCGGCGACGGCACCGTCGAGGAGCGGCCCCTGCCGGTGCCCTGGCAGGGGCGCCGCGCCGAGCTGCCGCGGCCCCCGCCCGCCCTCGCGGTGGCGGCTGCCGACGGTACGGTGAGCGGGGTCGACGTCTCCTACCACAGCGGCAAGGTGGACTGGTCCGCGGCCGCCGCCCACGGGCACCGCTTCGCCCTCACCCTGGCGACGGCGGGCAACGACTTCACCGACCCCTTCCTGGCCACCCACTGGGAGCGCATGCGACAGGCGGGGCTGGTCCGCGGCGCCTACCACTTCTTCAGCTCGGCGGACGACCCGGTGGAGCAGGCCCACCACTTCCTCGCCCACGTGCTGTTCGAGCCCGGCGACCTGGCGCCGGTGGTCGACATCGAGAAGCTCTACGGTCCCGCGCCGCCCGACCTCCCCGAGCGGCTGCGCAAGTTCCTCGAGGTGGTCGAGGCCGAGCTCGGCGTCAAGCCGATCATCTACACCGGGCCCACCTTCTGGAAGAACCACATGTCGGGCGACTTCGGCGACTACCCGCTGTGGATCGCCGAGTACGGCGTGGAGGCGCCGCAGGTGCCGGAGGGCTGGGACGTCTGGCACCTGTGGCAGTGGCGCGACAACGTCGACCTGCCGGAGATCGCGCCGGTCGTGGACCTCAACCGGCTGCGCTCGGCGGCCGACCTCGACCGCCTCCTCATCCCGGGTCCGGCGCCGGCGCCGGACGCGGACGGCGGCAGCGCGCCGCCGCCCCCGCCGCGGCGCTCAGAACCGCCAGGTGACGCCGGCCCGTAGGCGGCGCGCCGGCAGCCGGTAGTACTGAGGCCTCGCCCAGCTCGCTCTCGGCCACCGGCGGACGCTCGTCGCTGAGGTTGTCGCCGTCGAGGCGCACCTCGCAGGCTCTCGAAGCGGTAGCCGAGGCCGGCCGCGAGCGTGGTGTAGGCGCCGGCGAGGGCGCGGTTGCGCTTGTCGAGGTAGCGCTCGCCGACGTAGTTGGCCGCCGGCCCAGGCCCGCCAGCCGCGCGGCGGCGCCCAGGTGAGGCCGAGGGCGGCCGAGCTGGTCCGGCGACATCTCCAGGCGGTTGCCGGCGAGCTGGGTCGGCACGCCGTCGAACTCGGCGCACGTAGTCGCGGAACTTCGCCGCGTGCCAGGCGTAGGAACCCTCGACGCGCCAGCCCTTCGCGCGAGCCGCCAGCGTCCCTCGACCTCGACGCCCTCGAAGCGCTGCTCGCCGGCGTTCTCGAGCGACGGCAGGCCGTCGACGGTGCGCGCCACCACCAGGTTGTCGAAGTCCATGCGGAACGCGCTCGGCCTGCCAGCTCAGCCGGCCGCCGTCGTGGGCGCCCTTGACGCCGGCCTCGACCGTCTGCGCCGTCTCGGGGTCGAGGATCTCGCCCTCCGGCCTCGGGACCGAAGTCGACCGCCGCCGGCTTGAAGGCGTCCTTGCAGTGGGCGAAGAGCCAGACCGCCTCGCGGTCGCCGCGCCAGGCGAGGAAGCTGGCGCCGACGCCGCCCGACAGGCGGGTGTCGGTGCGCTCGTCGCGGGCCGCCTCGTCGCCGTCCTCGCCCTCGACCTCCCCCTCCTGCTTCTCGTGGGTGTGGTTGAGGCGCAGCCCGGCGTCCAGCGTCCAGCGCGGCGCCGGCGTCCACAGCGCCTGCGCGTACGCGCCGGCGAAGGCCCGCTCGTCCTCGAGCTCGGGCCGCTCGTCGATGTGGATCCCGCCGCTCGCCGGCGCGCCGGAGCCGTCGAGGCGCGACGTGGTACTCGAAGTTCTCGCTCTCCGCCTCGCCCCTTGCCGGCCAGCAGGTCGACGCCGGCGACCAGCGACAGGCCGGCGGCCGGCTGCCACGCCAGGTGGCGTGTCGAAGTAACAGGTCGGTGCCGTCGAAGTCCTGGCGGAAGCCGTCGGCGTTCGACTCCCCCGGCGGCACGTCGAGCTCCTCGCGCAGGAAGCCGCGCACCGACTGTCGCGCTGCGTGGCGCTGACCGCCACGCGTGGTGCGTCCAGGCCCCGGGCCCCAGGGCGTGGTCGTAGGCGGCCAGCAGTGGAGGCGGTCCTCGTCGATGCTTGGCGTCGCGCGGGTTGTGGTTGGCGTCGAGCGGCACCAGTCCGGCGACAGCACCCGGCCCTCGCGCGGGTGCGGGCTGGTCGGGTCCTGGCGCACGGCGGCGACGTCGAGCGCCAGGCGCAACGTGCCCGCCGCCGACCTCGCCGACCGCGCTCCACAGCGCGTGGGCGCGATCGAAGCCGGCCCGGTCGTCGGCCAGCCCCCGGCGCTCGGCGTCGACGGCCAGCGACTGGCGGAAGCCGGCGCCGCCGAGGGCGCAGGGTCGCCGCCGCGCCGCCCGAGCCGCGGTCGCCGACCCAGGCGTCGCACCTGGCGCGGGGTCTCGGCCGGCGGACGGTGGATGACGTGGATGACGCCGACGAACGAGGTCGCCCCGTAGAGCACCGGCGCGGCGCCGCGCAGCACCTCGATGCGGTCGACGTTCGTCAGGTCGAGGGTCGACCAGGGCCGGGTTGAAGGCGCCGCCCCAGGGCACGCCGTCGACCACCAGCAGAAAGGCGTCGAACTCGCGTAGCCCCATCAGCTCGGGAACGGCCGACGCCGGCCCGCCGTCGCCGCCCGGCGCCACCGCCACCCCACCCACCAGGGCCAACGCCGAGGCCAGGTCCCGGGCGCCGCGGACGGCGAGCTCCTCCCCCGTCACCACCGTCACCGACGCCGGCACCGGCAGCACGTCCTCCGGCACCCGCGTCGCCGTCACCTGGATCGTCTCCGCCACCCGCGGCGGCGGCGTCGGGGCGTTCCCCTCCTGGGCGGTCGCGATCGTCGCAGCGGCGACGGCCCACACACTCCCCAACAACCACGGCGTCCGCCGCATGAAGGATCCTCCTGTTACGATCTCGAGGCGGCCACCGGCCGGGGCGATCTCTCCCGTCGATCCGATCCAACCGCCGGGCCGCCGCCGGATTGTACCCGCCGCCCGGGGGGACGCCGGCACGACACCGCGGGATCACCGAACGTACGCCGTCGCAGAACATCATGTTGGATGCCCTCCGTCTGCTCGCCGTCTACGCCGGAAGCTGCGCCGTCGCCCTCTGGCTCTGCGGTCGCCTGGTCCGCCGGATCCCGCCGGCCGCCGCCCTGGCGCTGGCGGCGGCGCCGCTGGTCCTCACCGGCCCGGCGATGGCGACCGGCGGGTTCTGGGGCGCCCTCAACCTCGCCTACACCGCGGCCCCGCTGGAGCCGGATCGACACCTTCTCCCCGCGCCGTCCTCCGCCTACGAGAACGGCATCCTGCTCGACCAGATCACCCAGTCGGTCCCCTGGCGCAAGGCGGTGCGCGAGGCGGTGCGCACCGGCCACTGGCCCCTCTACGACCGCTTCGCGCGCAACGGCGACGTCCTGCTCGGCGCCGCGCAGCCGGCCCCCTTCGACCCCAAGGTGTGGCTCGGGTTCCTGCTGCCACTGGCCACCGCGTGGACCTTCGGCTGCACCTTCGTCCTCTTCGAGACCGTGCTGTTCGCCTTCCTGTACCTGCGGGAGCTGGACCTGCCCCCGCCGGCGGCGCTCGCCGGCGCCCTGTGCTGGATGCTGTCGACCTTCGTCGTCTTCTGGGTCGGCTGGTCGATGTCGTCGGTCTGGGCGGTGCTCCCCCTGGTGCTCCTCGGGGTGCGCAGAGCGGCCCGGGGGATCCGCGGCGGCATCCCCGTCGCCACGGCCGGCTGGGTCCTGGCGCTGGTCGGGGGCCATCCCGAGAGCGTCCTCCACGTGGCGGGGGCGGCCGGCGTCGCGCTGCTCTTCGAGCTGCCGGCGGCACCGCGGCCGCGCTGGCGGGCCGTCGGCCGCTGCGTCGCCCCCGGGGCGCTCGCCGCACTCTTGACCGCGCCGGTGTGGCTCCCCTTCCTCGAGGTGCTCCCCCAGACCGCGGACTTCGGCTTCCGCCGTGGGACCATCGCCCACTCCCTCCCCTTCGGCGAAGCGGCGCGCAGCGCGCTCGGCGCCCTCTTCCCGCAGGCGTGGGGAGGCTTTCCGCCGCCGCGTTCGCTGCTCGCCGACCTGCCCCGCCGGGCGTTCGACGCCAGCCACGGCTATCTGGGGGGCCTCCCGCTGCTGCTCGCGCTCCTCGGCCTCCGCTCCCGCCGGCGGGAGCGCTGGCTCTTCGCCGGGCTCGGCCTGCTCGCCTTCGCCGTCGGCGTCGGCGTGCCCGGCATCGCCGACGCCGTCGGCGCCCTGCCCCTCTTCTCCATCACGTTCAACGCCCGGCTCATCGGCGTTGCCACGTTCTGCCTCGCCGCGCTCGCCGCGCTGGGCATGGAGCGGGCGCTCGAACGCCCGGGCCCCCGGCTCCAGGCGTTCCTGTTCGCGGGCGCCGCCGTGCTGCTGCTCGCGGGGGCCTGGCGGCGCGCCGCCCTCGGCCGCGCCGGCCTGGCCAGCGAAGTCCACTGGGCCTCGGTCCTCTGGATGACGGTGCCGGTGCTGCTCGCCGTCGTCGCGGCGCTGGCGCTCCGCCGGCCGCGACGGTTGGCGACCGCCTGGCTCGCCCTGCTCGTCGTCCCCCTGCGCTTCGGCGCCCCGGCGCCCGCCCTCTACCACACCTTCCCGGCGCGGCTCTTCTATCCCCGCCTGCCCGAGCTCGCGGCGCTCCCCGACGCCGGAGAGCCCTTCCGGGTGGTGGGCACCGGGCCCACGCTGATGCCTGCACAGTCGGCGTTGTGGGAGCTCGAAGACCCGCGGGGCTACCTGATCCTCGGCAACCGCCGGCTGGTCGAGACCTACCCGTTGTGGTGCGAGCCGGTGCTCGCCTGGTACTGCCGCGTCGACGACCCCGACCTGCCGTTCATCCGCCTGATGAACGCGCGGTACCTGATCACCCCGCCGACCTCGAAGCGACCCTCGGGGGCCTGGACTCCCCAGGCCCGCGGCCCGCACCTCGTCCTCTTCGAAAGCCAGCGCGCGCTCCCCCGCGCCTTCGCTCCGGGCACGGTCCGCTTCGTCCCGACCGATCAGCCTGCGGGCGTCACCCTCCAGCAGATGGCCACGGTGCGGAACTTCCACGAGGTGGCGTGGATCGAGGCCGACGGCCCGGCGGGCGAGCACCCCAACGGCGAGGCCCGCGTCACGAGCCACGAGGACGGGCCCGACCTGGTCGTCGACGTCACCGCCGGCGAACCGGCCTGGATCGTCGTCAGCCAGACCTTCTGGAAGGGCTGGCACGCCCGCACCGACCGCGGCGCGGAGCTGCCGCTGCACTTCGCCGACCACGCCTTCCTCGGGTTCGAGGTGCCCCCCGGCCGCCACCGGATCCGCCTCACCTACCACCCGCGCTCGTTCGACCTCGGGCTGTGGATCGCGACGCTGACGACGCTCGGGCTGGGGATCGTGCTCACCGCCCGGCGCTGGGCGCCCGGCGTCCTCGGCCGGCGCTCCGGCGGCCGGGCGACCGGGGCGGCGGCCCCGCCGCCGGCTGGGAAGGGGAGGACCAGCGACGCCGAGGTGGTGGCGTCCGTGTCCGCGAGGCCGGCTGGCGGCCGGTTCTGGTAGGGCCCCGGGAACCCGACCTCCAGCGCCTGCCGCTCGCCCGACCCACGAGGGGGGTTCCACCGGCCGGGTCCGATGGGGAGTGGTAGTGTCTAAAGGACTTCTCGAGCGCCCGTCCGCCGGACCCGGTGACGCCGGGACCCCCGTGAAGCCGAGGTGATGCCAGACCGTCGCGAGCGTGCCCCTTGCATGCGCCCACCACCGAGGAGATGAAAGCGATGAGCAAGCCCCTGCGCGTCCTGATCACCGTCGTCGTCCTGGGGCTGGCCTGGGCTCCGGCCTGGGGCCAGACCGGGACGCTCTACGTCGAAGAGGGCAAGGTCGGAGTGGGGATCGACACCCCGACGACGCTCCTGCACATCCGGGGCGACACCGACGCGACCAAGCTGCTGCTCCAGAACGAGTCGCCGACGACCGACATCCGCCAGGTCTTCGAGCTCGCCAACAACGGCGGGCCGTTCTTCATCTTCCGCGACACCTCGAGCGGTGACTCCTACTCCTTCGCGATGACCGCGGTCCACCACTTCATCATCTCCCACCAGCAGACGTCGGGGGTGCAGTTCCGGCTGACGCAGACCGGCAACCTGACGATCTCCGGGGCGCTGACGGAGGGCTCGAGCCGCGCGCTCAAGGAAGAGATCCACGCGGTGGACCGCCAGGCGGTCCTCGACAAGGTCGCGGACCTGCCGCTGGCCACCTGGCAGTACCGCGGCCAGGCGACGCGGCACCTCGGGCCCATGGCCGAGGACTTCCACGCCGCCTTCGCGCTCGGCGCGGACGACAAGGGGATCTCGACCCTCGACACCAGCGGCGTCGCCCTCGCCGCCGTCCAGCGCCTCTACGAGCTGGTCCAGGAGCAGAACGCGGAGATCGTCGAGCTGCGCCGGCGCCTCGCCGACCTCGAAGCCCGCGAGGAGCCGCCACCGCGGCCGTGAGCGGGCCCAGGCTCCAGGGCATGGACCGCGCGGTAGGCGAAGTCGAGGTGACCCACGAAGCGCTTAGGAGGGATGGGCGCTTCTAAGGCTCGGCGTTGGTGGGCAGAGCTTTCTCTGGGCATCGCTCGTTCATTTTTTTATAGGCAATTACACGATCACCAGGAGGATCGCTTCGTTGCTGATCCCGCTCTTCAGAGCCGATCTCCAGGTGATTGCCTGTCCGGCTGAATCTCTCCTCGTAGTCGCCGTCGACTGAGAAAAGCGCTCGCATCCACCGTGGACTCTGCCTGGAGCCAGGCCTGGCTGGGTTGCAGGAGGTGCGCCGTTGGCGTCGTAGGTGATGGTGAGCTCGCCATCGCGGGTCAACCGGCCGAAGTGGTCGTAGCAGTCGTCCACGCTCGCTCCGTCGCGGGTGAACGACCCCAGGCGGCCGCCCCGCTTTGGTGGACCGGCGGACAAGTCCCTGAATGGGTGGGAGGGAGTCCACGGATGGCCGAGCGCTCACCCCCTATCCTCCCAAGCGCTCTCCCACCTGGCGGACGATCGCCTCGAACTCGGGATCGCCGCGCAGGCCGTCGAGGCTCGGCTCCGTGCGGATCCTCGGCGCGGCCCAATCCAGCTCGACGGCTCGGCGCAGGTCGCCGAGGGCCTCCCCGCGCTTCCCGCGGGCCGCAGCCAGACATCCGAGGTAGTAGTACGACCATCCCACGTGGGGATGATCCTCTCCCAGGGTCTTCAGGCGACGGGCCAGAGCTTCCTGCAGCAGGGGCTCGGCCTCCTCGAGGCGCCCCAGGTCGACGTAGAGGCCGCCGAGGTTGTTCATCGCGCTCAGCCTCTCCGGGTTGTCCTCCGGGAACGCTCGGTCGTAGCCATCGAGCGCCTCGCGCAGAAGCGATTCCGCCTCGTCGAACTTCCCCATGACGACCAGGAGGTTCCCGAGGCTGTTCTCGACCCTCAGTGTGAGCAGATGCTCTGCGCCGAGCGAACGGCGCCGGGTCGCCAACACCTCGCGGAAGAGCGGCTCGGCCTCTTCGAACCGGCCCATCTGCTGGTAGAGCGTCGCCACGCTGCTCATGCTGTTCAGGGTCTGCTGGTCGTCGGGCCCGAGCAGCTCGCGCTGCTTCTCGAGCACCTCGAGGTAGAGCGGCTCGGCCTCCCGGAAGCGGCGCAGCGCCAGGTAGAGGATCGCCAGGTGCCGCTTCGAGGCCAGCGTGGAGAGGCTGTCCTCCCCGTCGACCCGCCGATTCCTGGCCAGCACCTGCTGCACCAGGGGTAGGGCCTCCTCGGTCCGACCCTGGCTCCAGAACAGACCGGCCAGGTTGTTGAGCGACTCGAGGGTCTCCGGATCGTCCTCCCCGAGAACGCTCCGCCGCCTCTCCAGGGTGTCGAGGTAGAGCTTCTCGGCCTCGTCGTAGCGTCCGCCCTGGTAGTGGATCACGCCCAGGAGGTTGGCGGCTTCCAGGGTGGAGGGGTCATCGTCGCCAAGCTCGTCGCGCCGGATCTTCAACGCCCGGGTCTCGGCCGCCGTGGCCCGCTCCAACAATCCGAGCCGGCGCATGGTGTCGGCCAGCGTGTGGAGCATGCGAGCCTGGAACAGGGGCCGGTCCGCGAACTTCGTGTCGATCGCCTCGAGCGCGCCTTCGAAGACGGTGGCGTCGAGGAGCGCCAGGGACGTGCCCACGAAGTCGATCTCCTCGAGGGAGCCACGGAACCGCTCGAGGGCCGCCGCCCGCTCTGCGTCGCTCAGCTCGCCCCGAGCCTCGAACTGCCTGCCGTACCGTTCGACCAGGTCGTCACGTAGGCGGGAGCCCATGCGCGGTACGTCGATCCCGGCGAGCTGCTCGCTCTGGAAGGTCGCCACCTGCTCCGCCTCTTCCTTGGCGGCCGCTTCCGCCTCGGCAGCGCGGCGCGCCCGCAGCATGCCCCAGGTGGTGCCGACGATGCCCGTCAGCATCGCGGCGACGATCAGCGCACCGGCCGTGACGGCCGCCCGGTTGCGGCGCACGAACTTGCGCCATCGGTAGGCGGCGCTCGGAGGCCGCGCCAGGACCGGCTCGTCGGCCAGATAGCGCCCGAGCTCGAGCGCCAGGGCGTTGGCCGTCGCGTAGCGGCGGGTGCGGTCCTTGTCCAAGCACCTCATGACGATCCAGTCGAGGTCGCCCGCCAGGCGCTTGGCCAGCGTAGACGGCTCGGTGGCGCGGTCCGTCGCCACCTTGGCCGACGCCTGCGGATCCAACCGACTGATCCGCGCGCTCGGCTTCGCTGGCTCCGACTCCCGGATCCGGCGTTGGATCTCGGCCATCCCCAGGCTGCGCAGCTCCCGCGCATCGAACGGCAGCACTCCGGTCAGCAGCTCGTAGAGAATGACGCCGAGCGAGTAGATGTCGGTCCGCGTGTCGACGTCCAGGCCGGTCATCTCGGCCTGCTCCGGGCTCATGTACTCCGGCGTGCCGATGAGCTGTCCGTGCCCGGTGAAGAGCGTGCGCTCGGTCAGGTGCTGAGCGGTCGCCTTGGCGACGCCGAAGTCGATGATCTTCGGCACCGGCTTGCCGTCCTGGACGGTCACCAGGATGTTCGAGGGCTTCAGGTCGCGGTGGATGATGCCCTTCTGATGCGCGTGCTGTACGCCGTCGCAGACCCTGCTCAACAGCTCGAGCCGCTCCCGTGTCCGGTAGCGGTGCTTGTCGCAGTACTCGGTGATCGGGATCCCCGCGACCAGCTCCATGGCGAAGTAGGGTCGCCCCCGCTCCGTCGAGCCGGCGTCGTAGACCCGCGCGATCGTAGGATGGTCCATGAGCGCCAGGGCCTGGCGCTCCGACTCGAAGCGGGCGATGACCTCGTGGGTGTCCATCCCCCACTTGACCACCTTGAGCGCGACCCGTCGCCGCACCGGCTCGAGCTGCTCGGCCTCGAACACCTGCCCCATGCCGCCCGCCCCGAGCTGCCGGAGAATGCGGTACCCGGCGACGTCCGGCCACCGCTGGGCGCGGCGTCCGGACGGGCGTTCGTGATCGCCGCCCGCCTCTAGAGTTTCATCCTCGGATCCGAACATTCGTCGCATCCACCCGCCGAGAGCAGAGGGCTCACAGGCCTGCCGCTTCTCGCTCCTGCCGTGGCACACTCGCACTCGAAGTGCGGGTCGAGCCGGCGACCGCCCATGGGGAGCTCGCCCGCGTCGAGCTCCTCGCAGCGTCGCTCCCGGGCGACGAGCCCCTTTTCGGTACCGACCCCGAGCTCGCCCGCTTCAGGGGGATCGCCGTGACGCATTGGGCCCTCGGGGGCTCGAACCCCGGACCGACGGATTAAAAGTCCGCTGCTCTACCAACTGAGCTAAGGGCCCGCGCGGGAGTATACGGGAGGGGGTAGGCTCGGGTCGGAGGTGGGAGCGCGGTGAGCGACGAGCGGGACGAACGGCGGCGGGAGCGGGCCGAGCGGGTGCGGCGGGCGCTGATCGAGGCGGCGCTGGAGGCCTGGGAGGACGCCTCGCTGGCGGGTCTGTGCGCCGAGGGGGCGTGGGAGGCCGCGGTGGGTGCGATGCGGGCGGTGGACCTCCAGGCGGCGGCAGAGGGCCGAGGGGCGGCCGCGAAGGAGGACGAGGCGGCCCCCGCGAGAGACGATCGGGCGACGGGAGAGGACGACCGGGGCGGGGCGGGCCCCGATCGCACCGGCGGCGGAACCGGCCGGGACTGAAGGCCTGCCCGGAGCAGCGGCTCGGCGCCACCCGAGCCGACTCCCGACCCCTCGTTGCGGCCGCCCGCGACTCGCACCTCCCGCGCCCTCGGCCCTCTCCCCTACTTCCGCACCACCCGGAACCCCTCCCACTCCGGCGGCTCCGCGATCTCCTCCTCGGCGAGCTCGTCGACGGTGCCGAAGCGCGGGCCCTGGCGGACGCGGCGCTTGAACTCCTCGAGGGTGGCCGGGTCGCCGGCGACCTCGATCTCGACCCGGCCGTCGGCGAGGTTGGCGACGGTGCCGGCGAGGCCCAGGGCCTCGGCCTGCTTGCGGGTGAAGTGGCGGAACCCGACGCCCTGGACCCTACCGGTCAGCAGGAGGCGCAGGGCTCGGTGCAGGGGGCTCATCGTCGGGGCTCTCGGCTCGGGCCGCGGCCGCCCTGCGGCGGTTGCGGTGGGCGCGGTGGGCGCCGTGGCCGGCGACCCAGAAACCGAGGAGCAGGAGGATAACAAAGGCGATCGAGAGCAGGTCGAGGTAGCGCTCGATGAAGGCGCTGATCGGCGGGCCGAAGAAGTAGATCAGGCCGGCGACGCCGAAGAAGCGCAGGCTGCGGCCGACGATCGACGCCAGCACGAAGACCCGGAAGCCGATGGCGAAGGCGCCGCCCGAGATGGTGAACAGCTTGTACGGCAGCGGGGTCAACCCGGCGATGCCGGTGGCCCAGGCGTTGTAGCGGTCGTAGTAGCGCTCGACCGTCTCGACCTTGTCGTCGGGGAAGAGCTTGTAGAGCAGCGGCCGGCCGCCGAAGAAGCCGATGGCGTAGCCGGCCATGCCGCCCAGCACCGAGCCCAGCGAGCAGATGGTGGCGAACCAGAAGGCCCGCCCCGGGTCGCCCAGGCACAGCGGGATCAGCAGCACGTCCGGCGGGATGGGGAAGAAGCTCGACTCGGCGAAGGCGATGCAGAACAGGGCCGTCGCGCCGTAGGGGCTGTGCGCCCAGTGCTCCACCCAGTGGAGCAGGTCGTAGAGCCACCCCTTGGCCAGGGCGTAGAGCGAGCGCAGGCCTTCCATGCCGGGCGGACTGTACCCGCGGCCCGCCCGGGTTGCAAGGCGGCCGCGCGGCACGGCTCAGCGCGGCGGGCCGCCCACCTCCCAGTCGCCGCGCGCCCGCTGCTCGAGGGTGGCCGCCACCTCGCCGCCGAAGAGGATGGTCAGCGCCGTGAGATAGAGCCACAACAGCAGCACGATGATGCCGCCGACGAAGCCGTAGGTGGCGTCGAAGGTGGCGAAGCGCGACACGTAGACGTGGAACAGCAGCGTGGCGAGCACCCAGAGCCCCGAGCCCACCAGCGCCCCCACCGCCACCGGCCCCTTCGCCTGCCGCTGGTCGCGCGCCGGGAGCAGGTAGTAGACGAGCCACATCATCACCGTGAGCATCCCGAAGGCGAGCGGCCAGCGCAGGACGTTCCAGACCGTGTCGAGGCGGAGCGCCCCGACGATCGCCGGGCCGGCCAGCACGGCCGCGGCGCCGCCGGTCAGGAGCACGAGGCTCACCGTGAGCGCCGCCAGGGCCAGCAGGCGGCGCTTCCACCACGGCCGGTTCTCGCCGATGTCGTACATCGTGTTGAGGCACTCGGTCAGGGTGGCGAACATGTTCGACGCCGACCAGGCGGTCAGCAGGAGGCCCACCGACAGCATGCCGGGGCGCTTCTCCCCGGTCACCTCGAGCACGAACTTCCGCAGGTACTCCGCCGCGTCGCCCGGCAGCGCCGTCCGCAGCCAGTCCATGATCCACTGGAAGGCCGCGTTGCCGCCGAAGATCCCGGTCACCGCGAACAGCGCCAGGATCATCGGGAAGAAGGAGAGGAAGAAGTAGTACGCGGCCTTGGCCGCCTCGCCGGTGATGCCGTCGTCGATCGACTCGCGCCACAGGGCGCGCCCCAGCTCCCGCAGACCGCTCATCCCGGAACCCGCCCGCTCCGCGACGCCCTACTCCGGGGGCGGCGGCGTGTTGCCGACGCTGCGGGTGAAGGTGTGGAGCGTCGCCGAGATGTCGCCGCGGGCGAGCGGGACCTCGATCAGCGTCGCCCGGTCGGCGGCGCGCGCCGCGGCGAGCGCCTCGCGCAGCTCGGCGGCGGTCCCGGGGCGGAAGGCCAAAACGCCCCAGGTCCGCGCGGTCTCGGCGTAGCGCCAGTCGGCGACCTCGTTGTAGGCGGTGGGCAGGAAGGACTGGAGCATCTCCCAGGAGCCGTTGTTCATCACCACCACCACCGGCCGCAGGCCCCAGCGCAGCGCGTGGACCAGCTCGGAGCCGGTCATCTGGAAGGCGCCGTCGCCGACCAGCACCAGCGGCCGGCGGCCGGTGGCGACCTCGAAGCCGAGCGCCGTGGGGACGCCGAACCCCATGGTGGCGTAGTAGGCGGAGGCGACCACCTCCTGGGTCTCGATCTGGTGGGTGGCGAACAGGCAGTCGCCGGTGTCGGCGACGACCGGCATCTCCCCCTCGAGGGCGAAGGAGCGGTTGATCTCGGCGACCAGCGCGGCGACCCGCAGCGGCCCGGGTGCGGGGGCGTCGCCGGCGCGGTCGAAGGGGCGGGGGACGAAGGTGTGCCCGCCGTCGCCCAGGCCGGCCGCCTCCGGGTGGGCGAGCAACGCCGCCACCAGGTCGGTCAGCGGCACGTCCTCGGTGTGGTGGAAGCCGAGGTCGACGCGGCGCCCCACCGCGCGCGCCACCCGGCGCGGGTCGAGGGCCGACAGCCGCATCCCCATGTTGGTGTCGGACAAGAGCGCCCCGAGCAGCAGCAGCCCGTCGGACTCCTCGACCAGCTCGCGCGCCCCGGGCGGCGAGGCCGGGCCCAGGTAGACGCCGGCGAACAGCGGGTGGTCGTCGGGGAAGGTGCCGCGGCCCATGAAGGTCGACACCACCGGGACGCCCATCCGGTCGGCCAGCTCGACGACCCGGCGCTCGAGGCCGAAGCGGTGCACCTCGACGCCCACCACCACGACCGGTCGCTCGGCCCGGCCGAGCAGGGCCACCACCTCGTCGGCCGCCTCCGCCACCGCGCCCGGCGAGGTGGGGACGCCGAGCTCGCGGGCCGTCCCCACCCGCAGCGGGCGGTCCACCATGTCGCGCGGCACCTCGAGGTAGACGGGCAGCGAGTACTGCCGGCAGACGTCGATCGCCCGGCGCACGGCGGCGGCGGCGGTCTCGGGATCGTCGAGCACCGCCTGGTAGGCCGTCACCTCGCGGAACACCCGGCACTGGCTCTCGAAGCTCTTGACCTGGTGGTGCACCAGGATGCCGCTCTCGCGCTCGGCCGCGCCGGGCCCGCCGGTGAGCACCAGCAAGGGCGTCTTCTCGGCCCAGGCCGCCGCCACCGGGTTGACCATGTTCAGCGCCCCGGCGCCGTAGGTGACGCACGCCACCGCCAGGTCGCGGCGGCCGCGGGCGGCGCCGCCGGCGGCGAAGCCCACCCCGGGCTCGTGGGAGAGGGTGCGGAAGGTGAACCGCGGGTCCTCGTCGATCACCTGGCACAGGCGCAGGATGAAGTCGCCGGGGATCCCGAAGACGGTGTCGACCCCCGCCTCCCAGAGCTGGTCGAGGAGGAAGCGGCCCAGCGTCGGGTCGGCCGGGGGCCGCTCGACGCGCCGCTTCTCCGTCCCCGGAACGGTGGTCGTCATCATGCAAGGAGTATAGAAGCCAGATCGGTGCCGACCGGACGGCCGGACGCCGGGCTAGACTCCCCTCGCGACCCGATGACCTCCACCCGCCGCCCCCGCCTGCTCCGCTTCGGCTGTCTCCGGCCGCTCGCCGCCCTCCTGCTGCTCGTCGCCCTCTGGCTGGCCTGGGAGTGGGCGACCTGGCCCGACGTGGCCGCCCTCGCCGAGGAGCGGCCGAAGACCACCGCCTTCATCGAGCGGGCGCGGCACCGCGACGACCACGTCGCCTGGACCTGGGTGCCCTACTCCCGCATCTCGCCCCACCTCAAGCGCGCCGTCCTGGTGGGCGAGGACATCGGCTTCTTCGGCCACCACGGCTTCGCCACCGAGGAGATGAAGAAGGCCCTCGAGGAGGCCTGGAAGGACAAGGAGCTGCCCCGCGGCGCCTCGACGATCACCCAGCAGGTGGCCAAGAACCTGTGGCTGAGCGGCCGCTACAACCCGCTGCGCAAGGCCAAGGAGGCGCTGCTCACCCGGCAGCTCGAGGCGCACCTGTCGAAGCGGCGCATCCTCGAGATCTACCTCAACACCGCCGAGTTCGGGCCCGGGGTCTTCGGCGCCGAGGCGGCGGCGCGCCGCTACTTCGGTACCAGCGCGGCCGGCCTCGGCGAGCGCCAGGCGGCGGAGCTGGCCGCGGGGCTGCCGCGTCCGCGCACCTGGCACCCCGGCGTCGACAGCCGCGGCTACCGCTGGAAGACGAACCTGATCCTGCGGCGGATGGCCGACGCCGGCTGGCTGTGGAAGGTGATCTGATCCGGCCGCGCGGGTCGCCTCGGAACCCCGCCGGCGGCGGCGGGGTCTAAGCGCACGGGGACGCCGCAATGGAGGCGACGGCCATCACCGCCAGCAGCAGCCGCGACCACGACCTCGACCTGGTCGAGCGCCACCGCTACGGCGACGCCGAGGCGTTCGCCGAGGTCTACCGCGCCTACGAGTCGACGGTCTACAACCTGGCGCTGCGCATGTCCGGCGATCCCTTCGACGCCGCCGACCTGACCCAGGAGGTGTTCCTGCGGGTGCACCGCCACCTGGGCAAGTTCCGCGGCGGATCGAGCCTGAAGACGTGGATCTTCCGGGTGGCCCTGAACCACTGCCGCAGCCGCCTGGGCCGCCGGCCCGCGGAGCGTCCGCTGGGCGAGGCCGGCGGCAGCGCCGCCGAGCCGGTGGACCCGGCCCGCAGCCCGGAGGAGAACGCCGTCGCCCGCGACGAGGCGGCGCGCCTCGGGCGCGCCCTGGCGCGGCTGCCGCTCGCCTTCCGCGAGGCGGTGGTGCTGCGCGACCTCGAGGGCCTCTCCTACGAGGAGATCGCCCGGGTGCTGGGCGTACGGCCGGGGACGGTGCGGTCGCGCATCGCCCGCGGCCGCGAACGGTTGCGCGACGTGCTGGAGCACGCGGAGGAGAGGCTGTGAGCGTCACCGCGACGAGCCATCTGGATCCCGATCTGCTGTCGGCCTACGTCGACGGCGAGCTGACGTCCCGCGAGGCCGCCCGGGTCGAGGCGCACCTCGGCGATTGCCCGGGCTGCAGCGCCCGCCTGGACGGCCTCCACCGGGTGGTGCGCGCCCTCGGGCGGCTCGAGCGCGCCGCCCCGCCCACCGTGCTGGCGCAGCGCGTCGAGCACCGCGTGGCGCTGGAGGCGCGGCGCAGCAGCCTGATGGAGCGGCTCGAGGGCGCCCTGGGCCGCCGTACGCTGGACTCCCCGATCCTGGTGAGCTTCGTGCTGGTGCTCGCCCTCGCCGCCATCGTCTACCTGTTCAGCGGCGTCGCCGGCCGGCGGCCGCGCGGCGACGTGTCGCTCCGCGTCACCCCGGCCGAGGCCGCCCGCGAGCTGCTGCGCGCGGTCGAGATCACCGAGGCCGGCGGCCACCGCTTCCAGCTCCACGGCGGCGTCTGGCGGGAGGTGGACCTGGGCGAGCGCGCCCCCGACGAGACGGTGCAGCTCGGCGGCGCCGGCGGCGCCGCGTTCCGCGAGCGCCACCCCTGGCTCGACGACCTGCTGGCCGAGGGCGAGGCGGTGGTCTTCCGCGACGGCGACCGGGTGGTGGAGGTGCGGAGCGCCCCGCCGCCGGTCACCCCCTAGCGGCGGCTCAGCGGCCTCGAGGGGCGGCGGGGGCGGCACGCTCGAAGGCGTGCGCCGCGGCCAGCAGCGGGGCCTCGCCGAAACGGCGCCCGACGAGCTGCAGCGACACCGGCAGCCCCGCCCCGTCCTCCCCCGCCGGCAACGCCACGGCGGGAAGGCCGGCCAGGTTGACCGGGACCGTGAAGGCGTCGAAGCGGTAGTCGGCCAGGGGGTCCCCGGCGCGCCCGCCGAACGGGAAGGCGGTCGCCGGCGTGGTCGGGATCGCCAGCACGTCGGCGACGGCCAGCGCCGCCTCCAGCTCACCGCCCAGCCGCGCCGCCACCGCCCGGGCGCGGCCGTAGTCGGCGTCGGCGAACCCGGCCGAGAGGGCGAAGGTGCCGAGCAGCAGCCGGCGCGCGACCTCGGCGCCGAATCCCTCGCTGCGGCTCGCCGCCACGCGCTCGGCGAAGGCCTCCCCGGCCGCCGCGCGGCGCCCGTAGCGCATCCCGTCGAAGCGCGCCAGGTTGCTGCTCGCCTCGGCGCAGGCGACGATCGCGTAGGCGGCGACGCCGAAGGGCAGCGTGGGCAGCGCCACCTCGACGAGGTCGGCGCCGCCGGCCGTGAGGCGGGCCAGCGCCGCCTCCCAGGCGTCCCGCACCCCCGGCGCCAGCGGCGTCTCCTCCACCTCCCGGGGCACCGCCACCCGCAGGCCGGCGAGACCCGGCCCGCGTTCGAGCGCCGCGAGGTAGTCGTCGACCGGGCGCGGCGACGAGGTGGCGTCGCGCGGGTCCGCGCCGGCCATCACCCCGAGCGCCAGCGCCGCCTCGCGGACGGTGGGAGCCAGCGGGCCGACCTGGTCGAGCGACGAGGCGAAGGCGACCAGCCCCCACCGCGACACCCTCCCCCAGGTGGGCTTCACCCCCACCAGGCCGCAGAAGCCCGCCGGCTGCCGCACCGACCCGCCGGTGTCCGAGCCCAGGGCCAGGGCGGCCGCCCGCGCCGCCACCGCCACGGCGGAGCCGCCCGACGAGCCGCCGGGCGAGCGCTCCGCATCGGCCGGGTGGCGGGAGGGGCCGAAGGCGGAGGTCTCGCCCGAGGACCCCATCGCGAACTCGTCGAGGTTGGTGCGGCCGATCACCACCGCCCCGGCGGCGGCGAGGCGCTCGACCGCGGTGGCGGTGAAGGGCGAGACGTAGCCGTCGAGCAGCCGCGAGGCGCAGCTCAACCGCCGGCCGGCGAGCGCCAGGTTGTCCTTGACCGCCAGCGGCACCCCCGCCAGCGGGCCGGGGTCGCCGCCCGCCGCCACCCGCCGGTCGACCGCCGCCGCCGCGGCGCGGGCGGCGGGGTCGAGGACCTCGAGGAACGGGGCCAGCCGCGGTTGCACCTCGGCGGCGCGGGCCAGGTAGGCCTCCACCACCTCCCGCGCGGACGCCTCGCCGCGCCGGACCCTCCGCCCGATGGCGACGGCGTCCCACCCCAGCGGGCCGTCAGCCATCGTCCTCCCCGCCGTCGCCCCGCCGCGGCGCGGGAGCCAGGAAGTAGCCCTCGGCGTCGGCCTGCGGAGCGTTGGCCAGGGCGGCGTCGCGCGGCAGGCAGGGCGCCGGCCGGTCCGGGGCGCCGGGCGTCCCCGGCGCCGCCTCCGCACCCGAGAAAGCGCCGGGGCGCGGGGGCGTCCCTGCCACGACCTCGCGCAGCCGGTCGGCGAAAGCCACCAGCCGCTCGAGATGGGCGGTGAGCGACGCCCGCCGGGCGGGCTCGATCCGCAGCCCGGCCAGGCGCGCCGCGCGCTCGACGTCCCGCGTTGAGATCGGCACCCTCGCCCAGTCCTCCTTCCCCTGGTAGTTTACGGCCCGTGATCGACCGCGAGCGGATGCGACGGCTGCACCGGATCCTCCGCCACCAGGCGCCGGTGGCGGCGCTGGCGCGCGAGGCGGCGGAGCGGCGGGTCGAGACGCACCTGGTGGGCGGGGTGCTGCGCGACCGCCTGCTGGGCCTTCCCAGCCGCGACTACGACGCCGTGGTCTCCGGCGCCGGGCTGGAGATCGCCGGCGTCCTGGCCGGCCGGCTCGGCGCCCACCTGGTGCGGCTGGGCGGCAAGGACTTCTCGGCCTACCGGCTGGTCGCGGCCGGCGGCGAGGGCTGGGTGCTCGACATCTGGGACCGCGAGGGCGCCGCGCTGGCGGCCGACCTGGCGCGCCGCGACTTCACGGTCAACTCGCTGGCCTTGCCGCTCGCCGCCGAGCCGGAGGAGGAGACCGACCTGATCGACCTCCACGGCGGCCTCGCCGACCTCGAACGGCGCCTGCTGCGCGCCACCCGCGACGACAGCTTCACCGGCGATCCGCTGCGCGTGCTGCGGCTGCCCCGGCTGCTGGTGCAGCTCCCGGGCTTCACCGCCCACCCCGGCAGCCTCGAGCTCGCCCGGACCGCCGCCCCCGGCCTCGCCGCGATCGCCTCGGAGCGGGTGCGCGAGGAGCTGGTGCTGATCTTCCAGCGGGAGGCGGCGGGGGCGCTCGGGGTGCTCGTCGCGCTCGGCGTCTATCCAGGGTTGTGGCGCGGCGCGCCCGGGGCGGTGGAGTCGGCGGCCGGCGAGCGCCGCGCCGGCCACGCCGCGCTCGAGATCGAGCGGCTCGAGGCGCGCGGCGGCGAGGTCCTCCGCCGGGTCCCCGGAGCCCCGCGCATCGACCGTCTCGCCGGCCGCGTCGCCGCCACCTTCGCCCATCTTCCCGAGCAGGGCCCGGCGGAACGGCGCACCGCCCAGGCGGTGGCGGCGGTCGAGCGCTTCCGCGACGCCGGCTACCTGACGCGGCACCTGGCGACCCGCGTGGCGCTGCTGGTCGAGTCGAGCCAGCTTCCCGCCGACGAGCGCGACCGCCGCCGTTTCCTCCACCGCCTCGGACCGCTGTGGCCCACCGCCGTCGCCCGCCTGGGCGCCGCCCATCCGGAAGGCCCGGCCCTGTCACGCTGGCGGGCCGCGCTCGCCGAGCTGGCGGCGCTGCTCGCCCGCGACGGGCGCCGCATCCTCGATCCGCCGCGCCTGCTCGGTGGCGACGACGTGCAGCGCCTGCTCGGGGTGGCCCCCGGACCCGATGTGGGGCGCGCCCTGGACCGGGTGCGGCAGGCGCAGGTGGACGGCGAAGTGGCGACCCGGCGGGAGGCCGAAGCGCTGCTGCTCCGCCGTCGGGCGTGAGCGGCGCCGTTCAGTCGCGCCCCGGCGCCGCCGCCGCCAGCCGCCGGCCGGCCGGCGTCAGGTAGGGGGAGTCGCGCCGCAGCCAGGACTCCCCCTCGTACCACTGGATGTCGAAGTAGCCGTGCCAGCGCATGTAGTGGCGCGGCCACGGGTTGTCGAGCAGCGCCAGGGTCCAGAACTGGAAGAAGGCGTCGGGCCGCCCCGCCAGGAGCTCGCGCGGGGTGGCGCCCTTGTTGTGTCCCGGGAGGTAGCTGGCCAGGGTGACGTCGGAGGGGAGGGGCCGATGGGCGAGCTCGGCGTCGTTGTAGCCCAGGGCGTCGACCATGCGGTAGTCGGAGAAGTAGGCGGGGATCCCGGCCCAGTAGGTGACCACCCGCGCCCCCGGACCGAGCAGCCGCTCGAGGTCGCCGAGGCCTGCCAGCACCACCGCGTGCGAGGAGACCAGCAGCGGTCGGTCCAGGACCGCCATGTTGCGGCGGTTCTCGGCCGCCCGCGGCGAGAGCCAGAGGCCGTCGGCGGCGACCAGCACCAGCAGGGTGGCCACCGGCGGAAGCAGGCGCCACCAGCGGTCGGCGAGCCGCCGGCGGGCCCCCAGCAGGCCGGCGTTGAAGGCGGCGAAGAGGAGCGGCAGCGCCGGGGCGACGAAGCGGTTGGCGCGCACGTTGAGGTCGATCTCCCAGGCGTCGCCCCCCACCCACACGCTGTAGCCCAGGTAGGCCACGAAGACGGCGAGCGGCAGGACCAGCCGGCGGCGGACCTCCCGCCCGGCGCAGGCCACGGCGGCGCCCACCGCCGCCAACGCCACCGCGTTGGCGGCCAGGAAGCCCCGCGCCGTCGTCCAACCGCGGGTCAGGCGCAGCGCCAGCGGGACGCCGGCGACCTTGAGGTAGTAGGTGTTGGGCAGCAGGTCGCCGTAGTAGAGCCACCGGAACAGCTCGTAGCCGAGAGCGGCGGCGACCGGCAGCGCCGCGGCCGCCAGCCAGCGGCGCGCCGCACGGCGCGGGAAGGCGCCGTGGGCGGCCGCCCACAGGGTCGCCACCCCGGACAGGACCACCATGTCCATCCGCACCAGGTAGGCGACCGCCGCGACGCCGAAGAAGGCCGCGTAGCGCCGCCGCCCGGCGGCCAGGTCGAAGGCCAGCCCGACGGTGACCACCGCGAGCACCGCCTGGAGGCCGGTCTCCATCCCCATCAGCGCCCAGTAGTCGAGCGGATAACAGAAGGCGGTCAGCAGCGCCGCCGGGAGCCAGGCGGCCAGGTCCCCCCGCCCCGCCGCCAGGTGGGCGAGCATCAGCCGGCGGACGGCGACCACGAGGAGCAGGAGCAGGCCCAGCGAGAGAAGCTGCATCGGCGCCGACCGCAGGGTCAGCGGCAGGGGGAGCAGGTTGACCGGCACCATCGCCAGCGTCCACAGGGGGGTGGTGAAGCCCTCCACCGGAGCCCCCTCGCGCGCCCACGCCAGCCCGTGACCCTCCACCAGGTTGCGGGCGTAGGTCATCGAGATCATGGCGTCGTCGAAGAGCACGAAGGTGCGCCCCCGCGAGCTCACGAACGACGTCCGCCAGATGAACGCCCCGCCCCACACGGCGAGCGCCGCGAGCAGCAGCGACAGGGCGGGGCGGTGGCGGGGCGACCGCAAGGGGAGGCCGGGGCGCCCCCGCGCGCCGGTGCGGCGACCGGCGGGAGGGCCTAGCGGAAGATGCCCTTCTTCTCTTCGGAGACCAGGCGCTGGTTGAGCTCCTTGATGCGCTCCATCAGCTTGTCGACCTTCTCCTGGGCCTCCTGGCGCAGCCGCGCGTAGTCGGCGCGCATCCGCTCGCGCTCCTGGACCATCTCCTGGAGCTGCTGGCGGAGCTGCCCGATCTGCTCGTCGCGGTCGGCGAGCGAGCTGCGCACGCCTTCGATCTGCTCGTCCTTCTCGCTCAGGCGGAGCTTGACCTTCTCCTCCTGCTCCTCGTAGAGCCGGCGGAACTGCTGGAGCTCGGTGATCTGCGAGAAATCCGCCGTCGTCGGGCTCATGTCTCCTCCTCGTTCCTCGATCTGGGGGAACATCTTGCGCAGCCGCAGCGAGAGATCCTCCGGATCCGGCGACTGCCGCATCGCCTCTGCGTAGGTGATGGTGCCGTGCACCAGCAGGGCGAGCAGCGACTGGTTCATCGACTGCATCCGATAGTAGCCGACCGAGGATTCGACCTCCTCGAGCAGCAGCCCCGTCTCGCCCTTCTCGATGAGGTTGGCGATCTTCGGCGACGCCTTCATGACCTCCAGCGCCGCCACCAGGCCGCTGCCGTCGGCGCGCTCCACCAGCTTCATCGACACCACGCCCTTGAGCACCTGGGCGAGCTGCGCCCGCACCTGGCCCTGCTGGCTCGAGGGGAAGGTGTCGAGGATGCGGTCGATCGTCTGGGTGGCGCTGTTGGTGTGCAACGTGGAGAACACCAGGTGGCCGGTCTCGGCGGCCGTGATGACGGTCGACACGGTCTCGGGGTCGCGCATCTCGCCGACCATCAGCACGTCGGGATCCTGCCGCATGGCGTTGCGCAGGGCCTCGGCGAAGCTGATCGTGTCGGTGCCCACCTCGCGCTGCGACACGGAGGCCACGTCGTCGGTGAACAGGAACTCCATCGGGTCTTCGATGGTGATCACGTGCACCGGGCGGTGGTGGGTGACGTGCTTGATCAGCGCCGCCAGGGTGGTCGACTTGCCGCTGCCCGTGGGCCCGGTCACCAGGACCAGCCCCATCGGCAGGTCGGTGAAGTCGAGCAGCACCGGCGGCAGCTCGAGCTCCTCGATGGTCTTGATCTCGTACGGCACCCGCCGGAAGGTGGCCGCCAGGGTGCCGCGCTGCAGGTACATGTTGCCGCGGAAGCGGGCCAGCCCGTGGACGCCGTAGCCGATGTCCACCGCCATGCGCTCCTCCAGCCGCGCCTGTTGCTGCGGCGTGAGGATCTCCATCACCATCGAGCGGATCTCCTCCGGCTGGAGCGGTTCGACGTCGAGCGGGATCAGCCGCCCGCTGATCCGCAGCAGCGGCGGCCGCGTCGGCTTCAGATGCAGATCCGAAGCCCCCCGATCCGTCGTCAGGCGCAGCAGCTGGTCGAGTTGCATAAGCCGCCGCGGATTCTACCCCCAACCCCCCTCGGGCCCAACCGCAGCCCCGCAGGGCGCGTCGCCCGCCCCCCGGAGGCCCCGCGTCGCGAGCGTCGGCGAGAGCCGCCTGCGAGCGCGCGCCGCCCCCGCCGGGGGCCCCACCGGGGTCGGAAGAAGGAGCCTGTCACCCCCCTTGGAAACGAGGTGCCTGCGACCCTTGCCGGCCTTCGCCGAGAGCGGGCGCAGCCGGCGCGAGGCGTCCCCCGCGGCGCGAGCGGAGCGGGAGCCGCCCCTCGCGATGTCGCTAGAAGCGACGCATCAGGCCGACGACGATCCCCTGCACGCGCACCTCGCGCGCCGGGACCCGGATCGGCTCCATGTGGGGGTTCGCCGGCTGCAGGCGGACCGTGTCGCCCTCGGGGAAGAAGCGCTTCAGCGTCGCGTCGTTGCCGACCAGGGCCACCACCATGTCGCCGGGCTCGGCGAGCTCGCGCTGCAGGACGATGACCAGGTCGCCCTCGTGGATGCCCTCGTCGATCATCGACTCGCCGACCACCTCCAGCACGTAGTGCTCGCCGCGGCGGCGCCCCAGCAGGTGCTGCGGCACCCCCAGGGTGTCGTGGCCCGGCAGCGCCTCGATCGGCTGGCCGGCGGCGATGCGGCCATAGAACGGCAGCTCCAACTCGCCGTCGAACGCCGACTCGCCGCCCGGCACCGGGCGCAGCAGCTCGATGCCACGCTTCTGGTTCCAGTCCTTGCGCAGGAAGCCCTTCTGCTGCAGCAGCTTGAGGTGCTTGTAGACGGTGCCGTAGGACGAGTACCCGAAGCGCTCGCAGATCTCGCGGTGGGTGGGCGCGATCCCGCGCTCCCCCTGGAACTGCTGGATGTACTCGAGGATGTCGCGCTGCCGCTCGGTGAGGTAAACCGGTCGCCTGGCCATGGCGCGATGCTACGGCGGTAACCGAGCGTATGTCAAGCCGCCGGACCCGCGTTCCCGCGGCGCGCCGCGGCCGCCGACGCTTCCTTGACAGCCTCCGGAGGCGCTGACTACACTGGCCGCTCGCGCACCGCCCCTTCGCGGAGGCCGGTCCACCGCGCCCCCGCCGCCGCATGGTCCCCACCACCTCCCCGCAACCCGCCATCGATCTCACCGTCGAGCGCCACACCCTCGCCAACGGGCTGCGCCTGGTCCTGCACCCGGACCGCAGCCTGCCGTTGGCCGCGGTGAACCTCTGGTACCACGTCGGCTCGAAGAACGAGCGGCCCGGCCACACCGGCTTCGCGCACCTGTTCGAGCACATGCTCTTCCAGGGCAGCGCCCACCTCGGCACCAACGACCACTTCCGCTACATCCAGCAGGTCGGGGGCGTCGCCAACGGCTCGACCTGGTACGACCGCACCAACTACTACGAGACCCTGCCCGCCCACCACCTCGAGATGGGCCTGTGGCTGGAGTCCGACCGCATGGGCTTCCTGCTGCCGGCGATGACCGCCGAGAAGCTCGAGAACCAGCGCTCCGTGGTGATGAACGAGCGCCGCCAGCGGGTCGACAACCAGCCCTACGGCCGGGCGATGGAGCGCCTCCACGAGCTGCTCTACCCCCTGCCCCACCCCTACCACTGGCCGGTGATCGGCACCATGGAGGACATCGCCGCGGCCACGCTGGCGGAGGTGGAGGAGTTCTTCCGCACCTTCTACGCGCCCAACAACGCCGTGCTCACCCTCGCCGGCGACTTCGACCCCGGCACGGCGCGCGACCTCGTGGAGCGCTGGTTCGGCGACCTGCCGCGCGGACCCGAGGCGCCGGCGGTGCGGGCGGCGCTGCCGGACGGCGGCGGCGAGCGCCGCGAGGTGCTGCCCGACGACGTCCACCTGCCGCGCGTCTACGTCGGCTACCCGGTGCCGGCGATGGGCGAGCCCGCCTGGTACGCCGCCGACCTGCTGTCGACGATGCTGGCCACCGGCAAGGCGAGCCTGCTCTACGAGGAGCTGGTCTACCGGCGGCAGATCGCGCAGGACGTGGCCGCCTACGTCTACCCCACCGAGCTCGCCGCCACCTTCCTGCTGATCGCCACCGCCCGCCCCGGGATCGACCCGGCCGAGCTCGCCGCGGCGCTGACCGAGCCGGTCGAGCGCGCCGCCGTCGAGGTGGTGGCCGAGGAACGCCTCGAGCGCGCCCGCCAGCGGGTTCTGCACGACTTCTACTCGGCGGTCGAGAAGATCGACAGCCGCGCCGATCTGCTGTCGCAGTACGCCACCCTGTTCGACGATCCCGGCCGCCTGGCCGGCGAACCGGGCCGCTACCGCGACGTCGGCGGCACCGAGGTGCGGGACCTCGCCGCCGGCTGGCTGCGCCCGGAGCGGCGGGCGGTGGTGACCGTGGTGCCGCGGGAGACGGCGTGAGCGCGGCCGGCCCGCGCCGCGACGTCCCGACCGCCGGCGGCGGCGATCCGGCCCTTCCGCTTCCCGCCGTTCCTGCGCCGGCGCCTGTCGAACGGGATGACCCTGCTCGCCGCCCGCGCGGCCCGCGTGCCGCTGGTCGACCTGGGCCTGCTGTTCCCCGCCGGCGGCGACCGCGAGCCCGCCGCCGCCGGCGGGGTGGCGTCGCTGACCGCCAGCCTCCTCGACGAGGGGACTGCCCGGGCCGACGCCCTGGCGATCGCCGCGGCGGTGGCGGACCTGGGCGGGCGCTTCGCCAGCAATGCCGACTGGGACGTCGGCTACCTCGACCTGCAGCTGGTCTCGCGCCACGCCGCGGCCGGGCTCGACCTGCTCGTCGAGCTCGCCACCGGGTCGGTGTTCCCGCCGGAGGAGGTGGAGCGCCAGCTCCGGCGCCGCACCACGGAGCTGCTGCGGCGCCGGGCGGACCCGGGCTTTCTGGCCGACCGCCGCTTCGCGCGTACGGTCTACGGCGAGGCGCCGTACGGCCGCTCGCTGCTCGGGGACGAGGAGAGCCTGGCGCGCCTCGACCGCGACCGGGTCGAGGCGTTCTTCGGCGCCTGCTACGCGCCGGCCGCCGGCCTGCTCATCGCCGCCGGCGACCTCGATCCCGAGGCGTTCGCCGAGCGGGCGGAGGAGCGCCTGGGGTCGCTGCCGCCCGGGCGGCCGCCGGCGCCGGTGACGGTGACGGCACCGGCCTCGGAGGGTGTCCGGGTGGAGATCGTCGATCGCCCCCACGGCGCGCAGACCGAGCTGCGGCTGGGGCACGCGGGGATCGCCCGCTCGCACCCGGACTACCTCGCGGCGACGGTGATGAACGCCGTGCTGGGCGGGAAGTTCACCAGCCGTATCAACCTCAACCTCCGGGAGCGCAACGGGTACACCTACGGCGCCAGCAGCCGCTTCGACGGCCGGCGCGGCCCGGGACCGTTCGCCGTGCGCACCGCCGTCGCCACCGGCAAGGCGGGGGCCGCGGCCGCCGAGGTGCTGGCGGAGCTGCGGCGGATCCGCGACGAGCCGGTGGCGGACGACGAGCTCGAGGACGCGCGCAGCTACCTGATCGGAACCTTCCCCTACACCCTGCAGTCGGCCACCGACCTGGTCGGCCGTCTGGAGACGCTCGCCGTGCACGAGCTCGGCGACGACTACTACGACCTCCTGCCGGAGCGGCTGCGGGCGATCGACGCCGCGGCGGTGCAGGCGGCGGCGCAGCGCCATCTCCACCCGGACCGGCTGGCGATCGTCGCGGTCGGGCCGGCGGACGAGCTCGCCGCGCAGCTCGCCGCGCTCGGGCCGGTCACGGTGCACCCGACGGCCGAGCCCGCGGCGGACGGCGGCTGACGGCGCGTCGGTTCTCGCGGCGCCGGCGCCCACCCGGTCGCCGCGCAGCGACCGCGCGGGCCTCGCGAGGCTCCCCGGTCGGATCTCGCCCTAGGTGCCGTCGAGGGCCGCGTGCAGCGTGCCGTCGTCGTCCAGCACGATCTCCAGGTGGCGGGTGGAGCCGGCCGGGAAGTCGGCCTCCAAGCTGGTGGTGCGGGCCGGGGCGCCGTCCGGGGTCACCGACAGATCGAGCTGGTGGGCACCGGGCTCGACCTCGATCTCCTTGAAGGTCAACACCCCCCGGTAGGGCTCCTTGCGGCGGAAGAGCCCCTTGCGGTCGACGTTCTCGTAGCCCCAGTTCACCAGCAGGCGGCCGTCCGAGGTGAGGCGGAAGGTGCCCTCCCCGGCGGCCTCGAGGCGGACGCTGAGGAAGGCCTTGACCGGCTCCGCCCGGTCGGCGGCGCCCGCCGCCGCGGTCTCCGCCGGCTGGGCGGTCTCGGTCTCCACCTGCGGCGGGGCGGGGGGCGGCGCCGCCGCGGCCCGCCGGCGGGCCGCCGCTTCGCGGGCCAGCTCGCGCCGCGCCCGGCCGGCGATCGACGCCGCGTCGGGGTGGTCGGGGTCGACCTCGAGGACCACGCCGGCGGTGGCCAACGCCTCCTGGTAGCGGCCGGCGTCGAGGGCCGCCTGTGCCGCCTCGACCTGCAGCGCCACCTGCTCCGCCCGCTGCGCGCTCAACCGGCTCTCCCGCGCCTCCTGCTCCGCCTGCCGGCGCAGCTCCGCGATCCGCGGTCGCTCGGGGGCCAGCACCTCGGCGCGGCCGAAGTCCACCGCGGCGCCGAGGGGATCGCCGCCGTGCTGCTTGCGCAGGCCCTCGCGCACGAGGTCGAGGTACTCGGCGCGCAGGCGCTCCTCGCGGCCCGCGGCCACCCCACCGCCGCCGGCGTGCCGGACCCACATCAGCAGCGGCAGCCCCACCGCCAGGCACGCCGTCACCGTCACCGCGACCACCAGGCCGAGCCGGCGGGGCGGTGGCCGGTGGTGGGGGAGCAGACGGTCCGCCACGGCGAGCGCGGCGCGGCGCGCGGGCGCCACCCGGCGGCCGAGGGGGGCGAGCCGGCGGCCGAGGGGAGCGAACCCGGCGGCCAGACGCCGCCGCCAGCCCGCCGGCGGCTCCGGCGAGGCAGGCGGCGGCGGCGTGACCACGGTGCCGGGCAAGGTGTCGTGCTCCTCGCTCGCGGCGGCCGGCGGCGGGACGCTCTGCGTCGCGCTGAGCGCCGCCTCGCTCCGGGTCCGCGAGGCCGCCCGCTCGAGCTCGTCGGCCAGCTCGCCGGCCCGCGCGTACCGCCGCTCGGGCCGCTTGGCGAGGGCGCGGCTGAACAGCCGGCGGAGCCCCGGGGGCAGCTCCCCGACGTACTCCTCGGCCGGCGTGAACGGTTCGTAGACGATGCGGTGGGTCACGGCGGCGACGCTGTCGCCCTGGAACGGCTTCTGCCGGGTGATCAGCTCGTAGACGATCACGCCGAGGGAGAACAGGTCGCTGCGGTGGTCGACGTCCCGCCCCTGCACCTGCTCCGGCGACATGTAGTTCGGGGTGCCGAGGAGCTGGCCGTGGACGGTCAGGTTGGAGGTGTCGAAGCGGGCGATGCCGAAGTCGGTGATCTTGACCTGACGGTCGGGCGTCAGCAGCACGTTCGCCGGTTTCACGTCGCGGTGGACGACGCCCTTCGAGTGGGCGTAGTCGAGGGCCTCGGCGATCTGCCGGACGATCTCGAGGACGGCGTCGAGCGCGAGCGGCCGGCCGAAGCGCAGCAGCTCCTTGAGGTTGCTCCCCTGGACGTACTCCATGGCGATGAAGGTGGCGCCTTCGGCACTCTTCTCCACGACGTCGTGGATGGTGACGATGTTGGGGTGCGAGAGGATCCCGGCGCTCTGCGCCTCGCGCAGGAAGCGCGAGCGGAAGCGGCCCAGCTCCTCGTCGTCCCCGGCCAGGTTGGTGCGGAAGACCTTCAGCGCCACCAGCCGCCCGATCAGGGGATCGCGGGCCAGGTAGACGATGCCCATGGAGCCGTGTCCGAGCTCCGCCTGGATCTCGTAGCGACCGAGCCTCTGGATGCCGGGTGCGGGCATGGGGGATTCGCCGACGGCAATTCTAGCCCGAGCCCGTCCGCAGGGGTTCCGCAGGGCTTCCGGAGAGTGGCGAGAAAGGACTGTAAGTGACCGTGTACATGGGATTTAGCGTAGGATCCGGGGCACCCGTCCGGGCGCCGACCCTATGCTATAGTCGTCGGCCGTTGACGATTCCCTAGGAGGTTCCTTTCCCATGCAGGTCGAGAGCTCCGACAAGATCCGCAACCTCGCCGTCGGCGGTCACAACGACACCGGCAAGACGACGCTGACGAGCGCGCTGCTCCACGCCGGCGGCGCCGTCAACCGGATGGCCCACGTCGAGGACGGCAACACCGTGACCGACTTCGATCCCGAGGAGGTCGAGCGCGGCATCTCGATCGGTCTCGCCGCCTGCTTCGTCCCCTGGCGCGGCCACAAGGTCAACCTGCTCGACTGCCCCGGCTACGGCATCTTCTTCACCGAGACGCGCTCGGCGATGCGCGCCGCCGACGCCCTCCTGCTGTGCGTCTCGGCGGTGGCGGGGGTCGAGGTCACCACCGAGAAGGCCTGGGCGTTCGCCGCCGAGATCGACCAGCCGGTGCTGCTGCACCTCACCCGCATGGACCGCGAGCGGGCGAGCTTCAGCGGCGCGGTCGACAAGCTGGTGGCCGCCTTCGGCCGCGAGGTGGTGCCGGTGCAGCTCCCGATCGGTTCCGAGGGCGGCTTCACGGGCGTCGTCGACCTGGTGCGCGGCCGCGCCCTCACCTACGACCGCGACGGCGACGGCAAGGGCGCGGAGGGGGCGGTGCCGGCCGAGCTCGAGGGCGCGGTCGAGGAGTGGCGGACCAAGCTGATCGAGGCGGTGGCGGAGACCGACGACAAGCTGATGGAGCGCTTCTTCGAGGAGGGGACGCTGACGCAGGAAGAGCTGGAGAGCGGGCTGGCGCGGGCGGTGGCCCGGCGCGCCCTGTTCCCGGTGACCGCCTCGGCGGCGCTGCACGGCATCGGCTCGTCCGCCCTGCTCGACGCCGTGACCGCCCTCGCTCCCTCCCCCGTCGACCGCGGCACCTTCCCCGCCGCCACCATCGGCGGCGAGGCCACCGAGGTGGAGACCGATCCCTCCGGCCCGGCCGCCGCACTGGTCTTCAAGACGATGCAGGATCCCTTCACCGGCAAGATCAGCCTGCTGCGGGTGGTGCGCGGCACCCTCGCCTCCGACGGCACCGGCCTGTGGAACCCGCGCCTCGAGGACACCGAGAAGATCGGCGGCCTGATGGCGATCCAGGGCAAGCAGGGCACCAAGGTCGACCACCTGGTGGCCGGCGACATCGGCGGGGTCGCCAAGCTCAAGCAGAGCTCGACCGGCGACACGCTGTGCAGCAAGGACCGCCCGGTGAAGCTCGCCTGGATCAACGTGCCGGAGCCCGCCATGTCGTTCGCCATCGAGCCCAAGGCGAAGGGCGACGAGGAGAAGGTGGGCGAGGCGCTGACGCGGCTGATGGACGAGGACATCTCGCTGCACACCGGCCGCGACCAGGAGACCCACGAGTGGCTGCTCACCGGCACCGGCCAGCGCCACGCCGAGATCGCCGTGTCGAAGCTCAAGCGGCGCTACAACGTCGAGGTGATCCTCCACCCGCCGAAGGTGCCCTACCGCGAGACCATCCTGCGCCCGGCCGACGGCCACGGGCGCCACAAGAAGCAGACCGGCGGCCGCGGCCAGTTCGCCGACTGCCGGATCCGCATCGAGCCGCTGGCGCGGGGCGGCGACTTCGACTTCGTGGACGAGATCTTCGGCGGCTCCATCCCGCAGGGCTACCGCCCGGCGGTCGAGAAGGGCATCGACGAGGCGCGCCGCCGCGGCTACGTCGCGGGCTTCAAGGTGGTCGACTTCCGGGTGCGGCTGCAGGACGGCCAGTACCACGACGTCGACTCGTCGGAGATGGCGTTCAAGATCGCCGGCTCGCTGGCCTTCAAGGACGCCATGGCCAAGGCCGGCGCCACCATCCTCGAGCCGTTGATGGCGGTGGAGATCATCGCCGGCGAGGACTTCACCGGCGACATCATCGGCGACCTGTCGCAGCGCCGTGGCCGGCCGCAGGGGATGGACTCGCAGAACGGCAACCAGGTGATCCGCGCCGTGGTCCCGATGTCCGAGATGCTCGACTACGCGCCCTCCCTGCGCGCCATGACCCAGGGGCGCGGCAGCTTCCACATGGAGTTCTCGCACTACGAGGAGGTGCCGCGGAACGTCCAGGAGAAGCTGATCGAGGAGCGCAAGCGCGAGCTGGCCGAGGAGGACTGAGGCCGGTGGCGCGCCCCCGGCCGTGATGGGCTCGGACCAGCTGATCCTCGGCGTCACCTGGTACGTCGCCTTCCTGCTGTCGCTCACCCTGCACGAGGCGGCGCACGCGTGGGCGGCGCTGAAGCTCGGCGACCCCACCGCCTACCAGGGCGGCCAGGTGACGCTCAACCCCGTGCCCCACGTGCGGCGCTCGCCGGTGGGCACGGTGCTGGTGCCGATCGTCTCTTTCCTGGTGGGCGGCTGGATGATCGGCTGGGCCAGCGCGCCCTACGACCCGCTGTGGGCGGAGCGCAACCCGCGCCGCGAGGCGCTGATGGCGGCCGCCGGCCCCGCCGCCAACCTGCTGCTGGTCGTCGTCTCCGGCCTGGCGATCCGCCTGGGCATCGCGCTCGGCGTCTTCCAGACGCCGGTCGCCATCTCGCTGGAACGCGTCACCGCCTCGCTCGCCCCGTGGGCCCAGGGGCTGGTGCCGCTGGTCAGCATCCTCTTCTCGCTCAACCTGATCCTGCTGGTCTTCAACCTGCTGCCGCTGCCTCCCCTCGACGGCGGCTCCGTCTACCCGATCCTCTTCGGCGAGGGGTTCGCCCGGCGCTTCAAGCGCTTCCTGGCGGCGCAGCCGATGCTGTCGCTGGTCGGGCTGCTGATCGCCTGGCGGCTCTTCACCCCGATCTTCCAGCCCGTGCACCACCTCGCCATCTCCCTGCTCTACCCGGGCATCGGCTACCGCTAGGCGGCGGACGGCGGCGCGCCGGCGCGTCCGCGCTCGCCCGGGAGGCCGGCGGCGAGCGCCGCTTCACTCTTCGGCGTGGCGGGGGTAGAACTCCAGCCCGGCGCCGCGGGCGCCGAGCCGCTGCTTGGCGGCGTACACGATCTGGCCGGTGTGGTAGCTCATGTGCTCCGTGGCGTGGAACAGCGCGGCGCGGACGTCGACCGCGTAGCCCTGGACCCCGACCGGGCGGTCGAGCTCCGCGGGCTCCAGCCCCTCGAGCACGGCGGCGGCGTCCTCCACCGCCGCACCGAGCCGGGCGAGCAGCTCCTGCCGCCCCGCGCTGCCCCGGGCCCGGAACTCCCCGGCCCGGTCGCGGTCGTAGACCCTGCCGCCGATCCCGTCTCCGACCCACAGCGACAGGTTCCCGACGAGGTGCAGCATCAGGTTGCCGATGCTGTTGGTGCCGGCCGCCGGACGGAGCCAGAGCTCCTCGTCGGCGAGGTCGCCGGTGGCGAGACGGATCTTGTCGAGGTACTCGCGCAGGTGGGCCGCCGCGAGGCGCGGCAGCGGCAGGCCGGCGCCGCGGTCGAGAGCGAGCCGGGGGAGGTTCTCGGGCATGGCCGCGATGCTACACCGCGCCGCCGCGCCCGCCCGGCGCCGCCGGCGGCCCTCGAAACGGCGACGGCCGGCCCCGGAGGGCCGGCCGTTCCGTCCCGCAGGGTGCGGGCGTGGACGCAGGAGGGGCGCCTACTTCGACTCGCTCTCCTTGCGCTCGTAGTCGACGAACTCGAGCACCGCCATCTCCGCACCGTCCCCCTGGCGGGGTCCCAGCTTGACGATCCGCGTGTAGCCGCCCGGGCGCTCCTCGAAGCGCGGCGAGATCTCGTCGAACACCTTCTTGACCAGGGTGCGGTCGGGGATCCAGCGCGCCACCCAGCGGCGGGCCGGCACGGTGTCCAGCTTGCCGCGGGTCACCACCCGCTCGGCCACCCGCCGCAGCTCCTTGGCCTTGGGCAGGGTGGTGACGATGTGCTCCTTGTCGACCAGCGACTGGAGCTGGTTGCGGAACAGGGCGATGCGGTGGGACGCGGTGCGACCCAGCTTCCGGTTTCTCTTCGCGTGACGCACGATGCCTCCCGACTAGACCGCGGCCGCCGAGCGCTCCGGCACGTCCATGCCGAGCTGGAGCCCCAGGCCTTCGAGCACCTCCTGCACCTCCTCGAGCGACTTCTTGCCGAAGTTCTTGGTCTCCAGCATGTCCTTCTCGCTCTTGCGGACGAGGTCGCGCAGGGTGTGGATGTTGGCGTTCTTCAGCGAGTTGACGGAGCGCACCGACAGCTCGAGCTCGTCGATGTCCTTCGACAGCAGCGACTCCATCGACGCGTCGAGGCCCTGCTCGCTCTCGCGCGCGCTCTCGCGGATCGACTCCTCGGCGCTGATGAAGATGCCGAGGTGGTCGCGCAGCAGCATGGCGGCGCGGGAGACGGCCTGCTCCGGCGACAGGGTGCCGTTGGTCCACACCTCCAGCACCAGGCGCTCGTAGTCGGTCGTCCGCCCCAGGCGGGCGGCCTCGACCCGGTAGTTGACCCGCTCGCACCGGGCTGTGGGCCGAGTCGATCGGGATCCAGCCGATCCCCATCGTCTCGTCGAAGTTCCTGTCGGCCGGCACGTAGCCGCGGCCCTTGCTGCGACCTGGGCCTGCATGCTTCAGCCGCCCCTCCTCGTTGAGGGTGGCGATGTGCACGTCCTGGTCGAAGATCTCGATCTGCGGGTCGCTCCGACAGTCGGCCGGCCGTCACCTCCCGCGGCCCCTCGGCGTCGAGCGACAGCACCTTCGGCTCGTCACCGTGGAGGACGATCGGAATCTGCTTGAGGTTGAGCACGATGTCGGTGACGTCCTCGACCACCCCGGGATCGACGAGAACTCGTGCAGCACGCCCTCGATCTTGATCGCCGTGACCGCCGCGCCCTCGATCGAGGAGAGCAGGCAGCGCCGCATGGCGTTGCCGATGGTGGTGGCGAACCCCGCTCGAACGGCTGGGCCATGAACCGGCCGTAGGTCGGCGTCAGGGTCTCGTGATCGATCTCGACGCGCTTGGGGCGCTGAAAACCCTTCCAAAGCATATGAATCCTCCTAGCTCGCTCGCCTCGATCAGCGGCTGTAGAGCTCGACGATGAGCTGTTCCTGGATCGGCAGCTTGATGTCCTCGCGGGTCGGCAGGCGCAACCACCTTGCCCGTGAAGCTCTCGGCGTCGAGCTCGAGCCACTCGGGGACGCCACGGCCGCGGGCGGTCTCGACGCTGGCGCCGGATGAAGTCGTTCTTCCGGCTGGCCTCCTTGACCGCGATCGTCTGCCCCTCGCGCACCTGGATACGACGGGATGGTCGCCTTCCTGCCGTCCACCTGGATGTGACCGTGGCGCACGAGCTGCCGCGCCTGCGCCCGCGACGAGGCGAAGCCGAGGCTGTAGACGACGTTGTCGAGCCGCCGCTCGAGCATCACCAGCAGGTTCTCGCCGGTGATGCCCTTGCGCCGGTCGGCCTCCTTGAAGTAGTCCCGGAACTGCCGCTCGAGCACGCCGTAGATGCGCTTGACCTTCTGCTTCTCGCGCAGCTGCAGGCCATAGCCCAGCGCGCGCCGCGCCGCGGCGCTGCCCGTGCTGCCCGGGCGGATAGCCGCGGCGCTCGATCGCGCACTTCTCCTTGAAGCAGCGATCGCCCTTGAGGAAGAGCTTCATGCGCTCCCGGCGGCACAGCCGGCAAACAGGTCCTGTGTATCGTGCCACGTTCGTTCTCTCCTTATCGACGTCCACTCCCCGAGGCTACGGGGACTCCTGTGAGAAGACGTTCGCCGCGCGGTGCCGGCCATCGGGCCGGCTACCGCGCCTCCGCCCGCTAGACCCGGCGCCGCTTGGGCGGCCGCATGCCGTTGTGCGGGATCGGCGTGACGTCGCGAATCGACTTGACGTCGAGGCCCGCGGACTGCAGCGCCCGGATGGCGGACTCGCGGCCCGCCGCCGGGGCCCTGCACCTGCACGTCCACGGTGCGCATCCCGAGGTCGCGGGCCTGCTGGCCGGCGTTCTGGGCCGCCATCTGGGCGGCGAACGGCGTGCCCTTGCGCGAGCCCTTGAAGCCGATCTTGCCGGCCGACGACCAGGTCACGCACGTTGCCCTCGGGATCGGCGATCGACGATCAGGTGTTGTTGAACGTCGCCTGGATGTGCGCCACGCCGTGCGGCACGTTGCGCTTCTCCTTGCGCTTGCGTGCCTTCTTGCCTCCTTCTTTGCCGCCTTCGCCATCGCTCGCTGCTCCCTTCCTGCCGCTTACTTGCGTGACCTTCTTCTTGCCGGCCACGGCGCCGCGGCGCGGGCCCTTGCGGCGTGCGCGCGTTGGTGTGGGTGCGCTGGCCGCGCACCGGCAGCGCCGCGGTGGCGCACCCCGCGGTAGCTGCCGATCTCCATCAGGCGCTTGATGTTCTGGGAGACCTCCTTGCGCAGGTCGCCCTCGACGCCGCCCTCCTCCTGGATCACGCCGCGGATCTTGCGGGCCTCGTCCTCGGTCAGGTCCTTGACCTTGGTGGTCGACCTCGACGCCGGCCTTGCCGAGGATCTTCCGCGACCGGGCCTGGCCGATGCCGTAGATGTAGGTCAGGCCGATCCAGATCTGCTTGCTCTGCGGCAGATCGACGCCTGCGATACGTGCCATAGCTTCCCCCTACCCCTGACGCTGCTTGTGCTTCGGGTTCTCGCAGATCACCCGGACCACGCCCTTGCGCCGGACGATCTTGCACTTGGGGCAGATCCTCTTCACCGACGAACGCACTTTCATGGCTTCGAGCTTCCTTTCCGCCGCCTACTTCAGCCGGTAGACGATCCGGCCGCGACTGAGGTCGTAGGGCGACAGCTCCACGCGGACCTTGTCGCCCGGGCAGGATGCGGATGAAGTGCTTCCGCATCTTGCCGGAGATGTGCGCCAGCACCTGGTGCCTGTTCTCGAGCTCCACCCGGAACATCGCGTTCGGCAGAGCCTCCACCACCGTCGCCTCGACCTCGATCGCTTCCTCTTTCTTCGACAAGCAGCTTCCCTCGCTCGACCGACCCTGCCGAATCTGCGGCAGGGCGGTCAATGGGCGACTCTCTGCGAAACGCCGAGGACTGCGAAGATCTGGGAGGTGACCTCTTCGACGGGACGATCGCCGTCGACGACCCGTAACAGGTCGCGCTCCCTATAGTAACCGACGAGCGGCGCGGTTTTTTCCCGGTACACCCGGAACCGCTCCCGCAACACCTCCTCGCGGTCGTCCTGGCGCCCGCGGCCCATCGCCCGGGACACCAGCTCGTCCTCCGGGACGTCGATCAGCACCGCGGCGTCGAGCACCTCGTCCCGGTCGTCCAGGATGCCGTCCAGGCTCTCGGCCTGCGGCACGGTGCGCGGGAACCCGTCCAGCAGGTAGCCGCGCCCGGTGTCGGGGCGGGCCAGCCGCGCCCGCACCACCTCGGCCATCGTGCCGTCGTCGACCAGGTCGCCGGCGCTCATGATCTTCTCGACGCGCCCGCCGAGCTCGCTCCCGTCGGCCACCGCCTCGCGCAGCATCTCGCCGGTCGAGATGGCCGGCACGCCGGCACGCTCGGCGACGATCTTCGCCTGGGTCCCCTTGCCGCTGTTCGGGGGACCGAGCAAGACCGCGCGCGGGCCCCCCTCAGCTGCGCCGCCCACGGACCCGGCCCCGCTTCATGAAGCCCTCGTAGTTCCGCATCACCAGCTGACTCTCGATCTGCTGGATGGTATCCATGGCCACCCCCACGACGATCAGCAGCGACGTGCCGCCGAAGTAGAACTGGATGCCCATGCCCTCCGTGAACCAGGTGGGCAGATAGGCGTCGAGGCTCGGGCCGATCCCGGGGATCTGACCGACCCTCACCCCGGAGAGCAGGAAGTCCGGGAAGGATGGAGACCGCGGCCAGGTACAGCGCGCCGACGAGGGTCACGCGGGTGAGGATCCGGTCGATGTACTCGGCGGTGCGCTTGCCGGGGCGGATGCCGGGGATGAAGCCCCCGTACTTGCGCATGTTCTCCGCCAGGTCCGCCGGGTTGAAGATGATCGACACGTAGAAGTACGAGAAGAAGATGATCATCGCCCCGTAGATCAGGTAGTACAGCGGCGTGCCGTAGGCGAAGGCGGCGCCGATCGACTTGATCCACTCCTGCTGCACCATGCCGGCCACCGTCACCGGGATCATCACCACCGAGCTGGCGAAGATCACCGGGATGACGCCGCCGGTGTTGACCCGCAGAGGCAGGTAGGTGGTCTGGCCGCCGTAGATGCGCCGGCCCACCACCCGCTTGGCGTACTGCACCGGGATGCGCCGCTGGGCGCGCTCCATGTACACGATGAAGGCCACCACCAGGGCCATGAAGACGACCAGGACCACCATGGCGATGGCGTTGAGGGTCCCGGCCTGGACCCGGCCGATGGTGTCGAAGATCGCCGGCACCAACCCGACCACGATGCCGGCGAAGATGATCAGCGAGATGCCGTTGCCGATGCCGCGCTCACTGATCTGCTCGCCCAGCCACATGACCACCGCGCTGCCGGTGGTCAGCGTGATCACCGTCATCAGGACGAACCCGGCGCCCGGATGGGGCACCAGCGTGCCGCCGCCCGGGGTGGTGATCCGCTCGAGGAAGATGGCGATTCCCATCGACTGGATGATCGAGATCACGATGGTGCCGTAGCGGGTGTACTGCGTGATCTTGCGCCGGCCGAGCTCCCCCTCCTTCGACAGCTTCTCGAGGTACGGCCACACCACGGTCAGCAGCTGCAGGATGATCGAGGCGGTGATGTAGGGCATGATGCCCAGCGAGAACACCGCCACCCGCTTCAGCGAGCCGCCCGTGAAGGTGTTGACGAAGCCGAAGATCGTCCCCTGCGTCTGCGCCATGAACTCGAGCAGCGCCTTCGGGTCGATGCCCGGGGTCGGGATGTGACACCCGATCCGGTACACCGCCAGCAACCCGAACATGAACAGGATCCGGTTGCGGAGGTCGGGGACGTTGAAGATGTTGCGGAAGCTCTCGATCACGAGGCCAGCTCCTCGCAGGTGCCGCCCGCCGCCTCGATCTTGGCGCGGGCCGACTTGCTGAACTTGTGGGCCGCCACCGTCAGCGCCCGGTCCACCTCGCCGTCCCCCAGCACCTTGACCGGCCGCCCGCGGCGCACCAGCCCCATCGTCACCAGCGCCTCGGGGTCGATCCGCTCGCCGAGGTCCTCCCGGCCGGCGAGGTCGGCGAGGTTCACCACCGAGTACTCGGTCCGGAAGATGTTGGTGAAGCCGCGCTTGGGCACCCGGCGGATCAGCGGCATCTGGCCGCCCTCGAAGCCCGGGCGGCGACGGTAGCCGGAGCGCGACTTCTGGCCCTTCTCGCCGCGGCCGGCGGTCTTGCCCAGCCCGGAGCCGGGGCCGCGGCCGACGCGCTTCTTGCTCTGCTTGCTGCCCGGTGCGGGAGAGAGATCGGAAAGCTTCATGGCGTCAGTCCTCGACGATCTCGACCATGTAGGCCACTTTGTTGACCATGCCGCGGATCGCCGGCGTGTCCTCCCGCACCACGACGTGGTCGGGACGGCGCAGCCCCAGGCCGCGCAGCACCTCGCGGTGCGTCCGGCGCACCCCGGGGATGCCGCGCACCTGGCGGATCTTCAGCGTCTTCGACGTCTTCTTCTTCTTCTCGGCCATGTCCGTGCCCCGATCCGTACGCCTAGGCCGCGCCCGCGGCCGTGGACTGCTGCTGCGGGTGCGCCTCGTCGCCGATCGCCGGCGCCTTGCCGCGCAGCCGCTCGACCGCCTTGGCGTCGCGCAGCGCGAGCAACGCGGCGAAGGTCGCCTTGACGACGTTCTGCGGGTTGGTGGTGCCCAGGGACTTGGTCAGGATGTCCTGGATGCCGGCGGTCTCCATGACCGCGCGGACCGGGCCGCCGGCGATCACTCCGGTGCCCTCGGAGGCCGGCTTGAGCAGCACCCGGCCGGCGCCGAAGACGCCGGTGATCTCGTGCGGCACCGTGGTGCCCTTCATCGGCACCCGGATCATGTTGCGCTTGGCGATCTCGATCCCCTTGCGGATGGCGCTGGGCACCTCCTTCGCCTTGCCCGAGCCGTAGCCCACCCGGCCCTGCCCGTCGCCGATGACGACGAGCGCGGAGAAGGAGAAGTTCTTGCCGCCCTTCACCACCTTGGTCACCCGGTTGATGTGGACGACCTGCTCGAAGAATTCGGTATCGCGTTCGAAGTTCCTGGCCACTCTCGTCTCCTAGAACTGAAGGCCGTGCTCACGCGCGGCGTCGGCGAGGGCCTTGACCTTGCCGTGGTAGATGTACCCGCCGCGGTCGAAGACCACCCGCTCGAAACCCTTCGCCTTCGCCCGCTCGGCGACCACCGTGCCGACCACCTTGGCGGCGGCGCGGTTGCCGCTGCCCCCCTCGAGCCGGCCCTTCACCTCGGGATCGAGGGTCGAGGCCTGCGCCAGGGTGTGGCCCGCCTGATCGTCGATCAGCTGGGCGTAGATGTGATGCTCGCTCTTGAACACCGCCAGGCGCGGCCGCTCGGCGGTCCCCGCCAGGCGGTTGCGCACCCGGCGGTGGGCGCGCAGGCGCCGCGCCGCCTTCTGCTGCGTCTTCTTCTTCAGATGGTCCGTCATCACTTGGCTCCGGCCTTGCCGACCTTGCGGCGGAGGATCTCGTCGCTGTACTTGATGCCCTTGCCCTTGTAGGGGTCGGGCTTGCGCAGGCGGCGGATCTCCGCCGACACCTGCCCCACCCGCTGGCGGTCCGCGCCCGCCACCGTCACCCGGTTGTTGCGGTCGACCTCGATCGAGATCCCCTCGGGGATCGGGTAGACGACCGGGTGCGAGCGTCCCAGCGCGAAGTGCACCTCGCCGCCCTTGACCTCGGCGCGGTAGCCGACGCCGACGATGTCGAGCTGGCGGGTGAAACCCGTCGACACGCCCTCGACGGCGTTGGCCAGCAACGCCCGCAGGAGGCCGTGCTTGGCGCGCTCCGGACCGGTGTCGCCGGGGCGGGACACCCGCACCTCACCGCCCTCGATCTCCACCGGGAAGCCGGGGAACAGGCTCTGCGACACCCGACCCTTGGGGCCCTCGGCGACGAAGGCGCCGTCTTCGACCGCGACCTTGGTGCCGTCAGGCACGGGGATCGGCTGCTTTCCGATACGCGACATCGTCGGGCTCCTCCTACCAGACCTCGCAGAGGATCTCGCCGCCCACCCGCGCCTCGCGGGCCTGGGCGTCGGTGAGCAGGCCCTGGGAGGTGGAGAGGATCCCCACCCCCAGGCCGTTGCGCACCGGACGGAGATCCACCGCCTTGCGGTACACGCGGCGCCCGGGCTTCGACACCCGGTGCATGTGCTGGATCGCCGGCTGACCCTCCGCGCTGTAGCGCAGGTAGATCCGCAGCGTGTGCTGCGGCGGGTTCTCGATCAACCGGAAGTCGTGGACGAAGCCCTCGGCCTTGAGCACCCGGCAGATCTCGCTCTTCAGCTTCGAGGCCGGGACGTCCAGACGGTCGTGCTTCGCCAGATGGGCGTTGCGGATCCGCGTCAACAGGTCCGCGATCGGGTCGGTCATGCTCATGTTCGCAGCTCCCGGCTCCTACCAGCTCGCCTTGATGACCCCGGGGAGATAGCCCTGGAGGGCCAGATCCCGCAGGTGGATACGGCACAGCCCGAACTTGCGGGAGTACCCGCGCGGCCGGCCGCAGATCCGACACCGGTTGCGGTGCCGCACCTTGAACTTGGGCTTCTGCCGGGTCTTCGCGATCTTCGCAGCGGTCGCCATGGTCCCATTCCTCCGTTAAGCCTGTCCGCTTCGCACAAACGGCATTCCCAGCTCGCGCAGCAGGTACAGTGCCCGCTCGTCGTTGCCGGCCGTCGTCACGATCGTCACGTTGAGCCCCTTCGACCGCTCGACCTTGCTGTAGTCGATCTCCGGGAAGATCAGGTGGTCGCGGATCCCGAGGGTGAAATTGCCGCGGCCGTCGAAGCTGCGGGTCGGCACGCCACGGAAGTCGCGCACCCGCGGCAACGCCACCGAGAACAACCGGTCGAGGAAGTCCCACATCCGGTCGCCGCGCAGCGTCACCCGGGCGCCGATCGGCATGCCGTCCCGGAGCTTGAACGCGGCGATCGACTTGTGGGCGCGGGTGATCATCGGCCGCTGGCCGGCCAGGGCCGACAGCTCCTCCACGGCGTCGTCGAGGATCTTGATGTTCGCGATCGCCTCGCCGACGCCCATGTTCAGGCTGATCTTCTCGATGCGCGGCACGCCGTTGACGTTGTCGATGCCGAACTCCTTCTGGAGCTTCGGCACCACCTCGTCGCGGTAGCGCTGCTTGAGGCGCGGCGCCGCGCCGTCGGCCGCCGCCGCGCTCTTCTTGTCGCTCTTCTTCGCCATTCCTTCGACCTCGATCCCGGCTTCCGTCGCGGCGCTGCGCCCGACGGGGCCCGGTGGTTGAGCTTCTCCGTCCGCCGCCCTCAGCTCAGGGTGGCGTCGCAGGCCTTGCAGACCCGCACGCCCCGCCCGTCCTCGAGACGCTTCGACCCCAGGCGCGAGGGCTTCCCGCACTCCGGGCAGATCACCATCAGGTTCGACAGGTGGATGGGCGCCTCGCGCTCGAGGATGCCCCCCTGGATCCCCTGCTGGGGGTTGGGCCGCGTGTGCCGCTTGATCATGTTGACCCGCTCGACGATCGCCCGCCCGGCGCCGGGCAGCACCCGCAGCACGCGGCCGCGCGCCCCCCGGTCCTTGCCGGCGATCACCATCACCTGGTCGTTCTTCTTCACGTGCGCCTTCGGCATGTTCAGATCACCTCCGGGGCGAGCGAAACGATCTTCATGAACCGGCGCTCCCGCAGCTCCCGGGCGACCGGGCCGAAGACGCGGGTGCCGACCGGCTCGCCGGCGTCGTTGACCAGCACCGCCGAGTTGTTGTCGAACCGGATGTAGCTGCCGTCCTTGCGGCGGTGCTCCTTGGCGGTGCGCACGATGACGGCGCGCACGACCTGGCCCTTCTTCACCGTGCCGTCCGGCGTCGCCTCCTTGACCGAGGCGGTGATCACGTCGCCCAGCGCGCCGTACCGGCCCGCGGAGCCGCCGCGCAGGTGGATGCAGGCGATCTTCTTCGCCCCCGAGTTGTCGGCCACGTCGAGAATGGTGCCCATCTGGATCATCGCCGTCTCCTACTGGGCCCGCTTGACGATCTCGCGCACCCGCCAGCGCTTGGTCCGCGACAGGGGCCGGCTGGAGACGATCTCCACCTCGTCCCCGATCCGGCACTCGTTCGCCTCGTCGTGCGCCGCGAACTTCGCGGTCTTGGTGATGTACCGGTGGTAGAGGGGGTGGATGAAGGTGTTCTTCACCGCCACCACCACCGTCTTGTCCGCTTTGTCGCGGACGACGGTGCCGACCTTCGCCTGCTGCCGGCCGCGTTCGTTGCCGTTGTCTGCCATCGTCTCCGACCTCGTGTTACGCCGATTCCCGCATGTCGCGCAGAACGGTGAGGACCCGGGCGAGGTCCTTGCGGACCTCCCTGACCTTGGCCGGGTTCTCGAGCTGACCGGTGACCTTCTGGAACCGGAGGGCGAACAGCTGCTCGACGAGCTCGCGCTCGCGAACCTCCAGATCCTCGGCCGACTGCTCTCGCAGATCCTTCGCCTTCAATGCCATCGCCAGCTACCTCAGATCCTCGTGCCGGGACACGAAACGGGTCTTGATGGGGAGCTTGTAGGCGGCCAACCGCATCGCCTCCTGGGCCACCTCGGGGGTGACGCCCTCGATCTCGTAGAGGATGCGCCCCGGACGTGACCACGGCCACCCAGCCTTCCGGCGCGCCCTTGCCCTTGCCCATCCGGGTCTCGAGCGGCTTCTTGGTGATCGGCTTGTCCGGGAAGATCCGGATCCAGATCTTGCCGCCGCGCTTGACGCGGCGGGTGATCGCGACACGGGCCGCCTCGATCTGCCGCGCCGGTGATCCAGCCCGGCTCGAGCGCCTGCAGCCCGTAGTCGCCGAAGGCGATGTAGTCGCCGCCCTTGGCGGCGCCCTGGCGGCGGCCCCGCTGCTGCTTCCTGAACTTGACCTTCTTCGGCATCAACATGGCTGACTCCCTCGTCCCTCGGATCCTGTCCCCGCCTAGGCGCTGCGGCGGCTCTTCTCGCGCATCAGGTCGCCGCGGTACACCCACACCTTGACGCCGATCGTCCCGTAGGTGGTGCGCGACACGGCGAGTCCGTAGTCGATGTCCGCCTTCAGCGTGTGCAGCGGCAGGCGACCCTCCTGGTACCACTCGGTGCGCGCGATCTCGTGGCCGCCCAGACGTCCGGAGACCATGATCTTCACGCCCTTGGCGCCGAAGCGGAACGCCGACTCCATCGACTTCTTCATCGCGCGGCGGAAGGAGACGCGGCGCTGGAGCTGCCCGGCGATCGACTCGGCGACCAGCTGGGCGTCGAGCTCGGGGCGCTGCACCTCCTGGATGTTGATGTGCACCTCGCGGCCGAGCTGCTTGACCAGGTCGTCGCGCAGCTTGTCCACCTCCGCGCCCTTGCGCCCGATGATGATGCCCGGGCGGGACGTGTAGATGGTGATGCGCATGCGCTCGGCGGCGCGCTCGATGTCGATCTCGCTGACCCCGGCGTGGGCCAGGCGCTCCTTGAGCCGGCTGCGCAGCTTGACGTCCTCGATCAGGATGTCCGAGTAGTTGTTGCCGGCGTACCAGCGCGAGTGCCAGGTCTTGTTGTAGCCGAGCCGGAACCCGTAGGGGTGTGTCTTCTGACCCACGTCGCTCTCCTACTCCCCTTCACCCTTGCGGGTGTCGAGCTTGATCGTGATGTGGCTCTGGCGCTTCAGCACCCGGAAGGCCCGTCCCATCGGCGCCGGCCGCAGGCGCTTGAGCATCGGCCCACCGTCCACGAAGATCTCCTTGACGTACAGCAGGTCCACGTCGACCGACTCGTCGCGGTTCTCGGCGTTGGCGACCGCGGACTTGAGCAGCTTGCCCAGCGGCCGCGCCGCGGCCTTGCCGCTCAGCTCCAGGATGTTGGCCGCCTGCTGGACGTCCTTGCCACGGATCTGGTCCGCCACCAGGCGCACCTTCTGCGGCGAGCCCTGCAGATAGCGGAGACGTGCGGTGAATTCCATCGTCAGCTCCCTTGTCCCGCCGTCAGCGCGGCCGGGCGCCCTTCTCGGCCCGCTTGCCGCCGTGGCCACGGAAGGTCCGCGTCATCGCGAACTCGCCCAGCTTGTGGCCGACCATGTTCTCCGACACGTACACCGGGATGAACTTCATCCCGTTGTGCACCGCGAGGGTGTGACCGACCATCTCCGGCGTCACCGTCGAGCGCCGCGACCAGGTCTTGATCACCCGCTTGTCGCCGCGCTGGTTCATCGCCTCGACCTTGGCGGCGAGGTGATCGTCGATGAAGTAGCCCTTCTTGAGCGAACGCGCCATCGATCTCCCCCTACTTCTTGGTCCGACGGCGCACGATCATGCCGGCGGTCCGCTTGTTGTTCCGCGTCTTGTAGCCCTTCGTCGGCTTGCCCCACGGCGTCGTGGGATGGCGGCCGCCGGAGGAACGCCCCTCGCCGCCGCCCATCGGGTGATCGACCGGGTTCATCACCACGCCCCGGTTGTGCGGCCGGCGGCCCAGCCAGCGGGTCCGGCCGGCCTTGCCGAGCGAGATGTTCGCGTGGTCGAGGTTGCCGACCTGGCCGATGGTGGCGTAGCAGTCCACGTGCACCCGGCGCACCTCGCCCGAAGGCAGCTTGACCTGGGCGTAGGCGCCCTCCTTGGCCATCAGCTGCGCGCCGCCCCCGGCCGAGCGCACCATCTGGCCGCCCTTGCCGATCTTCAGCTCGATGTTGTGGACGATCGTGCCGACCGGGATCTTCGCCAGCGGCAGGGCGTTGCCGACGTTCAGCGGCGCGTCGGCGCCGCTGACCACCTCCGAGCCCACCTCGAGCTCGGTGCGGCCACAGGATGTAGCGCTTCTCGCCGTCGGCGTAGTGCAGCAGGGCGAGGCGCGCCGAGCGGTTCGGGTCGTACTCGACCGCCGCCACCTTCGCCGGCACGCCGTGCTTGTCGCGCTTGAAGTCGACCATGCGGTAGCGGCGCTTGTGGCCGCCGCCGCGGCACCACATGGTGATCTCGCCCTGGTTGTTGCGCCCGCCCGAGCGGCGCTTGCCGCGGGTCAGCGCCTTCTCCGGGCTCGACTTGGTGATCTCGTCGAAGGAGGCGTACTCCTGGAAGCGGCTGGCCGGGTTGGTCGGCTTTCTCTTCTTGATCGCCATGGGTCTCCTCCTACATGCCCTCGAAGAACTCGATGGGCTTCTCGCCCGCGGCGAGGCGGACGTACGCCTTCTTCCAGTCCGGCTTGTGGCCGAAGAAGCGGCCGCGGCGGCGCAGCTTGCCGTGCATGTTGGCCACCCGCACCTCCGCCACCTTGACGCCGAACGGGCCTCGACGGCCTTCTTCACCTCGATCTTGTTGGCGTCGCGGTGCACCTCGAAGGCGACGATGTTGCGCTCGTCGCGCAGCTCGGTCGACTTCTCGGTGATCAGCGGCCGCCGGATGACGTCTTCCATCCTCATTTCGCCAGCACCTCCACCAGCCGGTCCAGGGCCTCCGAGGAGACCACGCACCAGTTGCGGTCGACGACGTCGTAGACGTTCACGCCGAGGGCGTCGACGGTCTTGAGCGCGCGGTTGTTGCGCGCCGCCAGGCTCAGGTTGTCGTTGTCGTGGCGGTCGACCAGCAGCACCTTGCCGTCGAGACCCAGCCCGCCGAGCGTGGCGGCGAGCTCCGCGGTGCGGTGGCTGCCGAGCTCGAGGTCGTCGAGCACCACCAGCCGCTCGTCGGCGACCTTCTGCGACAGCGCCGACTTCAGGGCGTTGCGCTTCTCGCGGGCCGACAGGTCCTTGCCGTAGTCGCGGGGCTGCGGACCGTGGACGGTCCCGCCCTTGCGCCACAGCGGGTTGCGGATGTCGCCCACCCGGGCGCGCCCGGTGCCCTTCTGCCGCCACAGCTTGCGGCCGGAGCCCGACACCTCGGCGCGCGTCTTGGTCTTGTGGGTGCCGCGCCGCTGCCCCGCCAGGTACGCCTGCACCGCCTCGTGGATCAGGTGCTCGTTGTACGGGTAGGCGAAGACCGCCTCCGGCAGGTCGATCTCGCGCACCTTCTTGTTCGCCAGGTTCCTGACCGTGATCTTCATGGTCGACTCCTCCGCGCGCCTCAGCCACGCTTGGCCCGGCGGATGGTGACGTAGCTCCGTTGGACCCGGGACGGCACCGCGCAGATAGAGCAGGTTGTTCTCCTCGTCCACCTTGACCACCCGCAGGTTCTTCGTCGTCACGCGCTCGCCGCCCATGCGCCCCGGCACCCGCAGCCCGGGGAACACCCGGGAGGGCTAGGCCGACTGGCCGATCGAGCCGGGGGCGCGGTGGAACATCGAGCCGTGGGTGGCGCGGCCGCCGCCGAAGCCGTGGCGCTTGATCACGCCCTGGAAGCCCTTGCCCTTGCTGGTGCCGACCACGTCGACGTACTCGTCGACCGCGAAGATCGAGGCCTTGACCGGGTCGCCCGGTTTGGCCTCGTCGTCCGTCGCCACCGGAACTCGCACCAGGTGCGCCATCGGCGCCACGCCGGCCTTCTTGAAGTGGCCGTCGGACGGCCGGTTCGAGCGCACCTTGCGGTCCTCGACCAGGCCGATCTGCACGGCGTCGTAGCCGTCGCGGTCGGCGGTCTTGCGCTGCACGACCAGGCAGGGCCCCGCCTGGACGACGGTCACCGGCACCGCCGTCCCGTCGTCCATGTAGATCTGGGTCATGCCCAGCTTCTTTCCCAGGATGCCTTCCACGTCACACCTCGCGTTGCGATTCCGCCTCGTTCGGCCCGGCGTGCCGGGCCGGCCGACTCACTTGCCGAACGCCTTGATCTCGACGTCCACGCCGGCCGGGAGCTCGAGCTTCATCAGCGCGTCCACCGTCTGGCTGGTCGGCTCGAAGATGTCGAGCAGCCGCTTGTGGGTGCGGATCTCGAACTGCTCCCGCGACTTCTTGTCGACGTGCGGCGAGCGGTTCACCGTGTACCGCTCGATGTGCGTCGGCAGCGGGATCGGCCCCGACCACCCGCGCCCCGGTGCGCCGCGCCGTGTCCACGATCTCGTGGGTCGACGTGTCGAGGATCCGGTAGTCGAACGCCTTCAGGCGGATGCGGATCTTCTCGTTGACCATGTGGTGACTCCCCCTGCCGAACGGTCCCGGCCTACTCCACGATCTCGGTGACGGTGCCGGCGCCGACGGTGCGGCCGCCCTCGCGGATGGCGAAGCGCACGCCCTTCTCCATCGCGATCGGGGCGATCAGCTCCACCTCCAGGTTCGACGTTGTCGCCCGGCATCACCATCTCCGTGCCCTCCGGCAGCGTCGCCACCCCCGTCACGTCCGTCGTCCGGAAGTAGAACTGCGGCCGGTAGCCGTTGAAGAACGGCGTGTGACGGCCGCCCTCCTCCTTCGTCAGCACGTACACCTCGCCCCGGAACTTCGTGTGCGGCGTGATCGAGCCCGGCTTCGCCAGCACCTGGCCGCGCTCCACCTCGTCCTTCTTCGTGCCCCGCAGCAGCACCCCGACGTTGTCGCCCGCCTGCCCCTCGTCCAGCAGCTTGCGGAACATCTCCACGCCCGTCACCACCGTCTTCGTCGTGTCGTGGATCCCGACGATCTCCACCTCGTCGCCCACCTTCACCCGACCCCGCTCGATCCGGCCCGTCACCACCGTCCCGCGACCCGAGATCGAGAAGATGTCCTCGATCGGCATCAGGAACGGCCTTGTCGATGTCCCGCTCCGGCTGCGGAATGTAGCTGTCCACGCCTCCATCAGCTCGAGGATCGGCTTGCCGTACTCCGACTCCGGATCGCCCGACTCCAGCGCCTTCAGCGCCGAGCCCCGGACGATCGGGATGTCGTCCCCCGGAAAGTCGTACTGCGACAGCAGCTCCCGCACCTCCAGCTCCACCAGGTCCAGAAGCTCCTCGTCGTCGACCATGTCCACCTTGTTCAGGAACACCACGATCGACGGCACGCCCACCTGCCGCGCCAGCAGGATGTGCTCCCGCGTCTGCGGCATCGGGCCGTCCGCCGCCGACACCACCAGGATCGCCCCGTCCATCTGCGCCGCACCCGTGATCATGTTCTTCACGTAGTCCGCGTGACCCGGGCAGTCCACGTGCGCGTAGTGGCGCTTCTCCGACTGGTACTCCACGTGCGCCGTCGCGATCGTGATCCCACGCTCGCGCTCCTCCGGCGCCTTGTCGATCGAGTCGAACGCCACGAAATCCGCCAGACCCTTCGCCGCCAGCACCTTCGTGATCGCCGCCGTCAGCGTCGTCTTGCCGTGATCCACGTGGCCGATCGTCCCGATGTTGACGTGCGGCTTCGTGCGCTCGAACTTCTCCTTGGCCATGTCTGCGTCCTCCTCGGTTCCTTCTCGCCTGCGGGCCCGTTCAGCCCGCCGCTTTGGCGACGATCTCTTCGCTCACGTTCTTCGGGGCCTGTTCGTAGGCCGCGAACTGCATCGTGTAGCGTGGCGCGCCCCTGCGTCAGGGAGCGCAGGTCGGTGGCGTAGCCGAACATCTCCGACAGCGGCACCTGCGCGCGTGATCACCTGCGCGTTGCCGCGCGCCTCCATCTGCTGGACGCGCCCGCGGCGCGACGTGATGTCCCCGATCACCTCGCCCATGTACTCCTCGGGGGTGACCACCTCGACCTCCATGACCGGCTCCAGGATGACCGGCCGGGCGCGCTTCGAAGCGTCCTGGAAGGCCATCGAGCCGGCGATCTTGAACGCCACCTCCGACGAGTCGACGTCGTGGAAGCTGCCGTCGTAGAGGTCGACCTCGATCCCCGACCACCGGGTAGCCGGCCAGCGGGCCGGTCTCCATCGCCTCGCGGATCCCCTGCTCGATCGGCTTGATGAACTCGCGCGGGATGGTGCCGCCGACGATCTCGTTGTTGAAGACGAACTCGCCGCTCGGCGAGCGGCCGCATCCGGATCTTGGCGTGGCCGTACTGGCCGCGGCCGCCGGTCTGGCGCACGAAGCGGCCCTCGCCGTCGGCCTCGGCGGTGATCGTCTCCTTGTAGGCCACCTGCGGCTTGCCGACGTTGGCGCCGACGTTGAACTCGCGCACCAGGCGGTCGGTGATGATCTCGAGGTGGAGCTCGCCCATCCCCGAGATCAGCGTCTGGCCGGTGTCCGGGTCGGTGTGCACCCGGAAGGTCGGATCCTCCTGGGTCAGCTTGCCGAGCGCCTGCGCCGAGCTTCTCCTGGTCGGCCTTGGTCTTCGGCTCGATCGAGACCGAGATCACCGGCTCGGGGAAGTTCATCGACTCGAGCACGATCGGGCTGCTTCGGGTCGCAGATCGTGTCGCCGGTGGTGACGCCCTTCAGACCCACCGCGGCGGCGATGTCGCCGGCCCACACCTCGGAGATCTCCTCGCGCTTGTTGGCGTGCATCTTCAGCAGCCGGCCGATGCGCTCGTTGCGGGCCTTGGCGGCGTTGAGCACCTGGGTGCCCGACTCGACGTGGCCGGAGTAGACGCGGAAGTAGGCGAGCTGGCCGACGAAGGGGTCGGTCATGATCTTGAACACCAGCGCCGAGAACGGCTCGGCGTCCTCGGAGTGGCGCTCCATCCGGGTCTCGGGGTGGTCGGGGTCGAGGCCCTGGATCGGCGGCACGTCGAGCGGCGACGGCAGGTAGTCGATCACCGCGTCGAGCAGCGGCTGCACGCCCTTGTTCTTGAAGGCGCTGCCGCACAGCACCGGCTGCAGGCGGTTGGCGATCGTGGCCCGGCGCAGCGCGGCGCGGATCTCGTCGGTCGTGACCTCCTCGCCGGAGAGGTACTTCTCGAGCAGCTCGTCGTCGGTCTCGGCGACGGCCTCGACGAGCTGCTCGCGCATCTTGTGGGCGCGCTCGACGTGCGCCTCGGGGATGTCGACCTCGTCGTACTCGGCGCCCAGGCTCTCGTCGTGGTAGACCAGCGCCCGCATCTCGATCAGGTCGATGACGCCCTGCAGCTCGGCCTCACGGCCCAAGGGCAGCTGCACCACCGCGGGGCTGGCCTGGAGCCGCGAGCGCATCATCTCGACGCAGCGGTCGAAGTCGGCGCCGATGCGGTCCATCTTGTTGACGAAGGCCATCCGCGGCACGCGGTAGCGGTCCGCCTGGCGCCACACCGTCTCCGACTGCGGCTCGACGCCGGCGACGGCGTCGAACACCGCCACCGCGCCGTCGAGCACCCGCAGCGAGCGCTCCACCTCGGCGGTGAAGTCGACGTGGCCCGGGGTGTCGATGATGTTGATCCGGTGGTCCTTCCAGAAGCACTGGGTCGCCGCCGACGTGATGGTGATGCCGCGCTCCTGCTCCTGCGCCATCCAGTCCATCGTCGCGGTGCCCTCGTGGACCTCCCCGATCTTGTACTTGACCCCCGTGTAATAGAGGATCCGCTCGGTGGTGGTCGTCTTCCCGGCATCGATGTGGGCCATGATGCCGATGTTGCGGGTCTTGTCGAGTGCGACCTTGCGTGCCATGACGTGCCTTCGTGCTTTCTCTTCGCGTTCCGGGCCGACCCGCCGCTCGCGCGGCCGGACCGGACGGGCTGCGGGATCCCCTGGTTACCAGCGGTAATGGGAGAAGGCCTTGTTGGCCTCCGCCATCCGGTGGGTGTCCTCCCGCTTCTTCACCGCGCCGCCGCGGCTGTCCGCGGCGTCCATCAGCTCGTCCGCCAGGCGCAGCCGCATCTGCTTCTCGCCGCGCCCCATCGCCGCCTGGATCAGCCAGCGGATCGACAGCGCCAGCCGCCGGCTGGGCCGCACCTCCACGGGCACCTGGTAGGTCGAGCCGCCGACGCGGCGCGACTTGACCTCGACCCCCGGCTTGACGTTCTCGACCGCCCGCTTGAACACCTTCATCGGGTCGTCGCCCGTGCGGTCGGCGACCGTCGACAGCGCGTCGTAGAAGATGCGCTGCGCCACCGACTTCTTGCCGTCCTCCATGAGGACGTTGATGAACTTGGTCACCAGCTGCGAGTTGTAGATCGGGTCCGGCAGGATCTCCCGCTTCGGAACTTCACGCCTTCTGGGCATCGTCGACTCCGCCTGTTCAGCTCTTCGGCCGCTTGGCGCCGTACTTGGAACGCCCCTGGCGCCGCCCCTCGACACCCACCGCGTCCAGGGTGCCGCGGATCACGTGATAGCGCACGCCGGGCAGGTCCTTCACACGGCCGCCGCGGATGAGCACGATCGAGTGCTCCTGGAGGTTGTGGCCGACGCCCGGGATGTAGGTGGTGACCTCGATGCCGTTGGTCAACCGCACGCGGGCCACCTTGCGCAGGGCGGAGTTCGGCTTCTTCGGCGTCTGCGTGTAGACGCGGACGCACACTCCACGCTTCTGCGGCGAACCCTGGAGCGCCGGGCTCTTGGTCTTCGCCTTCACGCGCTCGCGACCCTTGCGCACGAGCTGATGGATGGTCGGCATCGCTTCTCCTCGATCCTTCGCTACCGTTGCCCGTCCCCGGACGCATGAACGGACGCACGACCCGTCCCGCGGGTCGTCCGGGAAACAGGGAAGCCCTGAAACGCTATTCAGGGACCGATGTTCAGACGAGACACCTTCGCCACCGTCCCCGGGCGGGGACCATCGGCGAACAACCTGCCGAGACTAGCAGGCAGGTCCCACCCTGTCAACCGCAGGGGCGGGTCCCACCGGACCCGAGGCCCGGCTCGCGCTCGTGGCTGCCACGGGTACCGGCGACATGCTCGGCGGCGTGGCAGGGAGGCGCAGTGTAGCCGCTTTCCCGGAGCGGCGCAAGTCGGCGCCGGGCTCACTCCGAGCCGGTCGCCGACTCGTCGCCGCGCAGCAACGCGGCGTGGCGCCGGGCGAACGCCGCCAGCGTCACCGCCGGCCGGCCGGTCAGCCGCTCGACGTCCGCGCCCACCCCGCCGGACGGCGCGGCCGCCGCCGGCCGCAGCAGCGCGACCAGCGACTCGGCCAGCGGCGGCGACAGGCCGGCCGCCTCGAGGCCGCGCCGCGCCTCGTCGGGGGGCCGCGCGACGCGGCGCACCGGCCGCCCGAGCACCGCGGCGAGGACCGTCGCCACGCGCTCGAGGGAGAGCGGCTCCGGGCCGGTCAGGCGGTAGGTGGCGCCGGCATGTCCCGGCGCGGTCAGGGCGACGGCGGCGGCGCGCGCCACGTCGTGGGTGTCGACCAGCGCCAACTCCCCCGCCCCGTCGGGTCCGACGATCTCGCCGTGCGCGGCCAGCCCGGGGGCGAAGGCGAGCAGGTTCTGCAGGAAGGGCGCGGCGCGGAGCTCGGTCCAGGCGAGGCCGCTCGCCGCCACCCGCTCCTCGCTCTCGCCGTGCCAGCGCAGCAGGGGGACCGCCGATTCCCGGGCCGCGCCGTCCGCCGACAGGTGCACGACGGCGCGGACCCCGGCCGCCGCGGCGGCGGCGAGCCCCGCCGCCACCAGCTCCGCCCGCTCCGGCACCAGCGGCGCCGTCAGGAACAGGCGCTCGACCCCGTCGCAGGCCGCGGCGAGCGTGTCCGGCTCGGCGAGGTCGCCGACCACCATCCGCACGCCGGTGCCCTCGAGCGCCGTCGCCCGGGCCCGGTTGCGCACCAGTGCCCGGACCGGCGCCCGCCGCGCCACCAGCTCGCGGACCAGGACCCGGCCGACGCGGCCCGTCGCTCCCGTCACCAGGAACATCGGCGCCCCGTACCGCCGGTCAGCCGCCCACCGGCAGGGTCAACATCGGGGCCAGGCCCCGGACCTCGCCGGCCTGCAGGGAGAAGAGCTGCACCAGGAGGCCGAACGTCGACTTCGACTCGAGGTCGGCGTCGTCGATGTAGAACCACACGCCGCGGTAGGGCACCGCCACGAAGGCGTCGGCCGGCCGGCTCTCCGACCACGGGATGCGCAGCAGGTCGCCGGTCACCCGCCGCCAGTCGAACGCCTCGCCGGCGGCGTCGCGGGTCACCGTCACCCAGCCGCGGCTGCGGTGCTCGGGCGGCGGCTCGACCGCCTGCGAGAGGAAGAACATCACCCCCATCAGCGAGCGCGGGTACACGGCGAGCTCGCCGGGCCGGCGGTCGAGGGCGCCGAGGGTGAAGTCGAGCTCCCGCCGCCCGCCCTCGGCGACCGGAGGCTCGGCGAGCAGGCGGCGCAGCTCGGCCACCTCGCCGGAGTCGCCGTCGTTCTCCACGAAGCGCAGCACGTAGCCGGCCTGCTCGTCGTCCTCCTCCCCGTTCCAGTGCCGCACGCCGAGCTGCAGGTCGCCGGCCACCTGGAGGCTGCGGAAGAGCGAGGCGGCGCGGGCGAACTCCTCGTAGGTGGGCACGTAGTCCGGCGTCGGACCGGCGGCGCTCGGAGCATTGGGCAGGTCGTTGATCCGCTGCACGCAGCAGCGCAGCACCCGCTCGATGCTCCACCCCGACTGGGGCAGCAGGAAGAGCGTCTCGAGGGTGATCGGCGCCAGCAGGGGGCGGACGAAGTCCTTGCCGCCGAGCGGGGTGTAGGTGATCGTGGGGCTCTCGTTGTAGCCGCCCTCGACCTCGGCGTCGACCGCCGTCTGGCCGGTGCCGGCGCGCCCCGAGACCAGCGCCGACGCCCCCAGCGAGTAGTGGGTCGAGACGCTCGACACCTCGAGGAAGTACGGCGTGTCCCGGTAGCGCAGCCGCACCAGGTTGAGCAGCAGCTGCTCGTTCCAGGTGCGCACCACCGCCTCGTTGTAGCTCGCCCGCGCGGTGCGCACGGCGCGCGGGCCGACGGTGTTGCAGGCGGCGAGGGGGAGGAGCACGGCGAGCGCCAGCGACGGCGCGGCCACACGGCTGCGGCGCGATCTCATCGCCGCGAGCATACCGAACCGGACGGCGCCCTACTGCCCGCCCGGCAGCGGCGCCGAACCCTCGCTCCCCGGCGGCAGCGGCGGCCCGAAGCGCTTCGGCTGGCCGGTGGCCTCGAGCACGGCGATCCACACGCCGCTGCCCGGGTCGAGCCGTTTGTGGCGGCAGGTGGCGGCCTCGATCGGCACGTGGATGAAGACGTTGTGCCAGTAGCCGACCAGCAGGTCGGTCTTGCCGGCCATCGCCGCGTGCACCGCGTGGCGGGCGAGCGAGTCGCAGAGCAGGCTGTCGGAGGTGTTGGCCGGCACCGAGCGGATCGAGTAGCTGGGGTCGAAGTACTTCACCGCCAGCGGCCGGCCGCCCGCCGCGAAGTGCTCCGCGATGCGCCGCCGCAGCTCGCGGCCGACGTCGTGCAGCTTGACGTTGCCCGACGCGTCCCGGTCCCGCTGCGCCTCGGCGAACAGGTCCTGGCCGGCCCCTTCGGCGATCACCACCACGGCGTGTCCGCGCTCGCCGATGCGCCGCTCGAGGACCGCCAGCAGCCCGTCCTCGCCCTCCATCCGGAAGGGCACCTCCGGGATGAGCGTGAAGTTGACCTCCTGGCTGGCGAGGGTCGCCCCGGCGGCGATGTAGCCGGCGTAGCGGCCCATCAGCTTGACGATCCCGAGACCGTTCGGTACCCCCTTCGCCTCCACGTGCGCGCCCTGGATCACCTCGCGGGCCTTCTCGAGCGCCGTGTCGAAGCCGAAGGAGCGGTAGACGAAGGGAATGTCGTTGTCGATCGTCTTGGGGATGCCGACCACCGCCAGGTCGAGACCGCGGTCGGCGGCCTCGCGGGCCAGGGCGTGGGCGCCGCGCTGGGTGCCGTCGCCGCCGACGCAGAGCAGGATGTCGATCTGCCGCTTCTGCAGGAAGTCCACCATCAGCGGGACGTTCTGCGGCCCGCGCGAAGAGCCCAGGGCGGTGCCGCCGGTGCGGTGGATGCCCTCGACGAACTCCGGCGTCAGCGCGACCGGCGGGTACCCGGCCGCCGGGTTGAGCCCCAGGAAACCGTAGCGGATGCCGAGGACGTCGCGCACGCCGTAGCGGTAGTAGAGCTGGTTGAAGGCCGAGCGCACCACGTTGTTGATACCCGGGCACAGCCCGCCGCAGGTGACGATCGCGGCCCGGGTGTGGGCGGGATCGAAGAACAGCCGCCGGCGCGGCCCGGCCTTCTCGAAGCAGGGGCCGACCTCGGTGGAGGGCGGCGGCGCCTCCTCCCCGGCCTGCACCTCGATGTCGCAGCGCACCCGGGTCCGGTCGCGCACGAACGAGCCGCTGCCGCCCTCCGACGGCGGCGCCAGGGGCAGGGGGGACGGGAAGCGGCGTTCGCCGAGGCTGGCGACGACCAGCTCGTCGGGGCGCAGGGGGACTCCGTGCATGCGCTCGTCAGCCCTCCCCGGCGCCCGCGGGGCGGCCCGGGTGGAGCAGCTCGAGCGCCGGCGGCTCGTCCTCGATCAGGACCTCGAACTGCCGGCGGAACTCCTCGAGCGACAGGCCGGCGGTGGCGGCGAACTTGGCCAGCTCGTGAGGGTCCTCGAAGTCGTCGCGGCGGATGCGGATCATGTAGCGGCGGGCGATCGCGTAGCGCGTCGAGTAGATGTCGACCATGCGCAGCCGGGCGCGGCCGGTCTCCGGGTCGAGCAGGTCGCCGAAGGGGACGGGCACGAAGTTGCCGCCCTGCATCGACACCAGCGCCGCGTTGCCACCGTCGAGCAGGTACTTGGCGGCGCAGTAGCCGAGGTCCCGGCAGTACTCCAGGTCGTACGGGATCGGATCGGCGCAGCGCAGCTCGTAGCCGATGTTCTTGGCCACGATGGTGGCCTTGAGGCCGAAGCCGCGCAGCCGCTCCTGCACCGCCGCCTTGAGGATCTCGCCGATGTTGACCTCCGCGATGCGCAGGTTGCCGTGCTCGTCGTGCTCGACCTCCTCGACGCGCGCCAGGTCGTCCGGGTCGATCGCCACCACGACGCCCTCGGCGATCACCGCCACCCCGTGCCGCGGCCCGTAGGAGAGCCGCTTGAGGATCGCCCCGGCCAGGGTGTCGACGATGGTGCGCAGGCGGATCGGCCGGGCCGAGAACTCCTCGGGGATCAGGGTCAGGGTGGCCCCGGCCCCCTTGCCGATCCCGAGCGCCAGGTGACCGGCCTTGCGCCCCATGGAGATGATGAAGTACCAGCGCGACGTGGTGTGGGCGTCGACCATCAGGTTCTTGACGATCTCCACCCCGTGGTGGCGCGCCGTCTGGTAGCCGAAGGTGTCGACGTCGGGGGGCAGGTCGAGGTCGTTGTCGATCGTCTTGGGGACGTGGACGACCCGGATGCGCCCCGCCGAGCGCTCCTCGAGCTTCATCGCCGAGTAGGCGGTGTCGTCGCCGCCGATGGTGATGAGCTGGGTGACGTTGAGGCGCAGCAGCGAGATGACCGTGCGCTCGAGCGCCTCGGGGTCGCCGGTGGGGTTGGCGCGCGAGATGCCGATGAACGAGCCGCCGCGGAAGTGGATCCGGGAGACGTCCTCGATCGACAGCGGCCGCACGTGGTCGACGTCGCCCCGGGCGAGCCACTCGAAGCCGTCCTGGATCCCCACAACCTCGACGCCCTCGAGCGCGGCACGGATCGTCGCCGCCCCGATGACGCTGTTGATCCCGGGAGCGGGGCCGCCCCCGACCAGGATCGCCAGCCGCTTCCTGTGGGTCACGTCCACCTCCGGCCCCCCCCGCCGTCCTCTCGCATCGCCGTCACCAAGTCCCCCCGCCCGGACGCTGCAAGGATGACGCCGCGGGCCGCCCGTTCAACGGCCTTCCATCTCCTCCCAGATGCCCACCTCGAAGCGCCCGCCGGCGTCGGCGGCCCCGCGGTACATCCCTTCGGAGTTGAAGACCAGCGCGATGTGGCCGGCGCCGTCGACCCCGATCACCCCGCCGTCGCCGGGGCGCAGGACGCCGTGGATCACCGCGTCGGCCGCCTGCTGCAGGCTCTGGCCGGCGAGCTCCATGCGCGCCGAGATCGAGTGGGTGACGTCGTGGCGGATGAACTCCTCGCCCTGCCCGGTGGCCGACAGCGCGCAGGTGCGGTCGTCGGCGTAGGTCCCGGCGCCGATGATCGGCACGTCGCCGACCCGGCCCCAGCGCTTGTTGGTGAGGCCTCCGGTGGAGGTGGCGGCGGCCAGGTGTCCGTGGACGTCGAGGGCGACGGCGCCCACCGTGTCGCGGTCCGGCTGCGCCTGCTCGCGCGCCAGCGCCTCCTGCCAGGCGCGGCGGCGGAAGTCGGTGTCGAAGAAGGTGTTGTCGACGCGCTCGACCCCCTGCTCGTCGGCGAAGGCCTCGGCGCCGTCGCCGACCAGCAGGATGTGCGGGGTCCGCTCCATCACCAACCGCGCCAGCGAGATCGGGTGCCGGACCGTGCGCACGGCGGCCACCGCGCCGGCGGACAGGTCGCGGCCGTCCATGATCGCGGCGTCGAGCTCGTGCCGGCCGTCGTGGGTGTAGACGGCGCCGCGGCCGGCGTTGAACAGCGGGTCGTCCTCGAAGGCGCGGATCACCTTCTCCACCACGTCGAGGCTGTCCTCCCCCGCCGCCAGCGCCGCGGCGCCGAGCTCGAGCCGCTCGCGCAGCGCGGCGCGGTAGGCCTCGCGCCGCTCGGCGGGCAGGTCGCGGGGGATGGTGCCGGCGCCGCCGTGGAGGGCGATCGCCCAGCGCCCGGCGGTGGTGGCGGAGGGAGCCGCGTCCGGCGCCGCCGGGGGGGCCGCCGGCGGTGGCGGAGCGGCCCCGGCGCAGGAGATCGCCAGAGCGCAGAGCAGGCTGAGCGAGAGGGCGTTTCGTGGCACGGGAACCTCCGGGAAGGGAGCGGACGATCGTCCACGAGGATAGCGCAGGCCGCGGGCGGCGGCGCCGACGCCGGCGTCAGACCCGGCGCAGCAGGATCAGGGTCTGGTCGTCGAGCTGCGGCAGGCCGGCGGCGAACTCGCGGGTGTGGCGGTCGATGCAGGCGGCCACGTCGGCGAGCGGCGCGCCCCAGGTCTGCCACAGGCACTCGACCAGCCGCTCGACCCCGAACTCCTCGTCGGTGGGCGAGGCGCACTCGGTGATGCCGTCGGTGTAGAGACAGAGCAGATCGCCGCGCTCCACCTCCACCCGCCGCGCCGGGTAGACGCCGCCGGGGAGCAGACCCAGGGGCACCCCCCCGGGCTCGAGCTCGACGACGTCGCGCCGGTCCCGCCCGCGCAGCAGCAGCCCGGGGTTGTGGCCGGCGTTGAGATAGGTCAGCGCGCCCGTCGCCGGGTCGAGCTCGGCGAGCAGCAGGGTGATGAACTTGTTGTCGGCGCTGGACTCGAGGATGTGGCGGTTGAGCCGGGCCAGCAGCTCCGGGCCCGCCTCGACCCGGTCGAGCAGCAGGTGCAGCGCCGAGTGCAGCGTCGACACCAGCAGCGCGGCGCCGATCCCCTTGCCGGTGACGTCGGCGACGGTGAGGGTCAGCCGGCCGTCGGCGTGGGTGAGGTCGTAGTAGTCGCCGCCGACCGTGCGGGCCGGGCGGTTCCAGCCCAGCAGATCGAACCCGGGGACCGTCGGCGCGCCCTCGGGCAGGATCTGCCGCTGGATCTCCGCCGCCAGCTCCATCTCGCGCTCCAGCCGCTCCTTCTCGAGCGCCTGGCGGTGCAGCCGCGCGTTCTCCAGCGCGATCGCCGCCTGGTTGGCGAACAGCGACAGGGTGCGCCGGTCCGAGGCGCCGAAGGGGCCGACGCCACGGCGGCTCTCCTTGTCGCCCACCACCAGCAGGCCGCGCGACCGGCCGTCGATCTGGATCGGCACCACCATCAGGTGACGCGCTCCGGGCAGCAACCCGGAGGGGCCCTCGCCGCGGCCCGCCAGCAGCTCCTCGAGCGCCGGGTCGGCGGCGGTCACCGCCTCGCGTGCCGTGCCGCCGAAGGTGCGGTCGAGCCGGTAGTCGTCGCCCTCGCGCCGGTAGAGGGCGCCCCGGCGGGCGTCGAGCAGCGACACCGCGCGCAGCAGGATCTCCTCGCTGAGCTGGTCGAGGTCGAGGGTCGAGGCGATCGCCAGCCCCACCTCGTAGACCGACTCCAGCTCGACGGCGCGGAAGTTGACCTGGAAGTGCTGCTGCTTGAGCTGCTGCCGCAGGCGCAGGGAACGCAGCTCGGCGGCGAGCAGGAGGGTCAGCGGCTGCGGCGCCGGCGGCGGCGCGGGCGGGTCGCCGGCGGCCGGCGTCGTCAGCAGCAGGCCGCCCGGGACCGGGTAGGCGAGGAGGTCGGCCGGCGCCTCCGCGCCGACGCTGGCCGGGAAGCTGCCCTCCCCCGTGACGCTCTCGCGCAGGAAGCCGCCGTCGCGCTCGACGTAAGCGGCGGCGCCGCGGGCGGGCAGGGCCTCGCGCCACAGCTCGAGCAGCCGGTCGACCAGGCCGTGGCCGCCGATCAGGCCGCCGGAGGCCATGGCGGTCAGCTCGGCCCACGGATCGCCGGCCGGCGCGGGACGGGGTGTCGGCGGGCGTTCCAGCATGCGGCCGCCTCAGCTCATTCCGGGCGGGGCTCGGGGGCGACGGCGGGCTGGCGCAGGCCCTCGAGCGCCTCCGCCTCTTCGCCGTAGATGCCGGCGTACTGCGCCAGCCCCATGATGTGGAAGGTCTTCTCGATGGTCGGGGTGAGGCAGCAGAACGCCAGCCGCCCCTCGATCTCCAGCATCTTCTCGATGATCTCGATGAGGATGGAGATGCCGATGGAGTTGACGATCTTGGTACCGCGCAGATTGAGCAGCAGGATCTTGTGGCCCTCGTCGATGAGCTGGTAGGCCGTGCGGGCGATCTCCTCGCCCCCCTGGTTGTTGATGTACCCGTCGGTGTAGATCACCGCCAGGTCCTCGCGACGGTCCACCCCCAGCTTCAGACTCTCGCTCATCGTCCCAGCCTCTCGTCAGCCACGCGCCTTGGTCATCACGATGGACGTGCCGTTGCGATCCGAATCGATCTCCACCTGGTCCATCAGACCGTGGATGATCTTCAGGCCCCACCCCCGCTTGCGCTCCGCCGTCAGCTTCGTCTCGATGTGCGGCTCCTCGACGTCCTGCGGGGCGAAGCCCACGCCGGAGTCGCGGACGGTGATGCGCAGGACCTGCGGCTCCACGCTGCCCAGCACCTCGAACGTCAGGTAGACCTTGCGGTCGGGCGCGTGGCTGTGCTCGATGGCGTTGATACACGCCTCCACCACCGCCATCCGGACTTCGTCGATCTTATCCGGACTCATGCGCATGAACTCGGCCAGGGCGGTCGCGGTCTTCGAGGCCGCGATCTCCATGTCCGGAGCCAGCGGGAGCGTCAGCTTCACCTCCCGAAGGATGGCCTGGGCAGCCATGCGCGTGTCGGGCTTCCGTCCCGTCAGAAGCTGAGGTAGAGCTCGAACAGGTAGATCACCGCGGGATGGACGAGGTCGTGGACGAGCAGCCAGCCGAAGGTGGCGAGGGTACCGGCCGACAACCAGACCCGGACCGGAAGGCGGGGAAGGGCGATCGATGCACGAACGGAGTCTAGCATGGGGATCCTCCTCACTCGCCCCAGGACAGCGCAAGCCCGCTGCCAGCCCCACCACAGGCCGGGAAGGACCCCGACAAACCCCTTCTGATCAGTGAGTTACACCAGGTCCGCCGGCGCCGTCGCCGGGCCGCTGTCGCGGGCCTGGCGCGACAACTTGTCGCGGATCATCGCGGAATCGGCCGCTGCCCCCGGCGCGATGCGGTGTTCCGCCCCGGGAAGGGGTCGATTCGGGACAGATTGTCGCGGGCGCGCCAAAATGTCCCGGGGACCGCGGCGCCGCAGGCCCGGACGTCAGAACCCCTTGCGTTGCAGCGTCTTGCGGTCGAGGCCCAGCAGCCGCGCCGCGGCGGTCTTGTTGCCCCCGGTCAGGTTGAGGACGCGCTGGATGTGGCGCCGTTCCAGCGTCGCCAGGTCGAGCGCCTCGGGGCCCGCCGGCGAGCTCGAGCCGAGCAGCGAGCGCAGCAGGTCGGGGCCCACCTCGCCCTCGGCCAGCGACACCGCGCCCTCGACCACGTTCTGCAGCTCGCGCACGTTGCCCGGGTAGTCGTGGGAGAGCAGCAGCGCCAGGGCCTCCGGCCGGAAGGGCGGCACCGGAATCCCCTCGCGGGCGCAGAACGTCTCCGCGAAGTGGCGCACCAGGTGGGGGATGTCCTGGCGCCGCTCGCGCAGCGGCGGCAGCTCGATCTCGACGCCCTTGATGCGGTAGTAGAGGTCCTCGCGGAAGTCTCCCGACGCGACCAGCGCCTCGAGGTCCTGGTGGGTGGCCGCCACCAGCCGCACGTCGACCGGGATCGGCCGGGCGCCGCCGATGCGCACCACCTCGCGCTCCTGCAGCGCCCGCAGCAGCTTCGCCTGCACCGTCGGATGCATGTCGCCGATCTCGTCGAGGAACAGGGTGCCGCCGCCGGCGAGCTCGAACTTGCCGGCCCGCGCCTGGACGCCGGTGGCCACCCCGCCCTCGATGCCGAACAGCTCGCTCTCGAGCAGCGACTCGGGGAGCGCCGCACAGTTGAGGGCCACCAGCGGGCCGGAGCGCGCCGAGAGCAGGTGCAGCAGCTTGGCCACCAGCTCCTTGCCGGTGCCGCTCTCCCCCCGCACCAGGACGTTGACCCCGCGCGGCGCGACCCGCTCGACGACCTCGAGCAGGCGCCGCATCTCGGGTGCCTGGGCGACGATCCGCTGCCCCGCCACCTCTTCGCTCAGGCGGTCGCGCAGCGCCTTGTTCTCCTCCGCCAGCCGCGCGCTCTGGGTCTCGAGGCGCTCGAGGTGGCGCAGCGAGTCGAGGGCCACCGCGGCCAGCGCCGCCACCGAGTCGAGGAAGCGCCGGTCGTCGGCGGTGAAGGACGGCTCGCCGCTGCGCACCTCCTTGTCCACCACCGCCAGGTAGCCGAGGAAGACGCCGCGGTAGGCGAACGGCGTCGCCACCAGCTCCTGGACGTCACGGCCGGCGAAGCTGCCGCCGCGGCGCGCCAGCAGCCGCCCCTCGGTGAGCAGCTCGCGCCACACCCCCTCGGCGAGCAGCGCCTCGCCCGCCGGCGGCGAGCCCGCCCACCCGACGCTGGCCGCCGCGCGCACGCCGCCGTAGGGGTCGCGGGTGACCGCTACCGCCGCCGCCGGGTCGAGCACCGGCACGACCCGCTGCAGCAGCTCGTCGACCAGCTCCTGCTCCGGCCGGTCGGCGTGCAGGGCGAGCGCCAGGTCGTACAGCGTCTCGAGCTGCAGGATGCGCCGCTTCTCGGCGAGGTTGGCGGGGTTCGGCGGCATGGTCGCGTCGGCTCCGGCGGTGGGCCTCCCAGTGCTCCATACGGGCGGCGGCGGCGCGGGTTGCCGCGCGGCTCCCGACGCCAGAACAAAGCCCCGCCGCACCCCCTTCCGCCGCCGGTGCTTCAGCGGCGGGCGGCGCCCGCGGCCCGCTCCGCCCCCTAGCGGGCGGCGGCCGCCGCCGCGACGACGGTGGCCGGCGGTTGCGGCGCCGCCCCGGTGCCGTAGTAGCGGACGATCGCCTCGGCCACCGCCTCGGCCACCTGCTGGCGGAAGTCGCGCGTCTGCAGCAGGGCGCGGTCCTCGGGGTTGTTGAGGTTGCAGATCTCCAGCAGGACCTTGGCCGGCACCTCGTTGTAGCGCAGCACCGCCGGCACGAACGGCGGCCGCCGGTGGCGGATGATCTGGTCCCGCACCGGCTTCTCCGGGTAGACCGCCAGGCCGCGCCGGCGGAAGGCGTCGAGCAGGTCCGAGGCCAGCTCGCGCGACAGGCCCTCGCTGGCCCGGCGCTGTTCCAGCGTCAGCTCCACCTGCGGGTTCTCCCGCACCTCACGGCGCGCCGCGAACACCGGCCCCTGCTTGCCGTAGCGGCCCGCCGACAGGCTCGCCGACGCCACGTAGGCCATCGCCCCGCGCAACGAGGGGTGGAGAGAGTCGATGTGCAGCGACAGGAAGACGGTCTTGTTGGCGTCGCCGCCGCCGTGCGTGGCGTGGGCCAGCACCGCGTTGGCCAGGTACCAGCGCAGGTGCACGCCGGTCACCGAGTCCTCGATCGGGTAGGGCGGCGAGGTCAGCACGGCGTGGCCCCGCGACAGCGGCAGCACGTCGCGGTCGAGCGGCCGGTCGCGATCGCCGTCGCGGGTCGTGGGCACGACCGTCGCGGCGGTCCGGGTCTCCAGCAACTGCCGGACGCGCAACATGATGTCGTAGACGTAGACGCTCTCCCACAGCGAGCCGCTGGTGTTGCCGGGATCGTGGCCGCCGTGGCCGGCGTCGAGGATCACCGTGATCCCCCCCAGGTCGCGCGCCATCACCGGGTTCTGGTAGCCCGCGGTGGCGGCGAGGTCGCGCTCGTAGGCCAGACGCCGCGGATGGTCCGGCGGCAGATACTCGGGCAGCAGGGCGGCGAAGGGGATGCGCAGGCGCCGGCCGGTGGGGATGTCGGTGACGTCGCGGATGTCGTTGAGCTCGGCGATCTCGCCCGCCAGGGCGTTGACGTCGGCGGCGGTGGTCAGGCCGGTGAAGCGCACCACCACGCTGGAGTAGAGCGCCTCGCCGGCCTTGAGCCGGTAGACGGCGTAGGCCTCGCCGCCGGCGTCCCGCTCGTAGGTCAGCTCGCCGCCGGCACCGGTCCCCTCCGGGCAGGCGCGGCCGCGCTGGCGGTAGGGCGCGCTCAGCAGCGCGGCCGGCACCACCAGACGGTCGTCGCGCCGCAGCGCCTCGTCCTCCATCTGGTTGAAGGCCCGCAACGCGGCGAAGTTCTGGCCGTCGCCGGTGAACCACTCGGCCACCTGCCAGAGGCTCGACCCGGAAGCGGCGTCGGCGCCGTCGACGCGGTGCACCCAGCCCTCCGGGCCCAGGCAGTCGTCGCGGAAGATCGCGCTGGCGACCCGCGCCGCCAGGTCGGCGGTGAGCCGGGGGAACGGCACCCGGTACCACGCTCCGGTGCGCAGGCGCGCGGTGCCGCCGTTGGCCTGGGCGATCTCGGCCGCCGCGCGGCCGTCGCCGGTGGTACGCCGCGCCAGCCCCAGCAGGCCCTCGCCACGCTGCGGCTGGACCTCGAGGTAGAGCGCACCGCCGTCGGCGGCGGCGCGCAGGCCCGGGCCGAGCTGGACACGCCGCAGCGGCGCCGCCCGGACGGCCGGCGCGGCGAGCGCCACGAGCACCAGCAGGGCGGTGGCCGGCCAGCGGGTTTTCTTCACGATCATCGGCACTTGAACCGGATCTGTTCAAGCGTGATCTTAACTCAACAGGGGCCGCCGGCGCGAGGTGCGCCCGGCGCGGGCGGGCGGCGGCGCCGGCGGGTGCTCAGCCGCGGGCCGGACGCCGCGAGCCGGTGGCCGGCCGGGGGAGCACGGAGCGCAGGTACCGGCCGGTGTAGCTCGCCTCGGTCGCGGCCACCTCCTCGGGGGTGCCGGCCGCCACCACCCGTCCACCCTCGGCGCCCCCCTCGGGCCCCAGGTCGACCAGGTGGTCGGCGGTCTTGACCACGTCGAGGTTGTGCTCGATCACCACCACGGTGTTGCCCTTCTCCACCAGCCGGTGGAGCAGGCGCAGCAGCTTGCCGACGTCGTCGAAGTGCAGACCCGTGGTCGGCTCGTCGAGCAGGTAGAGGGTGCGCCCCGTCGACCGTTTGCAGAGCTCGCGGGCCAGCTTGACCCGCTGCGCCTCGCCGCCGGAGAGCGTGGTGGCGGGCTGGCCGAGCCGGATGTAGCCCAGCCCGACCTCGTCGAGCGTCCGCAGGATGCGCTCGATCGGCGGGATGTTGCGGAACACGTCGCGCGCCTGCTCCACCGACAGGTCCAGGATGTCGGCGATGTTGAGCCCCTTGTAGCGCACCGCCAGCGTCTCGCGGTCGTAGCGCTTGCCGCCGCACACCTCGCAGGTGACGTAGATGTCGGGCAGGAAGTGCATCTCGATCTTGATCTGGCCGTCGCCCTTGCACGCCTCGCAGCGCCCGCCCTTGACGTTGAAGCTGAAGCGCCCGGGCTTGAAGCCGCGCATGCGCGCCTCCGGCGTCTTCGCCAGCAGCGAGCGGATGTGGTTGAAGACGTTGGTGTAGGTCGCGGGGTTCGAGCGCGGCGTGCGGCCGATCGGGCTCTGGTCGATGGCGATCACCTTGTCGAGGTGCTCGAGCCCGGAGATGCCGCCGTGCTCTCCGGGGCGGTCGCCGGCGCGGTAGAAGTGGCGCGCCAGCGCCCTGTAGAGGATCTCGTTGACCAGGCTCGACTTGCCGGAGCCGGACACCCCGGTGACCACGGTGAACACCCCGAGCGGCAGCTCCACCTCCAGGTCGCGCAGGTTGTGGGCGCGGGCGCCGTGGATCACCAGGCGCTCGCCGTTTCCCGGCCGCCGCTCGGCCGGCACCGGCACCGCCAGCTCGCCGCGCAGGTAACGCCCGGTCAGCGAGCGCGGGTGGGCCTCGATCTCGGCCGGGGTCCCGGCCGCCACCAGCTCGCCGCCGTGGATCCCCGCCCCCGGCCCCAGATCGATCACCCAGTCCGCGGCGCGGATGGTCTCCTCGTCGTGCTCGACCACCAGCACCGAGTTGCCCAGGTCGCGCATGCCGGCGAGGGTGGCGACCAGGCGGGCGTTGTCCCGCTGGTGCAGGCCGATCGAGGGCTCGTCGAGCACGTAGAGCACGCCCATCAGCTTCGAGCCGATCTGGGTGGCCAGGCGGATCCGCTGGCTCTCGCCGCCCGACAGCGTGGCGGAGGCGCGGTCGAGCGTCAGATAGCCCACCCCCACGGCGGCGAGAAAGCCCAGCCGGTCGGCGACCTCCTGCACCACCTTGCCGGCGATGGCGCGCTCGCGCTCGTCGAGCTCGAGCTCGTCGACCAGCGCCGCCAGCTCCCCCACCGGCAGGCGCGACAGCTCGTCGATGGAGCGCGCGTCGACCTTGACCGAGAGCGCCTCCGGACGCAGCCGGCGGCCGCCGCAGTCCGGGCAGATGTGGATCGACATGTAGCGCTCGATCTCGTCGCGCACCCCGTGCGAGGTGCTCTCCCGGTAGCGCCGCTCGAGCATCGGCACGATGCCCTCGAAGCGGCCCCGCCACTCGAACTTCGAGCGCTTGCCCTTCCAGCGGAAGGTCACCTCCCGGTCGCCGCTGCCCTCGAGCAGCACCCCCCGCACCTGGGCCGGCAGCTCCTGCCACGGCGTGGTGAGCGAGAACCCCATCTCCTCGGCCAGGGTCTCGATCATCCGGTAGCGCTGCGAGCGCGAGCCGGCCGGCCACGGCGCGATCGCGCCGGCGTCGATCGAGCGCTCGGGGTCGGCGATGATCTTGTCCGGATCGACCCCCATCAGCGTGCCGAGGCCCGAACAGGTCGGGCAGGCGCCGTAGGGGCTGTTGAAGGAGAACAGCCGCGGCGTGATCTCCGAAAGCCCGCTGCCGCAGTCGGGGCAGGCGTAGTTCTGCGACAGCGTCTCCTCGGGCGGCGCCCTCCGGCGCCAGCACCACCAGCCCGTCGCCGACCTTCAGCGCCGTCTCCAGCGAGTCGGCCAGGCGCTTCTCCATCCCGGGCTTGACCACCAGCCGGTCGACGACGACGTCGATGTCGTGCTTCTTCTGCTTGTCCAGGGCCGGCAGCTCGCCGCCCAGATCGACCGTCCCGCCGTCGATCCGCGCCCGCACGAAGCCCTCCCGCGCCATCTGCGCGAGCTGCTTGCGGTACTCGCCCTTCTTGCCGCGCACGTAGGGCGCGTAGAGCACCAGGCGGGTGCCTTCGGGCAGGGCGCGCACGCGGTCGACCATCTGCTGCACCGTCTGCGGCCGGATCGGCTTGCCGCAGCTCGGGCAGTGCGGCACCCCGACCGAGGCGTAGAGCAGCCGCAGGTAGTCGTGGATCTCGGTGACCGTCCCCACCGTCGAGCGGGGGTTCTTCGACACCGACTTCTGCTCGATCGAGATCGCCGGCGACAGCCCGTCGATCGAGTCGACGTCCGGCTTCTCCATCTGCTGCAGGAACTGCCGGGCGTAGGCCGACAGCGACTCGACGTAGCGCCGCTGCCCCTCGGCGAAGAGGGTGTCGAAGGCGAGCGACGACTTGCCCGAGCCCGAGACCCCGGTGATCACCACCAGCCGGTTGCGGGGGATCTCGAGATCGAGGTTCTTGAGGTTGTGCTCGCGGGCGCCGCGGATGGAGATGGAGTCCATGATCAGGCCTTGTCAAAAAGAACCGGCGGGAGCCGGAAAATTCCGGGCTCCCGCCGGAGGATCCCGCGGGCGCGCCGCGCCGGCCGCGCCCGCCCGGACGGTGGACGACGTGCTAGCGGCCGTGCCCGCCCAGCCGCAGCCCGGGGGTCGCCGGGGCCTGCGGCGCGGGGCCGAGGCGCAGCACGATGCCACCGCCGTCCCCGCCGTCACGGTTCTGACGGCGCTGCTTGATGCGCTCGAGCTCCGCCGTCGTCGGCACCCGCAGCGACAGGCGCAGCGACTCGGCGGCGGCGGCGCTGAAGATCGGGCTGCCGTTGCCGAGACCGGGCAGCTCGATGCTCATCCCGGCCGAGCCGTCGGGCCCGAAGATGAAGGGCGTCAGGTCGACGTGCGGCACGGTGGTGCCGAAGTGGGCGTTGATCGAGTCGATGAAGAGGTTGGCCGCCAGGGCGTACCCCATCGGCGTCGGATGCACGCCGTCGTAGCCGAACAGGCCACCGGTGAGAAAGTCGGTGGTGTAGACGATGTTGCCGCCCGCGAGGTAGCCGTGCTGCGCGACGCTGTTGAAGAAGCCGTTGACGTCGACCAGCGCCGCGTCGTTGTCGGACGCGACGAGCTCGATGTAGGCGTTGAACTGCCGCGTCCGCTCCTGGATCGTGGCGACCTCGGCCGCCGACAGGACGGCGCTGTCGGGCAGCGGCTGGTTCGTGCCGCCCAACGCGGCCGGAATGCCGATCCCCTGGGCCAGCAGAGCGCTCGCCGTCAGCAGCACGCGGTCGTTGGCGGTGAGGAGCCCGTCGGGACCGATCAGCGGCACCGGCGCGCCGTTGACCAGCACCGGCTGCCGGGTCGCGGGGTTCACCACCACCGGCGGCACCGTGTTGACGTAGGGCAGTGCGGTGACGTCGGGGATGTTGGCGATCGCCAGGTCGGTGCCGAGCGACTTCAGCGCCCCGACGACCGTGTCGAGGTCGTGGCGGAAATCGTCGAACCGGGTGAGGGTGACGCCGTCGATCACGATGCCGCTGGTGGCGGCGCCGAGGACGTCGTTGTTGCCCAGCCACACGGTGGCGAAGGTCGGCTGCAGCGCCATCGCCTGCTGGAGCTGGGTGCCGAGACCGCGCAGCACGATGTCGATCAGGGCGTTGCCGGTGACCGTGGCCACCGAGTCGTGGACGTCGAAGCCCGGCACCGCCAGGTTGTTGTAGGGGCGCGGCAGGTTGAGGTTGACCGGTGCGCCGGGCTGGTTCGAGCGCGGCACGATGATCGGGCTGCCGTTGCTGAACCCGGTCAGCGCCAGCAGCGGCGGGATGCCGGGCTCGCTGATCAGCGGCTGCTGGAAGTCGAGGCCGCCCGTGAGGCCGAGGGCGACGGCGAACTGGCGCGCCAGCAGGGCCGGGGTGCTGCGCTCCTGCGGGTTGATCATCAGGCCGCCGTTGAGGTAGCCGGAGGCCAGGCTGTCGCCCAGCGACACGTAGCGGGTGAAGTCCTGCCCTGCGGCGGGCAGGGTGGCGGCCGCCGCGAGCAGCACGGCGGCGACGAGGATCAGGGAACGTTCTTCAGGGTCATCGCCGGTTCTCCCTAGAAGCCGAGGGTCAGGCCGAGCAGGAAGGCCTCGGTGTTGTAGGTGCCGAAGAACGTGCCCGCGGGCTCGCTGGGGAAGTTCTTGGCGCGGGAGCGCTCATCGAAGGTCAGGTACATCACGGCCACGTCCCAGTCCACGGCGCCGCCCTCGCGCCCGTAACCGACCGTGTAGCCGATGCGGTTGGCGTCGGGCAGCAGCGGCGAGACCGACTCCTCGGGCTGCGGCGTCTCGTCGTAGACCACGCCGAACCGCCACTGGCTGGCCGGCGCGCCCCAACGCAGCCCGAGGCGGTAGTTCATCGCGTCGTCGTAGCCCTCGTGCAGGCTGGTGCTGGGCAGCTGGCCCTTGGGGAAGTCGATCGCGAGGTCCTGGAACGAGGACCACCCCGTCCAGTTGATGTCGAGCTCGACCAGGGCGGCGTCGCTCACGCCGAGGGCGAAGCCGAGGCTCGCCTCGTCCGGGAAGTCGATCGACGTCTCGACCGGGAACTTGGTGTTGAACGGCAGGCCCGCCGCCACCAGTTGGTCGAACGGCGTGCCGGTGAGGTTCTGCTCCAGCTCGGCGTCGCCCGAGAAGTCGACGGTGATCGCGCTGCGGTAGGAGAGGCCCCACGAGAAGTAGGGGTTGACCTTGTGCAGCAGGCCGACGTTCCAGCCGTAGCCGTCGTTGTCGAAGCCGCTGTCGAGGGTGAGGGTGGCGATGTCGGCCGCGGTCTGGGTGAAGGGGTTGACCTGGGCCACGTGACGCTTGAGCTCGACGGTCGCGTAGCGCCCGATGACGCCGAGCGCCAGGCCGAAGTCCGGCGTCACCTCCCAGCCGATCGTCGGATTGACGTCGAGCGCGGTCAGCGAGGCCTTCTGGCTCAGGAAGCGGCCGCGGAAGCCGTTGGGGTCCTTCCACTCGGTGGTGAGGCCGAAGGGCGTGTTGACGCCGAGACCGAAGGTCCAGCGCGGGTTGATCGGCTGCACCCAGTAGGCGTGCGGCGGGAACTCCGACAGCGTCTCCTGCTCGGCCTTGTAGCCGGCGCCGGGGAAGGGGTCCGCCCCCTCGAAGTCCGCGTTGAGGCTGCGGATCCAGGTGAAGCCGACCGCGAAGTCGCGCTCGTGCTGGAAGGCGATGCCTGCCGCGTTGTGGAACAGCGCCGAGGGGTCGTCGGCCTGGGCGGTGAAGGCGCCGGCCATGCCCATGGCCTTGGCGCCCTGCTCGAAGATCGAGAAGCCGGCGCCGAAGGCCGGCGCGGCCGCGAGGGCGGCGACGACCAGCGCCAGGGCGGGGGCGATGTGACTCACGTTCCTGCGCATCCCGAGACTCCTCCAGATTGGATTGCGGTGACGGGGAAGGTCGATTTCACGATCGACTCTGGAACCGGAGGATCCCCGGCTCCGACTCACATGCGACAACGAACGAAACCGTGTCGACACTAGTGGAAGCGGGGGGTCCTGTCAACGGACGCTGACCGCCGGATCGCCCGCCGCCGCGACGCTTCCGGCCCGACCGGACCGGCGCGCGCCGGCCGCAGGGCTGCTAGAGTAGCGGCGAGGAGGAGAGGCCCCCAGATGACGATGCGGTTCGAGCACGAGGTGCACCAGGAGACCTACGAGAAGGTGGCGGAGGTCCTGCCCGAGTTCTTCGACGATCCCTACACCGACGAGGAGACCGGGCACTTCTATGTCCGCTACGGCTCGACCGTGCTCGAGATCTCGGTGGAGGCCTACGGCCCCAAGGAGGCGGTGGTGACCATCATGTCCTACTGCGTCCAGGGCGCCGACGTCGAGGAGGAGCTGCTGGTCGGGCTCCTCGAGATGAACCATGCCCTGCCGCTGGGGGCCTTCTCGCTGCTCGACCGCGACGTCTTCTTCTCCCACTCCCTGCTCGGCCGCGACCTGCAGCCCCGCAGCCTGCTGTCCGCCATCGCCGCGGTGGCCGACATCGCCGACGAGTGGGACGACCGCCTGGTCGCCCGCTACGGCGGCCAGACCGCCCTGGAGCGCATCCAGGACACCGGCGGCCGGTTGCAGCGGCGGCCGCGCCCGGCCATCGCCGACGCCTGACCTCGCGGTGGATGCGGGGGGACCCGGGGCGTCGCCGCTCGCCCGGCCTCCCTGCGGCGACCCGGTGGTCGCCGCGGTCGGCCTTCCTCGCGCTCCCCGCATCTCCCCCCGAATCCGCCGGTCGTGCGGTCGGGAACGGGGCGGGGAACGCTAGGCGCGGTCGGCGATGGCCTCTTCGGCCTCGCGGCGGGCGATCCGTTCCTTGGCGGCCTGGCGCTTGTCGTGGAGCTTGCGGCCCTTGGCCAGGGCGAGCTCGAGCTTGATCCAGTTGCCCACCAGGACGACGGCGAGGGGGACGGCGGTCTGGCCGGCGGTCATCGTGCGGCCCATCAGGCGGTCGATCTCGCGGCGGTGCAGCAGCAGGCGGCGGTCGCGCTCGGGGTCGTGGTTCTGGCGGTTGCCGTGGCTGTACGGGCTGATGTGGGCGCCGACCAGCCAGGCCTGGCCGCCCCGCACCTCGACGTAGCTGTCCTTGAGCTGGACCCGCCCGGCGCGCGCCGCCTTCACCTCGGTGCCCTTCAGCTCGACGCCGGCCTCGAAGGTCTCCAGGATGTCGTAGTCGTGGCGCGCCTTGCGGTTGGAGGCGAGGAGCCGCCGCTCGGCCGGCCCGCCGCGGGGCCGCTTGTCGTTCGCCGCCATGGGCGGCCAGCTTATCCCGACTCCCCGCCGCGGCCGCCCGGGGCGCCGGCGCTGTGCCACAATCCCGGGGTGATGACGACGGCGCCGCGCGACGACCTTCCCGGGCGCATCGCCCGCTTCCTCACCACCCCCGCCAGCGACGACTTCGACCGCCTGGCGCTCGACGCCTTCGCCTGGCAGTTCGAGCGCAGCGAGCCGCTGCGCCGGCTGTGCGCGCGGCGCGGCACGGAGCCCGGCACGGCGACCGGTTGGCGCGACGTGCCGGCGGTGCCGACCACCGCCTTCAAGGCGCTGTCGCTGTCGCTCTCCGGCGCGGCCGCCGGCGCCGACGCCCTCACCTTCCGCAGCAGCGGCACCCGCGAGGGCGAGGCGGCGCGCAGCGTCCACGTGCACCCGTTCCCCGATCTCTACCGGGCGACGATCGACGCCGCCTTTCCCGCCTTCTGCCTGCCGCGCGGCGACCGGCCGCCGATGCTGTCGCTGGTGCCCGACCGCGAGGAGGCGCCGGACTCGAGCCTCGCCTTCATGATCGACCACGTGTTGGCGCGCTGGGGCGGCGAGGGGTGCGCGCGCGCCTTCGGGCGCCGCGGCGTCGACGCCCGGGCGGCGCGCTCCTGGCTCGGCGCACGGCAACGCGACGGACGCGCCTGCCTGCTCCTCGGCACCACCTTCGCGCTCGCCGACCTCGTCGAGTCCCTCGACCGGCTGGGGCTGCGCTTCCGCCTGCCCCCCGGCAGCGCGGCGTTCGAGACCGGCGGTTTCAAGGGGCGTGAGCGGGAGGTGGAGGGAGGCGGGCTGGCCGCGGCGCTGGGCTCGCGGCTCGGGCTCGGGCCCGGCGACCGGGTCGGCGAGTACGGCATGACCGAGCTGACCAGCCAGCTCTACACCCGCACCCTGCTCGGCGGCCCCCCCGATCTCTACGCCGCTCCGCACTGGGTACGGGTACGGGTGGTGGACCCCGAGACCCTCGCCGAGGTGCCGGCCGGAGACGACGGTCTGATCGCCGTCTTCGACCTCGCCAACCTCGGCTCGGCCGTCCACGTGTTGACCGAGGACCTGGGGCGGGTCGAGCCGGGCGGCCTGCGCCTGCTCGGGCGGGCGCCCGGGGCTCAGCTCCGCGGCTGCTCGCTGGCCGTCGAGGAGCTGGCCGGCTAGACGGGCGGAGCCGATGGCGCTCGCCGACTGGTCGGCCCCGCCCGCCGCGCCGCCGGCGGCGATCTCGCGCCGGCGCGCCGGCGGCCGGACGCTCGCCGCCGGCCGCTGGGACGGAGCGGCGCTGGCGCGGCTCGCCGCGGCCCTGGCGGCGGGCGCCGCCGACCTCGCCGCCGCCCCCGCGGCCCGTCTGCTCGCCGCCTGGTGCGAGACCGTCGAGGCCTTCCGCGACCCGGCGTCCCCCGAGCGCCGGGCCCTCGACCCGGCGCTGGCCGCCACCGCGCGCCTCTCGCCGCCGGGTCTCGCGGCGGGTCTCGAGGCCGTTCTCGGCGGCGTCGCCGGCCCGCACGCCGCGGCCGTCTTCGCCGCCGCCGAGGAGCGCCGCCCCCCGGGCCCCGCCGGCCGCTGCTGGTCGTCCTGCCCGGCACCCTGCCGGCGCTCGCCGTCCAGCCCCTGCTGCCCGCCCTCGCCCTGCGCCGCCCCGTGCTGCTCAAGAGCTCCCGCGCCGAGCCCTGCTTCGCGCCGGCCTTCGTGGCCGCCCTCGCACGGCGCGAGCCGGCCCTCGCGGCGGCCCTCGCCGCGGCCACCTGGCCGGGGGGCGCCGCCGTCGCCGAGGCGCCGTTGCTCGCCGCCGCCGAGCGGGTGGTGGCCTACGGCGACGCGGCCACCCTGGCCGACCTCGAGCGCCGCACGCCGGGCCGCGTCCTCGGCTACGGCCCGAAGACCAGCCTCGCCGTGCTCGGCGCCGCCGCCGATCCCGGCCGCGCCGCCGCCGGGCTGGCGCGCGACGTCGCGCTGTTCGACCAACGCGGCTGCCTCTCGGTCGCCGCCGTCTACACGGCCGGCGACGCCACCGCCCTCGCCGACCTCCTGGCGGCGCACCTCGCCGAGCGCGCCGAGCTCTGGCCGCCGGGGCCGGCCGGCCCCGGCGAGACCGCCGCGGTCCGCCACCAGCGCGACCTCGCCGACCTCCAGGGGCTCCACAGGCCGCCGCTCGCCCCCGCCGCCGGCACCGTGGTGGTCGATCCGGACCCCACCTTCCGGCCGAGCCCCGGGCGGCGCTTCGTGCGCGTCCACCCGCTCGCCGACCCGCGCCGGCTGCCGGCGCTGCTGGCGCCCTGGCACGGCCGGCTCCAAGGGGCCGCCGTCGCCGGGTTCCCGCCGGCGGCCGAGCACGCGCTGCGCACCGCCCTCGGCGCGCTCGGGCTGTCGCGCTTCGCCCTCCCGGGCGAGCTCCAGACCCCGGACGCCCGCTGGCACAACGGCGGCCTCGATCCCCTGGTCACGCTCTCCTGAAGCCCGCCGGGCCGCGCCGGCTCCCGCATCCCATGCGGCATCGGCGTTCGCGGATTTCTGCATGAAGTGCACCAACTGCGGTCTTTGTGCTCGTCGGCAACATGATTTGTGGACGATTGCGTAGCGGTTCGTGCATCTCGTGCACATTTCTCTTGACACCGCACACTTCCTGGTCTAGCCTTCCTACGACCCCCAACGACCCGAGGAGGCGATCCATGGAAGCGCTCGACGGCGGCCCGCTCATCTCCGGCGCGGACACCGCGTGGCTGCTGGTGGCCACGGCGATGGTGCTCCTGATGACCCCGGCCCTGGCCTTCTTCTACGGCGGCCTGGTGCGGGCGAAGAACGCCCTGAACACGATGATGATGAGCTTCGCGGCGCTCGGCGTGGCCGGCGTCGCCTGGGCCGTGGCCGGGTACAGCCTCGCCTTCGCCCCCGGCGGGCCGTGGGTGGGTGGCTTCGACCACCTGCTGTTGGCGGGCGTCGGCACCGAGCCCCACGGCACCGTGCCGGCGCTGCTCTTCATGGCCTACCAGGGCACCTTCGCGATCATCTCGGCGGCGCTGGTCTCCGGCGCCGTCGTCGAGCGCATGCGCTTCGGCCCCTACCTCGCCTTCCTCGGGCTGTGGACGGCCCTGATCTACGCCCCGGTCTGCCACTGGGTGTGGGGCGGCGGCTGGCTGGCCGGGCTCGGCGCCCTCGACTTCGCCGGCGGCACGGTGGTACACGTCAACGCCGGTGCCGCGGCGCTGGTCGCGGCCCTGGTGCTGGGCCGGCGGCGCGACCACGGGCGGCAGGCCTTCCTGCCCCACAACGTGCCCTTCACGCTGCTCGGCGCCGGCCTGCTGTGGTTCGGCTGGATCGGCTTCAACGCCGGCAGCGCCCTCGCCGCGAACGGCACCGCGGCGCTGGCCCTGGTCAACACGCTGCTGGCGCCGGCGGCCACCCTGGTCACCTGGATGGTGCTCGACCACCGCCGCACCGGGCACAGCACCGCGGTCGGCGCCGCCACCGCCATCGTGGTCGGCCTGGTGGCGGTGACGCCGGCCGCCGGCTTCGTCGGCCCGATGGCCGCCCTGGTCCTCGGCGCGGTGGCCACCTTCCCGAGCTACTTCGCCATCCTGTGGCGCTCGCGCAGCCGGCTCGACGACTCGCTGGACGTGGTCGCCGCACACGGCGTGGGCGGGCTGGTGGGCGCCCTGCTCACCGGCGTCCTGGCGCGGGCTCTCTGGGGCGGCACCGACGGGCTGCTGGCGGGCAACCCGCGCCAGCTCGCGATCCAGGCGCTGGCGGTCCTCGCCGCCCTCGCCTACAGCGCCGGCGGCTCCTTCCTGCTGCTGCGGCTCATCGCGCTGTTCGTGCCGCTGCGCGCCACGGCCCGCCACGAGGGCGTCGGGCTCGACGTCGCCGTGCACGGCGAGGAGGCCTACACCAGCGGCGAGGGCGCGGTGCTCATCCCGCCGCGGCCGGCCGGCGGTCTGCGGCCGGCGGTGGAGCCCGCGGTGCGGGCGGCGGAGGGTCGGGCGTGAAGCTGATCACCGCCATCGTCCGCCCCGAGAAGCTCAACGACGTCCTGGCGGCGCTGTTCGAGGCCGAGGTCCACGGGCTGACCATCACCCGCGCCCACGGCCACGGCGGCGAGACGGAGCAGGTCGAGACCTACCGCGGTACGACCGTCAAGATGGAGCTGGTCGAGAAGGTGCGCCTCGACATCGGGGTCTCCGACCACTTCGTCGACCGCACCGTCGAGACGATCACCGCCGCCGCCCGTACCGGCGAAGTCGGAGACGGCAAGATCTTCGTCCTGCCGGTCGAGCGGGTGCGCCGCATCCGCACCGGCGAGGAGGACACCGCCGCCGTCACGCCGGCCAAGGAGCGCCCGGTCGAGATCGGCTGAGGGCGGCGGGCTCAGCCCTCGCGCAGGACCTCGGCGGGATCCACGCGGGTGGCCCGGCGGGCCGGCAGCAGCGAGGCGGCCAGGGCCAGGGCGCACAGCCCCGCCACCACCGCGGCCACGGTGGTCGGGTCGCCGGGCGAGACGCCGTACAGCAGGCTCCCCATGCCGCGCCCCGCCCACAGCGCCAGGGCCAGACCCGCCGCCACCCCGACCAGCACGGTGCGCAGGCTCTCCCCCACCACCAGGCGCAGGAGCTGGCCGCGGCGCGCGCCCACCGCGGCGCGGATGCCGAGCTCGCGGCGGCGCCGCCCGACCGCGTGGGCGAGCACCCCGTAGATCCCGATCAGCGCCAGCAGCAGCGCCGACGCCGAGTAGACCCCGGTCAGCAGGGCGTAGAAGCGGGTGTCCGCCCAGCCCTCGGCCAGTCGCTCGCGGACCACCTGGACCCAGTGGACCGGCGAGGGGAAGACGGTCGCCGACAGCGTCCGGCGGAGACGGTCGCGCGCCGCCGCGGGATCGGCCGTGGTGCGCACGGCGAACGAGAGCAGGTAGTCCGGCACCTGGGCCAGCGGCACGTACAGGTCGTAGGCGTGCGGCCGCTCGGTGGTCGGGCCGTCGTAGAGCACGTCGGCCGCCACCCCGACGATCTCGTAGGGCCGCGAGGTGCGCGGCGGGTCGAGCCCGATGCGGAAGCGGATCGGCTCGCCCAGGGCGCGGCGCGGGTCGCCCCGGCCGACCCGGCGGGCCAGCGACTCGCTGACCACCGCCACCCGCGGGGCGTCGGCGCGGTCGCGCGCCGAGACCGCGCGGCCGTGCCGGATGGCGATGCCGAGGGTGCGGAAGAAGCCGGCGTCGACCGGATGGCGGTAGACGTCCTCGAGGGCGGCGCCGGACAGGGCGGCGAAGGTGACCGGGGACTCGACCTCGCGCGACGGCGGCAGCACGCCTCCGGCCGCCGCCACCTCCACCACCCCCGGCTCGCGGGCCAGGGCGGCGCGCGCCTCGCGCGCGGCGCGGACCCAGTCGCCGGGCTCCGGGAAGGCGGTGCGGTCGAGGGTGGTGCTGAGCCGCAGCAGGCGGTCGACGTCGTACCCCAGGTCCACCGTGCGCAGGTTGTGGAAGGAGCGCAGCACCAGGCTCGCGGCGAGCAGCAGGACCAGGGTCGAAGCGACCTCGGCGGCGACCAGGAAGCGGCCGGTGCGCCGCTGCCGCCGGCCGGCGCTGGCGCCGCGCTCCGAACGCAGCGCCCCCGCCGCGTCGGGCCGCGCCCCCAACCAGGCCGGCAGGGTGCCGAAGAGGACGCCGGTCAGGGCCACCACGCCGAGCGCCGCCGCCACCACCCGGCCGTCCATCGTCGCCGTCACGTAGCCGGGGATGCCGCCGCCCGCCATCTTCAGGAAGAGCTCGACGAAGATCGCCGCCAGTCCGACGCCGGCGGCGCCGCCCGCCGCGGCCAGCACCAGGCTCTCGGCGAGGAGCTGGCGCAGCACCCGCCCGCGGCTGGCGCCCAGTACCCGGCGGACGGCCAGCTCGTGGCCGCGGCGGCCGAGGCGGGCCAGCAGGAGGTGGGCGACGTCGGCGCAGGCGATGAGCAGCAGCAGCGCAGAGGCCACCAGCAACAGCAGCAGCCCCGGGCGCAGCCCCTCCCGCCAGCTCTCTCCGAGCGGCTCGAGCCGGGTGCCGAACGCCTCCGGGCCGTCGTGCTCCGCGGCCAGGCGGCGGCCGATCGCCGCCACCTCCTGCTCCGCCGCCCGCCGTCGCACGCCCGGCGCGAGGCGCCCGACGGTCCACAGGATCCGCTGGTTGCGCAGCTCCAGGTCCGCCGCTCCCGCGTAGTGCCGGATCGGCAGCCAGAGCTCGGAGACGTCGTCCTCCACCGTGCCGGTGAAGCCCGCCGGCAGCACGCCGATCACGCGGAACGGGCGCCGCGTGTTGTCGCTGCCGCCCCAGGCGCCGCGGGCGTCGAGGGTGGCGCCGACGGACGTCCGGCCGGCCCCCGAAGTTGCGCTGCCACATCGCGTACCCGAGGACCACCAGGTCGGGCGCCTCCGGGCCGTACTCCTCCGGGCGGAACAGACGGCCCAGGACCGGCCGCACCCCCACCAGGTCGAACAGGCCCCGCGTCACCGCCTCGCCGCGGACGCGCTCGACGCCGGCGACGCCGGCGATCGACAGGCGCGCCCGAGCGCTCGCCTCCAGACGGTCGAGGCCGGTCGCTTCCTGGCGCAGGTCGCGGAAATCGGGGTACGACAGACCGCGCCGCAGGTCGTCGGGGCCACCGCTCGCCCACACCCGCACCAGGCGGTCGGCGTCCGGGTAGGGCAGGCTGCGCAGCAGCGTCGCGTCGATCAGGGTGGCGACCGACACCGTGCCCGCCACCCCCAGCGCGATGCAGGCGAGGGCGGCGGCGCTCATCCACGGCGTCCGCCGCAGGCTGCGGAGGCCGTCGCGGAGATCGTGGCTCCAACCGGACACCGTCGCGATCCTCCCGCTCACCCGCGGCCCAGCGCCGTCACCGGGTCGAGGCGGGCAGCGCGGCGCGGCGCCGCGGGCGGCGACGCGCCGGGCGGAGCGCGCCTCCTGCACGGAACCGGTCATCGCGACTCTCCGTGGGGCATGCCCGACGCTCGGGAGCAACCCCCGTTCCAGGCCGATGGCGAGGCGGAATCGCCCGCTGGACGGGCGATCGCGCCATGGAGGGAGGAACCGGCCCGTCCGGCCGCGGGACACCGGTGCCCGGCGACGGACGCCCCGGTCGGCGACCGGCGCCACCCCGCCCGCCGCGCTCTACGCGATGGTGACCGCCTCGTCGAGGTAGACGTCCTGGATGGCGTGGAGCAGCCCGATCCCGTCCTCCATGGGCCGCTGGAAGGCCTTGCGGCCCGAGATCAGGCCGGTGCCGCCGGCGCGCTTGTTGATCACCGCCGTGCGCACGGCGGCGGCGAGGTCGCCCGCCCCCTTCGAGGCGCCGCCCGAGTTGATCAGCCCCACCCGGCCCATGTAGCAGTTCGCCACCTGCCAGCGCACCAGGTCGATCGGGTGGTCGGGCACCAGGTCGCCGTACACCCGGTCGTGGGTCTTGCCGAACCCGATGGCGCGGAAGCCGCCGTTGTTGGTGGCCATCTTCTGCTTCACGATGTCGGCCTCGATCGTCACCCCGAGGTGGTTGGCCTGGCCGGTCAGGTCGGCGGCGGCGTGGTAGTCGGTGCCGTCCTTCTTGAAGGCCTCGTTGCGCAGGTAGCACCACAGGATGGTCGCCAGTCCGAGCTCGTGGGCGCGGGCGAAGGCCTCGGAGATCTCCACCAGCTCGCGCGGACCGTCCTCGTTGCCGAAGTAGATCGTGGCGCCGACCGCCGCCGCCCCCATCTCCCAGGCCTGCTCCACCTGCGCGAAGAGGATCTGCTGGAAGTCGTTCGGATACGTCATCAGCTCGTTGTGGTTGAGCTTGACGACGAACGGGATGCGGTGCGCCCAGCGCCGGGCGACGACGCCGAGCACCCCGAGCGTCGAGGCGACGCGCGTTGCACCCCCCCTCCACCGCCAGCCGCACGATGTTGTCGGGGTCGAAGTAGATCGGGTTGGGCGAGAACGAGGCCGCTGCGGAGTGCTCGATGCCCTGGTCGACCGGCAGGATCGAGAGGTAGCCGGTGCCGGCCAGGCGGCCGTGGCCGTGCAGCCGGGCCAGGTTGACCAGCACCCCCGGCTTGCGGTCGCTGTCGCGCCACACGCGGTCGAGGTGGTCGGGGCCGGGCAGCACGAGCTGGTCCCTGGGGATGCCGCGGCAGGTGTACGAGAGCAGGTCCTCGGCGTCGTCGCCGAGGAGCTGACGGATGGTGTCGCTGGCCATGGTTCGCCTGCCTCCTGTCGGGAAGTTCTCGCGGGTCGACTGCGCGAACATCATACCGGTCGCGGCGCCGCGCGGCGGGCGGGGAGTTGCCGGCCGCCGCGCCATCCCATAGGGTCCCGGCGATGACGCCGGACCGCTTCCGCCGCCTCGCCAGCGTGCTCGACCGCCGCCAGCCGGACCTGACGGTGGTGATGGAGAACGTCCACAAGCCGCACAACTTCTCGGCCATCGTGCGCACCTGCGACGCGGTGGGGGTCCTCGAGGCCCACGCCGTCACCCCGGACGGCACCCTGGCGGTGGCGGACGCCGTCGCCCAGGGCACCAAGCGCTGGATGCGGGTGCGCACCCACGCCTCGCTCTACGAGGCCCTCGACCTGCTGCACGACGGCGGCTTCCAGGTGCTCGCCGCCCACCTCGACGCGCGCGCCGTCGACTACCGCGACGCCGACTACACCCGCCCCACCGCCATCCTGCTCGGCCAGGAGAAGGACGGCGTCTCCACCGAAGCGGCGGCGCGCGCCGACGGCTGGGTGGTGATCCCGATGATGGGGATGGTGGCGTCGCTCAACGTCTCGGTGGCGGCGGCCCTGGTGCTCTTCGAGGCGCAGCGTCAGCGGGCCGCCGCCGGGATGTACGACGCCGGCCGGCTCGATGCCGAGACCCGGCACCGGGTGCTGTTCGAGTGGGCCTACCCGGTGCTCGCCGAGCGCTGCCGCCGGCACGGCGTCCCCTATCCGCCGCTGGGCGCGGACGGCGAGCTGCTGGGGCCGGTGCCGCGGTGACAGAATCGCCGCCAGGAGAACGGACGCGATGAACCCCGGAGCCCCCGCCCCCGGCCCGGGCCGGCGCCTGCGCCGCGCCTGGAACCGCCTGGCACCGCTGCCCGGCGGCCGCTGGATGTTCAGCAAGCTGGTGGGGTGGATGGCGCCCTACACCGCCTCGGTCGACCCGCGCGTCGAGGCCCTCGAGCCGGGCTACTGCCGGGTGGCGATCCGCGAGCGGCGCCGGCTGCGCAACCCCTTCCACTCGATCCACGCGGTGGCCCTGCTCAACGCCGCCGAGGCGGCCTCGGGGCTGGCCACCCTCGCCGCCCTGCCCGAGACCACCCGCGGCATCATCGTCTCGCTGGCCATCGACTACGCGAAGAAGGCGCGCGGCCGCATCGTCGCCGAGTGCCGCACCGACCCGCCGCGCGGCAGCCTCGCCGGGCCGGTGGAGCACCTGGCGGAGGTCACCCTCACCGACGAGGCCGGCGACGTGGTGGCCCGGGCCCGCGCCACCTGGACCCTGGCCCCCGCCCCACCCCGCCCCTGAGCCCACCGCGCCGGCCGCCTCTCGGCCGCCCGGTCCGACCCGCGTCAGCCGCCCTGGACGAAACCGACGACCTCGACCCGATCGCGGTCGGCGAGCACCGTCGCCGGGTAGCGGTCGCGCGGCAGGATGCTGCCGTTGTGCTCCACCGCCACGGTGCGGGGATGGCGGCCGAGCTCGGCCAGCAGGTCGGCGACCGTGGTCCCGGCGGCGAGCCGCCGGGGCTCGCCGTTGAGCACGATGGTGGGGGCCTCGCTCACAGCAGCTGCTTGAGCTCGGCGCTGCCGATGTCGCTGGCGGCGCCGATGATCAGCGCGGCGGTCCCCCGGCCCACCGGCGGGATGTCGAAGGCCAGGCGCAGGCGCCCCTCGCCGTCGGTGCGGCCGCGGGCCAGGCTGCGCGGCTCGGCGACGGTGGAGATCATCCGCACCGTCACCTCGGCGCCGGCCACCGGGCGACCGCCGCGGCTCGAGGTCGCCCGCAGGACCAGATTTCCCCGGCTCCCCAGGGCCAGCCGCGAGCTGCTGTCGAGGTCGAGGACGAGCTGGTCCTGCTCGGCCTCGTTGGAGAGGTAGTCGAGGATCACCTGGTCGAGGGTGCGGTCGCCGTCGCGGTGCGGCGCTGCCGTTGACCGCGCCGGCGCCGCCCGTCCCGTCGACGCCGGTGGCCACCACGGCGCGCCGCACCCCGGCCTCCGCCGCCCGGGCGTCGAACTTGCCGTGCCGGATGGCGGCGATCACGGTGCGGTGCTGGCGCTCCATCAGGGCCACCACCGCCGGCTCGCCCCCGCCGCCCTCGGCGATCAGCTCGGCGTAGCCGGCGCGGTGCGAGCCGAGCACGCGGCCGCCCACGTAGACGAGCGTCTCGATGAAGGGGTTCGACTCCCCCTTGTCCTCCGTCTGGACGTGGAAGACCACGTCCTCGTGGCGCACGTCCGTGTTGTACCCGGTGATCATCCGCGGTGGTGAACCGGCGGGAGCGTCGATCCGCCCCGGCGACGTCTCCTCCCCTGACGGCTCAGGAGCGGAATTCTACGGTCGGGCTCGACGAGCGGTCAAGGAAGTTCCGGTGGACGCGCCCGGGGGCTCGTGTGAGAAGATCGGGGCGCCGTTCCTCCACCGTGGGGCGGCCCGCCGGCCCACCCCGCGGGGTCGTCCCCGCGCCCGGCCGGCCCCGAGCTCACCATCCGCTTTGCAAGCTCGTTGATCGATCGCGACGAAAGGGAGAACGATGGCTGAATCCACCGCTGTTGCCACCGAGGCCCGCACGCTGGTGCACTACGAGGTGCGGGAGGGGGTCGCCTACCTGACCCTCGACGACCCGCCCGCCAACACCTACACGCACGAGATGATGCGTCAGCTCGACGACGCCATCCTCAAGGCACGCTTCGACAACGACGTCCACGTCCTGGTGCTGCGCGGCACCGGCGAGAAGTTCTTCTGCGCCGGCGCCGACATCTCGATGCTGCAGCGCGCCGAGCCGCGTTTCAAGTACTACTTCTGCCTGCACGCCAACGAGACCCTCAACCGCCTCGAGCAGACCCCGAAGCTGGTGATCGCGGCCCTCAACGGCCACACCGTGGGCGGCGGCCTCGAGATCGCCATGGCCGCCGACCTGCGCCTGGCCCGCAAGGACTCCGGCAAGATCGGCCTGCCCGAGATCAACCTCGGTGTCCTCCCGGGCACCGGCGGCACCCAGCGCCTCGCCCGCATGGTCGGCAAGTCCAAGGCGATCGAGCTGATGGTGACGGGCGACCTGCTCACCTTCGAGGCGGCGCAGGCGGCGGGGATCGTCAACCGCATCCTCGAGGGCGACGACTTCGACGACCAGGTGCACGCCTTCGCCCGTAGCTTCTGCCCGCCCCGCCGGGCCAGCAAGGCGGTCGGGCGGATCAAGCGCTCGGTGCAGTCCGGCGCCGAGGTTCCTTTCGAGAGCGGCCTCGCCATCGAGCGCGAGCTGCAGCAGCAGCTCTTCGAGAGCGCCGACGCCCGCGAAGGGCTCGACGCCTACGTCGACCGTCGCAAGCCGGACTTCAGCGGCCGCTGATGCCGCGACCGGTCCTCCTCGCCGCGCCCGGTCCGCACCCCGATCGGCAGGTTCGGGGGCGGGCTCGCGGCGCTCTCGGCGGCCGACCTCGGCGTCGCCGCGGCCGCGGCCTGCCTCGAGCGGGCCGGCTGCCCGGCCGAGGCGGTCGACCAGGTGATCTTCGGCCACGGCCGGCAGGCGGGCGGCGGCCCCAACACCGCCCGCCAGATCGGCCATCGCGCCGGCGTCCCGGACGACCGCCCCGCCTACACGGTCAATCAGGCGTGCGGGTCCGGCCTGCAGGCGGTGCTGTCGGCGGCGCGCACCCTCGCCTGCGGCGAGGCGCGGGTGATCCTCGCCGGCGGCACCGAGAGCATGTCGAACACCCCGTACCTGCTCCCCCGCGCCCGCTGGGGCCAGCGGATGGGGCACCAGGAGCTGGTCGACGGCATGTACCGGGACGGCTTCTGCGACCCGCTCTCCGAGATGATCATGGGCGAGACCGCCGAGGAGCTGGCCGCCGAGAAAGGGATCGGCCGCGCGCGCCGCGGACGCCTACGCCGCCACCAGCCAGCAGCGCTGCCAACGCGCCCGGGAGGCCGGGCGGTTCGTCGCCGAGATCGCCCCGATCGAGGTGGCGGGCCGCAAGGGCACCGTCGTCGTGGACGGCGACGAGCACCCGCGCGACGGGGTCACCGCCGAGCGCCTGGCCCGCCTGGCCCCGGTCTTCCGCGAGGGCGGCACGGTCACCGCGGGCAACGCCTCGGGCATCACCGACGGCGCCGCCGCGGTGCTGGTGGCCAGCGAGGAGGCCGCGGCGGAGCTCGGCCTGCCGGTGGCGGCGCGGCTGCTCGACTGGGAGGTGGTCGGGGTCGAGCCGCGGCTGATGGGGATCGGACCGGTCCCCGCCACCCGCCGCCTGCTGGCGCGCCGTGGGCTCACCGTCGACGACCTCGAGGAGGTCGAGCTCAACGAGGCCTTCGCGTCGCAGGTGCTGGCCTGCCAGGAGGACCTCGCCATCGACCCCGAGCGCCTCAACCCGGACGGCGGCGCCATCGCCCTGGGCCATCCCATCGGCGCCACCGGCGCCCGCATCCTCGTCACCCTGCTCCACGGGATGGCCGCCCGCGGCCGCCGCCGCGGTCTCGCCACCCTCTGCGTCTCCGGCGGGATGGGCCTGGCCGCCCTGGTGGAACGGCCGGGCTGACGGCGGACGGGCGCCGCGGGCGACGTGCCGAGGAGGAGGACGACGCGATGACGGGACCGGGGCCGGTGCTGCTCTCCGGGAGCTCGGGTCCGAAGGCGGAGATCGCCGCGGCGGCGCTGCGCTCGGCGGGGCTGGCCGCGGAGCGGATCCGGGTGCTCCTCGCCGGCGGCCCGGGGACCGCGGACGCCGGCGAGCTGCGCCGGCTGGCGGCCGGCGCCGCCGGGCTGCTGCTGCTCGGCGGGCCGGACGTCGATCCGCGCACCTTCGGCGAGGAGCCGCTGCCGGAGGCGCGGCTCGAGGTCGAGCCGGAGCGCGACGCCCTGGAGTGGGCGCTGCTGGAGGGCGCCCGCGAGGCGGCGGTGCCGACGTGGGGCATCTGCCGGGGCCTGCAGGTCCTCGACGTCTTCCTCGGCGGCACGCTGTGGCAGGACATCCCGACCCAGCTGCCGGGGGCGCAGCTCCACGACCTCTCCTACCCGCGCGACGCGCTGATCCATCCGATCGAGGTCACTGCCCCCGACACCCCGCTCGGCGAGCTGCTCGGGCGCGAGACCGCGCTGGTCAACAGCCGCCACCACCAGGGGGTGCGCCGGGTCGCGCCGGGGCTCACCGTGGTCGGCCGTGCCCCCGACGGGCTGGTCGAGGCCTTCGCCCTGGCCGGTTCCGACTGGTGGCTCGAAGCCGTCCAGTGGCATCCCGAGAACCTGATGGCTCTGGCCCAGCAACGCGCCCTCACCGAGCGCTTCCTCGCCGCCGTCGCGGCGGGCCCGGGCGGCGCCGCCGGCACCCGCCGCGGCTGAGCCGCCCGCGGCCGGCAGCGCCGCCGGGCCGCGATACGATCGGCCCGCGGGGCCGGCGCCGTGCGCCGCCCCGGCGAGCAGAGATCCGATCCGGGAACGCCGTTCCCGATTCCCTGACGAGGAGCCCAGGCATGGCCGAGACGATCCGTGAAGACCGCGAGGGCCGGGTGGCGCTGCTGACCATCCAGCGCCCCGAGAAGATGAACGCCCTCAACCAGCAGGTGCGCGACGAGATGGTGGAGCTGCTGGCGCAGATCGAGGGCGACGACGCGGTGGGCGTCGTGGTGATCACCGGCGCCGGCGAGAAGGCCTTCATCGCCGGGGCCGACATCGGCGAGTTCGCCGGCCGCAGCCCCTTCGACCAGCGCTGGGCGATGCGCAGCCCGCGCATCTACGACGTGATGAGCTCGTTCCCCAAGCCGGTGATCGCGATGATCAACGGCTTCTGCCTGGGCGGGGGCTGCGAGCTGGCGATGTCCTGCGACCTGCGGATCGCCTCGGAGAAGGCGCGCTTCGGGCAGCCCGAGATCAACCTCGGCCTGATCCCCGGCGGGGGGGGCACGCAGCGCCTGCCGCGCCTGGTGGGCACCGGCCAGGCCCTTCGCCTCATCCTCTCCGGCGACATGATCGGCGCCGAGGAGGCCTTGCGGCTCGGCCTGGTCGAGATGGTGGTGCCGCACGAGGAGCTGCGGGCGAAGACGCTCGAGCTGGCCGGCCGGATCGCCGCCCGCAGCCCGCTGACGCTCAAGGTCGCCAAGGAGGCTGTGCGGGCCGCCGAGTCCCTCCCCATCGAGGACGGCATCCGCTACGAGCGCGACCTGTTCTGCCTCTGCTTCTCGAGCGAGGACAAGGAAGAGGGCGTGGCGGCCTTCCTCGACAAGCGGCCGGCCACCTGGCGCGGCCGTTGAGCAGCGGCGACGAGAACCCTCGCGCCGCCGGCAGGCACCCACCCGCCGGAAGCACGCCGATGCAGGCCGCCCCCCAGGTCGACGGCCCCCCGGGCCGGCCCCCCGCCGAGGCCGCCGACCTGCTCGCCTGGCGCGACGAGTTCCCGATCCTCGCCCGCACCACCTACCTGATCAACAACTCCCTGGGCGCGATGCCGCGGGGGGTGCGGACCGAGCTCGAAGGCTTCGCCGACGCCTGGGACGAGCGCGGCGTGCGGGCGTGGGCCGAGGGCTGGTGGGAGATGGCCGCCGAGGTCGGCGACCTGCTGGCGCCGCTGCTCGGGGTGACGCCGGGCCACGTGTCGATGCACCAGAACGCGACCGTCGCGGCGGCGGTGCTGCTCTCCGCCCTCGACTACCCGGCCGACCGCCGGCGGATCGTCGTCAGCGACCTCGAGTTCCCCGGCCTGCGCTACCTGCTCGAAGGAGAGCGCCGCCGCGGCGCCGAGCTGGTGGTGGTGCCTTCCGACGGCGCCGTCGGCGTCGACCCGGAGCGCCTGCACGCCGCGATCGACCGGCACACGCGCCTGGTCGTCGCCTCCCACGTCCTGTTCCGGAGCGCCTGGGTGCAGGACGCCGCGGCGCTGGCCCGCCGCTGCCGCGAGTCCGGCGCCCTGCTCCTGCTCGACGTCTACCAGAGCGCCGGCGCCCTGCCGCTGGCGCTCGAGGCCTGGGGCGTCGACGCCGCGGTCGGCGGCTCGGTGAAGTGGCTGTGTGGCGGTCCGGGGGCCGGCTATCTCTGGGTGCGCCCCGACCTCGCCCGCCGGCTCGAACCCGCGCTGACCGGTTGGCAGGCCGACCGCGAGCCCTTCGCCTTCCGCACCGGGCCGATCCGCTACGCCGCCGGCGCCTGGCGCTTCCTCACCGGCACGCCGAACGTGCCGGCGCTGTACGCCTGCCGCGCCGGCTATCGGATCGTCGCCACGGTCGGCGCAGCGCGGATCCGGCGCCGCTCCCTGGCGCTGACCGGACGGCTGATGGAGGCCGCGGCGGACGCCGGCTTCGAGCTGCGCACGCCCGCCGAGCCGGAGCGCCGCGGCGGCACCGTCTCGGTGTGGCACCCCGCTGCCGAGCGCCTCTGCCGCGAGCTCCTCGAGCGCGAGGTGGTGTGCGACTTCCGGCCCGACGCCGGGGTGCGTCTGTCGCCCCACTTCTACAACACCGAGGAGGAGTGCGACCGGGCGATCGCGCTGCTGGCCGAGCTGGCGCGCGGCCGTTAGCCGTCTTCCCGGTCGAGAGGAGTGGATCGTGGAGAGACCTCGAGTCTGCTACAGTACATTTTGCCGTTCCTACGTACGCAGAGGGGCTGCGCTCGCGAGCGCCCGGCGATGGTCGCCGGTGCCGGGAACGGGGGGCGGAGCTTGAGCGAGCTGGCACATCACGAGACGGCCCTAAGGCAGCTGGTGGCCTCCCTGCAGTCCCCCGAGGCCACCACGGGGCGCACCGTCGCCGACGTGGTCGGCGCCCTGGTGGCGACCGCCCACGCCCGCGACCACGAGGCCATCGGCCACAGCTTCCGGGTGGCGCGGTACGCCACCGCCCTCGCCGCGGCGCTGGGGGTCCACGACGAAGCGGCCCTGCGTGCCATCGAGTGGGGCGGACTGCTCCACGACGTCGGCAAGATCGCGGTGCCCGACGAGATCCTGCGCAAGGCGGGGCCGCTCGACGACGAGGAGCGGGCGGTGCTGCGCACCCATCCGCGGCGCGGCTACCAGATGCTGCGCGGCCTGGTCTTTCTCGGCACGGCGCTCGACATCGTCCTCAGCCACCACGAGCGCTGGGACGGCACCGGCTATCCCAACGGGCTCGCCGGCGAGGAGATCCCCCTGGCGGCCCGGATCTTCGCCGTGGTCGACACCTACGACGCCATCACCTCGCGACGCCCCTACCGTCCGGCGCGACCGCACGCCGCCGCCGTCCGCGAGCTGCGCCGGGTGGCGGGGAGCCAGCTCGACCCCCGCCTGGTGAGCCGCTTCCTCGACCTCCCGGCCGACCACCTGGCCCGCCTCCGCGCCCTCGAGGTGCCGGAGCTCGAGGCGCCGGAACCGCGCCCGGAGCGCGAGGCCGACGACGGCGAGCGGGCCGCCGCCTCCTGACGCCTCCTCAACCCACCGCGGCGGGATCCACCACCGACAGCCGCGGCGGCTCGGGTGCCGGGCCCTCCGGCGCGGCGAGCCAGTCCTGCCAGCGGCCGACACCGGCCAGCAGCGTCGCCAGGTCGAGCCCGCACGCCACCGGCCCCAACGGCTCCAACCGTCGCCGCGCCCGGGCCAGCAGCCGGGCCGCCGACGCGGCGCGGCCGTGGCGGTGGAAGTGGTGGAGGCCGGCCGCGAGCTGCACCAGGCCCTGGAAGAGGTCCCGCGGCTCGGGCCGCGTCGAGCGCCAGATCTCCTCGAACGACTCGTGACAGGCGAAGAAGGCACCCCGGCCGTAGAGCTCGACGCCCTCGAGCAGGAGCCGGCGGCGCTCGGCGGCGCTCAGCCGCGGGTGCAGAGGCCGTCTGCCGCCGTCACGGGAGGCCATGGCGCTTGCGCTTCTCCCACAGCGCCTTGCGGCTGATCCCCAGCAGCTCCGCGGCGCGGCCCTGGTGGCCGCGCGTGTAGGCGAGGGTGCGCAGGATGTGCTCGACCTCCACTTCGACGAGCGGGCGCGGCCGCAGCCCGGGGAGGTCGGCGGGTGGGCGCGGATCGAGGCGGGACCCGTCGCCGAGGATCAGCTCGCGCTCGAGCAGGTGGCGCAGCTCGGTGAGGTTGCCCGGCCACGGGTACTCGCGCATCCACTCGAGCGCCCGTGGCGCCAGCGTCGCGCGGCGACCGAAGCGCTCCCCGAGATCGGCGAGCAGCCGTGCCACCAGGGCGGGCAGCTCGTCGCGGCGCTCGCGCAGCGGCGGCAGGTGGAAGGAGACCACCTCCAGCCGGTAGAAGAGGTCGGCGCGGAAGGCGCCGCGCGCCCGGCGTTCGGCGAGGTCGGGGGTGGCGAGGGCGACGAAGCGGACGTCCGCCTCCACCTCCGCGCCGCCCAACGGGGCGTAGCGCCGTTCCGCGAGCACCCGCAGCAGCTTCGGCTGCACGCCGAGCGGGAGCTCCTCGAGGTGGTCGAGGACGAACGAACCGCCGGCGGCGCGGCCCAGGCGGCCGGGGGAGTCCGCCGCCGCGCCCGTGAAGGCTCCCGCCCGATAGCCGAACAGCTCGCTCTCGAACAGGCTGGCGGGGACCGCGGCGGGGTCCATCTCCACCAGCGGGCCGTCGCGGCGGGGGCTGGCACGGTGCAGGGCGCGGGCCACGGTGGACCGGCCGGTGCCCGGCTCGCCGAGCACCAGCACCGGGGCGTCGGTCCGCGCGACGCGCGCGGCGCCCGCCAGGGCCCGCGCCAGGGCCGGCGAGCCGGCGGTGAGGTCGTCGAGGGCGGGGCCGGGGCCGCCGGCCGCACCGTCGCCCCCCGGTGCGGTGGGCGTCGCGGGCGGCGGCGGCCCCGTCATGCGCCGTCCCGGAACCGCTCGGTGACCTCCGGGGCGTCCGCCCACAGCCGCTCCAGCCCGTAGAAGCGCCGGGTCTCCTCGTCGAAGACGTGCACGATGAAGGCGCCGTAGTCGAGCAGCACCCAGTGGCCGCGGCCGTAGCCCTCGCGGTGCAGCGGGCGCACCTTGTCGGCGCGCAGCGTCTCGTCGACGGCGTCGGCGATGGCCTGGACCTGGCGGTCGCTGGTGCCGCTGCAGATCAGGAAGAAGTCGGTGAAATCGCTGATCGCGGCCAGGTCGAGGACCTTGAGGTCCACGGCCTTGCGGTCGTCGGCGGCGGCCACCGCCCGCTGCACCCGTGCCGCGATCTGCTCGTCGGTGACGTCGGAGGGCTTCATCGGTAGAGGGAGTACTTCCGAATGTAGTCTAGAACAGGCGGCGGCACCGCCCCCGCCGGGGGATCCTCGCCTGCCGCCAGCAGCCGGCGCAGCCGCGTCGACGACAGGTCCACGGGGGCGTGGCGGACGAAGTCGACGCCGCCGTTCCGGGCGCGCTCGGCGAGCTCCGCCGGCAGCCCGGGCGCCACCTCGTCGACCGCCCAGCCCGGGCGCGCCAGGACGGCGAGCCGCACCCGCTCGATCAGCTCGCGCCAGCGCCGCCAGGTGGAGAGCTCGGAGAACGAGTCGCTGCCGATCACCAGGTACAGCTCGACGCCGGGAAAGCGGCGCCCGAAGGCCTCGACCGTCTCCACCGTGTAGGCGGGACGGCCCAGGGTGAGCTCGTGGGCCGAGGCGTACAGGCCCGGCTCGTCGAGCAGCGCCAGCTCCACCATCGCGAAGCGGGCGTACGCCGGTGCGAAATCCCGCTTCGGCTTGTGGGGCGGCCGCGCCGTCGGCAGGTAGACGACCCGGTCCAGGCCCAGGGCGTCGCGAGCCTCCCGCACCGGTCCCAGGTGGCCGGCGTGGATCGGGTCGAAGCTGCCGCCGAACAGCCCCACCCGCCGCGCGTCGCCCACGGCGGCGACGAGGTCGGCGGCCTCGACGGCGCCGCTCACCCGGCCTCCCCCACCGGCGACCCGGCGGGCGCGGCCGGTGCCGCGGGCGCGGACAGCCGGCGCGCCAGCTCCGCGACCAGGGGATCGATCCCGTCGCCGGTGACGGCGGAGATCTCCAGGTAGGCGAGGCCACGCTCGGCGGCGGCCGCCACCAGCTCGCGGCGCCGCTCGTCGCGCGCCGCGTCGCGTTTCGAGCCCACCAGCACGCGGGGGCGGCGCAGCAGGTCCGGGTCGAAGTCCGCCAGCTCGCGCTCCACCGTCTCGAGGTCGTCCCGGGCGCTGCCCTCGAACGCCGCCAGGTCGACCAGGTGGACCAGCAGGCGGCAGCGCTCCACGTGGCGCAGGAACTGGTGCCCCAGCCCGGCCCCCTGCGCGGCCCCGGCGATCAGCCCCGGCAGGTCGGCGACGACGAAGGTGGGGGACAGCGGATCCGGCGCCACCACGCCGAGCTGCGGCACGAGGGTGGTGAAGGGGTAGTCGGCGACCTTGGGCCGGGCGGCCGTGATGCGTCCGATCAGCGTCGACTTGCCGGCGTTGGGCAGCCCCACCACCCCGGCGTCGGCGAGGAGCTTGAGCTCCAGGCGGAGCACCCGCTCGGCCCCCTCCTGCCCGGGATCGGCGCGGCGCGGCGCGCGGTTGGTGGCGCTGGCGAAGCGGGCGTTGCCGCGGCCGCCCCGGCCTCCCGGCGCCACCACCAGGCGCTCGCCGTCGGTGAGCACCTCGCCGAGCAGCTCGTCGCCCTCGGCGTCGTGCACCTCGGTCCCCAGAGGCACGGGCACCTCGAGGTCCTCCCCGCTGCGGCCGGTGCGCTGGGAGCCCTCGCCGTGACGCCCCCGCTCGGCCTCGAAGACCTGCCGGAAGCGGAGGTGGAAGAGCGTGTTGCGGCGGGCGTCGCCGACCAGCACCACCGAGCCGCCGTCGCCCCCGTCGCCGCCCGAAGGCCCCCCGCGCGGCACGAACTTCTCCCGCCGGAACGCGACGCACCCGTTCCCGCCGCGCCCTCCCCGGACGCGGATGACGGATTCGTCGATGAAGAGCAAGGGGGGCGGGCGGGACGCTACTCGGCGGGCTCGACGTGCACGTACCGGCCGTGCCGGCCGCGGTCCTGGAACTGGACCGTGCCGCCGATCTTGGCGAACAGCGTGTCGTCCTTGCCACGGCCGACGTTGCGGCCGGGGAAGAACTTGGTGCCCCGCTGGCGGACGATGATCGTCCCGCCGCGGACGGTCTCGCCGCCGAACGCCTTGACCCCGAGGTGCTGCGGATTGGAGTCGCGGCCGTTCCGGCTCGAGCCCTGTCCCTTCTTGTGTGCCATCGTCTACTCCTCGTCGCTCGGCGCGGCGGCGGCCTTGGCCTTGCCCCGCGCCGGCTTCTTCTCGGCGGGCTTCTTCTCGCTCTTGCCGCCGGACCCGGTCACGATGTCGCCGATGCGCAGCCGCAGCAGGTCCTGCCGGTGGCCGCGGGTGCGGCGGTAGCCCTTGCGCCGCTTCATCTTGAACACGCGCACCTTCGGACCGCGGACCTCGTCGACCACCGTCGCGAGCACCCGCGCTCCGGCGACCGCCGGGCTGCCGACCTCGACGCCGCCGTCGCCGGAGACCATCAGCACGCGGTCGAGCTCCACCCCGCCGTCGTCCCCGACCGCCGGGCCGCGCTCGACGTCGATCACGTCACCCGGCGCCACCCGATACTGCTTGCCGCCGGTCTCGATTACTGCATACATGGTTCGCAAGCTCCCTCTCGGCCGAAAACTCGGGACGTGGGCGAACCCACACTTCCGCCGCGCGCCCGGACGGGGCGCGGACGGGAGAGAGTAGCACGAGGGGTGCGGGCGGTCAAACCGCGCGGCACCTCCGGGCGCCGCGCGAACGGTCCCGCAGGGCCCCGCCCCACCCCCCTCGCGCGGAACCGGAAACTCTTTGGATCAAAGGGTTTTCACGGTGCTATGCTGCTCCCGATGTGGCTCCGTGTCTACCGCGGCCTCGCCGCTCTCGCGCTGCGCATCTCGGGCGCCCGGCCCTTCGCGTTCCGCCACGGCGAGGTGCGGCTGCGGGTGTGGACCGCCGGGCCGGAGGACGGCGAGCCGTGGGTGCTCCTGCACGGCCTCGGCGCCCTGGCCGCCGGCTGGCTGCCGGTGGTGCGGGAGCTGCGCTCGACCTGCCGCCTGCTCGTCCCCGAGCTCTCCGCCGCCGGCGGCAGCCGGGTCCCGGGAGGCGCCCTGGCGGTCGCCGACGGCGTGCCCGAGGTCGCGGCCCTGATCGACCGCGTCCTCGGCGGCCGGCCGGTGACGCTCGGCGGCTACAGCCTGGGCGGCTGGATGGCGCTGCGGCTGGCCCTGGCCCGGCCCGACCTGGTCGCACGCCTGGTCCTGATCGCCCCGGGCGGCTACCGGGAGCAGGACTGGCGGCGCATCGAGCGTCTGCTGCGGGTGTCCGACGCGGCGGGCGCCGAGAACCTGGTCGACGCCATGTTCCTGCGCCCCCCCCTGCCACCCCGCCTGATGCGGCGCGCCTTCCTGCGCACCTTCACCTCGCCCGGCGTCCGGCGCGCTCTCGACAAGCTCAGCGAGCGCGACGCCCTCACCGACGCCGAGCTGGCCCGCGTCGCGGTCCCCACCGCGCTCGTGTGGGGCGAGCAGGACGGCGTCTTCACCGTCGACGTGGCCGAACGCATGGCGGCGGCCCTGCCCGCCGCCCGGCTGGTGCGCCTGCCCGCCAGCCATCTGGTGCAGTGGGACCGCCCGCGGGACCTCGTCGCCGCGGTCCGGGACTTCCGTCGCAGCACTCCGCTGAACCTTCGATCCGGGAAGGAGGCGTCATGAGCCCCGACTACCTGGTCTGTATCGAGTGCGAGACCCCCTGCTACACCTTCGAGTGGGAGGAGGAGACGGTGCGCGAAGCCGTCTGCGAGGCCTGCGGCAACGACGACCCCGAACGCTTCGCGACGCCGGACGAGTTCGACGCCATGACCGGCGAGGGCTGAGCCGGCGCGCTACTCGGCGCGCAGGCTGCGGCCCGGATCGGTGCGCACCGCCCGCACGGCGGGCAGCGCGCTGGCCACCAGCGCCGCCGCCAGGATGGCCGCGGGGGCGGCCAGGAAGGTGGCGGGGTCGGTGGCGGTGACGCCGTAGACCAGGCTCGCCAGCAGCCGCGACCCGGCGGCCGCCGCCACCAGGCCCAGGCCGACGCCCGCCCCGGCGAGCGTCAGGCCACGGCCGAGGATCGCCGCCATCACGTCCGCCCGGGTGGCGCCGAGCGCCATGCGCAGCCCGACCTCCGGGACCCGCTCGGCCACCCCGTAGGCGAGCACGCCGTGGACGCCGATCAGGGCCAGCAGCAGGGCGACGGCGGCGAACAGGCCGAGCAGCACCGCGGTGAACCGGGCCGGCGCGAGGCTCGCCGCCAGCGTCGCCGTCAGCGGCTCGACGGCGAAGGGAACGACGCCGGGGTCGAGGGCGGCGAAGACCCGCCGGACCGCCGGGGCGGCGGCGCGGGGATCGCCCCGGCGCAGGCGGAGCAGCAAGGTCGCCGTCCGCGGCGGCGCCTGCGCCAGCGGGGCGTAGGCGGCCGGGGCCGCGGGCCGGTCGAGGCCGGCGAAGCGCTCGTCGCCGATCACCCCCACGATCCGGCGCTCGGTGCCCCAGAAGGCGATGCGCTGGCCCAGCGGGTCGCGGCCGGGGAAGTACCGTCGCGCCGCCGCCCGGTTGATCAACAGCACCGCCGGGGCGTGCGCGTCGTCGGCGGCCCGCAGGTCGCGGCCGGCCACGAGGTCGACGCCCAGGGTGTCGAGGTAGCCCGGGCTGAGGAAGCGGGTCCGGATCTCGGGGAAGTCCGCGGACTCGGCCTCGCGGCCGACGATGACGAACGAGTTGGTGAACCCGGGGTCGAGGGGATGACCGCCCGCCACCGCCGCCGCCGCGACCCCCGGCAGCGCCCGCACCCGCTCCAGCAGGCGGGCGTGGAAGCCGGTGATCTCGGGCAGGTCCGGCCAGCGCGAGAAGTCGCGCGGGTAGCGGGTCTCGGGGAGCTCGTACTGCACCTTGAGCACGCCGGCGGCGTGGAACCCCGGGTCGACCTGGCGCAACCGCCAGAAGCTGCGCAGCAGGAGCCCGGCGCCGATCACCAGCACCACGGCCAGCGCCACTTCGGCGACCACCAGGGCGCCGCGGAAGCGCCCCCCGCGGCGGCTCGCCGCCCCGCGGCCACGCGGCGTCGAGCGCAGCCCGGGCAGCGGATCGAGCCGGCGGATCTCGAGCGCCGGCAGCAGGCCGAGGGCGACGGCCACGCCGCCGCCGATCGCCACCGCGTAGGCGAGGACCGTTCCGTCGAGGGTGGCCCCGCCCAGGCGGGGGACGTCGGCCGGCGCCGCCGCGACGAGGGCGCGCAGCAGCGCGGCCGCCAGCCCCAGGCCGGAGAGCACGCCGAGGCCGGCGAGCACCAGCCCTTCGACCAGGAACTGGCGCCGCAGGCGGCCGCCGGCGGCGCCGAGGGCGCGCCGCACGGCGACCTCCCGGCGGCGCGTCGCGGTGCGCGCCAGCAGCAGGTTGGCGACGTTGACGCACATCACGCAGAGGACCAGGGTGACGGCGCCGAACAGGACCCAGAGCGGCCGGCGCACGGGCCCGAAGACCACCTCCGAGTAGCTCTCCAGGTGGACGCCGCGGTCGGCATTCTCGGGAAACCGCGCCTCCAGCCGGGCGGCGATCGCCGCCAGCTCCCGCTGCGCCGCCGGCAGCCCGCGCCCCGGCGCCAGGCGGGCCAGGGCCAGGAACGGGTGGGTCTGGCGCGGATACGCCTCGGCGGTGGGGGCGAGCGCCACCCACACGTCCACCGCTCCGCCACCGAACGAGGCGCTGTAGTCGGCGCGCTCGTGCACCTGCCGGATCCCCAGGTCGGCGGCCGCCGGCAGGACGCCCACCACCGTGGCCGGACGCTCGTCGAGCGTCACGGTGCGGCCCACCACGGCCGGGTCGGCGGCGAAGCGCCGGCGCCACAGGCTCTCGCCGAGCAGCACCGCGCTCGCCTCCTGCCCGGTGCCGTCGTCCGCGGCGAAGAGACGCCCGGCGAGCGGGCGGACGCCGAGCAGCCGCGGCAGCCCCGGGGTGACCAGCAGGCCGGTGATCCGAACCGGCTCGTCCGCGCCGGCCAACGTCGCGTCCAGCCCCGCGAACGCCTCGATCCCCGCCAGGCTCCGGGCGTCCCGCCGGAAGTCCTCGAGGTCGGGCCACGAGGCCGGCTCGTGGCGGGTGTCGCTGGCGCGGTCGGTCTCCCACAGCATCACCAGCCGGTCCGGCTCCGCGAACGGGCTGGGGCGCAGCAGCACCGCCTCGAGCGCGCTGAAGATCGCCGTGTCGGCGCCGATCCCGACGGCCAGCGAGAGGATCGCCGCGAGCGCGAACCCGGGGCGCGCCGCGAGCTGCCGGACGGTCAGCCGCAGGTCGCGGGCGGCGTCGCTCCACGCCGAGAAGCCGCGCGCCTCGCGGGAGGCCTCCTTGAAGCCCTCCACACCGCCGAAGCGCAGCCGGGCGCGGCGCCGTGCCTCGGCGTCGGGGAGGCCGCTGGCGCGCTGGGCCGCCGCCTCCATCTCCAGGTGGAAACGCAGCTCCTCGTCGAGCTCGCGCTCGACCCGGCGCGGCCGCAGCAGGTCGCGCCAGCGCACCCGCCAGGCGCGCCAGCGGCTCACCGTGCCTCCAGCACCAGCTCGACGGCGCCGGCGAACTGCCGCCACTGGGCGGTCTCCGCGTCGAGCTGCCGCCGCCCGGCGGCGGTCAGTCGGTAGAACTTGGCCCGCCGGTTGTTGTCCGAGGTGCCCCACTCCGCCGCGATCCAGCCGCGACGCTCGAGCCGGTGCAGGGCCGGGTAGAGCGATCCCTGGTTGACCTGCAGCACGGCGTTGGAGACCTGCTGGATCCGCTGCGCCACGCCCCAGCCGTGCATCGGCCCGAGCGACAGCGCCTTGAGGATCAGCAGGTCCAGCGTCCCCTGCAGCACGTCGGCGTTCGCCTGCACTCGCCACCCCCTTCCGCTCCGGTCCGCTTCCCCTAGATACACGACAAGAGTGGCACCCGACCTGTCGAATGTCAAGGGGAGACCGGTCCCGCGGCGTAAGATGGCCGGGGAGGGCGCATGGGCGACGACGACGGGCACGAGGCGCCGGACGACGGCGTGCCGGAGGCGGTGGAGCTGCCCATCACCGACGTGCTCGACCTGCACTCCTTCCCGCCGCGCGAGGTCGCCGACCTGGTCCGCGACTGGCTCGACGCCGCCCACCGGCGCGGCTACCGGCGCCTGCGCATCATCCACGGCCGCGGCGTCGGCATGCAACGGCGCCTGGTGCGGAGCCTGCTGGAGCGCGACCCCCGGGTGCGCGCCTTCGGCGACGCCGGGGCCGCGGACGGCGGCTGGGGCGCCACCTGGGTGGAGCTCGGCTGACGGCCGGCCGGAGACGACGGGAGGTTCCCAGGCGGTGCGGAGGGCTCGGGGCGGGAGGACCACGACGGGTTCCGCCGCGAAGGCGGGCGGCGGGGGCCGGTGCACCCGGCGGCACGGGGGTTGACGGATGGCCGCCCGGCCGCAGCGCCCCGACCTGCCGCCCGCGTGGCGCCGTGCCCTGCGGCGCCTGCGCCACGCCCTCACCGAGCGGCCGCTCGACCTCGTCTACAGCCCGCAGTATCGGCTCGAGATGGCCGGCCTCGCCCACGACCCCCAGCGCGGCGAGAAGATCCTCGCCTTCCTCGCCGCCGAAGGCCTGGTCGCCCGCGGCGAGGTGCGGGTGCCGCCGCCGGTCACCTTCAAGGCCCTCGGCCGGGTGCACCGGATGGAGTACCTGGAGTCGCTCTCCGACCCCGAGGTCCTCACCCGGGCGATCGGCTTCCGGGTGAGCGACCGCGAGCGCGACCGCATGCTCGACGTGCAGCGGCGCATGGCCGGCGGGACCCAGCTCGCCGTCGCCCGCGCCCTGGCCTCCGGCGGCGTGGCCTTCAACCTCGGCGGCGGTTTCCACCACGCCTTCCCCGACCGGGCGGCGCGCTTCTGTCTGCTCAACGACGTCGCCGCGGCGGTGGCCACCGCGCGGCAACAGGGGTTGACGGGGCCGGTGCTGATCGTCGACTGCGACCTCCACGACGGGGACGGCACCCGCGCCGTCTTCGCCGCCGACGCGAGCGTCCACACCTTCTCGCTGCACAACGGTTCCTCCGGGACCGACCCCGACGCCGTCGAGTCGACGGCGATCGAGCTCGGCACCGGCGTCGACGACGCGACCTGCCTGGCCGCCCTCGCCGCGCACCTGCCGCCGCTGGTCGAGCGGCTGCGGCCGGCGCTGGCCGTCTACCTCGCCGGCACCGACGTGGCGGCCGACGACGCGCTCGGCGACTGGCAGCTCACCGCCGACGGCATCTTCCGGCGCGACCGCTGGGTGACCGCCCTGCTGCGCCGCCGCCCGGTGCCGGTGCCGCTGGCGATCGTGCTCGCCGGGGGCTACGGCCGGGCGGCCTGGACCTACAGCGCCCGCTACGCCGCCTGGCTGACCGCCGGCCGCCGCCTCGATCCCCCCGCCCCCGAGGAGGCCACCCTGGCCGCCTACCGCCGCATCGCCCGCCGCATCACCGCCGCGGAGCTGGGGGGCGGCGTGCGCGGCGCGGACGACGACTGGGGGCTGAGCGAGGAGGACGTGCTCGGACCCCTGAACGGCGCCGGCGAACGACGGCGCTTCCTCGGCTTCTACACGCGCTACGGCGCCGAGCTGGCGCTGGAGCGGACCGGGCTGCTCGACCGCCTGCGCGCGATGGGTTTCCGCGAGCCCACCATCGAGTTCGAGCTCGTCAACCCGGCCGGCGAGACCGTCCGCCTGTACGCCGACCCGGCGGGGCGGGAGCTGCTGATCGAGCTGCGGGCGCGACGTGACCGGAGCAGCGTCGCCGGCTGTCAGATGCTGCGCATCGAGTGGCTGCTGCTGCAGAACCCGCGGGCCGGATTCTCCCCCGGGCGACCGCCACTCCCCGGCCAGCGCCATCCGGGGCTCGGCCTGCTGGCCGACGTCACCTCGCTGCTGGTCCTGATCTGCGACCGGCTGGGTCTCGACGGCCTGCTCTTCGTGCCCTCGCACTACCACCTCACCACCCAGTCGCGGCGCTTCCTGCGTTTCCTCGACCCCGAGCACGAAGGGCTGTTCCGGGCCCTCGGGCGGGCGGTGGAGGGCCTGCCCCTGCCGGCCGCCACCCGGGCGGTCGACGGCGGCGGCATCGTCGACCTCGACAGCGGGCGGCGCTTCACCCTGCCCGCGATGCCGATGGTGCTGCCGGTCACCGACCGGCTGCGCGAGCGGGTCGAGGGCGAGGAGTACGAGACACGGGCGGCCGCCGCGGCCTCCTCCCATCACCTCGCCCTGGCCGAGCCGGGGGGCGGCGTCGCATACGATCGGCCGCGATGACCGCCCTGTTCGCGCTGCTCGTCGTCCTCGCGGTGTCTCTGCTGATCACCCGCATCGCCACCGTGGCCCTGGTCAACACAGGGCTGTCGCGCGAGTCGGCTAGGTTCCAGGCGCGCTCGGCGTTCAGCGGCTCCGGCTTCACCACCGCCGAGGCCGAGCACGTCGTCCGCCATCCGGTCCGGCGGCGCATCATCATGCTCCTGATGCTGCTCGGAAACGCCGGGATCGTGACCGTGATCTCCTCGCTGATCCTCTCGTTCGTCGGCTCCCCCGGCGTCGGACAGACCGTCGAGCGCGCGGTGGTGCTGGGGCTCGGGCTGGTGCTGCTGTGGGGAGTGGCGACCAGCCGGTGGATCGACCGCCACCTGTCGCGGCTGATCGAGGCGGCGCTGCGCCGCTGGACGCAGCTCGACGTCGCCGACTACGCCGGGCTCCTCCACCTGGCCCGCGGCTACCGCGTGGTCGAGATGGCGATCGAGGAGGGGGACTGGCTCGCCGGCCAGAAGCTGGACGAGCTCGAGCTCAGCCGCGAGGGCATCCTGGTTCTCGGCGTCGAGCGCGACCAGCGCTACCTGGGGACGCCCCGAGGGCGGACCCGGCTCCTCGCCGGCGACCGGCTGGTGCTCTACGGCAGCAGCGACGGACTGGCCGAGCTCGACCGCCGCCGCGCGGGCCCCAGCGGAGAGGAGGCCCACCGGCAGGCCGTCGACCGGCAGCGGAGCGTCGCCGCGCGGGAGGAAGCCGGGGCCGACGAGCCCCCCTCCGGAGCTCACGACGAGCCCTCCGACGAGGCCGCTGGCGTCGATCGTGAAAGCACCGCGCCCCGATGAGCTCTCCGGACACGGAGCACGGCGGCCGCCTCGCCCTCTCCTCGCTCACCGCCCTCGGCATCGTCTACGGCGACATCGGCACCAGCCCGCTGTACGCCTTCCGCGAGTCGCTCCGCGGCGAGGGCCGCTTCCTCCCCGCCGACCCGGTCAACATCCTCGGCATCCTGTCGCTGATCCTGTGGTCGCTGGTCATCGTCATCTCGATCAAGTACCTGGGCTACGTGCTGCGCGCCGACAACGAGGGCGAGGGGGGGATCCTGGCGCTGCTCGCCCTGCTCGGCCCGTGGCGCGGGCGGATGCGCCGCCGCCGCCGTCTGATCGCGGTGATGGGCATCTTCGGCGCCGCCCTGCTCTACGGCGACGGCGCCATCACCCCCGCCATCTCGGTGCTGTCGGCGGTCGAGGGTCTGGAGGTGGCGGCGCCGTCGCTGGGCCCCTGGGTGATCGCCCTGTCGGTCGCCATCCTGCTCGGGCTGTTCCTCTTCCAGCGCCACGGCACCGCCGGCATCGGGCGCTACTTCGGGCCGGTGATGCTGGTCTGGTTCGGCACCCTCGCCGCGCTCGGCGTGCGCGGCATCCTGCTCGAGCCCGACGTGGTGCGGGCCGTCGACCCGACCTGGGCGCTGCGCTTCTTCCTCGTCCACCGTTGGGCCGGGATGCTGGCGCTGGGGGCGCGTCTTCCTCGTCGTCACGGGCGGCGAGGCCCTCTACGCCGACATGGGCCACTTCGGCAAACGGCCCATCCGCCTGGCCTGGTTCTCGCTGGTCCTGCCCGCCCTGCTGCTGAACTACTTCGGCCAGGGAGCGCTGCTCCTCGCCGAGCCGGCGGCGGTCCGCCAGCCCTTCTACCGCCTGGCGCCCGACGCGCTGCGCTGGCCGCTGCTCGATCCTCGCCACCGTCGCCACGGTGATCGCCTCGCAGGCGGTGATCTCCGGCGCCTTCTCGCTCACCCGCCAGGCGGTCCAGCTCGGCCAGATCCCGCGGCTGAAGATCGTCCAGACCTCGTCGGAGGCGATCGGGCAGATCTACATCCCGCTCGTCAACTGGGCGCTGATGGTGGCGACGATCCTGCTGGTGCTGGGCTTCGGGTCGTCGTCGAACCTGGCGGGCGCCTACGGCGTCGCCATCACCACCACCATGGTCATCACCACGCTGCTCGCCTACCTGGTGGCGCGCGAGCGCTGGGGCTGGCGGCGCCGCTGGCTGATCCCGCTCACCGTCTTCCTGCTCGCCGTCGACGGCGTCTTCTTCGGCGCCAACCTGCTGAAGATCCCCGACGGCGGCTGGTTCCCGCTGCTCGTCGCGGCCGGGGTCTACGTCTTGATGTCGACCTGGCGCCGCGGCCGCGAGCTGCTCGCGTTGCACGTCGACGAGGGGCTGGAGCCGCTCGACGAGCTGCTGCTGGGGATCTCCCGGGACCCGCCGGTCCGCGTGCCCGGCACCGCCGCCTTCCTCACCGGCCACCGCCGCGGCACGCCGCCGATCCTCATCCACCACCTGCGCCACAACCGGGTGCTCCACGAGCGCGTGGTGCTGGTCTCCGTGGTCACCGAGGAGGTGCCGCGGGTGCCGGTGCGCGACCGCCTGGAGATCAAGGAGTACCGCGAGGGCTTCGTCCGGATCGTCATCCACTACGGCTTCCAGCAGACGCCCGACATCCCCGGCGCCCTGCGCGCCGCCCACGGCGCGGGCGTCGACCTCCATCCCGACGACATCACCTACTACCTGGGGGGTGTCACCCTGCTCCCGACGAAGCGGGTGCCCGGCATGGCGCTGTGGCGCGAGCGCCTCTTCGCCCTGATGTCGCGTAACGCCACCCCGGCGACCGGCTTCTTCCGCATCCCGCCGCAGCAGGTGGTCGAGCTCGGGATGCAGGTCGAGATCTGACGGCTCCTTCCGCCGTCACCCTCGACTCCGCGGCGTACCCACGCCGCAACCCTTGACGGACCCTCGGTTTGGTGATTCGCAGGTCGTCCGGGGCTTCGGACTGGCCTGGGAGCGCGGCGAGCTCCCGCTCGATGACGGGACGGTCCCCGCGGCGACCCTCGCCACGATCGCCGCGCAAGATCTCGACCGCGACCGGGGAGATCCGAGAGACGACGGAGGGAGCTGCACCGCCGGAGGCCCCGGCGCCAGCTCCTGCAGCATCACCTGCAGCATCCTCGACTCGTGCTCGCTGACGTGCGCGGCGGGAACTGCCTGCTGCAGGTGCCCGCGGATCGACAGGGCGAGCTGCAAGTGCAAGACCTGAGCGTCCGCCGCCGACGGTGACCGCTAGTCGCTGTCGCCCTCGCCCGCCGGCGGCGAGGCGGGAGCGCGGTCGGCCCCGGCGGCGGCGGCCAGCGCCCGGCGGCCCTCCTCGGTGGCCACGGCGATGAGCTGGTCGCCGGCGCGGAAGCGGGTGGGGCCGCGCGGCACCACCATCTTGCCCTCGCGCAGCACCGCCACCGCGGTGGCCTCGGGGATGCTCCCGACCCCTTCCGCCACGGTGTGCTCGTCGAGGGGGCTGTCCGCGGCGATCTCGAAGGCGACCAGCATGCCGCCGCCCTCGGCCACCGGGATCGACTCGCCGTAGCGCAGCAGCGACACCAATCGCGGCAGGGTGAGCTGGCCGCGCTCGACGCCACCCCCCTCGATCATCTCCAACGCCCGGCGCACGAACACCCCGCGGTGCACCGGCGAGTCCTCGCGCGACTCGACCTGCGAGCGGTACAGGGTCGGATAGGTGAAGCCGGCGGTCAGCGAGCGCTGGATCATGAAGGAGATCACGTTGGCGAGCATCGCCGGCACGATGAGGCCGTAGCCGCCGGTCATCTCCGCGGTCATGATCAGGGTGGAGATCGGGGTGCGCGCGGCGCCGGCGAAGACCGCCGCCATCCCGACCAGCACGAAGGCGGCGACGTTGACCTCGAGGCCGGGCAGGAAATGCTGGAGGGCGAGGCCTGTGCCGCCCCCGAGCATGGCGCCCACCACCACCGTGGGGCCGAAGACGCCGCCCGAGCCGCCGGAGCCGATGGTCAACGACATCGCCGGCCCCTTGAGCAGCAGGATCAGCAGCATGGTGGCCAGCGGCAGGCTGCCGGCGAGCGCCTTCTCCACCCAGCCGTAGCCGGCGCCGAGGACGCTCGGCGCCACCATGCCGATCAGGCCCACCCCCAGGCCGCCGATCGCGGGCTTGATGTGGGGGATGGTCGGGATGCGCAGAAAGAGCTCGCGGGTGCGGTAGAAGAGCGGCGGCAGCACGGTCCCCAGCAGGCCGGCCAGGATGCCGAGCAGCGCGTAGCCGAGCAGTGCCGCCGGCCGGTGGAAGGACAGGCCCTGCGGGATGACGAAGATCGGCTCCCAGCCGGCGTAGAAGCCGTGCAGGGCGTAGGCGGTGACCGCGGCGATGATGGTGTAGATGAGCGCCTCGGCCTCGAACACCATGCCGCCGTAGAGGATCTCGACGCCGAAGATGGCCATCCCGAGCGGCGCCCGGAAGACGGCGGCGAGGCCCGCCGACATCGCCGCCAGCAGCAGGATGCGGCGCTCCTGGCCGCGCAGTCCCAGGCCCTTGGCGAGCAGCGAGCCCAGCCCCACCGAGATCTGCGCCGTCGGCCCCTCGCGCCCGGCCACCCCGCCCGAGCCGATGGTGATCGCCGAGGCGATCGCCTTGACCACCGGGATGCGGGCCGGCATCGGCTTGCCGCCCTCGTGGTAGGCGGCGATCGCGGCGTCGGTGCCGTGGCCCTCGGCCTCGGGTGCGAAGCGGAAGACGAGCCAGCCCGACAAGAGGCCGCCGAGGGTGGTCGACACCGGGAACCACCAGCGCGAGGTCCAGGGCGGCACCACCACCGGCGGGTCGAGGACGCCGGCCGGCGGCGGGTTGAAGCCGCCGATGCCGTGGATCAGGAAGCGCTGGGCGATCTCGACCAGGAAGTCGAACGACAGCGCCGCCGCCGCCCCGCAGGCGCCGACGACGACGCAGTAGCCCACCAGCCGGTAGGTGGGCGGGAACAGGGGCCGATGGGTGCTAGCCACGGCGCCCTCCCGCGGCCGGCGGCGGCGCGGGCGCGGGCGCGGGCGGAGGTCCGGCACCCGGCGGCAACGCGGGCCAGGGCACGGTCTCCAACACCGGGCGGACCACCGCGCGCAGCACCGGGTAGGCCGGCTCCTGGGCCGCGAAGTACGGGGTCCTGCGGTACCACCAGGCCCAGCGCGCCCGCGGGTCGGCGGCGAAGTCGGGGTCCTCGAGCGCCGCCTTCCACGCCGCGGCGGTTTCCGGCTCGGCGGCCAGCATCTCGCGCACCAGCGGCTCGAGGACCCGCGGCTCGATGTACTCGCGGGTCTCCAGCAGGGTCGACAGCAGGCCCCAGGCGAAGAGCGAGTCCGGGGCGTCCGGCTCGAGCAGCGCGGCGGCGACGGCGAAGTCCGGTTGGTCGGCCGGCACCCAGAGCGTCCCGGCGGGCACCCGCACGGTCGCCGCGACGCGGTCGACCGGCGCCGTCACCCGGGTGAGCCCCTGGTAGACGCCGTCCGCCAAGGCTCGCCTCCCCCAGCTCGAAGCGCTCGGCCCGCACCTCGGCCGGGGCGGTCAGCCGCTCGACCCGCAACCCGTGGACGGCCAGGCGCCGCTCGATCGCCGGCCAGCCCGGCAGCACCAGGTAGCCGCGCGGGCGCGCCACCGCGAGCCGTCGGCACCGGCGCGTGGAGCCAGGGCACCTCCACCGGGTGGGGCACTCCCCGCCGGTAGGTGAGGATCGGGACTCCCATCGCCACCGAGTCCTCGAGGGACCAGTCGTCGAACGGGACCACCCGGCGGTCCCCCGCCGGCGACGCCTCCCAGTCCAGCGCCAGCGTCGACGGCGGCGCGCCGGCCCGCCCGAGGGCGACCGTCTCCGCCTCGGCGGCGGCCACCGCCGCGACCAGGGCCCGCCCGTCGCGGCCCACCTCGGCGAGCAGCGCGGCGAGGAAGTCGCGGTTGGCCAGCACCCGGTCGCGGTACGGCGCGGTGGCGTGCATCTCCACCAGCACCGACGGCCGGTTGCGCAGCGGGTAGTACCCGGTGGCGTAGCGCGGCTGGGCGACCATCGACGAGAACCCCGCGGTGGGGTCGGCGCGGTCGAGCAGGTCGACGTACGGCCCGTTGGGATGCCCGGCGGCGGCGGTGGCCGCGAGAGCCGCCGGCAGGTGCCGGCCGATCCAGGCGTCGAGCGGCGCCGCGAGCTGGGGCGCCTCGGCGACCGACCAGGTGAGCACCCAGCCGTGGTCCGAGCCGTCGGTGACGTGGTCGTCGACGTGCAGGTGGGGCCGCCAGAGGTCGAACAGCCGCACCATCGCCCGCGCCTCCGGGCTCACCACCTTGAGGTGGTCGCGGTTGAGGTCGAGGCCGTCGCTGCTGGTGCGGAAGCCCATCCCCTCGACCGGCCCGTTCTGGTTGGGCCGGTTGAACCGCGACACCTTCTCGGCACCGTCCACGTTGTAGATCGGCACCACCAGCAGCGTCGCCGCCGCGGCGAGCTCCGCGCGGCGCCCCAGGGCGATGTCGCGCAGCAGCATCAGGCAGGCGTCCTTGCCGTCGATCTCGCCGCCGTGGATGCCGTTCTGCACCAGCACGATCGGCGTGCCGCGCTCCGCCGCCAGGCGGGCCGCCGCCGCGGGCGTGAACGCCCCCGCCGTGGAGACCACGACGAGCGGCAGCTCGCGGCCCTCGGCCGAGGTGCCGAAGCGGGTCAGCTCGATCGCCGACGAGCGCTCCGCCAGCCGGCGCAGCAGCGCCATCGTGTCGTCGTAGGAGCCGGTGGCCCGGAAGTCGCTGCGCTCCGCCACGGTGCGCCACGCCCCCGGCACCGGCTCCTCGGCGAGGGCGGGAGCGGCGGCGGAGACCAGGAGAGCGAGGGCGGGGAGGGCAGAGCGGAGCGGACGGAGGGGGCGCGGTACGGCCATCCGCCTAGGATACGGCTTCCCCCGCCCGACCGCCAACCGCGGGCGGGGGTGTCCGGCTCAACCGTCGGCCAGCCGCCGCTCCTCGAGCGAGGCGACGAAGACCCGCGGCCGGACGGTGGCCGCGAGGAGCACGAGGTCCTCCTCGTCCCGGCTCACCAGGACCAGCCGCACCCGGTCGCCCTCGCGGCGGGCCAGCATCACCGTCTCCTCGCCGCGGGACCGCACCCGCAGGCAGGGCTTCCACCCCGGGCCCAGGAGCTCCGCCGCCAGCGCCGCGAGCGGCGGCCGCGCCCCCTCCTCCACCTCGTAGAGAGCCATGCGGACCTCGGCCACCCCGTCGGCGCCGGCGCCGCCGAGGCGGGCCGCCAGGGAGAGGAACGGGACGTGGACCCGGTGCACCTGCGGCAGACGGCCCAGCCGGTGCGCCAGCGCCCGGAAGCCGTCGGCCTGCGCCCCCCCGGCCAGCAGGGATCCGGCCAGGGCGAGGCCGGCCACCGCGGCGACGCGCCGCCGGCTCACGGCGCGCCCTCCGGCTCCGGCGTCCGCTCCACCCCCAGGTCGGGAACCCCCATCCGCCCCTGCAGGTGGTCGAGGTCGGCGAGGTCGACGTCGCCCTCGAGGTGGACCACGGTCAGCTCGGTGGGCTCGGCGGCGAGGATCACCAGGCCGGCCAGCCGGGGCGGCGCGGGCAGCACGTAGATCTCGACGTTCTCGGCGTCGCGGGTGCGGACGTTGACGACGCGCTTCCAGCCCGGCCCCACGAGCCGCTGGCGCAGCCGGCCGACCAGCGCCGGGTCGTAGGCGCCGGGCGCCGCGAAGGTGAAGCTGCGCACGGTGATGGCGCGCAGGCCGTGGACCAGGCGCTCGAGGTCGGGATCGTCGTCGTCGGCCATCAGCCCGCCGGCGAGCGCCAGCATGTCGGCGTCGAGGTCCACCTCGACGACCTCGTCGGCCTTGGCGGCGAGCGCCTCGAGCTCCGGCAGGTGCAGCCCGGCCGCGGCGGCGGCACGGGCCCCCGCGGCGGGCGCCGCGAGCGCGGTCAGCAGTAGCAGCGCGATCCAGGGACGGCTTCTCATCGTTCGCTCCTCTCGTCGCGCCGGGGCGCCGGTCGTCGACCGGCCCCGGCGTCGTCCGGGGTCTGGTGGTCCAGGGTCTGGTGGATGGCACGGCGGGCGATCTCGACCTTGCGGCCGGTGATGGCGAGGGCGACGAGCACCTGGTGCCGGGCCTCCCGGGCGGCGGCGTGCTGGCGGGCGTCGGCGACGCGCCGCGCCACCGGGCCGCCGGCGAGCAGCAGGGCCGCCAGCCCGGCCGCCAAGGCCATCCGCCGGACACCGCGCCGGCGCCGCCGCAAGCGCTCCGCCGCCATCACCCGCGCGGCGAAGCCCGCCGCGGGCTCGCGGGGCGCGAGGGTCTCGCGCAGCAGCCGGTCGAGGTCGTTCATCGCTCCTCCTCCCCCGGCTCCAGCCCGCGGCGCAGCCGGGCCAGAGCGCGTTGCAGACGGCTCTTGACGGTGTTGACCGGCAGCCCGAGCACCGCCGCCATCTCCTGCGGTGTCAGCCCCTCGCCGTAGCGCAGCGCCAGGGCGAGCCGCTGGTGCCCGGGGAGCGCCGCGACGAGGCGGCGCAGCCGGTGGGCGAGGTAGGGATCGGCCGGCGTGGTGGCGAGCTCGGGCACCGCGTCGAGCGGCACCGCGGCCCGCAGCCGGTTGCGGCGCAGCGCGTCGATCGCCCGTCGCGACGCGACCTGGCGCAGCCAGCGCACCAAGTGCTCGGGACCGTCGATCCGCCCCAGGCGGCGGAACAGCCGGAGGAAGACGTCCTGCGCCACCTCTTCGGCCTGGGCCGGATCGCCGAGGACGTGGAAGGCGATGCTGAACACCCGCCCCTGGTGGCGCCGCACCAGCGCGGCCAGGGCGGCCTCGTCGCCCGCCGTCGCGCGGGCCAACAGCCGCTCCTCGTCGGCCGCACCGGGGGCCGGGGAGGCCGCGTCGTTCGCCAGGACCGCCGCACCGATCGCCGTCATCACCCCCTACTACGCAGCCCGGGAGCGAACGAATGCAGCCGCCGCGCGGCGCGGCGCGATCAGGGGTCGCCGGCGTCCGCCGGCGCACCGCCGCAGGCGCGCAGGAGGACCTCGGCGAGGTGGAGGGGGCGCCGCCCGGTGCCCTGCTCGATCTGCTCGCGGCAACTGAAGCCGTCGGCGATGACCAGGGCCTCCGGCCCCGTCGCCCGCACCCGCGGCAGCAGCGCCCGCTCGCCGATCGCCCGGGACACCTCGGCGTGCCGGCGCTGGAAGCCGAAGGCGCCGGCCATGCCGCAGCAGCCGTGGTCGTCGGCGACCACGCGCACCCCGGCCCGGTCGAGCAGGGCGCGGTCGGGCCCCATCCCCATCACCGCCTGGTGGTGGCAGTGCCCCTGCAGCACCGCGTCGACCTCCAACGGTGCCAGCGGCGGCGCGTGGCCGGGCCGCGCGAGCGCCTCGGCCAGGGTCAGCACCTGGCGCGACAGTGCCCGTGCCGCCGGGTCGTCGGGGAACAGGTTCGGCAGCTCGTCGCGGAACACCGCCACGCAGCTCGGCTCGACGCCGACCACGAGGGTGCCGGCGGCGATCTCGTCGGCCAGGGCGGCGAGGATGCGGCGCAGGTGGCGGCGCGCGGCGCCGAGGAAGCCGAAGTCGTAGAAGGGGCGGCCGCAGCACAACCCGTCCGGCGGCAGCTCCACCCGGTAGCCGCTGCGCTCCAGCACCCGACCCGCGGCCAGCGCGGTCGCCGGGCGGAAGCGGTCGTTGAAGGTGTCCGGCCAGAGCAGCACCCGCTCGCCGCCTGCCTCGGCCCCCGGCCGCCACAGCCGGCGGAAGCGCCGGCGCGCCAGGCGCGGCAGGGCCCGCCCGGGGGCGATGCCGGCCGCGGCGCGGGCGGCGGCGCCGAGGGCGGGGGCGGCGAGCAGGGCGTTGGCCAGGCGCGGCGCCCGCGAGGCGAGCCGCAGCCAGTAGGGCGACAGGCCGAGGGCGTAGGCGGCGGCGGGGCGCAGCCGGCGGCGGTAGTGGTGGTGGAGGAACTCCGCCTTGTAGGTGGCCATGTCGACCAGGGCCGGGCACTCCGCGCGGCACGCCTTGCACGCCAGGCAGAGGTCCAGCGCGGCGCGCACCTCCCGGCTGCGCCAACCGTCGCGGACCACGTCGCCGCGGAGCATCTCGAAGAGCAGCCGGGCGCGGCCGCGGGTGGAGTGCAGCTCCTCGCCGGTCGCCCGGTAGCTCGGGCACATGGTGCCGCCGCTCTCCCGCCGGCAGGCGCCGACGCCCACGCAGCGCAGCGCGGCGCGCGACAGGTCGCCGTCGTCCTCCGGGTAGGCGAAGACGGTGCGCGGCCGCCAGGGCCGGTAGTCCGCACCCAGCCGCAGGTCCTCGTCGAGCCGGTGGGGATCGACCACCTTGCCCGGGTTCATCCGCCCCGCCGGGTCCCAGATCGCCTTGAACTCGCGGAAGGCACCGGTCAGCCGCTCACCGAAGAGGATCGGCAGCAGCTCGGCACGCGCCTGCCCGTCGCCGTGCTCGCCGGAGAGCGAGCCCCCGTGCTCGACCACCAGGTGGGCGGCGCGCTCGACGAACTCGCGAAAGCGCCCGATGCCGGCGGCGCTCTCGAGGTCGAAGTCGATGCGGGTGTGGACGCACCCCTCGCCGAAGTGCCCGTAGAGGTTGGTGTGGTAGCCGTACTCGTCGAGCAGGGCCATCAAACGCCGCAGGTAGCTCCCCAGCCGCTCCGGCGGCACGGCGGCGTCCTCCCAGCCCTCCCACGCGGGCGGCCGGCCCGGCGCCATGGCGGTGGCGCCGAGCGCCGCCTCGCGCGTCTTCCACACCGTCCGCGCCAGCCGCGGGTCGTCGAAGCGCCGCACCGCCGGCGCGCCGCCCGCCAGCCGCCCGAGGCGGGCGACCAGCGCATCGGTCCGCGCCGCCGCCTCGTCGGCCGAGTCGCCCGCCATCTCGACGAGGAGCCAGCCGCGCCCGGGCGGCAGCAGGTCCACCGCCCCGAGGTGGAGGCGCTTGGCGCGCAGTGCGCGCACCAGGTGGTCGTCGATCCCCTCCAGCCCGATCGGCCCCGTGGCGAGGATCTCGGGGACCGCGTCGGCGGCGGCGAAGACGTCGGCGAAGCCCGCCACCACCAGGACCCGGTTGCGGGGCGACGGCACCAGGCGCACGGTGGCGGCGAGCACCAGCGCACAGGTCCCCTCCGTCCCCACCAGGGCGCGGGCGACGTGGAAGCCGTTCTCCGGCAGGAGCTGCCCGAGGTTGTAGCCGGAGACGTTGCGCGGGATGCGCGGGAAGCGGCGGCGGATCTCGTCGCCGTGGCGCTCGGCCAGCTCGCCCAGCCGCCGGTAGATCTCCCCCCGGCGGCCGCCTGCCGCGACCAGGCGCCGCCGCTCCTCCGGTGACGTCGCCCCCACCTCCATCCGCAGGCCGTCCCAGGTGACGACCTCGAGCGACTCGACGTTGGCGTCGGTCTTGCCCGCCAGCAGCGAGTGCACGCCGCAGGAGTTGTTGCCGATCATCCCGCCGAGGGTGCAGCGGTCGTGGGTGGCCGGGTCGGGCCCGAAGGTCAGGCCGTGCCGCTCGGCGGCGTCGCGCAGGTCGTCGAGGACGACGCCGGGCTCGACCCGCGCCACCCGCCGCACCGGGTCGACCTCGAGGATGCGCCGCAGGTGGCGCGACAGGTCGAGGACCACGGCGACGTTGCAGCACTGCCCCGCCAGCGAGGTGCCGCCGCCGCGCGCCAGCACCGGCGCGTCGTGGCGCCGCGCCACCGCCAGCGCCGCCTCGACGTCGGCGGCGTCGCGCGGCAGGACGACGCCGATCGGCACCTGCCGGTAGTTGGAGGCGTCGGTCGAGTACATCGCCCGGGTGCCGCGGTCGAAGCGCACCTCGCCACGCACCGCCGCCCGCAGCTCGCGGGCCAGCGCCGGCGCCTTGCGGGACCTCGCTCGGCCGCTGCTCGTCGCCATCCTTCCCTCCCGTCGGGCCGCCCCGGCGCTCCGCCTACCGCGGTCCCTTGCGGCGCAGGACCCAGCGCGCCACCGCCCGCCGCAGCCCCGCCCGGCGACCCACCCCGGACGGCCGCCGCCGGCCCGCTTCGATCCCGAGCTCGGCGAGCAGGGCCCCGGTGTCGGCGCCCAGCCGCGGCAGCCGCTCCCGCGCCTCCGGCCGCTCGCCGTCGATCAGCGCCGGGTAGGCGAGACGCGGCAGGCCGTCGGGGCCGGTGGTGACCAGCCGGCGGTGCCGCGCCTGGGGATGCGCGGCGGCCTCCGCCGCCGCCAGCACCGGCTCGATCGGCAGGTCGTGGCGCGCCGCCAGCTCGGCCCACTCGTCGCGCGTCCGCGAAGCGACCAGCTCCTGGACCTGCCGCTTGACCGCGGGCCGGGTGTCGAGGTGCCGGCCGACCAGGTCGTCGCGGCCGGTCGCGGCGCAGAAGGCGCGCCAGAACCGCGGCTCCAGGCAGGCCACGGCGAGGGTGCCGCCGTCGGCGGTGCGGTACAGGTTGTAGCAGGGCAGCGCCCCGGACAGCGGCAGCCGCCGCCCGACCGGCCGGGGCGCCGCCGCCTCCTCGGCCCAGTCGACCAGGTTGCTGTGCAGGGCGGCGTCGTAGAGCGCCGCGTCGATCCGGGCGCCCCGCCCGGTGGCGTCGCGCCGGCGCAGGGCCGCGACCACCGCCAGCGCCGCCGCCCAGGCGCCGGCGTGGTCGGCCAGCGGCACCGCCGGCATGCGCGCGGTCGGGGCCAGCGTCCCGGCCAGCGCCTGGTAGGTGAGGTCGTGGCCGGCGCGCGCCGCCTGCGGCCCGTCGGCACCGTACCCGGAGAGCGAGCAGACCACCAGGCGCGGGAAGCGCGCGGCGAGCTCCTCCGGGGGCCAGCCCAGCCGGGCGAGGGTGCCGGGGCGGAAGCTCTCGAGCAGGACGTCGGCGCGCGCCAGCAGGGCGTCGAGCACGCCCCGCGCCGTCTCGCGCTTGAGGTCGAGGGCGACGCTCTCGACCCCCGCCAGCAGCAGCGCCGCGAGCGCGCTGCGGCCGCGCACCAGGGGCGGCGCCAGCCGCACCGGGTCGCCCATCCGCGGCTCCTCGACCTTGACCACCCGGGCGCCCGAGGTCGGCGAGCAGCTTGGCGGTGAGCGGCCCCGGGAGGAGACGGGTCAGGTCGACGACCAGGACGTCGGAGAGCGGCGCCGCCGTCGGCCTACTCCCGCTCGACCACCATCGCGAAGCCGGTGCCGCCGGCGGCGCAGACGGTGATCAGCCCGAGCTGCCCGCCGCGACGCCCCAGCTCGTGGAGGAGCTGCATCGTCACCCGCGCGCCGGTGGCGCCGAACGGGTGGCCGATCGAGATCGAGCCCCCGTTGACGTTGATGCGGTCGAAATCGACGGCGCCCAGCGGCCGGTCGCGGCCCAGCTCCTGGCGCGCGAACTTCTCCGACGCGAAGGCCTTGAGGTTCGACAGCACCTGGGCCGCGAACGCCTCGTGCATCTCGATCAGGTCGATGTCGTCGAGCTCGACCCCGGCCCGCGCCAGCGCCACCGGCGCCGCGTAGGCGGGGCCCTGGAGGAGCTGGTTCGCCGGGTCGACCCCGGTGAAGGCGAAGGAGCGCACGAAGCCGAGCGGCGTGAGGCCGAGCGCCTTCGCCTTCTCCTCGCTCATCAGCAGCATCGCCGACCCGCCGTCGGTCAGCGGGCTCGAGTTGGCCGCGGTCAGCGTGCCGTAGCGCTTGTCGAAGACCGGCTTGAGCTCGGCCATCGCGTCGAGGGTCGTGTCGGCGCGGACGCCGGTGTCGGCGGTCACCGCGTCGTCGTAGCGCGGCGGCGGGTAGGTGGCCACGATCTGGTCGGCGAAACGGCCCTCGCGCTGCGCCGCGGCGGCCCGGTGGTGCGACCACAGCGCCACCTCGTCCTGGGCCCGCCGCGAGATGTCGTTCTCCTTGGCCATCTTCTCGGCCGACTGCCCCATCGTCATCCCGGTGGTGTACTCGGCGATGGCCGGGGCCACCGGCGCCAGGTCCTGCGGCCGCAGGCGCGCCAGCAGCTTGGCGCGCTCGGGGATCGTGCGGGCCTTCGACAGCGCCACGAAGATGTGCGCCGCCTCGTCGGAGAAGCGGATCGGCACGTTCGACAGCGACTCCGCCCCGCCGGCCAGCACCACGCTCGCCTCGCCCTTGAGGATGGCCTCCGCCCCGAAGGTGATGGCCCGGTTCGAGGAGGCGCAGGCCAGGTTGACCGTGGTCCCGACGGTGGTCTCCGGCAGCGACACCCGGAAGACCACCTCGCGGCCCAGGTTGGGGGCCTGCAGCGCCGGCACCACCACCCCGAACACCGACAGGTCGACCTCGTGGGGGTCGATCCCGGTGCGGGCGAGCAGCGCCGAGGCGGCGGCGCCCGCCAGGTCGACCACGTCCATCGAGCGGTAGTGGGTCCCGGCCTTGGTGAAGGGGGTGCGGCAACCCGCCACCAGGGCGACACGGCCGTGCGGCCCGGTCAGCTCCTGGCGTTCCATCGGCGGCAGCGCCGGGGCGGTGCCCGGCGGATGGGTCCACACGGTGTCGGCGCGCTCGGTCACCTCCTCGACGGCACTGGCGGTGTTGGCGGACGGCAGCGGCGCCGGCGGGAGGCTGCGCTCGGCGGCGGGGGACGCGGACGGCTCGGTCATCGCTGGGCTCTCCTGGGGGTGGGTCGGAACTCCTGGGGCGACCATACACCACCGGCCGCAGCCCCCGCCGGGGGCGATATGCTTGCTCGATGCCGCCGCTCGACCCCGCCCATCAGGCGTTCCTCGCCGCCCTGGTCGAGTCCTCGCACGACGCCATCGTGGGCAAGACCACCAAGGGGATCATCCGCTCCTGGAACCGCGGCGCGGAGCGCATGTTCGGGTACAGCGCCGAGGAGGCGATCGGCCAGCACATCCGCCTGATCATCCCCCCGGAGCGTCATCCCGAGGAGGACGAGATCCTCGCCCGGCTGGTGCGGGGCGAGCGGATCGAGCACTTCGAGACCGAGCGGGTGGCACGGGACGGCCGCCGGCTCATCGTCTCGCTGACCATCTCGCCCGTGCGCGACGAGGCGGGCCGCATCGTCGGGGCGTCGAAGGTGGCGCGCGACATCACCGCCCGCCGGGAGGCCGAGGAGGCGCTCCGCGAGAGCGAGGAACGCTTCCGCACCCTCGCCGACAACATCGCCCAGTTCGCCTGGATGGCTGACGGCGACGGCTGGATCTTCTGGTACAACAAGCGGTGGTTCGACTACACCGGCACCACCCTCGAGGAGATGCGCGGCTGGGGCTGGCGCAAGGTCCACCACCCCGACCACGTCGAGCGGGTCACCGAGCACTTCCGGCGCTCGGTCGCGCGCGGCGAGGAGTGGGAGGACACCTTTCCCCTGCGCGGCGCCGACGGGACCTACCGCTGGTTCCTCTCCCGCGCCATCCCGATCCGCAACGAACGCGGCGAGGTGCTGCGCTGGTTCGGCACCAACACCGACATCACCGAGCGCATGGAGATGGAGGACGCGCTGCGGCGCGCGGACGAGCGCAAGGACGAGTTCCTGGCCACCCTGGCCCACGAGCTGCGCAACCCGCTGGCGCCGATCCGCACCGGCGTCGAGCTGCTGCGGCAGGCGGGCTCCGACGCCGCGCTCGCCGAGCGGGTCCTCGGCACCCTCGACCGCCAGACCGAGCTGCTGGTCCGCCTGGTCGACGACCTGCTCGACGTCTCCCGCTTCACCCGCGGCAAGATCGAGCTGCGTCGCCGGGACGTGGAGCTGGCCGAGGTGGTGCGCAACGCGGTCGAGGCGAGCCAGCGCGGAGATCGAGCGCGGCGGGCACCGACTGGAGGTGCACCTGCCCGCGGAACCGGTGTGGCTGCACGCCGATCCCTCCCGGCTCTCCCAGGTGCTCGCCAACCTGCTCAACAACGCCGCCAAGTTCACCGAGCAGCCGGGGCACATCGGCATCACCGCCGAGACCGGAGACGGGGCGGTCACGGTCACCGTCTCCGACACCGGGCGCGGCATCCCACCCGCCCTGCAACGGGAGATCTTCGACGTCTTCGTGCAGGAGCGGCCGCCCGGCGGCGGCGTCCACGGCGGCCTGGGGCTGGGTCTGACGGTCGTCCGCTCGCTGGTCGCCCTCCACGGAGGAACGGTGCGCGCCGAGAGCGAGGGACCCGGCCGCGGCAGCCGCTTCATCCTCCGCCTGCCGACGGCGGCGGCGCGCTCGGAGGGCGAGCCGGACGGCCCGGGACCCTCCGTCCCGGAAGTGGTGCCGCGCCGCATCCTGGTGGTGGACGACAACCGCGACGCCGCCGACTCGCTGCGCACCCTGCTGGCGGGCTGCGGCCACCGGGTCGTGGCCGTCTACGACGGCGAGCAGGCCCTCCGCGCGGCGCGCGACCTGGCGCCCGAGGTGGTCCTGCTCGACCTCGGCATGCCCGCGCCGGACGGCTACGCGACCGCCCGGCGCCTGCGCCGGCAGCCCGGCGGCGGGCGGCTGACGCTGGTGGCGCTCACCGGCTGGGGACAGGACGCGGACCGCCAGCGGACCCGCGAGGCCGGGTTCGACCACCACCTGGTCAAGCCCGCCGGCATCGAGCAGCTCCACGCCCTGCTGTCGTCCCTGCCGGCCCCGGCGGCGGACGAGCCCTCCGGCTGAGAGCGGCAGCGGGGGACGGCGGCGGCGTCACCGCGGGCGTGGCGACCCGTCGGCCTGCCCGGCCCCGCTCCCCTCCCCCACCGGCACCACGGCCACCCCGCGCGCCCGCCACGGCGCCAGCACCGCGGGCTCGACGCGCCGGGGGTCGACCAGCAGCGTGTGGAGGCGCCCGAAGGGGAGCGGCAGCGGCCGGCCGAGGGCGCGGCGCAGCGCGGCGCGGAGGGTCGGCCAGCGACCCGCCGCCGCGGCCGCCGCCCCGTCGAGCGCGGCGAGCTCGGCGGAGGTCCCCAGGAACACCGTCGGGCGCGCCCAGGCGGCGGTGGCCGCGAGCTGCGCGGGTGCCGGCTCGAGCACCAGGGCGGCGCCGACCGCCAGGGCCCAGGACACCGCCTGCCGCACCGCAGGGTCGGCGAGAGGGCCGGCGGTGACCAGGATCTCGCGCCCGGGCCGGCGGGGACCTCCGCTCGCGATGCCCCGCTCGAGCCGCTCGGCGGCCGCCGCCACCTCCGCCGACGTCCAGCGCCGCCCGTCGGCGCCGCGCACCCCGCCGGCCTCGACGGCCGGCGGTCGCGGCGGCGCTGCGGCCGCCGGCGCGGCGGTCGGGCCGGCGCCGCGCCGGCGCCGCGCCCACGGCCCGTCGACGTCCAGCTCGATCCGCCCGGCGGTGGCCGGACCCCGGCCCCCGGCGTCGTCCCCCACCCGCAGCGTCACCGTCCCCGCCGCCGGGTCGCCGGCCTCCGGCCGCGGCGCCGCCGTGAAGCCGGACGCCTGCAGCGCCAGGTCGAGGCAGATCCGTCCCGGCCGCGCCGCGTCGGGGTAGGCGACGTCGGCCCCGGTGGTCCAGCCGGTGGCGGCGAGAGCGGCCGCCAGCCGCTCCACCTCGGCGGCCACGGCGGCGACCGGGGCCCAACGCCAGTCCAGGCCCTCGGGCCAGAAGAGCAGGGGGCGCTCGGGATGGCGCCGTGCGTGGCGCCGGAGCTCTACGGGGAGGGGGCGGAAGGACATGGCGGGCGCGGCCGGCCGGGCGGCGGAGGGCGGCCCGTCGCTCGGGGCCCCGGCGCGGAAACGTAGCACGCCGGGCCGCACCACCGGCTGATAGTCTGAACGCATGGCCGCAGGCCCCGAAGGTCACCCGCTGCACTGGCGGGCTCGGTTCCGCCGCCTGATCCTCACCGGGCTGATCATCCTCGCCCCGGTGGCGCTGACCGTCTTCGTCCTGGTGCAGCTGTTCCAGGTGATGGACGGCATCTTCGCGCCGCTGGTCGACCGCATCCTGGCGCAGGCCTTCTACCAGCCGGTGCACATCCCGGGGCTCGGCCTGTTGCTGACCTTCCTGGTGATCCTCCTCCTCGGCTGGTTGTCCAACCGGGTGGCCGGGCGGCGGATGCTGCAGTGGATGGAGGGGGTCATCCGGCGGGTGCCGGTGGCCAAGTCGATCTACACCGCCACCAAGGGCATCCTCGAGGCGGTCTCCCACGACAAGACCGAGGCGTTCAAGCGCGTCGTCCTGGTGGAGTACCCCAAGGCCAACATCTTCGCCCTCGCCTTCGTCACCTCGGGCGCTCGCTGGGGAGCGGTCGACCCGCGGCTCGACGACCTGCTGCTCGTCTTCCTGCCGACCACGCCCAACCCCACCAGCGGCTACCTGCTGCTGGTGCCGCGCAAGGAGGCGATCGACCTGCCGATCACCGTCGAGGAGGGCATCCGCATGGTCATCTCGGGCGGCATCCTGCGGCCGCTGCCGCAGACCGGCCCGGCGCGCCCGGCCGGGGCGCCGACGGCCGTGCTGCCGGTCGGGCCGGCGGCCGTGCTCCCCCGCCCGGCGGAGGAGGCCGGCGGCGCGGACGACACCGCCGTCGAGGAAGGGGCGCGCGTCCGGTGAGGTCCGGGAGCCGGCGCGGAGTTTTCCACCGGCGGCGCGGGTTGGAGGAAGAGACCCGACCAAAGGACCCCCGATGATCCGACGCCCGCTGGTCTCCTGCCTCGCCCTCCTGATCGCCCTGGCGGCGTGGCCGGCCGCGGCGCAGAAGGTCGACAATCCCGAGCTCTACGAGAAGAGCCTGGAGGTCGCCCGCCGCGCCCTCGAGCAGTACGGTCCGGTGGACGACCCCGCCGCGGCCCGGCGCGTCGCCGACATCGGCTACCGGGTCGCCCGTGAGGCCGGTTACACCGCCTTCCCGCTGACCTTCCACCTGGTCGACATGGCGGAGCCGAACGCCTTCGCGCTGCCCGGCGGGCAGGTCTTCGTCACCCGCGGCATGCTCGACATCGGCCTCGACGACGACATGCTGGCCGCGCTGCTCGGCCACGAGGTGGCGCACGTGGTGCTCAACCACCACCTCAAGATGCAGCGCCGCAACACCCTGCTCAACGTGCTCAGCCAGGCGCTGCTGGTGGGGGTGATCATCGGGGCCGACAACTCCGGCCCCGATCGCACCAGCGACCCCGGAGCCATCTACGACCCCAACTACCGCAACCAGGGTGCCGAGCGCATCGAGGGGGCGGCGGCGACCAGCCTGATCGTGTCCGAGCTGCTGCTGCGCAGCTTCAGCCGCGAGTACGAGGACGAGGCGGACGCCGAGGGGCAGCGCTGGGCCGCCTCCGCAGGCTTCGATCCGGAGGGCGCCAACCGCCTGTTCGCCCGCATGGAGGCGCGCATCCCGCAGTCGAAGAAGTACGGGTACTGGCGCACCCACCCCTACTTCGAGGAGCGGGTGCGCGCCGGGGAGGCGCGCGCCAAGCTGCTCAAGCCCGACGCCACCCCGGCGGACCCGGACGCCTTTCGCCAACGGACCCAGGCGGCGCTGCTCGCCTGGGCGGGCGGCGTCCAGGTGACCGCCGAGGACCGCTACGACGACGCCGTGGGCAAGGTCTCCGCCGCCACCGTGCGCTTCGTCAAGGACGAGGCGCTGGCCGCCTGGCCGCGGGGCCGGGCGGCGGAGGGTCTGCGCATCGAGAAGCTCCACCGGCAGCGCGACGCCGAGCTCGGGCGCCCGGTGCTGGAGCGCGACTACGGCGAGCTGGTGCGGGCCTACCAGCGCCAGATCGACCAGGTCGCCGAGCTCACCCCCGACACGCCCTTCCTCGACCTGCTCGGCGAGGAGAAGAAGGCGCTCGACGCGCAGCTCGCCAACCTCTACCCGAAGGCCCGCGAGGTGCTGTCGGGCGACGTGGTCGAGACGTCGTTCCTCGAGCGCTACCTCTCGAACTGGCCCGACGCGCCGGAGGTGCCGCGCGTGGCGCTGAAGCTCGGCGACGCCTACAGCCGGCTGGGCGACCAGACGCGGGCGGTCCGCGAGTACCTGCGGGCGGTGGAACGGGCGCCCGGCTCGCCGGAGGCGGAGCGCGCCGACCGTGGCCTGAAGGTGCTGGCGCCGCAGCTCGATCACCTCGCCGCGCTCGAGGAGCTCGCCGACCAGGGCCGCGATGCCGAGCTGGCGACGCTCGCCGCCCAGCGCCTCCAGGCCAAGGTGTCGAGCTTCCAGGACATCGACAACGGTGCCGAGTACCTGGAGCGCTACCCCGAGGGCGTTCACGCGTCGGCGGTCGGCGACCGCATCAACTCCCTCGCCGACAAGCTCTACGCGGAGGTGGTCCTCTACCAGGCGATCGGCGACCACGTCAAAGCCGTGGAGCGGATCAACAAGATCCTCACCTTCGCGCCGCTGTCGCCGGCCGCCGACCTGCTGCGCGACCGCGCCGTCGTCGAGGCGTCCGCCTAGGGGACCGTGGGCCGCCGCCGCGCCAGCGTCCCGCCGAAGGCGCCCGCCGCCCTCGCCGGCGCCGTGCTCGCGGCCGTGCTCGCCGCCGCGGCACCGGCCGCGGCCGACGACGTCTTCCTCACCAACGGCAACGTCTTCACCGGCGTCCTCGCCCGGGTCGAGGGCGACCGGGTGACCATCCGCCTGTCCAGCGGCGCGATCCGCCTGCCGCGCAGCCGGGTGGCCCGGATCGAGCGCAAGGACTCGGCCCTGGCCGCCTACCTGGCGCGCAAGGAGGCCCTGAGCGCCGACCCGGCCGCCGGCGCCGAGGGTTGGGTGGAGCTGGCGCGGTGGGCCCGGGGACGGGGTCTCGACAGCGGCCTCCGCGAGGCGGCGCGCACCGCCGCCGTCCTCGACCCGGACGCCCCGGGGCTGGCGCCCCTGATGGCGCAGCTCGGCTACCTCCGCGACGGCGCCGCCGGGCCCTGGATGCTGCCCGAGGAGCTCGCCGAGCGGCGCGGGCTCGAGCGCTGGAACGGGAGCTGGCTGCCGCACGAACAGGTCCGCCAGCTCGCCGAGCTGGCCCGGGCCGAGGCCGAAACCCGGCGCCGCGCCGCGCGGGACGCGGCGCTCGCCGACCTGGCGGCCGCGGTGCGCGCCGAGGCCGAGGCCGCACGGGCCCGCGCCGAGACCGCGCCGACCGCGGCCGGTCCCTTCGTCACCGGGGGTTTCGTCACCGCCCTGCCGGGCTGGTGGACGGTGACGGTGCCGCCCCCGGCGCCCGCCCCGGGCCCGGCCGACGGCGGCGGCGGGCCCGACGCCGGCAGGGGCGGCCCGCCGCCGCGCCACGCGCCCGGCGGCAGCCATCGCGGGGGCTTCCAGGCGGTGGACGCCGTCCCGGGACGGCTCCACCCGGAGGCCGCGCCGCCCCCCGGCAAGCTGCGCTCCGGCACGCGGTGAGCCACGCCGGCGCCGCCGGCGCGGGTGCTAGACTCGGCGCCGCGATCCCCGTTGCGACCTCGTGATCGACCGACGGCGACGCCCGTGCGTCGCGCTGCGCCGATGGAACCGGACCCGCCCGAGACCTCCGTTCCCCGCCCCCACGGCTTCCTGCGGCTGGTGCGCTTCCGCATCCGCGAGGGCAGCGAACAGACCCTGTTCGAGATCTACCGCGACCGCGTCATCCCCTCGCTCGCCGGCACCGACGGTTGCCGCCTGGTGGCGCTGCTGGCACCCTGGTCGGCAGAGAGCCACGCCTCCCTGACCCTCTGGGACGACCCGCGGACGGCGGCCGCCTACGAGGACCGGGGGGTCTACCAGCGCCTCCTCCGCGAGCTCGAGCCGATCCTCTCCCCCGGGACCGAATGGCGGGTGCACGAGCCGTCCGATCCGAGCGAGACCCTCGACCCGGATCTGCGGGAGATCCCCCCCGACGGCTACACCCTCGCCGCGGGCGACGCGGCCGCGGCGTTGGGCACGGCGGCGGCGGGGCTGTTCGTCCGCTTCGCCGCGATCCGGCTGCGCCCCGACCGCGACGAGGAGTTCCTCGACATCTACCGCGCCTCGATCCTGCCGGCCCTCGAAGGGCGCCCGGGCTGGTGCGGCGGCTTCCTCGCCCGCGCCGCCCGCCAGCCGAGCGACATCCTCTCGGTCACCACCTGGCGCCGCGAGGCGGACGCGGTCCGTTACGAGATGAGCGGCGAGTTCGAGCGCCTCTCCCGGCGGGCGCAGGAGACCTTCGCCGAGCTGGGCCGGGGCGCCGCCGAGGCCGGCCCGCTGACGCCGCGGACCGAGTCGTTCCAGCTCGTCGTGGGCCGCCGCCTGGACGCCGCCGCGCCGCTCTGACCCCGTCCGCGGCGCCCGCCACGCCGGGCGGGCTGCAACCTTCGCGCGCCCCCGACGTACCCCAGGACGAGGGACGCTCACCGGCTCCCTCGGTACGGTCCTCCTCATGGCGCGGGGTCCCCGAGATGGCCCCGCCCCCTTTTTTTGCCCGCCCCACCCGCCGCGGCGCCGCCGCCTCCTCCGCGCCGGCTCCCGGGAACCGTTCGCGCCGCCGCCGGATCGAAGCCCGCGAAGGCCGCCGGCGCCGGCCGCCGGCGTCTCCGGCGCACCGTCCACCGAGGAGGTCCCATGCCCGCCTGCCCACCCGTCCCGTCGCTGCGCCGCGCCGCCGGTGCCGCCCTCGCCCTCGCCCTCGCCGCCGGCGCCGGCCGCGCCAGCGCGCAGGACCTCTTCCTGCGCGGCGGCCACCTGGTCGACCCGCGCAGCCGCACCGTCGCCACCGGCAACCTGCTGATCCTCGACGGCCGCATCGCCGGGCGGCCGGCGGCACCACCCGAGGGCTTCGCGGGGACCGTCCTCGACCTCGACGGCGCGTGGGTCCTGCCGGGCCTCCGCGACCTCCACGTCCACTCGATGGTCAACGTCGGTCCGCGCGGCGAGACCGAGGTGTTGGGAACCGGCGCCGCCGCCGTGCGCATGCTCTACGCCGGGGTGGTCGGCTTCCTCGACCTCTTCAACCTGGAGGACTACATCTTCGAGCTGCGCGACGCACAGCGCGCCGGCGAAGGCGGGGAGGCGGCCGACATCTACGCCGCCGGCCCGTGCCTGACCGCGACCGACGGCCACTGCACCGAGTACCCGATCCCCACCCGGATCATCGACACGCCGCAGGACGCCCGCCGGGAGGTCACCGCGCTCGCCGGACGGCACCCGGACGTCGTCAAGTTGGTCTACGAGCACCTCACGCCGGAGGAAGAGGCGAAGACGTGGCGCAAGCCGCGCCCCTCGATCGACCGGCCGACGCTGGCCGCCGCGATCGCCACCGCCCGGCACCTCGGGCTCCGTACGGTGGTGCACATCCGGAGCTGGGAGGACGTCCGCGACGCGGCCGAGGCCGGCGCCACCGCGGTGACCCACCTGCCGGCCGACCGGCCGGCGCCTCCCGAGGTCGTCGCCGCCCTGGTGGAGCACGGCACCACCCTCCTGCCCACCCTGACCACCGGCGACACCGACCTCGTCACCCGCCCCGGGCTGCTGGACGCGCCGCTGCTCACCGCCGTGGCCGGCGCCGACCTCCTGGACGCCTACCGGGCGCTGGCCGCCCACCCGGAGAAGACCGAGCGGACCGTCGCCGGCTTCGAGCAGGCGCGCCGGATCCACCGGGAATCGCTGGCCCGCCTGGTCGCCGCCGGCGTCCCGGTGCTCGCCGGCACCGACGCCGGCAACCCCTGGACCTTCCAGGGCTTCTCGCTGCACCGCGAGCTGGAGCTGCTGGTGGACGAGGGCCTCGACCCCTGGGCAGCCCTGGCGGCGGCCACCACCGCCGCTGGCGACTTCCTCGGCCAGGGGTGGGGCCTCGATCCCGGCGACGACGGGTCGCTGCTGGTGCTCGCCGCCTCGCCCCTGGAGGACATCGCCAACACGCGGCGCATCCGCCGGGTGATCCACCACGGCCGGGTGGTCGACCGCGACGACCTCCTGGCGCACCAGCCGCCGCCCCCGTCCCTGTCGCGGCCCGGCGGGCGGCCGCGGGACGGCGGACCGGACGATCCCCCTGCGGCGGCGGGCGAGGGACGTCCCGCGGGCTAGCGTTCGGAGCGCCGCCGCAACCACACGGCGAGGCCGTTCATCAGGATCAGGAAGGCGAGCAGGACGAGGATGGCCCCCGAGGTCTTCTCCACGAAGGCGCGCTCGGGGCTGTCGGCCCACAGGTAGACCTGCACCGGCAGGGCGGTGGCCGCGTCGAGCGGCGTGTGGGGCACGTCGACGATGAAGGCGACCATTCCGATCATCAGCAGCGGCGCGGTCTCGCCGAGCGCGCGGGCCATCCCCAGGATGGTGCCGGTGAGGATGCCGGGCAGCGCCAGCGGCAGGACGTGGTGCTGGATCACCTGCAGTGGCGTGGCACCCAGTCCGACCGCCGCCTCGCGGATCGACGGCGGTACGGTCCCCAGCGCCACCCGGGCCGCGATGATGATGGTCGGCAGGGTCATCAGCGACAGCACCAGGCCGCCGACCAGCGGCGCCGACCGCGGCAGGCCGAAGAAGTTGAGGAACACCGCCAGCCCGAGCAGGCCGAAGACGATCGACGGCACCGCCGCCAGGTTGTTGATGTTGACCTCGATCAGGTCGGTCCAGCGGTTCTGCGGCGCGAACTCCTCGAGGTAGACGGCGGTGGCGACGCCGAGCGGGAAGCACAGCGCCAGCGTGATCAGCAGGGTGTAGAGCGAGCCGACGGCAGCCCCGAGGATGCCGGCGAGCTCGGGCTCGCGGGAGTCGCCCTGGGTGAAGAACCGGGTGTGGAACGACAGCCGCACGTCGCCGTCGCGGCGCAGGGCGTCGAGCCAGCCGAGCTGCGCCGCGGACAGGGCCCCCGGCGGCAGCCGGCCCTTGCGCCACAGGTCCGCCTCGTCGTCGGCGAGCAGCCACAGCCGCCGCGAGGAGCCGATCAGCGACGGATCGCCCGTGACCATCCGCTGCAGCCGGTAGCTGGCGCCGTCGGAGATCAGCGAGAAGAGCTGCCGCCGGGCGACGCGATCCTGCGCCGCCTCCGGGAAGCGGGCGAGCAGCGCCCGGTGCCACAGGGCGGCGTAGTCGGCGCGCGCCAGCGCCGCCGCGTCGGCCTCCCCCCCGGGTGCCAGCACGGCGGGGTCGAACCGCACCTCGAGGTGGACGCGGGTCGCCAGGAAGGCGCTCCAGCCGCGGGCGACGATGTCCCCGAACAGAGCGAGCAGGGCGAGCACCGCGAAGGCCACCGCGGCGCGGCACGCCCAGCGGAAGCGCCGCTCGCGCGCGTAGCGCCGGGTGAGCCGCCGCCGCACCGCCAGCTCGGAGAGGGCCGGGTGGTGGCTCACTCGTACTGCTCCCGGTAGCGCCGGACGACGTGGAGCGCCACCACGTTGAAGACCAGGGTGATGAGGAACAGCACCAGGCCCAGGGCGAAGGCGGAGAGCGTCTTGGCGCTGTCGAACTCCTGGTCACCGACCAGCAGGGTGACGATCTGCACCGTCACCGTGGTCACCGCCGCCAGCGGGTTGGCGGTCAGCTTGGCGGTGAGCCCGGCCGCCATCACCACGATCATCGTCTCGCCGATGGCGCGCGACACCGCCAGCAGCACGCCCCCGACGATCCCCGGCAGCGCGGCGGGCAGCACCACCCGGCGGATGGTCTCCGACGACGTCGCCCCGAGGCCGACCGACGCCTCGCGCAGGCCGCGCGGCACGGCGCGCAGGGCGTCGTCGGACAGCGAGGAGACGAAGGGGATGATCATCAGCCCCATCACGGCGCCCGCGGCCAACGCGCTCTCCGAGGCGACGTCGAGCCCCAGTGCCCCGCCCCAGGAGCGCAGCGCCGGCGCCACGGTCAGCGCGGCGAAGAACCCGTAGACGACGGTCGGGATGCCGGCGAGGACCTCGAGGACCGGCTTGAGCAGATCGCGCATGCGGGGGGCGGCGTACTCGGACATGTAGACCGCCGCCAGCAGGCCCACCGGCACCGCCACCGCCATGGCGATGGCGCTGATCAGCAGCGTGCCGGCGAACAGCGGCACCGCGCCGAAGGTGCCCGACGACCCCACCTGTCCCGCCCGCAGCGCCGTCTGCGGGCTCCAGTGCAGGCCGAAGAGGAACTGCGTCACCGGGACACGGCGGAAGAAGCGCAGCGCCTCGAAGAGCAGCGACAGGACGATGCCCAGCGTCGTGAGGATGGCGACCAGCGAGCCGGCCAGCAGGACCCGCCGCACCGCCGTCTCGACCCGGTGGATGGCGGGGAAGCCGGCGGCGACGCGGCGCCAGGCCCACGCCGCTCCGCCCAGCGCCGCCAACAGGAGGGTCAGCGCCAGGGCGGCGAATCCCTGGGTGCGGACGGCGGGCCCGAACGCCACCCAGAGGGCGAGCACGGCCAGCGCCGGCAGGCCGCACCACAGGGCGACGTAGGCGCCGTGGTAGCTCGGCAGGGAGTGCAGCCGGCGGCCGCCGGTCGCCAGGCGGGCGGCCTTGCTCCGGCCCACGGCGTAGCCGCCCGCGGCCAGCAGCAACAGGGCCGCGGACAGCGCGAGGAACCTCATGCGGCGATGCTAGCGCCGCGAGGTGACAGCGCGGTGACGGCGCCCGGCCCGGGGCTCAGGGCCGCACGAAGATCTGGGTGATCCAGTAGACGTCGCCGCTCTGCGCCACGCCCACCCCGACCTCGCTGAAGCGCGGGTCGAGGATGTTGCTGCGGTGCACCGCGTTGCCCATCAGGAGCTGGTGCGCCACCCGGGCCGGATCGGAGGAGTGGCTGACGTTGGCCAGGTTCTCCCCCACCACCGTGAACCGCACCCCCGCCACCCGCAGACGGGTGTCGACCATGTTGCCCGCCGGGTCGATGTGGTCGAAGAACCCCTCGTCCCGCATCTTGCGGCTGTAGTCGCGGGCCACCTCGGTGATCTGGGGATCGAGGACGAGGTCGTCCACGCCGGCGTCGTGCCGCGCCGAGTTGAGCAACCCGTAGGAGGCCGCCTCCACGGAGGCCGGCGACGGGGAGACCAGCGGCTCGGTCGGGCTCGAGCCGCCGCATGCACCGAGCAGCGCGAGGAGCAGCAACGTCGCTCCAGGGGTCCGCACGGCGCCGGGGGAGAGCTTGCGCATCGGGGTCCTCGCAGGCGGGCCGGAGAGCGCCCGCGCATCGCAGTGACATATTCGACTATCAACATTCTACGCCCCCCTCCGGGGGCTGGCAACAGGGCGCCGCGGGGTCGTCTCGCCGGGCGGCGACCGGCCGGCCGCGTGCTAGCATCCGCCGGGACCGTCCCGGTCCCCCGCGGTCCGTCCCGCTCTCGTCCGACCAACTGCCGAAGGGAGCCAGCGCGATGCCGGAAGAGCGCGAGACCCTCGAGCTCGACGTCCTGTTCGTGGGCGCCGGACCGGCCAGCCTGGCCGGCGCCACCCACCTGGCGCACCGTCTCGAGGCCCACAACCGCGACGCCGCCACGCCGCTCGAGGTGTCGATCGCCGTCCTCGAGAAAGGCGCCGAGGTGGGCGCGCACTCCCTCTCCGGAGCGGTGGTCGATCCCGGGTCGCTCGCCGAGCTCTTCCCCGACGACTGGCGGAGCGCCCCGTTCGAAGCCCCCGTCTCCGGCGAAGCGATGTGGTGGCTCACCGCCGGCCGCGCGCTCCCCCTCCCCGTCCCGCCCCCGCTCGACAACCACGGCAACTACGTCGCCTCGCTCGGCAAGCTGGTCAAGTGGATGGCCGGCAAGGCCGAGGCCGCCGGCGTCGACGTGTTCACCGGCTTCGCCGGCACCGAGGTGCTCTACGACGGCGACCGCGTGGCCGGGGTGCGCACCGGCGACCGCGGCATCTCCCACGACGGGTCGCGACAGCCCAACTACGAGCCGGGGATCGACATCCGTACCGCGGTGACGGTGTTCGGCGAGGGGCCGCGGGGCTCGCTGGCGAAGCAGCTCGACCGCCGCCTCGGCCTGTCGCGCGGCCGCAACCCGCAGGTCTACTCGCTCGGCGTCAAGGAGATCTGGGAGCTGCCCCCGGGGCGGATCCGGCCCGGCCAGGTGATCCATACCCTCGGCTGGCCGCTGGGGATGTCGACCTTCGGCGGCGGATTCGTCTACGGGATGCAGGGCGACCAGGCCGCGGTCGGCCTGGTGGTCGGCCTCGACTACCGCAACCCCTGGCTCGACCCGCACCAGGAGTTCCAGCGCTTCAAGACCCATCCGCGCCTGCGCGAGCTCCTCGCCGGCGGCCGGATGGCCTTCTACGGCGCCAAGGTCCTCCCCGAGGGGGGCTGGTGGTCGATGCCGCGCGGCTGGGGCGACGGGTTCCTGCTCGTCGGCGACTCCGGCGGCTACCTCAACAGCCAGCGGCTCAAGGGAGTCCACCTGGCGATCCGCTCGGGGATGCTGGCCGCGGACACGATCTTCGAGGCGCTGCGCGACGGCGGCGTCACCGCCGAGCGGCTGGCCCGCATGGAGGGCAAGCTGGAGGCCAGCCCGGTGCGCACGGAGCTGTGGGCGGTGCGCAACTTCCACCAGGCGTTCGAGCACGGCACCCTCGCCGGAATGCTGCAGAGCGGCCTGGGGATGGTGACGGGGGGCCGCGGCTTCGGGCTCCGCGACCGCCTGGTCAACTCGTTCGGGCACGAGCGGATGACGCGCCTGGACCGGCACCCCGCGGCCGCTCCCGCGCCGGTCGCCGCCGACGGCGAGCTCACCTTCGACAAGCTGGCCGACGTCTACAACTCCGCCACCTCGCACGCGGAGGACCAGCCGGCCCACCTGGTGGTGACCGATCCCGACGTGTGCGTCGACCGCTGCCGCCGCGAGTACGCCAACCCCTGCCAGCGCTTCTGCCCGGCCGGGGTCTACGAGATGGTCGACGACGCGGCGGCCCCCTCCGGGCAACGGCTGCAGATCAACTTCTCCAACTGCGTCCACTGCAAGACCTGCGACGTGATGGACCCCTACCAGGTGATCGACTGGGTCCCGCCCGAGGGCGGCGGCGGCCCCAACTACTCGCGGATGTAGACGGCGCCGGCGGCCTCGGGAGGGGGCGCGGCGGGAAGGGCGCAGGCCCCGGCCTCCTCGAGCTCGTACCGCCGGTCGTCGATCTCCGCGGCGTCGTCGGCGTCGGGCGCCAGCTCCAGGTAGTGGCCGAGCTCGCGGCAGGCCCCGGCGGCGTCGCCGTCGTCCGCCAGCAACAGCCCCAGCTCGCGGTGCGGCTCCGCCAGGTCGGGATCCAGGCGGATCGCCTCGTGGAAGGCGCGGCGCGCGTCGTCGCGCAGCGCCTCCGCCTCCGCGGCGGGCGTCGCCGCCGCCTGCAGCAGGCGGAGCTCGCCGAGCAGGGTGCGGCCCTCGGCGTCGTCCGCGTCCCAGCCGAGCGCCCGCTCGAGGTCCGCCGCGGCGAGGTCGAGCCGCCCCCGCTCGAGGTTCATCCGCGCGTCGTCGCGCAACACCGGCTGGAGGACGCGGGCGAAGCGCTCCGCGTCTCCCGCCGGCGCCGGCCCCTCGTCCGCCGCGGCGTCCTCCTCCGCAACACCGCTCTCGGCCCAGCGGCGGGCGCTGTCGATGCGCTCGGTCAGCCGTGGGTGCGAGCCGAAGAAGAAGGTCTCGAGACGTCCGGCCTCGCCGGCGGTGGAGGCGAGCAGCGTCTCGTACATCTCGGACGCCTCGGCCGGCCGGTAGCCGGCCGCGGCGAGCTTGCGGAACCCTCCCCGGTCCGCCTCCAGCTCGAGCTTGCGACCGTAGCCGTTGACCGCCGCGACGAAGGCGATCTGCAGACCCAGGTCCACCACCAGCTCAGCGAAGAAATGGAGGTTCTCGGCGCGCACCCACTTGCCCTCGTCGGCGGCGTCGATCTCCGCGGCGGTCAGCACCACCAGGGCCGCGAAGGCGGCGATCCCGACGCCGACCGCGCGATTGGCGGCGGCGCGCCGGTGGCGCACCATGTGCCGGTACTCGACGTGGCTGATCTCGTGGCCGAGGACGGTGGCGAGCTGGTCCTCGTTGGCGAGGCGGGCCAACAGGCCGGTGTGCACGTACAGGCTTCCATGGGGATACGAAAACGCGTTCAACGTCGGGTCGGCCAGCACCGTGACGCGGTGCGACAGCAGCGGGTTGGAGGCCATCGCCGGCGGCGTCAGCCGCGCCGCCACGTCCTCCAGGTAGGCGGTCAACGCCGCATCGTCGTAGACGGGCGCCTCGGCCAGGAGCCGGGCCTCCTCCGCGCGCGCCTCCTGCCACAGCTCGACCTCGTCGGGCAGCGGCCGGAAGCCGGGACCGGCCGCCGGGATCGGGGGCAGGTCGGTGGTGGCGCAGGCGGCCAGCAGGAGCGCCGAGAGCGCGGCGGCGAGGGAGCGGAACAGGGGATGGGAACGCATCGGGACCTCCACCGGGCGCGGCGCGCCGCGCCCCGCGGTCGTCGGCCGAGTCTACGTCAGCGGCGGTGGCTGCCGGCGGCCGCGCGGGTGCTACACTGCGCCGCCCGGGGGCCGTCCTCCGACCTTCCCGCGAGGAACCGAGCATGAGAGCCGCGATCCGCCGTCAGCTGCTCGTGCCCTGCCTGGCGTCGCTGGCCTGGGTGGCCGCCGGGCAGGCCCCCGAGGCCCCGCCGGCTTCCGACGAGATGTTCTTCGAGTCGCTGGCCGTCCACGTGGTCAACGTCGACGTCGTGGTGACCGGGCGCGACGGCCGCCCGGTCCACGGCCTCACCGCCGACGACTTCGAGGTCTCCGAGGACGGCAGGCCGGTGCCGCTGACCAACTTCGCCGAGGTCGGAGCGGCCACCCCGGCGGTGCGCCCGACCGCGCCCGCCCGCCCCGCGCCTCGACCCCCGACCGCCGCCGCCGAGGTCGAGGCCGCGGCCGCCGAGCGCCTCCACCTGGTGGTCTACGTCGACAACCTGTTCCTCTCGCCGTTCCGCCGCAACCAGGCCCTGCGCGGCGTCAAGCGCTTCCTGGCGACGGAGCTGCGGCCCGGCGACCGCGTGATGGTGGTCAGCTTCGACCACTCGCTGTCGATCGAGCAGACGTTCACCGCCGACCCGGCCCTGGCGCAGGACGCGCTCGACCGCCTCGAGCGGGTGCACGCGCTGGGCGAGGAGTCGGCCACCGAGCGCCGGCGGGTGGTCGACCGGATCGACAAGGCCAACGGGGCCTCCGAGGCCGCCTCGGCGGCGGACTTCTACGCCCGTGGTCTCTACGACGACGCCCGCCACAGCGTCAACGCGCTGGGTGAGCTGATCTCGTCGCTCGGCGGGCTGGTCGGCCGCAAGGCGCTGGTCTACGTCAGCGAGGGGCTGCCGATGGCTGCCGGCGAGGACCTCTTCAACCGCGTCGACGACCGCTTCGGGCGCAGCACCACCGGGATGCTCACCTCGCACCGCTACCTGCTGCGCTCGGAGCTGCACGAGCTGGTGGCGAAGGCCAACGCCAACCGGGTCACCTTCTACCCGATCGACGCCGCCGGCGGCGGTCCCCGCGACTCGATCTCCGCCGAGCACGGCGGCTCGGCGGGCTCCACCGTCGACCTCGACTTCATCCACGACGCCAACCGCCAGGAGCCGCTGCTGGCACTGGCCGAGGGCACCGGCGGCCGCGCCTCGCTGAACACCGCCAACGTCGACGGGGCGCTCGCCGCCATGGAGGCCGACCTGACGTCCTACTACTCGCTGGGCTATACGCCGGCGCACCAGGGGGACGGCCGCTACCACGACATCTCCGTGCGCGTGAAGCGGCGCGGGGTGACCGTCCGGCACCGGCTGGGCTACCGCGACAAGACGCTGGAGAGCGAGGTCGGCGACGGCACCCTGGCGGCGCTCTTCTACGGCGTCGGCGTCAACCCGCTCGGCGTCGAGGTGCGCTTCGGCACCCCGGAGTCCGACGGCAAGGGCACCTGGCGCCTGCCCCTCGAGGTGCTCATCCCGATCGGCCGCGTCACCCTGGTGCCCACCGCCGACGGCCACCGGGGACGGCTGCGCGTCTCGGTGGCGGTGATGGACGGCGACGGCGAGACCTCGACGCCGGTCCAGGAGCCCTTCCCTCTCGCCGTTCCCGACGCCGATCTCGAGACGGCCCGCGGCCAGGTCTTCACCTACGCCGCCGAGCTGCGCATGGAGGCGGGGACGCACCAGGTCGCCGTCGGCGTCACCGACGAGGTCGGCGGCGACAGCTCCTTCCTGCGCCGGCCGGTGCGGATCGGCGGCTGAGAGCGCGCCGGCCGGCGCTCAGGAGCGCGGCCGGGCGACCCGCAGCTGCTTGTGGACGAACGACTCGGTGCCGGAGAGCTCGTCCCAGACACCGACCGCCACCGTCGGCGTCCCCGGCGTCACCTGCAGGCGCACCAGGTAGCCGATCTCCTTGCCGCGGGCCGCGCCGAGCTGCTCGTGGGGGATGCTCAGCGGGTAGTCCTGGCGGTGGAGGTCGGAGACGCCGCCCCGGTCGTCCTGCACCGCCAGGAAGATGTGCAGCCGCCCCTCCTCCAGCGCACCGTTGGGGAGCAGCGTCACGTCGCGGAAGGGGATCCGCACCATCACCGGGACCACGACGGCGCGCCGGCCGCTGCGCTCGGGCGTCCCGAAGTCGATCGACACCCCCAGGGGGTTGGACTCCAGCCCGTAGACCAGCGACGACAGGGTGCGGTCGGCGACGATCTCCGCCTGCGGCTTGTCGACGTAGCCCTGGCGGTGACGCACCCGGAGCCCCGGCCGCTTCACCCGCACCTCGATGACATGGTACCGCCCGTCGCCCGCCGCCGGCGAGGCGTAGCCGAGGGAATAGAAGTTGTCGAAGTCGCCCGCGTCGGTCCGCATCGCGTCGGCGAAGTTGCTGGTGCCGAGGACCGCCCGGCCGCCCGTCGCCACCGCCATCTCGATCAGCGGCTCCTGCTGCATCACCGTGCGCAGGGCGTCGAGCCCGGTGCGGTTGGCGATCATCAGGCCCGGGTTGTCGGCGCCGAGGGTGGAGTCGCCGGCGGCGCCGCGGGCGTCGACGGGATACAGCGTCACCTGGTGGGCGTTGGCGTGCCGGGTGATGTCGTCGAACACCGCCGACTCGTCGGCCTTGAGCGCCTCGATCGAGGTGTCGACGTTGTCGGCGGAGAAGCCGGACCCGCCGGGGATCTCCGTCTGCGAGAAGATCTCCGCCATGTACTGGTAGAGGTCCTCGCCGGGCCGCTGCGGCAGACCCTCGCTGACGTACACCAGCGCCTTGCGGCCGGGCAGCCCGGCCAGCGAGCGCACCACGGTCGACAGGGCTTTCGCCGAGCGCCGCAGCTCGAGCTGCTGCTCCTGGATGTAGCCGCGCACCAGCTCGTTCGCCACCACCGGCTCGCCGTCGCGGAACGCGATGCGGATGCCCGCCATGACGCGGTTGCGCCGGGCGTCGAACTGCTGCCGGCCCGTCTTGACCTTCTTCATGCCGGCCAGCGCCGCGTCGACGGCGACGGGATCGCGCGTGAACGGCTGCACCAGGTCGAGCTGACCGTCGTAGCCCATCACCATCACCCGGTCCCCCTCGAACATGCGGTCCTCGAGGAAGCCGCGCAGGTCGTCGAGCACCCGGCTACGCGTCGACGGATGGAGGTTGAAGTGGTCGACGTAGACCAGCAGGTTGAGCTGCTGCTCGGGGGGCAGGTCGACGGCGCCGCCGCGGGCCGCGCCGGCGGCGAGCTCCGCCGGCGAGGCGCTCAGCGCCTCCGCCACCCGGTCCTGCCGCGAGATGGAGAAGAAGTTCGTGACCTCGACCGGCTCGCCGTCCTGGAGCACCTCGAAGTCCTCGCGGCCGAGGCCGGCGACCTGGCGCCCCCGCGCGTCGGTGACGAAGACCTCGACGTTGACGACGTTGACGTCGACGCGCTCGACGAAGAGCGGCGGCGGCTCCTGCGCGGCGGCGGGCGGCAGGCCGGCGACGAGCAACAGGCCGGCGATCAGGGGGACGGCGGGGCACAGCGCCTCGTGGCTCATCGCGGCTCCTCGCGGTCGGGCGCGCGGCCGGCCGCTCAACCGGGTGCACGGCCGCCAGGATCGGCGGCTCGGCCGGGGTCGGAGCCGGGGCCGGGCTCCGACCCGGGCTCCCGGTCCGCCTCCCCCGTCATGGGGACGAAGCGCACGGGGGTGATCGACTCGCGCCGGTAGCCCGCCGGGGTGCGGGTGATCAGCGTGAGCTCCTGCTCGCGGCCGCCCACGGGGGCGACCAGCCGTCCGCCCACGGCGAGCTGGGCGAGCAGCGGCGGCGGGATGTGTCGCGGCGCCGCGGTCAGCACGATGGCGTCGAACGGCGCCGCCTCCGGCCACCCCCTGTAGCCGTCGCCGCGGCGCACCTCGACGTTGCGGTAGCCCAGCTCGGCGAGGGTGCGGCGCGCCCGGTCGGCGAGCGCTGGCACGATCTCGATCGAGTAGACGCGGCCGGCGAGGCGCGACAGCACCGCGGCGTGGTAGCCCGAGCCGGTGCCGATCTCCAGCACCTTGTCGCCGCCGTGGAGGTCGGCCAGCGACGACATCAGGGCGACCACGTAGGGCTGGGAGATCGTCTGGCCGTGGCCGATGGGCAGCGGCTCGTCGCGGTACGCGGCGCCCTGCCACGGCGGCGGCACGAAGCGGTGGCGGGGGACCTCGGCCATCGCCTCCAGCACCCGCGGGTCGCGGATCGCGGCCGAGCGCAGCACGTCGACCATGGCCTGACGCTGGTCGGCGAAGCCGGCGCCGGGGCCCGGCGGCGCGGCCGGCGAGCGGCCGGGGCAGGCGGCCAGCGGAACGGCCAGCGCGACGACCGCCAGCGCTCCGGCGGCCGGCAGCCTCATCCGCCCTCCCGCACCTGCCCGGTCATCGGCTGCAGCCGCACCGGGATGACGGTGCGCTTCTGCAGTCCGTCCGCCGTCTTGTCGATCACCTGCAGATCCTGGATGTAGCCGCCGACCGGCACCACCATGCGCCCGCCCACCTTGAGCTGGTCGATCAGCGGCTGGGGGATCCGCGGCGGCGCGGCGGTGAGGATGATGGCGTCGAACGGCGCCTCCTCGGGCCAGCCCTTGTAGCCGTCGCCGACCCGGATCTCGACGTTGTCGTAGCCCAGCGAGGCGAGCCGCCGCTGCGCCTGGCGGGCCATCGGCTCGATGATCTCCATCGAGTAGACGCGGCCGGCGACCCGCGACAGCACCGCCGTGTGGTAGCCCGAACCGGTGCCGATCTCCAGCACCCGGTCGTCGTGGTCGAGGCCGAGCAGCGAGGTCATCAGCGCCACCACGTAGGGCTGCGAGACGGTCTGGCCGTAGCCGATGGCGACGGCGCGGTCGGCGTAGGCGGTGGCGACGTCGGCCTCGGCGACGAAGAGGTGCCGTGGCACCTCGGCCATCGCCGCCAGGACGGCCGGGTCGTCGATCCCCCGCCCCCGGACCTGTTGCTCGACCATCTCCTGGCGCTGCTCCCGGTACGGGTCGGCCGGGGCGGCCGCCAGCGGCGCGGCGCCGGCGCCGGCGAGCGACGCGGCGAGCAGGGCGGCCGCCGCCCGGCGGACCCGCCTCATCGCGCCCCCTCCGCCGCCGGCTGCGCCCGCCGGTAGGCGACGCGGCCGTCGACCACGGTCAGGTCCACCGCCACCCGCGGGATCTCGATCGCCGGCACCTGCATCGGATCGCGGTCGAACACCACCAGGTCGGCGCGCTTGCCCGGCTCGAGCGAGCCCACCAGCGGGTCGAGGAACAGCGACCAGGCGGCGTCGAGGGTGAAGCCGCGCAGCGCCTCGGCGCGACTCAGCCGCTGGTCGGGAAGCCAGCCGCCCGGCGGCCGTCCGTCGAGGTCCTGGCGGGTCACCGCGGCGTAGATGCCGAGCAGCGGATCGACCCGCTCGACCGGGAAGTCGCTGCCCAGCGCCAGCCGCCCGCCGGCGTCGAGGACCTTCCGCCAGGCGTAGGCGCCGGCGAGCCGCAGCGCCCCCACCCGGTCGGCGGCCCACGGCATGTCCGAGGTGGCGTGGGTGGGCTGCATCGAGGCGATCACCCCGAGCCGCGCCATGCGCACGATGTCCTGCGGCCGCATGACCTGGGCGTGCTCGATCCGCACCCGCGGGTCCGCGGCGCCCTCCGGCAGGGTCGCCAGCGCCGCCTCGAGGGCGTCGAGCGCCACCAGGTTGCCGCGGTCGCCGATGGCGTGGATGCCGACCTGGAAGCCCGCCGCCAGCGACCGCGTGGCGACGTCGCGCAGGTGGTCGCCGCTCGACACGAGCAGCCCGAGGTTGCCCGGGTCGTCGTCGTAGGGCTCGAGGAGGGCCGCGCCGCGGCTGCCCAGGGCGCCGTCGGCGTACAGCTTGACGCCGCGGATGGTGAGCCGGCCCTCGGGATCGAGGCGCGGCCCGCGCGGCAGCCAATCCGCCAGCAGGTCGGCGTCGTCGGCGAGGAACACCGCCGCCCGCAGCGGCAGCTCCCCCGCCGCGCGCAGCGCCTGGTAGGCGGCCAGGTCGTCGGCGCCCACCCCCATGTCGGTCACCGTCGTCAGGCCGCGCGCCAGGCAGTGCTCGGCGGCGCGGCGCAGGGCCTTCTCGCGCTCGGCCAGGGTGGGCTCGGGAATGCGGCCGACGGCGACGTCCATCGCGTTGTCGACCAGCACGCCGGTGGGCCGCCCGGCCGCGTCGCGCAGCAGGCGGCCGCCGGGCGGGTCGGGGGTGTCCGGCCCGATCCCCAGCGCTTCCATGGCGGCCGCGTTGAGCAGCGCCGCGTGCCCGTCGATGCGGGTGAGCCACACCGGGTGGTCGCGCACCGCCCGGCTCAACGCCCCGTGGGTCGGGAAGGCCTCGTCGGCCCAGTCGTTCTGGTCCCAGCCGCGGCCGCGGACCCAGGCGCCGGCGGGGGCGTCGGCCGCCGCGGCGGCGACCCGCGACACCACCTCGGCATAGCTGCCGGTCCCCACCAGGTCGACCTGGGCGAGCGCCTGGCCGAGGCCGGTCAGGTGGGAGTGGGCGTCGATCAGCCCCGGCGTGACGGCGCGCCCGCGCAGGTCGATCACCTCGGTCGCCGGGCCGCGGTAGGCCGCGGCTCCCGCGTCGGGTCCGAGGTAGACGATGCGCCCGCCCCGGACCGCCAGGCTGCCCTGCACCGACCCCGGCGGCACCACGGGGTAGAAGACGCCGTGCGTCAGCAGGAGGTCGGCGGCGTCCTCCGCAAAGGTCGCTCCGGAGACCCCCAGCATCGCGGCCAGCATCACAAGGGTTCGCAGGCTCCGCAAAAGCATCGCGCTCTCTCGAGTCCAGGCGTTCGAAGAGCGCCCATTCTCGCAGCCGGAGGCTGCAAAGGACAAGCCACGGTAGACTGCGGCTGCCCGCCCTCCCCCGGCATGCCTCCGGTCCGAGCCCAGTCCCTCGCCCCCCCCGCCACGGCCCCGCCGTTGACCGAGGTGGTCTCCCGCCTGCGCGACGCCGTGGCGGGATCGGTCGCCGACGCCACCGAGGCGGTGTGGCTGGAGGTTCTCCGGGGGCGCGCCGCCACCGCGGAGCCCGACGACCCGCCGCCGCGCTGGCGACGCCTGGTGCAGGTGCGGGTCGAGGCGGCCGGCCGCCTCGGGTTCCACCGCGGCGAGGCCGGCGATCCCGCCGCCCTCGCCAGCGCCGTGCGCCTCGCCCTCGGCCAGTCGCGCCTCGCCGCCCCGGGAGCGTCGCTCGACCTGCCGGGGCCGGAGGAGGCGGCGCGCGCGCCCGAGGTGCCGCTGCACGACGCCGCCGTCGCCGAGCTCACTCCCGGGAGCGCGAGGGAGCTTCTCGCCGCCGGCGAGGGCGCCGGCGAGCGCCTCGGCCTCGACTGGAGCGCGCTGCGCCTGGTGGTGGCCAACAGCCAGGGACTGGTGGCGTCGACCGAGGCCACCGCCCTCACCCTCGCCGCCCGCCACGGCGACGGGCCCGGCGCCGGGTGGGCCGCCGCCTCGGCGCGCAGCCTGGCGGCGCTCGCGGCCCCCCGTGTCCTCGAGCGCGCCCGGGCCCGCGCCGCGGACGGCAGCCCGGCGGCCGCCCCGCCGGCGACGGCCGCCCTGCTGCTGTCGCCGGAGGCGGCGGCGGCGCTCGTGGCGCTGCTCAACCGCACGGCGCTCGCCGCCCGCCCCTTCGCCGACGGCTCCTCGTACCTCGCCGGCGCCGTGGGGCGCGACGTCTTCTCGCCGCTCTTCGGGCTCGTCGACGACGGCGGCGACGCCGCCGGCCTGCCGCTGCCCTTCGACCTCTCGGGCCATGCGAAGCGGCGGGTCGAGATGGTGCGGGCGGGCCGCCTGCTGACCCCCGCGGTGGACGCGGCGCTGGCCGCGTCGCTCGGCCTGGCGGCGACACCGCACGACGTCGGGGGCGACGAGACGCGGGCCGCCCACCTGTTCGTCGCCCCCGGCGGCGCCTCCGACGAGGCTCTCGCCGAGGCGGTGGCGGGCGGGCTGTGGATCGGCGAGCTCCGTGGCCTGCACCCCCACGACCTGGTGCCGGGGCGCTTCCGCGGGATCGCCCGCAACGTCCGGCGGCTCGCCGCCGACGGCCCGGGCGCGCCGGTGGGCGACCTGCTGTGGGAGGCCGACCTGCGGGAGGTCTTCAGCCACCTCGTCGCGGTGGGTGAGGCCCCGGTCGTCTTCGCGGCCGGCGGCGCGCCCTGGGGCGCCGTCTCCTCCCCCGCCCTCGCCATCGCCCCCTGCGGTCGCCTGCTCCCCGCCGGACCGGCACCTCAGGGGGACGCGGCGGCCGCCGCCGCCGGCGGCGCCCCCTCCGGCCGCCACTCGAGGAGCTGATAGACGCCGTTGTCGTCGACGTGGCGGAAGCCGAGGCGGCGGTAGAGGCGCAGCGCGGGGTTGTTCGCCTCCACGTGGATGGTGACCGGCAGCGACCGCCGCCGGCCCTCGGCGAGGATCGTCTCCAGCAGGGCGGAGCCGAGCCCCCGGCCGCGGTGCTCGGGCAGCAGCGCGATGTCGACCAGCCGGATCTGGTCCGGCCAGCGGTCGACGTAGAGGCGGCCGACCGGCGCCGTCGCGGCGCTCGTCGCCCCCCCGATGGGCCGCTCGACCACCAGCCGCTCGCACCCCGGGTAGTACTCCAGGTAGTGGCGGTGCTGGCTCTCGAACTGCCAGCGCAGGAAGCCCTCCTTCTCCTCCGCGGTCCAGGGCAGGGGGTCGACCTCGGCCCGCCGGGTGGAGGCGTAGAGCTCCGCCAGGAACGGCAGGTCGTCGTCCACCGCGGGGCGCAGGCGCAGGCCGGCCGGGGACGCGGTGACCGGTCCGGTGGCGGCCGGGGGCTGCTCGACGTTTCGACATCCCTACCTCCCTGCTCTATATACTCCGGGGACTCTACCGGGGGGACCGATGCTGGACAAGCTGACCAAGGACTCGTTCCTGCCGCGGCGGGGCGAGGCCTTCCGCCTCGCCGGCGCGGCGTCGGGTGAGATCGACCTCGAGCTGGCGGACGTCCGCAGCACCGGGCTGCAGGGCCGCGCGGCGCGCGAGCAGTTCTCGCTCCACTTCCACGGCCCGCGCGAGCCGCTGCTCCCGCAGCGGATCTACCGCCTGGAGAACACCGAGATGGGGGTCCTGGACCTCTTCCTGGTCCCGGTCGCCCGCGACGACGACGGCACGACCTACGAGGCGGTCTTCACCTAGGGAGCTCCCCGCCGACGCGGTCGGCGCCCCCCGGCGCGCCGTCCGATCGCAGACGGCCGCAGGGTGTAGAGTCTCCCCTCCCCGACGCGGAAGGAGATCGATGGCAACGAAGCCGAACCGGTTCCTCGGCGGTGCCGGGCTCCTGGCGCTCGCGGCGCTCGCCCTCGCCCCGCCGTCCGCCGCCCAGGAGCGGGAGCTCCACTGGCGCGAGCTCGCGGTGCACGCCCGCCTCGACGCCGACGGCGCTCTGCACGTGGAGGAGCGCCAGGCGATCGTGTTCACCGGCGACTGGAACGGCGGCGAGCGCCGCTTCCGCGTCGCCATGGGCCAGCATCTCGCGCTCGACCGGGTGGCGCGCCTCGACGCGGCGACGGGCGCCGAGCTGCCGCTGGTGGCGGGCGATCTCGACAGCGTCGACCACTACGACTGGAGCGATTCGACCACCCTGCGCTGGCGCAGCCGGGCGCCCGACGACCCGCCCTTCGACGGGACCGAGATCACCTACCTGCTGGCCTACCGGCTCACCGGGGTGCTCACCCAGCACGCGGGGCGGCCGGGTCTCTACCGCCTCGACCACGACTTCGCCTTCCCCGACCGCGACGGCGCCATCGAGCGCTTCGTCCTCGACCTCGACCTCGATCCCGCCTGGCGACCGCCGCCGCGCAATCCACTGTTCGACGGCGCGGGCCACCTGCACCGCGAGGGCGGCCCGCTGCCCCCCGGCGCCACCGAGGTGGTGACCGTCGACCTCGACCACGTCGGCGACGGCGTTCCCGGCGCCACCCTGCGCGCCGTCCGCCGCAGCGTGCTCTTCGCGCTGCTCGCCGCCGCCGCAGCCGCCGCCGCGCTGCTGGCCGCCGATTTCGTCCGCCGCGAGGCGGCGCTCGGCCGCTTCCGCCGCGACCCCGAGCTGCCCTCCCACCCCGACCGCGCCTGGATCGAGAGCACCGTGCTGGCGCTGCCGGCCGAGCAGCTCGGGGCCCTGTGGGACCGCGAGGTCGGCTCCGCCGAGGTGGCGGCGCTGCTCGCCCGGCTGGTCGCCGAGGGCAAGCTGGCGAGCACCGTCAAGCCGCCGCGCTGGTGGTTCGGCTCCCCCGAGCTCGAGCTCGAGCTCGAGGTGCCGCGGGGCGAGCTCACCGGCTACGAGCGCACCCTGATCGACAAGCTCTTCTTCGGTGACCGGCGGGTGACCGACACCGCCGCCGTCCGCCGCCACTACCGCTCCCGCGGCTTCTCCCCGGTCGACATCGTCCGCAAGGGCATCGAGAAGCGCCTCGGGGGCCGCCGCGGGCTCGCCGCCGAGACCGCGAAGCCACGGGCGCGGCGGACGTTGCTCCTCTTCACGGCCTGTCTGGCCTGCCTGGTCGGCGAGGGGGCCACGCGGGGCGCCGGCCAGGCGATCGTCCTCGCCCTGCTCCTCGTCGCCGGATTCCTGCTGAGCCTCCTGCTCGGCGCCGGGAGCGCGGCCCGCTGGCGTCACCGGATGCGCCACCTCGGGCCGGCGGCGCTCGGCTTCCTCCTGCCCTGGGCGGCGCTGGCCGCCGCCGCGGTCGCCGTCGCCGGGCACGACCACTGGTGGCCGGGGGACGGCTATCCGCACCTCGGACCGTTCGGGATCGCGGCCTGCCTGCTCGCGCCGCTGGTCGTCCTGTCGAGCTTCCTGCACCACGCCGCGAGCCGCGAGACGGCGGAGATGCTGCGCCTGCGCGGTCGCCTCCACCTGGCGCGCCGTTGGCTGCGCGCCGAGCTCGGGCGCGAGCGCCCCGCGCTCGACGACGCCTGGCTTCCCTATCTGCTCGCCTTCGGCCTCGGCGGCAGGGTGGCGCGCTGGTCGCGCCGCTGGGGCGTCGCGGCGGCCGGCGGCGGCCTGGCCGAGGCCACGACCGGCGGCGGGGCGCTGACCTCCGGGAGCAGCGGCTGGACCGGCGGCGGCGGGGCGTTCGGCGGCGGCGGAGCCTCGGGATCGTGGACCGCGGCGATCGGCGGCATGGCGGCGGGCGTCTCCGCCGCCTCGAGCTCCTCCGGCGGCTCGTCCGGCGGCGGCGGCGGCGGGGGCGGCGGGTCGTCCGGCGGCGGCGGAGGAGGCGGCTGGTAGGGGACGGCGCGACGCTCCCCCGGGCCGGCGGCTCAGCCCTCCGCCGCCTCCACCGCCAGCACCACCGACGACGCGGTCTCCCAGGGCAGCGCGCCGGGGGGAGCTGGCGCGGGGAGTCCCAGGTGCCCGGCTCGAGCGCCAGCAGGTAGACGCCGCGCTGCAGCCTCGGCGCCCCGGACTCGAGGCCCAGCGACAGGCGGACGTCGCGGCGGGAGACGAAGCGCTCGGCGGTCGGGGCGGCGCCGCGCACGGCGGCCCCTCCGCCGCCCGCCGCGCCGCCCCGCCCGGACAGCCGGGCCCGGTCCGGGGAACGCGGGGCGACCAGCTGGTGGGCGTCGAGGGTGAGGCGCAACCCGGTCTCGCGCTCCACCGGCACCGTGAAGCGCAGCGGGGACCCCGAGGTCGGCGCCGGATCGTCGCGCCAGCCCCAACAGTGGAACGGCAGGTCGGGGGCCGCCGGGTCCCCGGTGAGGAAGTGGGCGGTGAGCAGCAGGTCGTAGGTCACCCCGGGCAGGTCGCCGAGGCCCGGGTACAGTCCCAGCACGGCGATCCGCACCGGCACGGTGGCCAACCGCGGGTCCCCCGGCAGGTAGGCCGCCGGTACCACGTCGACCGGCGCGGCGCCGGAAGACTCCGCCACCGGCCGCCGCGCGGCGCGGGCCTCCGAGGCGGCGCGGAACGCCGCCCACCACGGCGGCCGGGCGACGTCGGGAAGCTCCTCGCTGCCGACCACGTAGCCCACCGAGACCGGCGGCTCGGCGGCCGCCGGCGGCGGCTGCCCGAGGTCGAAGCGGGCCCACCATCCCGCGGCGGCGGCCGCCGCGCCGACCCGGAGGAAACGGCGCCGCGACCACCCTTCCTCCGCCTCCCGGAACGACCAGCGTCGGCTCATCGGGCGCTCCTCAGGTGCGCGGCGGAAAGACGCCCTGCAGGGCGATACAGAAGTTGAGGGTCAGGAAGGGCATCATGTTGTTGTGCGGCTGGTCGCCGCCCGCGGGGGCGAGGGCCTGGTCGGACATCGGCACCCTCGGCGGGTTCGCGGCGCCGTCGGAGTAGGGCGTCGCACCGGAGACCCGGGCGATGGAGTTGCCCACCGGAGTGGTCCGGTTCGCGGGCGCGCCGTTGGACTGCAGCGTGTGCCCGTGAGCGGGCGTCTCGGACTCGAGAAGGGTCACCGTCTCCGACCCGCCGGTCTCGCCGAGGTCGTGCAGCGAGAGACCCGGGCCCTGGCCAGGGTGCATCGGCGCCCGGCCCTGAAGATCCGGCAGCGCGAAGTTCGACTTGCCGTTGCCACCGTACGTGGTCCCGAGCAGCGAGAACAGCGCGGTGTTCTGCGACAGCGGCAGGAGCTGGCCGTCGCAGAAGGCCCAGCCCTTGGGTGCGAAGTTGAAGGGGAAGATGCGGATCTCGGCGACGAAGGGGTCGGCCATGTCGCTCCTAGGTCGGGCTGGGGAAGATGCCGAACAAAGAGATGATGAAGTTCAGGCAGAGATAGGGCTGGAAGTTGGTGTGCGGCTGGCTGCCGCCCACCGCGGCGATCGACGTCGCCATCGCGGCGTTCGCCGCACCGCTCTGGTACATCGACACCGCGGAGCTCTCGGCGAGCAGATTGCCCTGGGGGTTGGGATCGTTCCCGACGGCGTTGGCCGCGAGCAGGGGGTGTGCGTGGGACGGGATCTGGCTCACGGTCAGGGTGACCTCCTCCGCGCCGTCGGCCTGCGCGAGAACGAAGCCGTTGCCCTGGTGGACCGGCAATCGGCCCCGCAGATCCGGGAGCCCGAAGGTGTCCTGTCCGTCTCCGCCGTAGGTCGTTCCGATGAGCTGGAACAACGTCTCGTTCTCCGAGATCGGCAACAGCTGCCCTTCGCAGAACATCCACCCCGCGGGCGCGAAGTTACCGCCGAAGATGCGAATCTCCCCGACGTAGGGTTGGGCCATCGTCGTTCCTCAGGTCGGGCTCGGGAAAATGCCCTGCAGGGCGATGCAGAAGCTGAGGGTCAGGAGCGGCTGCAGGTTGAGGTGCGCCTGGCTGCCGCCGTTGTTGGCGACCGAGGCGGCCTGCATCGCCGCCAGGTTCGTCGGGGCCGAATAGGGGTTGGCAGGCGCCGCGCGCGCCAGCAGGGCTCCCGCGGCGATCACCTGGGTGCCGTCGCTCGACGTCGCCTGGAGCACGTGGGTGTGGGTGGGCATCTCCGCGAGGCTCAGGGTGTGCCCCTGCTCGCCACCGCGCTCGCCCAGGGTGTGCCCACCGCCGACGTGGATCGGGACCCGGGCGCGCAGGTCGGGGAGCGCGAAGTTGACCCGCCCGTCGCCGCCGAAGGTCGTCCCCAGCAGCGAGAACAACGCCTGGTTCTGGTTGATCGGGAGAAGCTGCCCGTCGCACAGCGCCCAGCCCTTCGGTGGGAAGCCGAAGCCCATCAGTCGGATCTCACTGAGGAAAGGTTCCGCCATCCACCCGCCTCCCCGCCCGGACGGTTCCGGGCGCCCCCCCCCGCGCTCCTAGGGGGGCGTGTTGATCGGGCCCGCGATCAGGGCGCAGCCGGCCGCCGCCGAGGCGCTGCCGGTGTTGGTGCTGGTCAGTTGCGCGGTGCAGCTCGCGCTCGCCGGCGCGGTGTCGACGAGCTGCGCCTCCGCCGCCGCCGCGACCTCGTCGACGATCAGGTACGTCGGTAGCGCGTCGAAGGCGGCGCCGGCCGGCACGGTGTTGCTGCGCACGTCGGAGCGCATGCGAACCGGTGAGCCGCCCTGGCTGTCCGCCGCCAGGTAGATGGCGGCGGTCGGGAAGCCCGTCGAATCCTGCGGGTTGACGTCGTTGCCGGTGACCGTGACGTCGCTCTGCGACAGCGGCTGCCCCGAGGAGAGCGGCCCGAGGAACTGGACGTCGATGCCGCGCGCCTGCGGCACCTGGCGGATGGTGTTGCCGTCGATGAGCAGCGTGGCGGTGGTGCGGCCCTGGACCAGGACACGGATGCCGTTGCCGATCGGCGAGCCGGAGCTCGCCACCGCGGCGTTGCCGATGGTATTGCCCTGGATGCGGCCCTGGATGGTGCCCCCCGTCGAGGTCGACGAGCTCGACACGTTGACCGCATGGCTGGTGCCCGCCGCCGGCAACGTCATCGTCATCGTCGGGTTGTTGAGCAGCTTGAAGGACAGGTTGGCCGACCCCGACTGCTCAAAGCTCGCCTGCAGGCCGTTGTTGGTGAAGGTGCTGGTCTGCACCGTGAAGTCGGAGATGGTGGCCGTGTCCTGCGCCTGCACGGTGATGCCGCGGGCCGGCTTGTTGTTCGCCACCGTGATGCCGCTGACACTGCCGGTGGTCAGAGTCGACGTGCCGCGGATGTTGAGCAGGATCGAGTTGCCGCCGAACGCCGTTCCCAGGCTGCCGTAGCTGCCGCCCGAGATGGTGAACGAGCTCAAGGCCGCCGCGGTGTTGTCGATGAACACGTTGGCCAGCGCCGAGCCGGTGATCGAGGTGCCGCTGAACGTCGCCGAGCCGGCGAGGTTCGTGACCTTGACGCCGACGTCCGCCGAGTCGTCTCCGTTGTTGGTGAAGCTACAGCCGGTGAGGTCGAGATCCGTGACCGAGGAGCCGAGGATGCCGCTCTCGGCGCTGTTCTGCACGTTCATCGACGACAGGGCGACGTGCTGCGTGCTGGTCAGCGCGATCGCGTCGCTGGTCGTCTTCTGGATCGTGCCGCCCGAGCCCGCCGAGCCGTTGCCCTTGACCTTCAGGCCGCCCCCCGACCCGGTGGTGTTGAGCACGATGCCGTTGGTGGGCCCACTCCCCGCCGTGCCCGCCGAGACGCTGCGCAGCTCGAGGTTGTTGGCGCCGATGTTGGTGTTCGCCACGTTCAGCGCCGTCCCGGTCGTGGTGGTGATCTTGTTGACGGCGAGGCCCGTCGCGGCGGGGTTGCAGGGGGTCTCGTCGCAGATCTCCACCGTGCCGCCGCCGGTCGCCGCGAAGGCCGGGTTGGCACCCGTCGACAGCACCAGGCCGCCCGAGAAGCGCACCGTCGCGCCCGTGTTGCTGGACAACGACACGCCGCTGCCGTCGCCGTCGTCGCCGTCGGTGATGGCCCCCTCGAAGCTCTTGGTACCGGCGGTGGCGCCGGAGACCGCGACGAGCTGGCCGACGTCGTCGGTGATCGCGCCCTTGTAGGTGACGTTGGCGGTGCCGCCGCTGATCAGGAAGTCGGTCCCGGTGGCGTTGGTGATCGCGCTGCCGGACTCGGCCGAGAAGGTGCCGGTGACGTTGGTCAGCGACACGCCCTGGCTCGTGCTGTTGGTGCTGTCCATGTCGGACAGCCGCAGGTCGAACGCCACGGCGCTCGCCGACACCGCCGGCCCGTTGATCGCCTGGACGACGCCGGTCGCGCCGCCGCCGGAGTTGACCCGGAAGGTCATGCCGGCGCCGGTCCCGGTGACGCCGAGGCCCGCGCCCGAGTCGGCGTAGACCGACAGGTTGGCGAAGTGCAGGTCGCCCTGGACGTTGGAGAGCATCAGGCCGGCCTGGCCGACGCCGTTGCCGGAGGCGCCGATCGCCGTCGTGCCGCCGAGGACCGTGTCGATGCCGCCGCCGGGGACCGCGTCGAACGTGGCGCCGTTGACGACCAGGCCCGAGCCGCCGGTGTTGCCGCCGACCGTGTTGTCGTCGAAGGCGCTGATCGTCAGGGCCCCGCTGCCGGTCTCCTGGACGTCGAGGGCGGTGCCGGTCGCGGTCAGGGCGTTGTCGTGGAACGAGAGGACGGTGTTGCCGCTCCCCGCCAGGTTGACGTCGACGCCCTCGACGCCGGCCGAGCGCACCACGTTGTCGTGGACGGCGAAGGTGCCGGCGCCGGCGAAGGCGGCGGTGGTCGTCCAGTCGAGCCCGTTGATGTTGCCGGCCAGGTTCATGCCGGCGACCTCGGCCGGCACGACGTCGTGCGCCTCGACCCCGTCGAAGCCGTCGGCCACCGTGTCGTCGAGCCGCGGCCGGTTGCCCGGGGCGGCCGCCACCAGAACGGTCGGCGAGCCGTTGCCGTTGAGGTTCACCGGCAGCGACAGGCCGACGTGCTCGCCGATCAGGTGCTGGCCGCCCTCGAGCACGAGGCCGGTGGACTGACCGTTCGAGGTGCCGTCGCCGTAGTAGACGAAGATCCAGTCGCCGGCCGAGTCGAGGTCGTCGGTGAGGTCGCCGTCGCCGTCGTCATCTGACAGGTTCGCCGCGGTGATGGTGTCGAACGGCGAGGCCGAGGTGCCGGTGCCGCCGCCCGCGGCGTCGTTCTTGACGTACCAGACGCGGGCCACACGGGTCAGGTTCACCGTTCCCGTCGTCGTGTCGGTGCCGTCGGAGAGCGTGTACTGGAAGCTCTCGCTGGCGTCGCCGTCGCCCGCGGCCGGCAGGAAGCTGAAGCTGCCGTCGCTGCCGAGCTGCACCCGGCCCACCGCGGCGTCGGTGCAGTCGAAGGGCGCGCTGTTGTCGATGCAGGCACCGACGTGGAGGCCGACGATCGACAGCGGGTCGCCCTCCACCGGGTCGCTGTCGTTGTCGAGGACGCCGCTGCCCGAACCGGTCGTCTCCAGGGCGGCAGGCGTCGCCGCCGCGGCGAGATCGACGCGCAGCTCGGTGTTGCCGACGAAGTCGAAGGCGTCGGTGCCGGCGACCGGCGGGTCGTTGACGCAGATCACGGTGACGCTGACCAGCGCCGACGAACCGCCGTTCAGGGTGTAGCTGAAGGTGTCCGGGGTCGCCGACGGACCGGCCGGGCTGTTGCAGTAGTTGGCGTCCGGCAGGTAGGTCAGCCCGCTGTAGGGGCCGGGGCCGGCCGGGGTCAGCGCCACCGTGCCGTTCGCCGGATCGGTGGCGGAGACGACCTGCTTCGGCCCGCCGTCGACGTCGCTGTCGTTGGCCAGCACGTCGAGCGCCGTCGGCGAGCCCGGGTCCTCGAAGATCTGTGCCGTGTCGGCCACCGCGACCGGCGGGTCGTCGACCGGGTTGACGGTGATCGAGACCGTCGCCGTGTTCGAGTCGAGCGAGCCGTCGTTGGCCTTGTAGGTGAACGCGTCCGCGGTCGTCTCCGAGCCGTCGTGGGTGTAGCTGAACGAGCCGTCGGCGTTGAGCGTGAACGACGACGCGTGCGACGGGCCGCTCACCAGAGCCGCGGTCAGGCTGCCGCCCTCCGCGTCGGTGTCGTTGCCGAGCAGCCCGGGCGCCGAGACGTTCAGCACCCCACCCTCGTCCACCGCGTAGGTGTCGTCGACCGCCACCGGGGCGTCGTTGACCGCGTTCACCGTGATCGACACCGTCGCCGTGTTCGAGTCCAGCGAGCCGTCGTTCGCCTTGTAGGTGAACGAGTCCGAAGTCGTCTCCGAGCCGTCGTGGGTGTAGCTGAACGAGCCGTCGGCGTTGAGCGTGAACGACTAGGCGTGCGACGGGCCGCTCACCAGAGCCGCGGTCAGGCTGCCGCCCTCGGCGTCGGTGTCGCCGTCGAGCACGCCCGGCGCCGAGACGTTCAGGGTGCCCCCCTCGTCCACCGTGTAGGCGTCGGCGTCGGCCACCGGGGCGTCGTCGACCGGCACCACCGTCACCGTCGACGTCGCCGTGTTGCCGTCCTCCGAGCCGTCGTTCGCCACGAAGGTGACCACCCGCGCCGTGGCGTCGGGATCCTGGTCGGAGTCGACGTAGGTCACCTTGCGCAGCAGGGCCACCCACTCGGCCAGCGGCCGCGCCGGCGACGCCGTGACCGTCAGCACGCCCTTCGCGGGGTCGGTCGTCGTGTCGTAGTCCTTCGAGAAGGCCGCGTCGGCCCCGGTGAGGTCGACGTCGAGCACCTCGGAACCGGCGTCGAGCAGGTTGGTCAGCGTCACCGTCAGCGTGGCGAGCGTCGCCGAGTCGGCGTCGGAGATCGTGGCGTCGGCGGCGTCCTCGAGCAGCGTCCGCGCGTCGCCCTCGGTGAAGGTGACGGCGTAGTCGGCTCCGCCGGTACCGCCGGAGTCGTCGGCGTCGAGGTCGAGCACCGGCGGGTCGTCGACCGGCGTGACGGTGATCGTCACCGTCGCCACGTTCGAATCGAGCGCACCGTCGTTCGCCCGGTAGCTGAACGAGTCGCTGAGCGGCGTCTCGCTGCCGTCGTGGGTGTAGCTGAACGAGCCGTCGGTGTTGAGGGTGAAGGCCGCCGCGTGCGACGGACCGGTGAACAGCAGGGCCTGCAGCGGCTGGCCCTCGGCGTCGGTGTCGCCGGCCAGCACGCCCCGGCGCCACGTCGCTCACCGTCCCGCCCTCGTCGACGGTGTAGGCGTCGTCGTCCGCCACCGGCGGGTCGTTGATCGGGTTGATCGTGATCGACACGGTGGCGACGTTCGAGTCGAGGGCGCCGTCGTTCGCCTTGTAGGTGAAGGTGTCGCGACGTGTCTCCGAGCCGTCGTGCGTGTAGCTGAACGAGCCGTCGGCGTTGAGCGTGAACGACGACGCGTGCGCCGGGCCGCTGACCAGGGCCGCGGTCAGGCTGGCGCCCTCGGCGTCGGTGTCGTTGGCGAGCACGCCCGGGCGCCGAGACGTTCAGCACCCCGCCTTCGTCCACCGCGTAGGTGTCGTCGACCGCCACCGGGGCGTCGTTGACCGCGTTCACCGTGATCGTCACCGTCGCCACGTTCGAGTCCAGCGCGCCGTCGTTCGCCTCGTAGGTGAACGTGTCGCTCGTCGTCTCCGAGCCGTCGTGGGTGTAGTCGAACGAACCGTCGGCGTGGAGGGTGAACGACGCGGCGTGGGACGGGCCGGCGACCAGCACGGCGGTCAACGGGTCGCCGTCGACGTCGTCGTCGCCGCCGAGCACGCCCGGGGCCGTGACGTTGAGCGTCGCTCCCTCGTCCACCGTGTAGCCGTCCGCGTCGGCCACCGGCGGGTCGTTGACCGGCGTCACCGTGATCGACACGGTCGCCGTGCCGGTGCCGCCGTGGCCGTCGTCCACCCGGAAGTCGAACCCGTCCGGACCGTGGTAGTTCGCCGCCGGGGTGTAGGTGACGTCGGGCGGCGTGCCGGTGAGGCCGCCGTGGGACGGGCCGGTCGCCGGGACGATCGAGAAGGTCAGCGGGTCGCTGTCGGCGTCCGAGCCGGTGAGCGTGATCCCGAGGGGGGTGTCCTCCGGCGTCGAGACGCTCTGTGGGTCGGCCACCGGCGGGGTGTTGAAGCGCAGGCAGGTGTCCACCCGGAAGCACACGTGCCCCGGGTCCGTCTGGGCGAAGACGGCGCGGATCTCGGCGCCGCCGCCCGGGCAGCTCGCCGGCGGGTTGTCGGCGATCTCCTGACCCGGCGCCCAGTCGCCCGGATCGCCGTCGAGGACGCAGGCCGCCCACGCCACCCCGGTGGCGCCGAGCAGCGCCGCGACCACCAGCAGCGCCGCCCGCGGTCGGCGGCGCAACCGCGCCGCGGCGGCCAGCGCCAGCAACGCCGCCAACGCCACCAGCCCGGGACCGCCCAGCGCAGGAATCTCCAGGATCGAGCGGATGGCGACGAAGATGTCCTGGCCGCTCCGCGGCGAGGTCTCGAGCAGCGCCCGCGAAACCTGTCCGTCGTCGCTCACCACGGCGACGCGGATCCGCAGCCCGTTCGCGGGCAGGTCGGAGAGCGGCAGGTAGGTCTCGACGACGTCGAAGGCGTCGAGCCCGAGGTCGACCCCGACCGGCCAGTCGCCCGGGTCGACGACCACCGGCGGGCCGAAGGTGTCGCTGGAAGCGTCGACGCAGGCCTGCTTCGTCACCTCGGTGACGGTGGCCGACGGCGACGGCACCGCGACGGTCTCGATCGTGGTGGTGAGGATCCACTCGACCCCGTCGAACGGGCCTTCCGGCGTCGGCACGGTGCAGCCGGTCGCCGGCTCGGCGTCCGCGTCGACGAGGATGCGGACCTGGTTCTGGACGGCGTGGGCGGGCGACGCGGCGCCGCAGACGACGACCGCGAAGAGAGCCACGTACAGGCCGCACGGGGCCGCTCGCCAGGATCGAACCACCGACCGCACCTCCCTCAGAAGGTCAACGGCAGCACCCCGCCTTCCCGGCTCGCGACGGCTGCTCGGATCGGCGGGTTATACAGCAGGTCCGGACGCCGCGCAATACCCGGAGGGTCGCACGAGCGCACTACAATGGTCGGATGCCACGTTCCGCCGCAGCCGGCGCCTTCGCCGCCCTCGCCCTGCTCGCCGCCACGGTCGGGCCGCCGCCCGCCGCCGCCGCCGAGGACCCGCCCGCCGACCTGGTCCTGCACGGCGACGCCGCGCACGGCGCCAAGCTGTTCGCCAAGCACTGCGCCGTCTGCCACGGCGCCGGCGGCCACGGCGACGGCATGCTGGCGCCCCACCTGCGGACCCCGCCGCGCGACCTCACCGACCGCGAGCGGATGGACCAGCGGAGCGACCGCCAGATCCTCCTCACGGTGCGCGACGGCGGCGCCGCGGTCGGCCTGTCGCCGGTGATGACGGCCTTCGCGGACCGCCTCTCCCCCGCCGAGATCGAGGACGTCGCGACCTTCGTCCGGTCGCTGTCCCGCCCCCCCGCGGAGTGACCCCGCGCGCCGCGGCGGGCGGCGACCGCTCCGCTCGTGCCGCGCTGCGGCATGGTAGGATCCGTCGCACGCCCCGCGACGTCCTTCCCGACCCCGCCGCGGTGGCGGTCGGACCCCGATGGAGAGCTCCAGCAGGAGGCCGCCGGGCCTCCACCGACCCGCCCACGAGCGGGACGGCTGCGGCATCGGCTTCGTCGCCGACGCCCGCGGCCGGCGCAGTGCGGAGACGCTGCGCCTGGCGCTGCGCGCGCTCTCCCACCTCAGCCACCGCGGCGCGGTCAGCGCCGACCGGCTGAGCGGCGACGGCGCCGGCGTGCCTCACCCAGATCCCCTACGCCGCTGCTGCGCGACGAGCTGGCCGCTCGCGGCGTCGACGCCCTCGCCCGACGGCGACCTAGCGCTCGGCGCCCTCTTCCTGTGGAGCGAGGACGCCGGGGCGCGCGAGGCGGCCCTCGAGGCGCTGGTCGGCCAGGCCGAGCGCACCGGCCTGCGGGTGTTCGGATGGCGCCCGGTGCCGGTCGACGTCGAGGCGCTCGGCGAGGTGGCGGCGGCGGGCCGCCCCGAGGTGCTCCACCTGCTGCTGGCGCGCGACCCGGCGTGGAGCGACGAGCACTTCGAGCGTCGCCTGTTCCTCGCCCGCCGCCGCATGGAGGCGGCGCTGCGGGGGGTGGAGGGCGTGCGCCTCCACGTCGCCTCGCTGTCGCACCGCACCGTGGTCTACAAGGGGATGATGATCGCGGCGCAGCTCGACCGCTTCTACGCCGACCTGGCCGATCCCCGCTACGAGACCGCGATCGCCGTCTTCCACCAGCGCTACAGCACCAACACCGCCCCCGCCTGGGAGCTGGCGCAGCCCTTCCGCCTGCTCGCCCACAACGGCGAGATCAACACCCTGCTCGGCAACCGCCACTGGATGCGGGCCCGCGAGCGCGACCTCACCTCGCAGGTGTGGGGCGAGGAGCTCGCCGAGCTCCTGCCGGTGCTCGACGACGCCTCCAGCGACTCGGGGATGCTCGACAACCTCTTCGAGCTGCTGGTGCGCTCGGGCCGCGACCCGCTCCACGCCGCCCTGATGCTGGTGCCCGAGGCGTTCGAGGGGGCGCGCGACATGGCGCCGGAGGTGACCGCCTTCTACGACTACCACTCGACCTGCTCGAGCCCTGGGACGGCCCGGCCGCGCTGGTCTTCTCCGACGGCCGGCTCGCCGCCGCCGCGCTCGACCGCAACGGCCTGCGCCCGCTGCGCTACTGGATCGTCGAGGACGGCCGGGTGATCGCTGGCCTCGGAGGCCGGCCTGGTGCGCGTGCCGCCCGAGCGGGTGCTGGAGCAAGGGCCGGCTGGGGCCGGGGGAGATCCTCTGCGTCGACACCGCGAGCGGCGAGATCCTGCGCCAGCGACGCGATCAAGCGGCGGTTGGCGGCGCGGCGCCCCTACCGCGACTGGCTCGGCGCGGCAGCTCGTCGAGCCGCCGCCGGCGCGCTTCGACGCCGAGTCCTTCGCCCCCCGGCCGGCGGCGCCCGAGCTGCTGGCGGCGCAGCTCGCTCTTCGGCCACCATCGCGAGAGCGTCGACCGCATGCTGGCGCCGATGGCGCTGGAGGGGAAGACCCGGTGGGCTCGATGGGCGACGACACGCCGCTCGCCATGCTGTCGCCCCACCCCCAGGGCCTCTACCGCTTCTTCGCGCAGCGCTTCGCCCAGGTCACCAACCCGCCGATCGACTCGCTGCGCGAGCGGGCGGTGATGTCGCTGCGTGTCATGGTCGGCCGCTGGGGCTCGCTGCTCGACGAGAGCGAGGAGCTGCGCCCACCTGGTCCACTTCGCCTCGCCGCTGCTACACCGGCAGCCAGCTCGCCTGGCTGCGCGAGCTCCCCGACGCCGCCTTCCGCTGCGCCGAGCTGCCGGCCCTGGCGCCCGACCCGGCGGACCTCGCCGGCGCCGTCGACCGGCTGACCGCGGCCGCCGAGGCGGCGGCCCGCGACGGCGCCACCCTGCTGGTGCTGAGCGACCGCGCCGCCGACGCCGACCACCCGCCGATCCCGATGCTGCTGGCCACCTCGGCGGTGCACCAGCACCTCATCGTCACCGGGCACCGCATGGGCGTGTCGCTGGTGGTCGACAGCGGCGAGCCGTGCGAGGACCACGACTTCGCCTGCCTGATCGGCTTCGGCGCCACCCTGGTCCACCCCTGGCTGGCCTACCGGACCGTCGCCGCGCTCGCCGCCGCCGGGGACCGAGCCGGTGGGCGAGGCGCTGGCCCGCTACGCCGAGGCGGTCGAGAGCGGCCTGCTCAAGATCATGGCGCGGATGGGCGTCGGTCCGGTGACCAGCTACCAGGGGGCGCAGATGTTCGAGGCCCTCGGCCTCGCCCCAGAGCTCGTCGAGCGCTACTTCCACGGCACCGAGCACCGGCTCGGCGCGGTGGGCCTCGCCGACCTCGGCCGGCAGCTCGCCGACCGTGCCGCCGCCGCCCGCGCCGCCGCCGCCGGGGACGCCGCCGAGGGCCTCCCCGACCGCGGCTTCTACCGTTTCCGGCGCCAGGGCGAGTTCCACGCCTTCGGCCCCGCCCCCGTCAAGGCCCTGCACCGGGCGGTGCGCAGCCGCCTGCCCGCCGACTGGGAAGCCTACCGGCGCGCCATCGACGACCGGCCGCTGGCCAACCTGCGCGACCTGCTGCGCTGGCACCGCGACGCCCAGCCGATCGCCGCTCGAAGAGGTCGAGCCGGCGGAGGCGATCGCGCGCCGCTTCTGCACCCAGGCGATGAGCCACGGCGCCCTGTCGCGCGAGGCCCACGAGACCCTGGCCGTGGCGATGAACCGCCTCGGCGCGCGCAGCAACTCCGGCGAGGGCGGCGAGGCGCGGGAGCGCTTCGCGCCCTACGGCGAGGAGGGCCCGCGCGAGTGGTTCGCCCCCTGGCGGCCGCAGGCCGGCGACTGGGGCAACAGCGCCGTCAAGCAGGTCGCCTCGGCCCGCTTCGGGGTCACCGCCGAGTACCTGGTCGCGGCGCGCGAGCTGGAGATCAAGATGGCGCAGGGCGCCAAGCCCGGCGAGGGCGGCCAGATCCCCGGGCACAAGGTGAGCCGCGAGATCGCCGCCATCCGCCACGCGGTGCCCGGCGTCTCGCTGATCTCGCCGCCGCCGCACCACGACATCTACTCGATCGAGGACCTGGCGCAGCTCGTCTACGACCTCAAGAGCGTCAACCCGGCGGCGCGGGTGGGGGTGAAGCTGGTGGCCCAGGCAGGGGTCGGGGTGGTGGCCGCCGGGGTCGCCAAGGGGTTCGCCGACGTGGTGATGATCGCCGGCCACGACGGTGGCACGGGCGCCTCGCCGCTGTCGTCGCTCAAGCACGCCGGGCTGCCGTGGGAGCTCGGGCTCGCCGAGGCGCAGCAGGTGCTGGTGGGACGCGACCTGCGCGGCCGGGTCACCCTGCGGGTCGACGGGGGGCTGAAGACGGGGCGCGACGTGGTGGTGGCGGCGCTGCTCGGCGCCGACGAGGTCGGGTTCGGCACCGCGGCCCTGGTGGCGGCGGGGTGCATCCTGGCCCGGCAGTGCCACCTCAACACCTGCCCGGTGGGGATCGCCAGCCAGAAGCCGGAGCTGCGCGCCCGCTTCCCCGGGGAGCCCGACCACGTGATCGCCTTCATGCTGTTCGTCGCCGAGGAGGTCCGCCACCACCTCGCCGAGCTCGGCTTCAGCCGCTTCGAGGACGTGGTCGGGCGCGTGGACCTGCTCGCCCCCGACCCCGCCGCCCTGGCGCAGCTGGCGGCGCCGCCGTCGCTGGCGCCACTGCTGTGGGACCCCGACCCGGCGCGGCGCCGGCCGCGCCGCCGCCTGCAGCGGCGCAACGACCGCCCCGAGGAGGGACCGCCGCTGGGCCAGCTCCTGGCCGACGACTGCGAGCCGTCGGTGCGCGGACCGCGGCCCTTCCGCAAGGTCTACGCGATCACCAACCGGGAGCGCTCGGTGGGGGCCCGGCTGGCCGGCGCCATCGCCGAGACGCGGAGCGAGGCGGGGCTGCCGGAGGGGCTGCTCCAGCTCGAGCTGCGCGGCGCCGCCGGGCAGAGCTTCGGCGCCTTCTGCACCCGCGGCATGAAGCTCATCCTCGAGGGCGAGGCGCAGGACTACGTCGGCAAGGGCATGTCCGGCGGGCAGATCATCGTCAAGCCGCCGGCCGAGGCCCGCTTCGCCAGCCACGAGAACGTGATCCTCGGCAACACCGTGCTCTACGGCGCCACCGGCGGCAGCCTCTACGCCGCCGGCCGCACCGGCGAGCGCCTGGGGGTGCGCAACTCGGGCGCCCGCGCCGTGGTGGAGGGCTGCGGCGACCACGCCTGCGAGTACATGACCGGCGGCGTGCTGGTGGTCCTGGGCTCGACCGGGCGCAACTTCGGCGCCGGGATGAGCGGCGGCCTCGCCTTCGTCCTCGACCTCGAGGGCGGTTTCCCCGACCGCGTCAACCCGGCGATGGTGCGCGTCGACCGGGTGGCGTCCGACGTCGACGCCATGCTGCTGCGCCGCCTCGTCGAGCGCCACCTGGTGCGCACCGGCTCGCTGCGCGCCAGCTGGGTGCTCGATCGCTGGGGCTTCCTGCTCAAGCGCTTCTGGAAGGTCTGCCCCCACCCCGCGGCGGAGGACGCCACCGCCGTCGAGCAGGACCTGCGCCGCGTCGAGCTCGACGAGCTCGGCCGGTTGGCCGGCGAAGGCTGAGCGGACGGCGCTCGCGCGCCGCCGCCCCGTCCCTTCATCCGCCGGGCAGGGCCAGGCTGCGCGGCGGGTCGCCGGTCGCGCCGGTGGTCAACGACGGCGGCAGATGGCCGCTGTCGCCGACCGCGAGGACCTTGAATCGTCCGTCCGGCTCGACGTCGATCACCGTCAGGCTGGCGTTGTGCACCGACATCTCGAGCCAGGCGCGGGTGTCCACCCCGAGCGCACGGGTGACCAGGTAGCGGATGACGTTGCCGTGGGCGACCAGCAGCTCGTGGCGGTCCCCCGCCGGGGAGGGGACGAAGCGCTCGGCGAAGAGCCGGTCGAGCCGTCGTCTGCACGCCTCCATCTCCTCGGGATCCTCGTCGCGGGTCACCTCGGTACGGCGCGTCGGCGGCGTGCACTCCGCCAGCTCGGGGACGATGCGCACGGTCGTTCCCGGCAGCTCGTCGCGCAGCACCGCGGCGGTCTGCCGGGCGCGGGTGAGCGGGCTCGCGTCGAAGCGGTCGAAGACGACGCCGAGGGCGCGCAGGCGGGCGCCGAGCAGCCGCGCCTGCGCCACCCCGATCGGCAGCAGCCCCTTGCCGACGTCCTCGGGGCGCGGGTCGGCGTGGTCGTACTCGCCGTGGCGCACCAGGACCATCGTGCGGACGCCGGGCGCCGGCGCCGCCAGCGCCGGCAGGGCCGGGGAGAGGAGCAGCGCGACCAGGGCCTGCGACGCCCGGCGCCGGAGGGTGCCGCGTCGTCGGACCGGGCGGGGGACACGGGGGCTCGCCATGGAGGTCTCCTTGCAGGTCGGTGTGGGGCCGAGCTTACCCGCGGCAGACCCGCGGCGGAGGGTCGGGCCCGCGGTAAGCTCCGCGGCGATGACGCTCGAGCGGCTGCGCGAGGAGCAGGTGTGGCTGGTCACCGGATCGCTGCTGGTGATCGCGGCGGTGGCGACGGGCGTGGCGCTGGTCTACACGCGCGCCCTGACCATGCCGTTCGTGCTGGCGATCTTCATCAGCTACCTGGTGGCGCCGTTGCTCGACGTCCTCGAGCAGCGCCTGCGCTTCCCGCGTTGGCTGGCGGTGGCGGTGGGCTTCCTGGCGGTGGTGGCGCTGACCTCGGCGATCGGCTGGCTGATCGCCGGCGCGGTGAGCCAGATCCTCGACGCCGCCGACCAGTACCGCGAGAGCCTGCGCGAGCTCGCCCGCGACGTCTACGGCTTCCTCGGCTTCGAGGCGGGGCGGGCGCCGATGCTGGAGGCCATCCGCCGGCTCCCGGTGATGGAGATCGCCGGCGTCGCGGCGGGCGCCGCCCTCGGCCTGAGCTCGACCCTGGTGCTGGTGGTGATCTTCGTCCTCTTCCTGCTCGCCGGGCGCAACCCGGAGCGGGCGCGCCGCGGCATCTTCGGGGAGATCGACCACGCCGTCCGCCGCTACGTGGTGACCAAGTTCCTGGTCTCGGCGGTGGCGGGGATCGTCGTCGGGCTGATCCTCGCCGCCCTGGGGCTGGAGCTGGCGGTGGTGTTCGGAGTGCTGACCTTCCTGCTCAACTTCATCCCCAACATCGGGGCCGTCGTCGCCACCCTGCTGCCGGTGCCGCTGGCGGTGGCGCAGTTCGACTCGCTGTGGAAGATCGTCGCCGTGGTGGTGCTGCCGGGTCTGGTGCACCTGGTGGTGGGCAACGTCATCGAGCCGGTGTTCATGGGCGAGGGGCTCGACCTCCACCCGGTGACCATCCTGCTCGCGCTCGGCGTCTGGGGGATCCTGTGGGGCGTGCCCGGGATGTTCCTGGCGGCGCCGATCACCGCCGTGCTGCGCATCGTGCTGGCCCGCTTCGACATCACCCGCCCCGCCGCCGAGCTGCTCGCCGGCCGCGTGCCGCTCGGCGCCGGCCGGCGCCGGACCGTCTGAGACCGGCCCCGCACCTCCCGTGTCCGTCTACCGCCTGCTCCGCCCCCTGCTCTTCCGCATCGACGCCGAGCACGCCCACCGCGCCGGCAAGCTCGCCCTGCGCGCCCTCGGCGCGACGCGGCCGCTGGCGCGCGGCCTGGCGGCGCGCAACGCGCCCTCCGACCCGCGGCTGGCCCAGCGGCTGCTGGGGCGCACCTTCCCCGGTCCGCTGGGACTCGCCGCCGGCTTCGACAAGGACGCCGAGATGGTGGCGGCGCTGCCGGCCCTGGGCTTCGCCTTCGCCGAGCTCGGCACGGTCACCCCGCTCGCCCAGCCCGGCAACCCGCGCCCGCGCCTGTTCCGCTTCCCGGAGGCGGAGAGCGTGCTCAACCGGCTGGGTTTCAACAACCGCGGCATGGAGGCGCTGGCGGGCCGCCTGGAGCGGCTGCCGGCCGGCCTGCGGCAGCGCTTCCCGCTGGGCATCAACCTGGGGAAGAACAAGGCGACGCCGGACGCCGCGGCGCTCGACGACTACCGCCGCCTGGCCGAGCGCCTGGGGCGGCTCGCCGACTACCTGGTGATCAACGTCTCCTCCCCCAACACCCCGGGACTGCGCGACCTGCAGAACGAGGCCTTCCTCGGCGCCGTCCTCGCGGCGGCCCGCGCCGCCACCGACCGGCCGGTGCTGGTGAAGCTGTCGCCCGACCTGGAGCTGCCGCGGGCGGTGGCGCTCGCCGCCGCCGCCGTCGACGCCGGCGCCGCCGGCATCGTCGCCACCAACACCACCACCGACCTGTCGCTGCTGCCGCGGGCGCGGGGTGCGGGCGGGCTGTCCGGCGCCGTTCTCCGGGAGAAGAGCCGCCGCATGCTGGCGGCGCTCGCCGGCGAGCTCGGCGGGCGCTGCCTGCTGGTGAGCGCCGGCGGCATCGGCTCGGCGGACGAGGCCTACCGGCGGATCCGCGCCGGCGCCCACCTGGTGCAGCTCTACACCGCCCTCGTCTTCGCCGGCCCCTTCCTGCCGCGCGACATCCACCGCGGGTTGCTGCGCCGGCTCGACCGCGACGGGCTCCCCGACCTCGCCGCCGCGGTGGGGGCGGACCGGGCCCGGCCGTCCGCCGGGGCGGACGGCGGCTGAGCGCCGCCACCCCCGTCCACCGGCGGCGCCGGCGGCGGGCCGGCCCCCTCCTCCGGCGGGAAGCGGACCACCACCTCGAAGACCACCGGCAGGGGCGCGCCATCGAGGGTGGCGGGGAGGAACAGCCAACCGCGGGCGGCGGCCACCGCGGCGGACGCGAACGGCTCCTCCCCCGCCTCCACCCGCACGTCGAGGACGCTGCCGGCGGCGTCGAGCCGCAGCAGCAGCCGGACGGCGTCGGGGCGCCCGGCCGGCGCCCGGGCGGGGCGCCGCGGCGCGGGCGTCGCCAGCGGCCGCGGCGGCACCAGGCGCGAGTCCTCGCCCTCGGCGAACAGGATCTCGACGCTCGCCGCGCGGGGCGCGGCGGCGGGCGGGGCGCCGGCGGCGGCGGCCGGCGGAGCGGCGGGCGGTGGCTCGGGCGCCGGCAGCGCCGGCTCGGGAGGGGGCGCCGGGGGCGCCAGCCGGAAGCTGTGCAGGGCGAAGGCGGCGGCTCCGGCGGGGGGCGCCCCCGGCCGCGGGTGGGCGACCGGACGCGGCAGGGCGAGCAGCACGAGGTGGAGCCCGACGGCGGCGACGGCGGCCCGGCGCAGGCGCCGGGCGTCGCGCGCCTCCTCGCCGGCGAAGGCGGCCCAGGGCCCCTCGTCGCCGCCGTTCACCGTCGCCTCACAAGCGGGCGATCACCCGGATGTCCTCGGCCTGGAAGCTGCTCTTGCCGCCCGGCTCGGGGGCGGCGAGGGTGAACTCGAAGATCAGGTTGCGGCTCGGCAGCGACTGGTAGCTGACGTTGTCGGGCAGCTTCGAGTCGTGGAAGAAGACGCTCTCGTACGGCGAGTCGTCGCGCCGGGTGTCGACGATCCACAGGCCCGGGCCGAGGTGCTTGATGAAGCGCAGGAAGCCGTAGCCCTTGCCGGAGTGGTAGTAGCAGAAGCCCCGCACCCGCGAGCCGACCTCGCCCCAGGTGGCGTCGTTGTCGGCGACCGCCAGCAGATTGGGGATGAGGTAGCCGGAGACGAACATGTCGGCCTCCGCCCGCAGGTCGACGGAGACGTTGTCGAAGGCCACCACCTCCACCCGGCAGCCGTGGTTCTGCAGCGCCCGCACCACCTGCAGGAAGTCGCCGTCGCCGGTCGCCAGAACGATGCGGTCGAGCTTCTCGGACTGCAGCAGCAGATCGACCGCCATCTCGAGGTCGACGTTGGCCTTCGAGACCGTCTCGCCGCTCTCGTCGCGGAAGTGGCGCACCGGCTTCTGGACCACCTTGTAGCCGAAGTCGCGCAGGATGGAGTGGAACTGGAACTGCCCCCGCTTGTACTCGGGGTCCTCGTCGGCGCGGCGGCTGTCGTAGGCCACGTACACGTTGAGCCGCACGATCTCGCCGCCGTCGCGGCCGGCGAAGTCGCGCAGCACGTCGAAGCGCATGCCGCGGCCGCCGTTCATCGAGATGTTCGCCGAATCGACGAACACCCCCACCTTGCTCGTGAAGACACTCTCGGTCATCCGACTCCTCTGGATGCGGTCGGGATCCTGGGGCGGAACGGCCCGCGGCCGGGACCGCGGGAGGCGGCATCATAGCAACGGGGCGGCCGGCGCCCGGGCGGTCGCGCCCGCCGCTCAGCCGAGCTCGAGCACCCGCACCGAGCGCACTTCGGGGAGCTCGCGCAGGCGCTCGAGGGTCGCCGCCGGCGGCCGTTGGTCGAGGCGCAGGACGGCGAGGGCCTCGGCCTCCTGGTCGCGGCGCGACAGGTGGATGTCGGCGATGTTGACGCCGGCCTCTCCGAGCAGGGTCCCCAGCCGCCCCACCACCCCGGGGACGTCGCGGTTGCGCAGGACCAGCAGGCAGCCGAGCGGGCGGAACTCGAGCCGGAAGTCGCCGAAGCGGACGATCCGCGGGTCGCGCTCGCCGAACAGCGCCCCGGCGACCTCGACGCGCTCCTCCGCCGTCACCCGGACCGCCACCAGGTGGGGGTAGTCGGCCGAGCGGCTGTGGGTCGAGGACACCATCTCGACGCCCCGCGCCTCGGCCAGGCGCTCGGCGTTGACGTAGTTGACCGCGTCGCCGAGGAAGGGGGTCAGCACCCCCTTGAGGACCGCCACCGACAGCGGCCGGCGCAGCCCCTCGTCGATCCCCCACAGGTCGACCTCGACGCTGCGCAGGCCGCCGTCGAGCAGCGAGCCCGCCAGCCGCCCCACCTGCTCGCCGAGCGCCAGGTACGGCTCGCCGCGGGTGCCGGTGGAGGCGAACGGCAGGTTGACCGCGGTCACCGCCAGCGAGCCCTCGAGCGCCGCCAGCACCATGCGCGCCGTCTCGGTGGCGATGCGCTCCTGGGCCTCGCGGGTCTGGGCGCCGATGTGCGGCGTGGCGACCACCCGCGGGTGGCGCATCAGGGCGTAGTCCTTCGGCGGCTCCTCGGCGTAGACGTCGAGCGCCGCGCCGGCCGAGCTCACCGGCCTCGAGCGCCGCCAGCAACGCCGCCTCGTCGACCACGCCGCCGCGGCCGCAGTTGACCAGCAGCGCGCCCGGCTTCATCTTCTTCAGCCGCTCGGGCGTCGAGCAGGTTGCGGGTCTCCTCGGTGAGCGGGGTGTGCAGCGTCACCACGTCGGCGCGCGGCGAGCAGCTCGTCGAGCGGCAGCAGCTCGACGTCGAGCGCGCCGGGCGACCGCCGGGTCGAGGAACGGGTCGGAGGCCGCCACGTGCATCTCGAAGGCGCGGGCGCGCGCCGCCACGCGCTGCCCGATGCGGCCGAAGCCGACGACCCCGAGGGTCTTGCCGTGCAGCTCGGTGCCGACGAAGCTCTTGCGGTCCCACCCGCCCGCCTCCATCGACGCGTCGGCCGCCGGCACCCGGCGGGCCAGCGCCAGGAGCAGGGCGAAGGTGTGCTCGGTCGCCGAGACCACGTTGGCGGTCGGGGCGTTGACCACCAGGATGCCGTGCTCGGTGGCCGCCGCGACGTCGACGTTGTCGACGCCGATGCCGGCCCGGCCGATCACCCGCAGCGCCCCCGGCTCGGCCAGCATCGTCGCGGTGACCTTGGTGGCCGCGCGCACCACCAGCGCGTCGAAGCCGCCGACCAGCTCGGCCAGCCGCGGCCGTTCCTCGTCGGTGAGCACGTGGACCTCGGCACCGGACGCACTCGAGGATCTCGAGGCCGACGGCGTCGATCGGATCGGCGATCAGGATGCGGTACCATGGCTCCTCCAGGATTTCGTCGCAGGCGGCGAACAGCCGCCTCGAGGTCGCTCCTCCCGCACCTCGCCCATGTGGCCGATGCGGAAGGTGGTCGTCTTCCATCTGCCGTAGCCTCCGGCCACCGTCAGGCCGCGGCCGGCGAGGCGGCGGACCACGTCGGCGGCGGCGAGCCGCCGGCCGGCGGTGCCAGGCAGGTGACGGTGGGCGAGCGGTCGGCGGCGCCGACCGGCAGCTCCCGAACCCGCCGCCCCGGCCCAGCGCACGGTGGCGTCGCGGCAGCGCAGGTGGCGCGCCCAGCGGGCCTCGATCCCCTCCTCGGCGACCCGCGCGAGCTGGTGGTCGAGGGCGTACACCACCGGCACCGCCGGGGTGCTGATCGGCCCCCCCTCCCGGTGCCGGGCCCGGTAGCGCAACAGGTCGGTGTACCAGCCGCGGCAGGGACGCTCGGCGGCGCGGCCGGCGACGCGCTCGGAGAAGGTGAAGACCGCCAGCCCGGGCGGCGCCGCGAGGGCCTTCTGGCTGCCCGCCAGCACCAGGTCGAGGCCCCAGGCGTCGGTCTCGACCGCGGCACCGCCCAGGGCCGAGACGGCGTCGACGAGCAGCAGCGCGTCGCTCTCCTCGCGGACCGCCCGCGCCACCTCCGCGAGCGGGCTGAGCACGCCGGTCGAGGTCTCGTTGTGGACCACGGTCACGGCCTCGTAGCGCTTGCGCCGCAGGGCCGCGCGGACGAGGTCCGGGTCGACGGCGCGCCCCAGGGGACCTCCAAGCGGTCGGCGGCGCGGCCCAGGGTGCGGCAGATCTCGTTCCAGCGCTCGGAAAAGGCGCCGTTGACCAGGTTGAGCACGTCGCGCTCGACCGTCGAGACGATCGCCGCCTCCATCACGAAGGTCGAGCTCGCCGTGGCGAGGAAGCACTCCCCCCGCGTACGGAAGACCGGCGGCAGGTGCGTCGCCACCCGCTCGTAGACGGCGCGGAAGCTCGGCGAGCGGTGGCCGGCCACCGGCCGGGTCATCGCCTGCCGCGCGTCCTCGGGGACGTAGGCGGGCCCCGGCAGGAAGAAGGGGATCGGCTCGACGGGAGGGAGGGAGGTCGGCGCCATCGGATCGCGGGGGAGGGTCGGCCTCCGATTCTGGCATGCCGCAGTGCGGCAGTAAAGGCCCGGCGCGCCGCCGCCGGCACGGTGACGAAACCCGCCGCCGGCCGCCCCATCCATCGGGGGGGCTCGGACCTGTAGGATGGAGGGGTCACTCGGGGAGACAGCGCCGCCATGCTGGGACGCACCATCTCGCACTATCGGATCCTGGAGCGCATCGGAGCTGGGGGGATGGGTGCGGTCTTCAAGGCCCAGGACCTGCGGCTCGACCGCACCGTGGCGCTGAAGTTCCTCGCCCCCGGACTCACCGAGGACCCCGAGCGCAAGCGCCGCTTCCTGCTCGAGGCGAAGGCCGCCGCGCAGCTCGACCACCCCCACATCTGCCCCGTCTACGAGGTCGACGAGACCGACGACGGCGAGCTGTTCATCGCGATGGCCTACTACCCCGGGGAGTCGCTCGCCGCCCGCATCGCCCGCGGCGTGCTGGGGGTGGACGAGGCGGTGCTGCTGGCGCTGCAGGTCAGCGAGGCGCTGGCCGAGGCGCACCGGCACGGCATCGTCCACCGCGACGTCAAGCCCGCCAACATCCTGCTCGCCGGCGACGCGGGCGCCAAGCTGGTCGACTTCGGGGTGGCGCTGTGGGCCGGTTCCGACCGCATCACCCCGGGGGGCAAGGTCGCCGGGACCCTGCGCTACATGTCCCCCGAGCAGGTGCGCGGCGACGAGGTCGACGCGCGCACCGACCTGTGGTCGCTGGGCGCGGTGGTCTACGAGTGCCTGTCGGGCCGACCGGCGTTCTCCGGCAGCGGTGAGAGCGGCACCCTGGAGGCCATCCTCACCGCCGCGCCGCCGGCGCTCACCGACCTCCGGCCCCAGGTCCCCGTCGACCTCGTCGACGTCGTCGCGTCCTGCCTGGCCAAGGACCGCGAGCGGCGCGTCCCGAGCGCCGAGCGGCTGGTGGCGGACCTGCGCTCCGTGCACCGCTCCTTCGCGGCGCCGACCGAGCTCGAGCGCCCCACCGCCGGCCTGTCGACACCGCGCGACGGGGCGCGTCGCCCCGCCCCCTCCCCACCGGCCGACCCACCGCGCGCGGTCCGGCGCCGCTGGATCGCGGCCGCCGCCGTGGTCCTGGCGGTCGTCGTGGCCGGCGCGGCGTTCTTCGCCGGCGGCCGCGGCGGCGGCGCGGGCGCCGCGGGCGAGGGGCCGGCGACCCTGGCGGTCCTCCCCTTCACCAACCTCACCGGGGACGGCGGCCTCGACTACCTGTGCGACGGCATCGCCACCGGCCTGATCACCAAGCTGAGCCGCATCCGCGGCCTGCGCATGATCAGCCGTTCGGAGACCTGGGCCTACCGCGACAAGGGCGCCGAGGAGATCGGCCGCCTGGTCGGCGCCGGGACCCTGCTCGAGGGGCAGGTGCAGCGGGAGGGCGACACCCTGCGGGTCACGGTCAACCTGATCGACCAGCACGACGCCAGCATCCTGTGGGCGGAGTCGTTCGAGGGCAACCCCGACGGCCTCTTCGGCCTCGAGTACCGCATCGCCTCGGGGCTGGCGCGGGTGCTCGCCGTCCGGCTGTCGCGCGGCGAGCGCGAGCGCCTGGGTCGCGACCCCACCGCCTCGTCACGGGCCTACGACCTCTACCTGCGCGGCCGCCGCGCGCTCGACGAGCGGCCCGGGGTGGAGGCGGCGGCCACCGCCGCCTCCCACCTGCGCGAGGCGGTCCGGCTCGACCCGGGTTTCGCGCTGGCCCACGTGGCCCTGTCGGAGGCGCTCTGGCGGCTGGCGGTGGAGCGGCGGCCCGGCGCCGCCGACGCCGCGGAGCGCGAGGCGCGGCGCGCCCTCGAGCTCGACCCCGACCTGCCGACGGCGCGGGTCGCCCTCGCCCGGGCGCTGCGCCTGAGCGGCGACGCCGACGCCTCGATCGCCGGCCTGCAGGCGGTGCTGGCCGACCACCCCCACCCGGCCGAGGCCGAGCGCGAGCTGGCCATCGGCTACGAGAACGTCGGCGACCCGGCGCAGGCCGAGGCCTGCCTGCGGGCGGCGGTGGGCATGGAGCCGGACGACTGGTCGAACTGGAACGCCCTCGGCGGTTACCTGGTCCGCGCCGGCCGCTACCCGGCGGCCCGCACCGCCTACGAGCAGGCGGCGCGGCTGGCCGCCCCCGGCAACAGTTGGCCGCAGGAGAACCTGGCGGCGGTGCGGCTGTTGGAGGGCGACTTCACCGCCGCCGTCGCCGCCTTCGAGCAGCTGGGGACGGCCAGCGCGGATCCGGTGCTGGCCAGCAACATGGGGACGGCCTACTTCTTCCTCGGCCGGCTCGACCGCGCCGAGGAGCTCTACCGCCGCGCCGTGCAGCTCGACCCGCGCAACCCGGACCTGCACCGCAACCTCGCCGACCTCTACCTGCGCCGCGGCGACGACGCGGCGGCACGTGCGTCCTACCGGCGCGCCCTGGCGCTGGTGGAGACGTCGCTGGCGACCCATCCCCACCAACCGCGCCTGCAGGTGGACCGGGCGGTGCTGGCCGCCAAGGTCGGCGACTGCGCCGCCGCCACCCGCGGCCTGTCCGAGCTGTGGCAGGAGGTCAGCCACACCGCGGTGATGGCCCACGACTTCGCCCAGGCCTGGGCGCTCTGCGGGCGCCGCGACGCCGCTCTCGACACGCTCGCCCTGGCGGTGGACGCGGGCTTCTCGCCCCAGCTCATCGCCGAGGAGGACGAGTTCCGCTCGCTGGCCTCCGATGCCCGCTTCCGCGAGCTTACGGCTGGCCCTCGTCCTTGATGATGATCACCGGGTCGAGGGTGCAGACCGGCGCGTCGCCTGCCTTGTAGGGACAGGCGTAGAGGGCGACCTTGTAGGCCCACTTCTGATCGCCCGAGCCGGGCGGCGGCAGGTGCTGGGGCGGCCCGCTGTCGAGCCGGCGTTCCCCGCAAGGGATCTCCTGGTCGCCGAAGTAGTTGTTGCCCGCCGCCTTCTCCGGGTCGTGCGCGATCCACCACCGGTAGTCGGTGTGGCCGGCGGCGATCCAACGCACCTGGTGCGGCTCGTTCGGATCGTTGCCCCGCCAGATGTCCGCCTCCTTCGGAGCGGCCGTGGCGCACTCTTCGTTCCCCGTGGCGTGCAGGGTGACGACGACCGGAGGCGCCTGGTCGGGCGGCGGGCCGCCGATGGGTCGCGCGGAGGCGCACCCGACCCAGGTCAACCCCGTCAACAGCACCGACAGCACGACGATCCGAGACCGCTGCATGCGGAACCTCCTCCCGAACGGAACCCGTGAACGAAGAAACCGAGCCGATCTTACACCTGCGGCGCGGGCGGAAAGCCGCCGGGGAAAGCGCCCCCGCCGGAGCGCGCCGTCAGATCTGGACGCCCATCGGCTTGCGCAGGGCCAGCGCGAAGACGACCGACAGGCCGAAGAAGACGATCATCCAGGCGGGCACGCCCGCCGTCTCGCCGAGGTCCCATCCGAAGACGTCCACCGCGGCGGGGGGGAGCTCGAGCGAGATCGAGCGCACCGGGCTGGCCGCGGGCAACGGCGGCTCCGCCGGGTAGACGAGCTGCTCCCAGAACGACCCGTCCGGGCGCAGCGGCGAGCGCCGCCCGGGCCCGGCGGCGCTGCGCAGGCTCTTGCCGTAGGTGGCGTCGCCGACGTGGACGGCGATCTCGCCGTCGCCGGGGCGGTCCACCGCCAGCCGCCAGGTCAGGGTGCGCTCGGAGGGCACCCACACCGCCGGCGTCTCCACCCGCACGCCCGCCGGCACGTCGAGCGTCACCCGCGGCTTGCCGAAGTCGCTGACCGGCACCGCCCCGGAGCTCTCCCAACCGTCGGCGAGGCGGACCTCGAGCAGCGTCCGCTGGCCGGGCTCGAGGCCGGCGTAGCCGTAGTGGAACTGCAGCTGGGCCATCGCCAGCACCAGCGGCGGCAACAGGAACACCATCGGCTTGAGCGAATAGAGCAGGTAGCTGCCGTTGTGGCGCAGGATGTCGAACTGCGCCCGCATGATGGCCCGGAAGTCGTCGTTGAACAGCCGGATCTCGAACAGCGACGCGTGGATGCGCCGCTTGACCGCCTCCAGGCCCGCCTGGTTCGAGACCTTCTTGTAGACCCACAGCATGGCCACCGCGGTGACCAGGGAGAGGACCGCCAACCCGACCAACGGCGGCAGGCCGCGGAAGGGGTAGAGCAGGCCGTCGAAGACGGTGCGCAGGACGTCGTTGACCACGTGCATCGGGTTGCCTCGCCGCGCCGTCCTAGGAGATGTAGCCCAGGCCGCGGAGGCGCTTCTTGATCTCCTCCTCGTCCTTGGCGCCCTCGAGCTGGGCCAGCTCCTTCTCCAGCGCGTGGGTGATGAACTCCTCGGCGGAGGAGTAGCCCGCCAGGTCGGCGTAGCGCTTGATCTTGGTCACCAGGTCGGCGTCCAGCTTCACCTTGGTCGTTCCGAACACGATCCTCGTCCTCCTCCTAGTGCCCCGTGCGCTTTGGAAAGTCGCTGATTCCGTATTCCGCCAGCAGCGCCGGCGCCAGCTCCTCGAGGTTGGCCACCGGGCGCCGCAGCGGGCGGCTGGTCAGCAGGATGCCCGGCACGGTGGTGTGGTCCATCAGGTGGTCGCCGGGCCAGTCGGTCAGGTTGTCCTCGAACACGTGGTCGGTGAGCTGGCCGAGCGACGACTCGCTGGAGTTGCGGGTGCCCTTGGCGTAGCCGACGATCAGGTCGGGGCCGACGTCGAGGTAGCCGCGATCGTGGAAGGTCTCGTCGCGCGGGTACACCCGGGTGATGGCGGGCCGGCCGGTGGCCGGGTCGATCACCGCCCGCAGCTTGGCGGCGATCTCGTGCACCAGCTCCTGCCGCTCCTCCGGCGGCACGATGCCGTTCTTCTCGCGGCCGGCGACGTTGATGTACAGCCCGTTGATCCCCAGCCCGTAGGCGCGGGTGCGGCTCCAGTCGACGTTGGTGAAGAAGCCCGGGTCCTCGGTGAGGGTGGGGTCCTTGACCGCCAGGTAGCCGTTGTCGCGCAGCCAGGTGTTGAGGTGGAAGGTGCGCTTCCAACTGGTGAAGCCGTGGTCCGACATCACCACCAGCAGGGTGTCGGCCGGCATGTGCTCGAGGGTGTAGCCGACCAGCGCGTCGAGATCCTCGTACACCTCGGGGATGGCGTCGGCCAGCGGCGCGTCGACCGCGGCGTCGTACGCCGGGTGCGTCGGGTCGAGGGTGTCCCAGAGCATGTGCGAGATCTGGTCGGAGCTGCCCAGGTAGTAGAACAGCAGCCCCTCGTCGAAGTCCGCCAGCACGTGACGGTACTGCGCGATCTCCTCCTCCCGCACCAGGGTGGCCTGTTCGAGGAACTCCCGCCGGTCGAGGATCTTGCCCTTCAACGCCTGGGTGTCCTCCGGCATCCCCTGGGTGTAGAAGCGGCCGGTCGCCCGCGCCAGCTCGGCGGCGTAGTCGTCCGGGTGCGAGATCGGCATCGCCGGCGCCAGCGGGTCGAAGTTGATCGGGCTGACGTAGAGCTGGAACTCCGGATCGAGCGACTTGAGGTAGAAGCGCGCCATGCCGCGGAGGTGCTGGGTCGGCACCAGCTCGAAGCTGACCGGCAGCCAGTCGGACCACTCCCCCACCTTCAGCACCCGCGCCTCGTCCCCGACCACCAGCTTGGCGACGGGCTCCTCGGGGTCGAGGTAGAGCGTGAACGGGGTGGAGACCTTCTCGTCGCCGGCGAGGAACGGGTTGGGCGGTCCGTACAGGGACGCGTGGACCACGCCGTCCTCCGGCCACGCCTCGTAGACGGCGCCGCCGGAGACGTCGGCGTCGTAGAACAGCTCCGAGGTGTAGTACGAGAAGGTGCCGTAGGTGCCCAGGATGTCGGGGGTGCCCATGCCGGAGAGCTCGCGGGTCGCGGTCCCCGAGGGCGGGAAGTCGGCCGGCATGCGGACGATCGTGGTCTCCACGCCGTGCTGGCCGAGGACCTCCCAGAAGGGCGTGCCGTGGCGCAGCAGCTCGACGCCGCCGCCGGACAGCGGGATGCGGTAGCGCCCGATCGACAGCACGTGGTCCGGGGGGTGCGCGACGCTGGTCGACAGGTACGGCAGCATCGTCTTCGGATCGCGGTGGACGAAGTCGAAGATGCCGTGCCCGCCCGAGTCCATCCCGGTGATGAAGGTCGACCACGCCACCGGGCTCTGCGGCGGGATCGACGTCCCCAGCGCCTGGAAGTGGCCCTGCCGCGCCAGGCGCGAGAAGTTGGGCATCCGCCCCTCGTCCATCAGCTTGCGGGTCAGGGAGTTGTCGAGTCCGTCGAAGCCGAGCACGATCATCCGCGGCGGCGACGCCATCGCGGTCTCGGCGCGGCAGCCGGCGAGCCCGGCGAGGGTCGCCGCGACGGCCGCGACGGCGGCGACGGCGGCGGCCGCCGCGACGGCGCGGCGCAGGCGGCGGGGACGGCGCGGGTCAGGCCGCACGGCGCTTCCCCTTCCCCCGGCCGCGCTCGCCCTCGTCCTCCTGCCGCGCCGCGGCCGGCGGGCGCAGGAACAGCGGCTTGCCGTCCATGTGGCGCGGCGGCTCGATGCCGAACAGCCGCAGCACCGACGGGGCGATGTCGATCAGCGCCGGGTCCTCGACGTCGATCTCCCGGTTGCAGAAGAACACCCCCGGCACGATGCGCGGGTCGACGCCGTGGTCGCCGCTCCAGGCCTTGGTGTTGTCGGTGAAGACCGGCTCCGCCACCACCCCGGTCGCGCAGTCCCACGAGACGCGGTAGCCGTGGTTGTAGCCGAGCAGCAGGTCGGGGGCATTGCCCTGGTAGGGGCCGTCGTAGATCACCGCGGTGTCGAAGACCTCGTTGATCCCCACCTCGCCGCGCTCCTCGTCGACCAGGCCCGACAGGCGCGCGACGAGCTCCTCGCGCAGCGCCTTCGCCTCGGCCCCCGGCTGGACGATCCCCTCGCCCTCCCGGCCCGCCACGTTGAGGTACATGCCGGTCAGACCCAGCGCGTAGGCGCGGGTGCGCGACCAGTCGACGTCGCGCAGCCACTCGGTGGAGCCGTCGCAGCCCTCCTTCAGGGCCAGGTAGCCGTTGGCGAGCAACCAGGCGTTGAGGTTGATGCCGCGGCGGAAGGAGGTGAAGCCGTGGTCGGAGCAGACCACCAGCAGGTCGTCGTCCCGCAGCTTCGCCATCACCTTCCCGACCAGCTCGTCGTTGTGCAGGTACAGCTTCTCGATGGCGTCGCGGTGCTCGGCGTCCTCGCGGCCGCGCGCCGCGGGGTGGCCCTCCTCGAGGTAGCGCCAGAACATGTGCTGGATGCGGTCGGTGCCGTCGAACACGCACACCACCGAGCCGCGGCGCGACTTGTCGAGCGCGGCGAAGAACATCCGCTGGCGCTCGCCGTCGAGGTCGTAGGCCTGCTCGAGGAAGGTGGCGTCGTCGGTGACCCCCTCGTTGAGCGCCCAGGTGTCCTCCGCCAGCCCGAGGGTCGAGAACGGCCCGACCTTCTTCGCCAGGTAGGTGGCGTAGTACCCGGGGTGGGAGACCGGCATCGCCGGGTGCTCGGGGTCGAGGCTGATCGGGCTCATGTAGAGCGAGAAGTGCTCCCCCATCTCGGTGACCTGGAGGCGGGTGATGCCGTGCACCTTGATCCCCGGGGCCGCCTTGAAGGTGAGCTTGACCCAGTCGGAGAGCCGGCCCGTCGCCAGCTCGTGGGCGGTGCCGTCGAGCTCGATCGTGGCGCGGCCGGCGGCGCGGTCGAGGGTGATGCGCATCGGCACGGCGAGCGGCGGGTTGTCGCGCCGGAACATGTTCTCGGGGCCCTCGACGGCCGCCTCGAAGCGGTCGCCGGCCGGGTCGCCGGCCAGCTCCACGCGCGCCCCGCCCTCCTTGAACTTCGCCGTCGCCGGGCGGGTGGTGAAGAGCAGGAAGGTGCCCTGGGTGCCGAGCAGGTCGGGCACGCTCATCGCCGACAGCTCGGCGCCGTAGAAACGGTCGGGCGGGAAGGTGATCGGAACGCGCAGCACCGAGCTCCAGATGCGGTGCTCGCCGAGGATCGTCCAGAACGGCTTCGACTTGCGCAGCAGGCGCAGGATCGGCTTGCGCAGCGGGATCCGCCAGGGGCCGATGGAGAGGAACTTGTCGACGCTGCCGATCTCCGCCGACGACAGGATCGGCAGGTAGGTCTTCCGGTCGCGGTCGAGGAAGTCGAAGATGTTGTGCTTGCCCGGGTGCACGCCGGTGGCGAACGACGACCAGGCGACCGGCGAGACCGACGGGAAGGTGGTGCGCAGACGATGGTAGCAGCCGGTCTTCGCGAGCTTCGCGAAGTTCGGCAGCTTGCCCTCCTTCAGCATGCGGTCGGTGAGGCGCGGATCCTGCCCGTCGAGACCGACTACGACGAAGCGCCGGATCCACGGCTTGTCGGTCTTCTTCCGGGTGAGCAGCCGCCACAGCTTGCGGAACGGCCAGAGCAGGATCGAGAACACCGCCATCAGCAGGGTGACGAAGACCACCAGGAACGACGACAGCAGGGCGAAGCCCGCTCCCGGTCCGACGTAGGCGTGGGCGGCGAGCGCCGGCAGGAGCGCCGCGGCCAGGGCGGCGGCGACGGCCAGCGGCGCGCGGCGGCGCGAGCGGACGGCGTTCGGCTGGAAAGGCAACGGCTCGGTCTCCCTGTGGGTCGATGCGCTCTCGGTCCTGGGCCGCGGCGGGCGACCCGCGGGTCGCGCCCGGCGGCACCCGGCGCGGGGCGGCCGGGGACGGCGGACCGGCGACCCCCGATCCTACCCGATGCCCGACGGCGAGCGGCACCCCCCGGGCGCCGTCCCGGCCGGGCCCTCCCGCCCGGCGCGCCCGGCGCGTCGCGACGGCGTTTGTAACCGGGGGCGGCGACGAGATATTTTCACCCGGCCATGCCGAACCCGATCCGCCGCGCCGTCCGCCGCCTCCTCCACGGCCGCCCCGTCGTGGTGGTCTCCGGCCTTCCCCGCTCCGGCACCTCGATGGCGATGAAGATGCTCGCCGCCGGCGGTCTCGAGCTGGTCACCGACGAGCAGCGCAGCGCCGACGAGGACAACCCCCGCGGCTACTTCGAGGACGAGCGGGTCAAGGACCTGGCCGCGGCGAACGACAAGGGATGGCTGCGCGACGCCCGCGGCAAGGCGGTCAAGGTCATCTCCTACCTGCTCAAGGACCTGCCGCGCGACAACGACTACCGCGTCGTCTTCCTGCGCCGCGACCTGCGCGAGGTGCTCGCCTCGCAGGCGAAGATGCTCGAGCGCCGCGACGAGAGCAACGAGCTGCCGGACGAGAAGATGATCGAGATCTACGAGAACCACCTGTGGCGGGTCGACTACCTGTTCCGCCACGCGCCGCACCTCGAACGCCTCGAGGTCGACTACGCCGACGTGGTGGCGCACCCGCGCCGCGAGTCCGAGCGCATCGCCGCCTTCGTCGGCCTGCCGCTCGACGTCGACCGGATGACCTCGGCCGTCGACTCCAGCCTCTACCGCAACCGCGCGGCCGCCGCCGGCTGAGCCCGCGGCGCGCCCCACCCCACGGTGCAGCGCCGCGCCGCGGCAGCGGGTGGTGCGGCCGCGCCCGGCGCCCGGGATGATCGGGGGGAACGACCCCGAGAGGAGTCCCGATGGACGACACCGTCTCCAGGCTGCAACCCGTCCCGCCGCCCCACCTGCCGCGCCTCGGCGAGCCGGCCCCGCCGTTCGAGGCCGTCACCACCCACGGCAAGCTGCAGCTCTCCGACTTCGCGGGGAGCTGGTTGATCCTGTTCTCGCACCCCGCCGACTTCACCCCCGTCTGCACCACCGAGTTCGTCGCCTTCGCCGCGGCCCACCCGCGGCTCCGCGCGATGAACTGCGAGCTGCTCGGGCTGTCGGTGGACAGCGTCTACAGCCACATCGCGTGGGTGCGCAACGTCGAGGAGAGGCTGGGCGTCAAGATCACCTTCCCGGTGATCGCCGACCTCAACAAGGACGTCGCCTACCGCTACGGCATGGTGATGCCCGGCGAGAGCTCCACCGAGACCACCCGCTGCGTCTTCGTCATCGACGACCGCCAGAAGGTGCGGGCGATGGTGTACTACCCGTTGACCACCGGGCGCAACGTCGAGGAGCTGGTCCGCCTGGTCACCGCGCTGCAGACCTCCGACCGCCACGGCGTCGCCACGCCGGCGGACTGGCAGCCGGGCGAACCGGTCATCGTGCCGCCGCCCCAGACCCAGGAGGCGGCCGAGGAGCGCAGCGCCGACGCCGGCGCCGAGTGCGTCGACTGGTACCTCTGCAAGAAGGCGATCTGAGGCGCGCCATGGCCTGCCTGACCAGCGACGGCACCCTGACCGGCGCCGCACTCGACCTGCTCGACCTGCTGAGCCAGCCGCTGCTGCCGGACGACATCGCCCGGCAGCTCGCCCGGCCCCTGTTCCAGGTCCGCGCCAGCCTGCGCGAGCTGGCCGACGCCGGACTCGTCGAACGTTTCGGCGACGCGTATCTGACCACCGAGATCGGCCGCCGGCGCGCCGCCGGCTGACCCCCCTGCCGCCGGCACCGCGCGGTGCCGGCGGCCCACACCTCACCTCCCCCCCGCGCCGCGGGGTACGATCCCCGCGAAAGGGGGGCGGGTGCTGGAACGGGTGTTCCGTCTGCGCGAGCGCGGCACCACCGTGGCGACCGAGCTGCGGGCGGGCGCGGTGACCTTCCTCACCCTGTCCTACATCCTCTTCGTCAACCCCCGCATCCTCTCCCAGGCCGGTATGCCGGCGGACGACGTGGCGGTGGCGACGGCGCTCGCCTCGGCCGTCGCCACCCTGGTGATGGGCCTGTGGGCCGACCTCCCCTTCGCCCTCGCCCCCGGGATGGGCCTGAACGCCTATTTCGCGTTCGGGGTGGTGCGCGGCATGGGCGTCTCCTGGCAGCTCGCCCTGGCGGCGGTCTTCGCCGAGGGCCTGCTCTTCCTGCTGCTGGTCGCGGTCGGCGCGCGCACGGCGCTCGTCCGCGCCATCCCCACCCCGATCAAGATCGCCACGATGAGCGGCATCGGCCTGTTCCTCGCCCTGCTCGGCCTGGAGGGCGCGGGGATCGTGGTGGCCGACCCCGCCACCCTGGTGACGCTGGGCGACCTGCGGCAGCCGCCGCCGCTGCTCGCCCTCGGGGGACTCCTGGTGATGGCGGTGCTGCTGGCCCGGCGGGTCCGCGGCGCCCTGTTCCTGGGCATCGCGGCGGTCACCGCGGTGGCCTGGCTGTCCGGCCTCGAGCCGGGACCGGCCGGGGTCTTCAGCCTGCCGCACCTGCCGCGCGAGACGCTGGGCGCGCTCGACCTGGGCGCCCTCGCCACCCCGGCGATCGTACCGGTGGTGCTGGCCTTCCTGTTCGTCGACTTCTTCGACACCGCCGGCACCCTGCTCGGTGTGGGACGGCTGGCGGGCTTCACCGACGCCCGCGGCGACCTGCCGGGTGCCGGCCGCGCCTTCGCCGCCGACGCCATCGGCACCACGGTGGGCGCCCTGCTCGGCACCAGCACGGTGACCACCTACGTGGAGTCGTCGACCGGGATCGAGGAAGGCGGCCGCACCGGGCTCACCGCGGTCACCGTGGCGGGGCTGTTCTGCGCCGCGCTGTTCGTCACCCCGCTGCTGGTCGCCATCCCGACGGCCGCCACCGCCCCGGCCCTGGTGATCGTCGGCGCCCTGATGATGGCGGGGGCCCGCGACCTCGAGTGGGACCGCGCCGACGAGGCCGTGCCCGCCTTCCTCACCGTGGTGGGGATGCCCTTCACCGCCTCGATCGCCAACGGCATCGCCTTCGGCATCCTCGCCTGGGTGGCGATCCGCCTGCTCACCGGCCGCTGGCGCGAGATCCACCCCCTGATGGGCGGGCTGGCGGTGCTGCTCGCCGCCTACTACGCCTTCCGCTGAGCGGCCCCGGTGGGCGCCCGCTCAGGCCGCGAGCGCGGGCTCGTAGAGGGCGACGGCGGCGCCGGCCGGGTCGCGGACCACCGCGTAGCGTCCCTGGCCGCCGGCGTTGCGCGGCGGCGCCAGCAGCGTTCCACCGAGCTCGCGGACCGCCTCCAGGCTGGCGTCGAGGTCTTCGACGACCAGGTAGACCAGCCACTGCGGCGGCAGGCCGGCGTTGGCGCCGCGCGCGTGGCACACGCCGGCGACGGCGGTTCCGGACTGCGGCAGGCTCATGGTGTAGTCGGCGTAGTCCCCCATGTCCACCTCGCTCGCCGTCCACCCGACCACCCGGCGGTAGAAGTCGCGCACCCGCGGCGCGTCGTCGACCGTCAGGTCCAGCCAGCCGAGGGTGCCGATCTCCGGCGCTTCGTCCATCGCAGCCTCCTCGCGTCCGTGTCCGCAGAGTCTAACCCTCCGGCCGGCCGCGCCGACCGCCGCCGGAGCGGCGGACCCGGTGGCGCTTTCCGCTAGCATGCGCGGGCCGTGGCCCGCGCTCCCATCGTCCGCCTGTCCGGCCTGTCGAAGACCTACGGCGAGGCCGGCCGGGAGCGCCGGGTGCTCGTCGGCGTCGACGCGGAGATCGCCGCCGGCGAGCTGGTCGTGCTGGTGGGGCGCAGCGGCTCGGGGAAGTCGACGCTGCTCAACCTGGTGGGCGGCCTCGACCCGCCGACCGCCGGCGAGGTCGAGGTCGCCGGGCGCCGGCTCTCGGCGCTCTCCGAGCGCGAGCGGACCCTCTTCCGGCGCCGCGCCATCGGCTTCGTCTTCCAGTTCTTCAACCTGCTCCCCACCCTCACCGTCGAGGAGAACCTGCTGCTGCCGCTGGAGCTGGCCGGGCGGGTGGCGGCGGCCGAGCGGGAGCGGGCGCGCGGCCTCCTCGACGAGGTGGGGCTCGCCGACCGGGCCGGCGAGTTTCCCGACCGCCTCTCCGGCGGCGAGCAGCAGCGGGTGGCGGTGGCCCGGGCCCTCGCCCACGACCCCGAGCTCGTCCTCGCCGACGAGCCCACCGGCAACCTCGACCTCGACACCGGGCTGGCGGTGCTCGACCTTCTCGACCGTTTCACCCGCCGCGCCGGCAAGACCCTGCTGATGGCGACCCACGCCCCGGAGGTGATCGGGCTCGCCGACCGCATGCTGCGCATCGAGGGCGGCCGGCTCGTCGAGGAGCCGCCGCCCCGGGACCGGACGGCATGAGCCTCCTCGCCCGCAGCAGCCTGCGGACCCTCGGCCGCCATCCGGCCCAGGTGGCGCTCGCCGCCCTCGGGGTGGCCCTCGGCGTCGCCGTCGTGGTGTCGATCGACCTCGCCAACCGCAGCGCCGAGCGCGCCTTCGCCCTCGCCACCGCGAGCGTGGTCGGCCGCGCCACCCACCGGGTGACGGGCGGGCCCGGCGGGCTGCCCGACGCCCTCTACCGGCGCCTGGTGGTCGACCTCGACGTCGCGGAGGCCGCCCCGGTGGTCGAGGGCTGGGCGACCGTGGACGGGCCGGGAGGGCGTCGCGCCCTCCGCCTGCTCGGCGTCGACCCGTTCGCCGAGGCCCCCTTCCGCCCGTGGACGGGCGGTGGGGGCGCGGCCGGCGACGAGCTGGCGGCCTTCCTCACCCGGCGCGGCGCCGCCCTGCTGCCCGCGCCCACCGCCCGCGAGCTCGGGGTGGCGCCGGGCGACGAGCTGCCGGTCGAGGTGGACGGCCGCGCCACCCGCCTCCGGGTCGCCGGGCTGCTCGACCCGGCCGACGAGCTGTCGCGGCGCGCCCTGACCGACCTGGCCGTCGTCGACGTCGCCACCGCCCAGGAGCTGCTGCGCCGGCCGGGACGGCTCAGCCGGATCGACCTCGCCGTGCCCCCCGGGCCGGCGGGGGCGGCCATGCTGCGCCGCCTGCGCGGCGCGCTGCCCCCGGGCGCCCGGCTCGTCGCCGCCGGCGCGCGCTCGCGGAGCAGCGCCGAGATGACCCGCGCCTTCCGCCTCAACCTCACCGCGCTCTCCCTGCTCGCCCTGGTCTGCGGGCTCTTCCTGATCTACAACTCGATGACCTTCTCCGTCGTCCAGCGACGCGGCCTGCTGGGCACCCTGCGCTGCCTCGGCGTCACCCGCCGGCAGGTGTTCCGCCTCGTCCTCGGGGAGGCGGCGGCGGTGGCCGTGGTCGGCACCGCCGCCGGCCTGGCCCTCGGCGTGCTCCTCGGGCGCGGCATGGTGCGGCTGGTCACCCGTACGCTGAACGACCTCTACTTCGTGGTCTCGGTGCGCGACCTCGCGGTGTCGCCGGCCAGCCTGGCGCTCGGCGCCGCGCTCGGCCTCGGCGCCACGCTCGCCGCCGCCGCCCTACCCGCCTGGGAGGCGAGCACCACGCCGCCGCACGCCGCGCGGCTGCGCTCCGGCCTCGAAGGGCGGGTACGGCGGACGCTGCCGCGCCGGGCGGCCGCCGCGGCGCTGCTGCTCGCCGCCGGCGCGGCGGCCCTCGCCCTGCCGGTCCGCGCCCTGGTCCCCGCCTTCGCCGGGCTGTTCGCGCTGATCGTCGGCTGCGCCCTGCTGGCGCCGGCCGCCACCCTGGGGCTGATGCGGCTGGCCACGGGACCGGCCCGCCGCGCCTTCGGGGTCCTCGGCGCGCTGGCCGCCCGCGGCGTCGCCGCCTCGCTGTCGCGCACCGGGGTGGCGATCGCGGCGCTCGCCGTGGCCGTCTCGGTCACCGTGGGCGTCGGGGTGATGGTGAGCAGCTTCCGCGGCACCGTGGAGCGCTGGCTGCGCGGCGCCCTGTCGGCGGACGCCTACGTCTCGGCGCCGGCCGCCGGCGGCGCCACGGTCTTCGCCGCCGCCCCCTTCGAGCCGGCGCTGGGCCGGGCGTTCGCGGCCGTCCCCGGCGTGACCGCGGTGAGCTCGGTGCGGCGGGCCGAGATCGTCGACCTCGCGGGCCGCACCACGCGGGTGGTGGTGGTGCCGCCCGACCGCGCCGCCCTGCGCCGCCTCGAGGTGCTGGCCGGCGATCCGGGCCGGGTCCCCGCCGCGCTGGCCTCCGGCGCCGTCCTGGTCTCCGAACCGCTCGCCTGGCGGCGGCACCTGGCCCCCGGCGACCGGCTGCGCCTGCCCACCGACCGCGGGGCCCACGCCTTCCCGGTCGCCGGGGTCTACGCCAGCTACGCCTCGGACCAGGGCATCGTCCTGATGACCCGCCCCACCTGGGAGCGCTTCTGGGACGACCGTCGGGTGTCGGGCTTCGCCCTGACGCTGGCGCCGGGGGTCGACGCCGCCGCGGTGGCGCCGGGGCTGCGGCGGGCGGCGGGGCCCGGTGCCGTCCTCGTGATCGAGTCGAGCCGCGAGCTGCGCCAGGCTTCGCTCGCCGTTTTCGACCGCACCTTCCTGATCACCGGGGTCCTGCGGCTGCTCGCCGGGCTGGTGGCCGGCATCGGGGTGGTCAGCGCGTTGATGGCCCTCGAGCTCGAGCGCGGCCGCGAGCTCGCGGTGCTGCGGGCCAACGGCATGACCCCGGGCCAGCTGTGGCGCCTGGTGACCGCCCAGACGGGCCTGATGGGGCTCGCCGCCGGCCTCCTCTCGCTGCCGGTGGGGCTGCTGCTGGCGGCGGTGATGATCTTCGTCATCAACCGCCGCTCGTTCGGCTGGACCCTGCACATGAACGTGCCTCCCCACCTCCTCGTCGAGGCGGTGGCCCTGGCTCTGGGGGCGGCCCTGCTCGCCGGCCTCTACCCGGCCTGGCGCATGGCGCGGACGCCGCCCGCCGACGCGCTGCGCACCGAGTAGCCGCGGCGCACCGCGAGCAGCGTCACGTCGTCGCCGGCAGGCCGGCCGCCACGGTGCGCGGCGAGGTCGTCGGCGCAGCGGCGCAGCAGCTCGCCGCTGGCCGCCGGCGGCACTGCGGCGACCACCGCCGCCAGGCGTTCGCGGCCGTACTCGCGCCCGCCCGCGCCCACCGCCTCCGAGACACCGTCGGTGAACAGCAGCAGCGTCTCCCCCGGCGCCAGGGCGAGGCGGACGGCGGCGTAGCTGGCACCGCGGAAGAGCCCGATCGGCAACCCGCCGCCCGGCACCGCCCGCGCCGCCCCCGGGCCGGCGACCAGTGGCGGCAGATGCCCGGCGTTGACCAGCTCGACCGTTCCGTCGGCGGCGGCGCGACCGCACACCAGGGTGGCGTAGCTGCTCGGCAGGGTGGACTCGCAGAGCAGCCGGTTGGCCTGCGAAACCACCTCGGCCAGGGGGCCGCCCGCCGGCAGCAGGCTGCGGAAGAGGGCGTGCAGGTGCGAGGTCAGCAGCGACGCCGCCACCCCTTTGCCGGCCACGTCGGCGAGCACGAAGTGGACGTCGCCGGCCCCGTCCGGCGGCAGGACGTCGAAGTAGTCGCCGCTGACCGGGCCGGCGGGCTGGTAGAGGTAGTCCACCTCCCACCCGCCGGCGGCCGACCGCGGCGGCAGCAGGGCGCGCTGCACCCGGCCGGCGAGCGCGAGGTCGCGCTCCAGCGCCAGGCGCTGGTCGGCGTCCAGGCACTCCAGGCACAGGCTCTCCAGCGGGTCCGCCGCGAGCCGCTCGGGCTCGACCGGAACGCCGCAGTGGAGGCAGCGCCCGAAGGTCCCGGCGTCGAGGCGGGCGAGGGCGCCGTCGACCTCGGCGAGCAGGCGGGCGATCGCCGGGTCGGCGTCGGCCGGAGCGACCTCCAGGCGCCGCCGCCGGACGATCAGCTCGTCGCGCACCGAGCCCCCGGCGGCGGCGGCCGCGGCCGCCCCGGTCATCGCCCCAGCCCCCGCCGCAGCAGGACGATCTGCCCGGCGTGGTAGGCGGCGTGCTGCAGCACCCCGTGCACCTCGTGATAGAGGGTCGTCTCGCGGCCGGCCAGGGGGCGGTCGAGGGCGCCGTCCTCGAGGCCACCGAGCGCCGCCCGCAGCGCCGCGCGGCTCGCCGCCAGCTCCTCGCGGGTGCGCCGCCACCCTGCCTCGCCGGCCGGAGGAGTGGGCCAGTCCTCCGCCGCCGGCACGTCCCGGCGGGTCCCTTCACGCAGCCGTCGCGCCACCTCGCGGTGCCAGGTCGCCAGGTGGAGGGCGACCTCGTGGATGGAGTGGGCGCCGGGGAGGGGACGCGCCGCCGCCATCTCCGCCGTCACCCCGTCGAGCGCCTCGTCCAGCGAGGGACCGTGCCACGCCTCGCCGCCGAAGATCCGCCGCGCCTGCTCGTCGATCCGTTCGGTCTCCATGGGAATCTCCTCGTGCATAACCGTCGTTTTACATCTTGATGGTTACATCCTAGACGCACCCGACCTAACCTGTCAAGATGTTTTTGGAGGTTTCACGTTGACCCGCTTCGACCTGACGGGCGGCCACCCCGCCCTCGACTTCGCCAACACGCTCTCCGGCCGCCGGTCGCCGCCGTCGCGCGACGACCTGCCGACCTACGCGTCGCTGCTGGAGTGGTCGCTCGCCGCCGGCACCCTCGACGCACCTCGCGCCGTGGAGCTCGCGGCCGCCGCCGCGGCCGACCCGGCGGCCGCCGCGGCCGCGCACGCCGAGGCGATCGCGCTGCGCGAGGGGATCTTCGCGGTCTTCGCCGCGGTGGCGGCGGGCGGGGCGCCGCCGGCCGCGGCGATGGCGGCGCTCAACCGCGGGCTGGCCCGTGCCCTGCCCCACCTCCGCCTGGAGCCGGCGGGCGACGGCTTCGCCTGGTCCTGGGAGGGGAGCGACCTCGAGCGTCCGGCGTGGCCGCTGGCGCGCGCCGCCGCCGAGCTGCTCGCCGGCGCCGACCGCGACCGGGTGCGCGAGTGCGACGCCGACACCTGCGCCTGGCTGTTCCTCGACCGCAGCCGCAACCGCAGCCGGCGCTGGTGCGACATGCAGGTCTGCGGCAACCGCGCCAAGGTCCGCCGCCACCGCCGGCGCGCCGCCGGGAGCCCCGGGTAGACTCGTGGCCATGGACGGCAACGTGGTGGTGGTGACCGGTGCGAGCTCCGGGATCGGCGCGGCGCTGGCGGTGGAGATCGCTCGCCGCGGCGGCGTTCCCGTGCTGGCGGCGCGCCGCGAGCGCGAGCTCGGGGCGGCGCGCCGGGCGGCCGGCGAAGCGGCGCTGAGCGTGGTGGCGGACGTCACCCGGCGCGAGGACAACGCGCGCATCGTCGAGACGGCCCTCGCCGCCCGCGGCCGCATCGACGCCTGGGTCAACAACGCCGGCCGCGGCATCAGCCGGCCGGTGACCGAGCTGACCGACGACGACCTCGACGAGATGTTCCTCCTCAACACCAAGGCGCCGCTCTACGGCGTCCAGGCGGTGCTGCCGGTGTTCCGGAAGCAGGGTCGCGGCCACGTCGTGAACGTCTCCTCGATGCTCGGCAAGGTGCCCTTCGCCGGCATCCGCTCGGCCTACAGCGCCGCCAAGGCGGCCCTCGGCTCGCTGACCGCCAACCTGCGCATGGAGCTGCGCGAGACCGACCCGGGGATCGCCGTGACCCTCGTCCTCCCCGGGGTGGTGGCCACCGACTTCGGCAACCGCGCTCTGCACGGCGGCCCCGACTCGCGGAGCCTGCCGGCGGCCCAGCCGGTGGAGGAGGTGGCCGCCGTGATCGCCGACGCGCTGGAGCACCCGCGCGCCGAGGTCTACACCCGCCCCGGCCTCCACGAGCAGGCCGCCGCCTACCACGCCGCCGAGGACGTCGCGGAGGTGGAGGCCCGCTTCCGCGGCCCGGGCCCGCGCTGACGCGCCGCCCCTGCCGCCGCGGTCAGCCGCCGCCGTAGCCGGTGACCTCGGCGTATCCCCGGCCGGTGACCGGCCGATCCCCGAGGCGGCCGCGCACCGCCACCGCGCCCTCCCAGTAGCGGAACGACAGGTCGAGCTCCTGGTCGTCGAGCAGCGCCGCGACGGCCAGGTCGAGGCCGGCCTCGGGGGCGGAGAGCCGCCAGCCCACGGGCACCCGCTCCCCCGCCGGCGAGGTCCAGGCGCGGGTGGCGCGGAGACGGGCGCCCGCCGTCTCGAGGCGGCGGAGCGCGCCGTCGGGCTCGACCAGGGCGAGCTCGTCGAGGCGGTCCGGGGCGCCGCGGCCGCGGATCCGCCAGGCCACCACCTCGCGGTCGTCGTCGAGCTGCAGCGCGAACCAGTCCCACCCGGTCTCTCCCGGGCCGAGCAACGACGTGCTCCACTCGCGGTCGAGCCAGCTCGTTCCGCTGACGGCGAAGCGGCGCCCGCCGACCGTCACCGCGCCGCGGGTCGGCAGCCGGGTCAGCGAGTAGGCGTAGGAAGCGTCGCCAGGGCCCGGGCCCTTCCGCGACAGTCCGCGGTCACCCTGGAGGACCGGCGGTTTGGCGGTGGCGAGCTCCAGGTCGATCGCCACGTCCGCCTGGGCGGCGGCGAGGTGCATCGGGAAGACGCCGCCGGCCGCGCCCGGAGCCTGGCCGCCGGGCGCCTGCGGTCCCGTCGCCCGCCAGCTCCCGACCCAGACGCGAAAGGGTCGTGCCCGCGCCCCGGCGAGGCCGGCGGCGCCGCGGGCGGTGCGCTCGAAGGCGCGGAAGCGGCGGCCGCCGACGTCGGTGAGCGCCAGGTGCGCCATGTAGGCCTGGCGCGTCGCCCAGTCGGAGCCGCGCTCGTCCGCCGCGCCCGGCGGCGCCAGGGCGCGGCGGAAGACGGTGAGCTGGTAGCCGAACCGGCGCCCGTCGGCGGTCGCCAGGTTGCCGGTGAAGTACCACCACTCGATGCGGAAGTCGGGGTGCGGACCGTGGTCGGCGGGGAACGAGAAGTCCCGCGGCCCGGTCGCCCGCGCGAAGCCGGCGGTCCCCGCCGGGCCGGCGCCGCGCAGCGACTCCGCCACCGCGAGGCGCGCCCGCACCGGCCCGGTCTCCGCGCTCCGTCCCCACCAGAGCGCCGCGGCGACCAAGCCCGACGACGACGACCGTGGCGGCGGCGAGGGTCCGCATCCGGGGCCCGCCGCTCAGCGCGCCGCCACCGGCCCGCGGTTGCTCACCAGCAGGACGTCGCGGGAGGCGAGGTGGGTCTCCGCGGCCACGGCGGCGCGCCGCCGCAGCCCGGCCGGCAGGCGGTCGAAGGCGGCGCGGCTGGTCGCCGCCCACACCTCGTCGCGTTGCCGCAGGTGCTCGGCGAGCCGCTCCGGGTCGTTCGTCTCCACGGTGTAGACGCCGTCGCTGTAGAAGGCGAACGCCTCGGGGAGGTTGCTCAGGTCCACCGCCAGCACGCGGTGCCCGGCGGCGCGCGAGGCGGCGCTGGCCGCCGCCAGGGTGCGGGCGAACGGGCGGGCCGACTTGCGCCCCTCGAGCGCCGGGTAGAGGAAGGTGACCGCGAACAGGTAGCCGACGGCGAGGCCGGCGGCCGGCGCCAGGGCCGCGCGCAGGCCGTCGCCCCGGCGGCAGGCCCACAGGGTGGCGAGCCCCGCCGCGAGCAGCACCGCCGCGAGGGCCGCCGCCATCCACCAGGGCGCTTCCTCCCGGCCGCGGGCGACGAAGGGCAGCGCCGCGCCCGCCAGCGCCAGCGACCCGCCCACCACCGCCTGCCCGCCGAGCAGCCAGCGGCGGTCGACGAGCGCTCCCGCCGCGCGGCGCGGCGCGGCGACGGCGTCGACGAGCGCGGCGACGAGCAGGGCGAAGGCGGGCACCGCCGGCAGGGCGTAGAGCTCGCGCTTCTCGGTGGAGATCGAGAAGAACACCACCACGAAGAGCGCTGCGACGAGCAGGAAGCGGTCGCCCGGCCCACGGCGGCGCCAGGCGAGGAGCAGCGCGCCGGGGACCAGGCCCGACCAGGGCAGCAGCTGCACCGGCAGCACCTCGAGGAAGTACCAGGGCGGCTGGCGGTGGTGCATGCCGTGCAGCCCCCGGTTGATGAAGTGCTCCTGCAGCGCGCCCCACACCGAGTACGCTCCGCCGCTGCCCAGGGTGGCCGCCGCCATCCACGCCGCCACGATCAGCGCGAACAGCAGCGGCCCGGACCAGGGCGCGAAGCGGCGCCAGTCGCGGAGCCGCCGGTCCACGGCCAGCGTGCAGAGCGCGATCCCCAGCGGCAGCAGGAAGCCCACCGGTCCCTTGGCGAGCACGGCGAGGGCGGCGGCAAGCCAGAAGAGCAGGCCGGCGCGGCGGCCGTCCGCCTCGCCGGCGCGCCAGGCGGTGAAAGCGGTCAGCGCCACCCAGATCAGCAGGCAGAGGAGGGCGTCGATCTGGCTCCAGCGGGCCTTGTCCCAGAACATCAACGTGGTCGCGAGGACGACGCCGGTCAGCCACTCCGCCCGCGCGCCGAACCAGCGGCGCCCCAGCCGCATCGCCAGCAGCAGCGTGCCGAGCGCGGCGAGCGCCGACGGCAGGCGCGCCGCCCAGGGACCCACGGCGCCGGCCGGCAACGAGAGCAGGGCGATCGACCAGAAGAAGAGCGGCGGCTTGTCGGTGGTGATGACGCCGTTGACGTGGGGCACCCACCACTGCCCGTCGACCACCATCTCGCGGGCACCCTCGGCGAAGTAGGGCTCGTCGGGGGCCCACAGGTCGTGGCCTCCCAGGTTCCACAGGAAGAGCAGCGCCGCCAGGGCGAGGACCAGGCGCCGGGGGGTCACGACGCCGCGGCCGGGGCGGAGAGGAGGGCCGCCCTCGGCGCCTCCTCCCAGGGCACGGCGGCGCCGTCCCCGAAGGTGCGGTCGCACCACAGGTCGAGCGCCAGCAGGGCGAAGAGCGGCTTGCGGTGGTCGGCCACCCGCGCCTGGTGCTCGGCGAGGAGCTGCTCGACACCGGCGGACGAGAGCAGCCCGCGCGCCGCCACCCGCTCCGGCGAGAAGCGCCGGCGCAGGGTGTCCCCGAGACCGTGCAGGACCCAACGCGAGAAGGGGATGTTGAAGCCCCGCTTGCGGCGCGACAGCACCGCGGGGGGCAGCCGCCGCCGCACCGTCCGTCGCAGGATCGCCTTGGTGGTCAGGCGGCGCACCTTCCAGCGCGACGGGATGCCGGCGACGAACTGCGCCAGCTCGTGGTCGAGGAAGGGCGCCCGCGCCTCCAGAGAGGCGAGCATGCTGGCGCGGTCCACCTTGGTCAACAGGTCGTCCTGCAGGTAGAGGGTGAAGTCGGTGTAGAGCAGCTCCGCCAGCGGGTCGGGCAGCGCGCGGTGGGGGCCGCCGAGCGCGAACGGCAGGGCCAGCTCCGCCGCTCCCAGCGCCTCGCGCAGCGCCGGCGACAGCAATCCCGGCAGGCGGTCCGGATGGACGGTGCCGAACCAGGCGTGGTGCCGCTCGAGGCGCGGGCGGTCGAGCCCGCCGGCGAAGAGCTGCACCAGGTAGTCGAGCGCCACGTTGCCCATCGACACCGGCGTCAGGCGCCGCAGGCCGCGGACCGCGCCGTGCCGCAGCGCCGCCGGCAGGTGCTCGAGCAGGTCGGCCGCCCGGTGGCCGAGGTAGGTCGGGTAGCCGCCGAAGAGCTCGTCCGCCCCCTCGCCGGAGAGCACCACCTTCACGCGCTCGCGGGCGAAGCGCGACAGCAGGTAGGTGGGGAGGGTGGAGGCGTCGGCCAGCGGCTCGTCCATCTCCCGGCCCACCACCGCGAGCCCTTCCTCGAGGTCGCTCTCCCCGAGGACGAGCTGGTGGAAGTCGGCCCCGAAGTGACGCGCCGTCTCGGCGGCGAAGGAGGCCTCGTCGAAGGCGGCGTCGGTGTGCCCGATGGAGAAGGCCGGCACCCCGGTGCCGTGGATCTCGTGCAGGTAGGCGAGCACGCTCGACGAGTCGATGCCGCCCGACAGGAAGACTCCGAACGGCACGTCGCTGCGCGAGCGCCCCCGCACCGCGGTGAGCAGGCGGGCGTCGAGCTCGGCCGACAGCTCCGCCGCCGAGCGGCGGTCGGTGGCGCCGGGCTCGGCGAACCAGTCGGCGAGGTCCCAGTAGCGCGACACCTCCACCCGTCCCTCGCGCGCCACCAGCACGTGCGCCGCCGGCAGCTTGTGGATGCCGCGCAGCGGCGAGCGGGGCGCCGGGAAGAAGCCGTGGGCCAGGTAGCGGGTCAGGGCGACCGGGTCGAGCCGCGCCGTCACCCGGGGGTGGGCGAGCAGCGCCCGCAGCTCGGAGGCGAACAGCAGGTGGTCGCCCTCGTGCCAGTAGAACAGCGGCTTCTCGCCGGCGCGGTCGCGCCCGAGCAGCAGCGTGCGGCGCTCGGAGTCCCACACCGCGAAGGCGAACATGCCGTCGAGGCGGTCGACCAGGGCCGGGCCGTGCTCCTCCCAGAGGTGCAGCACCACCTCGGTGTCGACGTGGGTGCGGAACCGGTGGCCACGTGCCTCGAGCTCGGCGCGCAGCTCCTCGCTGTTGTAGATCTGGCCGTTGCAGACGCAGAAGACGGTGCCGGTCTCGTTGCGGAACGGGGCGGCCGGCGCCGGGACGTCGATGATGGCGAGGCGGCGCAGCCCGAGGACGCAGCCCGCGGAGCTCACCAGGCCCGCGCCGTCGGGGCCGCGATGGTCCAGGGTGTCGAGCATCGCCGCGGCGCGCTCGGAGCCGTGGGAACCCACCTCGGGACCGAGGATGCCGATGATGCCGCACATGGTCTTCCCCTCGCCGGCCGCCGGGCCGACGGCCTACTATAGACGATCCGACGGCCGATCGAGGCCGCGCTCGGGGGGCCTCTCAGAGGCTGACGGCATCGGGGAACAGGGCCTCCTCGGGGACGTGCCGGCGCAGCTCCTCGAGGCAGAAAGCGCGCATCTCGTCCTCGAGCTCGCGGCGGAAGCCGACGACGCCCCCGCGCTCCTCGAGCGGCCCCTGGAAGAGCTCCTCCTCGGGGTACATCTCCACGATCCGACGCCAGCCGCCGTGCGGCAGGCGGAACGGGCCCAGCGACACCGAATGGAGCCGTCCGCCGTCGAGCCGGGCGAAGGCGTCGGCGAACAGGCGGCGGTAGCTCTCGCGGAAGCCGTCGTGCCAGATCAGGGGATCGATGCGCAGGCCCACCGCCCAACCGGCCTCCTGCAGGTGGGCCGCGGCGGCCAGCCGGCGCTCGACGGCCGGCGTCTGGTGCTCGAGGCGCGCCGCCACCTCCGGCGGGGTGACGCTGAAGGCGGTCACGCAGTTGGGGAAGGGCTCGGCGTCGAGCAGCGAGCGGATCTGCGTGGAGCGCGTGCGCAGCTCGAGCCAGGCACGGGGTCGGGCGGCGAAGAAGGGCAGGAAGCTGCGGGCGAAGCGGGTCACCGGCTCGAAGGCGAGGCTGTCGCAGTCGACCCCGGAGAAGAACCAGGCGTCCTCCTCCGGCGCCTCGGCCAGGCGGGCGGCGATCTCGCGCTGGAAGTCCTCGTAGTTGACGAACACCACGTAGCTCGCCGAGCGGTGCCGGCCCTGCAGGTAGCAGAACCGGCAGTCGTAGATGCAGTTGAGCATGGTGGAGAAGGCGAAGTTCCGGCGCGCGCCGAAGGCGTAGCCGGGCGGCGCCGCGGTGCACCAGCCCCTCCTCGCGGCGTCCCAGCACCAGACCCGGACGCCGCTTCTGCAGCCGGAAGTCCTGCGCTTCGCGGGCGAAGACGTCGGCCACCCGGCCGCACGGGATGCGCACGGCGTCGGGCAGCCGGCTGCAGATCTCGTGGGTGCGCCAGTGGCCCGCCACCTCGTCCTCGACGTAGATCACGCTGCCCCCTCGGCGTGCCGGGCCCGGCCCTCCCGCCGCCGGCGGCGCACCTCCTCCGAGAGCCCGCGCAGCTCCGCGAGCAGGCCGTCGGTGAGGCTCAGCCGCGCCGCCACGAGGTCCTCCATCACCGCGTCGGTGAAGACCTCTCCCAGGGTGGCGCCGTGGTTGTCGATCACGATCTTGCAGGCGTGGACCAGCTCGCTGGTCGCGAAACGCCCGGCGGCCGCGAAGAAGCCCGCCGCCTCGGTGTCGTAGAGCCTCTCGCCCTCGTAATCCTGCTCGAGCCGGTCGACGGTGAGCACCGCCGCGGTGGGACAGGGCGGCTCGAACGCCATCGGCGGGTACCAGCAGGTCCCCGAGCCGGCGTCGCTGACCTTGTGGGCGAGCAGGGCCTGGCCGATCGCCAGCTCGGCGTGCCCGGCCATCCCGAGGTTCAACCACGCCGCGTCGCGCACGCCGCCGGCGGCGGCGAAGAGGTAGCCGGCAGCGGCCGCGGTCCGCAGCTTGCCGGGGCCGGACACGGCCAGCGCCATGCCGTCGCCGCGGAACAGGGGCAGGTCGCCGGGCCCGGCGACCTCGCGCAACCCGTAGCGCGCCGCCAGCGGGCGCGCCTCGGCCGCGTGCGCTACCACGAGGTGGATCATCCCGACGGCTCCCGTCCCCTTCGACCCCGGGGGGTCGGTCTTTCTTACATGGCGCTTGTCAGATCCGGCCTCCTCGGCGGCCACCCCGCCCGCCGCGGGGGAGACGACCTCCCCACGGGCGGCGCAGGGCGGCGGCGCGCAGAAGGGACCGGACCTCAGGACGTTTGGAAGAAGCGTGCCAGTCCGGCCGCGCCGGGAGCGCGGCGGCCCGCTCAGCAGGCCTCGAGCTCGCCGCCTCCCGAGAAGGGATAGGGATCGAACAGCGGCTCGTCCGGGCGCTGCTGCGTCAGGCCGAGGAAGGACGCCGGATCGGCCCGCTCGAGACGGTGGTAGAGCAGCAGCCCGACCTCGACCTCGGCGCGCCAGAACTCGCAGCGCACCGGGCCGGGCAGCGGGCGGGCGCCGCCGCAGTCCGCCGCCACGCAGCCGCGGCTGCGCTCGCAGAGACGGCGTGCCCAGCAGCCGCGGCAGCCCTCCTCCGCGTCCGCCGCGCCGCCGACCGCCGGACGCCCCGGGGCTCCCGGGCCGAGCAGCGGGAGCAGGCCGCCGGCGGCGAGGAAGCCGAGGTAGCCGGCCGAGCCGCCCGCTCCGACCGCCGCGGGCCGCCCGGAGAGCTGCCGCCGCACCACGCGGGCGAGCGGTTCGTAGAGCGGCTCGGGGACCTGGCCGGCGGCGAGGGCCTCGAAGGTCGCGTCGGCGATCGCGAACAGGTCACGGCGGAACAGGTGCAGCTCCGCCGCGGGCGTGGTGCCGGCGGCCGGCGGCCGGTCCGCCACCTTCACGGCGTGCAGCCGGCGGACTCCGCGGGAGGCGGCGCGGCGCCACAGCCCCGCCAGGCGGTCGCCGGTGTCGAGCGCCACACACAGCGTCGTGCGGTCCGGGAGGTGGGCGAGCAGCAGGTCGAGGGCGGCGGCGTGCTCGCGGGTCAGGCGCACCAGGATCTCGTGCTCCGCCAGCACGCGGGCGGTCGCCGCCGTGAGCCGCCGGCCGTCGGTGGTGAGCTCGAAGGCGACCCGCCGCCCGCGGCGGCCCGCCAGCCGCCGCGTCGCCCGCACCAGGCCGCGCAGCGCCGCCGGCGACCCGCCCTCCCCGGCGAGGTGGAGGACCAGCCGCGCCCCGCCGTCGATGCTGCCCAGCAGCGAAGCGAGCGCCGCGAGGGTGGCGCGCCCGCCACCCACCGCCGGCTGACAGTGGACCTCGTCCTCGCCGAACCACACCCGCCCGAGTCCGGCCGGGAGGTCCCCGGCGGGCCGCCAGCGAGGCGGCGCCGGCGCCGCTTCGTAGGTCAGCAGATCCTCCGCCGCCAGCCAGCCGAACAGGTCGTCGTCGAGGTCACCGGTCTCCAGCGCCTCGCGGGCGTGGAGGTGGAAGTCCGCCGGCACCCCGACGAGCTGGGAGCGCTCGATGTCGAACAGCAGCGGGCAGGAACGGCCGTCGCGATCGGTCAGCGGCTGCACCGCGCGCAGGCGCAGCCCGCCCGGCATCGGCGGTGTCATCCTCGGGTATGGCAACGGCCCTCCCTTCGCACGGTCTCCACCCATATAGAGTTCGCCTCGCAACCGTTTTGTGGACAAGAGCCGCCGAGATCCGTCCGCGGCGTCCCCCAACGAGCCCGGCGCCCGCGCGCCGGAACGTCCACCACCGACGGCAGGAGACCCTTCCATGCTGCGAAAGACCCTCTTCGGGGCGGCCGTGCTCGGCGCCCTGCTGACGGCGGCGCCGAGCCCGGCGGCCGCCCCCCACCCCTTCGACGTCCACGACCTGTTGGCCATGCGGCGGATCAGCGACCCGCGCGTCTCCCCCGACGGCGGGCGGGTCGCCTTCGTGGTCCGCACCACCGATCTCGCGGCCGACCGCGGCCGCACCGACCTGTGGCTGCTCGACCTCGACGCCGCCGGCGCCGCCGCCGGGGCGCCACGGCGGCTGACCTCGTCCGCGGAGAACGACAGCCAACCGCGTTGGTCGCCCGACGGGTCGCTGCTGTACTTCCTGTCGCGGCGCTCCGGCTCGAGCCAGGTGTGGGCGCTGCCCCTGGCGGGCGGCGAGGCCCGCCAGGTGACCGACCTGCCGCTCGACGTGGGGCAGCTCCTGGTGTCGCCCGACGGCTCGCGACTGGCTCTCACCCTCGAGGTCTTCCCGGACTGCACCACCCTCGCCTGCACCGCCGAGCGGCTGGCCGCGCGCGCGGCCGACAAGGCGACCGGACGCCTCTACGACCAGCTCCTCTTCCGCCACTGGGACACCTGGGAGGACGGCCGCCGCTCGCACCTGTTCACGGTCGCCGTCCCGGCCGCCGGCGGCATGGCCACCGACGCCGTCGAGCTGACCCCGGGGATGGAGGCCGACACCCCGTCGGTGCCGTTCGGCGGCGGCGAGGAGATCGCCTTCTCCCCCGACGGCCGGAGCCTCGTGTTCACCGCCCGCGATGCCGGCCGCGAGGAGGCCTGGTCGACGAACTTCGACCTCTACGCGGTGCCGGCGGACGGCTCGGCGGCGCCGCGTGACCTGACCGCCGACAACCCGGCCTGGGACGGCCTCCCGGTCTTCTCGCCGGACGGCAGGACCCTGGCCTACCTGGCCATGGAGCGGGCCGGCTTCGAGGCGGACCGCTTCCGCATCCGCCTGCGCGACCTGGCCAGCGGCGCCACCCGCGAGCCCGCCCCCGACTGGGACCGCTCGCCGGGCGGCCTCGTCTTCTCGCCCGACGGCCGCACGCTCTTCGCCACCGCCCCGAACCTCGGACAGACGTCGCTGTTCGCCATCGACGTCGCCGGCGGCACCGTGCGCGAGTTGGTGCACGAGGGGACGGTGCGCGACCCGAACGTCGTGGCGGGCGCCGGCGGACCGCGCATCGTCTTCGGCCGCGACACCATGACCTCGCCGGTCGAGCTGTTCAGCGTCCCGGCGGCCGGCGGCGACCCGGTGCAGCTCACCCACCTGAACCGCGAGCAGCTCGCCGCCGTCGAGCTGGGCACGCCGGAGCAGTTCAGCTTCCCCGGCGCCGGCGGCGACACCGTCCACGGCTACGTCGTCCGGCCGGCCGGCTTCACGGCGGGGCGCCGCTACCCGGTCGCCTTCCTCATCCACGGCGGCCCGCAGGGCTCGTTCGGCAACGACTTCCACTACCGCTGGAACCCGCAGATCGAGGCCGGCGCCGGCTACGGCGTGGTGATGATCGACTTCCACGGCTCGACGGGCTACGGGCAGGCCTTCACCGACGCCATCCGCGACGACTGGGGGGGCAAGCCGCTCGAGGACCTGCAGAAGGGGCTGGCGGCCGCCCTGGCGCGCTACCCGTGGCTCGACGGCGAGCGCGCCTGTGCCCTCGGCGCCTCCTACGGCGGCTACATGATCAACTGGATCGCCGGCAACTGGCCCGACCGCTTCCGCTGCCTGGTCAACCACGACGGCCTGTTCGACAACCGGATGATGTACTACTCCACCGAGGAGCTGTGGTTCCCCGAGTGGGAGCACTCCGGGCCCTACTTCGTCAACCCCGCGGGCCACGAGGCGCAGAACCCGGCGAACTTCGTCCGCAACTGGCAGACGCCGATGCTGGTCGTCCACGGCGCCCACGACTACCGGGTGCCGGAGACGCAGGCCTTCGCCACCTTCACCGCGCTGCAGCGGCGCGGCATCCCCTCGGAGCTGCTCTACTTCCCCGAGGAGAGCCACTTCGTGGTCCAGCCGGCCGACTCCATCCAGTGGCACGACACCGTGCTCGCCTGGCTGGCCCGCTGGCTCGGCAGCCCCTGAGACCGCCCGGGGGCGGCGGCCGGCCGGCGGCCGCCCCGCCGCTCCCCTGCGGGCGCCGGCACGGCGCGGGATAGGGTGGGCCGGTGCGGATCGTGTCGCTGGTCCCGTCGTGGACCGAGACCCTGGTCGAGGCGGGCGCCGACGTCGTCGGCCGCACCCGCTTCTGCGTCCATCCGGCCGGGCGGGTAGCGGCGATCCCCGTGGTCGGGGGCACCAAGCGCGTCGACCCGCGGCGGATCGCCGCCCTCGCGCCCGACCTCGTGGTGCTCGACCGCGAGGAGAACACGCGGCGCCTCGCCGAGCGGCTGGCGGCGCCCTGGCTGGCCACCCACGTGCGGTCGCTGGACGACGTGGGGCGTGAGCTCGACGGGCTGGCCGACCGGCTCGAGGCGCCCGCCGCGGGACGGCTGCGCGGCTGGGCCGCGCGCTGGCGACGGCGGGCCGCGGCGCCGGCGGCGCCCGGCCGGCCGCCGGGAGAGCTGCCGGGGGTGGTCGAGTGGCTCGTCCGCCCCGGCGCGGCGCACGACCGGGTGGTCTACCTGATCTGGGACCGGCCGCTGATGGCGATCGGCCCCGGGACCTTCATCGCGTCGGTGCTCGACCACCTGGGCTGCCGGCGGGCGCCGTTGCCGCGAGCGGGGCCCTACCCCGAGGTGGAGCTCGACGCGCTCGATCCGGCCCGCACGGTCCTGCTCTTCTCCACCGAGCCCTACCCCTTCGGCCGCGAGCGCGGGCGGCTCGCCGCCTGCGGCTTCGCCGCCGCCCTCGTCGACGGCGAGGCCTACGGCTGGTTCGGGGTGCGCGCGCTGCGCTTCCTGGAGTCGGCGGCCGCGGGCTGACCGCCGGCGCCGGGCTCACATCGAGATCGAGCCCTTGCGGAAGGCGGTGTGGCCGATCCAGGCGTTGACCACCACCGGCCGGCCGGCCGCGGCGAGCTCCTTGGCCCGCGCCAGCACCGCGGGTGCGTCCTCGGGCCGCTCGAGCAGCAGCCCCTCGCCGCCGTACCCCTCCGCCACCCGGTGGTAGTCGCTGCGGGCCAGCTCGGTGCCCACCGCGTCGCCCAGCACCTCCACCTGCTCGCGGGCGATCTGGGTCCAGCCGGCGTCGTTGCCGATCACGGCGATCACCGCCAGGCCGTGGCGCGCGCAGGTGTCGATCTCGGCCAGGCTGTAGGCCGCCGAGCCGTCCCCCCAGAGCAGCCAGATCTCGGAGCCCGGGCGGGCCAGGGCCGCCGCCATCGCGAAGCCGCCCCCCACGCCCAGGGTGCCGAAGGCGCCGGGATCGAGCCAGGACAGCGGCCCGCGCGGCCGCACCACGTAGGAGGCGGTGGCGACGAAGTCGCCGCCGTCGGCGACGATCACCGCGTCGTCGCCCATGGCGCGCTCGAGCTCGCGGCACAGGTGGAGGGGGTTGACGCCCGCGGTGGTCTCGCCGGCCTGGCGCTCGATCTCGGCGTCGCGCTCGCGGTCGCGTTCGGCGAGCTCGTCGCGCCAGCCCTGCCAGCGGCGGGCGGGCGGCTGCGCGCCGCGCGCCAGCTCGACGAGGAAGTGCCCGGGGTGGGCCAGGACCTCGAGATCGGGGCGCCGGTTGCGGCGCATCTCGGGGCGCGACAGGTTGGCGGCGACCACCGTCGCGCGCCGTCCGATCTGGCGCCCGTAGCCGAGGCGGAAATCGGCCGGCACGCCGGCGAGGACGACCAGGTCGGCCCGGCGCAGCGCCTCGCGCCGGCGGTGGCGCACCTGCAGCCCGGAGGCCGCCCCGAGCAGGCCACGGGCCCCGGAGGTGAGGTAGACGGGGACCCCGAGCGCTTCGACCGCGGCGGCCAGCGCCGCCGCCGTCACCGCGGCGCCGGCGCGTCCCGTGCCCAGCATCGCCTGCGCCCCGACCAGCAGCACCGGGCGCCGGGCGCGGCCCAGCCTGCGGACGGCGCGACGCACCTCGTCCGGCGCCGGGCCGGGGAGCTCGGGGAGCGGCACCACGCCGCCCTCGCGCACCTCGTCCGCCGCCTCCCCGGCGCCGCGGAAGAGGCGGTCGACGTGGCGCGACAGGAGGCGGCGCAGGAACCAACCGCCGATCCCGCCGCCGCGGCGGCCGCCGTACCAACCGCGCACCAGCTCCTCGCCGTACAGCAGGTCCACGGGGATCTCGACGAACACCGGGCCCGGGACGCCGGCGGCGGCGGTCGCGAAGGCGTCGCCCACCACGCCGGGCAGGTCGCGCACCCGCTCGGCGGCGAACACCGCCTTGACCGCGGACTCGAGCAGGGAGCGCTGGTCGATGTCCTGCAGCGCCCCGCGGCCGCGCAGCACCGTGGCGGTGGCGCCGCCGAAGACCACCACCGGCGACTGGGCGAGCTGGGCGTTCTTGATCGCCGTCACCGCGTTGGTGACGCCGGGTCCCGCGGTCACCGCCGCCACGCCGGGGATGCCGGTGAGCCGCGCGGTGGCGTCCGCGGCGAAGACGGCGCTCGCCTCGTCGCGCACGTCCACCACGCGCAGCCCGCGCGCCTTGGCCCCCACCAGCAGCGGCGAGATGTGGCCGCCGCAGAGGGCGAAGAGCCGCTCGACGCCGTGGCGCTCGAGCGCCCGGGCGACGACCTCTCCCCCGTCCATCGGCCTCAGCCCTCCACCGGGGCCAGGACGTGGCGGGCGGGAACGGCGCAGTCGAAGGTGCCCGCGAGCACGACCTCGTCGCCGCGGCGGACGGTCGCCTCGACCCGCCGCCGCCGGCCCTCCGCCGCCGCCACCCTCGCCTCGGCGACGAGCCGCTCGCCGACGCGCACCGGGGCGACGAAGCGCACCTCCGCGGTGGCCAGCACCACGGTCGGCTCGTTCACGGCGAGCATGGCGGCGTGGTCGGCGAGCGAGAAGACGAAGCCGCCGTGGACCAGGCCGTGGCGGTCGGCACCCATCGCCGCGGTGGTGAGGAGCTCGACCCGCGCCCGCCCCGACGCCACCTCGACCGGTTGGCCGCACAGGTCGGAGTCGATCTCGCCGTGGGTGTGCAGCTCGATCATGGCGGCTGCCATCTTGCCACAGCGCCACCGCGCCGGCGCCGGGACCGGCACGGTTCTTGGAACCCCTCCACGGCAGCAGGAGAGAGCCGAACCACCGCCAGGAGCGACAGATGCGACCGATCGGAAAGCAGCGTTGGGCCATCGCCGAGGGCTGGATCCCCACCTGGAGCCACGGCCCCGAGCCGGAGATGCTGAGCCACGAGACGGCCTGCGTCCTCAACGCCGGCGACGCCGACGCCCACCTCGAGATCACCGTCTTCTTCACCGACCGCGAGCCGGCCGGCCCCTACCGCCGGACGGTACCGGCGCGGCGCACCCTGCACCTGCGCTTCAACGAGCTCGAGGACCCGGAGCCGGTGCCCGCCGGCACGGCCTACGCCAGCGTCCTCGAATCCGACGTGCCGGTGGTCGTGCAGCACACCCGGCTCGACTCCCGCCAGGCGGAGAACGCCCTGGTGTCGACCATCGCCTACAGCGCCGACTGAGAACCCCTCCCGAGAAAGGACCGCCATGAACCACCGCAAGCAGACCGTCGTCGTCACCGGTGCCTCCGCCGGGGTGGGCCGCGCCACCGTGCGCGCCTTCGCCGCCCGCGGCGCGGACGTGGGACTGATCGCCCGCGGCCGCGACGGATTGGAGGGAGCCCGCGCCGAGGTCGAGGCCTGCGGCGGCCGGGCGCTGGTCCTGCCCACCGACGTCGCCGACGCCGCCGCGGTCGACGCCGCCGCCGAGGCCGTGGAGCGCGACCTCGGCCCGATCGACGTGTGGGTCAACGACGCGATGGTGACCGTGATGTCGCGGGTGCGGGACCTCGAGGCGGCCGATGTCCGCCGTGTCACCGAGGTGAACTACCTCGGCGCCGTGCACGGCACGTTGGCGGCGCTGCGCCACATGCTGCCGCGCGACCGCGGCGTCATCGTGCAGGTGGGATCGGCGCTGGGCTACCGGGCCATCCCCCTGCAGAGCGCCTACTGCGCGTCCAAGTTCGCCCTGCGCGGCTTCACCGACTCGCTGCGCACCGAGCTGCTGCACGAGAACCGGCACATCCACGTCACCATGGTGCAGATGCCGGCGCTCAACACGCCGCAGTTCGGCTGGAGCAAGGTGGTGGGCTTCGAGCGGCACCCGCAGCCGGTGCCGCCCATCTACCAGCCCGAGGTGGCGGCCGAGGCGATCGTGTTCGCCGCCGGCGCCGGGCGGCGCGAGGTCTGGGTGGGCGGCCAGGCGACGATGATCATGGCCGGCAACAAGCTCGCCCCGGGGCTCGGCGACCGCTACCTGGCGCGCACCGGCTACGACTCGCAGTTCACCGACGAGCCGATCGATCCCGACCGCCCGAACAACCTCTATGCGCCGCTACCCGGCGACCGCGGCGCGCACGGCAGCTTCGACGACCGCGCCCGGCCGACCTCGACGGAGCTGGAGCTCGACCGGCGCCGCGGCTGGATCGCCGCCGGCGCCGGCGCCCTGGGCCTGCTCGGCTGGTGGGGCCTGCAGCGCCTGCGCGCCTGAGGCGGACCGACGGCGGCGCCCAGCACCCCTCGAGGAAACTTCCGAATCGCCCACACACGCGATCTCGCGTTTCCCTCAAGGGAAACCTCCGCGCGTCGGTCCCACCCGCTGTTCACCTCTTATTCTCTCCAGATAGGGTGTATATTGGAAGGGTGACGGGCGTATCCCGCGCCCGCCCCAGGTCTCCCTTGGGGAGAATCCGGAGGAAGCACAGGTAGCCCATGTCGATGACCAAGGTCACGGCAGTGTTGGCGCTCGCCACGGCGCTCGTCGTCGCGGCCGGATGCGCCAGTGAGCCCAGGAACGAGATCGCCGCCGCCCACAGCGCGGTGGAGGCCGCGCGCACCGCCGGCGCGGCGGCCTATGCCCCCGAATCGCTGGCCAAGGCGGAGCAGACGCTGCAACAGGCCGAGGCCGAGCTGCAGGTCCAGCAGGCCAAGCTGTTCAAGAGCTACTGGAAGGTGACCGAGCTCGCCACCCGGGCCAAGGAGGAGGGCGACGCCGCCGTCGCCGACACCGCCGCCGGCAAGGAGCGGATGAAGGGGGAGGCGCAGGCCTCGCTGGAGGCGGCCCGCGCCGCCCTGAGCGTCGCCGCAAAGGCGCCACCCGTGGCCCCGGCCAGCAAGGACGCCGCCGCGGCGATCACCGCGAGGCAGGCCGATCTCGAGGCGCTGAAGTCGACCCTGGCCGAGGCCGAGTCGGCGTTCGCGGCGCAGGACTTCGTCACGGCGCAGGACCGCGCCGAGAAGGTGCGGCAGGCGGCGGAGCCGCTGGCGGCCGACGTCGCCACGGCAGCGAAGAAGACCCTCTGAGCGACCGGTGGGGCGATGGCCGGCCGGCGCCTGCGGCCGGCCGTCGCACCGCGGAGCGATCGCCTCAGCCCGGGCCGGCGGGCGGCCGGGCGTCGTCGGCGGCGCCGGGCGGGTGCTCGAGGGTCAGCCGCCCCGCCAGTCCGGGGGTCTGGTCGACCCGACCCGAAGGCTCGACCAGCACCGCCTCGACGGCCGGCAGACGGCGCGCCAACGCCAGCCCGCGCTCCGGCCCGAGGACCATCAGGGCGGTGGACAGCGCATCGGCGAGCGTGGCGTCGGGGGAGATGACCGTGGCCGAGGTCAGGCCGCGGGCCGGCCAGCCGGTGCGCGGGTCGAGGATGTGGTGATAACGCACGCCGTCCGCCACGAAGGAGCTCTCGTAGTCGCCCGACGTCGAGACCGAGGCGTCGCGCACCGCGACCCGGGCGAAGTGGTCGTCCGGACCGGCGCCGCGCGGGTCGCGGATGCCGACCCGCCAGGCGCGCGCGCCGTCGGGCCCGCGGCGCTCGCCGCCGGCGTAGACCTGGCCGCCGGCCAGCAGCAGGAAGCTGTCGACACCGCGCTCCCGCAGCACCTCCGCCGAGCGGTCGAGCGCGTACCCCTTCGCGATCCCCCCCAGCCCGACCTTCATGCCCGGCGCGGCCAGCCGCACCGTGCCCGCCGCCTCGTCGATCTCCAGCCGGCGCCAGTCGACCGCCGCGGCGCGCCGCGCCACCGCCGCGGCGTCGGGGACGGTGGGATGCGCCGCGCGGAAGTCCCACAGCCCCCACAGCGCCGCCCAGGTGGGGTCGAAGGCACCGCCGGTGAGCCGCGACACGTCGACGGCGCGGCGCAGGAGATGGCGCAGGTCGGCCGGCACCGGCACCGGCCGCCCGCCCGCGTTCCGGTTGACGGCGGCGAGCGGCGAGCTGTCCTTCCACTCGCTCATCCGCGCGTCGACGTCGCGGAAGACCGCGAACACCGCCTCGGCGTCGGCGGCGGCCCGGGGCCCGGCGGGCAGCAGCGCCACCACCGTCGTCGCCATGCTCTCGGCGGAGAACGAGCGGTAGCCGGTGGCCTGCGATCCGGCGCGCCCCCGCCACAGGGCCAGCCCGACCAGCGTCGCCACCACCACCAGGCCGGCGAGCGTCACCGCGAGCGGCCGGCGGGGGCGGCGGGCGGCGGGGCGGGGCGGGCTCATTCGGCGGCACGCACGACCAGCACCGGGCAGGAGGCGTGGTGCAGCACCCGCTCCGCCGTCGAGCCGAGGAACACCTGGCCGAGCGGTCCGTAACCCCGGCTCGCCACCACCAGCAGGTCGGCTCCCTCCTCCTCGGCGCAGCGCACGATCTCCCGCGAGGGCACCCCCACCCGCGTGCGCACCTCGACGGCGAGGTCGGCGGCGAGGGGGGCGGCCTGCTCGGCGAGCGCCGCCTCGGCGCGCTCGGCGTGCTCGGCGAGGATCTCCCGGCGGCGCTCCTCGGAGACGCCGACCAGGATCGGCGGCAGGTCGTCCTCGACGACGTAGAGCAGCAGCAGACGGCTGCCCAGCCGGCGCGCCAGCGCCGCCGCCTCGGCCACGCCGGCGCCGGCGCGGTCGGAGAAATCGGTGGTCGCCAGGATCTTGCGGTAGTCGGACATGACGCCCTCCTCCTCTCGTCCGCTCAACCCCTCCAGCTTACCGCGCGGCCCGGCGGCGGTGGGGTAAGCTCGCCCGGCGGAGGATCTGCCATGAACGCCATCGGAAGCTCCCCGGAACGCCCCCTGCGCATCGCCGTCGTCGGCGCCGGGCCGTCCGGTTACTACGCCGCCGGCGCGTTGCTCGATGCCCCCGGCCTCGCCGTCTCCGTCGACGTCTTCGACCGCCTGCCGGCGCCCTTCGGGCTGGTGCGCTACGGGGTCGCCCCGGACCACCAGAAGATCAAGCTCGTCACCCGCGTCTTCGAGAAGGTGGCCCGCGACGAGCGGACCCGCTTCTTCGGCAACGTGTGCCTGGGACGCGACCTGACCCGCGCCGACCTGCTGCGCGCCTACGACCAGGTGATCTACGCGGTCGGCGCCCAGACCGACCGCCGGCTCGGCATCCCCGGCGAGGACCTCCCGGGGAGCTGGTCGTCGACCGAGTTCGTGGCCTGGTACAACGGCCACCCGGACTTCGTGGGCGCCGACTACGCCCTCGCCCACCGGCAGATCGCCGTGGTCGGCATCGGCAACGTCGCCATCGACTGCGCGCGCGTGCTCGCCCGGCCGGCGGAGGACCTCGCCAGCACCGACATCTCCGACGAGGCCCTCGCGGCGCTGCGCGCCAGCCGGGTCACCGACGTCCACGTCCTCGCCCGGCGCGGCCCGGCCCAGGCGAAGTGCTCGCCGCAGGAGCTCAAGGAGCTCGGCGAGCTCGACGGCGTCGAGGTGGTGGTCGACGCCGCCGAGCTCGAGGACCCCGAGGCCGTCGAGCTCGACCGCCAGACCGAGAAGAACCTCGAGCTGTTCCGCGGCTTCGCCGAGCGCACCGCCGCCGGCGCCCACCACGCGGCGGACCGTCGCATCCACTTCCGCTTCCTCGTCTCCCCGCGGGAGATCGTCGCCGCCGACGGCCACATCGGCGGGCTGGTCCTGGAGCGCAACCGCCTGCTGCCGGGCCCCGACGGCCGGCTGCGGCCGCGCGGCACCGGCGCGACCGAGACGCTCCCGGTCAGCGCCGTGATCCGGGCGATCGGCTACCGCTCGGTGGCGCTCCCCGACGTCCCCTTCGACGACGGCGCCGGCCTGATCCCCAACCGGGAGGGCCGGGTGCTCGACCCGGACCGCGACGCCGTGCTCCCCGGCGAGTACGTCGTCGGCTGGGCCAAGCGCGGCCCGACCGGCCTCATCGGCACCAACAAGCTCGACGCCGCCGAGACCGTGGAGCGGATGCTCGAGGACGTGCCGGGGCTGGCCCCCGCCGCCGACGAGGCGGCGCGGAGGCCGGCGGCGATCGACGAGCTGCTGGCGGCGCGCGGCGTCTCCTACCTGAGCTTCGCCGACTGGTGCGAGCTCGACCGCCTGGAGTGCTCGCGCGGCGCCGCCCAGGGCCGCCCGCGGGTCAAGCTCTGCCGCATCGACGACATGCTCGCCGAGGCGACCCGCCTGCGCGAGGAGACCGCGGCCGCCCCGGCCTGAGGGCGGCATGGACTTCTCCCTCCCGGAACGGCTGGCCGACGTCCTCCCCGGGGTCGAGCGCTTCGTCGCCGACGAGCTCGTCCCGCTGGAGCCGCGCTACCTGCGGGGGCCCTTCCGCGAGGCGGAGGCGGTGCTCGCCGGCAAGCGCGACCGGGTCCGGGAGATGGGCCTGTGGCTGCCGCAGATCCCGCGCGAGCACGGCGGCGCCGGCCTCACGCTGCTCGAGCACGGGCTGCTGTCGGCGGTCCTCGGGCGCAGCCCGTTCGGCCACTACGCCTTCGGCTGCCAGGCGCCGGACGCCGGCAACCTGGAGATCCTCCTCGAGTACGGCTCCGCAGCACAGCGCGAGCGCTACCTGGCCCCGCTCGCCGCCGGCCAGATCCGCTCCTGCTTCGCCATGACGGAGCCGGAGCGGCCCGGCTCGAACCCCACCTGGATGGCGACCCGGGCGCGGCGCGACGGCGACGGCTGGGTGATCGACGGGCACAAGTGGTTCGCCACCGGCGCCGACGGCGCCGCCTTCGCGGTGACCCTGGCGGTGACCGATCCCGCCGCGCCGCCGCACCGGCGCGCCTCGATGTTCCTCGTGCCGATGGAGGCGCCCGGGCTGCGCATGGTGCGCAACGTCCCGGTGATGGGCCACGCCGGCGACGGCTGGGCGAGCCACGGCGAGCTGCTCTACGACGGCTGCCGGGTGGACGGCGGCGCCCTGCTCGGGGGCGAGGGCGAGGGCTTCGCCATCGCCCAGGCCCGGCTCGGCCCCGGCCGCATCCACCACTGCATGCGCTGGATCGGCGTCGCGGAGCGCTGCCTGGAGCTGCTCTGCCGCCGGGCCCTCGAACGCGAGCTCGCCCCGGGCGAGCCGCTGGCCCGTCGCGGCGTGGTGGGGCGCTGGATCGCCGTCTCCCGCGCCGAGATCGACGCCGCCCGGCTGGCGGTGCTGCACGCCGCGTGGCGCATCGACCGCGACGGCGCCCGCGCCGCCCGCGTCGAGATCTCGGCGATCAAGTTCCACGTCGCCGGCGTCCTCGACCGGGTGATCGACCGCGCCGTCCAGGCCCACGGCGCGCTCGGGGTGACCGACGACACGGTGCTGTCGTGGTTCTACACCCAGGAGCGGGCGGCGCGGATCTACGACGGCCCCGACGAGGTGCACCACGCGGTGGTGGCGCGGCGGGTGCTGGCCGCCCACCGGACGGGCGGATGAACGACCCGACGGCGCCGGTCCGGCCGGGGGAGGAGCTGCCCCGGGCACCGCTCGCCGCGCACCTGCGCCGCCACCTCCCCGCCGCCGGGGTCGAGGTCGATCCGGTCGCTCCCCTCGTCGTCGAGCAGTTCCCCAGCGGCTGGTCCAACCTCACCTACCTGCTGCGGCTCGGCGGGCTGGAGCTGGTACTGCGCCGGCCCCCCTTCGGCGACCTGGCGGCGAGCGCGCACGACATGGTGCGCGAGCACCGGGTGCTGGCGGCGCTGGCGCCGGTGTGGCCGCTGGCACCGCGCCCGCTCCTGCTGTGCACGGATGCGGCGGTGATCGGGGCGCCCTTCTACGTCATGCAGCGGCGCCGGGGGCTCATCCTGCGGCGCGCCGTACCCGCCGGGCTGGAGCTGTCCCCGCCGCGGGCACGGGCGCTCTCGGAGAGCCTGATCGACGGCCTGGCCAGCCTCCACGGCCTCGACTACCACGCCGCCGGGCTCGGCGACCTGGGGCGCCCGGAGGGCTACGCCGGGCGCCAGATCGACGGCTGGCGGGAGCGCTACCGGCGCGCCGCCACCGACGACCACCCGGCGCTCGAGGCGGTCGGCGAGTGGCTGGCGGCCCACGTGCCCGCCGACCGCGCCCCGGCGCTGATCCACAACGACTACAAGTACGACAACCTGGTCCTCGACCCCGCCGACCCGGCGCGCATCCGCGCCGTGCTCGACTGGGAGATGGCGACGGTCGGCGACCCGCTGATGGACCTGGGGACGACGCTCGCCTACTGGGTCGAGGCGGGCGATCCGGAGCCGCTGCGCGCCTTCGCCCTCGGTCCCACCGCGGCGCCGGGCAGTCTCACCCGCGCCGAGCTCGCGGCCCGCTACGCCGCCGCCACCGGCGCCGACCTGTCGCAGCTCCGCGTCTACCACGTCTTCGGCCTGTTCAAGATCGCGGTGATCGTCCAGCAGATCCACGCCCGCTACCGCGCCGGCGCCACCCGCGACCCGCGCTTCGCCGGCCTCGGCGAAGTGGTGGAGCTCTACGGCCGGGTCGCCGCCGCCGCCCTCTGAGCGGGCGCGCGGCCCCGGCGCGGGGTCGATGTGCTTCCGCGCGGCGCTCTCGACGGTCAAACAATGCTTGACAAAATGACTTTAAACTCTCACGATTTAAGATCATAAACTCCGGAAGGAGGAGGTGCCATGAGGGACCATCTGGGCCTCGAGCTCTGGAGGGCCGCACTCGGCGCGAGTCTTCTCGTCGGATGGATGGTCGCCGCGCCGGGAGCCGCGGCAAGGCCGCCGTGCGGCCAGTGCGCCGACGGATCCTTCGACGACGACAACCTCGTCTGCATTGCCGGCGAAGCGATGGACTGCACGGAGTGCACGGTGTGTGCACCCAAGCCCCCGCTGCCGGGCTGAGACGGTCGGGCTCCCGCGGCGCCAGCCCACGCATCGGAGGGGCCCTGCGGAGAGCGGCGCGATCCAGCCTGCTCTCCGCCCTGTGCGCCGCCACCTGCCTTTCGGCGCTTTCGGCGGAGCCGTGCCGGCACACCACGCTGCGGCCACCGCCCGGCCGGAGGATCGCGGGGGCCTGGATCGTCGGCGGTCAGCTGTTGCTGCAGGAGGTCGGCGACGGTCGGCTCCTCCGCTACGGCCGCTCGGACGGCGAGCTGGACGACCGAGCAGAGGACGAGGGTCCACTGCTCGACATGATCCCGTACGACGGGGGACGGTTGGCGCTCGAGGCGACGGCGGTCCTGACCGCCCGGGACCGCGAGGGACGCGTCTACGCGCGCCAGGAGCTTCCGGCCGAGGGAGCCTCCGGGCTGACGATCCTCGGCCTTCGGGAGATGGCCGCCGCACCGGGCGGCCTGCTCGCCGTCGGCTTCCTGCGCCTGCCCGACGGGAGCCGTCGGGAAGGGGTCGTCCGCGCCCGATCACTCCCTCTCGAGCCGCTCGATACCGCCTGGACCTTTCCCGCGGGCTGGAAGGGAGAGATCTTCTATCGGCTCGGTGGCCGGGATCACCTCGCCACCGCCGGCGACAGGACGTACTTCCTGCGGCTCGGCGAGCCCCCGGCCATCGTCGATCTCTCCGCCACGCCTCCGAGCGCTCTCCGCGCCATGCCGGAGGGGTTCGCGCGGCTGCCGCTGCTTCCCCCGGCGCGTGGGCGCGACGCCGTGGTCCCGCTGTTCGCGGCGCTCGAGCACTCCGATCACCTGGTCGGCCTCTACGGCGTGCGGGACGCGCTCTTCCTGCTGACGGTGCGCTCGGCGGCGGCCGGCAACGCCTGGAGGCTCTTCCGGATCGACCCGCGAGGCGACCGGATCAGCGGCCGTTGGGATCTGCCGGTCGAGGGCGCGGCACACCTGACCGCGATCCCGGGCACCCCGGAGTGGGCGTTCCTCGTCCGCGGGCCGGTGACCGCTCCCGCCGAGCAGCGGCTCTCGACCGTCCTGTGGATCCGGGCCGACCGGTTCTTCGACACCTCCCGAGGTCCCCTCTGTGCCGATGCGCCCTAGTCCCGGCGGCGGGCTTCCTGTGCTGGCCCTCGTGGCGCTCCTCCTGGCGGCAACGTCCCCTGACGCGGCCGAGCTCCGGGTCACCGACGACGGCGGGCGACCCGTGCCGGGTGCCAGCGTGACGGTGCTCGCTCCGGCCGCCACGAGCGAGGCGCTGGCCACGGCCCAGGCGCGGGTCCTCCTGCGGGGCGAGACCGATGCGGACGGGCGGGTGGTCACCGACCTCCCGGAGATCGGCGGCCTGATCGTCCTGATCGACGAGCCGGGTCATCTTCCCCGGGCGGACCTCCTGCCGGCTCCTCTCCCCGCGACCGTTCAGCTCTCCGACGGACTCCTGTTGACCGGCAGAGCGAGGCCGGTCCTGCGCCGTCGCCCGCCGCCGAAGAGCGGCCGGGCCTGCGCCCGGTGGACCGAGACGCGACCGGACGGGCTGCGGGCCCGCTGGCGTCACTGCGCCCCGTTGACCGCGGACGGCGGCTTCACCCTCCGCGGCCTCCCCTCCGCCGAGGTGGAGCTCTCGCTGCACGCCGACGGTTGCGTGCCCGTCCGACGCCGGGTCGTGCCGGGGCACCCGGTCGAGCTCCTGTTGGAACCCGGTGTCGCGATCGTCGGCCGGGTCAGCTCGGGTCACCGGGCCGTCCCCGGCGCCACCGTCGAACCGATGGGCGGCGACCGAGGCGAGACCGGCCGGGACGGAGCGTTCTCCGTCGTCGCCCCTCGTCTGCCCGTCATGCTCAGCGTCGACGCGCCGGGATATCGGCCCGCGCAGCGGCTGGTGCGGCCGCCGCCGCCGGATCACGAGCTCGAGCCGATCGAGATCGAGCTGCGACCCGGCGCCGAGCTCACGGCTCAGCTCGTGGCTGCCGCGGAGCTGCCTCCCGAGGTCGAGCTCCGGCTCGAGCGCTTCGAACCGCCCTCCCGCTGGCTCTCCTACCCCCTCCGCGTCCCCGTGGAGCGGGACGGCTTCCGGGCCGACCTCCCGCAACCGGGCCACTATCGGCTGCGCGTCGCCGCCGACGGCTTCCGCGAGACCGTCGTCCCGGCCTTCGACGCTCCCGAAGGCAGCAGTACGGATCTCGGGGTCCTCGCCCTGACGACCGGCGCCGGCGTGACCGGCTGGGTCAGCGACGGCGAGACCGGCGAGGGGTTGAGTCGCGCCGACGTCGAGGCGGTGCCGCAGGGGGCTCGGCTGTTCGATGCGGTCCTGCGCGGCGCGACGCCACGGACGACGAGCCGCGGCGACGGCAGCTTCCGCCTGACCGGGCTCGAGAGTGGCGAGTGGGAGATCCGCTTCCGGCGCGACCCCCGGGCGCCGCTCGCCCTCCAGGTGACCCTCGACGAGGACCGGATCGAGGATCTCGGAGAGGTCCGCCTGGGACCGGGGGTGGCCGTCCGCGGGTGCGTCGTCGATGGCCGGGGAATCGGTCGGAGCGGCGTCGCGGTCCGCTTCTACGCCGCGGACGCCGAGACGTGGACGGCGCTCGCCGAAGCGTGGACAGAGGAGAGCGGCCGCTTCTCCGGGGTGCTGCTCGCACCGGGCCGCTATCGCGTACGCGTCGAAGGAGAGAGGGTCCTGCTCGAACGCTCCCTGGACCTCGGCGAAGCGGAACGCGAGCACGAGCTCGAGCTCCGCGTCGGCGGCGTGCAGATCGCGGGTCGGGTGACGCGCCGGGGCGCACCCCTCTCCGGCGGTTCCATCTCCCTCCTCGCGGCGGAAGATCCGGGCCTCCGACGGGGCAAGCTCGTCCTCGCCACCGGATCGGGCCGCCAGGCCTTCGGCCTGCCGAGCACCCGGGTCGCGGCGGCGCTGGCTGCCGACGGGAGCTTCCGGATCCCCGACGGACCTGCGGGCACCCTCCAGGCGACCGTCGTCGAGCTCGACGGCCGCTCGACGGTACGGCGGGTCCGGGTGCCGGACAGCGAGAGCGCGTGGGTGGAGATCGAGCTCGAGGGGAGTGATCTGCTCGGACGGGTCCTGGCCCGGGACGACGAGCGCCCCCTGGACGCCCGGGTCGAGGTCTTCCCCGAGGGGAGCGCCTTGCCCTGCAACCTCGTCCACACCGCGGGAGACGGGACGTTCCGGGCCTCCGGGCTGGAGCCGGGCCGGTACGACCTTTCCGTGCGGAGCGAGGGCTATGCCGGCGCCTTCCTGCGCCACGTCAGCGTTCCCGCCGGCGGACCGTTGACCCTGAAGCTCGACCCCGCCGGGGGCGACGGGTCGCTGACGGTCGCTCTGCGCTCCGACGAAGGTCGGCCGCTCGCCTCGGTGCCCACCGTCCTGGTCGATCCGACGGGACGGGTGGTGCGCGCCCTGCTGTCGGGGCCGGACGGCCGACGGCGCTACGAGGATCTCTCGCCGGCGACCTACCGTCTCGTCTGGGCCGATCCGACGGCGGGCGTCGGGATCTCGCCGCCGATCGCGGTGGCGGCGGGCGACAACGAGACGTCGATCACGTCCCCCCGCGGCACCGTCCTCTCGGTCACCTGCCGGAGCAGCGGATGCGAAGGCGCCCGGATCGAGCATCTCCGCGTTTCCACCGCCGACGGCATCGATGTGGCGGCGCAGCTCCCGGGCTGGAGCCCGGCGCTGCGCCTCGCCCGGGGCGGCCCCACCGCGCTCGGAAAGCTGGCGCCGGGCGATTGGCGTCTGGAGGTCGTCGCCGGCGGGCTGAGCTGGCGTGGCTGGGTCCACGTGGGCTCCTCTCCGGTGACGATCCCGCTCGACTGAGAGCGCCGGCCGGGGGGCGCACCACGGGCGGATCGGCGGCGGCGGCCGGCCCGGCCGGCACGCTTCCTGCTCTCTACACCTCCCGAAGCGAACACGAACGTTCATTCCTCCAGGAGCTTGCAGCGATGAGAACGATCCGAGCGAACCTCCACCTGCTGACCCTGCTGCTCGCCGTGCCCCTGCTGGCCGCCTGCGGCTCGGCCGGGATCGGCCCGATCCTCGGCGGCGGCACCCCGACCAACACCACCGCCCAGCTCGAGGGCACCGTGCAGCGGGTCGACACGACGAACCGCACCATCACCGTGGCCGACGTCTCCGGCGTCCGGAGCGGCCTGCGCAACGGTGGCGACACCGAGGTCCTGTACTACGACAACTCCACCGAGGTGACCTACCAGGGCGCCAGCTACCGGCCCGCCGACCTCGAGGCCGGCGATCGCATCGTGGCCCAGGTCGAGGAGAGCGGCAACCGGCTCCTCGCCGACCAGATCCAGGTCACCTACGACGTGTCGAGCGGCGGCTACGGCACCGGCAGCGGCGTTCCGAGCTCGACGAGCGGCTTCGACGCCGACCTGCGCGGCACCGTCCGTTCGGTCGACACGCGGGCCCACGTCCTCAACCTCGAGCGCACCCGTTACGGGCAGGGCTTCGACGCCGGCAGCACCACCGGCGACGTGGTGAGCGTCCACTACGACTCCGGCACCGCGGTGTACTACCAGGGGCAGACCTACGATCCGTCCAGCCTGGAGCGCGGCGACGTCGTCGACGTGGACCTGCGCAGCACGGCGAACGGCTGGTGGGCCGACGCCATCCGGGTGGTCGCCGACGTGCGGGCCGCCTCGCCCTACTGATCCCGACCGGATCCCCTTCCCCGCCCCCCGGCGGCCCCGGGGAGCGGGGGGCTTGACAGCGCCGCGGCGCCCGTGCTAGCTTGCGCGCCAGGTTTAGGGAGGTCGTGTACCTCTACGTTTGTCCGCCAAAGGAAATCCCCGTCCGAACAGGCCAGGTTTCTAGGTTGGCAACACTCGCCGGAGGAGTGTAGGCGCCGAGTGGCGTCTCGCTCCGTCGAGGGCGAACCCCACGCGGGGGGCTTTCCCGCGGATCCACTGTGGTCGGTAGGTACGGGAGCACCGGACTCCGAACACAGGGTAAGACAAGGAGCAGGTGCAATGCGTACCACCGGCAGAGTCAAGTGGTTCAACGAGGCGAAGGGTTTCGGTTTCATCACCCCGGACGGCGGTCAGAAGGACTGCTTCGTCCACTTCTCCGCGATCAGCGGCTCCGGGTTCCGGACGCTGAACGAGGGGGATCGGGTGGAGTTCGACATCGTCGAGGGCCAGAAGGGCCCGGCGGCGGAGAACGTCACCCGCACCGCCGAGTAGGCCACCCGTAGACTCGACCGACGAAGGCCGCTCCGGGCAACCGGAGCGGCCTTTTCGTCGTTCAGGGGAAAGGGACAGCACCTTCTCCACCGGCGCGACGGTGCCCGCCGTCTCCACTGCCGGCCGGCAAAAGATCCCCCTCTTCGCCTGCCCCGCTTCCCCCGCCGTCAGCGGCGATAGGAGTCGAGCTCGGACCAACTGTCCTCTTCGAGCACCTTCTTGACGTCGATCATGAAGTGGTCGGCGTCGGCGCCGTCCACCAGCCGGTGGTCGTAGGTGATCGAGAAGTAGCACATCGTCTTGATGACGATGGCGTCGTTGCCGTCGGCGTCGGTGACCACCACCGGGCGCTTCTCGATGGTGCCGACCCCGACGATCGCCACCTGCGGCTGGTTGATCACCGGGGTGCCGAACAGGCTGCCGAAGACCCCGGGGTTGGTGACCGTGAAGGTCCCGCCCTTGAGCTCGTCCGGAGACAGCTTCTTCCCGCGCGCCCGCTCCGCCAGGTCGTTGGCCGTCTTGGCCAGACCGACCAGGGAGAGCTGGTCGGCGTCGCGGATCACCGGCACGATCAGCCCGCGGTCCGGGATGTCGACCGCCATGCCGATGTTGACGTGCTTCTTGTAGACGATGTCGGTGCCGTCGATCGACGCGTTGACCTTCTGGTGCTTCTGCAGGGCGGTGGCGATCGCCTTGAAGATGAAGGGCATGAAGCTGAGCTTGGTGCCGTTGGCCTCGGCGAAGCGGTCCTTGGCCCGCGCCCGCGCCCGCGCCACCCGCGAGAAGTCGACGTGGAAGACCGTGGTGACGTGCGCCGAGGTGGCCTTCGAGTAGCGCATGTGCGCGGCGGTGATCTGCCGGATCTTCGACATCGGCTCGATCTCCACCTCCTCGCCCTCGGTGTAGGCGGGGACGTGGAACCCCTCGCCGGCCGGGGCGGCCGGCAGCCGCCGCGGCGCGGCGCTCGGGGCCGGCGCCGCCGCCGGCCGCGCCGGCTGCTCGGCCTCCTCGCCGCGCTTCTCGAGGTAGCCGAGGATGTCCTGCTTGGTCACCCGGCCGTGGACGCCGGTACCCTCCACCCGGGCCAGGTCGACCCCCTCCTCCTGGCGCGATCTTGCGCACCAGCGGGCTCGAGAAGCGGCGCAGGCGCTCCGCCTCGCCGCCCTCCTCCTGCGCCGCCTCCCCGGCGGCGGCGCGGCCCGGCGGCTCGGGCGGGGTCGCGGCGGCCTCCTTCCCGGCGTCGTCCCGCGCCGTCTCCTCGCGCTCGGCGGTCGAGCGCTCGTCCGGCGCCTCGGCCCGCTCCTTCTCCTCGGCGGCGCGCTCCTCCTGCGCCGCCTCGGTCGCGGTCTGCGGCTCGGGCTCCGGGGCGGCCTCGGCGGCCGGCGCGGCGCCGGCCTCCTCGCCCTCCTCGCCGACCACCGCCACCACCTCGTTGACCGGCACCGTCTGCCCTTCCTCGGCCTTGATCTCCAGCAGCACGCCGGAGACCGGGCTGGGGATCTCCGCGTCGACCTTGTCGGTGGAGATCTCGAACAGCGGTTGGTCGCGCTCGACCCGGTCGCCCTTCTTCACCAGCCACTTCGTGATCGTGCCCTCGGCGATCGACTCGCCCATCTGGGGCATCACGACATCGGTTGCCATGTCCCTCTCCCGTCCCTTCGGATGTTCGCTGTCGTCTTCGCTTCGACCGGACCGCGCGGCCCCGGGACCGCGCGCTCCGGGCACACGGTCTCCTGCCGCCGCACCATGCAAACCCACGACCAGCGGCGCCGCGGACCGTGGAGCTTACCAGGGCCGCCGCGCCGCCTCAGGAGTGGATCGGGGCGCCGTGCGAGGCGTGCGCCGCCTCGGCGAGCGCCTCGGCCAGCGTCGGATGGGCGTGCACGGCCCGGAACAGCTCCTCGGTGGTCGACTCCACCTGCAGCGCCACGCAGGCCTCCGCGATCAGGTCGGTGGCGTGGACGCCGACGATGTGGACCCCGAGCAGCTCGTCGTAGCGCGTCTCGCGGACGACCTTGACGAAGCCGGCGGTCTTGCCGACGATGCGCGCCTTGCCGAGGGCGCTGAAGGGGAACTTGCCCACCGCCACGTCGTAGCCCGCCTCGCGCGCCGCCGCCTCGGTGAGGCCGACGCTGCCCACCTCGGGATCGGTGTAGACCACCGACGGGACCTTGCCGTAGTCCAGCGGCCGCGTCGGGTGGCCGGCCAGGTGCTCGGCGACCACGATGCCCTCGGCCGACGCCTTGTGCGCCAGCCACGGCCCGGCGGTCACCACGTCGCCGATGGCGTACACCCCCTCGGCGCCGGTGCGCATCCACTCGTCCGTCCGCAGGTAGCCGCGCTCGGTCTCCAGGCCCACGTTCTCGAGCCCCAGACCCTCGGTGTACGGGCCGCGGCCCACCGCCACCAGCAGGACCTCCGCCTCGACGCGCTCGTCGCGGCCCTCGAACGACAGCGCCACGCCGGCCTCCGTCCGCTCGGCGCCCACCAGCTTGGTGCCGGTCCAGGTGGTGATGCCGCGCTTGCGGAAGGCGCGCTGCAGCTCCTTGGACACCTCGGCGTCCTCCAGCGGCAGGACGCGGTCGAGCATCTCGACCAGGGTCACCTCGGTGCCGAAGGTGGAGAACATCGACGCGAACTCGGTGCCCACCGCGCCGGCGCCCAGCACCACCATCGACTTCGGCACGCGGTCGAGGCGGAGGATGTGGTCGGAGTTGAGGATGCGCTCGCCGTCGGTGCGTGCCACCGGGATCTCGCGCGGCACCGAGCCGGTGGCGATCAGGATGTTGCGGGTCTCGTAGGCCGTCGTCTCGCCGTCGCGGCTGACCTCGACCCGGCCGGGGCCGGCGATGCGCCCGCCGCCGGTCAGGCCGTCGACCTTGTACTTCTTGAACAGGAACTCGATGCCCTTGGCGCTCTTGTCGACCACCGACTGCTTGTTCTCCTGCGCCTTCGGCAGATCGAGCTCGGGGTCGCCGACGGTGACGCCGACGCCGCCGGCGGCGCGGATCTCCTCGAGCACGTCCGCGGTGTGCAACAGCGCCTTGGTGGGGATGCAGCCGCGGTGGGTGCAGGTGCCGCCGAAGTAGGGGTCCTTCTCCACCACCGCCACCTTGAGGCCGAGCTGGCCGGCGCGGATGCCGGCCACGTAGCCCCCCGGGCCGCTGCCGATGATCATGAGGTCGTAGGTCTGGGCCATCAGGTCTCCCGTTGCGAGGTCGGTTCGAGGGGCCGCCGCGGCGGTCGCCGGCGGGTCGCCGGCGCCCGGGCGCGCCCCGGATCGGATCAGGCGCTGGCCGGCGCTTCCAGCGGCTCGGCGCGGAGGCGGCCGCGGTCGTCGGCGACGATCCGCCCCACCCGCACCTCGGGGTCGTGTTGGAAGAAGCCGAGCCACCCGGCCTCGGCGGCCCGTGGCAACCAGCGCTTCTTGTTCTCCAGGGTGGTCATGGGGTAGAGGTCGAAGCCCATGATCCAGGCGTACGGCACGTGCGAGGCGGTCGGCACCAGGTCGGTCCAGAAGACGGCGGTCCCCTCCCCGGGGCCGCCCTCGAGCAGCACGATGCACAGGTCGCGGTTGTGGCCGGCGGCCTGCACCGCCCGCACGCCCTCGACCGGGCTCGCCGTCTCGTCGAACAGCTCCACCACCCCGGCGTCGAAGAGCGGCTCCCAGTTGCGCGCGTCGTAGCTGGCCCGGTCGCGCTCGTTGGGGCCGCGGGCGTGCTCGACCTCGCCCCGCGCCAACCAGTAGCGGGCGTTCGGGAAGGTCGGGACCAGCCTGCCGTCGACCTCGCGCGTGTTCCACCCGCAGTGGTCGAAGTGCAGGTGGGAGAGCAGCACGTGGGTCACGTCGCCGAGCTGGTAGCCGGCGTCCCGGATGCGCTCGGGGAGGCGCACGGCGCCCTCCTCCATGCCGAACATGTCGCGGAATCGGGCGTCGTTCTTGTCGCCGATCCCGGTGTCGATCAGCACCAGGTCGGCGCCGCGCTCGACGAGCAGGCAGTTCGTCGCCATGCGGATCCGGTTGCGGTCGTCGGGCGGGCGCTGGCGCTCCCACAGGACGCGGGGCACGACGCCGAACATGGCGCCCCCGTCGAGCCGGAAGCCGCCGTCGTCGAGCAGGTGGACGGTCAGTTCGCCGAGGCGTCGCACGGGGTCAGCTTATCAGCCCCGGGAGGCCTCCCCGCGCTGGAAGAGCAGGGCGCCGGGCAGCACGGTGAAGCGCGTCGGACCGGAGGCGATCGTCTCGCCGTCGAGCTCGAGCGGCGGCAGCGGCCCCCCCGGCTCCAGCGTCACCTCGCGGCCGCGCCGCCAGCTCACCTCGCGGATCGCCAGCACCGAGCCGGTGTAGAGGCGCGGCAGCTTCAGCGGCACCAGCGCCCAGGGGATCGGGCGCGCCAGCACCACGTCGGCGAAACCGTCGGTCATCGTCGCCCGCGGCGCCACCCGCATCCCCTTGCCGAACGAGGCGCCGTTGGCCACCGCCAGCAGGAAGACCTCGCCCTCCATCCAGGGCTCGCCGTCGACGGCGACGCGGGCGCGGAAGGGCCGGAACGCGCGCAGCGCCCCGAGCGTCGCCGCGAGGTAGGTCAGGTGGCCGCGCCGGGACCGCGCGTTGACCCGCTCGGTGACGATTCCCGAGATGCCGGCCGAGGCGACGTTGAGGACCACCCGCGTCTCCCCCGGCGCCCGGACCTCGATCAGGTCCACCGGGGAGGGGACGCCGCGGACGGCGATCCCGAGGGCGGCGGCCGGATCGGCCGGCAGGCCGAGGTTGCGCGCCAGGTCCGAGCCGGTGCCGGCCGGCACCATGCCGAGCGCCACGCGGGCACCGCACCCGGCGGCATGGATGCGGTTGGCCGCCAGGTGCGCGGTGCCGTCGCCGCCCACGGCGACCACCCGCCGCGGCCGCCCGCCCGCCTCCCCGGAGAGGGCCGCGTCGAGGACGTCGCGCGCCGCCGCGGCGTCGGGCGCCTCGACGACGCGGCAGCCCGCTGCGACCTCCGGCCGCTCGCGCAGCTCGCGCCAGGTCCGGGCCGCCCGCCCGCTGCCCGCCCGCGGGTTCACCAGCACCAGGGTGTCGTCCACTCCTCTCCCCTCCCCTCCCCGCTCGCCGGCGCCAGTCTACGTCCTACCCCGCCTCCTCCGCCGCCGCGCGTAGCGCCGAGCCCTCGGGCGGGTAGTCGAGGCTGTCGTCGACCGCCGCGATCGCCTCGGCGCTGAACTGCGGCAGCTGCAGCTCGTTGCGGCTCCGCCACTCGCGCACCCGCGCCTCCGCCGCCCGCGCCTTCTCCGGGTCCAGCCGCTCGCCGCGCTCGATGTACGTGGTCTGCGACGGGAAGGCGAAGCTCGAGCCCGGCGGCCTCGACGACGTCCATGATGCGCAGCTTCACGTCCTCCCGGATGGCGAGGAACTCGTTGAAGTCCTGCGTGTCGGCGTAGGCGAAGACCTCGAGGTCGAGCGAGTAGGCGCCGAAACCGACGAAGCGGACCCGGGCCGGGTCCGGGAGGATCCGCGGGTGGGCGTAGAGCACCCGGCGCAGCTCGACGAGGATCAGGCGCAGCTGGTCGGGGGTGGTCTCGTAGCGCAGACCGAGGGTCGGATGATCAGCGGATCCGGTCGCGGGGCGCGAAGTTCTCGAGCTCATGCCGGCGAACTCGGCGTTGGGGATGGTGACGACGGTGCGGTCGAGGGTGCGCACGCGGGTCGAGCGCAGGCCGATCGTCCTCCACCGTACCCACCTGGTCGCCGAAGCGGCAGAAGTCGCCCACCCGCACCGGCTGGTCGACGTACCAGCGTCATGCCGCCGAACAGGTTCTCCACCGTCTTCTGCGCCGCCAGGGCCACGGCGATGCCGCCGACGCCGAGGCCGGCGAGCACAGCGCCGTGACGTTGAAGCCCACGTTCTGCAGCACCGCCAGCAGCCCGACCGCGCCGAGGAACACCTTGAGCGTCTTGCGCCCCGGCGGCAGCATCGAGATGGCGGCGAGCCGGCCGCGCTCGTTGAGCCGCGCCTGCGCCCAGTGGCTGAAGATGTCCACCAGCCGGAAGGCGAGGAAGACGACGGCCAGGACCACCAGCGCCTGCACGGCGTGGAGGAAGAAGCGCTCCGCCGGCACCGACAGGCGCAGCGCCATCAACGCCGATCACGAAGAGCCCGAGGCCGATCAGCAGGCGCAGCGGGGCGCGCCGTTCTCGAGCAGCTCGTCGTCGATCGTGGTGACGCTGCGCCGGGTGAGCGGCACCAGGATCTTCAGCGCGCCGCGGGACAGCAGCCACGAGACGCCCAGGCCAACAGCACCGACCAGGACGAGGCCGAGCCACTGCCAGAGCTGGACGTCGAAGAGCTGCAGGTCGAAGAACGGCGCCGGCAGCCACTCCTCGAGGACGCCGTAGCCGTAGCGGTCGTACAGCGCCGGGATGCGGGCGACGGTGTCGGCGGCGATCTTCCACACCCGCGTCCGCCCTCCCGCACCCGCTCGAGGGCGATGGGGACGCGCTCGTTGCCGCGCAGCTCGAGGCTGCCGACGCGGTCGCGCCCCGCCGGGAGCTGGTCGGAGGTGTCCCCGGAGGGCCGGTCGGAGAGGGACTCGAGGTCCACCCACAGGCGGCGGTCGAGCACGCTCTTGAGGTGGCGCGCCAGCTCGGGGGCGAGCGTGTCCCGCCGCGGCGCCGCCATCCCTCCGAGGTCGAGGTAGCTCGCCGCCGTCGTCCAGTCGCCCCGGCGGCCGGCCTCGAGGAAGCCGCGCATCGCGCCGCGCGGCGTGTCGCGTTGCAGCGGGTCGCGGTAGGGGTAGGCGTCGGCGGCGCCGGCCGCCGCTCCGGGAGCGGGCGCGGCGGGCGTCGCGGCCTCCGCCGACCCAGCGCCGGCGGCCGTCTGGGCCGCACCCCGCGTCGCCGGCACCGCCGCCAGCAGCAGCGCCGCGAGGAGCATCGTCGTCGTCGGCCGGCGGCGCCGCCGCGGCCGGCCTGGGGTCGAAGCGCGCATCGGGGACCTCCTTCCCCTCGGGAAACGTGGGAGAGCAGCGGGACGGACGTCGTCGCGTCCGCCCGAAGGGTACGTGATCGGCGCAGCGCTTTCCAATCCCGCCGGCGCTCCTAGGCGCCCGGGCCGGCACCGCCGGCGTCGGCCGCCGCGCCCGCGACCACCCCTTCCGGGCTCCACCCCACCAGGGCCGCCGCGCAGGCCTCCAGCTCGCGCTCGCGCCGCCGTCCGTCCCACCCGAGCTCCTCGGCCAGCACCGCCGCCGCGGCCGGCGCCAGGTCGCGCGCCAGCGCCGGCTGCCACATCCCGACCCGCGCCCGGCGCAGCAGCAGGTCGTCGAGGTGGAGCACGGCGCCGAAGCGGGCGTGCGCCCGCACCTCCGCGGCACACAGGTCGCCGCCCGCCAGCGGCGCCAGCTCGGCGCGGCCGCGGGCGCACTGCAGCGCGCTCCAGGCGGTGGCGCCGAGGCGCCGGGCGAGCGCCGCGGCCACCGCCGCGCCCGGCGCCGCGGGGCCGGCGGCGAGACGCCGCCCGAGGTCGGCCGGCGCCAGCCCGGCGAGCGGCAGCCCGCCGGTGGCACAGGGGCCCGCCGCCGCGGCGCGCTCCGCCGGCAGCAGGTCGAGGGCGGCGTCGACCACCTCGCGCGCCGTCGTCCGCCAGGTGGTGAGCTTGCCGCCGGCCACCGAGAGCAGCCCCGCCTCCTCCCAGATCGCCTCCTCCCGGCTCGCCTTCGACGGCTCCTCGGCGCCGCTGTCGAGCACCGGTCGCACACCGGCGAAGGCGCCGCGCACGTCCGCCGGGCCGAGGCCGCGCTCGGGAAGGCGGCGGCGGCGGCGCGGAGCAGGTAGTCGATCTCGGCGCGGGTGGGCCGCGGGTCGTCGAGCGACCCGTGGTGGAAGAGGTCGGTGGTGCCGACCAGCACGCCCTCCGGGTGGGGGATGAAGAACACCGGCCGCCGGTCGTCGGGGGAGCTGACCGTCACCGCGGCGCGCAGCGGCAGCCGCTCGGCGGCGACGACCAGGTGGCTGCCGCGCGACGGCCGCAGCCGGCGCCGCTCGAGGCCCAGCCGCTCGCGCAGGCCGTCGCCCCACACCCCGCACGCGTCGACCACCAGCCGCGCGGCCACCCGGTGCACCCGGCCGCTCTCGAGATCGCGCAGCACCACCCCCGCCAGGCGGCCGCCGGCGCCGCGCACGCCGTCCTCGACCTCCGCCCGGGTGAGCAGGTCCGGCCCCCAGGCGCCGCCGGTGGCGGCCACCGCCAGGGTCAGCCGCGCGTCGTCCGCCCGCGCGTCGAGGTACCCCACCGCCCGCTCCAGCGCCGCGGTACGGAGCCGCGGCGCCAGCTCCGCCAGCTCCGCCGCCTCGATGCGCTCGTGGTGCGGCGCGCCGCGCCCCAGCCGATCGTAGAGCCACAGCCCGAGCTCGACCTGCCAACCCGGCATCCCCTCGTCCTCGTAGATCGGGTAGACGAAGCGCAGCGGCGTCACCAGGTGGGGGCTGAGCGCCAGCATGCGGTCGCGCTCGCGCGACGCGGTGCGGGTGAGCCGGAGCTGCATCTGCTGAGGTAGCGCAGGCCGCCGTGGATCAGCTTCGAGGAGCGCGACGAGGTGCCGGCGGCGACGTCGCCGCGCTCGACCAGCAGCAGGCGAGGCCGCGCTGGGCGGCGTCGAGCAGCGACCCCGCAGCCGGTGATGCCGCCCCCGACGACGACCAGGTCGAAGGTCTCGTCGAGCGAGGCGAGGGCGTGGCGGCGCCCGTCGGGCGGCAGCACCGCTCAGATCCTCCAGCCGGTCGGTCGGGTCGAGGAGCACCTGCGGGTTGAGGACCCCGGACGGATCGAGCGTGCGGGCGGCGGCGGCCACGACCGCGGCCCGCCCTCCCCCGCCTCGCGGCCGTACCAGGGGGCGTGCCAGGCGCCGACCCCGTGGTGATGGCTGAGGGTGCCGCCGGCGGCGACGATCGCCTCCGTGGCGACCCGTTTCGCGGCCGCCCAGCGGCCGACGGCGCGGTCCGGATCGGGCGGGCAGGCGAAGAAGAAGGTGAAGTAGAGCGAGGCGCCGTCGGGATAGGCGTGGGAGAGGTGGCAGAGCACCGGCACCGCTCGCCCGCGCCAGCGCCCCGGCCAGCGCGTCGGCGACGGCCGGGCAGAGGGTCTCGAGCCGGGACCACGGCGCCGCCGTCTCCACCGTCTCGGTGGCGATCCCCAGGTCGAGCAGGGCGTCGCGCAGGTACGGGTGGCGGAAGCGCTCGCGAGCCAGCGGCGCCCCGGCCCCTGCCCGAGGCACCCCGCCGCGGCGGCGGGCGAGACCGCGGGCGCGCTGCAGCGCCGCCTCCTCGTCGTGCGCCGCGGCCCAGGAGCAGCAGAGCGGCGCCCGCGCCGCGCCGCGCCAGCGCAGCCAGCCCCGCGCCAGGGGCGCCCGGCGCGCCCGCCCAGGCCCGACCGCCATCGCCACCTCGGTCTCCGCGGCGTCGGAGAGGCGCACCAGCGACAGCGGCAGCCCGCTCCAGCACCAGCTCCCGGACGGTCGCCACCCCCTCCTCCCAGGACGGCAGCAGCAGCGCCTCGACGGCGGTGCCGGACGGACGGGGCCGGACGCGCACGGTGGCCTCGGTCACCACGCCGAGCCGTCCCTCGCTCCCCATCACCAGCTGCCGCAGGTCGGGGCCGGCCGACGACGCGGGCAGCGCCGGCAGGCTCAGGCGCCCCGCCGGCGCCACCGCCTCGAGCCCCGCCACCAGGTCCTCGATGCGCCCGGCGCCGAGCGACTCCTGACCCGCCGAGCGGGTGACGATCCAGCCGCCCAGGGTGGAGAGCTCCCAGGACTGCGGAAAGTGCCCCAGGGTGAGGCCGTGCGGGGCCAGCGCCGCCTCCAGCGCCGGGCCCCGCGTGCCGGCGCCGAAGGTGGCCAGGCGCGATCCGGGGTCGAGGTCGCGCAGGCCGGAGAGGCGCTCGAGGTCCAGCACCACGACCGGCTGCGGGCCGCGCGGAGGGTTGACGCCCCCGGTCACCGAGGTCCCACCGCCCCACGGCACCAGGCGCACGTCCGCGGCCGCGCAGGCGGCGAGCACCGCCTCGACCGCACCGGCGTCGGCGGGCCGCACCACCCCGTCCGGCGCCGCCGCCAGCCGTCCCCAGCGCAGGCGGATCAGGTCCGGGAAGCCCCGCCCCCGGGCGTGGAGGAGGCGGTCGCGCGGCTCGGTCGAGACGGCGAGCGGCAGGTCGGGGAGGGCCCGCGGCGGCGGCAGCTCGGCGCCGGCGGGGGGCGCCGGCGGGAAGGGCTCCGTCGTCCCCAGGCGCCGGCCCAGCCAGCGGCACAGGGCCGGCGGTGGCGGGAAGCGCACCCCCTCGAAGCCCCACCCGTCCGCCCGCAGCCGCGCTGCCGCCTCGCCCATGCCCCCACTCTACTGCGCCGCGGCGCGGCACGCCGCGGCCCGGGCGGGCCCCCTACTGTCGGCTCAGCGCCTCCCGGGGATCGATCCGCGTCGCCTGGAGGGCCGGAAGCCAGGTGGCGAGCAGCGCCGCCGCGGCGAGGACGGTCGCGGTGACGACCAGCACGGCGGGATCCACCGCCCGCACCCCGTAGAGCAGGCCCGCCAGGATGCGCCCGACGAGCGCGGCGCCCGCGATACCGCCCGCGAGGCCCGTCGCGACGATCGCCATCCCCTGGCGCACGACCATCGCGCGGAGCTGGCCGGGCCGCGCTCCCACCGCGCTGCGCACCGCCATCTCGCGGCGGCGGCCGCGTACGATGTAGGCCATCACGCCGTAGAGGCCGACGGCGGCGAGCAGCAGGGAGAGCAGCGCGAAGAGCGCCAGCAGCCACGACATCAGGCGCCCGAGGGCCGTGCGCGCCGCCAGGGTCCGGGCCAGGGGCTCGGCCCGGTAGAGCGGGATCGCCGGATCGAGCCGCGACACCGCGCGGCGCACCCCGGCGGTCCACGACCCCGGATCCCCGGCGCCGTGGAGGAGGACGTCGAAGCTGCGCGGCGTGATCTGCCGCAGGCTGAAGTAGAGATCGGGGTCCTCGCCGGGGTCCGTCAGGCGGGTGGTCAGGTCGCGGTAGTGCACGTCGCCGGCGACCCCGATGACGGTGGCGGTGTCGTCGCCCACCAGCAGGCGCTTGCCGACCGCCGGCTCGCCGGGCCAGAGCCGGGCGGCGAAGGCGGCCCCCACGACGACCACCCCGGGGGCGTCGGCGCCGTCGCCCGGCCCGAAGGCCCGGCCGCTGAGCAGCGGGATGCCGAGGGTCCGGAAGTAGCCGTCCGAGACGCTGTGGCGGTAGTAGCGCAGCCGCTCGTCGGGGCGGTCCGCCCGCGCGATCAGTGAGGCGCTGGCGGAGCCGCGCAGCGGTCCGTCCGAGCCGACCGCGACCGCATCGACGCCGGGCAGCCCGCGCACCGTCTCGAGCAGGTCCTGGGCGAAGCGGCGCCGGGCCGCGGCGTCGTAGCGTTCGCCGGTCAGGCCGACCCGCGCCGCCAGCGTCCCGGCGGCGCGGAAGCCGGGATCGACGTCGAGCTGACGCCGCAGGCTGCGCACCGCCAGCCCCGCCGCGACCAGCAGCACCAGAGCCAGGGTCACCTCGCCGCCGACCACCAGCCGCTGCGTCGACCAGCGACCCGGACGTGGGCCGTCGCCGGCCGCCCGCGCCCCGCGCAGGGCGGCAACCGGTTGCCGCGCCGAGCGCCGCGACGCGAACCAGCCGACCGCCACGCCGGCCAGCAGCGCCACCGCCGCGGCCAGCAGCACCAGCCGGGGCGAGAGCTCCACCCGCACGTAGGCCGGCAGGGCGCCGGCGGGCACCAGCTCGAGCAGCAGCGGCAGTGCGACGGCCGCCAGCGCCAGGCCGGCAGCGGCGCCGGCGCCGGCCAGCAACACGCTCTCGACCACCAAGAGGCGCACCACCCGGCCGCGCCCGGCGCCCAGCGCCAGCCGGACCGAGAGCTCGTGCCCGCGTTCGGCGGCGCGCACCGTCTGCAGGTTGGCGACGTTGCCGCAGGCGATGGCGAGCAGCAGGCCGACGCCGCCCAGCAAGACCCACAGCAGCGGCCGCGCCCGGTCGAGGTAGTAGGCCTGGATGGGGATCACCAGGGCGCTGCGCTGGTGGTTCGTCTCCGGGTACGCCTCCTCGAGAGCGCGGGCCGCCGCGTCGAGATCTGCCTGGGCCGCTTCGGGACTCACCCCCGGCCGCAACCGCCCCACCGCCCCCAACCACCGGCTGCCCCGGTCGCCCAGCGCCTCGGCGGTGCGGAACGGGCCGAGGGGCGTCCACACCTCGCAGTCGAAGGACAGACCGGCGAAGCCCGGCGGCATGACGCCGACGACGGTGAACGGGCGATCGTCGAGGCGCAGGGTGCGGCCGAGGACGCCGGGGTCCGCCGCGAAGCGCGACCGCCACAGCGCGTCGCCGATCACCACCCCGCCGGTCCCGCCCGCGACGTCGTCCTCCGGCGTCAGCGCGCGCCCCAGGGCCGGCGCCACCCCGAGCAGCGCGAAGAAGCCCGGCGACACTCTCTCGGCCGAGAGCTGCCGCGCCTCGCCGGAGCCGCTGATGTTGAGCGTCGTCTGATCGTAGATCGACAATGCGGTGAAGGAGCGGGTCAGGCGCCGCCAGTCGGCGATCTCGATCGGCGAGGCGCCGCGGACGTCGTGCTCGGGACCGGCCACGCCCCAGACCATGCGCAGCCGATCCGGGTCGCGGAAGGGCAGCGGCCGCAGCAGGGCGGCGTCGACCACCGCGTAGATCACCGTCGCGGCGCCGACGCCGAGGGCGAGGGTGACCACCGCCACGGCGGTGAAGCCGGGACGGCGTCCCAGCGCGCGCCAGGCCGTGCGCAGCTCCTGGAGGATGTCTCTCATCGTCCGCCTCCGCCGAGTCGGTTCCGCCGACGCCCGCGCAGGTTCCGTGCCGGGTCCCCGGCGTCCGCGGCAAAGGCTGCGGCATCAGCGGCTTGGACGGCGGGCGTCGCGCCGACCGATCGACCGCGACGGTCCCGCTCGCGGAACGGCACGTCCGCCAGCGGACGCCGACTCACCCGGCGCGCAGCACCACCAGCGAGCGCTCCGCGACCCGCAGCGGCGTGCCGCGCACCACCGGCGGGCCGGCGTCGAAGGCGTCGTCGGCGGCGCTGTCGAAGACCCGTTGCCAGCGCTCCGGGACGTTGGCGCGCTCGGGGAGCGCGAAGTCGATCGGCTCGTGGTGGGCGTTGAAGAAGAGGAAGAAGCTGTCGTCGATGATCCGGTTGCCGCGCCCGTCGAGCGAGGCGATGCCGTCGCCGTCGAGGTAGACGCCGAGCGAGCGGGCGTAGCCCTGCGCCCAGTCCTCGTCGGTCATCTCCTCGCCGCCGGGGGTGAACCAGCCGATGTCCTGGCCCTCGCCGCGGATCGAGCGGCCCTGGAACCAGCGGCGGCGGCGGAACACCGGGTGCTCGCGGCGCAGCTCGATCAGGCGGCGGGTGAGCTCGAGCAGGTCCCCGTCCGCCGTCTCCCAGTCGAACCACGAGAGTCTCGTTGTCCTGGCAGTAGGCGTTGTTGTTGCCGCCCTGGGTGCGGCCGATCTCGTCGCCGCCGAGCAGCATCGGCACGCCCTGCGAGAGCAGCAGCGTGGCCAGGAAGTTGCGCTGGCTGCGGCGCCGCAGCGCGACGCACCTCCGGGTCGTCGGTCGGACCCTCGACGCCGTGGTTCCAGGAGCGGTTGTGGTTCTCGCCGTCGCGGTTGTCCTCGCCGTTCGCCTCGTTGTGCTTGTGGTCGTAGGACACCAGGTCGGCGAGCGTGAAGCCGTCGTGCGCGGTGACGAAGTTGATCGAGGCGTAGGGCCGGCGGCCGTTGTCGGCGTAGAGGTCGGAGCTGCCGGTCAGGCGCGAGGCGAGCTCGGCCAGGGTCTGCCCCTCGCCGCGCCAGTAGTCGCGCACGGTGTCGCGGTACTTGCCGTTCCACTCCGACCACAGGGGCGGGAAGTTGCCGACCTGGTAGCCGCCCTCGCCGACGTCCCAGGGCTCGGCGATCAGCTTGACCTGGCTGATCACCGGGTCCTGCTGGATGAGATCGAAGAACGCCGACAGCCGGTCGACCTCGTGGAGCTCGCGGGCCAGGGTGGCGGCGAGGTCGAAACGGAACCCGTCGACGTGCATCTCCAGCACCCAGTAGCGCAGCGAGTCCATGATGAGCTGCAGCACGTGCGGGTGCCGCATGTTCATCGAGTTGCCGGTGCCCGTGTAGTCCTTGTAGCGGCTCCGGTCGTCCTCCTGCAGGCGGTAGTAGGCGGCGTTGTCGATGCCCTTGAGCGACAGCATCGGCCCGAGGTGGTTGCCCTCCGCGGTGTGGTTGTAGACCACGTCCAGGATCACCTCGATGCCCGCCGCGTGCAGCGCCTTGACCATCTGCTTGAACTCGACCACCTGCTGGCCGCGCCCGCCGGTGGCCGAGTACTCGTTGTGCGGCGCGAAGTAGCCGATCGAGTCGTAGCCCCAGTAGTTGCGCAGCCCGCGGTCGACCAGGAACTTGCGGTGGATGAACTGGTGCACCGGCAGCAGCTCGACGGCGGTGACGCCGAGCTCGCTCAGGTGGTCGACCGCCACCGGGTGGGCCAGGCCGGCGTAGGTGCCGCGCAGCTCGGCGGGGATGTCGGGATGGAGCCGGGTGAAGCCCTTGACGTGCGTCTCGTAGAGGATGGTGCGGTGCAACGGCGTCCGCGGCGGGCGGTCGTTGTCCCAGTCGAAGACCGGGGCCACCACCACCGAACGCGGCATGCAGGCGGCGCTGTCGTCGCGGTTGACCTCCCCGTCGGGGTCCGCGAAGCGGTAGGGGAAGACCGCCTCGTCCCAGCGCACCTGCCCCTCGATCGCCTTGGCGTAGGGGTCGAGCAGGAGCTTTTCCGGCAGGCACCGCTGGCCGCGCTCCGGTCGCCACGGCCCGTGCACCCGGAAGCCGTAGCGCTGGCCGTGCCCGATCCCGGGGGCGTAGCCGTGCCAGCAGAAGGCGGTCGACTCCGGCAGGTCGACCCGCGTCTCGCCACCGGCCTCGTCGAACAGGCACAGCTCCACCCGCTCCGCCACCTCGGAGAAGACGGAGAAGTTCGTGCCGGCGCCGTCGAAGGTGGCGCCCAGCGGGTAGGGGTTTCCGGGCCAGATCTGCATCGTCGTCGGGTGGCTCCGGAGGTGCGAGGGCGATGCCAGCGGCTGAGCCGCCACCTTCCGAGCGCGGCGCAGCATGCCACACAACGGCGCCGTCGCGACGCGGGTCTCCGCAACCGTGGGGAGGCGCACGGATCCAGCGGCTAGGGAGAGGTCTGGCCGGGGGGGGCGTGCCGGCGGCACCACTCCGCCATCACCACCGCCGAGGCGGCGCCGGCGTTGATCGAGCGGGTCGAGCCGTGCTGGGGGATGGCCACCACCCGCTCGACGGCCGCCACCGCCTCCGGCGACAGGCCGGCGCCCTCCTGGCCGAGGAGCAGCACGCACGCCGCCGGCAGCTCGGTCGAGAACAGCGACGCCGCTCCCGGCCGGTTGTCCACCCCGAGGACCGGCAGGCCCGCGTCGCGCGCCCAGTCGGCCAGCGCCGCCACGGTGGGATGGTGGACCAGGTGCTGGTAGACCTCGGTCATCATCGCGCCGCGCCGGTTCCAGCGCCGCCGTCCCACGAGGTGGACGGCCGCCGCCGCGAAGGCGTTGGCGTTGCGGACCACCGAACCGATGTTCGGGTCGTGGAACCAGTTCTCGATCGCCACGTGGAAGGGGTGGCGGCGGCGGTCGAGGTCGGCGACGATCGCCTCGACGCGCCAGTACCGGTAGCGGTCGAGCACGTTGCGCCGGTCGCCCGCGGCGAGCAGCTCGGGGTCGAGGCGCGGGTCGTCGGGCCAGGGCGCCGGGTGCGGCCCCACCCCGACCGGCCGGCCGGGGCTCACGGCACGGCCGCGGGAAGGGCCGGACGCACCCCCACCAGCGCGTAGTCCTGGCAGCCGAACAGGAGGTCGTCGAGTTGGTCGCGCAGCCGGTTGACGCGGTCGGCCAGCTCGCGCTGGCCGGCCGGCAGCGCCTCGAGGTCGATCTCGGGGAGGCGCTCGGCGGCCGGGAAGGGGCGCAGCTCGAGGTGCTCGACCGGGTCGAAGCCGGCCAGCTCGTAGAACAGCCGCAGGGTCTCGGGGTGCACCGGGCGCTGGTGGGTCGGGTCGAGCCAGAAGCTGCGCGCCGCCACCACCACCGACAGCGGGTTGGGGGTCTCGAGGATCAGCAGACCGCCCGGGGCGAGGGCGCGCCGGGCCAGCCGCACCAGGCGCTCGACGGCCGGCGGCGGCAGGTGCTCGACGACGTGGAACGAGACCACCGCTCCGAGGGAGCCCTCGTCGGCCGCCGCGAGCACCGCGAACAGGTCGCCCTCCGCGGCGTCCAGCCCGCGCGCGCGGCAGGCCGCCACCATGCGGGCCGAGGCGTCGACGCCGCGGCCGGCGAGCCCGGCCTCGGCGAGCAGGGCCAGCGCCTCGCCGCGGCCGCAGCCCAGGTCGAGCACCTCCCGCCCCGCCGGCACCCGCGCCAGGATCGGCAGGTAGACGCGCAGGCGCTCGGCGATCTCCTCCTCGGTGCCGCGGTAGCGGCGCTCGAGCTCGAGGTAGGCGCGCTCGTCGAGAGCGCGGACCAGCGGCTCGGGCGCCGCCGCGCCCGGCGCCCCGCCGGCGGCCGCCGCTCCGCCCTCCCCCGCCGCGGCCAGCGCACCGCCCAGGGCCGCGGTGAGGTCGGCGGCCTCGCGGCGGTAGCGGTCGAGCTTCTGGTCGACCCGGGCGTAGAGGGCGTCGTTGTGGGCCAGCGCCTCCTCGAGGCCCTGGGGCACGAAGTGCTCCAGGTGTCCGAGGCGCTGCTCGAGGTCGCGCCGCATCCCCTCGAGCCGCTCGAAGTGCTCGGCGAGGATGACGTTGTAGACCCTCTGGCGGTCCCACAGGTCGGCCACCGGGGCGCGCAGCAACGGCCGCAGCAGCCGCTTCCACGCCACCAACAGGCGGCCCAGGCCGCCGCGGTGCGAGGTGATCGGGAAGGCGCGGTCGTCGCGCCACAGGCGCCGCCACTCGGCGAGGTCCCGGGTGGGCTCGCCGAGGAAGCGGCGGATGTCGAGGGGCGGCTCCGGTTCACGCATCGCAGGGACCCGATCCCCGGAGCCTACCGGAGAGAGGCGCGGCCTCTCGCCTACTCCTCCGCCACGACGTGGACGGTGATGGCCGCCACCACCTCGGAGTGGAGGTGGATGCGCACCTCGTGCTCGCCGAGCGTCTTGATGCCGCCCTCGAGGTCGATGCGCCGGCGGTCGATGCCGACGCCCTTCGACTCCAGCAGGTCGGCGATCTCGGTGGCGGTCACCGAGCCGTACAGGGTCTCGGTCTCGCCCGCCTTCTTGGCGATCTCCAGGGTCAGGCCGGAGAGCGTGTCGGCCACCTGTTGGGCCTCCTCGCGCTCCGCCACGTGCATCGCCTCGATCTTCTCGCGCTGCTCCTCGAAGTACTTGCGGTTGGCGTCGGTCGCCAGCAGCGCCGCGCCCTGGGGCAGCAGGAAGTTGCGGCCGAAGCCGTCCTTGACCTCGACCTCCTCGCCGCGCCGTCCGAGATGGCGCTGGTCCTTGAGCAGGATCACACGCATCGCGTCCCCCCTCAGTCCGTCACGAAGGGCAGCAGCGCCAGGTGCCGCGCCCGCTTGATGGCCTGCTGGAGCATGCGCTGGTGGCGGGCACAGGTGCCCGAGATGCGCCGCGGCAGGATCTTGGCCCGCTCGGGGACGAACCCCTGCAGGAGCTTCGTGTCTTTGTAGTCGATGTAGTCGATGTGGTCGGCGCAGAACTTACAGACCTTGCGCCGCCGGAAGAACACCTTGCGTCCGCGTGCCATGTCAGCCCTCCTCCGTGCTCGCCGGCGCCGCGCTCTCGCCGCCCTCGCCCTCGGCGGCCTCCTCCTCGGCGGGCGCCTCGGTGGGCAGCGGCATGCCGGCCCGCCGCAGGTCCTCGTCGGTGCGCACGGTCAGGTAGCGCAGGATGCGGTCGTTCTGGCGCATGCGGAACTCGACCTCCCCGATCGGCAGGCCGCCGTCCTCGCTGGCCAGGTAGAGGAGGACGTACTTGCCCTCCTTCAGCTTGTCGATCTCGTAGGCCAGCCGGCGCCGGCCCCACTGCTCTTCGCGGATCACCTGTCCGCCGTCCTTGGTGAGAATCGTCTTGACGTCCTCGGTCATCGAGACGACCTCCTCGTCGTTGACCCGGGGGTCGACGACGAACATCAGCTCGTAGGTACGCACTCTGGGAGACCTCCCTCCGGTCTGTGCGGTCCCGCCCCGCGGGCGGAACAGAGAGGAACGTGGGACGCGACCCGTCCGGGCCGCGCGAAACGGACCCGCATCATAGCGCGGCGGACCGCCCGCTGTCACCCCTCCGTCCGGGGCGTGGCAGCCGCCTTGCTTCCCTCCCGGGGCGGTGACCCGGGCGATCTCCATCCGCGACGACCGGCCGCCGCCCTGCCGCGGCGGCGCCCCGGCGGGCGGGGTCGCCGACCCCGACCCCCGGCTCGACGACCGGCAGGCCGCCGGCCGCCCCGGGGCCCGGCCCGACCGCCGGCTCGGCGACGTCCCCGTCCCGCGCCTCCAGCCCGCCTCCGCCCTGCCGTCGCACCCGCGCGCCGCCGCCCCATGAGCGCGCTCTACGGCCTCGCCGGCGTCCTGCTCCTCCTCTTCATCCTCTACGACGTCGTCAAGACCACCCTCGGCCAGGGGGGCGGACCGCTCACCTCCCGGATCACCTCCGGCGTCTGGCGGCTCGCCACCCGGCTGCGCCGGCGGCGCCCGGTGCACGGGCTGCTGTCGGCGGCGGGGGTGGGGGCCGTGGTGACGATCGTCCTGATCTGGGTGGCGCTGCTGTGGTGCGGCTGGGGGCTGGTGTTCAGCTCCGGCCCCGGCGCGGTCGTGTGGCGCGGTACCGGCGCCGGGGTGCCGATCGGCGACCGCTTCCAGTACGCCGGCTACGCCCTGGTCACTCTCGGAATGGGCGACTTCGAGCCCGGCGCGAGACCCTGGCGGCTGGCCACCGCGTTGGCCGCCGCCACCGGCTTCTCGGTGATCACCCTGTCGCTGGCCTACCTGACGCCGCTGGTCGGGGCGGCCACCGAGAAGCGCCAGCTCGCTCTCTACATCTCCACCCTGGGCGAGAGCGCCAGCGAGATCCTCACCCGCGCCTGGGACGGCGCCACCTGCCGCTCCCTCGAACCGCACCTCAACGCCCTCACGCCGATGCTGGCGCTGCTCGCGCAACGCCACCTCACCTATCCGGCGCTGCACTACTTCCACACCACCGACCGCAGCTCGGCGGCCGCGCCCAGCCTCGCCGCGCTCGACGAGGCGTTGACGCTCCTCGAGCACGGCTGCGCGCCGCACTGCGCTCCCGACCGCGCCGTGCGGGCGGCGACGCGCCGCGCCATCTCGGCCCTGCTCTCGACGCTGCGCGCCGCCTACCTCGAGCCGGCCGCCGCCGCGCCCCCCGCTCCCGCCCTCGCCGCGCTGGAGCGGGCGGGGCTGCCCACCCGCCCGGCGCCGGCCTACGAGCGGGCCCTCGCCGAGCTCGACGAGCGCCGGCGGTTGCTGCGGGCGCTGGTGGAGGGCGACGGATGGCGCAGGCGCGACGTGCACGCCGACGGCGACGACGGCGGGGAGGCGGCGAGCGAGGTCACGGACGAGGCGCACCCTGCCACCGGCGGGGACGGAGACTGAGATGGGCGGTGGCGCGGGTCGCGGCGGCAAGGGCGCCGGGCGCGGCGACGACCCCGTGGCGGCGACCTCCGACGTCGCCGAGGCCGGCACCGAATCCCAGAAGTCCTACCAGACCATCCTCGAGCAGGAAATCGCCGCCGGCCTCCACGAGCTCGAGCGGGCCGGCGGCAGCCTCTTCATGTCGGCGCTCTCGGCCGGGCTCGACCTCGGCTTCTCGGTGCTGCTGATGGCGACGATGTGGACCCTCGTCGACGGGGTCCTGTCGCGGCCGGTGGTCGAGATGCTGGTCGCCGACATGTACGCCGTCGGCTTCATCTTCGTGGTCTTCGGGCGCTCCGAGCTGTTCACCGAGCACACCACCCTGGCCTTCCTCCCCGTCCTCGACCGCCGCGCCTCGCCGCTGCAGCTCGCCCGCCTGTGGGGCACCGTCTACGCCGCCAACCTCCTCGGCATCTCCGCCTTCTCCGCCCTGGCCGCCTGGGTGGCGCCGGCGCTGGGCGCCGCCCGGCGTGACGCCTTCGCCACCCTCGCCGAGCGCATGGTCGACCATTCCGGCTGGGTGATCCTGGCCAGTGCCGTCCTCGCCGGGTGGATGATGGGGTTGCTCTCCTGGCTGGTGACGGCGGGCCGCGACACGGTGAGCCAGGTGCTGTTCGTCTGGCTGGTCACCGTGTCGATCGGCTTCGTCGGCCTCCACCACTCGATCGTCGGCAGCGGCGAGCTGGTCGCCGGGATGGTGGCCGGTGCCGACCTGGCCTGGAGCGACGCCGGCCGCTTCCTCGCCTTCGCCACCCTCGGCAACGCCCTCGGCGGCACCTTCTTCGTCGGCGTCATCAAGTACGCGCACGCCAAGCACGGCAACCGCGCCCACCGCTTCGCCCGCTTCGACCGGCCCGGGTCCACGCCCCCCTGGCCCGGCCGCCGTGGCTGAGCCGAGGCCCCGCGGAGGCATGCATCTTGCGACGGAAGAACCCCGACGGCGAGGTGGCGAATCGACTGCGATCCGCCGCGTCGCCGTCGTTTCCGCAACCCGGGAGTTCAACAGGAATCGAAGGAGGATCAGATGTTCGGACACGCCAGATTCGACAAGCTCGAAGACCTCTATCTCGACCAGCTCAAGGACCTCTACGACGCCGAGCACCGGATCCTCGAGGCCCTCCCCAAGATGGTGGAGAAGGCCGGCCACGACGAGCTGCGCCAGGCCTTCCGCAGCCACCTCGAGGAGACGCGCGGCCAGGTCACCCGCCTGGAGCAGGTGTTCGAGAAGCTCGGCCACACGCCGAGCCGCGAGACCTGCCAGGCGATGAAGGGCCTGCTCGCCGAGGGCGAGGAGGTGCTCTCGGCCAAGGGCGATCCCGACGTCCTCGACGCCGGCCTGATCGCCGCCGCGCAGCGCGTCGAGCACTACGAGATGGCGGGCTACGGCACCGCCCGCACGCTGGCCCGCCGCCTGGGCCACGAGGACCAGGCCCAGCTGCTCCAGCAGACGCTGGACCAGGAGGGCGCGGCGGACCACAAGCTGACCAAGGTCGCCGAGAGCACGGTGAACGTGGAGGCGGCGGTCACCGCCTGACCCGCGATCGAGAGGCCGCACCGGGGCGCCGCACCGCCTTCCCGGGCGGGCGGCGCCCCGTCGTCCGGCGGCCCCGCGATCCCGCCGCCCTTCCCCCGGCCCTCCCTCTCCTCGTCCCCCCTCTCCTCTCTCCGCGGCCCCCCCTCTTCTCAGCCCTCGCCTCCCCCGCCGGCGCGGAGCACCGCCAGCGTCGCCACCTCGGCGCGGCGCAGCTCGCGCTCTCCACCCCGCGCCGCCCGCCGGGTGGCGCGCTCGCACAGCGCCCGCAGCTCGCCCGCCTCGTAGGCCGCGACCACGGCCGGGTGGACGTAGAAGTCGCGGGTGACCGCCGGGGTGTTGCGCAGCGCCACCGCCACCGCCTCGATCGCCGCCACGACGTTGCGGTGGGCCTGCCGCGCGTCCGCGGCGGGTTCCGCCGCCAGCAGGTGCTCGACCGCCCCGACCGTCCCCGCCCAGGTGCGGAAGTCCTTCGCCGTGAAGTCGCCGCCCATCGCCTCGCGCAGGTAGTCGTTGAGGTCGCCGGAGTCGACGTCGTGCGTCGCACCGGATCCGTCGCGGTAGGAGAACAGCGAACAGCCCGCGATCTCCTGGCACTCCGCGACGAGATCGGCCACCCGCGGGTCGTGGACGTCGACGCGGTGCAGCTTGCCGCCCTTGCCCCGGAACTCGAGGTGGACGTCGGCCCCCTCGACCTCGACGTGCTCCTCCTGCAGCGTCGTCAGGCCGAAGGAGCCGTTGGTGCGGGCGTACTCCTCGTTGCCGACCCGCACGCGGGTGCGCTCGAGCAGGCGCACCAGGGTCGCCAGCACCCGGCGGCGGTCGAGTCCGTCGCGGGCGAGGTCGCGGCGCACCCGGCGGCGCAGCGCCGGCAGCGCCTCGGCGAACGGCACCAGGCGAGCGTACTTGGTGGCGTCCCGCACCGCCCGCCACAGCTCGTGGTAGCGGTACTGCTTGCGCCCGCGGTCGTCACGGCCCGTGGCCTGGAGGTGGCCCTTCGGGGAACGGCAGATCCACACGTCGGTCCAGGCCGGCGGGATCGCCAGCTCCTCGATCCGCCGGCGCACCGCGGCGTCGCGCACCACCTCGCCGGAGGGGTCGCGGTAGGTGAAGCCCCGGCCCCAGCGCTGCCGGCGGATGCCGGGCTCGTCGTCGTGGACGTGACGCAGGCCGGCCAGGCGCGCCAGGGCGACCGGGTCGTCGCCCGCATCGGCGGTTTCCCGGAGGCGCTCGAGGAAGTCGGCTGCCGTCGTGTCGTCCATCGGTCTCCCCGCTCCGGCGCCGGCCGCGGGCGGCGCGGCGGGCCCGGCCGCCTGCCCGGGTGCAGGAGCGGTGCCCGCCCTCCGGCCGCGGACCCCGCCGCCGGGGGTTGGCACGCGGCGTGCTCCCGACACCGGCACCGGCACCGCCGGAAGGAAAGGAGTGGACATCCGTCGTGAGCCCGCAACCCCCGCGAGCCTTCGCACCCGGACCGTGCCGGGCACACCACCGCGCGTCCCGGAATCGGCGTCGACCCCTGCCCCGCACGTCCTCCACGGCGCGACCGTGGCGACGGGCGGCCGTCTGGACTTCGCCCGGGCCGGCGGGTACACTGCGCCGCACGATCGCGGCAGGGCCCGCGGCGAGGAGCCGGCGAGCCGGCGCCCCTCGGACCCCTGCTCCCCGGAACCCGTCGCCCCCGGCGGGCCGCGTCGTGAAACCCCTCGGAATGGAAGAGCGAACCCAGGCCAACAGCGGATGGGTCGAGTGGCTGGCCCAGCCCCCCGACCGCGGCGTGCTGGTGCTCGACGCCGCCGGCGACGTGACCCGGCTGGACGCGCGCTCCGGCCAGCTCCTCGGGCTACCGCGCGAGGAGCTGGGGGCCTCCTGGCCGGCGGTCCGCAAGCTCCTCGAGGAGCAGAGCGGCCTGGGGACGGGCTTCTGGGAGCGACCGCGGGCCGCCGTCGAGGTGGAGTTCCCCGCCTCGGGCGGAACGCCCCACCGGCTGCTGTTCCAGTCCTACCGCCTCGACGGCCCGGAGGGGGGGCACCTCCTGCTGGTCAGCAGCCACGACGAGGCGGCGTCGACCGCGCTCGACGTGCGGCTGGCGAGCCAGATGCACACGCTCTCGCACCTGTACCGCGCCATGGCCCACGATCTCCGGGCGCCGCTCAACGCGATGGTGGTCAACCTCGAGCTGCTCGGCGACAGCGTCGCCTCCGACTCCGGCGGCGGGGAGACCGGCGAGCGCCGGCGGCGCTACGTGCGCGCGTTGAAGCAGGAGATGCAGCGGCTGATCCGCCGCACCCAGGCCTTCCTGGGCTACGTCGCCCCGCCCGTCTACGGCGACCGCGACGTCGACCTGGCCAGCGAGCTCCGCGACCTCGAGGAGTTCGTCGGGCCGCAGGCCCGCAAGCAGGAGGTCGACCTCGAGCTCGACCTCCCCGCCGGCGCCGCCCTGGTGCGCGGCAGCGCCGACGACCTGCGGCAGGCGGTGCTCGGCCTGGTGGTCAACAGCCTCGAGGCGCAGCCCGACGGGGGGCGCGTCACCGTCGGGTTGGAGACGGACGACGGCCGGGTGCGCGTCTGGGTCGAGGACGACGGACCCGGTCTGCCCCGCGAGCTCGCCGCGTCGGAGGTCTTCGCGCCGCACGTCGCCACGAGCTTGCGCGGGCACGGGATCGGCCTCGCGGTGGCGCAGGCGATCGCCGTCCGCCACGGCGGCCGACTGACCGTCGACACCGAGCCCGGCGAGGGGAGCCGCTTCGTCATGGACCTGCCGGCCGCCCGGCGCGAGGAGAGGTAGGGACCGCATGCCGCACGCACTGGCCGTCGACGACGATCCGAACTTCCTCAACGCTCTCGCCGAGCTGATCGAGGGGCAGGGCTTCACCACCAACACCGCGAGCACCCTGCGGGACGCCCGCGAGCGCCTGCTCCACAAGCAGCCCGACATCGCCCTGATCGACCTGCGGCTCCCCGACGGCAGCGGCATGGACCTGCTGCGCGAGCTCGAGAAGATGCCGCAGACCGAGGTGATCGTGATCACCGGGCACGCCGACGTCGACAGCGCCGTCGAGGCGCTGCGCGTGGGGGCCGCCGACTACCTCACCAAGCCGCTGGACATCGGGCGGCTCAAGGAGATCCTCGCCGCCGTCCGGCGCTTCGAGGCACCGCTGCCGGGCGAGAAGTCGCCCATGGAGGAGGCCGAGGAGCACGGCCGGCTGGGGCTGCTGCTCGGCGCCTCCGCGCCGATGCTCGACGTCTACCGCCAGATGACGCGGGTCGCCCCGACCGACGCCACCGTCTTCTTCGTCGGCGAGAGCGGTACCGGCAAGGACCTCGCCTCGCAGACGCTCCACCTGCTGTCGCGGCGCTCCAACGACCCCTTCCTGCCGCTCAACTGCGGCGCCATCACCCCGACGCTGATCGAGAGCGAGCTCTTCGGACACGAGCGCGGCAGCTTCACCGGCGCCGCCAAGCGGCACAAGGGCTACTTCGAGCGCGCCCACCAGGGCACCCTGTTCCTCGACGAGATCGGCGAGATGCCGATCGAGCTGCAGATCAAGCTCTTGCGGGTGCTCGAGACGGGCGAGCTGGTGCGCATCGGCGGCGATCAGTCGGTCGAGGTCGACGTGCGGGTGCTGGCGGCGACCAACCGCGATCCCCACCGCGCGGTCGAGGAGGGCAAGCTGCGCGAGGACCTCCTCTACCGGCTGTCGGTCTTCCCCATCCACATGCCGCCGCTGCGCGAGCGCGAGGGCGACGTCGACCTGCTGGCGGACTTCTTCCTGGCCCGCCTCAACGAGCGCGCCGACACCGAGAAGACCTTCTCCGACGAGGCCCGCGACACCCTCCATCGCCACCGCTGGCCGGGCAACGTCCGCGAGCTCAAGAACACCATCCACCGCGCCTTCATCATGGCCGACGAGGTCATCGAGCCCGACTGCCTGCCGGGGCGGATGCGCGGCGAGCCCGACGGCGACCCGCCGCTCGAGTTCCAGGTCGGCTGCTCGATCGCCGACGTGGAGCGGCGGCTGATCATGGCCACCCTGGACCGCTTCGGCGGCAACAAGAAGAAGACCGCCGACGTCCTGGGGGTGAGCCTCAAGACCCTCTACAACCGTCTCAACTCCTACAAGGACGGGGCCGACGGCGGCGACGAGGACGAGGACTGAGGATCGGCCGCGACCGCTCCGCCTCCGCGGGCACCCCGGGGGAGAACGGGCGGGCGCGGCGCCGGCGCTGTGGTAACATCGCACCGTTCCTGTCAACTAGGAGGAAAGGGGAGAAAAACGCCATGAAGAAGTTCCTGAGCACCCTGTGCCTGGTGGGCCTCGTCGCCCTCCCGCTGGCCGCTTGCGCCCCGAAGGAGGAGCCGGCCGAGGAGACCACGCCGATGGCGGCGCCCGAGGAGGCTCCGATGGCTCCGGAGATGGAGACCGACACCGGGATGATGGGCGGCGACGAGATGATGGGCTCCGACATGGACACCGGGATGGACGAGATGGGCGACGAGGGCGGCAGCGAGTAGGCCTCGCGCACGGACGTCCTTTCGGGGAGGCGGACGCCGCGAGGCGCCGCCTCCCTTTTGCTTTCCGGCCCCCTCGGTCCGGCCGGCTGGCATCGCGGTTGCTCCTACGGAACGGTGCGTTCCGCACCTTCGACACCTCACCAAGGAGAGACGCCATGCCCCGACTCGACGGAAAGAGAATCGCCATCCTGGTCGCCGACGGCTTCGAGCAGGTCGAGCTGACCGAGCCCCGCAAGGCCCTCGACGACGCCGGCGCCACCACCGAGATCGTCTCCCCCGCCGACGGACAGGTCCGCGGCTGGGACCACACCGACTGGGGCGACGCGCTCCCGGTCGACGCGCCGCTGGCGTCGGCGCGCCCCGACGACTACGACGCCCTGCTGCTCCCCGGCGGGGTGATGAACCCGGACAACCTGCGGCGGCTGGAGGCGGCGCAGCGCTTCGTGCGTCACTTCTTCGCGGCCGGCAAGCCGGTGGCGGCGATCTGCCACGGTCCCTGGACGCTGATCGACGCCGGCGTCGTCGACGGCCGGCGGATGACCTCGTACCACACCATCCAGAGCGACCTGAAGAACGCCGGCGCGCGCTGGGTCGACGCGGAGGTGGTCGTGGACCGCGGGCTGACCACCAGCCGCGACCCCGACGACCTCCCGGCCTTCAACGACGCCATCGTCGAGCAGTTCGCCGAGGCCGGGGTGGCGACCGCCACCAGCGGCGTCTGAGCCCGTCCGCACCGCCGCCCGGCGCCTCGCGGCCCGGGCGGCCCTCTCACCTCCCGAGCAGCCCGTCGAGGACGACCAGCAGGCGCTCGATCTCGGGCTCGCCGACGACGAGCGGCGGCAGCAGCCGCAGGACCCGCGGCCCCGCGGTGACCAGCAGGACGCCCGCCGCGAGCGCCGCCTCCACCAGCGGCGCCGCGTCGCGGTCGAGCTCGAGGCCGAGCATCAGGCCGCGACCGCGGATCTCCCGCACCGCCGGATAGGCGCGCTCGGCGAGGCGCGACCGCAGCAGCTCGCCGGTGGCCGTCACCCGGGCCAGGAACCCGGGGTCCGACACCCGGCGCAGGACCACCTGCCCCGCCCGGCAGGGCACCGGCCCGCCGCCGAAGGTGCTGCCGTGGTCGCCGGGCCGCACCGCCGCGGCCACCCGCTCGGTGAGCAGCGTCGCGCCCAGCGGCAGGCCGCCCCCCAAGGCCTTGGCCAGCACCATCACGTCGGGCACGACGGCGGTGTGCTGGTGCGCCCACAGCCGGCCGGTGCGCCCCAGGCCGCACTGGATCTCGTCGAAGACCAGCAGGGCGCCGTGGCGGTCGCAGGCGGCACGCAGGGCCGCCAGCAGCGCGTCGCTCGCCACCCGCACCCCGCCCTCGCCCTGGATCGGCTCGACGAACACCGCGCAGGTGCTCGCGTCGACGGCCGCGGCCGCCGCCTCCGGGTCGTCGAAGGGCGCGAAGCGCACGCCGGGCATCAGCGGGCGGAACGGCGCCTGGTAGTCCTCGCGCGCGGTCAGCGCCAGGGCCCCCGCGGTGCGGCCGTGGAAGCCGCCGTCGAAGGCCACCACGCCGGTCTTGCCCTCGCCGTGCTCGGCGCGCGCCCAGCGGCGGGCGAACTTGACCGCCGCCTCCACCGCCTCGGCGCCGGAGTTGCGAGAAGAAGACCCGGTCGGCGAAGCTGGCGGCGCACAGCCGCGGCGGCCAGCTCGGCCTGCGGCGCCGTGTGGTAGAGGTTGCTGACGTGGCCCAGCCGGGCGACCTGGTCGCTCACCGCGGCCACCAGCTCCGGGTCGCAGTGGCCGAGGGCGTTGACCGCGATGCCGGAGACGAAGTCGAGGTAGCGGCGGCCGGCGGCGTCGGTCAGCCACGGCCCCTCGCCCGCCACCAGCTCGAACGGCGGCCGGCGGTAGGTGCCGAGCAGGGCGTCCCCGGCGACGGTCCCGACGGCGGGAGGCGACGACCCGCTCATGCGACCAGCGCCGTGCCGCCGCCGGCGCCGAGGCCGGCGAGGTCGGTGATCACCACCTCGCCCACCCCGGCGGCCAGCGCGCCGAGCGCGGCCTCCACCTTGGGGACCATGCCGTCGCGGATGACGCCGCGGCGGATCAGCCCGGGCGCCCGGCGGCGGGTGAGCTTGCCGACCAGCCGGGGCCCCACCTGCACGCCGGGCACGTTGGTCAGGAAGGTGAGGCGGGTGGCGCCGAGGGCGTGCGCCACCGCCGCGGCCACGTGGTCGGCGTTGACGTTGTACGGGCCGTCCGGGCCCAGCGAGATCGGCGACAGCACCGGCACCGCACCGTGGGCGAGGAGCTGCGCCAGCACCTCGGCGCGCACCGCGACGACCCGCCCCACCCGGCCCAGCCCGCCCCCCCACGGCTCCACCCGCACCAGGCCGCGGTCGACGCCCGACATCCCCACCGCGTCCACCCCGGCCGCCACGAGCTGCGCCACCAGGCGCTCGTTGACCAGCCCGGACAGCATCATCTCCACGGCCTCCAGGGTGGCGTCGTCGGTGACCCGCTGCCCGCCCGCGAAGCGGCGCTCGATGCCGAGGCGGCCGAGCAGGACGTCGATCTCCGGCCCGCCCCCGTGGACCAGCACGCACCCGGTGTCGGCGGACCGCGCCGCCACCGCGGCGGCCAGCGCCGGCGCGAAGCCGGGCCGGGCGAGCTCGCTGCCGCCGACCTTGACCACCTCCACCCGGGCGCTCACGCGGCCCGCCGCATGCGGGCCGCCAGCCCCAGCACCTCGGGCAGCCCGAACATCAGGTTGAGGTTCTGGATCGCCTGCGTGGCGGCCCCCTTGAGCAGGTTGTCGAGCACCGAGACCACCAGCAGCAGGTCGTCGGTGACGGCGGTGGCCGAGAGCACCGCCCGCGGCGAGCCGACGGCGTGGGCCAGGGTGGCCAGCTCGTCCTCCGGCAGCACCTCGACGAGCGGCTCGTCGGCGTAGGCCGCGGCCAGCGCGGCGGCGGCCGCCGCGGCGTCCGCCACCGGCAGGTACAGGCTGGCCAGGATCCCGCGGTCGGTGGGCAGCAGGTGGGGCGTGAACACCAGGCGCCCGGGCGCCACGCCGCAGCCGGCGAGGACCTGCTCCATCTCGCCGACGTGGCGGTGGCGGCGGCCGACGTTGTAGGGCGAGCAGTTGCCGTGGACCTCGCAGAACACGGTGTCCGCACGCGGCGCCCGCCCGGCGCCGGAGACCCCGGACTTGGCGTCGACGATCATCGGCACCCCCGGGGTCAGCAGGCCCGCCCGCGCCACCGGCACCAGGCCGAGCAGGACGGCGGTCGCGTAGCAGCCGGGGTTGGCCACCAGGCGGGCGCCGGCCAACGCCTCCCGGCCCAGCTCGGGCAGGCCGTACGGCACTGGCAACAGGTCCGGAGCGGGATGGTCGGCGCCGTACCAGCGGCGGTAGGCCGCCGCGTCGGCGAGGCGCAGGTCCGCGGAGAGGTCCACCACCCGCACGCCGGCGGCCGCCGCCCGCGCCGCGGTCGCGGCCGAGCGCCCGTGCGGCAGGCACAGCAGGACCGCGTCGGCGTCGGCGAGCGGCGCGTCCTCGGCCGCGACCAGGGGCAGGTCCGGCGCCTGCGGCCAGGCTCGTCGCAGGGTCGACCCCGCCGCCCCCTCGGAGGTGAGGAAGGCGAGCTCCACGTGCGAGTGGTGCGTCAGCGCGCGCACCACCTCGATCCCCGTGTACCCCGTGGCCCCGTAGACGCCTACCCGGATCGTCATCATCCTTCTCCTTCTCTACCGAAAAGAACCGCCCAGAAACGACGAAGACCCGCCCCGGAGGATCCGGGAGCGGGTCGTCAGCGCCGGCGGCGAAGCCGGCGAATCGCTGTGCGTTCCCCTACCCCGGATCCTCCGGAAGGATCTGTCGTCGCGCGCGGCGCGGTCGCTGGATCGGGGTGGTCCGTCTCATGGTGAAGGGCGAGTTTCTAGCACGATTCCCGCGGCGGCGCAAGCCCCCGCCGGGATCACACCAGGACGAGCTCCGCCAGCAGCTCCTCGGAGCCCGGGGCGAGCTCGAGGAACTCGACCCCCACGGTGAAGGCGCCGTCCTCCGCCGGTTGGCAGTAGAGGACCCGGGAGCGGACACGGATGACGCCGCCCGCCAGACAGATCTCGAGGTCGACCTCCGAGCCCTCGGAGAGCTCGCTCTCGCAGCGCAGCAGCGCACCGCCCTGCCCCACCTCCTCGAGGCGGAGATAGCGGCAGACGGTCTCCCCCGCCTCGCCGTAGGCGACCACGGGGCGCACGCGCCGCACCCGCGGGAACCGGCGGGCGAGGGGATGGCTCGGCGGGCTCGACATCGGCGGTACAGCTCCAGTGTGCGCAGCGACGGCCGCACGGAGGGGATTCCCTTTCAAGGAACGAGCCAGTTTTCCACAGGGCGCGCTGCTAGACTGCCGCGGCCATGCGCGACACCCCCACGCCCAGCGACTTCATCCGCACGCGGGTCGGCGACGACGTGGCCGCGGGCCGGAACGGCGGTGCCGTCGCCACCCGCTTCCCTCCCGAGCCCAACGGCTACCTGCACATCGGCCACGCCAAGTCGATCGTGCTGAACTTCGGGGTGGCGGCGGAGTTCGGCGGCACCTGCAACCTGCGCTTCGACGACACCAACCCGCTGACCGAGGACATGGAGTACGTCGAGTCGATCGAGCGCGACGTGCGCTGGCTGGGCTACGACTGGGGGGACCGCGAGTACTTCGCCTCCGACTACTTCGAGCGCCTCTACGAGTGCGCCGAGGAGCTGGTGCGGCGCGGCCTCGCCTACGTCGACGACTCCTCGGAGGAGGAGATCCAGCGCGACCGCGGCTCGGTGACCGAGCCCGGCCGTCCCGGCCCGTGGCGCGACCGCGCGGTCGACGAGAACCTCGACCTGCTGCGCCGCATGCGGGCCGGGGAGTTCGCGGACGGCTCGCGGGTGCTGCGGGCGAAGATCGACCTGGCGGCGGCGAACATGAAGATGCGCGACCCGCTGCTCTACCGCATCCGCCACGCCGACCACTACCGGCGCGGCGACGCCTGGCCGATCTACCCGATGTACGACTTCGCCCACCCGCTGTCGGACGCCTTCGAGGGCATCACCCACTCGCTGTGCACCCTCGAGTTCGAGAACAACCGCGACATCTACGACTGGCTGGTCGGCAACCTCGAGTTCGACCCGCGGCCGGTGCAGATCGAGTTCGCCCGCCTCAGCCTCTCCTCCACCGTGCTGTCGAAGCGGCGCCTGCTCGAGCTGGTGCGCGGTGGTCACGTCGCCGGCTGGGACGACCCGCGCATGCCGACGCTCTCGGGGCTGCGCCGGCGCGGCGTCACCCCCGAGGCGATCCGCGCCTTCTGCGGCCGCATCGGGGTGGCGAAGGCGAACAGCATGGTCGACCTGGCGCAGCTCGAGCACGCCATCCGCGACGACCTCAACCACCGGGCGCCGCGGGTGCTCTGCGTGCTCGACCCGCTCAAGGTGGTGATCACCAACTACCCGGAGGGCGCCGAGGAGGAGCTCGAGGCCGCCGACTGGCCGCGCGACGTCGACCGCGAGGGCTCGCGGCGGCTCCCCTTCTCGCGCGAGCTCTACATCGAGCGCGACGACTTCCGCGAGGTGCCGCCCCCCGGCTTCCACCGCCTCTCGCCCGGCGCCGAGGTGCGCCTGCGCTACGCCTACATCCTGCGCTGCGACGAGGTGGTGCACGACGCCGACGGCCGGGTGACGGAGCTGCGCTGCTCCTACGACCCCGCCACCCGTGGCGGGCAGGCGCCCCGCGGGCGGCGGGTGCGCGGCACCCTCCACTGGGTGTCGGCGGCGCACGCCCTCGACGCCGAGGTGCGCCTCTACGACCGCCTGTTCTCCGCCGAGGACCCCGGAGCCGCCGAGGACTGGAAGGAGCTGCTCAACCCCGACTCGCTGGAGGTGCGCGGCGGCTGCAAGATCGAGCCGTCGTTGGCCGCGGCCGAGCCCGGGAGCCGCTTCCAGTTCGAGCGCCTGGGCTACTTCTACCTGGAGCCCGAGGACTCGCGCCCGGGCCGGCCGGTGTTCAACCGCATCGTGACGCTGCGCGACACCTGGGCGAAGATCGCCGGCCGCAGCGACGACGACGAGCGCGCCGCCGGCGAGCGGGTCGAGCGCGAGCCGGACGGCGCCGAGGCGCCGGACGACGGTGGCGCGGGCGCCGCACCGGCCGCGCCGCGCGATCCCTTCGCCGGGCTCGACGCGGCGCACCTCGAGCTCGCGGCGGGCTACCGCGACGACCTCGGCCTGTCGCCCGAGGACGCCCGGGTGCTGGTCGACGACCGCGCCCTGGGACGCTTCTTCGCCGCCGCCCGCGCCGCCCACGGCAACGCCCGCGCGCTGGCGACCTGGATCGTCAACGAGCTGCCGCCGGTGCGCGGCGACCGGCCGCTCGCCGAGCTGCCGTTCGGGCCGGCCGAGCTCGCCGAGCTGGTGGCGCTGATCGACGCCGGGCGCATCTCGGGCACGGCCGGCAAAGAGGTGCTGGCGGTGCTGGCCGCCGAGGGTGGGCGGCCGGCGGAGATCGTCGCCGCCCGCGGCCTCGAGCAGGTCAGCGACGCCGACGAGCTCGCCGCGGCCGTCGACCGCGCCCTGGCGGACCACCCCGAGGAGGCGGCGCGCTACCGCGCCGGCGAACAGCGCCTGCAGGGCTTCTTCGTCGGCCAGGTGATCCGGGCCACCGGCGGGCGCGCCAACCCGCGGCGGGTCAACGAGCTGCTCGCCGAGCGCCGCACGGCCGACTGACCCCGTTCCCGCCCGCGCGCGGCGGCGGGGCCGCGCCGGGAGCCCGACGCCGCCCGAGGAGGTGGACCGTGCCCGAGACCCCCAACCCCACCCTGCCCCTCGTCGAGGAGATGATCGAGGCCCGCGATCTGCGCGGCCTGCGCCGCCTGCTGACCGGGCTGCCGGTCCAGGAGGTGGCGGCCCTCATCGACGAGCTGCCCGCCGCCGACGACGCGGTGGCCTTCCGCCTGCTGCCGCAGGAGCCGGCGACCGACGTCTTCGAGTACCTGTCGCGCGACAAGCAGAAGGCGATCGTCGACGCCATGGCCGACGAGGGCGGCCGCCTGGCCGTCCTGCTCAACGACCTCTCGCCGGACGAGCGCACCGCCCTGCTCGAGGAGCTCCCGGGGCCGGCCGCCCAGCGTCTTCTCGGCCTGCTGTCGCCGCGCGAGCGCCGCGTCGCGGTCACCCTGCTCGGCTACCCCGAGGACTCGGTCGGGCGGCTGATGACCACCGACTACGTGGCGGTGCGCCCGGAGTGGACGGCGCGCCAGGCGCTCGACCACATCCGCCGCTACGGCAAGGACAGCGAGACCCTCAACGTCCTCTACGTGGTCGACGCCGGCTGGCACCTGCTCGACGACCTGCGCCTGCGCGAGCTGCTGCTGGCCGATCCCGACACCGTCGTCGGCGACCTGATGGACCGCCGCTTCGTGGCGCTGGCGGCGCGCGACGACCAGGAGACCGCGGTCGGCGTCTTCCGCGACTACGACCGGGTGGCGCTGCCGGTCACCGACGGCGCCGGGGTGCTGCTCGGCATCGTCACCATCGACGACGTGCTCGACGTCGCCGAGGAGGAGGCCACCGAGGACATCCACAAGATCGGCGGCAGCGAGGCGCTCGAGGACCCCTACCTGGCGACCCCGCTCGCCACCCTGGTGCAGAAGCGGGCCAAGTGGCTGGTGGTGCTGTTCCTCGGCGAGATGCTGACCGCCTCGGCGATGGGCCACTTCGAGAACGAGATCCGGCAGGCGGTGGTGCTGGCGCTGTTCGTGCCGCTGATCATCTCGAGCGGCGGCAACAGCGGCTCGCAGGCGGCGACGCTGATCATCCGCGCCCTGGCGGTCGGCGAGCTGCGGCTGGGCGACTGGTGGCGGGTGATGCGCCGCGAGGTGCTCTCCGGGCTGGCCCTGGGCGGCATCCTGGGCGACGATCGGCGTGGTGCGGGTGGCGGTCTGGGAGCAGATCTTCCACACCTACGGCCCGCACTGGCCGTGGGTCGCCGTCACCGTCGGCCTGGCGCTGGTCGGGGTGGTCGTCTGGGGCACCCTCTCGGGCTCGATGCTCCCCCTGGTGCTGCGCCGCCTCGGCGCCGACCCCGCCACCTCGTCGGCCCCCTTCGTCGCCACCCTGGTCGACGTCACCGGCCTGGTGATCTACTTCTCGGTCGCCGCCGTGCTGCTGCGCGGGCGGCTGTTGTAGGCGGCGGCCCGGCGCGCGCCGGGGCCCTCAGTGGTCGACGACCGTGGCGCCCTGCGCCGCGCAACAGACCAACGCGAGGGCGTCGCAGTAGCGGCCCTTGCACCGCAGCCCGGCCACCCACCAGTCCTCACCGCGGCACCGGCGGTAGAGATCGGGCGGCTCCTCGGAGATGAAGGGGGTCTCGTAGCAGCGTCCGCTGTTGACGAGGATCGGGTCGTCCGCGATCCACGGACGCACCGCGTCGCAGTACCGCCCGGAGCAGCCGACGCCGCAGAGAAACCCGCTGTCGCTGCGGAAGCGGTCGTGCGGCGGCTCCTCGGAGACGTCGTAGGGCCCCGGCCGGCACTCGGGCGCCTCGCTCTCCCCGGCGCGGTAGCGGCAGCAGGTGAGCCGCTTGTCGTCGCAGTAGCGGCCCCGGCAGCCCATTCCCTTGACCAGGTAGCCGGGGGGGCATTGCGCCGGGGGCTCCTCCTCGGAGACCTCCCGCAGCTCGACGCAGTCGCCCGCTCCCGGGCCGCCCGGCGACCCCGCGGCGAAACAGGCGACCTCGGTCGGCAGGGTGCCGATGCCGTCGCACGCGAGACACAGCTCGCAGGTCAGCGGCTCCTCCCCGCGCGCCCCGAGCGTCAACCGCACGCGACCGGCGCCCCGCGCCTGGCACAGCGCCTCGACCCGCGCCGTGCCGCTGCCCGACCCGTCGGTCGTCAGGTCGACCGGCACGCGCAGGAACGCGGCAGCCTCGCCCACGCCGTCGACGCGGTAGGTCGCGCGCGGCGCCCCCCCGTCGACGCGGAGGACGATCCCCGGCTCGGGGGCGGCCGCCATCTGGCAGTTGAACGCCTTCCCGGCGAGCGCCGGTGCCGCCGTCACGACGGCCGCCGCCGCCAGGAGAAGGGCGGGCCAGGCCAGTTGCCGGTCCTGGAGTGGTCTCATCGGGTCCTCCCTGCCGCCGCACGGGTCCACGGCACGGCCGCTGCCCGGCCCCCGACCGACCACCGCGGTACCCTTCTCGACTCGGTTTCTTCTCCCGACCGTAGCACGAGGTCCGCCGGGGAGGCCGTGTCTCCGCCGCGGCCCGCAGCCGCCGCCCGATCGGGCGGCGCCGGCCCTCCTCCGGCGCTCCGCAGGGGCTGCGGCCCGATCGCCCGCCGGCTCCGGCTTCAGCCTTCGAACCGGCGGCGCAGGAACTCCCCCGCGCGGGCCAGCATCTCGGGGTGCCACTCGTGGCCGCCGGCGAAGGTGAAGGGCTCGGCGGCGACGCCGGCGGCGGCCAGGGTGACGAGGTCGGCGTCCATCTTCGCCGCGTCGTACCAGGCGTCCTCGCTGCCGCGGGCCACCAGGACCGGCGGCAGGGAGGCGGCGCCGTCGGCGGCGACGTCGGGCGGCACGTCGCCGGCCAGCACCACCAGGGCGGCCGGCGGGCGCGGCGCCCCGGCCGCCGCCCGGTAGGCCATCGCCACGCCCTGGGAGAAGCCGGCCAGCGCCCAGCGCTCGACGCCGGGGAACTCCGCCGCGAGCGCCGCCAGCACGGCGACGGCGTAGCGGCGGTTGTCGGCCAGGGCGTGCTCGCGGTCGAACTTCGTCATCCACGAGGCGACGACCCGGCCGTCGCGGCGGTAGAAGGGGTGGAGCGCCTGGACGCGCGGCGAGCAGCCAGCGGTCGGCGCCGGGGATGCGGCGCAGCGCCTCGAGGTGGTCCGCGGCGGTCTCGCCGTAGCCGTGGAAGCCGACCAGCGCGGCGCGCGGCGCGCCGGCCGGGGCCTCCACCAGGTAGGTGCCATGCACCGTGGTGGCCAGCGAGCGGCTCGCCGCCGTCATCCGCCGAACCAGCCGCGCCGCCGGCCGCCCTCGTGGAGCGCCAGGACCATCTCCCGCACCCGCGCCTCCACCCGGGGCGCCGCCGCCGCGCCGTGCTCCTCGACCAGGCGCACCAGCGCGCTGCCCACCACCACGCCGTCCGCGATGCGCCCTACCTCGGCCACCTGGCGCGGCGAGGAGATGCCGAAGCCGACCGCCAGCGGCGCCGCCACCCGCTTGCCCACCTTCTTGACCTCGCGCACCAGCTCCTCGGGCAGGCTGGCGCGCTCGCCGGTGACCCCGGTGCGCGAGACGTAGTAGACGAAGCCGGTCGACACCGCCGAGACCCGGGCCATGCGCTCGCGGGTCGAGGTGGGGGCGAGCAGGAAGACCGTGTCGAGCCCCTGCGCCCGCATCGCCGGCAGGTAGTCGTCGGCCGCCTCCTCGGGGGGCAGGTCGACGCAGAGGACGCCGTCGACCCCCGACGACGCCGCCTGCTCGGCGAAGCGCTCGACGCCGCGCCGGTGGACCGGGTTGTAGTAGGTGAACAGCACCACCGGCACGTCCAGCCGCTCGCGTTGGCGCGCCACCAGGTCGAAGATCCCCGACAGGCGGGCCCCGGCGGCCAGCGCCCGCGTCGCCGCCCGCTGGTTGACCGGCCCGTCGGCGATCGGGTCGGAGAACGGGACGCCGAGCTCGAGGACGTCGGCGCCCCCCGCGGCCAGGGCGGCGAGCAGGTCGCCGGTGGCGTCGAGGTCGGGGTCGCCGGCCATCAGGAAGGGCACGAAGGCGGCGCGCCCCTCGTCGCGGCAGCGCGCGAAGGCGTCGTCGAGCGCGCTCACCGCCCCGCCTCCGCGCCGTCCTGCGGCGTCTCCCGCGGGTGCTCGGCGTCCCAGGCCAGCACCGACTCGAGGTCCTTGTCGCCGCGGCCGGAGAGGTTGACCAGCACCAGCTTGCCGGCCGGCAGCCGCGGCGCGTGCCGCACCACCTCGGCGATGGCGTGGGCGCTCTCCAGCGCCGGCAGGATGCCCTCGGTCTCGGCCAGCAGGTGGAAGGCCGCCACCGCCTGGGCGTCGTCCACCGAGGTGAACTCCACCCGGCCGGCGTCGTGGAGCTGGGCGTGCTCGGGGCCGACCGCCGGGTAGTCGAGCCCCGCCGACACCGAGTGGGTGGCGGCGATCTGCCCGTCGTCGTCCTGCAGCACCCAGGTGCGGGTGCCGTGCAGGATGCCCAGGCTGCCGCCGGCGAAGCGCGCCGCGTGCTCGCCGAGGGCGCTGCCCCGCCCCCCGCCTCGACGCCGATCAGCCGCACCCGCGGCTCGTCGAGGAAGGCGCTGAAGATGCCCAGCGAGTTCGAGCCGCCGCCGACGCAGGCCACCACCAGGTCGGGGAGCTTGCGCCCCGCCTTCTTGCGCAGCTGGCGCCGCGCCTCGTCGCCGATGACGCGCTGGAAGTCGCGCACCATGCGCGGGTAGGGGTCGGGGCCGAGCACCGAGCCGAGCACGTAGTGGGTGGTGCGGACGTTGGTCACCCAGTCGCGCAGCGCCTCGTTGATCGCGTCCTTGAGCGTCCGCGAGCCGGCGTCGACCTCCACCACCTCGGCGCCGAGCAGTCGCATGCGCTCGACGTTGGGGCGCTGGCGGCGCATGTCCTCGGCGCCCATGTAGACGGTGGCCTCGAGGCCGAGCAGCGCCGCGGCCGTGGCGGTGGCGACGCCGTGCTGGCCGGCCCCGGTCTCGGCCACCACGCGGCCGCTTGCCCATCCGCCGGGCGAGCAGCGCCTGGCCCAGCGCGTTGTTGATCTTGTGGGCGCCGGTGTGCAGCAGGTCCTCGCGCTTGAGCCACACCTCGGCGCCGCCCAGCCGCTCGCTCAGGCGCGCCGCGAAGTAGAGCGGCGTCGGGCGCCCGGCGTAGTCCGCCAGCAGCTCCGCCAGCCGCTTGCGGAAGGAGCGGTCGGCGCGCGCCTTGTCGTAGGCGCGGGCCAGCTCCTCGACCGGCGCCACCAGCGTCTCGGGGACGAAGCGCCCGCCGTAGGGGCCGAAGTAGCCGGCGGCGTCAGGCGCGGCGGCGGCTTTCGCCATCAGTGTCCTCCACGTCGGTCCGTAGCTCCGAAAACAGCCGTTCGAGAAGATCCGGGTCCTTGATCCCCGGCGCCGACTCCACGCCCGAGCAGACGTCGACGCCGTCCGCCCGGCTCTCGGCCAGGGCGCGGCGCACGTTGCCGGGCCCGACGCCGCCGGCCACCAGCCGCGGCCGGGGGTCGCCACCGGCCAGCGGCGCCAGCGCCGACCAGCTCCAGCTCCGCCCGGTGCCGCCGAAGAGGGTGTCATGGCGCACGTCGAAGAGGAAGCCCCAGGCGGCCGGGTAGCCGGCGATCGCGGCCGCCAGCTCGGCCGGCGCGGCGGCCGGTCCCGGCGCCAGCCGTACCACCTTCACCGCGCGGCCGGCGAACGGCGCCAGCTCCTCGGGCGCCTCGTCGCCGTGGAACTGGAGCAGGTCGAGGCCGGCGGCGGCGGCGATCTCCTCCACCTCGGCGCGGGGGCGGCGCACGAAGACGCCCACCAGCGCCGCCCTGCCGCGCACGGCGCGCGCGATGGCGGCGGCGCGCCGCGGGCTCACCGCGCGCGGGCTCGGCGGGTGGAAGTTCACCCCCACCAGCTCGGCGCCGAGCTCGACGGCGAGGGCGGCGTCGGCCGGCCGGGTCACGCCGCAGACCTTGACCCGCGGGAGCCCGCTCACCGCCGCCCTCCCGCGGCGATCAGCTCGCCCAGCCGCGCCGCCGGCTCGAGGTCGAGCAGCAGCGCCTCGCCGACCAGGAAGGCGTCGAAGCCGCCGGCCGCCAGCCGCGCCACGTCGGCGCCGGTGGCGATGCCGCTCTCGGCCACCTTGAGGGCGCCGGCCGGCAGCCGCCCGACCAGCTCGAGCGAGCGGCCCAGGTCGACGTCGAAGGTGCGCAGGTCGCGGTTGTTGACCCCGACGAGCTCCCAGGGGGCGCCGGCGAGCTTGGCGGCGTCCGCCGCGTCGTGGAGCTCGACCAGCGGCGCCAGGCCGAGGGCCCGCGCCCACCGCGCCCAGCGCCCGAGCTCGTCCGCCGGGTAGAGGGCGGCCACCAGCAGCACCGCCGCCGCGCCGTGCTCGGCCGCCTCGGCGAGCTGCGCCGGGTGGACCAGGAAGTCCTTGGCCAGGGCCGGCAGGCCGGAGGCCGCCGCGCAGGCCGCGAGCAGGCCGTAGGAGCCGTCGAAGAAGTCGGGCTCGACGACCACCGAGAGCGCCGCCGCGCCCACCTCGGCGTAGGTCTCCGCCTGCGACAGCGGATCGACCCGGCCGCTCAGCGAACCGAGCCGCGGCGACCCCATCTTGACCTCCGCGATCACCGCCGCCTCGTGCCGGGGATGGCGGGCCAGGGCGGCGAGGAGGGGGTTCTCGCCGGCGCTCAGCGGCGCGGCGCGCTCCGCCAGGTACGGCGCCGGCCGCCCGGCGTAGCGCTCCCGGCGGGAGGCGGCGATGCGCTCGAGGACGTCGGGGACGCTCATCGCCGGAACCCCACCAGCGCCTCGAGCTTCTCCGCCGCCGCGCCGCTGGCGAGCAGCTCACGGGCCGCCGCCACGCCGGCCGGCAGGTCGGCGGCCAGCCCGCCGACGTAGAGGGCGGCCCCGGCGTTGACCGCGGTGACGTCGGCGAGCGGCCCGGGCGCGCCGCCGAGGACCTCGCGCATGCGCCGCGCGTTGTCCTCCGGGGCGCCGCCGGCGAGGTCGGCGAGCGCGGCGCGTCCGACCCCGAGCTCCTCGGGGGTCACGGTGAACACCCGCACCTCGCCGCCGCGCGCCTCGCCCACCGTCGTCGGGCCGGTGGTGGTGATCTCGTCGAGGCCGTCGGCGCCGTGCACCACCAGGGCGTGGACCGAGCCCAGGTCGGCCAGCACCCGGGCGATGCGGGGCACCAGCGCCGCGTCGTAGACGCCGACGAGCTGGCGCTCGGCGCCGGCCGGGTTGGTGAGCGGGCCCAGCACGTTGAACACCGTGCGCACCGCCAGCTCGCGGCGCACCCCCATGACCTCGCGCATCGCCGGGTGGAAGAGCGGCGCGAAGAGGAAGGCGATGCCCACCCGGTCGAGGGCGCGGCCGGCGCCCTCGGGACCCATCTCGACGTCCACCCCGAGGGCGGCGAGGACGTCCGCCGAGCCGGAGCGCGACGACACCGAGCGGTTGCCGTGCTTGGCCACCGGCGCCCCGCCGGCGGCGGCGACGAAGGCGGCGGCGGTGGAGATGTTGAAGGTCGAGCGGCCGTCGCCGCCGGTGCCGCAGGTGTCGACCACGCCGCGCCGCCCGTGGCGCATCGGGGCCACCCGGGCGCGCATGGCGGCGGCGGCCCCGGCGATCTCGGCGGCGGTCTCCCCCTTCACCCGCAGGGCGACCAGCAGCGCCGCCTTGAGCGGATCGGAGACCGCCCCGTCCATCAGCTCGCCGAACACCGCCTCGGTCTCGGCCCGGTCGAGGTCGCCGCCGGCGAGCAGCCGGTCCAGGGCGCGGCGGGCGCCGGCGCTCACGCGGCGCTCCGGCCGGCGTCGCAGGCGGCCAGGAAGTTGGCGAGCAGTCGCGGGCCGGCGCCGGTGAGCACCGACTCGGGGTGGAACTGCACGCCCTCGTAGGGGAGCTCGCGGTGGCGCAGCCCCATCAGGCAGCCGTCGTCGCTCCAGGCGCAGGGCACCAGCTCCGCCGGCAGGCTGGCGGCCTTGACGTCGAGGCTGTGGTAGCGGGTGGCGGTGAAGGGGTCGGGGAGGCCGGCGAAGACGCCGCCGCCGTCGTGCCGCACCTCGGAGGTCTTGCCGTGCATCAGCCGTTCGGCGCGACCCACCTCGGCGCCGAAGGCGAGGCCCAGCGCCTGGTGGCCGAGGCACACGCCGAGCAGCGGCACCCGCGGGCGGCGCGCGATCAGCTCCAGGCAGACCCCGGCCTCCTCGGGCCGCCCCGGACCGGGCGACAGCACGATGCCGGCGGGGCCGGCGGCGAGCAGCTCGTCGGCCCCCGCCGCGTCGTTGCGCACCACCCGCACCTCGGCGCCGGCGGCGGCCAGCAGCTGCACCAGGTTGTAGGTGAACGAGTCGTAGTTGTCGACCATCAGGATCATGGCGTCTCCAGCTCCTCGGCGAGCCCGGCGGCGGCGAGCAGGGCGGCCGCCTTGTGCTCCGTCTCGCGCTCCTCGCGCTCGGGGTCGGAGTCGGCCACGATCCCCGCGCCGGCGGTGACCGTGGTCTCCTCCCGCCCCACCACCAGGGTGCGGATGGTGATGCAGGTGTCGAGGTCCCCGGAGTAGGAGAGGTAGCCGACCGCGCCCGCGTAGGGACCGCGCGCCTCCGGCTCGAGCGCGTCGATGATCTCCATGGCGCGGATCTTCGGCGCCCCCGAGACGGTGCCGGCCGGGAAGCAGGCGAGCAGCGCGTCGAGGGCGTCGCGACCCTCGGCCAGCTCCGCCTCCACCGACGACACCAGGTGCATCACGTGACTGTAGCGCTCCACCTCGAGGAAGCTCGCCACCTCGACGGTCCCCGGCGCCGCCACCCGGCCGAGGTCGTTGCGCCCCAGGTCGACCAGCATCACGTGCTCGGCGCGCTCCTTGGGATCGGCGAGCAGCTCCTCGGCGAGACGCCGGTCGGCCGCGGCGTCGGTCCCGCGCGGCCGGGTGCCGGCGATCGGCCGGGTGAAGACTCGGTCGCCCGCCTTCTTGACCAGCATCTCGGGCGAGGCCCCGACCAGCGCCGCGTCGGGCTCCTCGAACAACACCATGTAGGGGGACGGGTTGACCCGCCGGACCGCCCGGTACAGCCCCAGGGGCGGCACCCGGCGCGGCAGGCGGAAGCGGCGCGCCAGGACGACCTGGAAGATGTCCCCGGCGGCGATGTGCTCGCGCGCCGTGGCGACGGCGCGGCGGAAGGCCGGGCCGTCGAGCGCGCACTCGGCCGCCGGCACCCGCGGCCCGCCCGGCGGCCGCGCCGGCATCGGCACCGCGCCGGCGCCGCGCCCGGCGTCGGTCAGCACCGCCACCAGCTCGGCCAGCCGCGCCTCGGCGGCGCCCCGGTCCACCTCGCCCTCGACCTCGTTCGACACCGCCAGCACGCGCTGCTGCGCGTGGTCGAACACCACCACGGTGTCGAAGCGGCCGAGCACGGCGACCGGCAGCCCGAACGGGTCCGGGGGCCGCGCCGGCAGGCGCTCGACCAGCCGCGCCAGGTCATAGCCGAACCAGCCCACGAAGCCGCCGGTGAAGGGCGCCGGCCCGGGCTCCGCGACCGCCCCCGCGAGGACGCGGCGCAGGGCGGCGAGCGGCGGGCCGGGCAGCGTCTCGCCGGCGGCCGCGGCGCCGGCGGCGGCCGGCCGCTCGACCTCGAGGCGGTCGGGGTGGAGGCGGTAGATCTCGCGCGGGGCGGCGCCGAGGAAGCTGTAGCGGGAGACCCGCTCGCCGCCGGTGACGCTCTCGAGCAGGAAGCGCACCGGCGACAGCGCCGCCAGCCGGCGGTAGACGGCCAGCGGCGTCAGGGTGTCGGCGAGCAGCTCGCGGACGTGCGGGACGACGCGGGCGCGCTCAGCCATCGCCGCCCTCCGCGCCTTCCGGCTTCGGGGTGGCGGGCGTCGCCGGGCGGGCGTGGCGGCGGCGCAGCTCCGCCGCCACCGTCTCCGGCGCCACGCCGGCGCCGGCGAGCAGGACCAGCAGGTGGTAGAGCAGGTCGGCGGCCTCCCCGGCGAGCGCCGCGGCGGCTTCCGGGCCGGCGCCCGCCGCGGCGGCCCGCAGGCCGGCGATCACCACCTCGGTGGCCTCCTCCCCCACCTTGCGCGCCATGCGGTCGACGCCGGCGGCGAGCAGGCGAGCCGTGTAGCTCGCCGCGGGGTCGGCGTCGGCGCGCGCCGCCACCACCTCCCACAGCCAGCCCAGCTCGAGACGGGGCCCGGCGGCATCGCCGGAGGCCTCGAAGCAGCTCCGGGTGTCGCGGTGGCAGGCCGGCCCGGCCGCGTCCACCCGGTAGAGCAGCGCGTCGCCGTCGCAGTCGGTGGCGGTCTCGACCACGCTGAGGGTGTGGCCCGAGGTCTCGCCCTTGCGCCACAGCCGGCGCCGCGAGCGGCTCCAGAACCACGCCTCGCCGGTCGCCAGCGTGCGGTCGAGCGCCGCGCGGTCGGCCCAGGCGAGCATCAGCACCGCGCCGCTCGCCACCTCCTGCACCACGACCGGCAGCAGGCCGCCCTCCCCCAGGCGAGGCGCTCCGGGGCGACCGGGCGCAGCGCTCCGCCCCGCGCCAGGCTCACGCCGCTCCCTCCGGGCGCACCGGCACGCCGGCGGCCGCCAGGGCCGCCTTGACCTCGCCCACCGTGGCGGTGCCGCGGTGGAAGATCGAGGCGGCGAGGACGGCGGCGGCACCGGCGCGCGCCGCGGCCACCAGGTGCTCGGGGGCGCCCGCCCCGCCGGACGCGATCACCGGCACCGGCACCGCCGCCGCCACCGCGCCGACCAGCTCGAGGTCGTAGCCGCCCCGGGTGCCGTCGGCGTCGATCGAGGTCAGCAGGATCTCGCCCGCCCCCCGCCGCACCCCCTCCACCGCCCACTCGAGCGCGCCGCGGCCGGTCGGGTCGACGACCGCCGGCGGTCACCACCTCCCAGACGTCCGGGGCCGCGGCGGCGGCCGGCCGCCGCCGGGCGTCGATCGACAGCACCACGCACTGGCTGCCGAAGCGGCGGGCCAGCTCGCCCACCAGCTCGGGCCGCGCCACCGCCGCCGTGTTGACGCCGACCTTGTCGGCCCCGGCGGCGAGCAGCGCCCGGGCGTCGTCGACGCTGCGCACCCCGCCGCCGACGGTCAGCGGCACGAACACCCGCTCGGCGGTCCGCGCCACCCAGGCGAGCTCGGTGCCCCGGCGCTCCGGGGCCGCGGTGATGTCGAGGAAGACGATCTCGTCGGCGCCCTGCGCCGCGTAGCGCTCGGCCGCCTCCGCCGGGTCGCCGTGGTCGGCGAGGTCGCGGAAGCGCACCCCCTTGACCACCCGCCCGCCGGAGACGTCGAGGCAGGGGATCACCCGGCACGCCAGGTGGGTGCGGGCCGCGGCGCCGCTCACGCGCCCTCCCCGCCGCGGCAGGCGGCCAGCGCCTCGTCCAGACCGAAGGCGCCCTCGTAGAGCGCCCGCCCCACCACGGCGCCGCCGACGCCCGGGGCCCGCCGCGCCGCCGCCAGGTCGTCCAGCGAGCGGACGCCGCCCGAGACCAGCGCCGGCAGGCCGCAGGCGGCGGCCACCGCGGCGGCGAGCTCGAGGTTCGGCCCGCGGAGCGTCCCGTCGCGCTCGACGTCGGTGACCAGCACGGCCGGGCAGGGCAGGCCGGCGAAGCGGGCGGCCGCCGCCGCCGGGGAGGCGCCGCCGCCGCGCCGCCAGCCCGCCGCCCGGACCTCGCCGTCGCGGCTGTCCAGCGCCGGCACGACCCGCCCGGGGTGACGCCGCGCCAGCTCGGCCAGCTCCCCGGGGCGGTCCACGGCCAGCGAGCCCAGCACCACCCGCTCGCAGCCGGCGTCCAGCGCCCACGCCACCGCCGCGGCGTCGCGCAGGCCGCCGCCGAGCTGGAGCGCCGGGCGCGCCGCCGCGGGCAGCGCCGCGAGAGCCGCCACCAGCTCGCGCTGGGGCGCCCCGCCGAAGGCGGCGTCGAGGTCGACCAGGTGGACACGCCGCACGCCCGCGGCGGCGAACGCGCGCCAGCACCTCGGCCGGGGTCTCGCCGTAGACCGTGGCCGCGGGCGTCGTCGCCCTGGACCAGGCGCACCACCCGGCCGCGCCTAAGGTCGATCGACGGCAGCAGCTCCATGCGCCATCTCCACGAAGTTGGCGAGCAGGGCCAGCCCGGCGGCGCCGCTCTTCTCGGGGTGGAACTGGGTGCCGAGCACGCGCCCGCGGCCGGCGACGGCGGGAAAGGCGCGCCCGTGAGGGCGGTCGCGCGACACCACGGCCTGCGGCACCCCCTCCGGGGCGAAGCTGTGGACGAAGTAGACGTAGGGCTCCGCGGTCAGGCCGGCGAGCAGCGCCGGCTGGCCGCGCCCTCCCGTCGCCGGCCGCCACGGTCGACTGCGAGCCGGTTCCAGCCGATGTGCGGCAGCGGCACGCCGGCGGGCAGCCGGGTGACCCGGCCGGGCAGCAGGCCCAGGCCGTCGGTGGCGCCGAACTCGTCGCTGCCGGCGAACAGGAGCTGGAACCCGACGCAGATCCCGAGCAGCCAGGCGCCCGCGCCGAGCGCCGTCGCGAGCGCCGCCTCGAGCCGCTCCCCGCCAGGCGCTCGCGCGGCGGCGCGAAGGCGCCCACCCCGGGCAGCAGCAGGCAGCGCCGGCGGCCGCGACCGCGCCGGGACGTCGCTCACCGTCACCTCGGCGCCGACCCGCTCCAGGGCGCGCGCCAGGTTCGCCGAGGTTGCCCACCCCGGCGTCGATCACGGTCACCCGGCGGGCGGCGCTCATCGGTCGAGGGTTCCCTTGGTGCTCGGCACCTCGCCGCCGCCCTCCGCCCCCTCCGGCGGCCGGGCCACCGCCTGGCGCAGCGCCAGCGCCACCGCCTTGAACGCGGCCTCGGCGGCGTGGTGGCGGTTGCGGGCGCGAGCAGGTCGAGGTGCAGGGTGAGCGGCCGCGGTCGGCCAAGGCCGGAAGAAGTCCACCACCAGGGTCACCGGGAAGGCCTGCGTCGCCCACAGGCCCGCGACCTCGGGCGGCGCCTCCAAGACGAAGTAGCCGCGTCCCGAGAGGTCGACGACGGCGCGGGCCAGCGCCTCGTCCAGCGGGGCGTAGGCGGGGCGAAGCGCACGATCCCGCGGCGCTCGCCCAGCGCCGCGGCGAGCGCGTCGCCGAAGGCGATGCCGACGTCCTCGACCGTGTGGTGCAGGTCGACCTCGACGTCGCCCGTGGCCTCGACCTCCAGCCCGAGGCCGCCGTGGGTGGCCAGGGCCTGAGCATGTGCCCGAAGAACCCGTCCGGCACGTCGATCCGCCGCGCGCCGCCGTCCGGCGACAGCGCCAACCGCACCGCGGTCTCGCCGGTCCGCCGGTCGCACCGTCCCTCACGCCGCATGATCGCCTCCTTCCGACCCGATCTCGGCCAGGGCGCGGCGGGTGGCCCGCAGCGCCGGCCCCGAGCCCACCGACACCCGCAGGCAGCCCGCCAGGCCGGGGTAGCCGCCGACGTCGCGCACCAGGATGCCGCGCTCGGCGAGGCCGCGCCGCAGCCGCCGCGCCCGCTCGGGGCCCGCCGCGCCGTCGCCGCAGCGCACCAGCAGGAAGTTCGCCTCCGACGGGAACACCTCGAGCCCCGCCGCGGCCAGCATCTCCGCCCAGCCGCGCCGCCGGCCGACCAGCACCCGCACCCGCCGCGCCGCCGTGGCCGCGGCTTCCAGCGCCACCTCCGCCGCCGCGGCGCTGCCGTGCCCGAGGTTGTAGGGCAGCTTGACCTTGACGCAGCTGGCCACCAGCTCGGGGTGGCGCCAGCAGGTAGCCGACCCGCAGCCCGGCCAGCGACCACGCCTTCGAGAAGGTGCGGAACAGCACCAGGTGGGGGAAGCGGTCGAGCAGCGGCCGGTAGTCGTGGCGGCAGAACTCGGCGTAGGCGTTGTCGAGCAGCAGGGGCGCGTCGAGGCGCTCGGCCAGCGCCGCCACCTCGTCCGGGGTCAAGGCGTCGCCGGTGGGGTTGTTCGGCGAGCACAGCAGCAGCGCGCGGCGCGGCTGCCGCTCCACGGCCGCGCGCAGCTCGGCGCAGCGGCAGCCGCAGGTCCTCCCGCGGCGGCAGCGGCCGGTAGCGTGCCGCCGGAGCGGGCGACGAAGAGCGGGTACATGCCGAAGCTCGGGTCGGCGCCGAGGACCTCGGCGCCCGGTCCCGCCACCGCCTCGAGCGCCACGCCGAGGAGCTCGTTCGAGCCGTTGCCCACCAGGACGCCCGCCGCCGGCCAGTCGTGGCCGCGCGCCCAGCGCCCGGCGCAGCGCCGTCGGAGTGGAAGTCCGGGTAGCTCGCCCAGTCGCGGGCCAGCAGCCGCCGCGCCACCTCGCGCTTGACCCGGCGCGGCAGGTCCCAGGGCACCTCGTTCTGGTCGAGCTTGGCGAAGCGCGACCGGCACCTGGTCGAGGCGGTAGCTCCGGGGAGGGCGCGGAGCTCGGCGCCGGACGGAGCGCGCCGGCCCCCCGCCGGCGGCGCCGGGGCCCTCACCGCAGCCTCCGGCGCGCGGCGGCGGCGTGGCCGGGGAGACCCTCGGCCTCGGCGAGCAGGGCCGCGTCGGGCGCGAGGCGCGCGGCGGCCGCCGCCGAGCAGCCGCACCGCGTGGCTGCGGCGGACGAAGTCCTCCACCCCGAGGGCCGAGGCGAAGCGGGCGCTGCCGCCGGTCGGCAGGACGTGGCTGGGGCCGGCCACGTAGTCGCCGAACACCTCCGGCGTGCGGCGCCGACGAAGATCGCCCCGGCCCGCTCCACCCGCGGTCGCCAGGCGCCTCGGCGGCGTCGCCGACGAGCTGCAGGTGCTCGGGAGCCAGCCGCTCGACCACCGCCAGGGCCGCCTCGGCGTCGGCGACCAGGAAGGCGGCCCCGAAGCTCTCCAGGGCGGCGCGGGCGACGGCCGCGGTGGCCAGGGCGTCGACCTGCTCGGCGAGCGCCGCCGCCACCGCGCGGGCCAGGCCGCCGGTCGCGGAGTCACCAGCACCGCCGCGGCGCGCGGGTCGTGCTCGGCCTGGGCCAGCAGGTCGGCGGCGACCGTCGCCGGCTCGGCGCCGGCGGTGGCCACCACCACCACCTCGGTGGGCCCGGCGAGGCCGTCGATCGCCACGTCGCCCGCCACCTGTGCTTGGCGGCGGTGACCCAGGCGTTGCCCGGACCGACGATCTTGTCGACCCGCGGCACGGTCTCGGTGCCGTAGGCGAAGGCGGCGACGGCGTGGGCGCCGCCCATCCCCCACACCTCGTCGACGCCGAGCCGGGCCAGCGTGTAGCGCAGGGCGGGGCTGGCGGCGAAGCTCGCCGGCGGCGTGGCGACCGCCATCTCGGCGACGCCGGCCACCCGCGCCGGGACCACGGTCATCACCACCGTGGAGGGATAGCTGGCGCGCCCCCCGGGCACGTACACGCCGACCCGGCCGAGCGGCCGGCGGCGCTCCTCGAGCTCGACGCCGTCGGCGGCGAGGGTGAAGCCGTCGCGGAGCTGCCGGCGGTGGAACGCCTCCACCGCGCCGATCGCCCGCTCGAGCGCCGCGGCGAAGCCGGGCGACAGGTCCGCCGCGGCGTCTCCGGGGTCCGGCACCGGCAGCCGCAGGTCGGCCGCCGCCGGGGCGTCGGCCCCCGCCGGCAGGTCGTGGCGCCGCACCGCCGCCACCAGCGCCCGGTCGCCGCGCCGCCGCACCGCCGCCACCAGACGCTCGACGTCGCGGCGCAGGCGGCGGTCGTAGACCTCGCGGTCACGGCCGGCGAGGCGGTCGAGGGCACGCCGGCCGCGCCGCGAGTCGAGACGCACGAGATCGAGCAGGCCGCGGCTCACCGCGCCACCCCCGCCGCCTCGAGGCGTCCGACCAGCTCGTTGACCCGCTCCCGGTGGCGCTGGAAGGAGGCGCGGTTGACCACCACCGCCGGCGCCACCGGCGCCACCTCCTCGAGCTCCACCAGCCCGTTCTCGGCCAACGTGCGCCCGCTCTGGACGATGTCGAGCGCCAGGTCGGCCAGCGCCAGCAGCGGCGCCAGCTCCACCGAGCCGGACAGCTCGACCACCTCCGCCGACCACGGCCGCTCGGCCACCAGCCGCCGCGCCGTGCGCGGATACTTGGTCGCCAGGCGCACCTGCTCTCCCGGGCGCGGCAGCGGGCGCGGGCGGCCGATCAACGACAGCCGGCTGCCGCCGGCGGTGAGCCGCACCGGCACCAGCAGGTCGGCGCCGGCCTCGTCGAGCACGTCGCTGCCCACCACGCCGGCGTCGGCGACCCCGTACTCCACGTAGAGGGGCAGGTCGGCGTCCTTGAGCAGCAGCGTCTCGACGCCGTCGTCCGGGAAGCGGGTCAGCAGACGCCGGCCGTCGTTCTCGAAGCCGGCGAGCCCGAGACCGGCCCGGCGCAGGGCGGCGAGGGTGGGCCCGAGGTTGCGCCCCTTGGGCAGCGCCAGCCGGATCACCGTCCTTCCTCCGCCGCCGCGCCGGCCGCGCCGGCCGGGCCGCCGCCGCCCAGCCGGTCGAGCCCGAGCGTGAAGCCGACCGCCGGCACCGGCGCGCCGAGGCGGCCGAACAGCCGGTCGTAGCGCCCGCCACCCCCCGCCGGCAGTGCCACCGCGCCGCGGTAGGCGCGGAAGACGAGGCCGTCGTAGTAGGCGCGCTCGGCGGCGCGGCCGGCCGGCGCCAGCGACGGCTCGAGGGTGTGGCCGGCGAACTCGGCGAGGTCGATGCCGAGCGCGATGCCGGGAAAGTCGCCGGCGAGCTCGCGCCGCAGCTCCCCGAGGGCGGCGAGGCGGCCGCCCGCCGCGCCGCCCAGGTGCTCCGGACGTTCCGGCACGCCGTCGGTGAGAACGGCGTGCAGCACCTGCGGCCAGCGCCGCCGGCCCGCCTCCCCCGCGCCCACGTCTCCCGGCACCGCCCGCAGCGGCGCGCGCTCCCGCCGCACCAGCGCCGCCGCCAGCCGGCCGGGGTCGGCGCCGTCCGCCGCGGCCGCGGCCAGCGTGGCGTCGAGGGCGCCGGCGAAGCCCAGCACCACCCGGAGCTCGCCGGTCGCGCCTCCTCCGCCTCCTCCGCCGCCGCCGCCAGCAGCGTCAGGAAGAGCCGCAGCATGTCGCGCTCCGCCGCCGCTCCGGGGACGCCGAGCAGCTCCGCCCCCACCTGGTAGAACTCGCGCTGCCGCCCGGGGCGCTCCTGCTCGTAGCGCACCACGTCACCCCGGTAGAAGAGGCGCAGGGGGAGCTCGAGCGCCGGCGCGGCGCCGGGGGCCAGCATCGGGGCGAGCAACCGGGCCAGCAGCGGCGTGAAGTCGGCGCGCAGGGCGAGCAGCTCGCCGTCGCGGTCGACGAAGCGGTAGAGCTCGCCCCGCGAGGCGGCTCCGAGCAACGGCTCGTAGGGCTCGAAGTAGTCGACCACCGGCAGCACGACCTCGGAGAAGCCGGCCGTCTCGAGCCGCTCCACCAGGCGGGCCTCGAGCCGCCGGCGGCGGCGCGCGGTGTCGAAGAGCAGCGCGGTCACGCCCTGCGGCAGGGCGGCGGAGATCCTCACCCGTCCCCCTCGGCGCCGAGCCCCAGGACCTCGCGGCCGAGCGCGCTCGGCAGGTCGCTTCCGGTCATCAGGCGGAACTGCTCGATCCCCTGGTGGAGCAGTACCTCGCGGCCGTCGACCGCGGCGGCGCCGCGTTCCCGCGCCGCCCGCACCAGCGGCGTCGGGCCGGCGCCGTAGACCATGTCCACCACCACGGTCCCCGCTCCCAGCCCGTCGACCGCGAAGGGCAGCGGGTCGTCGGGATCCGAGCCGAGCGGCGTGGCGTGCACCACGACGGCGAACCCCTCCGGGCGGAACCCCTCGACCGGGGCGTAGGCGACCGCCAGCTCCGCGGCCGCCTGCCCGCCCGCGCTCCGGCGAGCGGGCCACCAGGGTGACCTCGGCGCCGGCGCGGACCAGGCCGAAGGCCGCCGAGCGCCCCGCCCCGCCGGAGCCGACCACCGCCGCCCGTCGACCGGCCAGCTCGACGCCACGCGCGGCCAGGGGCTCGACCACCCCGGCCGGATCGGTGGTCTCCGCCTCCCACACGCCCTCGGTGCGCAACAGGGTGTTGGCGGCGCCGACGCACTCGACGAGCGGGCTGACCGCGCCCGCCACCGCCAGCGCGGAGCGCTTGTGGGGCACGGTCACCGAGAGGCCGGCCAGGGGAAGGCCGAGGCGGTCGAAGACCTCCGACTCGACGACGTCGAGCCAGAAGTCGCCGAACGAGTCGGTCTCGAAGGGGACGTACAGCGCCGGGTAGCCCACCGCGCGGTAGGCGGCGTTGTGGAGCCGTGGCGACAGCGAGCGCCCCAGCACCGGGTCGCCGACGATCCCGAAGATCCGCTCCACCGGCGGCAGATCGGGCAGGCCGTAGTCGCGCACCAGCTCGGCCGCGGTGAGCTGCCCGGGGGCGCCGGCGGTGTCGGCCGCGGCGGCGGCGAAGACGACCCGCGCCCCGACCCGCGGGGCGAGCAGGCGGCTCCAGGCGGCGCCACGCCCGCTGGCGAAGGCGAGCAGGTCGGCGCGGCCCAGGGCGGCGGCGGCGAGCAGCGGCGCGACGCCGTCGCCGGGACCGGCGCCCTGGACGACCATCTTGTAGAGGCGGGCCGGCACCGCGTCCAGGCGGGCGAAGCGCTCCTCGAGCTCCACCGCGTCGGTCGGCGCGCCGTGCCAGGACACCACCCGCCGCTCGGGCGGCACGGCGGCCAGCACCTCGGGGACGAGGTCGCGCTCGGCCTCGAGGTCGACGTAGTCGTAGCCCGCCGCGGCGGCACACAGCCGCTCGCGGCGGCGCTCCTCGCTGCCGTCGAAGCCGCCGCCCTCGGCACGGCTGCGCAGGGTGTAGAGCAGCCGCCCGGGGAAGTGCTCGCGCAGCGCCCCCGGGTCGACCTCGCCGGTGGCGTCGGCGCGCACCTCGAGCACCTGGGCGTCGCGCCCGGCGGCGGCGAGAAGGGCCGCCCGTCCGCCGGCCTCGGCGGGCAGCGCCGCCAGGGTGGCGACGACGGTGGCTCGGGGCGCCTCTGTGGCCAAAACGAAAACTCCTTCCGGGGACCCGGAAGGAGCGTGCTGCCGACGGCCTCGTCTGTCCCGGGTCGCGCGGCCGGGACTGTGTCCCGGCTAGGTCACGCCGTGGTGGTGCGCACGCCAGCACCAGGTCCGGGCGGGGATCGCGGCGGAACGGGGGGCGGCGGTGCGCATCGTCGGTCTCGGTGACGCCGGAACGGCCGGCGGATCGGTGGGCGGATTACAGCAGCGCCGCCCGCGGCTGTCAAGCGGACCGCCGGCCGCGGCGCCGGGGGACGGGGCCGGCGGCCCGCCGCGCCCCTTCAGCCGGCCCACACCCGGTTGTCGCGGAGATGGTCGGCGAGCTCGCCGTAGACGGCGCGGATCGCCGCCGGCAGCTCCGCCCGCGGCACGCCCTCCAGGCGGCGGCGGATGCGCTCGGAGAGGTTGCCGCCGGCGAGCCGCGAGACCACCAGGTCGAGGTAGGGGCGCTCGTCGGGGGCGAGCGCCCGGCGGGCGTCGGCGGCGAGGGCGACGAGGAGCTCGCCGGCGGCGAGCGGGCCGGCGGCGGCGGCGAGCGGCGCCAGGTGCGGCGCGGCGACGACCGCCGCGGTGCCCCGCTCGACGGTCGCCCGGTAGTCGGCGACCAGGACGTCGGGGTCGGGCAGCTCGACCGTGCCGGCGGCGAGCCGGTCGACCAGCCGGCGCAGGGCGCCGCGCACGAAGGCCGCCACGGCGACGTCCATCTTCGGGCACTCCTGGGTGTCGAGGACGCGGATCTCGATGGCGTCGCGGACGAAGCGGACGATGGCGCCGCGGGAGTTGACCCACTCGTGGCGCAGCCGCGCCGCCTCGGGGATCGGGTCGAGGGCCCGGTAGATGCGCCCCAGCACCTCGCGCCGGTACTGGCGGAACGAGCGCATGTACTCGGGGATCACCCGGCCGGCGATCTCCGGCACCCGCGCCTGGTTGGTGCCGTAGAAGGTCAGCCGGTTGTCCACCGCCGGCCCGAGGCGTCCCTCGACCAGCGGCGACGAAGCGGCCAGCGCCGGCAGGTACGGCAGCAGGCAGACGATCGCGTTGTGCAGCCGCACCGTCTCCTCCTCGCTGCCGAAGGGCAGGTTGAGGTGGCTCGCCTGCACGTTGAGCCAGCCGTGGCCGTGGATGCCGAAGACCCGGTCGTAGGTCTCGTAGATGCGGCGGCCGGAGCGCCGCCACAGCCTCCCCTCCACCGCCGGCCGCATCAGCGGGTGCATCCCGGTGGGCAGCAGGCGCGCCCCCCACCCCTCCCGCAGCACGTCGTCGAAGCAGCGGACGCCGGCGGCGAGCACCCGCTCGGCGTCGACCAGGCGGCGCTCCGGCACCAGCGTCTTGAGCTCGAAGACGTGGGCCGCCAGCTCGTTGGAGAAGCCGGCGCCACCGCGCTCGAGGTCGGAGGTGGGGCGCCCGTGGAGGCGGCGGAAGGCCTCCTCGACCAGCGGCAGGACCGCCAGGTCGGGCCCGACGATCGGGTACTCGAGCTCGATCCCCACCACCTCGAAGAGGCGGTAGCGCGGGCCGGCCGCCGGCAGCGAAGCCGGCGGCCCGCCGGGATGTCTCACGTCACGGCCCCGCGGCCGGCGTCGGCGCCGGTGCGGCCCTCCGCCTCGATGCGGCGCTGGAAGGCGGCGAGGATCGCCTCGTACGGATGGTCCTTGCCGGCGGCGTCCTCGAGCCCGGCGTCGAGGTTGGGGTTGTCGTTGATCTCGATCAGCACCGGGCCGTCGGCGGTCTCCTTGATGTCGACCCCGTAGAGCCCGTCGCCGATCAGCCCCGTCCCGGCGAGCGCCAGCGCCACCACGTCGGGCGGCGCCGCGGCCACCGGCACCGCCTCCACCCGGCCGAAGCTCGTCCCCTTGGCCGAGCGCTTGGCGATCTGCCAGTGGCGGCGGGCCATGTGGTAGCGCGCCACCCACAGCACCTCGCCCTCGAGCACGCCGACGCGCCAGTCGAACTCGGTGGGGGTGAAACGCTGCGCGATCAGCAGCGGCGAGCGGCGGAACATCTCCCGGCACAGGGTCTCCAGCTCCACCGGGTCGCGCGCCATCTTGACCGCCAGCGAGAAGGTGCCGTCGGGCACCTTGAGGATCACCGGGTAGCCCAGCGGCCGCACCTCCTCGCGCCAGTTCTTGGGCGAGATCACCGCGGTGTCCGGGGTGGGCAGCCCGTTCTTGCGGAACAGCTCGTGGAGGAAGATCTTGTTGGAGCACTTGATGATCGAGGCGGTGTCGTCGATCACCGGGATGCCCAGGCTCTCGGCGGTCTGGGCGAAGACGAACGAGTAGTGGCCGATGGCGGTCACGGTGCGGATGAACAGGGCGTCGTACTCGGCGAGCCGCGCCAGGTCCCCCTTGCCGATGCGCTCGACCATCAGCCCGCGGCGCGCCCCGATGCGGGCCAGCTTGTCGAGCGTCTCCTCGGTCGACGGCGCGGTGGGGTCCGCCTCGTCCCACAGGACCGCCAGCCAGCGCCGCCGCGACGACGGCGCCGGCGCCTTCGCGGCCCGCGCCACCGCGCCCCGGCCGAGCTGCTGCGCCAGGCGCCCGACCTCCTCCGCGCCGACCTGCGACAGCGCCAGCGGCTGGATCTGGCCGACCCGCCAGCCGTCGCCGTTGCGGTACATTCGCACGCGCAGCAGCGGGAAGTTGTAGAGCCGCCACACCGCGCTGCAGACGCGCTGGAATCCTCCGACCGCGCACCGGCCCAGCACCGCCGTGACGTCCACCGTGCCGCCCGCCGAGGGCTCGAACCGGACCTTCCCGGCCTCCTCGTGCCCCTCGAGGATGACCTGCTCGCCCACCGCGATGCGCCGCGGCACCGCCCGCCGGCGGCCGCGGCGCCCGCCCTGGACCCGGAACTCGATCGTCTTGACCCCCTCCTCCTGCAGGGTGCGCAGGTAGGAGAAGGGGTTCGACGCCTCCTCGATCATCTCCAGCGTGGGCAGGGCGCGCTGGCGCCGCGCCTCGGCGACCAGCGAGACGTAGTACCCCTTCGACAGGTACTGGTAGGAGCGGCACAGGTTGACGATCGGCAGCCCCTCGTCGAGCGTCCCCGGCGCCGCCTCGAGGTAGCGGTCGGCGCTCACCCACGGCAGCCCGGCGAGCGGCTCCGGGAGGGGTACGTCGGCCACCAGCAGGTACGGCGGCCGGCCGGGGGGGCGGCGCCTGGGGGAGGCTCGGTCACCGCGCGTCCTCCGCGGCCCGGCCGTGCCCGGCGGGGTCGAGCACCAGGAGCACGGCGTCGTAGGTGGCGTCGCCCAGCAGGATCGCGGCCATCAGCCGTTCCGCCGGGACCGGGTAGACCCCGGTGGGGCTGTAGGGAGTGTGGGGCGACGGGTCGATGACCATGAAGCGGTCCTGGAGGGGATCGTAACCCGAGATGACGACGAAGTGGCCCACCGGGTTGCCGCGCACGTCGTCGTACTCCTCGTACACCTCGCGCGGCGTGCGGTAGAGGTAGGTGGCGGACAGGCCGGTGATGATCGGGCGGCCCGCGGTCAGCAGCCCGACCAGCAGGCGGCGCTCCATCTCGTCGAAGGCCACCCGCCCCCCGGCGCGCAGGAACTCGGCGTAGGCGCCGGTGATGCGGCGCAGCCGCGCGCCCTCCACCGCCCGGGCCCGGGCCTCGAGACGCGCGATCAGCTCGGGCGGGCTCAGCCGCTCCCAGGTGGGGTCGAAGATGGCGAGGTTGTACGAGTAGAGCGTCGCCCCCAGCCCCTCGCCGAGCGCCGAGAGGCCCAGGTACACGGCCAGCGTGCCGCCGTCGGGATTGTGCCGGGTGGCGCGGATCACGCGCTCGAGCGTCGCCTCCCGTCCCAGGTAGCGGTAGGTCTGCAGCAGCGCCGTCGGACCGCAGGTGAGGTCGTCCGGCTGCTGCAGGCGCTCGACGGGGAGGGAGACGGAGGGCAGGGCCATGGCACGCGCCGCCCTTTCTTTCACGGCGGCAGCGCGCGCGCAAGGGTGTCGCCGGCGCGGACGGCGCCGCCAACCGCCCGCTCTAGCGCCGCGGGGCCGCGGCGGCCGGCGTGCCGCGGCGCGCGTAGCACAGGGTCCGCCCGTCGGGGACCCGGTCGCGGCAGGCGGTCCAGCCGGCGGCGAGGTAGCCGGGGGCGAGCTCGCGTTCCACCTCGGCCGGCCACACCAGCAGGACCTCGATGTGCCGCCGGTCGACGTAGCGGTCGATGCGGTGCGCGGCGAGGTCGTCGAGGGCGGCGCGGTCGAGCTTGCCGTCGAGGTTGTAGACGTTGGGGTTGAAGTAGCCGATCACCCCGCTCTGGAAGGCGCCGATCCGGGCCGAGCGGTAGGGCTCCCGGCCCGCGAAGCCGGCCGCCGCGGCGTGCGGGTTGCCGGCCCCCGCGACGTGCAGGGTGAGGACGCACCAGAAGGCGAAGGCGGCGGGGAGCGCCAGCCGGGCCGCCCAGGGAGGCGACGCGCCCAACCGGCGCGCCACCGCGGCGCCCAGCAGCGGCAGCGCCACCACCGCCACGGGCGCCGCGTAGCGACCGTAGAAGTAGGTGGTCCCGAAGAACAGCACGTAGGCGAGGACCAGCGGCGCCAGGGCGACGGCCCAGGCCCCCAGCAGCCGGACCTCGGGGCGCCCCGGCGGCGGGCGCAGCGCGCGCCCGAGCCAGGCGAGCAGCGCCACCAGGGACGCCGCCGCGGCCAGCGACGGCAGGTCGTGCTCGAGCGTGTACGCCCAGGGGGTGGCCTGCTCGACGAGCGCCTTGAGCATGTAGAGCAGCCGGAACCCGGCCTCCCCGGGGGCCACCAGCCCCGCCTCGGCACTGCCCGAGGTGGGCATCCAGCGGCCGGCCACCGCGTGGACCCGCAGCAGCGCCAGCGCCACCGGGAGCGCGGCCAGGGCTCCGGCGGCCACCAGCCGCCCCACCCGCCGCGGCCGCGCCACCAGCAGCAGCCCGAGGAAGACCGCGAGAGGGATGCCGAAGTCCAGCCGCGCCAGCCACACCAGCCCGGCGACGGCCCCGAACGCGGCCACCGCGCCGGCGCCCCCCACCGCTCGCCGCCGAAGGCGCGGAAGGAGAGCAGCACCAGGGCGGCGAACAGGGTCAGGTAGAGGCCGGTCTCGAGGCCGTAGGTGAAGATCCGGAAGAGGGTGAAGTGCAGCAGGGCGCCGGAGGCGGCGAAGAAGTACGCGCCGGCGCGGTCCTGCGCCGCCGCCAGGCGCTCCGCGATCCGCCCCACCAGGTGGGCGAAGGGGACCACCAGCAGGACCAGGAAACCGAGGACGACGCGCGCGAAGGTCCAGCGGTCGCCGCCCAGCAGCCGGGTGATCCAGGCGAGGCCGGCGAAGACGCCGGTCGCCAGCGGCTGCACACCGGTGGTGGGGCGGCCGCCGTTGTAGACGATCCCGTGCCCGGTGCCCCAGTACCAGGCGACCGTCAGCATGTAGTAGCCGTCCTCCCCCAGCGGCGCGGCGCTGAGGAAGGGCCAGGCCCGCGCCGCGCCGGCACGCTCCGGGAAGCCGGCGGGGGAGAGGGCCGGCCAGCGCCAGCCCGTAGACCACCAGCGCCGCCGCCAGCAGCGGCCCACCCGCGCCGCAGGCACGGTCCCGCCGGCCGCGGCGCGCGCAGTGGGCTCCGGGGTTCCGGGAGGGTCATGGGAGGCGATCCGGACATGCGCGGGGCGGCCGACGCAAAGCCTATACCGGCGCCGGGCTCCGCTACACTCTGCCGCCGGCGGGCCCGCACGGCCGCGGCGCCCGCGGATCCCGGAGGTGGACCCATGCCCGACGCCGCCCGCACCGACCGCTCGACCGGCCCCGCTCCCCGCCCGCCGCGCCCCGTCGGCGCCGCTGCCGCCCGCCGCTGCCTGCCGCCGGCCCGGACGGCCGGCGCCGCGGCGGCGGCCCTGGCCCTGGTGCTGCTGGCGGGCGCCGCGCCCGGCGCCGGTGCGGCGCCGCGCCGCGGGGAGCCGCAGGCCACCCCCCCGCCGGCCGTCGGCGCCCCCGGGCTCCCCAGCGAGACGCCGGCGACGTTCACGCCGGTCACCGACAGCTTCGATCACGAGCGCCGCGAGGTGATGATCCCGATGCGCGACGGCGTGAAGCTGCACACCGTCATCCTGGTGCCCAGAGGGGCGGAGCGGGCGCCGATCCTCCTCACCCGCACGCCCTACGACGCCGACGCGCTGACCACCCACCTGCACAGCGCGCACCTGGGCCCGATTCTCGAGGGGTACGACAACGCCACCGACGTGATCGTCGAGCGGCGGCTACATCCGGGTGGTCCAGGACGTCCGCGGCAAGTACGGCTCCGAGGGCGACTACGTGATGAACCGCCCCCTGCACGGGCCGCAGAACCCGACCCCGGTCGACCACGCCACCGACACCTGGGACACCATCGACTGGCTGGTGAAGAACGTCCCCGAGACCAACGGCAGGGTCGGCATCCTCGGCATCTCCTACGACGGCTTCCTGCCGCTGATGGCGCTGGTCCACCCGCACCCGGCGCTGCAAGGTCGCGGTGCCGATGAACCCGATGGTCGACGGCTGGATCGGCGACGACTGGTTCCACAACGGCGCCTTCCGCCAGCAGAACGATGCCCTACATCTACGAGCCAGGAGGCGACCCGCGAGTCGGACGTCCAGTGGTGGACCGAGCCACTTCGACGACTACGACACCTACCTGCGAGGCGGGCTCGGCCGGGCGAGCTGGGGCGGCGGCACGGCCTGGAGCAGGTCGGCTTCTGGCGCAAGATCCTCGCGCACCCGAGCTACGACGCCTTCTGGCGGGACCAGGCGATGGACAAGGCTGCTCGCCGCCGAGCCCCTGACGGTGCCGGTGATGCTGGTCCACAGCCTGTGGGACCAGGAGGACATCTACGGCGCCCTCGCCGTCTACCGCGCGCTCGAGCCCAAGGACACCGCCAACGACCGGGTCTTCCTGGTGATGGGCCCCTGGCACCACGGCCAGGAGATCGGCGACGGCAGCTCGCTCGGCGCGCTGCGCTTCGGCAGCGACACCGCCCTCTACTTCCGGCGCGACATCCTGCGCCCCTTCCTCGACCACTACCTCCAGGACGACGCGCCGCGCGTCCGACGTGTCGCCGGTCACCGCGTTCGAGACCGGCACCAACCGCTGGCGGCACCTCGACGCGTGGCCCTCCGGCTGCGCCGCCGGCTGCACCGTCGAGCCGACGCCGCTCTACCTGCGGGCCGGCCTCGCCGCCGGCTTCGACGCCGCCGGCGGCCGGCGAGGCGCCCTTCGACGAGTACGTCTCCGACCCGGCCAAGCCGGTCCCCTACCTGCCGCGCCCGGTGCAGCCGATCGGCCACGACGGCGGCGAGGCCTGGCGCACCTGGCTGGTGAGCGACCAGCGCGAGGCCTCGGGGCGCACCGACGTCCTCGCCTTCGTCTCGGCGCCGCTCACCGCGCCGGTCAAGATCGCCGGCCGGCCGGTGGCCCACCTGGTCGCCTCGACCAGCGGCACCGACAGCGACTGGGTGGTCAAGCTGATCGACGTCTACCCGGACGAGGTGGCGGCGCAGCCCGAGATGGGCGGCTACCAGCTCATGGTGTCGGCGGACATCTTCCGCGGCCGCTACCGCGAGAGCCTGGAGACGCCGTCGCCGATCGCCCCGGACCGCCCGCTCCCCTACCGCTTCGCGCTGCCGACGGCCGACCACGTGTTCCTGCCGGGGCACCGCATCATGGTGCAGGTGCAGTCGAGCTGGTTCCCCCTCTACGACCGCAACCCGCAGACCTTCGTGCCGAGCATCTTCTGCGCCCGGCCGCAGGACTACCGGAAGGCGACCCAGCGCGTCTACCACCCGCCGGACGCGGCCAGCTACGTCGAGCTGCCGCGGGTCCGGGAGGCCGGCCCGTAGGTGGCGGCGGGGACCGGCGGCTTCAGCCCGGTCGCCGGAAGGCGTGCCGGACGCGGCCGATCAGGACGTTGAGGACGTTGTCGCGGGAGAGGAAGCGGAAGACCGGGCGGCGGCGGAAACCCATCTCCCGCCGCAGAGCGAGCAGCTCGGCGTGGTCGCGGTCGAGCGCGAGACCCTGCTGCAGCGCCTTGTGGGCGCCGCGCCGGTTGCCCGCCAGCAGCTCGACGCGCGCCAGGTTGAGCAGGTTCTCGGGCTGGTAGAACTCGAGCTGCACCGCGTGCTGGCACAGTCGGCGGCCCTCCTGGACCTTGCGGTGCTTCAGCGCCACGCCGTACCCGAGGTAGGAGTAGCCGAGGCTGGACAGCCGCGCCCCGCCCTCGGCGAGCCGCGACAGCACCGGGAGGCCGCGCTCCCAGTGTCCCAGCCGGCACAGGCCGACCGCCGCGTCGAGATCGGCGGCGCCGTGGACCACGGCGCCGCTGCCCCCTGATCCATCGAGCATCGTCGATGATTGTAACGACGCCGTCCCGGAGGCGCAATCGTGCCGCCCCTGCGTGCTAAACTTCGCATTCCCTCCCCGGCCGGCCGCCGAGGTGGCCCGATGGACGATACCTTCCCCCAGCGAGACCTGCGCGAGCTCAGGCGCCTGGCGCGCGGCTTCCGGGAGCGCCACCGCTACGCCGAGGCCGCCGACCTGCTGGCGGCGGCGCTCGCCGAGCGGCCGGACGACCCCGAGCTGCGCGAAGAGCTCGCCGAGGTACGCCGCCTCGACCGGAGCTCGGCGGGCCACCGCGGCCCCCGCGAGCTGCTGCGCGAGCAGCTCCGGCGCGACGCCATCGACGCCGCCCACTTCCTGGGCCTGGCGCATCTCTACGCCGAGAAGGGACAGCACGCCCAGGCCGTCGAGTGCCTGGAGGTGGCCAAGGCCAAGTCGCCGGCCGACCCCGGCGCCCCCAAGCTCGCCGGCCGCATCCAGTTCCGCCGTCGCCGGCTCGACGAGGCCGCCGCCGAGCTCGGCGTCGCCCTGCGCTGGAACCCGTTCGACCGCGAAACCGCCGAGCTGCTCGGCCGGGTCGAGTTCGAGCGCGGCCGCCGGGAGGCGGCGGTCGCCGCCACCATCCACGCCTTCCTGCTGGTCAACGACGCCGACGAGGAGGCCGCCGAGCGGCTGCGCCGGCGCGTGCGGACGCTGCGCCAGATCCTCGGCTGGGGCAGCCGCGAGCTCGGCCGCGTCTTCCGCGAGCGCCAGCAGCAGCTCCACACCGCCTTCGACCGCCTGCAGTGGCGGCGCGAGCGCTTCCTCGAGGAGGAGGGGCTGGTCCGGGTCGGCGCCACCGTCGGCGCGCCGGCCCACCGCCGGCCCGGCGGCCGCATCGCCCTGGCCGCGCGCCTGCGCCGGCTCAAGGTCTTCTCCCACCTCAGCGACGAGCAGGTCTTCCAGCTCACCCGCGCCGCCGAGGAGGAGGTCTACGACGTCGGCGCCACGGTGTTCCGCCACCGCGACCCGGAGCGCGACCTGTACCTGGTGGCGCGCGGCGAGGTGCTGATCCAGCGCTCGACCTCGTACGGCACCTTCACCCTCGGCACGGCCGGCGCCGGGCAGCTCTTCGGCGAGGCCGGTTTCGTCACCGGCAACGAACGTTCCGGCGACGCCGTGGCCGCGGCGCCGCTGCAGCTCTACCGCTTCGACGCCGCGGTGCTCGAGCGCCTGCTCGAGGACCGCCCCGAGCTCGCGATGCAGCTCTACTGGTCCTTCTGGCACGACCTGGCCCGCAAACTCCGCTCCACCAACCAGCAGCTGCAGAGCTTCTTCGACCCCGGCGCGGTGCCGGAGAACTTCCTCCGCCTGCGCCGCCCCCAGCACGCGCTCGCCGACAGCGTGACCGTGGACTCGAGCGACAAGATCCGCCTGTTCCGCGAGCAGGGGCTGTCGCGCCGCGAGCTGATGACCCTCGCCACCTTCTCGGCGGAGCGACGCTTCCCCGACGGTGCCTTCCTGTTCCAGGAGGGCGACCCGGGCCACGAGATGTTCGTCGTCGTCGAGGGCCGGGTCATGATCGGCAAGTTCATCCCCGGCGGCGGCGAGGAGGCGCTCGCCATCCTCGAGCGGGGCGACTTCTTCGGCGAGATGGCGCTGGTCGACGGCGAGCCGCGCTCCGCCGACGCCCGCGCCCACGGCGGCCCGGTGACGGTGCTGGCGCTCGACGAGGCGCGGGTGCGCGAGGTGCTGTCGCTCGACGCCGCCGCGGCCCTGGAGTTCCTGCGCCTGCTCTGCCGCCTGCTGGCCGACCGGCTGCGCGAGATCGACGAGAAGGTGGTCGGCTGGCGGATCCTGGCCGGTGGCCAGGCCGAGACCCGCACCGCCTAGGGCGCGGATGCGGGGGGATCTGCGGCGTCGCGCTTGCTCGCTCTCGCTGCGGCGTACTGATGTACGCCTCACTCGCGCTCGCTGCGCGCTCCTTGCATCTCCCCCCGCCTCCACGCCCTAGGTGACGGTTCGCACCCGCGGCCGGCGTCGCTGCTCGCTCGGAAGGCCTGGGGCGAACCCGACGCACGCCCCGGGTGAGGGTCCGCACCGGCGCCCCGACGTCGGGGCCGGCGGGGGGCGGGGCGTACAGTAAGATCCTCCTCCGATGCCCGATCTGGACCGGTTCGCACGCCGTTTCCGCTTCCTCCGGCTGCTGCGGGCCAGCCTCGCCGTCGGCGCCGTCTACAACACCGTGTTGGCGCTGCTGCTGGTCGCCGCGCCGCGCCACCTGGCGAGCTGGTCCGAGCTGCCGCTCCCCACACACCGTTTCACCCTCTGGCTGCTCGCCGTGGCGCTGACGATGCTCGCCGGCATGTACCTGCTGGCGGCGCAGGACCCGCGCCGCTACAGCGGCAACATCCGGGTGGCGGTGGCCGGGCGGCTGGCCGGCGCCTGCGCCCTGGGGCTGGCCGCGGGCCGCGACCCGGCCCTCGCCGCGCTCTGGGGCGCCGCCATCGCGGAGGCCCTCTTCGCCGTCGCCCACACCGTCTTCTACCAGCCGCTGCGCGGGTGACGCCGATGGACTCCCTGCGCTCGTTCGTGCGCACCGCCGGAGGGCTCGCCGTCCTCAGCGGCCGCGCCTTCGCGGCCCTGGTCCGGCCGCGCTGGGAGGTCGGGCTGTGGATCGACCAGATGGAGCAGATCGGGGTCCGCTCGCTGGGGGTGGCGGCGGTCACCACCCTCTTCACCGGCATGGTGATGGCGCTGCAGACCGCGCTGTCGCTGCCCAGTCTGGGGATCAAGTACTACATCGGCACGGTGGTCTCGAAGTCGCTGGTCCGCGAGCTGTCGCCGGTCCTCGTCGCCCTCGTGGTGGGAGGGCGGATCGGCGCCGGCATGACCGCCGAGATCGGCACCATGAGCGTCACCGAGCAGATCGCCGCACTGCGCTCGATGGCCTCCGACCCGGTCAAGAAGCTGGTCGTCCCCCGCCTGGTCGCCTGCCTGGTGATGGTGCCGGCGCTGACCGTCCTCGGCGACCTGGCCGGCATCCTCGGCGGCCTGGTGGTGGCCATCTTCCAGCTCCAGCTCGCCCCCGGCCTCTACCTCAACGACGTGATGTCCTCGCTGACCCTCGCCGACGTCGGCAGCGGCCTCGGCAAGTCGGTGTTCTTCGGCTACTTCATCGCCGTGGTCGCCTGCTACAATGGCTTCTCCGCCGAGGGCGGCGCCGACGGCGTGGGCCGGGCGACGACCCGCACGGTGGTGCTCGCCGCGGTCCTCGTCCTGGTCTCGGACTTCTTCCTGACCAAGCTCTTCTACGTGGTGACCTGAGCGATGACGACGGCCGCCGCCGAGCGACCCCGGGAGCACGTCTACGAGGTCCGCGGGCTGACCAAGAGCTACGCGGAGCGCCGGGTCCTCGACCACCTCGACTTCGACGTGCTCCGTGGGGAGTGCCTGGTGATCCTCGGCCGCTCGGGCAGCGGCAAGAGCGTCACCCTGCGGCAGCTCAACGGCCTCGAACCGCCCGACGAGGGCAGCGTGATCTTCGAGGGGGAGCCGATCTCCGAGCTCAGCGAACGCGAGCTGATCCCGCTGCGCAAGCGGATCGCCATGCTCTTCCAGGGCGGCGCCCTGTTCGACTCGATGGACGTGCTCGACAACGTGGCCTTCCCCCTGCGCGAGCACACCGACCTCGGCGAGGAGGAGATCCGCCGCCGGGTCCACGAGCGGCTCGAGCTGGTCAACCTGCACGACATCGACGACAAGCTGCCGGCCGACCTCTCGGGCGGCATGAAGAAGCGGGTGGCGCTGGCGCGGTCGCTGGCGCTCGACCCGGAGGTGGTGCTGTTCGACGAGCCGACCACCGGGCTGGACCCGGTGACCAGCGCCACCATCGGACGCCTGATCCGGGACATCCAGCGGCAGGTCGGGGTCACCGCCGTGGTGGTCACCCACGACATCCCGCTGGCGCGCCGCGTCGGCGACCGTCTAGCATTCCTCGACGACGGGCGCTTCCGCTTCCTCGGCACCTGGGACGAGGCGCACGCCAGCGAGGATCCGGTGTTCACCGGCTTTCTCGAGGGCCGGGAAGAGGACTGATCGACATGGCGCGCAGGCGAGGCAACGAGATCCGGGTGGGGCTGCTGGTGCTGGCGGCGGTCGCGGTGCTGGTGGTGGGCATCCTGCTGATCGGCCAGCAGAACAACCTGTTCCGGCCCACCAACCGCTACTACGTGCTGTTCAGCAACGTCGGCGGACTGGCGGCCGGCAACCCGGTGCAGCTCAACGGCGTCGACGTCGGGCGGGTGCAGGATGTGATCCTGCCGCGCGATCCCAGCGAGTCCGAGCTCCGGGTCTGGCTCACCGTCGACGAGCGCTACGCCGACCGCATCCGCGAGGACTCGCAGGCGCGCATCAAGACCCTCGGCCTGCTCGGCGACAAGTACATCGAGATCACCTCCGGCTCGCCGCGGACGCCGCCCATCCCCGACGGCGGCCGCATCGAGACCGCACCGGCCACCTCGATCGACGAGCTGATCTCCTCGGGCGAGGACCTGATGGACAACGTGACGGCGATCACGGTGTCGTTGCGCACCGTCCTCGAGCGCATGGAGCGCGGCGAGGGGATCCTCGGGCAGCTCACCAAGGACACGCCGGAGGGCAAGCGCCTGACCTCCTCGATCGTCGACACGGCGGAGACCGTCAACCGCATCGCCGAGAAGGTCGAGAACGGACAGGGCCCGCTGCCGCGCCTGCTCAACGACCCCCACCTGGCCGACCAGGTGACGCGATCGCTGGACCGCTTCGAGGGCGTCCTGGCCAAGGCCGACGAGGGCGAGGGCACGGTGCCGCTGCTGCTCAACGACGCCGCCACCGCCGAGCAGGTGCGCTCGACCCTGGCCAACCTCGAGCGGGCCTCCGGCGACCTGGCGCGCCTCGCCGACGACATCGAGTCCTCGCACGGGCTGCTGCAGCGCCTGCTCACCGACGACGAGTACGGCGCCCAGGTCTCCGACGAGATCCGGCGGACCGTGGAGCGGGTCGACCGGCTGTCGGCGGAGATCACCGCGGGCGACGGCACCGTGGCGCGGCTGATCCACGACCCCGAGATCTACGACGCGATCAACGACATCATCGTGGGGATCAACGAGAGCAAGATCCTGCGCTGGCTGATCCGCAACCGCCAGAAGAAGGGCATCGAGACGCGCTACGAGGAGAAGGTGGAGTCGGGCGCCATCGACGAGGTCCCGGAGGGCCCGGTGCCGCCGGCGGCGCAGCCGCCCGCCGCCGGGTCCGCGCCGCCTCCCTCCGGTCCGCCGCCGGGCGGGAGCGCCGAGCCCGAGCCGCCGCCACCGCCCCCCGCGCACGGTCCGGAGGGCGTGGGGGGTGCGGCGTGAGCGGACACGTCCTGGTCACCGGCGGCGCCGGCTTCATCGGCTCCCACCTCACCCGGCGCCTGCTCGAGCGCGGCGACCGGGTGACCGTGCTCGACGACTTCAACGACTTCTACGACCCGGCGATCAAGCGCGCCGGGGTCGCCGAGCTGCTCGCCGGCCCCGCCGCCGACGGGCGCTACCGCCTGGTCGAGGGCGACATCCGCGACGCCGACCTCGTCGACCGCCTGTTCGCCGGCAACGGCTTCACCTCCGTGGTCCACCTGGCGGCGCGCGCCGGCGTGCGGCCCAGCCTCGCCGAGCCCATCCTCTACGAGGACGTCAACTGCATCGGCACCCTGCGCCTGCTCGAGGCGGCGCGCCGCCACGGCCCCGAGGTGTTCGTCTTCGGCTCGTCGTCGTCGGTCTACGGCATCAACGACAAGGTGCCCTTCGCCGAGGACGACCGGGTCGAGAAGCCGATCAGCCCCTACGCCACCACCAAGCGCACCGGCGAGCTGCTCTGCTACAACTACCACCACCTCTACGGGCTGAAGCTGTCCTGCCTGCGCTTCTTCACCGTCTACGGGCCGCGGCAGCGCCCCGAGATGGCGATCCACAAGTTCACCGACCTGCTGGCGCGCGGCCGGGCCGTGCCGCTCTACGGCGACGGCTCCACGCGGCGCGACTACACCTACGTCGACGACATCGTCGACGGCATCGTGGCGGCGATGGACCTGGCGCCGGACTTCGAGATCCTCAACCTCGGCGGTGCCGAGACCACCGCCCTGACGGACCTGGTGCGCTGGATCGCGGAGGAGCTTGCCGTCGAGCCGGCGATCGACTATCTTCCCGACCAGCCCGGGGACGTCCCGATCACCTACGCCGACGTCGCCAAGGCGCGGCGCCTGCTCGGCTACGCCCCGCAGGTCCCCATCCGCGAAGGGCTGCGCCGCTTCGTCGCCTGGTACCGCGGGAGCCGTCCCGCGACCTCCTGAATCCGAACGGGGAATCGTCATGAAGATCTGTGTGGTGGGCAGCGGCTACGTCGGCCTCGTCACCGGCGCCTGCCTGGCCGACTTCGGGGTCCACGTCACCGGGGTCGACAAGGACGCCGCCAAGATCGAGGCGCTCGGCCGCGGGGAGATCCCGATCTACGAGCCGGGCCTCGGCACCCTGGTCAAGAAGAACATGGAGGCGGGCCGCCTCGTCTTCACCACCGAGCTGGGGCCGGCGATCGAGGCGGCGGACGCGGTGTTCATCGCCGTCGGGACGCCGTCGCGCCCGGACGGCTCGGCCGACCTGACCTTCGTCCGCGAGGTGGCCCGCTCGGTGGGCGAGCACCTCAACGGCTACAAGGTGGTGATCACCAAGAGCACGGTGCCCATCGGCACCGGGCAGATGATCGAGGGGATCATCCGCGAGGCCTGCGGCGGCGCCCACGACTTCGCGGTGGTCTCGAACCCTGAGTTCCTGCGCGAGGGGTCGGCGATCGAGGACTTCATGCGGCCCGACCGGGTGGTGATCGGCAGCCGCGACCGGCGGGCGATCGACATGATGCTCGACATCTACTCGCCGCTGCACGTCGCCGACGTCCCCTTCGTGGTCACCGACGTCGAGAGCGCCGAGCTGATCAAGTACGCCTCCAACGGCTTCCTGGCCACCAAGATCTCCTTCATCAACGAGGTGGCGGCGCTCTGCGAGCGGCTGGGCGCCGACGTCGAGGTGGTGGCCCGCGGCATGGGGCTGGACAACCGGATCGGCCCCAAGTTCCTCAACACCGGGCCCGGTTTCGGCGGCTCCTGCTTCCCCAAGGACACCCGGGCGGTGGCGCAGATCGCCCGCGACCACGGCCTGACCTTCCGCATCATCGAGGCGGTCCTCGAGGTCAACCGCCACACCCAGCGGCGCATGGTCGACAAGATCGCCGACGCCCTGGGCGGCTCGGTCGAGGGCGCCACGCTGGCGGTCCTCGGGCTGTCCTTCAAGCCCGACACCGACGACGTCCGCGAGTCCCCGGCCATCGAGATCGCCCGCGGTCTCGCCGCCGCCGGTGCCCGCCTCCGCGCCTACGACCCCGAGGCGATGGAGGCCTCGCGCTCCGAGCTCCCCGACGCGGTCTACTGCGCCAGCGCCTACGAGGCGGCCGAGGGCGCCGACGCCCTGGTGGTGCTCACCGAGTGGAACCAGTTCCGCAAGCTCGAGCTCGACCGCATGCAGAAGCTCCTCACCCAACCGCTGATCGTCGACCTGCGCAACATCTACGAGCCGGCGAAGATCGTCGCCGCCGGCTTCCGCTACGTCTCGCTGGGGCGGGGCGAGGCGGCGCCGGCCGCCGCGGCGATGCAGCCCCGGCCCGGGGTCGAGCAGCCGGTCGGCGGAGGCGCCCGGTGACCACGTCGTTGGTCACCGGCGGCGCCGGCTTCCTCGGCTCCCACCTCTGCGCCCGCCTGCTGGCCGAGGGCCACCGGGTCCTCTGCGTCGACAACCTGATCACCGGACGGCGGAAGAACCTCGCCGGCTTCGACAGCGACCCGCGCTTCACCTTCCGCGAGCACAACATCTGTCAGCCGCTGGTGGTCGACGAGCCGATCGACTACGTGCTGCACTTCGCCTCGCCGGCCAGCCCGATCGACTACCTCGAGCTGCCCATCCAGACGCTGAAGGTGGGGGCCCTGGGGACCCACAACAGCCTCGGGCTCGCCCTCGCCAAGGGCGCCCGCTTCCTGCTCGCCTCCACGTCGGAGGTCTACGGCGACCCGCTCGAGCACCCGCAGCGGGAGACCTACTGGGGCAACGTCAACCCGATCGGTCCGCGCGGCGTCTACGACGAGGCCAAGCGCTACGCCGAGGCGATGGCGACGGCGTACCAGCGGGTGCACGGGCTGGAGGTACGGATCGTCCGCATCTTCAACACCTACGGGCCGCGCATGCGCCTCGGCGACGGCCGGGTGGTGCCGGCCTTCCTCGAGCAGGCGCTCGAGGGCCGGCCGCTGACCGTCTTCGGCGACGGCGGCCAGACGCGCTCGTTCTGCTTCGTCAGCGACCTGATCGACGGCATCCACCGGCTGCTGGTGAGCGCGGCGCAGGGCCCGGTCAACATCGGCAACCCGCAGGAGATGACCATCCTCGAGTTCGCCCGCACCATCCTCGAGGTCACCGGCTCGCCGAGCGCCATCGTCTTCGAGGATCTGCCCGAGGACGATCCGAAGGTGCGCCAGCCGGACATCGGCCGCGCCCGCGCCGAGCTGGGGTGGGAGCCGCGGGTGCCGCTGGCCGAAGGCCTGGCGCAGACCGTCGGCTACTTCCGCGAAGAGCTGACGGCGCGGCACGGCGCCCGGACCTCCGCGGCCGGCGTGTAGAATTCCGCCCGTGACCGCACCCGCGCAGAGCCCGTTGCAGACCCTCGCCTTCGCCCTCGAGAAGTACCCCGAACGGGTCGAGGCCGTGCCCATCCGCCGGCTGGTCATCGACAGCGCCCGGCAGAACCCCAAGCGGCCGGCGTACGTCAAGCTCGCCGTCCCCGACGAGGTGGTGAAGGCGGCGCGCGGCAACGCCGACGCCGGTGACCTGGTGCTGCTGGTGCGGGTGCCCCGCGAGGTCCTCGAGCGCGAGGACAGCCGCATCGTCCTGCCGGGCGAGGTGCGCTGAGCGTGGCCGCGACGATCGTCTGTAGCCGCTGCGGCCGGGAGTCCGCGCCGCTGCCCCGTCCCCCGGTCCCCGGCGCCGTCGGCCGCGAGATCCAGGAGCACGTCTGCGGCGACTGCTGGGCCGAGTGGCAGCGCATGGAGGTCATGGTCATCAACGAGCTGCGGCTCAACTTCATGGACCCCGGCGCGCAGGCCGTCCTCGACCAGCAGATGCGGCAGTTCTTCGCCCTCGCCGACGACACCGGCGAGGCGCCCGCCCCACCCCCCGGCTGACGCCGCCCCCGGGCGCGGTGTGCCGCCGGAAGACGGCGGGAGCGCCGCGCCGCCCCGGGGTAAGATGCGCCCCCGTGCCGCCGTCCCCGCCCCCCGAGACGCGTCGCCGTTCCCTCCGCGGCCCCCTGCTGCGCTTCCTGGTGCTGGTGGTCCTGGTGGGGGCGGGCTTCGCCTTGCTGCGCTGGAGCCCGTTGGCCGAGCGGCTCGACGCCGAGGCGCTGCTCGCCACCTTCCGCGAGCTCGCCCGGGCGCCGTGGGCGCCGCTGGCGCTGATCGCGCTCTACGCGCTGCTCTGCCCCCTGGGGATGCCGGTCAGCCCGCTGATGCTGGTGGGCGGCCTGGTCTTCGGCTTCTCCTTCGGCTCGCTCTACAACTACGTCGGCACCTGGCTGGGCGCCGCCACCACCTTCGCCGTGGCGCGGATGCTGGGGCAGGACTTCGTCGGCCACCTGCTCGGCGACCGGCTGGTGCGGGTGGAGCGGCTGGTCGAGCGGCACGGCTTCTGGGCCCTGCTGCGGTTGCGCTTCGTCCCCATCCCCTACCCGCTGGTCAACTACGCCGCGGCTCTGGCGGGGGTGCGGCCGGCGGTGTTCCTCGGCGCCACCGCGCTCGGGCTGGCACCGTCGGTGGCCCTGTTCACCTACTTCGCCGCCATCCTGTTCCGCGCCGCCAGCGGCCAGCGCGGCCTCGTCCTGCTGCAGCTCGGCGGGGCGCTGCTGGCGCTGCTGGCGCTGAGCTTCCTGCCCCGCCTGCTGCGCCGCGGCGGCGACGCCGGCACCGCCTGACGCCGGGGCTCGGGCGGGCGGCGCCCGCCGCTCAGCCCAGCGCCGCCTCCACCTCCCCCTCGTCGATCACCAGCGCCCCCTCGGTGCCGGCGGCGAGCCAGCGGTCGGGCTCGAACTCGTAGTCGCGGATGACCCGGCGGAACACCTCCTTGAGGGCGCGCGCCCCGAGGCGGGGCTGGCGGCTCGCCTCGCGGGCGATCCGCCGCACCGCCGGCGGCGACACCGCCAGCTGGATGCCGCGGCTCGCGAAGTAGGCGCGGCTCACCCGGTAGCTCGACTCGGGGCTGTCGAGGAAGATGCGCACCAGCTCGTCGACGCTCAGGCTCTCGAGCAGCACCACGGCCTCGAACCGCGACAGGAACTGCGGGCTCATGCCGTAGTCGAAGAGGTCCTCGTTGCGCAGCCAGTCGCGCAGCGCGAAGCGGAGCTGCTCGCTGACCTGCCCCTCCTCGACCACGGTGACCGCCTTGAGCGCGCCGCGGTCGCGGCCGATGGTCACCCGGTCGTAGACCGCGTCGTAGAGCCCCTCGAAGGCGCCGGCGCAGACGAACAGCAGCCCCGAGGAGTCGACCCGGATCGTGCCGCCGCCGGCCCACTGCGGCAGGTCGAAGGGCACCGCCTCGTTCTCGATCAGGGTGAGCAGCGCCTCCTGGGCGCGGATGCCGGCGACGTTCGGACGGTCGCCGACCGAGCTGCGGATCTTGTCCACCTCGTCGACGAACACCAGCCCGTTGCGCACCCGATCGAGCAGCGTCTCGAGCGGCGCCTCGCTGCCGAGCTGCTCGCGAGCGCGGCCCAGCAGCCGGGCGAGCACCGCCTGGCCCGGGCGGCCCTCGGCCGCGTCCTCGCCGAGCACGTTGGCGTGCAGACGCACCAGGGTCGAGCGCGCGGCGAGCTCGGGATCGGCGGCCAGGTACCCCTCGACCGCCCGCATCAGGGTGGTCTTGCCGGTCCCCGAAGAGCCGATCATCAGGATGTTGCCGGCACCGAGGCCGGCGAGGTGCTTGGCCAGCGCCACCGCCATCTCGCGGACGGCCACGGGCTGCCCGAAGACCCGCTCGCCGAGGGCCGTGGCGATCGCCTTGGGGGGAGGGGCGGAGTCCGGCACGGCCCGATCATAGCCATTCCGCGCCGCGGCCCTCCGCCGGCGCTTGGCATCGGCGTCCCCTTCCAGTAGATTGCCCGGGTCGCGATGAGACGTCCGCGCCGATCCGCCCTCTCCGCCCTGCTCCTCGCCGGCCTGCTGTCGCTCGCCGCCGCGGCGAGCGCCGCCGACTCCACCGAGGTGGCGCGCGCCCGCGAGCTGATCGACGGCGGCCGGCCCGAGGCGGCGGTGCCGCTGCTCGACCGCGAGCTGTCGCGTCACCCGAAGGACGCCGAGGCGCTGCTGCTGCGCTCGACGGCCCACTTCATGCTGGGCGACAGCACGACGGGGCGCCGCGACCTCGAGCACGCCCTCCAGGTCGATCCGACCCTGCGCCAGGGGTGGCTCAACCTGGCGGGACTGGCGGTGGCGGAGGAGCGCTACGACGACGCCCTGGCGGCGTTCGCGCGGGCCGAGAAGCTCGCCCCGGAAGCGCCCGAGAACGACCTCAACATCGGCACCGTGCTGCTGCTCTCCGGCCAGCTCGAGCCGGCTTCGCAGCGGTTCTCGCGCTACCTCGCCACCGGCGGCGCCAGCGCCGAAGGGTACTACCTGGTCGCGAAGAACTACGCGCTCGCCGGCTACGAGGCCCTCGCCGTGGAGCACCTGCGCCGCGCCATCGAGCGCGACGAGCGGGCCCGCCTGCGGGCCAAGGGCGACCCCAACTTCACCGCCCTCGACGACAACCCGCGCTACCGGGAGCTGGTGTCGACCGACGCCTACACCCCGCCGCCCGGGGCCCACACCGCGGCGCGGCTCTACCCCTCCTTCCCCTACCAGGGGGGCCGCGGGCCGCTGCTGCGGGCGGTGCTCGACGCGCTGCAGCTCGGCGACCGCCCGTTCGACCCGCGGGTCGAGGTGACGCCCGACTGGGCCCTGGTGTGGAGCGACGCCCGCATCAAGCTCTCCGACGGGCCCGACGGGGCCGGCCGGGTGGACCTGTCCGCCCCGGCCGCCCGTTTCACGCCCGGCGAGTGGGAGCGCGCCTCGGACCAGCTCCTCCACGCCGTCGCCGGCCGCCTGGCGACCAACGCCGGCCGCCCCACGCCACCCCCCAAGGTCGTCCCCCCGGACACGCCCTGAAAGCCGGCCGCGCGGGGGCGGGCGGCGGGGTCCCGGGGCTCGGAACCGCGGTCGACGAGCCCCCCACGGCCCGCCCGCCGGCGCGCCGCGCGCCACCTCGCCGCGCGGCGCGCCGGACCGCGAAGGGCGACAGGCTGTCGCACGGAAGGAGCCGGCCATGTCCCAGATCCCCGCCGCCATCGCGGACTTCCTCGCCCAGCGCCGCATCGCCGTGGCCGGCGTCTCCCGCCAGAGCTCGGCGCCGGCCAACGCCATCTTCCGCAAGCTGCGCGACGCCGGCTACGAGGCGATCCCCGTCAACCCCGCCGCCACCCGGGTCGAAGGTGTCCCCTGCCACCCCGACGTCGCCACCGTCCCCGGGGGCGTCGACGCGGTGATGGTGGTGACGCCTCCCGCGGCGGCGGCGGCCGTCGTGGAGCGCTGTGCCGACCTCGGGATCCGCCGCGTCTGGCTCCACCGCTCACTCGGCCAGGGGAGCCTCTCGGCGGCGGCGGTGGCGGCCGGAAAGCGCCGCGGAGTCCGGGTGATCGCCGGGGCCTGCCCGATGATGTACGTGCCGCCGGTCGACCCGTTCCACCGCTGCCTGCGGTGGTGGCGCGGCCGGCCGCCGGGCGCCGACGCGCCGCCGCCGGACCCGGGGCGCTGACGGAGCTGACCCGGAAGGGCCGGCCGGCGCGGCCGAGCGTGCCCCGGTGGTAGTCTGGCGACGAGCCCGCGAAACGTGGAGACCCTGCCCCTCGCCCGACCGGCCGGCCGCCGGAGCGGACCGGCGGAGGCGCCGGCCCCGGTGGGGCGCGGCCGCCTCGGCCCGCGGGCGCGTGCGCGGCTGGAGCGCCTGGCGGCGGCCCTGGCGTGGGCCCTGGCCGGCAAGGTCCTCGCCATCCATGCTCGGCCGGCTCCCGGTCCTCTCCCTGCTCGGCGTCTCCTCGTTGACCATCGTCACCGGCTCGGTCCTCTTCGGCTGGATCGGCCTGGCGACCGGCGGCGCCGTCCAGCTCCTCAGCACCCTGCTCCGCCTGCCGCAGGCCGAGCCGCTCTACGTGGCCGGCGGCCTGGCCGCCTACCTCGTCGCGGGCGCGGCCGCCTGGCTGGTGTTCCGCCATCGCCCGGGGCTCGGGCGCGGCTTTGCCAACATGGCCAGCCTGCGCTGGTACGCCGGCGTCAGCGCCGCCGGGGCGCTGTTCTCCGCCGGCACCCTCTGCGGGCTCGGCGAGGTCGACTCGCTGGGGCGCTGCGTCGCCACCTGGAGCCGCTCGACGGCGATCACCCTGTGGGTCTTCGGCCCCGCGCTGTTGATCCTGGGCGACCGCTTCCTGCGCCGCTTCCTCGCCCCGATCGCCGGCGAGGCGGCGGCGACGGCGGCCACCGACGTGGCGCTGATCGACGAGGCGGTGCCCGGCGAGGATCTGTCGGTCGTCTCGGTCACCACCCGGCCGCTGCACCGCCGGCGCCTGGTCCTCGGATCGCTGCTCGCCATCGCCCTCATCACCGCCGGCAAGATGGAGCTCTCCGGCGGCTGGGACGCCGGCATCGTGTGGTGGAACATCCTCTACCTGCTGCCGGTCTACGCGCTCGCCTCCCAGCTCCGCCTCCGCGGCGGCCTGGTGGGGGCCGCGGTCGCCGGCCTCGCCTCGCTGGCCGGCGACGCCGCGCTGGTCCCCTCGGGGGCGGTCGGCCCGCAGCTCACCCTGGCGATCTACGGCCAACTGCTGTTGCTGCTGGTCTTCGGGGCGCTGGTCGGTCGCGGCGCCCAGCGCGAGGGCCAGCTGGTCGACGGCCTGGTGGCCAGCCACCGGCGCCTGGAGCGCGACCTCCACCGCGTGGTGCGGGCGCTCACCGGGGCGCTCTCGGAGAAGGACGAGTACACCAGCGGCCACCTGCAGCGGGTGAAGGACTACGCGCTCGAGGTCGGGCGCCGCCTGGGGCTCGACCGGCGTGACCTCGAGCTGCTGCACATCGCCGGAACCCTCCACGACGTCGGCAAGATCGGCATCCCGGAGCAGATCCTCAACAAGCGCGGGCCGCTCGAGGAGGAGGAACGCCGGGTCATGCAGCGGCACCCCGAGATCGGCGCCCGCATCCTGGCCCGCCTCGAGGGCCTCAAGGAGGCCGCCCCCATCGTGCTGCACCACCAGGAGCGCTGGGACGGCCGCCGCGACGGCCCCTACCCCGGCTATCCCGCCGGCCTCTCCGGGGAGGCCATCCCCCTGGGCTCGCGCATCATCGCGGTGGTCGACGCCTTCGACGCCATGGTCACCGACCGCTCCTACCGGCGCGGGCTGCCGCCGGCCCAGGCTCTCCGCGTGCTGCGCGAGGAGCGCGCCCGCCAGTTCGACCCGCGCGTGGTCGACACCTTCCTAGCGGTCCTCGCCGAGCGGCCGTGGCAGAAGGCCTGAGGCCCCCGGCAACGCCAGGACCGGCCCCCGCCGAGGGTCCGCAGCCCCGGATGAGCCTGCTGCTGCCCACCGTCCACCCGTGGCCGGAGGTGCGCGAGACGCTGGAGACGGTGGTCGCTCCGGCGTGTCGGGAGGGGTGCGAGATCCTCCTGCTCGACGGACACGGCGCCGGGCTGTCCGCGCCGCCCCGGCCGCCGGTCCGCTGGCTGCGCCTCCCGGGAGCGGACGTCTTCGCACTGCGGGCGCACGGCCTGGCGGCGGCACGGGGCGAGATCGTCGCCATCCTCGAGGATCACTGCGTCGCGGCGCCCGACTGGTGCCGGCGCACCCTCGCCGCTCACCACGAGGATCCCTCGCCGGCCCTGATCGGGCCGGTGGCGAACCATCCCGACTCGAGCCATCGCGCCGTGGACCGGGCGAATTTCCTGCTCACCCTCGGGCCGTACGCACCGCCGCTCCGGGCGGTCGAGGCCGACCGCCTGCCGGTGCCGACCAACCTCTCCCTCAAGCGCGCCGCGCTGCCGGTGGAGGAGCCCGCGGCGGGTTGGCTCGAGTACGAGGGGATCGGCGAGCTGCACCGGCGGGGACGGATCGGGGTGGCGGCGGGCGCGCTGCTCGAGCACCGCCAGTCCTGGGGGCCTCTGCGGGCGCCCCTGGTCCACTTCCACAGCGGCCGCGCCTACGGCGCCACCGTCCGTTCCTGGCCCCGCGAGCGGCGCCGCGCCTGGCGCCGCTCGCTGCTCCGCCTGCCCGGTCGGCTGCTGCGCATCACCCGGCCCGCGCTCGAGCGCGGCGCCGGTGGCGCGCCTCCCACCGCCGCGGACCGCGGCTGGCTCCTGGCCCTGGTCCTGGCCAACACCCTGGGCCAGGCCGCCGGCTCCCTCGCCGGAGCCGGCGACAGCCGGGCGCGCCTCTCCTGAGCCCGCCCACCGGGCCGGCGAGGGAGTCAGATCAGCGAGTGCGACTGGCCGCCGTCGGCGGTGACGGAGGCGCCGGTGAGCAGGCTGGCGCGCGGTGAGCAGAGGAAGGCGACCAGGTCGGCGACCTCGTCGACGCGCCCGAAACGACCGAAAGGGAGGTCGCGGGCCACGAACTCGGCGATCCCCTCCGGGTCCTCGCGGCGGCGGCGGTCCCAGCTCCCCCGGGGAACAGGATCGAGCCCGGCGCCACCGACAGGACCCGGATGCCGCGCGGCGCCAGCTCGAGCGACAGCACCTTGGCGAGGCTGATCAACGCCGACTTCGTGGTGTTGTACAGGGTCAGGCCCGGGCCGCTCGCCTCGCGGCCGTAGATCGACGCCACCAGCACGATGACGCCGCCGTCGCGCGCGCCACGGCGGTCGGGCAGCAGCGGGATCGCCGCCCGGCAGGTGCGGACGTGCGACAGCAGGTTGAGGTCGAGCAGCTCCCGCCAGTCGTCGTCGGTGGTCTCGACGAGCGGCTTGCGGCGGTTGCCCCCGACGTTGCCGACCACGAGGTCGAGACGGCCGAAGCGCTCGCCGGCGGCCGCCACCAGCCGGCCGGGGGCCTCGGGGTCGGTCAGGTCGAGCGCCACGGGCAACACCTCCACCCCCGCCGCACGCGCCTCCTCCGCCGCCGTCTCGAGCTCGTCGCGGCCGCGGGCGCAGGTGACCAGCGACACCCCTTCGGCGGCCAGCGCGCCGGCGATGCCGCGGCCCAGCCCGCGGCTGGCGCCGGTCACCAACGCCACCTTGCCGGCGAGCTCGAGGTCCATGCGCGCGAGGCTACACCAGCCGAGAGCGCCGCCCGCGGCAGCCCCGTCCGCCGCCGGCCCCGGCCCGCTTGGGGAGCGGCTCCCGATGCCGTATCCTTCGCCCGCTCAACCATGCCGACGACGAGGAGGGGAAGGATGGGGACACCAGCGGCCCGGCGCCTGCTCGCCGGGCTCCTCACGATCGTGCTGGCGGCGCTCGCCACGGCGCCGGCGGCCGCCCAGGAGCTCACCGCGGAGGTCGCGGGCGCGGCCCTGACGACCGGGCCGCTGCACCTCGAGCTCACCCTCGGGGACGGCTTCGCGGGCGAGGTGCCGGTGCGCGTCACCGCGGGCGGCCGCGAGCTCGGCTCCTACCGCCTCGGCCCCGGCAGCCACGAGCTGCGGGTGCCGTGCCGCGGCCTCGGCGCCGGCCGCCGCCTGGTCACGGTCACCGCCGGCGCGGCGCGGGCGGAGCTGACGGTGCGGGTGATCCCCGGCTGGCTGTCGGTGGTGCCGCCGCTGGTGGCCATCGGCCTGGCCCTGATCTTCAAGGACGTCCTGGTGTCGCTCTTCCTCGGCGTCCTGGTGGGGGCGCTGATCCTCTTCGAGTGGCGACCGGTGACGTCGTTCGCCCGCAGCATCGACCGCTTCATCGTCCCGGCGTTGGCCGACCCGGACCACGTCAAGATCGTCGTCTTCACCACCCTGCTCGGCGGCATGGTGGGGATCATCAGCCGCAGCGGCGGCACCCGCGGGATCGTCGACCGCCTCACCCCGTGGGCGACCACGTCGCGGCGCGGCCAGCTCGCCACCTGGGTGCTCGGCGTGCTCGTCTTCTTCGACGACTACGCCAACACCCTGATCGTCGGCTCGACCATGCGGCCGATCACCGACCGGCTGCGCATCTCGCGCGAGAAGCTCGCCTACATCGTCGACGCCACCGCGGCGCCGGTGGCCAGCGTGGTGCCGATCTCGACCTGGATCGGCTTCGAGGTGGGGCTGATCGCCGCCGCCTTCACCCAGCTCGGCGTCGACCTCAACCCGTTCTCGGTCTTCGTGCAGTCGATCCCCTTCCGCTTCTACCCGCTGCTGGCGCTGGTGCTGGGCTTCACCATCGCCGCCACCGGGCGCGACTTCGGACCGATGCTGGCGGCCGAGCGGCGCTCGACCGAGACCGGCGAGCTGATCGCCCCCGGCGACCAGGCCCTCGCCGAGTACCGCTCGCCGGCCCTCGAGCCGCCGGAGGGCATCAAGCTGCGCGCCCTCAACGCGGTGCTGCCCATCGCCACCGTGGTCGGCGTGACGCTCGCCGGCCTCTACGTCACCGGCTCGCGCGCGCTCGCCGCCACCGCCGGCTCCCCCGCCGCCGGCACCTGGGCCTGGTGGCGCGAGCTGCTGCCCAGCTCCGACAGCCTGACGACGCTGCTGTGGGCGAGCCTGTCGGGCGTGGTGGTGGCGCTGGTGCTGCCGCTGGCCCAGCGCACCCTGGCGGTGCGCGAGACGATGGAGGCGATGGTCGAGGGCTTCAAGGCGATGCTGCTGGCGCTGGTGGTCCTCACCCTGGCCTGGTCGATCGGCGGCGTCGCGGGGGAGCTGCACACCGCCGACTACGTGGTCGGGGTGGCGCAGGGGGTGCTGTCGCCGCACTGGCTGCCGGTGCTCGTCTTCCTCATCTCCGCGGCCGTCTCCTTCGCCACCGGCACCTCGTGGGGCACCATGGGGATCCTCATCCCGCTGGTCATCCCGATCGCGCACGGCCTGTCCACCGCCGGCGGCCACCCGGCCGACAGCCCCGTCTACCTGACCATCATGCTCGGCACCATCTCCTCGGTGCTCGCCGGCAGCGTCTGGGGCGACCACTGCTCGCCGATCTCCGACACCACCATCCTCTCGTCGACCGCCTCGGGCTCGGACCACATCGCCCACGTCCGCACCCAGCTCCCCTACGCCCTGGGCATCGGCGTCCTCGGCATGCTGCTGGGCGACATCCCCACGGCCTACGGCCTGTCGCCCTGGGTGTCGCTGGTCGTGGCGACGGCGGTGATCATCGTCGGCGTCCGCTGGTTCGGGAAGAAGAGCGACTGAGCGTGGGCCGGCGGAGCCCCCGCGTCACGGTCGCGGGGATCGCGGTGGAGGTGGTCCGCAAGCGCATCCGCAACCTCCACCTGCGCGTCGTCGCCCCGGACGGCGACGTCCGGGTCTCCGCGCCGCTCGCGGCCGACGACGCGGCCGTGCGGCGGGCGGTCCTCGCGCACCTGGAATGGATCCGCCGCAAGCGGGCGGAGCTGGCGCGGCGACCCCGCGCCGCGCCGCGGGAGCTGGTGACCGGGGAGGGTCTGGTGGTGGCGGGTCACCCCCACCGGCTCGCCGTCGTCGAAGCGGCGGGACCGCCCGGCGTACGGCGCTCCGCTGCAGCCGAGATCGAGCTCCGCGTCCCTCCCGGCAGCGACCGGGCCCTGCGGGCGGCGGTCCTCGAGCGCTGGCAGCGCCGCGAGCTGGCCGCCCGGCTCCCGCCGCTGCTGGCGACGTGGGAGCCGCGGGTCGGCGTCGAGGTCGCCGAGGTGCGCATCCGGCGGATGCGCACCCGCTGGGGCACCTGCAACGCCGCCGCGCGCCGCATCTGGCTCAGCCTGATGCTGGCCGAGAAGCCGCTCGCCTGCGTCGAGTACGTGCTGGTGCACGAGATGGTGCACTTCTTCGAGCCCCGCCACGACGAGGGCTTCCGGAAGCGGATGGACGCCCTGATGCCGGCGTGGCGGCAGCTCCGCGCCGAGCTCGACGGACCGCCGGACCCGCCCCCGGGCGCCGGCAGCGACGCCGACGCGTGACCCCGGCGCGCCGCCGGGGTCAGCCGGCGTCGTCGTCGCCCGGCGGCGCCTCCGGCAGCAGCGCCAGCCGACCGCGCCCCAGCTCGACCAGCAGGAGGTCGGTCTGCCGGGAGCGCGTCTCGGCGTCCGGCGAGAGCAGGGCGGACAGCGGCGTGTGGCCGTCGATACCGGCCGCGAAGGCGTACAGCGGTCCGGAGAGCTCGCCGAGGTCCTCCTCGTCGGGTCCGCCGACCCAGCAGGGGACCAGGTGGACCAGCACGTCGAGCGGGATGGTGAGCTGGTGGCCCGACTCGAGCGCCCGCTCCTCGGCCGCGGCGCGCTCGAGGAGGAGGTCGAGGAGGGAGAGGTCGGAGGCCGGCGGCGGGGCCTCGCCCGCGCCCGCGTCGGCCACCTCGAGGACCCCGTCGCCGCACAGCCCGTGGACGGTCTCGAGGAAGCGGAACTGCGAGCCGCCGAGCCGCCGGTAGAGCTCGCCGATCTCCTCGTCGCCGTCGACCGCCGCCGCGATGTGGAGCGCCAGCGGCGGCAGGCCGTCGAGGCGCCAGCGGCGCCCGCGGCGCACCGTCGTGCGGTCGGTGGGCAGCCGCTCCCGGATCCGGCCGACCTCGTCGAGCCAGCGGGTGCCTTCCATCACCAGCGTGAAGGTGTCGAGCGGCCGCGGCGCCAGACCGCCCCGCGCCGGCCGCCCGGCCTCGAGGAAGAAGACCCCCTGGCGCCACAGGAAGGCGCCGCAGACGAGGTCGGAGATCTGCGCCCCGAGGGCGTCGCGGATCGTCTCGGTGTCGAGCAGCTCGAGCTCCTCGAGGCTCTCGCCGAGACGCCGGTGGTGCTCGGTGCAGTGGGCGAGCGCCTCCGCCAGGGCGTCCTCGTGGAGGTGGCCGTTGAGGAGCAGGTGGCGGCCGAAGAACTCCGCCGGGTCGTCGGACAGGCAACCGATCACCTGCCCGCCGGCGAGCAGGATGCGCTTCTCGTGGCCGCGCCGGCGCACCACCAGGGTCCCGCTCCAGCGGTCGTTGACGGCCCACTGGAGCACGTCACCCAGCGACACCGTGGCCAGCCGGCCCGAGAACTCCATGCACGGATTGTAGTCAGCTCGGGGCCCCGCCGCTCGCCGGGAGCGGAGCGGAGCGACGCCCGGGCCCGCCCGTCCCCAGGACTCCCCGCCCCGAGGAGCCCGGCCCGACGTTGCCGCCGTGCCGCGCCGCGGCTATCCTTCCCCCCGTTCGCACCGGTCTTCCGAACTCCCGAGGACAGCCATGCCGCATCGCCGAACCGCCCTCCTGCCCCTCCTCGCCGCCGCCCTGATCGGCGCCGGTGCGGCCCGGGCCCAGACCCTCCCCTGCGCCCCCTGCGCCGGGCTGCGCGCCGCCGGCCCGGCGGCCGCGGCGGACCTCGCCCGGGCGCTGGGCGAGGCCGCCCGGCTGGAGCCCGGGACGCCGGTCTTCCTGGCCTGGGACGCGCCGCTCGACGGCAGCGCCGACACCGCGGCCGCCGCCCGGGCCGCGGCGGCGGTGCGCGCCGCCGGCGCCACGCCGTGGGTGACCCTGCGCTTCACCGCCCCGCCGCCGCTGCGCGACGACCTGCCGCGCCTCGACGCCGAGATCGCCGCCGCCTCGCGCCTCGCCCGCGCCGCCGGCGCCGCCTGGTACGAGGTGCGCTGGGACGTGGCGGGGACGCCCGAGCCGGCCGAGTACGCCTACCTGCTCAAGCGGGCGGCGGTGGCGGTGAGCGGCGCCGAGGAGGCGGCGCGCGTGGTCGCCGGCCCGCTGCCGGCCGACCCCGCGGCGCTGCGCGCCCTGTACGCCGGCGACGTCGCCGGCTACCTCGAGGCCGTCGCCCTCGCCCCCGCCCCCGACGACCGCCTGGCCGCCGCGGCGGCCGCGCTGGCCGAGCTCGATCCGGGGAGGCCGGTGGTGGTCGACGCCCTGGCCCTGCCGGAGCCGCCGCTCGCCGCCCTGCCCGCGGCGGCCGCGGCCGCGGTGGCGGGCGCCCAGGCGACCCTCTTCTCGGTGCCGCCCGGCGCCGGGTCGGCCGCCGACCTGGTGGTCCCCCTGGTGGTGCTGGGCCGCGAGTTCACCGGCGACCTGTCCTACGACCCGACCTCGTCGCCCGCCGGCGGCTGGGCCTTCGTGCGCGGCGAGGACCTCGGGCTGCGCGTCATCGCCGCGGTGCCGCGCGGCGCCGGCGGCGAACCGCTCGACGAGCTGGTGCTGGACTTCCCCGACCCGCAGCTCCGCGACCCCGTGCGGGTGACGCCGGACGGCGCAGCCGTGCCGCTCGCCGGAACCCGCCGGACGGCGGCCGGGCTGCGGGTGCGGATGGCCGACCCGGGACCGGTGGCGGTGCTGCGCCTCGAGCGCATGGGGGTCGAGGAGCTCGGACAGGTGGCCGGCGTCGCCGAGCGCGTCGAGGTCGAGTCCGAGCGCGAGGTCCCGGTCGAGGAGATCCTGCGGCGGCTGCAGGCCTTCGAGGACGCCCAGGCGCGGCGCATCGACCACTACAGCGCCACCGACACCACCCACCTGCGCTTCGGCGTCGGCGCCGGGGTGCAGAACTTCGAGGCGACGCTCGAGGGTCCGTACTTCTGGGCCCCCGACACCGGCGCCGACTGGGCGTGGCAGACCTTCTACGTCAACGGCGTGAAGTGGCGCGGCAGGTCGATCCCCGAGATCCCGCTGGTCCAGCCGGAGAAGGCGGCGGCGATGCCGCTCGAGATCACCTTCGACAAGACCTATCGCTACCGGCTGCGGGGCACCGAGACGGTCGACGGCCGCGACTGCTGGGTGGTGGAGTTCGCCCCCGCCGGACCGGTGGCGGGGCCGGAGGCGGCCGGGGCGGAGGCGGGTGCGGCGGCGTCCGCGGCCGGCGACGCCGCGGCGGACGCCGCCCCACCGACCAGCCTCTACCGCGGCACGGTGTGGATCGACCGCCAGCTCTACGCCCGGGTGCGGACGCGGGCGGTGCAGCTCGGGCTCCAGGGCGACGTGCTGTCGAACGTCGAGACGCTCCAGTACCGGCCGATCGACGCCGCCGGCGCCGACGCCCCCTGGGCCGCGGCGAGCTTCGTCCTGCCGCTGCGGGTGGTGGCCGAGCAGCTCCTGTCGGTGGTCAACGCCACCACCCTGGTCGAGCGCGAGACGCTGCTCACCGACGTGCGCATCAACGGCGACGACTTCGCGGCGCGGCGCGCGGCGGTCGAGGGCTCCGACGTGACCATGGTGCGTGACACCGACGAGGGCCTGCGCTACCTGGTCAAGGAGGAGGGCCGTGCCGGGCGGGTGGTCAAGGAGGGCTTCGACACCGACAAGTGGTTCGCCGCCGGCGGCGTCTTCTACGACGACGCCCTCGACTACCCCCTGCCGCTCGGAGGCGTCAACTACCTCGACCTCGACTTCCGCGACCGCGGGGCGCAGCTCAACGTCTTCTTCGCCGGCGCGCTGTTGACCGCCAACCTGGCCCAGCCGCGGCTGTTCGGCAGCCGGTTCGACGCCGGGATCGACCTGTTCGGCCTCGGCATCAAGCTCGCCGACACGGTCTACCGCGACGGCGCGGAGGTGCCGGAGGAGGAGGTCAAGGTGCTGCCCGCCAGCCTGGCGCTGAAGATCGGCCGGCCGCTGGGCAGCTACGTCAAGGTCGGCGCCGAGCTCCGCCTGCTGCGCCGCGACTACTCGCGCAGCGACACCACCGCCGACGACTTCGTGGTGCCGTCGGACCACCTCGAGAGCGCCCTGCGCCTGACCGGCCGCTTCGTGCGCTCGGGCTACTCGCTGTCGGGCAGCGTCGCCGCCTCCCACCGCTCCACCTGGGAGCCGTGGGGCCGCCCCGGCAACCCCGAGTACGACCCCGACCACCAGGACTTCCAGTACTGGCGGCTGGGCCTGGGCAAGAACTGGTACCTGCCGCGCTTCCAGAAGATCGGCGCCGAGCTCGACTGGGTGGACGGCCGCAACCTCGACCGCTTCTCGAAGTACGGCTTCGGGTTCTTCGGCGACACGCGCGTCCACGGCTACTCGTCGAACCGGGTGCGCGCCGAGAGCGCCACCCTGGCGCACGCCTCCTACGGCTTCGAGATCGGCAAGCTGCTGCGCATCGACGCCCTCGGCGACGTGGCCTGGGCCACCGACCCGGCGGCCGGCCTCGAGGACGAGCTCCTCGCCGGCGCCGGCATCGCCGGCACCTTCGTGGGCCCCTGGCAGACGCTGGTCAACCTCGACATCGGCGTGCCGGTGGCGGGCCCGGACGACGGCGTGGTCGCCTATATCGTCTTCCTCAAACTCTTCCGCTGAGCGGCGAGAGGGGCGCGCCTGCGGCGTCGCTGCTCACTCGGGCGGCCTGCGGCGACCTGATGGTCGCCTCGGCCCCCCTCCCTCGCGCTCCTTGCATCCGCACCCCTCTCACCGCTCAGCCGGTCGGTTCACCGGGGCGCTTCGCTGCGCTCGCGCCGGCTTCCTGGAGCGGTTCCGGTAGGCGCTCCGCTTGTCGGCGCCGGCGGGGTGCGGTACGGGGGGTGCATCGGGGAGGCGGGGGGGCGGTGCGGGTCGTCGGGCCGGCCCTCGGGAGAGACGGACGATGATGGGATTCCTCGCCGCCACCAGCGCCGCCACGGCCGGGTTCCTCGCCCTGCACTGGGGGGTGGCGCGCCGGGCGCGGCAGTCGTTCCGGCGCAACCTGAAGCTGTCGCGCGGCCTCGCCGCCGCGGTGCTCGTCGGGACCGGGATCGCGGCCCTGGCGCGCTGGGCGCCCCTGTGGCGCCAGGGCTTCGTCGTCGAGCACGCCGGGCTGGGCGACACCTGGCCGGTGGTGGTGTTCACGGCGCACCTGGTGGCCGACCTCGCCTGGCTCGGCGGCGGGCGGGTGTTCCTCTCGGCGCGGGCGGCGCGCGACCTGGTGATCCACCACCTCCTGGGCGTCGCCGGCTGCCTGGCGGCCCTGCACTTCCACGCCGCCTACGCCCTGGTCGGCGCCGTGCTCGTCTCCGAGGTGCTGCCCGTCCTCACCGGGATCGGCGCCTGGGCCCGGATGCGCGACCGGCCGGGGCTCGAGCGCGGCGTGCTGCGCGCCAGCCTGGCGGCCCTGGTCGGCTTCCGCCTGCCGCTGTGGCTGCTCCTCGCCGGGACCCTCGGGGCGGCGCTCGCCACCGGCGACGCCACCGCCGTGCAACGCACCGTGGCGCCCGCCGCCCTGCCCGCCTTCGCCTTCGTCGTCGTCCTCGACCTCTACTGGATCTCCACCTACGTCCGCCTGCTGCGCCAGTTCCCGCGCCGCGGCGTCCCCGACCTGCCGATCGACCCGCTGGCGCCGCTGGTCCTCGACCCGCTCGCCCAGCCCCCGCGGGCCTGAGCGCGGCCCGCCCAGCAGCCGCGGCCGCCGCCCCTCCCCGTCCCCTCCGACGCCCCGCGTCGGGCCCGAGCTCCGGCGGGCTCCGCCCCGTCCCGCGCGCGGGTGATAGCGTCGCCTCTTCCCGACCCGAGGAGGTGGTGGATGGCGGCCCGCACCCCGTTGTTCCGGATCGTCCAGCGCTCGTTCGCCGAGGCCCGCTGGAGCCTCGCCACGGGGCGCGCGCCCGAGGAGATCGGCGAGCTGCGGCGCGCGGCCCTGTCGCGGCGCGACTTCCTGCGCGCCTCGGCGGTGACGGCGGTGGGGCTGGCGGCCGGCTGCGCCCCGGCCCGGCGGCCGCCGCGCGGCCGGCCGGGGCGGGGCGAGGGGGGCGACGGCACCGTCGTGGTGGTCGGCGCCGGCATCGCCGGGCTGACCACCGCCTACCGGTTGCGCCAGGAGGGGGTGCCGGTGCGGGTGCTCGAGGCCCAGGACCGCGTCGGCGGCCGCATGTACAGCCTGCGCGACGTCTTTCCCGACGGCCAGGTCGCCGAGCTCGGCGGCGAGCTGATCGACTCCGGCCACACCGCGATCCGCGGGCTCGCCGCCGAGCTCGGGATCGCGCTCGACGACCTGTCGACCGACGACCCCGCGCTGGCGCGCGACGTCTGGTGGTTCGGCGGCCACGCCCGCGGCGAGGACGAGGTGGTGCGCGCCTTCCTGCCGGTGGCGCGTCGCATCCAGGCCGACCTCGACACCCTCACCGGCGACGTCACCTACCGCACCCCGTCCGGCGCCGAGGCGCTCGACCGCACGCCGCTGTCCGCCTGGCTCGACGCCGCCGGGGTGGAGGGCTGGTTCCGCGACCTGCTCGACGTCGCCTACACCACCGAGTACGGGCTGGAGACCGACCGCCAGTCGGCGCTGAACCTGCTGCTGCTGATCGACCCGGACCCCGATCCGTTCCACGTCTTCGGCGACAGCGACGAGCGCTTCCACGTCCACCAGGGCAACGACGCCATCCCCCACGAGCTGGCGCGGCGGCTGGGCGACGCCGTCGAGACCGGCAGCCGGCTCGAGGCGCTGCGCCAGCTGGCCGACGGCTCGTTCGTGCTGTCGGTCGCCCGCGGCGCCGGCGCCGTCGAGGTGCCGGCGGCCCAGGTGGTGCTGGCGATCCCCTTCACGCTGCTGCGCCAGGTGCGGCTCGACGTCGAGCTGCCGCCCGCCAAGCGCCGCGCCATCGCCGAGCTCGGCTACGGCACCAACGCCAAGCTGATGGCCGGCTTCTCCGAGCGCGTCTGGCGCACCCGGCACGGCTCGAACGGGAGTCTCTTCACCGACCTGCCGCCGCAGACCACCTGGGAGACCAGCCGGCTGCAGGCCGGCGAGCACGGCATCCTCACCAACTTCACCGGCGGCGACCACGGCGTCGAGCTCGGCCGCGGCACCCCCGAGGAGCAGGGCGACCGACTGGTCGCCGACCTCGACCGCGTCTTCCCCGGCGCCGCCGCCGCCCACGCCGGGCAGCGCGTCGCCCGCTTCCACTGGCCCACCTTCCCGTGGACCCTGGGCTCCTACGCCAGCTACCTGACCGGCCAGTGGACGACGATCGCCGGCGCCGAGGGCGAGCGCGTCGGCCGCCTCCACTTCGCCGGCGAGCACTGCTCGCTGGCCGCCCAGGGCTTCATGGAGGGCGGCTGCGAGACCGGCGAGGCGGTGGCCCGGGAGATCCTCCACGCCCGCGGGATGGAGCGACCGCACGAGCTCGAGGAGCGCCGCCCCCAGGGGCTGCGCCGGGCGGGCTGAGGCCTGCTCGGAGGCGGCCCGCGGACCCCCCGCTCCGTCCCGAGAAGCCGCCGCCGGGTCGCCAGCCGTCCGCGGCGCACCGCCCGGCGCCCCGCGTCGGCCCGCTCGACCTCTTCCGTGCCGAGGCGCAGGAGCTCGACGCCGTCCCCGCGGTGTTCGTCGGGGCCGCGACGACCGGGTGCAGGGCACGGCTTGCACCGACCGGGCTCGAGCGGGTGGCGGGCCGGAAGTCCGCCAGGGCGGGCGGGCAGCGTCTCGGCGCCGGTCGGGCGATCGGGCCGACCCCCGGCCCGACTACTCGAAGGTCGCCAGCCAGATGTCGGACTCGTCGCTCTGCTCGTGCCAGACGAGGCGGCGGCCGTCGGCGGCGAGGTCGGCCCAGATGACCGCGGCGCCCGCGGCGGGCGCGACGAGCTCGGTCGGCGCACCGCCGGCGAGGTCGAGGACGCGCACGCCCTCGATCGTCGCCAGCAGCAGTCGGCGGCCGTCGGGGAGGAACCGCACCGAGACCGGCCGCGTCGCGTCGTCGGCGACCTGCCGGTAGGTCCCCGCGGCGAGGTCGAGGACCGCGGCCCCGGCCGGGACCCCCGAGGTGGGGACCAGGCTGCCGGCGAGGCGGCGGCCGTCGGGAGACCACGAGGACGGCCAGAACGCCAGGCCCTCGCCCGGCGCGGGCAGCCACTCGACCGGCCCGGTGGCGTCGGGGCCGGACATCGGCACGCGGAAGGCCCCGGCGTTGGCGGCCGCCGCCAGCCACCGTCCGTCCGGCGAGAACCGCGGGTACCAGGCGCCGGAGAGCCCGTCCGCCCGCAGCTCCCGCAGGCCGCTGCCGTCGGGCCGGATCAGGGCGAGGGTGCTCGGCCAGCGATCGGTCTGGAAGACGATCCAAGTCCCGTCGCGGGAGAACATCCCCTGACGGTCGCGGTGCGGGCCGTCGGTGAGCTGGCGCAGGTCGCTGCCGTCCGCGGCGAGGAAGAGGTGCTGCGGCAGCCCGGAGCTGGCGAAGAGCACGCCTGCGGACGCCGGCGGCAGGGAGATGGCGTCGTCGGCCTCGACGGTGCCCAGGGGCACGGTCCGGGCCGGACCGGAGAGCTTCCCCGCCACCGGGTCGAACGGGGCCACGCGCACCGCGTCCCGTGTGTTGCGGTCGACGAAGGCGAGGCGGCGGCCGTCGCGCGAGGAGGTGAGGTACCCGGCCCAGCTCGACGGCGCGGTGATCGGCTCCGGCTCGCCGCCGGCCCTGCCGCTCGCCGGGTCGAGCGCGATGCGCCACAGGTTGGTGGTCCCCCCGCGGGTGCTGGCGAACAGCAGCGACCGGCTGTCGGGCGCCCACACCGGGCTCCAGTCGACGGGCGGATCGAGCAGGACCGGGACGGCGGCGTCGGCCGCGGACTGCGAGCCGTCGGCGGCGACGGTGTACAGGTCGCGCTGCGAGCCGTCGCCCTCGAGCCCCCAGAAGGCGACCCGGCGGCCGTCCGGCGACCAGGCGGGATCCACCGCGTCGTGCTCGGAGAGCAGCCGTCGCTCGCCGCTCACCACGTCGACCGCCCACAGCCGGCTCAGGGTGGTGCGCCCGAACGGGCTGGCGAGCTGCTCGTCGGCCAACGCCAGCTCCGCGCCGTCCGGCGACCAGTCCGGGTTGAACCCCGCGTCGGTGACCTTGCGCGGCGACTCGCCCATCGCCCCCATCACGAAGACGCCGCCGCCGCCGCACTCGGAGCGGTAGGCGATGCGGCGGCCGTCCGGCGAGAAGGCGGGCTCGTCGTCGTCGAGCGCGCACCCGGCGGTGAGGTTCACGGCGTTGCGCCCGCCGACCGCCTGCAGGAACACGTCGGCCTGGCCGCCGACCTCCTTGGTGAAGGCGAAGCGCTCGCCGTCGGGTGCCAGGGCCGGCTCCCTCTCCCCGCCCGCCGTGAAGGTGAGCTGGCGGAAGGCGAGCCGCGGCGCCGCCGGCCGCGCCGACGGTGCGGCGCCGCGCGCGTCGTGGAACAGCGGATAGGCGGCCACCGTGCCGAGCGCGAAGGCGGCGGCCCAGGCGAGCCAGGTGCGCACGGCGGGCCGCCGGCCGGCCGGGGCGCGGGCGCCGGCAGGTCGTCCCCGACCCCCTCGGCCACCTCCTCCAGCACGATGCGCGCGTCGGCGATGTCGTGCAGGCGCCGCCGGGGATCGCGCTCGAGGCAGCGGCGCAGCAGGCGGACGAGGGAGGGCGGCAGGTGGGCCGGCAGCTCCTCCCAGGCGAGGTCGGCGCGCAGCACGGCGGCGAGCGTCTCGGTGACGCTGTCGCCGGCGAACAGGTGCCGGCCGGACAGCATCTCGAAGAGCACCACGCCGAAGGACCAGATGTCGGAGCGCTTGTCGACCGCCTTCCCCTTGGCCTGCTCCGGCGACATGTAGGCGGCCGACCCGAGGATCACGCCCACCGCCGTCGACCCCCGGGTCAGCGTGGGCGAGTTGCCGAGCTGCGACGCCGAGCCCGGGGCGGCCTCGCCCTCGAAGGCCTTGGCGAGGCCGAAGTCGAGCACCTTCACCCGTCCGCCCGGCGCCAGCTTGACGTTGGCGGGCTTGAGGTCGCGGTGGACGATGCCCTTGGCGTGGGCCTCCTCGAGCGCCTCGGCGATCTGGCACGCCACCGCCAGCGCCTCGTCGAGGTCGAGCGGCCCGCCCGCCAGCCGGTCGGCGAGCGTCGGCCCCTCGACGAGCTCCATCACCAGGGCGCGGCGGGCGCCGCGGCTCTCGAGCCCGTAGATCTGGGCGACGTTGGGGTGGTTCAGCGAGGCCAGGACGCGCGCCTCGCGTTCGAAGCGCGCCGTCCGCTCCGGGTCCGACAGCAAACTGTCGGGCAGGACCTTGAGCGCCACCTCGCGCCGCAGGTCGCTGTCGGTGGCGCGGTACACCACGCCCATGCCGCCTTCGCCGAGCTTGGCGGTCACCCGGTAGCGGCCCAGCGTCTCTCCGATCAACCCGCCTCCCCCGCTCCCGTCGCCACGGACGGCCGGGGGCGGACCCGCCCGCCCACGCACGGCGGCCCGTGCGCCCGGCCTCCTTCGATCACCTCGATCCGAATGCCCAGGATCATAGCGGAAGCGGACCGGCCGTCCCCGCCGGCCGCGGGCCCGCGTCCGGTATGACCGCCGTCATAGGCGGGCGTGCGCCCGGCTGCTAGCTTCGTCCCGATCCATTGCTGAATTCTTCATCCAGAGGTCTGCAATGACTCGCCGAAGCCCGCTCCCACCGCTTCTCCGCCTGCTGCCGGCGGTGCTCCTGGTCGTCGGCGCGACGGTCGCCGTCGCACCGGTCCCGGCGCACGGCGTCGAGACGCAGCCGGTGCCGGCCGACGAGGCGCCACCGGCTCCCGAGGTGGCGGTGGAGCCGGCCGCGCCCGAGCCGCCGGCGCCGGGCGCCCCGGCCGCCACCGCCGGGTCGGCCTCCGAGGGCGCCGCCGCAGCCGGCTCCGCGGCGGCGGAGCCCGACCCGGCGGCGGACTTCTTCCTCTCCCGCTGCGCCGGCTGCCACACCATCGGCGAGGGCGTCCTCACCGGCCCCGACCTGACGACCGCCATCGGCTGGCCCGCCGACGACCTCGCCAAGGCGGTCGAGCGGATGGAGAAGAACGTCGGCCCGATGACCGACGAGCAGGTGGCGTCGCTGGTGGCGTTGCTCGAGGACCCCCGGGTCAAGCAGCGCCTCGCCGCCTCCCGGGAACGGCAGGTGGCCGAGATGGCCGCCACGCTCGAGCCCGCCTCGCCGCGGCGGGGCGAGGAGCTCTTCTTCGGGGCGCGGCGGCTGGCGGCGGGCGGCCTCCCCTGTGCCGCCTGCCACCACGCCGCGGGCCGCGGCGGCAACCTGGCGGTGGACCTGACCTCGGTGGGCGCCCGCCTCGGCGAGCCGGCGTTGGTCTCGGCCGCCCAGAACCCCGGGTTCCCCCTGATGAAGGCGGCCTACCGCGGCCACCCGGTGACCCGCCAGGAAGCGGTCCACCTCGCCGCGTGGCTGACCTCGCTGGCGCCGGCCGAGGGCGAGGCCGCCGCCCCGCCGGCGGGCGCCACCGCGGGGGGGGTGGTGCCGGTGGGCGCCTGGGGGGCGGCGGCCGCCGCCGCCTTCGGCGTGCTGATGGTCTTCCTCTACCGGCGCCGCCAGCGCGGCGTCCGCCGCAACCTGGTCCGCGCAGCGATGAGGAGGTGAAGGGGATGGGCTGGATCCAGGACATCTTCGCCCCGGAGCAGCGCTCCTGGGAGGACTTCTACCGCAACCGCTGGGCCTACGACAAGATCGTCCGCTCGACGCACGGCGTCAACTGCACCGGCGGCTGCAGCTGGAACATCTACGTCAAGCAGGGGATCGTCACCTGGGAGCTGCAGGCCCTCGACTACCCGCGCTTCGATCCCACCCTGCCCTCCTACGAGCCGCGCGGCTGCCAGCGCGGCATCTCCTACTCCTGGTACGTCTACAGCCCGCTGCGGGTGAAGTACCCGTACGTGCGCGGCGTGCTCCTCGACCTGTGGCGGGCGGCGCTGCGGCGCCACCCGGACGACCCCCTCGCCGCCTGGGGCTCGATCGTCTCCGACCCCGCGTCGCGCCGCCGCTATCAGCAGGCGCGCGGCAAGGGCGGCCTGCGCCGCGCCTCCTGGGAGGAGGTCCACGGGCTGCTCGCCGCGGCCAACCTGTGGACGGTGCGCGAGCACGGGCCCGACCGGGTGGTGGGCTTCTCGCCGATCCCGGCGATGTCGATGATCAGCTACGCCGCCGGCGCCCGCTTCCTGCAGCTCCTCGGCGGCGTCTGCCTGTCGTTCTACGACTGGTACTGCGACCTGCCCCCCGCCTCGCCCGAGATCTGGGGGGAGCAGACCGACGTCGGCGAGAGCGCCGACTGGTCGAAGTCGCAGTTCATCGCCGTCGTCGGCTCGAACGTCCTCGGCACCCGCACCCCGGACGCCCACTTCCTCGTCGAGGCGCGCCACAAGGGCGCGAAGGTCGTCGTCTTCTCGCCCGACTTCTCGCAGACCGCCAAGGTGGCCGACGAGTGGATCCCGCTGCACCAGGGGCAGGACGGCGCCTTCTGGATGGCCGTCGGCCACGTCATCCTGCGCGAGTTCCACGCCGAACGCCGGGTCCCCTACTTCCGCGACTACGCCCGCCGCTACACCGACGCCCCCTTCCTGGTGGAGCTCGAGCCGCGCGAAGCCGGCGGCGCTGCGACGGCGCCGCGCTACCGGGCCGGCAAGATGCTGCGCGCCGCCCGCCGCACCGCCACCGCCGAGGTCGACAACGCCGAGTGGAAGCTCTTCGTGCTCGACGAGGCCAGCGGCGAGCTGCGCATGCCGCGGGGCACCGTGGGCCACCGCTGGCAGAAGGCCAAGGGGGAGTGGAACCTCGAGGCGACCGACGCCCTCACCGGCGAGCCCTACGAGGCGGCGCTGACCCTCGACGGGCACGCCGACGAGTTGGTGCCGGTCGAGCTCCCCGACTTCAGCGACGGCGACGGCGAGCGGGTGGAGGTGCGCTGGGTGCCGGCGAAACGGGTGGAGACGGCCGACGGACCGGTGCTGGTGACCACCGCCTTCGAGCTGCTCCTCGCCCAGTACGGCGTGCCCTCGGGGCCCGACCGGCCCGGCGACTGGCCCGCCGGCTACGACGACGACGCCCACCCGTTCACCCCGGCCTGGCAGGAGCGGTTCACCGGGGTGAGCGCCTCGGTGGTGGTGAAGTTCGCCCGCGAGTGGGCGCGCACCGCCGAGAAGACCGAGGGGCGCTGCATGATCATCCTCGGCGCCGGCGTCAACCACTGGTACCACAACAACCTGATCTACCGCGCCGCGATCAGCGCGCTGATGCTGTGCGGCTGCATCGGCAGGAACGGCGGCGGCTGGAACCACTACGTGGGCCAGGAGAAGCTGGTGCCGGCCGCCTCCTGGGCGCCGATCGCCTTCGCCACCGACTGGGGGGGGCCGCCGCGGCTGCAGAACACCCCGTCGTTCCACTACATGCACTCCGACCAGTGGCGCTACGACCGCGCCTTCCGCGAGATGTGCCCGGTGGCGGACGCGGACCACCCGATGGCCCACGGCCACACCGCCGACAAGCAGGCGCTCGCGGTGCGCTCGGGCTGGCTCCCCTGCTTCCCGCAGTTCGACCGCTCCAGCCTGGCGCTGGTGCACGACGCCGAGGCCGCCGGCGCCCGCACCGACGAGGAGGTCCGCGACTGGGTGGCCGCCCAGCTCGCCGCGCGCAAGCTGCGCTTCGCGATGGAGGATCCCGACGACCCGGCCTGCTTCCCCCGCCTCTGGTACATCTGGCGCGGCAACGCGCTGCAGGCCTCGGCCAAGGGCCACGAGTACTTCCTCAAGCACTACCTCGGCACCCATCACAACGAGATCGCCACCGAGGACGGGCGGGGCGAGGTCGAGGAGGTCGTCTGGCACGACCAGGTGGAGCTCGGCAAGCTCGACCTGGTGGTCGACCTCAACTTCCGCATGGACACCTCGGCGCTGTACTCCGACGTGGTCCTGCCGGCGGCCACCTACTACGAGAAGGACGACCTCAACACCACCGACCTGCACACCTTCATCCACCCGCTGCAGGCGGCGGTGCCGCCCTGCTGGGAGGCGAAGAGCGACTGGCAGATCTTCCGCGAGATCGCCCGCCACACCGCCGAGCTGGCCGAGCGCCACCTGCCCAAGCCGGTGCGCGACGTGGTGGCGACGCCGCTGCTCCACGACACCCCGGCCGAGATCGCCCAGCCCGCGGTGCGCGACTGGGCGCGCGGCGAGTGCGAGCCGGTGCCCGGCAAGACGATGCCGAACCTGACGGTGGTCACCCGCGACTACCCGTCGCTGTACCGCCGCTTCGTCTCGCTGGGCCCGAACTTCCGCGACAAGCCGCTGGGCGTCCACGGCACCTCCTACCGCGCCGACGACCTCTACGACCGCTACCGCGAGACGCGGCCGATCGAGCGCTGGGGCGGCGCCACGTACCCGTCGCTCGCCGAGGACCGCTGGGTGTGCGAGGCGATCCTCCACTTCGCGCCGGAGACCAACGGCGAGCTGGCCTGGCGCGCCTTCGCGGCGGAGTCGGAGAAGACCGGCCGCGACCACACCCACCTCGCCGCCGCGACCCGCGGCGTCGTCTACTCGTTCGACGACATCGTCCACGAGCCGCGGCGGGTGCTGACCTCGCCCTACTGGACCGGGATCACCGGCGGCGGGCGCACCTATTCCGCCTTCTGCCAGAACGTCGAGGAGCTGATCCCCTGGCGCACGCTGACCGGGCGCCAGCACCTCTACCTCGACCACGAGGTCTACCGCGCCTTCGGCGAGCACCTGCCGACCTTCAAGCCGCGCCCCGACCGCACCTCGACGCGCGACCTCGACCGCACCGGCGACGGCGACGGCGGCCTGGTGCTGAACTACCTCACCCCGCACGGCAAGTGGCACATCCACTCGACCTACGGCGACACCCTGCGCATGGAGACGCTGTCGCGGGGCATCGAGCCGATCTGGGTCAACGACCGCGACGCCGGCCTGCTCGGGATCCGCGACAACGACTGGGTCGAAGTCGTCAACGACCACGGCGTGGTGGTCACCCGCGCCTGCGTCTCGGCGCGCATCCCGCGCGGCATCTGCTTCATCTACCACGCCACCGAGCGCACCATCGGCAACCCGAAGTCGACCGTCCGCGGCCGGCGGCGCGGCGGCGGCCACAACAGCCTCACCCGGGCGCGCCTGAAGCCGCTGTTCATGATCGGCGGCTACGCCCAGTTCTCCTGGGCCTTCAACTACTGGGGGCCCCCGGGCGTCAACCGCGACACCTACGTGGTGCTCAAGAAGTCCGAGCGCCCGGAGTGGTGAGCGAGGGAGCGAGGAGACGATCCATGGACGTCCGCGCCCAGGCCTCGATGGTCTTCCACCTGGACAAGTGCATCGGCTGCCACACCTGCTCGATCGCGTGCAAGAACACCTGGACCGACCGTCCCGGCGCCGAGTACATGTGGTGGAACAACGTCGAGACCAAGCCCGGCACCGGCTACCCGACCCGCTGGGAGGACCAGCTCGAGTACCGCGGCGGCTGGGAGGTCGACGGCGACCGCAACCTCCGGCTGCGCTCGCAGGGCCGCGTCTCGGCGCTCGGCAAGCTGTTCTACAACCCCGCCCAGCCCGGGCTCGACGACTACTACGAGCCGTGGACCTACCGCTACCAGGACCTCTTCGACGCGCCCGAGGGCGACGACCAGCCCACCGCCGTGCCGGTGTCGCAGATCACCGGCGAGCCGATCGACATCGAGGCCGGCCCCAACTGGGACGACGACCTGTCGGGCTCGCCCGTCTACGCGGAGAACGACCCCAACCTCGGAGCGCTGTCCGACGAGGAGCGGCGCATGCTCTTCGCCGTCGAGAGCGTGGCGATGATGTACCTGCCGCGCATCTGCAACCACTGCGCGAACCCGAGCTGCGTCGCCTCGTGCCCCTCCGGGGCGCTCTACAAGCGGGGCGAGGACGGCATCGTCCTCGTCGACCAGGAGCGCTGCCGCGGCTGGCGCGCCTGCGTGGTCGCCTGCCCCTACAAGAAGATCTACTTCAACTGGAAGACCGGCAAGTCGGAGAAGTGCATCCTCTGCTACCCGCGCTTGGAGACGGGGCAGCCGCCGGCCTGCTTCCACGCCTGCGTCGGGCGCATCCGCTACATGGGGGTGCTGCTCTACGACGCCGAACGCATGGTCGAGGCGATGAAGGCGCCCCGCGAGGCTCTCGTCGAGGCCCAGCGCGGGGTGCTCCTCGACCCGCACGACCCGGCGGTGGCGGCGGCCGCGGAGGCCTGCGGGGTGTCGCCCGAGATGGTGGCCGCCGCCCGCCGCTCGCCCGTCTACCGCTACGTCGTCGAGTGGAAGCTGGCGCTGCCGCTCCACCCGGAGTTCCGCACCCTGCCGATGCTCTACTACGTGCCGCCGCTGCTGCCGGTGATGGGGCGCGCGGGGGACGGCGCCTACGAGCACCTGACCTCGTCGGGAGACGGCGCCGGCGACCTGTTCGCGCCGGTCGACCGGGCGCGCGTGCCGCTCGCCTACCTGGCCGCCCTCTTCTCGGCCGGCGACACCGAGGTGGTGCGGGCGGTGATGAGGCGCCTGCTCGCGGTGCGCTACCACATGCGCAGCCGGGTGGTCGACGACGTCCCCGCGGAGCGGGTGCGCGGCGCCCTGCGGGAGGCCGGCCTGACGGCGTCCGACGCCGAGGAGATCTACCGCCTCACCGCCCTCGCCACGCTCGAGGAGCGCTACGTGATGCCGCCGCTCCAGCGCGAGGAGGCGATGCCGGCCGCCTGCTCCGCGGAGGACTGCAAGGGCTCGTGCGGCTTCGGCCCGACGCGCAGCCCGCGGAGGGGGTCGTGACGGCGCCGCGCCCGGAGCGCGACACGGCGGCCGCGCGGGCCCTCGGCCGGCTGCTCGCTGTTCCCGCGCGAAGAGACGCTGTCCGCCGACCTGGCGGCGGCCGGCGACCGTCTCGCGGCGCGCCACCCGGAGGCCGCCGCCGAGCTGCGGCGCTTCGCCGACGCCGTCGCCGGGACGGCGCCCGACCGGCTCGAGGACCTCTACACCCGCACCTTCGACCTCTCGCCGCGCTGCGTCCCGTACCTGTCCGTGCACCTGTTCGGCCAGGACAGCTTCAAGCGGGCGACCCTGATGACCGGCCTCGAGGAGGCCTACCTGCGGGCCGGATGCCGCCGCGAGGGCGAGCTCCCCGACCACCTCGGGGTGGTGCTCTCCTTCGCCGCGGCCTTCGACGACGCCGAGTGGGACGAGCTGGTGCGCCTCTGCCTCGCCAAGCCGCTGGTGTGGATGGCCCGGGCGCTCGAGCGCGCCGGCAACCCCTACCTCCACCTGGTCCGCGCCGTGACCCGGCTCGTCGGCACGCCGCTCACCCTGCCGCCCGCGCCGGCGCCGGGGCCGCGCCGGGCGGCGCCGCCGCCCGGCTGCCCCGCCGCGCCGGCGCCCGTCGCCGTGGAGGCCGCCGATGCCTGAGAAGCTCGTCGACCTGTTCCTGTTCGTGGGCCTGCCCTACGCCGCCCTCGTCGTCCTGGTGGTCGGCTCGGTGGTGCGCTACCGGACGAACCGCTTCTCCTACTCGGCGCTGTCGTCGCAGTTCCTCGAGAGCCGGCGCCTGCTGTGGGGGACGGTGCCGTTCCACGCCGGCATCGGGGTCCTCTTCGTCGGCCACCTGCTGCCCTTCGTGGCCCCCGGCGTCTGGCGCTCCTGGACGGCGCACCCGGCCTTCCTCTACACCGTCGAGGCGGTGGGGATCGCCGCCGCGGCCCTCGCCGCGGTCGGCCTGGCGCTGCTGCTCGCCCGTCGCGTCACCAGCGGCCGCCTGCAGCCGGTGTCGAGCGTGCTCGACGTGGTCGTCGTGGCGCTGCTGCTCACCCAGGTGCTGGTCGGGCTCGGCGTCGCCCTCGGCCACCGCTGGGGCGCCGCCTGGTCGACCAGCACGACGACCCCGTACCTGTGGAGCCTGCTCACCCTGCGCCCCGAGGTCGCCACCGCCGCGAGCCTCCCCGCCCTCGTCCAGCTCCACCTGATCGGCGCCTGGCTGATCCTGCTGCTCGTCCCCTTCACCCGCCTGGTCCACCTGTTCTCGATCCCGCTCGGCTACCTGGTGCGGCCCTACCAGAAGGTGGTCTGGGCGAACCCGCGCCGCTTCGCGCGCGCAGACCCTGAGGGTCCAGCAGCGGGCGGCGAGCCGCCGCCACCTGGTCAAGGGCCTGGTGGGGGTCGGCGCCGCCGGGGCGCTGCTGTCGATCGGCGTCCTCGACAAGCTGGCCCGCTACTTCCGCGGCCCGGAGCTGAGCCTCGAGCAGGAGACCGGCCTGCTGCGCAAGCGGCTCGAGCGCCTGGAGATGACCGCCGAGCAGCGCCAGCTCGAGCTCGAACGGCTGCGTCAGCCGTACATCCGCGTCGCCCGCGTCGGCGAGCTGAGCCGCGACCAGGGGCACTACTTCATCGACTACAAGATGCGCCCGGCGCTGGCGTTCCGCGACGACTCCGGGCTGCCGCTGCTGATCTCGGCCAAGTGCACCCACCTCGGCTGCACGGTGGCCAGCCAGGTCGACGACCAGGGGCGGCTCACCTGCCCCTGCCACGTCTCCTACTTCGACGTCGAAACCGGCGTGCCCTACCCGGGCTCCCCCGCCAAGGCGCCGCTGCCGCTGCTCGGCTGGGTGCTCAAGGACGCCGAGGGCAACCTGGTGGCCAGCCGCTCGCCGGCCGGCGCCCTGGTCGGCGAGCCGTTCACCGACCTGCTCGACGGCTACGACGTCTTCATCGCCCGCGAGTACGAGGGGGAGGACGCCTGATGCGCGCCCTCGCCTTCCTCGCCGACCGCTTCCCGCTCGAGAAGCTCTCCTTCGCCTCGCTGGTGGAGAAGAAGGACGTCCCGGTGCACCGGATGTCGTGGGCGTACTACCTCGGCGGGCTGGCGCTGTTCTTCTTCGCCGTCCAGCTGGTGACCGGGCTGATGCTGCTCTTCTACTACGAGCCCACGGTCTCCGACGCCCACGCCTCGGTCGAGCACATCACCCGCCACGTCGCCGGCGGGGCGCTGGTGCGCAACCTCCACACCTGGGCCGCCTCGGCGATGATCCTCGTCGTCCTCGTCCACCTGCTCACCGCCTTCGCCATGAAGGCGTTCGCCCGGCCGCGCGAGCTCACCTGGGTCTCCGGCGTCCTGCTGCTGCTCGTCGTCTACGGCTTCGGCTTCACCGGCTACCTGCTGCCCTGGCACCAGATCGCGGTCAACGCCACCAAGGTGGGCCTGGGCTCGATCGGGGAGATGGGCGCCTACCTGCCCGGCGCCCTGGCGGCGCTGCCCGGCAAGCTCGAGGAGCTGATCCAGGGCGAGCCCACGGTGGGGCAGGCCACCCTGTCGCGCTTCTACGCGGTCCACGTGGTGGTGCTGCCGCTGGTCTTCTTCGCCCTGCTGGGCGTCCACCTGCTGTCGGTCCAGCTCCACGGCATGAGCCCCGGTGTCGACCGGCCCGGCGGGCGCAGCGAGCGCTTCTTCCCCTTCTTCGTGGTCAAGGACTTCAGCCTCTGGGGGGTCGCCTTCCTGGCCCTCTTCGTCGTCGCCCTGACCCTGCCCTTCGAGTCGTTCTCGAGCTATCCGCTGTTCGGCGCCTACGACCCGATGGGCTCGACGCCGGACGGCATCAAGCCGGAGTGGTACTTCTACTTCGTCTACTACCCGCTGGAGCTGCTGCCCTTCTGGCTGGTGGCGCTGGGCTCGGGGGCCGCCGCGGCGGCGCTCTTCGCGACGCCGTGGATCTTCCGCCGCGCCAGCCGCCGCACGCTGCGCATCCTGGCGGCCGGCGCCGCCCTCTACCTGGCGGGGATCACCCTCTTCGGCCAGACGATCTACGAGCTGTTCCGGGGAGGTGCCGGGTGAACCCGCGTCGCGTCCGCGCCGCGCTCGTCGCCGCGGCCCTCCTGGCGGCCGCGGCGCCGGCGGCCGCCTACCCCGAGTTCGAGGCCTTCGTCGAGCGCCACTCCGGCCGCTTCGTCGACTGCGCCATGTGCCACGTCAACCCGGACGGGCCGGAAGGGGTCAAGCCGGGGCAGATCCGCTCGCTCGACGCCGCCGAGCTGGAGCGCCTCAACCGCGCCCGCGCCGCCTTCGAGCCCGGCCAGGGGGTCGACAGCCCGATCCTCAACGACTTCGGCGACGAGATCATCGAGCGGTTGGGCAAGCGCCGCTTCCTCGCCATCCGCGCCTCGGATCCCGCCGAGCTCGCCGCCGCCCTGGGCGACGACTCCGACCTCGACGGCGACGGCATCCCCGACGCCACCGAGTACCTCGAGGGCACCGACCCGCTCGACGCCCAGAGCGGCGCGCCACGCCGCCTCTTCGTCCACAACCTCGCCCGTTCCTGGTTCCACATCGTCATGATCGTCCTCGCCACCGGTTGCGGCGTCTACGGGCTCCGCCACCTGCTCGACGCCGCCGCCGCCTCGGCCCGGGCCGGCGAGGAGCCACCCGTCGGAGGGAGGACCACGCCATGAGCACACTGAAGGGGACCCCGGGCCAGGGGCTCTGGGGGGCCACGCTCGGCTTCTTCGTCGGCTTCGCCGCGGTCTCGCTGTTCGGCCCCACCGCCGGGCGCTTCCGGGAGGTGCTGGAGCTCTCGCCGCTGGCGGTCGGCTTCCTGGTGGCCATGCCGGCGCTGTCCGGCTCTCTGCTGCGGGTGCCGTTCGCCGCCTGGGTCGACACCACCGGCGGGCGCAAGCCGTTCCTGGTGCTGCTGTCGCTGTCGGTGGTGGGGATGGCGGGGTTGTCCGCGGTGGTCGGGCTGCTCTACCCCGACCGCCTGACCCCGGGCCTCTATCCGCTGCTCCTGCTGCTCGCCCTGCTCTCGGGATGCGGCATCGCCACCTTCTCGGTGGGCATCGGCCAGGTCTCCTACTGGTTCCCGCAGCAGCGCCAGGGGCGGGCGCTGGCGGTCTTCGCCGGGGTGGGCAACCTGGCGCCGGGGATGTTCTCCTTCCTGATCCCGGTGGCACTGGCGTCGCTGGGGCTGGGGCTCTCCTACCTCGCCTGGCTCGTCTTCCTGGCGCTCGGCACCCTCGCCTACGCCGCGCTGGGACGCAACGCCTGGTACTTCCAGCTCCGCGCTGCGGGCGAGACCGCCGCGGCGGCGCGCCAGCGGGCGGGCGAGCTCGGCCAGGAGCTCTTCCCCGCCGGCAGCCTGCGCGAGAGCCTGGCGGTGTCGGCGCGGGTGTGGCGCACCTGGGCGCTGGTGGTCGTCTACTTCACCACCTTCGGCGGCTTCATCGCGCTGACCGCCTGGCTGCCCACCTACTGGACGCAGTCGTTCGGCCTCAGCGCCGTGCTCGCCGGCACCCTCACCGCGGTCTACTCGCTGCTCACCTCGGCGATCCGCATCGTCGGCGGGATCCTCTCGGACCACCTCCGCGAGGGCGGCGAGAACACCGCCACGCTCGCCCTGTTCATCATGCTCGCCGGCGCGCTGGTGATGACGGTCGCCGACCGCTACGAGCTGGCGGTGCCGGGGGTGGTGCTGCTCGCCGTCGGCATGGGGGTCACCAACGCCGCCGTCTTCAAGATCGTCCCCCAGGCGGTGCCGGAGGCGGTGGGTGGCGCGGCAGGCTGGGTCGGCGGCCTGGGCGCCTTCGGCGGCTTCGTGGTGCCGCCGGTGATGGGCTTCGCCGTGCGCGACCTCGGCCAGGCCGGCTACGCGATCGGCTTCGTGGTGTTCATCTTCCTCGCGCTGATCTCGCTGTCGATGATCTGGATCCTCAAGTACGTGCGGGGCTCCGGGGCGCCGGTCATCTCGCTGCCGCAGGGCGGGGCCGACTGAGTCAGGGCGGCGGCTCGCCCGGCGGGGCCACCAGTGCGGGCACGGCCGGCACCGGCGGCCGGCGGGCCGGCCGGGGCGCCAGCACGGCGACCCGCACGGGCGACCCCGGCAGGACTCCGAGCTCCGCGTCGCCGGCCTGGGGCGGCCCGGTGGCGGCGAAGCCCACCAGCACGCTGACGGCACCGGTGCCGGGCCGCAGTCCGGGGCAGACGCTGGGCCGGAACTGCACGTCGAGGCGGCCCCCCCGGCGTTCGACGGCGCGGGGGACGGCCGCGCCGCCGGCGCCCTCCAGGACCACGAAGGCGTCGTCGAGGCGGCCGTCGCCGTCGTAGTCCAGCCGCTCGTTGGCCCCGAAGTCCAGGCTCAGCCGGTCGACGCAGGGGCGGGCGGTGGCGCCGGTGAGCCGGCGCAGGTCGAGGCGGTAGAGATAGATCCACGGCCCCTCCGGCGACCCGGCCGGCGCCACCGCACGCGACAGCAGCTCGCCGCGCCCCAGCGTCCCGGGCAGGGTCACCTCGATCCGACGCTCCTCGACCGCGGGGCCGCCGCCGGCGGCCGGCAGGCCCTGCAGCTCCGCCACCGACAGCGGCGCGGCCGCGACGGGCAGGGCGAGCGCGGCCCATCCCGCCACCATCCAGACCCGCCGGGGTCGGACGACCCCGCGGCCACGCCCTCGCCGAGACCCCCGGCCGATCCGTCTCACCCCTGCTCGGGCGCCCCGCCGCAGAGGACGTTACAGCAGGTGAGCGATCGCGAAGGCGTCGTGCCGGCGGCCCGGGCGCTTGACCGCGGACGCCAGGAGTGCGAGTGTTGACTAACATTGTCGGATCGGCAGTCGTCGCTTGCTCGACTCGGAGGTTCCAGATGACGCTCAACCCGGGTTCCCGGACCCCCACACCACGCCAGGAGGAGCTGGTGGACCGCGCCCTCGAGCTGGTCCGCGAGGCCGGCCTGGCGGGCCTCACCGTACGCCGCCTGGCGGAACGCGTGGGGTTCACCGAAGCGGCGCTCTACCGCCACTTCGCCAGCAAGCAGTCGCTGCTGTTGGCGCTCATGGACCGCGCCGAGAAGCGCCTCCTCGGCCCCATCTGGCAGCTCGCCGAGAACGAGGAGCTGCCGGTGGAGACCCGGCTGGAGGCCATCCTCCGCCACCACGCCCGCATGGTGGTGGCGACGGAGGGCCTGCCGGTGCTGCTGCTCGCCGAGGCCACCGCGTCCGGCGACGACGTCCTGCTGGCCCGGATCCGCAGCACCTTCGACGAGTACACCCAGGTGATCGAACGCCTGCTCGCCCGCCTGCCGCCGCGGGACGACCGGCCCACCGCCGCCCAGCTCACCCTGCTGCTGATCGGGCTGCCGGCCGCCACCGCCATCCACCTGCGCCTCGGCGCCGGCCCGCCGATGGGCGGCGACGCCAGCGACCGGTTGGCCAGCTTCCTGGTGCGCCAGGTGATCGCCGCCTGACGGAGCGCTCCGGATGCCACCCGCGGAGCGCCCCCTGCCGGCCGGCCGCCGGCGGCGCCTGACCGCGGTCGTCCTCGCCGCGCTGGCCGCCGCCGCCTGCGGCACGCCCGCCGCGCGCCCCACCGGCGGCGCGACCGCCGCGCCGGCCCCCGCGGGCCCCGCCACCGCCCCCGCAGCGGCGCCGGCGCCGGCCCCCCCGACGACCGCCCGCGGCTGGACCAGCGAGCGGCTCCCCGCCCGCACCCGCGACCTGTGGCGCGCCGAGATGCGCCAGATCGAGCCGGCCATGGGGCGCCTGCTCAGCCTCATCGCCCGCGGCGACGGCAGGATGGGCGCCCTGGTCGCGGCGCAGGTCCGCGATGGCTTCGTGCTGCCGCGGGCGACCGCGGACGGCGGCGAGGGCGCGGAGCCCGACCTCGCGGCCCGGGTCCCGGCGAAGTTCCTGGAGATCGATCGCAGCTTCCACCAGCGCGCCGGTCTTCTCGCCACGGCGCTCGAGCAGGGCGACTTCCGGCTGGCGAGCGAGGTGTACGCCGAGATGACCCGCGCCTGCGTCAACTGCCACAGCCGCTTCGCCACCCACCGCTTCCCCGAGCTGGCCTCGGTGATCGTGGGCGACGCCCCGCCCGGCTGAGGCCGTTCCCGCCGACCCGCTTGACAGGCGGCGCCGGACGCGCTACGTTTTACCCATGCGGTTAAACCACAGAGGTAACGCCGGTGCCGGACGCTGAGCCGACGCGCGACCAGGGAACCGAGCTGCGCATCCTCGAGGCCGCGCACACGATCTTCCTGCGCCGCGGCACCGACGGGGCGCGCATGCAGGAGATCGCCGACGAGGCGGGGGTCAACAAGGGCCTGCTCCACTACTACTACCGCAGCAAGGAACGGCTGGCGCGCGAAGTGTTCCGCCGCGCGGCGGCGGAGCTGATGTCGGAGGTGGTGCCGATCCTCGGCTCCGACCTCGAGCTCGAGGACAAGATCGACCGCTTCGTGGCGGCCGAGCTGCGCCTGTTCTCCGCCCGGCCGTACCTCCCGGGCTACGTGCTCAGCGAGGTCACGCTCCGTCCGGACCGGCTGCTCGGCGTCTTCGCCGACGCCATCGCCGGACCGATGCGCCGGCGGGTGCTGCCCAGGCTCCGCGCGCAGATCGCCGCGGGGGCGGCGGCGGGGACGGTCGCGGCACCGCTCACCGCCGAGCAGTTCCTGGTCACCTGCCTGTCGGGCTGCGTCTTCCCGTTCGCCGCGCGGCCGCTGCTGGCCACCGTCCTCGGCCTCGACGAGGCCGGGTTCCAGCGCTTCATCGCCGAGCGCGGCGACGAGCTGCCCGCGTTCCTCAAGCGAGGGCTCCGGCCGTGACCGCCCGGCGTGCCGGCACCACGATGCCTTCCCGGGCAGGAGACGACACCATGGCACGACGCGATCCCCTCGACCCCTCCCGGCGCCGTCGTCCGGCGCGCCGCGCCCTCCTCCTGCTGGCGGGCGCGCTCACCGTGGCGTCGGCACCGGCGGCCGTCCTCCGCGCCGCCGACGCGCCGAGCGAGCTGACGTTGGCCGAGGCGGTGCGCCGCGCGGTCGCCACCTACCCCGCCGTCGCCGCCGCCCGCGCCCAGGCCGACGCGGCGGCCGCCACCGCCGCGGCCGCCCGCGCCGCCCGGCGGCCGACCGCCGACCTCTCCGCCACGGGGACGCAGTACCAGAAGCCGACGATCGTCAGCCCGATCCACGCCCTCGCCTTCGACGACCTGCCCCACTTCGACACGACGATCTTCACCGGCACGGCGGCGCTGGGCTACACCCTGCTCGACGGCGGCGCACGCCGCGCCACCGTCGCCGCCCGCGCCGCCGACGCCGCCGCCGCCGCGGCCGTCGCCGCGGCGAGCGCCCAGGAGCTCGCCGGCCGCACGGTGGCCGCCTACACGCGGGCACTCTCGGCCCGCGCGGTGCTGGCGGCCCAGGACCGCCGGCTCGCCGCCCTCGACGCCGAGCGCGACCGCGTGCGCCGGCTCCTCGACGCCGGCAAGGCGCCCCGGGTCGACCTCTACCGGGTGGACGCCGCGGTGGCCGCCGGGCGCGCCGACCGGGTGTCGACGGCGGCGCTTCTCCACCTCGCCCTGCGCGACCTGGCCCGGCTGACCGGGGCCGGCGACGCCGAGGTGCCGGCGGCCGCGCTGGTGCCCGCCGCCCCCGCTCCGGGCGGCCCGCCGGGGCGCCGCGAGCTGCTCGAACGGGCGGCCGCCGCCAGCCCGGCCGTGGCGCGGGCCGAGCACGAGCTCGACGCCGCCCAGGCGGCCGTCGAGCTGGCGGCGAGCGAGCGCCGGCCGAAGCTGCGCGCCGGCGCCCGCTGGCTCGAGTTCGCCGACGGCGCGGGCGACCTGACCGGCGAGTGGAACGCCGGCCTGCAGGTGGCGCTGCCGCTCTACCGCGGCGGTGCCGTCCCGCGCCGTCTCGCCGCCGCCCGCGCCGCCCGCGACGCCGCCCGGGGCCGCCTCGAACAGGCGCGGCTGGAAACCGCGGAGGCCGTCGACCGGGCGCTCGCCGCCCTCGACGAGGCCGGCGCCCGCCGCCAGAGCCTCGACGACGCGGTGCGCGCCTTCGCCGAGGTCGCGCGGGTGGAGAAGCTGCGCCTGGGGGCGGGGGCGGGCGTCGAGTCGGACTACCTCGACGCCGAGGCCGACCTGCTGGGCGCCGAGGCGCAGCGGGCGACGGCGCGCGACGACGAGGTGCGCGCCCTGGGTGAGCTGGCGCGTGCCACCGGCGAGCTGGGGAGCGACTGGCTCGACACCCACCTGGTCAACGGAGAGTGAGCGGCCGCTGCGGCCGCGAGGGGGAGCGATGCGAGTGGTGAGGATCGTGGGAATCGTCGTGGTGGCGGCCGCGGTGGCCGCAGCGGCCTGGTGGTGGACCCACCGGGAGGCAGCGGCCGACGGCGCCCCCCGCGCCTCGGGGACCGTCGAGGCCACCGAGTCGCGGCTCGGCTTCGACACCGGCGGCCAGCTCGCCGCGGTGGTGCCCCGCGAGGGCGACCGGGTGGAGGCCGGCGAGGTGGTGGCCCGGCTCAGCGACGAGGAGGCCGAGGCGCACCGCGCCCAGGCCGCCGCCGCGGTGTCCACCGCCGAGGCGCACCTCGCCGAGCTCGAGGCCGGCAGCCGGCCCGAGGAGGTCGCCGAGGCGCGCGCCGCCGCCGCCGCCGCCGAGGAGCAGCTCGCCGACGCGGGCCGCGACGTCGAGCGCGCCGAGACCCTCTACGCGGGCGGGGCCGCCAGCCGCGAGGCCTACGACAAGGCGCAGACCGGCCGCGAGGTCGCCGCCCAGCGTCTCGCCCAGGCGCGCCAGCGGCTGCGCCTCGTCGAGCGGGGACCGCGCGCCGAGCAGGTCGCCGCCGCCCGCGCCCAGCTCGCCCAGGCGCGCGCCGGCCTGGCCGAGGCCGAGACGCGGGTGGCGCACCGTACGCTGAGCGCGCCGTCACCCGGCGTGGTGACCGTGCGCCACCACGAGCCGGGGGAGGTCGTGGCGCCGGGCTCCCCGGTGCTGACGCTGATGGACCCCGACGACCGCTGGGTGCGCATCTACGTTCCGGAGGACCGGGTCGGCGCGGTGTCGCTGGGCATGCCGGCCACCATCACCACCGACACCTTCCCGGGCAAGAGCTACGGCGGCGAGGTGGCCTACATCGCCTCCGAAGCCGAGTTCACCCCCAAGAACGTGCAGACCCAGGAGGAGCGCGTGCGGCTGGTCTACGCCGTCAAGGTGCGGGTCACCGGCGACCCCGGCCAGGAGCTCAAGCCGGGGATGCCGGCCGACGTCGTCCTCGGCGCGCCGGCGGGCGGCGGCGGCCGATGATCCGCGTCGCCGGCCTCAGCCGCCGGTTCGGCGAGCGCCAGGCGGTGGACGGGTTGACCTTCGAGGTCGGCCGCGGCGAGCTGTTCGGCCTGGTCGGCCCCGACGGCGCCGGCAAGACCACCACGCTGCGCATGCTGGCCGGAGTGCTGCGGCCGACGGCCGGCGACGCCGAGATCGACGGTCGCTCGGTGGCCCGCGACCCCGAGGGGGTCAAGCACCACATCGCCTACATGTCGCAGCGCTTCGGGCTCTACGCCGACCTCACGGTGCGCGAGAACCTGGACTTCTACGCCGACCTCTACCGGGTGCCGCGCCGCGAGCGCCCCGAGCGCCTCGAGCGGCTCTTCACCTTCTCGAACCTGGGGCCCTTCCAGCACCGCCTGGCCGGGGCGCTGTCGGGCGGCATGAAGCAGAAGCTCGGGCTCTCCTGCGCCCTGGTCCACGAGCCCGCGGTGCTGCTGCTCGACGAGCCGACCTTCGGGGTCGACCCGGTGTCGCGCCGCGAGCTGTGGCTGATCGTCCACGAGAGCGTGGCCCGCGGGGTGACGGTGGTGGTGTCGACCTCCTACCTCGACGAGGCGGAGCGTTTCGACCGGCTGGCGCTGCTCGACCGCGGCCGGGTGGTGGCGCTGGACACGCCGCGGGCGCTGCAGCGCGCCTTCACCGGCGAGCTGCTCGAGGCGCGGGTCGCCGACCCGCTGCGCGCCCGCGCGGCGGCCGCCGCGGTGCCGGCGGTGCGGCGCGCCGCCGTCTTCGGCGACCGCCTGCACCTCGAGGTCGGCTCGGCGGCCGCCGACGCTCCGGCGGTGGCGCGGGCGCTGGCCGCGGCCGGCGAGGCCGATCCGCGCCTCACTCCGCTGCCGCCGTCGCTCGAGGACGTCTTCCTCGACCTGGTGGGCGATCCGGCGGCGGACGGCGATCCGGCGGCGGCGCCGGCCCGGGGGGCGCCGTGAGCACCCCCGACACCGTCGTCGCCGAGCACCTCACCCGCCGCTTCGGCGACTTCGTGGCGGTGGACGACGTCAGCTTCGCCGTCCACTCCGGCGAGGTGTTCGGCTTCCTGGGGCCCAACGGCGCCGGCAAGACCACGACGATCAAGATGCTCGCCGGCCTGCTCCCGCCGAGCGCCGGCAGCGCCCGGGTGGCCGGCTTCGACGTCGCCACCGAGCGCCCCGCCATCAAGGAGTCGATCGGCTACATGTCGCAGCTCTTCTCGCTCTACGGCGACCTCACCGTGGAGGAGAACATCGCCCTGTTCGCCGGCCTCTACGCGGTGCCGCGGCGGCGCCGGCCGGCGCGCCGCGAGTGGGTGCTCGGGATGGCGCACCTCGGCGACGAGCGGCACCGCCTGGTGGCGGAGCTGCCGTTGGGTTTCAAGCAGCGCCTGGCGCTGGGCTGCGCGGTCCTCCACGAGCCGCCGATCCTCTTCCTCGACGAGCCCACCAGCGGCGTCGACCCGTCGTCGCGGCGCTCCTTCTGGGAGCTGATCTACGAGCTCGCCGGCGGCGGCACCACGGTCTTCGTCACCACCCACTACATGGAGGAGGCCGAGTACTGCCACCGCCTGGCGCTGATGAACCGCGGCCGGCTGGTGGCGCTCGACAGCCCGCGCGCCCTGCGCGCCGCCAGCGACGAGCCGCTGCTGGCGGTGGAGACCGCCGACGCGCCGCGCGCGGTGGCGGCGCTCGCGGACGTGCCGGAGGTGGTGCGGGCCGGGATGTTCGGCCGCGAGCTGCACGTCACCGTGCACGACGCCACGGCCGGCGAGCGGGCGATCCGCGAACGGTTGCGCGCCGCGGGGGTCGAGGCGACCGCCGTCCACCCGGTCGAGCCCTCGCTCGAGGACGTCTTCATCGCCCGCATCGAGGCGGCCGGCGGGGCGCCGGTGGAGGGCGGATGAACGCCGGGCGGTTGGCCGCGGTGGCGCGCAAGGAGGTGCTGCAGCTGCGCCGCGATCCGCGCAGCCTGGGGCTCGCCTTCGTGCTGCCGCTGCTGCTGCTGGTGCTGTTCGGCTACGCCATCACCTGGGACATCCGCGACATCGCCACCGCCGTGCTCGACCAGGACCGCTCCGCCGCCAGCCGCGAGCTGGTCGACGCCTTCCGCGCCTCCGGCTACTTCGACCTGGTGGCCGACCTCGACGCGCCGCGCCAGGTCGCCCCGCTGCTGGCCTCGGGCCGGGCGCTGCTCGTCCTGGTGGTGCCGCCCGACTTCGCCGCCGACCTCGGGGCCGGGCGGCCGGCGCGGTTGCAGGCGATCGTCGACGGCAGCGACGCCAACACCGCCACCATCGCGCTCGCCTACGTGCGCGGGGTGGCGACCACCTGGTCGACCCGGGTGGAGGTGGCGGCCGGCGAGCTGGGGCCGCCGATCCGCCCCGACGCGCGGGTCTGGTACAACGAGGAGCTCTCCAGCCGCAACATGATCGTGCCCGGCCTGGTGGCGGTGGTCATGATGATCATCGCCGCCATGCTCACCTCGCTGACCATCAGCCGCGAGTGGGAGCGCGGCACCATGGAGCAGCTCGCCGCCACCCCGGTCACCCGGCTCGAGGTGGTGTTCGGCAAGCTGCTGCCCTACCTCGCCATCGGGCTGATCGACGTCGTCACCTCGACGCTGGCCGGGGTGTGGCTGTTCGGCGTCCCCTTCCGCGGCGACGCCGCGCTGCTGATGGTGCTGTCGTTCTTCTTCCTCCTCGGCGCGCTGGGGCTGGGGATGTTCATCTCGGCGGCGGCGCGCTCGCAGGTGCTCGCCACCCAGATCGCGATGGTCGCCACCTTCCTGCCCGCCTTCCTGCTGTCGGGCTTCATGTTCTCGATCGACACCATGCCGCGGCCGCTGCAGCTCTTCACCTACCTGGTGCCGGCGCGCTACTTCCTGGTGGTCACCCGGGGGATCTTCCTCAAGGGCGTCGGCATCGAGGTGCTGAAGGTCCCCGGCCTGCTGATGGTCGCCTTCGCCGCGGTCGGCCTGGGGCTGGCGACGGCCGTCTTCAAGAAGGAGCTGCGGTGAGCCTGGCCCGCCGCCGCGAGCGGATCGCCGCCCTGGTGCGCAAGGAGCTGCTGCAGATCCGCCGCGACCCGCGGCTGCGGCGGCTGATCCTGGTGGCGCCGATGATCCAGCTCATGGTCTTCGGCTACGCGGTGTCGACCGACGTGCGCCACACCGCCACCTTCGTGGTCGACGAGGACGCCAGCCGCGCCTCGCGCGAGCTGGAGGCGGCGCTCACCGCCGGCGGCTACTTCGACGTCGTGGCGCGGTCGCGGCGGCCGGCCGACGCGGTGGCCGCCCTCGACCACGGCCGCGCGGTGCTGGCGGTCGTGGTGCCGGCCGGCTTCGCCGCCGACCTCGCCGCCGGCCGCGCCCGCGTGCAGCTCCTCGTCGACGGCACCAACTCCAACGTCGCCACCGTCGCCCTGGGCTACGCCGAGCGCATCGTCCTCTCCCACGGCATCGCGGTGGCCGGCGGCGGCCGCCGTCCCGCCGTCGACCTCGCCGACCGCGCCTGGTACAACCCCGACCTGGCCAGCCGCAACTACAACGTGCCGGCGGTGGTCGGCGCGCTGATGATGCTGGTCTGCCTGCTGCTCACCGCGCTGGCGGTGGTGCGCGAGCAGGAGATCGGCACCCTCGAGCAGCTCCTGGTGAGCCCGCTGCGGCCGGTCGAGCTGGTGGCCGGCAAGACCCTGCCCTTCGCGATGATCGGGCTGGTCGACCTCACCCTGGTCACCACCCTGGCGGTCGTCTGGTTCGGCGTCCCCTTCCGCGGCAGCCTGCTCGTCCTGCTCCTCGCCAGCCTGCTCTTCCTGCTCTCCGGCCTCGGCCTGGGCCTGTTCATCTCCACCATCTCGTCGACCCAGCAGGAAGCGTTCATGGCCAGCTTCCTCACCTTCATGCCCACCATCCTGCTGTCGGGCTTCATGTTCCCGGTCGCCTCGATGCCGCCGCTGTTCCGCTGGCTCACCCTGCTCAACCCGCTGCGCCACTACCTGGAGATCGTGCGCGGCGTCTTCCTCAAGGGGGTCGGCCTCGAGGTGCTCTGGCCGCAGCACGTGGCGCTGGCCCTGCTCGGCGTAGGGATCCTCGGCTTCGCCGTGGTGCGCTTCGCCCGGCGCACCGGGTAGCCGGCGCGGTAGGCTCCGGCCACCGGAGGAGGACGCGCGATGAGACTTCCAGCTCCCGACGTCGACGGCCTCAGCCGGCGCGAGGTCCTGCGGCTGGCGGCCCTGGCCCTGGGCGGCGCGGCGTGCGGCGGCGGCGGCGGCGCGGCGGCGGGCGCCGCGGCGGAGCCGCCGGCGCCGGCCGCGACGATGCGCACCCGGCCCATCCCGTCGAGCGGCGAGCCGCTGCCGGTGGTCGGCCTCGGCACCTCGCGCAACTTCGACCTCTCCCCCGGCGACCCGGGCTACGGCGCGCTGGCCGGGGTGCTCGACGAGCTCTTCGCCGGCGGCGGCACGGTGATCGACACCTCGCCGATGTACGGTCGCGCCGAGCGCACCCTGGGCGAGCTGCTGGCCGCGCGCCGCCCCCGCCCGCCCGCCTTCCTCGCCACCAAGGTGTGGACCACCGGCCGCGACGCCGGCCGCGCCCAGATCGAGGACTCCTTCCGGCTCCTCGGCGTCGACCGCATCGACCTGCTCCAGGTCCACAACCTGGTCGACTGGCGCACCCAGCTCGCCACCCTGCGCCGGCTCAAGGAGGAGGGGCGGATCCGCTACCTCGGGATCACCCACTACACCGCCTCCGGCTACCGCGACGTCGAGGCCGTGCTCGCGGCCGAGCCGCTCGACTTCCTGCAGATCGACTACGCCGTCGACGACCGCGACGCCGGCGAGCGCCTGCTGCCGTTGGCGCGCGACCGCGGCGTGGCGGTGCTGGTCAACCGCCCCTTCGGCGGCGGCGGGCTGCTGCGCCGCCTGCGCGACCGCCCGCTGCCGGGCTGGGCGGCCGCTGCCGGCGCCACGAGCTGGGCCCAGCTCGCCCTGCGCTTCGTCCTCGCCCACCCCGCCGTCACCTGCGTCATCTCCGGCACCGGCAACCCCCGCTACATGGCCGAGAACGCCGCCGCCGGCGCCGCCCCGCCGCTCACCGAGGCCGAGCGGCGGGAGCTGGTCGCGGCGGTCGGCTGAGCCGCCGTCTTGGGGCCGGACGACGACGTCGTCGGCGCCGGGGTCGAGCCGGGCGAGGAGCTCCCGGTCGGGAGGTGAGGAGGGCGGGAAAAGGTACCGCGGGGCCGGCAGGAGGAGGTGCTGCGGAGCCGACCCCGCGGATCGAGACCACTCCGGGAGGTCAGGCCGGGACGCCGGCCAGGCGCGCCTCGAGCGCGACGGCGCGCGGGAACAGGACGTTGTTCTCCAGGTGGATGTGGCGGTGGGTGTCGGCCTCGAGCTCGGCGAGGCCGTGGTAGAGGCCGCGGAAGGTGGTGCAGGCGCCGGAGGGGGGTGTGAAGCCGGCGGTGAGGCGGCGCAGGTCGGCCAGGGCCGCGGCGGCGCCGTCGTGCTCGTCCTCCATCATCCGGATCGGCGCCTCGACCGAGCCGAAGGGCGAGCCGGCGAAGAGGCCGTCCCGCGCCTCGACCTGCTCCATCTCGCGGACGTAGGGGAACAGCACCCGCTCCTCCTTCATCGTGTGCAGCTCGAGCTCGGAGCGCAGGGCGTGGAAGGTGCGGGCCACGGCCGGCAGCGTCTCGGGGTGCTTGGCCCCGTGGACCTCGACCACCCGGTCGGCCATCGCCGCGAGCCGCGGCAGATCCTCGCGCAGCTTGTCGTGGAAGCGGACCACGATGTGGTCGACGAGCTCGGCGAGCGGCGCCTCGTCCCAGGCGCGGTCGTCGTCCTGCGGACCGGCGGCGGCCGCGGCGAGCTCGTCGCGCAGGAGCGCGAAGTCGACGCCGTGCTCGGCGCAGGCCTCGGCCAGCGGGCGCTTGCCGCCGCAGCAGAAGTCGATGCCGTGGCGCTGGAAGACGCGGATCGTCCCCGGGTGGCGGGTGGCGACCTTGGCGACGTGGGTGTCGGGGGTGATGTCCATCGGGCGGTCTCCTCGGCTCGGTTGCGGTCGGGCGACGGCCCCGGGCATCGCGCCCGGTCCGCCGGTTCCCCCCCACCCTAGGCGCCGGGCGGCGGCCCGTCTTTGCGCCAGCGCAAGCAGCGGAGCGGTCGGGCGCGGCGCGCCGCCGCCTACTCGGCGGCGATCCGCTCGAGGGCGGCGCGATCGACGATGGTGAAGCCGTCGCGCTCGGTCGCCACCACGCGGCGCTTGCCCCAGCGGCTCATCACCCGGATCGCGGTCTCGATCGTCGTGCCGGTGAGGTCGGCGAGCTCCTGGCGCGACAGCGACAGCGGGATGTGGACCCCTTCGGGCGTCGGGCGCCCGACGTCGTCGGCCAGCTTGAGGAAGAGGCGGGCGAGGCGCGGTTCGATGCGGCCGCCGGTGAGCTCGGCGAGCCGGCGGGTGAGCTCGACCAGCCGGTGGGTCATCGCCAGCAGCAGGCCGCGCGCCAGGGTCGGGTGGCGCTCGAGGAGCGAGAACAGCGCGGCGCGCGGCACCAGGATGCACTCGGTGTCCTCGAGGGCCTCGGCGGTGGCCGGGTAGGGCCGTCCTTCGTACACCGCCACCGCCCCCACCGCGTCGCCGGGGCCGAAGATCGCGAGGATGAGGTCGCGCCCGGCCGGGGTCGCCTTGGAGACCTTGACCCGACCGGAGACCACCACCGCCAGGTGGTCGGCGGCGTCGCCCTCGAAGAACAGCGTCTCGCCGCGCTCCCACCGGCGCAGCGCCGACACCGCGGCCACCCGCCGGCGGTCCTCGTCCCCGAGGCGCCGGAAGAGCGGCGTGCGGCGCAGCGCGGCGTCGGTGGGCGGGCGGGAGCGGCCGGACATCGCCCCCATTGTGCCGCAACCCCGGAGCGGCCGCCGGCGCTCCATGACGGCCGTCATAGGACGCGCCCGACCGGACGGATAGCATCGGCCCGCCGCACCGGAGCCGTCGCCATGTTGTCGACCACCTCCACCTACGCCGTCCGCGCCCTCGCCTGCCTCGCCCGTGCCGCGCCCGGCGCGGCCCTGCGGGGACGCGATCTGGCGCGGCGGGCCGCCGTCCCGCCCCATTACCTGGCCAAGCTGCTGCTCGACCTCAAGCGCGCCGGCATCGTCGACGCCACCCGCGGCGCCGGCGGCGGGTACCGCCTCGCCCGGGCGCCGGAGGAGATCCGGCTCGGGGAGGTGGTGGCGCTGTTCGACGGGCCGCTCGAGGCCGACCATTGCCTGCTCGGCGACGGCCGCCGTTGCGACCCCGCGCGTCCCTGTGCCCTGCACGACGACTGGTCCGACCTCACCGGGCACTTCCGCGGCTTCCTCGCCACCACCACCCTCGAGCAGCTCGCCGGCGACGGCGCCGGCGACGGCGCCGGCTGATCCCGAGCCCCCCGCTCGCTCGAAGGAACCACGAGCCCTCGTCTTCGCGGGCGGGCGCCGCCCGACCGGCGACCGGAGGCGTGCGAGAATCCGCGCGATGGAAGTCGCCGACCGCAAGGCCCTCGCCGACTCGCCCTTCGCCGGCGACCTCCCCGCCGCCCTGGTCGCCGCGCTGGAGGCCGGCGGCACGGCGCGCACGGTGGCGCGCCGCGAGCGTCTCTTCCACCAGGGCGACCCGGCCGAGCAGCTCTTCTTCGTCGTCCGCGGGCGGGTCAAGCTCACCCAGGTCGGCAGCGAGGGCCAGGAGGTGGTGGTGCGCTTCTTCGGCCCCGGCGAGATCTTCGGCGGCGTGGCGCTGCTGCCCGACGCGAAGTACCCGGTCAACGCCGAGGTGGTCGAGAAGGGGAGGCTGGTCGCCTGGCCACGCGAGCTCGTCCAGCGGCTGGCCGGCGAGCACCCGCAGCTCGCGCTGAAGACCACCGGCACGATCTCCGAGCGCATGCGCGAGCTGCAGGACCGCTTCCGCGAGCTGGCCACCGAGCGGGTGGCGCAGCGGGTGGCGCGCGCCCTGGTGCGGCTGGTCCGGCAGGCCGGCCGCCGCACCGACGAGGGCATCCTCATCGACCTGCCGCTGTCGCGCCAGGACCTCGCCGAGATGACCGGCACGACGCTGTTCTCGGTCAGCCGCATCCTCTCCGGCTGGGAGAGCGAGGGGATCGTCGCGGTGGGGCGCGAGCGGGTCGTGGTCCGCCACCCGCACCGCCTGGTGGCGGTCGCCGAGGACCTGGCGGCCTCGCGCGGCGAGTGACGCCCGGCGGCAGCGCTGTTTGCGCCGGCGCAAGGAACGGGCGCCGCGGCGCCGCTACGCTGGGCGGGAAAAGGAGGCGCCATGCCGCGCATCGAGCTGTGGGACAACCTCGAGGAGCTGCTCGCCGGCCGGCCGCCGGTGGTCAAGGTCTTCCTGCGCCGCAAGATGGCCTGCCCCGGCTGCGCCATGGCCCCGTTCGAGACCCTGGCCGAGGCCGCCCGGCACTACGGCGTCCCGGCCGACGACCTGCTCGCCGAGGTGCGCGCCGCCGCCGACCCTCCCTGACCGTACGCCGGGGCGGGGCGGCGCGCCGCGCCCGCCCTCGCGGGTGGTGCGACGCGGCCCCGGTTGCGGCATCGTAGGCACACGCGGGACGTGCCGCGCGCGCGGCCGACCGCCCGCAGAGAGACCCCGAGGAGACCGATGACTTCCGCCGACCTCTGGCAGCCGGTGGCCTTCGACCGCGAGCTGATCAAGAAGTACGACCGGCCGGGCCCCCGCTACACCTCGTACCCCACGGCGCCGCAGTTCTCCGAGGAGTTCGGGCCGCGCGACTACGAGCACCTGCTCGCGCGCAGCCGGGAGCGCGGCCTGCCGCTGTCGCTCTACCTCCACATCCCGTTCTGTCAGACGCGCTGCTTCTTCTGCGGCTGCAACGTCACCATCGCCCGTGACCCGGCGCGCGCCAGCCGTTACCTGCCGCTGCTCGACCGCGAGATGGAGTTGGCGGCGCAGCACGCCGGCGCCGCCGGCCGCCCGGTGGTGCAGATCCACTGGGGCGGCGGCACCCCGACCTTCATCACGCCGGACGAGGTGCGCGGCCTGATGGGCGACATCCGGCGCCACTTCGAGGTGGCCGACGACTGCGAGATCGGCGTCGAGGTCGACCCGCGGCGCTGCTCGTCCGAGCACCTCGACGCCCTCGCCGCCTCCGGCGTCAACCGGCTGTCGATGGGGGTCCAGGATCTCGACACGCGGGTGCAGCGGGCGGTCAACCGGCTGCAGCCGGCGGCGCTGACCTGGGGCGTGATCGAGGGGGCCCGCGAGCGCGGCATGACCTCGATCAACGTCGACCTGATCTACGGCCTGCCGCACCAGACCCCCGCCAGCTTCGCCGAGACCGTGGCCGAGGTGGTGCGGATGTCTCCGGACCGCATCGCGCTGTTCAACTTCGCCTACCTGCCGCGCGCCTTCCCCCACCAGCGCGCGATCGAGGGCGACGCCCTGCCCGGCCCCGAGGACAAGCTGACCCTCCTCGAGCAGACCATCGCGACGCTGACCGCGGAGGGCTGGATCTTCGTCGGCATGGACCACTTCGCCAAGCCGACCGACCCGCTGGCGCAGGCGCTGCGCGACCGCACCCTGACGCGGAACTTCCAGGGCTACTCGACCTGTGCCGAGACCGACCTGCTGGCCTTCGGCGCCTCGTCGATCGGCCAGGTGGCCGACGGCTACGCGCAGAACGCGCGCGGGGTGAGCGAGTACGGCGAGGCCGTGGTGGCGGGCGGCTTCGCCACCCGGCGCGGCCTGGTGATGTCGTGGGAGGACCTGCTGCGGCGCGAAGCGATCGTCTCGATCATGTCGCGCTTCCGCCTCGACAAGCGGGAGCTCGAGGGGCGCTGGGAGCTCGACTTCGACCGCCACTTCGCCGACGCGCTGGCGGCGCTCGAGCCGATGGCCGCGGACGGGTTGGTCGACCTGGGGCACGACCGCATCGAGGTCTCCCCCACCGGCCGCCTGCTGGTCCGCAACGTGGCGATGGCCTTCGACGCCTACCTGACGGCGCGCCCCGAGGTCCAGTACTCCCGGACCGTGTGAACCCCGCCCCGCCCGGGGGCGCGCCGGCCGGCGTGCCGCCGTCTAGAAGGAGCGGATCGCCTCCTCCTCTTCGTCGTAGACCTCGAACACCGTGATCAGCTGGGTGATCTGCAGGATGTCCGACACCTTGGGCGGCAGCTTGAGGAGCTTGAGCTTGCCGCCGCGGTTGTTGACGCTGGTGTAGGTCGAGACCAGCTCGCCGACCCCGGAGGAGTCCATGGTGGACACCCCGGACATGTCGATCAGCAGGTTGCGCGCCCCGCTGGCCAACGTCTCCTGCACCTGCTCGCGCAGCGCCACGTCGCCCACGCCGATGGTGATCTTCCCCTTGGGCTCGAGGATGGTCACCCCGTCCCGCTCCCGGATATTGATCTTCATTCCGACCTCCTATCGATCCGCGTCCCGCGCCGGCTCGGCCCGCGAGCCGGCGCCGCTCTCCGTCTCCCCCTCGAACACCTGCTTGCGCAGGATCACCACCGTGCCGCCGCCGGGCCGCTCCTCGTACTCGACCCGGTCCATGAAGCTCTGCATGTAGAAGAGCCCGCGCCCGTTGGGGCGCAGCAGGTTCTCCGGCGAGCGCGGGTCGTTGACCCGGCCCGGGTCGAAGCCGCGCCCGCGGTCCGCGACCCGCACCACCACCTCGGCGCCGTCGACCCCGAGGTCGATCTCCACCTGCTTGCCGATCTGGCCGCGATTGCCGTGCTTGATCGCGTTGGCGACGGCCTCGCGGGTGGCGAGGTCCACCCAGTGGCGGGTGTCCTCGTCGAGCCCGAGGCGCTCGAGGGCATCGTTCAGCACGACCTGGACGAACTCGATGTTCTCCAGCCTGCTGTCGATGGCGAGGTGGAACTGGCGGTCGTCGGAACCCATCACGCGGTCTCAAGTCGCAGCCAAGTGGCAGCGCAGTCTAGCAGAGCGTCGCGCGCCGGCAGGCCCCGGCACCGAGCGGCCCGTCGCGGGCGACGGCCGCGCCCCGGGAACGCACCGACGCGCGCCCTCAGCCGAGCTGCTCCACCGCCCAGGGCACCACCACCAGCAGCTGCACCGCGTCGAAGACGGCGTGGGCCGCCACCGCGGCCCAGACGTTGCCGCGGGCGCGGGCCAGCAGCCCGTAGACGACCGACAGCAGCGCGACGCCGACCAGCATGAACGGCTCGCCGTAGCTGAAGTGGGCGAGGATGAAGAGGGCGGAGGAGAAGGCGATGCCGAGGCGGGGCTGCAGGAAGCCGCGGAAGAAGGTCTCCTCGACCAGCCCGGCCGAGATCGCCGCCCCGGCGCGCACGGCGACCGACTGCGAGACGATGAAGGTCACCATCTCCGGCGGCGCCGTGGGCAGCAGGTCGCGCGCGCCGACCGCCAGCAGGACGCCGGCGATCGCCATCAGCGCCACGATCACCCCGCCCCAGATCGCGATGCCGGCGCCCAGCCCGAGGAGGATCTCGCGTCCGGGCGCGGCGGCGGCGAGGCGGAAGGCGCGCGCCAGCCGGCCGCCCAGGCCCGCGTCTCCCGCGGCGGCGGCGGCCGGGGCGGCCGCGGGCGGCGGCGTCCCGCCGTCGGGGCCGATCCCGCCGGCAGGGGCTTCGGCAGCCGCCTCGGGGAGGGGGCGGCCGCCGCCCCCTCCGACCGCCGGCCGGCGCGGCCGGCGTAGGCCAGGGCGCCCCAGCCGGCCAGCACCACGACCAGCAGGGCGTGCAGGCTGAACAGCTCCCAGGGCCGGGTCTGGGAGAGGTCGAGATCGACCTCGAGGCCGAGCGCGCCGAGCGGCGCGAACACGGCGGCGTAGAAGATGGCGCCGAGCAGCCCGGCCGCGGTCGCCCGGCGCCAGGGGCTGGCGAACCCGGGCGGCGGGTCGCGGCGCGCGATCAGCAGGTCGGCGGCGAGCGCCGTCCCCGCCGCGGCCAGCAGTGGCCCGGCGGTCCGCAGCAGGTTCTCGAGGGGCATGGATCGGGACGGGCGCTGGGATCGAAGGGGGGTGGAGACCGGCCCGGGGCCGGCGCGGAGGCCCGATCATACCGTCCCTCCGAGCCTGCCGTGCCAGCGTCTACAATGTCGGCGCGCCCCGGTCACGACTCCAAGGAGATCCCCATGCCCCCCCACCGCCCGCGGCACCGCACCGTCGTCCCCCTCGCCCTCGCCGCCGCCCTCGCCGGCGCGCTGGCGCTGCCGGCCCCGGCCGCCCAGCGGCCCGACCGGCCGCGCACGCCGCCCCTGGAGGCGGCTCTCCCGACCCCGCCCCGCACCGGGGCGGCGCCGCCGGCGGCACGCCCCGGCGACCGCCCGCCCGCGGCACCGCGCGATCGCCGTCTCGAACCGCGCCCGTTCGCCACCCGCGCGCGGCTGGCCGCGGGCCGCGCCGCCGACCACATCCTGGTGCGCTTCGCCGACGCGGTCCCCGACTGGCAGGCCGCCACGGTGGCCGCCGGGCTCGGCGCCCCGCGCTGGGCCCGCGCCCGCTTCGCCCCCTTCGCCCGCGTCGACGTCCCGGCGGGGACGACGCCGGAGGAGCTGGCCGCCCGCTTCCGCGCCCAGACCACCGTCGAGTGGGCGGAGACCGACCCGCTGGTGCACGCGGCGTGGGAAGGGGTCGCCGCCGCCGCGGTCCGCTTCGACGACCCGCTCTTCGACCTCCAGTGGCCGCTGCACCGGATCCGCATCCCGGAGGCGCTCGAGCTCGACCCCGACGAGGGCGCCGGCGTGGTGGTGGCGGTGGTCGACACGGGCGTGGCCTACGGCGACGGCGCCACGTTCCCCGCCCGCCGCGGACCCGACCTCGACGGCACCGCCTTCACCGCCGGCATCGACCTGGTGGACGGCGGGCCGGCCTACGACGGCGGCGCCGGCGACCCCGACGCGCCGCTGACCTCGCCCCGCTTCGGCCACGGCACCTTCGTCGCCTCGATCCTGGCGGCGACCGTGAACAACGCCGTCGCCGGCGCCTCGGTGGCGCCGCGGGTGACCATCATGCCGGTGCGGGTGCTCGGTCCGGACGGCTTCGGCACCACCTCGGACGTCGCCGAGGGGATCACCTGGGCCGCCACCCACGGCGCCCGGGTGATCAACCTCAGCCTCGGCGCCACCCGCGGCTCCTCGGCCCTCGCCGAGGCGGTGGCCGACGCCCACCGGCGCGGCGTGGTGGTGGTGGCCGCCGCCGGCAACGAAGCGGAGGAGGGGCTGTTCGACGACGAGCTGGGGCGCGACGTCGCCTACCCGGCACGCTACGCCGACGTGATCGCGGTGGGCGCCACCACCTACGACGACGGCCGCGCCGGCTACTCGAACTACGGGCCCAGCCTCGACCTGGTGGCCCCGGGCGGCGGCGACAACGACCTCGTCGCCCCCAACGTGCGCGACGGCGTGCTGGCGACCAGCTTCCTCCACGACCCGCTGACCGGAGGGACCCTGTACGGCGCCTTCTGGGCCACCGGCACGTCGTTCGCCACCCCGCACGTCGCCGGCGTCGCGGCGCTGCTCGTGGGGCTGGGGGTCGACGACCCCGAGGCCGTGCGCGCCCTGCTCGAGCTGACCGCCCGCGACCTCGCCGCCCCCGGCTTCGACGACGCCACCGCCTACGGGCTGCTCGACGCCGCGGCGGCCCACCGCGGGCTGGGGTTCGGCCTCTGATGCCCGCCGCCCGCAACCCGAGGAACGCCATGCCGACGACCCGCCGCACCGCCCGCCGCGCGCTCGCCGCCACCCTCGCCGCGGCCGCGCTGGCCGCCCTCGCTCCGCCCGCCCGGGCGCAGCCGGACCCCGGCCCGGCCGCCCCCGCCCACCGCGCGGTCCGCTGGGCCTTCGGCCTGCGCGCCGGCCTCTTCGACATGGTGGACTCGCCGGACAGCTACGACGCCGTCTTCGGCGAGCCGATGCCGCGGCTCGGCGCCGAGCTCGAGGTCGACGCCGGCCGGCGCTGGCGCTTCGACCTGTCGCTCGACGCCGGCCGGGTCGAGGGCGAGCGGGTGCTGCTCACCGACCCGCCCCGCGGCACCGGCATCGGCGAGACGTTGACCACGATCCCGCTGCACCTCACCGCCGCCTGGCGCTTCCGCCCCGCGGCGCGCTGGGACGTCTACGCCGGCGGCGGCCCGTCGTTCCTCTCCTGGCGCGTCTCCTCGGCCGGCGACAGCGCCAGCGGCAGCGACCCGGGGGGCAGCCTGGTGGTGGGCCTGCGGCGCCAGCCGGCGGGGGCCCGCTGGAGCTTCGGCGGCGAGCTGCGCTGGTCGACCTTCCCCGGCGCCCTCCCCGACCGCGGCGTCAACCGCTACTACGGCGAGGACGACCCGGGGGGCGCCGCGCTGACCTTCCTCGCGGTGCGCGGCTTCTGACCGCGGCGCCGCCGGACGAGGGTCCGGCGGGCGCGGCGGGAGAGACCGCGCGGCCCTACGAGCGCAGCTTCATGCGGAAGCTGCGCAGCACCATCAGGGTGGTGTTGATCCGCTGGATGCGGCGGTTGCGCTGCTGGATGGCGGGCAGGTCGTCGAGCGACGGTTGGTCGCCGCGGATCTCGCGCAGGTGGCGGTCGAGCTCGAAGCGGAGCAGCTCGAGCTCGGCCTTGGACATCTTGGCGAGCGTCCGCTCGGTCACCAGGAGGTGGCCGGACGCGACGTCCCGCACCATGGCGTAGGCGCTACCGCCCGGGAAGTTCGCCACGGTCACGGATCATAACGCGCCGGCCGGCGCGGCCCTCCGACGGGCCGGCCGCGGTCCCCCTGCGTGCTATGATCCCGGGGCGGCTTTCCGGGCGCCCCCATGGCAGGTGTGCGGTATCGCCACGTCGCCCCGCCGCCGCTGTTCCCGACCATTCGCCAACCCTGAGGAGGTCCCCCGTGAGCCGTTTTCCCGGCGTGGATTTCGTGGACTTCGACGCCCTCCTGAGCCCGGAGGAGCGGCTGGTGCGCGACACCGTCCGCGACTTCGTCGACGAGAAGGTCCTCCCGATCATCGAGGAGGCCAACCGCGAGGCGCGGTTCCCCATCGAGCTGGTCCCGGAGATGGCCGAGCTGGGCATGTTCGGCCCGACGATCGACGAGTACGGGCTGCCCGGCCTCAACAACGTCGCCTACGGCCTGATCATGCAGGAGCTCGAGCGCGGCGACTCCGGGGTGCGCAGCTTCGCCTCGGTGCAGAGCGGCCTGGTGATGTACCCGATCTACGCGTTCGGGTCCCAGGAGCAGAAGGACCGCTGGATCCCGGCGCTCGCCTCGGGCGAGGCGATCGGCTGCTTCGGCCTCACCGAGCCCGAGTTCGGCTCCAACCCCGGCGGCATGATCACCACCGCGCGGCGTGACGGCGACTCCTGGGTGCTCGACGGCTCGAAGCAGTGGATCACCAACGGCACCCTGGCCGACGTCGCGGTGGTGTGGGCGAAGACCGACGAGGGCGTGCGCGGCTTCCTGGTCGAGAAGGGCACCCCGGGCTACACCTCCACCGACCAGCACGGCAAGTTCTCGCTGCGCGCCTCGGTCACCTCCGAGCTCGGCTTCTCGAGCTGCCGCATCCCGGCCGAGAACCTGCTGCCGGAGACCACCGGCCTGAAGAACGCCCTGATGTGCCTCAACCAGGCGCGCTACGGCATCGCCTGGGGCGGGCTGGGAGCGGCGATGGCCTGCTACCAGTGCGCGCTCGACTACGCCAAGGAGCGCAAGCAGTTCGCCGGCCAGCCGATCGCCAGCCACCAGCTCGTGCAGGAGAAGCTGGTGTGGATGCTGTCGGAGATCACCAAGGGCCAGCTCCTGGTGCTCCAGCTCGGCCGCCTCAAGGACCAGGACCGTCTCAAGCACTACCAGGTGTCGCTCGGCAAGCGCAACAACGTCTGGGTGGCACGGGAGTCGGCGCGCCTGGCGCGGGAGATCCTCGGCGCCAACGGCATCGTCGACGACTACCCGGTGATCCGCCACATGATGAACATCGAGTCGGTCTTCACCTACGAGGGGACGCACGACATCCACGGCCTCGTCCTCGGCGAGCAGATCACCGGCATCCCCTCCTACAACCCGCCGATGCCCATGGAGAAGGCGGTCCGGACGACCCGCGAGCCGGAGCCGGTGCGCGGGAGGTCGTGATGACCGGCGTCGACCGCGTCCTCGAGCAGGACTTCATCCGGGTCACCGAGCAGGCCGCCATCGCCGCCGCCCGCACCATGGGGCACGGCGACCGCACCTGGTCCGACCAGATGGCGGTCGAGGCCATGCGCGTCGAGCTCGACCGCCTCGACATCGCCGCCCGCATCGTCATCGGCGAGGGGGAGCGCGACGAGGCGCCGATGCTCTACATCGGCGAGGAGCTCGGCAAGCACAAGGGCAAGGACGGGGCACTCGCGGTCGACATCGCCGTCGACCCGCTGGAGGGCACCAACCTGTGCGCCACCGGCGCCAACGACGCCGTGGCGGTGCTCGCCGCCTCGGAGCGCGGCGGCCTGCTGCACGCGCCCGACACCTACATGGAGAAGATCGTCGTCGGCCCCACCGCCCGCGGCGCCGTGCACCTCGACGCGCCGGTGGCCGAGAACCTGCGCAACATCGCCCGCGCCTTCAAGCGCGAGGTCACCGAGCTGGTGGTGGTGGTGCTCGAGCGCGAGCGCCACCGCCAGCTCGTCGCCGACATCCGCGAGGCCGGGGCGCGCATCCGCCTGATCGGCGACGGCGACCTCTCGGCGGGGATCGCGGCGGCGGTGCGCGGCACCGGGGTGCATGCGGCCTGGGGCATCGGCGGTGCCCCGGAGGGGGTGATCACCGCCGCCGCCATGCGCTGCCTGGGCGGCGAGATCCAGGCCCGGCTGCGGGCGCTGAATCCCGCGCAGCACGAACGACTCGCCAAGCTCGGCTTCACCGACCTCGACCGCATCTACGGCACCGAGGACCTGGCGCCGGGCGACGAGATCCTGTTCACCTGCACCGGGGTGACCGACGGCGAGCTGCTGCAGGGGGTGCGGTTCTTCGGCGGCGGCCTGCGCACCTCGACCCTCTTCATGTCGCTGTCGCGGCAGATGATCCGCTTCGTCGACACCATCCACCGCACGGACCCCGACGTGCAGACGCCCATCTTCTTCACGTGATCAAGCCGGACCGCTGGATCCGCCGCTGGGCGGAGGAGGGGGGCGTCGAGCCCTACGCCCCCGACCAGGTCAACGCCGCCAGCTACGACGTGCGGGTGGGCGATCACTGGATCTGCCCCACCCGCGACCCGGAGGAGTTCAGCGCGCCGCACATCAAGCTGTTCCCCGGCGAGGTCGTCCTCGCGTCGACCCTGGAGTACGTCCGCATCCCGCGGACGGTGGCCTGCGACCTCAAGCTCAAGTCGACCCTCGGCCGCCTGTGGATCAACCACTCGCTGGCCGGCTGGTGCGACCCGGGGTTCGAGGGCAACATCACCCTGGAGCTGCAGAACCTCGGCCCCGAGCCCTTCGTGCTCGAGGCGGGGCGCCGCATCGCCCAGCTCATCTTCGTCGCCATGGAGAGCGAGCCGGAGGTGGCGTACGGGGAGCCGGGGTCGTCGAGTCATTACCAGGGCCAAAAAGGCACCACCCCGGCCAGGCGCTAGAGAAGGGCGCGTCTGCGGCGTCGCTGCTCGCTCGGCGGGCCTGCGGCGTACGGGTGTACGCCTCAGCCCACCTCCCTCGCGCTCCTTGCATCCACACCCTTCTCCAGCGCCTGGTCGGTCGGTGCACCGGGGCGCCTCGCTTCGCTCGCGCCCGGAGGTCCGCGGCGTTCACGGCTCGCTGATCCCTCGCGCTCCTTGCATCTCCCCCCGTCTCCACGGTCTCGCGGGGCGGTGCATCGGGGGGGCCTCGCGCTGGTCTCGGGGAGGGCGTTCCGGGGCGGGAGGTAGGCCGGGGCGGCTCCGGGCTTGCAAGGGGAGCTGGCGGGGGTCTGGGGGTCCGTTCGGGCCGTGCGCGGTGTATTCTCCTGTTCCGCCGCGACGCATACGGACATCGCCACGCGCTCATCCGATCCATGTCGATCACCGGCAACCTCCAGACCATGCAGCTCGCCGAGCTGCTGCAGTGGCTGTCGCAGGGGCGGAAGACCGGCACCCTGGTGATCGACGACGGGCGCGTCGAGAAGCGGATCTACTTCCGCGACGGCCACGTCATCTCGTCGGCGTCGACCGATCCGCGCGAGTACCTCGGCCAGTTCCTGGTCGCGCGCGGCCACATCACCCCCGAGCAGCTCACCGAAGCGATCGGCATGCAGGAGCGCAGCGGCATGCTGCTGGGGAAGATCCTGGTGTCGTCGGGGGCGCTCGCCGAGGCGGACCTGCAGCCGCTGCTCGAGCGCAAGGCCCGGGAGGCGATCTACGACATCTTCACCTGGCCGGCCGGGAGCTTCGAGTTCCTCGACGACGAGCTGCCCGAGCGGTTGATGATCCCCACCGACCTCGACGTCACCGGGATCGTGCTCGAAGGCGTCCGCCGGCTCGACGAGTGGGAGCGCATCCGCGGCGTCATCCCCACCCTGGAGGCGGTGCCGGTGACGGTGGCCGACCTCGGGCGCGCCAAGCTCGCCGACGCCGACCGCCGGCTCCTCGAGCTGGTCGACGACCGCTCCACCCTGGAACAGATCCGCGACCGCGCCGGGGTGACCGACTTCCGGGTCTGCGAGGCCGTCTTCGCCGCCGCCCAGCGCGGCCTGGTCAAGGTGGTGGTGCCGCCGTGGACGGCGGCGGGCGCGGCGTCGCGCAACGGCGGCGGACCGGGGCGCGTGGCGAGCGGCGACGTCGACGCGGCGCAGCTCCTCGCCGCCGCCGCGCCCCATCTCGAGGCCGCCCGCTACGAGGAGGCGCTGCGGCGGCTGCGGGCGGCGCAGGCGCTCGAGCCCGGCAACCGCGAGGTGACGGCGGCGGTCGAGGCGGCGGAGGCACGGATCCACGAGGTGCTCGACCGCGCCGGCGTCACCCCCGCGGCGATCCCCCGGCTGGCCACCCCGCTCGAGGAGCTCACGGCCTCGAAGATCAGTCGCCACGAGGGCTTCCTGCTCTCCCGCGTGACGGGCACCTACGACATCGCCTCGATCGTCAAGATCAGCTCGCTACCGGCCCTCGACGCCCGCCTCGTCTTCTGGCGCCTGGTCCAGGCGGGGCACCTGACGCTCGAAGCCCGGCGCTGAGAGGGCCGGGGCGTGCGACCTCCACCCCCTCCACCGCCGCGAAGAACGCCCGCCGGCGCCCGGCCCGGTATCATCCCTCCATCGTGACCGACGTGCCGCTCTCCCGCCGCGAGGCCCTGCGTCTGCTCGGTCTCACGGTCGCCTCGCTCCCCTTCTCCCGCCGCGCCCGTGCCCAGGACGTGCCGCCGCCGAACGTGCTGTTCGTGATGACGGACGACCAGCGCAAGGACGCGATGAGCGCCTACGGCAACCCGATCCTCGAGACGCCGAACATGGACCGCATCGCCGACGAGGGGATCCGCTTCGAGGAGTTCTTCGTCACCGACTCGCTGTGCGGGCCGAGCCGGGCGTCGTTCCTCACCGGCCTCTACTCGCACGCCCACGGCATCGTCACCAACGGCGACGGGCCGCAGTTCTACAACGGTCCGGGGCTGCGCGCCGACCAGCCGACCTGGCCGGAGCTGCTCCAGGCGGCCGGCTACCACACGGGGCTGGTCGGCAAGTGGCACCTCAAGTCGACCCCCCGCGGCTTCGACGACTGGGTGATCTTCCCCTGGCAGGGCGTCTACCACGACCCCGAGATGCTGGCCAACGGCGCGCCGCTCAAGATGCGGGGCCACGCCGACGACGTGGTCGGCGACCAGGCGCTCGAGTTCCTCCGCAAGCGGCCCCGGGACCGGCCGTTCTGCCTGCTCTACCAGTTCAAGTCGCCACACCGCACCTGGGGCCCCGCGAAGCGCTTCGCCCACGCCTTCGACGACGTCGACGTCCCCGTGCCGCGCACCTTCGAGGACCGGCTCGCCGGGCGCCCGGAGGCGGTGCGCGCCGCCGAGATGGCGCTCGCCGACATGCCGGACTACCGCGACGAGGTGCCGGCGTCGTTGCCGCCCGCCGAGCGCGCCCGGCGCAACCTCGAGCACATGGTCAAGGACTACTACCGGGTGCTGCTCAGCGTCGACGAGAACGTCGGCCGGGTGCTCGACCTCCTCGACGCCGAGGGCCTCGCCGAGGACACCCTGGTGATCTACACCTCCGACAACGGCTTCTTCCTCGGCGAGCACGGCCTGTTCGACAAGCGCCTGATGTACGAGCCCTCGATCCGGGTGCCGTTCGCCGTCCGCTATCCGCGGCGCTTCGCCGCCGGCCGCGTCGACCGCACCCACATGGCGCTCAACGTCGACGTCCTGCCGACGGTGCTCCAGCTCGCCGGCGTGCCGGTGCCGCCGGGCCTGCACGGCCGCAGCCTGGTGCCGCTGCTGGCCGGCGCCGACGTCCCCTGGCGCGACGCCTTCCTCTACGAGTACTACGAGTTCCCCGCCGGCCACTGCGTGCGCAAGAACCGCGGCATCCGCACCGCGCGCTGGAAGCTCATCCACTTCTGGGAGCAGCCCGAGGAGTGGGAGCTCTACGACCTCGCCGCCGACCCCGACGAGACCCGCAACCTGGCCGCCGACCCGGCGCACGCCGCGGTGGTGGCCGAGCTGAAGGCCCGGCTGGCCGAGCTGCGCCGCGAGCTCGGCGACAGCGACCCGCCCGGGCCGCCGGAGCGCGCGCAGACCTGCCACGACGGCCACGCCACCGGCTGGGTGGAGCTGCCGGAGCCGTAGGACCGACCGCCACACGGGCCGGCGCGGCGGTCGCGGGCGAGCGGACCGCTGCGCTATCATCCGCCGACCCCATGCACCGAGTGGTCCGACCGCCGCGCGGGAGCCGCGCGACCGCCGCCGCCCGCGCCGCGCGCCCCGACGCGGCCGACGACGACCCGTCCCTCGGGCGCGGAACCTGACCCGCGTGCCCGCCCCGCAACGCCGCATCGTCGTCCTGTTCCACGAGCGTCAGACGCCGCGGTTCGTCGAAGCGCACTACGCCGTCTGCCATCTCGCCCGGTTCTGGCGCGAGGCCGGGCACCGGGTCGACTACTGCTTCGGCGCCCGGCGCTTCGTCCCCGCCGACCTCGCCGTCGTCCACGTCGACCTGTCGGTGGTGCCGGCGGAGTACCTCGAGCTGGCGAGCCGCTATCCGGTGGCCGTCAACGGCGCCATCGCCGACATCCGCAAGTCCAGCTTCAGCCGCCATCTGCTCGCCCCGGGCGACGCCTGGGACGGCCCGGTGATCGTGAAGTCGGACCTCAACTTCGCCGGCTGGCCGGAGGCCACCTTCGCGCCGGCGCAGCTCGGGGTCCGCCGCCGGCTCGAGCGCTTCGCCTCGCGGGCGCTCGGCTTCCGGCCGCGACCGCCGCTGTTCCGCAGCGCGGCGGACTACCGCATCTGCGGGCGGCTGGCGGACGTGCCGGCGGCGTGGTTCGTCCCCGGGGTCGCGGTGGAGAAGTTCCTGCCCGAGATCGAGAACGGACGGTACTGCCTGCGCCTCTACCAGTTCCTCGGCGAGGAGTCCTCCTCGATCCGCATCACGGCGGCCGGCCCGGTCGTCAAGACCGACGAGAAGCTCTCCCGGGGGCCGGTCGAGCTGCATCCGGACATCCTCGCCCGGCGGCGGGCGATGCGCTGCGACTACGGGAAGTTCGACTACGTCGTGCACGACGGCGAGGCGATCCTGCTCGACGTCAACAAGACGCCGGGCCATCCGCCCGCTCTCGACGACTACGCCGAGGGGCGGCTGCGCCGCCTGGCGCCCGGGATCGAGACCTTCCTGCCGTGACCACCCGCCCGGCGCTGATCCGCGCCATCCGCCGCTCCGACCTCATCGCGCTGGTCCTCAACAGCGTCATCGGGGTGGGGATCTTCGGGCTGCCGTCGCGGGCGTTCGCGAGGAGCGGCGTCTACAGCATCGCGGTGATCCTCGCCTGCGCCCTGATGTCCGCCCTGCGGGCCCTCTGCTATGCCGAGGTGGGGAGCCGGTTCGAGGAGACCGGCGGCATCTACCTCTACGCGCGCCGTGCCTTCGGCCGGCTGGTCGGCTTCGAGATCGGCTGGCTCGACTGGATCAGCACCGCCGCCGGGGCCGCCGCGGTCTGCGCCCTGCTGCCCGACTACCTCGCCTTCCTCTGGCCCGCCGCCGGCGCCGGCGGCGGGCGCGCGGCGGTGGTGACGGCCCTGCTCGTGACGCTCACCGCGCTCAACCTGATCGGGATCCGGCCCGCCACCACGGCCTCGAACCTGTTCACCGCCGCCAAGCTGCTGCCGCTCGTCGGCCTCGCCGTGGTCGGCCTGGCGTTCGTCCACCCGGCCCGCTTCTCGCCCGGCCCGGCGCCGAGCGTCGGCGGCTTCGCACAGGCGTCGATCCTGCTGCTGTTCGCTTTCAGCGGCTACGGCTCGGCGCTCGTGCCGACGGGGGAGATGCGCGAGCCGCGGCGCATCATCCCCTTCGCGCTCCTCGTCTCCCTGGGCGTCGTCACGGCCCTGTACCTGGCGATCCAGCTGGTCTGCATCGGCACCCTGCCCGACCTGGCCGACTCCAACCGACCCCTGGCCGACGCGGCGGCCGGCATCTTCGGGCCGGCCGGCGGCCGGGTGATCGCGGTCGGGGCGGTGGTCTCGGCGGTCGGCGCTCTCCACACCCTCGTCCTCGCCACCCCGCGGATGCTGTTCGCCATGGCCGAGCAGGGCGATCTGCCGGCGCGCCTGGCGCTCGTCCACCCGCGGAGCCGGGTCCCGCACCTCGCCACGGTCCTCACCTCGGCGGTGATCCTCGCCATGGCGCTGACCCGGACCTTCGTCTACGCCGCCACCATGAGCACCGTCGCCCAGCTCCTCATCACCATCGCGGCCTCGGCGGCGCTGCCCACGCTGCGCCGGCGGAAGGGCCAGCCGGCGGCCCGCTTCATCGTCCGCGGGGGCTGGCTGGTGGCGGCGGCGGGCATCGCCCTGTCCGGCTGGCTGCTGCTCCACGCGACGGCGGGCCAGATCCGCGACCTCGCCATCGCCACGCTCGTCGGGCTGCTCCTCTATGCCCTGCGCTCGCCGCGGCGGCGGCCCTCCGGCCCCACGGCCGCGGACCTGCCGAGCGACCCGGACCGCCTCGGGCAGGGCTGAGCGGAGGCGGCGCAGACCCCGCCCCGGGGCGTCGAGGCCGGAGACCGGTGGACCTGCTCGCGGACCTCGCGCTCAGCGGCCGCGGGCGTCACCGCTCCGGTGCCCTCTCGAGCAGCATCATCCCGGAGAAGCGGCGCATCTTCTCGCGGCGCTTCTCGGTCGAGAGACGGGCCAGCAGGTTCCACAACCAGCCGCCGCGCATGGTCCGGCGGAGGCGGCGTGCGGCGTCCCAGAGGGGGTGCCACTCGGCCTCGCGCCATCCCAGCGGAGCGAAGAAGCCCGTCCCCTCCGCGGGAGCGAAGCGGAACCGCGCCTCCCCCGGTTCCAGCTGGCGCCCCCACTTGCGCTGCATCATCTTCAGCAGGTCGGGGCTGGCGAGGTCGGCGAGCCACCAGCGCAGACCCCGGCAGGCGGCCAGGGCCCCGGCCAGCGCGGCGACCTCCTCGGCCTCGAGCCAGATCAGCAGCCCCTCGCTGAGCACCAGCCCGCGGCTCCCTTCCCCCACCCGCGCCAACACCGCGTGGCGCTCCGCCGCCGATCTCAGGTCGGCGGCGACGGGCTCGTAGTGACAGCGCGGCGTCTCCGCGGCCATCACCGCGCCCTTGTGGTCGAGGACCGACGGCAGGTCGACGTCGATCCAGCGCAGCGCGGCGGGCAGGTCCAGCCGCCAGGGCCGGGTGTCGAGGCCGGCGGCCAGGTTCAGCACCAGGTCGGCGCGCCGCTCGCGGACGGTGCGCAGGATCACCTCGTCGAGGACCACGGTGCGGACGATCATCGGCCAGGCCATCCCCCGGCCCCCGCGCAGCGAGTCGACGATGTCCTCGCCTTCGACGCCGGCCAGCCGCCGCGCCCAGGGGTCGCGGAAATGGGCGTCCGGGCGCTCGCTCTCCATGGCCCGGTACACCGCGACCCAGTGCGCCGTGTCGGCGACGTCGCCGATCCGGCCCGTCCTCCCCGATGTCCCCCGCCGTGCCACGGAGAGCCGATCCTACAGCCGCGGCCGCGAGACGTGGGGATTGCCCCGCTCCGCGAAGCGCAGCGGCCAGCGGGCGGCCTCGCCGGCGTAGTCGACCCCCACCCGGGGGCCGCGCGCCACGGCGGCGTCGGGGACCGGCTCGCCGGCGGCGATCACCAGCGCGCCGCGGTACAGGGGCAGGCCGTCGAGGGCGCGGTCCACGGCCAGCGCCTGGCACAGCCGCGCCGGCCCGCCGGCCACGTCGCCCGGCCGCACCCGGCGCGCCGAGCCGGCGTCGCCGCCGAGGCCCCGGTCGCGGCGCATCGCCGCCTCCCCCGCCACCGGCTCGCCGGCGCGCAACAGCACCGCGCTGCCCACGTCGCGGCCGCCGGTGACGGCGTTGAGGCAGAAGTGCATGCCGTAGATGAAGTAGACGTAGGCGTAGCCGCCCGCCAGGTAGAGGCTCTCGTTGCGCGCCGTGCGGCGGCCGCCGGCGGCGTGGCTGGCGGCGTCCGGCGCCCCCAGGTAGGCCTCGGTCTCCACCAGCCGCAGCACGCGGCGCTCCCCGCCGATCCGGCGCACCAGCCGGCAGCCGAGCAGCTCGCGGGCCACCACCTCGGCCGGGCGGCGGTAGAAGGCGACGGGCAGGGGGCGCAGCGGCGACATCGACCCGCGATGGTATCTTGCCCGGCGCAGGAGACCCCCGCCCGATGCCGTCCACCGACCCGCCGTCGCCCCCCGCCGTCGCCGTGCTGCCGGAGCTCTTCGCCGAGCTGCCCGCCGCCTTCCGCGGGGCCTTCGACCCGGCGGCGCCATGGGCGCTGCTCGGCGCGCCGCTCGACGCGGTGCTCGCCGCCGTGAGCGCCGACGCGATCGAGATCCGGCTGTCGCCCGACGTCCACGTCGCCGGCGACAAGGTCGCCATCGGGCGCGGCACGCGCCTCCTGCCGGGGGCGGTGATCGAAGGGCCGGTGTGGATCGGCCGCGACGTCGAGATCCGCCCCGGCGCCTACGTGCGCGGCGGCTGCTGGATCGGCGACGGCTGCGTGGTCGGCGCCTCGACGGAGGTGAAGCGCTCGATCCTCCTGCCGGGCGCCCACGCCCCGCACCTGAACTACGTCGGCGACTCGATCCTCGGCGCCGGCGTCAACCTGGGGGCCGGAACCATCCTGTCGAACTTCCGCCACGACGGCGCCGAGATCGCCGTGCGCCTGCCCGACGGCGGCCGCGTCGCCACCGGCCGGCGCAAGCTCGGCGCCGTCCTCGGCGACCGCGTGCTGACCGGCTGCAACGCGGTGCTCCACCCGGGCTGCGTGGTGGGGCGCGGCACCGAGCTCTACCCGGGGGTCATGTTGCGCGGCGGCGTCTACCCGGCGCACCGGCGCATCCGGCTGGCCCAGGACCTCGAGGTCCGCGAGATCCCCCCCAGCGCCCGCGGATGACCTCCCTCACCCTGCCGCTCGGCCCGGTCGCGGGCCCGCGAGGGGTCTCCGGGTGGCGGGGCACCAGCCCCCACCGCGGCCCGGCGTCGCCGGGTTGCCGGACGCGCGGTGAGCGGCGGCGGCGTCAGGCGGCGGGGCGCCGCAGGACCATCACCGTGCGGTCGTCGCCGGCGGGCCGGCCGCCGGTGAAGCGGTCGAGGTCGGCGAAGACCCGCTCGACGATCTCGCGCGCCGGCCGGTCGCGGTGCTCGCGGCACACCGCCACCAGGCGGTCGAGACCGAACTCGTCGACCGCGTCGGCGGGACGCTCGCGGCCCCGCGCCTCGGTGATGCCGTCGGTGTAGAAGACCACCAGATCGCCGGGCTCCACCGACACCACGCCGCGCTCGTAGCTCGACTCCGACAACGGGCCGAGCACCGGCCCGCCCTCCTCGAGGGGGCGCACCGTCCCGTCGGCGGCGAGCAGGAACGGCGGCGGATGGCCGGCGTTGACGTAGATGAACAGCCCCGACAGCTCGAGCTCGCCGTAGAACATCGAGACGAAGCGGCTGGTCAGGGTGGAGCGGTGGATGATGGCGTTGAGCCGCTCGACGGTGCGGACGATCTTGAAGTCGCGGGCCATCCCCATGCGCAGCCCCATGTAGATGTCGCGCACCTGCAGGGCCGCCGGCAGCCCGTGGCCGGAGACGTCGGCGATCGCCAGGCCGAGGATCTTCGGGGTCAGGGGGATGAAGTCGTAGAAGTCGCCGCCGACCGACTCCATCGGGCGGCTGTGGCCGGCGATCTCGAAGTCGCCGTACTCGGGCTCGCGCCGCGGCAGGATCGACGCCTGGATCTTGCGCGCCTCGTTGAAGATCCCGGCCATCCGCTCCTGGCGGATCTTCTGGTTGATGGAGTGGCGCAGGATGCCGAGGGAGAACAGGACGTCGTCGCGGTTGGCGTCGGCGGCGACGTCGAAGGCGAGGATGAACTCCTCGTCGCCCACCTCGATGGCGGCGAACTCGCGCGCCCCCACCTGCTCCTCGAACTCCGGGTCCACCCCGGGATCGCCGGGCGCCCGGTAGAGCGAGCCCTGCTCGAGCAGCTCCTGGATCGGCGGGTACGAGCGCGCCACCCGCAGCCCCGGCGCCGCCGGCTTGGCGGCGCCGAAGATCCCCTCCAGGTGGTAGCTCCCGCCCTGCCGCTTGTACAGCCGCCCGCCGAGGATCCCCAGCTCGCCCCGGAACTGGGTGATCAGGCTCTCCATCACCGTCCGGATGGTGTCGCCGATGTCGTCGGCCCGCTCGATCGCACCCACCACCTGCTCGACCTTCTTCATCAGGTCGCGATAGTTGACCGGACGGTCGGTCTCGACAGGGGTCACGCGGTCTCCGGAGGGGTCGACGAGCAGGACGCCGGCCCAGGCCGGCGCGATCGGGTCCGAGACACTAGCACAGCCCTGCCACCGCGACCTCGAGAGCAGGTCGCCGCAGGCCGTCGGCCCGAGAGCGGGCGCAGCCCGCGCGAGGCCGCCGGGGGCAAGCGCAGCGACGCCCCCCCGGTGACCGAAGGCACGCTCGCGGCGGAGGCGGGGGTGGCTGCAAGGAGCGCGAGCGAGGGAGGCTGAGGCGACCACCAGGCACGCTGCAGGCCGTCGGTCCGAGAGCGGGCGCAGCCCGCGCGAGGCCTCCGGGGCGAGCGCAGCGACGCCCCGCCCGGTGACCGGAGGCCACCTCGCGGTGGAGGCGGGGGTGGCTGCAAGGAGCGTGAGGGAGGGGGGCTGAGGCGACCACCAGGTCGCCGCAGGCCCCCCGACCGAGCAGCGACGCCGCAGACGCCCCCGCATCCGCCGCGAGGTGCCGCATCCGCCGCGAGTCAGCCGTGATCGATCAGGGCCCGCACCACCGCCTCCTGGATCTTGTGCCCGCCCCCGATGCCGCCGCGCACCAGCACCGAGAAGGCGTAGAGGCGGCCGGAGCGGCCGCGGGCGTAGCCGGAGAGCGTGGAGATGCCCACCAGGGTGCCGGTCTTGGCGTGGAAGCTCCCCGGGTAGGGCCCCTCGTCGAGGCGCTTCTCCAGGGTGGAGCCCTCCTCGCCGCCGGTCGGCAGGGTGGCCACGAACCAGGGGCCCCACGGCTCGTGGTGGAGCGCCGTCAGCCAGCGGGTCATCGCCGCCGGCTCCATGCGGTTGTCGCGCGACAGGCCGGAGCCGTCGTGCAGCACCAGCGCCGCCGGGTCGACGCCGTGCTCGGCGACGACCTCGCGCACCGCCGCCACCCCCCGCTCCCAGGAGCCCTCCCCGCAGCGGGTGGCGCCGATCAGCTTGACCAGCATCTCGGCGAAGAGGTTCTGGCTCTCGTGGTTGGTGACGCCCAGGACGTCGAGCAGCGCGGTGCGGTGCACCGCCACGGTCCGCCACGACAGGCCCGGCAGCTCCGGGACTGGGCGCGGGCGACCGCTCACCACCACCCCCTCCTCGCGGAAGGCGGCGAGCAGGGCCGATCCGAAGTAGGTCACCGGGTCGGCCACGGCCAGCGGCTTGGCGAGCTCGTCGGCGTGCACGTAGACGCCGCCCGAGACCTCCAGCTCGTCGGAGCCCGGCCGCCGCGACACCACCAGCCGGTTGCCCCGCCAGCCCGGCAGCGTGCGCACCTCGCCGTGGAGCTGGAACATCGCCAGCGGCGGCACGGTCTCGACCGTCGCCGGCCGCCCCGGCCGCGGCGCCGGCACGGCGCGCACCTTGACCGTGTTCTCGTCGAAGGCGAAGGCGGCGACCGGCGGCTGGTACCACTCCATGTACTTGTCCGGATTCCACCGCGGGTTGTGGGTCGGGCCGGCGAACAGCCCGTGGTCGAGGAAGAGGTCGCCCTCGACCCGCCGGATACCGGCGGCGGCCAGCCGACGCGCCCAGTCGCGGAAGACGGCGTAGGCGTCGCCGCCGGGCGTCAGGCGCCACGAGAACATCGGGTCGGCGCCGCCGATCACCGCCAGGTCGCCGTGCAGCGTCCCGCCCGAGACCGTGCCGCGGCGGCGCAGCTCGGTGGTGAAGAAGTAGCCGGGACCGAGCACCCCCAGCGCCGTGCCGGTGGTGAGGAGCTTGGTGTTCGAGGCCAGCGCGAAGAGGTCGCCGGCGTGGTGGGCGAAGACGGTGCTCGCGTCGTCGACGGCGCGCACGTGGACACCCAGCGCGCCGACCCGCGCCGCCCGGGTGGCGCGGGCGAGGGCGCCGCCGAGGCCCGCAGCCCGCCGCGGCGCCGGCTCCGCGGCGGGCACCAGGGCCAGCAGCAGCAGGAGGACCAGCGGGCGGAGGCAGCGCGCGGAGGGTCGCAAGACCCCCCTCGGCGTATCAAGAAGCGTTCCAGAGGGGAGGGCTGGGCGCCGGGAGGCGCCACGAGGTCTCCCGGGCCCGGCGGGCGTCCGCCGCCTCAGCGCTCCCGGCTCCCGCCGCCGCTGCGGTAGAAGCGGACGTCGACCCGCTCGACCGTCGCCAGCCCCTCCTCGACGGCGGCGTCGACCTCGGGGAGGAAGGCCTCGATCTTCTCCGCGGTGTCGACGATCTCCACCACCACCGGAAGGTCGGCGGAGAGCCGCAGCACCTTGGCGGTGTGGATGCGGCTGGCGTGGCCGAAGCCCTCGATACCGCGCAGCACCGTGGCGCCGGCGATGCCCCGCTCGCGCGCCCGGCGGACGATCCACTCGTAGAGCGGCTGCCCGTCGAGCTTGTCGGACTCGCCCAGGAAGATGCGCAGCAGGCGGCCGTCGGCGGGGAGTGTCGTCATCGCGGCACGGTCCTCAGAAGAGCTGCGCCAGCCGGTCGCCGAGCCACACCGCCAGCAGCCCCCCGGCGAGCTGCAGGGTGACGTTGAGGGCCGCGCGCACGCCCTCGGCATCGCGCAGCAGGGCGAAGGTCTCGTACCCGAAGCTCGAGAAGGTGGTGAAGCCGCCGAGCACGCCCACCAGAACGGCCATGCGGACCTCGCCGGTGAGGAGCTGCCGGGTCTCGGCCAACCCCGCCAGCAGCCCGATGAGGAGACACCCGCCGAGGTTGACCGTCAGGGTGCCCCAGGGGAAGGTCCCGGTGCCGCGGTGCACCCAGCCGCTCACCAGATAGCGCGACACCGAGCCGACGAAGCCGCCGGCGCCGATCAGCAGCAGCGCTCTCATGACCGAGCATCATAGCCCGTCGCCGCCGGCCCTCCGGCGGGCCGCGAAGCGGCGGGCTCCCGCGGCCCCGTCGCGCCGCAGCACCTCGAGGCCGCGGCGGAACTCGGCGGCCAGCGCCTCGTCGCGTCCGAGGTCGAGACCCTCGTAGAGCGAGCGCCGGTCGGCGAGCAGGCAGTCGAAGGGGAGCGCCGCCAGCTCCCGGGCCAGCGCCTCCGCCGCGGCGCGCGCCCCGCCCCGCGGCACCACCCGGTCGACCAGGCCCATCGCCAGCGCCTCGGCGGCCCCCACGGCGCGGCCGGTGAGGACCAGGTCGAGGGCGCGGCCCAGCCCCACCAGCCGCGGCAGCCGCACCGTGCCGCCGTCGATCAGCGGCACGCCCCAGCGCCGGCAGAAGACGCCGAGGACGGCGTCCTCCTCGGCGACCCGCAGATCGCACCACAGCGCCAGCTCGAGCCCGCCGGCCACCGCGTGCCCGGCGAGGGCGGCGATCACCGGCTTGCCCGGCCGCCGCCGCGTCGGTCCCATCGGGCCCGGCCCGTCCGGCTCGAGCCGGTTCCCTCGCCCGGCGGCGATCGCCGCGAGGTCCGCACCGGCGCAGAAGGTGCCGCCGGCCCCGGCGAGGACCGCCACCCGCGCCGTGGCGGCCGCCTCGAAGCGCTCGAACGCGGCGTCGAGAGCGGCCGCGGTCTCCCGGTCCACCGCGTTGCGCACCGCCGGCCGGTCCAGCACCACGGTCCACACCGCGCCGTCCGTCTCCACCCGTACCGTCACCGTCGAACCCCCCTTGCGCTCCCCGAAGTCTGTCACGCGCCCCCCGGGATGGACTTGACAGCTCTCCAACTACCCTGGTAGTACTAATCCGGTAGTCGAAAGCTGCAACCCGGGCACCTCGGCTGCGTACCCACACCCCGGAGGAGCGACGATGACGGAGACCTTCACCCTCGGAGACCTGCAGCTCGCCATCATGCGGGTGCTCTGGGACCGTGGCGAGGCCGCGGTCAGCGACGTCCACGAGGCGCTGGTCGAGGAGCGCGGCCTGGCGCCGACGACCATCGCCACCATGCTCACCAAGATGGAGCGCAAGGGCGTGGTCGAGCACCGCAGCGAGGGCCGGCGCTTCCTCTACCGGCCGACGGTCAGCGAGCCGCTGGTGCGGCGCTCGATGGTCGACGAGCTCACCGACCGCCTGTTCCGCGGCGACGCGGCGGCGCTGGTCAGCCACCTGCTGGCCGAGCACGACATCGACTCCGACGAGCTGGCGCAGCTGCGCACGCTGATCGCGGCGCGCGAAGGCGACGGCGAGGGGACGGCGCCATGAGCGCCGCGCTCGCCCGCGCCGCCACCGCTCCCTGGGTGCTGCCGGCCGTCGCCTGGATGCTCACCTACCTGCTCCACTCCAGCCTGCTGCTCGGCGCCGCCTGGGGGGCCGGGCGCCTGCTCGGGCGCCGCCGACTGGCGGTGCAGGAGACGCTGTGGAAGCTGGCCCTGGTGGGCGGCCTGCTGACCGCCTCGCTGCAGCTCGGTCTGGGCTGGCGGCCGGCGGCCGGCGCCTGGGACCTCGGGCCGGCGGCCGCCACGGCGCCCGCACCCGCGCCGGCGGCGCCAGCCGCCGTGGCCTCCGTCGCCCGGGCCCCGGCCGCCGCGCCGGCCGTGGCCGCGGCGTCCTCCTCCCCCGCCACCGCCCGACTGCGCCGCGCGGCCGCGGCCTGGCCGTTCGCGGCGGTCGTCGTCTGGTTCGCCGTCGCCGCGGTCCTGGTGCTGCGCGTCGGCGCCCTCCACGCGCGCCTGCTGCGCCGCCTGCACGGCCGCTGGACCGTCTCCGGCGGCGCCATCGCAGCGCTGTTCGGCCGCCTCCTCGACCGCGCCGGCGGCCGGCGGCCGGTCCGCCTCACCGGCTCGCACCGCCTGGCGGTGCCGATCGCCTGGGGAGTGCGGCGGCCGGAGATCTGCCTGCCGGACCGCGTCGTCCAGGAGATGTCCCCCTACCACCAGGAGTCGATCCTGGCGCACGAGCTCGCCCACGTGCTGCGCCGCGACGCCGCGTGGCTGACCGCCGGCCGCCTGCTCGAGGCCGCCCTGTTCTTCCAGCCGCTCCAGCGCCTGGCGCGCCGCCGCCTGCAGGAGATCGCCGAGTACCGGTGCGACGACCGCGCCGTCGAGCTCACCGGCCGGCCGCTCGAGCTGGCGCGCTGCCTCACCGAGGTGGCCGCCTGGCGGCTGGCGGCGGTCGCCGCGCTGCCGGTGCCCAGCATGGCCGCCGGCTCGGAGCTGGGTGCCCGCGTCCGGCGGCTGCTGGCCGGCGAGCGGGGCGACGACCGCACGCCGGCCTGGCTGCGCCCCGCCGCGCTGGCCGCCCTCGCCACCGTGGCCCTCGTGGCGCCCGGCTTCCGCAGCGCGGTGCCGGCCGCGGAGATCCCGGCGGCCCCCGCCGCCCCCGACCCGGCGCCCGCGGTGGCGCCGGCGCCGCCGGCGCCGGCGACCCCCGCCGCGGTCTGGGAGGTCGAGGCGGCCGCGCCCGCACCCGCCGCCGCACCGGTGGCGGCACCCGCCGACGCCGCAGCCGCCGACCGCGACGAGCTGGCGGCGGCCTTCGCAGAGCTGCGCGCCGAGTCGCGCCGCGAAGGGGTGTCGCTCGAGACCCGGCTGCAGCGCGAGCTCGACGCCGTCGCCGAGCGGGTGGCCGAAGGGCTCGCCGCGCTCGAATCGGTGCCCCCCGCGGGTGGCGGGGAAGCGCGGTCGGGCCGCGCCGAGCGGCGACGCGACCTCGAGCGCGCCCTGGCCCACCTGGAGAGCCGGACGCAACGCCTCGTCGCCGCCCTGCCGCCGGACGACGCGCCGGTGGCCGGGACGATCGACGCCCGGCTGGCCGACCGCCTGCGCGACGTGGTCGCCGCCCGCATGGACCTCGAGCGGCAGCTCGCCGCCCTCGCCGTCCCCGGCGCCGGCGCCAGCGAGCGGCGCGGCGAGCGCCAGCGGCTCGACCGCCTGCGGGCGGAGCGGGAGCGCCAGCGCGCCGAGATCGACCGCGAGGCGGAGCAGGCGCGCGCCGAGGCGCAGCGGGAGCGGGCGGAGCTGGAGCGCGAGGCCCGTCGCGAGGCCGAGCAGGCGCGCGCCGAGTCCTCGCAGGATCGCGCCGAGCTGGAGCGCGAGGCGCGCCGCGAGGCCGCCGCGGCGCGGGACGAGCAGGCCCGCGAGCGCGCCGAGCTCGAACGGGAGATCCAGCGCGAGGTCGAGCAGGCCCGGCGGGAGGCCCTCCGCGAGCGGCGGGAGGCTGCGGGGGAGCTCGCCGCCGAGGCCGCGCACGGCCACGGCCTCGGCGCCGCCGAGCGCGCCGAGCTCGAGCGGCAGGTGCGCGAACGGAGCCGGGAGCGCGCCGAGCTCGAACGGCAGGAGAGCGCCGAGGCGCGCGATCTGGCCCGGGAACGGGCCCGGCTCGAGGCGCAGCTCGCGCGGGCAGCGGCCGCCGCCGCGGCGGCGGACCGGCAGCTCGGGCCTGGGGAACGCGCGGAGCGGCAGCGGTTGGCGGAGGAGATCGCCGCGCGGGTCGCCGCGGACCGCCAGCGGTTGGATGCCGAGATGGCGGAGCTGGGAGCTGCGGTCGCCGCGGCGCGGGAGGACCTGGAGCGTTCGCTCGCCGCCCGCGCGGCGGCCGCCGACGGCCCCGGCACGGAGGCCGGCGACCGGGCCGTCGAGGCGGCCCGCCAGCGGCTGGCCGACAGCCACCGTCGCCTCCGCCACATCGCGGAGGCGCTCGCCGCCGCTCAGGCCCAGGCCCTCGAGGAGCTGCAGCGGGCGGCGCAGCACGACGGCGTCGACCATGTGCCCTGCCCGGACGCGGACCGAGGGCAGCGGGAGGAGGCGGCGCCGCCGGCACCGTGAGCGGGGCGGGGACGGCAGCGCCGCCCCGCGGCCGGCCTACAGCAGCAGGCCGGCGATCGTGGCGGTCTGGAAGCAGGCCAGCGAGCCGGCGACCATCGCCCGCAGACCCAGGCGCGCCAGGTCCTGCTTGCGCTCCGGCGCGATGCCGCCGATGCCACCGATCTGGATGGCGATCGACGAGAAGTTCGAGAAGCCGCAGAGGGCGTAAGTGGCGATGATCTCCGCCCGCTTGGACAGCTCGCCGGCCTGCACCATCTTCTCGAGCTCGGCGTAGCCCACGAACTCGTTGACGATGGTCTTGAGGCCGAGGAGAGAGCCGACCTTCCCCGCCTCGCTCCAGTCGACCCCCATCAGCCAGGCCAGCGGCCGCAGCAGCCAACCGAGGATCGCCTGCAGGGTCAGGCCGTCGACGCCGAACCACTGGCCGACGTGCGTCAGGCCCGCGTTGACCAGGGCGATCAGCGAGATGAAGGCGAGCAACATCGCGCCGACGTTCAGCGCCAGCTTCAGCCCCGAGCCGGCGCCCTCGGCGGCGGCGTCGATCACGTTGGCCCAGGGACGCTCCACCTCCAGCTTGACGGTGCCGGCGGTGAGGCTCTCCTCGGTCTCGGGGAACATCAGCTTGGCCATCACCAGCGCCGCCGGCGCCGACATGACGCTGGCGGCGATCAGGTGGCCGGCCGGCACCCCCATCCCCACGTAGGCCGCCAGGACGCCGCCGGCGATGGTGGCGAAGCCGCCGGTCATCACCGCCATCAGCTCGGACATCGTCATCTTGCCGACGTAGGGGCGGATGAGCAGCGGCGCCTCGGTCTGGCCGACGAAGATGTTGCCCGACGCCGACAGCGACTCGGCGCCGGAGGTCGCCATCACCCACACCATCACCCGGGCGAACGCCTTCACCACCCACTGCACCACCCCCAGGTAGTACAGCACGGTGATGAAGCTCGAGAAGAAGATGATGGTCGGGAGGACCTTGAAGGCGAAGAGGTGCTCGGTGAAGTTGTCGCCGAAGATGAACGAGGCCCCGGCGTCGGTGAAGTCGAGGAACGCGGTGACGGCGCGGGTGGCGACGTCGAAGGAGCGCTGCCCCACCGTGGTGCGCAGGATGAGCAGGGCGAAGCCGAACTGCAGCGCGGTGCCGGTCACCACCGTCCGCCAGCGGATCGCCCGCCGGTCCGTCGAGAGGAGCCACGCGATGCCGAGCATCACGAGCATTCCGACGAGGGCGATCATCCGGACGGGGTCTCCGGTCGAGGAGGAGACCAGAAAGCGCCCCGCCAGTCAAGGCGGCGCCGCGCCCCCTCCACCTCGACCGGGAGCCGCCGCGGGACGGGGTCGTGCTTCCGTCCCGGGGACGCGGTGCGCCGCCGAGTCGACCCCGCCGACCGCCCTCAGTCGCAGGAGAAGGCGCCGGTGTCGGTCACCAGCTCGAACTTCTTCCCGACCGGGTTGACGTACTGCTTCTTCCGGTCGCCGTTCCCGGTGTCGGTGACGGTGAGGGTGACGCCGACGTTGGTCAGCCCGGCCGAGAACACCCAGAAGTGGCCGTTGATGGAGCAGCCGTCGAGGACCTTGAAGACCAGCTCGAGGTTGCCCTCGTTGAAGAACCACATCACGCCGGAGTCGTCGGTGAGCGGATAGCCGATGCCGTTGCCGCTGCCGCCGCTGCCGGTCTGGAAGGCCGCCTGCACGCGGAAACGGTGGTTGCGCAGGCAGAGGGCGCCGGGGGTCGCCTGGCAGGTGCCCGCCGCGGCGGACCGTTCCCCCGCCACCGCGGCAGGGGCGGCGAGCGCTGCGCGGGGCGCCCGCGGGTCGGCGAAGGCGCTGCCGGCGAGCTCCACGCCGCGCTCCGCGCGCCACGGGGCGACCGACGGCTCGTCCTCGGGCGCGGTCGAGGGCGCCCGGAGCGCGTTGCACGCGAAGGCCTGCGTCTGCTGCACGGCGTCGTACCGCCGGTCGAGCGGATTGTGGAAGACGAGCACGTCGCCGGTGGCGACCTCGCGCACCGCGAGGTCCACCTCGACCGTGGTCAACCCGGCGGAGAACACCCAGCGGTAGCCGTTGACGCTGCAGCCGGTGAGGAGCTTGACCAGCAGCTCGACGTTCGCGCCGTTGAAGAACCAGAAGGCCCCGGTGTCGCCGCTCAGGTCGATGCGGCGGCCGGAGCCGGAGCCCGTGGCGGTGCGCCAGGCGGTCTCCACCTGGAAGCGGCCCCCGTTCAGACAGAGCGCATAGGCGCTCTGCGTGCAGCCCCCGCCGAGCGGAGCCCCGAAGCGGCCGTAGACGTCGGGCCCGGTGTTCTGCCAGACGACGAAGAAGTCCCCGTCGGCGTCGGCTGCGACCTCGGCGTCGCCGGAGACGTCCTGGTCGATGAGCCGCTCCCCGCCGCTCGGCGCACCGGCGGTGTCGAGGCTGCGTGCGTAGATCGCGTCGCGCTCGACGTCGCGCCACACGACGAGCGCCGTGCCGTCGGCGAGAATCGCCACCGACGCCGCGTTCTGGATCCCCGCGGTGAAGCTGTTGACCTGCACCTCGCCGCCCAACTTGCCGCCGCCCGCGGCGAAGCGCTGCGCGAAGATCCCCTGATCGGAGCCGTCCTGGAGGAAGCTCTCCCACGCCACCTCGACGACGCCGCTCGCCGCCATCGCGATGGCGGGAGAGTCCTGCGTCTGCTGGGTCGTGGTGTTGACCAGCACCTCGTTGCCGAGCGCCGTGCCGTTGGCGCCGAAGCGCCGCATGGCGATGTCGGAGCCACCGCCGGTGGGGTACGCGGTGGTCTCCCAGGCGACGGCGAAGCGACCGTCGGCCGCCATGGCGACCGCCGGGGAGCCGGTCAAGCCGTTGGTCTTGGTGTTGACCGGGAGCTCGCCGCTCGCCGGCGATCCGTCCGCGGCGTAGCGCCGCGCCATGATCACGTCGAGCGGCCCGGCCGGCTTCGCCTGCCAGACCACCACGAAGCGACCGTCGGAGGCCATCGCCACCGCGGGGGAGCGCTGCCGGTCGAGCGTCGTCACGTTGACCCGGAGCTCGCCCCCGAGCTTCTGGCCGGCGGTGCCGTAGCGTTGCGCGTAGACACCGTAGCTGCTGCCGTCCTGCCCGAAGCTCTCCCACACGACCACGAACCTGCCGGCGTCGTCGATGGCCACGTCGGGGTGGTCCTGCACACCGTCGGTATAGGTGTTGACGCCCAGCTCGGGACCGATCGCGACCCCGGCGGAGTTGAAGCGCTGCGCCCGGATCTCGGGCTCTCCGGCGAAGTTGCGCCACACCACCACCGACGCCCCCGCCGCGTTCATCGCCACCGCCGGGAACGACTGGCTGTTCTTGAACACCGTGTTGACGCGGAAGGGGGCCTCGAGGTCGAGGTTGGCGGCGGCGGCGTCCCCGGCGATCGCGAGCACGCCGGCGACGACCCCGACCGTGGCGAGGCGAACGGTCTTCGCGCACGACGGCTGCAGCATGGTGCACCTCCTGTCGCCTCGATCCGAGGCTGGGTTGCGGGTTTCGCTCGTCCCCCGTCCGAAGCGTAGAGAGGGGGCCGGCGGCGGACCATCGCATGGACGTGCGAGGCCACCGGTGCGCCGGGCTCCCCGTCCGCACGGCCGGGAACGGTTTGCCGCGGGCCGGCTCCGCCCTCGATCCGTGGTCGGCCTCCCCCTCCCGCCCCCCGGCCGCCCGCATGATCGTGCGACGACGCCGGGGCGGCGCGCCGTCCACCCGGGCCGCAGGACGGCGTGGCACCGGCGGTTCCCAGGGATAGAGTCCGGCGCATGGCTCCGGGTCCCGCCGCCGTCCCCTGGCGGGTGTCGCTCCACGGCGGTCACTCCGGCGAGTTCTGCGGCCACGCCGCCGGCACCCTGCGCGAGGTCCTGGAGGCCGCCGTCGCCGCCGGCTTCGCGGTCTACGGCGTCTCCGAGCACGCCCCGCGCGACGACGCCCGTTTCCTCTACGCCGAAGAGGTCGAGCGCGGCTGGGACGTGGGCCACCTCGAGCGCAGCTTCGCCGCCTACGCCGACGCCGTGGACGCCCTGGCCCGGGAGTATGTCCGGCCGGCTGACGGTGCTGCGCGGCTTCGAGGCGGAGGTGGTGCCGGAGGCGGCGTGGGCGCCGCGGATGCGGGCGCTGCGCCAGCGCCACCGCTTCGACTACGTGGTGGGATCGGTGCACTACGTCGACGAGGTCCAGATCGACGGCACCGCCGAGCAGCTCTCCGGCGTGGTGGCCTCGCGCGGCGGCCTGGGCGCCGTCGCCGAGGCCTACTACGAGCGGGTGGAGCGCATGGTCGAGGAGCTCGCCCCCGAGGTGGTCGGCCACCTCGACCTGGTGCGCAAGATGGCGGCCCCCTTCGGCTCGGTCGACACCCCGGCCGCCCGCCGCGCCGCCGAACGCGCCCTCGAGGCCGTCGCCGCCGCCGGCTCCATCCTCGACCTCAACACCGCCGGCCTGCGCACCGGCCTCGGCCATCCCTACCCCGCTCCCTGGCTGGTGCGCCGCGCCCACGCCATGGGCATCCCCTTCTGCTTCGGCGACGACAGCCACGGTCCCGACCAGGTGGGGGCCGGTCTCGCCGCGGGCCGCGACTACCTGTTGTCGCTCGGGGTCGAGGAGATCACGGCGCTCGACCGCCGCGACGGCGCCGTCGCCCGCGTCAAGATCCCGCTGCGCTGAGCCGGGCGCCGGGCCCACCGGCCCGGTCGCGGACGGACGCCGCCGGGGGTCGTCGGCGGCTCCGGCACGATAGACTGACGGCCCGCGTCCCCCACACCCACCCGGAGAACCCGATGAAGATCGTCACCTCCCGGCTCGCGCCGCTCGCCGCCCTCTGCGCCCTCCTCGCCGCCCTGTCGCCGCCCGCGGCCGCGGCCGAACGCCCGACCCGCCTGACCTTCGACCTGATCTTCGACGACGGCTCGGCCGGCGCCCAGCCCCGCGACCTGGCCTGGTCCCCCGACGGCCGCCGGCTCGCCTACCTCTACGACGACGGAGAGGGCACCGGCCTGTGGGCGGTCGCCCCCGGCGCCGGCGAACCGCGTCTGCTGGCGCGGCAGATCGAGGATGACACCACCGCCGACGAGGCCTCCGAGGCCGCGGCCGAGAGCCGTTCCGCCGCCACCCCCGGGCCCGGCCGCATCGACGAGCTCACCTGGGCTCCCGACGGCGGCTCGCTGGTCTTCGTGGCGGACGACGACCTGTGGCGCGTGGCGCTGTCCGGCGGCCCACCCGAGCGCCTCACCACCACCGACGCGGAGGAGAAGGCGCCCACCTTCTCCCCCGACGGCAGCCGCCTCGCCTTCGTGCGCGACTTCGACCTCTGGGTGATGGACCCGGCCACCGGCGAGGAGCGGGCCCTGACGAGCGACGGCGCGGAGAACGAGATCCTCGAGGGCACCACCGACTGGGTCTACTGGGAGGAGATCTGGAGCCGCGACGCGACCGGCTACTGGTGGAGCCCCGACAGTCGGCGGATCGCCTACTACCGCTTCGAGGAGGAACCGGTCGGGGTCTACCCGCTGGTCGACTACACCAAGGTCCCCTACCCCGAGCTCACCTGGCAGAAGTACCCGAAGGCGGGGACCGACAACCCGCGGGTGCGGGTGGGGGTGATGGACGTCGCCAGCGGCGCGACCACCTGGATGGACACCGGCGACGACCCCACCGCCTACCTGGCGCGGGTGGACTGGCGGCCCGACGGTCGGCGGCTGGCGATCCAGCGCCTGGACCGCGAGCAGGACCGCCTCGACCTGCTCTCCTGCGACCCGGCGGCCGGCGCCTGCGCGCCGCTGCTCACCGAGACCTGGCCCACCTGGGTCAACCTGGGGGACGACTTCGCCTGGCTCGCCGACGGCCGCTTCGTGTGGGGCTCCGAGCGCACCGGTTGGCGTCACCTGTACCTCTACGCCGCCGACGGCCGGCTGATCGCGCCGCTCACCACCGGCGAGTGGGCGGTCACCTCGCTCGACGCCGTCGACGAGGCGCGCGGCCGCGTGGTGTTCACCTCCTTCGGTCCCGGACCGCTGGGCGCCGCCCGCCGGCGGGTGGCGACCGTGCCGCTACCGCCGGCCGGCGGCAGCGGCGCGCCGGAGGTGGAGGCGCAGATGAGCGTGCTGACCCCCGAGGAGGGGTGGAACACCGCCACGGCGTCGGCGGAGTCGGGCTGGTGGGTGCACACCTGGAGCGACGCGGCGACGCCGCCCCGCCTGGCCGTGCGCGATGCCGACGGCGGCGAGATCGCCCGGCTGCCGACCCGCGCCCCCGCCTTCGACCCGGCGGCGCTGCCCCGCTTCCGGTTCTTCACCCTGCCGGGGCCGGACGGCACGCCGCTGCCGGCCCGCATGCTCGAGCCCGAGGGGACGCGCCCGCCCGGCGGCTGGCCGGCGATCATGTACCACTACGGCGGTCCCGGCTCGCAGGTCGTCGTCGACCGCTGGGACGGCAACGGCCGCGACCTGTGGCACAAGCGGATGGCGCAGCGCGGCTTCGCCGTGCTGTCGCTCGACAACGGCGCCTCGATCTACTTCGGCAAGCGCGGCGAGGACCGCCAGTACCGCCGCTTCGGGCCGCTCAACCTGGCGGCCCAGAAGGCCGGCGTGGCCTACCTGGCCGGCCTGGGCACCGTCGACACCTCCCGCATCGGCCTGTGGGGCTGGTCGGGCGGCGGCGCCAACACCCTGTACTGCCTGTTCAACAGCCCGGGGACCTGGCGCGCCGGGGTGGCCGGCGCGCCGGTGACCGACTGGCGCCTCTACGACACCATCTGGACCGAGCGCTACCTCGACGCCCCAGAGTCCAACCCGGAGGGCTACCGCGACTCCTCGGCGATCACCCGCGCCGGCGACCTCGCCGACCGCCTGCTGGTCGTCCACGGCACCGCGGACGACAACGTCCACCCACAGAACACCATCGCCCTGGCGGCGAAGCTCGTCAAGGCCGGGATCCCGTACGACGACGCCATCTACCCGCGCCAGAAGCACGGCTTCCGCCGGGTGAGCTCGCGCCACTTCTACGAGCGGATGGCGCGCTGGTTCGAGGCGGCGCTGGCCCCGGAGCCCGACGGCGCCCCCTGATCCGAACGCCGGGACGCTCGGGGGCGGTGACGGGCCTGCCGCAGCACCCGGTCGGAGCGGGACCGGCGGCGCGCGGTTCGATCGACCCCGGCCACGACGGCGCGCGGGCACGGCCGCCGGCGCCCCCGCCGATCGCGCCGGCAGGGCCGGGCCGTCGCGTCACAGCACGTCGTCCACCGCCGCGGCCAGGCGGTCGAAGGTCTGCCCGGCGATCAGGAAGCGACGCACCCGGCCCGCGCGGTCGAGGACCAGGGTGGTCGGCCGCCCGGCCCAGGCCATCGCCGCGATCCGCCCCTCCGGGGCCGCGCCGGCGTCGGTGAAGCGGGCCACCTCGGTGGCCAGGCCCTCGTCCGTGGCGTAGCGGGCGATCGTGTCGCGCGGTTCGTCGCTGGCGGTGAGCACCACCACGCCGCGCTCGCCGTAGTCCGCCGCCAGCCGGTCGAGAGCGGGCATCTCGGCGCGGCAGGGCGGGCACCACGTGGCCCAGAAGTTGAGCACCACCACCCGCCCCCGGTAGTCGGCGAGGGTGCGCCGGGAGCCGTCGCGCAGCAGCTCGAGGCGCAGCCCGTCCACCCGCTGCTCGAGAACCCGGTGGATGCGGTGCTGGAAGGCGAACGCGCCCGCCGTCCCGGCGGCGGCGGCGAGCAGCGCCACGGCCGCGAGGCCGCGCCCCACGCGGTGCCGGCGGCCGGCCAGGGCGCCGCGGCCGAACCAGGCGGCCGCCGCGACCAGCCCTGCGAAGACGAACGGCAGCGTGCGGGCCCCGTGCTCGAGGACGAAGACGAAGACGACGTGGTAGAGCGCGGCCATCGGTGCCTCCGGACGGGGCCCCGCCGCCGCCCGTGGAGCCGGGCACCGAGGTCAGCCCTCGACCGGAGGGACGTTTCCGGGACGCGCTTTCTTACGGAGGGAGGAGCTCAGCTCCCCATCGGGGGAGCTCCGCCGGCCGCGCGCCGCCGCGACGCCACCGCCCGCATGGTCCGCCACAGCAGCCGGCCCGGGCGGCGGCTCTGGCCGCGCAGCTCGGTCTCGGGGTGGCGCTCGCCGAGCAGCACTTCGCGGGCGCGCAGGCGGCCGATCTCGATGGCGAGCTCGAGCTGGGGCCAGCGGCGCTCGGTGAAGGAGACCGGGAGGCGGTGGCGCGGCCGGACGACGACGGTGCGATCGGCGAGCGCGGCCGGGACCCGGTGGTCGGCGTCGCCCGGGCGCTTGAAGAAGCCGCCTTCGCTCTCGCCCTTGCCGGCGACCAGGATCACCCGGTCGCAGCCCTCGGCGAACGCCTTCTCGTACGGCAGGTTGTCCGAGAGGGCGCCGTCGCCGTAGAGCTCGCCGTGGAGCCGCGGCGGCAGCGAGTAGAAGGGCGGCAGGTAGTTGCTGGCCAGCAGGAGGTCGAGCGGGTCGTCGAAGCCCTGCGCCCGGTAGACGAAGCTGCGGCGGTCGCGCAACCGCGTCACCCCCACCCACAGATCGGCCGCGTCGGGGCGGTGCAGGTTGTCGACGCCCACGTACTCGGCGAAGGTCCGCCGGTGCAGGCGGGCGTAGATGAACGGCGAGCGCTCCGTGCGCAGGTTGCGCAGGTCGACGTGGGGCATGCGGACGAAGCAGCGCCAGTAGTAGCGCAGACGGTGCTCGTTGCGCGCCGCGACCGCGGCGGCGTTCCAGGCGCCCCCGGAGACCCCCAGGGTCAGCGCCGGCCGCACCCCGAGCTCCGCCAGGGTCTCGATCACCCCCACCTGGAAGGCGCAGCGCGCCGAGCCGCCGGAGAGCACCAGGCCGATCCGACGCGCCCGCCGCAGCTCCTCGAGCCGCCCCTGTGGGGCGTCGTCCTCCGATCGCACGGTCGCGTCCATGGGGTCCGCTCCCGTCCCTTGCGAAAGGTGTACCCGCCGCCCCCCGGGCGGCGCGCGGCCGTCCGGGCCCACCCGGCGGCCAGTTTGGCGCGTCGGCCGGCTCAGCCGCGCCAGCGGCGCATGATCAGCGCGCCGTTGGTGCCGCCGAAGCCGAACGAGTTGGTGAGCGCGACGTCGAGGTCGACCTCGCGGGCGTGGTGGGGAACGAAGTCCAGGTCGCAGCCCTCGCCCGGCGCGTCGAGGTTGCGGGTCGGCGGCAGCGCCTGGTGGTGCAGGGCCAGCGCCAGGATGCCCGCCTCGAGGCCGCCGGCGGCGCCCAGCAGGTGCCCGGTCATCGACTTGGTCGACGACACCGCCAGCCGGCGGGCGTGCTCGCCGAACACCCGGTGGACGGCCCGCACCTCGGCGAGGTCGCCGAGCGTGGTCGAGGTGCCGTGGGCGTTGATGTAGCCCACCGACTCCGCCGCCAGCCCGGCGTCGGCCAGCGCCTTGCGCATCACCGACGCCGCCCCGTCACCGTCGGGCTGGGGGGCGGAGATGTGGTAGGCGTCGGCGCTCATGCCGTAACCGACGATCTCGGCGTAGATCGGCGCCCCGCGGCGCCGCGCGCGCTCGAGCTCCTCGAGCACCAGGATGCCGGCGCCCTCGCCGATCACGAAGCCGTCGCGGTCCTTGTCCCAGGGCCGCGAGGCGGCCTCGGGCTCGTCGTTGCGGGTCGACAGGGCCCGCATGGACGAGAACCCGGCGATCGCCAGCTCGGTGACCACCGCCTCGGTGCCGCCGGCGATCATCGCGTCGGCGTCGTCCTGCTGGATCAACCGGAACGCGTCGCCCACCGCGTGGAGCCCGGTGGTGCAGGCGGTGGCCGGGGCCGTGTTGGGCCCGCGCGCGCCGAAGCGGATCGACACCTGCCCGGCCGCCATGTTGACGATCAGGCCGGGGATGAAGAAGGGAGAGACGCGGCCGGGGCCCTTGTCCCGCAGGATGTCGTGCATCGCCTCGATCAGCGGCAGGCCGCCGATGCCCGAGCCGATGACCACCCCCACCCGCTCCGCCTCGTCCTCGCCGAACTCGAGGCCGGCGTCGTCCACCGCGAACTGGGAGGCGGCGATGGCGTAGTGGATGAAGGTGTCGCTCTTCTTGACGTCCTTCTTCTCCACGTAGTCCGCGGGGTCGAAGCCCTTCACCTCGCCCGCGATCGTGGTCAGGTAACCGGTGGTGTCGAAGTGGGTGATCGGGCCCACGCCGCTGGCACCGGCCATCAGGCCGTCCCAGGTCGGACGCGTGCCGACCCCCAGCGGCGACACCAGGCCGATCCCGGTGACGACGACGCGGCGGCGGCCCTCGGGCGTGGAGGTGCTCAAGACGGGGAGAGCTAGTTCTCGCTCTCGGCGTGCTGGTCGATGTAGGAGACCGCGTCCTTGACGGTGGCGATCTTCTCGGCGTCCTCGTCGGGGATCTCGATGCCGAACTCTTCCTCGAACGCCATCACCAGCTCGACGATGTCGAGCGAGTCGGCGCCGAGGTCGTCGGTGAAGCTCGCCTCCATGGTGACCTCGTCCTCGTCGACTCCGAGCTGCTCGACGATGATGCTCTTGACCTTGTCTTCGGTGGACACGGATCGCTCCCTCCTTGGCGTCGGTTCGCGGGTCACAAACCCCGCGGTTTCTAGCACATCAGCCCGGCGCGAGTCCATTGCACGCCCCGCACCAGGGCGCTTCGGCGAGGTCAGATGTAGAGGCCCCCGGAGACGTTCAGGACCTGGCCCGTGACGTAGCCCGCCTCCTCGCTGGCGAGGTAGAGGACCGCCGCCGCCACGTCCTCGACGGTGCCCAGCCGGCGCAGCACGATGGCGCCGGTGAGCTCCTTCTCGGCCGCCTCGCCGAGGCGCTCGGTCATCGCCGTGGCGACGTATCCCGGGGCCACCACGTTGACCGTGATGCTCCGGCTTCCCAGCTCCCGGGCGAGGGACTTCGAGAACCCTACCAGACCGGCCTTCGAGGCGGCGTAGTTCGCCTGGCCGGCGTTGCCCATCAGCCCGACCACCGACGACACCGAGACGATCCGCCCCCAACGGCGGCGGATCATCCCCCGCACCACCTCGCGGCTCAGGGCGAAGGCGCCGGTGAGGTTGGTGTCGAGGACGCGGCGCCAGTCCTCGAGGCTCATGCGGGCGAGCAGGTTGTCGGCGGTCACCCCGGCGTTGTTGACCAGCACGTCGATGCCGGCGAGCTCCTCGGGCAGGGTGGCCAGCCGCTCGCCGACGCTCTCCGCTCGCGAGACGTCGAGCTCGAGCGGGTGGGCGGTGCCGCCCTCGGCGGCGATCGCCGCCGCCACCTCCTCCAGCCGGTCGGTGCTGCGCGCCGCCAGCACCACGCGCGCCCCCTGGCGCGCCAGCAGCTTCGCCACCGCCTCGCCGATGCCGCGCGAGGCGCCGGTGACCAGGGCCGTCCTGTCGTCCAAGCGGAACATGTCCCCTCCTCTCGTCCTCGCGTCGCCGGGTCAGCCGGGGAGCTTGTCGAGCGCCGCCGGCTCGCCCAGGCTGATCGTCGTCGTCCCCGGCGCGATCCGCCGGTCGAGCCCCGCCAGCACGGTCCCGGGGCCGACCTCGACGAAGGTCTCCACCCCCATCGCGCCCGCCAGGTACCCCACCGACTCCACCCAGCGCACGGGGCTGTCGACCTGGCGCACCAGCGCGTCGCGCAGCTCCGCGGCGCGCCCGACGGGCCGCGCGTCGACGTTGACCACCACCGGCAGCTCCGGGTCGCGGAACGCCGCCGCCGCCAGGTGCGGTTCCAGGCCCTGGCGGGCCGGTGCCATCAGCGGCGAGTGGAAGGGCGCCGACACCGGCAGCCGCGCGGCACGCCGCGCGCCCCGCTCGCCGGCCAGGGCGATGGCGCGCTCGACCGCCGCGGTGTGCCCGGCGATCACCGTCTGCTCGGGGGCGTTGAAGTTCGCCACCACCACCACGCCGTCGCCGGCGGCGGCCGCCTCCGCCACCACCGCCGACACCGCGGCCGCGTCCATGCCGAGGATCGCCGCCATCGCTCCCACCCCGGGCGGCACCGCCGCCTGCATCAGCTCACCGCGGCGGCGCACCAGCGCCAGGGCGGTGGCGAACTCCAGCGCCCCCGCCGCCACCAGCGCCGAGTACTCGCCCAGCGAGTGGCCGGCCACGGCCACCGGCGCCAGGTCGACCCCGCGCTCGGCGAGGGCGCGGTGGATGGCCACCGAGACGGTGAGCAGGGCCGGCTGCGTGTTGGCGGTCAGGGTGAGCTCCTCCTCCGGGCCCTCCCAGCACAGCCGGCCGAGCTCCTCCCCCAGCGCGGCGTCCGCCTCCTCGAAGGTGCGGCGCGCGGCCGGCGAGGCGTCGGCCCAGGCGCGGCCCATGCCCACCTTCTGTGAACCCTGTCCGGGAAAGACGAACGCGACGCGGCCCATGCGACCTCCGATGTCCGGGTGCGGCGTCAGCCGACCGCCTCGGCGGCGCCCAGCAACCGCTCCTCCTGGCTGTGGAGCTCGGCGACCTTGTCACGGATCTTGGTCGCCAGCTCGGCGGTGGTGAACTCGACGGCGCGGCGGATCGAGCTCTGGATGGCGCGCGCGTTGGAACGGCCGTGGCCGATGAAGACGCCGGCCTCCACGCCCAGCAGGGGGGCGGCGCCGTACTCGCGGTAGTCGGTGCGCCGGCGCAGGGCGTCGAAGGCCGGCTTGGCCATCAGGTAGCCGAGGCGGGTGCGGGCGTCGTGCGCCAGCTCGTCGCGCAGCATGCGGCCGAGCAGCATCGCCACCGCTTCGGCCCCCTTGAGCAGGACGTTGCCCACGAAGCCGTCGCACACCACGACGTCGGTGGAGCCGTTGAAGACGTCGCGACCCTCCACGTTGCCGACGAAGTTCAGGCCGGTGGTCTTGAGCACCCGGAAGACCTCGCGGGTGGTCCCGGTCCCCTTGCCCTCCTCCTCGCCGATCGACAGCAGGCCGATCCGCGGCGCGGGACGGCCGATGACCTCCTGGGCGTAGAAGTGGCCCATGACGGCGAACTGGCGGAGGTGCGCGGGGCGGGTGTCGACGTTGGCGCCGACGTCGAGCAGCACGGTGCGCCCGACCTCGTTGGGCAGCACGGCGGCGAGCGCCGGGCGGTCGACGCCGGGCAGGGTGCCGATCACCATCTTGGCGGCGATCATGACGGCGCCGGTGTTCCCGGCGCTCACCATGGCGCTGGCGCGCCCGGCGGCCACCAGGTCGGCGCAGACGCGCACCGAGGAACGGCGCTTGTGGCGGATCGCCGCCACCGCTGGCTCCTCCATGCCCACCACCTGGTCGGCGTGGACCACCTCGACCCCCGCCGGCCGGCCGCGGCGCCCCAGCTCCGCCTCGATGGCGTGCCGGTCGCCGACCAGCAGGATCCCCACGCCGTCCTCACGCGCCGCCCGGACCGCGCCCTCGACCGCGGACTGCGGCGCGTGGTCTCCCCCATGGCGTCGACGGCGATGAGCATACGGATCCGCCCCGCCGGGAACCGTCCCGGGCGCGGCGGAGGTGGGAGATGTTAGCAGGAGCGCGGCGCGGACCCGCGGCGCCGCCGGTCGGTCAGAGCCGCTCTTTGACCTCGACCACCTCGCGGCCGCGGTACTGGCCGCAGTGGCCGCAGGCGCGGTGCGGCAGCTTCACCTCGCCGCAGTTCGGGCAGACCGAGGTCGCCGGCTGGCTCAGCGCATCGTGGGCGCGCCGGCGGTCCCGCCGGGCCTTCGAGTGACGTCGCTTCGGATTGGCCATCGTCTCTTCCCTTCAGCTTCCTGGTTTCCACTTCGCGAGGGCGGCCCACCGTGGGTCCACCGACTCGGTGCGGCAGTCGCAGGTGCCGCGGTTCCTGTCGGTGCCGCAGATCGGACACAGCCCCTTGCAGTCGGGCCGGCACACCGGCTTCATCGGGATCGAGAGCTGCAGCTGCTCGATCAGCAGTGGCTCGGTGTCGAAGACCTCGCCGTCGAGGTGGAGGATGCCGAGGTCCTCCTCCGACAGCTCCTGCTCGCCCTCGATCGCCTGCGGCGCGTCCACCACGAGCAGCAGCTCGATCCCCTCGCGCACCGGCTGCACGATCGGCTCGAGGCAGCGATCGCAGGCCAGCGTCAGCTCGGTCTCGAGGTCGGCGGTCAGCAGATAGCCGGGGCTGGCCCAGAGGATCCGCCCCCGCCAGGTGACCGGCCCCAGCGCCAGGAGCTCTTCGCGCTCCAGCCGCCGCGGGTCGATCTCGACCGTCTCCTCCCAGCGGAACGGGACGCGCTCCCGCCGGATCCGTTCGAGTTGGATGCGCATTGGACCGAGCGACCTCCGGTGGCCCGGGCCGAACGGCGAGAATACGCCAGCCGACCGGGCGAGTCAACGACGGCGCGGAGACTCAGCTCCCGCCGTCGCAGGCCACCAGGTCGAGGCGGAAGGCCTCGCCGGTGACCCCGAGCGCGAGGTGCTCGCAGGCGGCGAGCGGCGCCAGCAGGGTCTGCCAGTCGCGCCAGCGCCGCACCTCGACCCGCGAGACCAGCGGCACCGCGTCGAGCAACCGCTCGGTCCGCCGCACCGCCGCCAGCGCCGCCGCCGGCTCGACCCACAGGCCGAACCGCAGCCGCGCCGCCAGGGACGCCACCTCCGGCGACAGCTCGTCGGCGCGCCGGCGCGCGTCCCGACCGGTGGCAACGGTGGTCCATGCCGCCGAATTCCCGCCCCCCCGCGAGCCGCCACCGCCGAGCAACGACGCCAGCCCGCCGCCGGGCAGGGAGAAGCGCCCACCCCCCCCGCCCACCCACACCGCGGCCGGGGGCAGGGCCGCGGCGGCGGCGCCTCCCGGCTCGTCGAACAGGGCGAAGCCGCCGCGCCCGGCGCCCAGCGGCCCGCCGGGACCGGCGACGGCGAAGAGGCTCACCCCGAGGCGGGCCAGGCGGTCGCCGGCGGGCGCCGGCGGGGTCCCGCCGCCGGTGGCCAGCCGCAGCCCCCCGGCCTGCCGCGACAGCCGGTAGCGGCCCGCCGGCAGCATCCCGGTGCCCGCCGCCAGGCGCAGCACCGCCAGCGCGGGGTCCCCGGCGGGGGCGGCCGCCGTCGTCCCGGCCCCGAGCGCCTCGTCCGCGCTCAGGTTGCCGGCCGTCCACAGGGTGCCGCTCCAGCGCACCGCGGCGGGCCGTCCGGAGATCTCCACCGCCCCGCCGCCCAGCCACGGGTTCGCCGCCAGCTTCCCGGCGAGGCGGGCCACCACCGCCAGCAGCGGGTCGACGCGGGCCGCGGCGAAGAAGCGCCGGCCCTCCGCGTCCGCGGCGACCGCGAGCTCGCGCGCCGGCGGCGCCGCGAACGGCCCGAAGCCCGGGATCTTCGGCGCCGCCTGCCCGGTCCGCCGGCCGAGGGCGGCCACGAACTCGTCCCAGTCGCCGTCGCCCACCGCTCCCCGGGCCGCCGCCAGGTTCTGCTGCGGATGGGCCACCCACAGCACCCGTGGCAGCGGGCTGCCGGCGAGCAGCCGCCCCGGCAGGTCGTCCGGATCGGGAACGGCGGCGCGGACCCGCGGCAGGAGCACCCCGGCGAGGTAGGCGGCGAGGACGGCACCGGCCAGGGCCAGCGCGGCGCAGCCGCGCGCCCCCCGACTCACCCGCTCCCCCGGGCGCCGCCGTCGAGGCCGAGCTCCACCCAGGGGCCGGCCAGCGCCGCCAGCAGCTCGTCGTCGTCCTCGCCCACCCCGAGGTCGGCGGCGTCGGCGGCGACGCCGGCGAGCACCTCCGTGGCGAGGTCGTCGGCGTCCCAGGGGGCGAGCGGCGGCACCGGCCGGTAGGGACCCGGGCGGCCCGCCGCCGCCGCCTCCGCCAGCACCTCGACGTAGGCGCCGGCCGAGCCGGTCAGGGTGTGGTGCCGGGCCATGTGCCGGCGCGCGTTCTCCCCCAGCTCGCGGCGCAGCCCGGGGTCGGCCGCCAGCGCCTCCAGGTACGCGGCCAGCACCTCCTCCTCGCCCGCGCCCACCGGCACCCGCGCGGCGCAACCCGCCGGGATCTCGGCGAAGGCCCCGGTGTCGGAGACGACGAGCGGCCGCCCCAGGCCGAGCAGACGGATCACCGTGCCGGAGGTCTCGCCGCCCGTCGGGTGGCGCAGGTTGACCGCCACGTCGACGGCGCGCATCCAGTCGAGGAAGCGGTCGAGGTCCGCGACGTGGCCGACCCGCAGCACCCCCGCGGCGCCGTCCGCGCCGGCGAAGGCCGCCTCGGCGACCCGCCGCTCGACGTTGCCGACCACCGCCAGGCGAGCCCCGGGCCGGGTGCGGCGGAGCCGCCGGAAGGCGGCGACCACCACCCCGAGCCGCTTGGGCGGCGTCTGGTAGCCGAAGGTGCCCACCAGGAAGTCGTCGGCCGCCAGCCCCAGGCGGGCGCGGGCGGCGCGCCGGGCCGCCGCCGGCTCCTCGGCCGCGGCGGCGCCGAGCGCCACGTGGTGGGGCACCGCGCGGACCCGGGCCCCCGGACGGCTGGCGAGCACGCGCCGGCGGGTGGTCTCGCTGTGGACGATCAGCGCCGTCGCCGCGTCCGCCGCGCGCTCGAACAAGGGGTAGGCGAAGGGGTCGAGCGGCACCCCGGTGGCGATCGAGCGGCGGGCCCGCGCCGCCCCCGCCCGCCCGTAGGCGTAGCGCATCTCCTCGACGTAGCCGGCGGCGTCGCCGGCCACCAGGGTCAGCTCGCGCACCATGTGGTGGAGGACGACCTCGTGCAGCACGACCACCCCCGGGTGCTCCGGGAGCGCGCGGTACAGGGCGCCGTGGAAGCGGTGGTTGTTGCCCAGGTGGTAGAGCAGGACGTCGGTGCGGGCGGCGACCCGCGCCAGGTCGCGCCAGGGATGCAGCGGCAGGCCGCCGACCCGGTCCGCCGCCGGCGCCGGCCCGCCCGGCGGCACCACCAGCTCGAGGTCCACGTGCTCGGCGAGCGCCGGGAGCAGCTCCGCCGCGTAGTCGGCGATCCCCGAGTCCGCCGGCGGTAGGGGCGACAGCAGCCCGACGCGCGGCCTCACGCCGTCAGCCGCTCCACGACGTGGTCCCAGTCGATCCCCGCCACCGTACGCCGCCCCGCCGCGCCGAGCGCCGCCGCCCGCGCCGGGTCGCCCGCCAGGCGCCCGAGCGCCGCGGCCACGCCCCCGGGCGTCGGTTCGGCCACCAGCCCGTGGACGCCGTCGCGCACCAGCTCGAGGACACCGCCCGCGTCGAGGGTGGTGACCACCGGCTTGCCGCACGCCATCGCCTCCGCCGCCACGTAGCCGTAGTCCTCGTCGAACGGGGCGAAGAAGACGGCCCGGCAGCCGCGGTAGAGGCGTCCCATCTCGGCGTCGTCGACCCAGCCGGCGAAGCGCACCCGCTCGCCCAGACCGAGCTCGCCGGCGAGCGCCGCGAGCGCCGCGGCGTCGGGGCCGCTTCCCGCCACCACGCAGGGCAACCCGGGCACCTTCGCCAGGGCGCGCAGCAGCAGGTCGAAGCGCTTGGTGCGCACCAGCCGCCCGGGGGCGAAGAGATAGCCGCCGTCGTCGCCGGGACCGAGGTGCGGCGCCAGCTTCGAGGGCGGGTAGAGGACCTCGGCGTCGAGCTGGTTGTAGCGCGCCAGGCGCTCGGCGGTGTTGCGCGAGATGGCGAAGCGGGCGCGGGCCTCCGCCAGGGTGCGGCGGTCCATCTCGCGCACCATCTCGACGGCCCGCCGGTCGCGGGGGGAGCCGTCGAAGTCGCTCCAGCGGGTGCCGGCGAGGTCGTAGACCTGGCGGAGCTGGTGCACCAGCCACACCACCTTGTGCGGGTGCCGTACCAGGTAGGAGGGGAAGCGGGTGCAGATCACCCGGTCGATCGGCCGCCCCTCGACCGCCTCGAGGTCGAGCAGGCGCCAGGCGAGGGCGCTGCGCAGGAGCTGGGGGCGGCTGGCCAGCGAGAACGGCAGCGCCACCACGTCGACCTCGAAGCCGCGCTCCACCAGGGCGTCGCGCAGCGCGTCGACGAGCATCTCCGCCCCGCCCCGGGCGAACGGGATCTGGCTGTTGCAGATGCAGATGCGCGCCGCCATCGCCGGACCGCCCCGCTCACCCGCCGGCGGGCGGCGCCGCGTCGCCCGCGTCCAGCCGCCGCTCGAGCTCCTCGACCCGGCGGGCCAGCGCCGCCCGGGCGCGCGATTCGGCCTCCAGGCGCCCCACCACGTCCTCGATCAGGCGCGCCGCCGCGCGGTGGAAGGCGTTGTGCTGCTGCAGGACCGGGCGCGCCCACCACTTGAACCCGAGGTGGAAGAACGCCTTCCGCGCCAGCACCAGGAAGCGGCCCACCAGCGGCCGCGGCGACACCGCCAGCGGCTCCTCGGCCAGCTCCAGCGAGCGCAGCTCGACCAGCGCCAGGCGGGTGTCCTCGCGCTCGGCGGCGACGGTGGCGAGCTCCGCCTGCCGCTGCCGCACCCCGGCGCGCAGGCGGTCGAGGGTGGCGGCCACCCGCTCGCGCTCGGCGGCCCGGTCCACGGCCTCGCCGCCGGCCGCCGCCTCGGGACTCTCGTCGCTCATCACCGCCGCAGCCTATCGCGGGCGCCGCTCGCGGCTCACCCCGCGTCGCGTGCCGCGGCCGCGCCCGCGTCCGCCCTCCGGCTAGGGCGGCTCGCCGGTGAAGCTGAGGAAGGTCGAGAGGTAGCGGTAGTCGTGGCTCTCCGGGTCGCGGCGCACCGGCATCCACCCCTCGCGCGTGGTGAGCACGAAGCGGTAGAAGACCTCGTGCGGCGTGCCGAGGAATCCGAGGTCGCGCGCCACCGGCTCGACCGGTAGCTCCACGGGGGCGCCCCGGCGCGCCTCCTCGCGGGCGAAGTCGACCACCACCCGGCCGGCGCCGCTCTCCACCGTCAGCACGTTGCCGGGCAGCGGCGAGTAGGCGGTGAAGTGGAGGGTGGAGAGGGGGATCGGCGACACCACGATCACCTCCGAGCGGCTCGCCCCGCGCACCCACACCCCGGCCGGGTGGTTCTCCTCGGCGAAGAAGTTCTGCTTCGGCAGCACCCAGACGCCCTGCCCCCAGTTGCGCTGGAAGTAGCCGGGGAGCTTGCCGCCCGGCAGCAGCGTCAGCTCCAACGGCAGGGCCTGGAAGGTGGCGCTGCGCACGTGGCTCTGCAGGGTCGCCTGGTTGGCGATCTGCTGCACCGGCACCGCCACCACCGAGGCGGTCCACAGGCCCGCCGCCAGGAACGGCAGCACGAGGCTGCGGCGGGCGTCCACGCGCCGCGGCAGCAGCAGCAGCGCCGGGTAGATCCCCGCGAAGTAGCGGTTGCCGATGAAGCCGGCGCCGCCGTGGTAGTTCCAGGGGCGCACCAGCAGGAAGAAGAGCACGTAGAGTCCCACCGCGACGAGGGTGAGGTGGCCGAGGCGGTCGCGCGGCCCCACCAGGTAGAGACCGAGCGCGAAGAGCGCGAACGGGAAGTACGGCAGCAGCCCGGTGTGGCGCCCGAACAGGTAGTAGCCGAGGTCGTAGACGAAGGTGCGCGGCGTCGCCTCGGGGCCGGCCGCCGACCAGGACCCGAAGGAGGTGCCCTTGTAGGCCGCCCACAGGTCGCCCTCGGCCTCGAACGGATAGCGGGTCTCGAAGGAGCTGCGCTGCACGCCGCGGTAGGGGCTCCAGGTGTCGGTGAGCTTGAGCTGCAGCCCGATCAGCACCGCGAGGCCGACCATCCCCGCCAGGGCCAGCGCGGCGAGCCCCTTCCAGCGGCGCGACCACACCAGGTCCACCCCGAGCGGCAGCCCCATCACCGCCAGCGGCTCCTTGGAGACGAAGGCGGCCGCCAGCAGCAGGCCCGCCCCCGCCACCAGCGCCAGCTCCCCCCACCCCCAGCGCTCGCGCCCCCGCACCGCCGCCCAGGCGGCCAGCGGGAAGAAGGTGCAGGCCATGTCGAAGACCTCGGGGTGGATCCAGAAGACGTAGACGAACGACGCCGAGGCGAAGAAGAAGCCGGCGAGGAAGAGGCCCGCGTAGCCGCTGCCGGCGACCGGACCGGCCGGCGACGGTGGCCCGGCGGCGCCGAAGCCGGCCGCCGGCGACGGCTCGAGCCGGTGGTAGAGCCACCACGCCGTCGCCAGCATCGCCAGGTAGAGGGCCATGTTGAAGACCAGGAAGCCCTGCGGGCCGAACACCAGGTAGAAGGGGATCGCCGCCGCCGAGTAGACGTACGGCTTGCCGAAGTACATCGACGCGCCGCCGTTCTTGGTGAAGAGGATGATCCCGTTCGGCCCCTGGTCCCAGATCCGGTAGGCGCGATCGAGGTCGCGGGCGTCGAAGTTCAGGTCGTGGTCGTGCCACAGGCTCGCCGCCATCAGCGTGTAGGCGGCCTCGTCGGCCACCGGTCCGGGCGGGAAGTGGATCTTGTAGAGCGTGCCGGCGAGGCCGAGCAGCACGAGGGCGAGCGAGACGGCGTGGGTGGGTCGCAGGCGCATGGGGGGAGGGCGCGGGGCGGCGGAGCCGTCGGCGGCGCCGGCCGCAGACTCTAACAGGCCGCGGGCGCCCGCACGGCGCGGCGCCGCCGGCGCCGCTATCATCCCCGGCAGCGATGCCCCCTCCGCTGCGCGACCGTCCCCTGATCCGGCCCCTGGTGCCGGTGCTGCGCCCCGCCGTGCGGGCGGCGCGGGCGCTGCTGCGGCCGGTCGCCGGGCCGCTGCGCCGCCGCTTGTGGCGCTTCGGCCCGCGCACCCTGGCCCGCACCGCCCGCTGGGCGGCCGGGATCGCCGGGCGGATCGCCCGCCGGCGCCGCGAGACCCGGCTGACGGTGGCGGTCGACGTGCTCGCCCTGTGGGAGCCGCTGACCGGGATCGGCTGGTATCTCCACCAGCTCCTCGACGAGCTCGGCCGGCGCGACGACCTGGCGCTGCGCCTCTACGGCCTGGCGCTGGTACGCGCTCCCGGGATCCCCGAGGCGCCGCAGCCGCTGCCCGCCGGGCCGGCGCTCGAGCACGTCGTCTACGAGGTCCCCGACGACCTCGTCGTCGGCCGGCGCTGGCTGGTCCCCTGGCTGCGCCGGCTCGAGCCGCTCCTGGTGCTCGCCGACCGCAACCGGGTGGTGTGGGCGCCGAACTACATCCTGCCGCCCCCCTTCCGGCTGGCCCGCGGTCCGCTGGTGGCCACCGTGCACGACCTCGCCTTCCGCCGCGTCCCGTGGGCGGTGCGCCCCGACACGCTGGTGGCGATGCAGGAGGTGCTCGACCGCACCCTCTTCGAGGCGGTGCGCCTGATCACACCGTCGGCGGCGATGCGCGACGACCTCGCCGCCACCGGCGACGCCGCGGCCCACCGGGTGCGGCCGATCCACCACGGCCTCGGGCAGGCCGCGCGGGCGGGCGGCGCGCCGACCGCCGCGCCGCCCGCCGGGACGCCGCCCGCCTACGTGCTCCACGTCGGCACGGTCGAGCCGCGCAAGAACGTCGAGATGCTGCTCGCCGCCTGGGAGCGGCTGCGCGCCGCGGACGGCCCGCCGCCGCCCCCGCTGGTGCTGGCCGGGCGCTACGGCTGGCGGACCGAGGGGCTCCGCCGCCGCATCGAGGCCGCCGCCGCGGCCGGCTGGCTGCGCCACTTCGGGTACGTGTCGCGCGACGAGCTGCTGGCCCTCTACCGCGGCGCCCTGGCGGTCGCTCTGCCGTCCTGGTACGAGGGCTTCGGGCTGCCGGTGGTCGAGGCGATGTGGGCCGGCGCCCCGCTGGCGCTGTCCGACATCGCCGTCTTCCGCGAGGTGGCCGCCGACGCGGCGCTCTTCGCCCCGCCCGGCGATCCGGCGGCCTGGGCGGCGACCCTCGACCGCCTGCTCACCGACCCGGAGCTGCGCCGCGACCTGGCGGCCCGCGGCCGCGCCCGCGCCACCGCCTTCACCTGGCGCCGCGCCGCCGACGAGACCGCGGCGGTCTTCGCCGAGGCGGCCGGCTAGCCAGGGGGCGGATGCGGGCCCGGCTGCGGCGTCGCTGCTCGCTCGGGGCGCCTGCGGCGACCTGAAACAGGTCGCCTCAGCGTCCCTCCCTCGCGCTTCTTGCATCCGAACCCACCTCCACCCCCTGGCCCCGAGCTCGGACCGGGGCTCCGCGGACGGCCCGGCCAGGCAGCCGCGCGGCGCCCCCGCCACCTCGGGGCGGGCCTCTCGCCGCGGGTATGATGTCCGCTCCATGCGACGGCGGGCCAAGATCATGGCCACCCTGGGCCCGGCCAGCGCCGGTCCCGCCGGGGTGGCGGCTCTGCTCGCCGCCGGCGTCGACGTGGTGCGGCTCAACCTCTCGCACGGCGATCCCGCCTGGCACCGCGAGCGCATCGCCGAGGTGCGGCAGGCCGCCGCCGCGGAGGGACGCCACGTGCCGGTGGTCCTCGACCTGATGGGCCCACGCTACCGGCTCGGCCATCTGGACGCGCCGCGCCGGCTGGAGAGCGGCGAGCGGGTGCGCCTGGGGCCGCCCGGAAGCGGCGCCGACCTGCCGCTCGACGCGCCGGCGGTGCTCGACCACCTCCGCCCCGGCGAGCGGGTGCTGATCGACCAGGGCCTGGTGGAGCTGGCGGTCGAGGAGACGGCGGCCGACGCGGCCACGGTGCGGGTCGTCTCCCCCGGCACCGTCTCCACGCGCAAGGGGATCAACCTCCCCGACACCGACCTGCCGTTCGAGATCACCCCCAAGGACCGCGACGACGTCGCCTTCGCCGCCGCCGAGGACGTCGACTACCTGGCGGCGAGCTACGTGGGCCGCGCCGCCGACCTGGAGGCGGTGCGGGCCGAGGTCGCGCGCGCCGGGGCCGCCATCCCGTTGATCGCCAAGCTGGAGCGCGCCCGCGCCGTCGACCACCTGGACGAGATCGTCGCCGCGGCCGACGCGCTGATGGTGGCCCGCGGCGACCTCGGCGTCGAGGTGCCGCTGCACCGCGTGCCGGTGCTGCAGAAGCGCATCGTCCGCGCCGGCCGGCGCGCCGGCAAGCCGGCCATCGTCGCCACCCAGATGCTGGAATCGATGATGGAGCAGCCGCGCCCCACCCGCGCCGAGGCGACCGACGTCGCCAACGCGGTCTTCGACGGCGCCGACGCCCTGATGCTGTCGGGGGAGACCGCCGCCGGCCACCACCCCGTGGAGGCCGTCTCGACGATGCACCGCATCATCGCGGAGGCGGAGGACTACCAGCGCAGCGAGATGGCCGGGCAGGGCGACCTGAGGCTCTCGGGCGCGCTGGCGCCGGGCGAGATGACCGGCGGCGTGCTCGGGCGCCGCGGCGACGTGTCGATCGAGGTGCCGGACATGATCGCCGCCGCCGGCGTCTACACCGCCCGGGAGCTCTGCGCCCGGCGGCTGGTGGCCTTCAGCCAGAGCGGCTTCACCGCGCGGCTGATCGCCCGCTACCGGCCGTCGACGCCGCTGACGGTGTTCACCGTCGGGGCCGGCGTGGCGCGGCGGCTGGGGCTGGTGTGGGGGGTGCAGCCGGTGGTCCTGCCGGACCCGCTCGAGCACCTCGACGAGGTCGTCACGGTCGTCGACCGCGAGCTCCTCGACCGCGGCCTGGCCGCTCCGGGCGACCTGATCGTGGTGCTGATGGGCGCCCCGATCCGCGAGCGGCGGCCCACCAACCTGCTGCGCGTGCACCGGGTGCGCGGCGACGAACCGACCGAGCCCGGGCCCGCGACGTGATCCCGCTGCGCGACATCAACCCCCGCGAGCGCCCGCCGATCGTGGTGGTCGGCCTGATCGTGGTCAACGCGCTGCTCTTCTTCTACGAGCTGTCGCTCGGGCCGCAGGGGCTGCAGGAGTTCCTGCAGCAGGCCGCCTTCGTCCCCGGCCGGCTGTTCGGCGAGGTCCCCGGCGGCGGCGGCCTCGGCTGGACCGGCGGCAGCATCCTGCTGTCGATGTTCCTCCACGGCGGCTGGACGCACATCCTCGGCAACATGCTGTTCCTGTGGGTGTTCGGCGACAACGTCGAGGACGAGCTCGGGCACTTCCGCTTCCTCGTCTTCTACCTCGCCGCCGGCACCGCCGCCGCCCTCGCGCACGCCCTCGCCGACCCCGGATCGCCGCTGCCCGCGATCGGGGCGAGCGGGGCCATCGCCGGCGTACTCGGCGCCTACCTGGTGCGCCACCCGCGGGCGCCGATCGTCACCCTCGTCTTCCTCGGCTTCTTCATCACCACCGTGCGCATCCCCGCCCTGGTCTATCTGCCGCTGTGGTTCCTCATCCAGTTCGTCTCCGGCCTCGCCTCGCTCGGCGCCGCCACCGGCACGAGCGGGACCGGCGGTGTCGCCTGGTTCGCCCACATCGGCGGCTTCATCGCCGGGCCGCTGCTGTTCTTCCTGCTGGGCGGCGGCCGGGGCGGGCGGGCGGCCCCCGCCCGGGCGTGGGGAGGAGGCCGCGGCCGGTGGCGCTGAGCCGGCCGGCGCGCCGCGGCCTGGCGGCGGGCGTCGTGGCGCTCGCCGCCGCCGGCCTGGCCTGGGCCGGCTGGTGGGAGCCCTACCACCTGCTGCGCGCCGACCGGCTCGCCCTGCCCCTGCTCGCCCCGCCGCCGGCGCGGCCGTTCCGCATCGTCCACCTCGCGGACCTGCACGTCGCAGCGGGTCGCGGCGCCGAGGCGGCGGCCCTGGACCGCCTCCTCGTCCGGCTGGCGCGCGAGAGCCCCGACCTGGTCGCGATCAGCGGCGACCTGTGGGACGACGCCGGTCCTCCGGACGAGGTGGCGGCCCACATCCGCGCCGCCGCCCGCTTCGCCACCCGCCTCGGCGCCCTGGCGCCGGTGGTGGCCGTCCAGGGCCACAGCGACCACCTGGGCACCGGCGTCGCCGCCCTGCGCAGGGCCGGCGTGGACTGGCTGTTCGACGAGGGCCGGGTCGTGACGGTGCCCGGGGGCGGCGCCTTCCTCCTCCTCGGCCTCGCCGAGGGCGCGGGGGGCGACGAGCTGGTCGACGACCACCGCGGGCCGCCGCCCCGCTTCGCCCCGCTCCCGGTGCCCGGCGGCGGCACCGCCTGGGGCATCGGCTTCGGCGGCCGTCACCGCAACGTCTTCAGCCACTTCGATCCGCGCGGACCCGCCGACGGGCTCGCCCGCGCCGACGGCCCGCTCGCCTGGAGCGGCGTCGACTTCATCTGCGACGTGCGGCTGGAGGACGCCGCCGCCGGCGCCGGCCTCGCCGTCCACAGCCGCTACCCGTTGGGCGAGGCACGGATGATCCGGTTGCGCCGCGTGGCTCCCGCCCCGGGCGCCGGCCGCGGGACGTTCACCCTGGTCGCCGACGGCACCGCCTTCACCGCGGGCCGTCCCGACACCGGCGTCGTGCCGCGACCCGGGCGCTGGTACCGGCTGCGCCTGGCCACCCGGGTCACGCCGCGCGCGGTGCGCGCGACGGCCCGCGTGTGGCCGGCCGACGCCCCCGAGCCCACCGCCTGGCAGGCCTGGGCGGAGGACCGCTCTCCCGGCCGGGTCACCGCCGGCACCGTCGGCGTCTGGGGCTGGGGCGGCGGCACCGTCCTCTACCGGCGGCCGCGGGTGACGGCGGCCGACGGCCACCGGCTGCCGGTCGCCGACTTCCCGGACGGCTGGCGCGACGGCGCCCGCGGCAGCCGCCTGGCCCTGGCGCTGGCCAAGAGCCCGCCGCTGCCGCCGGGGACGCCGCGCGTCGTGCTGACCCACTCCCCGGACCCCGCGGCCGAGGCCGCCTGGCGGGGTCTCGAGGCGGTGCTGGCCGGGCACACCCACGGCGGCCAGCTCGCCGTGCCCGGCCTCGGCGCGCTGACCACCCGCGACGCCCTCGGCCCCTACTACGACCGCGGCGTCTTCCACTTCGCCGCCTTCAACCCGCGCGGCTGGACCACCCTCTACGTCAATCCGGGGTTCGGCACCAGCTTCGTGCCGCTCCGCTTCGCCGTGCCGCCGCGCTACGCGGTGATCGAGATCGTCGGCCGCGGGCGGCCGCGGTGAGCCCGCCGGCCCTCGCCGCCCGCGGCGTCGAGGTGGTCTACCCGGGCGGCACCCGCGCCCTGGACGGGGTCGACCTCGAGGTCGCGGCCGGCGAGACGGTCGCCCTGGTCGGCGAGAGCGGCTCCGGCAAGACGACGCTGCTGCGCCTGTTCAACCGCACCGTCGAGCCCACCGCCGGCCGCGTCGAGGTCGGCGGGCGGGCGGTGGCCGACGCCGACCCGGTGGCGCTGCGCCGCCGGCTCGGCTACGTGCAGCAGGAGGGGGGGCTCCTGCCTCACTGGCGGGTGGCGCGCAACGTCGAGCTGGTGCCGCGGCTGCTCGGCTGGGAGCGGGCGCGGCGCCGGCGCCGGGCCCTCGAGATGCTCGCGCTGGTCGGCCTGCCCCCCGACGAGCTCGCCGAGCGCTACCCGCGCCAGCTCTCCGGCGGCCAGCGTCAGCGCGTGGCCTTCGCCCGCGCCCTCGCGGCCGACCCCGAGGTGGTCCTGCTCGACGAGCCGTTCGGGGCGCTGGACGCGCTGACCCGGCTGGAGCTGCAGCGCGAGTTCCTGCGCCTCAAGCAGGAGCTGGGACGCACCCTGCTGCTGGTCACGCACGACCTCGGCGAGGCCTTCCGGCTGGCCGACCGTGTCGCGGTGCTGCGGGCCGGCCGGATCCTGCGGGTGGGGCCCCCGCAGGACGTGCGGCGGCGCCCGGACGACCCCTACGTCGCGGCCCTGCTCGAGCTGGCGGGGGGCGGCCGGTGAGGGGGCGCCGGCGGTGGCATGGCACCGCCCTGCTGGTCGCCGTCGGCGTCGCCATCGCCGTCGCCGCGGGCGCGCCGGCGGCCGCCGCCACCGGCCCGGCGGGCCGGGTGGTGGTGGGGTCGAAGAACTTCGAGGAGAGCCGGCTCCTCGCCGAGATGTTCGCCCAGCTCCTCGCCGACCGCAGCGACCTCGAGGTCGACCGGCGCCTCGACCTGGCCGGCACCCAGGTCGCCTTCGAGGCGCTGCGCAGCGGCGCCATCGACGTCTACCCCGAGTACACCGGTACCGGGCTGGTGTCGATCCTGGGCGCGGCGCCGGCGGGCGGGCCGACCGCCACCCTCGACCGGGTGCGGCGCGAGTTCCTGCACCGCTGGGACCTGTGGTGGCTGGCCCCGCTGGGCTTTGAGAACGCCTACGAGATCGCGGTGCCGCGGCGGGTGGCCCGGCGCTGGGGGCTGGCCACGCTCAGCGACCTGGCGCGGGTGTCGGGCCGGCTGGACGCCGCCTTCGGCTACGAGTTCGTCGAGCGCGCCGACGGGCTGCCCGGCCTCGAGCGGGTGTACGGCCTCGACTTCGCCAGCGTCCGGCCGATGCAGCAGGCGATCAAGTACCGCGCCGCGGCGGCCGGCGACGTCGACGTGCTCGACGTCTACACCACCGACGGGCGGCTGCTGACCTACGACCTGGTGGTGCTCGAGGACGACCGCGGCTTCTTCCCGCCGTACGAAGCCGCCGCCCTGGTCCGCGGCGCCACGCTGCGCCGCCATCCCGAGGTCGGGGCGATCCTCGGCCTGCTGGCCAACGCGCTCGACGAGGCGACCATGCGCCAGCTCAACCTGCGCCTCCAGGAGGGGCGCGAGGAGGCCGCCGCCGTGGCCCGGGACGCGCTCGACGAGCTCGGCCTGCTCACCGGCGCGGCGCCGCCGCCGGTCGCGGCACCCGCGGCCGCCGCGGGCTTCCCGGCCTATCTGTGGGCGCACCGCGCGGAGATCGGCCGCCGAACCCTCGAGCACCTCGGCCTGGTCGGTATCGCCCTGCTGCTGGGTGCCGTCGTCGCGGTGCCCGGCGGCCTGCTGCTCGAGCGCCGGCGGCGCTGGGCGGAGCCGGTGATCCGGGCGGTCGGCCTCACCCAGACCGTGCCGTCGCTGGCGCTGCTCGCCTTCATGATCCCGCTCGCCGGCGTCGGCGCGCTGCCGGCGGTGCTCGCCCTGTGGGTGTACTCGCTGTTCCCCATGCTGCGCAACACCTACACCGGCGTGCGCGACGCCGACCCCGAGGCGGTGGGCGCCGCCCGCGCTCTCGGCATGGATCGGCGCCAGGTGCTGCTGTGGGTCCGCCTGCCGCTCGCCGCGCCGGTGATCATGGCGGGGGTGCGCACCGCGGCCGTGATCACCGTGGGCACCGCCACCCTCGCCGCCTTCATCGGCGCCGGCGGCCTGGGCGAGCCCATCGTCACCGGCCTGCAGCTCGCCGACACCCGGCGCATCCTCTCCGGAGCGTTGCCGGCCGCGCTGCTGGCGCTGGCGGTCGACGCCGCCCTCGCCGCGGTGGAGCGCCTGGTGCGGCCCGCCGGGCTCGCCGGTGGCGGCGCGGCGGCGGCGGACCAACTGCGATAGCCTCGGCGCTCGTCGTCATGGCCGCCCCCCTCGCGCCCCCCCCCGACCGCCGCATCCGCGTCGACGAGCCCCTCGCCGACGTGGGGCCGGAAGAGCTGCGCCGCGAGCTGGTCGCGGCCCTCACCGCGCGGCCGCGCCGCATCCCGTCGAAGTACTTCTACGACGACCGCGGCTCGGAGCTTTTCGAGCGCATCTGCGAGCTGCCCGAGTACTACCCCACCCGCACCGAGGCGACCCTGCTCGCCCGCATCGCCGACGAGGTGGTGGCGGCGAGCGGCGCCGAGGCGCTCGTCGAGATCGGCTCGGGGGCCGCCACCAAGACCCGGCTGCTGCTCGACGCCATGCAGCGGGCCGGGAAGCTGCGCCTTTACGTACCGCTCGACGTCTCGTCGGCGACCCTGCACCGGGTGGCCGCCGAGCTGGTGGAGCGCTACGCCGAGCTGTCGGTCCACGGCGTGGTCGGGGACTTCATGGAGCACCTCGGCACGATCCCCGACGACGCGGCGCGGCGCCTGGTCATCTTCCTCGGCGGGACCCTCGGCAACCTCGATCCCGCCGCCGCCCGCGCCTTCCTGGCGAGCCTCGCCGCCCAGATGCGGCCGGGCGAGCACCTGCTGCTGGGCCTCGACCTGATCAAGGACCCGGCGCGCCTCCGCGCCGCCTACGACGACGCGGCCGGGGTCACCGCGGAGTTCAACCGCAACGCCCTGGCGGTGGTCAACCGCCTCCTCGACGCGGACTTCCGGCCGGAGCGCTTCCGCCACCACGCCCCGTGGAACGCGGACCGGCACCGGATCGAGATGTGGCTGCTCTCCACCGGGGCGCAGCGCGTCCGCCTCGGGGCGGTCGGCCGGGAGCTGGAGCTGGCCGACGGCGAGGGCCTGCTCACCGAGATCAGCACCAAGTATGACGAGACGCTGGCGCGTCGGCTCCTCGCCGACAGCGGCTTCGAGCTCGAGCGCTGGACCACCGACGACGAGCGCCTCTTCGGGCTCGCGCTGGCCCGCCCCGCCGGCGGCGGCTGAGCCGCGTCGCGGCATCGCTGTTGCAGCCATCCCGACCGCGATGGGAGGCTGGATCCGACACATCCTCGAAGGCCTCGGGTACCCCGGGGTGGTGCTGCTGATGTTCCTCGAGAACGTCTTCCCGCCCATCCCCTCCGAGGTGGTGATGCCGTACGCCGGACTGCTGACCGCCCGGGGCGACCTGGCCCTCTGGGCGGTGGTCGTGGCCGGCGCGGCGGGCTCGGTGCTCGGGGCCGTCCCGCTCTACCTGCTGGGGCGCTGGGTCGGTGGCGACCGCCTCCACGAGTGGGCGCGGCGCCACGGCCACTGGTTCCTGGTGTCGCCGCGGGACCTCGAGCACGCCGAGGGGTGGTTCGAGCGCCACGGCACCGGGGCGGTGTTCCTCTGCCGGCTGGTGCCGGGCGTGCGCTCGCTCATCTCGATCCCCGCCGGGATCTGCCGCATGCGCTGGGACGTCTTCCTGCTGTGGACGGCCGTGGGGACGGGACTGTGGGCCGGCCTGCTCGCCGGGGCCGGCAGGGCCCTCGGCGACCGCTGGGAGCGGATCGGGACCTGGATCGGGCCGCTGAGCTGGGTCGTCCTGGGCGGTCTGGCGATCTGGTACCTCGTCTACGTATGGCGCCGCAAGCGCCAGCTCCGCGCCGGGCGGCCCGGCTGAGCGACGCTCAGTCCGCCGCCACGACCGGGGCACCGCGGCCGGCGCGGCGCGGGCGCCGCATGAGCAGGACCAGCGGCACCAGCAGCAGGACCAGGAACCCGAGGAAGCGGAAGACGTCCAGGAAGGAGAGGATCGCGGCCTGGCGCTGCACCATGCCCCACAGCGCGGCGCGCGCCTTGTCCCCGGCGCTCAGCAGGTCGGCGCCGCGGGCGACGAAGCCGGCGCGCAACCGCTCGAAGGTCTCCACCGCCACCGGGTTCCACAGCGAGACGTGGGAGCCGAGGACCTGGGTGTGGACCTGCCGGTGGCGGGCCAGCATGGTGGCCGACACGGCGATCCCCACCGAGCCGCCGACGTTGCGCATCAGGTTGAACAGGCTGGTGGCGTTGCCCATCCCGGCGAGCGGGATGGCGTCCATGGTGATCGTGGTCAACGGCACGAACAGCAACCCCAGCGCCATCCCCTGCAGGAACTGCGGCCAGAACAGGTCGGCGAAGCCGGCCTGGAGGTCGAGCCGCCCGTACCAGAACATGGTCACCGAGGTGAGCAGGAAGCCGGCGGTCAGCAGCTTGCGCGGGTCGACCTTCGCCGTCACCAGGCCGACCAGCGGCATGGCCACGAACGAGCCCAGGCCGCGCGGGGCCAGGGTGATGCCGGCGGCCAGGGGCGGATAGCCCATCAGCGTCTGCAGCAGGATGGGGAGCAGGACCAGGCTGCCGTAGAGCACGAAGCCGAGCAGCGTCATCAGCACGACGCCCGTGGCGTAGGTGCGCTCCTTGAAGACGCGCAGGTCGACGACCGGGTGCTCGGCGGTCAGCTCGCGGGCGATCAGGGCCACCAGGCTGACCACGGCCGCCACCACCAGCGCGGTCAACCAGCGCGAGGCGAACCAGTCCACCTCCTGGCCCTTGTCCAGGCTCACCTGCAGGGCCCCCACCCCCACCGCCAGGAGGCTCAGGCCCCACCAGTCGATGCGTGAGGAGGCGCGGCGCAGGTACGGCGGGTCGAAGATGAACAGCTCCTGCATCACCAGGGCGGCCACCCCCACCGGGATGTTGATGTAGAACACCCAGCGCCAGGAATAGTGCCCGGTGAGGTAGCCGCCGAGGACCGGCCCGAGGATCGGCGCCACGACGATGCCCAGGCCCCAGAAGCCCATCGCCTTGCCGCGCTCCTCGGGGGCGAAGGCCTCCAGCATCACCGCCTGCGACAGCGGCTGCATCACCCCGCCGGTGAGACCCTGCACGACGCGGAAGAACACCAGCATGGGCAGGGTGACGGAGAGCCCGCACAGGAACGACGCCGTGGTGAAGCCGATCACCGCGCCGGTCAGCAGCCGCTTGCGCCCGAAGAAGCTCGCCAGCCAGCCCGTCATCGGCAGGATGATGGCGTTGGCGGCGAGGTACGAGGTCAGTGCCCAGGTGGCCTCGTCGACGGTCACCGACAGGCTGCCCGCGATGTAGGGCAGCGAGACGTTGACCACCGTGGTGTCGAGCACCACCATGAAGGTGCCGAACATGACCGCGACGGCGATCAGCCAGGGATTGACCTCGGTCCCGGGGCGTCTCATCCGCCGGTGATCACCGTCGGCACCACCGACATCCCGGGGCGCAGCAGGTGGTCCGGGTCCTGGCCGGCGTCGAGCACGATCCGTACCGGCACCCGCTGCACCACCTTGACGTAGTTGCCGGTGGCGTTTTCCGCCGGCAGCAGGCTGAACTTCGACCCCGTCGCCGGGCTCAGGCTGTCGACCCGGCCGGTGTAGTCGCGGCCGAGAGCGTCGACGTGGACGATGGCCCGCTGCCCCGGGCGCACCCCGGCGATCTCGGTCTCCTTGAAGTTCGCCGTGACCCAGACGTCCCCTTCCGGCACCAGGGCGAGCAGCGGCTGACCGGCCTGCACGCTCTCGCCGACCGCGGCTCGCTTGCGCCCCACCCGTCCCGCCACCGGGGAGCGGATCACGGCCCGGTCGAGGTCGGACCGCGCCATCGCCAGACCGGCCTCGGCCTGTGCCACCCGGGCCTCGGCCTCCGCCAGCTCCGCCTCGCTCTTGGCCAGCCGGTGGGTGCCGCCGCCCGCCTCCGCGACGGCGGAGCGGGCCCGGGCCAGCGCGCCGGTGGCTTCCTGACGCCGGCTCGACGCCTGCTCGACCTGCTGGCGCGCCTCGGCGACGGCGGCCTCGGCCGCCTTGGCGGCGGTGCGGGCGTGCTCGTAGTCCTGGCGCGGCACCTCCTCCTTCTCCACCAGTTGGCGCAGGCGCTCGAGGTCCTGCTGCACCTGGTCGCGGTGGGCCTCGGCCTGCTCGAGGTGCGAGCGCGCCGCGGCCACCGCCTGCTCGGCGGCGTCGAGCGCGGCCTGGGCCTGCTCGACGCCGGCGCGCGCCGAGGAGACCGCCGACGACGCGGCCGTCGAGGTGACCGGGACCTGGGCGCGGGCGGCGTCCGCCGCGGCGCGCGCCGCCTGCAGGTCCGCCGCGGCGCGCTGCACGGCCAGCCGCAGGTCGTCGGGATCGAGCTCCACCAGGACCTCCCCGGCCTTCACCGGGTCGTTCTCCTGCACGTGCACGGCCTGGACGGTGCCGTGGATGCGCGCCGAGACGGTGACGATGTCGCCGTCCACGAACGCGTCGTCGGTCGACACGCGGACCGCAGACGTGGCGCCAGAGCAGCCGCCCCCGAGCAGCAGCAGGATCCAGGGCGAGCGCCGAGGAACCCGGGGAGCGCAGGAGCGCTCGCCGCGGCTCCACGGCGGGTGGCGCAGCCCGGCCAGCAAGCGGCGGTGCAGCGGGCGCCGGTCGGTTCGTCGGGCTCTCCGTCCCGGGTACCGGGGAGCGGTGCGGCGGGTGGTGCTCATCGGGCTCTCCCCTACGAGGAAGCGGCTGGCGGAGCCCTCCGCCACGCCCAGCGCCAGGGCCAGGGCGACCTTCGCCCGGTTGTAGTCGTACAACGCGGCGACGTAGCGCTCGGCGGCCGCGGCGACGTCCTCCTGCGCCTGCACCACCTCGAGGCCGTCGGCCGACCCCGGCGGCGAAGCGGTCCCGCGCCAGCTCGAGCTGCCGCCGGCGAGATCGCCGCGCCTCGGCGGCGACCCCGACCCGCTCGGCCGGCGGCGGCGACGTCCAGGCAGGCGCCTCGCACCTCCAGCTCGACCTGGCGGGCGAGGTCGTCGAGCGTCGCCCGGGCCTCGTCGAGCCGCCCGCGGGCGGCGCGGACGTCTCCGGCGATGCGGCCGCCCTCGAACAACGGCATGCGCACCGGCGGCCGCCGACGCTGTAGGTGTCCTCGGCGGCTGCCCGACGGGCTGGGACCGATCGGGCCGAAGTCGGCGTGCGCGCGCCGAGACTCGGCAGGCGCTGCCGCCGGCGCGGCGCGCGAGCCCCGCCTCGGCCGCCCCGACGCGGGCCTCGCGCCGCCGCCAGGTCCGGAGCGCGCCCGCGCGCGCTCGGCCAGGGCCGCGTCGACGTCGCCGGCCGGCAGCGGGCGAAGGGCACGCGTCGGTCAGGCGCAGCGGCGGTCGAGCGGCAGGCCGATGGCGCGGGCCAGGGCCAGCTCGTCCTTGCGCTGCGCGCTCGTTCGCCTCGATCAGCCGTTGCCGGCCGCGGCGAGGTCACCTGGGCGCGCAGCACGTCGATGCCGCGCCGCGTCCCGGCCTCCTGCCGGTGCTCGCCGTCCGCCGCGCCGCCTCGGCGGTCTCACCTCGGCGCGTGCCGCCTCGACCCGCGCTCGGCGTCGGCCAGCGCCCGCAGGTAGAGATCGGCGACCGCCGCGATGACCTGGTCCCGCGTCTGCGGTAGCTGAGCCGGCGGGCCGCCAGCTCTCGGGCGGCGGCGTGGGCGCGGCCCGATCGCCGCGGCGTCGAACAGCGTCTGGTCCAGGTCGGAGCGGGCGTCGAAGACGTCGAACGGCCCGACCAGGGCGACCCTTCGACGAAGGGCGTCCGCGGCGAAGCCGTAGGAGGCGAGGTTGATCTTCTGCCGGCCTCGCGACGCTCCCCGACAGCTCCGGGAGAGACGCGCCGCGCCCGCCGGCGGGCGCCGGCCGCCTCGTCGACCTGGCCCGCCGCGGTCAGTGCCGCGAGGTTGGCGTCGAGCCCGCGGCGGAGGGCCTCGGCGAGCGACAGGTCGATCTGCGCCCCTCCCGGACCGGCCGCGGGCGGGGCCTGGGCGTCGGCCAAGGGGGCCAACGTCACCATCAGGAGAAGGACCACCCGGCGCGCCCTCATCGTCCGATCCCCTTCCAGACCAGCGCCAGGAGCTCCTCGAGGTCGTCCACGGCCGCGACCGGGGAGGCGCCGCGGAGTGCGGTGAGACACGATGAGTTGAAGGCTAGAAATGTATTGCTAAAAGAAGATTCACATCTTCCTCCTAAATATCGATCAGCGATTGCCTTGAAATATTTGGAGGAGCTCTCTTTAAAAGAAATCAGCGAGATACTACGGTCCCCAGTTTCAACAGTGAAAACTCGAATCCACCGTGGACGAGAAGCGCTCCGAAAACGGTTGAAGGATCTGGTGTTTATAGGGAGGATATACGATGAACTGTGATAGGAAATATTCATCCTATATGCATAAATGGATTGACGAAAGCATTGAGCCACTGGAGAAAATTGAATTACTTCAACATATAAAAAGCTGTTCGGACTGTAGCAAGAAGTTTGAAGAATTGAAGAATGTCGATCGGATGTTGCTCGCCTATCATTCGATTAATGCGCCAAATGGTTTTACAACAAAAGTGATGGATCGGTTACCGAGAGAAAAATCATCCACTAAAAGAAAGAGATGGTTCAAACATCACCCTCTGCTTACCGCAGCTGTGTTGTTCTTACTCTTGATGTCAGGTTCACTTTATAGTGAATGGGGGACGCATAAGAGTAATCCCATTTCGGTCAGTGCGAATGGCGCTCAGGTACACATTGATGAAGAAAATAAGAAAGTTATCGTTCCAGAAGGGGAAACCGTAAAAGGCGATTTGGTCGTTCGAAATGGTGACGTTGAAATAGCTGGACTGGTCGAGGGTGATGTGACAGTTATTAATGGAAGTCATTATTTAGCATCAGCTGGTCATATAGCAGGAGAGAGCGAAGAAATCCATCAGATTACAGAGTGGGTATGGTATCGCTTGAAAGAGGGATTCACAGGCATAAAGAACTGGTTTGAATCGACCGATGATTAACGGAACAGGGTTAACTGTAAAAGAGGATAGAAACGTCCAACTTGCAATGGGATGGACGAGCTATAACTCTTCTACCGGTTAATCCTTTTTCTTTTGTACGGAGACATATGTAAAGGACGTGTCGAAAAATAGAAATAGCTAGGAAATATGATATAATGAAAGAGTTACATAAGTAACAAACTGACCCTTGTTGGAAACAATAATTATTAGTTGATCAGTTTGGAGGATGGCGCAATGTTTCCCGTTGGAGACTTTAATGTATTAAACTACATAAATGATATTATTGATATCCTCTTAGTCACGTATGTCATATATAAACTTATCATGCTGATTAAAGGGACAAAGGCGATTCAGCTTTTGAAAGGGATCACCGTGATAGTTGCCGTCTGGTTCTTCAGTGGGATTTTCAAGCTAAACACGTTGAACTGGTTGATGAATGAGGCGATTACATACGGAATCCTAGCAATCATCATCATCTTTCAGCCCGAATTGCGTCGAGCGTTAGAACAGCTCGGACGAGGAAGGTTCTTTTCGCGTGGGATGATTGCGGAAGAAGAGAAGAACCAGAAAACGATCGAAGCACTGATGAAAGCGACGAGTTATATGGGCAAACGTCGGATTGGAGCGCTCATTACCATTGAGAGAGAAACCGGGTTAGATGATTATGTGGAAACCGGTATTCCGATTAACGCTCATTTAAGTTCCGAGTTATTAATTAATATTTTCATACCGAACACGCCGTTGCATGATGGAGCGGTCATTATCAATGATGATCAAATACTAGCCGCTGCTAGTTATCTACCGTTGTCTGAAAGCCCGTTTATCTCAAAGGAACTTGGTACGCGACATCGTGCTGCGCTAGGGATTTCAGAAGTGACAGACGGTCTTACATTGATTGTTTCGGAGGAAACTGGACATATTTCTCTAACGAAAAATGGTGAGCTCTACAGGAACTTAGACGAAGAAATGTTACGGAAGCTACTAGAGGCTGAAATCATGAACAAATCAAAAGCAACTTCCTCATCGAAGTGGAACTGGAGGGGGAAGAAAAATGGATAGACTGCTGAAGAGTCATTGGTTTGTAAAAATCACAGCGTTTTTGGTCGCATTGATGATGTACACTTCTGTCAATATTACGAATCAAGATACCAGTGGAGACTCCAGTATTCGTAATGGACAAGACATTTATAAAACCGTTTCACTTGATGCTGAATACGATAAAGATAAATATGTTTTGATGGGGTTACCGAAAACCGTTGAGGTGAAATTCCAAGGTTCTCGAGCAGATCTGACCAAGTTAGGACTTCAACGAGGTCAAACAGCTTATATTGATCTATCAGGGAAAGCTCCAGGTCAATACGATGCGACATTGAAGATGGATAACATACCAAACGGAGTAGAATACACTTTTGAAGAGGAAGCGGTTACGGTCACCTTGCATGAGAAGAAGACCGAAACATTCCCTGTGACCGTTCAGCTTTTGGACGAAGACCAATTACCTGAAGGGTACATTACAGGTACACCGGAAATTAAACAACAAGAAATCGAGATAACAGGTGCGAAAGAAATCGTTGACGAAATCAAGTATGTGCGTGCATTTGTTAATGTCGCAGATTCGAAGGAAACCTTTACTAGAGAGGTTCGAATACAAGCGTTGAATAAAAGTTATGATCCGATTGACATTTCAATCGATCCGTCCACAACAGAAGTAACGGTTCCAATTGAGAATCCGAACAAGAAAGTTCCGGTATCTATTGAACAAAAAGGAAAACTGCCTGACGGGATGGAATTGAAGTCGATCACGGCAGAGAAAGATGAAATCACCATCCATGCTCCGAAAGAGCTTTTGGAGAGCTTGGATTCAGTAAATATACCGGTGGATCTAAGTAACATAACAGAAGATAAAACGATTGAAACGGAAATACCATTGCCAGATGGAGCGTTTTACACGACGCCTGGAAAGGTGAAAATCAAAATTGATGTCGAGAAAGTAGAAGAGTCCTCTGGGGATACGACCAATGAAACAGCTAGTTCAAAAACATTTAAGGACCTTCCAATTAAAGTTCTAGGACTAGCAGAAGATGAGGAAGGAACGATCCGAAAACCAGATGATGGTCTCATGGATTTAACGGTTACAGGAGACAAAGATCAACTAGATGATTTGTCAGAAGAAAAAATTACAGCTTTTATTGATGCAGAGAATTTATCTGAGGGAGAACATGACGTTGAAATCAAAGTCAAAGTCCCTGAAGCATTTACGTATAAGCGTGATCTTATGAAAGCGACCTTAACCATCAGCAAAAGAACTGCGTAACGAGTGGATTGACCGGGCGATGCGATCGTACCAAATTTTATGAGTATCCACTTATTGTGAAAAGGGAAGAAGGAGCGAATGATTACATGGGTAAATATTTTGGAACAGACGGAGTCAGAGGTGTAGCGAATACCGAACTAACACCTGAATTAGCATTTCAATTAGGACGTTTCGGTGGTTATGTTCTGACGAAAGAAACCCAAAAACCGAAAATTATCATAGGACGAGACACACGAATATCAGGTCATATGCTTGAAGGGGCGTTAGTAGCCGGTTTGTTATCGATTGGAGCGGAGGTAATGCGATTAGGTGTCATTTCAACACCTGGTGTCGCTTACTTAACGAAAGCTCTCGGCGCACAAGCAGGGGTTATGATTTCAGCATCACACAATCCTGTGGTGTGATAACGGTATTAAATTCTTTGGATCATACGGCTTTAAACTATTAGATCATCAAGAAAATGAAATCGAAGAACTAATTGATCAAGTTGAGGATCATTTGCCAAGACCAACTGGAATGGATCTTGGACTTGTAAGTGATTACTTTGAGGGTGGTCAAAAGTATCTGCAATTCTTGAAACAAACGGTAGATGAGGATTTCTCTGGTCTTCGTATCGCGCTTGATTGCGCGCACGGTGCCGTATCCTCAGATCCACATTTGTTTGCTGACTTGGATGCCGATATTACGACGATCG
>CAWJJM010000011.1:0-212378 GCA_963843275.1 uncultured Acidobacteriota bacterium | reverse complement strand
CCGTCCAGCGCCAACTGCTCGACGCCGACGTCGGCGCCGTTCTCGGTCCCTACGCCACCGGCACCAGCTGGGTGGTGCTGCGCGTCCTCGACAAGCAGCAGCAGGACCCCTACCCGTTCCAGCAGGTGTCGGGCAACGTCCACTCGGCCGTGTTCGAAACGAAGTTCCAGTCCCGGCTCGCCGAGGCGTTGACCAAGCTGCGTAGCCAGTCGGACATCCAGATCTACGACGACGTCGTCGCCTCGCTCTCGATCCGCGGCGCCCAGTCGGCCGAGCCCGACCCCGAGGCGCACGGCGGCCACGAGATGTGAGCTGCGATCGTGAGGTGCGCCATGCGCAGGTTCCGGATCATCGTCATCGCGCTCGGCTTCGGCGCGCTGGGAAGCCTGCTGGTCGCCGCCCCGGCGGCGGCCCAGCTCAAGAAGGGGTCACGCTTCGACAAGGGCACCCGCTGTTTGCAGTGTCACGAGGGCGTCGGCCAGAACGTGAGCGTGCCGCACGCGCCGCTCGCCTCGGGTGACTGCGCCTCCTGCCACAAGCCACACGGGCTGGTGGGTGCGCTGCGGCTGGTCAAGAAGGAGCCCGAGCTGTGCCTGGACTGCCACGATCGCGGCCAGCTCGGTCTCGACGCCTCGCACCGGCATCCCGAGGTCGAGAAGTGCTCGACCTGCCACGATCCGCACGGCTCGAACCAGCCGGCGATGCTCTCCAAGCCCGAGCGGGAGCTGTGCACCAGCTGCCACCAGGACGCAGATTTCGACGGCAACGTTCCCCACGCCCCCGGCCGCCGAAGGCGTGCACTTCGTGCCACCGGGCACACGGCAGCGACTCAGCCCGCGCTGCTGATCGCGCCGCGCGACGCGCTGTGCGGCTCGTGCCACGACGGCAGGACGGCTTCGCCGCTCAGCACGACGGCCTCTCGGTGGCGGGCGCCGACTGCGCCACGCTGCCACCAGCCGCACAGCGCCGCCGGCCGAGCACCTGCTGTCCGCGTCGGTCCATCCCGGAGCTCGACTGCGCCACCTGCCACCAGGGGGCCAGCCGCTGGCCAGCCCCCAGCCCGCCGCCGAGCGTCTGCCTCCAGTGCCACGAGCTCCGGACGCGCGCCGGGCCGCCGGTGGCTCGGTGCACCCGCCGGTCGCGGCCGGCTCCTGCCTCGACTGCCACGACCCGCACACCTCGGAGACGGCGCCGCTCCTCATCGCCCCGACGACGCAGCTGTGCACCACCTGCCACAGCGACGTGGGCGACCGGCTGGCGGGCACCCAACCCCACCCGGCCGCGACCGAGGACTGCACGAGCTGCCACGACGGCCACCAGTCCGACCACCGCACCTGCTCGCGGCCGAGCCGCGGGAGCTGTGCGTGACCTGCCACGACGACCCGCGCCGAGTCGGGCGCGGCGGTGATCCACTACCCGGCGCACCGAGGACTGCACCGCCTGCCACGACCCGCACGGCACCGGCCGCCCGCGGTGCTGCGTCGCGAGCCAGGACGAGCTGTGCGGCGAGTGCCACGGCGACGTCGGCACCCGCTCCGGGCTGCCGGTGGTCCACGCCCCGGTGGCGAGCGGCTCGTGCACGAGCTGCCACCTGCCGCACGCCGGCGCCGGCGAAGCTGCTGCGCGCCCAGGGCGTGGACTGTGCCGCTCCTGCCACGAGCCGATGCTCCAGGTGGCCGAGGGCCTGCCCCAGCACCCGCCGTTCGCGGACGGCGACTGCGCCACCTGCCACGCGCCGCACGCCTCCGAGGTGGCGGGGCTGCTGGTAGCTCCCGGCGCCGAGCTGTGCGGCCAGTGCCACGACGTACCGACGGTGGCGCCGCCCGGCGGCTCCTCGCACCCGCCGGCGGCCGCGGGCGACTGCGCCGCCTGCCACCAGCCCCACGCGAGCGCAGCTGAAACCCTTCCTCCGCGCCCAGGTGCGGCCGCTGTGCACCACCTGCCACCAGGACGTGGAGGAGCAGCTGCGAGCCAGACGGTCCACGATCCGGCCGGCGCCCCGACGACGGGTGCATCACCTGCCACGGGCCGCACATGACCCGCAACCCGAAGCTCCTCGAGCAGCCGGTGGCCGAGACCTGCGCCATGTGCCACGACACCGAGTCGCCCGAGTTCACCGGCCAGCACCTGGGCCTGCCCGCGAGCACGCTCGACTGCGGGAGCTGCCACGACCCCCATGCGTCCCGGATGGCCGGGATGCTGCTGCCCGAGCTGCACCCGCCGTTCGCGGACGGGGACTGCACCGTGTGCCACACCACGGCTCCAGAGCCGGGAGGTGCGCCAGTGAAGTCCTCTGTGAAGCCGTCTCGGTGGGGCGCTGGGGCTGCTCGCCGCCGGCGCCGCCGTCATCCTGCGTCGGTCACCGCCGCCCGCCGCGGAGCTGCCGCCGCGGCCAGCGGGTCGACCAGCTCGAGGCCTGCCTCGAGTGCCACGATCTGGAGGCCGAAATCTCGGCGCCGGTGCGGCACCAGCCCGCGGCCTCGGGCCAGTGCACGGCCTGCCACAACCCCCACGTCTCCCGCTTCGACAAGCTGCTGCGGGAGCGCCCGGGGCCGCTGTGCATCGAGTGCCACGGCGACGTCGCCGCCCGCCAAGCGCCCGGTGGTCCACCGGCCGGTGCCGAGGGCCAGTGCGCGCCTGCCACCGAGCCCCACGGCGGCCCCAACAAGGGCCTCCTGGTCGCGGCCGGCTCCGACCTGTGCGTGCAGTGCCACGACGAGGTCGCCACCTGGCGCGAGCGCCCGGTGCGCCACGTGCCCTTCGCCCAGGGGCGCTGCGCCGTCTGCCACGAGCCGCACGCCGGCGACGCTCCCGGTCTGCTGGCGAAGCCGGGCGGCGCCGTGTGCACCCAGTGCCACGCCATGGACGCCTCGCTTCGCTCCGCCCACGAGGGCTACCCGGTCGAGCGCGCGGCCTGCCAGCAGTGCCACGACCCGCACGCCTCGAGCCGGCCGGGCCTCCTCCGGCAGACGCTCCACCCGCCGTTCGAGGACCGCGACTGCGCCACCTGCCATCCCGGCCCGAACGCGCCCGACCCGTTCGCCACGCGTGGCACCGCAGTCACGAGCTCTGCGGCATGTGCCACGAGGACGAGGTGGAGGCCTCGCCGCGACGCGCCCTTCCCGCACGTCCCGGCCGGCGGCGGCTACTGCGCCGCCTGCCACAACCCGCACACCGGCGACGGCGCCGGGCTGCTGCAAGATGAGGAGACCGCGCTCTGCCTCTCCTGCCACGACCCGGGCGGCGCAAGTCCGGCGAGAAGCGGGCGCCACACGACGCCACGCCGACGGTCTCGACTGCACCAACTGCCACGCGCCCGCACGGCGGCGACCAGCCGGTGCTGTTCGCGGACGACTCATCGAGCGTCTGCGGCGAGTGCCACAGCCCCGCAGCACGGCATCACCCACCCCCTGGGCGAGGGGACGCGCGACCCGAGCAACGGCGACCCGATGACCTGCCGCTCTGCCACGGCGTCCACGACGCGCCGTACGAGTACTACCTGCACCGCTCCGGCCAGGGAGAGCTGTGCATCGGCTGTCACACCAACAAGGTGGGAGGTGGACGATGAACCGCCGCGCGCTGGTCTGCCTGCAGCTGCGTCCTGGCCCTGCTGAGCGCCGCCGCGTCGGTGCGGGCCCAGGCCACCGTTCGACGATGCTGGCGTTGGGGAGTCGATCCGCGGCAGCGAGGAGCAACCCCTGCGTTGGCCGGTGGCGGTGGCGGCCGCCTCGGGCGAGGAGTTCGCCGTGGCCGACGCGTTCGGGCCGCGGTTGCTGCGCCTGCGCCAGCAGGGGGTATCGTGGGTGGTCGCGCGGGAGTTGGCCCTGCCGGCACCGCCGGTCGGCCTCGCCTGGGACGGCGCCCGCTACGTGGTTGCCCTACGCGGCGAGAGAAGACCCTGCTGGCGCTCGAGGGCGAGTCGCTGCTGCAGCGCCGGGTCCCGCTGCCCGAGGGTACCGTGGCCGGTGTGCTGGCTGGAATCGCCGGCGGCGGTCTACTGGTGGACGACGTGGCGGGCAACCGGGTGCTGAACCTCGACCGCGGCGGCAAGGTGATCGCGCAGGCGTCCGGTCTCCGGCCGGGTGACCGGCCTGGCCGCACTGTCCAACGGATTCCTGAGCACCGTGGCCGAGGACGCGGTGGTTCGGCGCCACCGCGCCGACGGTACGGTCGAGGAGCGCTGGGGGCTGCCCGGCGACGGCCCGGTCCCGGCGTGGCCGACCGGCCTGGCGGTCGACCCGGGTGGCCAGACCTGGGTGGTCGACCGCCACGGCGGCCGGTGATCGTGCTCGGCCCCGACGGCAAGCCGCTCGGCACCGGATCGCGCCGCGGCTGGGATCCGGGACTGCTGCTGTTTCCCGCCGACGCCGCGCTGCTCGGCGACCGACCTGCTGGTGGTCGCCGACCAGGGCAACGGTCGCGTGCAGCTCTTCCGCCGCCTGCACGCCGGGCTCGGCCCATGAGACGGGTCGCTGCGCTGGTGGTCGGGCTGGTGGCGCTCGCCGCCGCGCTCCGCGCGGCGAACGATGCCGCCCTACGTCGCGCGACTCGACCTGCCGGTGGCCAGCGACCAATTGCTCTACCCGGCCGGCGTGACCGCCGACCTCCATACCGGCGAGGTGTTCGTCGCCGACATGCGGACCAACCGCATCGTCATCTTCGATGCGGAGGGGATCTTCCGCTACCAGATCCCCGGCGGCCAGGTGTTTTCCTCGCCGCGTGACGTGGCGGTCGACCCGGACGGCCTGATCCTGGTGGTGGCCAACCACGAGGGGCACTCCGCCGTCCTCGAGCTCGACTTCGACGGCCTCTTTCGGCGGGCCATCGAGCTCACCGGTCTCCCCGACGTCGAGCTTCCGCCGATGATCGGCTCGCTAGCGCTGTCGCCCGACGGGTCGCGCCTCTACCTGATCGACGACGCCAATCGCTACCTCTACCTGGCCGACCGCGACGGTCGGGTGGGCTCGGCCATCGACCTCGCTGCCGACCGCAGCCCGGGGACGCGCCGCGACGAGGTGATCAGCGGCAAGGTCGACGTCTACGGCGACCGGGTGCTGGTGGCGATCGCCACCTACGGGCAGGTCTACACCTACACGCTGGACGGCTCGACCGCGCGACCGGGTGGGGATCCACGGGTACCGGTCCCTGTCGCGACGGCTTCCCGATCGCCGCGGCGCTCGACGCCGAGGACCACCTGTGGGTGCTCGACCAGCAGCGGATCCTGTTCACCCGCTGGGACGTGGTGGGCAAGCGGTGCCTCGACCGAGCACTACGGCATCGGCAACGCGCCCGGCTTCCTCTACGGCGTCCTCGACCTGGCACTCGACGGCCACGGTCGTCTCTACGTCACCCAGGGCTTCGAAGGGCCGGTCCAGGTCTACGACGGTGTGAGCCCAGCGCGCGGCTTCGCTGCCCCAGACGGCGGAAAGTAAAGGTGGCGCGGGGCCGCAACCACCGCGGCGGCGACCCGCGGCCGGCCGGTGGCTGGCTGCCGTGGCTGGCGCTGTTCTTTGTTTCCGGCGCGGCCGCTCTGGTCTACGAGGTGCTGTGGCTCAAGGAGCTGACCCGGCTCTTCGGTGCGACGGCGCACGCCGCGGCCCTACTCTGGCGGTCTTCTTCCTCGGTCTGGCGGCGGGCGGCGCGTCTTCGGACGGCGCGCCGCGCGCCTGCGCCGGCCGCTGGTCGGCTCACGCCGCCTTGGAGGCGGCGGTGGCGCATCGCGGCCCGCCTACTTCGTCCTGCTGGCGGCCTACCGCGGCGTGCCGCGCCCCTCCAGGCCCACCTGGGCAACGGGACGCCGGCGGCGCTGGCCGTCAAGGTCGTGGTGGCGACCGCCCTGCTGCTGCCGGCGGCCTTCTTCCTCGGCGGCACGCTGCCGCTGATGGCCGAGCACCTGGTCCGCCGCCGCGCGGAGCTCGGGGCGCGGGTCTCGGCCCTCTACGTCGTCAACACGGTGGGCGGCGCCGTCGGGGTCGTGGCTGCCGGCTTCTTCCTGCCGCCCTGGATCGGCTTCCGGCGCGCCTACCTGCCGCGATGGCGGTCGACCTGGCGGTGGCGGCGGGCGCCTGGTGGCTGGGCCGGGCGACCCCGCCGCGCGCCGTGGGGCGCGCGGCGCCGGCGGCGGGAGGGGCATGGCGCCGGCGTCGCGCCGGGGCTCTCAGCGCTCGCGGCCCTCTCCGGCTTCCTCACGCTCGCCCTCGAGGTGCTCGCCAACCGCCTCTTCGCGCAGGTGCTGCAGAACTCGGTCTACACCTTCGCGGCCGTCCTCACCGTCTTCCTGCTCGCCCTCGCGGCGGGCGCGGCGGTGGCCCACCGGCTGTGCCGGGCGGCCGCCGCACCGGCGCGCGTCCTGCCGTGGCTGCTGCTCGCCGGCGGCGCCCTGGTGGCGATCACGCCCTTCGTCTTCGACCGCTTGACGGACGGCCTCGAGCTGGTGGGGGCGGGTCGAGGGTGGGGCGCCTACCTGGCGGCGGTCTTCGCCCTCGCCGCGGCGGTGCTGGCCTTGCCGGTCGACCGCCGTGGGGACGGTGTTCCCCTACCTGCTGCGGCTCGCCGAGGGACGGCCCGGCTCGGCGGGCGCCACCGTGGGTCGCCTCGCCGCCGTCAACACGGTGGCGGCGATCGCGGGATCGCTGGTCGCCGGCTTCTTCCTGCTCGGCCGTTTCGGTGTCGCCGACAGCCTGCGTTGGGTGGCCGGGGCCTACCTGGCGGCGGCCGTCGTGGCGCCCGGGCGTGCGCTCGCCTGGCCGCTCCGCGCCGCCGGCGCCGTGCTCCTCGCGCTGCTGGTCGCGACGCCGGCCGGGCTGCCCCGGGTGCACCTGGACGCGGCGCAGGGCGAGACCCTGGTGGCGGTGCGCGAGAGCGTCCACGGCACCGCCGCGGTGGTGCGGCGCGGCGACGATCTGCGGCTGAAGGTCAACAACTCCTACCTGCTCGGCACCAGCGCCTCCGCGCTCAACCTGCGCATCCAGAGCTACCTTCCCCTCGCCCTGCACGGCGCGCCGGGCAGCGTCTTCTATCTCGGCATGGGCACCGGGATCACCGCCGGCGGGGCGCTCGACTTCCCGGTGCGCCGGGTGGTCGTCGCCGAGATCGACCCGGACGTGGCGGCCCTCGACGCGCGCTACTTCGCGCCCTACCTCAACGGCCTGCTCGCCGACCCGCGGGTGGAGCTGGTGCTCGACGACGGCCGCGCCTGGCTGCAGGGCACCACGGAGCGCTTCGACGTGGTGATCGGCGACATCTTCCTGACCTATCGGGAGGGCGTCGGGAGTCTCTACACCCGCGAGCACTTCACGGCGGTGCGCGACCACCTCCGCCCCGGGGGGATCTTCGCCCAGTGGCTGACCCTGTTCGACCTCTCGGAGCGCGAGCTGGGGAGCATCGTGCGGACGCTGCGCGAGGTCTTCCCGCAGGTGACCCTGTGGCGCCGCGGCTTCTCGCCGCGCTTCCCGGTCTACGCCCTGGTGGCGAGCCCCGAGGAGAGGCCGCTGCCGGCCGCGGCCCTGGCGGCGGAGCTGGCCCGGCTCGAGACGACCGGCGCGCTGCCGGCCCGCACCTGGCTCTCCCGGCGGCCGCTCGCCGCCTATGCGGGGAACCTCGGGGACGCCCGCGGGCTGTTCCCCTCCAGCCCGGTCAACACCGACGACCGCACCTGGATCGAGTGGTCCACGCCGCGCACCGAGCGCCGGGCCCGCGGCGCCGGTCTCGGCGGGGTGCTGGCGTGGGACGAGCTGCCGCCGTTCCTGGAGCGGGTCCTCGAGCGGCTGCCGCCGGCCGCCGATCCCTTCCTCGCCGGGCTGCCGCCGGGCCGCGGGGACGAGGTCCTCGCCGGCCTCGCCTTCCAGCGCTACGAGGTGGCGGCCCGGCAGGGGCGCGCCGCCGAGGCGGCCCGCGAGCTGACCCGCTTCGAGCTCTTGGCGGGCGTGCCGGCCGGTCCGCCCGCCGCCGTCCCGCCGGACTGAGGGACACCGGGGCGGCGCCTCCCCGCCGGACCCGGGCGGGCCCCCGCCCGGCCCCGGGCGCCGGGTATACTCCGGGCGGCTTTTTTCTCGTGGGATCCGGAACCAAGGCGGAGGGAGACCGTGGCAGACGCTGAGCAGACGGCGGGGGGCCGGATCGTCCGGCACGGACCGTACCCGGAGTTCACCTGGCCCGCCATCCTGGCGGGCTACGGCATCGGCTCGCTGATCACGCTGTCGATCGGCTACCTCAGCCTCAAGCTCGGCTTCTCGATCGAGGGCTCCGAGCTGGCGGCCATCCTCGGCTTCGGCGTCCTGCGCGGCATGATGGGGCGCAACTCGATCATCGAGAACAACATCAACCAGACGCTGGCGTCGGCGGTCAACGGCGCCTCGGCCGGGATGATGTTCTCGGTGCCGGCGCTGTTCATCCTCGGCTACAGCGACTTCTCGCGGCCCCTGGTCGTGCTGGGGTCGATCGCCGGCGGCATCCTGGGGATCGCCTTCATCATTCCGCTGCGCAAGCAGATGATCGACTTCAACCGGCTCGCCTTCCCGGGCGGGATCGCCACCGCCGCCGTGCTCAAGGCTCCCGGGGCCGGGATCCGCAAGGCCTGGTTGCTGCTCGGCGCCGCGGGGGTCTCGGCGATGGTCCACCTGGTGACGCTGATGACCGGGGTGGAGAACTGGAACCTCGGCGCCGTCCTGGGGCTGCCGCCCTACATGAACGGCATCTGGTACCTGTCGCTGCTGACCGTCGGCGTGGCCTACCTCGCCGGCCGCGGGGGCTTCTTCTTCATCGTCGGCGGCTACGTCTGCTACTGGGTGCTGGCCCCGGTGCTCTCCGGAGCGGGGCTGATGCCTGGTCCCGAGGTCCTGGCCGGCACCGACATCGCCACCTGGCTGCGCCTGAACCTGTTCCGGCCGGTGGGGATCGGGATGCTGGTGGGCGGCGCGGTGATGGGCATCGTGCTGGCCCTGCCGCTGGTGGTCTCGGCGGTGCGCAGCATGCAGACGGCGGCGAAGACGCGCACCGAGCTGTCGCAGGACGAGATGCCGATCCAGTTCCTCTACCTCGGCATCGCCGGCGCCTTCGTCGCGCTCGCGGTGATCGCCGTGATGTCGGTCCAGGAGATGGGGCTGGTGCGCGGCGTCCTGATGGCGCTGCTGGGGACGCTCTGGATCTGGGTGGCCGGAGTGATCCTGTCGGAGTGCATCGGGCGCACCAACTGGTCGCCGCTGTCGGGGATGACCCTGATCGGCATCACCATCCTCATCTTCGTCGCCTCCGGGATGGGCGACCGTGCCACGGTGGTCGCCGCGGTCATGGTCGGTGCCGCGATGTGCGTCGCCATGGCCCAGGCCACCGACCTGATGCTCGACCTGAAGTGCGGCTACCTGGTGGGAGCGATCCCGCGCCGTCAGCAGGCGGCGCAGTTCCTCGGCACCTGGCTGGGGCCGATCCTCATCATGGCCCTGATCGTGGTGCTCGACCGTGCCTACCACCTGGGGAGCGCCGAGCTGCCGGCGCCCCAGGGGCAGGCGCTGGCCAGCGTCATCCAGGGGATCCTGGGGGGCGACGTGCCGCTCGCCAAGTACGCCTCGGGCGCCGGGCTCGGCGCGCTGCTGTCGGCTTCGGGCATCGGCGGCCTCGGCGTGCTGGTCGGCCTCGGCTTCTACCTGCCCTTCAACATCGTGCTCACCTACACGCTCGGCACCCTCGCCCGGGTGCTCACCGACTGGCGGCTCGGCCACCGCTGGGCGGACGACGTCGGGGTGCCGATCGCCGCCGGGTTCATCGTCGGCGAGGCCCTGGTCGGGGTGGGCTACTCTCTGACCGTCGTCTTCACCGCCTGAGGAGCCAGCGACCATGCGCGCCATCGGATACGTCTTGATCGTGGGCGGCTTCCTCGCCGGCGCCTTCTTCGCCGTCGAGCAGCGCGAGGGCCTTCCGCTCGTCCCGTACCTGGCGGCCCTGGCGACGGGCATCCTGGGGGTCGTCCTGGTGCGGGTGGCGATGCGCCGCGAGGCGACGCACGAGGAGCGGCTGACCACCGGCATCTCCACCCTCGGTGAGAGCCTCGAGCGGCTGGTGGCGGGCGCCGAGGCGCTCGAGCACGAGAAGGAGCGCATCGACGTCTACGACCTGCGCCACCGGATCGACCGCGACTTCCTCGGCGACCTGGCCACCTTCGCCACCTCGCGCGAGGTGATCGCCCACAGCTGGGGCCTGAAGGCCTACGCCGAGGTGATGAGCCACTTCGCCGCCGGCGAGCGGCACCTCAACCGCGTCTGGTCGGCCTCCACCGACGGCTACGTCGACGAGGCGCAGGAGTACCTGACCCGCGCGCGCGACCAGTTCCGCGACGCGCTGGCCGCGTTCCGCCGGCTCGCCGCGGGGGCCGTTCCCGACGGGGCCCCCGCACCGCCGGCGGCCTGAGGCCCCGGGGACGCCGGTTGTAGGATCGCCGGCGGCCCGCCGTGTCCGTGAACATCTGCGAAGGGGAAGATCCGTGACCCGATCCCGCCGGAGCACCCGGCTGCTCCTCGTGCTGCTCGTCCTCGCCTGTGCGACCGCCGTCCCCGCCGCCGCCCGCGGCAAGAAGAAAGCGCCCGCGGAGGAGAAGAAGAAGCCCGACGTGATGTCGGCGGAGACCTTCGCCGGCCTCGAGCTGCGCGGCCTCGGGCCCGCCATCGCGTCGGGGCGGATCGGCGACGTGGTGGTGGACCCCACCGACCGTTCGCGCTGGTTCGTGGCGGCCGCCTCGGGGGGCGTCTGGAAGACCACGGACGCCGGCACGAGCTGGGCGCCGGTCTTCGACGGCCAGGGGTCCTACTCGATCGGCTGCCTGGCGCTCGATCCGCGCGATCCTCTGACCCTGTGGGTGGGGACCGGCGAGAACAACTCCCAGCGCAGCGTCGGCTACGGCGACGGGGTCTACAAGACGGTCGACGGCGGCGTCACCTGGAAGAACGTCGGCCTCCCCGAGTCCGAGCACATCGGCAAGATCGTGGTCGACCCGCGCGACTCGCGGGTGGTGTACGTGGCGGCGCAGGGGCCGCTGTGGCGCTCCGGCGGCGACCGCGGCCTCTACAAGACCACCGACGGCGGCGCCACCTGGCAGAAGGTGCTCGCGATCAGCGACGACACCGGCGTGACCGACCTGGTGGTCGATCCGCGGGACCCGGACGTGCTGCTGGCGGCCGCCTACCAGCGCCGCCGGCACGTGTGGACCCTGATCGACGGCGGCCCCGAGTCGGCGCTCTACAAGTCGCGCGACGGCGGGGCCACCTGGGCGAAGATCACCCGCGGACTGCCCGAGAAGGTCGACCTGGGCCGGATCGGCCTGGCGGCCGCACCTTCGGACCCGGACCGCGTCTACGCCATCGTCGAGGCCGCCCGCGACGAGGGCGGCGTGTTCCGCTCCACCGACGGTGGCGAGACCTGGGAGAAGCGCAGCGACTACGTCTCCTCGAGCCCGCAGTACTACCAGGAGCTGGTGGTCGACCCGCTCGACGCCGACCGCGTCTACTCGCTCGACACCTTCATGCAGGTGAGCGAAGACGGCGGCAAGAGCTGGCACAAGGTCGGCGGGCCGGCCAAGCACGTCGACGACCACGCCCTGTGGATCGATCCGGCGGACCCCCGCCACCTGCTGGGCGGCTGCGACGGCGGCCTCTACGAGAGCTTCGACCGCGGCGCCACCTGGAACTTCTTCGCCAACCTGCCGGTGACCCAGTTCTACCGCGTGGCGGTCGACGACGCGACGCCCTTCTACGACGTCTACGGCGGCACCCAGGACAACAACACCCTCGGCGGTCCGGCGCGCACCCGCAGCGGCCACGGGATCACGAACCGCGACTGGTTCGTCACCGTGGGCGGCGACGGCTTCGAGACCCAGGTCGACCCCACCGACCCGGACATCGTCTACTCCGAGGCCCAGTACGGCGGTCTGGTGCGGCACGACCGCAAGAACGGCGAGATCCTCGACATCCAGCCGCAGCCGGCGCCGGGCGAGGCGTTGCGCTGGAACTGGAGCGCGCCGCTGCTGATCAGCCCGCACTCCCAGACCCGCCTCTACTTCGGCGCCAACAAGCTGTTCCGCAGCGACGACCGCGGCGACACCTGGCGGGAGGTCTCCGGCGACCTCAGCCGCCAGCTCGACCGCAACAGCCTGCCGGTGATGGGCCGGGTGTGGAGCGTCGAGGCGGTGGCCAAGAACGCCTCGACCTCCTTCTACGGCAACATCGTGTCGATCACCGAGTCGCCGCGCGTCGAGGGCCTGCTCTACGTCGGCACCGACGACGGGCTGGTCCAGGTGTCCGACGACGGCGGCGGCGCCTGGCGCCGGCAGCGAGCGCTTCCCCGGCGTGCCCGAGATGAGCTACGTCTCCGACCTCGAGGCCTCGCGGCACGACGCGGACACGGTGTACGCGGCCTTCGACAACCACAAGCGCGGCGACTTCCACCCCTACCTGCTGGTCTCCCGCGACCGCGGGCGGAGCTGGACGTCGATCGCGGGCGACCTCCCCGAGCGCGGCTCCGTCTACACCGTCGCCGAGGACCCGGTCGACCCCGAGCTGCTCTTCGCGGGCACCGAGTTCGGGCTCTTCTTCAGCCGCGACGGGGGCTCCCACTGGGTGCAGCTCAAGGGGGGCTGCCGACCGTCGCGGTGCGCGACCTGGAGATCCAGAGCCGCGCCGGCGACCTGGTGGTGGGCACGTTCGGGCGCGGCATCTACGTGCTCGACGACCTGTCTCCGCTGCGCGGGCTGACCCGGGAGACGCTGGCGGCGGCGACGCTGTTCCCGGTGCGGCCGGCGCCGATCTACATGGAGAGCTACGAGCTCGGCTTCCCCGGCAAGGGCTTCCAGGGGACCTCCTTCTTCACCGCCCCCAACCCGCCGTTCGGCGCCGTCTTCACCTACTACCTGAAGGAGGACCTCGAGACCCGGGCCGAGCAGCGGCGCAAGCGGGAGATCGAGCCGGTGACCGGCGAGAAGGAGTCGGCGGAGGCGAAGGCCGGCGGCGTCGGGTACCCGACCTGGGACGAGCTGCGCGCCGAGGAGCGCGAGGAGGAGCCGGCGGTGCTGCTCACCGTCACCGACCCCGACGGCCACGTGGTGCGGCGCCTGACCGGCCCCACCGAGGCGGGCTTCCACCGCGTCGCCTGGGACCTGCGCTACCCGGCGCCCGATCCCACCGTCCTCGAGGAGCCGAAGGAGCGGGCGCCCTGGGAGACCCCGCCGATGGGCCCGCTGGCGGCGCCGGGCACCTACACGGTGTCGCTGGCCAAGCGGGTGCGCGGCACGGTCACGCCGCTGGGCGAGGCGCGCAGCTTCCAGACCGTGCCGCTGGGCATCGCCGCCCTGCCGCCCGGCGACCTCGAGGAGCTGGTGGCGTTCGAGAAGAAGACGGCGCGTCTGCAGCGGGCCGTGCTGGGCTCGGTCGAGGCCCTGCACGACGCGGAGGAGCGGCTCGACTACCTGGAGAAGGCCTATGCCGCGACCCCGGCCGCCGAGCCGTCGCTCCGCGACCGCGCGGTGACGCTGCGCGACCGCCTGCGCGACCTCGACATCGTGCTCGAGGGCGACCCGGTGATCCGCAAGCACAACGAGCCGACGCCGGCCGCGATCGTCGACCGTGTCGCCAGCGTGGTCTACGGCCACTGGACCTCGACCGCCGCGCCCACCGCGACGCACCGCGAGGCCTACCAGCGGGCCGCCGACGCCTTCGCCACCTTGCTGCCCGAGCTGCGCCGGGTGATCGAGGAGGAGCTGCCGGCGCTCGAGCGCGACATGGAGGCCGCCGGCGCCCCGTGGACCCCGGGCCGGCTCCCGGTGTGGCAGCCGGAAGAGCCGCGGTAGCCGCCTCCTCCGGCGGGCGCCACCGCCGCGGCCGGTCCTTCGCGAGCGGGTGGTCGGCTACTGCAGGAAGGTCAGGAACGGCGGCCCGCACCGCTGCTTGACCGACTGCAGCAGCTCGGGGCTCGCCTCGATCCGCGCCCTCAGGGAGGCGACGGCGTCGCTCCGCAGGAGAGCTTCGGCCTGCTCGTCGGTCACGCCGGCCTCCAGGTAGCCCTGCCGGAGGTAGCCGCTCACCAGGTAGGTGGAGGCGGAGAGCAGCAGCGCCCAGGTGCGCAGGTCTTCGCGGCCTTCGCGCGGCGAGTCGTCCCGGGCCTCGTGGTCGAACGGGACGCTGCAGAGCTGATAGGCCACCAGCGCGTCGAGCGCGGCCGTCCCGGTGGCCGGGAGCTCGAGCCCCGGGTAGACCGGTGCCCTCTCGATCACCGCCTCGAGACCCAGCGATTCCAGCGTCGCCCCCACTCCGTCGACGACCGTCCGTGCCGCCTGGAGGGCCGTCTCCGGCGTCATCCTGCCTTCCTCGTCGACCGCCTGCAACGCTTCCACGAGCGATCGCTCCAGCTTCTCGCGCGCGGGCGCCGGGAGCCAGCGCGACTGGGCGAGCGCGAGAGTGCAGAGGCTCGCGAGGGCCAGGGAAAGCGCCGACAGTCTCCGCATCGTCCGACCTCCGTGGCCACGAGGATACCCCGCGAAGAAAGCCTGCCGGCTGACGTTCGAGGAGGCGACGCGCGTCCGGGACTAGGCGAGGTAGGCGCGCAGCGCCGGCGGCAGCGGCGAGCGCAGCAGGGCCTTCTCCGCCTGCCAGCGTTCCTCGGCGGCGAGCTCGCGGCCGTCGAGGAAGCGGACCCGCCGCGCCTCGCGCAGCGCCAGCGGCAGGCCGTCGCGGTAGAGGAGCCGGTTGCCGGCGAGCGCCGGCAGCCGGTCGCCCGGGAGGAGGACGCCGGCGAGGTTGAGCGGGTCGGCTCCCGAGACCGAGGTCAGCCGCGGCGCCGCGGCGCCCTCGGCGCGGCGGGTCCGGCGGAGCGCGCGCAGCCGGCCCACCGCCTCGGGCAGGGCGTACTGCTCGCCGGCGAACCCGGCGACGAAGCGCCCGCCGCGCACCTCGCCGCGCGCCTCCAGCCGGCGCAGCACCCAGAGCACCTCGCGCCACGGCGGCAGCAGCGCCTCGCGCGCCACGACCGCCCGGAAGACCACCCCGTAGCGCCCGAGCAGCGCCCGCACCACGACCTCCACCGCGGCGGGTTCGAGGGTCCACCCGGCGGGCGCCTCCTCGGCGGGCCCCTCGGGGACGTCGAGACGCCACCAGCGGCCGGCGCTCTCCATCCCGTATGGCGCGGTGCGGCCGCGCCGCCGCCGCGGCGCGCCTCCCGGCGCCGGCCGGCGGTCGGCGGGCACCAGCAGCGCGCGCAGGCCGGTGAAGCTGTCGGAGGTCACCAGTCCGGCGGCGGCCAGCTCCGCGAGGGCCGGCTCGACCTGGGTGTGGAGCAGGCCGGTGCCGGCGGCCAGGTCGGCGAAGAAGGAGGCGCCGCGGGCGCCGAGGTGCTCGTGGACCTGCCGCGCCGCCGACGACAGCTCGAGCGCGGCGGCGCGGGGCGCGCCGGCGAGGCGCCGCCACAGCCCGAGCTGGCCGCGCGGCACCAGGGCGATCGGCGTCGTCTTCAGCGGCCCGCCGCGGCCGGGGCCCTCGGGCGGCGGCGCGGCGCGGCACCAGACGTAGCGCCCGGCGAGGCAGAGGGCGTCGAGCCAGCCGGGGTCGTAGTCGTCGAGCCGGGCGGGGAGCAGGTCGCCCTCCCACGCGCCGGCCGGCGCGGCGAAGCCGGCGAGCTGGTCGAGCACCGCCGCCAGCGCCTCCGGACCGGCGCCGCGCTCGGTCTCCTCGACGCGCTGCCAGGCGAGCAGGAAGCGGGCGAAGTCGGCGCGCTCGACCGGCTCGATCTCGCGGCGCAGGCGGCCCAGGGTGGCGCGGTGGATGCGGGCCAGGAGCCGGCGCTCGCACCACTCCTCGTCGCCGTCCGCGGCGGCGGCGGCGGTGAAACGGCCGCGCAGGGCGTAGCCGTCGCCCTCCAGCGCCGCCAGGGCGATCTCGAGATCGCCCACCGGCAGGGCGGTGGCCGCGGCCAGCGCCGCCGCGGTGACCGGACCCTCGACGCCGAGGCGCGAGCGCACCAGCTCGCGCAGCGCCGCCCCCGGCTCGGGCGCTGCGTCGCGGTGCCGTGGCGGCGGGGCGATCGCGGGCTCGAGGCGGGCCTGCGGGAAGACGGCGGCGAGCTCGGGGAGACGCTCGGCGGCGACCCACAGCCGGGTACCGGGGCCGGCCCGGAGCACGGCGGCGCGGCGGGCGGCCGCGAGCTCGTCGAACAGCGGGCGCCAGCCGGCGGCCTCGCCCTCGGCGGCGGTGAGCCAGCCCGAGGTGACCAGCGCGTCGTGGAGTTCGTCGGCGTCGGCCGCCACCGGCGCCACCTCCTCGCGGACGCGGGCGATGGCCGCCGGGTCGAGGGCGCCGAGGTCGGCGGCCGTCTCCGGGTCGAGCCAGCGCCGCGCGGCCACCGCCTGGGTGCGGCGCTCCTCGAGTGGGGCGTCGTCGAGGTACGCCCAGGGACCGGCGGTGAGCACCTCGAGCGCCAGCGGCGAGGGCTCGGTGAGATCGCGGGCGACCGTCGCGACGGCGCCCGACTCGACCGCCGCCAGCAGGGCCTCGAGCCCGCCGACGTCCATCGCCTCCTCGAGGCAGTCGCGCAGCGTCTCGCGCACCAGCGGGTGGTCGGGCACCTCGCGGTCCCCCTGGATGGTCTCCAGGCAGGCGAGCTGGTCGGGGAAGACGACGGCGATCAGGTCCTCGGCCTCGTGGCGCTGGAGCTGCGGCGGCACCCGCCGCCCGCCGCGCTGGCGGGGCAGGGCGAGCGCCCGCGCCGCGTTCCAGCGCCAGCGCACGCCGAACATCGGCGCGTCGAGCAGGGCCTGGACGAGCAGGTCCCGCGCCGTCGCCGACGAGAGGAAGGCGTAGACGCTGGCCAGCGGGAAGCTGTGGCTGGGGCCCAGCGACAGCACGATGGCGTCCTCGGTGGCCGCGGCCTGCAGCTCGAAGTTGAAGGTGCGGCAGAAGCGCTTGCGCAGCGCCAGTCCCCAGGCGCGGTTGAGGCGGCTGCCGAACGGCGAGTGCAGCACCAGGTGCATGTCGCCCGCCTCGTCGAAGAAGCGCTCGAGGACGAGCGTCCGCTGGGTGGGGAGGAGCCCCAGGGCGCCGCGCGCCGCGGCCAGGTGGTCGACGAGCTGGAGGCCGGCGGCGGCGTCGACCCCCACCTCGTCGGCCAGCCAGCGCACCGTCGCCTCGCGGCCGGCGGCCGGGCTCTCGGCGGCGGCCAGCCGGCGCTCCACCTCCTCGCGCAGCCGCGACACGGCCCGCGACAGCTCGTCGCTGCGCCCCGGCGCCTCGCCCAGCCAGAAGGGGATGTTGGGCGTCTCGCCGTGGGCGTCCCCGACCCGCACCCGGCCCTGCTCGATCTTGAGGATGCGCCACGCGGCGTTGCCGAGCTGGAAGACGTCGCCGGGCAGGCTCTCGACCGCGAAGTCCTCGTTGACCGAGCCGATCACCGTGCCCGCCGGCTCGAGCACCACCCGGTAGTCCGCGGTGTCCGGGATGGCGCCGCCTGAGGTCAGGGCGGTGAGCCGGGCGCCGCGGCGCGCCCGCAGGCGCCCGCCGACGGCGTCGTGGTGGAGATAGGCGCCGCGCCGGCCGCGCCGGGTGGAGAAGCCGTCGGCGAGCATCGTCACCACGGCGTCGAAGTCCTCGCGGGAGAGCTCGCGGTAGGGCCAGGCGCGGCGGCAGCGAGCGTAGAGCTCGTCCTCGCCGCGCTCGCCGGCCGCCACCGCCGCCACGACCTGCTGCGCCAGGATGTCGAGCGGCGCGGGCGGTACCGCCAGCCGATCGAGCTCGCCGTGACGCACCGCGTCGAGCAGCGCGGCGCACTCCACCAGCTCGTCGCGCGACAGCGGGAACAGCCGACCCTTGGACACGCCGCCCAGGTGGTGGCCGGCGCGGCCGACCCGCTGCAGCAGGGTCGACACCCGGCGGGTCGAGCCGAGCTGGCACACCAGGTCCACCGCGCCGATGTCGATGCCGAGCTCGAGCGAGGCGGTGGCCACCAGGGCGGAGAGGCGGCCGGACTTCAGCCGGCGCTCGGCGTCGAGGCGTTGCTCGCGGGCCAGGCTGCCGTGGTGCGCCGCCACCGCGTCCTCGCCCAGGCGCTCGGCGAGGTGGCGGGTGGCCCGCTCGGCCAGCCGCCGGGTGTTGACGAACACCAGCGTCGTGCGGTGCCCGCGGATGAGCTCGGCGAGCCGGTCGTACACCTCCTCCCACACCTCGTTCGACATCACCGCCTCGAGCGGCGAGGGCGGCACCTCGATCCCGAGGTCGAGGTCGCGGCGGTGGCCGGTGTCGATCACCTCGCAGGGGAGCGGCGCGCCGTCCGCGCCGGCGCCCACCAGGAACCGGGCCACCTCGTCGATCGGCTCGACGGTGGCCGACAGGCCGACGCGGGCCAGCCGTCCGCCGCGCGCCTCCACCAGCTCGGCGAGCCGCTCCAGGCTCAGCGCCAGGTGCGAGCCGCGCTTGTTGCCGGCGACGGCGTGGATCTCGTCGACGATCACCGTGCGGGCCGTCTCGAGCACCCCCCGCCCGCCCGCCGACCCGAGCAGGATGTAGAGGCTCTCCGGGGTGGTCACCAGCAGGTGGGGCGGGCGCCGGGTCGTGCGGCTGCGTTCCGCCGACGGTGTGTCGCCGGTGCGCACGGCCTTGCGGATCCCCGGCGCCGGCAGTCCCGCCGCCGCCAGGCGCCGCTCGATCCCGGCCAGCGGCACCTCCAGGTTGGCGTGGATGTCGTTCGACAGCGCCTTCAGCGGCGACACGTAGACGACCCGGGTCTCGTCGGGCAGGCCCTCGGGGCTCTTCAGCGCCTCGCGCACCAGGTCGTCGAGGGCGGCGAGGAAGGCGGCGAGCGTCTTGCCGGAGCCGGTCGGCGCCGCGACCAGGGCGTGGCGCCCGCCGCGGATCGCCGGCCAGGCGCGCTCCTGGGCCGCGGTCGGCGGTCCCAGCTCGTCGCGGAACCAGGCGGCGACCGCGGGATGGAAGCCGGAGAGGGACATGGGGCGCTAGACGACAACGTCGCCGCCACCCGCCGGATTCCGCCTCCGGAGCGAGCTGCGCCACCGCTCCGGGCACGGCGCCGCGCTGCGGTAGATTCCCCCCGGTCCCGGCCCCCGCCGGGAGGGAGAGCGAGTGAGCGGCGACGGTACCAGCGGCCCGCGCTGGCGGGTGTGGATCGACACCGGGGGCACCTTCACCGACTGTCTGGCGGTGGCCCCGGACGGCGTCGTGCACCGCGCCAAGGTGCTGTCGTCGAGCGCCCTGCGCGGGGTGGTGCGGGTGGCGGCGGGAGACCGCGTCGAGGTGGAGCCGCGCTGGACGGTGCCCCCCGGGTTCTTCGCCGGCGCGGCGCTGCACCGGCTGGGCGCGCCGGCGGACGCGGGGAGCGGCGTCGCCGGCTACGACGCCGGCCGCGGCGCCTTCACGCTGCAGGGCGCGCCGCCGGCGGCGCTGCGCCGCGGCGACCGGGTCGAGCTGCGCTTCGCCGAGGAGGCGCCGGTGCTGGCGGCGCGGCTGGTCACCCGCACCGCCGCCGGCGAGCCGTTGCCGCCCATGGCGCTGCGGCTGGCCACCACCCGCGGCACCAATGCCCTGCTCGAGCGCCGCGGTGCCGCCACCGCCCTGGTCGTCACCCGCGGGTTCGCCGACCTGCTCGAGATCCGCGACCAGCAGCGGCCGGACCTGTTCGCCCTCGAGGTGGTCAAGCCGCGCCCGCTGCACCGCCGCGTCGTCGAGGTGGACGAACGACTCGCCGCCGACGGCTCGACCCTGCGGGCGCCGGCGCTCGACGGCCTCGGCGCGGTGGCCCGGGAGCTGCGCGACGAGGGGATCGAGGCGGTGGCGGTGGCGCTGCTGCACAGCTACCGCAACCCGGCGCCCGAGCGGGCGGTGGCGGCGGCGCTGCGCCGCGGCGGGCTGACCCGCGTGGTCGCCTCGGCCGAGCTGGCGCCGCTGGCGCGCTACGTGCCGCGCGCCGAGACGGCGGTGGTCGAGGCCTACCTGGCGCCGGTCCTCGACAGCTACCTCGACGCCGTGGGCTCCGCCCTCCCCGAGGCGCGCGGCACCCTGCACGTGATGACCAGCGCCGGCGGCCTGGTGCGGCGGCCCGACCTGCGCGCCACCGACGCCCTGCTCTCCGGCCCGGCCGGCGGCGTGGCGGGGGCGGCGCGGGCCGCCGTCCGCTCCGGTCACCGGCGGCTGCTGTCGTTCGACATGGGCGGCACCTCGACCGACGTGGCGCGCTGGGACGGCGACTTCGAGTACCTCTTCGAGCACCGGGTGGGGGACGCCCACCTGGTGGCTCCCGCCCTGGCCATCGAGACGGTGGCGGCGGGCGGCGGCTCGGTGTGCGGCTTCGACGGCGCCGCCCTCACCGTCGGACCCGAGAGCGCCGGTGCCCGCCCCGGGCCGGCCTGCTACGGCGCGGGCGGACCGCTGGCGCTCACCGACGTCAACCTGCTGCTCGGCAGGCTCGATCCCGAGCGCTTCGGGATCCCGGTCGAGCCGGCGGCGGCGGCGGCGGCGTTCGAGGCCGTGGCGCGGCGGGTCGCCGCGGCCGCCTCCCGCCGCGGCGACCCGCCCCCCGGCCGCGAGGCCCTGCTCGAGGGTTTCGCGGCGATCGCCGACGAGCGCATGGCGGACGCCATCCGCACGCTGTCGGTACGCCGCGGCTACGACCCGGCGGAGCACACGCTGGTCGCCTTCGGCGGCGCCGGGGGACAGCACGCCTGCGCCGTGGCCGCGCTGCTCGGCGTCCCCGCCGTGCTCGTGCCCCGCGACGCCGGGCTGCTCTCGGCGCGGGGGCTGGGGGCGGCGGTGGTCGAGCGCTTCGCGCAGCGCCAGGTGCTGGCGCCGCTGGCGGCGGTGGAGGACCGGCTCGCCGCCTGGCTCGCGGACCTCGGGGAGGAGGCCGCCACGGCGGTGGCCGCCGAGGGGATCGCGCGGGAGGAGGTCGCGGTGCGGCGGCGCCTCGTGCACCTGCGCTTCTCCGGGCAGGAGTCGACGCTGGAGGTCGAGCCGGTCGCCGGCGCCGGGCTCGGCGAGCTCTTCACCCGCGCCCACCGGGAGCGCTACGGCTACGTGCCGGCCGACCGGGGGATCGAGGTCGAGTCGTTGCGGGTGGTGGCCTCGTCGCGCGCGGCACCCGAGCCGGCCCCGGAGCCGGTCGAGGAGAGCACGGCGCCGCCGCCGGCCGCCCACCGCCGCGCCTGGTTCGGCGGCGGCTGGCGGCGGGTGCCGGTCCACGACCGCTCGCGCCTTGCGCCGGGCGCCCGCTGCGGCGGTCCGGCGCTCGTCTTCGAGGCCCACGGCGCCGTGGTGGTGCCGCCCGGCTGGGACGTCCGGGTGGACGCGGCCGGCGCCCTGCTCCTGGAACGGCGGGACCCTCCCGCGGGCGGCTGACCGCGGCCACCCGCCACCCGGGTGCGCGCTCCGGACCGGCGCTCACCACGGCTGCCGCCGGACGGCGGAGAGGGTCCGTCTAGGGCGCGCCGCGCCCCTCGGCCCCCGTCCGGCGGCGGTGCCCGGCGAGGACGGAGAGCCCGGCGAGCGCCAGCAGCCCCGCCAGCGCCAGCAGCCCGGAGGCGCCCGCGGTGGGGATCTCGACGGCGGAGATCGCGGGGCAGTCGTCCGCCGTGGCCGCCGCCCCAAGGAAGGCGGAGAAGTCGACGCTGCCGACGCCGCCGTTGGCGCCGTCCACCACCTCGTCGCCGACGCCTCCGGGATTGTCCGGATGGGTCGGCCCGGAGGGGTCGCCCCAGAAGTCGGCGCGGGCGTCGACCGCGCTCCCATCGAACAGCTCGAGACCGGCACCGGGGACGTTGTCGCGCACGTTCGAGCACAGGATCCGGGCGACGGCGTCGGGCTGCACCGCCAGGACGAGACCCTCCTGGTTGCCGGACACCTCCGAGGCACGGACGTCGAGGAGGCCCTCGACGCCGGCGGTGATCCCGGCCACGTTGCCGGTGGCGAGGGTGGCGTGCACGATCCCGCTCCGCAGCTTGGGCAGCGCGATCCCGGCCGCACCGTTGTCGGCGACCTCGCTGCCGTCGATCGCGACGACGACCTCGCCGTCTCCGAACGAGCCGATCCCGACCGCGTTGGCGGCGAAGCGGCCACCGGCGATCCGGTAGGGGCCCGCCGGTGAGGGCCCGTCGAAGGTCCTCAGCACCAGGCCCGCGAAGGCGTTGCGCTCGGCCACCACGTCGTTGAGCTCGGCGGCGCCGGAGGTGGCGACCGCCAGGCCGGACCCTTCGTCCGGGGGCGTGTAGGTCCCCGGGGCGTTGTCGCTCGCCACGACCTGGGAGACCGTCACCGTGACGCCGGCGACCAGGGTGCCGGTCAGGTTCCCGGTCAGGGTGGCGTTCGAGAGCCGGACGTCGTCGCCCACCAGGACGAGCCCCCGGCTGGCGTTGCCGGCCGCCGTGACGTCGTCGGCTTCGATGCCGCCCAGCGGGTCGCCGCCGGAGACCGCCTGGGCCCCGGCTCCCACCCCGCCGTTGCCGGTCGCCGAGAGGTGGTGGATCGACGCCACCACCACGACGCTGGCAGGCGCCGAGACCCTGCGGGGCGCGGTTCCGACGGCGCCGAGCGCGCCGGCGAAGCCCGGGGTGCGGCCGACCTGTGAGGCCGCGGCGCTGGCGGCGAGCCCGCCCGGGGTGCAACCGCTCCCCGCATCGACGACGACCTCGGTGCCGTTGAGATCGTTGTCGTCGGTGACCACGTCCTCGACCTCGACGGAGGTGCAGGAGAGGGTGGAGAGGCCGCTCCCGCCGTTGCCGGCGGCATGGATGCCGTGGGCGACCACCGCTCCGTCGCTCGCGACCACCAGGCCGGTCCCCTGGTTGCGGTCGGCCGTGGCGTCGTCCACCGTGACCGCGGAGCCGAGGGCGCCCAGGCCTGAGCCGGCGTTGAGGAAGGCGACCAGCCGCGTCAGGGAGACCGGACCCTGGGCGAGGAGCGTTCCACCGTTGTCGGCGCAGCTCTGGATCACGACGTCGGCGAGCTCCACGCCGCCGTCGGTGACCACCACCACGCCGCCGCTGTCGGGAGACGTCAGTCCGATCCCGTGCACCACGAGGTCGCCGGGAAAGGCGACCAGCAGCCCGCCGTGGATCGCTCGTCCGGTCCCCGGTCCGCCCGACGCGCCGGGATCGATCGTCACCCCGCCGGTGGCCGGCGAACCGCCGGCGTCGAGCGCCTGCAGGGTCAGGTCGCCGGGCCCGCCACCCACGGACGAGCCCATGGTGTCGAGGTCGACGCTCTCGGCGTAGGTGCCCGGGAAGAGCCCCACCGTGCCGGGCGCGTGGACGTCGTCGATCGCCGCCTGCAGGGTGGTGAAACAGGGGGTGAGCGTGGCGCAGGCGCCCGCGGGATCGGCGTAGACGGTGTCGGCGGCGGCGCTGCGCGGGAGGCCGGCCCCGGCGAGCGCCAGGGCGGCGACGGCGCAGCCGACCCGCCGCGGGCGGCGGCGGCGCTCCCCGCGGCCTCGTCGCTCCGGGATCTGTCGGCGGCGGTCCATGGGCGCTCCTCGTCGGTTCGCCACGGCTCGCGCGACCGGCGGCGGCCGGCCCGCGAAGCGGTGGGTCCATCCCCGGTAGAGGCGGGGGCGGCGCGGTTTGCTCACCGGCCGCCGCCGGCCGAGCCGGGTGCGGCCGCGCCGCCGGCTCAGTTGCCGTCGCCGACGAGCTGGAAGCCGGCCCAGGCGAAGGGGTGCCGGGCCGCGGCGAGGCCGGCGCCGTCGGCGTCGCCGTCGGCCAGCTCGCGCTGTGCGGCGGCGAGGGCGGCGGCGGCGGACCGGCCGGCCGCGAGGTGGCGGTAGAAGCGGACCATCAGCTCGCCGGTCGAGCGGTCGGCGACCGCCCACTGGGAGGCCAGCACGGCGCGGGCGCCGGCGATCTGGAAGGCGCGGGCGAGCCCCAGGATCCCCTCCCCCGGCAGCTCGCGTCCACGGCCCGAATCGCACGCGGAGAGCACCACGAGGTCGGCGTCGAGATCGAGCCGCTCGGGCACCTCCCAGGCGTGGAGCAGACCGTCCTCACGCGCCGGCGCCGCCGCCGCGGGGGTCGAGAACGCCAGCGCCGACTCCAGCGGGAAGCGCTCGTCGAGCAGTCCGTGGACGGCGAGGTGGAGGATGAGCGGGGACGACGGCAAGGCCCCCAGGCGGTCCTCGGTGGCGTCGCGCCCCAGGTAGACGAGGCTGCCCGGGAAGAGGGGCGCGAGGCGGGAGACCTCCGAGCGCGTCCCCGGCAGGGGCGCCAGCCCGCCCGGCGGGTAGACCGGGTCGGCGAAGGCGACGAGCCGGCGCGGCGGGCGGGCCCTGCGGCCGGCCGGGCCGAGCTCGACCAGGACACCGGCCGCGGGGACGATGCTGAGCGGCCGCCAGCCCCCCAGCCAGGCCACCGTCGGCCGGCGGCGGCGCACCAGGGCGGCGAAGGGCAGCGAGAAGAGCGGCCCGTCGGGGACGATCACGATGCGCTCGGCGCCGGCGAGGGCGTTCTCGGCGGGAGCGACGAGGCGCTCGTAGAGCCAGCGGCCCTGGGCGAGGAGCGCCGGCTCGACCACCGCGCCGCCCCGGCGCCCGCGTTCGACCAGGGCGCGGAAGATCGCCACCCGCGAGCGCAGCTCTTCCTCCCCGGCCGGGATGCGGTGGACCTGCGGCGCACGGGCCGTCCCACCGGCGACGACGAAGAGCAGGGTGCCGTCCTCGGCCACCGAGTAGGCGAGCAGCACCGCGCCCTCGCCGAGCGCGGCCGCGATCTCGTCGAGCCGCCTGCCCTGCGCCTCCCGGAGGGCGTCGCGCCGTGCCGCCCGCGGCGCCGTCAGACCGGCGGGGTGGCGTAGCCGGCGTGCCGCGAGCAGGCTGCGCAGCGCCCTGGCGCGGGCGCTCTCCAGCAGCTCGAAGGCCTCGCGCGCACGGCCGCCGGCCGCCAGCAGCGCCGCCAGCCGCCGGTAGTAGCGCTGGAAGGGGGCGGCGAAGCCGGAGCGCTCCTCCGGGTCCCACTCGGGGCGCTCGCGGTTCTGCTCGATCCCGTCGACCGCCTGACGCCAGAGCTTCTCGGCGTCGCCCCGGTCTCCGCGGGCGAGGGCGATCTCCCCGAGGAAGAAGAGGTTCTCCGCCCATTCCCAGCGCCCCTCCGCCACCGCGCGGCGCAGGTCCAGCGCCTCGCGGTGGAGGGACTCGGCCTCGTCGAGCCGCCCCTGGTCCTGGCGCAGACGGCCGAGGGCGGTGAGGGCGTTGGAGTAGTCGAGGCTGTCCGGGACCACCCGGGCCTTGATCGCCCGGGCCTCGACCAGGTAGGGCTCGGCGCGTTCGGTCTCGCCCTCGAGCTCCAGCACCTGACCGAGGTTCTGCAGGCTCGCCGCGTGGTCGGCCGTTCCCGGCACGATTCGCTGGCGAACCGCCAGCGCCCGACGGTGGAGGCGCTCCGCGGCGGCCAGCTCGCCGCGTCGCAGGGCCAGGTTGCCCAGGTTGTTGAGCATCCCGGCGGTCTCCACGCCGTCGGGAAGCGCCACCTCGAAGACCGCCTCGGCGCGCCGGTACCAGTGCTCGGCGGCGGCCAGGTCGCCCTTCTGCTTGGCCAGGATGCCGAGGTAGTTGTACGCGTAGGCGGCGTCGACGCTCTCCGGGTCGACCCGGGCGTGCAGGGCCGCCGCGGCGGCGAACAACCCGGCCGCCTCGCCCATGTCGCCGCGCAGCTCGGCGACGAGCCCGAGGTTGCCCAGGAGATTGGCGCGCAGCGGGTTCTCGCGGCCGAGGCCGGCGAGGAGCGACGCGGCCGCCCGGTAGTGGCCGGCGGCCGCGTCGAGGTCACGCCGGCCCCAGGCCATCATGCCGCGCAGGTTGAGGACCTCGGCCAGCAGCTCGCGGCCGCGCGGCATCGCAAGGAGGATCGCTTCGGCACGGGTCAGCTTCGCCTCGTCGTCCCAGCGCTGGCGGCGCGCGGCGATGCGGCCGAGCTGGTAGAGGGAGACCGCGACCGCGGCGCCGCCGGGGTCCCGCCCCGCGCGCAGGTGGAGGGCGCGGCGCTCCGCCGCCGCCGCGTCGTCGAGCCTGCCGGCGGCGATCAGCCGCCGGGCCTGCCAGTCGTCGACGGCCGCCCTCGCCGCCGGTCCGGCGCTCTCGTGCCGGGCCTGGGCGTAGGCGCGCCCCGCCTCGGCGAAGCGCCCAGCCCCGGTCAGCAGGTCGCCCTCGGCCACGTGCCACCAGGCGGCGAGCCGGGGGTCGGCCGCCGCCGCGGCGGCGGCGGCCTGCGCGCGGAGCCGCCGGAGGGTGTGATCCGAGCCCTCCCCGGGAGGGTCGGCGTCGCCACCGCCCGTTCGGGTCTCGAGATCCCAGGCTCCGCCGTCGAGGCGGAGCAGGCGGCGGTGACCACGGCGGTCGACCTCGAGCGTGACCGGGCCGTCCAGGCCCTGCTCGATCTCGACGACGAAGAGATCGAGTGGCGTGCGCAGCCGGCCGACCTGGCCGCCGCTCCGCCAACCGACCAACCGATCGCCGATCTCGACCCCCGACCGGCTCGCCGCTCCCCAGGGTTCGCAAGCGGTGACGAGCAGTCCCTCGGAACCGCCGCCGCAGGCGCTCAGCGCCAGGGCCAGGCCGAGCCCCGGCAGAGCCGCCAGGGCGGCGCGGACGACCGTCTGGAGCGAGGCCTTCAAGGGTGGCTCCCAGTATCTCATCCCGGTGGGGCGGCGACGTGAGGTGAGCAGGTCGGGCTCCACCCCCCTCTCTCGGAGACGGGACCTGCCGAGGAGCGGGTGCCCGCGAGGGCTCACGAGCCAGCCGGAGCCCGGATGGCTGGCCGTCCTGCCGGCGGTCGGTGCCGCCGTCCCGGGATCGCGGGTGAGAAAGGAGGCTGCAATGAAGAGGGTCGCAATCCTGGCGGTGCTCGCCCTGTGGGGCGGGGGCGCCACGGCACAGGTTCTCCCGGCGGGCAGCGCGGTCGTCCGGGCGTCGAACGGAGAGACGCTCGGGCGGGTCGTCGACTTCGAACGGGAGGACTCGCCGACCAGCACCATCATGAGCGCGTCGCTGGCGCTCACCACCCTGAGCGTCGACGGCGAGACCGGCATCGCTGCGGTGCGCAACGAGAACCTGACCTTCGAGTCCTTCTACGCAGAGAGCGACTGCGTCGGTCCCCCCCACGTCTTCCCCTCGCTGCTGACCCAGAGCGGGCCTCCCGAGCTCAAGTTCTCCTCGACGCCCTTCTTCCTCACCGATGGCGGCGGAGAGACGCTCTACCGCATCGACCCGACCGTGCCGCCGAGCTTGCTGACGGTGTCCTACGCCTGGCAGGTTTCGACCCAGAGCTGCATCCTGTTCCCGGTGACGGCGGACCTGCTGGTCGGGGTGCCGGTCGACCCCGGGTTCGGCGCCAGCTTTCCTCCACCGTACCGCCTGGGGGTCGAGCCCGGCTCCCCCGCCCTGGCGGCGGCGGTCCCCGCCGTCGGCCCCTGGGGCCTGCTCGCTCTGGTGAGCCTGCTCGCCGGGCACGGATTGCTCCGCCTGCGCGGGCGTCGCCGGCGGTTCGTCGGATCGCGGGCGCCGGCACCCCGATGACGAGGACTCCTCCGCCCCGGGACCGGCGACGGGAGGTGAGCAAGTCGCGCTCCGCAGCCCTCTCTCTGTCTCGAACCGGTGTGTGAGGAGGTGCGCGACATGAGGCGGGCGGTGCTCGCAGGTCTGCTCGTTCTTCCGGCGCTTCTCGGGGGCATCGGCGCCCGGGCGGCGACGGTCACCGTGACCAGCGGCGGCGACGGCGTCGCGACCGACGGCGTCGTCACCCTGCGCGAGGCGCTGCTGTCGCTCGACCTCGGCAGCGCGGTCGACCCGGACGTCGTGGCCGTCGGGGCCTACGGCACGGACGACCGGATCGAGTTCGCCATCCCCGGCGCCGGCGTCCACACCCTGCAGCCCGCCAGCCCGCTGCCGGCGGTCAGCGTGCCGATGACGATCGACGGCACCAGCCAGCCGGGGGCGAGCGCCAACACCCGGTCGGCGAGCGACGACGCGGTGCTGCTGATCGAGATCGACGGTTCGGCGGCGGGGTCCGGGAGCGTCGGCCTGTCGGTCGATGCCGGCGGCAGCGGCAGCACCCTGCGCGGGCTGGTGATCAACCGCTTCGTCTTCGGCGGCTCGAGCCCCGGCGGCGCCGGCATCGTCCTCGACGGTGCCGACGACTGCGTGATCGCCGGCAACTTCCTCGGCACCGATCCCGCCGGGACCACGGCGTTCGGCAACGGGGGCTCGAACGTCGCGGTGCTCGGCGGGTCGGGCCACCGGATCGGCGGCGCCGACCCGGCCGATCGCAACCTCCTCGCCGGCAGCCCGCAGCACGGCGTGTCGCTCGCCAGCAACACGAGCGACGACCGGGTCCTCGGCAACTTCATCGGCGTCGGCGCCGACGGGCTCACGGCGCTGCCGAACTTCGTCGGTCTCAGCATCGACGGTCTCGCCTCGGCGTACAACCTCGTCGGGGGGAGCGCGGCGGGCGAGGGGAACGTCATCTCCGGCAACGCCTCGCGCGGGATCCTCATCGGCCTCGGCGCCGATTCGGCCGTCATCCAGGGCAACTTCATCGGCACCGATGCGACGGGGACCGTGCCGATCCCGAACGGCTCCGACGGCGTCCACATCGGCACCAGCGGCGGCAGCTGCGACGGCAACGTCGTCGGCGGCCTGCAGCCCGAGCAGGCCAACGTCATCGCCTTCAACCACGGCGCCGGCATCGCCGTCGCCGGCGCCGTCGACAACCTCCAGAACACCTTCCGCGGCAACCGCATCTTCGCCAACGACGGGCTGGGGATCGACCTCGGCGACGACGGCGTGACGGCGAACGACCCGGGCGACGGCGACGGTGGCCACAACCACCTCCAGAACTACCCGGAGCTGGCGAGCGCCGTCGCGAGCGGCGGCGTCACGGCCGTCACCGGCCTCCTCGAGTCGGATCCCGGCCGTCCCTTCCTGGTCTCCTTCTACGCCAGCTCCGCCTGCGATCCGTCCGGCTTCGGCGAGGGCGAGCAGTACCTGGGCTTCGCGCAGGTCTCCACCGACGGCTCCGGCAGCGGGCCGATCGACGTTTCCCTTCCGGCCGTGCCCCCCGGCTGGTTCGTCACCGCCGTGGCCAGCGTCTCCGACCCCACCGGCGACAGCTCCGAGTTCTCCGCCTGCGTCGTGGTGACGGCAGCGTCGGTCCTCGAGATCCCGGCGCTCGGGCGGTCGGGCCTGGTCGCGCTCGCCCTCGTCCTGGCGGCCGCTGCGGCCTGGGCCCTGCGGCGGCGCGGCGAAGGCGGGGTGCCTCCGGCCCGGTCCGCTCACCGGTGAGCGGCCCCCTCGCCTGCCGCCTCGTCCTCGCCGGAGGCCGACCGGCCGCCAGGGGGAGGGGGTGAGCCGGCTCGCCGGCGACGACGAGGGCCGCCGGGAGGCCGCCGCGCTCGTCCCTCTGGAGGACTTCAGCCCCGTTTCGGAGACCGCGACGGAGCCCGCCACGAACCCCGGGCTGCCCTCGGACGCGGAGTTGCGCGGCGCGCTCGCCGTCGTCGGCCGCGGCGGGCTCGCCTGCGCGGGGTTGGCGATCTCGGGACTGGCGCAGGTGCTGGGGCTCGCCGCGCTGTCGGTCGCGGTGGTGCGATGGGCCTTCGGGGAGCCGGGCTGGGAGCCGATGGGGTCGCTGGGCGCCGCCTCGCTGCTCGGCGGGCTGGTGGCCCTCACCGCGCTGTTCCGGGCGATGCCCGACGGCGCAGGGCTCCGGCACGGCGGGTTGCGGGAGCCCGACGCCTCCGAGGTGCTGCGACAGGCCTCTCCGGACGAGCCGTGGCGCTGGAACGAGGAGTGGGCGACCGGCCGGCTGCGCGGGCGGGTGGGAGCGACCTCGGCCCTCTTCGCCCTGGCGGCAGCCGGCGCTGCGGCCCTGGCCTTGCCGATGGTCCTCGTCGTCTGGCGGAGCTCCCCCCCGGACCTGGCGCGCTGGCGCGACGACCCCGCCGGGCTCGCCCGGGCGCTGCTGCCCAGCGCCGCGTGGCTCGTCCCCGCGCTCCTGCTCGCCGGCCTGGCACTGCGCCTGTGGCTCGTCCGCTGGCGCTTCGGCGCCTCGACCTTCGAGATGAGCACGCTGCCCGGGGCGATCGGAGGCCGGCTCGAGGGTCGCATCCTCACCGGCCTGGGCAGCGCGCCGAAGGCCATCCGCCTCCGCCTGGTCTGCACGCGATGGGCCCTGGACCCTCCACCACCCGGCTCCAGCGGCCGAGCGAGCCGCCGCATCGGGCACTCCGAGCTCTGGTCCGCGGAACGCTCGGTGCCGCCGGCCGACCTCTACCTCGGGCCGCGCGGTGCCGCCGTGCCGGTCGCCTTCGACATCCCGAGCGGCTGCCGGCCGACCGTGTGGCGCTCGCCGGCGGAGAGGATCTCGTGGACGCTGCTCCTCCACGTGGTCGTCCTGGGAATCGACCTCGAGGCGGGCTGGGTGGTGCCGGTGTTCACGCTACCCCGGCGTCCCGCCGCGTGACGCTCACGCCCGCTCGCAGGGGGGTGGGGCGGCTCGAGTTGCGTTCCTCGTCGGGCGTGACCCGGCGGCGCGGCGCGGCGCGCGTCGCCGGCGGGGCGAGCTTCCCCGGCGCGGGCGTCCGGCGACTCCGGCCGGGGGCGGAGCTGGAGACCGGCGTGGATGTAGGGCGCATCCGGTGTCTAGCGGGTCGGCGGACCGGTGAGCTCGAAGTCGGCCAACGGCGAGGCGGCGGTGCCGCCGCGCTCGAGATCGGCGACGACCCGCCAGTAGTAGCGGCCGGGACGGGCCGGGACGGCGGCCGGCCAGGCCGCCCCGGTGCCGCCGGTCACCACCGCGCCGAGGACCTCTCCGTCGGCGTCGAGCAGCTCGAGGCGGTAGCGCACCGCTCCGGGCACCGCCTCCCAGGCGAAGGCGACCGGCCCGGCGACCGTGCCGAGCGGCGAACGCAGGACCGGGACCGCCGCCGCCGGTCCGGAGCGGACGACGCCGGCGGCGGGGGGCACGGCCGGCGCCGGCGGGCGGACGCCGATCCACAGGACGACCGCGGCCGCGGCGGCGGCGAGGGCGGCCGCCGCACCCCAGCGCCACGCCACCGGCCCGGGCCGCGCCGGCAGCGCCAGCCCCCGTCGCGGGACGCCGGGGTCGAAGGCGCGGGCGCCGCGCTCCAGGATGCCGAGGGCGCGGTAGATGCGCGTGCACTCGGTGCAGCCCGCCACGTGGTCGAGCAGACGGCGGCGTTCGGCGGCCGCCAGCTCGCCGCAGGCGAGGTGCTCCCACGCCTCGGCGGACGGGTGCTCGCCGGCGGAGGTCTGCCAGGCGGGCCCCGGCAGCAGCGGCGGCTCAGCCATCGACGCCTCGGGAACGCAGGGCCCGCCGCAGGTCGGCCATGCCCCGTGCGATCAGGTTGCGGGCCCGGTTGTAGGTCCAGCCATACATCGCCATGATCTCCCTCACGTCGAACCCGGCCAGGTGGGCCCGGGCCGCCCGCCGGCGCGCGGCGGTCAGGCTGCCGAGCGCCGTCGACACCTTCTCGCGCAGCTCGCGGGCGGCGAGCGCCCGCTCGGGATCGGGCCCGGCGGTGGACGGCAGCTCGCCGGCCGCCGCCCGCCCGCGCTCGTACCGCGCCTCGAGGCGCAGCACCCGAACGGTCTCGCGCACGGCCGCCCGGTATAGATAAGAGGCCGGATGGCGGATCTCTTGCTCACCGGCGAGCTGGCGGAAGAGCTGGATCAGCACGTGCTGCTCGACGTCGTCGGCGAGCCGCGCGGCGTCGCCTCCGGCGACCGTGGCGACGGCGGAGTGGATGAGGCGGGAGTAGCGGCGGGCGAGCTCGGCGGAGCGCTCGGAAACGTCCGGGAGCGCGTCGCCTTCGCCGGGATCCTCACCGATGATGGTCGGCTGCTGCATGCGATGGTCCGGAGCGCCGTGGCGCGCGATCCTACCAGCCCGGTGGGTGCCGGGCGGGGCGCCGCGCCGTCTTGACAGCGCTCCGGCGCCGTCCCATCATGGCGCCGCTCCACGCGGACGCGGGAGGACGAGGATGGGAGGGACCGGCGGCGCGGTGCCGCGCCGGCCGAGGGCCGCGGTCCGCGGGGGAGGAAGGGTCGGGATGACCACAGGGAACCCGCAGACGCCGGCCGTCGGCCCCGGTGCCCCCCGCCTGCTCGCCGTGCAGGTCGTGGCCGGTGCGCTGGCCGCCGCGGTGGCCGCGTACGTCGCCGTCGCCTGGGCCCTGACCTCCGGTCGGTTCGGCGGGTTTCCGCGGGCCGTCCTGCCGTCTCCCCTGCCCGGGATGCTCGCCGCCACGGGCGCGCTGCTGCTGGTCGCCGCGCCGCTCGTCGAGCGCCGGCTCCTGGCGCGGCAGCGGCAGACCCCCGGGGGTGCGACGGCGGCCGATCGGCTGGACCGTTACCGGACGGCGAAGCTGGTCGGCTTCGCGCTGCGCGAGGCCGCCGCCGTGGTCGGGCTGGTCCTCGCCCTGGCCAGCGGGAGCCCGCGGTGGGCCGTCCTGTTCGGCGCCGCGGCCTGGGTGGGGATGGCCCTGGGCTGGCCACGGGCGCGCGAGCTGCCTGCCCCGGCGGCCGTGGCCGCTCCGCAGCCGATCGAGCCGGGATGACGGCGCCACCCCTCGCCGACCCGGTGCGGCTGGAGCTGTTCACCAACCGCTTCGCCGCCATCGCCCGGGAGATGGGCGAGATGCTGCGGCGCACCGCGCTGTCGACCAACGTCAAGGAGCGGCTGGACTTCTCCTGCGCCCTGCTCGACCCGGCCGGCGGGCTGGTGGTCAACGCCCCCCACATCCCGGTGCACCTCGGCGCCCTCGGCCTCTGCGTGCGCCGGGTGGCGGCGACGGTCCCGCTGGAGCCGGGCGACGTGGTGGTCACCAACCATCCCGGGTATGGCGGCTCGCACCTGCCCGACGTGACGGTGATCACGCCGGTGTTCGCCGCTGGCGCCGGGGCGGGGTCCGCGGCCGGGGAGCTGCTCGGCTATGCGGCCAGCCGCGCCCACCACGCGGAGATCGGCGGCAGCCGTCCCGGCTCGATGCCGCCGGACGCGCGGCGCCTGGCCGACGAGGGCGTGGTCCTGCCGCCGGTGCACCTGTTCCGGGCGGGCGTGGCGCGGTGGGAGCAGGTGCGGGGCCGCCTCGAGGCGCCGCCGTGGCCCTCGCGGGCGGTGGAGGAGAACCTCGCCGATCTGGCCGCGGCGGTGGCGGCGAACCGGCGTGGCGCCGAGGCGTTGCGGGCGCTGGCCGGAGCGGCGGGCGCCGACACCGTGGCCGCGGCGATGGCCGGCCTGGAGGTACGGGCCGAGAGCCTGCTGCGTGCCGCGCTGGGACGCCTGGCGGAGCGCCTGCCGGCCGGAGCGCGGACCGCCGAGGACCGGCTCGACGACGGCACGCCGCTGCGGGTGGCCGTGGAGCTACGCCCCGACGCCGGGGGCCCGGCGGCGCGCATCGACTTCACCGGCTCGGGCCCGGTGCACCCGGGCAACCTCAACGCCACGCCGGCGGTGGTGCGGTCCGCGGTGCTCTACGTCCTGCGCCTCCTGGTGGGCGAGCCGCTGCCGCTCAACGAGGGGCTGGCGCGGCCCGTCGAGCTGGTGGTGCCGCCGGGCAGCTTCCTCGACCCGCCGTTCCCCGACGACCCGGCGCGCTGTCCGGCCGTGGTCGGCGGCAACGTGGAGACCAGCCAGCGCCTGGTCGACGTCCTGCTGGCGGCGCTCGGCCTCGCCGCCGGCAGCCAGGGGACGATGAACAACGTGCTCTTCGGCAGCGACCGCTTCGGCTACTACGAGACGGTGGCCGGCGGCTGCGGCGCCGGGCCGGGCTTCGCCGGCGCCTCGGCGGTGCACAGCCACATGACCAACACCCGCGCCACCGACCCCGAGGTGCTCGAGCTGCGCTACCCGGTGCGGCTGTGGCGCTTCGCGGTGCGCCGCGGCTCGGGGGGCGCCGGCCGCTGGCGGGGCGGCGACGGCGTGGTGCGGGAGATCGAGTTCCTGGCGCCGATGTCGTTGTCGCTGCTCACCCAGCACCGCGCCGCGGGGCCGCGCGGCGGCGCCGGCGGCGGGCCCGGCGCCCCCGGCCGCCAGCGCCTCGTGCGGGCCGACGGCGCCGTGGTCGAGCTGGGCGCGGTGGACGGCTGCGAGGTCGCGCCGGGCGACCGCCTGGTCCTCGAGACGCCGGGCGGCGGCGGCTGGGGCCCGCCGTGAAACGGCTGCTCGCGGTCCTGCTGTGGTCGGTGATCGCGGCCGCCTTCCTGGGGCCCGGGACGGTGACGACCGCCGCCTCCGCGGGCTCGCGCTTCGGGCTGTCCCTGCTCTGGGCGCTGGTCTTCTCGACCGTCGCCACGCTGGTGCTGCAGGAGGCCGCGGCGCGGCTCACCGCCGTCTCGGGGCGCGACCTGGCGAGCGCCCTGTCGCGGCGCCACGGCGGCGGCGCCGGCGGCGTGCTCCTGGTGCTGGTCGCCATCCTGCTCGGCTGCGCCGCCTACGAGGCCGGCAACATCCTCGGCGGAGTGGCCGGCCTGGCCCTGGCCGTCGGGCTGCCGGCGCGTGTCCTGACGCTCGTCTCCGGAGCGCTGGCGGCGCTGCTGCTGTGGCTCGGCAACCCGTCGACCGTGGCGCGGATCCTGGCGGCGACCGTCGCCGTCATGGGCGCGGCGTTCCTGCTCAGCGCGGCCCTGCTCGCCCCGCCCGCGGGCGAGCTCGCCGCCGGCGCCCTGGTGCCGTCGCTGCCCGCCGGCTCGGCCTTCCTGGTGCTGGGTCTGATCGGCACCACCGTGGTGCCCTACAACCTCTTCCTCGGCTCCGGCGTCGCCGGCGGGCAGGCGCTCTCCGAGGTGCGCTTCGGCCTCACCGTGTCGGTGCTGCTCGGCGGGTTGATCTCGATGGGGGTGCTGGTGGTGGGCAGCGCCGTCCACGGACCGTTCTCCTTCCCGGCGGTGGCGGCGGTCCTGGCCGCCCGGTTGGGCGCCTGGGCGGCGCCCCTGTTCGCCGCCGGCCTCGCCGCCGCCGGCCTGTCGTCGGCGGTGACGGCGCCGCTCGCCGCCGCGATCACCGCCCGCGGCCTGTTCGCCGATCCCGACCGGCCCGAGCGCTGGGCGCCGCGCTCGCCGCGGTACCGGGCGGTGTGGGGGGCGGTGCTCGCCACCGGCGTCGCCTTCGGGCTGTCCGGGGTCAAGCCGATCCCGGTGATCCTCCTCGCCCAGGCCGCCAACGGCGTCCTGCTCCCCTGGGTGGCGGCGTTCCTGCTGCTGGCGGTCAACGACCGCCGGCTGATGGGGGCGGCGGGGCTCAACGGGCCGTTGTCGAACGCGGCGATGGCGGCGGTCGTCGCGGTGACCCTGGTGCTCGGCACCGGCAACGTGCTGCGGGCGGCCGCCGCCGCGGCCGGGCTGCCGGCGGTGGGGGAGGGGACGCTGCTGGCGGTGGCCGCCGGGGCCGGCCTGTTGCTGGCGCTGCCGCTGACCCGCCGGCTGCGACGCCTGCGGCGGGCGGCCTGAGGCGCGGCGCCCCCGCTGCTAGGATCCCGGCGCCATGATCGACCGACCGTGCCGTTTCGCCGGCGGGCGCCGCCGCGCCGCCGCCCGCGTCGCCCTGCTCGTCCTCGCTGCCGCCGGGCTCGCCGCCGGGCGGGCCGCCGCCGCGCCCCCCGCCCTGCTGCCGGCGGGGACCCCCTACGACCCGGCCGTCCCGACGCCGGCGCAGGTGCTGGGTTGGGAGGTGGGCACCCGCCACGCGCGGCCCGACCAGATCGTCGCGGTGGCGCGCCGGCTCGCCGCGGCCTCCGACCGGGTGCAGCTCGAGGTGCAGGGCGAGACCTTCGAGGGGCGGCCCCAGGTGCTGTTGGTGGTGTCGTCGCCGGCCAACCTGGCGCGGATCGACGAGATCCGTGCCGCCCACCGCGCGCTTTCGGAGCCGCCGTACCCCGACGACGCGGCGCTGGCGGCGATGCCGGTGGTGGTGTGGCTGGGCTACTCGATCCACGGCGACGAGGCGAGCGGTGCCAACGCGGCGATGCTGGTCGCCTACCACCTGGCGGCGGGCCGGGGGCCGGAGGTCGAGGCCCTCCTGGAGCACGCGGTGGTGCTCATCGACCCCGCCCTCAACCCCGACGGCCTGGCCCGCTTCGCCGGCTGGGTGGAGAGCCATCGTGGCGAAGTACCGGTCGCCGACCCCGACCACCGCGAGCACGCCCAGGGCTGGCCCTCCGGGCGGACCAACCACTACTGGTTCGACCTCAACCGCGACTGGTTGCTGCTGCAGCAGCCGGAGAGCCGCGCCCGGGTGGCCACCTTCCAGCGCTGGCGGCCCAACCTGCTCGGCGACTTCCACGAGATGGGCTCGGACTCGACCTACTTCTTCCAGCCCGGCGTGCCGTCGCGGCAGAACCCGCTCACCCCGGCGCTCAACCTGGCCCTGACGCGCGCCATCGCCCGCTTCCACGCCGCCGCCTTCGACCGCGCCGGCCGTCTCTACTACACCGAGGAGAACTACGACGACTTCTACTACGGCAAGGGCTCGACCTACCCGGACGTCCAGGGCGCGGTGGGCGTGCTCTTCGAGCAGGCGAGCGCCCGCGGCCTGGTGCGCGCCACCGAGAACGGGCGGCTGACCTTCGCCGACGCCGTCGGCGGCCACGTCCTGACCTCGCTGTCGATGCTGGCGGCGGCCGCCGCCGAGCGCCCGGCCCTGCTCGCGTACCAGCGCGACGCCTACCGCGACGCGCGCGCCGCGGCGGCGGCCGGGCCGCGCGCCGGCTGGGTGGTGGGCGACGGCGGCGACCCGGCGCGGGCGGCCGAGCTGCTGCGGCTGCTGGCGGCGCACGGCATCGAGGCGCGCCCCCTCGGACGGCCGGTGGAGCTCGGCGGGCACCGCTTCGTCCCCGGCGCCGCCTGGGTGGTGCCCGCGGACCAGCGCCAGACGCGCCTGGCCGAGGCGCTGTTCGAGCGCCGCACCACCTTCGCCGACGAGACCTTCTACGACGTCTCCGCCTGGACCCTGCCGCTCGCCTTCGGACTCCCGGCGGCGGAGCTGCCGCGCGCCGCCCTCGTGCCTGGCCTGGTGGGGGAGGCCGCCGGGGCGCCCGCCGCCGCGGCGGGACGCCTGCCGGCCGCCGCGTCACCCTACGCCTGGGCCTTCGAGTGGCGGGAGCTGGGGGCGCCGCGGGCCCTCGAGCGGCTGCTCGCCGCGGGGGTGTCGGCGCGCGTCGCGACGCGCCCGTTCACCGCCGCCACCGACGGCGGGCGGCACGCCTTCGCGGCGGGCGCGATCGTGGTGCCGGCGGCCGGCCAGGAGGTGGCGCCGCCGGCGCTGGCCGAGCTGCTGGCCACCGCCGCCGCCGAGGACGGCGTCGACGTCTGGGCGCTGGCCAGCGGCCTCACCGAGGAGGGCGCCGACCTGGGCAGCCCGTCGCTGCGCCCGTTGACCGCGCCGCACCCCCTGCTGGTGGTCGGCCGCGGCGTCGCGCCGAGCGAGGCCGGCGAGGTGTGGTACGTGCTCGACCATCGCGTCGGCGTGCCGGTCGCCCTGGTCGACAAGGACCGGCTCGGGCGGGTGGATCTGCGCCCCTACACGCACGTGGTGATGGTGGGCGGCGCCGGGGACGACCTGCCCGAGGGCGTGGGGGAGGCCCTGCGGCGGTGGCTGCACGGAGGCGGCACCCTGATCGCCACCGAGACGGCCGCGGAGTGGGCCGCGGAGACGCTCCTGGCCACCGACGCGGAGCCGGCCGGCGCCCCCGCCCCGGTGTCCCCGGCCGCGCCCGGCGGCACCGCCGAGAGCGCGCCCCCGGCGCAGGCGGCCTACGCCGACTACGAGCACCAACGGGCGGTCGACGAGATCAGCGGCGCCATCTTCCAGGTCCGCCTCGACCTCACCCACCCACTCGCCTTCGGCATCCGGGACCCGTCGCTGCCGGTGTTCCGCGACCGCGCCCGGCCGCTGGCGCCGTCCCCGGACCCGTACGAGAACGTGGCGCTCTACACCGAGCGCCCGCTGCTCGCCGGCTACGCCTCGGCCCGGAACACGGCGGCGCTCGCCGGCAGCGCCGCCGTCGTGGCGGGCCGGGTGGGGCGCGGCACCCTGGTGCGCTTCGCCGACGACCCGGTGTTCCGCGCCTACTGGCGGGGTACCGAGAAGCTGCTCGTCAACGCGCTGTTCTTCGGGCCGGTGCTCAAGGCGACGCCGGCGTCGGGCGCCGGCCGCGGCGACGACTGATCAACCGTCGCCGCCCCCGGCCCGGCGCCGCGGCGGCGCGAAGAACGCCGCGGCGACCTCGGCGGGGTCGCCGGCCAGCGCGCCGGCGCCCTCGGCGGGCAGCCAGTCCGCGGGCAGGTGGTCGCGGTAGGGGCGCTCGAGGAAGCGGCGGTCGAGCAGGGCGATGACCCCGGTGTCCTCCGCCGAGCGGATCAGGCGGCCGGCGGCCTGCACCACCCGGGTCATCCCCGGCACCACGAAGGCGTACTCGAAGCCGCGCTCGAAGCGCTCGTCGTAGAAGCCGCGCAGGAGCTGTTGCTCGAGGCTGAGCCCGGGGAGGCAGGGACCCACGACCGCCACCGCCTTCAGCGCGTCGCCGGGGTAGTCCACCCCCTCGGCGAAGACGCCCCCGGCGACCGCCAGCAGCAGCACGTCGCCGAACAGCGTGCCGCGCAGCGCCTCGAGGATGCGGTTGCGCTCGCGGTCGCCGCTCGCCGCCTCCTGGACCAGCACGCGCTTGCCCGACGGTGGCAGCTCGGCCGCCACCTGGGCGAGGAAGCCGTAGCTCGGGAACAGGGCGAGGCAGTTGCCGGGCACCGCCTGGGCGAAGGCGGCGAGGCGCTCGGCGATGCGCCGCGCGTAGGCCGGGCGCTCGCGGTAACGGGTGGCGACGGTGGCGTCGATCACCACCCGCCGGTGCGCCGCCGGGAACGGGCTGGGGACGTGGACGGCGGCGGTGCGCCCGCGGTCGAAGCCGAGCAGGTCGCGGTAGAACTCCGGCGGCGACAGCGTCGCCGACAGCCCGATGGTGGCGTGGGCGCGGTTGAGCACCGCGCCGAGGAAGCGGCTGGGGTCCTTGCACAACACCCGCAGGCGCGCCCCGGTGCCCCCGGGGCCCTCGGGTGCGATGCGCTCGGCGCACTGGCTGAAGGCGTGGTCGGCGACGGCGATGCCGTCGAGCAGCTTGAGGAAATCGAAGTAGAGGGCGACGAACGGGTCGTCGGCGCGGAAGGTGCGGTGCTCCCGGTTGTGCTCCAGGTAGTCGACGAAGGCGGCGTCGAGCTCGCGGCGCAGGTTCCACAGGTCGTCCTCGGGCAGCGGCACCTCGACGGCGCGGGAGGACGCGTCGCCGGCGCCGCCCGGCCGCGCCTCGCCGACCTCGTCGAGCGCCTCGGCGACGAACGCCTCCACCCGCTCCGCCACCCGCAGGCAGAGCTCGGCGATCCGCCGGTGGATCGCCTGGCCGCCGCGCGCCAGCACCTCGGCCGCGTGGCGGGCGGCATCGGCGGAGAGCGCCGGGCTGTAGTAGCCGCGCCCGCGGTCGACCAGGTTGTGGATCTCGTCGATCACCAGCACGGTGTCCGCCAGGTCGGTGTCGGCCCCGAAGTCCGACAGCGCCACGTACGGGTCGAAGGCGTAGTTGTAGTCGCAGACCACCACCTCGACCCGGCCGGCGAGCTCGAGGCTCACCTCGAAGGGGCAGACCTCGGTGGCGCGCGCCGCGTCGAAGATGGCGTCGGGGTCGAGCCCGGCGTTCTCCCCGAGCAGGCGGCGCAGCAGGCCGCTGGACGCCAGCTTGCCGTAATAGTCGCGGGCGTACGGGCAGTACTCTTCGTGGCAGATGACCTGGTCGTTGGCGCACATCTTCGCCTTGGCGCGCAGGGTCAGCGAGTGGAAGGCGCGGTCGCGGTTGAGCAGCCCGAGGACCGTCTCGGCCATCTCCTGCTGCAGCGTCTTCGCGGTGAGCACGAAGAGCCGCCGGTCGTGGGTCAGGCAGTGGCGCAGGGCGGGGTAGAGGGCGGCGACCGTCTTGCCGATGCCGGTCGGCGCCTCGAGCAGCAGGTGCTCGCCGTGCTCGAGCGCCGTCTCGGCGGCGGCGACGATCTCCTCCTGGCCGGGGCGCGGCTCGGGGTAGGGGAAGGTCAGCCGTGCGGCCGCCTCGCGCCGCGCCAGCGCCGCCATGCGGCACGCCTCGAAGCCGCGGATCAGGGCGTTGAGCCGGCGCTTGACGGCCCCCTCGACCGCGGCCAGCGGCAGCTCCACCGGGTGGCGTTCGAGGCCGTCGCCGCCGATCTCGATCAGCACCAGCTCGGCGCGCACCGGGGCGCCGTCGCGCCGGTGCAGGAGCCAGGCGTAGAGGCGCGCCTGCTGCTCGTAGAGGTCGCGCACCGCCGGCGCCAGCTCGCCGCCGCGGCGCACCGACTTGATCTCCTCCACCACGGCGACACCGTCGGGGTCGCGGCGCAGGCCGTCGGCGCGGCCCGACAGGGTCACCTCCCAGCCGCGGTGGCCGAAGGTGAGGTCGAGCGTCACCTCGCGGCGGTAGCTGCCGTCCGCCGCCAGCGCCTGCTCCTGGTAGCGGCTGTGGATGGCCTGCCCCAGCCAGAGCCGCTCGTAGCCGCCGCGGTGGGCGAACCCGAGGTGGCGCTGCGCCGACCCCTCCAACAGGTCGGCCACCGAAAGCTCGAGGGTCAGGCGTTCGCCGTCGAAGCGCGGGGCCACGGGGCGGCATTCTAGCGGCCGGCGGCCGCCCCGCGACGGTGTTAGCCTGCCGCCCATGGCACGCGACGAGCATCTGCGCCAGGCGCCGGCCCGCCTCGGCTTCGCGCTCGTGACGGTGTCCGACACCCGCGGCGCCGCCGACGACGTCTCCGGGAGCCGGGCCCGCGAGCTGGTGGAGGCGGCCGGACACCGGGTCGTCGAAGCGCGGCGGGTACGCGACGAGGTGGCCGCGATCCGGCCGCTGGTCGCTGGCCTGCTGGCGCGGTCGGAGGTGGACGTGGTGGTGCTGACCGGCGGGACCGGGGTGGCGCCGCGCGACGTGACGCTGGAGGCGGTCGAGCCGTTGCTCGAGCGCGTGCTGCCCGGCTTCGGCGAGCTGTTCCGGCTGCTGTCCTTCGAGCAGGTGGGGGCGGCGGCGATGCTGTCGCGGGCGGTCGGCGGGGTGGCGCGCGGCCGGGCGCTGTTCGCGCTGCCCGGTTCGCCGCGCGCCGTGGAGCTGGCCTGCGAGCGGCTCATCCTGCCGGAGGCGGGCCATCTGGTGGCCCAGGCGCGCCGCCCGGAGCACGGTGGAAAGCCCCCGGGGACCGACCCCCGGCGCTGCTAAGATAGTCGATCCATGACCGATCCCGACAGCCTCGAGACCTACACCGCTCCGCCCGCCGACTTCGAGGCGGAGGCGGACGACGACGGGGCGTCGCTACGGCCCCGCCCCTTCCGCGACGAGCGCGAGACGCGCCTCGCCCGCCACGTCCGCGGCATCCTGACCGAGCTCGGCCTCGACCTCGAGGATCCCAACCTGCGCGACACCGACCGCCGGGTGGCGCGCATGTACCTGGAGATGTTCCAGGGCCTCGAGCAGGGCGCCGAGCCGAAGGTGACCACCTTCCCCAACGACGAGTCGTACAGCCACATGGTGATGGAGAAGAACATCCCCTTCTACTCCATGTGCGCGCACCACCTGGTCCCCTTCTACGGCCACGCCCACATCGCCTACATCCCGCGCGACCGCATCCTCGGGCTGTCGAAGTTCGCCCGCATCCTCGAGTTCTACGCCAAGCGGCCGCAGCTCCAGGAGCGGCTGACCGAGCAGGTGGTGAACTTCCTCGAGGAGCACCTGCGCCCGCTGGGCGCGGTGGTGGTCATCGAGGCACGCCACCTGTGCGTCGAGATGCGCGGCGTCAAGAAGCCGGGCGCGCTGACCACCACCTCGGCGATCCGGGGCATCTTCCACCAACGCCCCGTGCGAGAGGAGTTCCTTGACCTTCTGCGCCGTAGCTGACCTCCGCCGCGCTCGCCTCGCCCTCGCCGCCCTGGCCCTCGCCGCCGCCGGCTGCGCCTCCGGCGGCGCCGTCGGCCTGCGCCACACCGACGCGGCCGAGCTCACCAACGCACGGCTGTCGCCGGCCTACTCGCAGTGGCTGGTCGGCCCGGTGGCGCGGATGGCCAGCGAGGACGAGATCGACCGCTACCTGGCGCTCGACGGCGACGCCGCGGCCGAGGCGTTCATCGACGCTTTCTGGGCGCGGCGCAACCCGGCCCCCAACCGGCCCGACAACCCGCTGCGCAACCTCTTCGACGAGCGCGTCGCGGAGGCCGACCGGCGCTACGGCGAGGCCGGCTACCGGGGTCGGCGCACCGCCCGCGGCACGGTCTACGTCCTCTACGGCGAGCCGGAGGACGTCGACCACGAGATCGCGGCCGACCCCCGCGACCCGCCGGTGACGGTGTGGAAGTACCCGGCCGACGCGCCGCCCGGCCTGGACGGCAAGCGCCCCGACCGCGTCTACCGTTTCGTCCGGCGCGGCGACCTGACCGAGTTCTACATCCCGCGGCCCGGGTCGGCGCCGCCCACCCCGGTCCGGCCCTTCTGACGGCGCCCGGGCGCCCTGGCTGTGGAGGTGCAACGACCATGAGCGAGCCTCGTGCCGTCTTCGCGGGCAGCGGCATCGCCGTGCCCGACCGGGTGGTCGACAACCACCGCCTGTCCCGCGTCCTCGAGACGTCCGACGAGTGGATCCGCGAGCGCAGCGGCATCGAGGAGCGGCGCTTCGTCGAGCGCGGCACGACGTCGGCCGACCTCGGTGCCGTGGCGGGGCGCGCGGCGCTGGCCGACGCCGGCGTCGAGCCGGGGGAGGTGGACTACCTGGTCTGCGCCACCATGACCCCGGACCACTACTTCCCCGGCTGCGGCACCCTGATCCAGGAGCGCCTCGGCCTGCCGCCCCTGCCGGCGCTCGACCTGCGCCAGCAGTGCGCCGGTTTCGCCTACGCGCTGCAGACCACCGACGCGCTGATCCGCAGCGGCACGGCCCGCACCGTGCTGGTGATCGGCACCGACGTCCACACCTCCCTGATGCCGTTCTCCCCCGCCACCTGGGAGCTGCTCGAGGGGGGCGAGGGGACGCTCGGCGAGGAGGATTTCGCCTGGAACTCGCGGTTCCGCCACCTGGTGGTGCTGTTCGGCGACGCCGCCGGCGCCATGGTGTTCCGCGCCGGCGACGCCGCCGAGGGCCGCGGCATCCTGGGCTCCGCGCTGTACGGCGACGGCAGCCACAAGGACATCCTCTACGTCCCGGGGCTGGGCTCGGCGCGGCGCCCCTTCGTCACCGCCGAGATGGTGACGGCCGGCGAGTCGGTGCCGGTGATGGACGGGCGGCAGGTGTTCAAGCTCGCGGTGACCCGCATGCCGGAGGTCACGCGCGAGCTGCTGGGGCGCCACGGTCTGGGGATCGACGACGTCGACCTGCTGGTCATGCACCAGGCCAACCTGCGCATCAACCAGGTGGCGCAGCGGGCGCTCGGCCTCCCCGATGAGCGCGTGCACAACAACATCCAGAAGTACGGCAACACGACCTCGGCCACCCTGCCGCTCGCCTTCCACGAGGCGCGGCTGGAGGGCAAGGCCCCGCCCGGCGCGCTGGTCGCCCTCACCGCCCTGGGGGCGGGGCTGCACTGGGGATCGGTGCTGCTGCGGATGTAGCCCTGGCGGGGTGTCGCGCCAGCCGGCGGGCGCCGGCGAGCAGCGCCAGCCCGGCCGCCCCGAGCAGGACCATCGCCGGTCCCGACGGCAGATCCCAGGCGTACGACAGCGCCAGCCCGCCGACGGTCATCGCCGCCCCCAGCAGCGTCGAGGCGACGACCACCGCCAGGAAGCGGCGGAAGACCATCAGCGCCGCCACCGGGGGGATGGTGAGCAGGGCGATCGCCAGGATGATGCCGACGAGCTGGATCAGGAAGACCACCGACAGCGCCGTCAGCAGCAGGATGAGGGTCATCGCGAGCCGCACCGGCAGCCCCTGCACGGCGGCGAACTCCTCGTCGAACGCCACCGCCACGGTCTCCTTGTAGAAGACGCCGAAGCCGGCCACCACGGCGACCACCAGGGCGGCCGCCAGCAGCACGTCGCGGCTGCCGACGGTGAGGATGTTGCCGAACAGGTAGGCCATCAGGTTCGGGGCGTAACCCGGCGTCCAGTGGACGAAGACCACGCCGACCGCCATCCCCACCGCCCACAGGATCCCGATCCGGGCGTCGTGGCCGCGCGCCGCCCCCGGGCGGCCGCTGGCGGCGCCCAGGGCGAGCGCCGACAGCACCGCCACCGCGGCGGCGCCGAGGAAGGGGTCGAGCCCCAGGTAGTAGCAGACGCCGAGCCCGCCGAACGAGGCGTGGCTGATCCCCGCCCCCAGGAAGACCAGGCGCTTGACCACCACGAGCGTGCCGACGACGCCGCACAGGACGCTGGCCAGCAGCCCCGCCGCCAGGGCGTGGCGCAGGAAGTCGTGGGTCAGGAAGTCGTGGATCACCGCGGCGGCTCGGCCGGGTCGGCATGGGGCGCCAGGACGCGGTGGGGGACGCCGTGGGCGATCAGCTCGACCGGGCAGCCGTAGACCTCCTCCAGCATGGCGCTGGTCAGGCGGCCCTCGGCGTGGTAGTGGAGGCGCCGGTTGACGCAGGCGATCTGGCGGACCGCGCCGGCGAAGGGCGTGAGGTCGTGGGTGACCACCAGCACCGGGATGTCGTGGTGGAGCTCGCGCAGCAGGTCCACCAGCGACAGGCGTGCCTCGGCGTCGACCGAGGCGAGCGGCTCGTCGAGCAGCAGCAGCTCGGGGTCCCCGGCCAGGGCGCGGGCGATCAGGGCGCGCTGGAGCTGGCCGCCGGAGAGCTCCGACACGTGGGCGCGCCGCTGCGCCGCCAGCCCCATGCGCTCGACGGCCCGCGCCGCCGCCGTACGGTCGCTCCGCCGGTAGGGGACGACGGGGCCGCGCAGCCCGAGCCGGCCCATGCGCACGAGGTCCTCGACCCGCAGCGGGAAGCTGCGGTCGAAGCCGGCGAACTGCGGCACGTAGCCCAGCGCGCCGCGGCGCCCCGAGAGATGTCGGCGCACCGTGCCCGACCACGGCGTCAGCAGGCCGAGGAGGATCTTCAGCAGGGTCGTCTTGCCGCCCCCGTTGGGGCCCAGGACGGCCAGGAAGTCCCCCTCGCGGACGACGAAGCTGACGTCCTCGAGCACCGGCCGGTCGTCGTAGCCGAAGGTGACCCGGTCGACCTCGAGCAACGGCCGCGGTGCGGCGGCACCGGCGGCCGGCCCGGCGGCGGGGGCGGGACGGTCAGGTTCCATGGTCGGCAGGCGCCGCGGCACCGTCCGCCGCGGCCGCGAGCGCGTCGTGCAGGTCGCTGGCGGCGGTGCGCAGGGCGTCGGGCCAGTTGTAGGCCAGCGGGTCGAGCGGGACCACCTCGACCCCGAGCTCGGCGGCCAGGGCCCGGGCGGGGCGGGCGGCGGCCCCCTTCTGCACGAAGATCGTCGTGGCGCCCTCGGCGCGGGCGCGCTCGATCAGGCGCGCCAGCTGGCGCGGGCTCGGCTCCTTGCCCGCCCGCTCGATCGCCACCTGCTCGAGGCCGTACTCGGCGGCGAACGGTCCCCAGGCGGGGTGGTAGATGAAGAAGGCGCGGCCCGCCAGACCGGTGAGCTGGCGGCGGATCTCGGCGTCCAGCTTCACCACGTCGGCGCGGAAGGCGTCGAGGTTGTGCCGGTAGAGGTCGGCGTGGGCCGGGTCGCGGTGCTCGAGCACCTCGGCCACGGCGCCCGCCGCCGCGGTCATCACCGCCGGCGACAGCCACAGGTGGGGGTCGTCCTCGTCGCCGGCCGGCGGCAGCTCGTCGGCGAAGTCGGTCAGGCGCACGATCGGCAGCTCGGGCCGGTCGGCGAGCACCGGGTCGATGTAGCGCTTCTCGAAGCTGAAGTCGGGATGGCCGACGGCGACGTAGAGCGCCGCGTCGGAGAGCCCGGCGATCTGCTGCGGCGACGGCTCGAAATCGTGCGGCGAAAAGCCCGGCGGGATCATCACCTCCACGGCGACCCGCTCGGCGCCGACGCGGTCGACGAGGTAGGCGAGCGGCGGCACCGACACGGCCACCTCGAGCCGCGGCGCGGCGGTCCCGGAGTCCGGGTTGGTGGGCGGGCCGCAGGCGGCGAGCGCCGCCAGCAGGAGCGCGGCGGAGGCGACGGCGCTCGCCCGGCGGGGACGGTGAGCGGCTGGGATGCGGCGCCACATCGAGCCTCCATCTTCTCACGCCGGGGGTGCCGGAAAGGCGCGGCCCGGGGGTCCGCGGGCGGCGGCCCGCCCGCGGGGACGGCCCTCGGACGGCGCCCGGGAGAGCGGGCGACGAGGCGCGCGCCGGGCGCGCCCCGCTCAGGGACCGGGGTCCGGCTCCACCCCGCGGGCCGTCCGGATCCAGACGGCGTGGCCTCCGGGCTTCTCCTCGGTCTGCGCGTACTCGCGCGCGACGTAGGCCGCGAGATCGTCGTCCCAAGCGCCGAGCTGGAAGGCGACGAGGGTGCGCAGGCGCCCCCAGCTCCCCAGGGGGCCGCTGGTGAGGCGCCGCAGCGCACGGTAGTACGGTCGGAGCAGGGGCGACATCCCGTCGCTCGAGCCCGTGAGCCGGGCCTCGACGAAGCCCCGTGGCTTGCCGCGCGGCAGGTGGCCCACCGGCACCCCGACCGTCCAGTTCTGCCGGGCGTGCCAGGGAAGCCGCGCGAGCAACGCGTCGGAGAGCGCGTAGTTGTCGATCACGATCACGTCCGGGCCCGCGTAGTACCCGAAGATCCCGATCGCGCCGCGGATGACGAGGGCGGGCCGGTCGCCGCGCCGGGCCAGGAAATCACCGTGTTCGTGCACGTAGGGATGGTCGGAGAGGCCCGTGCGCAGGCCCAGGCCGCCTTCGGGGCTGACGGTGAACAGCGAGTAGGCGCGGGCGTAGAGACCGCGTTGATCGCCGAGATACGTCGCCAGAAACGGGTGGTAAGGGGGTTTCAGGAAGAAGCCGACGACCAGCAGGGCCACGATCGTGGCCCGCTGCGCGTCCGGCAGCTTCGGGGCCATCGCGTAGAGCAGCCAGGCCGCGGCGAACAGGGGCACCGCCAGGAAGCGGCCCGACATGAAGTCGCCGCCCACCGAGAAGACGTACCCGACGTAGAGGAGGACGCCGGCGGCGATCATCCCCGTCTCGAACCGTCGTTCCGAGCCGTCGGCCTCCCGGTCCCGCAGGGCGCTGCCGAGGGCCAGCGTCACCGCCACCACAACGGCGATCAGCGTCGGGGCGTCGGTCATCAGCAGGTCGGTGAAGTAGAGGCGTCCCTGCCGCAGATAGAGCGACCGCGGCAGCCCCGCCGAGAGCTTCGCGAAGAAGGTGTTGGGCACCGGCGTGCCGTAGTAGAAGGTCGCGAAGCCGATCCAGAGCACCAGCGGCGCGGTCCCCAGCCAGCTGCGCAGCCGGGGCCTGGTCGGACCGCGCACGAGCATCCAGGTGAGCACCGGCAGATAGAGCAGGACGCAGTCCAGGCGGTTGAGCGTCGCCAGCGACGCGACCAGGATCAGCAGGCCCCATCGCCGGCGCGGTTGCACCACCAGCCACGCGAAGAGGGCGAACAACAGGTAGCTCAGGGGGTTCTCCAGGCCGCTGGTCGTGTAGTCGAGAAAGGCCCGGGAGGTCAGGAGCGGGACCAGGAGCAGGAGCAGGGCGGCCCAGGGGCGGTCGCGGAAGGTCCCCTGGGCCACCGCCACCGCGGCGACGCTGCAGGTCGCCGACAGGGCGACGGTGACCAGGAAGACGTTGCCGAAGATCGCGACCAGCGGGATGTGCAAGAGCATCCACAGCGGGTGCGTGTAGACCTGCACCCGCTCGTCGACGTTCCAACGCAGTCCGTGACCGTGAAGGAAGTTGTCGACCACGCGGAAAGTGATGTAGGCGTCGTCGCAGACCCAGGCGCGCCACACGACGATCCCCACCAGCAGGCCCCAGGCGCTGATCGTGAGGCCGAGGAGCGCCGCCCGGAGGAGGCGCCGCCCCGCGTCCGGGTCGCGCGGCGTCGAGTCGTGCGTCATCCGGCTCCGGGAGCTGGCGCGGCGCCGGTGCGCCGGCCGGGGCCGTCGGGACGTGCGGTGCGGAGCGACATTCGGCCCCCGATCCTCTCACGGCGCGAGCGTCGATCACCGCGCGCCTCGGCACCCGGTGCCCTGCGCCCGGGAGGCTGGGGACGATCCCCGCGGGACCCCGGGTAGGGTAGGGGGACCCCAGCCCACCGCACCGGCTCGGCGAGAAGGCACTATGACCCCCACGGATGACCTGGTCGCCGCCCAGCGGCGCGCGTCGGCCTGCCGGCCGCGTCGCGCTTCGTCGACGTGCCGGCGGTGGCGGGCGAGGTGCGCGGGCGGGTGGCCGGGGCGGGGCCGCCGCGCTTCCGCCGGAGCGCCGCGCCGGCCCCCGGAGGCGATATCCTCGGCGCGGCCGGAGCCTGCCGCCCGGCCGGAGTTCCGAGGTCGATCGCATGCGCAGACCCTTCGTCGTCCCCCTGTCAGCCGTGCTGGGCGCGGTCCTGCCGCTCGCCGTCGCCGCCCGGCCGGCGGGCGACGCCCCCGCCCCCGACGAGTCGGACTTCCTCGACCACGTGCGCCAGCTCACCTTCGAGGGCCGGCGCGCCGGCGAGGGCTACTTCTCGCCGGACGGCACCCGCCTCGTCTTCCAGAGCGAGCGCGAGGAGGGCAACCCGTTCTTCCAGATCTACGTGCTCGACCTCGAGACCGGTGACACCCGCCGGGTGTCGACGGGCGCCGGCAAGACCACCTGCTCGTTCTTCCGCCCGGGCAGCGACGAGATCCTCTTCGCCTCCACCCACCACGACCCGCTCAGCGCCGAGCACCAGCGCGAGGAGCTCGCGGCGCGGGCGGCGGGGACCGAGCGCCGCTACGCCTGGGACTACGACCCGGAGATGGAGCTCTACGCCGCTTCCGGCCCCGGGGGCGAGCTGCGCCGCCTCACGCACGCCCGCGGCTACGACGCCGAGGGCAGCTACTCGCCCGACGGGCGGTGGATCGTCTTCACCTCCACGCGCCAGGCCTACGCGGGAGAGCTCGGCGCCGAGGACGCCCGGCGGCTGGAGGCCGATCCCTCCTACTTCGCCGAGATCTACCGCATGCACGCCGACGGCACCGGGGTCGAGCGCCTCACCGACACGCCCGGCTACGACGGCGGTCCGTTCTTCTTCGCCGACGGCTCGCGGATCGTCTGGCGCCGCTTCACCCCCGACGGGCTGCTGGCCGACATCTACACCATGCGCCCCGACGGCAGCGACGTCCGCCGCCTCACCGACTTCGGGGCGATGAGCTGGGCACCCTACCCGCATCCCTCCGGCGACTACGTGATCTTCGCCTCCAACAAGCTGGGCTTCGGCAACTTCGAGCTCTACCTGGTGGACGCCGCGGGGACCCGCGAGCCCGTCCGGGTGACCACCACCGACGGCTTCGACGGCCTGCCGGTCTTCTCGCCCGACGGCGGCACCCTGGCCTGGACCTCGAGCCGGCGCGGCGGCAAGGGACAGATCTTCATCGGCCGCTGGAACGACGCGGCGGCGCGGGCGGCCCTGGCGCGGGCGCCGCGGCGCGCCGGCGCCGGCGCACCCGCCCCGGACGGTCCGCCCGGCCCGCCGGAGGTGCCGTCCGGCGAGACGCCGCCGCCGTCCGGCGACCCCACGACCCCGGCCGCCGCCCCCGGCGCCACCGCAGGAGACACGCCATGAGCCGCGTCCACGAGAGGCCCTTCCCCGTCGTACAGCCCGGCGCCGTGGCCGGGATCGTGCTCGCCGCCCTGCTCACCGCCGCGGCGGGGGCCGCGGCGCCGGCCCCGCCGACCTCGCGGCAGGTGGTCGAGTTCCTGGCCTCCGACGCCCTGGAGGGGCGGCTGACCGGGACCCCGGGCGAGCTCGCCGCCGCGGAGTACCTGGCGGCCCGGCTCGAGGAGCTCGGCGCCCGGCCGCTGCCCGGCCACGACGGTTACCTGCTGCCGTTCGAGTTCACCGCCGGCACCCACGACGCCGGCTCCACGTTGGAGCTGCGCGGCATGGGCGAGACGCCCCTCGAGCTCGCCGGCGCGGAGGTGGTGCAGGCGCTGTCGTTCTCCGACTCGGCGACCGTCTCGGGGCCGGTGGTGTTCGCCGGCTACGGGATCGTGGTCCCCGACGGGCAGGGCTTCCCCTACGACAGCTACGCCGGGCTCGACGTCACCGACAAGGTGGTCGTGGTGCTGCGCTACTTCCCCGAGGACTCCGAGGGCGACGCCCGCAAGGTGCTGTCGCGCTACTCGGGGCTGCGCTACAAGGCGATGCAGGCGCGGCAGCGCGGCGCCGCCGCCCTGGTGGTGGTGGCCGGGCCGCGCTCGCCCAACGCCGGCGAGACCGTCCCGATGAGCTTCGACACCGCCATCTCCGGCTCCGGGATCGTCGCGGTCAGCCTCGGGGGCGACGCCGCGGCGCACCTGTTCGCCGCCGTCGGCAAGGACTTGGAGACGGTGCAGGCCGCGCTCGACGACGCCAACCCGCACGTCGCCGGCTTCCCGCTGCCCGGGGTCGGAGCCACCGTGGCCGCGGCGGTGGCTCGCGAGCGGCGCACCGGCCACAGCGTCGCCGGCTACCTGCCCGCCGACGGCGAGCCGGCGGCGGAGCGCCCGTGGGTGGTGCTCGGGGCGCACCTCGACCACCTCGGGCGCGGCCAGAGCGGCAACTCGCTGGCGCGCAAGGAGGAGGCCGGCGGCATCCACCACGGCGCCGACGACGATGCCTCGGGCGTGGCGGCGGTGCTCGCCGCCGGGCGCGGGCTGGCCGCCTTCGAGGGGCGGCGGCGCCGGGTGGCGCTGGTCTTCTTCTCCGGCGAGGAGCTGGGGCTGCTCGGCTCGAGCGCCTTCGTCGACGCGCCGGTGCTGCCACCGGAGCAGATCGCCGGCTACCTGAACTTCGACATGGTGGGACGGCTGGGAGACGAGCCGGTGGCGCTCGAGGCGGTGGCCTCGTCGGCCGCCTGGCCCGGCCTGATCGAGCGCGCCAACGTGCCGGTGGGCCTCGACGTCGTGCTCTCCGACGATCCCTACCTGCCCCAGGACTCGACCAGCTTCAACCGGGTGAAGGTGCCCACCCTGGCCTTCTTCACCGGCAGCCACGAGGACTACCACCGGCCGAGCGACACCGCCGACAAGATCGACTACGCGGGCCTCGAGCGGATCGCCCGGCTCGGTGCCCTGGTGGGCCGTGCCCTCGCCGTGCAGGAGAGCCCCCCGGAGTTCGTCGAGGTGGCGCCCAGCCACCCGCAGGGCGGCGGCGGCGACACCCGCCGCGCCTTCACCGGCACGATCCCCGACTACACCGCCGAAGTGGAGGGGATGCGCCTGTCGGGGGTGGTCGGCGGCGGGCCGGCGGACCAGGCCGGCCTGCGCGAGGGCGACGTGATCGTCGAGCTGGCCGGGCAGACCATCGCCAACGTCTACGACTACACCTACGCGCTCGACGCGGTGAAGATCGGCGAGCCGGCCAAGGTCGTCTTCGTCCGCGACGGCGAGCGCCACGAGGTGACGCTCACCCCGCGGGCGCGGGACTGAGCGCGGGCGGGCGCCGGGCGGACCTCAGCCGGCCGTCCGCACCGGCCCCACCTCGACCCCCTCGAGCCCTGCCACCAGGTCGGCGCCGAAGGCCTGCGACGGCGTCCAGGCGCCGTGCGGGACCTCTCCGGCCAGCACCCGCCGGACGCACTCGACGGAGGAGCGGGCGGTCAGCTCGTAGCCCTCGGGGGTCAGCAGGGTGGCCGTGGCGCTGCCGCCGGCGCCGTCCCGCACCCGCCCCCACACCGCCACCCGGGCGCGCCGGCGGGTCTCGGCGTCGGGGCCGGCAGCCGCCGCGAAGCGCCGTTCCAGGGCGGCTTCGAGCGCCCGCCGCACGGGACCCAGGGCGGTGAGCGGCAGCAGGAAGCGCCAGCGTCGCAGGCGGCGGATGGTGCGGGGATGCATCCCCACGTAGGTGCGGATGTTGGGGATGCCGGTGGAGTGCCAGGCGGTGGCCACGTCGCCCCAGGGGATGGAGACCACCCAGCGCGGCGCCGTCTCGCCGCCGGGCAGCGGCACCTCGATCTCGATCGCCTCGTGGGCCGCCGGCAGCGGCACGATGCGACCGTCGCGCCGCTCGGCGCCGGCGGCCGGGAGGTGGCGCAGGGCGGTCCGCGCGGTGCCCCGGCTGGTGCCGCCGCCGAGGTTGACGAAGGCGAGCTGCAGGTGCGTCGCCCCCGGCAGCGCGGCGGCGAGCCGGGCGGCCAGGCAGTCGGTGGGAACGACGTCGAACCCCACCCCGGGGACCATCGCCACCTCGGCCCGCCGCGCCGCCTCGGCGCGCGCCAGGACCTGCTCGAAGACCTCGATCTCGCCGGTGATGTCGAGGTAGCTGGTGCCGGTGTCGATGCACGCGGTCATCATCGGCCGGCTGGTCGCGGCGAAGGGCCCGGCGCAGTGCAGGACGGCGGCGGCGCCGGCGAGGTGGGCGCGCAGGCTCCCCGGATCGGTCAGCGGGAAGGCGCGCGCTTCGAGGCCCAGCTCGTCCGCCAGGGCGCCCACCGCCGCCGCGTCGCGCCCGGCGAGCACCGGCGACAGGCCGCGCCGCACCGCCTCGCGGGCCACCAGGCGCCCGGTGTAGCCGTTGGCGCCGTAGAGGATCCAGGGGCGGCTCACCGCGGCGGTGCCTCCACCCACTCGGCCGGTGGCGTGATGTCGTCGGCGGGGCGGGGGCCGGGATCGCTCCAACCCTCGGTGGAGACGCGCATCAGCGGACGCACGGTCATGTCGCCCTCGACGCGGGACTGGCAGGCCAGGCGCACCTTCCCCAGCAGGTCGAGCGAGGCCAGCTTGTCGCGCTCGGCGACCGTCATGCGGCTCGGCTCGCCGGCGGCGAAGACGACCCGGCAGGTGGTGCAGCGGGCGAAGCCGCCGCAGCGGTGCCCGATGTCGGCGCCGCAGTCCTCGACGGCCAGCACGAGGCGCTTGCCCGCCTCGACCTCGCAGCTCCCGAACCCTTCGATCTCGAGCTTCGGCATCTCGCGTTCCTCCTTCGGTGGTGACGGTGGCGGGCTCCCTCCGGAGCCTCGTCGGCGGGCGCGGCTGACTATACTCGGCCACCCCGCCATGAACCCCCTCCTGCGCCTCCTCCGCGTCCTGGTGCGCCCGCCGACGGTGGCGCTGGCCACCCTGGGCTGCTATCTGCCGCTGCTCGCCGGCTGGCTGCTACTCGCCCCGTGGCCGGCGCGGCGGCTCGCCTGGGGCAACCGCGTGTTCCGGGTGTGGTCGCGCCTGCTGGGGCGCATCGCCGGGATGCGGGTGGAGGTCGTCGGGCGGCCGCCCCGCCGGCCCTTCCTGCTGGTCGCCAACCACGTGGGCTACGCCGACATCCTGCTGCTCGGCGGCGCCGCGGGGGGCGTCTTCGTGGCCAAGCGGGAGATCGCTTCCTGGCCCGTGATGGGTCACCTCTGTCGGCTGGTGGGAACGGTCTTCGTCGACCGCGAGGCGAAGCGCGATCTGCTCCGCGTCGGCCGGCAGATCGAAGGCGCCCTGGGGCGTGGCCTCGGGGTGGTCCTGTTCCCCGAAGGCACCACCGCGGACGGCCAGCGCCTGCTGCCCTTCCGGCCCTCGCTGCTGGCCGGCGCCGCCGCCGCGGCGCGCCCGGTCCACTGGGCCACCGTGGCCTACGCCACCGCCCCCGGCCTGCCGCCGGCGGACCGCGCCGTCGCCTGGACCGGCGGCGCGCCGCTGGTCCGGCACCTGGTGCACCTGCTCTCCCTCCCCGGCTTCCGCGGCCGGGTGAGCTTCGGCACCGCGCCGGTCACCGAGGCCGACCGCAAGCGCCTCGCCGCCCGCCTCCGCAGCGAAATGTCCCGCGACCTCGGCCACCCCACCCCGGGCGACGACGAGCGCTCCGCCTGAACACCGTCGCAGCCCGAGGCGGGGGAGAGGCACCCCTTCCGGTCGCATTCCTCGCCTCCGCAGCCCTCGCCACGGCTTCGCGACGGAACGTCGTGAGACGTCCGGGCTAGCCGTGCTCCTTCCAGTCGGCGATCCAGGCCGCGACCTCGTCGAGGTAGTTCGCCGGCGGCGGGTCGTCCATTCCCGCCGCGATCTCCAGGGCCTTGTCGCCGGCCGCCACGGCCTCCGCCCACTGCTGGTTGGCGGCGTGGATCCGCGCCTTCAGGCGCCAGTTCCAGAAGGTCGGCGAGGCGGACGCCGCGAGGTCGGCCCAGGGCAGGGCGTCGGCGGCACAGCCTTCCGAACCGCTGCAGTACTCGGCGCCGCCGGCGAGCGCGGAGTTGACCCGCGAGACGACCAGCGCGTCGGTGTCGACGGCGATCGGGAAGGACACGGCCAGATCGGCCCACGAGAGCACCACGTCGGCCGACGAGGGGCCGAGGTTCTCGAAGTCGAAGCGCATCCACTCGGTGTGTGGCGCGGCCCGCGGGGTGACGGTCAGGCGCACCGCGTCGTTGGCCGGGTCGTAGCTGAACGTCCCCCACGACTCGGCGACCTTGCTGAAGGCGATCGTCCAGGTCTCCTCGCCCGGGATCGCCACCAGCCCATAGCTGCCGGCGTCGAGCTTCTGCTCGCCGACACGGACGGCCGACGAGAAGGTGATCCTGGTGCGGTCGTTGGCCCCCATCCGCCACGGCTGGTCGTAGGGCACCAGCCCGCCCCAGACCTGCCGCCCTTTCACCCCCGGCCGATGGTAGTCGACCGTCACGTCGGTGATCCCGATCCGCTGGGTGACGCTGGCGCGCTGGCTCACCCGGGGCATCGTCCCCTGCGCGCCCGCCGTCGCCGCCGCCAGCATCGCCGTCAGTCCGAAGATCGCCGCGCTCCTCGCAGTTCGTCGCATCGCTTCCTCCCTGTCGTTCGTCTCGGTGTGGGGCCGGATGCTACCCGACCCGCTGCCCGCGGCGCGCCGCGGAGCCGCGGGGCGGGCCGGAGTGACCGCTCGACGCTTCACGCCGGCGGGCCGTCAGAGCGCGGCGCGGGCGGCGAGGACGGTGGCGCGGGCCTCTTCGACGGTCGGGGCGAGAGTGGTGAGGTGGCCCATCTTGCGGCCGGGGCGGGGGTCGGCCTTGCCGTAGAGGTGGAGCTTGACGCCGGGAAAGGCGAGGGCGGCCGGCCAGTCCGGGGTGCCGTCGCGCCACAGGTCGCCGAGCAGGTTGGCCATCGCCGCCGGGCGCAGCAGGGCGGGGGCGCCGAGCGGCAGGCCGCAGACGGCGCGGAGCTGCTGCTCGAACTGGCTGGTCACGGCGGCGTCGACGGTCAGGTGGCCGGAGTTGTGGGGCCGGGGGGCGATCTCGTTGACCAGCAGGCGCCCGTCGCGGGTCAGGAACAGCTCGACGCAGAGCACCCCCACCACGTCGAGCGCCTCGAGGATGCCGCGGGCGATCTCGGCGCCTTCGTGGACGAGGCGGGCCTCCACCGGGGCCGGCGCCACGCTGACGTCGAGGATGTGGTCGACGTGGTCGTTGGCGAACAGGCCGTAGTGGGCCACCGTGCCGTCGAGGCCGCGCGCGGCGACCACCGACAGCTCGCGCTCGAAGTCGACGAAGCCCTCGAGCACGGCCTGGTCGGTGTCGAGACGCCGCCACGCCGCCTCGGCCTGCGACCGGTCGTCGATGCGTTCCTGGCCCTTGCCGTCGTAGCCCCAGCCGGCGGTCTTGAGCACCGCCGGCGTGCCCACGGCGTCGAGGGCGGCGGCGAGCTCCGCCGCGGAGGACACCTCGCGGTGGGGCGCCACCGGGAAGCCGCGCGCCGACAGGAACCGCTTCTCGCGCAGCCGGTTCTGCGCCACGTGGAGGACCTCGCCGGCGGGGCGCACGGGCGCCTCGGCGGCGGCCGCCTCGGCGGTCGCGGCGGGGACGTTCTCGAACTCGAAGGTCACCACGTCGACCCGGCGGGCGAAGGCACGCACCGCCGCCAGGTGCTCGTAGGGCGCCGCGTGCTCGTGATCGGCGACCTGGCCGGTGGGCGTGTCGGTGCCGGGCGAGAAGACGTGGACGCGGTAGCCCATGCGGCGCGCCGCCAGGGCCAGCATGCGGCCGAGCTGCCCGCTGCCCAGGACGCCGATCGTCGCCCCCGGGAGGATCGGATCTCCGCTCACCCCAGCTTCGACTCCCGCACGCGACGCTCCTGCGCGTCGCGGAAGGCGCGCAGCCGTTCGCGCAGCTCGGGGCGGGTGGTGGCGAGGATCGCCGCCGCCAGCAGCGCCGCGTTCTTCGCCCCGGAGCGGCCGATCGCCAGCGTGCCGACCGGCACCCCGCCGGGCATCTGGACGATCGACAGCAGCGAGTCGAGCCCGGAGAGGGCGCGGCTCTCCACCGGCACGCCGAGGACCGGCACCAGGGTCTGCGCCGCCACCATCCCCGGCAGGTGTGCGGCGCCGCCGGCCCCGGCGATGATCACCTCGATGCCCCGCCCCTCGGCGCCGCGGGCGAACTCGCGCATGCGCTCGGGCGTGCGGTGGGCGGAGACCACCTCGCACTCGTGGGGGATGCCGAGCTCGGTCAGGGCCTCGTCGGCATGGCGCAGCGTCTCCCAGTCGGAGGTGCTGCCCATGATGACGCTGACCAGGGGCGCCGCGTCGCTCATCGTCCAGGGTCCTTTCGCTGCCGGGTCGGGGTCGGGCGCTCCGCGGGCGCCGGCGGGGCGGCGGCGCGGAGCGCGTGACGGGTCGAGGCTAGCACGCCCGCCGGGCGGCTCAGCCCGGGGCGGTGGCGCCGGCGCCGCGCGGCGCGGGGCCGACCTCCTCCTCCACGCGGTGGCCGTCGGCCTCCAGCGCGGCGACGATCTCCTCGACGTGCGGCCGGCCGCGGGTCTCGAGCGTCAGCACGATCGCCACCTCGCCCACCGAGATGTCGGCGAAGGCGCGGCTGTGCGAGCTGTCGAGGACGTTGGCGCCGTGGCGGGCGACCGCGGCGGTGATGCGGGCCAGCATCCCCGGCCGGTCGCGCACCGTCACGACGAGCCGCGCCAGCCGCCCGTCCTCGACCAGGCCGCGGTCGATGATGCGCGAGAGGATGTTGACGTCGATGTTGCCGCCGGCGAGCACCAGCACCAGCGGCCCCTCGGCGCGCTCGACGCGGCCCGCCATCAGGGCGGCGACGCCGGCCGCCCCGGCGCCCTCGACGAGGGTCTTCTCGCGCTCGAGCAGGAGCAGGATGGCGGCCGCGATCTCCTCGTCGTCGACCGTCACCAGGTCGTCGACCCAGCGCTCGAGCAGCGGGAAGGTGAGGTCGCCGATGCGCTTGATGGCGATGCCGTCGGCGAGCGTCTCGGAGCTCTCGATCCGCACCACCTGGCCGGCGTCGCGCGAGGCGCGGGCCGACGGCGCCGCGGCCGCCTCGACGCCGATCACCTTGACCGTCGGGCGGAGCGACTTCAGCGCCACCGCGGTGCCCGAGATCAGCCCGCCGCCGCCGACCGGCACCACCACGGTCGCGATGTCCGGCACCTGCTCGGCGAGCTCGAGACCGAGGGTGCCCTGGCCGGCGATCACCACCGGGTCGTCGAAGGCGTGGACGAGCACCTTGCCGGAGGCGTCGCGACGCCGCACGGCCTCGTCGACCGCGTCGTCGAAGGTCGCGCCGTGGAGCACGACCTCGGCGCCGTGGCGGCGGGTGTTGGAGACCTTCACCAGCGGCGTCGCCTCGGGCATCACCACGGTGGTGGCGATCCCCAGGCGGTGGGCGTGGTAGGCGAGTGCCTGGGCGTGGTTGCCGGCGCTGGCGGTGATCACCCCGCGGGCGCGCTCGTCATCACCGAGCGAGAGCAGCTTGTTGAGCGCGCCGCGCTCCTTGAAGGACCCGGTGGGGTGGAGGTTCTCGAACTTCAGGTGGATCTCGCCGCCACCGAGCCGGTCGGGCCGGTGGGCGGGGCGGCACGGGGTGTCGCCCACGGCGCCGGCGAGGCGCCGGCGGGCGGCGCGGATGTCGTCCAGGCCGACCATGCGGCAATGGTAGCCGAAGGCCCGCGGCGGTCGCCGCGCGCCGCGAGGCGGGTCGCGGAACACCTCTTGCAGAAACAACGGGGTGGGAGCGCGGCAACTGGCCGTCCCGGAGCTTCCCTTTTCTCCTCGGGGCATCGCGAGTTGTCGCGCTCACGTTTTCGACGAACCATCCGGCGCTCCCGGGCGCCGTGGAAAGGAGGCAACCTCTCGAGATGCGCAAGTCCACAGCACTGCTCCTCACCGCCGGCGCCGCCCTCGGGGCCGGCCTCACCTACCTGCTCGATCCGCAGCAGGGCCGGCGCCGCCGCGCCCTGAGCCGCGACAAGCTGGCCCACTACGGGCGTCGCGGCGGCCGTGCCCTGCGCGCCGTCGGCCGCGACGTGGCCAACCGCGCCCGCGGCCGGGCGCTGGAGGCGCGCCGCCGCATGGAGGGCGAGCGCATCCCGGACGGCGTCCTCGTCGACCGCGTCCGCTCCGAGATGGGGCACGTGATCGAAGAGCCGTCGGCGGTGCGGGTCACCGCGGCCGGCGGCCACGTCACCCTCACCGGCCCGGTGCAGCCCGACGAGGTGTCACGACTGATCGCGCGGGTCGCCGCGGTGCGCGGCGTCGCCGGGGTCGAGAACCGGCTCGAGACCGGCGGCGCGCAGCCCGCCGTGCACTGAGCGGGCGAGCGTCGCCCGGAACCACCCGCCCCGGGCCGGTCCCGCCGGTCCGGGGCGTTTTCCGTCCGCGGCTCCCACCCGGGGCGGGCCGGCGACGTTCCGATACAGTCGACGGGTCCGACGGCCTCGCCCGAGGCCACTCCGATCGACTCCAGAGCGTGGGGGACGGATCCGATGCGACTGCTTTCACCAAGGGGAACCGCGGCGGCGCTGTGCGCCGCCCTGACGCTGGCGGCGACGGCCGCGGCGGCGCAGCAGCCGGCCGCGCCGCCCGCCGGCGCCGAGCAGCTCGGCGAGCTCGGCGTCGCGCTGCGCCACCGGCTCGACGAGCTCGCCAAGAAGATCGACGACGACCTGTGGTTCGAGCGGGTGGGGGACGTGGCCGTCGTCGAGAAGGTGCGGATCTACGGGCCGCCGAAGTGGCGGGAGGCCAACCCGACCGGCATCGGTGCCGGCAACCCGGTGAAGTTCTACGCCTACCTGTTCACCCCGAGGGCCGACTTCGGGCGCCAGAAGCTGCCGCTGCTGGTCTTCCCCCACGGCGGCGTGCACGGCGACTTCGACACCTACTACACGCACGTGGTGCGCGAGCTGATGGCGCAGGGCTACATCGTGGTGGCGCCGGAGTACCGTGGCTCGACCGGCTACGGCCGCGGCACGTACGAGGACATCGACTACGGCGGCCGCGAGGTCGGCGACGTCCTCGCCGCCCGCGACTGGGCGGTGGCCAACCACCCGCGGGTCGATCCCGACCGGGTGGGCCTGATCGGCTGGAGCCACGGCGGGCTGATCACCCTGATGAGCCTGTTCGACCACCCCGACCGCTACGTCGTCGGCTTCGCCGGCGTGCCGGTGTCCGACCTCGTCCTGCGCATGGGCTACTCCGACCAGGGCTACCGCGACCTCTACGCCGCCGACTACTTCCTCGGCCAGAGCGCCAACGAGAACCTCCCCGAGTACAAGCGGCGCAGCCCGGTGTGGAACGTCGACAAGCTGACGCGCCCGGTGCGCATCCACGGCAACCGGTCGGACGAGGACGTCAACGTGATCGAGGTCGAGCACCTGGTGCAGGCGCTGAAGGCGGCGGGGAAGGACTTCGAGGTCCAGATCTACGACCTGCCCGGCGGCCACAGCTTCGACCGCCTCGACACCCCGGAAGCGTGGAAGGTGCGCCGCGACATCTACCGCTACCTGGCCCGCTACCTCCACCCCCCGAAGCCGGACGTGGAGCTGGGCGTGTCCTGGACCGGCCTCGCCGCCCCCTAGAACGAGGTGGCGGGTACCTCTCTCCGGTCGGGGGGCGCGGCGCCGGCGGAGCCCGGGACGGCGGCGCGGGTTGACCGGTGGGGCGGGTTCTGGTCTGATGGCGCGCGATTGAATTACGCAATTACGCGCGCTCGGTACCGGCGGCGGCGCGACGGGGGGGCGTCCTCGAGAGAGGTCGCGCGGCCGGCGGTGCGGGCGCGGAGCGGAGGGACCATGTCCTCGATCCACGCCGGGCGCGCCCGCCGCGCCGCCGTCGCCGCCGCGGTCGCGCTCGCCCTGGGGGCCGTGCCGGCCCGCGGCGAGCTCGAGTGCTCCGCCGCGCGGCCCGAGCCCCTGCTGCCGCGCGATCCCGCCCGCTGCGCGGCGCTGGCGGAGGGGATCCGGCACCCCGCCGCGCTGCCGCTCGACCGCTACGAGGAGCTCCTCGGGGAGTTTCTGCGCGACTTCTGCCACCGCGACGCCGCCCACGGCTGGAAGCGGGACAAGGGGGTCCGCGACACCGGGCCGTTCACCGCCACGCTCGAGGACGGCGCCTGGGTGGGCCGGTACCACGGCACCCACGCGCCGGTGGTGATCTGGTACTCGCCGGAGATGATCGACTGGCTGCACGCCAACCGGCCGGTCGATGCCCCGCCGCCGGCGGCGCCGGAGCCGATCCCCGACGGGGCCGTGATGGTCAAGGAGATGTACCCGGCGCCGGCGGCCGCCTGCGCCGGCGTCGACCCCACCCACCTGCTGCCGACCAGCGGCGCCGCGGTGATGGTGCGCGACCGCCAGGCCTCGCAGGACGGCTGGTTCTGGGGCTGGTTCGGCTGGAGCGGCTGGGACCCGGACTGGCCCGCCGGTCCGCCCAACCGCTACCCGTACATGGGCTTCGGACAGTACTGCACCAACTGCCACGCCTCCGCGGAGGCCGACTTCACCTTCGCCAGCCTGGTCAACGTCGAGGGCGAGCCGGGGCGGCCGCTGGTCTTCCTCAGCCAGCACTTCTTCACCCCGAAGGCGATCCCCAGCCACCATCGCCTGGTCTCGCTGCCCGGCGACGACGCCGAGCGGCTGGGCAGCCCCCGGGTGGTGGCGGACCCGGCGGTGGCCGCCCTGGCGTCCGGCCGCCAGCCGGCCCCCGGCCGGGAGACCGTCGAAGCGCTGCCGTCGGAGACCTACGACAACGTCTGGGCGCACGCCGGCGCGCTCACCGCCGCCAGCCAGTTCGTCACCTCCGACCAGTGCATCGGTTGCCACGACGCCGGCGGGACGGGCCTGCAGTTCGACATGACCGCGCCCGACCCGCAGAGCGGGGATCTGCTGCTCAACCTGTCCCCCTACGCCACCTGGCGCACCTCGCCGATGGGCCTGGGCGGACGCGATCCGATCTTCTACGCCCAGCTCGCCAGCGAGACCCAGACCTTCCACCCGACGATCTCGCCCGTCGTCCAGGACACCTGCCTGGGCTGCCACGGGGTGACGGGGCAGCGCCAGTTCCACGTCGACGGCGTGCGGCCGCTGGCGGCGCACCGGCGGGGCGGCGGGGCGGGCGCGGGCGACGACTGCACGCCCTTCCTGCGGGAGGTCGCCGACGCGGTGCCCTGGCCGGACGACGACCCCGGGGCCCGGCTGGCCGCCTACGGGGCGCTCGCCCGCGACGGCATCTCGTGCACCGCCTGTCACCACATGCTGGTCGGCGAGGGCGACGGCCCGGCCCTCGACCGGCCGGAGAACCGCTGCGTCCGCGAGCGGCAGGAGTTCCTCAACCCGGGGGCCCGCGGCTTCGCCCGCACCTTTACCGGCAGTTTCCTGGTGGGTCCGCCGGAGGAGCTCTACGGGCCGTTCGCCGCGCCGAAGGTCAAGCCGATGGAGAACGCTCTCGGGATCACCGCGGTGGAGAGCGCCGCGGTGCGCAGCTCCGAGCTGTGCGGGAGCTGCCACACCGTGCACCTGCCGGTCTTCACCCGCGCCGGCGAGCGCCTCGGCGAGGTCTACGAGCAGACCACCTACCCGGAGTGGGCCTTCAGCTCCTACCGCGTCGGGACCACGCCGCAGGGGCCGCTGCCGTTCGGGGCGGGCGAGCGCGCGCAGTCGTGCCAGGGCTGCCACATGCCGAGCGCCGACGCCGCCGGCACGCCCTACCGCTCGAAGATCGCCGGCATCCAGGAGCACTCGAGCTTCCCCCAGGCCGAGCACGCCCTGCCGGCGGCGGACATCGACCTCGAGGTGCGTGACGCCTACGCCCGCCACACGCTGGTGGGCCTGAACCTCTTCTTCGTCAAGATGGCGCAGCAGTTCCCCGACGTGCTCGGCATCCGCACCCAGGACCCGATGCTGGTGTCGCTCGGCCTCGACCCGCTGCTGTGGACCGAGCGGGCGATGCTCGACCAGGCCGCGGCGACCACCGCGGAGGTGGAGGTGGGTGAGATCCGCCGCGCCGGCGGCCGGCTGCGCGTGCCGGTGACGGTCACCAGCCGGGTGGGGCACAAGTTCCCGTCGGGGGTCGGCTTCCGGCGCGCCTTCCTGCGCCTCGAGGTGCTCGACGGCCGCGGCGCCGTGGTGTGGGCCTCGGGGCGCAGCGACGGCGCCGGCGTGCTGGTGGACGCGGCCGGCCGGCCGCTCCCCGGCGAGCTGTGGTGGATGCCGGACTGCTCGGCCCGGCTGCACCCGGACGAGCTGGTGTTCCAGCCCCACCACCAGGTGATCGAGCGCCAGGACCAGGCGCAGGTCTACCAGGAGCTGGTCACCGCTCCGCCGCCGGGCCGCCACCCCGAGTGCGGCGTCGACGTCCCGGCGCGGCCGCCGCTGACCACCAGCTTCCTGTCGATCTGCACCAAGGCCAAGGACAACCGCATCCTGCCGCACGGGACCCTGCCGGAGGCCGACCGCGCCGCCATCGCCGCCGCGCTGGGCGCCGGTCCCGACCTGGCGGCGGAGGCGGGGGCCTTCGGGGTCGGCGACGACCCCGACTACGTCACCGGGGGCGGCGACTCGCTGGTCTACGCGGTCGACCTCGCCGAGCTCCCGGCGCCGCCCGCCGCGGTCCGCGCCACCCTCTTCTACCAGGCCACCCCGCCGTTCTTCCTCCAGGACCGCTTCTGCACCGCCCGCGGCCCCGACACCGGGCGCCTGCAGTTCCTCGCCGGGCACGTCGACCTGGCAGGCACCGCGGCCGAGGGCTGGAAGCTCGAGCTGGTCTCCACCGGCGAGGTGCCGGTGCCCCCGACCTGAGCCGACGGCGCCGCGGACGCGCCCGCCTCCGCCCTCTCGCTTAGGGTTTCGCCGGCGTCGGGATGGGCGGCGCCTCCGCGGGGTTCGGGGGCGTGTAGCCCTCGAGCGCCTTCTCGATCTCGGCGATGGTGCGCTCGAGCTGCGGGTCATGGCCGGCGATGACCTCCTTCGGCGTCTGCTCGACCTCGATGTCGGGGGCGACGCCCTCGTTCTCGACCGACCAGCCGCCGTGGGGATCGAGGAACCGGAAGACGGGGATGTTGAGGAAGCCGCCGTCGATCAGCGGGGCGACCGGGCCGCCGCCGATCAGGCCGCCCCAGGTGCGGGTGCCGATCAGCGGCCCGGCCCCCAGGTAGCGGAACATGTAGGGCATGTAGTCGCCGCCGGAGCCGGCGAACTGGTCGATCAGCATCGCCTTGGGCCCGAAGATGGCGCCGGCCGGCGTGGTGAACAGGTCGCCGTACCGGTTCTTCCACGAGGACAGGTAGGGGCGGGTGACCACCTCGAGGATGTAGTTCGCCGCCTGGCCGCCGCCGTTGCCGCGCTCGTCGAGGATGACGGCGTCCTTGTCGACCTGGGAGAAGTAGAAGCGGTTGAAGTACTCGAAGCCCTGGCCGGCCGTGTTCGGCAGGTAGACGTAGCCGACCCGCCCGCCGGTCGCCGCGTCGACCTTGCGCCGGTTGTCCTCGATCCAGCTCCAGCGCCGCAGCATGCGCTCGTCGGCGATCGGCTCCACCGTCACCCGCCGCGCCCCCTCCAGGGCCGGCCGGTCGTTGATCCCCAGCACCGTCTGCTTGCCGACCGTGCCCTCGAAGAAGGCGTAGACGTTGTCGGAGCCCTGCAGCGGCCGGCCGTTCACGGCGACCAGCCAGTCGCCCTCGTGGACGTCGCGCCCGGGCACCGCCAGCGGCGCCCGCAGGAACGGGTTCCAGCTCTCGCCGGTGTAGATGCGCCGGATCCGGTAATGGCCGTCCTCGACCGCGAAGTCGGCGCCGAGCAGGCCCACCGGCGCGCCCTCGGCCTCGACGGTGTCGCCGCCGGCCGCCCGGGCGTGGCTCGACACCACCTCGGCAACCATCTGGACCAGCAGGTCGTCGACGTCCTCGCGCGAGCCGGCCTCGTCCACCAGCGGGCGGAACTTGTCGTGGACCGCCTGCCAGTCCGCGCCGTGCATGTTCGGGTCCCAGAAGAAGTCGCGGTACAGGCGCCACGCCTCCTCGAAGACCTCCGGCCACTCCTCGCGCGGCACCACCCGCACCCGGACCGCGGCGAGCGGCAGCGGCTTGCCGGCGCCCTCGGCCTTCTCGCCGGCGTCGAGGATCGACCAGGCGTGGTGGGGCAGCGAGACCAGCAACTTCTTGCCGTCGCGGCTCATCGCGAAGCCGGCCACCCCGTCGAGGAAGGTCTCCTGGTGCCGCTTCTCCAGGTCGAAGCGCAGCAGCGTGTGCACCGCCTGCCCCTCGCCGCCCGGGGGCTCTTCGCTGACGCCGGGCGGGCGCCGCTCGACGTAGAACAGGTCGCCGCCGGCCGCGACCGCCAGCGTGTCGTAGTCGCGCTCGGGGACCGGCAGGGCGACGATGCGCCCGGCGAGGCCGTCGAGGTCGATGCGGGTGGGCGCCGGCGCCTTCTCCTCCGCTCCGGGCTCGTCGCCGGCGTCGCCTTCCTCCTTCTCCTTCGTCTTCTTCCCCTTCGCCTCCTTCCCCTGCGCCGCGCCCGCGCCGCCGCCGCCCGCGTCGAGCTCGTTCTCCGCCACCGCCGGCTCGTCGTCGCTCTCGAGCGGCAGCGGGGTCTCGCCGCCGGCGGCCAGCACCGCGGCGTAGATGCCGCGGCGCACCGGGCGCTCCTGGGTGGTCATGTCGAGCCCCACCTTGGCCGGCCCGATGTTGGTGCTCGCCGTGAAGTAGAGGACCTTGCCGTCGCGGGAGAACACCGGCGAGGCGACCTCGCCGAGGCCCGACGTCACCTGGTGGTTCCCGCCGCCGGCGAAGTCGTGGAGCATCAGCACGCGGAAGCGGTTCGGCAGGATCTTGGTGTAGGCGAGCCAGCGTCCGTCGGGGGAGAAGGCGACGTCGAAGCCGCCGGCGAAGAGCCGCGTCGAGCTCTCGTCGATCACCTCGGGGCCGGAGGCGCCCGAGGTCGAGATCGAGAACAGCTTCAACCCGCTGTGGGTGTAGACGATGCGCCCGCCGTCCGGCGACCAGGCGCGCAGCGAGTAGTAGTCGGGCGGCCCGAGCCGGATCGTCCGCGTGGCGCCGATCCCGTCGTGCGGGCCGATCACCAGCTCGTACTCGCCGGAGGCGTCGGAGACCCACGCCACCTCGGTGCCGTCCGGCGACCACAGCGGCGTGCGCTCGTGGCTGCCCGGGGTGCGCGTCAGGTTGCGGACGTCGCCCTTCTCGGCGGGCACGGTCAGGATCTCGCCGCGCGCCGCGAACAGCGCCCGCGCGCCGCTCGGGGAGATGCCGTCGTCGGTGATCGTCTCCGCCACCGGCGCCCAGTGCGGCCGGGTCGCGGGAAGGTCGGCCTGGAGGTCGATCGCCAGGGTCTCGACCCGCTCGGTCGCGAGGTCGACGACGTGCAGCCGGCCGCCGGCCGCGAAGACCAGGGCGTCGCCGGTGGCGTTCGCCCAGCGCACGTCCCAGTCCTCGAGACGGGTCACCTGCCGCACCGCCCCGTCCTCGTAGACGAAGACGTTGGAGGTGCCGGCGCGGTCGGAGACGAAGTAGACGCGGTCGCCGACCCACATCGGATGCGAGTCGTTGGCCCCGTCGTGCGGCACGCGCTCGATCTCGTGGCTCGCCCGGTCGAAGAGCCAGATCGGCGGCGTGGTGCCGCCGCGGTAGTGCCGCCACCCCGAGATGCCGCCGTAGCCGGAGGGGAACGGCTGGTAGGCGATGCGCGCGCCGTCGCCGGAGAACGCCCCGTCCCAGGCGTAGGGCATGGGCAGCCGCTCGGGGAAGCCGCCCCGGGTCGAGACCAGGAACAGCGCTCCGCCGCGCTGGTAGGTCAGGTCGCGCGGCGAGTCGAAGAGCACCTGCGAGCCGTCCGGGCTCCAGCCGATCGCCCGGTCGGGGCCCGGGTGCCAGGTCAGGCGCACCGGCTGGCCGCCGTCGACGGAGACCACGTAGACGTCCGGGTTGCCGTCGTACTCCCCGGTGAAGGCCACCCAGCGTCCGTCCGGCGACAGCCGCGGCTCCGTCTCCCGCGCCGGGTGGACGGTCAGCCGCCGCGGATGTCCGCCGTCCCGGTCGGCCACCCAGATGTCGCCGGCGTAGACGAAGACGATGTGGTGCGCCCCGACGTCCGGCATCTCGAGCAGCCGGCTGTCGGCGTGCGCCGGGGGGGTGGGGATGGTCGCCAGCGCCGCGCCGAGCAGCGCGACGGCGAGGAGCCTGCTCGCCAGGGGAGCCTTCATCAAGATCGCCTCCGTTCGGACAGAAGACACGGGAAGTCGCTTGCGGGCGGCCATTCTACCGGGGCGGTGGCCGTCGCCGGCGGCCCGCCGACTCACGCCACCAACCCGAGAAGCCCGGCGGCGGCGACGACGGCGGGGTGGTCGGGAGTGAGGGGATGGTGGCCGGCGAGCGTGATCCGGGGGGCGGCCCGGTCGAACAGGGTCAGATGCAGCAGGGTCGACTCGAGGGTCGACCACCAGCGTAGCCCGACCGCTTCGGGGTGGTCGCGGAAGAGGCGCTCCGCATGGCCCTGGGTCAGGGCCCGGCGCCGGGTCGCCACCTCCGACGGATGGAGGGACTCGCGGACCAGGACGGCGGGATCGTCCAGGTCGACGACCTCGGCGTCGTCCGCCAGCACCAGCTCGCCCAGGCTCAGCGGCCGCCCGCCGCGCTCGAGCATCGCGTCGAGCAGGGGCCCCGAGCCACGGAACGGCGCCAAGGCCTCGGCGACGGCGCCGGCAGGCTCGGTGGAGACGTAGAGGCAGCCGTAGAGGTCGGGGTTGTCGTGGCGGCCATCGCCCTGAAGAGGGCGCGGGAACCAGAGCATGCCGCCCCGCTCTCGGGACGCCGCCGCGGCGTCGACGACGGCGACGCGCCAGCAGATCAAGCGAACGAGCCGGCGCGCTCGACGGCCACCGCCCGCAGCAGCTCGCTCGTCCGCCCGGCGCGGACCAGATCGAGCGGCCGGGCGCCGAGGTGGGGGTTGAAACCGACCAGCCAGGCCTCGGCCGCCTCGGGCGCGTACAGGCGCAGCAGGCTCGCCATCGCATGCTCGAGCGCGTCGACCCGCTCGGCGTTGTCCGGATCCACACCCCCGCTGCGGATCCAGCGGCTGACCTGCGAGGGGCTCACCCCGAGCAGGGCGGCGACCCGCCGCTGCGATCCGAAGTCGCGGCTCAAGGCCTGCACTTTGTCCCGCGTCGCCACCGGCATGGCGTCATCTTAGCGCAACGGATTTTGTTGCGCAACGACGGATCGTCGACGTGGCGTCGTCCCGTCGCCGCGAGCGCTGGTCCGCAGAAGCAGCGCCGCAGGCGGTCGTCGGCCCTCCCCACGGGAAGGCTCCGGGGGCCAGGAGGCGATCCGGCCGAGGCGGAACGGTCCGTCGGCTCGCCGGCGTTCGCGAGGAGCCCCGGCCTCAGCCCGCGACCAGTGGGAGGAGGTTGAAGGCGTAGTGCACGATCACCGGCTGCCACAGCGAGCCGGTGCGCTCGTAGAGGAGGCCGAGGGCGAGGCCGACGAGGAAGGCGAAGACGACCCAGGAGGCGGCGGCCGCCCAGGGGTAGGGGGAGACCAGGGCGAGCTGGGTGGCGTGGCGGACGGCGAAGAGGAAGGTGGCGGTCACCAGCGCCGGCCAGCGGCCCCAGCGCCGGCGCAGAGTGCCCTGGACGTAGCCGCGGTAGAAGAGCTCCTCGCCGAGGCCGGCCCACGCCAGGATGGCGCCGAGGTAGAGCTTCTGGTGGAGGGCGGCGTCGCCCGGCAGGCGGGCGGCCGCGGCCGCGAACATCCGGCCCAGCGCGGTGGGGAAGTCCGCTGCCGCCGCGACTCCCACGAGGTCGAGCAGGGCCGGCCACACCGTGGAGACGAACACCCCGGCGACGACCTGGAGCAGGGCGGCCAGGACCAACAGCCCCGGCCAGTGCCACCAGCGCAGCCGCGAGAGCGGCCCGAAGCGGTAGGTGCCCAGGGCGAGCGGCAGCAGCGTCGCCGAGAGCGCGTAGACCCCGTAGTAGGGCGACCAGGGGGCGAGGCCGTTCTCCAGCCACGCCACCGCGGTCAGGGCGGCGGCGGTGGCCAGCACCCCGGCCGGGGTCAGCAGTCTCTGCCGCAGCGGCTCGTCCATGCGTCCTCCTGTGTCGCTCCCGCAGGCGGGCTCCGCCGGCCCGGGAGTGTGTCTCGGCCCCCCGTTGCGACCGCAGGAGACCGACACTACCGCGCCGGGGCGCGGAGACGGGTGGGGACGCGGGGAGCTTGCGCTGGCGGCGACGGAGGCGTCCAGGGGGACGCCCGCACTGCGAGCGGGCAGGCGCGCCGCCGCCGCCGCGCCCGCGTCCGCCTAGCCCGGGACGTTCTCCCGCAGCTCCTCGATCCAGGCCCGGGCCGAGGCGTCGGAGGGGGCGCGCCAGTCGCCGCGCGGCGACAGCGAGCCGCCGGAGCCGACCTTCGGGCCGTTGGGCATCGCCGAGCGCTTGAACTGGGAGAGCTCGAAGAAGCGGAGCAGGAAGAGCTCGAGCCAGCGCTTGATGGTCGGCAGGTCGTACTCGTGGCGCTTGTCGGGCGGGAAGCCCGGCGGCCACTCGCCGCGCTCGCGGTCGCCCCAGGCGTGGTGGGCGAGGAAGGCGATCTTCGAAGGCCGGAAACCGTAGCGTGACACGAAGTAGAGGTGGAAGTCCTGGAGCTCGTAGGGACCGATCCGCTCCTCGCTCGACTGCGCCGGCCCGTCCGCCTCGGCGGCGCCGGGCACCAGCTCCGGCGAGATCTCGGTGTCGAGGATCGACTGCAGCACCCGGTTCGTCGCCTCGTCGAACTGGCCGTCGCGGATCACCCAGCCGATCAGGTACTGCACCAGGGTCTTGGGGACCGAGGCGTTGACGTTGTAGTGCGACATCTGGTCGCCGACGCCGTAGGTGGTCCAACCCAGCGCCAGCTCCGAGAGGTCGCCGGTACCGAGCACCAGCCCGCGGTGGCGGTTGGCGAGCCGGAACAGGTGCGAGGTGCGCTCGCCCGCCTGCACGTTCTCGAAGGTGACGTCGTAGACCTCCTCGCCGTCGGCGAAGGGGTGGCCGATGTCGGCGAGCATCTGCCGCGCCGAGGGACGGATGTCGATCTCCTCGGCGTGGACCTCGAGCGCCTCCATCAGCGCCCAGGCGTTCGCCCGGGTGCGGTCGGAGGTGGCGAAGCCGGGCAGCGTGTAGGCGAGCACGTTGCCGCGCGGCAGCCCCAGCCGGTCCATGGTCTTCGCCGCCACGATCAGCGCCTGGGTGGAGTCGAGGCCGCCGGAGACGCCGATCACCACCCGCTCGATGCCGGTGGCCCGCAGGCGCTGCATCAGGCCGTGCACCTGGATGTTGTAGGCCTCGTAGCAGCGCTCGTCGCGGGTGGCGGGGTCGGCCGGCACGTAGGGGAAGCGGTCGACCCGCCGCACCAGCGGCAGCGACCCCTCGGGCGGCTCCAGCCGGAACGGGATGCGCGTCATCCGCCGCGCGCGCTCGCGGTGCTCGCCGGCGCACTCGCCGAAGGTGGTCAGCCGCATGCGGTCCTGGCGCAGGCGCTCGAGGTCGATGTCGGCCTGGATCAGCCGCGGGCCGTCGACGAAGCGCTCCGACTCGGCGAGCAGCTCGTTGTTCTCGTAGATCAGCGCGTGGCCGTCCCAGGCCAGGTCGGTGGTGGACTCACCCGGGCCGGCGGCGGTGTAGAGGTAGGCGGCGACGCACTTGCCCGACTGCGTGGCACACAGGTCGCGGCGGTAGTCCGCCTTGCCGATGGTGATGTTCGACGCCGACAGGTTGGCGAGCACGGTGGCGCCGGCCAGCGCCGCGTACGTCGAGGGCGGGATCGGCACCCACAGGTCCTCGCAGATCTCGACGTGCAGGTTGAAGTGCGGGTGGTCGGCGGACTCGAAGATCAGGTCGTTGCCGAACGGCGCCTCCTGGCCGGCCACCCGCACGGTGCGGCCGACGGCGTCGTGCGCCGAGGTGAACTGGCGCCGCTCGTAGAACTCGCGGTAGCTCGGCAGGTACGACTTCGGGGCCACCCCGAGGATGGCGCCGCGGTGGATCACCACGGCGCAGTTGAACAGCTTCGCCTCGCTGCGCAGCGGCGCCCCGACGAGCAGCAGCGGGCACAGCTCGCGGCTGGCGGCGACGATCTCCGCCAGCGCGGCCTCGACGGTGTCGAGCAGGGCGTCCTGCTGGTGGAGGTCGTCGAGCGAGTAGGCGGAGAGCCCGAGCTCGGGAAACAGCACCAGCGCCGCGCCGTCCGCCGCCGCCCGCCGCGCCAGCTCCAGGGTGCGCTCGGCGTTGAAGCGCGGGTCGGCCACCCGGATCTCGGGGATCCCCACGGCGGCGCGCACGAAGCCGTGCCGGTAGATCGAGTCGAACGGGCGGCTCACGGCGCACTCCGGCGGCGGCGGGGGGTGGCGGGCGTCGGGAGGCGCATCGCGGTCGTGGCGTCGGTTCGGCCGCCGCCGGCGGCGGTCAGGCGGTGAGCTGTTCCGGGTTCAGGCCCTCGAGCTCGGGCAGGACGAAGCGGCCGTCCTTGCGCACCAGGCGGTCGTCGAACCAGATCTCGCCGCCGCCGGCCTCGGGGCCCATGCGCAGCACCAGGTCCCAGTGGATCTGGCTGGTGTTGCCGTTCCACGCCTCTTCGTAGGCCTGCCCGGGGGTGAGGTGGATCGAGCCGGCGATCTTCTCGTCGAAGAGGATGTCCTTCATCGGCTTGTGGATATAGGGGTGGAAGCCGATGGCGAACTCGCCCACGTAGCGCGCCCCCTCGTCGGTGTCGAGCACCCGGTTGAGGTGGTCGCTGTCGGACGAGGTGGCGGCGACGACCTTCCCCTTCTCGAAGGTCAGGCGCACGTCCTCGTGGGTGACGCCCTGGTAGAGGGTGGGCGAGTTGTAGTGGATGGTGCCCTCGATCGAGTCGCGCACCGGCGCGGTGAACACCTCGCCGTCGGGGATGTTGAGCTTGCCGTCGCAGGGCACCGCCGGGATGTCGCGGATCGAGAAGGCGAGGTCGGTGTCGGGCGCCACCAGGCGCACCCGGTCGGTGGCCTCCATCAGCTCCTTGAGCGGCTGCATGGCCGCCGACATCCGCGCGTAGTCCAGCGTGCAGGCGCGGAAGTAGAAGTCCTCGAACGCCTCGGTCGACATCTGCGCGAGCTGCGCCATCGACGGGTTGGGCCAGCGCAGCACCACCCAGCGGGTCTTCTTCACCCGGATGTCCTGGTGCACCGGCTTCCACACCAGGCTCTCGTAGAGCTTCATCTTGTCGGGCGGCACGTCCGACCACTCCGAGACGTTGGGGTTGCCGCGCAGCCCCACGTAGGCGTCCATCCGCCCCATGCGGAAGGCCTCCGCCTCGCCGATGAGCTGCATCTGCTCGGCGTCGGCGGCCTGCATCAGCGCCCGCCACATCGCCTGGCTCTTCAGCGTCACGAAGGGACGGGCGCCGGCGGAGGCGGCCTCGGCCACCAGCACCTGGACGAACTCGTGGGGGACGTCGATCGCCTCGATCAGCACCTTGTCGCCGGGCTGGAGGGCGCACGAGTAGCCCACCAGCAGGCGGGCGAGGTCTCCGTAGCGGGGGTCGCGCATCCGATCGCTCCTAGGAGGCCGCCTCGGCGGCGGCCGCCTCGGCGGCGGCCGGCTCCGCGGCGGCCGGCTCCGCGGCGGGCGCCGGCGGCGCCATGCCCAGCTTCTCGCGCAGCAGGTTCTCGATCTCCTCGGCGAGGTCGGGGTTCTCGCGCAGGAACTGCTTGGCGTTCTCCCGGCCCTGCCCGAGCCGCACCTCGCCGTAGCTGTACCAGGCGCCGCTCTTGGTGACCAGCTTGTGCTCGACGCCCATGTCGATGAGCTCGCCGACCCGCGAGATGCCCTCGCCGTAGTCGATGTCGAACTCGGCCTGGCGGAAGGGGGCGGCGACCTTGTTCTTGACCACCTTGACGCGCGCCCGCGAGCCGGAGACCTCGTCGCCGTCCTTGATCGAGGCGATGCGGCGGATGTCGATGCGCACCGAGGAGTAGAACTTCAGCGCCCGGCCGCCGGTGGTGGTCTCCGGGCTGCCGAACATCACCCCGATCTTCTCGCGGATCTGGTTGATGAAGACCAGGCAGGTCTTCGACTTGGCGACGATGGCGGTGAGCTTGCGCAGCGCCTGCGACATCAGCCGCGCCTGCAGGCCGACGTGCGAGTCGCCCATCTCGCCCTCGAGCTCGGCCCGCGGCACCAGCGCCGCCACCGAGTCGACGACGACGATGTCGATCGCGTTCGAGCGCACCAGCATCTCGGCGATCTCCAGCGCCTGCTCGCCGTGGTCGGGCTGCGACACCAGCAGGTTGTCGATGTCCACCCCGAGCTTCTTGGCGTACTCGGCGTCGAGCGCGTGCTCGGCGTCGATGAAGGCCGCCACGCCGCCGCGCTTCTGCGCCTGGCCGATGACCGACAGGGCGAGGGTGGTCTTGCCCGACGACTCGGGGCCGTAGACCTCGACGACCCGGCCGCGGGGGAAGCCGCCGACGCCGATCGCGTGGTCGACGGCCAGCGAGCCGGTGGGGATGGCCGGCACCGACACCGCCTCGCGCTGCCCGAACCGCATGATGGACCCCTTACCGAACTGCCGCTCGATCTGGGTCAGCGCGCTGTCGACCGCCTTGATCTTCTCTGTCTTCGCGTCTGCCATGGGAATCGCTCACTCCTGGTCGGTTCTCGCTCATTCTAGCGGAGTGCTCCCGCCCCGTCACCGCCTCGGGGGGCCGGGGGGCGGGCGCCGCGGCGGGCGTCCCTGGGGGGAGCACTCCACTCTAAACGAAAAGCCGCCGTCCGCCTCGCTCCGGCGGCGGGCGCGGCGGGCGGCTGCAGTAGACTTTGCCGCCGATGACCACTCTGTCGATCATCGTTCCGGCGTACAACGAACGCGACACCGTGCGCGAGCTCCTGGCGCGCGTCGCCGCGGCGCCGTTGCCCCCGGGGGTGGAGCGGGAGATCGTGGTGGTCGACGACGGCTCGGCCGACGGCACCCGCGAGCTCCTCGGCGAGCTGGCGGAGCGCTCGGACCCGGCGCCGTTCCGGCTGCTCTGCCACGAGGTCAACCGCGGCAAGGGCGCCGCCGTGCGCACCGGCCTGGCGGCGGGCAGCGGCGACATCCTGCTGATCCAGGACGCCGACCTCGAGTACGACCCGCGCGAGTACCCGCGGCTGCTCGGCCCCATCCTCGAAGGCGAGGCCGACGTGGTGTTCGGCTCCCGCTTCCTCGGCGGCCCGCACCGGGTGCTGTTCTTCTGGCACTCGCTGGGCAACCGGGCGCTGACCACGCTGTCGAACATGTTCACCGACCTCAACCTGTCGGACATGGAGACCTGCTACAAGGTCTTCCGCCGCGAGGTCCTCGACGGCGTCCGGCTGCGCTCGAACCGCTTCGGGATCGAGCCCGAGCTCACCGCCCGGATGGCGCGCAGCGGGGCGCGGATCTACGAGGTGCCGATCTCCTACCGCGGCCGCACCTACGCCGAGGGCAAGAAGATCGGCTGGAAGGACGGCATCGCGGCGATCTGGTCGATTCTCCGCTACAATCTTCTATCGTAAGGATTTACCGTCTACAAATCCCCTCGAGGAGGAGGTCGTCATGCGTCGCCCATCGAGCCCCGCCGCATCCCGCATCGTCCTGGCAGGCATGGCTCTTGCCGCGGCGCTGGTCGTGGTCTCCTGCGCCCGGGAGGCCCCGGAGCAGCGGGTGGCGCGGCTGCGCGCCAACTACGAGGCGAATCTCAACAGCTTCAACGTCCACGAGACGCCCGTGGCGGTGGACTCCACGGTGGTGGCGGCCGCGCCGGGCGAGGCCGTCGACACGGCGACGACGCCGCAGGCGGCGGAGACGGCCGAGCCGGCGCCGGTGCCGGTGCGCCAGGACGTGGCTCTGGACATCATGCTGCGCAACAAGAACAAGACCGGAGACCGCCTGCCCGGCCTGACCCTCGACGTCACCCAGGCCGATGCCGCGGAGAACCCGAAGGCGACCTACAAGATCTACGTGGACACGAGCAAGGTGCCGCCGGGCTCGCGCAACTCGGTCACCTACATGCTCGAGGACGTCGACTTCGCCCCCGGCGACCGCTTCAACGTCGAGCTGCGCCAGGCGGTGCCGCCGGAGGAGCGCGACCAGTACAAGGAGTTCGAAGCCGCCGCCGATCAGGGCTGACCGCCACGGGAGGGCGCGGTCGGTCCGCGCCGCACCGGGGCCCTCGAGGACGACCGACGAGATGACCACCACCGAGCCCCGCGCCGCCGCCGGCCCGCCGCTGCCCGAAGCCCACGCCGCGCTGCAGGCGCTGGAGGCCAACGTCGCCCGGGTGATCCGCGGCAAGCCGCAGGTCATCCGGCTGGCCGCGATCTCGCTGCTGGCGCGCGGCCACGTGCTGATCGAGGACGTGCCCGGGGTCGGCAAGACCACCCTGGCCCAGGCGCTGGCCCGCTCGCTGGGGCTCGCCTTCCAGCGCATCCAGTTCACCTCCGACCTGCTGCCGTCCGACATCATCGGGGTGTCGATCTTCAACCAGCGCAGCCAGGCGTTCGAGTTCGTCCCCGGACCGCTGTTCGCCAACGTCGTGCTGGCGGACGAGATCAACCGCGCCACGCCGAAGACCCAGTCGGCCCTGCTCGAGGCGATGAGCGAGCGCAAGGTGTCGGTGGAGCGCAAGCGCTACACGCTGCCGCGCCCCTTCGTGGTGCTGGCCACCCAGAACCCGCTCGAGTACCAGGGCACCTTCCCGCTGCCCGAGTCGCAGCTCGACCGCTTCCTGATGTCGCTCGCCATCGGCTATCCGCCGCGGCGCGAGGAGCGCGAGCTGCTGCTGTCGGGCGGCGTCGAGGACGAGCTCGCCGCCCTCGAGCCGGTGCTCGACCACCGGCAGCTCACCGAGCTGCAGGCGCGCGTCGCCGAGGTGCGCGTGGCGGAGAAGCTCGCCGACTACATGCTCTCGATCGCCGAGGCGACCCGCCACGGGGGCGACTTCGTGCTCGGCGTGTCGACCCGGGCGGTGCAGGACCTCTACCGCGCCTCCCAGGCGCTCGCCCTCGCCGAGGGCCGGCCGTACGCGGTGCCCGACGACGTCCAGACCCTGGCGCCGGCGGTCCTCGCCCACCGCGTGGTGGTGCGGCGGGCGGGCACCGACCTCGCCGCCGCCCGCGAGGCGGTCACCCGCCTGGTGGCCTCGATCCCGGTGCCCGTCTAGGCGAGGGCGGATCCCGGTGCGCGGGCGCAAGGTCGTTCCCGAGGGCATCCGCATCACCAAGGTGGGGCTGTGGTACGTGCTGCTCACCGTGGTGGTGGCGGTGGCGGCGACCAACACCGGCAACAACGCCCTCTACATGGTGCTGGCGCTGATGCTGGCGGCGCTGCTGGTCTCGGGCTTCGCCTCGCGGCACAACGTGCGCGCCCTGGAGCTGGAGATCGAGCCGCCTCCGGAGATCTTCGCCAACCGGCCGTTCCGGGTCCGCTTCCGGCTGCACAACCGCGGGCGGCTTCTGCCGCGCTGGTTCCTGCTCTTCGGGCTGGAGCGCCGCGGCCAGCCGCTGTTCATCCCCTACCTGCCGCCGCACGGCACCAGCGAGGGGATGATCGAGCTCATCCTGCCGCGGCGGGGCCCGCACCACTTCGGCCACGGCCACCTGTCGAGCCTGTTCCCGTTCGGCCTGTTCCGCAAGGGCACGCGCCACCGCGTCGACCTCGAGGCGCTGGTCTTCCCGGAGATCTTCGCGGCGTCGCGGCGCCGGCCGGAGGCGGCGGGCGACCGCGGGCCGGGGCCGTCGCGGCGCGCCCCCTGGGGGCACGAGCTCCACTCGCTGCGCGGCTTCCGCAAGGGCGACGACCCGCGCGGCATCCACTGGAAGCAGAGCGCCCGCACCGGCGACCTGATCTACATCGAGCGCGAGCAGGAGGGCGGGCAGCGGCTGTCGATCCTGCTCGACAACGGGGTCGGGCCACTCCACGCCAGCGGCGATCGCGAGCGCTTCGAGGCCCTGGTCAGCGAGGCGGCGACGGCGGCGCTCGACCACCTGGCGCGGGGCTTCGAGGTGGAGCTGGTCACCCGCGACGGCATCGAGGCCTTCGGCTCGGGACGGCGCCAGCGGCTGGCCATCCTCGAGACGCTGGCGCGGCTGGAGCCGGGGCCGCGCAAGCGGTCGGCGCTGGTGGCCGGCGACCCGCGCGCGGCGCGCCTGCGCCTCGGCTTCGAGGGGGCGGCGGCGGCGTGAGCTTCGGTCGCGAGAAGCGCCTCCTGCTCGGCCTCCTGGCGCTGCTCGCGCCGCTGCCCCTGCCGTTCAACGACGTCGTCGGCTGGCCGGTGGCGGCCGTCTACGCGCTGGCGGTCGCGGCCTTCCTGCGGCGCGCCTGGCGCCCGGGCGAGGAGCGCTGGCTGCCGCCCTGGGCGGCGAACGTCGCCGCGGTCGCCTACCTGCCGGTCTTCGCCGCCGACCTGCTGCTGTTCAGCCGCGGCGTCCTCGTCGGGCCGGTGGTGCGGCTCGGGCTGTACGCCCTGGTGGTGAAGCTCTTCTCGCTGCGCCGCGAGCGCGACAAGTGGCAGGCGGTGCTGGGGATCTTCTTCGTCTTCCTGGCCGCGGTGGCGACAAGCGTCCACCTGTCGGTGGCGCTCTTCCTGGTCGTCTTTTTGGCGGTCGCCCTGCTGCTGCTGTCGCGCTTCGCCCTGTTCCACCTGCTGATCGGCTTCGGCCGCCGCGACAGCGCCGGCCTCGGGGTGCCGCTGGCCGCCTTCCTGACGTCGGCGGTGCTGGTGACGGTGGTGCTGGCGGTGCCCCTGTTCGCCGTCCTGCCGCGGGTGCGCAGCCCCTACATCTACGGCGTCGGCGGGCGCGGCCTGGGCACCGAGATCACCGCCACCGGCTTCTCGGACGAGGTCAGCCTCGACTCGATCGGCCGCGTCCGCAGCAACCACGACGTGGCGCTGCGGCTGCAGTACGATGTCAACGGCCCGCCGCCGGAGATCCGCCTCAAGGGCGGCGCCTTCGACCACTACGACGGCCGCTCCTGGCGCCGCGCCGCCGCCGTCGGGGACCTGCGCAGCGGCTCGCTGCGGCTGGTCCCGGGCGACGCGGCGGTCGGGCGGGTGGAGATCTTCCTGCAGCCGCTCGACGCCCTGGGGCTGCCGCTGCCGGTGGAGACGGTCCGCCTCGAAGTGCCGCGCCGCGGGCTGCGCGTCGACCGCGGCGGCGCGGTGCGGCTGACCCACCCGGTGCACGAGCGCCTGCGCTACGAGGTGGCGGTGACCGGCCGGCCGGTGTCGGGGGCGGCGGCGCCGGCGCAGGGGCTCGACACGCCGAGCCTCGACCTCACCGGCGTCACCCCGCGGATGGCGGCGCTGGCGCGGCGGGTGGCCGGCTCCGGCCCGGCCCCCGAGCGGGCGCGCCGGCTGGAGCGCTACCTGCGCCAGAACTACGAGTACAGCCTCGACCTGGTGGGCGGCGCCAGCGAGCGCCCGATCGACGACTTCCTGTTCGTGCACCGCCGCGGCCACTGCGAGTACTTCGCCACCGCGCTGGTGCTGCTGCTGCGCGCCGAAGGCATCCCGGCGCGGCTCGTCGCCGGCTTCCTGGGCGCCGAGAAGAACCCGCTCGGCTACTACGCGGTGCGCCAGTCCAACGCCCACGCCTGGGTGGAGGCGTACCTGCCGCCGGAGGGCTGGGCGACCCTCGACCCGACGCCGCCGGCGGGCCGTCCGGGGGTCGGCGACGCCGGCGCGCTGGCCCTGGCCCGCCAGCTCTACGACTCGCTGTCGTTCGGCTGGGACCGCTACGTGCTGACCTACGGCGTCGAGGACCAGTGGGAGGTCCTGCGCCGCTCGCTCGGGGCGGTGCTGCACCTGTGGCGCAGCTTCCGCCACCGGGACGAGCCGGCCGGCGGCGCGGTGGAGAGCACGCCGGCCACCCCCGCCGGCGGCGCCGCCGCGGCGCCCGCCGCCGTCCCCCGCCGCGGCCGCTGGACCCTGACCCTGGCGCTGGTGCTGTCGGCGCTGGTCCTCGCGGCGCTGCTCTGGCGGCGCTACCGCGCCCCGCTGACCGCCACCCGCGCCTACCGGCTGCTGCGCGAGACCGTCGAGGGGACGGGCGTGCCGGTGGGCGACGCCACCGGCCCGCTCGCTTTCGAGCACCGGCTCGCCGCCCGTTTCGCGGCGGCGGCCGATCCCACCCGTCGGCTGATGGGGCTCTACCTGCGCGAGAGCTTCGGCGGCGAGGAGCTCGACGACGGCGAGCGCGAGGACCTGCGCGAGGCCCTCGGCGAAGCCCGCCGCCTGCTGCGCGAGGCGGCCCGCCGCGCCGCCTGAGGGGCGGGCGGGCCGAGCGAGGCGCCGCGCACCGTCTCGGCGCCGCCGGACGGCGGGTGCCGAGGTGGCCGCCGGCTTGCACCGACCGGACCCGAGAAGGAGGCTCCCGATGCGACCGATCGCCGTCCCCGCCGCCGCCCTGGCCCTCGCCGCCGCCCTCGCCGCGCCGCCCCCGGCCGCCGCCTGCAGCTGCGTCGAGCCCGGCCCGCCCGCCGCCGAGGCCGTCCGCGCCGACGCCGTCTTCGCGGGCGAGGTGGTCGGCGTCGAGCCGGTCGCCCGCCAGGGTCTTCCCCGCCTGCGCGTCACCTTCGCCCTCACCGCCGTGTGGAAGGGCGTCCCCGAGGGCGACACGGTCAGCGTCCACACCGCCCGCGACAGCTCCACCTGCGGCTACCCCTTCGAGCTCGGCGAGCGCTACCTGGTCTACGCCCACGCCACCCCCGACGGCCTCGCCACCGGCATCTGCTCCCGCACCCGCCGCGAGTCCGCCGCCGCCCCCGACCGCGCCGCCCTCGGCCCCCCCACCCGCGCCTTCGACCCGCCCCCCGAAGACACCGAGACCCCCGACTCCCCGGGCTAGACGGATGCGGGCCCGCCCGCGACGTCGCGGCTCCCCGGGCCGCCTGAGACGGCCCCAAGTCGCCGCAGCCCACCGCCCGAGAGCGGGCGCAGCCCGCGCGAGGCTTCCGAGCGGCGCGAGCGAAGCGAGAGCCGCCCCCCGGCCGAGAGCGGGCCCAGCCCGCGCGAGGCCCCCGGGGCGAGCGCAGCGACGCCCCCCGGTGACCGAAGGCACCCTCGCGGTGGAGGCGGGGGTGGCTGCAAGGAGCGCGAGGGAGGGGGGCTGAGGCGACCATCAGGTCGCCGCAGGCCACCGGCCGAGAGCGGGCGCAGCCCGCGCGAGGCCCCCGACCGGCGCGAGCGCAGCGAGAGCCGCCCCCGGCCGAGAGCGGGCCCAGCCCGCGCGAGGCCTGAGGGGCGAGCGCAGCGACGCCCCCCGGTGACCGAAGGCACCCTCGCGGTGGAGGCGGGGGTGGCTGCAAGGAGCGCGAGCGAGGGGGGCTGAGGCGACCATCAGGTCGCCGCAGGCCCCCCGAGCGAGCAGCGACGCCGCAGACGCCCCCGCATCCGCCGCGAGGGTCAGTAGGCGTTGTGGCGGAGGCCGTGCCTGACCGTCATCCAGAGGATCTTCAGATCCAGGCCCAGCGACCAGTTCTCGATGTAGTAGAGGTCGTACTGCAGGCGCTTCTTGATCGAGGTGTTGCCGCGCCAGCCGTGGACCTGGGCCCAGCCGGTGATGCCGGCCTTGACCCGGTGGCGCAGCATGTACTGCGGGATCTTGTGCTTGAACTCGCGCACGAAGGCGGGGCGCTCGGGGCGTGGGCCGACGATCGACATGTCGCCGCGCATGACGTTCCACACCTGCGGCAGCTCGTCGAGTGACCAGCGGCGCAGGAACTCGCCGATGCGGGTGCGCCGCGGGTCGTTCTTGATCGCCCACACCGGGCCGCTCGACGACTCGGCGTCGACCCGCATCGAGCGCAGCTTGAGGATCATGAACGGCCGGCCGTCGAGGCCCATGCGCTCCTGGCGGTAGAAGATCGGCCCGCGGTCCTCCACCCAGATCAGCAGGGCCAGCAGGGGGAGCAGCGGCAGCAGGAAGAGCAGCGCCACGCCGGCGACGGCGATGTCGATGCCGCGCTTGACCATGCTGTGCCAGCCCTGCAGCGGCACCTGCGAGAGGTTGATGACGGGCATGCCGTCGACGTCCTCGAGCGACGCCTTCAGGGTGGCGTACTGGAGGATGTCCGGCACCAGCTTGATCTCGACGCACTCGCGCCCGACGTCCTGGAGGATGCGCAGCATCTTGCGGTGCGCGTCGAGCGGCAGGGCGACGTAGACCTGGTCGATGCGGTGCTCGGCGATGACCTCCTCGACCTGCCGGGTGCCGCCCAGCACCGGCACCTCGACGATGCTCTTGCCGATCTTGTTGAGGTCGTCGTCGAGGAAGCCGGCGACGACGAAGCCGAGGTCGCGGTGGGCCAGCAGCTTGCTGGCGATCTCGCGCCCCAGCGCCCCGGCGCCGATGATCAGGATGCGCTGCGCGTTGCCCGCCTGCAGCCGCCGCCGGCGCAGCACCGCGCGCAGCAGCATGCGCTGGGCGGCGACCAGCACCAGGTCGCAGATCGCGAACAGGCCGACGAAGACGCGGCTGTAGGTGAAGTACTCGTAGGTGCCGTCGGGGCGCATGGCGCCCGGCTCGCGGTACCAGGTGAGGAACACCGACAGCAGCACGGTGGCGAGCAGCACCGCCACCAGCAGGGTGAGCACCTCGTCGACGCGGCTGCGCCCGCGCCGCACCTGGTAGAGCCCGTGGAAGTAGAAGACCACCGGGAACAGCACCAGGGCGAGCGGCAGCAGCTTGCCGTAGCGCAGCCACGACTCGGGCGGGTTCTTGCCCAACGGCTCGAGCAGCGGCTCGAAGCGCAGCCAGTAGGCCAGGCAGAAGGCGAGCGCGGTGGCGACCAGGTCGCCGGCCACGTAGAGCCTCGCGGTCGCGCGGTGGCGGGAATGGATCAAGCGGTGTTCCTCCGGGCGGCCAGCAGAGAATCGAGCAGAGCTCGGAACCGCTCGCGGAATGCGGCGCGCGAAAACGCCTCGGCCCGGGCGCGAAGGTTCAAGCTATTGAAGCGGATCCCGCGGCATTTGTCAATCGGCCGCGGCGAGCGCTCCGGGGTCGCCGGCGGTCGGGTAGAGGACCCCGTGCACCCCGTCCTCGACCACGTCGAGCACCCCGCCCTCGCCCAGCGCCACCACCGGCACGCCGCAGGCCAACGCCTCGACGGTGGAGATGCCGAAGTCCTCGACCCCGGGCTGCAGCAGGCAGGCGGCGTCGCGGTAGAGGGCGAGCAGCTCGCCGCCGTCGACCCGGCCGAGGAAGCGGGTGCGCGGCCCCGCCAGGGGGCGCAGCCGCTCGAGCTCGGGGCCGTCGCCGACCACCCGCAGCGGCATCCCCAGCCGCTCGCAGGCGGCCAGCGCCAGCTCGACCCGCTTGTACGGGGCCAGCGCCGAGACCACCAGCGCGTACTCGGTACCGTCGCCGACGCCCTCGCCGGGGGTGAAGAAGCCGGTGTCGACCGGCGGGTGGATCACCGTCGCCTGGCGCCGGTAGTAGCGCTCGATCCTCGCGGCCACGAAGCGCGAGTTGGCGACGAAGGCGTCGACCCGCGCCGCCGAGGCGACGTCCCAGGTGCGCAGCCGGGTCAGCACCAGGCCGCGCAGCCGCGCCACCGGCCCCTGGCGGTGCGGGAAGTAGGCGTGCTCCTGGTCCCAGGCGTAGCGCATCGGGCTGTGGCAGTAGCAGACGTGGAGCGCCCGCGGGCCCGGGATCGCCCCCTTGGCGACGCAGTGGCTGGTCGACACCACCAGCTCGTAGCCCGAGAGGTCGAAGTCCTCGATGGCGGCGGGGAACAGCGGCAGGTAGCGCCGGTAGTGGCGCCGGGCGCCGGGGGCGTTGGCGAGGAAGCTGGTGTGGATCGGGTGCGCCTCGAGCTCGGCGCTCACCGTGCCCGGGAAGTGGAACAGGGTGTGGATCGGCGCGCCGGGGAACAGGGCGGCGATCTCCGCCAGCACCTTCTCGCCCCCCCGCATCCCGGTCAGCCAGTCGTGGACCAGGGCGGTGCGCGGCGGCGACGGCGACGGCTCGGCGCCCATCGGCGCCTACTCCCCGCCTTCGCCGGCGCCGGCGGTGTGGCCGCCGAAGCGCCCGGTGCGCAGCAGCCGCCCGCGCGAGGAGGCGGCGATCGCGGTGCGGTAGATCTCCAGGGTGCGCTCGGCGGTGCGGCGCCAGCGGAACGTCTCGGCGCGCCGCCGCCCCAGCTTGGCCAGCGCGGCGCGGTGCTCGGGGTCGGACATGCACTCGGTGATGGCGCCGGCGATGGCGTCGACGTCGAGCGGGTCGACCAGGTGGGCGTGCCCCTCGGCGATCTCGCGCAGCGCCGAGGTGTTCGAGGTCACGACCGGCACCCCGGAGGCCATCGCCTCGATCACCGGCAGCCCGAAGCCCTCGTAGAGGGTGGGGAAGAGGAACAGCGACGCCCCCTGGTAGATGGCGGGCAACGCCTCGGCGGCGACGTGGCCCAGCATCGTCACCTGGTCGCCGATGCCGAGCTGCGCCGCCCGCTGGCGGATCTTGAAGGCGGCGTCGCCGCCGCGGTCGCCGACGCACACCAGGCGCGCCGCGAACGGGTGGCGCCGGCGGGCGCGGGCGAACGCCTGCACCACGTTGTCGAGGTTCTTGTGCGGCTTGGCGGGGTTGCCGACGAACAGCACGTAGGGGCGCTCGATCTCCAGGTGGCGCAGCCAGCGCTCCACCTCCTCGTCGGGGAGCTGGCGGCGGAAGACGTCCTCGACGCCGTTGTAGACCACCTGGATCTTGGTCGGGTCGACGTCGAAGTGCGTCACCAGGTCGCTCTTGGTGTTCTGCGACACGGCGATGATCCGGTCGCTGCGCGTCAGCGTGCGGTGGATCATGCGCTGGGCGTAGAAGAAGGCGAGCGGGCTGGGCAGGAACTCCGGGTAGAGCAGGTGGATGATGTCGTGGATGGTGGCGACCACCGGGCAGGGCAGCGCCGCCGGCAGCACGTAGTGGGTCGAGTGGTAGAGGTCGACGCGCAGCCGCATCAGCCGCCAGGCCACCGTCACCAGCTCGCGCAGCGAGTAGACCGGCGCCCGCACCTGGAGGACCTGGAAGTTGTCGGGCAGCTCGAGCGGGAAGTCCTTGGGCGGCGTCCGGGTGAGCAGGACGAAGCGGTCCTCGGCGTCGATCTCGGCCAGGTGGGAGATCAGGTTGCGGACGTACGTGCCGATCCCGAAGTCCTCGATCTTGCGCGCGTCGATGCAGATGTCGTAGGGCAAGGCGGGTGCTCCCCGGGCGGCGGACGCCGCGGTCTGGGCGGAATATACCGTTTCGGCGCCGCCGCCGGGCTCAGCCGAGCGCCTCGCGGAACACGTCCTCGAGGGCCGCGGCGGCGCGGCGCCAGGTGAAGCCGCGGGCGCGCTCGCGGCCCCGCTCGCCGAGCCGCGCGGCGAGCTCCGGCTCGTCGACCAGGCGCCGCAGGGCGACCGCCAGGGCGCGCGGGTCGCGCGGGTCGACCCGCAGGCCGGCGTCGCCGACCACCTCGGGGAGGCTGGAGACGTCGGAGGTCACCACCGGCACGCCGCAGGCCATCGCCTCGAGCGGCGGCAGCCCGAAGCCCTCGTAGAGCGACGGGTAGGCGAAGGCCCGCGCCGCGCCGACCAGCTCCGCCAGCCGCGCGTCGTCGACCCGGCCCAGGGCGCGCAACCCGCGGCCGGCCAGCGCCGCCACCCGGGCGTGCAGGGTGCGGCTGTGCCAGCCGCCGCCGCCGACCAGCACCAGCGGCGGGAACGTCCGGGTCGTCGGCGCGCAGCATCTCCCAGGCGGTGAGCAGCGTGCCCAGGTTCTTGCGCGGCTCGAAGGTGCCGACCGAGAGCACGTAGCCGCCGGGCGCGTCGAGCTCGCGGCGCACCCGCTCGACCGCCGCCGGCGCCAGCGGCCGGAAGCGCGGGTCGACGCCGTTGGGCACCACCCGCACCCGGCCGGCGGTCTCGGGGAAGTGGAAGGCGAGGTCGTCGGCGGTGGCCTGCGACACCGCCACCACGCGCCGCGCCCGCGCCAGCGAGCGGGCGAGGAAGGGGATCTGGCTCCAGCGCACCCTGGCCGTGTGCGCCTCGGGGAAGAGCAGCGGCGTCAGGTCGTGGACGGTGACCACCGCCGGCACCGGGCAGGCCAGCGGCAGGGTCTGCAGCGGCGACCACAGCAGGTCGACGTCGCCGCGCCGGAGGCGCCGCGGCAGCACCACCTGCTGCCAGACGACGCCGAGCGGCGCCGGCTGCGTCTCCACCGCCACCCCGGCCGCCTCGAGCGCCGCGGCGTCGCGGGGCGGCCGGTGGGCCAGGCCGAGGTAGCGGAACGGCGGCGCGCTCCCCGCCGGGCCCCCGGCGGCGAGCTCGGCGAGCAGGGCGCGGGTGTGCACGCCGATGCCCGTCGCCGCGGGCACCAGGGCGCGGAGGTCCACGGCGACGGTGGGCGGCGCGTCCGGCACCGCGGCAGCCTAGCAGGCGCTCCGGCCGGCCGGCGGGCCGACGCCCGCTGGTAGATTGGGCGGCGACGAGGCCGCCGGCGGGCCGCCGGTGCCGGACCCGCCCGGCGCGCCGGCCACCCCCCGGGCCTCCGGCCGACGATGCGCCGCCCCGCTCCCCGCCGCCCGTTCGCCCGCCTGGGCGAGGCCGCGGTCGCCGCCGTCGCCTGCGCCGCCTGCACACTGCTCTACCTGCCGTCGTTCGCGCTCTTCTGGCGCGACCACCTCGCCCCCGACCCCGGCGACCCGCTGTTCAACCTCTACGTGCTCGAGTGGGTGGGACGCCAGATCCGCCTCGGCCTCCCCGACCTCTTCGGCGCCAACTTCTTCTACCCGGCGCCGCACCCGCTGCTGCTGTCGGACGTCCTGCTCGGCCCGGCGGCGCAGGCGGTGGGCCTGCGGGCGCTGACCGGCGCCGGCCCCGTCGCCGCCTACAACCTGCTGGTCTTCGCGGCCTTCGCCCTCTCCGGGCTGACCGCGGCGGTGGTGCTGCGCGCGGTGGGCCTGTCCCGCGCCGGCGCCCTGGTGGGCGGTGCCGTCTACGCCTTCGCGCCCTACCACTGGAGCCAGCTCAGCCACCTCCAGGTGCTCGCCATCCAGTGGATCCCGCTGGTGCTGTGGCTCTTCGACCGCCTGTTGGCGACGGCGCGGCCGGCGGTCGCCGCCGCCTTCCTCGCCGCCTACGCGCTCCACGTCACCGGGGGCACCTACCTCGCGTTCATGGTCCACGTCCCGCTGCTGGTGCTGTTGCTGCACCGGGCGGCGGGGGAGCCCGGGTGGCGGGAGCTGCTGCGCCCTGGCCGGCTGCGCGTCCTGCTCCCCACGGCGGCGCTCGCCGTCGGGCTGGCGGCCGCGGTGTTCCTGCCCTACGCCCTCGCCGAGGGGGCGCTGGGCCCGGACTGGGGCGTCGAGAACCACCGCATCTTCGGCGCCAACCTGCTGGCGCTGGCGACGCCCGCGAAGCTGGGCTGGCAGTTCCCCTGGGCGGCGCGGTGGCTGCCGCGGTGGGCGCCCGCGCTGCGCGGCGACCAGTGGTTCGCGGAGAAGAGCTTCTTCCTCGGCCTGGTCCCCCTGGCGCTGCTCCTCGTCGCCGGGCTGCCCCGCCTGCGGGCGGTGCTGGCCCGGTGGCGGCGGCGCGAGAAGCTGCTGCTCGCCGCCGCGGCCGCGGTCTTCCTGGCCGCCGACGGCGTCACCCTCGGGCTCTGGCCCGGCTCCCGGGGCGAGGTCTCGCTGCGGCTGTACGCGGCCCTCGGCGGCGCCTTCGTGCTGCTGGGGGGCGCGGCGCTCGTGCTGCGCCGGCGCGCCGCGCCGCCGGAGCCGCCGACGGATGCCGCGACGACCGCCGAGCGCGGCCTCCTGCTCGCCGCCGGCGTCTCGTTCCTGCTCTGCTTCCCGCTGCTCTTCGCGCCGCTGGCGGCGCTGCTGCCCGGCTTCTCCGGCATGCGGGTGCCGGCGCGCTTCTTCCCCTTCGCCCTGGTCGGCGCCGCGCTGCTCTGCGGCCGCGGGGCCGAGCGGGTCCTGGCGGCGGCGGGGCGGCGGCGGATCGGGGCCGTCGCAGCGGCGGCCCTCGCCGTGGCGCTGCTCGCCGACCTGGCGCCCGGCCCGGTGCCCTGGCACCCGGTGCCGCTGCGCGCCGAGCTCCCCCCGGTCTACGCCTGGCTGGCGGCCCACGACGAGGTGGCCGCCCTGGTCGAGCTGCCGCATCCGGCGCGACGTCCGCGAGGTGCGCTACATGGTCGCGTCGACGCGGCACTGGCGGCCGATCGCCAACGGCTACAGCGCCCGCGAGCCCGGCACCCACCGGCTGCTGCGGCGGCTGTGCTGCGACCCGGTCCCCGACGACCGTGCGCTCGCCCTGCTGCGCTCCTGGGGGGTGAGCCACGTGGTGGTGCACCCCGGCTGGGCCAAGCACTGGCGGCGGCGGGCCTACCGCGCCTGGCTGGCGGCGGTGCTGCGCGGCGAGGTGGCGGGGGTGGAGCGGGTGTGGCAGCACCCCGGCGGCGGCGACGCGGTGTTCGCCATCCATCCGCCGCGGCCCGGGGTGCCGCCGGCGGACCCGGCCTCAGCCCATGCCCGGCCCGTCCCAGCGGGCGGCGGCGCCGCGGACCAGGTCGGCCAGCGCGGCGACCAGGCGCGGCGAGGTGTTGAGCGACGCGGTGCGGCGCAGCTCGAGGCCGAGGCGCCGCGCCCGGGCGGCGGCTTCGACGTCGACGTCGTAGAGCACCTCGACGTGGTCGGAGACGAAGCCGAGCGGGGCGACCAGCACCCGGCGGCGGCCGCGCGCCGCGAGGTCGGCCAGGGCGCGCTCGAGCGGCGGCCCCAGCCAGTCGCGGGCGCCGGCGGCGGCGCTCTGGTAGCAGAAGCCCCAGGGCAGCGGCCGGCCGCGGGCGCTCTCCACCCGCCCGGCGACCGCGGCGGCGCTGCGCCGCAGCTCGTCCTCGTAGGGGTCGCCCTCGGCGACGATCGCGGCGGGCAGGCTGTGGGCGGTGAAGAGCACCGTCACCTCGGCCGACGAGTCGCCGGCGGCGGCGAAGCGCCCCAGGCCCGCCTCCACCCGCTCGGCGACGGCGTCGAGGAAGCCGGGGTGGTCGCCCCAGCGCGGCACCCGGGCGACCTCGAGCGGCGCGCCGCAGCCGGCGACCGCGGCGTCGAGCGCCGCGAAGTAGGCGCCGATCGACAGGCGCGAGTAGTGGGGCGCCAGGCATAGGGCCACGACCCGCCGGCGACCGGCGGCGGCGATCTCGGCCACCGCCTCGCGGATGTAGGGGCTCCAGTGGCGCATGCCGACGAAGACCCGCCAGCCCGGCCCCTCGTTGGCCAGAGCCGTCTCGAGGGCGGCCGCCTGCGCGGCGGTGATCGCCGCCAGTGGCGAGCCGCCACCGATCGCGGCGTAGCGCTGCCGCACCTCTGCGACGAGCTCGGGCGGGGTCGGCCGGCCGCCGCGGACGTCGCGCAGGAAGGGCTCGACCTCGGCGAGCTCGCGCGGCCCGCCGTAGGCCATCAACAGCACGGCCCTGTCGGCGCTCAACCGGCGCCGCCCCAGAGCGCCGCGGCGTCCTCCGGCGGGCGGTGGACGGCGGTGAAGACCGGGGTGTCCGCCGCCGTGTAGGCGCGCGCGGCGGTGGCGCGCAGCTCGCCCACCAGGTCGGAGAAGGCGGCGAGATCGGCCGTCTCGTAGACCACCACGAAGTCCGGGTCGCCCAGGCCGTAGGCGTAGAGCAGGAGCTGGCGCACGCCCTCGTGGCGCCGGCCCACCCGGATGTGCTCGCCCATCAGCGCCCGCCGTTCCTCCAGCGCCAGGGCGTGCCAGGCGTGGGTCTTGGTGAAGGGGTAGACGACGAGGTAGGGCAGGCGCTCGCCGGCCAGCGGGTCGACGGTGCCCGGCGACGGCTCGCGGACGTAGGGCGACGGGCGGGTCATCCCCCACAGGGTCGGCCCCGGGGCGAGCCAGCGGCGGTGCGGGGCGAGCGCCGCCGCGAAGCCGCGGAAGAACTCGCCGGGCGCCTCGGGGGCGTCGGCCGGCAGCGCGCTCCACAGCAGGAGCTCTGCCTCGTGGCGCGCCGGGTAGACCTGGTAGGCCTCCACCCGGGGGGCGGCGCCGGCGAGGGCGGCCAGGGCGCCGCGCACCCGCTCGCCACGCCCGGCGGCGGGCAGCTCCCAGAAGGCGGCGGTGAAGGAGAAGGTGGCGAAGTGGCCGAGGGTGCGGTCGGGCGGGGACGACGTCATCGCGCCGCCGATCCTCGCACAGGCGCCGCGCCCGGGGCGGCCGCCGGGGCGGTGGCGGCGCGGCGCCCGGCCGGCCCGCGGCGGCCCCGCGCCGGCAGCGCCTGCCGCGGCGTCCGGCGGTCTCCGGTGCCTGTCCGCCACCTCTCCGGCGCTCCGGCGGGTTCGCGTTCGCGCGCCGGACGCGTCATACTCGGGAGGTCTGTCCGCAGGTCATCGAGACACCGGGGAGGGAGGACCCATGGTCCGTACGAAGCAGTGCGACGTGTTGGTGGTCGGCGCGGGGCCGGTGGGGATGTTCGCCGCCGTGCTGCTCGCCGAGCGCGGCCTGGACGTGCAGCTGGTCGACGAGGCCTGGCGCACCACCACCCGCAGCTACGCCCTGGCGCTGCACCCGCGGTCGCTGGCGCTGCTCGACCGCGTCGACCTGGCGGCGGAGCTGGTCGAGCAGGGCCGGCGGCTCGGCAAGGTCGCCTTCTACGACGCCACCGAGCGCCAGGCCGAGCTCGACTTCGCCGGCCTCGGCGGCGGCTTCCCCTTCCTGCTGGTGCTGCCGCAGGCGCGCCTGGAGCGGACGCTCGAGGACCGCCTCTTCGACCAGGGCGTGAGGGTGCGCTGGAACCACCGGCTGGCCACCTTCGAGGGGGCCGAGGGCGGCGGGCTGACCGCCAAGGTGGAGGAGCTCGGCAAGGAGTCGGTGGGCTACCCGGTGATGACCAGCGAGTGGGTGGTGGAGAAGCACCGCACCTACGACTGCGCCTGCCTGGTGGGCGCCGACGGCCACCGCTCCTCGGTTCGGCGCCTGCTCGGCATCGACTTCGAGCGCCTGGCGGAGAGCGGCGAGGAGGTCTACGCCGTCTTCGAGCTGGCCTACGGCAAGGCGCTCGACGACGAGGTGCGGGTGGTGCTGGCGGGCGACACCGCCAACGTGCTGTGGCCGCTCCCGGACGGCCGCTGCCGCTGGAGCTTCCAGGTGCGCGACCCCGCGGCCCTGGTGGCGCGCCGCGCCAAGGGACGGCTGGCGGTGCAGCTCGGCGGCGACGCCTACCCCTACCTCGACGAAGAGGACCTGGCCCACTTCCTCACCGCCCGCGCCCCCTGGTTCGACCTCGACGGGGTGGGCGAGATCGGCTGGTCGGTGGCGGTGCGCTTCGAGCGCCGGTTGGCGTCGCGCTTCGGCGCCGGGCGCGCCTGGCTGGCCGGCGACGCCGCCCACCTCGCCGGCCCGATCGGGGTGCAGAGCATGAACGGCGGGCTGGAGGACGCGGCCGAGCTGGCCGGCCGCATCGCCAGCCTGGTCCAGGAGGAGGACGAGGGGGCCGCGCTCGTGGCCTACGGCCGCGAGCGCCAGGCGAGCTGGCGGCGACTGCTCGGCGTCGACGGCGCGGTGCGCGCCGGCTCCGGCGCCTCGCCGTGGATCGCCGGGCACGCCGAGCGCCTGGCCGCGGCGCTCCCCGCCGCCGGCGACGACTACGCCGAGCTGGCGCGGCAGTTGGGGCTCGAGCTCCCCGGCTAGCGGGCGGGCGCAGGCCTCCGGGGCGTCGCCGACGGCGCGGACGGCCCGCGGCGTCCGGGGGCGCCGCCGCCGACCTCCCGGGCGTTCCTCGCCTCCCCACCCACCTCCACGCCCTGGCGGACAGGCCGCACCGGGCGGCGCGACCCGTCGCCTCCCACCCTGCGGCGGCCGCGAGCGGGCGCCCCGCCCTGGTGTACGCTGACCCGGCCATGCGGCCCAACGAGCACCTCCTCGACCTCCTCTGCGAGCTGCAGGCGCTGGACCGGGTGCCGCGCTCGGGCTACGTCCTGCGCGGCGTCGCCGAGCCGGAGAGCGTCACCGAGCACAGTTGGCACGTGCTGTTCCTGGTCTGGGCGCTGGGGCGCGACGTCCCCGGCCTCGACGTGGCGCGGGCGGTGGAGATCGCCCTGGTCCACGACCTCGCCGAGCTGCGGGTGGGCGACCTGCCGCGCACCGCCGGGCGCTACTTCCCCGAGGGCGCCAAGGCCGCGGCCGAGAGCGCGGCGATGGCGGAGATCCTCGCCCCGCTCCCCGAAGACGCCCGCGCGCTCTACGCCGAGTACCAGGCCGCCGAGACGCTGGAGGCGCGGCTGGTCAAGGCCTGCGACAAGCTCCAGCTCATGCTCAAGGTGAGCGTCTACGAGGGCTGGGGGGCGCAGGGGCTCGCCGAGTTCTGGGCGAACGAGGACAACTTCCCCGACCTCGGCCTCGAGCCGGTGCGCGAGCTCTTCGCCGCCCTGCGCCGGCGCCGCGCGGAGGCGCGGTGAGCCTCGGCCTCGAGCTCGCCGACCTGCCGGCGGTCGACGCCACGCTCAACGCCGTCTCCGCCGTCCTGCTGGTCACCGGCTGGGTGCTGATCCGCCGCGGCCACCGGCGCGCCCACCGCAACGTCATGCTGGCGGCGGTGGCGGTGTCGGCGCTGTTCCTGACCTGCTACCTCGTCTACCACGCGCAGGCGGGCTCGACGCGCTTCACCGGCCAGGGCGCCGTCCGCCCCGTCTACTTCGCCATCCTCCTCACCCACACGGTGCTCGCCGCCGCCGTGCCGGTCCTCGTCGGCCTCAGCCTGTGGCGCGCCTTCGGCCGCCGCTTCCGCCAGCACAAGCGGATCGCCCGCTGGACGCTGCCGATCTGGCTCTACGTCTCGGTGACCGGGGTGGTGGTCTACTGGATGCTCTACCGGATGGGCACCTAGCACCCGGCGGATGGACGCGCCCCGCCCCGAGCCCCGCTCCCCCGGCCGCTGGGCGGCCGCCCTCGCCGCCACGGCCGCGGCCGCGACGGGGTGCCTGCTCGCCGGCGGCCGGCCCTGGGCGGTGTGGGGCTTCGCCGGAGCCTCGGGCCTGTTCCCGGTGCTGCTCGTCGGCCTGGCGACGGCGCGGCGGCGGCGCGGGCCGCTGCTCACCGCCGGGCTCGGGGCGCTGGCAGTGCTGCTGGTGGGGTCGCTCCTGACGCTGGTGGCGGTGGGCGGGCGGCCGGCGGCGCTGGCGCCGGTGGGCGGCGTGCCGCTGGCTCTCGCGGTCCTCTTCGGCGGCCTGTGGTTGCTGCCGCTGCTGCTGGTGGGCGCGATCTACGCCGCCACCTTCGACCCGCGCGGGCTGGCGCCGCAGGAGCTCGCCGAGCTGCGCCGGCGCGTCGGCGGCGAGGGGCGCTGAGGCCGGAGGTGCCGCTCCTCGACCGTCCCGGCGTCTGGCCCGCGGTGGCCCTCTACGCGCTGGCGGTGCTGGCGATCGGCGCCTGGTCGGCCCGCCGCACCCGCACGCCGCGCGACTTCTGGATCGCCGGCCAGGGGATCGGCCTGCTGGTCACCGGCCTCGCCACCACGTCGGCGGCCTTCAGCGGCTTCGTCTTCGTCGGCGGCCCGGGGCTGACCTACCGCCTCGGCGCTTCGTCGTTCCTGATCTGCGTCTCGGTGAGCTTCACGGCCGGCCTGCTGTGCTGGGTGGTCGGCCGTCCCCTGCGCCTGCTCGCCGAGGTGCGCGAGGTGCTCACCGTCCCCGACGCGGTCCTCGCCCGCTACTCCAGCCGCTGGGCCTCGGGGTTGGCGGCGGTGGCGGTGGTGGTCGGCTGCATCGGGTATCTCGGTGCCCAGGTGCTGGCCCTGGGCGTCCTGCTCGAGGGGGCGCTGGGGACGCGCGGGCTGGGGACGTGGAGCCTGCCGGTGGCGATGGCGGTGGGGCTCGCGGTGCTGGTCGCCTACAGCGCCGCCGGCGGCATGATCGCCGGCGTCTACACGGACGTGCTCCAGGGGGCGCTGATGGTGGCTGCGGCGGTGGCGGTCTTCGCCCGCGCCTGGACGGTGACCGGCGGCGGCGCCGAGGTGGTCCGCCGCCTCACCGCCTCCGCCGCCTTCGGCCCCCACTTCCTCGACCCCCTGGGCGGCGTCCCGGCGGCCACGGCGCTGGGCTTTTTCTTCGTCTTCGGCGTCGGCGTCCTCGGCCAGCCCCACATGCTCCACAAGTTCTACATGCTCGACGACCCGCGCAAGCTGCGCTGGCTCCCCTGGGTGATCGCCCTCTCGCAGAGCCTCTGTCTCCTCATCTGGGTCGGCATCGGCCTCGCCGTCCCCGCCCTGGTCGCCGCCGGCGACCTGCCCCCCCTCACCAACCCCGACCGCGCCGCCCCCGTCTTCCTCCTCGCCCACGCCCCGGGCGCCCTCGCCGGCCTGGTGCTCGCCGGCGTGGTGGCGGCGATCATGTCGACCGCCGACTCGATGCTCAGCGTCGGTGCGGCCGCCCTGGTGCGCGACCTGCCGAAGGCGCTGGGCCGGCGGCCGGGCGACGAGCTGCGCCGGGGGCGCTGGGCGGTGGTGGGGCTGGCGCTGGCCGCGGCCGTGGTGGCCTGGCTCTACGGCGACCTGGTGGCGCTCCTGGGGACGCTGGCCTTCGGCACGTTCGCGGCGGCGCTGGCGCCGGCGCTTGGCGGTGGGGTTGAGCTGGGGGAGGGTGGGGGCCGGGGCGGCCGTGGCGTCGATCGCGACGGGGCTGGGAGGGAACCTGGCGCTCGAGGCGCTGGCGCGGCACGGGTTCCTGCCGGGCGGCGCGTTGCCGTCGGCGATCGCGTTGACGGCGTCGTTCGCGGTGCTGGTGGGGGTGGCCTGGCTGCGGCCGGCGGGCGGGCTGGCGGTGGAGATGGCCGCGGTCATGGAGAGCTGAGGGGCGGTGGATGGTGGGCGGCGGTGGCGGCGGCGGATTTTCGCGAAGAACCCCGCGCATTCCGCACCATGGGCGGGCGGTTCGGCGGGCGGCTGCGCTGGGGGAGTCGTGGACGGCGCCTCCTCCGGCGAAGAGCCTGCGGAGTCGCCATCCCGCTCCCCTTGGTCGCTCGCCGCCCCGCGAACCGCCCTGACGATGGCGGACCGCCAGTGATGCCGCACCTCGCACGGGCGACCGCCGGTTGGCGGATCGTGGCTATCGTGGCCTCGCCTGGCGCGGCCGCACCGGCTCGGAGTCCGCAGACGGGGCCGGCCGGCCGGTGACCGCTCGGCCGCTCGGAGGGTGGTCGGGTTGCGAAACTGGAGCGCTCGTGGCGAAAGACGAGGGCGTGTTCGGTGAGCCTGCGACAGGCCGGTTGTTCGGCGCAGGACTTGAGCAACCAGGTCGCGTGGTGTCGCATGGGAGTTGCGCTGCGCAGCCAGCCTCGCTCCCGCTGCCAACCCCCGATTCGACGGCGACTTCACCGCATCGGCTACGGCCGAGAGCAAGCCGCCACCGCTCGTGGATGCCCACCTCGGCCGCGTCCCGGATTGGGACGGCTCAACGACGGCGACCTGTCGCATTCATCGCCAAGAGGACATCTTCCTCCGAATATCAAGAAATAGGACCCGATGGCGTGAGTGAAATGTATACTGACCTGGCTCTGACGGTGAGTGTGTACGGTGCCGACAATGACCCGAGGACGTGAGGTAGTCGTCGAGCCCTACGATTCGGCTTGGCCGCGTTTGTTCGCCGTCGAATCAGCGGTGGTCGCCGAGGCGCTTCGGCCAACGCTGGTGGCCATCCATCATATCGGGAGCACGTCGATCGCAGGGATCTATGCCAAGCCGATCATCGACATGCTCGCGGAGGTGGCGGCCTTGGGCGAAGTAGATCTGCGCGTTGACGAAATGACACAGCTCGGTTACGAAGCAAGGGGCGAATTCGGCATCAGCGGACGCAGGTACTTCCGTAAGGACAATTCGAAAGGCGTTCGGGAGTACCAGCTCCACGTATTCCTGTCGAGTTCTGACGAGGTTGAAAGACACTTGGCATTTCGTGACTTCCTGAGAACTCACCCTGATCAGGCTATGCAGTATTCGGAGATGAAGCAGCGTCTCGCTAGAGAACATCCGGAGGATATCGGCGCCTACATAGAGGGCAAGGATCCATTCATCAAGGAGATCGAACGGCGAGCGCTGGGATGGAGGCTCGGAACCTGAGAATACGCTGCAGGCGGACGTGTGTCACCGAGGGAAGAATGGTCTGGAAAGAAGAACTGAAGAGACTATCGGCCATCGTTGCTGTTCCCAACCCTGACACGGGGAATGAGGTGTTGCTGGTGGGTGGGTCGGAAGGCATAATTGAATACAGATTGAAAGAGGTGCGCTTGACGGAATAGGTCGTCGGCCTCGAAGGGATCCGTGATGCTGAATGGCCCGACATCTGGCGCCTGGGCCCAGTGAGTCGAGATCGGGATCGAGGGTCGGCCAGGCTTCGGGGAGGGCGACGGGTGAGGGCAGCAGCGGTGAGGCGACCTTCAGCAGGCCGGATTCGAGGATGCGGTGGAGGTCTCGGTTTCTGGACGATGAGTCGGGCTGCTATACACTCTCGGTGGCTTGTTGCGACGGGTGTCGCCCTCTCGCCTTTCTCGGACGTCATCCTTGCCTGGGAGGAACAATGACTCGCGTACGCGTACACAACTTTGCGATCTCGATCGACGGCTTCGGGGCCGGCCCGCGCCAGACGCGGGAGGAGCCTCTCGGCGCCGGCGGGGAGGCGTTGCACGAGTGGTTTTTCCCGACGCGCACGTTCCAGCGCATGGGCGGGAAGACCGGCGGCAGCACCGGCGTCGATGACGAGTTCGCTGCGCGATTCGGCGAGGGCGTCGGTGCGTGGATCATGGGTCGCAACATGTTCGGCCCGATTCGAGGTGCCTGGCCCGATGACACGTGGCGCGGCTGGTGGGGAAAGAACCCCCCGTACCACGGCCCGGTTTTCGTGCTGACGCATCATGCTCGCCCGTCGGTCGAGATGGAAGGCGGTACGGTCTACCACTTCGTTACCGAGGGTATCCGCGAGGCGATGGAGCGCGCCGTGGCGGCCGCGGAGGGCAAGGATGTACAGATCAGCGGCGGCGTGGCGACCGTCCGCCAGTACCTCGAGGCGAGACTCATCGACGAGCTCCACGTGGCGATCGCACCGAGGCTGCTCGGTTCCGGCGAGCATCTCTTGTACGGCCTCGATCTCACTGCCTTGGGCTATGAGTGCACCACTCATGTCCCGACCGCCGCCGCAACCCATGTCGTACTGACAAAACGTCAGTAAGACTGGAGCATCGCAATGTCGAAAGTGATCGCAATCATGTCCATGTCGCTCGACGGCTATGTCGCCGACAGCGACGGCGGCGTGGCCGAAGTGATGGGCTGGTACATGACCTCGGGGGACACGGAACTTCAGACCGGTGGGTCGGACCCTATGACGCTCAAGATGTCTGAAGCGAGCGCCAGGCAATACCGCGAACTCATTTCAGAGCTCGGTTCCGTACTCACCGGCCGGCGCACGTTCGAGACCGCGGACGGCTGGGGCGGAAATCACGCCTGGGGGCCGGCGTTCGTTTTGACCCACCGTGTTCCCGCCGGATGGCCGAGACCCAACTCGACTGTGAACTTCGTGACCGACGGCATCGAGAGTGCCGTGAAGCAAGCCAAAGCCGCTGCCGCTGGGAAGTCCGTAGGAGTCCACGGCGCTGACACCATCCAGCAGTTGTTGAATGCTGGCCTACTCGACGAAATTCATGTCGACGTCGCAGCACTTCTTCTCGGCTCCGGTGTTCGACTCTTTGATCACCTCGCACAGATACCCGTTGCTCTGGGCAATCCGACGGTCATTGCTGGCGTCGGAGTAACCCACCTACGCTACCCCGTACGGAAGGTATAGCCACTTTGTCGTGCCATCTAACAACAGCGTGCAGCGGGCAGCTCTCCGCAGCCGCCGCGTGCGTCCCGTGGACGGCGGACGCATGGCACGCGGTTGCCAGGGAAATCCAATGAATTTTCTGCTCGCCCGTCGAAGTGCGAACCGCGCAAGATCTGCAGGCGGCTGGCAGTCGGGCGGCTAGACTGCCGGCGTTCACTACGTCGCGGGGAAGCAGTCTCGGGGAAGGGCGAGGCGCATACCGGGCTCCCGCGGCTGACCTGAAGGCGATGACGAGCCTCCTGCTGAGTCTTCTGCTCCCTCTGTTTCCGGCCCTCCCGGCGGCTGGCGGCTGTCCCGCCGGCGCCACCCTCGGGGTGCGGAACGCGCACGCGATGGCCTACGACGCCGTCCGGGGGGTGGTGGTGCTCTTCGGGGGAGCCGACGAACGTCGGGTGCTTGGGGATCTGTGGGCCTGGGACGGGGAAGGGTGGAGGTGCCTGGCGGCGGGGGGGCCGCCGCCGCGGACCTTCCCGGCGCTCGCCGACGACCCGGTGGCCGGGCGGCTGCTGCTCTTCGGCGGCAACCGCGTGCTCTTCGGCAAGCCGGAGGACACCGACACTTTCCTCGACGACATGTGGGCCTGGGACGGGCGCGCCTGGCGGCGGCTGCCCGGGCCGACGCCCTCGGCGCGTGCGGAGGCGGGCATGGTCTACGACAGCGCCCGGCGCCGCGTGGTGCTGTTCGGTGGCTATCGCACCGGCGGCGGGGAGCGGGTCCGCCTGGGGGACACCTGGGAGTGGGACGGGAGCCGGTGGGAGCTGCGCAGCACGGAGGGCCCGACGCCTCGCAACGGCGCCGCGCTCGCCTACGACGCCCGCCGCCGGCGCGTGGTCCTCTTCGGCGGCAGCGGCGCACCGGAGGAGACCTGGGAGTGGGACGGGCGGTCGTGGGAGCGGATCGACCCGGCGCGAGCGGAGGGGCGCTTCAACAGCGCCATGGCCTATGACGCCGAGCGCGGCACCGTGGTGCGGTTCGGGGGCTGGACGCGCGCCGGCCGGGTGGGAGGCACCTGGCTCTACGACGGCGCCGGCTGGACGAAGGTCGCCGGCGACGGCCCCACCCCCCGCAACCACACGGCGATGGCCTACGATGCCCGCCGCCGCGTCCTCGTGCTCTTCGGCGGGCACGACGGGGAGCGGGTCTTCGGCGACACCTGGGAGTGGGACGGCCGGGGCTGGTCGCGCCGGACGGCGGAGGGCCCCCGGCGCCGGGTCGACAACGGGCACTAGAGGGGCCCTGGGGCGAGCGAGGCTTTCGTCGGGCGAGGCCGGAAGCGGGTGACCCTGCGGGATCTGTCTTCGGCTGGATCGGCGTCATTCGGTTCGAGAGGGTGCGGCAGCGAGGCCCGTCGCCTACAATCGGGGCCTCGGGACCGTAGGTGAACATCGCACCAGGGGGCGTCGGAGGAACTGAGATGCGTAGTTGGCGGTCGAGACGCCACGTTCCCCTCCTTCTTCTCGGGCTGGCCGCCGTCGCGGCCGGCGCTCCGCGGGGTGTCCTGGCGGCACCGGCCGATCCCTCCTGCCCCGCGGCGCTCGGGGAGTACCTGGGGTCGGTGCACGAGAGCCTGGGCGGGGGCCTCGCCGCGACCGTCGCGTCGCTCGGCGAGCCGCGGTCGGTCGAGGCGCGGGTCGTCCCCAACCTCCACGATCCCGGGTACCAGGACGTCGAGTGGCACCTGGGCTATGGCGACGGGGCGGCGATCGTCGTCCGGGAGACCGGCACCGGGCGGGAGCTTCTCGTCTCCGCCGCCTTCTCGCCGGCCTTCGCGCGGAGTCATCGGATCCCGCTGCCCGGCGGGTCTCCGCAGGACGTGGGCACGAGGTTCGGCGCCGCTCCCGCGGCCGCGGACGGATCGCTGTCCGCCACCTGCCCGAACGAGGTCGGCGCGGACGCGGTCCGGCTCACCGTCGCCGGCGGCCGCGTCTCCGCGGTCCGCGTCGAGTACTTCCTCGACTAGGCGATGGCGGCCGGCGGCTCCTGCTCTCCTATGTCGACCGCCACGCGCTCGAGCGCGCGGGAGCGCTTCCGACCGATGACGGGTGCGGCCCCGTGACCCGTCGGGCGAGGTGACCCGATGCGCCGGCTGATCTCCTCCGGATCCCCGTTCGAGCCGCGGATCGGCTTCTCCCGCGCGGTGCGGGTGGGGCCGATCGTGGCCATCTCCGGCACCGCGCCGATCGCGGCCGACGGCGGGGTGGCGGCGCCGGGCGACGTCTACGGGCAGACGAAGCGGTGCCTGGAGATCGTCGCCGCGGCGATCCGCGACGCCGGGCTGGGGCTCGACAGCGTCCTCCGCACCCGGGTGATGCTGACCGACATCTCGCGCTGGGAGGAGGCGGCCCGGGCGCACGGCGAGGTCTTCTCCGGGGTCCGCCCGGCGAACACCTTCGTCGAGGTGAGCGCCTTCATCCGGCCGGAGTGGCTGGTCGAGATCGAGGCGGACTGCGTCGCGGAACGGGACGACTGAGCCGGGCGCCGCCGGGGCGACGGGCGCGCCGGCCGCGCGGGGGAGAGAGGAGGGACGATGAGAGCGTCGGTCTTCGTCGGCATCAGCGTCGACGGGTTCCTCGCGCGCCGCGACGGCGGCCTGGACTGGCTGCCCGGGGGCGACGTGGAGCCCCACGGGTACGACGAGCTCTTCGCCGACGTGGACACGATCGTCCTCGGCCGCAACACGTGGGAGACCGTCCTGGGCTTTCCGGGCTGGGGCTACGGCCGCAAGCGGGTCGTCGTCCTCAGTGGCCGGCCCCTCGACCTGTCGCCGGCGGTGGCCCGGGGCGGCGTCGTCGAGCAGATGGGCGGCGACCCGGAGCGGATCGTCGCCGACCTCGAGGGCCGCGGCGCCCGCCATCTCTGGGTCGACGGCGGGATCACCGTCCAGCGTTTCCTGCGCGCCGGGCGGATCGACCGGCTGGTCCTCACCCGCGTCCCGGTCCTGATCGGCGAGGGGATCCCGCTCTTCGGGAGCCTGCCGCGGGACGTCCGCCTGCGCCACGTCGAGACCCGCACGTTCCCGAGCGGCCTGGTGCAGAGCGAGTACGAGGTGGCCTGAGCGTGCACCGCCGGCTGTCGACCCACCGCCCCGGTCGCGGGTGCGACGGTCGCCCCCGAAACGGGGCGGCGGACGAGCGGAGGGTTCGCGAGGTTCGAGAGCGCCCGGAGGTGGATCTGAACCGGACGGGTCCGCGCCGCCACCCGAGTCGGCGGCGGACGTCGGCGCCGGCTGCCGCCCCGCGCCGTGCGGCCCGCCGCCGCAAGGGATGAGCGGTGTCGACCCTCCGGATCCGCTACGATTCCGTCGGCGCGTGCCGGGTGGTGCACGCGGGCTCCGGCGCCTCGATCGCGACCGACCTGCCTCCGGAGCTCGGGGGGAAGGGCGCGTCGTTCTCCGCCACCGACCTCCTCGCGGCGGCCCTCGGCGTCTGCATCGCGACGAACATCGACACGGTCGCCGTGCGCCACGGCCTGCCCCTCGCGGCGCTCACGCTGGTGGTGGAGAAGTCGCTCTCGGCCCGGCCGAAACGGCTGGCCCGCCTCGCGGTGACGATCCACAGCTCCAGCCCCGTCGCTCCTCCGCTCCGCGTCCGGCTCGAACGGGCCGCGTCGCACTGCCTGGTGCATCGCAGCCTGAGCCCGGACGTCGAGGTGGTCGTGACGTCGCGGCGCCGACCGGGGACGGCTAGGGCGCCCTGGTGCTCCAGGTTCCCCTCGCCGTGGCGACGGCCCGGCGCTGACCGGGGCCGTTGCGGCCCGCGTGGGTCGCACGACCGGCGGGTCCTCGGGCCCGCGTGCAGCGGCGCTCCTCCGCCTCGGCCAGCGCGGCGCGCAGCAGCGAGCGGGCCGACCAGCGCATGACCTCGACGGCGTCCTCGGCGGGGAGGCCGACGAGGTCGGTGAGGGTGACGAGCGCCTCGATGCCGACGGTGGCCGCGAGCGCGTGGACGAGGCGGCGCAGCTCAGCGGGGGCGAGCTGTTCCTCGAGCGGGGCGAGGGCGTCCTCGATCCAGGGGATGCGCAGCCCCTGGCGCAGCGGCAGCTCACCGCGGTCGGCGGGGTCCGGCTCGAGGGCCAGGCGCAGCATCGCGCGGTAGGCCGGCTCGGCGGCGAGGAACATCTCCGCCAGCGCCACGACCATGCGGTCGAGACGCACCTCGGGGTCGGCCGGCGGCTCCGGTCCGAGGAGCGAGCGCTTCTCGACCTCGGGGTGGGCGGCGGCGAGGAGCTCCCAGCGGTTGGGGAAGTACCGGTAGGCGGTGGCGCGGGAGATGCCGGTGGCGGCGGCGGCCTGCTCGACCGTCGGCGTCCTGCCCGCTGCGAGGAGGTCGCGCGCCGCGGCCACCAGGGCGACGCGGGTCCGCGCCTTCTGCCGGTGGCGGCCGGTGGTGGCATATGAGACACTCATGCCCATGATGATACCTTAGTCTCATAAACGTCACCACGGGAAAGGAGGCGGCGATGGCAGGGGCAGTGGCGAGGAAGCTCGACGGCGGAGAGACCCGACTGGAGAGCGCGGCGATCGAGGGCCTGCGCGGCGCCGTGGGCGAGGCGCTGGTCGTGCCCGGCGACGCGGACTACGAGCGGGCGCGGCGGGTGTGGAACGGCATGATCGACCGCCGCCCGGCCCTCGTCGTGCGCTGTCGCGGCGTCGCCGACGTGACGGCGACGGTCGGCTTCGCGCACCGGCACGGGCTGCTGCTGGCGGTGCGCGGCGGCGGGCACAACGTGGCGGGCTTCGGAACCTGCGACGGCGGCGTGGTGGTCGACCTCTCGCCGCTGCGCGGCGTGCGGGTCGACCCGCAGGCGCGGCGGGCGCGCGTCGGGGGCGGCGCCACCTGGGCCGACGTCGACCGCGAGACCCAGGTGTTCGGCCTCGCGGCACCCGGCGGCATCGTCTCGACCACCGGCGTCGCCGGCCTCACCCTCGGCGGCGGTCAGGGCTGGCTGCGGCGCACCCACGGCATGACCTGCGACAACCTGCTGTCGGCCGACGTCGTCACCGCCGACGGCGAGCTCGTCGTGGCCAGCGCGGACGAGCATCCCGACCTCTTCTGGGCCCTGCGCGGCGGCGGCGGCAACTTCGGCGTCGTCACCTCGTTCGAGTTCCGCCTCCACCCGGTCGGGCCGATGGTCGCCTTCGCCGGCCCGGTCTACCCGCTCGAGGAGTCCGCGTCGGTGCTCGCCGGCGTTCGCCGCCTCCTCGCCGACGCGCCGGACGAGCTCAACGTCTCGGCGACGTGGTGGACGATCCCCGCCGCTCCCGGGTTCCCCGAGGAGCTCCACGGCCGCGCCGCCGTCGTCGCCGGCGGCACCTGGATCGGCCCGCCCGAGGAGGGGGAGGCCCGGCTGCAGCCGCTGCGCGAGCTCGGCACGCCGATCCTCGATCTCTCCGCCACGCTGCCCTACTCCGCGCTGCAGCAGATCTTCGACCCGTTCTTCCCGGCCGGCGAGCTGCAGTACTACTGGAAGTCGATCTACCTCGCGCGCCTCGACGAGGAGGTGGTGTCGACGATCGCCGCGGCGGCGGCGTCCCGGCCGTCGCCGCTCTCGATGGTCGGGGTGTGGGGCCTCGGTGGCGCCCTCGCCCGCGTCGACCCGGCGGCGACCGCGGCCGGCGCGCGCGACGCGGCCTTCCTGCTCGAGATCCTCGCCAACTGGGCCGACCCGCGGGAAGCCGACGCCAACATCCGCTGGGCGCGCGATCTCTTCGCCGCGGTCGAGCCGTTCAGCACCGGCAAGACGAACCTCAACTTCCCCGGTCTGGGCGACGAGCCCGGCTTCGTCCGCGCCGCCTTCGGCGACACCTGGGACCGCCTCGTCGAGGTCAAGCGCCGCTACGACCCGGACAACCTCTTCCGCCTCAACCAGAACGTCGATCCGGGAGGGGGGTAGGGCCGGCCGGCCGTCGCGCCCGACCGCTCCGCGCGACGGACCGCACGGCCGTGGAGCGCGCGGCGAGCCCGAGGGGCGCGATCCGGACGGGTCCGCCGCCGCGCCCGACCGCGGCGGCGCCCCGCCCTTGTCCGCCCCCGGCGGGGCGCGTACACTGCGGGTTTCCGTCCATCGATGCGGCACGACCCCCAGGGAGGGAGCGGATGAGCACACCGGAGTTCCTGCGGCACAGGCTCGCAGGGGAACAGGAGCGGTTCGAGAGCGTCTTCGACGCGGTGCTGGAGTCGGGGCTCGAGCACCGGCCCGACCCGAAGTCGCGGTGCGCGCGGGAGCTGATGGAGCACATCATCGGCCACCAGTTCGACCTCGCCGAGCTGGCCGAGGACGGCGTCATCCACCACCGCAACCAGATGCCTTTCGCCTCGCTCGCCGACGCCCGGGCCCAGCTCGACGCCTCGTTCGCGGCGGCGCTCGACAAGCTCGACGCCACCGACGCCGGCCGCTGGATGGAGCCGGCGAAGTTCTGGGTCGGCGACCACCTGGTCATGGAGGCGCCGCGCCAGGAGCTCGCCTGGATCCTCTTCCTCGACGCCATCCACCACCGCGGCCAGCTCTCCACCCACCTGCGCGCCATGGGCAGCAAGGTGCCGGCGCTCTACGGCCCGTCCGCCGACAGCCCGGTCGCCGCACACTGAGGATCGACATGCCCAGACTGCGCGTCCACAGCTTCGCCCTCTCCCTCGACGGCTACGCCGCCGGGCCCGACCAGAGCCTCGAGCACCCGCTCGGCGTCGACGGGCCGGAGCTGATGGAGTGGTTCTTCCCCACCCGGGTCTGGCGGTCGATGCAGGGCCAGGAGGGCGGCGAGACCGGCGTCGACGACGCCGTCGCCCGCGGCGGCTTCGAGAACTTCGGCGCCTGGATCCTCGGCCGCAACATGTTCGGCCCGGTCCGCGGCCCCTGGCCCGACGAGAGCTGGAAGGGCTGGTGGGGCGACGAGCCGCCGTACCACGTCCCCACCTTCGTCCTCACCCACCACCCGCGGCCTCCGCTCGAGATGGCCGGCGGCACCGCGTTCCACTTCGTCACCGAGGGCATCGGTGCCGCGCTCGAGCGGGCCCGGGCGGCCGCGGGCGACCGCGACGTCCGCCTCGGGGGCGGCGTCGCCACCGTCCGCCAGTACCTCGCGGCCGGCCTCGTCGACGACCTCCACCTCGCCCTCCGCCCGGTGCTGCTCGGCCGCGGCGAGTTCCTCTGGGAGGGCCTCGACGCCCGCGCCCTGGGCTATGAGTGCGTCGAGCGGAGGGAGGGGGAGCGGGCGACGCACCTGTTCCTCCGCAAGCGCGCCTGACGCGGCGCCGCCACGGCCGCGGGCCGGCGCCGGGGCGGCATGGATACCGGTGCCGCCCGTGAAGCGGCACCCGTCCCGGCTCGGGGTCGAGGGCGCGGAGCGGTCGCTCCCGGTCCTCCGCCGACCTCGAGGGGGCGCCGGCACCGCGGCGCTTGTCCGCCGCGGCCGCGGCGCGTACACTGCGGGCTCCTTTCCACGTCGAGCGGCACGACCCCCGGGGAGGGGCGATGAGCACGACGGAGCTCCAGCGCGGGATCCTCTTCCGCGGCGCCATCCACCGCCGCCGCCAGCTCTCCGCCCACCGGCGCGCCATCGGCGGCAAGGTGCCGGCGCGCCCCGGCCCGTCCGCCGACACCCCGATGGACCCCTGAGGCCACACGATGTCCCCGGCGCCGGTGGCCGCGATCCTCGCCGCGCTGCTCCTCGCAGGGGGGGCGGCGGCGGACGATTCCGCCGTCGAGGTGCTCCTGCGCCTCCACCACGAGCAGCGCGCCGCCCACGCCCTCGGCGACGCGCCGCGGCTCGTCGGCCAGCTCGCCCCCGACTTCCGGGAGATCGCGGGCGGTCGGGTGCGGTCGCCCGGGCTCGAGGCGGTACGGGAGCGGTTCGAGCGCTACTTCGCGGCCGTCCGCTTCCTCGAGTGGGAGGACGTGCGGCCGCCGCGGATCGCGCTGTCGCCGGACGGTCGCTGGGCGGAGGTGGTGGTCGAGAAGCGGTTGCGGCTCGTCCCCGCCGGCCCCGGAGGGGACGAGGTGCACCGCCGCTACGCCTGGCTGGAGCGCTGGCGGCGGTCGGCGGACGGCTGGCGCATGGCGTCGCTGGCCTCGACCGACGACGGCGCGGCGACCGATCCCGATCCCGTCCCGCTCGCGGCGCGCGTCCGGGCCGAAGAGATCCTCCGCCGCGCCCGGCGGGCGATGGGCGGCGAGGCCGCCGTGGCGGAGGTCGCGATGAGCCGCTGGGCCGCGGAGTGCGTCGGCCCGCACGGCCCGTTCCGCACCGAGGTCGCCTCGGCGCGGGACGGTCGCGTCGCTTTCGTGCAGCGCTTTCCGTCGCGGCCCACCTTCGCCGCCGGCGTCGAGCTCGGAGGCGCCTGGGTGGCGTCGGGTGGCGAGGCAGGGCCGTCCGTCGAGAGGAGCGAGGCGCTGCCTCCGCCGCTCGCCAGCGTCGTCGCCGCGCACGAGTTCCACCTGCTGGTCCTCGCCCCCGAGTCCCGCTACCGCGCCCCCGCGGCGCTCGCCGCCGGGGAGGTCGACGGGCGGCCCGTCGACGTCGTCGAGCTCCGCGACGCCTTCGGTGCCGCGGTCCGCTTCGAGTTCGACCGGGAGTCGGGCCTCCCGGTGGCGTTCCGGCCGGTCGACCACGGCGGCGGCGGTCCCTCCGAGGTCGTCGTCCGCTTCGCCGACTGGCGCCCGGTCGGCGACGTCCGCCTCCCCTTCGCCGTCCGCATCACCCAGGGTGACGACGACTTCCGTTGCACGGTCGCCACGGCGAGCGTCGGCTGGCTGGAGGACCGGGCGTTCGCGCCGCCCGGTTGAGCCGGGCCGGACGGCTCGCTCGCCGGCCGGCTGCGTCGCCCCGGCGCCGGAGGAGAGACGGCCGCACCGCGGGGCGCCGGACGGAAACCCTGTCGGACCTGCCTCCGTACCTGACGGGATCGTCCACCGACTCCGGAGGAGAACCTCGATGACCCGACGAGCCCGACTGCGCCTCGCTCTCGCCGTCGCGTCGCTGGCGCTGGCCTGGACCCCGGCGCTGGCGGCGCAGGGACCGCTTCAGGAGCGGGAGGTGAGCTTCCGCAACGGCGACGTGGAGCTGCACGGAACGTTGATCCTGCCGGCCGCGGCGGAGAAGGTGCCGGCCGTGGTCTTCCTGCACGGCTCCGGGCCGATGACGCGGGAGGGCTTCCGCCCCCTCGCTGAGCGGATGGCGCGGTTGGGGGTGGCCGGCCTGTTCTACGACAAGCGGGGCACCGGCGACTCCGGAGGCTCGTGGCTCCGGGCGTCGCTCGACGACCTCGCCGGCGACGCCCTGGCCGCCGTCGAGCTCCTGAAGTCGCAGTCGGCCATCGACGCCACGCGGATCGGCTTCTGGGGCATCAGCCAGGCCGGATGGATCGCCCCTCGGGCGGCGGCGCGCTCGGCGGACGTCGGCTTCCTCATCGTGGTCTCCGGGGGAGGGGCCAGCCCTCGCGAGGAGGAGGAGCTCTCCTACCTGAACGCCTGGGACGAGGCGCGCTGGAGCGCGGACCAGAAGGCGGACGGCCTGGCGCTCGTCGAGCGTTACTTCCACTACCTCGCCACGGGGGAGGGCAGGCCGGAGCTGGCGCGCCACCTCGACGAGCTGGCCGCGGCCGACTCCGCTCCCCTCCACGACCTGGGCCAGCGCCTCGGCCGGATCCTGCCGTCGGAGGGCAACCGCGCCAACTGGGCCTGGGTCGCCACCTACGATCCGCTCCCGGACATCGCGCAGGTGCGCTGCCCGGTGCTGCTCCTGTTCGGGGACGCCGACCGGGAGGAACCGACCGCGATCGCCGTGGAACGGTGGCGGGAGGGGTTGGCCCGGGCCGGCAACGGCGACGTGACGCTGATGGTCTTTCCCGGAGCCGGCCACGGCATCCGGATGGGTCGCCACGACGGCACCGACCGGGCCCCGTTCGCCGCCGGCTACTTCGAGGTCCTGCTCGGCTGGCTCTGGCAGCACGTCGTCGCCGCCGGGTCCTGACCGGTCCGGGGCGCGACGACCCGCAGCCAGGCGGGACGCCGAAGCCTCGTCCGCGCCAGCGTAGACTGTGGGCCTCCGTTCCGGTCGAACGCGGGCACCGCCCCTTCCGAGGGGGCGGGCGGCGCCGCGCCCGGGCGGCGCGGGCGAGAGCGAGCCGATGACCGACGAGGTCCTCCAGCCACCGAACCGCGCGCGCGGCTCCGGCGAACCGCTCGACCTGTCGACCGAGGCCCACCGGCAGCTCATCGGCGCGCTCGGGTTCCTGCTGCCGTTCCTGCTCTACCTGACCGCCGGCCTGCGCCCGACGCGGGGGCTGCCCGAGTGGGGGCTCCTGCGCTCGGTCAGCGCGTACTACTACTCGGGCGCCGTCGCGATCTTCGTGGGTGTCCTCTTCGGCCTGGCGCTCTTCCTCCTCACCTATCGCGGGTACAGCGACTCGCGGGCCGACCGGATCCTGGGGCGCTTCGCCGCCCTGTGCGCCTTCGGCGTGGCACTGTTCCCGACGGCGGCGCCGGAGCCGCTCGCCGAGCCGAGCTGGTGGGACACGGCCTCGCAGACCCTCCACCTCGTCGCGGCGGCGCTGCTCTTCAGCTGCTTCGCGCTCTTCTCCTTGTGGCTCTTCCGGCGGACCGACGTGCCCCCGGGGCAGGCGCTGCCTGCGGACAAGCGGGCGCGCAACCGCATCTTCCTGATCTGCGGTGTGGTTCTCGTCGCCAGCATCGTCTGGGCGGGGAGCGCCCTGGTCTGGCCGCACGACATCTTCTGGCCGGAGGCGGTCGCGCTCTGGTCCTTCGCGATCTCGTGGCTGGTCAAGGGACGGGCCGACCGCACCCTCGCCGCGGCGGCCCGGCGGATGACGGCGAGGGTGCGGCCGTGAGGATCGGTGGGTTCCTGCGGGGTGTCGTGCTCGGCGCGGTGTGGATCCCGGCGCTGGGCTGCTCTCTCTTCTCCGCGTCGACCCGGCCCGAGCCGGGGGCCCAGCGCAACCTCTTCTGCGATCTCGAGTACCGGCCCGACCCGGGCTTCGACGGGCCCGACATCCTCTTTCTGGCCGCGGCGATGCCCTACAAGGTCGAGCAGGTCTACATGAACCCCCTCGAGGACTTCGTCCATCTGGTCTTCGCCCCGGGACGCCACCTGTCGCAGCCGATCGCGGTCGAGGGCGCCGTCTGCCGGCAGCCGTGGCAGGCGGGCCACACCCTCCCGGCGGCCTTCACCCGGCGCCACTACCTGCTGTGCAAGCGGACGGACGGCCGCGAGGTGCGCCTGACGGTGCGGACGCCCTTCGGGGTGTGCACCCAGACCCTCGCCGCGGACGACCTGCGGCCCGTCTGCCGTCCACGGTTCCGCAGGCCCAATCTCGGTCTGCGCTCGATGTCGCCGTCGGTCTGCGCCGACGGGTCCGGGGAATGAGCCCGCACGGCCGGGCGTAGGGCCGCGGGGGGGAGGGAGGAGCGTGGGCATGCGAGCGCGGACCGTCCCGGCCACCGGGGGCGCCTTCCTGGCGATCCTCACGGTCGACTTCCTGCTGCACGCCGTGGTGCTGAGCCCGTGGTGGCGCGCGACCGGGTCCTACTGGCGGCCGCCCGCCGAGCTCTTCGCGCTGATCCCCTTCGCCTACGCGGCCTACGCCCTCTGCGCGGTCGGCCTGTGCTGGCTCCTCGTCGCCCTCCGCGGCGAGCGCCCCGGGCTCCGCTTCGCGGCCGGCGTCGGGGCGGCGGCGGGCGCGTTCCTCGGCGCGGTGAGCGTCCTGGCCAGCTACTCGGTGCTGGCCATGCCGCCGGGGGCGCTGCTGGTCTTCCCGCTCTCCTTCGCCGTGGCCCTGGGGGCGGGCGGCGCCGCGTGCGCCCTCGTCCTCTCCGCCGCCCGGCCCTGGCGCCGTCTCGCCGTCCTGGCCGCCGGGTGCCTGCTGCTCTGCGCGCTCGGCGTGGTCGTCCAGAACCTCGTCCTCCCGACGCCCGCCGACCACCGCGTCGCCCGCGGAGCCTGAACGGGCGCCGATCGCCTCCCGTGGTTCTCGAGCCGCGTGGCGGCGCCCGAGACGTCGACCTTCCCGTCGGGTCGGCCGCCGGGCGCCCGGGGTCCGGAGGCCCGGGGGACCCGGCGCCCCGCGCCCGGGGAAGCGGTAGTCTGGGCCGAGGCCCACGGAAGACGAGAGCTCGCCCTCCTGCCCACTGCGCGAAGCCGGGGAAGAACGACGATGGTCGAGATCGAGATCGAGGGTGACCGGGCGGTCTTCGAGGTCGTCGGCTGGGACAAGCTCTGGTCGTTGCGCAGCCGGCTGAAGATCCCCCTGGCCCACATCCGAGACGCGCGCCCGGAGCCGCAACCGGCGATGGGCTGGTTCGAGGGGCTCAAGATCGCCGGGACAGCCCTGCCGAACCTGTTCCGGGCCGGGACCTTCTACCAGCACGGCGGCCTGGTCTTCTGGGACGTCCACGATCCGCGCCGGACGATCGTCGTCGAGCTGGAGCACGAGATCTACCGGGCGCTGATCGTCGAGGTCGGGGACCCGGAGCTCGAGGTGCAGAAGCTCCGCCGCAGCCTCGGGTTCCGGCGCGACTGACCCGGGTCGGCCCACGGCGTACGGGGGAAGAGGATGAGACGCACCTGGACGATCCTGGGGGTCCGCGACGTCGCGGCCAGCTTCCGCTGGTACCGGGCGCTCTTCGGATTGCCCGAGTCGGCGCCGGCGCACGACCACTTCGGTCAGATCCTGGACGGCGACGGCACGGTTCTCGTCTGCCTCCACCGGTGGGGCGCGCACGACCATCCCTCGCTGAGGAGCCCGGACGGCGCCACCCCCGGCAACGGGCTCCTGCTCTTCTTCCGCGTCGACGACTTCGCCGCGGCGCTCGACCGGGCCCGCGCCCTCGTCCCCCGGCTCGAGGAGGAGCCGCACCGGAACCCGAACACCCGGACCGAGGAGTTCTCGCTGCGCGACCCGGACGGCTACTTCGTCACGATCAGTGCGGCCGCGACCGCCGGCTCACCGTGAGCCGAGCCACCGCGGCGCGAGCTCGAGGCCCACCCGCAGCAGCTCGTCGACCCGGTCCGGCGCCAGCAGCCCCCCGGGCGCCTCGGCGGGGGCCTCGCCGAACGCCGGCTCGACCGCGAGGCTGAGGAACAGCCAGCCGTCCCGGCACTCCGCGATCACGCCGGGCCGGCCGAGGAGCAGCGCGAGGATCTCGGGTGGAAACAGCCGGCGGACGGCGTCGGCATCGGTGCCGTGGACCCGGTAGGCGGCCTCGAACTCCGGTGCGCCGGGGAACGGCAGCGCGCCGGTCCGCTCCCGGAGGTCTCGCCAGCCCTCCGCGCCGGCGGGTGGCGGCGCCACCCGTTCCGCGACCCGGTCCGCCGCGGCACGCACCGCGGGGTCGTCCGGGTCGAGGTCGAGGCGACGCAACGTCGCCGTGGGATCGAACCGGCCCCCCTGTGACCGCCGGTCCGCCGGGACGAGCTGCATCGCCGGCAGCGCCGCTGCCTCCGACCCCCACGCCAGCACCGTGTGCCGGGCCACGTGGATCCACTCGTCGTCGCGTTGGACGCCGTGGACGTTGAAGCCGTTTCCGAACGGCCGCGAGGAGGCGATCTCGACGTCGAAGAGGTAGAAGCGGCTGCCGCCGTGCTCGCCCGCGAAGAGGACGGGCGGCAGGACCGCCGGGACCAAGGGCGTCACGGTGGGGTGGGGCGCGTCGCCCGGCAGCCGCGATCCCGGCCTCGGCTCCAGGCCACGGCGCTCGAGGACCGGGGCGAGCTCGGCGCGACGCCGTCCGGCGGCGCGCAGCGACCGGCGCCGCAGCAGCATGAGAACGACGACGACCCCGATGAGCAGAACCGAGCCCACCACGGCGCAGCCGGCTCCGTCGAGCTCCACGGTGGGACTCCCTGCGAGCAGCGCGATCACGGGCCCGAACCTACACGCGCGCGGCGCGGCGACGCCATCGCATGTTGATGCGGTCTCGGCTCGGCACCACGTCGACCGCCCGGTGAAGCGGCATCGTGGTCTTCGTCCGGCACTCTCCGTCTGCGGCCCTCGCCCCGAAACGAAGAACCGCCGCCCACCTCCCGGTGAGCGGCGGTCCGCCGAGCGGCGGAGCCCGTGAAGGGGCCGCGCTACGCTTTTTTCAGCGCGTGCAGCGCGAAGGCGGCGCCCTGGGGGTCCGTGCCCACCACGATGCGGTCGCCGCCGGGCACCTCCATCGGTGGGACGACGATCTTCCCGCCGTGGGCGGTGATGCGGCCGGCGGCCTCGTCGACGTCGTCGACGCGGACGTAGTGGAGCCAGGACGGGGGGGCGGGGGAGTCGGCGGGGCGCTTCATCATGCCGCCGAGGGTGGTGCCCTCGTGGCCGTACATCTGGTAGGTGCCCATCTCGCCCATGTCCATCGAGTCCGTCGCCTTCCAGCCGAACAGGTCCGAGTAGAAGGAGAGCGACTCCTCGGCCGGGCCGGCGGTCAGCTCGTGCCAGGAGGCGTCGCCGATCTCCGGCGCCGGCATCTCCTCGGGCGAGTCGCCCTCCGGGCGGAAGGGTGCGAAGGCGGCCCCGTGGGGGTCCTGGACGACCGAGAAGCGGCCGACCGTCGGGATGTCGGTGGGCGGCACCAGCACCTCGCCGCCGAGCTCGGTGGCGCGGGCCGTGGTGGCGTCGACGTCGGGGGTGGTGATGTAGGCCAGCCAGTGCGGATGCATGGCCGGGGTGCGCCCGTCGCCGGTGGGGCGGATGCCGCCGACCGGCACCTCGCCGCGGGTGAACATCGTGTAGGGGTCGCCGAGGTCGGTGAACACCGTGGTGCCCCAGCCCACCACCTTGGTGTAGAACTCCTGCGCCGCCTCCGGCTCGGGGGTCATCAGCTCGTACCAGACGAAACGTCCGCGCGGAACATCGGTCATCTCCGTCCTCCTCGGGTCCGTGGTGTGTGCGGCAGATACGGCGCGGCCGGCCGCCGGGTTGCGCGGGCCGCCCCGGCCGTTCTCTCCGCAGGCTCTCGACGCGGCGCCCTGTCGCGCCGGCGCGCCGGTCGGCTGCGGCCTCCTCACCCCATGCTACGTCTGGAAGCCTCGGCGCGTCGCGGCGCCGCGCCGCCGCCGGCGGGTGTGGAGGCGGGGGGCGTGGAGCGGGCCGAGCCGGCGGGAGCGCCGCCGTGGGCGGCCCGAGGGCGCGGCGCCGCCGCGGACGCGCGCCCCGGACGGGCCCGGGTCAGTCGAGCTTCGGGTACGCGACCAGGGTCAGGAAGGAGACGAACCCCTCGTCGAGCACCAGCTCGTCGAGCACCTCCGCGGCGTCGGCCAGCCGGCCCGCGTCGCGGCCGCCCCAGCGCTCGAGCTCCTCGTCGCGCAGGGTGCGGTAGAGGTCGGCGTCGAAGGTGCGTCCGTCGGCGAGGCGGGCCTGCTGGTGGCGCCACTGCCAGAGCTGGGCGCGGGAGATCTCGGCGGTGGCGGTGTCCTCCATCAGGTTGAAGATCGCCGCCGCGCCGGTGCCCTGCAGCCAGGCGTTGAGGTACTGCAGCGCCACCGAGATGTTCTGGCGCACGCCGGCCTCGGTGATCTCGCCGCCCTCGACCGTGAAGTCGAGCAGGTCGTCGGCGGAGACCGAGACGTCCTCGCGCTGGCGGTCCTTCTGGTTGGGGCGGTCGCCCAGGTGGCGGTCGAAGACCTCGAGCGCCACCGGCACCAGGTCGGGGTGGGCGACCCAGGTGCCGTCGAAGCCCTGGCCGGCCTCGCGCTCCTTGTCCTCGGTCACCTTGCGGATCGCCTTCTCGGTGACGTCGGGCTCGCGGCGGTTGGGGATGAAGGCCGCCATGCCGCCGATGGCGTGGGCGCCGTGGCGGTGGCACACCTGGACCAGCCGCTCGGTGTAGTCGTACATGAAGGGCACGGTCATGGTGACCTGGCCGCGGTCCGGCATCAGCGCCCAGTCGTGCCAGCGGAACTTCTTGATGACGCTGAAGATGTAGTCCCAGCGGCCGGCGTTGAGACCCGCCATGTGGTCGCGCAGCTCCCAGAGGATCTCCTCCATCTCGAAGGCGGCGAGGATGTTCTCCACCAGGACGGTGGCGCGCACCGAGCCCTGCGGCACCGCCAGCCGGCGCTGCGCGTGGACGAAGACGTCGTTCCACAGCCGCGCCTCGCGGTGGCTCTCGAGCTTGGGCAGATAGAAGTACGGGCCGCTGCCGCGTGCCAGGAGCTCGCGGGCGTTGTGGAAGAAGTAGAGGCCGAAGTCGAAGAGGCTGCCCGAGATCGGCTCGTCGCCCACGGTGACGTGGCGCTCGTCGAGGTGCCAGCCGCGGGGGCGCACCAGCAGGGTGGCGATCTCCGGAGCGAGCTTGTACTCCTTGTCCGCCGTCTTCAGCTCCAGCGTGCGGCGGACGGCGTCGATCAGGTTGACCTGCCCGGCCACCGTGTTGGCCCAGGTCGGCGAGTTGGCGTCCTCGAAGTCGGCCATGAAGACCTTGGCGCCCGAGTTCAGGGCGTTGATCATCATCTTCCGCTCCACCGGCCCGGTGATCTCCACCCGGCGGTCCTCGAGGTCGGGCGGCGTCGCCGCCACGCGCCAGCCGGGCTCGCGCGCCGGCGCGGCCTCGTCGAGGAAGGTGGGCAGCACGCCGTTGGCGAGGTCGTCCTCGCGCTCCTCGCGGGCGATCAGCAGCGACCGCCGGGCGGGCTGGAAGTGGTGGTGGAGGTCTTCGAGGAACTCCAGGGCCTCGGCGGTCAGCACCTCGTCGAAGCGGTCGCCGCCGTGGCCGTGGACCTGGATCTTGCTCGCCATCGGATCTCCTCGTCTCTCGCCCTCTCGCGTCCGGGCTGGTGGTTCTCTAGGGGTGGGGCGTCCTCAGCCGGCCGGCTCGAGCTCCGCCTCGCTCTCGAACTGCTCCTCCTCGGTGGAGCCGTGCATCGCGCCGGTCGACACCTCGCCGCCGCCGATGACGGTGGCGACGTCGTCGAAGTAGCCGGCGCCGACGAAGCTCTGGTGCTTGACCGCCCGGTAGCCCTCCGGCTCGACCTCGAGCTCGCGCTGCTGCACCCGGGTGTAGGCCGCCATGTCCTCGCGGTGGTAGCCGTGGGCGAGCTCGAACATCGACAGGTTCACGGTGTGGAAGCCGGCCAGGGTGACGAACTGGTAGCGGTAGCCCATCGCCGCCAGCTCGCGCTGGAAGCCGGCGATCGTCGTGTCGTCGAGGTGGCGCCGCCAGTTGAACGACGGCGAGCAGTTGTAGGCCAGCAGCTTGCCGGGGAACTTCTCGTGGATCCCCTCGGCGAAGCGGCGCGCCTCGTCGAGGTCGGGGTGCGCCGTCTCGCACCAGATCAGGTCGGCGTAGGGGGCGTAGGAGAGCCCGCGGTCGATCGCCATGTCGAGGCCGCCGGTGAGGCGGTGGAAGCCCTCCACGGTGCGCTCCCCGGTGCAGAACTTGCGGTCGCGCTCGTCGATGTCGTTGGTGAGGAGCTGGGCGCCGTTGGCGTCGGTGCGCGCGATGATCAGGGTGGGGACGCCGAGGACGTCGGCCGCCAGCCGCGCCGCCGCCAGCTTCTCGAGGAAGTGGCCGGTGTGGACCAGCACCTTCCCGCCCATGTGACCGCACTTCTTCGCCGAGGAGAGCTGGTCCTCGAAGTGCACGCCGGCCGCCCCCGCCTCGATCATCGCCTTCATCAGCTCGAAGGCGTTGAGGTTGCCGCCGAAGCCGGCCTCGGCGTCGGCGACGACGGGGGCGAACCAGTAGACGTCCTCGCGGCCCGCGGCGTGATCGATCTGGTCGGCCCGCACCAGGGCGTTGTTGATCCGCCGCACCAGCTTCGGCCCGCTGTCGGAGGGGTAGAGGCTCTGGTCGGGGTAGGTCTCGCCGGCCAGGTTCATGTCGCCGGCGATCTGCCAGCCGGAGACGTAGATCGAGGGCAGGCCGGCCTGCACCTGCTGCACCGCCTGGTTGCCGGTGAGCGCGCCCAGCGCGTGCACCAGCTCCTCCTCGTGGAGCAGCCACCAGAGCCGCTCCGCGCCCATCCGGGCGAGGGTGTGCTCGACCTGGATCGAGCCGCGCAACCGCACCACGTCCTCGGCCGAGTAGCTGCGCTCGATCCCCTTCCAGCGCGGATCTTCGGCCCACTCGCGGGCCAGCTCGGACGCCGTCTTCGCTGCCATGCTCACACCTCCGAAAGTGCCGCTCTGTCCTTGGGTGGGGCTGGACCGGGACGATACCCGACCCGCCACCCCAACCTACGCCGCACTGCGGCATAAGTCAAGACGCAACCCGGCTCGCTCCGATCCGCCGGTGCAAGAGCGCTGCCGTGGAGGGCGCCGCCGGGCCCGGCCGCCAGCGTCCGTGCCGGGGGCTCAGCGCTCCGACCGGGCGATCGTGCGCGCGATCCGCCGCGCCTGCCGGCGGATCGCCCACAGGTCGGCGATGAACCCCACGGCGTGGAAGCCGGGGAGGTCGCGGGCGCTCCCCTCGACGACCGGCCGGCCGGCCGCGCCGAGGGCGGCGGGGCAGTCGGCCAGAAAGTCGAGGTCGGGCTCGAATCCGGTGGCCCAGACGACGCAGTCGACCTCCACGGCGCGCCCGTCGGCGAACCAGGCCCGGTGCTCGTCGAGCCGCACGAGCCGGGGGAACACGTCGATGCGGCCGGCGCGCACCAGGGCGACGGTGCGACCGGCGGTCACCGGCCCCCGGCGCTGGTGCCACAGCGCCACCGCCCCGGCGACGTCGGGCAGCGCGATCCCGCGGGCCGGCAGGTCGCCGAAGGCGCGGCGCTGAATCCGGCACCAGAAGGCCGCGGCGCCCCGCTCGGCCCGCTCGCGGGCGGCGGGGCCGAACCGCCCCGCCATGGCGAGCCAGAGATGGGGGACGAGCTCGTAGACGTGGCGCCAGGGGAGGCCCGCCACGCGGTCCGGCAGCAGCGGCACCGGCCCGCGCGACACGAGGGTGACGCGGTGTCCGGCGAGCGCCGCCTCGAGGGCGATGTCGGCCCCGCTGTTGCCGCAGCCGACGACGAGGACCCGAGCGCCGGCGAGGTCGTCGGGCGTCCGGTAGGCGGAGCTGTGCAGGACCGTGCCGGCGAAGCGCTCGGCGCCCGCCACGGCCGGCCTCCGCGGCCGGCGGTGGAAACCGGTGGCGATCACGAGATGACGGCTCAGCGTGCTGCCGCCCTCCCAGCTCGCCCGCCACCGCGCTCCCTCCCGCGACACCCGCGCGACGCGGCAGCCGGTGCGCACCTGGAGCCCGAGCCGCTCCGGGTAGGCGCGCAGGTAGGCGAGGAAGGCGTCGCGGCCGGGATAGGGTCCCGCCCAGCGCGGGATGCGCCACCCCGGCAGGTGCGAGACGCGGCGCGGGGTGTGCAGCCGCAGGCCGTCGTAGTGCCGCCCCCAGGACGCTCCGACCTGCGCCTCGGCCTCGAGCACGGTGGCGCGGAGGCCGCGGCCGGAGAGGGCGCCGGCGACCGCGAGGCCGGCCGGACCGCCGCCGACGATCACCACGCCGGGGTCGCCACCCCCGGAGCCGGGCCCCCGGTCGGCGGCGGCATGGGATTGGACGGTGGCTCGACGGCGGGCACGAGGCATCGGCGGCGGGTCCGGCGGTCGATCCTAGCCGAGGGCCGCGGTACCGGCCCGCGCCGCTCCCGCCGGCGTGCGGGGCTGCTAGCATCGCGGCCGGGAAGGAAGGGGACGTTTCCTTGGGACTGGAGCAGCGGATGGGGGAACCGCGGCGGGCGTCGCTCGACGACCTGCGGATCGACCGCGAGGCGCCGGCTCGACGTCCGTGGCGGCGCTGGGTCGTGGTGCTGGGGTTGGCGGCGCTGGCGCTGGCGATCGCTTTCCTCGCCTTCGATCGCGGCGCCGCCGCCGAGGTGACGGTGGCGCCGGTGCGCAGTGCCGCGGCCGGCGACCCCGGCGCCGCCGACGACACCGTCCTCGACGCCTCCGGCTACGTCACCGCCCGCCGCCGTTCGACCATCTCGTCGAAGGTGACCGGCCGCATCGACGAGGTCCTGGTCGAGGAGGGGATGCGGGTGGCCGCGGGCCAGCCGCTGGCCCGTCTCGACGCCTCCCAGGCGCGCGCCCAGCTCGCCCTCGCCGCCGCCCAGCTCGACGCCGCCCGGCGCGCCCTCGACGAGACCGCGGTGCGGCTGGCGCAGGCGCGGGTCGATCTGCGCCGCCAGGAGAGCCTGGTCGCCGACGGCATCGCCACCCCGGCGGCGGTGGACGCGGCGCGCGCCGAGGTCGACGCGCTGGCGGCGCGGCTCGAGGTGGGGCGGGGCGACGTCGAGGTGGCGCGCCGGGCGGAGGGGGTGCGGCGCCAGGACCTCGCCGACACGGTGATCCGCGCCCCGTTCGACGGCATCGTGGTGTCGAAGGACGCGCAGCCCGGGGAGATGATCTCGCCGATCTCGGCCGGCGGCGGCTTCACCCGCACCGGCGTCTGCACGCTGGTCGACATGGCCTCGCTGGAGATCGAGGTCGACGTCAACGAGAGCTTCATCCAACGGGTCGAGCCGGGGCAGCGGGTGGTGGCGGTGCTCGACGCCTACCCGGACTGGAAGATCCCGGCCCACGTCATCACCAGCGTCCCCACCGCCGACCGCCAGAAGGCGACGGTGAAGGTGCGCATCGGCTTCGACGAGATCGACCGCCGGGTGCTGCCGGACATGGGGGTGAAGGTGTCGTTCCTCGAGGAGGCGCCGGCCGGCGAGGCGCCGGCCGCGGCGCTGCTGGTGCCGCGGGCGGCGGTGCGCGGCACCGGCGGCGACGCGCACGTCTTCGTGGTGGCGGACGGGCGGGCGCGCCGCCGGCCCGTCCACCTCGGCGCGGAGCGCGGCGACGACGTCGAGGTGCGCTCGGGGGTGGGGGCCGGCGAGCCGGTGGTGGTCGCCGGGCCGCAGGGGCTCGCCGACGGCGAGCGGGTGACGGTGCGCCGGGGGGCGCGGGAGGAGGGGCGATGAACGGAGCTGCGGAGACGACGGCGACCGCGGGCGGCGCGCCGCTCGCCGAGCTGCGCGGGGTGGTCAAGGAGTTCCGGCGCGGGCGCGAGGTGATCGACGTGCTCGACGGGCTCGACCTGGTGGTGCCGCGCGGCGACTTCGTGGCGCTGATGGGGCCGTCGGGCTCCGGCAAGACCACCCTGCTCAACCTGCTCGGCGGCCTCGACCGGCCCACCGCCGGCGAGGTGTGGGTCGAGGGGCAGCGCATCGACCGCCTCTCGGGCGGCCGGCTCGCCGCCTGGCGCGCCCGCCACGTGGGCTTCGTCTTCCAGTTCTACAACCTGCTGCCGGTACTGACCGCCCAGCGCAACGTCGAGCTGCCGCTGCTGCTGACCCGGCTGTCGCGCGCCGAGCGGCGCCGCCACGCCGCCGCGGCGCTCGAGCTGGTCGGCCTCTCCGACCGCGCCCGCCACTATCCGCGGCAGCTCTCCGGGGGCCAGGAGCAGCGCGTCGGCATCGCCCGCGCCATCGTCTCCGACCCCACGCTGCTGCTCGCCGACGAGCCGACCGGCGACCTCGACCGCCACTCCGGCGAGGAGATCCTGGCGCTGCTCGCGGCGCTGAACCGGGAGCACGGCAAGACCATCGTCATGGTCACCCACGATCCGCGCGCCGCCGGCTTCGCCCGCCGGGTGCTCGAGCTCGAGGACGGCCGCGTGCGCGACGCCGCGGCCGCCTGATGCGCTACGTGGGTCTGATCTGGTCCGACGTCCGCCGCCACAAGGTGCGCAGCCTGTTCACCGTGCTGTCGATCGCCGTCGCCTTCTTCCTCTTCGCGCTGTTGGTGGCGCTGCGCACCGGCTTCGAGATGGGGGTCGACATCACCGGCGCGGACCGGCTGATCACCATCCACAAGGTGTCGCTGATCCAGCCGCTGCCGGTGCGCTACGCGCAGCGCATCGCGGCGGTCGACGGGGTGGTCGACGTCGCCCACGGCACCTGGTTCGGCGGCGTCTACCAGGACCCGAGGAACTTCTTCGCCCAGATCGCCGTCGACACCGACGCCTTCCTGCGCATCTACCCCGATTACGTGCTGGCGCCGGCCGAGCGCGACGCCTGGCGGGCCGACCGCACCGGCGCGGTGGCGGGGCGCGCACTGGCGCAGCGGTTCGGCTGGAAGGTGGGCGACCGCATCCCCATCCAGGCCACCATCTGGCAGCGCAAGGACGGCTCGCCCACCTGGGAGTTCACCCTCGACGGCATCTACGACCCGGCGGAGAAAGGGGTCGACGACACCCAGTTCTTCTTCCACTACGCCTACCTGGACGAGGCGCGCGCCCGCGGCGAGGGGCTGGTGGGCTGGTTCTGGGAGCGCATCGCCGACCCGGAGAGGGCGCCGGCGGTGGCGGCCGCCATCGACGACGCCTTCGCCAACTCCTCGGCGGAGACCAAGACCGCCACCGAGAAGGCCTTCGTGCAGGCCTTCGCGCGCCAGATCGGCGACATCGGGGCGATCGTCACCGGCATCCTCGCCGCCGTCTTCTTCACCATCCTGCTGGTCTCGGCCAACACCCTGGCTCAGTCGGTGCGCGAGCGGACGGCCGAGCTGGCGGTGCTCAAGACGCTGGGCTTCTCCGACCTGCGGGTGGCGGCGCTGGTGCTGGCCGAGAGCCTGGTCTACGCCGCGCTGGGCGGCGGCGCCGGCCTGGCGCTCGGCTGGGCCTTCGTCTCCCGGGGCGATCCCACCGGCGGGCTGCTGCCCGCCTTCTACCTGCCCGCCGGCGCCCTGGCGCTGGGCCTGGCCCTGGTCGCGGCGGTGGGGCTCGTCGCCGGCCTGCTGCCGGCGTTCGAGGCGCGGCGGTTGCCGATCGCCGCCGCCCTGCGGAGGGCCTGACGCGATGACCTCCCCTCTCGCCTGGATGGAGCAGGCCGCCGCGGTGACCTGGAGCAACCTGCGCAGCCTGCGGCGGCGGCCGGCGTCGTCGGCGGTGGCGGTGGTCGGGATCACCGGCGTGGTGCTGGTCTTCGTCGCCGTGCTGTCGATCGGCGAGGGGTTCCGGCGCACCCTCGCCACCACCGGCTCGCCGGACACCGCCATCGTCCTGCGCAGCGGCAGCCCCGACGAGATGTCGAGCGGCCTGTCGCGCGAGGAGACCCGCTGGATCGCCGAGGCGCCCGGCGTCGCCCGCGGGCCGTCGGGGCCGCTCGCCTCGGCGGAGCTGTTCGTGGTCGTCGACCTGCCGCTGGCGCGCACCGGCACCGACGCCAACGTGCCCCTGCGCGGCGTGTCGCCCGAGGCCTTCGCGGTGCGCGACGACGTGCGCATCGTCGAGGGGCGCGCCTTCACCCCCGGCCGCCGCGAGGTGGTGGTGGGCGACGGCGCCCACGCCGCGTTCTCCGGCCTCGAGATCGGCCGCACCCTGCGCTGGGGACAGAACGACTGGACGGTGGTGGGCCGCTTCGACGCCCACGGCACGGCGCCCGACTCCGAGCTGTGGACCGACGCACGGGTGCTGCAGCCGGCCTACCACCGCGGCGACACCTTCCAGTCGGTCTACGTCAAGCTCGACTCGCCGCAGAGCTTCGACGCCTTCGTCGCGGCGCTCGAGGCCGACCCGCGCCTCAACGTCCGGGCGGTGCGCGAGACCGACTTCTACGCCCAGCAGTCGCGCCTGCTCTCCGGTCTGATCGAGCGCCTCGGCTTCCTCATCGCCGGGTTGATGGGGATCGGCGCCGCCTTCGCCGCCGTCAACACCCTCTACACCGCGGTGGCGGCGCGCAGCCGCGAGATCGCCACCCTGCGGGCGCTCGGCTTCCGCCCCGGCCCGGTGGTGGTCTCGGTGCTCGCCGAGGCGCTGGCCCTCGGGCTCGCCGGCGGGGTGGTGGGCGGGGCGCTCGCCTGGGCGCTGTTCAACGGCTTCCGTGCCTCGACGATGAACTGGGCGAGCTTCAGCCAGGTCGCCTTCGCCTTCGCGGTCACCCCCCGCCTGCTGGTCTCCGGCGTCCTGCTGGCGCTGGCGATCGGCCTGGTGGCGGGCCTGCTGCCGGCCCTGCGGGCGGCGCGGTTGCCGGTGGCGGTGGCCCTCCGCGAACCCTGAGGGGACCTGACGGCGGCTGAGGTGGCGCACCGGGGCGGTCGCTGCGCTCGGCCGGTCGCTGCTCGGTCGGGGGCCTGCGGCGGGCGCGGAGAACCCTGCGCCCGCCGCCCCGTAGCACCTGGTGTTCCGTCCCATCGATCATTCCCCGAAAGGAGCCAGGTCCGTGGAGAGCGATGAGGGCTACTTCGCGATGGACGACGGCGTGCGGCTCTACCGCCGGAGCCTCGGTGCCGGCCCGACGGTGGTGATCCCGAACGGTCTGTACTTTCTCGAAGATCTCGCCCCTCTGGGGGAGCGCTGGAGATTGGTCGCGTACGACCCACGCAACCGGGGACGCTCCGACGCCGTCGCCGACGCCGGGGGGATCGACCGCGACGTCGCCGACCTCGAGACGGTCCGCGAAGCCCTCGAGGTCGAGCGGTTGACGCTCATCGGGCACTCCTACGTGGGTTGGATGATCGCGCACTACGCGCGGCGCTTCCCTCGTCGGGTCCGGGGCATGGTGCAGATCGCGCCGCTCGCCATGGACCCGCGCGAGCCGTCCCCGCCGGCCGCGGAGCAGGCCGGCGACCCGGTGACGGCGGAGGTGCTCGCACGCCTCGCGGTGGTGCAGCGCGAGAGCGAGGGGCTGGATCCCCAGGAGCGGTGCGAGCGGCTCTGGTCGGTGCTGCGGCGGCTCTACGTGACCGAGGCGAGCGATCAGGATCGGATCCGTTGGGGCCGCTGCGACCTCCCCAATGAGCGCGCCTTCCTGCGGTACTGGAGGGACGTGCTGCTGCCGTCCATCCAGCGCAACGCGCAACCGGCGGAGGCCTACACCTCCGTCACGGCTCCGGTCCTCGTGGTGCACGGCAAGCGGGACCGTAGCTCCCCGTTCGCCGCCGGCCGCGAATGGGCCGCCACGCTTCCGAACGGCCGCCTGCTGGCGTTGGAGCAGGCCGGCCATGCGCCGTGGATCGAGGCGCCGACCGCGGTGCTCGGCGAGGTCGAGAGCTTCCTCGCCGAGCTCCACCCCAGCGCTTCCGGTCCGACGCACGCGAGCGATCCCTAGAGGCATCGCTCGGGAACCGGTGGCGGACGCGGCGAGCATCGACCGCGTCCCGAGTCTTGCGGGACCGCCGTCATCCCTGGCGGGTCTTCATGATCCGGCTGCCGGGGTCGGTCGGGTCGTGCTGCTCGCCGTCCGGCACCGCCGGGACGCGAGCTTCGGAGCGGACCGCTGGCGCGGTTCTTGCCCTGCCCGGATGGCAGGGTCGGGGTGCCGGGCCCGGTCCCGGCGTCCACGCCCCGTTCCCGAAGCCGGCCCTTCCCGGGAGGTGCACCATGAGACGGCCACAGCTCCTGCTCCGATGTCTCGTCTTCACCATGGCGGCGGGCCTCGGCGTCGCGCCGGCCACCGCGGCGGCCACGGCGTCGCTGCAGCTCGTCGTGCAGATGCCGTTGGCGACGGTGCGGGCCCAGGAGGCGGGGGTTCCGCTCGACGCGCTGGGAGCGCTCACCAGCGCCTTGATCGACGCCGCGGTGCCGCCGCGCGACTTCATCGAGATCGTGCGCTACGCGCCGGTGGAGGTCCGCCTGGTGGAGGTGCAGCGCACGGTGCCGTACCCGGTGGACGTGGTGTGGCTGGACGACGGCGGCTTCCTGGTGCGGCGGGTGCCGGCGGACGTCGCGCCGGCGCTGCCGCGCGCCGAGCTGGTGGCGGCGCCGGGGCTCGGAGCCTACGTGCAACGGCTGCACGCCCGCGGCCTGCGCGGGCCGCGCCTGGCGACTGCCATCCATCGCGAGCTGCGCCGCCGTGGGGTGCCGGCCGGGCCGAAGGAGTGGCGCCCGGCGCCGGCGCCGGTGCGCCGCGACTTCGTGGTCATCCGCGACGAGGTGGGCGGCGGCGGGCCGCCCGCGAAGGCGCTGAAGGGGAAGGGGTCCAAGGCGAAGGGGCCGAAGGCGAAGGGCCCGAAGGCGCGGGGCCGCGGGCACGGCGCGGCGCCGGGGCGCGCCGCCGGCCGGCCCTCCCACGCCGGGCCGCGGGGTCACGGCCGTCCAGCGGCCGGCGGAACGCCGGGCAAGCGCCACGGTCGCGGCGCCTCCGCGGCGGGCGCGGGCGGGAAGGGCCATGGCGCCCGCGGCGGCAAGGACCGCGCGAAGGGCGCCGCCCAGGCCGGCGGCGGGCGCGGTCACGGACACGGTGGACACTGAGCGAACGGAGGAGACGACCATGCGACGCGCCACTTCGATCCTGCTGCTGACCGCGCTGCTCGGGGCGCTCGGCTCCGTCGCCTGTGCCGGCGCCGGCGACACCGGGGACGCGGCGACCTCCGCCGACCCCGCGCCGGCGCGCCTCAGCGCCGAGGAGCTCGGCCGCCTGGGCGGCAGCATCTACGCCCATCCCGACGCCGCCGACGCCCTGCTCGAGAACGCCGGCCTGACCCGCGAACAGCTCGAGGAGCAGATCGAGCGGGTGGCCGCGGATCCCGAGGCGTCGGGCCGCTACCGGCGTGCCTTCGAGGCGGTGGCGGGACCCGCCGAGGAGACCTCCACCCCCTCCGGATGAGGCCCGGGGGCGGCCGCCCCGCGTGCTAGCATCCCCCCATGCAGGAGAGTGCGACGCGGGTCGCTTCGGCCGAGGAAACCTGCGCCGAATGCGGCGGTCGCGGCTGGGTCGTCGTCCGCGACGGCGGCGCCGGCTCGGCGCACCCCTGCCCGTGCCGCGAGGCCGGCCGCGCCGAACGCCTGCTCGCCGCGGCCGGGATCCCGGACCGCTACCGCCGTTGCCGCCTGGAGACGTTCAACCACCGGCTCGGCGACGCCGGCGAGCGCCGCCAGCTCCTGCAGGCGGTGACCCTGGCGCGGCGCTACGTCGAGGAGTTCGTGCAGCCCGGCGGCGGCCTGCGCGAGTCGGGGCTGCTGTTCGTGGGCCCCCCGGGGGTCGGCAAGACCCACCTCGCGGTGGCGGTGCTGAACGAGCTGGTGCGGACCTACCGGGTGCACGGCCGGTTCGTCGACTTCACCGCCCTCATCCACCAGATCCAGTCGACCTTCGACCCGTCGTCGCCGGAGTCGAAGCACGAGGTTCTCGACCCGGTGATCGGGGCCGACGTCCTGGTGCTCGACGAGCTGGGGGCGCAGAAACCCACCGCCTGGGTGCAGGACACCCTGTACCTGATCATCAACACCCGCTACACGCGCCGGCGCCCGACCCTGTTCACCACCAACTACCGGCTCGATCCCGAGGCGCCGTCGCGGCGCAGCGAGCGGCTCGACCGGGGCGCCGATCCGCCGGACGCCGCCGCCTACGGTCTGCTGTCGTCCCGCGTCCCCCCGATGCTGGTCAGCCGCCTGCACGAGATGACCCAGCCGGTGCTGCTCACCGCGGTCGGAGACTTCCGTAGCGAGATCGGCGCCCACCGGCACCGTATCGAGGCCTGAGCGGTCTCCGTGCCCGCGCCGGCCGCCCAGCGGTCCTCCTTCGAGTGCCTGGCCCGGGGCTTCTCCAGCCTGCGGGCGAACCTGCCGCTGGTCGGCATGGTCTGGCTGCAGCAGCTCCTGGTGACCGCGCTGACCGCGCTCGGGCTGCTGGTGCCGGTGTTGGTGGTGGGCTGGGACCGCTTCCGCGGCCTCGGGGAGGCCTGGCCGAGCTCGCCCGAGCGGGTGTTCGAGGACCTGCTGGCGGCGATCGGACCCCTGGCCCTGCCGCTCGCCGCGGCCCTGCTCGCCACCTCCCTGGTCTGGCTGGTCGCCTTCCTGGTCTTCAGCTGGTTCCAGGGTGGCCTCTACGGCGTGCTGATGGCCGCGGAGCGCCAGGCGCCGCCGGGGCGGGGCCACGGCTGGCGGGTGTTCCGCACCTACCGGCTCGCCGACTTCGCCGGCTGGGGGCGCCTGTACCTGTGGCGCTACTTCTGGTTCTGGAACCTGTACTGGGTGGTGGTGACGGTGTGGCTGCTGCTGGTGCTGGTGCTCGCCGTCGGGACGGTCGCCGGCGGTCGCACCTGGGGCGGTGCGGCCGGGTTCGGCATCGGCTGCGGCGGCGCCCTGCCGCTGTTCTTCCTGCTCGTGGTGGTCGCGTTGTGGGGCTGGCTCACCGCGCCCGACCTGGCGCGCGAGGGGACCTCGGTGCGGCGCTCGGCGCGCAAGGCGCTGGAGGTGCTGGGACGGCGGCCCGGGGCGGTGCTGCTGCTGGCTCTGGTCTTCCTCGCCACGGTGCTGGTGGTGGCCGGCGTCTTCCTGCCCTTCAGTTGGGCGATCGCCCGCTTCGCCGCCCCGGGGGCCCCGGCCTACCTGGTGGGCCAGGGGGTCCTCCAGCTCGTCCAGTGGCTGGTCACCGGCCTGGTGACGGTGGCCTTCGCCGGCGCCGTGGCGGCGCTGATGTGGAGCGCGGAGCGGCGGTGAGCGGCCGGGCCCGGACCGTCTGCGCCACCGCGCTGGCCGCGGCGCTGGCCGTGGCGTCGGGTGTCTTCGGCTGCGCCCGCCGGACGCCGCCGCCGGCGACGCCGCCGCCGGCGCCGGCCTCGCCCGCTGCGGCCCAGGCCGCCGCGCCGGCGCCGCTGGCCCCGCTCCCGGAGCCGCCGGCTTCCGAGGCGCCGGCCGCCGCCGCGCCGGCGGCACCCGCCCCGGCGTTGCCGGCGATGCCGCTGCGGGTCCGCGTGGGCCTGGCGAGCGACCTCGACCGCGCCGAGCTGCCCTGCTGCCGCGAGGGCCTGCTGCTCGAGGCGGGTGGCGACCGGGTGCCGCTGGCGGTGCCGGTCCAGGTCGAGCCGGCGGACGGTGGGGCGGGGCGGGCGGTCTACCGGCTGCAGGTGGCGGCGCTGCGCGACGAGGAGGGAGCGGCCGAGCTCTCCCGGCGCCTTTCGGCCGACACCGGCTGGCCCTGCGACGCGCACTTCGACGCCGGCGTCGGGCTGTTCCGGGTGCGCGCCGGCCGCTTCGCCGACCGCCCCACGGCGGAGACGGCGAAGCGGCACCTCGAGGCCTCCGGGCACGCCGGCGCCTGGATCGTCACCGAGGGCGGCGACCTCGAGCATCCGGCGCTGCGCCTGGTGCAGGGCGGCCGCGCGCTGGAGGTGGCGGGACGCTGGGTGCGGGTGCTCGACACCTCGGGCGACGGGTTCACCGTCTCCGGCAACCGCTACCGCGGCGACCTGCTGGTCTACCTCAACGACCGCGGCCGCCTGAACCTGATCGACGAGCTGCCGCTCGAGGACTACCTGCGCGGCGTGGTGCCGGCGGAGATGGGCCCGGTGCAGTACGGGCGGTTGGAGGCGCTCAAGGCGCAGGCGGTCGCGGCCCGCACCTACACCGTGCGCCACCTCGGCGAGTTCCGGGCCGAGGGTTTCGACGTCTGCGCCACGCCGCGCTGCCAGGTCTACGGCGGGATGTCGGTCGAGCACCCGCTGACCGACCGGGCGGTGGCGGAGACCGCGGACCAGATCCTGCTGCACGACGGCGAGCCGGTGGACGCCCGCTACAGCGCCACCTGCGGCGGCCACACCGAGGACGTCGACGTGGTCTTCCCGCGGGAGCACGCCCCCTACCTCAAGGGCGTCCCCTGCGCCGAGGCGGGCGTCGAGGTGGTCGAGGGCGTGGCGCTCGAGGGCGCGCCCTTCCCGGACGCGCTGACCCGCCGGCTGGTGCCTCCGCCCCGGGGTGTCGCCGGCGCCGCGGCGCTGGCCGCCCGGGTGGGCGCGTTGGCGGCCGCGGCGGGCCTCGCCGCGGCGCCGGCCGCCCCGCTCCCCTCGCTCGACGGCGCGGAGGTCGCCCGCTACCTCGAGGTGCGCTTCGGCGGCGGTCCGTCCGCCGGCGGGGTGGTGCCGGCGGCGGAGCTGGCGCCGGCGGCCGGGCCGCTGGACGCGGCCGGCGTCGAGGCGCTGCTGCTGCGGCTGGCGCAGCGCTGGGGCGTGCTGCGCCGCGAGCCGGCCTTCTTCTACGAGCGGCGCGGCGACGACATCGACCTGCGCACCGCGGCCGGCGCCCGCCGCCTGGCGCTGCCCTCGGACCTGCTCACCTTCCGCCGCCGCGGCGCCGGCCGCTACGCCACCGACCTGGCGCTCGTCGCCGGCGACCCGGTGGACCTGTGGTTCGCCGGCGACCGCCTGGTGGCGCTCGTGCAGGAGGTCGACCCCGCCGCGGCGAGCTTCCCGCGCGACCACAAGTACGCATCGTGGACCCGCTTCCGCGGCGACGCGGAGCTGGCGCGGCGGGTCGAGGAGCGCTACCCGGGCCTCGGCTTCAGCGGCCTCGAGGTGCTGCGCCGGGGGGTGTCGGGACGGGTGGCCGTGCTGCGCATCCTCGGCCGCGGCGGCCGCTCGGTCGAGGTCGAGGGGCTGCCGGTGCGCTGGATCCTCGACCTGCCCGACACCCGCTTCGAGATGCGCCGCAGCCGCGGGCGCAGCGGTCCCGGGTGGAGCTTCCACGGCAGCGGCTGGGGGCACGGCGTGGGCCTCTGCCAGGTGGGCTCCTACGGCATGGCCGGGCGCGGCCTCGACTACCGCGAGATCCTCGAGCACTACTACACCGGAGTGGATCTGGTCCGGGTGCGGTCGCACACCGCGCGCTGGGCCGAGCCGCGGCCCCATGACGGCCCCACCCGCTGAGAGGTCGCCCATGGACGTCCGTTCGTTGCCCCGCCCGCTGGCGAGCTACATCGACCACACCCTGCTCAAGCCCGACGCCCGCGAGGCGGAGGTGCGGCGCCTGCTCGCCGAGGCGGCCGCCGCCGGGTTCGCCGCCGCCATGGTGCCGCCGTGCTGGGTGGGGCTGGCCGCCCGCGAGCTGGCCGGCAGCGGGGTGGCCCCGGCGACGGTGATCGCCTTCCCGCTCGGCTACGCCAGCCCCGCGGCGCGGCGCGACGAGTCGCGGCACGCGGTGGACGACGGCGCCCGCGAGCTCGACACGGTGATCAACCTCTCCCGGCTCAAGAGCGGCGAGGACGCCGCCGTGGCCGACGACCTGGGCGCCTGGGTCGCCGCGCTGCGCGGCCTCGATCCCGACCTGGTGCTCAAGGTGATCGTGGAGACGGCGCTGCTCGACGACGGCGAGAAGGCGCGCGCGGCGCGGCTGGTGGCGGCGGCGGGCGCCGACTACGTCAAGACCTCGACCGGCTTCGGCCCCGGCGGCGCCACCGTCGACGACGTCCGCCGCCTCGCCGCCGCCGTCGCCGGCACCGGCCTGCGCGTCAAGGCCTCCGGCGGCATCCGCGACCTCCCCGGCGCCCTCGCCCTGATCGCTGCCGGCGCCGACCGCCTCGGCACCTCCGCCGGCACCGCCCTCCTCGCCGCCGCCCGCCGGGAGAGCGGAGGGAGGCGGGCAACAGGGTGACCGGCACCCTGTTCCGGCCGCCACGAGCTGCCCGTCACCCCATCGGAGAGGTGCGGTAGCATCGCGGGGCCGGCTGCGCCGCGCCAACCGGCGTCCGATCCAACCGACCCAGGAAAGCCCATGACCGTCGCCGAAGCCCGCCGGGACGCCTCTTCCCTCGACTTCTCCCTCACCGCCGAGCAGCAGGCCGTCCGCGAGCTCGCCCGCGACTTCGCCCGCAACGAGATCGACCCGATCGTCGAGGAGATCGACGAAGCGCAGCGCTTCCCGCGCGACATCTTCGCCAAGCTCGGCGAGCTCGGGTTCCTCGGCATCCTGATCCCGGAGGAGCTCGGCGGCGCCGGGCTCGGCTACGTGGAGTACGCGCTGGTGGTCAGCGAGATCTCCAAGGTCGACCCGTCGATCGGGCTGTCGGTGGCGGCGCACAACTCGCTGTGCACCGGCCACATCTTCAAGTTCGGCAGCGACGAGCAGAAGCGGCGCTGGGTGCCGCCGCTGGCCCGTGGCGAGAAGATCGGGGCCTGGAGCCTGACCGAGCCCGAGGCCGGCTCCGACGCCGCCGGCACCCGCAGCCGCGCCCGCCGCGTGGACGGCGGCTGGGTGCTCGACGGCGCCAAGACCTTCACCACCCACGGGGCGGTCGGCGACGTCTGCGTGGTGATGGCGGTCGACGAGTCCCTCCCGGAGGGGGCCGACCGCCACCGCCGCATCTCCGCCTTCGTGCTGGAGAAGGGGATGGACGGCTTCCGCGCCGGCAAGAAGGAGAACAAGCTCGGCTCGCGCGCGTCGGACACCTCCGAGGTGGTGATGGAGGGCTGCTTCGTGCCCGAGGACCACCTGCTGGGCGAGCCCGGGACCGGCTTCAAGCAGGCGCTGGCGATCCTCGACGGCGGCCGCATCTCGATCGCCGCCCTGGGGCTGGGGACGGCCGCTGGCGCCTTCGAGGCGGCCCGCGACTACGCCCGCGAGCGGCGCCAGTTCGACCGCCCGATCGCCTCCTTCCAGGCGATCCAGTTCATGCTCGCCGAGATGTGGACCCGCATCGCCGCCTCCGAGGTGCTGGTGTTCGCCGCGGCGCTGGGCATGGACCGCGGCGAGCGGGTCACCCGCGCCGCCGCCGAGGCCAAGCTGTTCGCCGGCGAGGCCGCGGTGTTCTGCAGCGAGCGCGGGGTACAGATCCACGGCGGCTATGGCTACGTGAAGGACTATCGGGCCGAGAAGTTCTACCGCGACGCGAAGATCTGCACCATCGGCGAGGGCACCAGCGAGATCCAGCGCCTGGTGATCGCGCGGCAGCTCCTCGAGAGCTCGTGACGCCCGAGGAGCTGGTCCCCGGGGTGCGCGAGCGCCGGCCGCGGGCCCTGGCCCGGGCCATCTCGCTGGTCGAGGGCGGTGGCGCGGCCCGCGCCGAGCTGATCCGACGCCTCTACCCGGAGACCGGACGGGCGCGGGTGGTCGGCGTCACCGGCCCGCCGGGCGCCGGCAAGTCCACCCTGGTCGACCGCCTGACCCGGCACCTGCGGGCGCGCGGCGAGACGGTGGGCATCCTCGCCATCGACCCCACCAGCCCCTTCTCCGGAGGGGCGCTGCTCGGCGACCGTATCCGCATGCAGTCGCTCTACACCGACCCCGGCGTCTACATCCGCTCGATGGCCACCCGCGGCGCCCTCGGCGGGCTGGCCCGCGCCAGCCACGACGCGGTGGACCTGCTCGACGCCGGCGGCTTCGACTGGGTCCTGCTGGAGACCGTGGGGGTGGGCCAGGACGAGGTCGACGTGGTGCGCAGCGTCGACACCGTGCTGGTGGTCACCGTGCCGGGGCTGGGCGACGACATCCAGGCGATCAAGGCGGGGCTGATGGAGATCGCCGACGTCTTCGTGATCAACAAGGCCGACCGCGAGGGGGTGGAGCGCACGGTGCGCGACCTCGAGAGCATGCTCAACCTCGCCGAGACGCGGAGCGATTGGCGGCCGCCGCTGGTCAAGACGGTGGCGTCGCGCGACGAGGGGATCGCCGAGGTGGTCGCCGAGATCGAGCGCCACCGCGAGCACCTCGCCGCCAGCGGCGAGCTGGCGGCGCGGCGGCGGGCGCTGCTGCGCATGCGGGTCGAGGCGATCCTCAAGGAGCGCGTGCTCGCCGCCGCCGACGCCGGGCTGGGTCTCGAGCGCGAGATCGAGCGCGGCCTGGAGGCCCACGACGACCCCTACCGCCTCGCCGACCGCCTGTTCGCGGGCGCCGTCCGCGTGGAGGCGGCGGCGGGAGCCGACGGGTGATCGAGCGCATCGACCACGTCGGCGTGGCGGTCGCCTCGATCGCCGAGGCCCGCAGGCTCTACGAGGCGCTGGGCCTCGAGGTCGAGGTGATCGAGGAGGTGCCGGCCGAGGGCGTGCGGGTGGCGATGATCCGCTGCGGCGAAGCGCGGATCGAGCTGCTCGAGGCGCTCGGCGAGGACTCGCCGATCGCCCGCTTCCTCGAGCGCCGCGGCCCCGGCATCCACCACCTGGCGCTGGCCAGCGACGACGTGCGCGCCGACGACGGTCGCCTGCGCGCCGCCGGCTACCGGGTGCTGCGCGAGGCGCCGACCCGCGGCGCCGGCGGCTGCTGGGTGCAGTTCGTCCACCCCGGCTCGACCGGCGGCGTGCTGCTCGAGCTCAGCGAGGAGCCGGGCGACGGGGAGGAGGGCTGAGCGATGGACGGGTTCACCAAGCTCGAGCCCGGCGACCTGGTGATCGCCCACCTGATCAACCCGACCGAGAAGCTGTGGGGGGTGCTGCTCGACCTCGGCGTCGCCGGCCTCACCCTGCGCGCCCTGAGCGTCGACTCGTTCGACGACTGGATGGCGCAGGCGGCCCGCGCCGACGAGCCGCCCACCCTGGGCCTGTCGACCCTGTTCGTCCCGCTCTTCCGTCTCGAGCGCGTCTACCGCGACGAGCCGGTGGGGGCGGTGGAGAGCTACGCGGCGCGCTTCGAGCGCCGCGTGGGCCGCTCGGTCGCCGTCCAGCTCGGCCTGCCGGGCGTCACTCCCGGCGACGACGTCCCGCCCTCCTGACGCCGCTTCAGCCGGCCGCCGGCGGGTCGAGATGCCCGCGGTCGGAGTCGCCCATCTCCACGCCGCCGCCGGGGAAGTACTCGCTCCAGCGCCGCGTCACCGTCGCCGCGGTCTCGGGGTCGCAGATCAGCTCGGCGGGGAAGCCGGGCTTGAGCCGGGCGTCGATCGCGATCGGCGGCGTACGGGCCACGTGGTTGCGCACCACCTCCGCGGCGGCGGCATGGAGGTCGGCCGCCGGCTCGAAGCGGGTGAACGTGGTCCACAGGAAGTTCGTCGCGCTGGCGGCGGCGCGGGCCGGCTCGTCGGTCACCACCAGGAGCGGCCAGCCGGCGAAGGCGGGGTGGGCGGCCAGCCGCGCCGCCGCGTCGGGGTCGGCCGTGCGCGGCGGCGCCCCCACCACCAGGCAGCCGCCGCAGAAGACCCGCACCGCCGTGACCTCGGGCGGCGGCGGCGCGGCCGGCGCGAACTCCCGCGGCAGCTCGCGCAGCGGGTCGCCGAGGCCCAGCCACACCCCCTTCGAACCCTCGTTGACCGCGGGGCCGGTGTAGTCGAGGGTGTCCATCGACAGGTTCGAGAAGACGAACAGGTCGGTCTCCGGGCGGGTGCGGGCCAGCACGTGCTCGAGGGTGGCGGGGAAGTCGCGCAGGTCGACCGGCCGGTCCGTCACCAGCAGGAACTTGGTCAGCGCGAGCTGCCCCTCGCCGAGGATGCGGAAGGCCGACACCATCGCCTCGCGCCGGTAGCGCTCGCGCACCACCGCGGCGGCCAGCGAGTGGTAGCCGGTCTCGCCGTAGGACCACAGGTCCCGCACCCCGGGCATCACCAGCGGGAACAGCGGCGCCAGCAGCTCCTGGAGCAGGTCGCCGATGTAGAAGTCCTCCTGCCGCGGCTTGCCGACCACGGTGGCCGGGTAGATCGCGTCGCGGCGCCGCGCCATCGCCTCCACCTCGAAGAGCGGGTAGTCGTGGACGAGCGAGTAGTAGCCGTAGTGGTCGCCGAAGGGGCCCTCCGGGCGGCGCACCCGGGGCGGCACCCTCCCGATCAGCGCGATCTCCGCGTCGGCCAGCAGCGGGTGGGGTCCGGGGCCGCCAACGGTGCCGAGCCTCCGGCCCGCGATCAACGAGGCGAGCAGCAGCTCCGGCACGTTCTCCGGCAGCGGTGCCACCGCGGCCAGCACCAGCGCCGGCGGCCCGCCGAGGAAGACGGTGACCGGCAGGGCCTCGCCGCGCGCCTCGGCGGCGGCGTAGTGGAAGCCGCCGCCCTTGCCGATCTGCCAGTGCATGCCGGTGGCGGCGGGGCCGTGCACCTGGAGGCGGTACATCCCCAGGTTGTGGCCGCGGCCGTCCGGGTGCTCGGTGTAGACCAGCGGCAGGGTGACGAACGGCCCGCCGTCCTCGGGCCAGGTGGTGAGGACCGGCAGCCGGTCGAGCCGCACCTCGCGGGTGACCACCTCGGTGACCGGCGCCCGGCCGCGCCGCCGCCGCGTGCCCAGCCGCAGCGCCTCCCGCGCCAGATCGCGCGCCCCCCAGAGCTTGCCGGGCGTCGGCGGGAGCAGCGTCTCCGCCGCTTCGACGAGGCGGCGCACCAGCCGTCCCGGGCGCTCCCCGAAGGCCAGTCCGGCGCGCCGCGCGGTGCCGAACAGGTTGGTGGCCAGCGGCAGGTCGGCGCCGCGCGGCCGGGTGAACAGCAGGGCCGGGCCGCCGGCGGCGATCACCCGGCGGTGCACCTCGGCGGCCTCGAGCCGGGGATCCACCTCGGTCTCGACGACGGCGAGGTCCCCGTCGCGCCGCAGGCGGTCGAGGAAGCTGCGCAGATCGGGGAAGGTGGCGTCGGGCACGGGAGAGCTCCAGCGGAGGTGGCGCGAGTCTAGCCGAGGGCCCCGCGCGGACCGTGCCCCGCCCGCCGCCTCAGGGCGCCGCGTCGAGGAAGGCGAGCAGGTCGTCGGCCAGCTCGCTCAGCGCCCGCGCCGTGGCCTCCGACTGCGAGCGGTGCAGGGTCTCGTAGGTGCTGAGGTCGTCCGGGCTCTCGACCGTCCCGAAGGTCGCCGCGGCGGCGCTCGAGAAGGGGATGATGCCGGTGCGGACGTCGAGCAGGACGCCCTCGGCCACACAGGTGGCGCGGGCCTGGTCCGGGGCGAGCAGACGGCCGCGTCGGAACTGCTGGCAGGGGGTGCGGTAGACGAACAGCAGGTCGGCCTGGAAGCGCGCCGCGGCCTCGCGCAGCTTGGCGACGGAGAGGCTCCGCGGCACCAGCAGCGACGGCAACAGCGTCACCGAAGAGAGCCGGTCGCTGCCGTTCAGGCGGTCGAGGACGGCGCCGAGGGCGTCGCCCGCCTCGTCCCCCGGCGGCACCACCAGGACCGGCGTGTCCGCCCCGAGCTCGAGCAGCGCCAGCCGGGCCTGCCGTGGCAGCTCGATCTTCGACGACAGGATGCGGTCGATCTCCTCGTTCGACAGCAGCGACAGGTCGTCCCGGAACAGCGATTGGCTCAGCGTCTGCCGCGCCTGGTAGTCGAGCGAGTTGAAGAAGCTCTCGGGCGCCGTCTTGGCGGCGCCGCAGGCCATGGTTCCCAGGGCGAGGGCGGCGGCCAGCACGGGCGGCATGGCGTGGCGGCACGCCGCCGGGGGCCGGGTGAGGGTCGGGTGGCGTGTGCGCATCGGCGTCCTCCGGTCGGTCGACGGAGAAGACCCTATCAGCGCCGGGGGGGGGTTTTTGACTCCCCGCGAAACCGTCACTAGGCTCGGCCGCAGACGGTTTTTCGTGTAGAAGTGATCGCCCGGTCCGCGGGCCGCGCCTCAGCCGGCTCCGGCCACCCAGTCGGGGATCTCCTCGTCCTCGCCCAGCAGGCCCTGGGTGCGCAGCCACTGCGCGTTGAGCTTGGAGAGGTAGCGCTCGCCGGAGTCGGGGAGCAGGGTGACGACCAGCGCGTCGTCGGGGAGGGTGCGGGCGACGCGGCGTGCGCCGACCGCGGCGGCGCCGCCCGAGGAGCCGGTGAAGATCCCCTCGCAACGGGCGAGCTCGAAGACCGCCCGGTAGCCGGTGGCGTCGTCGACGGTGACGACGTCGTCGACGTACTGCATCCAGGCGCTGGCGGGGAGGAAGTCCTCGCCGATGCCGTCGATCAGGTACTGGTGGATCTGGTCGGCCGGCGGCAGCTCGCCGTGCTCGTGGTAGTACGCGTAGACCGAGCCCACCGTATCGACGCCGATGACCCGGATCTCCGGGTTCCTCTCCTTGAGGAACTTGGCGACGCCGCTGATCGTGCCGCCGGTTCCGATGCCCGCCACCCAGTGCGTGACGCGGCCGTCGGTCTGGCGCCAGATCTCGGGCCCGGTGGCGTCGTAGTGCGCCTGCGGGTTGGCCTGGTTGTAGTACTGGTAGGGCAGGAAGGCGCCGCGCTCGTCGCGGATCCGCTCGGCGACCTTGTAGTAGGAGCGGGGGTCGTCGGCCGCGACGTGCGTCGGGCACACCACGACCTCGACGCCGTGGGCCTCGAGCAGCGCCACCTTCTCCGGGGGGATCTTGTCCGCCGCCGTGCACACCAGGTGGTAGCCCTTGAGGATGGCGGCGATCGCCAGCCCGAGCCCGGTGTTGCCGGAGGTCGGCTCGACGATGGTGCCACCGGGCCGCAGCAGCCCGCGGCGCTCGGCGTCCTCGATCATGGCGACGCCGATGCGGTCCTTGACGCTGGCCCCCGGGTTGAAGCTCTCCACCTTGGCGGCGAGCAGGGCGCCCTCGGGATGGTAGCGGCGCAGCTTGACCATCGGGGTGTCGCCCAGCGTCTGCAGGATGTCCTCGTAGATGTCCATCGGTCGGCGGCCTCGGTCGGATGTCGGATCGCCCGTGGGGGCGCGGTCGGTCGGATGGGAAGGGTATCCGAAGCCCGCCGCCGCCGCCAACCCGCCCGCGGCCGGCGCGGCCTGGAAGCCGTCTTGCAGCCCTCCAGGGGTCCCGGCCGGCCGCGGCAGGGACCGCCGCCGGGAACGGGGTCGAACTCGCCGAAAGGACCGATGCGACTCTCGCTCCGCAGGCTCCGACGTCTCGAGCGCCGCCACGCCCTCTGGCTGGCGGCGGTCCTGCTCCTGCTCACCGTGGCGCCGGTGTGGGTGGTCTTCCTCCTGCGCGACGAGGAGCCGCCGCCGCTCGAGCAACCGCTGCCGCAGGTGGCCGATCTCGACGGCGACGGCCGGGCCGACCCCACCGCCGCCGCCTACCGGCGCGCGGCAGAGGCCTTCGAGGAGGGCGATCTCGACACGGCCCGCCGGGTGCTGCGCGAGCTGGCCCGCGAGCGGCCCGACGAGAGCGCCCAGGCGCGCACCCTGATCGGTCTCTACGCCTACCAGAGCGGCTATCCGGACGCTGCCGTCGAGGCGCTCGCGGACAGCGGCGCGGTCGGCGGCGCGCTCGAGGACTGGCGCCTCTACGCCCTGGCGGACGCGGCGCAGGCCACCGGGCGGCCCGACGTCGCCGAGCGCAGCCTCGACGAGCTGCTCTCCACCCACCCCGAGTCCCCGCTGCGCGGGCGGGCCTACCTCGAAGCGGCGCAGGTCGCCTGGACGCGGCACGACGCCGACGGCGCGCTGCGCTACCTCGCGGACGCCCGCTCCCACCGGCTCACCCACCGGGTGGCGGCGGAGAGCGACCGCCTCGCCTGGGCGATCGGCCGTGCCACCGGCGACCGCCGGGTGATGCGTGAGGCCGCCAAGCGGTTGCTCATCCACTCGCCGCCGGTGGCCCGGGAGCTGCGGGTGGGCGACATCTTCCGCGACGCCCAGGGGCGGATCCTCTCCTGGGAGGGGGTCCTGACCGCGGAGGAGGTGGAGGAGCGGGCGCGCTCGTGGGTCGAGCTGGAGGACGGGCGCGCGGCGCGGGTGACGCTGGAGACGATGCCCGAGCGGCAGCGCGACCTCCCGTGGCACCTGCTCATGGCCGAGGCGCTGACGCTTGAGCACCGCGGCGCCGAGGCGCTGCAGGTGCTCGCCGACGTGCGGCCGGCCCGGCCGGCCGAGCGCGCCGCCCTCGAGTGGCAGCGGGCGCGGGCCACCGCCGAGATGGCGGCGGTGCGGCGGGGGCGCAAGAACCTGCCGGTGGCCCGCCGGGAGGCGCTGTTCGAGGAGTCGCAGCGCCACCTGGCGGCCGTCGTCTCGGCCGGCGGCGACCGCGAGCTGAGCATCGAGGCGTTGCGCCAGCTCTACGGCTACCTCGCCGAGCAGGGCCTGTTCGACCAGGCGGTCGAGAAGCTGCGGCTGTTGCGGCGCCTCGACCCCACCGACCGCACCGGCGCCGGTCGGCTGTGGGAGCAGGGGTGGAAGGAGTACCGGCAGGGCAACTTCAGCGGTGCCGTCGGCTACTGGACGCAGCTCGAGGACCTCTATCCCAGGGACCGCGAGACCCGCCGCGCCCGCTACTGGAAGGCGCGCGCCTTCGACGAGCTGGGGGAGCACCGCCGGGCCGTGGAGGGCTACCGCGAGATCGTCGCCGAGTCCGACGCGGCCGACTTCTACTACGGCCGCGCCGCGGCGCGCCTCGGCGGCGAGGCGGAGCCGCCGGAGGCCACGGCGCGCAGCGTCGACAACCCGTGGGAGATCGACCCCCGGCTCGACCGCCCGCTGCGGTTGACCGACCTCGGCCTCACCTCGCTGGCCCGCACCGAGCTCAAGCTGGCCGCCGACGACGGCGACCTGGATCAGCGCGACCTGATGGCGCTGGACGGCGTGCTCCGGGTGCGCGAGGGCGACCAGCGCGAGGGGGTGCGCCTGCTGCGCGGCGCCTACCCGGAGCTCTCCGGCCCGTACCAGGCCGAGGTGCCCGGGCCGGTGCTCGGCGCCTACTACCCGTTCCTCTACCGTGACGTGATCGAGAAGGAGGCGGCCGTCACCCGCCTGCCGCCCCACCTGGTGGCCGGCATCATCCGCCAGGAGAGCGCCTTCGACGCCCGCGCCGAGAGCTGGGTGGGGGCGCGCGGCCTGATGCAGCTCATGCCGGCCACGGCCAAGGAGGTCGCCGGGAGGCTGGGGCAGGTGTACAAGCCCTCGCGCCTGTTCGACCCCGACTTCTCGGTGCTGCTCGGGACGACCTACTTCCGGCAGACCCTGGACCGCTTCGACGGCAACGTCGAGCTGGCGCTGGCCGGCTACAACGGCGGCCCCAACCGCATCCGCCGGCTGTGGAAGGAGGCGGGGCCGAATCCCGAGCTGGACTACTTCCTGGAGACGCTCAAGGTCAGCGAGAGCCAGGACTACGTCAAGCGCATCCTGCTGCTCGCCGACAGCTACCGCCAGCTCTACTGGAACGACCGCGACCTGGACGTGGTGGCGAGCACCGGGGGCGCCTGAGGTCCCGGCGCCGGCGCCGCCGCGCCGCTACCCGCGCTCCCAGTCGGGGGCGAAGGACGGGTCGATCAGGCGCTCGCCGCGGGCGAGCCCGGAGATCTCTTCCATCTCCTCGGCCGACAGGGAGAAGTCGAAGATGTCGAAGTTGTTGCGCCGGTGGCGTCCGTCGGAGGCCTTGGGGATGGCGGCGACGCGCTCCTGCTGGACGAGCCAACGAAGGGTCACCTGCGCCGCGTCCTTGCCGTGCCGGCGCCCGATCTCGGCCAGGGTCGGATCGTCGAGGACGGCGCCGCGGGCGATCGGGCTGTAGGCGGTGAGCAGCAGATCGTGCCGGCGGGCCAGCGCGAGCAGCTCGTCCTGGGAGAGGAACGGGTGGTACTCGACCTGGACGGCGAAGAGGTCGGCACGCTCGAGCGCCCGGGCGAGCAGCGAAGCGGGGAAGTTGCTCACCCCGATGTGACGCGCCATTCCTTCGTCGCGCATCTCCTCGAGGGCGGCGAGCGGCTCGTCGAGGCCGAGGTCGTCGCTCGGCCAGTGGATCAAGAGCAGGTCGACGCGGTCGGTGCCCAGCCGCTCGAGGCTGCGGCGGGTGCTCTCCCGCGCGTCGTCGCGCTCCAGGTTCTCCAGCCAGACCTTGGTGGTGAGGAAGATCTCCTGGCGCGGCACCCCCGCCTCCCGCAGCCCGCGGCCCACCGCGCTCTCGTTGCCGTAGGCCTGCGCCGTGTCGACGTGCCGGTAGCCGATGCCGAGCGCGTCCCGGACCGCCTCCACGCACGCCTCCCCCTGGAGCTGCCATGTCCCCAGCCCCAGCGCCGGCACCCGCTCACCCTGAACCGAGACGAACTCCATCGCGCACCTCCACCCTTTGCCGCGCAAGACCCGTGCCGCCCCCCGCGGGAGAGGGGCGGTCCGGCCGGCGCGGGCGCAGCGAAAGCCGCGCGGTGCGCCAACTTCAGGAGGAGGGGTAGAGCTGGCGGTAGCTGTCCGCCAGCACCAGGATCCGCTTGACGTAGTTGCGCGACTCGTCGATGGTGAGGTTCTCGAGGAAGTCGTCCAGCTCGGCCCCGTCGGGGCGGTCGTTCCACAGCCGCTGGATGCGGTTGGGGCCGCCGTTGTAGCCGGCCAGCGCCAGCTCGACGTTGCCGTCGAACATGTCGAGCACCCGCGCGATGTAGTTGCTGCCCAGGCGGATGGAGTAGTCGGGGTCGTAGAGACGGGCCGGCGAGTAGGGCTCGCCCAGCTTCTGGGCCATCTCGCGCGCCGTGGCGGGCATGACCTGCATCAGGCCGCGCGCGCCGACCGGGCTGGTGGCGCGTGGGTCGAAGGCGCTCTCCTGGCGGATGATGCCGGCGACCAGCGAGGCGGGGACGCCGGCGGCGCGGGCCTCCTCGCGGATGGTGGCCTCGTAGTCGAAGGGGTAGTAGGCGCGCAGGATCTCGTCGGGAACGTTGGCCTGGGCCGGCCCCCCGAGGGCGGGGAAGGCCTGGCGCAGCAGGACGACGCCGCGCCGCCGCTGGCCGTCCCGCGCCAGCATCAGCCCCTCGAGCGCCTTGGCGTCGCGCGCCGAGGTCTCCGGGTGCACCTCGCGCACCGTCGTCGCCTCGCGCCGGGCCAGCTCGTCGAGGCCCAGGTCGGCGAGCAGCTTGGCGCGCCGCAGCCGGCCGTCGATCTGCCAACCGCGCGGCTGGCGGACCAGGGTGGCGGGCTGCTCCTGGGGCGAGGGGACGCCGAGGCGGGCCATCGCCTGGGTGCGGTAGAGGTCGTTGGTGTCCGTGGCGGCGACCAGGCCCTCGTAGAGGCGCCGGGCGCGCCGCTCCTGCCCCAGGTTCTCGAGGGCGCGGGCCTTCCAGTACTCCCCCCGCGGCGTGTCGCGGTCGCCCGGGTAGACCTCGGAGAGCACCGTCCAGTAGGCCACCGCCGCCGTGTAGTTGCCGGCGCCGTACTCGTTCCAGCCCTTCTCCCACAGCGGCCGCACGCCGGTGCGGTCGACGGTGTCGAGCTGGCGGAGCTGGCGCAGCACGGCCACCTGGCGGTCGAAGTCGCCGTCGAGGGCGACGTAGAGGCGTCGCAGGGCGGAGAGGGTGAGGTCGCGGTCGCCGTCGAGCTCGACCACCTTCTCGAGGTGGCCGATCGAGCGCGCCCGCATGCGGCGGCGCTCGGCCGTCGGCAGGCCCTTGCCGCCGCCGCGCGCGGTCGCGAGGTCGGCGGTGGCCAGCGCGCGCCGCCACTCGACGGCGGCGCGGTCGGCGGCGGCGCTCGCTGGGGCCCGTTCGAGCAGCGCCAGCGCCTCGGCGCCCTGGTGCAACGCCACGTGCGCGTCGGCCGCGACCAGGGCCCAGTGGACGTCGCGCAGGCCGGGGGCCACGTCGGCGAGGGTGGACAGCGCCGCCGCGGGCTGGTCGAGCTCGAGGAACGAGGCCGCCCGTTCGGTCAGCTCCGCCGGGGTGAGCACCTCGGGCCAGTGGATCTGGCCGTCGCCGCCGCGGAAGAGCTTGGGCACGCCCAGGGAGCTCGCCTTCCACGGCGAGTACACGAGGAGCCGCCGGGCGGCGTCGCGCCGGGCGTCCTCGTCGTCGAGCTGTCCCCCCAGGTGCCAGGCGAGCTCTTCGAGGTCGACACGCGCCGCGCCGGCGATGTCCTCCTGCCGCGCCAGGTCGACCAGCTCGAGGGCGCGGGCGCTGTCACCGCGCTCGCGGTAGAGGCGCGCCGCGGCCACGATGGCCTGGGGCCGCAGGGGGGAGCCGGGGAAGTCGTCGACCAGCTCGACCCAGCGGTCGAGGGCGGCCGCGTCGTCGCCGGCGTCGGCCGCGAGCTCGGCCAGCGCCAGCAGCCGCCAGTCGCCCAGCGGCCCCGCGGTGTCGTCGCAGGCTTCGAGGTCGCGCCGCGCCGGGCCCGCCTCGCCGAACGACCAGGCGGCCAGGCCGAGCAACAGCTGGCGGTCGCCGGCACTGGCGACGTCGTCGGCGGAGAGGGTCCTCAGCAGCTCGCCGGCGGCGTCGAGGTCATGGGCGCGGAACGCGGCCGCGACGGCTGCGTAGCGCTGCGCCGGCAGCTCCCCGGGGGGCAGCGCCGGCGCGGGGGACGCCTCGGCGACGTGCGCCGAGGCTCCGTCGAGGATCTGGCCGCCCCACTCCACGGCGATGCCGAGGGCGAGGAAAACGAGGAACAGCGTGGTCGAGGCAAGGGCGTACTTCACTCGCTGTGGCTTCAGGATGCACCTCCCGTACGCGAACTTGTCGATGCAGGTCGAGTCTGTGGGTTCTTCTCGGCTCTCGAGTCAGGAGGCCCTCAGCCGGCGCACGACGAGCCGCGCCCGGCGGGAGATCCTGAACGTTCCGCTCCTTCTTGCACCGGACGTGAAAACAGCCTCACGGCGCCAGAATTCCGCCGCGGCGGACCCCGCGCCGGCGCCGCGCCGCCTGCTATCGTCGGGGCCGATGGCGGATCTCGATTTCCCGCGCATGATCGCCGAGGCCCTGCTGGGCGTGGCGCGCCGCGCCCTCGCCGAGGTCGCCGAGACCGGTTTCCCCGGCGAGCACCACTTCTTCCTGACCTTCCGGACGGACGCCGAGGGGGTGGAGGTCCCGCCCGGGCTGCGCCAGCGCTACCCGGAGGAGATGACGGTCATCCTGCAGCACCAGTACTGGGACCTGACGGTGGACGACGACGCCTTCGCGGTCACCCTGGCGTTCGGCGGCCCGCGCCACCGCCTGCGGGTGCCGTTCACGGCGCTCACCGGCTTCGCCGACCCGGCGGCCCAGCTCGCCCTGCGCTTCGGCGGCGAGACGCCGGCGGCGCCCTCGGCCGACGAGCCGCTCCCGGAGGGCGCCGCGCCCGAGCCGGCGGAGGGGCCGGAGCGGCCCGGCGGCGAGGTGGTGTCGATCGACCGCTTCCGCAAGGCGCGCCCGCCGGCCGACCCCACGGAGGCCGGGGGCGACGGCGGCGACGGCGGCGACGTGGGCTGAGGGCCGCCGTTCAGAAGCGCGTCTCGTCGAGGTGCGGCGGCCAGGCGGTGAGCTGGTAGCGGCTGCCGGGGTGGGCCACGAAGTCGAGGCGTTCGCCCCCCTCCGGCGGCGGGGTGCTCCCGGCCGGCGCGCCACCTTCCCGCACCACCGTCAGCGTGTGCGGCCCGGGCTCCACCGTGAGCCGGAAGCCGGCCGCCCCTCCCGCCGGCGGGTCGAGCCGCCGGCCGTCGACCGCGACGACCAGCGCCGGCCCGCCCGCGTACTCGATCAGCGCCACCTCCCGGGCGGCGCGCTGCGGCCCCGGGTAGAGGCTGCGGATCGGCGGGCGGGCGGGGCCGCAGGCGGCGAGCAGCGCCGCCAGGGCCGCCGCCGCCGCTGCGCTGCGCGCCACGCCCCTCACAGGGCGCAATGGCTCTGTCCCCGCTTGGCCAGGTACTGCTGGTGGTAGTCCTCGGCGCGCCAGAACGTGGCGGCCGGCGAGATGCGGGTGGCCACCGGGCGGCGGTGCCGGCCGCTGGCCTCCTCGGCGGCCTTCGAGGCGCGGGCGACGCGCTCCTGCTCGGCGTCGTGGACGAAGATCTCCGAGCGGTACTGGCTGCCGACGTCGGGTCCCTGGCGGTCGACCTGGGTCGGGTCGTGGTTGCGCCAGAAGACGTCGAGAAGCTCGCCGTAGGTCACCCTCCCGGGGTCGAACTCCACCCGCACCGCCTCCGCGTGCCCGGTGCGGCCGCTGCACACGTCGCGGTATCCGGGCCGGTCGAGCGAGCCGCCGGTGTAGCCCACCTCGGTGGCGAGCACTCCGGGGATCTGGCGGAAGGCCTCCTCGACGCCCCAGAAGCAGCCGGCGGCGAAGGTCGCGGTCTCGGTGGTCACGTGGCTCCTCCCGGCGGCCCGGTCGGTTCTCGGGGGGGGGCCGCCCTCGTCCCCCGCAACCGCCGCCGCGGGGAGCGTGTTCCCGATCGCCTGTCCCAGGCGCACCACCGCCTCGGGGAGCAGCCCCGGGACCCAGCGCACCCGACCGGCGGCGCACAGCACGATCACCGTCGAGCCCATCGCGAAACGGCCGAGCTCCGCCCCGCGGGCGAGCCGCACGCCCTCGTCGCGGTGGTCCCAGCGGCGCACCCGGCGGCCGCGCGGCGGCGTCACGAGGCCCTGCCACACGGTCTCGATGGCGCCGACCATCAGCGCTCCGACGAGCACCACCGCCAGCGGGCCCGGCGCTGGAGTCGAACAACGCCGCCACCCGCTCGTTGCGGGCGAACAGCCGCGGCACCGCGCGGGTGGTGCGGGCGTCGACCGAGAACAGGCGGCCGGGGACGTGGACGGTCTCGAGCAGGCGGCCGGCGAGCGGCATGTGGACCCGGTGGTAGTCGCGCGGCGACAGGTACAGGGTGGCGAAGGCGCCGCCGCGGAAGGGCTCCGCCCGGCGCCGGGTCGCCGCCGAGCAGCTCCTCGACGGTGAAGTGGTGGCCCTTGGCCTGGAAGATCCGGCCGCCGTCGATCGACCCGGCCTGGCTGACCACGCCGTCGACCGGCGACACCACGGTGTCCTCGCCGCCGGCGAGCGGGCGGGCGCCGGGGCGCAGCGGCCGGGTGAAGAAGTCGTTGAAGGTCGGGTAGGCGGCGGGGTCCGGCTCGAGCGCCTCGTCGAGGTCCACCCGGTAGAGGCGGACCACGGTGCGGATCAGCAGCGCGGAGAGCCAGCGCGAGCGGCTGCGGGTGAGGTGGAAGACGAGCCGCGACAGGAGGTGCTGGGGGAGCGGCACCTGCAGGCCGGCGCGCAGCAGGTCGGCGGGGCCGGCGCCGCGCGTCACCGGGCCGCGGTCGCGCCGGGGGTCGTCCATGGCGCTCACTCCCCGTCCAGCTCGCGGCCTTCGGGGTGGAGACGGAAGCTGCCCACCTGGAGCCTCCCCACCGGCACTTCGGTGACCGGCGTCCGCACCGCCACCCGGTCGGCGTGCACCTCCTCGACCACCCCGAGGCCGAGGCAGAACCCCTCGTCGTCGAGCAGCCCGAGGGCGACGCCGGGGCGCAGCCCGGCGTGGTCGCCGTAGCGCCACTCGGGCCCGACGAAGCGGCGCGGCGAGAAGTACCGGGTGCGGGCGCCGGCGAGATGGGCCGCGAAGCGCCCCTCCCGGTGGGCGCGGCGGGCGCCGCGGGAGCGGTCCCGGGCGCCGGCCGCCGGGGCGAGCCGTTCGACCCGGCGCCCTTCGGCGGCGAGCAGCTCGGCGAGGGCGGCGCCGCCCGCGCCGCCGTCGATCAGCACCACCTGGTCGGCGCCCACGGCCACCGCGAGGTGGTAGTGGAGCAGGCGCGCCACCGCCCCCTCCACCATGCCGCTGGTGTCGAGCAGCACCGCCTGGGCGCCGCGCGCCCGCGCCCGCTCGGCCAGGCGGGCCGCGCCCACCACCGCGGGGAGCAGGTGCCCCGCGGGGGTCGTGGCGCCGACGAACCACTGCGCCGCCGGCGCTTCCCAGGGGGCGGTCAGCGCCATCCCCAGGCAGCCGGGGACGCCGATCGTCGTCTGTCCGGGGTCGCAGTCGACCAGGGCCACGCGGTCGAGGCCGCGGTCGAGCTGGCCGAGCAGCCAGCGCGCCAGCGTCGTCTTGCCGCTGCCCGGGGGGCCGGCGACGAGGATGGTGCCGCGCTCGAGCCGCGCCAGGACGCGCGGCCAGCCGCGTCCCGGGGTGACCGACTCGCTCATGGCTCCGACTCTAACGCGGCGTCGCTCTCCCGGCCGTGCAGCTCGACGAGCTCCGCGACCTGGCGCCGCACCTCGGCGCGGCGGGCGCGCAGCTCGGCCGCGAAGCGCCGCCGGGTGCGCAGCACGAGGACGGCGCGCGACTCCTCCCAGAGGCGCGAGCTGCGGTCGTGGAAGCCGAGCGCGAAGACGCCCGAGAGCGGGGCGAGCAGGAGGACCCCGGCGGCGGCGGCGAGCCCGGCGGCGCCTCCCACCGCCACCCCGGCGGCGACCGCCTCGGCGGCCCAGGTCGCCGGGTAGAGGAGCAGCGCGGCGAAGACCTTCCAGGTCGCCTTCTGGTCGGCGGAGCGGACGGCGCGGGCGGCGAGCGCGACGGCCTGGTAGGGCGGGGCGTTGAGCGCCGTGCCGACCAGCGCCAGCGGCAGGCGCACCACCAGCGTGCCGAGGGTGCGGCGCAGGAAGCGGCTCACCGGCGGCAGCGGGTAGCGCGCCGCGACCTGCTCGTCCCGCAGACCCGCCGTCGCCAGCAGGCGGTCGTAGGCGTCGACCGCCGCCGCCACCCGCTCCACCCGTCCGGGGTGGCGCGCCGCCAGCTCGCGGTGACCGCGCGCGAAGGCGCGCTCGGCGGCGGCCCGCGCAGCGAGCCGGGGCCGTCGCGGCAGGTCGGGCTCCGGGGCCTCGTACAGGGCCACGGCGCGGCGCACCCGGCGCGCCTGCCGCCAGCTGTCGTAGCCCACGGTGACCTCGCGGAGGGCCGCGTCGATGCGCGCGGTGAGCCGGCGCACGGCGGCGGTGCCGGTGCTCCCGGCGACCGCCTCGCCGACGGCGAACGGCACCCCCACCTCGACCAACGCCCGCGAGCGGAAGCGCTCCTTGGCGTCGAAGACGAGCCCGACCGCCAGCACCCGGACGTCGCCGCCCGCCGCCGCGCCTGCCAGCGCGATGCGCGCCGCGCCGGACTTCAAGGGCACCAGAGAGGGCTCGCTGTGGCTGCGGCCCTCCGGGAACAGCGCCACCGCACCGCCCGCCGCCAGCACCCCGGCGGCGGTGGCGAAGGTCTCCGCGTTGCGCCGCGGGTCGGCCCCCGGGTCGCCGGGGCGGTGGACGGGGATCACCGCGGCCCAGCGCAGGAAGGGGCGCAGCGGCCCGATGTCCCACAGCGTGCTCTTGCCGAGGAAGCGGGGTACCCGCGGCAGCGTGCCGAGCACCAGCATCGGGTCGACGAGGCCGTTGACGTGGTTGGCCACCAGCACCAGCGGGCCGCGGGCGGGCACCCGCTCGATCCCCTCGACCTCGATGCGGCGGAAGAACAGCGTCAGGATCCGCCGGTCGAGGGCGACCAGCGCCCGCTCAGCCCGCGGCATCTCCGCCGGGCCGGGGCGCCGCGGGCCGCCAGCTCTCGGCGGCGGCGCGGCCCGCCGCCTCGTCCACCCACGCCAGGCCCGCCAGGCCGAACAGGAAGAAGGCGCCGGTGGCCAGGATCGCCGTGCGCTGCGAGCCGGTGACCGACGACAGGGCGCCGAAGGCGAACGGTCCGACGGCGAAGGCCGCCTTGCCGGCCAGCCCCCAGAAGCCGAAGAACTCGCCCGCCTTCTCGACCGGCGAGAAGAGCCCCACCAGGGCGCGGCAGGCCGACTGCAGCGAGCCGATGCCCAGGCCGGCGACGAGGGAGATGGCCCAGAACGCGGGCTTGGTGGTGGCGAAGTAGGCGGCCACCACCACGGCGAGCCAGAGGAGCAGGGTGAGGCGCACGGTGCGGATCGCCCCCAGCCGGTCCTGGATCCAGCCGAAGCCGAGGGCGCCCGCGGCCGACGAGATCTGGATGACGAGGAACAGGACGATCAGCTCGCCGCCGTCGAAGCCCAGGGTGCGGCTGGCGTAGATCGCCGAGAAGTAGATGACCGCCGCCAGGCCGCAGGTGAAGACGAAGAAGACGGCCAGGAAGCGGGCGAGCTGGCGGAAGCGGCCGATCGCCCGCCGCGTCTCCGCCAGCCGCGCGTAGCCCATCCGGGCGTGCTCGGCGAGGGTGCGGGAAGGGCCGCGGGGCGCCCGTTCCTGCAGCAGTACGAAGGTGGGGATGGCGGCGATGCCGAAGAACGCCGCCGTCACCACCCAGGCCCAGCGCAGCGGCCCGACGTTGGCGGCCACGAAGTCGCCGGCGAGCAGCGGGTAGACGGCGAGCAGGGCGAAGAGGCCGCCGAAGTACCCCAGCCCCCAGCCGAAGCCCGAGATGCGGCCGATGTTGTCGGGGGTGGAGATCTCGGGCAGGAAGGCGCCGGCGAAGTTCTCGCCGAAGGAGTAGGCGATGTTGGAGACCACGAAGAGCGCCAGCCCGAGGACGACGGCGCCGGGACGGACCCACCAGAGGGCGGCGGTGCCGGCGACGCAGCCGGCGTAGCTGACGAAGAGGAAGAGCTTCTTGCGGCCGGAGTCGTCGGCCACCGCCCCGACCAGCGGCGACAGCACCACCACCAGCGCGTTGCTCACCAGGACGCCGACCCCCCACAGCAGGTCGCCACGCCCCGGCGGCGCGACCAGGCGGGTGAAGTAGACGCTGTAGGCGACGGTGACGATGACGGTGGTGTACGAGCTGTTGGCGAAGTCGAACATCGCCCAGCCGAAGATCTCGCGGCGGGCGACCGGCCGGTGGCGGGTGGTCACTCCGCGGGCTCCTCGGGCCCGAGGTCGCGGACGAAGACCTGCTGCGTCTTGAGGGCGCGGAAGCCGGCCCGGCGGTAGAAGCGGTGGGCGCCGGCCCGCTCGCTGCGGCTGCGCACCCGCAGCTCGGCGGCGCCGCGTTGCCGCGCCCAGCGCTCGGCGGCCGCCACCAGCGCCGCGCCGATCCCCTGGCCGCGCCGGGGCGCCGCGACCACCAGGGCGGTGATCTCGACCTGCGGCGGCGACTGCAGGCGGGGCGCCCGGGAGGCGTGGAGCCACGCGACCAGGCGCCCGTCCTCGTCCTCCGCCCCCAGGGCGAGCTGGCCGCCGTCGGCGATCGCCGCGGCCAACCGATGCGCCACGCTGCCTGCCGCGGCCGGGTAGCCCAGCTCCGCCGCCAGGGCGGTCACCGCGGCGGCGTCGCGCACGGTCAGCGGGCGGATCCTCATCCGGCTCGGGTCTCCCTCGGGTGTCGGGTCAGGGGCGATGTCGGGCGAGTCTACGCGATGGCCCGCGCCCCGCCGCCCGCTATGATCGGACGATGAACCTGCTCCACAGACTGGGACTGGGCGGCGGCGCGGCGACGAGCGCCACCGGCGACACCGAGACGGTGCGCAAGATCGTCGCCCGGCTCGAGGCCCTGCCGCCCGAGCGGGCGCGCTTCGTCGCCGCGTTCGCCTACATCCTGTCGCGGGTGGCCAACGCCGACCTCGACATCAGCGCCGAGGAGACCGGGGAGATGGAGGAGATCGTGCGCCGCCACGGCAAGCTCCCCGAGGACCAGGCGGTGCTGGCGGTGCAGATCGCCAAGGCGCAGAGCCGGCTCTTCGGCGGCACCGAGAACTTCCTCGTCACCCGCGAGTTCGCCGGCCTCGCCGGCCCGGAAGAGCGCCGCGAGCTGCTCGAGTGCCTGTTCGCCGTGGCCGCGGCGGACGGTGGCATCTCCTCGGCGGAGGAGGCCCAGATCCGCCAGATCTCCAGCGAGCTCGACTTCTCCCACCGCGAGTACGTCGAGGCGCGGTCCGCCTGGAACGACGTCCGCGACGTGCTCCGCACCCCGCCGAAGTCCTGAGCCGGGCGCCGGCCGGCCGTCAGGGGAACTGCGCGGGCGACAGGCCGATCGCCACGATCGCGCAGTCCGGCCGCGCCGCGATCCCCAGCTCCCGGGCCGCGGCGAGGACTCCGGCGTCGTAGCTGCCGGGGTTGAAGAAGACCGCTTCGCGGGCCCCCTTGGCGGCGATCTCCGGCAGCACCCGCCGCGTGCGCGGGGGCGGCAGGTAGAGGGCGATCACGTCGAGATCGACCGGCACGTCGCCGACCCGCCGGTGGACCGGCTCGCCCTCGACCTCGCTCTCCGTCAGATTGACGGGGAAGACCCGCCAGCCGGCCTGCTGGTAGGCGCGGACACACTTGTTGCCGTACTTGCGCCGGTCGCTCGACGCACCGATGACCGCGATGGTCCTCATCGCTTGCGCTCCGCGCGGGTCCACCGCCGGTTCAGGGCCGGACGAACAGGCGCTTGTACCACGGGACGCCCTTGGCCTTCAGGTGGTCACGGACCTCGCGCAAGCGGCGCTTGTCCTCGGCGACCGCCAGCTTGTGGAGGAAGGCCTCGCCCTCCTTCTGGTGACAGTCCTTGTACTTCTTGCCGCTGCCGCAGGGGCAGGGATCGTTGCGGCCCACCTTGCGGACCTGGCGGGTGGTGGGGCCCGAGGACGAGCTGGGCCAGACCACCCGGGTGAGGCTGCTTCCCTTCTTCTTCGCCATGCTGCGCTTCTCCGGTTGCGGTGACGGTGGCGCGCGCGGCGCCGGCCGCGCACCCGTCCCTATCGTAGTGCAGCCGGCGGGTGAGGGCGGAAAAAAAAGGGCCCCGGCCGGGGTGGCCGGGGCCTCGGGAGAGCCGCGGGCGGCACGGGTCGCACCGCGGTTGTTGCCCTGGAAGGGCCTAGAACTCCAGCCGCACCCCCGCCTCGTAGCGACGCGGCGTCTGCCACGCGGTGGGGTCGCCGAGCTGGAGGCCGCCGCTGCATCCCTGGACCAGGCTGCACTGGTTGGTCGGCTGCTCGCTGCTGAGCACGTTCAGCACGGTGCCGATGAGCTGCGCCCGTGTGTCGCCGAAGGTGAAGCCCTTGCGCAGCTCGACGTCGAGCTGGTAGTTCTCCCACCCTTTGCGGCTGCCCCGCGGTTCGGCGTAGACGTAGTTGCCGCCGTAGGGGTGGCCTTCCCCGTTGTACTGGTTGGTGAGCGGCGTCCACGGGTAGGCGGAGGTCCAGAACGCGTTGACGCCGGCGGTGAGCTGCCAGGGGAGCTGCACGTAGCCGTTGACCTTGACGTGGTGGTGGGCCTCGCTGAGACCGTACCGGTTGACGAAGTCGAAGGGGTAGAAGTCGAAGTCGGTGAAGGAGTTCTGGGTGTAGCCCACGCTCGTCTTCGAGTCCGAGTAGGTGTACGACGCGATGAAGTGCAGGCGGTCGGTGGGACGGGTCTCGAAGCGGGTGATCACTCCCTGGTAGTCCCGCTTCAAGCCGGGGAGGTTCGCCATCACGTAGTAGTCGCACGCCGCGTCGGGGCTCGCCGCCGGCAGGTTGCCGTTGCAGGTGTCCTCGAAGATGTCCTTGGTCTCTTTGTCCACGTAGGAGACCTCGAGCGAGGTGCGCGGACCGAAGGCGTGCTCGACCCCGACCACGACCTCGTCGGCGTACATGGGCTTCAAGCCGTCCGCGATCCGGGAGGGCGCGGAGGCCTGCACGTCGTAGAGGAAGTAGCCGTAGGGATCGACCCCGTCCGGGTCCATCAGCCAGGTGTCGACGGTGTAGCCGCCGGCGGAGTACTGACCGCTGAACAGGTCACACTGCGACGGGTCGTCGAGGCCGCCGATCGAGCGGTAGTAGCGGCTGCAGGAGACATAGCGGAACGACGGCGCGCTGTTGACCCGCGCGAAGCTCGGCAGGGTCAGCGCGTTGGGGTGCATGAAGCGGCCGGCCGAAGCGCGGACCACCGTCGTCGCGTCGCCCTTCACGTCCCAGGCGAGGCCGAGGCGCGGCTGGACCTTGTCCATGTCCGCGACCTTGTCGCCGGCGTCGTTGTTGAAGGACACCTGGTCGTAGCGCACGCCGAGCTTCGCTGTCAGCCGCGGGTTGATCCGCCAGGCGTCCTGCACGTAGGCGGTGTCGATTTCGCCGTCGAAGTCCGAGGGTCCCGGGTTGGGCGAGATGAAGAACAGGTAGGGGCCGCCGTTGAGGTCGGTGTAGGAGGCGCCGGCGGTGGTGTAGTTCTCCGAACCGAAGCTCAGGTCGTTGACCTCGAGGCCGCTCTTGATCTCGTGCGACCCGCCGACGCCGTCCAGGAACCAGGTCAGGCTGGTCTTGTACTCGTCCCGGTCGCGGTTCGAGTACTGCCGGTTGGTGTAGTTGCCGTAGGACTCGCCGGTCCCGGTGTCATAGTGCCCGATCGAGGTGAAGTCCCGGTCGTCGGGGAACGAGTTCAGCTCCTGGCGGTTGATGCCGGCCTTGAAGTCCCAGAACAGGCTGGGCGACAGCACGCCGTCCACCGCAGCCTGGAAGATGTCGCCGCCCTGCTCCTGGAAGTAGGTCGCCTCGGGCATGACGAACGGCCCGGCGTTCTGGTTGTTGATCTCCGCCGGGTCGCCGGTGTACTTGCCGATCAGCCGCCAGCTGTCGTTGAGCTGGTAGGTCAGCTTGCCCAGGTAGTAGTTGCCCACGAACTTGCGGGTGGTCGGCGAGCCGGCCGGCGTGGCGCGGGAGTCGGTGTACTCGTAGGCGGTGAAGAACCACAGCTTGTCGCGCAGGATCGGCCCGCCCAGGGTGGCGGACGGGTTGAGGAACTTGGTCTCCTGCGCGTCCGGGTCGAAGTGGTCGCCCGACTCGTAGAGGCTGTTGTCCCGGTAGCGTGCGTCGACGGTGCCGGAGAGCTGGTTGCCGCCCGACTTGGTGATCAGGTTCACCACGCCTCCGGTGGCCTGCCCGTACTCGGCCTCGAAGCCGCCGGTGTGCAGGGCGATCTCCTGGATGGCGTCGAAGTTGAAGTTGGTGCCGAAGGTCGCGGTGACCGGGTCCGTGGTGGTGATGCCGTCGACGTAGTAGGCGTTCTCACCGAGCGTCGAGCCGAGCACGTTCGGGTTGGAGCCGCCGGTGACGCCGGCGGTCTGGGTCAGCACCGACTGGTAGCTGCGGTTGGCGGATCCCACCACCGCCTCGTTGAGGTACTGGGCGTTGTAGACCTGCCCGGTCCCCACCTGTTCGGGATCGATGACCGGCGCCTCGGCGGTGACCACGATCTCCTCGGAGACCGTCGACGGCGACAGCTCCGCGTTGACCTCCGCGGTGCGATCGAGCTGGACCTTGACGTCCGCCTGCTGGGTGGCGAAGGCGTCGAGGGTGAAGGTCACCTGGTAGCCGCCGGGCTGGAGCTGCGGGAACTGGTAAAAGCCCGCGGCGTCGGTCATGCGGATCCAAGGTCCGCCGAGCACCTCGCTCGAGCTCAGGGTCACGGTCACGCCGGGAAGCCCGCTGCCCTGCCCGTCGGTCACCTGGCCGCGCAGGTTGCCCGTCGTCGCGGCGCCCGCCGCGGTCGCCAGGAGCAGCGCCAGGGCGGTGAGGGCCATGCCTCGACAGAACCTCCTCATCCGATACCTCCTTCTCACGAACCGAGTTGACGCCGGCGGCTCGCCCGCCGGTCACCCCTTGAAGGAGCAACCGACCTGCCGCGGTCGTCCGGGGCAGGCAGGTCGGGCGGTCGGCGGGTGGAACTGCTTTTGCGTCAGGAGCTTGCAGGGCCCTCGCCCCACCCCGGGAACAGTGGCGAGGCGATTCAACGCGATTCAACCGATTGGAGCGGAGTTGGTTCGATTGGAGAATCGGGGCCGGCAAGCAAGAGGCGTTCCCGGCGCGTGGCGCAACCGGGCGCGCTGGGCTGCGTATCCAGGGGAAACCGACGAGAGGGGGTCGCGGGGATGACGGGTGCGATCGAGCAGCGGATCGGCGAGGCGTTGCAGAGTTTGATGACGGCCAGCGGCCGGTCCGCTCCGGCCCTGGAGCGGCGCCTCGGGCTCCCGCCGGGCGACCTGGCGACTCTGCTCGCCGGCCGCGAGGCCCTCGACCTGCCGCGCCTGCAGCGCGTCCTCGCGGTCCTCGGGACCAGCCCCTCGCTGTTCTTCGCCGGGCTCTACGACGACGACGGCGGCGGCCGGGCCGTGCCCGCCGGTGTCGACGGGGTCGCCGCCGCACCCGCCGCGGCGCTCGACCGTCAGGAGATCGAGCGCCTGGTCAACGACCTGCGGGCGATGATCCGCAGCATGGTCCAGCTCCTGGAGACCCGGGAGGGGGAGGTCGGTGCCGAGGCGCCGCCGCTCGGGGTCTACGACTTCCGCCCCTGAGCACCGGGGCGGCCGGCCGCCCGGGGGTCAGCGGGGGGAGCGGAAACGGAGCCGTGTGTCCTGCCGCGCCTTCTCGAGGAAGGTCCGCACCTCGGCGATGAAGGTGAGGTCGGCGCGGCCGCCGGAGATCGACTCGCGGAACAGGATCAGCGCCGCCAGCGCCTCGCGGTGGATGCGGCGGGACTGGAAGATGGGGAACATCTCCAGGGCCAGCTGGCGGATCTCGACGAAACGGTGGTCGCGCGCCAGCAGGTTGGCCAGGTCGAGGCTGACCAGCGCCGCGTCGTAGGCCAGGCCCGCCTCCACCAGGTCATCGCGCACCTGGCGCAGCTTCGCCTCGGCCCGGGCTGCGGCGCCGAGCTCGGCGTCGATCTGCGCCTCCAGCCAGTCGAGCCGCAACAGGCTGATGCGGTCCCCGAGCCGGTCGTGCAGCGGCCGCAGCTCGGCGATCAGCGAGCGGGCGGCGATCGAGTAGCCGACCAGGTGGAGGGCCTTGATCAGGTTGCCGGCGGCGAAGAGGAAGAGCCGCAGCTCGTTCTCGGGGCGGAGCAGCGCCAGCGCCTCGCGCAGGACCGGCAGCGCCGTCGCCTCGCGCCCCGCCTGGAGCAGGACGTAGCCCTTGTTCACCAGCAGGTGGGCGCGCAGGACGGAGCGCTCGTCGCCGCAGAGCTCCAGCGCCCGGTCGAGCAGCCCCGCCGCCTCGTCGCCGCGCCCCCGCGCCGCCCACAACGAGGCGTGCAGGTCGAGCAGCCGTGCGGTCAGGGAGGGGTCGCCGCTGCCGTCGGAGAGCTCGTCCTCGGCGCGGCGGAAGCACGCCTCCGCGGCGTCGAGGTCGGTGAGGACGCGCTGGGCATTGCCGCGGTAGGCCCAAGCCTCCGCCCGCAGGTCGGCGAGCGCCGCGGCGTCGTCCGGCGCCGCCGTCAGGTCCGCGGCGGCCTCGGTCGCCGCCACCGCGGCGGCGAGCGCCTCGCGCGGCTCCCGGAACACCAGCTCCCGACTGCGCGCCACCAGCTCCCGGCAACGCCGCTCGTCGTCGGCGTTGGTCGCGGGGCGGGGCAGCGCGCGTCGGGTCAAACGTCCACCTCGGTCAGTGGATCGAAAGGGAACCGGAGTTGGGCGGCGGCTGGTGGTGCGGCCGGACGCCGTTGGGGTCGAAGCCGGAGCCGATCGGCCCGTGCACCGAGCCCGGGCCCTTGTCGTCCCGGTGCTCGACGACGCGCGGCGGGTCGCCGAGCAGAGCGCTCAGGAATCCGCCGACGCTGTGGACCAGGCCGGCGAAGACGTTGGCGCCACCGTCGGGGGCGGACGGGCCATCGTCGGCGGGAGCCGCCAGCACCGGCGCCGCCACCAGGGCGGCGAGGGCGAGCGCGGCGGCGAGGCGGCGCAGGGTTCCGAATCTCGCATTCATGGTGCGTCCTCCTCAGTGGATCGGAGCGCACATGGTACCACCGAGGAGCTCGGGGGTTGGATACGGGCGGCGCGGCGGAAGGTTGCGCCGGCGCGGCGGTCAGCGCCGGGCGAGCATCCTCTCGTCCCCCAGGCGGCGGGTGACGCCCGTCGAGTCGAGGTGCTCGAGCAACGGGATCGCCCACTTGCGGGAGAGGCCGAAGCGGTCCTTGAACTGCGGCACGCTGAAGCGCTCCCAGCCGGTGGCGGCGAGCTCCTCGGCCAGCCGCTCGACGGCGGAGGCGGCGAGCATCAGACCGCCCGGCAGGCGCACCAGGCGCCCCCGCTCGACCAGGTAGCGCAGCACGCCGTCGAGGATCTGCGGCTTGGCGCCGAGCTCCGCGGCGACCTCGGCCGGGGAGGGGGGCGCCAGGCCGCCGGCCGCGAAGCGCTCGACCACGCGACGCGACAGCTGCGACTCCTCGCCGGTCAGCTCGGCCTCGCGTCCGGGGAGGTTGACCAGGTCGCCGGCGACGGTGAGGACCTTCTCGGCGGCCAGCCACTCCAGGTACACGTCGGCGAGCGCGGCGGCGCGGCCCGGCAGGATGCGCCGCACCGCCTCCGCCTTGGGGATGCCGCGGGCCAGTCGATCCTGCCGGAAGTAGTCGGCGAGCACCGTCCGCGCCCGCTCGACCACCCGGCGCAGCGTGGCGGGGACGATCCAGCGCTCGCCGTGCCCGCTGCCCGGCGGGATCCGCAGCAGGCGTCCCGCCGCGGCCAGCTCGGCCAGCCGCGGCGCGACCGCGTCCGGGCGCCGCCCCAGCCGGCGCCCGGCGTCCTCGGCGGCGAGCCCGGACTCGCCGGCCTCCGCCGCCCAGAAGACCAGCGCCGCGTCGCCGCCGGCGGCCAGCGCCGGCAGCGCCTCGGCGAGGGCGTGACCGCGGTGGCGCCGCCAGGCCGGATCGAGCACCCGGCCGCCGCCGAGGGTGGCGGGGGGCGACGGGCGGCGCAGGATCACGCGGTCGCCGCGCACCGCCACCACGCCCGGCGCCGCCAGCCGCACCTCGACCACGCCGCGGCCGCCGGGCGGGATCTCGCGGCTGCCGAGCGGGCGCATCCGCCCCATCCTCTCGGCGGCGAACAGGTGCAGTCGCACCGGGGCGAAGCCGCGCAGCGGCGGCGCCTCGGGCAGCAGCTCGACCTCGAGGGCGAGCCGGCGGGTGGCGGCGACGCTAGCGGGCGCCACCAGCTCCATGCCACGGGCCAGCCCCTCGAGCGGCATCCCGGTGACCTGCAGCGAGGTGCGCTCGCCGGCGGCCGCCTCGTCGCGCGGGCTGCCGTGGACCTGGACGCTGCGCACCCGGACGGGCTCGCCGCCCGGCTGCAGCTCGAGGGTGTCCCCGGGATGGACGCGGCCGCCGACCAGCGTGCCGGTGACGATGGCGCCGAGGCCCTTGAGGTGGAAGGCGCGGTCGATCGGCAGCCGGACCGGGGCGGCGGCGGGGTCGGCGTCGGCGGCGGGCGCGGCGGCGCGGGCGCGCTCGACGAGCGCCGCGCGCAGGGCGTCGACGCCGCGGCCGGTGACGCTGGAGACCGCGAACCGCGGCGCCCCGGCGTACGGGGTGCCGGCGAGCAGCTCCTCGACCTCCAACCCGGCGAGCTCGAGCAGGTCGTCCGCCACCAGGTCGGCCTTGGTGAGGGCGACGACGGCGTGCGGGATACCGAGCAGGCGGCAGATCGCCAGGTGCTCGCGGGTCTGCGGCTTGACCCCCTCGTCGGCCGCCACCACCAAAAGGGCGATGCGGATGCCGCCCATCCCGGCCAGGGCGTTGTGCAGGAAGCGCTCGTGTCCGGGGACGTCGACGAAGCCGAGCTGGAGGTCGTCCTCGCGGAGCCAGGCGAAGCCGAGGTCGATGGTGATGCCGCGCTGCTTCTCCTCGGCCCAGCGGTCGCAGTCGATCCCGGTGAGCTGCTGGATCAGCGCCGTCTTGCCGTGGTCGATGTGCCCCGCGGTGCCCACCACCACCCGCAGGGCGGGGGCCGCCGCCGGCCCGGCGCTCATCCGGAGCGCTCCAGGACCTCCCGCACCACGCGGTTGACGGTGGCGCCGTCGGCGCGGGCGCCGAAGCGGGCCATCATCTCGCGCATCATCGGTCCCATGGCGCCGGGGCCGGAGAGGCCCTGCTGCTCGGCCCAGGCGGCCGCGGCGGCGCGGATCTCGTCCTCGCCGACCTGCTGCGGCAGGTAGGTGGCGAGCAGCTCAGCCTCGCGCTCCTCGCGGGCCGCCGAGTCCTCGCGGCCGCCGCGGCGGTACTGCTCGGCCGCCTCCTGCCGCTGCTTGATCCCCCGGCGCACGAGGGTCGTCAGGCCCGCCTCGTCGACCTCCTCGCCGCGCCGGATACGCTCGTTCTTGACCTCGGAGAGGAGCAGGCGGAGGGTCGAGACCCGCTCCCGGTCGCCCGCTTTCATGGCGCTGCGGAGGTCCGCCTCCACACGTTCTCTGGGCCCGTTCATGTCTGCGATTATAGGGTGGTGGGGCCGCCCCACCGGCACGGCCGTTGCTACCCCGGAGGGGCGGACGCCCCGGACCCGTAGGGCGCGCCCGAAGCCCATGACCACCGTCTTCACATCCGCCCACCGCCAGCGACAGGAGGCCCTTCGGATGGATCCGATCTCGCGAGAAGAGCTCGCCACGCTCGTCGCCCACCAGGACGGTCCGCACGTGTCGATCTTCCTGCCCACCGTGCGCGCCGGGCAGGAGACCCTGCAGAACCCGATCCGCTTCAAGAACCTGTTGCGGGAGGCCACCGGCCGCCTGCAGGAGCAGGGGCTCGACCGCGCCGCCGCCGACGCGCTGCTCGAGCCGGCCCGCGGCCTGGTCGACGACTACGACTTCTGGCAGCACCAGGAGGACGGCCTGGCCGTGTTCGTGGCCCGGGACTTCCTGCGCACCTACCGGCTGCCGCTGCGCTTCCACGAGCTGGCCGCGGTCGAGGACCGCTTCCACCTCAAGTCGCTGCTGCCGCTGTTCAACCTCGAGGGCCGCTTCTACGTCCTCGCCCTGGCGATCAACAGCGTACGGCTGCTCGAGGGGAGCCGCTACGCCGTCCGCGAGGTGCCGCTCCCCGGCGTGCCGGGCAGCCTCGCCGAGGCGCTCGGCCGCGACCTCACCGAGCAGCACCTGCAGTTCCACACCGGCACCCGCGCCGTCGGCGCCGCGCGCTCGCCCGTCTACCACGGACAGGGGGGCGGCGAGGAGGACTCCAAGGACGAGATCCGCCGCTACTTCGGGGTCGTCGACAAGGGGGTGCGGGAGGTGATCGGCGACGGTGCGCCGCTGGTGCTCGCCGGCGTCGAGTACCTGCAGCCGATCTACCGGGCGGTCTCCGGCCACCCGCAGGTGCTCGCGGAGGGCGTCGACGGCAACCCCGAGGCCCTCTCCGCGGCCGACCTGCACGCCCGCGCCTGGGCGCTGGTCGAGGAACGCTTCCGCGGCGAGCGACGCGACGCGGCGGCGCGCTACGGCGACCTGTCGGGGACCGGGCTCGCCACCGGCGAGCTGGATCAGGTGGTCACCGCGGCGATGGACGGCCGCGTCGACACCCTGTTCGTGGCCCGCGGGGTGCGCGAGTGGGGCGCCTTCGACGCCGAGCGGCGCGAGGTCGAGCGCCACGACGAGCAGCAGGCCGACAGCGAGGACCTGCTGGACCGCGCCGCCGTCCACACCTGGCTCAACGGCGGCGCGGTCTACGCGGTCGATCCGGCCGAGGTGCCGGGCGAGAGCTGCTCCGCGGCCATCTTCCGGTACTGAGCTGAAGTCGCCGGACGCCGCGCGCCGGGCCGGAGGACGGCCGACCCCGCGGCGAGAGAGCGCGAGAGCGGGAGGCCGCGGCGGACCTCAAGAGGCCGCAGGCCCTCCGAGCGCGCGGCGACGCCGCGGACGCGACCGCATCCGCACTCTCGCCCTAGCGCAGCGGCAGCTCGACGGTGAACACCGTGCCGTGCGGCCGGTTGTCCTCCACCCGGATGGTGCCGCGGTGGTCGGTGACGATGCGGTGCACGATGGCGAGCCCCAGCCCGGTGCCGCGCCCCTTGGTGGAGAAGTAGGGAAGGAACAGCTTGTCCCGGGCCTCGGCGGGGATGCCGCGGCCGGTGTCGGCGACGTGGATCTCCAGGTGGCCGTCCACCCGGTGTGCCCCCACCGTCACCCGCCCCGGCGGCTCGACCGACTCGATGGCGTTGTCGAGCAGGTTGATCAGCGCCCGGCGGATCTGCTGCGGGTCGACGGAGACCTCGCCCAGCTCCGGGTCGACCGCCGACTCGACCGCCACGCCGCTCTTGAGGTCGCGGTAGAGGTCGAGGGTGTCGTCGACCAGCCGGCCGAGGTCGACGTGCGCCGGCTGCGGGCGCGGCATCCGGGCGTAGCGCGAGAACTCGTCCACCATCTCCTGCAGGGTGCCGACCTCGCGCACGATGGTCTCCACCCCCTCCTCGAGCGCCGGCCCGATCCCCCGCTCCCCCTGGCGCCACTTGCGCAGCAGCCGCTCGGCGGAGAGCTTGATCGGGGTCAGCGGATTCTTGATCTCGTGCGCGATGCGCCGCGCCGCCTCGCTCCAGGCGGCGAGCTGCTGCGCCTTGATGAGCTCGGTCAGCTCCTCGAGCACCATCACGCGGCCGCCGGCGCCGTCGGTGCCCACCAGCGGGGTGACCTTGACCTCGAACACCTTCCACTCGCCGCCGAGGACCATGTGCACCTCGCGGCTGGCCTGGCGGGCGGGGCCGGCGGCCGCGCCGGGCGCCCCGAGGTCGGCGAGCTGGGCCCGCTCGGGGTCGGCCCACGCCTCCTCGACCCGGCGGCCCACCACCTCGTCCTCGCGCTGCCGCAGCATCCCGAGGGCCGCCTGGTTGCAGGTGAAGATGCGCCCCTCGCCGTCGATCGAGATGACCCCGGCGGCGACGTTGGCGAGCACCGCCCCGATCAGCGCCCGCTCGGCGGCGATGCGGCGGTTGGCCTCCAGCAGCTCGCTGTTGCTGCGCTCGATGACCTCCTTGTTGCGCCGCAGCTCCTCGGTCATCCGGTTGAACGACTCGACCAGCACGCCCAGCTCGTCGTCGGCGGCCACCTCCACCCGGTGGTCGAGGTCGCCGAGGCTGATGCGCCGCGTACCCTCGGCGAGCGCCTGGATCGGCACCGTCACCCGGCGCGCCAGGTAGAGCCCCACCCAGGAGGAGGCGAGGAGGATCAGCAGCGTGACCATCAGGAAGGTCAGCAGGTGGCTCGCGGCGAGGTTCTTGCGCTGCACCTCGAGCTGGCGGTAGGTGAGGAAGGCCTCGCGCAGCTCGCGGATCTGGGCCGCCAGGCGGGGCTCGAGGAGCCGTCCGCCGACCACGATCGCGCCCCCGCTCTCGGCCCGGGCCGCGGGCGGGCTCCACGGCGCCTCCTCGCTCCCCTCCGCGGCGGGCGGCGCCGGTCCCACCGCGGCGAGCACCAGCGTCCCCGGGACCCCGGGCGGCTCCTGGACCCGCACCGCGTGCCCCTCACGGCCGGCCTCGGCGAGCAGGTCGGGCGGCGACTCCGGAAGGTCGGTGATGCCGGTCGCCGGATCGACCAGCGCCTGGACGAAGTCCCGGCCGTCGTACACCGCCACCACGTCGAGGCCGGTGTCGGCGAGCAGGCCGCGCAGCCGGCGCACCAGCTCCGGCTTGGTGTCCGGGGCGGTGAGGTCGAGCCCTTCGATGGCGCGCCGGGCGCGGGCGGCGCCGCGCAGGGTGTCGGCCTCGAGCACGTCGCTGAGCGCCTCGGAGACCGCGTACCCCTGCTCGCGCACCTCGCGCACCTGGGTGCTGAACCAGCGGTCCACCGAGCCCTGGAGCAGCTCGGTGGCGATGACGAAGAGGAGCAGCACGGGGATCAGCGACAGGCCGATGAAGGTGGCGACCAGCTTGATCTTGAACTTCGACCCGAGGATGCGGTGGTGGCGCTCGATCGCCAGCTTGTAGAGGTTCCGCAGCAGGACGAAGAGGATCGCCAGGATGAGGACGCCGTCGACGTACCAGAGCACGAACAGCAGGAGCTGGTCGGTGACCAGGTAGCTCGGCAGGTCGCGGCTGCGCAGGATCAGGTAGAAGATGCCGGCGAGCACCAGGAAGAGCACCAGCAGGGTGCCCAGGATCACCCGGTTGTCCTTGCGGTGGCGGCGGATCTGCTCGCGGAGGTCCATGGCGGCGGCGCCGCTACGAGCTGTCGGGCAGCTCGTTGAGCGTGCGGAACTTGTTCGATTCCTGCCAGTCGGTGGTCAGGTGTGCCGGGATGAAGAACAGCACCGTCTTGGCGCCGACCTCGGCGCGCGCGCGGACCAGCAGGCGCCACGCGCGCGGCAGGTTGCCGAGCTCGAACGCCGGCAGGTCGTCGACCTCGGTCATCGCCCGCTCGAGGTCGGGCATGTCGCGCACCATCCGGCTCTCGACCAGCTTGCCGTCCAGCTTGTAGTTGATCAGGTAGCCGCGCGTGGCGGCGTCGTACATCGCCACCACCTGCAGACTGTTCTGGTCGAGGCCGCGGTCGAACCACCGCTTGCGGTCCTTGAGCAGCTCGAGGTGGTAGACGAAGCTGGTGGGCAGGCCGCTCTCCAGGCGCTCGCGGAGCCGCGGCGTGAAGCTGCCCTCGAGGTGGAAGCTCACCCGCGCCAGGTTGCCGTCGACCCGCACCTGGAGGTCCTGCAGGGAGAGGTCGGCGCCGTCGTCGGCCTCCGCCGCACCGGCCGCGGGGGCTTGCAGGACGAGGCACAGGGCAAGGCCGGCCAGGCACAGGAAACGTCGCATCCGGCCTGTGAGTCTATGCCAGCGCGGACGGTCGGCCGCGGGCGCTGATACCATCCGCGGTGGAGAATTCCGGTCAGGAAACCGACTTGAAGAGCGGCCGCCTCGCCCTCGTCCTCGTCCTCGTGGCGTCCCTGGTGGCCGTGGCCGCCGCGGGCGCCGCGTGGGTGGCGGCGTGGTGGCGCGCCCCGGGCGCGGGCGGCGCGCCGGCGGCGACTCTCGAACGGGGCCACGCCGCGCTGGCCGCGGTCGGGCGTGAGCGCGCCGCGGGTCTGGAGCTCGCGGCGCGGGCCCTGGCCGACGAGCCCGCCCTGCGCGAGGTGCTGGCGGCTGAGGTCCCCGGCGAGGCGGCAGCCGCCGCGGCCGACGTCGTCGCGCAGCGGCGCGACGCGCTGGGCTACGACCTGGCCGTGATCCTCGACCCCGCCGGCCGCGTGGTGGCCGCCGGCGAGGGCGCCGCCGTCGCCCCGGGCGACGAGCTCGGCGCCCGACCCCCGGTGGCCGCGGCGCTCGCCGAGGGCACCGGCCGCGGCCCGTGGACCGCCGGCGACGAGCTCTACGACGCGGCCGTAGTGCGCGTCGCGCCGGAGTTCGACCTCCTCGGGTACGTGCTCGCGGCCCGCCGCGTGGACGCGGTCCTGGCCCTCGACCTGGCGCGGGCTTCGGGCGCCGGCGTCACCTTCGCGCTGCCCGGCGGCGACGGACCGCGCCTGGTGGCCTCCAGCCTCGAGCCGGGGGCCGCCCGCGAGCTGCTGGCCGGCCTGGCCGCCGACGGGGCGCTGCGAGCGGCGCTCGGCGCCGGCGCCATCCGCGAGGCGGCGGCGCAGGCCGGCGGGGTCCGCCGGCGGGTGCTGCTCGTTCCGCTGCGTCCGGTGGGCGGGGCCGCGGTCGCCGTCGCGGTGCTGAGCGCGCCGCGCCCCGGGGCCGAGGCGTGGGCGGTGCCCCTGGCCACCACGGGCGCGGCGCTGGCGGCGCTGCTCGTGGCGACGCTGATCGGCTGGCTCGTGGCGCGGCGGGCGGCGGCGCCGGTCCGCCGCTTGACCGACCTGGTCGACGCCGCCCCGCGCGAGGCCTTCACCCGCCGCCTCGATCCGACCCGCCACGGCGCCCTGGCGCCGCTGGCGGCGGCGCTCGACCGGCTCTTCCGGTACCTCGAGGGGGAGCGCTCGCTGGCCGCGGCGGCCGCACCGGCCGGCCGCCGGCCCGGAGCCGCGACCGCCCGCGAGCGCAAGGTGGCCGTGCTGGCGGTCGAGCTGCGCCGCTTCACCCCGCTGGACGATGCCCGCGAGGCGGTCGAGCGCCGGGAGCGCGACGTGGTGCGCGTGCGGCGGGCGACCGCGACCCTGGGAGGCCGGCTGAGCGCCGGCGCCGGGCACCGGCTCTACGCCACCTTCGCCGGGGAGGACGCGGCCTGGCGGGCGGTGGTCGCCGGCGCCGCGGCGCTCGCCGCGATGGCGCCCGCGGAGAGCGCCTTCGACGCGGCCGACCCGCCGGCGCTGGCGGTGGCGAGCGGGACCGTGGCCGCGACCGCGGAGGAGGCGGTGCTGATCGGTCCGGCGGTGGCGCTCGCCGACAGCCTGCTGCGGGAGACCGCCTCCGGGGACCTGGCGCTGGCCCGGACGGTCCACCGCGAGGTGGCCGGCCGTCTGGCCGAGCGCGGCGTGGAGGCGGTGGAGCAGCGCGGCCTGCTCTCGCCCCAGGCCCTGTACGTGATCGGGGCCGCCGCGGCGGGCGCCGTCGCCGGCGAGGTGGCCGGTGCCGAGCGGCCGCGCCCCGGCGAGTCCGTCGCCGGTCGCTACGAGGTGCTCGAGCGCTCCGCCGCGGCCGGCGGCGTCAGCCTGGCCCGGGTCCGCGACGCCGCCGCCGGCGAGCTGGCCCTGAAGTGGATCGCCGCCGACGCCCGGCGCGAGGGGGTGCTCGGTCTCGACGCCGCGCTCGAGCGCGTGCAGCGGCTGCGCCATCCCGCCCTGGCGTCGTGCCACGATGCCGCACCGCTCGACGACGCCGTGTTCCTCGCCCGCGAGTGGGTGGACGGGGTCGACGCGGCGGCCCTCGGCGCGCTGCCGCCGCCCGCCCTGCTGGCGCTGGCCCGCCAACTCGCCGCCGCGCTGGCCGCGGTCCACGGCGCCGGCCTGGTGCACGCCCGGATCAAACCGGAGAACCTGCTCGTCGAGCCCGGCGGTCGCCTGCGGGTGACCGACCTCGGCGTCGGTCTGGTGGCCGGCCCGGCTCCGTCCGCGGCGGCGGGTGGCGACTGTCTGGCCCCCGAGCAGCGCTCCGGGGGCTTCGGCGACGCGCGCTCCGACGTCTACGCGGCCGGCGCCGTGCTCGCCCGGCTGGCGTCGGACCGGGCCGGCGCAGAGGCGACGGCCGCGGAGGTCTCCGCCCTGTCGGCCGTGCTGGCGCGCTGCCTCGAGACCGGGCCGGAGGAGCGCTACGCCGACGGCGAGGAGCTGCTGGCAGCGCTCCGGGAGATCGAGGTCTGAGGCCGCGACGACGGCCCGGAGCGCAGGGTTCCGCCGCGCGGCGGGTTGCAGCGGGTGTGGTGGCGGCGACCGATCTGCGGAGCGGGATCGACGAGCGTGCCGGCGAGTCGCCGGCGGCCGCGGTCGTGGACCCCGACCGCGACGTCCTGGCGCGGGTCGCGGGCGGCGACACCGAGTGCTTCCGCGAGCTCGTCGAGCGGCACCAGGGGCGGCTGGTGCGGCTCTGCCAGCGCTTGCTGGGGGACCCGGAGGCGGCCCGCGACGCGGCCCAGGAGGTGTTCCTCAAGGCGTTCCGCAAGGCCGGCACCTTCCGCCCCCGCGGGCAGGTGTCGACCTGGCTCCACCGCATCGCCGTCAACCACTGCCTGAACCGGCTGCGGCGGCGGCGGATCGTCCGCTTCCTGCGCCTCGCCGGCGGCACCGCGGACGAGGCGGTGCCGGAGCCGGCCGACGGCGGCGCCGACCCCGAGGCGCAGGCCGCGGCGCGCCAGCGCTGGCGTCGGGTGCGCGCGGCGGTGGCGGCCCTGCCGCCGGGCCAGCGGGCGGTCCTGGTGCTGGTCCGCTACGAAGGCCTGCCGCAGCGCCAGGCGGCGGAGGTGCTGGGGATCACCGTGGGGGCGGTCGAGAGCCGGCTGGTCCGCGCCCTGCGCAACCTCGAGCGCGCCCTGGGGGCGAAGGAAGCCGGGGCGCCGGGTGTTCCAGAAGGGAGGAGACCGGGATGACGCACGATCGGGACACGGGGCCGCGCGCGGGAGCGGGGCCTCCGGAGGCTGCGGCGGCCCACCGGGAGCTGTGGGGCGAGCTCGAGCCGCCCCCGACCCATCCGCTGCCCTTCGGGTTCGCCGACCGGGTGATGGCGCGGGTCCGCGACGAGGTCGGACGCGGCCCGCTGACCGTGCGCCTGGGGCGGGTGCCGGCCGCCCTGGCCTCGGCCGCCGCCCTGGTCCTCGGCCTGGTGGTGGGCGCCGGGCTGGGGACGGTGGTTCCGGCCGGCGCACCGGGAGCCGCCGCGCCCGCGCCCACCGCCGCCCCCCCGCCGGCCGCGGCGGTGGCCGGGCCGGGTGCCGGCTCCGGCGGGGTGCAGGCGGCCACCGGTTCCCCGGGCGGTCCGGGCGCCGCGGACGTCGGGGACGTCGCCGCCGCCGACGACGGCGACGGGATCGAGACGCTGCTGGCGCCGGCGGCCGACTTCGCCGAGAGCTACGTGGCCGCATTGAGCGCGACCGCGACGGAGGCCCCGGATGCGGCCGACGGAGACGCCTCGTGAGCGCGCTCCGGGGGGAGCGGCCGTGAGGCGTTGGTGGCTGCCGCTGGCCCTGCTGCTGTCGGTCGGGGTCAACGCGGGGATGCTCGCCGCCGTGCTCGCCGGGCGCCGCGCCCCGGCGCCGGAGGCGCCGGCCGGCGGGACCCCCACCCTGCCGGGGCCGGGCCGCGAGCTGGCGGGCGAGATCGTGGTGCCGGGTCCGCCCCCGGGGAGCCCCGCCGGGCCCGTCGCGCCGCCGCCCGCCGGACGCCCGGAGACGGGGCCCCCGCCGCCGCGCGAGGCCGCGCCGGAGCGCCCGCCGGGGCCGCCGCTGGGCCGCCTGGCGGACGAGCTCGGGCTCGCGGGGGAGAGCCGCCAGCGCTTCCTGGCGATCCAACGGCGCTTCTTCCTCCAGGTCGCGGCGCAGCGCCGGGAACGTCGGCAGTTGACCCGGGAGCTCCAGGACGAGCTGACCGCGGCCGCTCCCGACCGCGCCCGGGTCGGCGCCCTGGTGGACCGGCTGGCGGCGATCTACGCCGCGAGCGAACGGGCGACGGTGGACACCATCCTCGACACCCGGGAGCTGCTCGACGGCGAGCAGCTCCGCCTCTACCTGCGCTTCCTCGGCCGACTGCGGGCCGCGGACCCGGACCGGCCGGGCCCCGGCGCCGGGCCCGCCCGGCGCCCCTTCCGACCGCGCCCCCGCCGGCCGTGACCGGCCGCGGCTCCGCGGGCAGAAGAGCCGCGGCTCCGCGGGCAGAAAAATCGCCCCGCGGCGAGGGCCGCGGGGCGTTGAGGAGGAGGGAGAGAGGAGGCTTGAGTCGGTCTCGTTCCTCGGCTCTCACCCCTTTGTACGGAGAGGTCCCGCGGTTCGTTTATCCCTCCGGGCCGCGGCGCGGTTCGGAACGTCCGGCGGCGACCGCTCAGGCGGCGTAGCGCCGCAGGATCTCCCGGCAGCGCGGCAGGTAGGAGGCGCCGAACAGGTTGAGGTGGTTGAGCAGGTGGTAGAGCTGGTAGAGGTCGCGGCGCTCGGCGGCGCCCGGGGGCAGCGGCCAGGTCTCCTCGTAGGCCGCGTGGAAGTCGGGTGGAAAGCCGCCGAACAGGTGGGTCATCGCCAGATCCGCCTCGCGGTGGCCGTGGTAGACGGCGGGGTCGATCAGCACCGGCCGCCCGTCCTCGTCGACCATAAAGTTGCCGCCCCACAGGTCGCCGTGGAGCAGGCACGCCGGCTCGCCGGGGACGTCGAGGAGGCGGTCGAGGCGATCGAGGAGGCGCTCTCCCAGCCGGTCCGTCGCGGCGTCGGTGCGCCCCGCCGCGCGCGCCAGGCGGAGCTGGTGCCCGAGGCGGCGGTCGCGGAAGAGCTCGGCCCAGCTCGCGCTCCAGGCGTTGGGCTGCGGCGTCCCGCCGAGGTAGTTGTCGTGGGCGAAACCGTAGCGCTCGCCCCGGGTGGCGCGGTGCAGCTCGGCGAAACGGCGGCCGAAGTCGGCGAAGAACCCGCGCCCCGGGCGCCCCTCCGGGATCGCCTCCATGAGCAGGAAGACGGTGCCGCCGGCACGGCCGGGCAGGGGGTCGCGGGGGACCCGCAGCACCCCGGGCGCCGCCAGGGCGGCGAGCCCCTCGGCCTCGCGGACGAAGAGGTCGTCCGGGCCGCCCGCCTGGATCTTGACGACGAGGTCCCGGCCGTCGTCGAGACGCAGCCGGCGGGTGTCGTGGATCGAGCCGCCGCCGACGGCCGGCGCGGCGACCACCCGCGCCGCGTCGCCGCGGGCGGCGAGCGCCGCCTCGACGGCGCGCCCGACCTCCGGCGGCAGGCCGCTCACCGGCTCGGCGCGAGGGAACCGCCGGCAGCCGCGTCGCCGAGCAGGTGGGCGGCCAGCGCGGCGCTGCCCGCCTGCACCATGTCGAGCACCCGTTCGAAGCCGGCCGCGCCGCCGAAGTAGGGGTCCGGCACGTCGCGGGGCGCGCCGGGGGGCAGGAAGTCCGAGAACAGGCGCAGCTCGGCGCGGCGGCCGCCGGCGGGGGCGAGGGCCGCGAGGTCGGCGAGGTTGTGACGGTCCATGGCCACGATCAGGTCGAAGCGCCGGAAGTCCTCCGCCTCGACCTGCCGCGCGCCCCCCTCGAGCCGTACGCCGCGGCGCGCGGCGGCGTGCCGCATGCGCTCGTCGGGCGGCTCGCCGACGTGGTCGGCACCGGTGCCGGCGGAGTCGATCTCGATGCGCCCGGTGAGGCCGCGGGCGGCGAGATGGGCGGCCAGCGCCGCGGCCCCGGTCGGCGAGCGGCAGATGTTGCCGAGGCAGACGAACAGCACGCGCGGCGGCCGCGGCCCCTCCGGCATCAGGGCATCGCCAGCGGCTCTTCGTCGGCGAGCAGTCCGATCGACCGCTGCCGCACCCGCTCGCGGAACGGCGCCACGCGCTCCGCGTCGAAGCGGTTGGTGGCGTCGAGGGCGTCGCGGACCGCCGCCTCGGCGATCTCCAGGTAGCGCTGCTGCGCCGGCGTCGGCGCGTCCCACGAGGAGGCGAGGAACCAGGAGGCGCGGCGCACCTTCGACCAGGCGTCGGTCTCCGGCGGGATGCCTTCGGTGTCGGGCGGCACCCAGAGCCGGCGCTCCGCCGCGTCGATCCCCTCGAGCAGCGCCTTGCCGTCGGCGGCCAGCGCCTCCGAATCGGCGTCCTCGCCGCCGGTGCGCTCGGCCTCGTCGCTGGCGGCGGTGGCGCGGTCCACCACCGTCTGGACGTCGGTGCGGGTGCGGCGCAGCCGCTCGACGGCGCCGGTCAGCGCCTCCTGGAGGGCGCCGGCCCGCAGCACGGCGTCCCGCTTGGCGCGGCGGTCGGCGTCGGGGATCGTGAAGCGCGGGTCGGCGAGGACCCGCACCGGCCCCTGGGCCTCGGCGTCGCCGAAGCGGACGGTGACCGTGTAGTCGCCGGGCAGGACGCTCGGTCCACCGGAGTCTCCGAAGCCCTCGTCCTCGTCCTCCGTCGCGGGCTCGGCGAAGCGGTCCCGGCGCAGGTCCCAGACGGCCCGGTTGACGCCGCGATGGACCGGCACCTCGAAGCGCCGGATCCGTTCGCCGGCGGCGTCGCGCACCTCGACGACCGCCTTCGGGCCCTCCTCGCCCGGCTTCTTCTCGCCGCCCGCGGCGGCAGCGGCCGGTTTCTCCTCGGCCGCCTGCGCCGCCGTGGCCGGAGCGGCGGACGGCTGCGGCGGCGGCAGGCCGGCGGCGGCCCGGGCGGCGAGCCCGCCGCCCTCCTCGGCCGCCAGCGCGGCGCGCTCGCCGGCCCGGCGCTCGCGCTCGCTGCGGCGCGTCTCCTCCTTGCGGGCGCGCTCGCGCTCGTCGTCCGCCCACGGCAGGTCGTCGCCGGCGAGCGAGAAGGTGACCAACGCCCCGTAGGGTTCGTTTTCGCCGCGGAACTCGCCCTGGCCGGGGAAGCGGGAGGACCCCGTCTGCGCCACCCGGAACTGCTGCGCGTCGGCGAAGGGGAACAGGTGCAGCGGCTCGGCGAGCGTGGCGGCGGCGAGGTGCCGCAGCGGGGAGATGTCGTCGATGACGAACAGGCCGCGGCCGTGGGTGGCGACCACCAGGTCGCTCTCCGCGGCCTGGATCGCCAGGTCGCGCACGGCCACCGTCGGGATGCCGTGGGTCCAGCGCAGCCAGTGGGCGCCGCCGTCGTCCGACAGCCAGAGGCCGAGCTCGGTGCCCAGGAACAGCAGGTCCGGGTCCACCGGGTCCTGCCGGATCACCAGCGCGTAGCCGCGCAGCGCCGGGGTCGCCAGGCTTTTCCAGGTGCGGCCGAAATCGTCGGTGCGGACCACGTACGGGGCCGGGTCGCTGCGCCGGTGGTTGTCGAAGACCACGAAGGCGGTGGCGGCGTCGTGCGGGGACGCCTCGATGTGGGGGATCCAGCTCCCCGCGGGAACGCCGTGGACGCGGGGGTCGAGGCGCTCCCAGTGCTCCCCCCCGTCGCGGCTCACGTGCAGCCGGCCGTCGTCGCTGCCGGCCCACAGCACGCCGCGCTCGACGGGGCTCGGCGCCAACGCCACCAGCGTCGTGTAGTTCTCGGCGCCGCTGGCGTCCACGGTCATCCCGCCGCTCTCGTCCTGGTGTTGCCAGTCGGGGTTGTCGCTGGTCAGGTCGGGGCTGATCACCTCCCAGGTGTCGCCGCGGTCGCGCGAGCGGTGCACGAACTGGCTGCCGAGGTAGACGGTGTCGGGGTCGAACGGATCGAGGGCGAGGGCGGCGTTCCAGTTGAAGCGCAACTCCCGGCCGCCGGGGGCCGGCGCCGGCCGGATGATCTTGCGCTCGCCGGTGGTCAGGTCCCAGCGCATCAGGTGCCCCTCCTGGCTCATCGAGTAGCCGCGCTCGGGATCGCCGGGGATGGGGGCGGTGTCGAAGCCGTCGCCGAAGCCCACCTCCTGCCAGTGGTAGTTGCGCAGGCCGCCGTTCTCCCACACTTCGGCGGGGCCCTTCCAGGAGCCGTTGTCCTGCAGGCCGCCGTAGACGTGGTAGGGCGTGGCCGCGTCGACCCGCACGTGGTAGTACTGCGCCAGCGGCAGGTCGGCGACGAAGCGCCAGCTCGCCCCGTGGTCGCGGCTCTCGTAGACGCCGCCGTCGTTGCCGTCGAGCAGGTGCCGGGGGTCGGCGGGGTCGATCCACAGGGCGTGGTGGTCGGGATGGACGCCGCGATAGGGCACCAGCACCCTCCAGGTGGCGCCGCCGTCGTCGCTCACCGACATCATCGACCACTGGGAGTAGACGCGGTCGGGGTCGGCCGGGTCGACCTCGAGGTTGGCGAAGTAGAACGGGCGGCTGCCGGCCTTCAGGTCCGAGCTGCGCTTCGTCCAGGTCCGGCCGCCGTCGGTGGAGCGGTAGAAGGCGTTGTCCTGCGCCTCGACGAGTGCGTACACCGTGCCCGGGCGCGACGGCGCCACCGCCAGCCCGATGCGTCCCAGGTCCCCTTCCGGCAGGCCGTCCTCCGGCGTCAGGCGTCGCCAGTGCGCGCCGCCGTCGCGGCTGACGAACAGGCCGGAGCCCGGGCCGCCGGAGCGGAAGAACCACGGCCACCTCCGGTAGTCCCACATCGCGGCGTACAGCGTCCCGGGATCGGCGGGGTCGGCCACCAGGTCGGCGCAGCCGGTGCCGGCGTCGACGTAGAGCACCTTGGTCCAGGTGGCGCCGCCGTCGTGGGTGGAGAACACCCCGCGCTCGGGGCTGTCGCCCCAGGCCTTGCCCAGCGCGCACACCCACGCCGTGTCGGGATCGTCGCGGGCGACGACGATGCGCGGGATGCGCTCGCTCTCGTCCAGTCCGAGGTGGGTCCAGGTGGCGCCGCCGTCCAGGCTGCGGTAGACGCCGTCGCCCACCGAGACGCTGTTGCGCGGGTTCCCCTCGCCGGTCCCGACCCACACCACGTCCGGGCTCGAGGGGGCGACGGTCACCGCGCCGATCGAGGCCACGGGCTGGTCGTCGAAGACCGGCTCGAAGGTGAGCGCTCCGTCCTCGCTGCGCCACAGCCCGCCCGAGGCGCTGCCCACCCAGACGCGCGCCGGGTCGCCCGGCGCGGCGTCGATCGCCGCGATGCGCCCGCTCATCGTGGCCGGCCCCAGGGAACGAGCGGCGAGGCCGGCGAGCAGGTCGGGGTCGATGCCGGCCGCCGGCGCGGCGAGCGCCGGGAGGGCGAGCAGGGCGAGGGCGGCGAGCAACGGACGGGTCGGGCGCATCGGAACCTCCGGGTGGGTTGGCGGGAGCGAGGATAGCTCGCCGCCGCCGCGGGGGCAAAAGAAAAGCCGGGGCGGCTCAGGCCACCCCGGCGAAAGCAACCCGCCCCCGGAGGGGCGGGACGGGCGGTTCGTTTTTGGTGTGTTTTTCGGTCGACCCCCGTACGGGGGAGGTGGTTGGATCGTCAGAGGGTGGAGTCGTTGCCGGCTCCAGTCGATCGGTAGGCAAACTGCCTGGTAGGGAACCTGCCCTCTCTGCGATGGACAGAGCCTAGCAGCTTGTGCGGAGTTTCACAAGCCCCCCGGCGAAGCGGTTTTCGCCGCTGCTTTCCCCGCACCTCCGGGTGGGCCCGACGCCGGCTCCCGCGGCCCGCCGGCGCCGGCGCCCGGGACGGCTATACTGGCGGCGCGGCTCCCCGCCGCGTCGACTTCACGCTCGGTTTCTTTCCGGAGGTCTGCGATGGCTCTCTCACCGCTCGCTCCGCGCCGGGGTCCCGGGCGCGTCCTCGTCGGGTTCGCCCTCGTCCTCGCCCTGCCGTGCGCCGCCGCCGCGCCGGCGGACGACTCCACGGCGCCGGTCTACCGCCTGCCCGACCCGGCCCTCGTCGCGATGGTCGATGCGCCGCCGACGCCCGGGGCGAGCGTCGCCCCGGGGGGCGAGGAGCTGCTGCTGCTCGAACGCCCCAGTCTGCCCGGGATCGAGGAGCTGGCGGCGCGCGAGCTGCGGCTGGCGGGCCTGCGGATCGACCCGGCGGTCGCCTCGCGGAGCCGCCGCCCGTTCCTCCGCGGACTGACCCTGGTGCGGATCGCCGACGGCGCCCATCGTCCGCTCGCCGGGCTGCCGGACAGGCCGCGGCTCGAGGACGTCTCCTGGTCGCCGGACGGCACGCGCTTCGCCTTCACCCACACCACGCCGGAGCGGGTGGAGCTGTGGGTGGCGGAGGTCGCGAGCGGGCGGGCCCGGCGGTTGACCGACGCCCCGCTCAACCTGGTGGCCGGCCGTGGCCCCCGTTGGCTTCCCGACGGCAGCGGGCTGCTGGTGACGCTGGTGCCGGCCGGCCGCGGGCCGGAGCCGCCGGCGCCCGCCGTCCCGACCGGGCCGGTGATCCGTGAGAACCGCGGCCGCACGGCGCCGGCGCGGACCTACCAGGACCTGCTGACCGATCCGCACGACGGCGACCTCTTCGCGTACTCCCTGCGCGCGCAGCTCGCCCGCGTCGGCCTGGACGGGCGGGTCGAGACGCTCGGGGACCCGGCGCTGATCTGGGACTTCAGCCCATCCCCTGACGGCCGTTTCATCCTGGTGGAGAGCCTGCACCGGCCCTTCTCGTACCTGGTGCCGGCCGGCCGCTTTCCGCGCACCGTCGCCGTCTGGGACGCCCACGGCGCCGCCGTGCGCACCCTCGCCGACCTGCCGCTCGCCGAGGAGGTGCCGGTCGCCTTCGGCAGCGTGCCCAGCGGACCCCGCGAGCACGCCTGGCGGTCCGACGCCCCGGCGACGGTGGTCTGGGCGGAAGCCCTCGACGGGGGCGACGCCGGCGCCCCGGCGGCGGAGCGCGACCGCTTGTTCGCCCTCGCCGCGCCCTTCGCCGGCGAGCCGGTGGCGCTGGCCACCCTGGAGCTGCGCTTCGCCGGTGTCGACTGGGGCAGCGACGAGCTGGCCCTGGTGCGCGAGACGTGGTGGAAGACGCGCACGGTGCGCACCTGGCGGCTGCGCCCGGGCGAGCCCGGCCGCGCCCCCGAGCTGGTCTTCGACCACGACTGGGAGGACCGCTACCGCGACGCCGGCCGGCCGCTGACCCGCCCCAACGCGGCGGGCCTGCCGGTGCTCGCCACCGTCGGCGGCGAGAGGATCCTGCTCGCCGGCGACGGCGCCTCACCGGAGGGCGACCGGCCGTTCCTCGACGTGCGCGATCTCGCCGACGGCTCCACCCGGCGCCTGTTCCGGTCGACGCCGCCGGGATACGAGCGGCCGGTCGAGGTGCTCGACGGGGCGGGCGCGGTCCTGCTCACCCGGCGCGAGTCGGTCGCGGCGCCGCCCGACTACTTCGTGCGCCGCCTCGACGTCGCGGACGGGCCGCGCCGGCTGACCGACTTCCCACACCCCTCGCCGCAGCTCGCCGGCCTCGGCAAGGAGCTGATCCGCTATCGCCGCGACGACGGCGTCCAGCTCACCGCCACCCTCTACACGCCGCCCGGCTGGACGCCCGCGGACGGCCCGCTGCCGACCCTGGTGTGGGCCTATCCGCAGGAGTTCAAGAGCGCCGCCCTGGCGGGGCAGGTGAAGGACTCCCCGGACCGCTTCGACCGGGTGAGCTGGGCCTCGCCGCTGCTCTGGCTGAGCCAGGGCTACGCGGTGCTCGACGACCCGTCGATGCCGATCGTGGGGGAGGGCGACGCCGAGCCCAACGACACCTACGTCGAGCAGCTCGTGGCCAGCGCGCGGGCGGCGGTCGACGAGGTGGTGCGCCGCGGCGTGGCCGACCGCGACCGCATCGCCATCGGCGGCCACTCCTACGGCGCCTTCATGGCCGCCAACCTGCTGGCGCACTCGGACCTGTTCGCCGCCGGGATCGCCCGCAGCGGTGCCTACAACCGGACGCTGACCCCGTTCGGCTTCCAGGCCGAGGAGCGCACCTACTGGCAGGCGCCGGAGGTGTACTACGCCATGTCGCCCTTCCTGCACGCCGACCTGGTGGACGAGCCGCTGCTGCTGATCCACGGGGAGGCCGACAACAACTCCGGCACGTTCCCCATGCAGAGCGAGCGCTTCTACGCCGCGCTCAAGGGCCAGGGGGCCACCGTGCGCCTGGTCATGCTGCCCCACGAGAGCCACGGCTACCGCGCCCGCGAGTCGGTCCTGCACATGCTGTGGGAGACCGGCCGCTGGCTCGACCTGTACGTGCGCCACGCTCCGCCCCGCGCGGCCCCCGCGGCGCCGGCCGCCGCCGCGCCGGTGGGGAGCGCGGGCGCCGCCGAACCGCCCCAGATCCACTGACCCGGAGGAAGCCATGAAGGAAGGTTCGCAGCTACCCGCCGTCTCCCTGCCCGACGAGAACGGGCAGGAGCGCACCCTGGAGGAGCTGTCCGGCGAGCGCGGCCTGGTGCTCTACGCCTACCCCAAGGACGACACCCCCGGCTGCACCATCGAGGCGAAGGACTTCCGCGACCGCCTGGAGGCGTTCCGCGCCGCGGGCTTCAACGTCGTCGGCATCTCGCGCGACGCGGCGAAGAGCCACTGCAAGTTCATCGACAAGTACGGCCTGACCTTCCCGCTGCTGACCGACGCCGAGGGGAGCTTCCTGGAGCGGATCGGAGCGCTGGGCGAGAAGAAGATGTTCGGCCGCAGCATCCTCGGCGTGCGGCGTTCGACGGTGGTGGCGGGCCGCGACGGGAAGGTGCTGAAGTCGTATCCGAAGGTGAGCGCGATCGGGCACGCCCAGCGGGTGCTCGACGACGTGCGCGGTCTGACCTGACGCGCCGCCGCGCGTGCCGCCGATCGCGCAGGGAGCGGACGCATGAGCGCAGGGGACGGAGCGGAGCCCGCGGCGGTGCCGGGGCGGCGCCGCCGCGCCTGGGGGCTCGCCGCGGGGGCCGCTGTGGGGCTGCTGCTGCTCGCCCTGCCGCCACCGGCCGGGCTGAGCGCGGCGGCCTGGCGCACTGCGGCGGTGGGCCTGGTGATGGCGCTGTGGTGGATGACCGAGGCGATCCCGATCGCCGCCACGTCGCTGCTGCCGCTGGCGCTGTTCCCGCTGCTCGGCGTGGCGGCGATCGACGCCGCGGCGGCGCCCTATGCCCACCCGCTGGTCTTCCTCTTCCTCGGCGGCTTCCTGCTCGCCCTGGCCCTCGAGCGCTGGAACCTCCACCGGCGCATCGCGCTGGAGGTGGTGCGGCGGGTGGGCGGGCGGCCGGTGCGGCTGGTCGCCGGCTTCATGCTCGCCTCGGCGTTCCTGAGCATGTGGATCAGCAACACCGCCACCGCCATGCTGATGCTGCCGATCGGGCTGTCGCTGGTCGAGCTGGTGCGCGGCGAGGCGGCGGGCCCGCCGGCGGCGGGCGAGCGCGGCAGCCGCTTCGCCCTCTGCCTGATGCTCGGCATCGCCTACGCCTGCTCGCTCGGTGGCATGGCCACCCTGATCGGCACTCCCACCAACGACCTGCTCGCCGCCTTCGTCGCGGACACCTACGGCCGTCAGGTGACCTTCCTCGAGTGGCTGGCGGTGGGGCTGCCGCTGGTCGCCGTGGGGCTGCCGCTGGTCTACTGGATGCTCACCCGGGTGGTCTACCGCGTCCGCGTGCGCGAGATCCCGGGCGGGCGGGAGTTCCTCGCCGCGGAGCTGGCCCGGTTGGGACGACCGCGCCCGGCCGAGAAGCGGGTCGCCGTCGTCTTCGCCTTCACCGCGCTCGCCTGGGTGACCCGCCCGCTGCTGGCCGCGGCGATCCCGGGGCTCTCCGACACCGGCGTCGCCCTGCTCGGCGCCCTGGCGCTGTTCGTCCTCCCGGCCGGCGACCGGAGCGGACGCTTCCTGCTCGACTGGGAGGCGACGCGCCGTCTCCCCTGGGGGGTGCTGCTGCTCTTCGGCGGCGGGCTGTCGCTCGCCGCCGCGGTACGGCAGACCGGCCTCGCCGAGTGGATCGGCGAGCGGCTGCGCGCCGCCGGCGAGCTGCCGGGGCCGGTGCTGCTGCTCCTCGCCGTCGCCACCATCCTGCTGCTGACGGAGCTGACCAGCAACACCGCCACGGCGGCCGCCTTCCTTCCCGTGCTCGCCTCGCTGGCCGCGGCGACCGGTCAGCCGCCGATGCGCCTGTTGGTGGCGGCCGCCCTCGCCGCCAGCGGCGCCTTCATGCTCCCCGTCGCCACCCCGCCCAACGCCATCGTCTACGGCAGCGGCTACGTCACCATCCCGCAGATGGTCCGCGCCGGCGCCCCCCTCAACCTGCTCTTCCTCCTGCTCATCACCGCCTTCGCCTACCTGCTCGTCCCCTGGATCTTCCCCGGCTGACCCGCCGCACACTGCAAACGGTGACGGGCAGACGGTGACGGGCATGTGCTCCGGGCCGGAGGGTGCGGGTCACCCTCCGCAGGGCTAGTAGGAGTGGTCGCCGAGGCGCACCTTGCCGCGGAACGTCCAGTAGACGACCCCCGTGTAGGCGAGCACGAAGGGCATGCCGAGCGCGGCGATGACCGCCATGATGCCGAGGGTCTTCGCCGACGAGGCGGCGTTGTAGATGGTCAGGCTCTGGGCTTCGGCGAGGTTGGACGTCACCAGGTTGGGGAACAGCGCCACCCCCAGCAGCGAGACCAGGCAGACGATCACCACCGAGGAGGAGAGGAAGGCCTGCAGCGGCCGGCTGCCGAAGATCGCCCGCGGGACGTTGCCGACGGCGAGGATCGAGAGCAGCACCAGACCCCAGGCCCACGGCAGCCGCGTGAAGTTGGCCAGCGCCCGCGGCACCTGGGCGAGCGTGACGACGGTGGTGAACAGGTAGAGCACCAGGAAGGTGCCGAAGGTGTGCCAGACCCAGCGGCGCAGGCGCTGCTGCAGCTCGCCCTCGGTCTTGAGCACCAGATAGAGCGCTCCGTGCAGCGAGAACAGGGCGACCGAGAGGGCGCCCACCAGCACCGGGTAGAACGCGTGGCCGGCGGGGAAGACGATGTCCCAGAAGGTGCCGGCATAGAGCCCGTCGGCGTCGAGCGGGATCCCCACCATGGCGGCGCCGACGGCGACGCCGAACAGCAGCGCGGCGAGCAGGCTCGAGGCGAAGAAGCCGTAGTCCCAGAAAGCGCGCCAGGCCGACGGGGCGAGCTTGGAGCGGAACTCGAGCGAGACCGCCCGCAGGATCAGGGCGAAGAGCACCAGCATGAAGGCGGCGTAGAAGCCCGAGAAGACGGTGGCGTAGGCCTCGGGGAAGGCGGCGAACAGGGCGCCGCCGAAGGTCACCAGCCAGACCTCGTTGCCGTCCCAGATCGGGCCGATCGAGTTGATCACCACGCGGCGCTCGCGGTCGGTGCGGGCCAACGGCGTCAGGATGCCGACGCCGAAGTCGAAGCCGTCGAGGACGGCGTAGCCGGCCAGGAGGATGCCGAGCAGCAGGAACCAGAGCGTGTTGAGGTCCATCGCGTCTCCTCGGTGCGCGCGGCGGGGGTCAGGTGCCGGCGGCCGTGCCGCCGGCGCTCCCCGGCTCGGTGAGCGAGCCCCGGTGGCCGGGGCGGCGGCTGGCGGCGTCCATCAGGTCGCGGCCCGCGGTGCCGGTGGGCTCGGCGCCGATCGGCTCCGGGCCGGCCTGGATCTTGTGGTTCAGCACCCACAGCCAGAGGGCGAACAGCAGCAGGTAGATCAGCCCGAACAGGACGATCGACGCGAGGACCTGGCCGCTGCCCACCACCTCGGAGACGGCGTCACGGGTGGTCAGGCCGCCCACCACGCGGCCGTCGACGAGCTGGGGGTAGACGCTCCACGGCTGCCGTCCGACCTCCGCCGCCACCCAGCCGAGCTCGTTGGCGGCATAGGCGGGGAGCACCGCGAAGACGAAGGCCCACAGCAGCCAGCGCCGCTCGAACAGCCGCCCCCGCCAGCGCAGCCACGAGGCGTAGAGGGTCAGCCCCAGGAAGAGCATCCCGCAGGCGACCATCAGGTGGTAGCTCTGGAAGGAGATCCACACCGGGGGCGTGCCCCAGTCGGCCGCCAGCCGGTCGAGGCCCGGCAGCGGCCGCGTGGCGTCGCCGTAGACCAGCCAGGAGAGCATCCCCGGGATACCGACCCCGCCCCGCACGCGGCCGGCGGCGTCGTCGGGCCAGCCCCAGAGCAGCAACGGCGTGCCACCCTCGCCGGTGCGGTAGAGACCCTCGAAGGCGGCGAGCTTCGCCGGCTGCACCGCCGCCACGTTCTTCGCCTGCAGGTCGCCGGAGACGAGCTGGGCGACGGAGAACAGGGTGGCCAGGATCAGCGCTCCGGTGAAGGAGCGGCGGGCGAACTCGCCGTGGCGGCCGTGCAGCAGGTACCAGGCGGCGATCGACATCACGAAGAAGGCGCCGAGCAGGAAGGCGCCGAACCACACGTGGACCAGCCGGTGCATCGACGAGGGGCTGAACACCACCGCCCAGAAGTCGGTGATCTCGGCGCGCTGGAAGGTGCGGCCGCCCACCGTGTGCTCGCGCAGGACGAACCCCGCCGGGGTCTGCTGCCAGGAGTTGGCGACCGTGATCCACACCGACGAGAAGATCGAGCCCAGGCTGACCATCGACGCCGCGAAGAAATGGAAGCGCGGCGACACGCGGTCCCAGCCGAACAGCAGCACAGCGAGGAAGCCCGACTCGAGGAAGAAGGCGAAGATCCCCTCGGCGGCCAGGGCGGAGCCGAAGACGTCGCCGACGTAGCGCGAGTACACCGCCCAGTTGGTGCCGAACTGGAACTCCATCACGATCCCGGTGGCCACGCCGACGGCGAAGTTGATGCCGAACACCCGCGTCCAGAAGCGCGCCGCGGTGTCGTAGATGGCCTCGCCGGTGCGCAGGCGCATCGCCATCAGGTAGACGACGACCAGCGACAGGCCGATGGTCAGCGGCGGGAACAGATAGTGGAACATCACGGTCAGCGCGAACTGCAGGCGGGAGAGCAGGACGACGTCCACGGGGACCCCCCGGAGCGGTCGGGATGATGGTGTCCGGTTGCACGCCGCACTGCGGCAACCGGAGCCAAGCTACCAATCGGCCGGCGGGCCGGCACCGTCCGGAGGGGTGGGGTCGAGGGGGTGGGCCGGAGGCCTACCGCCGGGACGGCGGGGCGAGGCGGGGATCGAGGCTGAAGGCGCTGCGGTCGTCGTCCATACGCTCGCCGACCGAGGTGCCGCAGACCGCGCAGGTGAAGTCGTACTTGTTGCCCGTCGGCAGGACCAGCAGGAGGTGCTCGCGCACCGGCTGCGCGCGCCGGCACCTGGGGCACCACATCTCGCTGGCGGTGAAGCGGTCGAAGGCGTCGCGCGGCATGGGTCCCCAGCTTAACGCAGGGAGGCCCGGCGCCCGTCGACGGGAGGGGACGCGGCCGTCCCCTGCCGGGATCGTGGCAGCGCCCGGTGGAACGCCGCAAGCCGCGGCCGGAAGGTGGTCCGCCGGTTGCAGTACGGTGGCCGCAGGTTCGTGAACATCCACCTCTTCGCCGGCTCCCGAGCCGAGGGAGTGGCCGTGTCGAGATCCCTGAGCCCGCTCGTGCCGGGCCTGGTCGCCGTCCTGGCGGCGGCGCCCGTCACCGTCCCGATCCGCTCCCAGGAAGCGCCGGCGGCGGAGTTCGGCGAGACGCTGCTGGTCCACGAGGTGGAGCTGGAGGTGGTGGCGACGGCGCGGGACGCGCCGGTGACGGAACTGGGTGCCGACGACTTCGAGGTCTACGAGGACGGGGAGAGCCGGGAGATCCGGCAGGTGCGGGCGCTGTTCGCCCCTCCCGTCGCAAGCGTGGCGGCCGCGGCCGGGCGTCCGCGGCGGCCGCCAGCGGCGGCCGCGTCGCCGGACGAGCCGCTCTACGTGGTCCATGCCTTCGAGCCGGGGGGGCTCTCGTACCCGCAGCTCGTCCGGGTGACGGGGCAGGTGCGCGACTGGGTCGCCGGGCACGCCACCCCCGGCCTGCGGCAGGCGGTGGCGCTGCTCGGTCCCGAGCCGCTTCTCGTCCAGCCGTACACGGAGGACGTCGATGCGGCGGTGCGGGCCCTCGGTCGGGTGCCGGAGCTGGCGTTGGGGCGGGCGGTGAACCTGCCGTACGACGCGCGGTTGGTCTTCGCGCCGCGCGGGCTGGCCCCGACCCGGGGCGACGTCCTCGCCGCGCGGCGCCCGTCGCCGGGCGGGGGCCGACGTCTCGGATCCGAGGGGGGTGGACGGGTCGCCGAGGACCTCACGCCGGCGCAGCAGGCGGAGATCGACCGGCGGAGCGACTGGGAGCGGTCGCCGACGCCGCTCGAGAAGCTCATCGACGACGCCGGCCTGAGGATGGAGGTGCGGCGCCAGCGGCGGGTGCTCGGCGGCCTCGAGCAGCTCTTCGGCGCTCTCGGCACCACCACGGGCTCGAAGGCGCTGATCTACTACTTCTCCTCCGCCGCGCCGCCGCCGCACAGGAACGTCCACGAGGCGGACCGGGTCGTGCTCGTGGCGGCGCTCACCGGCATGTGGGACGAGCTCGCCGACCGTGCCGCCGCCGCCGGCTTCCGGGTCTACGGGTCGGACCTGCGCGGCTTCGGCGCGGCGTTCTTCGGGACGGGGCCCTCCGCCGTGCCGAACCGGCAGATCGCACTGCGGCCGCAGGAGGCCGCCGGGCTGATGGCCCACCGCACCGGAGGCCGCGCCTGGGGCTCGAACGAGCAGGGCGACGTCGTCGCGCGCGCCGTGGAGGACTACCGTGCCACCTACCGCGTCCGGGTCGTGGTGCCCCACCCCCACGACGGCCGCGAGCACCGGTGGGAGGTGCGGACGGGGCGTGCCGGGGTGAGCCTGCGCTACGCGCGGCGCAGCTTCGACCTGTCGCCGCGCGACCTGTTGCTGTCCCAGCTCCGGACCCCGTCGACCCTTCCCAAGCGGGGCGGGACCCTGCCGGTCCGCATCCGCGTCAGCGGGCGGACGCCGGGGGACGGGCGCCTGCGCGTGCGGCTGGAGGCGGGGGTGCTGGCCGATCGGGTCGGGCTGGTGCCGGCGGCGGACGGAGTCCGCGCGGGGGCCCTCGAGGTCTTCGTGGCCACCTACTCCGCCGCCGGGACGCCGCTGTCGTTGGACGCGAAGCGCGAGTCCTTCCGGGTGCGCGGCGCGGCCGGCCCCGCGGCCGGCGCGGCGTTCGCGGTGCACCGCGAGGTGGACCTGCCGGCCGCCGGCGGGACCGTCGCGGTGGGCTTCTACGACGCGGTCGACGGCGGCACCGCGCTGGCCGCCGTCCTGGTCCGGCCGCCACCGCCGGGCCCGGCCCCGGTGCCGTAGGCGAGCGCAGGGAGAGCGGGCGCCGCGGCCCGGCCGCCCCGGTGGACGGATTGACGCCGCGACGGCCGCGCTGGCATCCTCCGGGCGACCAGCCGGAGGGCGGACGGTGACGACGACGGGACGCGGGCAGGGGCGGCAGGGCGGCGGGCGCCGGCGCTGGCGGCACCGGCTGCTGCTCCGGCTGCTCGCCGTGTACCCGCCGTTCCTGGGCGCCGGCATCCGCGTCCACCGGCTGGACGGCGACGCTCCCGGCTTCGAGGTGCGCATGAAGCTGACCTGGTGGAACCGCAACTACGTCGGCACCCACTTCGGCGGCTCGTTGTACGCGATGTGCGACCCGTTCTACATGCTGCTGCTGATCGAGCGGCTGGGCCCCGGGTACCTGGTGTGGGACAAGGCCGCCGCGATCCGCTTCCGCCGCCCGGGGCGGGGCACCGTCCGCGCCCGCTTCATCCTCCCCGACGAGCGGGTGGCGGAGATCCGTCGCGCCGCCGACGCCGGAGAGACCGTGGAGCCGGTGCTGGGCGTCGACGTGGTCGGCGACGACGGCGAGGTGGTGGCGGCGGTCGAGAAGACGCTCTGGGTCCGCCGCCGGGCCGCGGCGCCGCCGTCCGCCCTCCCCGCCCGCCCGGGCTGAGCCGGCCGCGCCCCGCGCCACCACCCCGCGGCGTGTTGCGCTGCGCGGACGGGTCGGCTAGCTTGGGCCCGTCATGAACCAGAATCCCTTCCAGGCCTTCCCCGGCGGGGGAGGGCGCAAGGTGGAGCTGCCGCCGCAGCTCGAGGCGCTCAGGGAGCGTTTCGGTGGCGGGGGCCTCCCCTGGCGCCTCCTGCTGCTCGTGGTGTTCGTCCTCGCCGTCCTGTTCACCTCCTTCTACACCGTCGACCCGGAAGAGGTCGGGGTGGTGCTGCGCTTCGGGCACTACGTGCGCGAGGCCGAGCCCCGGGCTCAACCTCAAGCTGCCGCTCGGCATCGAGCAGGTCGTCAAGGTGCCGGTCGAGCGCCAGCTCAAGGAGGAGTTCGGCTTCCGCACCGAGGAGCCGGGCCAGCGCACCCGCTACTCGACGGGCGACTTCGACGACGAGTCGCTGATGCTCACCGGCGACCTCAACATCGCCGACGTCGAGTGGGTGGTGCAGTACCGGATCGTCGACCCCTACAAGTTCCTGTTCCGGGTGCGCGGGGTCCGCGAGACCTTCCGCGCCATGAACGAGGCGGTGATGCGCGAGGTGGTCGGCGACCGCACCGTCAACGAGGTCATCACCATCGGCCGCGAGGAGCTGTCGACCGTGGTCGAGCAGCAGCTCCAGGCGCTCTCCGACGCCTACGACACCGGGATCAAGGTCGAGCAGGTGGTGCTGCAGAACGTCTACCCGCCCGAACCGGTCCAGCCGTCGTTCAACGAGGTCAACCAGGCCGAGCAGCGCCGCGCCGAGCTGATCAACACCGCCGAGGCCAAGTACAACGAGGTGATCCCGCGGGCCCGCGGCGAGGCCGAGCAGACGGTGCAGGAGGCGCAGGGCTACGCGCTCGACCGGGTCAACCGGGCGCGCGGCGAGTCGGCGCGCTTCGTCGCCCTGTTCGACGCCTATCGCCGGGCCCCCGAGGTGACCCGCAAGCGGCTGTACCTCGAGACGATGGGGGCCATCCTGCCCAACGCCGGGCGCAAGCTGGTGATCGACGAGAAGGCCGGCAACCTGGTGCCGTTGCTCAACCTGGACGGCGGCCGTGCCCTGCCCGCGGCCGTCGGCGAGCCGAAGGGGGGTGGCTGATGCGCTGGATCTCTCTCCTCGCGGCGCTGGTGGTCGTCTTCGGCCTCGCCGGATCGACCTACGTGATCAACGAGGCCGAGCAGGTGGTGGTGACGCAGTTCGGCAAGCCGGTCGGGGGCCCCGTGGAGCAGCCGGGCCTCCACTTCAAGGTGCCGTTCATCCAGCAGGTGCACAGCTTCGACAAGCGCTTCCTGGAGTGGGACGGCGAGGTCAACGAGCTGCCCACCCGCGACAAGCGCCTGATCCTCGTCGACACCTACGCGCGCTGGCGGATCACCGACCCGCTGCTGTTCTTCCAGCGGCTGCAGAACGAGCGCGGCGCCCAGACCCGGCTCGACGACATCCTCGACGGCGAGACCCGCAACTCGATCGCCAACCACGACCTGGTCGAGGTGGTGCGGACCAGCAACCGGCAGGCCGAGCCCGACCAGGCGCTGCTCGAGGAGGAGGCCACCGACCTCGAGCCCATCCAGTACGGGCGCGAGAAGATCCGCGAGGAGATCCTCTCGGCGGCGCAGGGCCGGACCAGCGACCTGGGGATCGAGATCCTCGACGTGCGGCTCAAGCGCATCAACTACATCGAGGACGTGCGGCAGAACGTCTACAACCGCATGATCTCGGAGCGCAAGCGGATCGCGGCGCGCTACATCTCGGAGGGCCAGGGCGAGGCGTTGCGCATCGACGGCAAGCGCGAGCGGGAGCTCAAGCAGATCACCTCCGAGGCGTACCGCAAGGCCGAGGAGATCCGCGGCGACGCCGACGCCCAGGCGACCTCGGTCTACGCCGAGGCCTACGACCGCTCGCCCGACGCGCGCCGCTTCTACACCCTGCTCAAGAGCCTCGAGACCCTGCAGTCGACGGTGGACGCGGACACCACGCTGCTGCTGTCGACCGACGGCGAGCTCTACCGCTACCTCAAGGAGGGCGGCGGCGCCTGACGCCGCCGTCCGGCGGGCTCCTTGCACCGCCGCTGGGAGGGGGAGCACCGGCGAACGGCCGCGGGAGGAGGCAGGGCGAGATGACGATCGACAGCGTCAATCCGGCCACCGGCGAGGTGGTGGCGAGCTACCCGGAGATGGACCTGGCGGAGGTCGGCGGGGTGATCGAGCGGGCCCGCGAGGCCTTCCTCGGCTGGCGGGAGACCCCCTTCGCCGAGCGCGCCCGCCACCTGCGTGCGGCGGCCCGCATCCTCGAGGAGGAGGCGGACGACTTCGGCGCCCTGATGGCGCGGGAGATGGGCAAGCCGATCGCCGCCGGCCGCTCCGAGGCGAAGAAGTGCGCCTGGGTGTGCGCGCACTACGCCGAGCACGCCGAGTCGCTGCTGGCGCGCCGCGAGGTGTCCACCGACGCCCGCCGCAGCTACGTCTCCTTCCAGCCGCTCGGGGTGGTGCTGGCGGTGATGCCGTGGAACTTCCCCTTCTGGCAGGTCTTCCGCTTCGCCGCCCCCGGCCTGGCCGCCGGCAACGCCGGGGTGCTCAAGCACGCCTCCAACGTCTTCGGCTGCGCCCTCGCCATCGAGGACGTCTTCCGCCGCGCCGGCTTCCCGGCCGACCTCTTCCGCGCCCTGCTCGTCGGCTCGTCGCGGATCGACGCGGTGATCGAGCATCCGCTGATCGCCGCCGCCACCCTCACCGGCTCGGTGCCGGCGGGGCGCGCGGTGGCGGCGAAGGCGGGCGGGGAGCTGAAGAAGACGGTGCTCGAGCTCGGCGGCAGCGACCCGTACCTGGTGCTCGCAGACGCCGACCTCGAGGCCGCGGTGGAGAGCTGCGTCGAGAGCCGCCTGATCAACTCCGGGCAGAGCTGCATCGCCGCCAAGCGCTTCATCGTGGTCGCAGCGGTCGCCGACCGCTTCGTGGCGGGCTTCGTCGAGCGCATGCGGGCCAAGCGGATGGGCGACCCCCTGGACGAGGCGAACGACCTCGGGCCGCAGGCGCGCAGCGACCTGCGCGACGATCTCCACCGCCAGGTGCGCGCCACGGTCGACGCCGGGGCCGAGCTGCTGCTCGGCGGCGAGGTCCCCGACGGTCCGGGGGCGCTTCTACCCGCCCACCGTCCTCGACCGCGTGACCCCCGGCATGCCGGCCTTCGACGAGGAGACCTTCGGCCCGGTGGCGGCGATCGTCCGCGCCGCCGACGAAGAGGAGGCGATCCGCCTGGCCAACGACTCGCAGTTCGGCCTCGGCGCCGCCGTCTTCACCCGCGACCGCGCGCGCGGCGAGGCGATCGCCGAGCGCCGGTTGGAGGCCGGCTGCTGCTTCGTCAACGCCTACGTCAAGAGCGATCCGCGCCTGCCGTTCGGCGGGGTCAAGGCGTCGGGCTACGGCCGCGAGCTCGGCGAGCTGGGGATCCGCGAGTTCGTCAACGCCAAGACCGTCTGGGTGGAGTAGAAGGACCGTTCCTGCCGTTGTAGGTCAGGGCCGCGTCGGCCTGCGCCGCGGCCCGCGTGCGCCCTGAACCCGCGAACTTCCCGGAGCTGCGAAGCGATGCCCTCGACACCCTCCGCGCGCACTGTCGCGCCCGCCCTCGCCCTCGCCGCCGCCTGCTGGCTGGCCGCCGCCCCGCCGGCCGCCGCCGCCCGCCTGCACTATCCCGAGACCAGGAAGGTGGACCAGGTCGACGACTACCACGGCGTGAAGGTGGCGGACCCGTACCGTTGGCTCGAGCAGGACGTGCGCGAGGCGCCGGAGGTGCGGCGCTGGGTGGAGGCGGAGAACCGGGTGACCTTCGACTACCTGGGGAAGATCCCCCAGCGCCCGGCGATCGAGCGGCGCCTGACCGAGCTGTGGAACTACGCGAAGTGGTCGCCGCCGGTCAAGCACGGCAGCCGCTACTTCTTCACCCGCAACGACGGGCTGCAGAACCAGGCGGTCCTCTACGTGCAGGACTCCCTTGTCGAGGACCCGCGGCCGCTGCTCGACCCCAACGGCTGGTCGCAGGACGGCACCCTGGCGTTGGCCGGCACCCAGGTGAGCCCGGACGGCCGTTGGCTGGCCTACGGGGTCGCCGAGGCGGGCTCGGACTGGACGACCTGGCACGTGGTCGACGTGGCCAGCGGCGAGAAGCTGGCCGACGAGCTGCACTGGATCAAGTTCGGCGGCGCGGCCTGGACCCACGACGACGCGGGCTTCTTCTACAGCCGCTACCCGGAGCCGCAGGAGGGCCAGCAGTTCCAGGCGGTGTCGCAGAACCAGGCGGTCTGGTACCACCGGCTGGGCACCGACCAGGCGGACGACGTGCTGGTCTACCGGCGCCCCGAGCAGCCCGACTGGGGCTACGGCGTGGAGACCACGGACGACGGCCGCTACCTGGTGCTGTCGATCTGGCAGTCGACCTACGGCAACCGCCTGTACGTGCGCGACCTGGCGTCTCCGTACGCCACGCCCCGGCCGCTGATCGACGACTTCGACGATCAGCACGAGGTGATCTACAACCGCGGCCCGGAGTTCTTCGTCCTCACCAACCGCGGCGCGCCGCGCGGCCGGGTGGTGGCGATCGACCTGGCGCACCCGGAGCCGTCGGCCTGGCGCGACGTGTTGCCCGAGTCCGACGCCACCCTCCAGGGCGCGGACGTCGTCGGCAACCTGCTGGTGGCCCGCTACCTGCGCGACGCGCAGACCGCGGTGCGGGTGTTCACCCTCGCCGGCAAGCCGGTGCGCGACGTGGACCTCCCCGGGATCGGCACCGCCGCGGGCTTCACCGGGCAGGCCTCCGACAGCGAGACCTTCTACTCGTTCCAGAGCTTCGCCACGCCGCCGTCGATCTACCGCTACGACCTGGTGAGCGGCCAGAGCACGCTGCTGCGCCGGCCCGACGTCGACTTCGACCCCGCCGATTTCGTCGTCGAGCAGGTGTTCTACACGTCGAAGGACGGCACCCGGGTGCCGATGTTCATCGCCCACCGCAAGGACCTCGAGCTCGACGGCGCGCGGCCGACGCTGCTCTACGGCTACGGCGGCTTCGACGTGTCGCTGCCGCCCCGCTTCTCGGTGGAGGACCTCGCCTGGATGGAGATGGGCGGCGTCTACGCCCAGCCCAACCTGCGCGGCGGCGGCGAGTACGGCGAGGCCTGGCACCAGGCCGGCACCAAGCTGCACAAGCAGAACGTCTTCGACGACTTCATCGCCGCCGCCGAGTGGCTGGTGACGAACGGCGTCACCCGGCCCGAGAAGCTGGCCATCTCGGGGGCCTCCAACGGCGGCCTGCTGGTCGGGGCGGCGATGACGCAGCGGCCCGACCTGTTCGGCGCCGCCCTGCCCGCGGTCGGGGTGATGGACATGCTGCGCTTCGACCGCTTCACCGCCGGGCGCTTCTGGGTGGCCGACTACGGCTCCTCCTCCGACCCCGAGCAGTTCGCGGCGCTCTACGCCTACTCGCCCTACCACAACCTGCGCGCGGGCACCCGCTACCCGGCGACGCTGGTCACCACCGCCGACCACGACGACCGGGTGGTGCCGGGCCACAGCTTCAAGTTCGCGGCCCGGCTGCAGGAGGACCAGGCGGGGGACGCGCCGGTGCTCATCCGCATCGAGACCCGCGCCGGCCACGGCGCCGGCAAGCCGACCTCGAAGCAGATCGCCGAGGCCGCCGACGCGCTGGCCTTCCTGGTGCGCAACCTGGGGATGGAGGTCCCCGCCGGCGACGCCACGGCGGGTGCCGGCGCCCGAGCCGCCGCCCTCAGCTCCGCGGCGGCGCCAGGCGCCAGGTGAACGGCGTCTCCGGCGGCCTGCCGCGCCGGCGGGGACGCAGCCGCCGCCACAGCTCGTCGGCGCCGGGCAGCGAGAGCCGCGCGGAGCCGTCGGCGGCGCGCTCGTAGACCGGGGCCGTGCCGGTGAAACGGCCCGGCGCCGCCTCCGGCGTGTCGGGAAGCTGCGGCGGGAACGCACCCTGCCGCGCGGCCGCGAGCGCCACGTCGAGAGCCAGCCGCGCCAGCCGCGCCCGGTCCTCGGCGGCGGCGAGACTGCCCAGGGACGGTTCGAGGTCGGGCACCAGGTCGGGGGCGGGGGCGCCGCGGCGCGGCGGATCGAGCCGCTCGGGGTGCTCGCGGAGGTCCCGGTAGACGAGGTCGTTCCAGGCGCTCCCGAGCCGCACGTGATAGGTCAGCCCGCGGGCCACCGACCGCAGCAGGAGCCAGCGGACGGTCAGCCGCTGCCAGCGCGAGAGCTCCGCGTCCGCCGGCCAGGTGGCCAGCAGCGAGCCCTCGAAGCCCAGCGCCCGGCCGAGCTGCGTCCGCCGCGGCCGCGGCGCCACCGAGGCCCGCAGGCGGCGGAGGACGGGCCCGGGCAGCGGGCCGAGGGCGAGACCGTCCTGGATCGCCGTCGCCTGCTTCGCCTCCACCGCCCAGCCGACGAGCGGGAAGATCAGCGGCGCCTCGGCCTCGAGAGCACGGCTGACCGCGGCCAGCGATTCGACCGCTACCGCAGCGTCCTCTGGACGGTGGTCCCGCCAGGCGATGGCCGCCTCGGCGTGGAGCAGGTCGACGGCCTGCAGGATCAGGAGGAGCGGCGGGATCTCCATCCGTGAACCCGCCGCGTAGTCGAGCCCGAACGAGGCGGCCGGTCGGCGGGCGCCGCGGTGTAGGAGCCGGAGGATCTCCCGCCGGGAGCTCAACAGGTGCCGCACGCGGTCGCTCTCCTCGGCCGACCATCCCGCCCCGACGCGTCCGAGCTGCGCGCGCAGCCAAGAGGCCGGGTCCGCCACCGCCGGGCCTTCCTCGACCGGTCCCCGGTGCATCCGGGCCACCACCTCGAGGAGCGGGGCGGCGGCGTTGTCCGCCGGCGGAACGGGAGCCGGCGCGTAGGCGGCGACGTCGAGCGGGCCGATCCGCTCGGTGAAGCGCTGGCTCGCCCGCGCCACCGCCCGCCGGCCGTCGAGGTGGACGGCGGTGAGGGCGACGAGCGCGACGAGGACGAGCGCCGCGGCGGCCGTTCCGAGCCGGCGGAGCAGCCGGCGCATCACGAGGCCTTCCCGGCACCGGTGGCGACGCGGGTGCGCCTCGCCCCGGACGGGCCCAGCAGACGGCGGAGGATCTCCTCCCGGGCCTCGAAGAGGGGCGCCCCCTGGGCCGCCTCGACGACCGGCGCCGCGGACCTCCGGGCGGGCGCCGGGATCTTCGCCGGCCCGCGGTCGAGTCCCCAGTTGAGGAGGACCAGGCCGGCGACGGCGAGGCCCCACGCGAGACGCAGCGCCCGGCTCTCCCACAGACGGTCGAGCAGCGCCGGCGCGCCGGCCGCGGGGCCCGGGACGCCGCGCCGCGCCGCCGCGCCGGCCGCGGCCAGGGTACGGGACCGCAGCTCGCGCGGAGGAGACGGCGGCTCGAGACCGCGCAGGAGACGGCGGGCGCGGTTCACCGGCCGGCTCCCAGCTGGCGGCGCAGCCGCCGCAGCCCGAGCCGGCAGCGGCTCGCCGCGGTGAACGTCGACGTCCCGGTGACGCGACCGATCTCGGTGAAGGTGAGGTCGGCGAAGTAGCGCAGGTAGAGCGCCTCGCGCTGGGGCCGGGGCAGGCGGGCGAGCCGGCGGCTGGCGGTGGCGGCGTCGACGGCGGCCGCGGGGTCGCAGGGCGCCGCCGCGAGCAGCGGATCGCCGGCGGGCTCCTCGCGACGGCCGGCCCGTAGCCGGTCGAGGGCGGCGCTGCGCGCCATCGCCAGCAGATAGGGGCGAGGCCGGCGCACCCGCGCCAGGCGCGGCCCGGCCGCGGCGAGGCGGACGAAGACCTCCTGGACGGCGTCGGCCGCGTCGTCGCGCGACCGGGTCAGCCAGAGGGCGAGGCCGAAGAGGTCGCCGGCGGCCTCGTCGTAGAGCTCGGCGAGCGCCTCGCGGTCGCCCGCCGCGAGGCGCCTGAAGCAGCCTCCGATGGCGTCCCACCTCGACCTGCCGGCGGGGTCGCTACGTTCCATCGTGAGCGTCATCACGGGGTTCACGCCCGAGTGGACGGTCCAGGCGTCCGAGTTTGTCATTCTGATCGCCCCGGGGCCGCGGTCGGCGGTTTGACGCCCGAGGCGGGTCTGTGCTACAAAAGCAACACATTGCTACGAAACCAACACCGGAGGGCGGACCCTTGGGCCACGCAGAGAAGCTGAGCCGTCGCGAGCGCCAGATCATGGACGTGCTCTTCGAGATGGGAGAGGCGGCGGCCGAGGAGGTCCGCGCGCGGCTACCCGATCCGCCGTCGAACTCGGCGGTGCGCGCGACCCTGGCGCGCCTGGAGGCGAAGGGAGCGATCCGCCACCGCGCGGACGACCTGCGCTACGTCTACGCTCCCCGGGTGCCGCGGGAGCGGGCCCGACGCTCGGCGCTGCGCCGCCTGGTGGACGTGTTCTTCGAGGGATCCGTCGCCCAGACGGTGACCGCGCTGGTCGAGCTGTCGGGCGAGGACCTGTCGCCGGCGGAGAGGGAGCGGCTGGTCCGGCGGATCCGCGAGGGGCGGGAGGAGGAGGACCTGCGATGACCGCCCAGACGCTGATCCGCCTGGCGACCGGCCCCTGGTCGGCGCCCGTGCTGGCGGCCCTCGGGGGCGCCGTGCTCGCGCTGTTCGGCCTCGCCCTCCACACCTTGGCGGCGCGCACCTCGGCAGCGCAGCGGCACGCGCTGCTCCTCGCCACCGCCGTCGGCCTGGTGGTCCTGCCGCTGCTCCAGCTTGCGGGGCCGCGGTGGGGGTTCGCCGAGCTCTCCGTCGCGGCACCGGCGCGGCCGGCGCCCGCGGGCGCTCCGGCCGGCGGCGGGGCCCGTCCGGGCACCCCGCCGGCCAGCTCCCTCGGCGCCACGGCGAGCGCCGCCGCCGCCGGGGGTCCCGGCCCGGCCGCCGCGGTTGCGACGGTCTACCTGGCCGGTGTCGTCGCGGTGCTCCTGCCGCTCGTGGTGGGCGCGCTGCGCATGGCGTGGCTGGTCCGGCGTGCCCGTCCCTTCGCCCGGGAGGTGGGGCGCGACGGCGCCCTGCCGGACACCCCGGGGGTGCGGATCCTGGGGACCGGCGCGGTCCGGGTCCCGCTCGCCTGGGGCTGGCGGCGACCGGTGATCCTGCTCCCGGTCGAGGCTCGCGACTGGCCCGCCGCGATGCGGCGCGACGCCGTCGTCCACGAGCTCGGCCACCTCGAGCGCCGCGATCCCGTGGCGCAGACCGTGGCGCGCGTCGCGGTCGCCCTGCACTGGTTCGATCCCCTGGCCTGGGCGGTCCACCGCCGCCTGGTCCTCGAGGCCGAGCGTGCCTGCGACGATCGGGTGCTGGCCGCGGGTGCCGACTCGGCGGACTACGCGGAACGGTTGCTGCGGATCGCCGCGGACGCCCGGCAGGCCGCCCTCCGGCGGCTGCCGGCGGTGGCGATGGCGCGCTCCTCCCAGCTCGCCACCCGGGTCGAGTCGCTCCTCGAGGCCACCCGGCGGCGCGTCGTCCGGCTGGGCCGGACGCGGCTGGCGGCGACGGCGGGCCTGATGCTGCTTCCGGCGGTGCTCGCCGGCGCGGTGCGACTGGAGGCGCGGAGCGTGGCGCCGGACCCGTCGTCCGGCTGGGGCCGGGACGCCGCCGGCGGCTGGCGCTGGAAGGCGGGCGACGGCTCCTCCCGCGACGGCACCTCCCGCGACGGCACCGACGCCGACCGCAGTCCGCTCTACGCGGCGATCCGGGCCGGCGACGCGGACACGGTCGCCCTCCTGCTCGCGGGCGGTGCCGACCCCAACGCCCGCTGGTCGGGCGACGGGACCCCGCTGATCGTGGCGGTGCGGCGGGGGGAGCGCGACATCGTCGACGTGCTGCTCGCACACGGGGCGCGGCCGGACGTCGGCGTCGCCGGCGACGGCAACGCGCTGATCGTGGCGGCGGCGCGCGGCGATCTCGCCAGCCTCGAGCGGTTCTTCGGGACGGGGGTGGACATCGACCGCGGGGTGCCGGGCGACGGCAACCCGCTGATCGCCGCGGCGGCCGCCGGCGAGGTCGACGCCCTGCGCTGGCTGGCCGCCCACGGTGCGGACGTCGAGGCGGTGGTGCCCGGTGACGAGAACGCGCTGATCAGCGCGGCCGCCAACGGGCGGCTGGAGGCGGTCCGCGTCCTGCTGTCGCTGGGGGCCGACGTCAACGCCCGGCTGCGGGCGCAGTCGTGGCGGCACGGCCGGCCGAAGCCCGAGATCCGCACCGCGCTGGGGATGGCCCGTCGCAACGGTCACGCCGAGGTCGTCGACCTGCTGATCGCTCACGGCGCCCGAGAGTAGCGGGCGGTCCTCCGCGGCGGCCCCGCCCTCACTCGCCGTCGACGGCGGTGCGCGAGGCCGGCGCGGCGCGGGACAGCCCGCCCTCGGCCTCGAGCGCCGCGAACTCGGCCACGGCACGGGGGTCGAAGTGGCTGCCGGCGCCGTCGCGGATGTGCTGCAGCGCCTGCTCGCGGCTCCACGCCGGCCGGTAGGGCCGGTCGGAGGTGAGGGCGTCCCACACGTCGACCACGGCGAAGATGCGCGCCGGGAGCGGGATCTCCTCGCCGGCGAGGCCGCGGGGATAGCCGGTGCCGTCCCAGCGCTCGTGGTGGCAGTAGGGGATGTCGACCGCGTGACGCAGGTGGCGGATGGGTGACAGGAGCTGGTAGGCGTAGGTCGGGTGGCGGCGCATCAGCTGCCACTCGTCCTCGGTCAGGCGGTCCGGCTTGAGGAGGATGCGGTCGGGGACGCCCATCTTGCCGATGTCGTGGAGCAGCGCTCCGCGCCGCAGGTGGGTCAGCTCGTCCCCCCCCACCCCCATGCGCCGGGCCAGGCGCACGGTCAGCTCGGTCACCCGCTGAGTGTGGCCCTCGGTCTCCCGGTCGCGCAGGTCGAGGGCGCGCGACCAGCCCTCGATGGTCTGCTCGTAGGCGAGCGCCAGCTCCACGTTCGAGCGCCGCAGCTCCTCGAAGAGCTGGGCGGCGTCGGCCGCCACCGCGGCGCGCCCGGCGAGGCTGCGCAGGTAGCTCTCCCAGGCCGGATCGCGCGGCAGCGGGGCGCGGCGGTAGAGCTCGAGGATCCCGAGGACGCCGCGCGAGGTGACCAGCGGCGCCGCCACGTAGGCGGTGAAGCCGGCGGCGAGCGCCTCGGGCGCCGGTTCGCGGTCGGCGACGTCGGCGAGGTCGGGAACCGACACCAGCCGCCCGTCCGCCGCGGCGGTGCCGGCGAGACCCTCGCCCACGCGCAGGTGGCGCCGCCTGCGGTGCAACCCACGCGAGTCGGCCACCCGCAGCACGCCGCTGGGGCGGTCGAGCAGCAGCACGTCGGCGGCGTCGACGCCGAGCTGGGCGACCGCGTGGTCGAGGATGGTGGCCAGTGCCAGCGGCAGGTCGTGACTGGCGGCGATGGCGCGGTCGATGTCGTGCAGCGCGTCGAGTCGCGCGATCTGCTGCAGCAGCCGGTCCTGCACCGCCTGCTGCTCGGTGAAGTCGGTGATCAGTCCCTCCAGCGCCTCCAGCTCGCCGTCGGGGCGCCAGATGCCCTGCCCCTGCTCGAGCACCCACCGCTCCTCCCCGGAGGCGGTGCGGAGCCGGTAGGTGAAGCGGTAGGCGCGGCGGTCGGCGAGCGCCGCCTGGACCTGGTCCCACACGCGCCCCCGGTCGTCCGGGTGGATCAGGTCGGCGAACGCGATCCGCCGGTTGGCGAGCAGGTCCTCCGGGGGATGGCCGGTGAGCTCCCGGGCGCCCCGGCTGACCAGCTCCATCGTCCATTGCGGATCGTTGCGGCAGCGGTAGACGAGGCCGGGCAGGTTGTCGGCGAGCGCGGCGCGCGCCGACTGGCCGGCCGAGGCGCGTTCGCCCCGCACCTCCGCCCGCATCGCCAGGTAGACGGCGGCGGCGCTGATCAGCACGAAGATCCAGCCCTTGGCGAGCTGGACGTCGGCGAGCGCGGCGGGCGACAGGCCGAGGCGCTCGATCAGCAGGTCGGTCCCCCCCACCCAGGCGACCCCGAACAGCGCGTAGCCGATGGCGACGCGGCGCGCGGTGAGGCGCGTGAAGCGGTGCGGCGGCACCGGGTCGCTGGGCGGAGGGTGGATCGTGGGCTCCCGGATCGACGGCAGTGGAGTCATCACCTACGTAGAGAAGTGCACGAAACCGCCGGTCCGGGGCAGCGGGCCTCCCGCGCGCCGGGGAGCGGACCCACCTGGTACGCCGTTTGAAGCCGTACGTCCCGCATGCAGGCGGACGACGGGACGAGGGTGCAAGTCCACCACGACGGTTCGGAAGGCCGATTCTACGCCCGGGTCGACGGACGGGAGGCGGAGCTGCACTTCCGCGACCGCGACGACGGTACGCTCGAGCTGGTCCGCACCTTCGTCCCCACCGAGCTGCGCGGGCGCGGCGTCGGGGGGGAGCTGGTGCGCGGCGCCCTCGACTGGGCACGCTCCCACGGGCGCCACGTCCTCCCCACCTGCCCCTTCGTCCGCGCCTACCTGGAGCGCCACCCCGACGACCGCGACCTGGTCGCCGGCGCCCGGTGAGGCCGGGGGTGCGGTAGTCTCGCGCGCCGGAGGTTGGACTCCCCGATGCCGCGCCCCACCGATCCCATCGCCGAGTTCGAGAGCGCCCTGGCGGAGGCCCGTCGCCGCGAGACGGTGGACGCCACCGCCTGCGCCCTGGCCACCGCCGACGCGGCGGGTCGGCCGGCGGTGCGGATGGTCCTGCTCAAGCAGGTCGACGAGCGCGGCTTCGTCTTCCACACCAACTACGGCAGCCGCAAGGCGCACCAGCTCGCCGAGAACCCCTACGCGGCGCTGTGCTTCCACTGGCCGACCCTGGCCCGGCAGGTGCGGGTGGAGGGCCCCGCCGAGCGCCTGCCGCCGGAGGAGTCCGACGCCTACTTCGCCAGCCGGGCCCGGGGCAGCCAGATCGCGGCCTGGGCGTCGCGCCAGAGCGAGCCGCTCGACTCGCGCGCCCGGCTGATCGGCCGGGTGGCGGCGCTCGAGGCGCGCTTCGCCGGCCGCTCGGTGCCGCGACCGGAGTTCTGGGGCGGCTACCGGCTGCGGCCGGAGCGGATGGAGTTCTGGTGGAACCAGCTCCACCGCCTGCACGACCGCCTCCTCTACCTGCGGCGCGGCGAGGGCTGGAGCGTCGAACGGCTCTACCCCTGAGCCGCGGCCCGCACGCTCAGCCCGCCAGCGGCGCCAGGATCTCCTCGGGGCGCTCGGCCCGCCAGGCCCTGCCGGCCCGGAACGCCGCCGCGATCTCGCGGTGGCGCGCCGCGACGGCGGCGTCGCCGGCCGCCGCCGCGGCGTCCGCCAGCCCCTCCTCGAGGGTGGCGGCGTCGGCGGTGCGGCCGGCCGCGGCCAGCGCGAGGGCGTTGGCGTGGCGGACGGCGGGGTCGTCGGGCCGGTCGGCGGTGAGGCGCTCGGCGATCTCGACCGCCAGGGCGCCGTCGCGCACCCGCGGGTCGGGAGCCGACGACAGCAGGTGCACCTGGGTCAGGGCCAGCCCCGCGTCGCGCGGGAAGTTCTTCAGCGCCTCCTGAAGCGCCATCCGGGCCGCGCCGTAGCGGCCGCCCAGGACCAGCGCCTTGATGCGGCCCCGGTGGGCGGCCCCGTGCCGGGGCTCCGCCGCGACCAGGCGGTCGAACTCCGCCGCGGCCTCGTCGTAGCGGCCCCCGGCACCGAGCGCGCTGGCCAGCCCGTAGCGCGCCCCGGCGTCGTCCGGGTGCCGTTCCAGGAGGCTGCGGAAGGCCCCTGCCGCCGTGGCCCAGTCGCCACTGCGGAGCGCCTCCTGGGCGCGCGCCTCGACCAGCGCCGGGGCCTCCTCGCCCCCCGCCAGCCGCCGCGCCTCGCCGCGTTGGCGCGCCGCTCCGGCCGCGTCGCCGAGGAACTCGAGGGCGGCGGCGAAGCGCAGGCGGAGCTGCGCGTCCCCGGGCGCCGCCGACACCGCGCGCCGGAAGTCGGCCACCGCCTCGGCGCGGTGTCCCAGGTTGACCTGCGCCGTGGCCCGCTTCTCCAGGACCTGGGCGGCGGCGGCCGCCGGCGCCGCCGCCAGCGCCCGGTCGTAGCTCGCGACGGCCTCGGCGAAGCGGCCCTGGCGCGCCAGGGCGTCGCCCACCCGCAGGTGCAGGTCGGACCGGCCCGGGTCGAGCTCGAGGGCGTGCCGCCAAGCGTCGACCGCGGCGCCGTCCCGGCCACGCCCCGCTTCCAGGGCGCCGAGCTGGGCGAGCATGCGGAGGCGCTGCTGGCGGGTCTCCGGTGTGGCGGCGCCGCCGCGCGCCAGGCCCGCCTCCAACGCCGCGACGGCCCCGGGCGCGTCGCCCAGCTTCTCCAGGCTGAAGCCCCACCCCTGATAGGCGGCGAGGTTGTCCGGGTCGCGCTGCGTGGCCTCGCGGTAGGCGTCGGCGGCCTGGCGGTAGTCGCCGTCGTCGAGGGCCTCGGCGCCCTGGACGATGTAGAACTGGGCGCCGGCGGCGAGCTCGGCGAGGGGGGCGATCAGGGGGTCGGGGATGCGGGTGGTGACGTCGCCGCTGGTGGCGAGCAGCTTCTCGGCCTCGTCCCGGCGGCCGAGGTCCCGGTAGGCCTGCCCCAGCGCGTAGCGCACCGCCGTGGCGGAGGGCTGGCGCTCGAGGGCCCGCTCCAGGTGCGCCGCCGCCTCCCCGGGGCGGCCGCGTCCCGCCGCCACCCGTCCCAGGCCCTCCTCCGCGGCGGCGGACCCCGCGTCGAGCTCCAGGGCACGCCGGAACTGCTTCTCCGCGGCGTCGAGGTCGCCGAGGTCGAAGTCGGCGCGCGCCAGGCGCAGCACCGCGGGCAGGAAGTCGGGGCGCCGCTCGAGGGTCCGCCGGTAGAAGGGCGCCGCGTCGGCGGGATGCCCCTGGATGCCGCGCAGGTAGCCCTGCAGGTAGACCCAGCGGTAGTCGTCGGGGGCCAGTGCCGCGGCGTTGTCGAAGCAGGCGGCCGCGGCCGCCAGGAAGTCGTAGGGGATGTAGACGAGGCCGAGGTCGCCGTAGGCCTGCGCCAGCTCGGCGGGGTCGGCGTCGGGGTGGGCCGCCAGGGCGTCGAGGGCGTCGCGCCGGGTGGCGATCTGCTGGCGCACGGCGGGCTCGGCGTGCGCGAGGTCGGGCTCGGGCACGGGCACCGTGGCGACCGCGGCCGCCGGCGCCTCGCCGGGGACGGTGCCGCGACCGCAAGCGGCCAGGGCCAGGGCCGCGGCGAGGACGCCGGCCGCCGGGCGGCGGCCGCCGCGGCTCATCGCGCCTCCGGGGCCGGCGAGCCGGAGCCGCGGGCGAGGGTGGTGTAGCGGCCGATCGGGGGAGCCGGGAAGTCCTCCACGGTGCCGTCCGGCCAGCGCACGCGCACCGCCGCGGGCGCCGGGCGGTCGCCGAGCCCGAAGAGCAGCCGCGGGTCGTTGCTGGCGTTGTAGCTGCCGTCGGCGCGCACCCGCCGCCACAGCCGCGGGGCGCCGTCCCAGCGCAGCGCCGCCCGCGCGCCCAGCGCGTCGCGCGGCGGGTCGCCGGTCACCAGGCGCAGCCCCAGCCAGCGACGGTCCTGGCCCACCCGGTCGAGGAGCAAGCGGGCAGGCCCGTTGTTGTTCACCACCAGCACGTCGGGGTCGCCGTCATCGTCGACGTCGCCGAAGGCGGCGGCGCGGGACACCTCTTCGACGGCGAAGGCCGGCCCGGCGTCGGCGCTGACGTCGACGAAGCGGAGGGCGGACCCCGTCGACCCCGGGTTGTGGAAGAGCTGGTTGCGCTGCTCCAGTGGGAACGGGTCTCCGGCCTCCACCCGCTCCGGCAGGTCGGTCACCGCCCCGCTGACCACCAGCAGGTCGAGCCAGCCGTCGTTGTCGTAGTCGAGGAAGCCGGCGCCGAAGGACGTGAAGGGCATGCTGGCCGGCCCCAGGCTCGCCCCCAGCGTGTCGTCGTTGAACAGCCCCGTCCCGTCGTTGACGTACAGCGTGTCGGTCTCCTTGATCAGGTGGGCGAGGAAGAGGTCCTCGTCGCCATCGTCGTCGAAGTCGCCGGCGTCCACCCCCATGCTCGCCTCCGCCGCGCCGTTGGCGTTGACGGCGCTGCCGGCGAGCAGGGCGCGGTCCTCGAAGGTGCCGTCGTGGCGGTTCATCCACAGGTTGTTGGGCTGGCCGTCGTTGGCCACGTAGAGGTCGAGCCAGCCGTCGCCGTCGAAGTCGGCGGCCACGGCCCCCAGCGTCGGCCGGGACGGCGCGCCGGCCAGCCCCGAGCGCACCGTGACGTCCTCGAAGGTGCCGTCGCCCCGGTTGTGGAGCAGCCGGTCGGGCTGCGCCGGGTAGGCCCCCGGCCCGCAGTAGTCGGGGGCGCCGGTCAGGCTGTAGCAGACGGTCCGCCCGGTGTTGTCGAACTCCACGTTGTTGCCCACGAACAGGTCGAGCCACCCGTCCCGATCGTAGTCGAAGAAGAGCACCGCGACGCTGGAGCGCCGGTCGTCGGCGCCGGCGCGGGCGGTGACGTCGGCGAAGCGCAGGTCGCCGAGGTTGTGGAGCAGGCGGTTGCCGCCCAGGTTGCCCAGGTAGACGTCGGGCAGGCCGTCGTTGTCGACGTCCCCCACCGCGATCCCGCAGCCGTAGTCGCCCGCCGGCAGGTCGGCCCCGGCGGTGACGTCGGTGAAACGGAGCGCCGCCTCGCCGTGCCGGGGCGCCAGCTCGTTGCGGTAGAGCCGCGGCGTCAGCGGCGCCGGGTAGCGCGGCGGCACGGACGCCTCGGCCACCGGGTGCTCGCCCACCATGTTGCCCTGCAGCAGCAGGGCGTCGAGGTCGCCGTCGCCGTCGAGGTCGGCCAGGCCGCCGCCGGCGCAGGTGATCTCGGCGAGGTAGAGGTGGCCGGACATGCCGTTGAAGTGGACGAAGTCGAGGCCCACCTCCGCGGCGCGGTCGACGAAGGGCGGAGCGGCGGCCGCCGCGGCGGGCGGGGCCGCGGTGGCCGGGCCGTCCGGAGGGGCGGCGTCGGGGCCGCAGGCCGCCGCCAGCAGCAGCAGTGCGGCCCAGGGCGCCGCCCGGCGGAGCGGGGCCGGGGACCTGGGGCTGACGACGGCGGGCATGGGGCGCGGCTCCGGCGCGGCAGGCTAGCACGCATCTTGCTGTCGGCGCGCGGAACCAAGAGATTGAATTGCCCGGTCCAATGCGCCGGACCGCTCCCCCGCAGTCCGGACGCCGCCGTCTGGGCCGCTTTAGATTATTGATTTCAAATGACTTGCCCGACATCGTCGGGATCGCTCCGTGCGCCCTCGGACGGCCCGCGGCGGTCCCCTCGGTGCGGTCCACCCCTTGCACCTCCCTGCCCAGCATCGGTTCGAGGAAGGATGGGGAGGACCGGGTCTCCGGTCCGTCCCCGGCACGGAGCAACGCGCGGCGTCCCGAGCGGAGGCCGACGAAAGGAGCTGGAAATGAAGAAGCATGGCAACCGACGGGCGATCCACGGGGCCGTGTGCCTGCTCGCCGTACTGGCGCTGGCACCGGCCGCCGTCGCCCAGAACCCGAGCGGCACCCTCACCGGGCGGGTCCAGGACGCGAGCGGCGCGGTGCTGCCGGGCGTCTCGGTGACCGCCAGCTCGCCGGCGCTGCAGGGGGCGCGCGTCGCCGAGACGAACGCCAACGGCGACTTCAAGCTCGCCTTCCTGCCTCCTGGTGAGTACGAGATCACCTACGAGCTCGAGGGCTTCAACTCGGCCGTCCGGCAGGTGAAGGTCTCGGCGGCGCAGACCGCGATCGCCGACGCGCAGCTCGAGCTCGGCGAGGTGAGCGAGGAGATCGTCGTCGTGGCCCAGCAGGGCGCCATCTCGGAGACGGGGACCGGCGCTTCGACGCTGACCGCCAACGAGGTCGACGCGCTGCCGGTCGGGCGCGACGTCGCCACGACCATCCAGCTCGCGCCGGGCGTCTCCGACACCGGCTTCGGGTCGTCGTCGTCGCCGTCGATCTCCGGCGCCCCGACCTTCGAGAACCTCTTCCTGGTCAACGGCGTGTCGATCAACGAGAACGTCCGCGGCGACGTACTGCCGCTGTTCATCGAGGACGCCATCCAGGAGACCACGGTGGCCACCTCCGGCGTGTCGGCCGAGTACGGCCGCTTCACCGGCGGCGTGGTCAACGCGATCACCAAGTCGGGCGGCAACGACTTCTCGGGCTCGTTCCGCACCAGCTTCACCAACGAGAGCTGGCAGTCGGAGACCCCGCTGACCACCTCGCAGACCGACGAGATCAACAAGATCTACGAGGCGACCCTCGGCGGCTACCTGTGGAAGGACCACCTGTGGTTCTTCGGCGCCGGCCGCGACCGCGACCTGTCGAGCTCTAGCGAAACCAGCATCACCAACACTCCCTACCCGACCACCGACTCGGAGACGCGGCTCGAGGGCAAGCTGACCGTCACGCCGCACCCGAGCCACACCCTGATCGGCTCGTACATCGACATCGACCGCACCCGGTCCGGCGCGATCTTCGGCACCGTCCTCGACCTGCGCAGCGTGAACATGAACCGCGAGGACCCGCAGAAGATCAAGTCGATCAACTATACGGGCATCCTGGGCTCGAACTTCTTCGTCGAGGGCCAGTACTCGAAGCGCGACTACGTGATCGGCAAGGGGGCGGGCGGCGTTCCGGACATCATCCAGGGCACCCTGATCCGGACCCTCGGCGAGAGCTTCCGCTACTGGGCGCCGACCTTCTGCGGCTCGTGCGAGGACGAGGAGCGCAACAACGAGGACTTCCTGGCCAAGGGCTCGTACTTCCTGTCGACCGAAGGCCTGGGGAGCCACGACCTCGTCTTCGGGTACGACACCTTCAAGGACGTGCGCTTCTCGATCAACCACCAGACCGGCTCGGACTTCACCGTCTACGGCTCGAACGTGGTGCGCCAGGGCGGCCAGATCGCCCTCGACCCGACGTACGGCAGCCCGTTCCCGGTGTTCGACCCGGCCGACCCGGAGAACTACCCGGTCATCCGCTGGTTCGCGGTGTTCAACCTCGACCTGGCGCGGCCGACGTCGTTCAAGACCAACTCCTACTACGTCAACGACCGCTGGCAGCTCGACGACAACTGGAGCTTCAACCTCGGCGTGCGCTACGACCAGAACGACGGCGTCGACTCCAGCGGGGCCAAGGTGGCGGACGACAGCAAGTTCAGCCCGCGCGTGGGCGCCTCCTACGACCTGCACGGTGACGGCGACCTGGTCTTCAACGCCAGCTACGGCACCTACGTCGCGGCGCTCGCCAACGGCGTCGCCGACGACGCGTCGAGCGGCGGAGCCATCGGCCTGTACGACTACCGCTACGCCGGGCCGGCCGTCAACGTCAACTGCGTGCCCGGGGTCGACTGCGTCGACGCGGCCACCGCGCTCGGGATCCTCTTCGACTGGTACACGTCGCAGGGCGGGGTCTTCGACCTCAACCAGATCAGCGGCACGGCGCCGATCGCCCAGTACCTCGAGGGCGTCGACATCCCCGGCGCCACGACGCAGATTCAAAATGGCATCAGCTCGCCCTCGGTGGACGAGTACAGCTTCGGCGCCACCAAGCGGATCGGGTCGCGCGGCCTGGTCCGGGCGGACGTCGTCTACCGCGAGTGGAACGACTTCTACGGTGACAAGACGACGCTCGACACGGGCAAGGTGGACACCTCGTCCGGGCCGGCGGACGTCACCCTGGTGGGCAACTACGCCCCCGGGATCAGCCGCGAGTACAAGGGCCTCCACACCCAGCTCCGCTACCGCTTCACCGACAAGCTGTCGGCCTCGGTCAACTACACGCTGTCCGAGACGAGCGGCAACTTCGACGGGGAGACCGGCGCCGGTGGGCCGGTGACGACCGGAGCCCTGAGCTACCCGGAGTACGATCAGGCGAGCTGGAACCGCCCGGACGGTGACCTGCGGGTCGACGCCCGGCACAAGCTGCGCGCCTGGGCGATCTACGATCTGGTCAACAGCGACCACCACCGGCTGAGCGTCAGCTGGCTCGAGAACTACACCTCCGGCCAGCCCTACGCGGCGAACGCGACGCTCAACACGCGGCCGTACGTGACCAACCCCGGTTACGCCACGCCGCCGTCGAGCGTCACCTACTACTTCACGGCGCGCGACGCGTTCCACACCGACGACATCCACCGCTCCGACCTGTCGCTGAACTACGGCTTCGAGTTCAACGCCTGGGGCCGCTCGGTGGAGCTGTTCGTGCAGCCGGAGGTCCTCAACGTGTTCGACGAGCAGGGGGTCTTCGACCCCAACGGTCTCGACGACAACGAGGGCATCCGGGTCATCAAGTCCTTCAATCCCTTCACCGAGACGCCGGTCGAGGGGGTGAACTGGGAGAAGACCTCGACCTTCGGCAAGGCGGTCAACGAGAACGACTACCAGACCCCGCGCACCTGGCGGTTCTCGGTGGGCTTCCGCTTCTAGTCCACCTTCTCCGCGGTTCCACCCGAGCCCCGGCCGTGCGGCCGGGGCTCTTTCTTTTTCCGGCATTCTCGCTCCCCGTCGCCACCCGTCGGCCCCCCTCCCGCCTCGCCGATCCATTCCTTTGGACGGCCCTCCAATCGATTGGAGAGCGGAAAGTCCGGTGGGGACTCGGATTGTGGCGGGTTATCCGGGGGCTCGTCCCGGAGCGGTGGCCGGCGGCTTCCGACCGTTTCCGGGCCGTCTCCTCAAGTAGCTGATTCCATTGAAGTTATTGTTCCGGCGCGCGCTCTTGACAAGTGGTCCGCTCTTTGCAATGCTCCCCCTCCGAATCGCTGTCCGCAGATAGGAGAGGACTACCCACTTCCTTCGGGAAGCTCAAGGTAGGTGAACCAGCTGCTTCCCCGATGGGGGCGCACGAAAGGAGATCTGCAAATGAGGACGAGTCGTTATCGTGGGGCGACCTTCGTGGCCGTCTGCCTGCTCGCCGGCTTGATGCTGGCGCCGGCCGCGTTCGCCCAGAACCCGAGCGGTACCCTCACCGGGCGGGTGCAGGACTCGAGCGGCGCGGTGCTGCCGGGCGTCACCGTGACCGCCAGCTCGCCGGCGCTGCAGGGGGCACGCTCGACCACCACCAACAGCAACGGCGACTTCAAGCTCGCCTTCCTGCCGCCGGGCGAGTACGACGTGACCTACGAGCTCGAGGGCTTCAACTCGGCGGTCCGCCACGTGAAGATGTCCGCCGCGCAGACGGCGATCTCCGACGTCCAGCTCGAGCTCGGCGAGGTCAGTGAGGAGATCGTGGTGACCGGTCAGCAGGGCGCCATCTCCGAGACCGGGACCGGCGCTTCGACCCTGACCGCCAACGAGGTCGACTCGCTGCCGGTCTCGCGCGACGTCGCCACGACCATCCAGCTCGCGCCGGGCGTCTCCGACACCGGCTTCGGGTCGTCGTCGTCGCCGTCGATCTCCGGCGCTCCGACCTTCGAGAACCTCTTCATGGTCAACGGCGTGTCGATCAACGAGAACATCCGCGGCGACGTGCTGCCGCTGTTCATCGAGGACGCCATCCAGGAGACCACGGTGGCCACCTCCGGCGTGTCGGCCGAGTACGGCCGCTTCACCGGCGGCGTGGTCAACGCGATCACCAAGTCGGGCGGCAACGACTTCTCGGGCTCGTTCCGCACCAGCTTCACCAACCAGAGCTGGGAGTCGGAGACCCCGCTGACCACCACGCAGACCGACGAGGTCAACAAGATCTACGAGGCGACCCTCGGCGGCTACCTGTGGAAGGACCACATCTGGTTCTTCGGCGCCGGCCGCGACCGTGACCTGTCGAGCTCGAACCAGACCAGCATCACCAACATCAGTTACCCCACCACCGACTCGGAGACCCGGCTCGAGGGCAAGCTGACCGTCACGCCGCACCCGAGCCACACCCTGATCGGCTCCTACATCGACATCGACCGCACCCGCGACGGTTCGATCTTCGGCACCGTCCTCGACCTGCGCAGCGTCACCCAGCGCGAGGACCCGCAGAAGATCAAGTCGATCAACTACACCGGCATCCTGACCTCGAACTTCTTCGTCGAGGGCCAGTACTCGAAGCGTGACTACGTCATCGGCAAGGGCTCGGGCGGCGTCCCGGACATCATCCAGGGCACCCTGATCCGGACCCTCGGCGAGAGCTTCCGCTACTGGGCGCCGACCTTCTGCGGCTCCTGCGAGGACGAGGAGCGCAACAACGAGGACTTCCTGGCCAAGGGTTCGTACTTCCTGTCGACCGAGGGCCTGGGGAGCCACGACCTGGTCTTCGGCTACGACACCTTCAAGGACGAGCGCTTCTCGATCAACCACCAGACCGGCTCGGACTTCACGGTCTACGGTTCGGACGTGGTGCGCCAGGGCGGCCAGATCGCGCTCGACCCGACGTACGGTAGCCCGTTCCCGGTGTTCGACCCGGCCGACCCGGACAACTACCCGGTCATCCGCTGGTTCGCGGTGTTCAACCTCGACCTGGCGCGGCCGACGTCGTTCAAGACCAACTCCTACTACGTCAACGACCGCTGGCAGCTCAACGACAACTGGAGCTTCAACCTCGGCGTGCGCTACGACCAGAACGACGGCGTCGACTCCAGCGGGGCCAAGGTGGCGGACGACAGCAAGTTCAGCCCGCGTTTGGGCGCCTCCTACGACCTGCACGGTGACGGCGACCTGGTCTTCAACGCCAGCTACGGCACCTACGTCGCGGCGCTCGCCAACAGCGTCGCCGACGACGCGTCGAGCGGCGGCGCCATCGGCCTGTACGACTACCGCTACGCCGGGCCGGCCGTCAACGTCAACTGCGTGCCCGGGGTCGACTGCGTCGACGCGGCCACGGCGCTCGGGATCCTCTTCGACTGGTACACGTCGCAGGGCGGGGTCTTCGACCTCAACCAGATCAGCAGCACGGCACCGATCGCCCAGTACCTCGAGGGCGTCGACATCCCCGGTGCCACGACGCAGATCCGCAGCGGCGTCAGCTCGCCGTCGGTCGACGAGTACAGCATCGGGGCCACCAAGCGGATCGGTTCGCGCGGCCTGGTCCGGGCCGACCTCGTGGTCCGCGAGTGGAACGACTTCTACGGCCAGAAGACGACGGTCGACAACGGCAAGGTGGACACCTCGTCCGGTCCGGCGGACCTCAGCCTGGTCGGCAACTATGCTCCCGGGATCAGCCGCGAGTACAAGGGCCTCCACACGCAGCTCCGCTACCGGTTCACCGACAAGCTGTCGGCCTCGGTCAACTACACGCTGTCCGAGACCAGCGGCAACTTCGACGGTGAGAACGGGCCCAGCGGGCCGCTGCTGAACGGGGCTCTGAGCTACCCGGAGTACAGCCAGGCGAGCTGGAACCGCCCGGACGGTGACCTGCGGGTGGACGCCCGGCACAAGCTGCGCGCCTGGGCGATCTACGACCTGGTCAACAGCGACCACCACCGGCTGAGCGTCAGCTGGCTCGAGAACTACACCTCCGGCCAGCCCTACGCCGCGAACGCGACGCTCAACACGCGGCCGTACGTGACCAACCCCGGTTACGCCACCCCGCCGTCGAGTGTCACCTACTACTTCACGGCGCGCGACGCGTTCCACACCGACGACATCCACCGCTCCGACCTGTCGCTGAACTACGGCTTCGAGTTCAACGCCTGGGGCCGCTCGGTGGAGCTGTTCGTGCAGCCGGAGGTCCTCAACGTGTTCGACGAGCAGGGGGTCTTCGACCCCAACGGTCTCGACGACAACGAGGGCATCCGGGTCATCAAGTCCTTCAATCCCTTCACCGAGACGCCGGTCGAGGGGGTGAACTGGGAGAAGACCTCGACCTTCGGCAAGGCGGTCAACGAGAACGACTACCAGACCCCGCGCACCTGGCGGTTCTCGGTCGGGTTCCGCTTCTAGGGATCCGGCAGCGGTCCGTTCCGAGCCCCGGCCGCGAGGCCGGGGCTTTTTCTTTCTCCGCAGGCGGTCCGCGGCTCAGCCGCCGGCGCGCACCCGGGCCAGCAGCTCCGGGGGCACCGCCTGGCCGAGGGCCGTGGCGCGCTCGAGGTGCGTCCGCGCCCGGGCCAGGTCGCCGCGGGCGGCGTAGAGGGCCCCCAGGGCGTAGTGGAAGCGGCCGTTGTCGGGCGCCAGCTCGACGGCGCGCCGGATGCGCCGCAGCGCCTCGTCGGGGTGCCCGGCGTTGTCCTCCGCGACCCCCAGGTTGAAGACCGCGTCCGCGTTGTCGGGGGCCGCGGCCACCGCCCTCGCCAGGAGCTCCCGGGCCTCGTCGAGCTCGCCCCGCGAGGCGAGCAGGATGCCGAGGTTGTTGAGGGCGTCGGGGTGGTCGGGCCGTCGCTCGAGCGCCCGCCGGTAGGTGGCCTCGGCGTCGGCGCCGCGCCCCTGGCGGGCGTAGACCAGGCCCAGGTTGTAGAGCGGTTCCGCGCCGGAGCCTGCGGCCGCCGCGGCGCGCTCGAGCTCGGCGGCGGCGTCGTCCAGCCGGCCCATCGACGCCAGGGTGACCCCGAGGGCGGTGCGGGCCGCGGTGTCGTCGGGATGCGCGGCGAGCAGGCGCCGGAAGCCCGCCACCGCCTCCCGGAAGCGCCCCCGGTCGCGGTCGACCAGGGCGAGGTTGCGCTGCACCTCGGGCGCGTCGGGGTGGGCGGCGAGGGCGGCCCGCAGGGCGGCCGCCGCCTTGTCGAGGTCGCCGCGCTGGCGGTAGAGGACGCCGAGGTCGTGCTCGGCCTCCGGGTAGTCCGGCCGCAGGCGCAGGGCCTGCTCGAGCTCGGCGATCGCCGCGTCGGTGCGGCCGAGCTGGGTCAGGACGACGCCGCGGTTGAAGTGGACCGAGGGGCGCTCGGGGGCGAGCGCCGCGGCGCGGTCGAGCGCCGCCAGGGCCGGGGCGGGCCGGCCGGTGCGCTGGTAGAGGACGCCGAGGTTGAGCTGCACCTCGGCGTCGTCGGGCAGCACCGCGGCGGCCCGCACCAGCGGCCTCTCGGCCTCCTCGAGCTTGCCCGCCCACCCCAGGACCTTCGCCAGGTTGAGATCACGCCGCGCGTAGTCCTGACGGTCGAGCGAGCCGACGACGCGGCGGTAGATCGCCGCGGCCCGCTCCTCGCCCCAGCCGGGAGCCGGGTGGACGACGCCGTCGGCCGCCAGCAGGTCGAGCACCCGCCGGGCGATCAGGCTGTGGACGGGGATGTCGGGGTGCACGTGGTCGAGCAGGAGCTCGTCGCCCGGGATGCCGCTGCCGCCGCGCCGCCGGTCGTCGGCGGCGAGCAGCGCCGGCAGGTCGACCAGGGGGACGTCCAACCGCCCCGCCACCCGGCGCACCGCGCGGTGCAGCGCACCGAGTGCCCGCAAGGGGGCGACGTCGAGGTCACGGGCCTGCTCGAAGGCGGCGCGGGCCTCCTCGGTGCGCCCCAGGGCCAGCAGGGCGCGGCCGAGCCGGAACCGGGTCTCGGCGTAGGCCGGGTCGAGGTCGCGTGACGCCTCGAGGGCGGGCAGCGCAGCGGCCGGGTCGCCGGCCGCCAGACGCTGCTCGCCGCGCTCCAGCAGCTCCTCGGCGCGGCGGCGGTCGGCCGGCGGCAGGCCGTCGGCGTGCTGCGACTTGAAGGGCGAGAAGTCCTTGAGGTTCTCCACCGGTTCGACGAAGACGATCGCCGCGCCGTGGTCGCGCGCCAGGTGGACCATCTGTTCGAGGTTGTAGGTGAAGTGCTCGACCACCGCCGCTTCCAGCGTCTCGTCGCGGTGGTAGGCGGCGAGGCCCGTCCAGCCGTCGAGACGGGTGGCGACCTCCGGCGCGAGGGTGCCGGCGGGCTTCGCGGGCGGGCCCTCGGCCCGCCGCCAAACCTGCCGCGCCAGGGCCGCGAAGCGGAGCCGGGAGAGGTCCATCCGCAGCCGGCCGAGGAGCGGGTTCTGGTGCACCAGGTCCCCGTAGCTGCGCTCTTCGAGGAACTCGTTGTGGCCCGTATAGACCACGAACAGGTCGGGTTGGTAGCGCACCAGCTCGCGCATCAGCAGCACCACGCGGTAGCTGGCGTAGGAGACGCCCCCGGCGTTGACCACCTCCCAGCGCCGCGAGGGGTCGGCAGCGTCGAGGTAGCGCTCGAGCCAGCGCGCGAACGACACCCGGTCGTCGTACGGGCGGCCGAAGGTGGTCGAGCCGCCGAGCGCGAAGACGCGGTAGCCGCCGGCCGGCTTGCGGGCCGCGAACCGCTGGGGGTTGAAGAAGGCGAGCTTCTCCGGCCGGGTGGCGTAGACCTCGCTGCCGTCGGGCAGCCGCTGGCGGGCGAACAGCTCGCTGCCCGGGGCGAAGCCGACGAAGGGATCGTCGTAGAGCAGGTCCTCGCCGGCCCCGGCCAGGCGGAGCACTCCCTCGAGGGCGGCCAGCAGGCCCACCGCGAGCGCCACCCCGAGGGCGACGAGCGCCAGCCGGTGGAGCCAGCCCGGCCGTGCCGGCGTCGAGGGGGCGAGGTCACCGCCCGGCGGCGGCGCCGGGGGGCGGTCCGGTCGGGGGGTCTTGGGAGCTCGCCGCGTCTTTGCCATCGCACCGCCGCCGCCCGGTCCGGAGTCCGCGCTGCCGGGGGCCGCCGAGGGAGCACAACGCGGCGGCGCCCTGTCGCGTTCCCGCTCCGCCGGACGGTGCGCTATCCTGCGCAACGGCGCCGCTCCCCGCGGCCGCCGGAGGAGCCGTGCCCAGGATCACCCGAGTCACCACCCGCACCGGAGACCGCGGCGAGACGCAGCTCGCCAGCGGCGAGCGCCTGGGCAAGGAGCACCCCCGGATCGAGGCCTGCGGTGCGGTCGACGAGCTGGCGTCGGCGCTCGGCGTGGCGGTGGCGGGGGGTCTGGAGGAGGACGTCGCGGCGCGGATCGCGGCGATCCAGAACGACCTCTTCCACCTCGGCGCCGAGCTGTCCCGTACGGCCGCCGGGCCGGCTCCGGCCGGGCCGCGCATCGAGGAGCGGCACGTGCTCCGTCTCGAGGGGTGGCAGGGCGATCTCCTCGGCGAGCTCGCGCCGCTGTCGAACTTCGTGCTGCCCGGTGGGGCCCCGGCGGCGGCGCGCCTGCAGTTGGCGCGCGCCGTGTGCCGGCGTGCCGAGCGGCGGGTGGTGGCGCTGTCCCGCACCGAGACGGTCTCGGCGGAGGCGCTGCGCTACCTGAACCGGCTGTCCGACCTGCTGTTCGTCCTCGGGCGGATCGAGAACCACCGCCGCGGGGTCGCGGAGCCGGTCTGGGACAGTCGCGCCTGAGCCGGCCGCCGCGTCCGGAGTGCGGGCCGTCCCACGGATCTCCACAGGAGGAACCTCCGATGTTGCGCAAGACCCTGATCGCGACGACGCTCGTCCTCACCGCCGTCCCGGTGGCGCGGGCCGACCTGTCCGAGGCCTTCGCCGGATGGGGCGAGGGCCCCGTCCAGTACCTGATGACGCACCAGGAGCAGCGGCAGTGGGAGAGCATCCACGACGACGCCGAGGCGCAGCGTTTCGTGGACCTGTTCTGGTCGCGCCGCGATCCCGACCTCGACACCCCGGTCAACGAGTTCAAGCAGGAGTTCGACCGCCGCGTCGCGCTGGCCGACGCCCGGTTCGGCAGCGAGACCCACCGCGGCGCCCTCACCGACCGCGGGAAGGTGCTGATCCTGCTCGGCGAGCCGCGGGCGGCCGCGCGCCGGATGGGGGACCAGACGGTGCGCGAGATGAACCCGGGGGGATCGATCGCCGGCGAGAGCACCGCCGACGTCTCCTTCGTCTATTGGGAGTACGAGACCGCTCGCCTGCCGGTGCCCGTGCCGACCGACCGGCTGGTCGTCGGCTTCTACGAGACCCAGCGCGGCAGCGACGAGTTCGTCCTCGACCGCTCGTCGCGGGCCGGCGGGCTGACGCTGCGGGTGCTGCGCAAGGCTCCCGAGGCCTACCTGGTCCACCCCGAGCTCGAGCGGCCCCGCCATCCGGCCAGCGCCACGCCGGCCCCGGGGGCGTCGGCGGCGGCGCCGGCGGCGCCGGGAGCGTCCGAGGCGGCGGTCCCGCTGCCGCCCGCGGCGCGGGCCTGGCTCGATGCCGAGCCGGCACCGTGGCCCGACGGAGCGGCGCTGCGGACCGAGCCCGGATACGGCGGCGGCGGGGACAAGCGGCCGCTCTGGCTCCAGCTCGAGCTGCCGCCGGAGGCCGCGCCGGTCGACGCGCTCGTGGCCCGCTGGTCGGCGCCCGGAGACGCCGCACCCTCGCTCGCCGAGCTTCCCTTCCAGCCGATCGAGCGGCCCGACGGCCGCGCCTACCAGGCGACCCTGTGGCTGGAGCCGGGGGAGTACGCGCTCGAGCTGGCGGCCGGCGCCGGCGCCGAGGCGGTCGCGGTGCGGCACATCGAGGTCGCGCTGGCCCCGGTCGGCGAAGCAGGCGTCTGGCTGTCGCCGGTGTGGACGGCGCCGCGGGTCGTCGAGCAGAAGGACGCTCCGCTCGGGTCGCCGTTCAACGTCGGCGGCTGGCACCTGCTGCCGTCGCACCGGGTCACCCGGCAACAGGACCTCTCCTACTTCGGGTACGTCCAGGCGCCGCCGGGCGGCGCGCCGCGGGTGGCGGCGACGGTGACGGTCCGCCGCGACGGACACCGCCTGGGCTCGCCGTTCACCACCGACCTCGTGCTCTCCCCGGTGCGCGAAGGGCTGTGGATGTACGGCAGCAGCCTGACGTTGGGCGGCCTGCCGGAGGCCGGCGACTACACGCTCGAGCTGGCCGTCCGGGAGAAGGCGTCCGGCGAGACGGTGGAGCGCACCGTCGAGCTCGAGGTCGCCCCCTAGGCGATCCAAATTTCTGGAGTGATATCCAATTTCCTGACCCTCCGGGCGGCGCCGGCGGCCCCCCGGAGGGGAAGGAAACCCCCTGCTGACAGGCGTTTACGTTGTCCCGTGGCGCTGGCACCGGCCTTGCGCTTAGAATCGGTGAGCGGTCGACGACCGACCGCGCGAGTGGGGGCCGCTCCCCAATCGGCCAGATTCCATCCTGGAGGAAGGAAACCAATGCGACTCAGTCTGAAAACGACCGCCCTCGCGGTCCTCTGCCTGCTGGTCACCGGTCTCGCGTTCGGCGCGACCACCGGCGATCTGCGTGGGCAGGTCACCCTCGACTCGGGTGATCCCGCTCCCGGCGTCACCGTGACCTTGTCGTCCGACGAGGTGCTCGGCGGGCCGTGGATCCGGGTGACCGACGCCCAGGGCGTCTACCAGTTCCCGCAGCTCCAGCCGGAGACCTACACGGTCCAGTTCGCGCTGGAGGGCTTCGCCACCCGCACCGCCACGGTGGCCGTCCGCCTGGACCGCACCGCCGAGGTCAACGCCCAGCTCTCGCCGTCCACCGTCTCCGAGGAGATCGTGGTGACCGCCGAGGCGCCGGTGATCGACCCCGAGCAGGTGGGCACCGGCCAGGTGTTCAACGCCGACTACCTGTCGCAGGCCGTGGTGGGCTCGGGCAACCGCAGCTACCAGTCGGTGCTGACCCAGACCGCGGGCGTCACCGGCGGCTCCAACCCCAATGTCTTCGGCTCGACCCTGGGGGACAACGCCTACTACGTGGACGGCATCACCACCACCGACCCGGTGACCTCCACCTTCGGCGTCAACTTCAACTTCGACGCCATCCAGGAGGTCGCGCTGCACACCGGCGGCTTCGAGGCCGAGTACGGCCAGGCCACCGGCGGCGTGGTGAACCTGATCACCAAGTCGGGCGGCAACGACTTCTCCGGAACGGTCGACGTGCGCTACCGGGACAACGACTTCTACGAGAACGGTGACCACTTCGACAAGAAGGACCAGGAGGTCAAGTTCCTCAACCCGGCGGCGACGCTGGGTGGGCCGATCCTGCGCGACAAGCTGTGGTTCTTCACCGCCTACGAGTACACCGACTCGCGGCGGACGCCGGCCAAGGCGCCGTCGACCCGCAAGTTCGTGGGCAACTACTACCTGGGCAAGCTGACCTACCAGGCCAACGACAGCTGGCGGGTGGTCGGCAAGTACTCCGGCGACCCGGCCGACATCGACAACACCGACGCCGGCCGCTTCGTGATGAAAGAGGCCAACGGGTTCCAGGAGCAGGGTGGCGACATCTTCCAGGGCGCGGTCGACGGCGTGCTGTCGCAGTCGGCGTTCTGGGACTTCAAGGTCGGCATCAACCGCCAGGAGCTCAACGCCTTCCCGGAGAGCGGTGATTTCGTCACCCAGGGGCACACCGACGTGTCGACGGGCGTCAACTCGGTCAACTACACCAACCGGCAGTACTCGAAGCGGGACCGCGACGAGTACAAGACCAGCCTGACCTACTTCCTGGACAACGTCGGCGGCTCGCACGAGTTCAAGGGCGGCGTCGAGTACAACGACCTGTACTTCAGCTCGCAGAACTTCGCCACCGGTGGCGGCTACTACCAGGACGTCAACGGCGGGCCGTACTTCTACCTGCTGTCGCCCGACGCCGGTCCGGCCGAGTACGACGGCAAGCTGGAAACGGCCTACGTGCAGGACGCCTGGCGGATCAACCCGCGCGTCACCGCGAAGCTCGGTGTGCGGTACGACACGGTGAGCTTCAACAACGATATCGGCGACAAGGTGGCGGACATGGACAAGGTCCAGCCGCGCCTGGGGGTCGCCTGGGACGTGATGGGCGACGCCACCACGGTGGTGCGCGCCTCGGCCGGCCGCTTCATGCACCCGAACGCGCTGACCCTGCCGAGCCACGCCCGGGTGAACTTCTCGCCGACGGTCTACTACGCGTCGTGCACCCGGTACGCCTACCTGCTGGGCCTGACCCCGCAGGAGTGCTCGATGATCGGCGGCGGCTTCACGCTGGGCGGGTTCAACTTCCCGAACCAGGTCAATGACCCGCAGGGCCTCGACCCGTACGGCTACTGGTACTACACGGACAACTCGTCGCAGCCTTCGATCATCGCCCCCGGCCTCAAGCCGATGTACGCGGACGAGTTCATCCTCGGCGTCGAGCACGCCTTCGGGCCGCGCACCTCGCTCGAGGTCTCCTACGTCAACAAGGACACCAAGGACAACTTCGAGGACACCTGCGACGGCAACTGGCCGGTGGTCAACGGCAGCGACTCCTGCGACTACTACGTCACCGCCAACCTGCCGGGCCTGAAGCGGAAGTACCAGGGTGTCATCACCCGCTTCGAGACCCGTCCCACCGACCGCCTGCACTTCATCGCGTCCTACACCTACTCGGACTCGAAGGGCAACGTGGGCTACACCCAGAACGCGGGCGTGGCCTTCGACAACTATCCCTTCGACTTCGTGAACCGGTACGGCCTCGACGAGGCGCACCACCACGTGAAGATCAACGGGTATGCGCAGCTCCCCTGGCAGATGACGGTGGGGGTCGACGCCTTCTGGACGTCCGAGTACCCGTGGACGCCGGTCACCGACACCCTGAACGGTGAGGAGCATCCCTACCGCGACAACTACGTGTACGCCGAGCCGCGCGGCAGCCGCCGGGGCCCGGACAACTACCAGCTCGACGTCGAGCTGCGCAAGGGCTTCACCTTCGGGGACACCCGCGCCCAGCTCATCGGCACGGTGATCAACGTGCTGAGCAGCGAGCAACAGATCGACCAGTGCAACCTGGTTCAGGGTTGCGGTGGCGGTCTCCAGCTCGGCGACGCGACCGATTGGCAGACCCCGCGCCGGTACGAGGTGGGCTTCCGCTTCGAGTTCTAGGCTCCGGCCTCACGGCTGGCCTTTCGACGCCCGCGCTTCGGCGCGGGCGTTTTTCTTTGCTGCGGATTCGCACCGGCCGGCGGTGGGCGCCTCTCGCGAGCGGTCGGCCGGGAGCGGACGCGGAGCGGCCGCACGAGGCGTCACGAGCGGCGATCCGCGGCGCCGCTCCGGGCGGGCGGTCGGCCGGGGCGCGGAGGTGGGTCGGGAGGTGGGGAGGCGGGCGGCGTGCGCGGGCCGGCGCGGCGCCGCGCCCGCGGGCGCCGCCTAGATCCAGGCCGAGCCGGAACCGGAGAAGGGCCGGTCGAGCTCGGCGAGAGCGTCGCGCAGCTCGTCCGCCAGGCGGTGCTGCGAGCGCTCCAGCGCCTCGAGGCGGTCGGAGAGCTCGCCGGCACCGGGGGCCGGCGGAGGCGGCAGTGCCGGGGCCGTCCACCCCGGCGTGCGCTCCGCGTGGAGTCGGCAGAACACCGCCAGCGCCTCGTACGGGTAGAGGCGGGCGTAGCGCTCGCCCACGGCCGGGATGCGGTCGGCCTCCGCGGCGGCATAGAGCGCCAGGGTGGGGTAGGGGACCCCGGTCCTCTCGTGGACCTGCTGCAGCGTGTACAGAGGGCGGCTGGGGCGGCTGGGGCGGCTGGGAGCGTGCCGCTCGGCCGCCGGCCGGTCGCCGGTCGGTCGCGGCGCCACGGCGGCCTCCGTGCCGCGCTCGAACGCGGCGGTCGCGGCGTCGCCCCCGGCCGGATCGCGCCGCGCGGGCACGGGAGCAGGGGCGGCGGCCCGCTCGGCGGGGGCGCTGTCGCGATCATCCGTGGGCGCGGTCGCTCCGGCGACCGGGAGCCCCCCCTCGCGGCGTTGCGCGG